>OZ253957.1:0-245000 GCA_965267385.1 Balneola sp.
CCTTTGAGGTTCCGGTGATCACCCTGGAACTGGTAGATGATAAGTTCTACCACCTCGACACCTGCTTCTGCGTGTTGAATGAGAACACTGTAATGATCTATCCCCCCGCTTTTACCACGCAGGGAAGAGAGCTTATTGAAGCCATATTCCCGAACATTCTGGAGGCGAATAAGTACGAGGCTGAACATCTGTTTGCCTGCAACGCCACCTGTGCAGACGGCAAGAACGTCTTCATTCAGCAGGGATGTACCGACATGAATCAGCAGCTGCGAGACGCAGGATTCAAGGTGCATGAATTCAGTACCAAAGAGTACCTCAAAAGCGGGGGAAGTGTGTTCTGTATGAAGATGCTGCTCTGGTAGGCTTGTAACTTTGCAGCCATTGTGTTAAATGTGGGGAGCTGTTAATCCCAAGACTTATCTAGATGAATAACCTAAAAGCAGGAGCGGCTCTCCTTCTTCTGATCGCACTTATTTTTGTCCTTAATACCAAATTCGGTTCGGCACCGCCGCTGGGCAAATTCTTCGATCCCGACGCCGGGTTCTGGGCGAATGCGGAGACCTCAGTCCCTGGTTCCGAAGAGCTGGTACTGGAGGATCTCCGGGAAGAAGTTTCGGTGGTCTTCGATGAGCGCAGGGTTCCCCATATCTTCGCCGGGAACGACCATGACCTCTACTATGCCCTTGGCTATGTGGTGGCCAGAGACCGCCTCTTCCAGATGGAGCTGCAAACCTATGATGCAGCCGGCCGCCTTTCAGAGTTTTTTGGGGAACGATCCCTGAACAGGGACCGGACCACCCGCCGTTGGGGAATGCCCTACGGCGCTGAAAAAGCCCTGGAATTTGTGAAGCAGGATACCGGGATGTTCGCCATCTATCAGGCCTATTCGGACGGAGTCAATGCCTATATCAATTCACTGGAGCCCGCCGACTATCCGCTGGAGTACAAGATCCTGGATTTTGAGCCTGAAGCATGGGGCCCGGTCAAAACGCTCTATTTGCTTAAGAACATGACGCGTACACTGGCAGCCGGTAATCAGGATGTCCGGACCAGCAACACGCTCAGATATTTCGGAGAAGATTTTGTCGATAAATTCTTTACGCAGGATCCCGGACTGCTGGATCCGATCATTCCCCGAAGCAGGGTGTGGGACTTTGAGGCACAGGTTCCGGAAGCTCCCGATACCATTTTTGTGCCGGCGCATGCCAGGGACCTGGATCCTTTCCCCATGCCTGAAGGTGTGGGCAGTAACAACTGGGCGGTGTCCGGTTCAAAAACAGAGTCGGGTTACCCGATCTTAGCCAATGATCCACATCTCTCCCTCACCCTGCCATCGATATGGTACGAAGTGCAGCTGAATGCACCGGGCATCAATACCTATGGGGTAACGCTGGCGGGTGCGCCGGGTGTGGTGATCGGGTTTAATGAAGATGTGGCATGGGGGGTGACCAATGTGGGCTCGGATGTGCTGGACTGGTATGAGATCCGGTTTCGGGATGATAGCATGCAGGAATACTGGCATGATGGTGAATGGAAGCCAACGACTATCCGAATCGAAGAGATCAAAGTGAGGGAAGCTGAAACAGTAAGTGATACGGTGATCTATACCCATCACGGTCCGGTTACGAAAGTTGAGTCAAGGACCGATGAAGAGGCCGATCCCGTCTATCACGCTATGCGGTGGATCGCCCATGAGGCCTCCAATGAAATGAAAACCTTTTATGAGCTAAACCGGGCCAGCGATTATCAGGATTTTGTAGAAGCGCTGCGTCATTATGTGGCTCCGGCTCAGAACTTCGTGTTTGCCAGCAATGAGGGAGATATCGCCTTATGGGTGAACGGAAAATTCCCCAACAAATGGAAACACCAGGGGAGAACGGTAAGTGACGGGACGGATCCCGCATATGACTGGCAGGGATGGATTCCCCGGGACCATGTCCCCCACATAGTGAATCCGGAAAGAGGATTCGTGAGTTCTGCCAACCAGGAGTCGGCAGCGCCCAATTATCCCTATTACCTGGATGACGACTATGCTCCTTTTGAACGCGGAAAAAGGATCAACGACCGCCTGTCGGAAATGGAGCGCATCACCGTGCGGGATATGCAGGGTCTTCAGATGGATAATTACAGCTACCATGCCGCTACGATTCTCCCGCAAATGCTGCAATGGGTCATGGAGGAAGAACTGACGAAGGAAGAGCTTGAAAAGCTGGACATTCTGAGAGGATGGGATTATTTCAATGACGCGGAAAAAAAGGCTCCGGGTATTTTCAGGTGGTGGTGGAGCAGGCTCTACTACTCAGTATTTGAGGATGAAATGAATTCAACAGATGCTCTCTTGCGCTGGCCACCCAGAGACAGGGTCACGGAAGTGCTTAAAGCGGAACCCGGGTTTGCGTTCATTGATAATGTGAATACAGAACAAACAGAAACCATAGAAGAGCTGGCCACCAGCTCCTTCAAAGAGGCATTGCAGCGCCTTGAGAATACGTACGGAGCATTTGGTCCGGGCTGGGACTGGGGGCGCGTGATCAATAACGACATCGGACATATTGCCTATATCCCCGGCATGGGAAAAGAAAACCTCTACAGCGGAGGCTCATCCGAATCGGTCAATGCCACCCGCGGCGAGCACGGACCTTCATGGCGCATGGTCGTGGAATTAGGGCCGGAAGTGAAAGGATACGGGGTCTATCCGGGCGGAGCATCCGGCAACCCGGGCAGCCCGAATTATGACGAGATGGTGGAAAGCTGGAGAACCGGTGAGTTTTTTGAACTGGAGTTTATGAAACAGGTTCCGGACGACTATTTATTTAAACTGTCGATGAGGCCGGGAAACTAAAAGGGGCATAGTATGATGTTATTTTTCCTTCTTATTCTTACATCTTTTTTACTGAACATGGTATTACCCTGGTGGAGTATTGCCATTCCGGGCTTGATCCTGGGATATCAGTTTCACCCGGATAGCGGCAAGGCTTTCGGTACCGGATTTCTGGCATTGTTTGTCCTGTGGACAATTCAGGCTCTCTATGTACATATCAGCAATGACGGTATCCTGTCAACGCGCGTAGCCGAGATGCTTTCCGTCAATTCCCCATGGGTGGTCATCCTGATAACCGGCATCCTGGGAGGACTTGTAAGTGGCCTTTCCACCCTTACAGGCTCGTTGATAAAGAAAGCAGTTGCATCTGAAAAGCATAACGTGTAAATATGGGATAACCTTAAAGTAAATCAGGTTCTTATGTTTACCAAATTAGGTCCCACGGAGATTATCATTCTGGTGGTGATGCTCCTGGTGATACTCGCTATGTTTGCTGCAGGTGTATGGTTTGTGGCGAGGGCATTGAACAAAAATAAAGATGCTTCCGATTGAGAAGTAATCGGGAATAAAAACAAAAAAGCCCCGCCATTGACGGGGCTTCGATTTCAGTATTGCGAATAGGTCAAAGGGGAAAGCGTACGCCTCCTCCGATCACCAGCTGATCAGCATCGCCGGCCAGGCCGGCCAGTGTAAGCTCACCAAACAGATTTCCGAAGTCGGCCGTGTATTCCACTCCGGCCCCCAGGTTTAGTCCAAGCTCCGATTCCGAGTTGCTGTTACCGCCTGTAACCGAGGCCCGGAGTATTGCAATGTTCAAACCGCCAAGTCCGTATGCCGAAATTTCATCCTGAGAATAAAAAATGTAGTGCGCGTTGAAATTGAGCGCCATCCATGTAGTGGTTAGTTCATTGCCACCACCAAGATCGGTCTTCTCCGGAAAGAATAAGGTGAAATCCGCGGCTGCTCTGATATTCTCATTGATCGAATAGGTGCCATCCGCTTTTACTCCAAGTCGCTCAACCTGGTTACCGTATACCAATCCCGGCCCGATTTGTATC
This sequence comes from Balneola sp., assembly GCA_965267385.1. GTDB lineage: Bacteria > Bacteroidota > Rhodothermia > Balneolales > Balneolaceae > Balneola. The sequence continues at coordinate 3,880 of OZ253957.1, forward strand.
GCTCCCTCCTGAGCCTGTACAGGTTTTAGTGAAAACGCAAATGCGAATAATGAAGCTGTGACCACAGCTCTGTATAATGACTTTTTCATACGAACCTTTGTTTGATTTATGTTTGTGTGAGTGCTAAAGCACTAATTTGCAGTACCATAGTCTGCACTCGAAACCAGATGAAGCTATACCATAAGTAAAAGAATTCAAAATACAGGGTTGTTTTTTGAACAAAGTCATCATTCCCGATTGAATCCAAAGGCACCGCTTCTTATCTTAGCGAAACTTTAAACAAAGCTGTTTACGATAAATCTGTTAGCAATCCATAGCTTTGAAACATCGGCGATCAACGCTCACAAACTCAGGGAGCTCTGCTGATGTCATTTCCTCTTTCCGATATCAAGTTTAAAATCCGGCGCGGTATTCGTAGTCGGATTTTTTTTGATGCCAAACCCACCTTAATTCAGTTCTGAATATGTCTTTACATCCGAGAAAAAAAGCCATCCTTGCACTCAGTGACGGTACCGTTGTACACGGCTGGGCTATAGGTCATGAGGGCATAACGGGCGGCGAGCTCTGCTTTAACACCAGCATGACGGGCTACCAGGAAATCTTTACCGACCCGAGCTACTACGGGCAGCTTATGATGATGACCTATCCTCACATCGGAAATTACGGGACCATGCTTCGGGATGACGAGCACCGCAAAGTGATGGTGGCCGGGGTGATCGTGCGATCCTTTTCCTGGGAGTACAGCAATCCTATGGCAGACCGAAGCCTGCAGGAGTACCTGGAAGATCATAAGGTAACCGGGATATCCGGAGTGGACACCCGCGCCCTGGTCCGCCATATCCGCGAGAAAGGAGTAATGAACGCGGTGATCTCATCAACGGAAATGGATGAAAAGAAGCTGGTTCAAATGGCCAAAGACTGGGACGATATGGAGGGCCTGGAGTTAGCCTCAAGAGTTACGCGGGAAGAGGCACAGACGGTAAACGGTAACGGAGACCTTCGGGTAGCGGCCTTTGATTACGGTATTAAGCAGAACATCATCAACAGCCTGAACTCCCGCGGATGCACATTAAGAATTTTCCCGGCAAAAACGCCCCTGGAGGAGATTAAAGATTGGAATGCCGACGGGTATTTCTTTTCCAACGGACCCGGAGATCCGAATGCCACGGCAGCATATGCCCTTGAAGCGGTGGAGTATGCGAAGTCAACAGGAAAGCCCTTATTCGGTATCTGTCTTGGGCACCAGCTGATGGCGCTGAGCGAGGGTATCCAGGTAGGTAAAATGTTTGTGGGGCATCGCGGAGCCAATCATCCGGTCAAGAACCTGGATACCGGCCTGGTAGAGATCTCCACTCAGAATCATGGCTTTGCGGTTACCGAAGACAGCGTACAGGAAGACGTGGCAGAGATAACCCATGTGAATCTTAATGATGGTACCGTAGAAGGGCTGAGGTTCAAAAAGTTTCCCGGCTTTTCGGTGCAGTACCACCCCGAAGCTTCACCGGGGCCGCATGATTCAGCATATCTCTTCGATCAGTTCATTGACATGATGAAAAAGAAGCAGACAGTAACCGCTTGAGATCAGGAAGCAGCAAACACACCACCCATCAGTAAGTAAAAAGAAACTCAATGCCAAGACGCGACGACATACATAAAATTCTCATCATTGGATCAGGCCCTATCGTGATCGGTCAGGCCTGCGAGTTTGACTATTCCGGCTCACAGGCTTGCCGGTCGTTACAGGAGGAGGGGTATGAGATCGTACTGATCAACTCGAATCCCGCGACAATCATGACAGATCCTTTAATGGCGGATGCCACGTACATGCTGCCGATGACGACCGATTCCATTAAAGAGATCGTGGCTAAGGAGAAGCCGGACGCGGTACTGCCGACCATGGGCGGGCAGACAGGGCTGAATCTGGCAAGAGAGCTGGAGAAGGAGGGGTTCTGGAAAGAGAATGGTATTACGATCATCGGAGTGGATATTGATGCCGTTGAGCTGACCGAAGACCGGCAGCTGTTCCGTGACCGTATGGAAGAGATCGGGATCGAACAGTGCCGCAGCAGGCAGGCCTATTCTCTGCTGGATGCCAAGGAGATTAAAGAAGAACTGGGGGGGCTCCCGATCGTCATTCGTCCTTCCTTCACGATGGGCGGGGCCGGGGGAGGTATCGTATGGACGGAAGAAGAGTTTGACCAGAAAGTATTACGCGGCCTGGAGATGAGTCCGGTGCACTCCGTACTCATTGAGGAATCGATTTTTGGATGGAAGGAGTATGAGCTGGAGCTGCTTCGGGATGCCAACGACAATGTGGTCATCATCTGCTCGATTGAAAACATGGACCCGATGGGCGTGCACACCGGCGACTCCGTTACCGTTGCTCCCACTCAGACCCTTTCTGACAAGCAGCTGCAGATACTTCGCAACGCGGCGATCAAAATGATGCGCTCCATAGGGACCTTTGCCGGCGGATGTAATGTGCAGTTCGCGATGGAGCCGGGGAGCGATCGTTTTGTGGCTATTGAAATCAATCCCAGGGTGAGCCGTTCTTCGGCGCTGGCTTCCAAGGCAACGGGTTATCCCATCGCCAAAGTTGCGACCAAACTGGCCGTAGGGTACACGCTGGATGAACTGAAGAACCAGATCACCGGTAACACCTCGGCCTGTTTTGAGCCGTCCATTGATTATGTGGTTTGCAAGGTGCCCCGTTTTAACTTTGATAAATTTCCAGGTGTGGATGAAGAGCTTTCCACGCAAATGAAAGCGGTCGGGGAAGTGATGAGTATCGGGCGGAACTTTCCCGAAGCGCTCAACAAAGCCTGGCAAAGCATGGAAGTGGGCCGGGACGGGCTGGGAGCTGATGGCTATGAAGAGATCAACCGTAAAGATGTTCGGGAGCGACTGATGAAGCCCTACTGGGACCGCTCACTCCAGATCCGCAACGCCTTTAAGCTGGGGGCATCGGTGGAAGAGATCGCGGATATCACGAAAGTGGACCCGTGGTTTTTGCAGCAGATCCGCTATATGGTCTCACTCGAGAACCGCACCGAAGGACAGACCCTGGAAGAGATCTCCAAAGATGAGATGTACGAGCTGAAACAGGCCGGTTTCTCAGATTCTCAGATTGCCTGGTTGTTGAGCAAGAGCGGGGATGAAGTAACAGATACCGACGTACGTGAGCATCGCAAGAAGATGGGACTGAAGCCGGTCTTCAAACTGGTGGACACCTGTGCGGCCGAATTTCCGGCACAAACACCCTACTATTACTCATCCTATGAGGGAGAGAACGAAAGTGAAGTTACAGACCGGAAAAAAGTGCTCATCCTGGGCAGCGGTCCGAACCGGATCGGTCAGGGGATCGAGTTCGACTACTCCTGCGTGCACGCGGTACTGGCCACCAAGGATATGGGCTATGAAGCCATTATGGTTAACTGCAATCCCGAAACCGTATCAACCGATTTCGACATAGCCGATAAGCTCTATTTTGAGCCGGTGTACTGGGAGAGGGTGCTGGACATCATCGAACACGAAAAACCGGAAGGCGTGATCCTGCAGGTAGGTGGTCAGACAGCACTCAAGCTTGGCAAGCGCTTTGTAAAGGAAGGGATCAGGATCTTCGGAACCGCGTTCGAGATGATCGACTTTGCGGAAGACCGCGGGCGTTTTTCCGATCTGCTTACCCAACTCAAGGTGCCGTTCCCCAAGTACGGTACGGCAACGAACGAAGCGGAAGCGCTGGAAATAGCCCGGGAGATCGGGTACCCGGTACTGATCCGGCCCAGTTATGTGTTGGGAGGTCAGGGTATGCGCATCGCGGTGAAGGAAGAAGAGCTTCAGCAGTATGTGGAGCGGATCCTCAAAACCCATCCCGAAAATGCTTTCCTTATTGATAAGTACCTGGAGCATGCCATCGAGGTGGATGTGGATTCGGTGTATGACGGAGATCAGCTGCATATTGCCGGTATCATGCAGCATATTGAGCCCGCGGGTGTTCACTCCGGCGACTCAACGGCGGTTCTGCCTCCCTACTCACTGAGTGATGAGGTCATCAAAACGATTGAGGAGTACCAGGAACGCATTGCCGAAGCCATGAATATCGTAGGCTTTCTGAACGTGCAGTATGCGGTGAAGGACGAAAAGGTGTATGTGCTGGAGGCCAATCCGCGGACCACGCGCACCATACCGTTTCTGGCCAAAGCCACTCAGCGTCCGGAAGCCGCGATCGGCGTGAAAGTGATGCTTGGGGCCAAGCTCAAAGACTTTGACCTGGAGTCCAAGCTGGACTGCTGGGCCATCAAAGAGCCGGTATTTCCTTTCGACAAGTTTCCTGAGGTGAAAAAGGAGCTCGGGCCGGAAATGAAATCTACCGGTGAGGCCATCTACTTCGCCCGGGATTTCAACGACGATCACTTCAAGAAGCCATTTGAATTTAAAGATCTGTATTTGAGTAAGTAGGGTCCGGTTTCATATCAGAATTAAAACAATGAAAAGTTTGTAAGGAATAAGGGCCTCACGGTTCTTATTCCTTACTGTTTATACAATCAACACAATCCGTGATAGATCAGGCAAAACATATTTTAAAAGACGTTTTTGGCTATGACAGCTTCCGCCTTCAGCAGGAAGCGGTTATTGAGCATGTATTAAATAAAAAAGACGCGTTGGTGATCATGCCTACGGGAGGGGGGAAGTCGATCTGTTACCAGATCCCGGCCCTCATTTTTGATGGCATCACGGTAGTGATCTCTCCTCTGATATCTCTCATGAAAGATCAGGTAGAACAGCTCCGTGAATACGGTGTACCGGCGGTGTATCTGAACAGTTCGCTTACCCCACAGGCCTATGATTTCAATGTACGAAAGATCAGGGAAGGCAAAGCCAGGATGGTGTATCTGGCTCCGGAAACACTGATGATGGATAAAACCCGTGAGCTGCTTCGCTCCCTCAAAGTGGACTGCTTTACCATTGACGAGGCCCACTGTATCTCAGAGTGGGGCCACGACTTCCGGCCTGAATATCGTCAGATGGCGGAAGTTCGCAAGGACTTCCCTGATGCGGTATGCATGGCCCTTACCGCCACCGCCACACCCCGGGTGCAGGAAGACATTAAGAACATTCTGGAGTTCAAAGACTCGGAGGCATTCATTTCGAGTTTTGACCGGAAAAACCTTTTCCTGAAGGTCGTCGATAAAAAAGATCCGGAGAATCAGCTGCTGGATTTTCTGTACACCCGGAAGAAACAGTCAGGGATCGTGTACTGTTTTTCCCGAAGGCAGGTCGATGAGCTGGCTGAGATGCTGGAAGAGGAGGGCTACTCCGTAAAGCCCTATCACGCAGGCCTGACGGATGCTCAACGGGCGTTTAACCAGCGGGCGTTCATCCGGGATGATATTTCCATCATAGTGGCAACCATCGCTTTCGGGATGGGTATCAACAAGCCGAACGTGCGTTTTGTAGTACACTACGACATGCCGCAGAACATCGAGTCGTATTATCAACAGATTGGCCGGGCCGGGCGTGACGGGCTGCGTTCAGATTGCATGCTGCTCTTTGGCTATGCGGACACCCAGAAGATCAAGTACTTCATCAACAAAAAAGACGGCAAAGAAAAAGAAGTAGCTGAGAGGCATCTCGATCAGCTTGTTAAATATCTGGAATCAACCGAATGCCGCCGAAAACCACTGATGAAGTACTTCGGGGAAGAGTATGAACAGGAAGAATGCGGCATGTGCGATAATTGCCTGTCGGTGGATGCGGATGTGGAAGACCTGACCATCCCCGCCAGGCAATTTTTATCCTGCGTGATCCGGAGTAAGGAGAAGTTCGGGGCCAACCACATCATTGATATTCTCAGAGGCTCCAAAGCGAAAAAAGTGCTTGAGCAGGGACACGATACACTCCCGACCTACGGCATCGGCTCCGAATGGTCCAAAGATCAGTGGCAGCAGCTGTCCCGGTTGTTGATCCGTCAGGACTACCTGAGCAAAGGGGAATTCGGAGCGCTTAAGGTCGAAAAGCCGGCGCTGGCGGTACTGGATGGTAACGAGAATGTGTACGGAACACTCGACAGGACCAGTACGTCGATTGACGGTGAAGCGATAGTCCGGACTTCTTCCGAGATCGAGAACGAATACGATGAAAAACTGTTCGAGCTGTTACGCATAAAACGAAAAGAGCTGGCCGATGCCGAAGATGTGCCGCCTTATGCCATCTTCCCGGATACTACGCTGGTGGAAATGGCCTATTACTTTCCACAAAGCAAAGACAGCCTGGAAGCACTGTACGGTGTCGGATCCGTCAAGAAGGAGAGGTTCGGCGATGCTTTTATCGGGGTGATCAAGAAGTTTTCCCAGGAGAACGGTATTGAAGAGCGGAAGAAATCGCTCACAAAAAAAATTGAAAAGGTCAGTAGTGGCAAGAAATACGAACAGATCGGTGAATCCTTCAACAATGGGGTATCTATCGGGCTGCTTGCTGAAGAGCACGGGGTTAAGGAAGTGACCATTCTGAAGCACCTGAAAGACTATCTGGACGATGGAAATGCGTTGCGCCTGGAGGGAATCGTGGAAGCTTCGGGGCTTTCTGCCCGGCAGCGGGATCAGGTGATGGAAGCCTTTAACAAGAAAGGCCCGCTTATGCTGCGGCCAGTGTATGACCTGCTGAACAAGACTGTAGGATATGATGAGCTGCGTATCATGCAGCTGTACTACCTGGCCAAAAATCAGAACTGATAACCCAGGTTGATACCCACTAAGAAGATGGCCCCTTCCCCGACAGCTTCTCCTTCAGTGTGGATGTTGATTTCATATCCTAAAGAAACAGAAGGCCTCAAAAAAAGCTGATCGGTCAATCCGGCTTGATACGAAATACCCAGTGTTGGCTGCAAGACGATGACATCAGAATTTCCATTTATTGTGATCTGATTACATGGATCTGTAAAACAAACAACGGGATCCTTTTTTTCCCAATCTATATCTAAAAACCAAAGATCTGAACGGAGATGGAGCCTCACATTATTGCTAAACACGCTTTTGTATTCATAACCTAAACTGAATCCGGGGCCACCGCCTTCTTCGTTGTGGTGTCTGCCCCAGTCCCGGCGATTGGTAAAATTGTATCCTATCCTGCCAGTAAGAACGGCTCGTGTGGTGATTTGCAGATCAACTCTTAAACCCGGAACAATACCGGCAGGATAAGCCTGTGTTTCAAAACCAAGCTGATGCTGGGCAAGTAGTGGTCCGGGGATAATCAGAACAAAAAAGAAAAGGTAATTTTTCACGGAAAGTGGAGTTTTAAGGCATGTATTAAACAGCAGAGGTTAACATGTCGTGCAGGATAGGGTACAGAAAGGAGTTCACTTTCTGAAACCAAAACATTAAACTGAGGATATGATTTTAAATCCTGAAATACTGTCTAAACTTTCATCGCTGGAGCTAAGGGCCCGGAAGATCGTGGAAGGATTTATATCCGGACTCCACAAAAGCCCCTATCACGGATTCAGCGTTGAGTTTGCCGAGCATCGCCCTTACAACCCCGGGGATGATTTTAAGCATATTGACTGGAAGGCTTACGGCAAAAAGGAGCGTTTTTATGTAAAGCAGTATGAAGAAGAAACGAACCTGCGGTGTTACGTGCTGATGGATACCAGCTCGTCCATGCTGTTCAAACATTTTGGAGAGTGGAGTAAACTTCGGTACGGAGTCCACTTTGCGGCTTCGCTGATGTACCTGATGCACCGGCAGAGAGATGCCTGCGGCCTTATCCCCTTCTCCGATGAGATCGAAACCTTTATTCCGGCCAAAGGCACCTATGTCCATTTGAGGCAGATCTATATTGAACTGGAACGCCAGCTGAAGCGTGAAGCAGAAAAGAACGCGGAGAAAAGAAAGACGGCCTCCGCCCGGGTGATCCATGAAGTGGCGGAGCGGCTGAATCACCGAAGCCTGGTGGTGATCGTAACAGACCTGTTCGAAAATGTGGAAGAGCATGAGGCCCTGATCTCCGCGTTGAAGCATCTGAGGCATCGTAAGCACGAAGTGCTGTTGTTCAATGTGCTGGAAAAGCGCAGCGAGCGGGATCTGGATTTCCCTGACAATAAGTTTGTATTTGAGGATCTGGAAACCGGTGGAGAAGTGGAAGTGCTGCCCGCCCAGGTGCGCGAAGATTATCAGGCCAAAGTGCAAGAGTACACCAAAAAGTTTATGATCGCCTGCAGTGAGTTTGAGATCGATTACGAAGAGATCGATACCGAGTCTGATTTTGATGTAGCCTTGCTGGCCTACCTCAATAAGCGGAGAAGACTGGGCTGAGCTGAAAAGAGACGCTAACTATATTCCCGGGGTGTAGCAGAACCCTATACCTATGGATGGGATCACTTTTTTTCCCGCAAGGTGATAGAGCAGGCCGGCTTTAAACTGAACAATGAGGTTGATCTCCAGCTCAAGGCCCAGAAGCTCTGATTCCTTTGCAACCCAGGAATACGGATTAGTTCGATAGTATGAGAGCCCGGCTTTTGCGCCACCCGGAATGAAAGAGTTGCTGTAGTCAAAGTAGGAGAGGCCAAAGCGTATCGCGCCGCGATACAGCCCTGCATCCAGGCTAAGCCCTTCAAATGAGCGGAACCCCGGTCCTGACGGGTCCTTCAACAATGAATGTCTCCCTTTCCTGCCCACGAGCAAGCTGAGTCCTCCACCATAGCCGTAGGGATGATACAATCCGATATGGGGGCTTACATCTATTCCCCGACGGTATCTGGTGTCCACTTCCGTATTCTGAGCTTCTGTGGACAAGGGCAGGAACAGTAACAGCAAAGCGAGATAACCTGTATTTACAGGGCTGAAGGGCCCGGCTCCCCTTCCGGTATAATGCTTAATCATACATCTTGGGGCCAATGGGAATTCCGATTCCCAGGGTGGGTATCAACCGGTTACTGTTCAGGTCTTTGAGGACCCCCGCCTTTGCCTTAAAGGTCAGGTACAGGTCTGCTTCCACACCCACAAGGTCTGTTCTTTTAACAACGGATGAAAAGCTGTTGTTAGAATAGTAAACCGGCCCCACAGCGATACCCCCGGCCCCGATAAAACTGAACAACTCAAAGTACTTGGCGGAGAAACGATAGCCACCCCGGGCGTAATGAGCTTCAAATCCTACTCCCTTGAAAGCACTCCTGGGCGGACCTACCGGTGCGGGCTTTCCGTCTTGGTCAAGTGTGGTTCGGCGGGTGAATTTTCCAAGATACAAACCCACTCCGGCGCCGTACTTCTGAGGTGTGTTGTACTCTCCCGCCACCGCAGGTTTAACGGCAAAACGGGAAGTATAGACTTCAAGGTACCGGGAACTCTGAGCCGGTGAGATTTCAGAAATACAGAATAAGAGCAGGGGGACAAGAAAAAAGCGAAGGGTCATGGTGTATGTACAGATATTTATTTATGACAGGCCGGTTCCCGGTTAATGCCGGATTGCGGGTTAAGCAACGGATCTAAGGTACTGGTATTCAGCTAAACCACCTTACTGTTTTTGAGAATGCGGTTCAGCAGAGCGGGAGAAATCCTTTTCAGCAGAAGTGCCATCCGCTCCTTCCATCCGGAGATAACGATCTCTTCTTTGCGGCTCTTCAGTTTTCCCCAGACCCGGCGAACCATCTCATCGGCATCCATGGCCTTCTCGTGCAGATCACCCATTTTTCCAAATGAACGACCGTCTCCGGTCAGGGCGTTTTTTGTGATGTCGGTTTTGATTGGCCCGGGGCAGAGCAGCGTGACGTCAATATTGTGTTCATACATCTCCTGGCGGAGGGAGTCAAAAAGTCCCTGGACGGCATGCTTACTGGCGGCATATCCGGTTCTGTATTTCGTGCCGATTTTGCCTGCCACACTGCTGGTCACAATGATATGCCCGCTTTTTCGCCCGATCATATGAGGGAGTACCGCCCTGGTAAGTCCGGCAGAGCCAAAGAAGTTGACCTCCATGAGATGACGAATGGTATCCAGCTCCGTTTCCTCAAAAAGAGATCTCTGACTCACTCCGCCATTGTTGACCAGTACATCGATCTGTCCGAAAAAAGAAAGGGCTTCTTCCGTTTTTGCTTTAAAGGAACCGGTATCGGTCAGATCGAGCTGCAGTACCCGGACCCGGCCATGGTCTTCGCCCAGCTCTTGTTTCACCTGGTTCAGCACCTCGGTTCTCCTCGAAGAAAGAATAAGATTGGCGCCCTCTTTATAGTAAGCTTTGGCAAGTGCTTCACCGATTCCTGATGAAGCTCCTGTGATCCAGACCGTCTGTCCCTGGTAGTGCATTTTGATTTTTCAGTGAATTTTCCTGAAAGTATTCCTCATTGTGTTAAACTTCCAATCCATTCTTATTACTTTTGGGCAATCAAAAAATGAAAAGAACCTATTGTGACGGTAAATAATACGATTCTACTGGTTGAGGACGAAGAGGAATCAGGCGAGATGCTCGCTAACTTTCTGGAGCTGAATGACTTTAACGTACATTGGGCCAAGGACGGGAAAAAGGCGCTTGAGCTGATCGATGATCATGCCGATCGCATCGATCTCGCGATTCTGGATATTATGGTTCCCCATCATGACGGAAAAGAGATTTGCAAGCACATCCGGGAACATCCGGTGCTGGAAGATATCCCTGTCATTTTTCTTACGGCGCGGGACGAAGAGAAGGATGAGATCGAAGGGTTGAATCTGGGAGCGGACGATTATATCAAAAAACCGGCAAGCCTGAACCTGATCAAGGCGCATGTGGAAACCCATTTGCGGCGCATCAACCCGGAGAAGTCACACTGGCTGCAGTATGACCATGTATATCTGGACACGGATTCCAAACAGATGTACATCAGGGACGAACCTGTGGACCTTACGCATACCGAGTACATTATAGCCGAACTGTTCTTTAAGCACCCGAAACTGGTGTACAGCCGGCAGGAGATCCTGGAACATATCTCGGATGAAGAGAAGTTTATCTTTGACCGTACGGTGGATGTTCACATCAAAAACCTGAGAATCAAGATGAAGGAGGAGGGTAAACTGATCAAAACCTACCGTGGGGTGGGCTACGGATTTAACCGGGAATACCTCCGCTGATGAATATTCAGGCTAAACTGGCGGTTGTATATATCACCCTGCTCTCCATCGGTGTGGTGGCGATCAGCGCTTACGCGATATTCAGCATTCGATCTTTTCTGTTAAATGAGGGGATAGAAGAGTTTAAATCGGATGCCACGACCATTGCCAATTCATTTGATGCCTTAAGCCCTGAAGATGAGCTTTTTGACAAAGTAAACTTTGTATCCGAACTGACCGGCTATAACGTCGCCATCTTTGATTCAGCCGGGCAACTGCTGATCAGCAGCCCTTCTTCGGATAGCCTGTATGTAGCCGCAGAGGAATTTCTGAACGACTCAGTGACTCAGGAACTGGCAGCTTCACCGGCTTCCACTCTGATCATCAATGAGGACGATCTGGAGAAGCTCATCGGCTTCAGGATCATTGAGAATAAAGCCATTGAGGCCCGGGTGCTGCGGATCAGCAAGCTAAAGAGCGATATATACGGAGCGGAGGCGAGTATCAGGCACCTGATCTACGGCGCGATGATCGGATCTATTCTGGTGGTCATCATCGTAAGTATCTATTTCGCAAGATACCTGTCAAAGCCCATCATGCAATTAAATGATGCAGCTCTGGATATTGCCAACGGAAATCTGGAGCGTGAGATCAATACCAACCGTACGGACGAATTTGGTACATTGGCGGCTTCCCTCAATAAAATGGCGGGCACGCTTAAAGCAGATAACGAACAGCTGAAAGCATTGAATGAGAAACAGAGCCAGTTCTTTGCTGATATCACCCACGAAGTGAGAAACCCTCTCCATTCTATCTCGGGTTCATTAGAGATGCTGGAGGTTCCCAATCTCGATGCAGAAAAGAAACAGCAATACATTCAGGTGGCACAGAAGCAAATCCGAAGGATTGTCCGGCTTTTTGAGGATATCAAGAGTTTGCAGCGTTATGATTTTGATGAAAGTTATATCCGTAAAGACCGGGTTGATCTGACCAGCCTCATCCACGAAGCGATCGGTGTGAATAAACCTTTTGCCGAAGAAAAAGGGCTGAACATTGAAGTTGAGGTCAAAGGGTCTGCCAAGGCATTGGCCGATCCGGATAAGATCGAGCAGGTTCTGGATAATCTGATCTCAAATGCCATTAAATACACGAATGAGGGATTTATAAAAGTACGTTGTGAGGAACAGGCAGAAACGGTACAGGTTTCAGTGAAGGACACGGGCATAGGCATCGGGGAGGAGCATCTGGGACGGCTTTTTGACCGGTTTTACCGAACCGATAAAGCACGGTCGAGAGATAAGGGAGGAACCGGACTGGGACTGGCGGTTGTAAAAAGTATTCTGAATGCGCACGGTTCAGAGATCCACGTTGAAAGTACACCCGGATCCGGAAGTGTGTTTTACTTTGAGCTGAGCAAGCCGGCCTGAGGAACTAGTAGTTCAGATATTTATAGGCTCCTGCCGCCAAGCCGGCGCCAGCTATCGGAGACAGCAGATAAAGCGGGATATTCATGTAGGAAGCTCCTCCTAGCAGCAGGTCAAAAGCGGATGTACCTATCGAAGCAGCGGGATTAAATATAGCTCCTGAGATCGGCAGTGCCATGTACGTAAGCCCGGATAGAGTCAGCCCAATGATGAAGCCGTACATCTTATTTCCGGTTAACGCTTTGTTGGTTGAAACCGTGATATACACAAGTACCAGAGCAAAGGTGAACACTACTTCCACTGCACTTTGCTGATAGAGTGTGGAGTCGTTCGGAGGCTCTATGTAATAAGGAAGGGTGGATAGCAGCACAATAAAGGAAGCAGCCAGAAAGGCACCGGCGGTTTGGCCGATGGTATAACCTACGAATTTCTTAAGGCTGAGCCGCCTGGTAATAAGAAAGGCAAAACTGACAGCAGGATTGAAATGGGCACCTGAGATATGAGCCCCGATGTAGATCATGGAAGCCAGAACCAGGCCTACGGCTATGGGTTCCCCGCTCAGACCAATAGCCAGAACCAGGAAAAAAGTGCCTATGGCTTCCATTAGATATTCTCGCATTCCCAGAATGTTATTTTTATCTGTGTCCTTCCAAAATGAAAGGTGAAACTAATTGCGGGTTGGTGCAATTGCAAACAAATATTCGGCAATAATTGTAAACAAGAAGTGCCCAAAAAGGCGGAATTAAACTTCAAAGAGCACACGTTTAACCGTATCTTCTATGAAAGGACGATTTATGAGTATTATTCAAAAGCTAAAGCAAAGATGGGGTATTGAGCGCACGTCCCAGGTGGTGATCATCATGATCGTTTTTGCATGTACCGGCTTTACGGTGCTCTATGCCAAAGAACTGGTGTTCGACCTTCTGGATATCACGCCCGCCGGTTACCCCTTCTGGCAGCGGGCATTGCTCTGGGTGATCACCGTATTACCATTATATAACGTGCTGCTTTATTTGTACGGGGTTCTTTTCGGGCAGCGGGAATTTTTTACTCTTTTTTTGAAGAAATCCATCGGGCGGTTGATACCACATAAAAAGAGCGAGGAGTCTGTCAGTTGATATTCAGTTTTTCCCGTTCTTTTTGGGAAATAAGATGCTACCGTTCGAAACTTGCTTTTAAACTATTACAAAGACAACTTCTGTTAAAATTAGGAAGTATGACTCTCAATTTTTGGTCTTTCTTACTTTTCCTGGGTGTAAGTCAGGGGTTTTTTCTTTCAGCGGCATTGCCTTTTTCAAAGAAAGGAAATGAGAAGGCGGCCCTGTTTTTATCCGGTTTAATACTGGTTCTAACACTTCATCTACTTAGTTATTTATCAGTTTCTTCAGGACTTTATACTGAGTTCCCATATCTGATCTTTTCATTTCAGCCTCTGCTTTTTCTGATAGGCCCATTATACTACTTCTATATCAGGTTTCTTACTGATGGGGAAACAAAACTCAGCACGCTTGATTTGCTTCACCTGCTTCCAACGGTTGCAGCAACAGTTTATCAGTGGTCTTTTATTACTGAAAGCAGGGAATATAAAATATCAGTTGGCGACTACGTTCTTCAAGCCGAGGCCATGTCCATTGGACTGGATTCTTTTATATACTTTTCACTACTCAATCTTTTGTCGATAGCTTATATAGTATATGCACACCAATTAATCCCTAAGGAATCCGATCAAGTTAGTGGTGGTTTTGAAAAAGCCAGATGGTTAAAAGTGCTTTCTAAATTCTTTACGGTCTATTGGATCTTCGCCACAATCGCACTTACCATTCTTTATATATCAGAATCTTTTACTGAGGTCACGGATTATCTTGTTTTTCTTACGCAGGCGGTCATTATTCATGCAATTGGATATGTAAATCTAAAATATCCAGGGGTAATATCCGGATTACAAGTAAAAATATATGATCCTAAAGTAAGGTATGAGGGGTCAAGCTTATCAAAAGAGGAATTGAGTAGACTTTATATGGAGCTGGATAAACAGATGAACAGCCAGAAATTATTCTTAAACCAAGACTTTAAACTATCAGATCTTGCAAAAGAAGTAGGTGAGTCCCAACATCTTATTTCACAGGTTATTAATCAGCAGGCCGGTACGAATTTTTCGGATTGGGTGAATGGATATCGGGTTAAAGAAGCAATTCAATTGAGTAAAGACCCAAAGTTTAAAAATTATACTTTGCTGGCACTGGCATTTGAAGCCGGTTTTAATAGTAAAACTTCATTTAACCGGGCTTTTAAAAAGCATACAGGACAAACCCCCAGCGCTCACCTGCAGCAAGCACAAGCTTCAAAATCCTAATTATTATTGATTAAATAGGATCTCATTTCTCAGCTTGTGGTATCCATTTATAAAATGAAACGAGTGAAATTTCCGGGGCAGGTATAATCACTTATACTTATAGCAGTCAATCTTTTTAAACCGGACCATAATGAAACTATATGCTCTTTCATTTGTGATAGTATTCATCCCCATTTCAGCCTTAACTCAAAAAAGTCATTCTTACCAGGTAGAGTTTTCTGCAGGTGAGATTCTGACCGGGGATAAGTTTAAAATCAATCTAACCTACCCCTATGGGGAAGAGGAATTTGCTGAAATTGAAAAAATGGGATTTACTATTTCAGTTACCAGAATTCAGCATTTAAAGGTAGGGATAGATTTAAAACTTGGCTTTCAGCTTGCTGATAAAGGCTACAAAGAACTTGCTGAATTCAGAACATCTTCTGCACGGCCTTTCTTACAGTATAAAAGGGATATAAGAATCTACTATCTGGGGTTGCCACTTTCAATTGTCTATCAAGCTAAGGCAACAAAACTTACAGGTTTCTATGGTGAAGCCGGAGTTTCTCCAGAACTATTGATTCATTCTTTTGAAACCTATTACTATTATCACAAAATGGAGAAAGCGGGATTCAGTTCGTTTTATAAAGTTGCTGCTAAAATAAAGTATCAAGGGCAGCATGCCCTGCTCGCCGGAATCAGGTTAGACTTGGCCCATACCAATTATAACGAATATGTAGAGCTAGCCAGGAACACAGGCTTACGGGCAAATGGAGCAAGCTATAAACCCAATTCTATCGGGGTTTTTATTGCTTATCAATTTTAGGATAGAGTAAAACCGTTCTATTGCATCCAAAATTTCATGGTCCAGATTATAATCTGACTCGCTAAAGACGCATGGAGTTATCAGATTGATCACGTCTGTTAACTAACATTACGTGGCATGTTTAGAAAAGCGCTGTTCATAGCAACTCCATTGATTTTGTTTGCTGTGACTGATACGGAAGCCAGGCAAACTAATTCGGATATTCCGGAATGGTTTGCCAGGCATATGGAATATTTAACTCAGGAAAGCGGAATCTGGATTGCAGACAACTCAGAGTATAAAAGCGATAGTGAGCCATATGAAGCCTATGGAATTCAATGGCAATGGGGGTTTAACAAGAAGAGCATAAAGGGGAGATTATATGGCATCAAAGAAGGGAAGGACATTGGAAGCTTTTGGGAGTTCCATACTTTCTGGCATCCGGGAGAAAACCGTGTGATAGCGAATCAATATGGAAGCGACGGTACATTCGGAACCGGAAGTATGACCCCAAAAGAATTAGAACAAACTTTTTTCAACCCGGATGGAAGCAGTTACAAATCAGGGCATAGAAGTGAAATAAAAGGGGATACCCAGCATTCGCGCTCCTTCAGGATCAGTGAACATGGAGAGTGGGTGCCCCTGCGATTTTATATCTGGAAACTACAACCAACAAAGAAAAACTAACTTAAGTCTATGGATATTTCTACACTAAATATTTGGGCAATACTTGTTGCTACACTCTCAACATTCATTATCGGCGGATTATGGTATTCACCGGCTTTGTTTGCCAACGCCTGGATGAAAGCCGCAGATCTTAGCGATGAAGACCTGGAAGGTGGAAACATGGCAAAGATCTTCGGTCTGGCATTTATTTTTGAACTGGTTATGTGTTTTAACCTGGCCATGTTCCTCAATAGTCCTGACGTGAATGCATTTACAGGGGCTTTCTATGGCTTTTTGACGGGCTTCGGATGGATTTTTCTGGCGCTCTGTGTAAACAGTTTGTTTGAACGCAGATCCTGGAAATATATGCTCATTAATGGAGGTTATTGGGCACTGTCATTTACCTTAATGGGATTAATTCTGGGGGCGTGGAAATGATTATCTTTTTCAACAGACTCTCCTTTCTCGCGGCAATGCTCATTGTACTGGGAGTCTTGGGTTGTAAAGAAAAGCCGGAGTATGAGCCCGGAGTCATTGTAGATCTTTCTTCCCAGTCAGGAGACAGGTGGGTTCAGGAGCACTACATTATCGTTGAAGGGTCCGTACACGATATTTGGGAAATGTATTCGACCACTGAGGCTATGAAACAACATGTAGCGCCAGTCATGGAGGTAGATTTTCGAATAGGTGGTAAATGGGAAGCCTCATATGATCTGACGGCACAAATCGGAGATTCAGCAAATTTTGTGAATGAAATTGTAAATATCATACCCTATCGCTCATTCACAACCAAAGGGGTAAAGGCGCCCTTTGATATGGAAGCGCTTAAATCGCTCAGAACAACCATGGATTTCGAGCAAGTTGACGATAATCTAGTCAAAGTAAGTGCGATCACTACCGGCTGGGAAGGCGTCAAAGATGAGGAGTACCGGAAAAAGGTATATCAGGCCTCCCAACGTACTAACCCTGAGATCCTCAGATGTCTTCAGGAAGTGTTGGTGAACGGGCCGCTGAATTGGGAGGAAGTACTTGCTCAGAATTGATGTCGGGGATCACTCTTTCAACAAAGAAACTATAATCTACACTGCACAAAACCACAATGAGGATAGTTTTTTTTGGTCTGTACTTTATGTTATTAAGTACTATAAGTGGCGCTCAGAATTCTAATGTAGTAGCCGAAACAGACCGGTATATCTTTTACAGCAACTTCTGGATTAATCAGCATCACTTCCTCTACAATATGGCTGAAGAAGCTAAGCTGAAAGAATGGAGCGCAGGTTTTTCCCCTCTGGTATTAAAAACAATGAATATGCAAGAACGGGAAATTCTTCGGAAGGCCATTGAATACTATAAAGAGGATATAATAAAAAAAGACCTTTTGATGGATGAACAGATGTATTGGACCAAGAGGGCTTTGATAAAGTTTGATGTAAATGAGAAGCTCTTTCATCAGGCCATTGACCAAGTTCATCAGGATATTCTGAATAGTACCAAAGAGGTATACAGAAAATATTTTTGGGAAGCTCATGATCAGCAAAATAAAAAGATCGTAAACGAGCATCTGGATCTTATCAAAAAAATAGAGAATCAGGTTTTTAATCGGATTGCAGAGCTGGCCCAAAAATCCTGGCCGGAAGAAAAAATCAGGGTGGATATATCTTTTTACTCCAATTGGGCCGGTGCCTATTGCACCGTCAATCCCATTCATGTAGTGCTTATATCAAACCCTGATGGCCCTGATGGAAACTGGCCTGAATATGGGTGGCTGGAGCTTTTGTTTCATGAACCTTCCCACGCAGTGGTTTTCCCTGGAAAATATGCAGTAGGAACTATGATTAAGGAAATATCAGCAGAGCTAAAAACGGAGGAGCCCAGGGGACTTTGGCATGCTATTTTATTTTACTTCTCGGGGCTCGCCGTTCAGGAACAACTCCGTGAAGAAGGTATCGATCATGAACTGATTATGATGACGAATGATATTTTCTCTTTTTATCATCTGGCGATGAGGAATGAAATGAGTTCCTATGCAAAAGGGGAGAAAAGCCTGCAGGCGGTTATTACAGAAATCATAAAAGGGAACAATAATTAAATACCTATTACCAGTATGTCGCATGTGCTTAAGATCAAACTTCTGCTATCCATCCTTTTTCTGCCTGCCTTTACATTAGCGCAATCAAATCGGGAGGCTGTAAGGTCGATAGACTATGTCATTGTTCCGATATCGGTTGACGATCGGGTAAACCTGGAGATTGAGATGACTTTTACGGGTGACAAATCGGGAACAACCCTGATCTCATTACCCGTTGATCGATATGGTACGCGGAATATCTATGAATCTGTTAGTGCGTTATCAGTAAAGAATGCACAGGTTAATTCAGTTTTCCAGAAGCCTCATTTGAGGATATTACACCATGATCCCGGTGAACAATTGGTTGTAACCTACATCATTTCCTTTGATCCGGAAATGTCATCTACCTCTTCGTTCAGTCCTGTAATAGAGTCAGAAATATTCCACTTCTTCTATTCACAATGGGTCTTACGTATCGAAGGCAAAGATGACGAACACTTTGATTATTCAATAAGCTTTAGAGAGGTTCCGGAAGAGTGGGTAGCCTTTTCAAATATATCAGAACCGCAAGATGGAAATTATTCTTTTTCAGGCCAACAAAAGGATTTCAAACCTTTTATTGCCGGCGGAAAGTTTGATCATTATAAGCTGGATATACAAGGTAAGCCCGTCAACGTTATTATCAGTTATCACTTTAAAGGAGAAAAGTTACTGGAAGATGTAAGAGTATTACTCTCTAAACAGCGGCAGTTCTTTGATTTTGATGCGAATCAACACTATTTGGTTTCCATAACATACAGAGAAGGAATACGGGCCGGCACTGCCATTGAGAATGCCTTCGTGACCCTCCTCGAAAAAGGCTCGGAAAGGTATGAAGTGCTTCAGCTTCTCGCCCATGAGACCATGCATAATTGGATACCACTTATGGCGGATATTGAAAGGAATGAAGACGAGGTGGGTTCAGAATACAGCACAGAGTTTTTTAATGAAGGGTTTATCAACTATGCTCCCAGGGTGCTGCTGTACAATGAAGGATTGATCTCCAAAGAAGAGGTCGTGCTGATGCTTAATGAAACCCTTGAAGATTATGCGAGAAACCCACATCGCAAAATAAGTCTTGAAGAAATTAAGAAAGCTGAAAAAGAGGGTACATTCAACAACTGGCATGAGAAAATCTCATATTACCGGGGCGATTTGATGGCATTGATATGGGATAATCAGATTCGGGAAGCGACTTATGGGAAAGAAAACATCCTTCACTTTATAAAGAAAGTAATTTCCGCGGGTATTGAAGAAAATGGGAAGATAGATTTTCAGGAATTTTTTGAGTTAGCCTCAGAATATGGAATTGATGGAAAAAAAGAGTGGGAAAGGTATATACTTAAGGGAGAAATGATTTCATTGAACTCTTTAGGCTGGCTGGAGGATGACTATAAGGTAATCGAAGAAGAAAAGGAGTTCTTTTCAGAGGGGTTCAGAGCAAGAGAATCCCGAAGATCGGGAATCGTAACAGGGGTGGTTACAAATGGAGCAGCTTATCAGGCGGGTTTAAGAAACGGTATGCAAATAAAGGAAATCACTGTTTCAAGAACCAAGGACAGATCAATGGTCATTGAAATAGAAGATCAAGGGGGAGAACGAGTGATTGAATATATGCCAGCAGAAAAAATTCTTTACCAGAAAATAGTTCCAAGATAACTTCTAATGCGCAAATCAGGAGAGAATAAACTGGTCTCGGTAGTGGCGGTTTTTATAGCCTTGCTGGCACTACTTGTTTCATTGTATGAGGGGTATGAAATAAGAAAACATAACCGGTTAAGCTTGAAACCCTATTTGGATTTACAAATTCATTTTGAAAATAACGAAGCGCTTGAAATAAGTATTGAAAATGCCGGTTTAGGCCCGGCTATTATACAAAATTTTGAAATCCATGCAGATGGTCAAAAAGCCAGGAACTGGAATCATGCCATGGAGATCATAGATGTATCCAGATTTTCTTATTTAAACAATCTCCAGGCCGGGGAGATCATTCCTCCCGGAGAGTCAATTACTCTGATAAAGGTGGATACCTTGCTTAAAAATTACGGGATAACATTTGTGTTGAACTATACTTCAATGTATGAAGAGAACTACGCAATGGAATATAGGTTTTGAATGACCTGTCAGAAGATAATCCAAGCATACACTTCACAATGGGTCGATGATTTTGAAACTCTGAAAAAGATATTAGAGTCCGGTTTAACGGGAGTGGAAATCCAGATTGAACACATAGGCTCGACTTCAGTACCTGGTTTAGCTTCCAAGCCCATAATAGATATTGATATTATCTACTCACACCCAGAAGAACTTGAAACCGTTATATCTTGATTAAGAGCTTTAGGATATTTTCACAACGGCAATCAGGGCATTGCCGGGCGGGAGGTTTTTAAGCGAAGACCCTCAAATACAGCGGGGATTCTGGATAAGATAACGCATCATCTGTATGTTTGTCATGTGAATAGTCGTTCTTTAGAAAATCACATACTCTTTCGAGACCACTTAAGAAAAAACAAAGAAAAGCGGTTGCAATATGAAGCTTTAAAGTATGAACTGGCTCATCGGGCTAAGCATAAAAAAAAGGTTTATGCAGCTTTGAAAGAGATGGAATTGAACGGATTTATTAATTCGATTATTGAGCTGGAAAAATAACTTGCTAAAACTTGCCCTGAAAAAGTTCTTTCCTGACTTTCGAAGGAAGCCTTTCCACCACCAGCTCATAAGAATGCCGAATGAGCTCCATGAATAATTCATCATTCACATCGCCGGATGTTTGTACGGAGTTCCAGTGCTTCTTACTCATATGCCAGCCCGGGGTGATACCTTCATATTGCTCCCGGAGCAAAACGGCCCGTTCCGGATCGCATTTCAGGTTTACGAAATCATAGGTGTCAATATTGGTCAGGGCAAACATCTTGCCCATTACCTTAAAAACAAGCGTTTCGGGACCGAAGGGAAACTCTTCGGTGACCCCTTTAAAGCTCAGGCAGTATGTCCGGTACTCTTCGATGTTCATAAGTCAGTTTACCTGAAGAAACTCGTAACTGAAGTCTTCGGCTGTGGAAACGACCGTCGGGGCTATGTCTGTAAGCAGGTCGCTGGAGACGATCCCTACGTATCCGGAGTGCCAGGTAGCAGCCATGATCTCGGTATTTCTTTTAAGGCTGAGTTTAACCGGCTGATAGAACCGGATCTCTACGGCAAAAGGATAGGTGTTATTTGCCGCCCTCATAATGTTGACATGGACATGAAGAAAAGGATGATCATAGGATTCCCGGAGCTGATCATAAGAAAGTATGGAAGCCGGTATTCCTTCGAATGCTTCAAGAATTCTCGCCCTGATCAAACCGGGGTTGAGATTTTCTACTTCAAGGCCTTGAGGTTGTTCGATATTCACTACTACTCCAAACCGGTTAATTCCTGCCAGTGAGTTTCGTTCGATTTCAACCTCACTTTGGGCGATCGCAGATCCGGAAAGAGCAACAGACAAAAAAATGAATGATAAAAAAGCTTTCATAGCTGCAGGTTTAAGTGAATGGGTAAATAAGCTGAAAAAACTAACTAGTACAACTTATTAATCGGGTTGATGGTATCCCGACAGCTGAATCAAGAGGCATAAAAAAAGCCCGCTTAACCAAGCGGGCTTGATGATCAAAAAAATGGCTGGATAGTTATTCAGCGAATTGCGTGGATCCCGTGGTGTTTAGCTCATATTCAAACGTATAGTAGCGTGATGCCGGGCGGGTTTGAACATTGATGAAGCTTTCGCTGGTTACATCGGGATTGCCCTGATAGTAGCTCAGGATCCTGAGCTTGGCGTAGTACCCGTCCGGGGTGTTGAGCACCAGAGTTACGTCCTCTTTTGGAAGTATAGCATTCGGGGGCGTGGACTGTCCGGTATAGTTGTACCAGGAAGCGTTCTGGTCCTGATATCCTGAAGCCGGAGCTTCGGTTACCGTCTCAAAAGGGGCATTCAGCGCCTGGATGCCGCCGCCGTTCTCATCGTTGGCATAAATGGTGGTGGCACCGAAGGCAATATCCCACTGAGAAGAACCCGGATCCGTGACGATCTCCTGATCATCTATGTCGTAGTACACGATATTGGAGAGGTCGTCTGTACCATTGGTCTGAAGGGTGTAATAGAAGGTGAAAAAGCGGGGTTCTTCGCTTTCTGAATGGTAATAGCTGACCATTTCGATCTTAGCATAGTTATCATCCGGAGTGCGGACAAAGATCGTACGGTTGTCCAGAACTTCCACGGTGAAGGCCTGGGAATTATAATTGTACCAGGAAGCGGAGGCTTCGGAAGTGGTATTGACGTAGTTGGATGTCGGCGCGGTTTTAACATCAGAATAAGATGCTTCGGCTATCTGGATACCGCCGCCGTTACCGTAGTTTGAGATGATATTTGTTCTGCTGAAGCCAATGTCCCAGGCCGCGCTTAATGAATCATCCACCGTTTCACCGGTATCAAGATCAAAGAATACGTAGCTGTTATTATCGGCGGTATCACCGGGTACGTTAGAGACAGGCCCGGTAGTGGCGATCACGGAAGCCTGCTCGGCAGGAATGTCCATGATCACATCGCCCTGAATTTGGATCCCCCCGCCGTTATTGTCGTCGCAGGCAGTCAGGGTAACGCCAAGAGCAAGGAACAGGAATAGTAATTTGTGTATTTGTGAGTTCATTCTCGGATGATAGTTTTAGTAGAGGTTAACGGTTAATTGTGCGTAAAAGGTGGTGCCGGGATTGGATGGCAGGTACAGGGCATTGGTATAATTGGTCAGGTTGTCAATACCTGCCAGCAACCGGTACCGATCGAAAAATGTTTTGGCCAGAGACACATTCAGAATGGTGTGCGCTTCGGCGTATTCATTGGGATCGATGACCTGGTTGCTGTTGAAGTCCGCAAAGCCAAACTTTCCCCTGTACTGAACCCGGAAGCTGGCTTCAAGGCCGGATTCTTCGAGCAGATAGAATATCTTGAAGTTTCCGGTGTGCTCTGAACGGTTGAACATAGGTACGTAAAGGGTCTCTGAAACAGAGATCACCTGCCCGTTCACTACTCGGTCAAATGTTCGGGTGATCTCCCGACGGGCATCCAGGTACTGGTAACCAAGACTCAGTCGCAGCCCTTTCAGAAAATCAGGGCGGTAGCGCAGTTCAGATTCAATCCCCTGCGTGTAGATACGGTTCAGGTTGAAATACCCGAAGACCGACTGACCGTTGGTCTTCAAGGCAACGCGCTGCGTTTCGATCAGGTCGTCAACATTGTTACGAAAGCCGTTAACCCGAAGCTGCAACCCCTCCGCCGGGAAAAGGTCCAGCCCCAGATTGTATGCAAAAGAGCGCTCAGCATTAAGCTCGTTGATCGAAGAAGGGTCGTAATAGAGCTCCTCTATTTGACCCAGCTGCCGGAGTTCGTTAATTCCCTCTGCAATGGTTGAGGCGCCGAAGACACTGTATCCCGCTGTCGGGTTGGTGAAGTTGAGAAAGAGCTGTCGGAAATCCGGGGCCTTGAATCCTCCCCCCAGTGAAGCCCGCAGATGGATCAGGTCATTGGGTTTGTAAAGGCCGGAGAATTTAGGGCTGAATTGTGAACTGTATTCGCTGTGCACATCAAAGCGGAAGCCCCCGGTGAAAGACAGTTTTTCCTGAGGGGCCCACTCGTGTTGACCAAAGGCGAAGAAGCTGTCGAAATAGGGTACATCGGCATAGATCTCCGCTTTCAGGTCTTCACGGTTCATACCCGCTCCTGCAACAGTGGTGTGTGCGGTATTCCAGAATCCGGATCCCTTTAATTCAATCTTGTTCAGGCTCTGGTCAAAGGTCGAGTAGGAATAAGCCTGTCCATCGGAGGCGTAGTCCAGTTTGCTTTCATTGTAAAAAGTACTGAAGAAGGCGTTTCCTTCCAGTAAGATCTTTTCGGAAAGGGTCAAGGTCACTTCCGGCGAAATGCTGAAATCATCCTGATAGTCATTTCCAGACAGGAGTACAGACCGGTTGGACTGAATGATCTCAGTGTCATACACCTGCCGTTCCTGATAATATCTGGTATTGAGCCCAAGAGAAAGCCTGCTGTTCAGGCGGTAGTTCAGGCGGCCCGACAGGGTTAGGTTGTCGTACTGGGGAATAGTAGGGGTAATGGTGGAAGGGGAAAGGTCAAAGCCATCCGAACCGTTTGAATTGACAAAAAAGCTTCCTGTTAAATGATCCAGATTGAAAGAGAGGTTTGAAGAGGCGTCGTAAGAAGTATTGGAACCGTACCGACCGGTCATGTCCCAGTTCAGGGGATCACTCCCCTTTTCAGTGATGATGTTGATGACGCCGGCGAGGGCGTCGCTACCCCACAGCGCGGAGGAAGGCCCCTTGACCATCTCAATTTGCTTGACATTACCGATGGCGAGCCGGTCCAGGTTCAAGGTGCCGGCCGTTCGTCCGATCACGGGTTGGTTATCGATGAGTATAAGCGTGTATTCGGGATCAAAACCCTGAAGCTGAATACCTGTACCGTGATCGTTGACCAGATTCAGCCCGATTTGTTCATTCAGTACATCACTCAGGCGCAGGCTTCCGGAACTGGCGATCTCCTGCTCGTCAATAACCGTAACCGGAACACTCACATCCTCGATGTCTTTTCGGGTTCGGGAAGCCGTTACAACCACTTGCTCGCCATCGTAGATACGCTCTTTGAGAATAACGGAGAGATCGCTGATCCGGGGCTGATCCTGGTTCAGTACAACTTCCAGTGTCTTTGTCCGGTATCCGATCCGTGATACGGTTACCGTATAAGTTCCGGGCGCAACGGACTCAATCCGGAAGTATCCGTTGTCATCAGTCACGGCCCATTTATTTTCCGACAGGTACACATGGGCGTCCATGACAGGCTCATCACTCTCTGACTTAACGACCCCTTGCAGCGTGTAGGTCTGGGCCCAGGCGGCAGAACTGATCACAAAAAAAAGACTTCCGAAAAGGAAGCTTTTGATAAGTCTCATGTAATGGACGATTAGTTATTTAGAATCTGTCCAAATAAATGAGTTAAATGTGAAGATTTTGTGAAGAGGCTACAGCGTGGCACTTTATAATAGTCTTCAATTGTGAAAAAACGGTGAAGTACTATTCCACGATAATGCCTTTCCAAAAGGCGATGCGCCCTTCTATAGCTTTGGCCGCTTCTGAGGTCTCGGGATAAAACCATGCGGCATTTTCATTGATATCACCCTCTACCTTTATTGAATAGTAACGGGCTGTCCCTTTCCATGGGCAAACCGTTTGGTGGCTGCTGGAGATGAAGTATTCTTTACGGATCGAATCTTCTTGGAAATAATGGTTTCCTTCCACTACGACCGTATCCTCACTGTCTGCCAGTACAACTCCTTTCCATTTTGCTTTCATAAGAATCAGACTTGTTAGTGACGCATACCCGGATAGCCGGCTTTTAATCACGGTTTCCGGAAATAAACTCCCATGCAAACAACAGCCAGCCACTGATGAAACATAAACCTCCCAGCGGAGTGATGGCTCCTAACATTGTGATGTCGGTAAGTGCCAGTGCATAGAGGCTGAAGGAAAAGAGCAGGATACCGATAGCAAAGAGGTAGCCGGCCCATTTCAGCCTGGCTGAGTTCCGATCACGTAAAGCAAATCCGGTAAGTATGATGCCCAGGGAATGATAAAACTGGTACTGCGCGGCGGTCTTCCAGTTGTCAAAACGCTCTGCGGTTACCATATCTTCCACCAGGTGAGCGCCGAAAGCGCCGATCATAACGGCCAGGGCACTAAATAAAGCACCAATAAAAATAATCGTTGAGTGCTTAGACATTTTAGTTAGTCTTAGGTATTTGCCAAAGAATTCTGTCCCAAAAAGGAAGTAGCGAAAAATTCCCATGCTCAGTTGGGCATTGGTACTCTGAACGAAATTTTAGAGGCAGGCAGTTTGATTCTTCAGTCCCAAACCCTTTCAGAAATACCTGAGCTCTTACATCCTGCGGGAGGTCCTTAAAAGCAGATACGGCATTAATCCATTTTCCTACGGTCAGATCATTGAATGTTTTTGGCTCATTAAAATATCGATCGATCCACTCCAGAAGGCTTCCCCTTGGTGTTAAATCATAAAACACATTTTCTCGTCGCTCGGCAATAGGATGTAAAGTAAGGTTATAGAAGGAGGTTGAACGATGCGTTTGAAGGAAGGGCACCACTGACTCATTGAAGTCGTTAATGGTAGCTGCTGAAGCCATAAAAACAATATCATCAATCGGCAGGTCAGGATGTCTTTTTAATAGCTCTGCGATAACAATTGTGCCCATACTGTGTCCAACGAGTATGATTCTTTTACTTGACGCTTCACCATCTTTGCGAAAATGTTCTTTTAGTTGGTGAATGAAAATATTGAATCCGCCTCTGCGCTCTTCATAGTACTGGGAAGATTCAGGTAGTTTCGTGTACCTATGGTGAGAGAGGGGGGCATCAAACACGATTTGTGTACGACGAAGCATATTGTCCCAGGCAATCTTGCCAAACTGCGAGATTATAGGTCCGGTAATTATTTTAGCAGGTCCGGGTACAATATAGGTTGCATTGCGATAGGTATTTTCTGGGAAGTAATGTTTTTTACTATATCCCAAATAAATGTGACCGGTGTTGTTTACTTCTGGATCAGCAAAGCTTTCGTTTAACCTGCGAACCTCAGAATTTTTTGGGACATTGTTGTGGAATATTCCAAGATATGCATCTTTAGCCGCTACATAAGGAGCCTTCACTGCCATTATAGCTAACTGAGTAGGTAGGTAAATGAGGGTTGAAAAAATACTTGCCACAGTACCGGATTCTACACCCCGCCGAACTCTTGTAACTTGATGCCAAGTCGTTTTAAATCCCCCAGATTCCCAGTTTAGAAAAACAGGATAGTAATCGGTCTCAAGCATGATTTTATCAATCAACCGGGCAGTTGAATCACTACCTACGGCACGGCCAATAGATGTATTGATGTCATTTAAACCTCCATGTATGAAGATCAGCATAGTATCTATGTCGGATTCGGCATAAGAATCCACTATGCCTTGTGTGTAGTTCTTGGTAGCTTCATATCCACTTCCAAGAACACTGTCTTCACCATCTATGATATCGATATCATACGTGTAACCGTCCTTTTTAAGTGCTACTATATGTTTAGTGTCCGCTTCGCTTAACTTGACCGTTGTTGTGCAGGCAGTTCCCAAGTAAAGGAAGAGAAGGAAGGCAATGCATTTGTTCATAAACTCATATTTTGGAGTAAGTATATGAATTTAGTATAAATAGAGTTCTTTTAAAAAACTCAATAAGTTTTATGCCTCAAAGCCGGCCTGTCGGTGTGAGCCGTCGCAAAAGGGTTTGTTTTCGGAATGACCACACCGGCAGAAGCTCATTTTCTTTGAGCTTCCTGTTGATTGTCCATCGCCGCTTAGCTCGTAATTACCCTGAACGACGAAGGGCCCATTGGCAATGAGCTTGACAACTAGTTCTCCCCCATGTTCCGTGGCCGGTTCCAGTTCTAAGCGTTCGGGATTATAACTTGTCCCGCAGCGGAAGTCCCCGTCCTCATGCGAATTATCACAGAAGGGTTTATTAGAAGATAACCCGCACCGGCATAGCGCCATGCGGGTATCTTTCATCAGTTCGGCATCCTCAGCGTCCACCATTGTAAGTTCACCATACAGATACAGTGGTCCGTCCTCCTGTATGCTGATGGTGTTCTTAGCCGGCGGCTGTTCTTTGACATCCGAAGATTTCATCTCGTAATGAAGCGCCCCGGTAGGGCAGCGCTCAATGACTTCTCTCAATTCCGAATACTCGTTACAGGCATCGGGATTGATCCAGGGTTTGTTTTTGATGTCAAAAACGGAAGGAAGTCCGTGTACACATTCTTTGGCATGTATACATCGTTTCTGGTCCCAGGTGACTTTGATGTCATTGTTTTCGTACGAGTGAATCTTCGAATTCATAGGCTATAATTTTACTGCAAAGCTTACAAAAGGAACGAGTCCGTCTATATCGCTGCTGGTTAGAAAACCAAGGTCGGCGGCAATTCGTTGCCCGATGAACCTTCCCCCGAACATAAGGAAGGGTTCAGTGCCAACCTCGTCAGTAGGAAATACAAAGTTTTCACTCAGTAGTGCAAATTTTTCTGAAACTCTGAATTGCCCGCCTACGATGAGGATTGGGTCGGTTGTACTGCCTTCAGCCGTGGCAACTCCCAGCCCGCCGGTAAGGTCCAGCCGGTTTTTGGAATAGGTAACAGCTCCGAACAGAGAGGTAAAATCAAATTCCGTATCAAAAAGCTGATAGTAAGTGGCCGTTCCGGAAACCGATAAATTCGGACTGATATTGGTGCCTACCTTAACCGCCAGATTTTTTAACTGTTCTTCAAAGCCAATCCCCGGGATCATACTGATGCCCCCGCTAACGGTGATATTTCTGGTTATACCATAAGAAAGGGTGGAGAAAAAGATGTAGCTGTTCTGGTAGTAGCCCGTTTTGGCGGCATGCATTCGTCCGCTTTGGGTGATGAACAGCTTGTTGGCCGCCGGGTTTTCATACCATCCCGAGGTTGGATCATCGGGATCCACGATGCTTATTTCGCTGATTCGGTCGTACTTGAAATTGAAGAGTCCGTCCCGGGTTTCTATGGCAACCGACTCGTCATCGATAGACTCCACAAGCCCAACGAAGGTATTGCCGTTTTTTAAGACGATCCGCACTTCCTGGTTATTTTCCTGGGCCTCGGAAAGCGTGGTTTTGAATTTAGTGACCTGCGAAAATGCCGCGGCTGTAAACAGAAACGAGCAAAGCAGGCTCAGGGTTAAGGTCTTGGCTTTCATTGTATTGCACACAATTTGAATTAAAGGTTGAGAGAATCTAAAGTTCCAACACCCTAAACCAAAACACATTTTCATGCGATGCCGCGCAGCCGGCAACAGAGCACTCTAAATGCTTGTAATTAAAAAGGCTGAAAAGCCAAAAAGATTGATGAGCAGGAACAATGTGACAATGTAACGCTTCAGCTTGCCCCCACTTTCCATATCCATCATCTTCATCGTATGGTTTTTCAGATACTGTCGATTCTTCCAGACCAGCCAGCCGGCGATCCAGACAAAGACGAGGTTCATCCAGAAGGTATAATCGATCTTAAACTGCGTGATCTCGGAGACTACTTTTTCACTTTCCGGGATGATATTCAGATAAGAAAACAGCCCGTTCAGCAGAAGTGCGGTGATCACAATACTCCCGAACATGATCCCTGCGATATATAAAGCGACCCGCCAACCATAATACCGGGCGTTGATGTGCACCAGCGGAGGCACCATTAAATCCGAATAAATGAAGCCCATGATTCCTGCAAAAAGCACTCCGTTACTTTGAAGGACCGTAGCGAGCGGGATATTACCCATCGACCCGATGAAGGTAGAGGCAGCCACGAAGGGGGCCACCAGTGCATTCTCGATGGTCACAAGCCAGTTGGGTAAGTGCGTCGCGTCAACGAGAAACAGGGCCGACCAGAACTGCTCAGGCACCAGAACGGCTACGAAACCGGCTATAGTAAAACCGATGAGGATATCCTCCCAGGCCATTTTCCAGTCGTTAACGAACTTGTGCCCCACTAACTGCCAGCCTTCTTTGCTGGTGATGCGTTTCTTCCAGTCAAAATCCTCCTCCAGGTCGCTACCCTCATCTTCCACTTTGCGGCGGGCATGGTTCATCCACTTTTCGGGATAGGTCAGTTTGATGAGTACACTGCTGATAGCGATGAGGATCAATCCGCCCAGAATCTCAGCAGCCAGAAACTGCCACCCAAGAAAGATGAGGATAAGGATTCCCAGCTCAATGACCAGGTTGGTGGAGGCAAACATAAAAGCGACCGCCGCCACGAAATGTGCTCCTTTTTTAACCAATGCCCGGGCGGCAGCTAAAGCGGCGAACGAGCACGAAGAAGAGGCCGAGCCAAACAAGGTGGAAAGTGAAATGCTTTTAAAATCAGCCTGTCCCATATACCGGGTCAGTTTTCTTTTGGGGACGAAGGCCTGGATCATGCCGGAAACAAAATACCCGAGCACAAAAGCCCATCCCGATTTCCAGAAGAAACCCAAAGCGGTTTTCGTGGACTCGCCGTAGAGTTGAATAAATTCGTTCATGATTTCCGCATGTGTTGGGTTAAAATCTCCAGCTTAGCCCGCCACCCCAGCCAAAGCGGTTGTCGTAATTGGCGATCAGGCCAAAATTTTTATTGAGAAGGTACTCCAACCCAATGGTATAAGTGATCTCGTACACATATGGTTCACCACTGTGTGTATCGTCCACAATCCCGAGATCAGATTTCCATTCTCCATGGCCCCCAAACATGAGCCGTTGAGTCAAAGGAATATGAGAATCGAGTTCCAGTTGGGGTCTCAACCTGTGGTCGAGGCTGATTTCGGTATCCAGCACATACCACAGCAGATATCTGAATCCCACCCGTCCGGCGATATCGTGTTGCTCCAGGTTGTGGTGCTCTTCATTTTCTGCTTTCACTCCGGCAAAGATCCGGAAGTATTCACCGGTAAATCGCTCGTAGTCAGCTTTGAGTTCGTAGTTCTCATTCCAGCCGAATTCGGCGTTCAGGTTAAACTGGTTGCGGGTATTGGAGCGTACCAGTGAAAGGCTGCTGTACGGGCTGGCTGCTTCCAGTGTACCCCAGTTAAACCACTGCTTGTCAATATCAAAGACCTTCTGAATGGGAAAACCTGCCAGTCGTGGATCTCGCTCGCTCCCTTCATAGCTGATGACGCGCCCCATACCGGATGACATATGATAGAGAATATGACAGTGGAAGAACCAGTCTTTTTCCTCATTCGCTTCAAACTCAATGGTAATTCTGCTCATAGGTGGAACATCCACGGTGTGCATGAGCGGGGAATAGGCTCCCTGGCCATTCAGTATGCGGAAAAAGTGGCCATGGAGGTGCATGGGGTGGTGCATCATGGTGGTATTGTTCAGGGTAATGCGGACCTTTTCTCCTTTTCTGATCTTAATTTTATCGGTCTCGGAAAGAGTCTTTCCATTCATGCTCCAGGTATAGCGCCACATATTACCCGTCAGGTTGAAGACCAGCGTGCGGATAGAATCCGCTTCGATGGTGGTAGGTGCTAAGGCTTTCAGGATAGAGTTGGAATAGCCGGTTTCCCACATGGTCATAGGAGCGAGGGGATCCATATTCATCTGCATATCCATACCGGTCTCATCTTCACTCATAGCGTGCTGGCCGTGATCCACCTGATGTCCCTCATGTGAAACCTCTTCCATCTGGTGCTCCGGGTGATCCATTTCCACAGGCATGGTTTCTGTATTCGGTGTGATGATGCCCGTCTCCTCCCCTTCCATGCTCATATCATGTCCGTGTTCACCACCATGCATCGCCGCCATACGAACGTTCATTGCCTGATAATCCGGTTTGGGGATATCCCTGGCGAACACCTTTTCCCCGCTTCCCAGGAACACAGACGCATAACCGGTCACATCCTGTGCGGTGGCACGGAATTCGATCTGTTTGTTTTCCGGGATCGTGACCATAAAGTCGTAAGTCTCGGCATTGCCGATCAGTACTTTCTCAGTATGAACCGGCTGTACATCAATGCCATCGGCAGACACGACCTGAACATGCCCTCCTCCCTGATGCAACCAGAAGTATGTGGATCCTCCCGCGTTGATTACTCGAAGGCGCACCTTCTCACCGGTTTTAAATTCAGAGTATTCCAGCATCTCCTTCCCGTTTATCAGAAAGGCGTCGTAGGGAATATCGGAGATATGCATGCCCGGCATTTTTTGAGCCCACATCTTAAACTGCGCTTTCAGGCTTTCCCTGCCGGCCTTCAGAGATTTCCAAAGCGAAGGCGCATTCCCGATCTCAACGGCATACCATTCATTATGGCGCTTCAGGTTTTTGAGAATCTGTCGCGGGTTGTCATTGGTCCAGTCGGATACGACCAGCACCAGATCATGATCGTAGTCTAATTGCTCTTCTTCCGGTTCCACCACGATTCCTCCGTAGATTCCCCGCTGTTCCTGAAGCCCGGTATGAGAATGGTACCAGTAGGTGCCTGACTGTATAAGGGGGAAATCGAATCGAAGCGTTTTACCGGGCATGATCGCCGGGGTGGTCAGATATGGAACACCGTCCATGTAGTTGGGAAGCAGGAGTCCGTGCCAGTGGGTGGAGGTGGGCACATCCATCTTGTTGGTCACATAGATCACCGCGTGCTTACCTTCCTTAAATCGCAGTGTTGGCGCGGGTAGCGACCGATTCACCGTCATGGCTTTCACGGTTTTGCCGGTAATGTTGATGTCCTGATAATCGATGGTTAGGTGGTAAATGATGCTGTCGCCACGAACTTCCGGCTCAGGATTCTGTGCATAAACCGAAGAGGTGGAAATAAAAAATGCGAGTAGTAAAAGTCTTGTAAACATGGATGTCAGAATTAGAATGATACCTGCTGAGTGTGCAAAGGGATTCCCTGCACCGGTGGGATTCAGAGGTATTTCTAAATCAGGAAACTCTCATGCGTCAGAAAAAGCGGGGGCGAAGAATAGGAGTTCAGCAGCCGAAACGCTTTAGCAGGCGGGTCAGATACCGAAGTAAAGATACGTGGATGTACGGAAGTGACCCCGGGCGGTGAAAAAACCTTCGGTGCAGGATTCAATAGCGCTGAAGGAGTGTGTACTTCCGCCTTGCAATCACAAATGGCGGTCATGTCCCGATCGCAATCAGGCCGGACGGGAAGTTCAGACATTGGATAATCTTCCATGGCTGCACTCATATCCATCCCCTGGCGGGGCATCTCCGGGTGATGCTCTTCCATATCACAGGGTTGCTGTAACCGGTAGTCCTGAAGACCGGAGAGTGTCATGGAGGTGAGGACGATCACCGACACGCAACGAAATATGTTATTGAAGGTTATCACATATCGAATGTAATCATTCAAAAGTAAAAGTGATATGATTTGTATCACATGGAAGCCACCTATTCATCATTCTGTAAGAAATAGGCATAATTTGATAAGTTAGAAGTCCCGATATTCAGCATCGCTATGGCAGAGCAACTTACCCTGCATATCAAAAATATGGTTTGTTCCCGGTGCAGTATGGTCATCGAGACCGCGCTGCAGGCCCTTGGGCTGGAGGTGGAGCATGTGGAACTGGGGAAGGCGGAAGTGGTTCGGAAGGGAGATCACCCGACCTTGCTGGAGATCGAAAAGGAATTGGAGCGCTTTAACTTTGGGCTCATCGAGGATCAGGAATCGGTGCTGAGTGAACAGATCAAACACGCACTGCTGGAGTTATTGGAAGCCGATGAGATAGAGGATGTAAACCTTTCCGAATATCTGTCTAGAAGACTGGCCAGAAGTTATGCCAGTTTATCACGGACCTTCTCCCGTCATGAAGGGATTACCATCGAGAAATTTTTTATCAACCTGAAGATCGAGAAAGCCAAGGAGCTGGTGCAGTACGGGGCTCAGAACTTCAGCGAAATTGCCTACCAGCTGGGATACAAGAACCTTCAGCATCTGTCCCGACAGTTCAGACAGATCACCGGGATGAGTATGAGTGATTATCAGAAGCTGAGCGATAAAGAGCGCAAGGGGCTCGACGAAATCTGGTAAGCATTTCTCAGGATTCGACAAGCTACGGTTTCACCAGCTTCCTATACTGATGGGCACTTTAAATGAAATAGAAAAGAGTTCAGATGAGTAACCGCTATTACAAATACGCCCTGTGGCTGAGCTTCATAACCATTGGCTACAACCTGATTGAAGGAGGGTTCGCAACCTGGTTTGGGGCTGAAGATGAGACACTCGCTCTTTTCGGATTCGGGATCGACAGTTTTGTGGAGGTGATCTCAGGTGTGGGGATCGCGCATTTTGTACTGCGGATGGATCGTAATCCAGATATGGCACCGGATGGGTTCGAAATCACTGCTTTGAGGATCACAGGTACGGCCTTCTATATACTTACTTCCGGATTGGTTACAGGGAGTATTCTTTCCATCTATCATCAGCAAACACCCGAAAGCACTAGTCTCGGGGTGATCATTTCCGCCATTTCGATAGCTACCATGTACGTCTTGTATGCCGCAAAAATGAAGGTGGGAACGGAACTCAACTCAGCCCCCATCATCTCAGATGCCAACTGCACCAAAACCTGCTTCTATCTGTCTTTTATATTACTGGCCTCGAGCGGACTGTACGCTCTCTTCGAAATCCCGTATGTTGATGCCTTGGGCAGTCTTGGTATTGCCTGGTATGCTTTTAAGGAAGGAAGAGAAGCCTTCGGTAAAGCCAAAGAACGAAAACTGGCCTGCGCTGCCGACTGCTGCTAACAGATAACACAGAATATGGGACACGGTCACGATCATCATCACCATCATCACGGAAGCGGCAATATCAAAACCGCATTCTTTCTGAACCTGGGATTTACCATCGTGGAGTTCTTCGGAGGCTTGTACGTGAACAGCGTGGCGATTCTTTCGGATGCCCTTCACGACCTCGGGGACAGTATTTCTCTGGGCTTATCGTGGTTTCTGGATTCCAAGTCAAAGAAAGGGGCGAATAAGACCTTTACCTTCGGATACCGCCGTTTTTCGCTGTTAGGTGCTTTTATCAACAGTGTGGTGCTTATCATTGGTTCTGTGTTCATCATCAACGAAGCGGTGGAACGTATTCTGAATCCCGAAAGCACCAATGCGCAGGGAATGTTCCTCTTCGCCATCTTGGGGGTCGCCGTGAACGGCTATGCCGCCTGGAAAGTGAGTCATGGCAAAACACTGAATGAAAAGGTGATCTCCTGGCACCTCATTGAAGATGTTCTGGGCTGGGCTGTTGTGCTGATTGCCTCCATCGTGCTGATGATTAGAGATATTCCGTACCTGGATCCGGCGCTTTCGCTCTTCATCACGGCTTATGTGCTTTGGAATGTCATCAAACGCTTGAAAGAAACCGTCTATCTGTTTCTGCAGGGAAGTCCGGATGAAGTGAGTGTGGAAGAGGTAAACCGGAAACTGCTGGAACAGAATTATGTGGCGAGTACCCATCACATGCATTTGTGGTCGCTGGACGGAGAGCATCATGTGTTCAGCACACATCTCATACTCAAGAATGTGGATAGCTACGATGAGGTACTGGAAGTGAAGAAAAAGATCCGGGAATTACTCAGGCCCTACAATTTCAGTCACTGCACTATTGAGGTCGAGCTGGACGAGAATTCCTGTTCACTGGCGCAGGATCATGATCATTCGGATAATAGCCACCATCATCATTAAATAAAAAAGGCATCAGCCGGTGCTGATGCCTTAAACATCTCTCCGATCGGAGAACTACCGTTCAGTTTCGCCTTCCTCTTCCTCAGAAAAAGTTTCTTCAAAGAACTTCTTCATTTCGGCCCAGGAAGCCGAATCAGCTTCGGCATTATAAGCCAGTGGTAAACCAAATTGTTCACCCAGTGAATCTGCACCAGGGTTGGTAAACGCGTGCACGGCGTTCTCGTAGGCGATGTAATTGAAATCGGCATTGGCTCGTTCCATGGCGCCTACAAAGTTCTCAACCTGATCCTCGGTGATGAGAGGATCCTCGGCCCCGTTCATCACCAGCACTCTGGATGTGAGCTGATTGCCCGGCATCACAGGTAGCTGAAGTCCGGCATGGAACGCAGCCACGCCATCCAGATCCAGGCCGGCATTCGCCATCGAGAGGACTAAACTCCCTCCAAAACAGTAGCCGATGGCACCGATTTTACCGCTATCCACTTTGGGATGGGTAATTAGCTCCCGGAGCGCGGCTTCAAAGCGGTCGGTTGCCACATCGATATCTCCCATCACCTGGGATGAAAACTCCATGGCTTCATCCGGATGGTCGGCCTGTTTACCTTCGCCATACATATCCACCGCCAGGGCTACATAACCCAGCTTTGCGAGCTTCCGGGCACTTTCCCTGGCATGATCGTTATGCCCCCACCATTCGTGAACTACCAGAATGCCGGGCCGTTTACCTTCTTCATGCTCACTGTAGGCCAGGAAACCATTCATAGTGGTTTCGCCGGCAGTGTAAGTGATCTCTTTTTCTGTAATGGCGAGTGATGATTTAGTCTCGGTATGTGTACAGTTTGTTGTTAGAAATAACAGGATCACAAAGAATAAGTACCTGGTATATTTCATCTCTCTATAGGATTAGGATTATAGTTTTATGTGTTGAACAGCAAATTGAGAGCAAAAATTTCAACTTTGACGAAGTGTCACTTTGCCGATTTAATCCTTGAATAAAGCCTGACCATTACTGGATGATCCTCAGGGTAGATCTTTTTCCCCATCTCAAGAGCCTTCCGCAAATATTGTTGTCCTTCAACAGGCCTGTTAGCTGCCAGCAAAGCAGCACCGATATTAGAAAGATCTGTGACCAGTTGTTGATGGGGAGCTTTGTACATAGTGAGGTTCTGGGCATGTACCTCTTTGAAAGTATGAATAGCAGAAGGGTAGTTGCCACGCCGATAAAAGATAATAGCCATATTACTCAGGCTTTGCAGAGTTTGGGGATGTGAGGGCCCCAAGACATCTGAACGAATTGCATACGCTTCTTGAATGTGATTGAAAGCAGTTTCGAGATTACCGCGGGCTTGTTCAATTAATCCAAGGTTATTTAGGCTCCAGGCAGTTTCTGCATGATGACGTCCAAAAAGGAGCGTTCTGAGTTCTACAGCTTCAGATGTGAATTCAGAAGCCTCTTTAAGAGCACCTTTTGAGTATAAAACCCACCCAAGGCTGTGAAGCGTCTGTGCAATCCTCTTACGATCAGCAAACGGAGCATCCTGATGGAAAAGGGTTTTTCGAAGTTCCAGGTTATAACGAAACAGGCTATCAGCTTTTTCCAGATTCCCTTTTGAGAAAAACACCCAGGCACGGGTTTGAAGCACATCTGAATACTCGGTGGAGTACTCAAGATTCATTGTTTCATACAGTTCTTGTACGGTTTCAGAGAGAGACTCGGCTTTGTTAAGCTCCCCGGCAATGTACCACGACCATGCTAGTTCATTCATTGTTTTAGCCACAGATAAAGTATCAGTGTATGCCTTAGCATGTTTCATATTCAGCGCGGCATTAAGCTGTTTTATACTTTCATCATACAGGCCCAAATCTCTGTAAATCACACCCAAGTTGTGATGGCAGGATGCAAGAAGTATTTTATCCGGATCATCTTCAGACAGGTGTTTTCTTAGATCCAGCACTTCCAGGTAGAGCGATTGTGCTTCTTTTAGATCTCCGAGGTTATGTTTAATACGGGCCACGGTTTCAAGAAGACGTGCCTGAACATCTGGATACTGGCCAAGTTCTTTACGAATGTAATCGACTCCATCCGAAAGGAATTTTTCGGACGTCACAGGCAGAGCTTCATCGCTGGAATAGTCGGCATTTTTGAAGATTCCGGACATAAAACTGCTGGTTATACGGGCCTTTTCGGCAGCAATCAAAGCCTGGTCTCTTTCCTTATTAAGAGAATAGATATGATAAACCAAAAGGAAGGAAAGCAGAAAAACAACACATGTCAGAATCAGGGTAATTGCTTTGTTACGTGCTACAAAACGATTAAGGATATAACCAAAGCTGTGACCACGTGCATTAAGTGGTTCGTTGTTCAGGAAGCGCTCAAGATCATCCGATAGCTCTTTTGCGGATGAATAGCGTTCTGCTGGATTTTGTTGAATGGCCTTTCTGATAATGGCCTCCAGTTCGGGGTTACACCTGTCAAATACTTCTGGCGAAAACTCCTGTCTAGCAATTTTTTGTACTGCTTCCATCCGGGTCATCCCGGAAAGGTCAAATAAATGACGCGAGCTAAAAACCTGATATGTGATCAACCCCAGGTTATAGATATCGGTAGAGAAATCCACCCGAGTATTTGAGATTTGTTCGGGAGAAGCGTACAGCAAGCTTAAGGGGCGTATGCTCTCTTCATCCATAACTCCTCTTTGTGATTCTAAGGTGAGCATTGCAATACCGAAGTCCAGCACATGAGGATTTCCCGACTCATCAATTAATATATTGGAGGGTTTCAGGTCGCAGTGAATAATCCGGTTTAAGTGTGCATGATGAACCGCTTCGCATACTTTTTGAAGGAGCCGAATCCGTGTTTCGGTTGAAGGGTTATGGATAGTAATGTAATCCGTGATCGGAATACCATCAATGAGCTCCATAATGAGATAAGGAGTTCCATATGGACTGAGTCCACCATCATATAACCGAGCGATGTAGGGATGCTGAAGGTTTGCCAGTATCTGGCGCTCAAGCATGAATTGATCATTAAAAGCAGGAGTGAAGAGATGAGGACTCAACAGCTTTAAAGCAACCTGCTGCTCAAACTGGCCGTCAATACGTCGGGCTTTATATACCATTCCCATACCTCCTGCTCCCAGCAACTCTTCCGCTTTGAATTTATCGATAGTAAAAGGGAGTTGATGTTGCCTGGTAAATCTTTTATGAAGCGTTGTGGATAAATCCACTAAGAGTTGATCGGAAAATGTAATGTGCTGGTCCCAAAAGGCTTCACTTTCGTCTTCTACTTCCAGTAACCCCAAAAGATCATTTAACAGTACCGGTTGATCTGCGAAATTAGATTCTAAGAAATGAATACGTTGATCCGGGGACAGTAATAGAATCTCATCCAGAATGGTGTTAATTGTATGCCAGCGCTTCTTATCCATATCCTTGGGTTGCGAAAAAAAAGATCAATTACCTCATAAATCGGATTGCAATGTTTTGAAGAGCCATAGTTTTGCCTTTTTCCATTCACGGTCCACCGTACTTGTGGATATATTCATCACTTCCGCGGTTTCTGAAATACTCAACCCTCCGAAAAAATGAAGCTCAACCACTTGGGTCATTCGTTCGTCCAGTTCCATAAGATCTTTGAGAGCGCTATCAATATGCAAAACATGTTCCAGGGCCGGTTCCTCAAAGACCATGTTATCGTCCAGCGGTACATGAGGGTGGGCGCCACCGCGCTTATCAGCCAATTTTTTACGGGCATGATCTACCAGGATTTGTCTCATACAACGCGCAGCAATGTTATAGAAGTGTTGTTTGTCTGTGGCACTTATTCGGGTTTGATCCACCATCTTCAGAAAAGCCTCATGTACCAGCTCTGTACGTTGTAGCGTGAGATCCCTGTGCTCATCAAGAAGTTGAGACCCGGCAATGAGCTTTAACTGTTCGTAAACCAAAGGAAAAATAGCCTCAGGCACCTTTTTATTTCCTGAATTCCACTCAATGAGCAAGGAGGTGATATCGTGCTGCATAATCATTGGGGTGCTTCATGAGAGGTGGATAGCAAATTGCTGATCGGCTGATCGTATGTACAATAATCCAAGTAATCTAAAATCTGTATATGTGTCAAGGTGTAAAAGTGTGAATCCGAAAAAGCATTCAAAGATTCAGACCTCTTCTGGGAATAGCGCATTTATAGTTATTGGGACTGCAAATCCGTGAAGATGATCCTCACAAAGGGCTTAGAAAATTAGCCTGATGTATCCCCGGTTTTCTTACGCATATAAGGTTGAAAAGGATCAAAACCAGTTATTCAAGGAGGTCAGTATGAAATGGATTGTATTAACCTTTGGCGTCATTGCCATGACTCTATTCTTTGTAAGTCAGCTTAATGCTCAGCCTGGCTTGCCGTCGCCCCCTTCTCAGGCACCTATTGATGGTGGGTTAAGTCTGCTGGCTGCGGCAGGCGGGGGTTATGCTTTGCATAAGCTTCGTAAAATGAAGAAGGAGGAATATGATGAGCAGAATTAACAAAGCCTTTTTCTTGATGCTGTTTGCCTCCGGATTAAACCTGCCCGTTCAGGCTCAATTCGGAGGAGGTTCGGGAACTCAGATGGATCCCTATTTGATTACGAAAGCAGCACAGCTGGATTCAATTAGATATTTCCTGAGCGCCCATTTTACCCAAACCGCAGATATTGATTTAGGTGGAAGCGATTCTGGGGGAGACTTCTATAACGGGGGCTTTGGTTGGACACCAATTGGTTCGAAAGCTTCTCCTTTTACCGGAAGTTTCGATGGAGGTGGGTTTACAATTTCGAATCTGTATATCAATCGCTTAGGGCCTTATGATCATTACGGACTATTCGGTTATGTAGACCATGATGATGACCCTGAAAACAAGGGAATATTGATTCGGGTAAAAATTACGGGAGCTGATATACTTGCAAGAAGCCATGTCGGCGGTTTGGCAGGCTGGACCAATGGATACGTAGAAAGTTCATCTGTGGCAGGATCTGTAAGTGGCAGTACACATGTGGGAGGGTTGATTGGAACAGCCTGGAGCGGAAGCAGGATACATAACTCCCATTCAGCTGCTTCTGTATCCGGCTCGGGAAGTGTAGGCGGGCTGATCGGTAGCAGCTATGACCAGATAGAGAAAAGCTATGCAACAGGATCGATATCTGGTGGAAGCGGGCCGAGTGGAGGTTTGGTAGGAAATAAGAAAAGTGGCAATATGCTGAACTGTTTCGCGACTGGAAATATATCGGGAGTATCCACTAATGGAGGAATCGGAGGCCTGGTAGGTAGCAATGAGGATACGGTAGCCACCAGCTATTCCATGGGTTTAGTGACGGGCTCCGGAAGTAATGTGGGGGGGCTTGTGGGATTGAGCGCAAGTCCATCGGTGTACGTTTTAAACTCCTACTGGAATACAGAAACTTCCGGGCAG
Organism: Balneola sp.; assembly: GCA_965267385.1. Classification (GTDB taxonomy): domain Bacteria; phylum Bacteroidota; class Rhodothermia; order Balneolales; family Balneolaceae; genus Balneola. The sequence continues at coordinate 45,058 of OZ253957.1, forward strand.
TCTTCCTCTCACGGCGGTTCAGGTTTAACAACAACCCAAATGATGCAGGAAAGCCAGTTTTCAGGATTCGATTTTTCCGGGATATGGAAGATTGACGAAGGCAATACCTTCCCTTTTTTGATAAACACCGCATACAGAGTGCTTCAAATGGAAATAACCGGTGCAGAAGGCTGGCGGATGCTGAGTTCGGCGTTCAATGGGTTTACCTACATAAATTACCTTGATACGTTTTGGATACAGGGTATCAGTGGTTCAGACTCTCCTTCAAACGGATCGGCAAACTTGATTTACTGGAGTGAGTCTGCACAAAGCTGGAGCCCAGTTTCAGATGTAGCTGATATACCCAGTGCAGGAAACGGGTACCTTTTCTTCCTGTATGAGGATCAGGATTTCGATGGGAATGATGAGGGTTTCCCGAAGACGGTACTCTTAAAAGGAACCGAGCATCAGGGATCTGTAAATCCGTCATTAACCTTTACGGATACGGGGAACCCTTCTATGGATGGATGGAATTTAACCGGCAACCCCTACGCTGAGTCAATCGACTGGGATGCTTCCGTTGGCTGGAGCCGGACCAACCTCGACGGCTCATTCTATATATGGAATAATTCGACGGGGAATTATCAGAGCTGGAACGGTATAACAGGTACGCTCGCAAATGGGGGGCTTATTGCTCCTCTACAGGGATTTTGGGTGAAAGCTACATCAGCTAATCCAACGCTTGCAATTGGGGAAGATACCAAAAGCAGTGGAGGTTCATTGTACAAAAAAGCGCCTATTTCGGAGATTAGATTTAACCTTCGCGCGGGAGAGTTGTCTTCCCAAGCCGTTCTTGTATTTCATGAAACAGCCAGCCAGAATAAGGACAAACTGGATGCCTACAAGTTAAGCCCGATAAGTACAAAGTACGCGTCATTCTATTCTATGCTTCCGGATGGAACCGCTCTGGACGTTAACGCGCTACCTCTTGAGGGGTTTAATGAACACGAGGTTTCGTTCGGTGCGGAGATGTTCCTCGAGGAAACTACAGGCTCAGTACAGGCAGTGTTGGATTGGTCGTTGGAAAATATACCGGATGAATGGGAGCTTGAATTAAAAGACGAGCAACAGGGACTTATTTATGATTTGAAAACTTCTGTAGAACTGAGTTTCGAACTGGAAAGTCAGAAGGCGAAAACCAATTCGGGTACTTCGGTTGAGAATGTACCTTCAGCTCCGGTCATAAAAGAAGGGAAAAATAAGGAGGGTAAAGATCGATTCACCCTGTTCATACGGTCAGCAACAGCGGTCGGTATTGATAGGGGATCTTCGAAGCCAGAAAACTTCGCATTGCATCAGAACTATCCAAATCCATTTAATCCGGCTACAACTATAACTTATCAGCTGAAAGAAGCAGGAAACGTTCGGCTGGAAGTCTTTGATATGACCGGAAAAAGGGTGGCTATTTTGATCGATGGGTTTCGCCCAGCCGGAGAACAGAAAGTTCAGTTTGAGCCGAAAAACCTGGCAAGTGGGATGTACTTCTATCGATTGATAAGTGCAAAGAATCGCGTTTTGACACAAAAAATGATGTTCGTTAAATAAACACATTAAAGCTGACACACCTAAGGCCTGGTTACTGACGTAATCAGGCTTTTTTTGTCTTGAGTGCTACTTATGTGTTAAAGTCAGCTTTGGTTTTAAAATCGATTCTTTCTTTATTAGGCTGATGTTTTCAGGATGACAATCGGACACTAAAATAAAACGACGCGATGAAAAATCTGACTTCCCGGCTCAGTACCATGATGTTCCTTCAATTCTTTATCTGGGGCGCGTGGTACACCTCCATAGCCGTTTACATGACTTCGGTAGGGATGACCGACCTGACCCACTGGCCCTATACAGTAAATCCGGTGGCCGCCATTGTGGCTCCCTTTTTTCTGGGATTGGTCGCAGACCGGTATTTCGATACTCAAAAGGTGCTAGGGGTACTGCACCTGCTTGGAGGGGTCATTCTTTTTCTGGCTCCTGAGTTTGTAGGGAATCCGGTGGTCTTCATAGTGGCGTTGTTAGCTTACAACTTGTGCTATATGCCTACTCTGGGGCTTTCCAATTCATTGGCTTTTCATCACATCACCGATCAGGAAAAGCAGTTCCCGAAGATACGGGTGTTCGGGACCATCGGGTGGATCGTAGCGGGTCTGTTTATATCGCTGGTGCTGGGGAACCTGCTGGGAACCACCGCCGAGGCCACCGCATGGCCACTCTATACCGCCGGAGCAGCTTCCATCATTTTAGGATTGTACAGTTTCTCACTGCCTGAAACCCCGCCGGCCGCTAAGGGTGAAGCGGTATCATTGAGAAGTATCGTTGGGGCAGACGCCTTCAAGGCGCTGGGCAGTAAACCTTTTTACATCTTCTTATTCAGTTCCTTCCTGATCTGTATCCCGCTGGCCGCTTATTACAATTTCACGCAGCTCTTCCTGGGTAGTACCGGTTTCGAAAATATCGCCGGAACCCAGACCATCGGTCAGATGTCGGAAGTGGTGTTCATGCTGTTGATGCCCTTCTTCTTTGTGCGGCTGGGTGTGAAGAAGATGTTGCTGGTCGGAATGCTGGCCTGGGTGCTTCGCTACGCGCTGTTTGCCCTGGGCGCTCCGGATCAGGTGACCTGGATGATCCTGATCGGCATTGCGCTGCACGGTATCTGTTACGACTTTTTCTTTGTAACCGGCCAGATCTATGTGGACAAGAAATCAACCGATAAGATCCGGGGGCAGGCCCAGGGTTTGCTTGTGCTGGTAACCTACGGAGTGGGAATGCTGATCGGTGCTCAGGTAGCCGGGAAAGTGTACAACAGCTTCCTCGGGGATCAGGCCTCACTGACCCTGGAGCAATGGTATGAGTTCTGGTGGATACCGGCAGCTTTCGCCTTCCTGGTGATGCTGTTCTTTGCATTTACCTTCAGAGATAAAGAAGTTGAAGAGGACCGTGAACTTAAATCTGCGTTATAACAACACATGGCTAATCACAAAATAAGACTGGGTATGATCGGAGGGGGCTCAGATTCCCTCATTGGCGTGGTGCATCGCATAGCTTCCTATATGGGCGATAACTTCGCCCTCGTGGGAGGCGCTTTCAGTGTTGACTGGAAGGATACAGAGGCATTCGCCCAAAAACTGGAACTGGATATGTCACGTGTCTATCACGACATTGATGAATTCATTGCCAAAGAGACTGCTCTGCCTGAACAAGAACGCATCGAGGTGGTGACGGTAGCTACTCCCAATTTTCTTCATTACTCCATGGCCAAACAACTGCTGGAGGCGGGTTTCCATGTGGTTTGTGAAAAACCCGTGACCACTACGGCGGAAGAGGCTATGGATCTGTACGATCTGGTACAGAAAAAGAAAGCCGTTTTTGCGGTCACTCATACCTACACCGGGTACCCGATGGTTCGTCAGATGAAAGTGATGATCGCCGAAGGGGTGATCGGCAAGGTGCAGAAAGTAGATGCACAGTATTATCAGGGGTGGATCAACCCCTTTATTCATGACCCGGCCGAGCGCAAAAAAATATGGCGGCTTGACCCGGAAAAGGCCGGCCAAAGTTGCTGCTTCGGTGATATCGGTGTGCACGCGTTCAACATGGTGGAGTACACCACCGGATTGACCGTGGAGGAGTTGTTGTGTGACCTCAATATGATGTACCCGGACAACGCTCTGGATGTGGATGGATCCGCCTTTATCAAACTAAGTAATGGTGCGCGCGGACTGATACGGTCCTCTCAGATTGCCACTGCTGAGGAAAACAATCTTCAGATTGCGGTCTACGGGGATAAGGGGGGACTGAAGTGGGAGCAGGAAAACCCCAACTACCTCTACCATCTTAAAGAAGGCGAGCCCATGCAGGTGCTGAAGCCCGGCAATCCCTATACCTCTGATTTTGAAAAAGCCAGTGTAAAGTTACCGGCAGGTCACCCGGAAGGTATCTTCGACGCAATGGGTAATATCTACAATGGCATAGCCAGGGCGATCAGGGGCGAATCCTATCATGAGGGTGCTTTCCCAACCATTCTGGATGGTGTCAGAGGTATGAAATTCATCGAAGCTGCCATTGCTTCCTCGGCCGGGGGTAATGTGTGGACTCCCATCGATCAGTGATCACGGAATTCAAAATGAAATTTAAAATGTTAAATGAGGCGTTTATTCAGCATTTAACACGTAACACATAAGATTTCCTATGAAGACGATTAAAGGACCGGCGATTTTCTTTGCTCAGTTTGTGGACGACAAGGAGCCCTTCAACTCTCTGGACGGACTGTGTAAATGGGCTGCAGACCTGGGATACAAAGGAGTACAGATCCCTTCCAACGTGGACTTTATGATCGATCTGGACACGGCCGCAGAAAGTCAGGATTACTGCGATGAGTTAAAAGGAAAGGTGAATTCCTACGGACTCGAGATCACCGAACTGTCAACCCATATACAGGGGCAGCTGGTGGCGGTGCATCCCGCTCATGATATAATGTTCGATGTATTCGCACCGGATGAGATCAAAGGAAATTACAAGGCCAGGACGGAGTGGGCCGCCGAACAGGTGAAGAAGGCGGCCATTGCCAGCCGGCGCCTGGGACTTAAAGCCCACGCCACTTTTTCGGGATCTTTGCTCTGGCCCATGGTGCACCCCTGGCCCCAGCAGCCCAAAGGCCTGGTGGATCAGGGTTTTGAAGAGCTGGCCAGAAGATGGAAACCCATACTGGACGTATTTGCGGACAACGGGGTGGCCTGCTGCTATGAGGTGCACCCGGTGGAAGACATTCATGACGGGGTGACCTTTGAGCGCTTTCTGGAAGCTACCGACAACCACCCGGCGGTAAGCATCCTTTATGATCCCTCCCATTTTGTGCTGCAGCAGCTGGATTATCTCGCCTACATCGACCACTATCACGAGTATATCAAGGCCTTTCATGTGAAGGACTCGGAGTTTAATCCCACCGGAAAGATCGGAACCTTTGGCGGCTATGCCGACTGGAGAGACCGGGCCGGGCGGTACCGCTCTCCCGGAGACGGCCAGGTTGACTTCAAAGGCATCTTTACCAAGCTTACCGAATACGGTTTTGACGGATGGGCAGTGCTCGAGTGGGAATGTTGTGTGAAATCACCAGAGCAGGGTGCCCGCGAAGGAGCTCCGTTTATCCGGGATCACATCATTGAAGCTACCGAAAAAGCCTTCGACGATTTTGCCGGAGGGGAAGCGGACGAACAACTGAATCGCCGCATTTTGGGTCTGGACTGAAGCTGTCAGAATTCTGCAAGTCTTTGACAGAATTAAGCATTCCTGATTGTTGTTGATTGGGTAGTTTTACTCATCAATCAAAAAGGAATGCTATGACAACAACGAACTTACCAATAACCGGAATGGGTTGCAGCGGATGTGCCGACTCCGTTGAAACCGCGCTGCAGTCTGTAGAGGGCGTAGAGAATGTAAAGGTGGATCTTGAAAAGGCCTCAGCCGTGGTGACCTACGACGAAACGACCACGGGTCCGGAGGAACTCGCTGCAGCCGTTTCGGACGCGGGCTATGGCGTGAAGGGTTAGTTCAGGTCATCCTGAGATGTCACACAGAATTTCCTGAATCCAATGCAAAGAAGAGTCCCGTGAAAACCAGAACGCTGCATATCGATGGCATGCACTGTGCCGGCTGTGCCAATGCCGTGGACAAACAGTTGAAAGCACTGGAAGGGGTGCGGTCGGCCAATGTTAATTTTGCCACCGACACAGCGCTTGTGGAGTATGAAGGCGATATCCCGACGGACGTATTTGAGGAAGCCGTAGAGAAGGCGGGCTACACTCTGATCCGCAGGGGCGAAGAGGAAGGCCCTGAAGACAACGAGCTTGAAAAAAGGGAAACCCAAAAGCTCAGCCGTGCCAGAAAACAGATGATCTGGTCGTGGGCCGCCACCACCCTTATGTTATTATGGATGCTACCGGCGTGGATCTGGGGATACATGTTCTTGGGGATGACGGGCATGGAAGTGGGAATGATTCTCCTGTCTTCTTTTGTGATCTTTGGGCCGGGACGGGAGACGATTCGCAGCGCTTGGCGATCGGCAACAAACCTGAGCCCCAACATGGATGTGCTGATCGCGATCGGCGCTTTGGCAGCTCTGTCAACCGGATTTGTGACCCTTTCTCACACCCTGGGTATAGGGCCCGAATTCAAGAGTTTTTCCATGATCGGTGGTATGATCATGGCCTTTCACCTGACAGGTCGGTACATTGAGGCCAAAGCGAAAGGCAGCGCTTCGAAGGCTATTCGCAAGCTGATGACGCTGGGGGCCAAAGAAGCCACCGTGCTGAGGGGAGAAGAAGAAGTAAAGATCCCGCTACAGGAGCTTCGGACCGGAGACCTGATGATCATTCGGCCCGGGGAAAAGATACCCACAGACGGTGAGGTTATTAAAGGTGAGAGCGCTGTCAATGAGTCGATTGCAACCGGAGAATCGATGCCCGTGGACAAAAAGAAGGGCGACAGGGTGATCGGAGCAACCGTCAACACCACAGGGATGCTTTGGGTAAAGGCAACGGAAGTAGGGAAGGATACTTTTCTGAACCAGATCATACGCATGGTGGAAGAAGCGCAGGGATCCAAAGTACCCATCCAGGAATTCGCAGACCGGGTAACCGCTGTATTTGTCCCAATTGTTCTGCTGCTGGCGGCCCTGACCTTCGTCTCCTGGATGGCCTTCCCTGATTTTTTCCGTGGACTGGTAGCCTGGGCATCAGACTTCATCCCCTGGGTCGATCCTTCCTGGAGCAACATTACGCTGGCCCTATATGCAACCATTGCCGTGCTTGTGATCGCCTGCCCCTGTGCATTAGGGCTGGCAACGCCAACAGCTTTGATGGTCGGGTCCGGAATGGGAGCTTCCCGGGGAATACTCATTCGTAAAGGGGAGGCCATTCAGCGCATGAAAGATGTTGATACCGTCGTACTTGACAAAACGGGGACGATCACGAAGGGAGAGCCCGGGGTAACCGATATTGTGGGTGCGGATTCTTTTTCCGAGGATGAAGTACTGACATGGGCGGCGCAGGTGGAGCAGAATTCGGAGCACCCGCTGGCAAGAGCGGTCATAAAGCTCGCCCGCGAGCGGGGGCTAAAAACAGATCCTGTTTCAGCATTCCAGTCTTATACCGGAAGGGGAGTGACTTCAGATGTGAACGGAAGGAAAGTTCTGGCCGGAACAATGGCTTTGCTTGAAGAACATTCCGTGTCTGTGCCCGAAGCGTTGCTGAAACACAAGCAGCAACTCGAAGAAGAAGCCAAAACGGTAGTGCTAATCGGAGTGGACGACCGGGCTGCAGGATTGATCGCCATAGCAGACGAAGTAAAAGACGACAGCCGGGCCGCCATCGATGCGCTCAGAACCAAGGGCATGAAAGTGATCATGCTTACCGGCGACAATTACCAAACCGGGCGGGCCATCGCAGAAAGGGTGGGCGTGGATGAAGTGATAGCGGAAGTGCTTCCGGGTGAAAAAGCAGCCCTTGTGCGGCAACTTCAGTCAGAAGGCAATGTAGTGGCCATGGTGGGCGACGGCATCAACGATGCTCCCGCTCTTACGCAGGCCGATGTGGGGATCGCAATGGGGTCGGGTACAGACGTTGCCATAGAGTCAGGAGATATTGTTTTGGTAAAAGGAAGTCTGGCCGCGCTGCTGAAAGCGATCAACCTGAGTAGGGCCACCTTCAGAAAGATCAGGCAGAATCTGTTCTGGGCCTTTTTTTATAACCTCATCATGATACCGCTTGCGGTGGCAGGACTGCTTCACCCATTACTTGCTGAAGCGGCAATGGCCTTCAGCTCTGTGAATGTGGTCCTGAACTCCAAAAGCCTGGGCAATAAAGACCTCTAGTTTTTTGCACTATTTATCAAATGAGATAGTTAACTTTATTCCGAATTTTTAAAACGTACAATTATGAGCAACAATAAGATCTTATTACTGGGCGCTGTAATTACGGCCGGCGTTGCAGCTTTTTTATTTTGGCCGGTTAACGAGAGTACAACAAATAGCAGCGCGTCCGTGGATTCGGATAAAATTCAGGTCGTCATGTATAAAAATCCCGGGTGTCAGTGCTGTACCAAGTGGGGGTTCCACCTGGAAGGAGCCGGCTTTGAAGTGGAAGAAAAACCCGTGCGCGGCATGATGGAGCTAAAGCAGAGCTACGGGGTACCTGCCCGTTTTGAATCCTGCCATACCGCTATCATTGGAGATTACTTTGTGGAAGGGCATGTACCTGTTGAAGATGTTCAGCGATTGCTCCGTGAAAAGCCCGATGCGTTGGGCCTGACGGTTCCGGGTATGCCGATCGGTTCTCCGGGGATGGAAGGACCCAACCCTGAAAGTTACGATGTGTATCTGGTAGCGAAGGATGGTAGCACCAGCGTGTACGCTTCTCACTAAGCAGCTTTTCTTTTTTCTTATAAAGTGATAGGCCCGATCTGACCCGATCGGGCTTTTTTGTTAAAAGCATCCAATCTGATTCGGACTGCGCTTCGTACTTAAATGTGGAAGACGCAAATCGTAACAAAAACAGAATCAGATATGTTTTCAGGAAAGACGAAATACTTGATGCTTGCGGTCGCTCTGCTTTTGCCGTTTACGGCATGTAACGACAACACATCAGGCACAGAAGAAATGGATGATCCATCTGCTGTAACGGCAGTTAATCAGGGGACATCTAACGGTAATCAGGTGGTTATTGCGGAAGTAGTGTCCAGCGTGGATGGATGGGTGGTCATACACCGTTCCAATGCCAGCAACGATGGCCCTCAGGTGCCCGAAATTATTGGTAAGGCCCAGGTAGATGCCGGGGTAAATACCGATGTTGCTATTCAGCTGGAAGAGAGTGTATCCAATGAAGAGACCTTATGGGCAATGCTTCACGAGGATACTGGCGTAAAAGGTGAATATGAGTTCGACGGCGAGAACGGACTTGATAATCCGGTAGTGGTTAATGAAATGATCGTAATGACCAGCTTCATGATCACTCAAACAGATCCTTCTATCAGCTCTCCCGATCAGGTAAAAAAAGGGAATATCTTCACTTTCGATGTGAACGCGGCCGAAGATGGCTGGATTGTAATTCACGCGTCCAACGCCAGCAATGACGGACCCCAGATTCCGGAAATAATCGGTAAGGCCCAGGTAGAAGCCGGCGTTAACACCGGAGTAGAAGTAGCTTTGAATGAAGGTGCTCAGGTAGCAACCGGGGCCACTTTGTACCCTATGCTTCATTATGATACCGGAGTGAAAGGTGAATACGAGTTTGACGGACAAAACGGACTCGATGGCCCGGTACTGTTTGACGGTGAGATCGTTATGACCTCATTTGTTGTACTGGAGAACACTTCCATCCTTACGGCAAACGATCAAACCATTATGGATAACGGAATCACCGTTGACGTGACCTCAGATACCGATGGCTGGGTGGTGGTACACCGGTCAAATGAAAGCAACGATGGTCCTCAGGTTCCTGAAATCATTGGCATGACGCAGATCTCAGCCGGAACGAATACCGATGTATTCATCGAGTTTGCCGGGGGCGAGGTGGTGAACGATGGTGAAAAACTCTGGCCGATGGTTCATTATGATACCGGCGCAAAAGGCACCTACGAATTTGACGGGGTTGGTATTCACGATCAGCCGGTAGTCACGGCAGAAGGTATTCTGATGACCAGCATTATCGTAAGCGGATCCACACCATCCGTGACCGCCTCCGATCAATCCGTAAGTAACAACATGCTCACTCTTGATGAAGTAAACACGGAGCAGATCGGCTTTATAGTGCTTCACCTCGACAATGGTAACAACGCCCCTGTAGTACCGGCAAGCATCGGTCACGCTCAGGTATATACCGGAGTAAACAACGATGTGATGGTTACTCTGGATGATGGGGTGAACCTGTCAGCCGGTACCAAGGTGTGGGCAATGCTTCACACTGATACGGGAACCATCGGTAGCTATGACTTTGATGGATCTGAAGGATCGGACGACCCCCCGGTAACAGATTCCAATGACGATGTGGTAATGGTACAGTTTACCATTCAGTAAGAAAAGATCTCATTTCCCCAAAGCCTCTGCCAGGAATGGCCGGGGCTTTTTTTATTCGGCCGGTTTTTCGGCTTCGATCAAGTAGAACTTCCAGTATCGCCAGCTCCAGGTGCGAATGTGAGTAAGTTCAAAACCGGTATGGTGCAGCATTTCATACAGCTCATAAGCAGAACGGGTATCAATATGCTCTTTAACGGCAAACTGTATGATGCGATTGGTAAGCCGGAACATACCGGTTCGGTTCCAGTCCAGTATATATATCTTGCCCCCGGCTTTCAGGGCTTTAAATGACGCGTCGATTACCGCATGCTGGTCCGCGTAGTTATGAAAGGAATTCAAACTGATGATCACATCAAAAACGGTATCCGACTGATCGATATGGTGCGCGTGAAAACTGGAAAAACTGATCTGCGGGTATTCCCTGAACCGGTCTTTCGCCTGCTCCAGCATAGAAGAGGAGAGATCGTTGAGGCGTATCAGTTCCAGTTCCGGATGATGTTCCAGCAGCTGATAAGTAAACAAGCCCGTTCCGCAGCTCAGGTCACAAAGGGAGCGACAGCCTTCGATATCCATGGCTTCAATCAACGCCTGGTGGGTATGCTTCAGGTATTTCTCCCATTTTTGTTCATAAACCCGGGCCTGAAGACTGTATTCCCGGGCAGTGATGCGGTCTTTCTGATCGGTCATGGGGAATGGTTTTGAACCGGTAGATGAATCGTGGTTTTTCCGGCTCGGCGGAATTGCAGCCGGACTTGTACTGTGTCCCCTTCGGAGAGATCCTTTCTCAAATGTATAAGCATCACGTGCAGACCTCCCGGCTCAAGAACAAGGGCTTCACCGGGTTGCAACACAGGCTTTGAAACAGGCCTCATGCCGGAAAGCCCGTCCCCGGTTCTATAAGATTCATGAAGTTGAGTCATACGGGCTGCATCGCTGGACAGGCTGATGAGTGTATCGGGAGTGTCCAGTGAATTGGTATAAGTGAAATAAGCACCACTGGTTCCGCCTTCCGCTCCGGGCCGGGCCCATTGCTCAGAGGCGGTTGCTTCAGCCGGTGAAGTTTGTTTTTCCGCGGAGCAGGAAACGAGTACACATAACGCCAGTACGTAAACGGAAGATATTTTCATGTCCGGGTCAGTTGCGAAGTTTCTGAAGGTCCTCAATAAGATATGCGGGCTTGGTCATGCTGCCGCCATACTCCATTACCACCCTTGAGTCAGGATCAATGATCATGATCTTGTCGGAGTGATTCATGAAATAGATCTTTTCACCAGCCTCGTTTTCAGTGGATAACGAGACCTGGGTACGCACTCTTACCGAATCCAGAAAGGCGGCCATCGTGGTGGAATCGGCCGTAAGAAAGTCAAAGTTGCCGTTCAGGTTAAAGGCCGCTTTGTACTCCTTCAGCACAGAGGGGGTGTCTCTTTGAGGATCAAAGCTGACGCCCACAAACTGAACATCCTCCGGGTATCCCATCTCCTTTTGCACCTCCACCATGTTCTTGGTGATGAGCGGGCAGACATCCGGGCAGTTTGTATAGATAAAGCCCATGACGAGATAATTTCCTTTATAATCTTCCGGAAACTGCACTTCAACACTATCCTGATTGACTAATGTAAAAGACCGGTCATTCAGGTCATCGATTACTTTCGTTTGGTCGCAGCCGACGAATGCAATGAATATCAGGAGTATAAAGTATTTCATGAGTAAAAGTACCCGGGGGAAGGGTTTCCCCCGGGTTTGATTAATTAATGGATCGCATATTGTAAACCAAAGGTAAGGATTCCTTTGTTCCACATTTGAGGTCCGTCAAGATCCTGGTAGATGGGCAGGTCGTAATTAAAAGCCACCCTCAGATCATGAAGAGGTCCTTCAGGGCCCTGAATGTTGAGGCCAAGCCCAAGATCAATACGGGAACCTGCTTTGAGGTCAGGATCCGCGGTATGAATCATATTGGGGTTCAGCGAGGTATCGGCCCCTGATATGTCGCCCCAGACAGAATACCGAAGGCCTAGCTGAGGGCTGAACACGTCAGAGAGCTTATATCCCGCCCAGGAAACAGCTTCAAAGCGGTTTCCTAACCGATAGTCGCGGTCGTTGTCATTAAGCCGGATTGTTCCGTTGAGGTGAGCGCCAAATGAGGCGGACGGGGTTTGAGTGAGGTAGGTTACCCCGGGCTTGAAATCGAAACTTCCCGAACCGGTTTGCATGGGGTACGGCAGTACGATTTCGTTACCGCCGCTGGCCGGCGTTACGTCTTTGTTCTCAATGGAGCCGGTGGGAAGGCTTAAGCCCACATTGGCATGCATTTTGGAATTGTTCTTCGCGTAGAAATTGATGAGGGCAGATAATTTTACATCGCCTAATCCCGAAGACTCGGTGGTAAAGGTGTTGCCATTCATCATTTCATGATCCATGGTCATGCTGGTGTATGGAAGCATAACCATGAAGGTGACGTCATCGCTGGCCGCATACATAGCACCAAGCATATGCATGTACATCGGCATCGAGGTTGGAGTAACCATATAGCCGTAACTACGGACTTCCTGATTGGTCAACTGCTCGGTTCCGTCTCCGTTACCATCCATGTTCATGAACATAAACCGGTAGGAGAACATAATTTCGCCCTTCGAATGGGTGTGATCACCCATTACGTTAATTGGGGCATGTCCATCGGGCCGGTCGGCTGACCATTGTGCAAACGAGTTGGTGGCGAATAGCAACATAGCTACGCCTAGGCATAATCTTTTCATGTCTTAAAAATGTTGTATTAAAAATTTAGTAGTAAAAAAGGGGTGGGAAGAAAAGATCAGCCCCGTGGAGGTGGGGTGTTGATAGAGATATAGGGAGAGATTATATCTTCAGGCAGTCCTTGAAACGCATATTCCTCTCCTCGGCCAGGCTGAGATACGGTGGCCGATTCAGGAATAAGAAAAGTCAGGTAAGTATGATGAACGACGATCGAATTGGAATCCGATACCGGGTTGTGATCGTCGTGTTGCCCCTGAATGTTCTTGCGGAAAACGCAGTAGCCATTACAGTCCTCATGGCCGGGTTCAAAGTTAGAGAGGCATAACTCTCCGACGATATACTCATAGTTCAGAGTATAACTCATGAACGGCACGGCCATCTGAAATACGGATGCCACGTTGAACACCAGCAATATGGAGAGCGTTAGTTTTTTCACGCTTCAAAGATAACCACTCTGGTCACTAAAAAACTGCCTTCTGTTAAATTTTTAAATGGATTTGACAGCTTTTAAAATTCAGCCTCCGATAAACCAGATGCCGAAGCTTCCGATCATGGAGATGACCATGAGGATATAAGCCTGCTTCACAGGTTTATCAGGAAGGAAGCGGTAAAGAGGGGTGGCTGTGAACTTCTGAATAAGCACCTTTTGGCGCTGCTGCTCACTTTCAGTCAGGGAGTCCCTGTCCTGGAGCAAAAGATTCACATCCAGTTTAACGTCCTCCACATTCTCGTTGATGAATTTGGCGATCAGTTCCGGAGTAATATTGGCCAGGCCGCTGAGCATCAGGTAGGTTGGCACACCGACCATCCAGATCGCGATGGCTACGATAGACCGGTCATATACGCTCAGGCTCACAAACAGCCCGAGCACCATGCTGATCAAAGCTGCCAGCCCCATGATGCAGAGTAGTGCACTGAGGATGAGTCTCAGCTTCCAGTTCGTAATACCTTTAGTTAACAGTTCTTTTCCTTCCATAAGCGTAATCAGACAGATGATACAAAAGCAGGATTATTTTTTTTAATAATTCTTTTTAATGTATTCATCCAGCAGGAGATTCATGAGATGTTGGGCCGCACTTTGTGACAGGCTTTCAATATCGAAGGCATTCAGCTCATCATCTACCTCAAACGTGACGGCATCAGCTCCGAAGGTCCTGAAAAGCCAGTTCTTTGAAATCGGGGACTGCGTATCAAACTCTTCATAATTGAATGGAATTTCAGGGTTGCTCTCCACGATCAGCTTAAACCAGCGTTGCGTCACATTGTCCGGAAACGTTTGAATGTCTTCATTAATGGGATAAAAAATATTCTCATTCGTGGAGTGGAAGTCAATGCCATAATACACGGTTTTAAGGCTGTCCTCCAGAATAGGAAGCAGGGCGTCACGTACCGCACGGGTTTCCGGCTGGTTGAAATTGATCCAGTCCCTGTTCAGGTCCACCCCCGCCGCATTGTGTCTCCAGTGGCCATTATCCACCCCGTCCGGATTGATCATGGGATAGGCTTTGATGATGAAATGTTCCCTGAAGGTTTTAGCCAGTTCCGAATCGGAAAGCAATTCTTCCAGAAAGGCCAGGGAAGCCATGAAACCCGAGACTTCAGGCGGGTGCTGCCGGCTTAAGATCACCAGCACTCCCTTCTGCTGCTTGGTGGTCTGATCGACCTCGATTTCGTAGATCGGTCTGCCGTAATGAGAAAACCCTACGACTTTGGTGTTTGCCAGCTGCTGAATGGAAGGGGAATCTAAAGCCCTGCTGAAAATAAGGCTGTTGAAGGGATACTGAGCGGTAACGATCAGCGGAGTTTCACCCACAACCAGGTCAAAGGTTCCGTAACCTGTGGCAGTGTCAGTTACCACTTCCACAGGATAAGGATACAGTGAGTCGGCCGGGCTGGAAGAAAAGACGTTAGACTCAAAGTACACTTTAGGCTGATACCGGTGCCGGGCATCCTTGTAGGCAAGCTGCAGCCGGATCTTCCTTCGTTCTTCCGCCCGGATCCTGAAGCTGAACCAGGGGCTGTTATTGATAGGGCTGTTTTCGGGCCTGATGACTACCCGGAAGGTGGTATCGTCGATGGCATAGAAGTCGTTCATCCGTGCTCCCGAAAACTCATTGCTGACCCACACCTTCGGAGTACCCGCGCCAATGACCCTTCGTTTCTGAAACTCAATTTTCTTATCAGACGTGTTGGTGACCCCGGGAGGGTCATAGGAAAATCCCGTGAAGTCTTCGGTACTTTTACACGAGAGCAGAAAGAGAGTGACAAAAGGTATCAGAAGTAGCTTTTTCATCCGCTAGTCAGCCGCATCATTAGTTTAATGAATAGTAATAAATCGCTTTAAATATTACGAAGAACCTTTTTAAGTAAGATAACTTACACTTATAATGTAAACTACCCACGAACAAACTTGTCTACAATTATCCTCAGACATATCACCCTGTTTGTAATACCGATACTGTTCGCCTGCTCTTTCTCAAAACACGTGAAAGCTCAGGATGAATCAGAAACGGAAACACCAGACCGGATATGGTCAGTCAGTATCGAGGGAAATCAGACCTTCAGTGATCTGGTGATCAAGAAGTACATATCCAATCAGAGCCCGTCGGTATGGGAGAAGCTGACATTTTTCAACGAAGAGGGCTATTACGTTGATGAAAATGAGATCAGAAGAGATGAAATACGGATACGGAGATTTTATAACCGCCACGGTTTTGATGAAGCCAGGGTAACCAGCCGGCTCGAGTCTAAAAACAAAGAATGGAAGAAGGCTCTTGTATTCGAAATAGAGGAAGGGGTACCGATCATCATTGATTCGGTGGACGTGGTTATTTCTGGAAGTGATACGGACCGGCAGGTCATCCGGGAAAGCAGCGACTTCCGGCGCCAGGTGAGGAGGCTGCCGTACAGGCCCGGAGAACGGTATCAGCCGGTGGTACAGCCGGAAGTAGAAGGCCGGATCGTCGCGGAACTCAGAAAACTGGGGTATCCCTACGCGACGGCAAGTGTGCAGGCACAGGTCGATACCCTGCAGAAACGAGCGGAGGTAATCATAACAGCATCCCCGGGGCCAAGGGCCCGTTTTGAGAATGTGTTGGTGGAAGGTAATACCTCGCTTCCGGAAAGATACATCATCAGAGAGGCGGGTATCGATAAAGGAGCATACTTCAATGACCGGGCTTTACGGGAAGCACAGCGTGAGGTGTACAATCATCACTTATTCCGTTTTGCCCTGGTATCGATACCCGAACAGGTGGAGGATTCCACGGTTGACGTACAAATACGGGTGAGGGAGTTATCCCCGAGATCCATCGAACTGAGCGGGGGAGTGGGTAATTTCGACCGTTTCTTCGCGGACAGCCTGAAGTTGCTTTCACAGCATGCCTGGCGGTTGCTGAGAGCGGAGATATCCTGGACGCACCGGAACATGAGAAACAAAGGAGAACGGTTTACCACGTCGGCGTCGGTAGCCGGTTTTGAGCAGAGTTTCGGCCTTGAATATCTGTTTCCTTACGTGCTGAACACCAAAAGCAGCGTGGCGATCAGCCCGTATGTCCGCCACAAAGACGAGATCAATTACAGTATCGTAAGTGGCGGACTGAATACAAGCCTGATCTATCTGTACAGCCAGAATTTCAACAGCACCTTCTCCTACGATTACTCAATCAACAACGAGAACCTGAAGGACAAATTTGTTAACCGGAACGACGTAATTCCGGATAGCATCCTGAGTTACAACGTATCCTCATTTTCGCTGGGGGGCTACTATTCCAGGAATCTTTGGGAAGGACGACGGGGCTGGACCGTTCAGCCGTATGTGGAGCTATCGGGTATGTTTAACGAGGCCACCTACACCTTTGAAAAATTTTCCATTGACGTCAGGAAATTCACACCGGTAACTGACGGACTGGTGTTGGCTACCCAGCTGAAAGGAGGGCTGATCTCCTACTCCGGGGCTGACTCATTGCCCTCAGATATACGATTCTATGCCGGTGGTACCAGTTCGGTGAGGGGATATAACCGGCAAATGCTGGGTCCTAAACGACCGTCCTTCAAAAAAGATAAAGAGGGCAATGTAATAGTGGACATGAACGGCGATCCGGTTTTTGATAAATATGTGCCGCTGGGGGGTGAGTCGGTCCTGAGTTTTAACGTGGAGCTCCGGCAGAACCTGGACAGAATTATCAAAGGGATCGGAGTGGTGGCTTTTGTGGACGGAGGACAGGTCTGGGAAGATACCCCGGATTTTGACAGCCGCTCTCTGCAGTTCGGAGCCGGCGGAGGGCTCAGATACCGTTCTCCGATCGGCCCCATTGGTATCGATATAGGCTTTAAGCTGAACCCCGATGACGAAGATCTGGGTATCTATCCGGGGGTGGGGCAGAAAGGAAGAAACTGGAGGGTTCACTTTAGTATCGGTCAGGCATTTTAATGACAGAGAAGAAAACACATAACGGAACCCGCTGGGTGAAAGCTGCAGGATGGACCTTATTGGTTCTGTTTGGCATCGCGGTTGTTTTCAGGCTCTCCTTGAGGTCCTCTTTGGTTCATGATTACGTAAAAACGAAAGTGGTGGAGGCAGCGAACGAAAAGCTCAACGGCCGGATCGCTGTTTCTGAGCTGAACGGGGACCTCTGGAAGGAGATGCAGCTGCATGAACTGTCCGTGATCGGTGAAGATACCCTCGCAACCCTCGACTCACTCAAGCTTTCCTACCATTTGCTGAGCTACCTGTGGGGCTCATTTACCATCCGGGAATTGGAAATAGATGGCTTAAATGTCACCATCCGGGAGGCCACAGACGGGGCTTACAATACCGGTAAGATCATGAAGAGCACCCCTGCTGAGGAGGAGCCAGGGTTTGCGGTGCAGCTGCAGCAGATACTATTGAACGACGGGCAGATAACCGTACATGCTCCCTCCGCCCTTCCCGACAGTTTACTGAAGATCACCGGCCTCAACCTGGAAGGCCGGCTTTCGCTGGGCGAGCAGGTGGAAGGCCGGCTTTCATCTCTGGATTTCAGGATCATCGAAGGCAGACTCCCGGACCCCATCAAAGTGTCCGGAAAAGCCTCTTATCAAAATGAGCGGATCACGCTTGAGAGAATGGTGGTGGAAACGGGCCGATCCGTGATTTCCGCAACGGCCGCCGCGGGCTTACGGGACAGCACTGTGAATGCAGGCATAAAGACTCGCCCGCTCTCACTCTCCGACCTGGATCCCCTGATCGATTACGACGTGCTCCATGATGAACTGAATGCAGACATTTCCGTGACAGGTGTGCTTGGCAGCCTGAACCTGGAAGTCGGACTTACTGGAAATGCACTCCGAAACGTCACGCTGGTCAGCAAGATGGACCTGACGGGTACGCCTTCGGTCAGTATGATAGGGATCACCGGAGATTATCTGAACCTGGCAGCACTCTCAAGCAACGAGATAGACCTTGAAGTGCAATCCTTCAGGGCTTCGGTGGATGGGGTCATCGTCTCCGATCCGGAGGGGATGGATATTACCTGGGGGTTTGACACGAACAGACTTAAGATCGGTGAATATCATCTGGAGCGTGTATTCGGGAGCGGTATTTTTAATAAGGATGAACTTACTGCCAATGTGGATATCACCTCGGGATTTGGAGACCATGCGGTCATCAATTTAACGGGCACCCAGATCTTGGGTGATACGCCCCTATGGCAGGGGGGGGCATCCATTGCGAAGCTGGATATCTCAGAATGGATCCCGGACTCTGAACTGAAGTCCGCCCTCAATGTATCCGTATCTGTGGAGGGATCAGGTTATGAACTTTCCGAAGGGCCCTGGCGCTTCACGATCGAGCCTGCAATTGTAAGAAAGTTTCACCGGCAGGATGACGGTACTGTTCATTTTTCTGAACGGACAATCGTACAGGAATTTTACCACGAGGAGTTCTCGGACTTTTCAGTTTCCGGAGAGATTTCAGAAGGAGCCGCGCGGGTACAGGGTTTTATCCAGCTCGACAGCAGCAAGGCAGCCTTCGAAACAACGGTTAAAGATTTTCTGAAGAACCCCCGGTTCAGTTACAGCCTGACCGCAAACGAATTCAATCTGGCCGAGGTGAATGCGCTTTCCGATTTTCCCACATCCGTCAACCTGAAAACCAAGGGCACCGGAACCGGGAATGAGTTAGATAACCTGGTACTGAACGGAGAGCTGCTCATCGACAGCAGTGTAGTGAATGGTGCCCGTTTACAGCAGACGAAGGGCCAGTTTGAGTTCCGTGAGGGGGTGTTGAATATTACTCAGGGAGTTTTGGAGAGTGATATTGCGTCCGGCAGCTTCACCGCACGAAAGAATATCACAGACCCGTCAGACACGGAAAACCAGCTGACCGCAGATCTGAATCTGAAGAATACCCAACCTCTCGCTCCCCTCCTGAACGCAGACAGCCTGAACGCCCGGGGAAAGCTGAAAGCCGTGGTTACTCAGAATAACGCGGGAATACTTGAACTGGATGCGGACATCGACCTGGAAGGCATTATAGTTGATGACAGGCTGACCGCAGATCATATAGAAGGAGAAGCACGGGTCGCTATCACCGATTTTAATGAGTACACCTTAAGTCTTAGTGTAGGCAAGCCCGTGGTACAGGGAGTGGTATTTCAGGACATTGAGGTGGAAATGAGCGGGATCGCGGGATCAGACTCCCTGACCGGGGTGTACCAACTGGATATCGAAGGAAACGAAAGAGGAAGGATCCTTCAGCAGGGTAATTTGGAACTGAATACGAAAGAGCTGTTCGGTAAACTTAAGCTTACCCGTTTCGATTTCATCACTCAGAACAGACGACTATCACTCGTACAGCCCTTCTCCGTTTTTATTGAGGAACGGGCAGTCAGAACCGATACCCTGAGGCTCGACTCGGACGAAGGAGCGTATTTCAGCATGGCGGTTCCGTATGCGGATAGCCTGGAGCAGCAAGCCTGGCTGAAAGGACAGAATTTTAATTTCGGCCTTTTACAGCATGTGTTGTTCGGCGAGATCTACGTGGATGGAATCTTGTCGGGAGAGGCAGAGCTTGATCGCAAAGGTTCTGATGTGAGGGGTAACGGAGCCGTATTGGTGGACCAACTCACATACCGGGGAGTTCAGACGGATCTGATGGAGATCAGTTTTGAGTTACAGGATGAACGGCTCGGGCTCAATGGAAAGGTCATGTGGGATGGTGAAGAGCGCATCACGGGAACCATGGATATTCCTTTTGTACTGGAAGACCCCGAAGACCTGGAAGAGTCGTTTTTCGATCAGCCGGTGGAGGGAAGCCTTTTGATAAGGCCGACCCGCTTGAGCCGTTTCAGGATGTTGCTGGAAACCTTTGGTATCGTAGAAACAGAAGGCATCATCAGTTTTAGCGGAAACATGAGCGGGGTGGCAGGAGAACCGGACTTCAGGGGAAGAATGAGTTTACAGGAGCCGGTTCTGTCAGGTATCAGGATCGACTCTGCATTTGCGAGTTTCAGCTACGATCAGAAGCGGTCACGTTTGCAGGTTAGCTCCGAGATCACGGCCGCCAGACAAAAAGCAGCAACACTCTCAGCCGGCATTCCGCTTTCTTACGATTTCAGGCGCTTCGAACTGCGCACGCCGGGTGAACAGGATACCGTTCAGGTGATGGTGAGAACCGAGGACTTTAATATTTCTGTATTCAATGACTTCCTGAACAAAGAGTATATGACCCGCCTGAGGGGGATTCTCAACGGGGATCTTGAACTGGAAGGATCAATTGAGAACCTAAGGCCATCAGGATTCTTAAGCCTGTCTCAGGGAGAGGTGCGGGTACCGGTGGCCGGAATCCGTCTGGAAAACATTCGTTCAAATATGGAGTTTACAGGGCAGGGATTAAAGGTTCGTGAAATTCATATGAACAGCGGAAGAGGTGAACTCAGAGCAAGCGGAAATATCGAACTGGACGGGGTGGTTCCATCGGCGGTTGATCTCAGGGCAAAAGCAACTCAGTTCCGGCTTGCCAATACCACCGATCTGAATATCATTATCGACATGGAGACCAGGTTATCGGGGAAGGCAACCACGCCGACGGCGAGCGGAAACCTTTCCATAAGAAACGGATTTGTATATCTCGATAATTTCGGGGATTCAGAGATCGAAGAGGTCGAGCTGGAGGGCGAAGAGGCATCCAGTTTTAGTCCCTACGACTCACTCGCCATAGATATGAATTTTAGTATCGGGGATAATTTCTTTGTCAGGAACAGAGGTTATCTGGATATGGAGATAGAGCTCACCGGCGCGCTGGAAGCCCAGAAAGAAACAAGGGAGGAGCTCCAGTTGTTTGGGACGTTAAGCGGTAAGGAAGGATACATTCGTCCTTTGGGGAAACGCTTTGCGATCCAGGAAGCGGATTACATGTTCAGCGGCCCGGTTGAAAACCCAACCTTGTCCATCCGAAGTATGTACATCCCCCAGACTGCGCAGAAGCAGGGGGAACAGTTTCAGCTGTATTACATCATTGAGGGAACCCAGCAGGACCCGGAGTTCAGGTTCGAAAGTCAGCCACAAATGGAGGAGAGCGATATCATATGCTATACCCTCTTCAACAGCACCTGTACCCAGCTTGAAGGCTGGCAGAGCGCCTTTTTGGACAACAGCGGGGCCTCGCCCGAGAACTTACTCGCGGATATCTTACTGGATGAAGTCGAGCAGATCGCAACCAGGAAGCTGGGAATCGATGTGGTTCAGATCGACAACACAAAAGTGGGTAGTGAAACAGGCACCTCCATAAAAACGGGATGGTACCTGAACAGCAAAACGTTTTTCTCGATCGTGAACGAGATCGTAAAAGGAAATCCCAAAATGCTGTTTGTCCTGGAATACATTCTGACCGACCGTATGGATCTGATCCTGACAGGAGGAAGCGATTCAAGCAGGCAGGGCCTGGATATACGCTGGCAATTTGACTATTGATCAAAGCTGCAGTTTTCTCCTCTGCAGCATTCTTCTACATTGATACCGCATGCAGCACATTGGCCGTGCCCGTGAACCCAGACCAGTTCAGCTTGTTGCCCGCAATAAAGGCATCGCCTGGATTCCTGTTCCGGCTTTCTGTCAGTGTTTTGTACCGGTGGTTGCTTGGTCATGAGGAAGTGAGTTCCGTGTATGCCGCTTCAATATTCGTACTCAATTTTAAACCCCAGCCTGGCGCGTTAAAATCCTCAAATCCGGGAATTACCCCGGCCGAAGAAATTTCTTCACGGCTCTTCCCCTCCCGGATTCCTTTTTGGGTATATTCAAGCAGGGCTTCCAGAAAATCACTCATCACGCGAACATCATCCCGGGAGCCGGTTATTCCGAATTCCGGGTTGCCATGCCCGAAAATATATACAGCATCTGCAGGCAGGTCGTTGGCGGTGGCTCTCAGCGTCTCCACCCAATTGGCGATATTCGCTCCGCCCCTGATATCGATAAAGGGGTATGCCCGGTTAAAGACCAGGTCGCCCATATGCGCAACATTGGCCTTCTCAAAATACACG
Source organism: Balneola sp. (assembly GCA_965267385.1). GTDB lineage: Bacteria > Bacteroidota > Rhodothermia > Balneolales > Balneolaceae > Balneola. The sequence goes on from OZ253957.1 coordinate 67,426, forward strand.
ACCGAATCGCCACCGGTATGGGCAGGGCCCCGATTGGACAGATGTACTCTCTCATCACCTACTTCAGCAGACCATTCATCCTGATAAGTAAGGTCGGGATATACCTGGGATTTGAGGACTTCCTGTCCCCGGCGTTCAGCAGCGGCTTTCTGCAGGCCGGGAACATGTTCGTGTGCCAGGATGTGCCGCGCAAAATCTTTGAAAACTCCATTTCCCGCGGTGTGATCCCCGTGGTGATGGGTGTTGATGAGATAGTCCATGATGCCCAGCCCGGATTTGTCTTTCAACCCGTCTAAACAGCTTTGGGCTGAAGCAGGATACTGAGAATCAACAGCAACCAGGGCATCGCGGGTTGCCAGCCAGCCTATGGTTCCGCCTCTCATCACAAAGGTGCCCACATTTCTGCGTATGGTTTGGAAAGGGGTTTGCAGGATCAGCGCCAGCTTATGGAGTGGTAGCACGGCACCCATCCCAATTAGGGCGGAATTGAGAAGAAAGTCACTGCGTTTCATAGAAGTCCCTGAGGGTTGGTTCAATACATATTATTCCAGCACCAGATAACGTCCTGGCCGGTGATTGACAGCTAATATAAGATTAAGGAAGACAGCCGCAAGCACAGAATAAAGCACCGCCATGATATCCACGATGAGGATGGCTCCGGCAATCACAAACACATCCACGATCATCTGGAATTTTCCCGCGTTGATCTTGTGATACTTCTGCAGGTAAATGGACATGATGTTCAGGCCTCCAAGGCTTGCTTTATGACGGAAAAGAATGAGCAGTCCGGTGCCGATCAGAAAGCCTCCCAGCGCAGCGGCATACAAAGGGTTGATCTCTCCGAACTTGAATACCTCCGGCACAAAGTCAGACAACACAGAAATCAATGAAACCGAAAAGATGGTTTTCATGGTAAAAACCCGTCCGAGTTTCCAGAAAGAGAGCAGATAGAAGGGAATGTTGATGATGGTAAAGACCCATCCAAAACTAAAGCCCGTGGCGTACTGTGTCAGAAAAGCGACTCCGGCCGTTCCGCCGATCAGAAACTGCTGATGAGAAAACAAAGCAATACCGAAGGAAAGCAGGATGGAGGCCACGGAGATGGACAACAGGTCCTCAAATAGGGTGTGCTCGCGCACAGAAGGATCGATGCCTTCTTTCCGGAGTTGCCGGGTAATAAGGTCGGGATCGCGGGGTTCCTTTTTTTTGGACATGCAGGTCGTTATTCGTCGCGTATGAGAAGCAGAATGGCCCCGTGGGGTACGATGACATACTTCTCATTTTCGAATTCGATTTCGTGGGCCTGGGTTTTAAGGAAAATGGCCAGGTCGCCTTCCGTTGCCTGCATACCGATGTACCTGGTATCATCGGTTGATTTCCAGGGCTCATCAATATCGGTATTTGGAATAGGATATCCCGGGCCGGTTTTAACAATGTACCCGCTCTGTATTTCTTCCTTCTCCCTGACGGAAGCGGGTAAAACCAATCCGGTTCGTGTATGGGTTTCCATATCCCGCGGCCGGATCAGAACCCGGTCTCCCACCACGATGAATTTATCTACTGAGTTCAGGTAATCTTGAATCATAATTCAGGATTTTTGTCAAAAATAAGGAATTTTAAACCTCAAGAGGTAGGTTTCGTGTAAAGTGCCGAAAATCTTAATAAAGAAGGTCTCAGAGTATGAACAACAAACTATGTGTGATCACAGGAGCAAACTCAGGAATAGGCTTCGAAACCGCTAAGGAGCTGGCTTCCCGCGGGGCTTATATTGTGATGGTGTGCAGAAATGAAGACAAGGCGGAAGCCGCAAGGAGAAGGATCGAAGAGTCAGCCACAGCCGCCGGCATTGACATTGTTCTTTGTGATTTTGCCATTCAGTCAGACATCAGAAAAGCCGCGGAAGAAATCAGGTCCCGTTTCGATAAAATTGATGTGCTGATCAATAACCACGGTTTTATTGCTTCCGGGAGAACCGAGACGGTTGACGGACTGGAATCCACTTTTGCGGTTAACCATATCGGTTATTTTCTGTTTACCAACCTGTTGCTGGATCTTTTGAAGAATACAGAGAAGGCCAGGGTCATCAACGTGGCTTCGGCCGCACACAGAGGCGGTGTCTTTGATCCTGACAACCTTCAGCTTACTTCCGGTTTTACGCCCTGGAGAGCATATGCAAATTCCAAGCTGTTCAACATCCTCTTTACAAAGGAACTGGCCGAACGGGTAAAGGACACAGGGATCACCGCTAATTGTTTGCACCCGGGGGTAGTTCGCTCCAGTTTTGGCAGCCACGGTTCCTTTCTGTTCAGGATTTTATGGGCCGTCGGCAGCCTGTTCATGGTGTCAAATAAAAAGGGAGCCGAAACATCCATCTACTTGGCAACATCAGATGAAGTGGCGGATGTAAACGGCGCTTACTTTAAAAACAAAAAAGTGGCCGTACCCAAAAAAGCAGCCAGGAATCCGGAAAATGCGAGGCAATTGTGGGAGATCAGCGAACAGCTTTGCGGCCTGTAATGAAGGATCACGTGGAAGGCACAAAAAGAACCTTTGTTATAAAGTGGCCATCTTTAAAAGATGCGGTCCTCAAAAGCCGACCTTCAAATGAAAGATTCTGATGCGTGGGATCCCGGGCAAACCAATTCACTCCCGTAGGGAGCTATGGTCGTTTACCTGATCCGTGAGATCACAAGTCCCGCCAGCATGACCACGGCAGAAACGATGATAGGTACATAATTTCCGGTACTGACGGTAACATCGGCTCCGAGTACCTCGAATGAATCAGACTGTTGGAAGTACTCATAGGTATAGTAGATAAGCCCGGCCAAACCGGCAGCGGCAATGATGTTTCCGATCTTCTTTTTCATAAGTGCTGTAGGAGTTGATTGCTGTTTAATCAAAGGCAGATAAAGCGGAATCGTTCCTTTTTAACCAGGCTACCTCTTTTCTCTTTTGATGGTAAGGATACCGGTCAGCATAATGAGGCCGGATATGAGCACCGGAATGTAGTCACCCTGCACGATCACAAAATCAATTCCAAAGGCTTCCAGGCTCGTTGTTTCTTTGAAGTACCGATATCCAAAAAAACAGCACCCGATGAATCCGGTGGTTGCACATATGTTTCCGATGAAGTTTCTCATACTGTTTGTATTCGACAGGCCCGGAAATGTTCCTCTGATTCACAGAGCCAGCTCCAAGCCCTGCAATAGACGTTCGGGGCGCAGGAAAGTGCTAAGTCATGCAAACGCAGGGAACACTCATCCATTCAGAGCATTCAATCATTAACCCTGAAACAGAAGAGCTATTGTTTTAGCTTGGTATAACTTTAAACAAATACGATACCTATGAAGAAGTTCATCAAGTTGTTCCCGTTAATGATCGTTCTGGCCCTCGCCGGCATGTCCTGTAGCGACGATGCGCCATCAGCAGGAGAACCCCCGTCAATCCCTGACCTTACAGCTGTTCAGCCGTCTTTTGATTATTTCCAGGCGAATAAGGTGGCCCGGAAAGCCATGGGAGAGAATTTTGAAATGGCCCGTGCTTTGACGGAAGCCGTGGAGCTGCTGATGATTTCATTTAGCTCGCTTCCCGAGGGTTTTCTGAATACCGCGGAATCTGTGGAACCAACGTTCAGTGACGGAGTCTGGACCTGGACCTATAGCGATTCAGGTCAGGGAACTTCCGTGGAGATCAGGCTTACGGCTGAAGAGACCAATACCCGCATTAACTGGGAGATGTTTCTGACTGTAAGCAGTCCCGAGTTCAACCTGGATAACCATAAGTTCATCGACGGATATATTGTAAAAGAAAGCGAGGAGGGCGAGTGGAATATCTATGACTTTTACGGCGAAAGCATGTCACCGGTCATGACCTTCTCCTGGAATATAACCAGCGAAGATGTGGCTGAATTCAGCGTTAGTTTTAATGACGCTTCTTTCTCCCAGATCCAATACACCAGGAACACTCCGGACAACACGCTGACCATTACAGAAGATCAAGGAACCACCGTGATTTACTGGAATACTGACAATGGTACGGGATACATTGAATATACCGGGCAGGATCGCATATGCTGGGATGCCGCCGGAAATAATGTAGCGTGCACATCTTAGAGATTGTTTTCGGACGTCAAAAGCCGCATCAGCCATGCGGCTTTTTTTTTTATTCAAGGTGGCGGGTAAGCACCTCACTCATATAATCAAAAAAGGGTCGCACCGCGATAAAGCTCTTGACGACCTCAAAGATGAAGTCCTCATCAAGGACCTCTTCATCTGAGAACGGGCGGGTTACCAAATACTGTTTGTAGCGAATGAGGTCAATGTTAGGGTGGTTTTTATCAAAACCCCGGGGCGCAGTAGCCACGGCCTTGCCTTTAAGTCCTCCGAACATATCTCTGAATGCTGGATCCTGAAGAATAGCCCGTAGAGGTTCAGCATCATGTTCGAGCTCGGTCCGGATTCTCTTCAGGTCTCCGGAATTGGGATTGAAGAAGCCTGCCGCAAGGAATGAATTGTCAGGCTCAATGCGGATGAAGTACCCTCCGCGCAGCCATTGGGTTGCCCGGGCCATTCTGCCCGCGAAATGGTTTTTGTAGGGAGACTTGTCCTTCGAAAAACGTACATCCCGATAGATCCGGAACAGGGACTTCTTTCCGGATTCATTTTCTATATGATCGATCTTTTTCATTTCAGTGATCAGATCGTCCATGAACCGGACCATATTTTCATGAGCATTCAGGTACTCCGGCTTATGCTCGTTGAACCACTCCCGGTTGTTATTTTCGGAGAGATTCCGAAGAAACTGAAGCGTTTCAGGCTGAATGGAGGTCATGTTGTACACCCTTTGTTTTGTTGAGAAGAGAAGCCGGAGGCGGCGGATTTCCCATTGTATCAAAGCCGGATAACTAAAGCAATGTGAAAGCTAACGGAAGGGCCCGCATACAAGCGCTTTGGCCACACCCGGTTTCAGATGGTCCAGACCCTGAATGAGTTGATCCTCACCGAGCAGGATGTCTGTAATCTGCCCGCTGTATTTAATGGCCGTTTCTCTCATGAACCCCATCATGGGCCATCCCCATAAAGCGGAGAAGAGAACTCCGTTTTCTTCAAAAAAGGGATCGGTCAGGTAAGTACACTCTATTACATTCTCCACCGCGCTCCGGTTGCTGGCACTTCCTCCGATCAGGTCAATGACAACGGTCCCCTTTTGCAGGAGGTTTTCGGTGTGATCGCGGGTAAGCAGGTAGTTTTTACCGCGGAGTTCTTCAGGTTGCTCGGCTCCGTTGATGATCAGGTCGGCATGTTCTATGTATTGCTCGATCGTTCCTTTCCGGGTTTGGGCTTTGCCCAGCACATGAATGACGCGTACACCGGCTGCATAGCACTCGTGGATAGCACCCATGCCCACATTTCCATATCCCATCACCACGGCGACCGCTTCTTCCGGATTCTTCTTTTTAACACTCTCATTCTTCAAAAGTTTGAGTCCGTATCGCGCACCGGCGCGGCCGGTTTCATGCAGAGCCTCGATCTTTCGTTTACCGAACTTTGGAGCCGGATTTACATGTCTGTAATATTTCAATGCCTGAGTCCCGTGATTCTTCACAAAAGTATCCACATTGTAGGTTCGGATGTTCCGGTGCTCCAACTCCACTACGACTCCATGAGGGTCTCTGAAAAAGCTGGTGTCGTAAACGACCACGGAATTACTGTTGAGTTCACCAAGCTCCTCAAGGGTTACATCTTCCGGATGAAGAAGCAGGCTCTCCGGGGAATGGTTCATTAACCTTCGGATCACCCCTGCCATGCGATCGCTGTAGCCGATGACGTGGAATTCGTCCTGATCCACTCCTCCGCGCCGAAGATCCAATTCGATACAGTTATCGGCGGCCATGAGTCCCAGCACCAGTTCTTTAGGGAGCTTTTCCGGAGACTGGACCACATACTCCATGGCCACCACATTGATGCGTCGCTCCTCCAGCATTTTTGCCCGCTTCGGGAAAGAATGAAAATGGGCCATACAGAACAGCGTGCAGGCCGGCTTCATGAGTGGTATGCTCTCCAACGCCGGACCCTTGAATTTGATGATCAGCTCTTTATCGCGGTACAGGTCCTCGTTGCTTTCTATGATGGCACCCGCTTCCTCATATTCCGGGTCCGGAAAACCAACTCCTTCTCCGGCGCCCTGCTCTACATACACCTCACAGCCATAGTCGGCTAGCTTTTTGACATCGCTCGGGATAAGGGCCACCCTTTTTTCAAGCGCTCCGGGATTTTCAGGGGATTCGATCTCTTTTGCCAGTCCAATGATCTTATACATAAAGCTCTAGTCCCTGGCTTGAAAATTCGGATTTTGAATGATGCCTAACAGGTTACCAAAGGGATCAATGACGGTGGCTACATACACCTCGCCTCCAACGTGCATGATCTCCTCGTCAGGTTTGGCGCCCAGCCCGGTGAGCTTTGCCCAGGCCTGATGAATATCATCGACCCCCCAGTACACGATGGATCCCTGGGTTCCGGGTTGCCGGTCGGGCTGAAGCCCCAGCTCATAGCCACCGACATCAAAGCCGACGTAAAAGGGTTCTTCAAAATAAGGATCTTCCCCGAGTACGGATTTGTACCACTCGGTGGCTTTATGAATATCGGGGGCCGGATAAATAACGGTTCGGAGTCCTTTGAGCATGTGGTATGAAATTAAAGGTGAACCTGAAAAATGGGAAATTTTGAGGACAGAAATGGATGAAATATCCGGCTGAGGCATTGTTTTTTTGAAGCCATACAGGGGTTCTTAACGTTCTTTAACCAGCCAGGGAGGTCTTTTCGGTGTACAATTTGGTATTGGCAAAAATAAACGGGACCTTTAGAAGCGCAAGTTAAAGGTCAGGTATCGGTATCTTTTAGTACAGTATCAGTTTCCCTTCTCTAGTTTGTTATCAATTATAATACTCACAGCCGATTTTTGAAGACTATTCACATTTCGTGAAAGCAACTGTACCTGTGATCAAGACAATTCTTTATAGTAATGGAATACGGAAAAGTAAAATGGTTCGATGAACAAAAAGGTTTTGGTTTCATCCAGCCGGATAATGGCGGAAAAGATGTTTTTCTGCACCGCAACAACATTGAGAACCTCGGTTATAACGAAGGCATCAATGACGGAGAAGCGGTTGAATACAACGTGGAAGAAACACCCAAAGGGCTGAGTGCAGAGAACGTATATATTCTCGAGTAAGACGGTTCTTTGACCAGAACGTACAAGCCCGGTTTCTAGGAAACCGGGCTTTTTTATTACGGGCTCATTCCCGCTTCAGATTTACATCCAGCGCACTGCTGACCTCTGAGCTGAGGGTATAGTCATGTTCCAGAAGAACTTGTTTGGCCTGTTCCATAGCCGAGGTCCTGATCGCGGAGAGGTCGGCGTGCTCCGAAAAGGTATTGATCCAGAAAAAAACCTCAAGCTCAATGTAGTTTGCTGTGAAGTTGGAAGCCTGCACGGTGGGGGCGGGCACTTCAATGATACCCTCGGTCTCACACAGTGAATTGAGGACGAGTTTCTGTGCCTGCGCAAGGTCGTCACGGTAATCAATACCGATAACAAAGCTGGTTCTTCGTAGCCCGTCCCGGGTAAAGTTATGCAGCGGGTTTTTGTAGATCATGGCGCTGGGGATGAAAATATCAATTCCGTCAGCGGCCCGGACATGCACATCGCGGATGTTGATCTGCCGCACAATTCCCCGGATCCCGTTACTCTCAATGAGATCTCCCACATCGAAAGAGCGGCTGAAAGACATAAAGAAACCAGCCAGAAGGTTTTCACCGATCTCCCGGAACGCAAAGCCCAGCACAACGGTAAGGATACCTCCCGCAGCCAGGATGCTGGACGCCGCTTTGGTAAGCCCCATAATGTTCAAGGCTATGGTAAGCCCGATGAGATAAAAGCCCCATCGTGTAAGCCTTCTCATTAACTGGGTCTTGATGGGGGAAAGGCGGGTTCGGGAGAGTAGTTTTTTTAAGCCGCGACCGGCCAGTAAGCCTATAAAGACGAAGAGGATGAATATTGCCAAACCAACGGCAATTTCCGGGGCGGCAGCTTTTAGGCGACTAAAGAAATCATTGAAGCTTTGGGTGATATCTTCCATAACAGCTATATAGAATGAAGGTCGTGAGGTTTTGTTTCGGGATCAATCTACCGACCAGTCAATGCAAATGCTCAGAAAATTGTGCACTATGGAGCGGGGATCATTCGAGTTCAGCAGTTCGGACCAGCTGAGCGCGGCACCACTCAGCTCCGCGGGATACCATGCTCCGTTGGCTAATCCGGGAGCGTCCTTGTAATCGGGGTTCCCGTTCTTCTGCCATCGGGTAACGTAGAAATAAGGTTCCCCGATGATCGAATCTGCAATAGCATAACCGATTCTGAAAGATCGCAGTGGATCGCCCTCCTCATCGAACTCAAAGGGAATGTAGCTTCCGTGATCAAAATGGTGGGGCCAGGTCCGAAGCGGCCCCGCCTGTTCATATTCAGAACAGAAGGGCCTTAAGGCGGCCTCGGAAAAGCTCCGGTGATCAGCCAGCTCTTTGCAATACTCCTGTTCGGCCTCAAAGCGTTTACCGCTGTCGGTTGGGTGTCCGGGGATCTCGTAGTGCATTTCAAGATCCATGTCTGAAGCGTCAATCTGTTTAAGCATCAGGGCTTTTCTGAGCCACATCAATACCTCCTGTTTGGTTTTACCCGAAAGCGGAAGCGCGGCCAGTTCCAGGTAGCCGGGTCCAAGCACCTTCAGTGTTAAGGAAGGGACGTGCAATGCCACTCGTGCGCGTTGGTTGATCAGGCCTCCGACAAATTGCTGAGTATCCATTCTCCATTCCATGTTGGTGTGGCTGTCATCTTCTTTGGTTTTCTTCAAATACTTGCCGGATGCCGCTATAAACTGCACCGCATGGTGAAGGGTGGACTGTACTTCATTAAGTTTGTTGATGTTGAGGTCGGGGTCAGGTAGAAAATCCATGGAACAGGTTTGTAAATTGATCAGGTACCACCAGGATCTTAATCAATCAAAAAGATAGAGTCAGGCTGGTACCGAGCGGGTGCACTGATTCAATAAAGGCAAGCAGGGGTAAAATAAAAAGCCCCTGAAGATATCCTCCTCAGAGGCCTGGGGTACAATGAATATTGATTATAAATATTCAATGGTTGTACTTAGAGTACCAAGATAGGTTCCTTTCATGTTCTTGGCTGGTGCGACTTTGGGTTTTAGTGAGAATGTGTGTGTCCCTTTCTGTATATCAGATTCCACGTTAACATGGGTGTCAACAAGGATGCTTTCTCCAAACTGGTTGGTGGCGGTAATGGTCTTAGTGGGATTGATCAAAACCTGGGCATAGGGGGCATTGTTGATGGTAAGACCGGGCCTGTATTCTTCTGTTTCTGTGATTAGAGGATTGAAGTCAAGCCCGGTGGAAGACTCAACACTGGAGCCATTTACTACCGTAACGGATACTTTCATGACGGCGGTTGATTGTGCCTGTATAACCTGAGTACCCAGAGCTAACAACATTGAAAAAACCAGTGATTTATAAAATGAACCCATACCGATAACTGAATTTCTTCACTTATCGGAAAAAGATTAAAAAATTTTAATATTAATTTATTCTAATATTTTTGGTGAGCAGTAACCGTTTGTACTTCAGTTAGTTACAGGAAGAGAAATTTTTTGATCTTAAGTCTTTTTGCCTGTTTCTGCAGTCTAAATAAGGTGCTCTCCGGGACTCCGAATAGGTTTTCATCCACTTCCGGTGCACAAAGCAATTCAGAGACATTGAGTACTCCTAAATACTTCAGAAAGGTGAAGAAGCTTTTCCGGGGGTAGCTTTTCCTGTTTTTGTGCAGGATGTTCAGGATCTGCTCCCATTGCCGGGGCTTCATGGAATATTCTGTGCCCAGGCCTTGCGCATCCGTTTCCGAACCATGAAGCAGGCAGGCGTTGAGTTGTTGTTCAAGATCTTCCGGAAGAGGCTCGGGGCGCAGTAGCTTTGGTCCGCTGGTACCCCTGGTCCGTTTTGGGAAGAAGCTCTTCCACATTTCTCCGGTCTTTGGGTCGTGGTAAAAAACTTCCAGTGTCTGGTCATCTTTGCGCAAAGTGACCATCTCCCTGGTTCTCTCGATCTGCTGCTGGCGCTGTAGCACGTACATGATGAAGGATGATGACTTTTAAAGTGTAAACTCGCCCTGAAAGAGAATGTTCCACCCGCTTTTGTGACAATCTTATCTGTTAATATACAATGAGGCAGGTATGCTTAATCGATGGAGATGCCATCACATCGGTACTGGTGAGGGTAGATACAGACTTCATCAAACATATCAACCCACGCGAACCAGTATCCTTTATAGTTGAATGGAGAGGCCAGTCTTTCTCCTTCACGGGGGCCCTGGCGGGCGACTCCGAAGATATCCCAGAGATTTCCTTCCTGGTCAGTCATGATGATGGGAAGCGCATCCTGAACCGGCTCAAAGCTCAAGACGGTCTGATCGCTTTGGGTAGTTGCTGAATACACCGCGGACAGGTCTTTGGGGCCATGACTTATGAATACGAGATGTTCATTATTGAATATCTCGTTAATCACCCGGAGAGAATCTGTATAAAGGTCAGGGGGATATATGCGGATCCGGAAGGAAGTGGAATCTGCACCCGGAAAAACGACTCCATGAACCCTGTCTTTATTTTGCAACCTGTTGTCGGTTCTCTTTACAGGAAAAATAAACTCGTCGTGATCTGTTAAATACCCTTTTCCATAGGCATAACTCATGTACCCTTCGGTGGACCATACATCCGGTCGCAGTACTTTGCTGTCAGGAAACATTTCCACCCAGGTTGACCACCGGGTTTCTATGACGGGTATCATTTCGGGAATATAACCGATCATCTCACCCTGAACGCTTAGGATCCTCATCTGAGACCACCGGCTGTTTGTATTGCGATCGTAGAGGATAAGGTTGTTCCTAAACAACAGTCCGGAAACTCCAAACTCCGTATGCTCATCATTGATACATGCATCCCACGCCATTCCGGTTCCGGTCAATGGGCAATAATGTATAGTTAGACGATCTTCTCCGAAGCTGTCATTGACGATCTCATGCCAGTCCAGAATCTGGTGGGGGTAGGCACGGATCTCACCATTGTGATTAAGCGCGATGACCAGGCGGTCATCCACGATGTAGTCAATCTCTTCGGGGGAGACAAATACCGGATGATCGATCGACCGGATTCCATCCTGGCCCGGGCCTCCGTCCACAACCTCGTCAGCGGGGATCAGCCAGTCGCCGTTTCCATGCTGGTTCGTATCGTCAGCAGCTCCTCCGGATGATACCTTACCCTCACAGGAACAAAGCAGTGCTATGAGCAGAAGATGATATAAAAACAAACTTAAACGCATCAGAAAATCAGTCGCGGTTTAAAGCTGTAGAAAAGAGAGCCGGTTAGCGCAAAGGTTGATGTGGACTGTATTCCTTCGAGATGCTGGAATACGGGGAGTTGGGCCGTCAGCTGAAAGGAAAGGCCCCGAGTGATCTTAGTCCTTAACGAAGGACGGATATATACCCAATGTCCTCCGGTATTAGGAAGTGGGTTTCCCTCAAGGCGATGAGCTTGTGTACTCCGGTACTGTGCCGAGAGCACATAATTCCAGTCCCGGAACAGTTTGTTCCCTATTCCGAGAGTGGAAACAAACTCATTTCCGAATCGATAGCGGTCATCAGCAGATTCAAAACGCTGGGCGTCTCCGTTCAGTTTGTAAGAATTAACCCAGAACAGATTCAGATTGGTGGCAGGGCTGAAGGTTTTTGAATAATAACTCCAAACCACGGCATCCCATGATCCGGTACCGGGCTGCATATCGGCATTTAGCTGAATATTATTGGCTTTGAGACCGAAATCCCCCAGCGGTGCTTTCACTCCAAGGCCAATTGCAAGCTGGTACTGTTCACGAATGGTGTTTTGATGGACCACATATTTAACCATAAAAAGGGCGTCCCCCAGTCCACGGGTAGAAATGGTAACGGGATCGGGGGTTTGCAGCCCGGATTCTCTGGTTTTATCGATAAGGGAAAAGGTGCCGGAAATGGTAAGTCGCTGAGTGAACCCATAGTGAAACTCGAGTAAGGCTGTGGATGTGCTTCTTCGTACAGAAGGGTTATCCAGCCGCTCATTTCCGTTATAAAGATCATTGATGGCATGATGCTGATAGCTCAGGCCAATCAAAAGGTTATGTCGGGAAGCAGCGCTGATGGTCTGTGTATTCAGAAGCGGAGCACCCGCACAACCGCAGGTTTGAGCGATAGCATAATCGAAAAAAAATAACGGCACGAGCACTACGAGAAATGTTGATATAGATTTCATAGCACTGGCTTCATATTAGGGAATACATAATCAGGATATTACATACGGGATTATAGTGCAAGAATGGAAGAGGAAAAAGCGTCCTGGGTTTTGCTCAAGATGGGTTGGAGGAGCTGCTGCAGGTTCAGAGCACTAAGCATATCAAAATGTATATACATTCTGCCCGAAAGGAATTATAATCCCGCGGTGTTATCCAAATCCTTAAGCCTGGGAGAGCAAGAATCGCCCTCTGGGACTAAGCTAAAGATCAACTTGGCCTTCGAGGCTGAGAGTGAATGATAATGGCAAACCTTACCCGCTGGCCAGGCGTTATAACAGAAGCTTCCATGAGCAAGTAGTCTTAGCATCAGCATGGATGGGAAAGCACGAGGCACCGACAATGCGGCTATTGAACGCTGGTTTTTACCATCAAACGAAAACACGTTTACTTATATCCTGCAAGAAATGGATTGGAGCAGCAACAGGGAATAGATACATCCATAAAAAATAACCGACAAGACACCAAGGCATTGACCGTAGAAAACCTGGAGACCTGTGCCTCAATGCCGTTTAACCATGAACTAACAAACCCATTCCAGTGGTCTAGCAAATAGGGAGTACTTCAAGATTGCTGAAATTTTCTCTGCCAGAAAGTAATCAGCCTTCTTACCACAAGGGTCAAGACAACTTAAGAGGTTCTTGACGGATGTATGTTAACAATTTTGGATAAATATTTTCTTTGCGATAATTAAACCGAAATTCAGACTCTTTTAGATGCAAATAGAACGTGGACGGGTGCATTCCTCGGCACTTAACCAATCGGGTTTTAGCAAAGCCCCAGAATCCTTCGATGCCATTTATATGACTGGCTGAAGTAACAAATTCATTGCGACCATGATCGACTCGAAGATGCAAAGAGTCTATCAGCTAGATGGAAATTCAAGTTCCCTCGAAAAGTACAAAATCAAAGAAGAGGTTGAAGTACTAAGAATCTATGGATTACAATCGATAAAACTTATTAGTCCTTTTATCAGAAAATTGGAATTCTAGATTACTTTACCTATTCATTTTACTGAGTATTAGGTCCCAAAACTCAGATGAAATAGATGAAATACGGTATAAAAAATTTGGCCCTACCACCCATCCCATAACCATGCAAAACACAACAGCAAATATTACTATTTGATTATCCCACCATAAAACAATTGATCCCAAACCGAGTAAAAATAAAATGCTTTGAATTAATACTAATCCTAAAATCATACCGAAAATTGTATTCTGTACCTTTTGGAAAAAAGACCTCTCTTTGTCCATCTTATCTTCATTAATCCTTACTTTATTATCCATCTTAACTTTGTTTTAATTCAAATCTCAAGTTAGGTCTACATTCAATTTATTAAAAATTATATGCTCCAATAAATGGGGAGTACTTCACTTTGCCTCGGGTATATTTATTTTGTGTGGACTGATGACTATGCACACGTTGTTTCAGATCGGTGATCCCCTCCCAATTTACTGGCCGGTTAAAAGTAGAGAATTATCGGGGATTGCTTGTTGGTTAAGGTACTCATTCGGGGTGAGATCTCCGAGTGAGCTATGAGGCCGGAAGGAATTATATTCTTGCCTCTACGCCTCAATTTTTTCTTTCGCATCCAGCAGTGATAAAAACCAATGCAGGTTCAACCATTCATCGCGAAAGCTTCCATTAAAAGATTCAACACAGGGGTTATCGGTGGGTTTTCCAGGCCGGGATAAGTCCAGGGTTACCCCATGATCGTACGCCCAGCGGTCCAGAGCTTTAGAGATAAACTCACTTCGATTGTCTACCTGAATGCGCTCCGTAGTTTGTCCGTAGCGCTGACGCAGTCTTTCCATAATGTAGGTCACATCTACGCCCTTGAATGCGCAATCTCGATCATCCGTGCTGATAGCAGACGGTCTTCGGGTTTATCGACCGGCTGGTAGGAAAACGTAGAGCGGGCCAGCACCACCGCCACCGCTGCACGGCGTTGTGCTGGCCTTAAAACTTTTTTTGAACACCTCCTGAAGCACGTGCTTGTCCAGCGATAAATCAGTCACCAGCTTCTTGAGCTGGCTGTTTTCTTCCTCCAACTGGCGCGGGCGGCGCAGCTCGGAAGTACCTAGCCCTCCGAATTTTTTTCCAATTATACAAAGTAGCCTCGCTGATGCCCATCTTCCAACAGACTTCTCCAACTGGGTTCCGGTCTCAGTCTGCTTGAGGGCAAAGACCACTTGAGATTCGGCATATATTGTTCGTTAAAGTTAATGCAGCACTATCGCCCGAATTCTCTACTTTAGATTGGCTCAGTTTTTCGGGAGGAGGTCAGTGAGTAAGGGTAAAAATAATATTTTCATTTGTTTAAAAAATTTAATAAATGCTTTAACCAGAAATAATTAACAACTTAATTCTACATCATTGGTTAATTCTGCAAAAAAATATTTGCTGATGGCGATGGTTTTCATTCTTTTTTTTGGAACAACATTTACCATTAAGCTTTTCTTCACAGATTCAATAGGTACTAAAGAACTTGCAGAGATTTATGTCCCTGATTACAAATTCGAATCCGGCGATGAACTTGTTATGGTATATATAGGCTCCCCTTTTTGTGGATATTGTAATTCTCCAGAAATGCCAGAATTTATTGAAGCTGCTAAACTTAAAGGGAAAAGTTTAGCAGACAGTTTGGGTATGAATTATGTAGTCTATGGTTTGGCAATTAGTTGGAGTGCGTATGAAGGGATGGATCACTTAAAAAAATTTGGTCTATTTGACGAGATGATGTTGGGAAGAAGTTGGTCAAATTCAGCAGCAATAAAATATATCCATACTGATATCCCTAGCGGAAGAGTTGGTGCAGTACCCCAAGTTGTTTATACGACTAGAGAAATTATGTACCAAGAAAATGATACAAAAGACGATTACTTAATATCTAATGAAAAAGAGTATATACGTTTAGAGGGGTACGATGAAATAAAAAATTTCGTTCAGATAAACCCAGATCTTTAGATTTATGATAAAACTACTTAAAACTGCTCCACTAATATTTGTTTTCTTTTCGGCCGTACATTCTCAGGAAATTGATAATATGTCACGAACATTAGAATCTGTTGAGTTACCTACAGACTTAGAATATTTTATTGGAGGCATCAAAGATTTACGGTTTTCCGAAAGTGGAATAGTAATAATTGATGAGACTGAGACCAAGGTTATCGCTTTATCTCGCAAAGGTGATAGTATGGGATTAATTGGAAGATCAGGGAGGGGGCCTGGGGAGTATCTAGATCCATCAGATGTGGAACTAGCAGAGATGAGTATATTCTTGTTAGATAAGTCCGAAAGTAAAATCATTAAGTACAGTTACAATAAAGAAACTCAAAAATATGAGTATTTAAGTTCAAAAATTTTTGAGTTCCAGTTAAAAGACATGTGCTTCTCACAAGGTTCAGGATTATTTGTTTTAGGGGTAAATTCAAATGGATTTATTCATTCTATATCGCAGGAAAATTTTCAAATAATAAGGTCCTTGGGAAAAGAGACAAATGAAGTATCTCCAAATGAAAGGCTTAAATTTTCAGATGGTAAATTAAGTTGTGATAGAAATTATGTCTATGTGGCACCCAGACTCGACAATGAAATTTTAGCCTTAGATATAAATAATGGAAAAGTTAATTTTAATGTAAAACTTGAAGAAATAAGTCCCATTGTAACAGTTATTGAAAGACTCGGTGAAAGGAGTAGGCTAGTTAATAAATATTATACGGGTGAATCCTATAACGAGCTTGGGGATTATCATGACATAGTATTTAATATTGATGTCATTACAGATAACAAAGTTTTAGTCCAGTATATTAGAAAATTTAAGGATTCCGATACTGAAGATTTAATCACGCTAGTAGTAGATCTCCTTAATAATGAATATAAGGTATTGGAAGATGTGCCTAAATTATTTTCGGGTCCAGGCAGCAAATTTGCTTCCGATATTTTTATGGATGAGAATCGATTAATTTTCTATGAGCTAAATCAAGAGTAACCTTAACTAAAACTAATAGGTAACATTTATGCGTCAATTAAAATATCTTAAAAATAAATCTTTACTGGGTATTGCTTTATTTGCCATAATTTTAGGCTTAAATATAACTCCCCAAACCACACATGCCACTAATGGAGCTCAATTGGAACGCCAGTTTTTGATGGAATGCGAGGATAAGGGCTGCGATGATGAAGAGCCAAAATGTGTACAAAAGACAGGTTATTATAGCTGCTTAGCTACTCCGTCCGAAAGTACTTGTTCTGCTTGGACCTGTTCTGGAGATCCTGGTGAGGGTTAGTAAGTCACTTTTTCAAAAGGTAAAGCTCACAGTTTATGTGGGCTTTTTTTATGCAACTAATTTTTATTCATTAGTTGTTCTCGATATGTCAGCTTACCTGAACTTCGACCAGTCTAAAGTAGATAAAACTTGTACTTTTGACCGGTCCAAAAAAACGGGAAGCTGACATTCGGCCTTAGTGTCATAGCGGGCATATCCAAGCAGCACCCAGGGTCCTTTGCCTCGGGTATATTTGTTTTGTGTGGACTGATGACTTTGCACACGTTGTTTCAGATCGGAAGTATATCCGTAATAATGCCGGCCGCTGGCTTCTGAACGTAGCATATAGACAAAGTAAGGCATAATCCTGAGTGTAAACTAAAAAAGGCATCAACGGATATGTCAATGCCTTTTTCCAGTCGGGGCGACAGGATTTGAACCTGCGGCCCTCCCGACCGTGGTCGGGATGCCTACCGGACTACGCCGTGCTTGGAAAGCCAGTTCAGGGCTTTTTGAGGGTTCTTCATGGCCTTAAGTTTGCGTTCAATCCGAAGGGCCTCGGCCTTGGTATCATAGCGGGCATATCCAAGCAGCACCCAAGGTCCTTTGCCTCGGGTATATTTGTTTTGTGTGGACTGATGACTATGCACACGTTGTTTCAGATCGGAAGTGTATCCGTAATAATGCCGCCCGCTGGCTTCTGAACGTAGCATATAGACAAAGTAGGGAATAATCCTGAGTGTAAACTAAAAAAGGCATCAACGGATATGTCAATGCCTTTTTCCAGTCGGGGCGACAGGATTTGAACCTGCGGCCCTCCCGACCGTGGTCGGGATGCCTACCGGACTACGCCGTGCTTGGAAAGCCAGTTCAGGGCTTTTTGAGGGTTCTTCATGGCCTTAAGTTTGCGTTCAATCCGAAGGGCCTCGGCCTTGGTATCATAGCGGGCATATCCAAGCAGCACCCAAGGTCCTTTGCCTCGGGTATATTTGTTTTGTGTGGACTGATGACTTTGCACACGTTGTTTCAGATCGGAAGTATATCCGTAATAATGCCGCCCGCTGGCTTCTGAACGTAGCATATAGACAAAGTAGGGCATAATCCTGAGTGTAAACTAAAAAAGGCATCAACGGATATGTCAATGCCTTTTTCCAGTCGGGGCGACAGGATTTGAACCTGCGACCCCTCGGCCCCCAGCCGAGTGCGCTACCGGACTACGCCACGCCCCGAATTGACATAAAAGATAGGCAACAATCATGGCAAAACTCAAGGTGGATAGCGCTTAATCAGGAATAGATTCCGAAACCAGATTGCTGAATCCCAATGTGTAAAGGGACAGACCAGAAACAAATGAACGCAGGGACGTTAACTTCACTTTGACTGACAAAGCTCGATCAACACCCCGTTATTGTTTTTGGGATGAATAAAAGCCACCAGCTTATTATCGGCTCCGTCTTTGGGTTTTTCGTTTAGCACGTGAAACCCTTCTGCTTTCAGGCGATCCATTTCCGCGTAGATATCGAGCACCTCAAAGGCGACATGGTGCAGGCCCTCCCCGTTACGCTCCACATATTTGGCAATGACGGAATCTGAGCTGGTAGCACCAAGAAGCTCTACTTTGGATTCCCCGGTCTGGAAGAAGGCGGTTTCAACCTGTTCGCTTTCGACGATCTCCGTTTTATCACAGGGGCGATTGAGAATAGTTTCGTAGGTTTTGATGGCTGATTCCAGATCTTTCACTGCAATGCCAATATGGTCAATATGCATATTGTATTCTGTATATTCAGGATGATATCTTTCAAATATCGAAGAATGTGGTCCTAAAGTCGAAACCTAATTTCAATTTTCACAATTTATGGTAAGCCCGATGAAAAAAACATCCCTGTACCTGATCCTGTTCACCCTGTTCATTTCCTGTTCCGCTGAAAAAGAGAGCAAGGAAGAGCTGGTTTCTATTGAGACCCCTTACGGTGAGATGGTTGTACTTCTGTATGATGAAACCCCTCTTCATAAGGAGAACTTTCTCAGGCTTGCCAAACAGGGATTCTACGACGGAACCACCTTTCACAGGGTTATTGACGATTTTATGATCCAGGGAGGGGATCCCTTTTCCAGAGACAGCCTTGACTTCAACGACGGGACCGGGGGCCCCGGTTACACTATTGAGTCGGAATTTAACAGAAACCTGATTCACAAGCGGGGAGCGATAGCAGCAGCCAGAATGCCGGATGCACAAAATCCGGAATTAGCCTCAAACGGGTCTCAGTTTTTTATTGTGGACGGACGAAAGATAACCGGAGCCGAAATCGTCAATTTTGAGCACGAAGTTAATCAGAACCTCGAGAACAGGATCATGAGAGAGTATGTGTATCGGCCTGAAAACGCGCATTATCTGGACGCGCTCAGAAGAAATCAACAAGCCAACAATCCGGACAGCATTACCATTATCACGGAACAGGTCCGAAAAGAGGCGCTCGTTGGGTACGAACCTTTTCAGTATACCGATGAGCAGATCTCCATTTACGAAGAACTCGGCGGATCCCCCTTTCTGGACCAGAACTATACGGTTTTTGGTGAAGTGATCTCAGGACTGGCCGTACTGGATTCCATCACGGCACAGGAAACCGATCAGCGCGACCGGCCTCTCCGTAATATTCCGATGGAAGTCCGGGTATTTGAAATGTCCCGCGATAGTATAGCGGAGGAATATGGCTTTAGCCTGGATGACAATGAATGAGGCCCGTATTACTTCTCATAGCACTCTTAAGCATATCAACTGGCTGTAGCGATACAGAAAAGGCACGGGAACATTTTTTTCTGAGAGGCTATGATGAGCTGGAATTCCGTAATCACCTGAACGGACCCGTTCTCCCCTTTTTATTCATAGAGGGAAGACAGCTCAACGGAATTCAAACCTATCAAATACTCAATGAGTCCTTGGTTCTGGTCAATAAAAAGACCGGGACCCCATATACCGGTCCGATACGAACCTTTCACTGGTACATTTACAACATCGAAGCTCTCTTCGAGGAGGGGAAGGTCTACCGGCTGCGGTACTGGCATCCCAACCGAAGACTGGGTATGGATATGGACTACAGGAGACGGACAGGGACGGTATGGAACAGGCTGGGCCAGACAGCCATCATCTGGACTCCGGAAGAAACGATCTACCTGAATCCCGGCAGTCAGCAAGTCCGGCAGATCATGACAGACAGCCTGAGCACCTACTTTGATGAGAACGGAGAGATGCGCTACTACGCAATGAGAACGGATTCGGCCTGGCAAAGCTACTATCCGGATGGAAGTCCCAGGTTTTTCTTTCCGCTCAATGAAAACGGGATCAGAGACGGGGTGGTAAAAAGGTGGTATCCGAACGGGCAGCTGAGGGCGAGGGGCCTCTACAAAAACGGGGAAGAATGGGGAATATGGATGGAGTATGACAGCCTGGGCAGGCTTATACAAAAAGTAGATATGTCCCGGCAATAGTTTAAGAGTGGAGCAGAGTAACCGATAAGGGAAGTAAAAATTTGATGGTATGTGGCGTCCCTTACACCTGGATCAAATTCTGGCCAGCTACGACCCTCTCGACGCGAGAGTGCTGGGGAGTATTCTGGGCTGGGTTTTGGTAATTGCAGGTGTTATCGGTATTTCAGTCTACAATCTTCCCGAGGACTGGATCTATGCGAATGGAGACAAGACCCGGTTGATCCGGCTTTTTCTGGTGAACCCGGCCATGCTGATCGGCCTCGTTGTACTCTTCTGGTTCGGCTTTGAGTGGTCCTTCATTCCGGTGTTCCTTTCGATGTTCATAATAGGGTTGTTCAGTAACCTGGAACCACACTGGGCCATTCTGTTTGGATTGTCCTTCGTGTTTGGCCTTTCCATCTACGCGATTGTGTACCACTGCGTCAGGATCGACTACACTCCGACAAGCTTAAGTAGTCTGCTGGTCTTTACAGGAACTTCATTCGTGGCATCCACAGCCGCATCCTTGGGAGCCTTTATCTGGAGTTTATCCCACAACCTGACCGCAGTTCAAACAGCGACCCTGTGGAATGCATGGTGGGCGGGCAGTTTTTTGCAGTCTGTTGTACTGGTAGCCCCTTTTCTGTTGATGGGTTCTGGCTTTGCGGAGCGGTTCAAGGATCGCTGTTTCGAGCTTGAAGAGCAAAGGGAAGTGTCCATCCGCTGGGTGTACAGCGCCGTAATCCTGGTAACGCTGGTGATATCGGTATTCATTTTATCCGGACGGTACCTGGGGAAAATGAGGATGGAAGAATTCATGGTACAGACCAGCGATATCACAGCGCAGGCCGTTCTTTCCTCGATGGAATCCTTTGAGATCATCACCTGGATTTCTGTGTGGATCATACTTTGTGTGGGGTTGGGTGCCGTGTTCCTGATTGGCAGCTGGAATAAAGAGCTCAAAAAGAAAGTCCAGGAACGCACGACCAGCCTTGAAGAAGCCGAGCAGAAACTCAAACAGTCTCTTTCTGAGAAGGAGACCCTGCTCAAGGAGATCCATCACCGGGTGAAAAATAACCTTGCGGTGGTCACCGCACTGCTGGATCTGCAATACATGAAAACAGATTGTAATAAGACGCGCCATATTCTGAGCGACTCCAAAGCCAGGGTCAAGTCAATGGCCTTTGTGCACGAGACCCTCTATCAGACCGAGAATTTTTCAATGGTCAACATCGAAAGCTACATTAAAAGGCTGGTCAAATCGATCCGTAACACGTTCAACTCCGGCAAAAAGGATGTTGATATAGAAGTGCATTCAAACGGGGTTTCACTTGAAATGGAGAGGGCCATTCCGCTGGGCCTGTTACTGAACGAGCTGATCGTCAATGCCTACAAACATGCCTTTAAAGACCGGGATAAGGGAAAAATAATCATATCCATTGAGCAGAATGAATGCGGACTGAAGGTGGTGGTACAGGACAACGGAATAGGCTTTCCGGAAGGAAAGGGGCTGGATTCAGGTACAACCCATCTGGGCATGACCCTGGTTCGGACCCTGGCGCGACAGCTAAAAGCTACGATAGAGTTGCAATCAGAGCCGGGGAATACTAGATTTTGTCTGTCTTCTTATACAGATAACTTCTCTGACCTTGCTGCATGAACCTGAATGTCCCTTCTCTTAAAGAAATCACCGCCGGGAGCGTAGCCACTGTTAAACGCTTTCCGGTGGCCATGCTGATCGCCATTGCAGGAACGGCCCTGGCCATTTGGCTCAGTGAGCTCAACAGCACCAGAGTGGATGAGTACTACTATCTGTTTAATATCCTGTTTCTGTGTGCACTGGGTATATCTTTTTTTGTTGCACTCACAACCTTTGGGGAATCGAAGGGATGGGATTTCAGCAGGATCATGCTATTACGGGGAGCCGGCCTGTTGGGGCTTCTGTTGTATTACCTCACATTTCCGGATGTGATCATTGCGGAACAACCTTATTTCCATATCTATCGCTATCTGCTGTTTTTTCTGGCTGCTCATTTGCTTGTGGCCGTTGCTCCATTTTCGGGAAACAGTGACCTCCGTGAGTTCTGGGGATATAACAAAGCGTTGTTTCTTAATATCCTGACTTCCGCGCTGTACAGTGCGGCGCTGTATTTTGGCCTGACTATCGCCCTCCTTTCGGTGGATGTATTGCTGAACATCAGCGTGGGTGACGACACCTATTTCCAGCTCTGGATGTTCATGGTGGGTGTTTTTAATACCTGGTTCTTTCTGGCACGCGTTCCGAAGCCGAGCCACTTTGACCGTGAAATGACCTCTTACCCAAAGGGACTGAAGGTCTTTGTTCAGTATGTGCTGATCCCTCTGGTGACGGTGTACATTGTGATCCTGTACCTGTACATGATCAAGATCATCATTCAATGGGAACTCCCGCAGGGCTGGGTCGCGAACCTGGTGCTCAGTTTTTCCATTGCTGGCATACTTTCCCTGCTGTTGCTTTATCCCATACAGGAAAAGGAAGGCAACAAGTGGGTGAAAGTATATTCTAAAGGTTATTTCTATGGCCTGGTGCCTTTAGTGATCCTGCTGTATGTATCTATCTGGACGCGCATCTCGGAATACGGAGTGACGATCAACCGGTTTTTGGTAGCCACCCTGGCGGTATGGCTGAGCGGAATCGTGCTGTACTTCATCCTCAGCAAAGCCAAGAACATCAAAGTGATCCCGATTTCTTTGTGTGTTGTGGCTCTGGCTGTCTCATTCGGACCTCTGAGTGCTTTTTCGGTTTCTGAGCGTAGTCAGAAGGGAAGGCTGAGTGAGCTCCTGGACCGTTATGAATATCTGGATGAGGAAGGAATCATACAGGCTTCCACACAAGACGTCCCCTTAGAAGACCGCCGACAGGTCAGTTCGATCGTAGATTATCTGCATGACAATCACGGCTTGCCGGCCCTTCAAAGTTATTTTGATTTTGACCTGGAAGAACGACTGGATGAGCCGGACCCCGATTCCTTAGGTTACAGGAGGGATGAGGAGCGTATCGTGGAATGGATGGGGATCGATTATACGAGCCGCCGGTGGCCTGCGGAAGGTATCGCGGATGTAGAAAATTTCAGTTTCCGTTCAAATACCGTTCAGCATATAGACATAAGAGGTTATGACATACTGATTCCGGAAGTTTTTATGAGCAGCTACCAGTCATCGGTCAACCGGCAAAGTTACACTTTTGATTACGACCGCGAGACTCAGGAATTGGCGATACGGGAATACCGGGGGGACGGCGAGGTACGGATTGAGCTGTTACCGTTTGTGCAGAGTCTGAACGAGCGTTCCGGGAACCTGCGGGAGATCCCCCGTTCGGAGATGACGCTTAAAGCAGAGCACGAGAAATTTGCAGTAGCCATAATTTTCACTGAACTTCACGGAAACCTGGGAGATGAGCTCAATGTGTCATCTCTGACCTTCCACGCTTTGATTTCCGAAAAATAGTATGAAACACCATTCAGTTCGTTCCTCGGGAAGCCGGTATCCATTCTGGATGCGGGCTTCAGTAACGCTTATTGGTCTTTGTCTGCTCTTCGTAGTGATGAGCTACGGCAAATTCATCCTTATGCCACTGGCCTTCGCCGCCTTTATTTCTATGCTGTTAAATCCGGTGGTGGACTGGCTGGAGAGAAAAAGGCTGGGCCGCGCGCTCAGCATTATCCTGACGCTGCTGCTGGTGCTTATTCTGTTCGCAGGAATCATATCGCTCATATCCGCTCAGTTTGTTCAGTTTTCAGAACGAATCCCGGAAGTTACCGAGCGACTCAAAACGGTGACGGCCAATGGCATACAGTTCATGGAAGACACAATGGGGATCACGGAAGAGCAGCGCACGAACTACCTGGAGCAGGGGCTGTCGAACCTGATCGACAGAAGCGGCCAGTATTTTTCATCCATACTGAGCGCCACCACGAGCGCTTTCACGCTTATGTCGCTGATCCCGATCTTCGTTTTCTTCATGCTCTATTATAAAGAGATGTACCAGACTTTTTTCAGGAAGCTATTTGAGCAAAAAGACAGCCACTCCCAGATCGATGAGGTGCTGGAGAATGTGCAGGACGTTACTCAGAATTACCTGGTGGGAATGCTCACCGTAATCGGGATCCTTGCCGTACTCAATACCACGGGACTTTTCCTCATCGGGCTGGAGCATGCCATTTTCTTCGGGGTATTCGCTTCGCTGCTGGCAGTGATCCCCTATATCGGAATTATCATCGGGGCATTACCGCCCTTACTGTTTGCCTTTCTGCTGGGAGATTCCCTGCTGCAGCCGGTGCTGGTGGTGGCGGTGTTCGGAGTGGTACAATTTCTGGAAGGGAATTTCATTACGCCCAGGATCGTGGGTTCCAAAGTGTCCATCAATCCCTTTATGGCCATGCTGGCGCTGATCATCGGGGGAGAGCTGTGGGGGATCTCCGGAATGATCCTCTTTGTACCCCTGATCGGGATTTTGCGTGTGATTTTTGAGGAGATCGATGACCTGAAGCCCTATGGATATGTACTTGGAAACCGGATCGAGTACGAACGGACGCAGGCCTAGCGTGCCTTAAAAAATTCCATCACCTCTTCGGCGCTCCTGGTGTTCAGTACCCGCTCTTTGTCGTATTTCCCTTTGCGGGCGATCAGAACCCCGTACTTCATCACGTCAATGCCTTCAATGCTGTGCGCATCCGGATTGATGGAAGTCATCATGCCCACTTCACGGGCTTTATTTCCGAAGGTCCAGTCCAGGTCCAGCCGCCAGGGGTTGGCATTGATCTCGATGGCCGTATTGTGCTCGGCCGCCAATGCGACCAGCTCATTCAGATCCAGGTCACTGCCGTTGCGTTTGAGCAGCAACCGGCCCGTCGGATGCCCCAGGATTCGCGTATAAGGATTGGTGATGGCATTGCGCATGCGTTCCATCATCTTATCCCTGGGCATTTCAAGAGACTGATGCACACTCGCAATGATAAAGTCAAAGCCTTCCAGAATCTCCTCCTCATAGTCCAGGCGTCCGTCCGCTAATATGTCGGACTCAATGCCCTTAAAGATCACGAAATTTATGCCCGCGTTGCGGTATTCCTCATTCAGCTTGTCGATCTCCTCCCACTGCTGTTTTACTTCATCCACAGAAAGCCCTCCGGCATAGGCCGCGGTTTTGGAGTGATCGGTGATCCCCAGATATTCATAGCCCCGCTCCATGCAGGCGTCCGCCATTTCCCTGATGGAGAACTTCCCATCGCTCCAGGTGCTGTGCGCATGGATCACCCCCCGGATATCGCTTTCTTCAACCAGCGGCAACTCCTGGTGTTCCTCATAGATCTCAAATTCACCCCGATCTTCCCGCAGCTCCGGCGGCACCCAGTTAAGTCCCAGATGCTCGTAGATATCGGATTCGGTTTCAAAAGGCTGCGGCGCGTCCCAGTTGGTTTCCCCGTTCTCCTTCAGTTTGTACAAGCCGTACTCGTTCAGGCTCATACCCCGTTCCCGGGCACGGGAACGCATCACCACATTGTGTTCCTTGCTACCGGTGAAATACATGAGGGCGGCCGCAAAGTTCTCCGGCTTCACGATTCTCAGGTCAACCTGCCGGCCTTCTTTGGTTCGAACCGAGCTTTTGGTGTCGCCCCTGCCGAGTACTTCGGTGACCCGGTCGTGAGAAGTAAAAACATCGAACAGTTTCGGGATGTATTCTTCTTCCGCAGCGATGAGGATATCGATATCTCCAATGGTTTCTTTGGCGCGACGCAGAGATCCGGCTATCTCAATCTGCTGAACCCCTTCCAGGTCTTTGAGGCTTTCATAAATGGATTCCGCGATGGCGGTGGCTTCATCCAGCCGGCAGCGCTCATCAAATTTCTCCATCCACTCTATGGACTTGCGGATCTTTTCGGCCGATTTACCGCCCAGTCCCGGAAGCTCCGCCAGCTTGCCGTTATCGATCAGCTCCTTGAGTTCCTCAATTTCAGTGATGCCAAACTCCTGATGGATCTTGAGAATGTTCTTGGGGCCCAGTCCGGAGATATCCAGCCATTTGATCAGGCCGACAGGCACCTTCTTCTTGAAGTCTTCCAGTACGGGCATGGTCCCGGTCCTGGCATAGTCATAGATATCCTGGGCAATGGACTTGCCGATGCCTTTGATATCGGTCAGATTCTCATTTTCGATATAGGTATTGATATCGTCACTGAGCCCGGCGATGGTTTGCGAGGCTTTGTCGAAGGCGATGGCTTTGAAGCGGTTCTCCCCGGCAAGCTGCATCAGCTGAAACACCAGGTTCAGTTTTTCTGCTACGTCCTGATTGGTCGGCATAGTATGAAAGTCGGTTTGGTTGGTTAAAGTATATCAAATTTGAGAAGCATACGCTTGCCCCAGATCCGTAAAACTTGATCAAAGCAGTTGTTCGTTCGGATTAGTTGCTGTAACATTTAGGCCCAATGAATTGAACTTGTTAATCCGGTAAAACACTCAGAATCAAAAAAAGAAAGAGGAAGACCTGAAGTCAGCCGGGCTGATCTCAGATCCGAATCTTGCACCGTCGTTATGAAAAAAATTCTCTTATCCGCTTTTATCCTGTTTATCACTCCCAATGTGCTGGCGCAGTTGCAGTCTCCTGCCGAGTTTCTGGGCTATGAACTTGGGGAGCAGTGGACTCCGCATCACAAAGTCTTGGCTTACTTTCAGCATGTTGCTGATCATTCTGATATGGTCTCGCTTAGTTCCTACGGCACGACCTACGAGGGAAGGGAGCTGGTGACGGCCGTGGTTAGTTCGGCATCCAATATGAACCGGATAGAGGAGATCCGCATCAATAACCTGAAAAGAGTGGGTTTTGAAGAAGGACAGCCTACACCTGACAAAACCCCGATTATTTGGTTAAGCTATAATGTGCACGGCAATGAGACTTCATCCAGCGAAGCGGCTGTAAACACGGTGTATAAGCTGGTAACCGAGCATCAGGAATGGCTCGAGGATGTGGTCGTGATCATGGACCCCATGGTGAATCCCGACGGCCGGGATCGCTATGTGTACTGGAACAAAATGGTAACCGGAGAAGAGTTTGATCCGAATCCCGATGCCCGCGAGCACCATGAACCATGGCCCGGCGGGCGTACCAATCACTATTACTTTGACCTGAATCGTGACTGGGCCTGGCAGACGCAGATCGAAAGTCAGCAGCGTATCCGGGAATACCTGAAGTGGAAGCCCCACGTACACGTCGATTTCCATGAGCAGGGCTACAACAGTCCCTATTACTTCGCACCCGCCGCGGAACCATTCCATATGGCGATCAGTGACTGGCAGCGCGAATACCAGACCATGATCGGGAAGAATCACGCCCGGTATTTTGACCAGAACAACTGGCTGTATTTCACGCGCGAGATCTTCGATCTTTTTTACCCCAGCTATGGAGATACCTGGCCAACCTTCAACGGAGCCATTGGGATGACTTATGAGCAGGCCGGTCACAGCCGGGCGGGGCTGGGAGTGATCACCGCCGAAGGGGACACCCTCACGTTAACCGATCGCCTGACTCACCATACCACTACCGGCCTTTCCACGGTGGAAATCACGGCTCTGAACAAAGAACGGGTAGTGGATGAGTTCGCCTCCTATTTTGCGGAAACACGGTCTGACGGTTCGGGCGAGTACAAGACCTTTGTAGTCAGGAAATCCTCCAATCCGGATAAGGTATCCATGCTGCTTCAATACCTGGTTAAGCAGAATATAGAATTCGGAGTGGCGCGCTCAGCTTCCAGGATGGAAGGCTATAATTACTCCGACGGGACAACCGGGCGCGTAAATATTGAACCGGGGGATTACGTGATCAGTACCTATCAGCCGCAGGGAACCCTGGTGCGGGTGTTGTTTGAACCCAGGCCGGAACTGGCCGATTCGGTGACCTATGACATTACCTCCTGGGAGGCGCACTATGCGTTTGGTGTAGAGGGTTATGCCGTGAAAGGGCAGATCGCGACCGATCCGGTGAGTATGGAAACCACCTCTTCCACCACCCCATATATTGAACGGCCGTACGCATACCTGGCAAAATGGAACGCTCTGGATGATCTGAAGTTCCTGGCTGTTTTGCTCAATAAAGGAGTACGGGCGCGTTATGCGGAACAAGCTTTCTCCATGAACGGAAATGAGTACGCGGCAGGTACTCTTATCATCACAAGAAACGGAAATGAGTCGCTCGGAGACCGGTTTGATGAGGTCGTGAAATCAACGGCCGATGAACTGGGGCGTACGGTAACCCCTGTAAGCACCGGTTTGGTAACCACCGGAAAAGACTTTGGCTCTTCTTCTGTTCGCTTCATTGATGCACCAAAGGTGGCGCTGTTGGCTGGTGAGGGCACCAGCAGTAACATGGTCGGCCATATCTGGCATTTCTTTGATCGTCAGATCGATTATCCGGTTACCCTCATCAACATTGACGACATGGGCGGAGTGCAGTGGAGCGATTATGACGTGATAATCCTTCCTTCCGGTTACTACGGATCAACTTTCAATGAGGATAGACTGAATGAATTGAAAAGCTGGATCCGCAGCGGAGGCACGCTGATTGCGGTGGATGGCGGCAACCGGGTGCTGGCCGGCAAAGACGGCTTCGCCCTTAAGCGAAAGACATCTGGCGGCAACGGGAGTGAAAACCCCGATGAGAAACTGAGAAAGTACGGGGAAGCCCAAAGAGAATCGGTCACAAACTTTAATGCGGGGGCTGTCTTTGAACTCACCATGGATGATACCCATCCGCTGGCTTTTGGTTATGACGATCAGTACATGTCACTCAAGCTCGGTTCCGCGGCTTACGAATATCTGGATAACGGATGGAATGTGGGAGTTGCTAAAGGAGACGCTCACCGAAGCGGATTTGTGGGATACAAAGCAAAAGAGAACTTGCAAAACAGCCTGTCGTTCGGAGTGCAGAACATGGGAGGTGGTCAGGTAGTGTACATGATCGACAATCCGTTATTCCGGGGCTTCTGGCACAACGGAAAGCTGCTCTTCGGAAACGCGGTGTTTCTGCTGAGTGCTGATTAATGAATCAGGTAAAAACTCACACAAAGCCGGTCACCCTGCACAGGCAGGGGTCCGGGGTTGCAGGTTTTGCCAATCGCATCAATTTGTGTTCCCGGATTTTGCCAGCTCAGCTTCAGCAGCAATAAACCCAAAGGCGGCCCAGTTACCGGCCTCATAGACCTGTTGCCAGATCTGGTAAGCCCGTTCTTTTCGCCCGTTGATATAGTGCCAGTTGCCCAGCCCGTAACCCAGCGTGGCATTGTCCAGAGCCGTCTCGTCGCCGTCCAGTAAATGATCGGGATCGAACTCCCCTTTAAATACCAGCAGCAGCTGATGATAACTGTCGTTCTCAATGATAGTCATATCCGGTTCGATGGGCTCAATAACAGTGCCGGCCAGTTCATCCTGGCCCGAGCGGCGAAGTGTCATATAGTACCAGTAAAGCGCGGCAACCATCATATCGTTATTGGTGCTGGCCAGCATGCACTTCTGATATGCAAGCTGCGCATCTTCGTAATTTCCCTTCAGGTAATAGGCCAGCCCGAGATGGTACCAGATATTGGTATGAAGAGAGCTAAGAGGGATGTTCTGAGCGTTAGGCAATCCGTCCGGCTCCACCATGTCTTCCTTACCCTCAATAAGCTCTGCGGCCTTCTCAAAATCCTGAATGGCAAGATCGAAGGCGCGGAGCGTGATGTACCGGTGTCCGCGGTGACGATATAGCCTTGCATCTTCGGGATACTCCACGATGGCCGCGGAGAGCAGCTCAACCGCCTCACGGTATGCGCCCTGGTATCCTTTTTTGCGGGCCTGCCAGATCATCATGGTGGCCAGATCATCTCCGTCTGCCTCTGCGGCATCGATGAGGGAGTCAATGCGGGAGGAGATGGCTTCCGGTAGTTCAGTGTCACTGCTTCTGAGTGTGTCCCCTAACAGAGAGATAGTCTGGGCATCTCCCTGAAGACTGAGGAATGCAGGTTCCTGGGGCTGGCAGGCAACCAACAGGGTGATAAGGATAAAGAGCGAATACGGTTTCATCAGAGCTGCAGATCTAAGGTTAGTTCCTCACCGTCGCGAAGCACCGTGATCGTAGTGCGCTGCCCCTTTTTCAGCTTATTCAACGCCCCCATATAGGCGTAGATGTCAGCCAGGTCCTCACCCGCGATCCTGATGATAACATCGCCGCCCTGAACGCCCGCATTAGCAGCCGCCCGGTTGGGAGTCACACCGGTGATCTTCATTCCCTTACCGTCATAGCCATAATCGGGAAGCACGCCCAGGGTAGGCCCGTCCATGGTCATGGTCTGTCGCTGCTGCCCGGGAGCTTCAATGAATTCCATATCCGCTTTGCTCAGTTCATCCAGCTGTACCACGGTGCGCACCAAATGGTGAAGTGCCAGCGCGGTTCCTTCCATGTTGATGTATTCGGTATCGTCGGAGGGCCGGTGATAGTCGGCATGCGTATCGGTGAAATAATGCAGCACCGGTATATTCTGATAGTAGAAGCTGGTATGATCGCTGGCTCCCGTGCCGTCTTCCACCAGGTCCAGGTTGAGCCCACCGGTATTCGCTGAATCCAGAATGGCTTCCCACTTGCTGGCAGTTCCAATTCCGAAGATCATCAGTTTCTTGTCGTTCATACGCCCGATCATATCCATATTGATCATGGCCAGCGCATTATCCAGTTGCACCGTGGGATTCTTGACGAAGTAGTCGGACCCCAGCAGGCCCATCTCTTCCCCTGAAAAGGCCAGAAAAAGTATGTCTTTCGAAATAGGATGCTCTGAAAAATACTGCGCCAGTTCCAGTACGCCGGCGGTTCCGGAGGCGTTGTCATCCGCACCATTATGAATGCGGGGTTCGCCCCGGTACAGCGACCCGAAGCCTCCGTCTCCGTAACCCAGGTGGTCATAATGGGCACCTATGATGATAAATTCTTCTTCATCGCCCGTACCCTGCAGCAGCCCCGCTACGTTACGGGAAAGCCTTTTTTCACCATCGGCGGTATCGGATGCATGAGGATTTCGAAGCAAAGCGGTATTGATAGTGAATTCCTGGAAATAGGTGTTGTCATCTCCGGCCGGCTCCAGTCCGAAGTCCCGGAAGTGATCCGCTATGTAATTGGCGGCTTTGGCTTCGCTGGCGGTTCCGGCTTCACGACCTTCCAGCTCCTCAGAAGCCAGGTAAGTGATATGAGTGTTGACATCTTCCGGGGTGATATTAGGCGAAAGGTTCCGGGTATTGGAGGGTGTGCACGACAGGATGATGGCTGTCGCCAGGATCATGGAGAGGGTTCTCATCGGGATACAGTATTAGGTTAGTTGTAAAGACTCTGAAAAGTAAGAGAAATTTATGTGTTTTTGGGAATCGATTGGGTATTTTTACGAGCACGGTTAGGGGTGTTCTTCCGAAAGCCGGGAGGACTGAGATCATACCCTACTACCTGATCCGGATAATACCGGCGGAGGGAAACCTGTTCTTATCACCAACAGCTGTTGACCTCCTCCATTAATTCATTTCAACATTTAATTGGAGGAACATGTTTAAACGCATTCTTACCCGATCACTCATACCGGTGATCACCATTCTTCTATTCAATGACTTATCGGTACAGGCTCAGACCATTACCGGTAAAGTGCTTGACGCACAGACCAAAGAAGCACTGGCGGGAGCCACAGTCCTGCAGAGCGGAACCAACAACGGAGTGAGCACCTCTCCAAACGGCGAGTTCGAGATCACGCTGATCGCGGGCAGTAAGGAACTCAGAGTTTCGTACGTGGGATATAAAACAAAGACGATATCCCTGAATTCAGGAGATCAGGACATAGAGATCCTGTTACTGCCTCAGACTTATATCAGCAGCGAGGTTTTTGTGGAGGCTACCCGGGTGGACGATTCCACCCCGATGAGCTATACCAACGTGACCCGTTCCGATATTGAGGAGCAGAACCTGGGACAGGACGTACCGTACCTGCTGCAGCAAACCCCGTCTGTAGTCACAACCTCGGATGCGGGAGCGGGAATCGGATACACGGGCATCAGGATACGGGGAGTTGATCCGGCGCGTATTAACGTGACCATCAACGGCATTCCCGTGAACGATGCGGAATCGCATGGGGTCTTCTGGGTGGATCTTCCGGATATCGCCTCTTCCGTGGATAATATTCAGATACAACGCGGGGTGGGAACATCCACCAACGGGGCCGGTGCTTTCGGGGCGTCCATCAACCTGCAAACCAGCACCAACAGGGTAGACCCTTTTGCGGAAGTGAACACGGCCGTGGGCTCCTTCAATACCCGGAAGGCCAACATCATGCTGGGATCGGGCCTGATGAAAAACGGCTGGATGTTTGAGGGACGGCTATCCAAGATACTTTCAGACGGTTACATCGACCGGGCTTCCTCAGACCTGAATTCATTCTATCTCTCAGCCTCGAGGCAGGGTACGCGCAGCCTGCTGAAAGCGGACGTCTTCTCAGGCAAGGAAATCACCTATCAGGCATGGTACGGAGTGGAGGAAAGCATACTGGAAAGCGGAAACCGGACCTATAACGAGGCAGGTACCGAGAAAGACGGAACACCGTATGAGAACCAGGTGGACAACTACCGGCAGGACTACTACCAGTTGCACTACTCCTACCGCTTTTCGGACCGCTGGACCGGCAATGCTTCCCTGCACTACACCAAAGGACAGGGCTATTACGAAGAGTATAAAGCAGACGAAACGCTGGCAGACTACGGCATCAGTCCCATGCCCGCCACGCAGACAGAGTCGGACCTGATCCGCCGCCGCTGGCTGGACAATGACTTTTACGGAATCGTGTTTTCCGCTAAGCATGTGAATGAGGACTGGGAACTTACCGTTGGCGGCGGGGCTAACCGGTACGACGGCCTGCATTTCGGGGAAGTGATCTGGGCGCGCTATGCCGGAGACAGCGAGATCGAAGAGCGATACTATGATAACGACGCGGTTAAGGACGACATCAACCTGTACAGTAAATTCAACTATTATCTGACTGAGGCCTTCAATGCCTATCTGGACCTTCAGGTGCGCAATATCCGCTACGAGTTTGTGGGCCTAGACAACGACGATGTGCTGGGGCCCGTCCCCATCGACGATGAAGACTACCTCACCTTCTTCAACCCCAAGGCGGGCGTAGTGTACCGCTTTGATGATAACAGCCGTGCCTTCGCTTCCTTCAGCGTGGCAAGCAAGGAGCCGACCCGCTCAGAATACACCGAGTCGACCCGCAGAAGCCGGCCCGAACCCGAGACGCTCTATAATATTGAGTCGGGCTATCGCAAGGAGTTTAACCGGGCCTATGCCGGGTTAACGGGCTACGCTATGATCTATAAGGACCAGCTGGTCCTGACCGGACAGATCAACGATGTAGGAGCTTATGTTCGCGAGAATGTGCCGGATTCCTACCGCTTAGGTGTGGAACTGGAGGGAGGTATCCGCCTCAACGACCGGTTCAACTGGGCGACCAACGCAACGCTCAGCCAGAATAAGATCGGGAGCTTCACGGAATACATTGATGATTATGACAACGGTGGGCAGATCGCGCGCGAGTACTCCGATACGGACATCGCCTTCTCGCCAAATCTGATTACCACTTCCATCTTAAGTTATAGTGATTCCGGCTTTACTGCCGAATGGACGGCGAAGTATGTGAGCCGCCAGTACCTGGATAACACGCAGAATCTGAACCGTTCTATCGATCCTTACTTCGTCAACGATCTTAGAGTGAGCTACAGGCTCAGCAGCCTTCAGTTTGCCAAAGCCATAACGGCGAACCTGTTGATAAATAACATCCTTAATGAGGAGTACGAGACCAATGGCTATACCTTTGGGTTCATAGCCGGAGGGGAGCAGCGTTTCAACTACTATTATCCGCAGGCGGGCAGGAATTTTCTGTTCCAGGTGAAATGGGAGTTCTAGCGGAGGGCTTCAACAAAAAAGGCGTCCCGGATTTCAGGACGCCTTTTTAATTGTCGGGAATGTCTGAGATCAGTTCACGCTGATCGGTACGGCCACCCGGGTGGTTCCCCAGTGGAGGTTCAGGTGGGCTTTCTCACTGGAGAGTTCATCAAAGTAAATGGTAAACCACTCCATTTTGGGCGCGTCATTCATTACCACGGCTGAGGGTACGCGAACCACATCCTGTGACTCATCATACTGGGTTCCCCAGGATAGTTTTTTGTTGATGATGATGGTCCATTCGTCATCTCCAGGGATGGTGTACAGCGAATAGGTTCCGGCAGGTACGGCCTGATCGCCTACCATGACATCGTCCGAAAAGGTGATCGCTGTAGCTTCATTCGCTCCGGTTCTCCATACGGGACCGTTCGGCCGGTCATTGATCAGGCTGCTGAGCGAGCGCCCTTTCAGTCCGGGGCGGCCATAAGTGATGGAAACCGTGGTAGAGCCAATGTCCTGGCTTACGGCCGCATTCGGGCTGGGTCGGTCGCCTTTGCCACGCTCCTGGGCAAAAGCAGTGTCAGAGGTGAGGAGCAATGCAAGGGTGAAGAATGCTCCCAGTTTTAACAGAGTTTTCATGGTTCAAAGAATATTAGGTTAGTCGTTAGGAAACAGAGATGCATCAATATCCGGCAAGATCTTCAATGCATTTTTGTAGTACAGCTTCTTTAACACCTCGTCCGGTAAATTCAATCCATACATTTTCCAGAAAGCATGCCGCCTTCTGAAATAGTCAAAATACTCGTCGTCGCTTTCCAAAACCCTGAAATAGGTATGATACTCATGCGGGCGGTAGGTGTCTTTACCGAAGAGGAGGCGGTCCTGATATTTGATGAAGAATTCCCGCGCAAAGCGGGGCTGTCGTCCGAGTTCCGCAATGATGGCTGCGGTTTCCGTATATACATTCGGAAACTCGTCCAGATGTTTGCCCAGTCGTTCCAGGTCGTTGGCCATCCATCCAAAGTGGGCATTGATAAAGGTGGTTTCCGGATGCTTGCGGAACACATTCCACTGCTCGTTCATCACCACTTCCCAGCTGGGGTAACGGGTGGTATCTCCCCGGTGCCGTTCAGGGCGCTGCTTCATTTCGAGCCAGCGTTCGTTCTTTTCGTCAACGGGGTCCCAGAAAACGGCAGGTTCCCCGGTGTGGATCAGGACGGGCATGCCCAGTTCGCCGGCCTTGGCCCAGACGGGATCGATTCTCGGGTCGTCAGTCTGCACCCGCTTACCCTCCGAGTCCAGAACGGTGAGTCCCAGGTTCTTGAAGATCTTCACGCCGCGGGCTCCGTTATTGTAATCCTCTTCCAGCTGGCGGACGGCGTTTTCGGTCCAGCCGGGTTCATCGATCCCTTCAAAATCAATATTGGCAAATACGATAAACCGGCCAGGCGCCTGTTTTCTGGCAGCATCCACCATGACTTTGAGCTGTTCACCCGAACGGCCGCTCAGGTTTACCAGCACCTTCATATTCAGGCTGTCCATTTCGCGGGCGGTTTGCCGCAGGTCCATGGACGCCATACGCCACAGATGGCTGTGTATATCCACAAAGGGAAATTTAGCGCGGGTGATCTCTTCGCCCGGTACCACCAGCGTTGATACGGGATCATACTCTTCAAAAGTCATGGTTGTGTCAAACTGCTGGGCAGAGGCCACAGGAGAGAAGAGTAGTAACAGGACAGGGGCGAATAATTTTTTCATGACCGAACATACACAAGCTGCATCAAATGGTCTATGAAAATATGTAACGCATAAAAAAGCCCTGTGCCGTTATACGCGCAGGGCTCAGCATTCAGTTGGAGGAATCTTTGAGCAGGTGCTTATACTCTTTTTTGAATTTCGCCACTTTAGGGGCGATCACATAAGCGCAGTAGCCGGCATTGGGGTTGTTTTCAAAGTAATTCTGGTGGTAGTTCTCCGCCACGTAATAATTGGTCAGAGGCTCAATGGCGGTTACGATGGGGTCGTCCCACAGTCCCGAGGCTTCAGTTTTTCTGAGGGAAGCCTCTGCTATACGCTTTTGCTCTTCATTGTGATAGAAGATCACGGAGCGGTACATCGGTCCCACGTCATTACCCTGGCGGTTCAGGGTGGTGGGATCGTGGGTGTGCCAGAATACTTCCAGCAACTCCTCATAGCTGATCACATCCGGGTCAAAATGGACGCGGGCCACTTCCGCATGCCCGGTTTTGCCGGTGGTCACTTCCCTGTAGGAGGGATTTTCCACATGCCCGCCCGAATAGCCGGACTCCACATGAGTTACCCCTTCAATGAGTTCGTAAATGGCTTCCACGCACCAGAAACATCCGGCACCGAAGGTGGCTTCTTCTGTCTTCTTGTTCATATTCTGAGCTAAAACTATGGGTGATGTAAGACTGAGGAACAGTCCCGTTATAAGAATT
Source organism: Balneola sp. (assembly GCA_965267385.1). GTDB lineage: Bacteria > Bacteroidota > Rhodothermia > Balneolales > Balneolaceae > Balneola. The sequence goes on from OZ253957.1 coordinate 104,024, forward strand.
TTTTTAAACATAGGGATCTTGCAAATCGTTTATCTGGTCATCACAACGTATTTAAGGTTACAATCATGCCTTCTTTTATGCAATATTTTGAAGGGCTCCAGCCATGCGATGTGACGCTGGTCTGTAAAAACATACGAAAGAAGGGTTAAAGCAGATTGATTACTTCAAGGATGTAGCCACGGAGCAAACCGATGACTTGGGCCGGAAGCTAACTGAGGGAAGCCACTGGCTGTACAAGCAGCTTTCATTTTCGGTTTCTTTGATCGAAATGAATTACCACCCGAAAAAACCGTAGATATACCCAATGCAGGCTGGCGCTTTGAACATGAAACCGATCTGCTACACAATGATACATCCTTTGACCAACTAGCTACTCAGCTACCATTACAGGTTTATGAACGCCGGTAGCAGGGAGCAGAGATCGCGGATCGGGGTCCGCGATGAAGGGTGCTTTACTTGCGTTGCCCGCTGACAAAAACCCGTTCCATTCTACCCTGTTAGGTAATGTTGGGTATTTCAGCTTCCGTGGAAGCGCAGCCGGAACAAAAGTGGACTGAACATGTGCTCAGAATATACTGGCTTCAATCTTCAATGAGCCGGCCGTAGCCTTATACGGACTTAGCCTTACAGTGAAAGGGATGGAGCCGTAGTAATCATGGGTTTCTGTGAATTCAATGTGTCCTCCCGCGATAGCATGTACGCGGCCTTGAATCGAGATCGTAAGGGAATCATCGATCGGACCGAAAAGAGTCACTCTATAAGTAGTGTAGGTTTCGTTCTTCTTAGGCTCCAGAATAATCTCATGAGTTTTACTAAAGTCTGTAATAACCCGCTGTTCGGTCACCTCGGTACAGAATCCTGCTCTGAATAAAAAAGCAAGGAGGGCAAGTAAACTGATTAAGTATAATTTCCTGAACATAACCAAAAGTAACAGATCGGAATAAACAAAAAAACCTGTTCCTCAAAAGAAACAGGCTTTAGAGATATGTGCTCATGAATGGAGTTCCCGATTCGCTCCCTCATTTCCCTCTGCCGAAGGATCGGCATCGGCGGGACAGGCTTCTCCTCCGGTATGTAGTGCATAAAAAAACCAGCCTTTGCAATGCAAAAGCTGGTTACATTAATGTGCTCACGAATGGAGTCGAACCATCACGGCCGTTAGGCCACACGCCCCTCAAGCGTGCGCGTCTACCAATTCCGCCACGTGAGCATTGGTGGTAATGTCAATAAAAATGGCATGCTGAACGCAGGCCTGTCCGACCAATCCCGGATGACTCAGGAGTAGTCGGGAAGGGCGACAAATATAGCGCTTTTATCGTCCAAAATTCAATCCTCGGATACAAAAAACCCCACACATCAGGGATGCGCGGGGCAACGCTCGGTACTGTTTGCACAGTGTCGTTCAGGCGTTTGGCGAATGTGCATCAATGACGATGCAACGCCCCGAATAGTTCTGTTATTCTTCTTCCAGCTGGCGCTGTGCGTATTCGTTATCCGGATCGATCTGCAGCGCCTGCTCATAGTACGTACGTGCCTTGTCGGTCTGCCCCCCACGCTTGATCATATCACCCATCAGGATCCAGTTCTCGGCATCTCTGGGGTCCTTCTTGATGCGATCGATCAGGTAGGGAATGGCTTCCGACCCACGATCGGTCATCAGCATAAGCATCACTTTGTTGCGATGGGCGGAAGAGGCATCGCTCAGTTCAATGGCCCGGTCAAAATCAGCTTCTGCATCTTCAAGTTCTTCTTTCTGCATCAGTATGTTACCGCGAAGATTATAGTAAGAAGCGTTCTCCGCATCCAGCTCGATCGCCTTTTCGATCTTCTCTTTCGCCAGGTCATACTGGTTCAGCTGCTGCATCACCAGGGCTTCCAGATAGTAGGCCTCGTCGGCTTCCTCATTTTCCTGCTGGAGCTCCCGGGCGATATCCAGAGCATGATCAATATCTTTTTCCTGAAGCAGTTCAAAGCCTTTATTCAGTTTCTCTTCAAAATTCATGGTTATGATTCGTTGTCTTTATCGGTTAGATCTTCGTAATCGGCGTCTTCGATGTCATCCAGATTTCTTCTCCGTGGCCGGTTGCCAAAACCCTGAAAGGGATTGAACTGGCTGTTTCTCTTACGGGAAGGTAAGAACAATCGGTTTAGAAATCTTACCGCCAGAAACATGACGGCCAGAAAAAATAAAAACTTCAGCATGGAACTATGGGGCTATGTGCAGGTGCATTTTGTTGTGCAGCGGCATCTCAAAAATTTGTTCTTCGATGTAGGAAAGATGATTCGCGTTATTAACAAAGTCGATCTCGGTCGCGTTGATGGTGATTAGCGGGGAACGGTCATAATGGTAAAAGAAATGATTATAAGCATCGTTCAATTCCTGCAGGTACTCCCGGGTAATATGGCGTTCATACTCACGGCCCCTCTGATTGATGTTCTCCATCAGCCGGTCAACGGAACTCTGGATGAAAATGATCAGGTCGGGCTGGGGTGCAATGCCGGTCATGATATTGAAGATGCTGTCATACAGTCCCATTTCATCCTGATCCAGATTCAGCCGCGCAAAGATCCGGTCTTTGTCAAAGATATAATCCGAAATGGTGAGGTCATGAAACAGATCCTTGCTCATCATGTTTTGTTGCTGCTTGAAGCGGCTGGCAAGGAACGCGAGCTGGGTCTGAAAAGCGTAACGTTCCCGGTCTTCGTAAAATTTGGGAAGAAAGGGGTTGTCTTCAAATTCTTCCAGGACAATGCGGGCGTTTTTCCGTTCGGCCAGCAGCTTGGCGAGGGAGGTCTTTCCCGCTCCGATCACTCCCTCTATGGCAATAAAATCAAACTGATTTGGCATGAACTACCAGTTTAAACTCGTCTTTGAGATTCTGATTTCCGGTGCCGAGCCGATCATGTCGTCGATATGCTGTGCAGTTTTCGGATCCTGCCAATCGGGAAAAAGCTCCTTTAATGGCATTAAAACGAACAATCGCTGATTGTATTCGGCATGTGGAATGATAAGGTTATCTGTTTCAATGACCAAGCCGTTATAGCTGATAATGTCCAGGTCGAGGGTGCGCGCCGTCCACTTGGGATAGCGGGTGGGGCGTCCCTGCCGGCGCTCCTGTTCTTTGAGTCGCTCAAACAGATGCTGCGGAGAAAGGCGGGTATCGATCTGTATCACCGCATTCAGGAAATCTTCCTCACTGGGCCCTACGGCTTCCGACTGATACAGAGCGGAACACCGAAGATTCGCCTCGGAGAGCTCCGACAAAAAATCCCTGGCCTGCTTCAGTTGCCGGTAAGGATGCCCGAGGTTGGAGCCAAGCGCAATGGTTACCTTGGCCATTTCATGGATACTTCGGAGTACTGCGTGTTCCCCTCCATCGGCGGATTCAGCTTTCGCACCCGAACGGTAAGCTCTTTGGGGTTCAGGCGGGAAAAAACGAGTTCCCCGATCTGATAGGCGAGGGTTTCAATGAGGTTGACCGGCGGGCCGTCCATAACGCGGGCCACTAAATTCCGGGCTGTAGCGTAATCGAGGGTCTGTTTCAGCTCATCAGACTGCGCGGCTTCTTTCAGGGAAAGGCCAAAGATCAGGTCTACCTCGAACGGGTTGCCCTGCACTTTTTCTTCATCAAAAACACCATGGCGGGCATGGAAGCTCATCCCTTTCAGCGTGAGCTCATCCATCGTCTAAAGGCTGGCTACTTCGATACGCTGCTGGAGTTCTTCGAGCATGCGCTTGTGCTTGGGGCTGGTGCTCATACGTTCTTCCACAGTGGAAATGGCATGGATCACCGTCGAGTGATCGCGCCCGCCAAAATGAAGTCCGATGGTCTTAAGGCTCGACTTGGTGAATTTCTTGGAGAAATACATGGCGATCTGCCGGGCTTCCACGATCTCCTGCTTGCGGGTTTTCTCGCGCACCTTGTTGGTGTCGATGCCGAAGTAATCACACACGTAATTCTGGATTGACTCAATAGAAAGCTGTGTATTGGATTCTTTCACCATATCCTTCAGCACACGCTTGGCCATCGCCAGGTCAATGTCATCGATGTTCTGCAAGGAGGCGTGTGCCAGCAGCTTGATGATGGCGCCTTCCAGATCCCGTACATTGGATTTAAAATTATGCGCGATGAATTCGATGATCTCAGGATCGATCTCGATACCGTTGTCCTGTGCTTTACGCTCCAGGATGGCATAGCGGGTTTCGTATTCCGGCATCTGAAGGTCGGCACTCAGCCCCCATCCGAAGCGGGAAATCAGGCGCTCCTGAATATCGGGTACGTCTTTGGGCGCACGGTCGCTGCTCAGGATGATCTGCTTGCCGTCCTGGTGCAGGGCGTTGAAAATATGGAAGAACTCTTCCTGCGTTTTCTCCTTGCCGCTGAAGAACTGGATGTCATCCACCATCAACACGTCGATGTTTCGGTAGAACATGGAGAACTCACTGGCCCGGTTGTTCCGGATGGCATGCACAAACTCATTGGTGAAGGCTTCGGAAGAGATATAAAGGACGGACTTCTCTTCTCCGAATTTCTCTTTAATACGGTTGCCGATACTCTGTACCAGGTGCGTTTTGCCGAGTCCGGTGGGTCCATAGACAAACAAAGGGTTGAAAGAATTTTTCCCCGGGTTGTCGGCCACGGCCATCGCGGCCGAACGGGCCAGGCGGTTGCAGTCTCCTTCAATAAAGCGGTCGAACACGTAGGAAGAGTTGAGGTTGGAATCTACTTTGGTCTTGCGGATACCCGGAATCACAAACGGATTCTCAATACGCTCCGGGTAATAATCGGGGTAGCCGTTCATTTCCTGAGCCTGAACCGGACCCATGGGCCGCTGCGGAAGACGGATAGACCGGTTGTTCTCAAACTGCTCTGATTTCTCCATGACTATAGAGTACTCCAATTTACCCTCGGGTCCAAGAACTTTGGCCAAAGTAGAGCGAAGCATGGTATAATAATGTTCCTCAAGCCACTCATACCAAAACTGGCTGGGAACCTGGATGGTCAACGTGTTATCAGAAAGGCTTACCGGCTTGATCGGTTCAAACCAGGATTTATATTTTTGGTAGCTGATGTTGTCCTTTATAATGTCTAAGCAATCACTCCACGCAGATTCAGCCGATGTCATAGTCAATTTAATAGTACCTCCAGGTATTTCCACTTTCCGCATCCCATCAGAAAGCCCTAGTTATCCACAGTGATTATGCACTGTTTTTTCGTTTTCCTTGAAAGAAAATGTAGAATTATTTGAGCCAAGTCAAACCGAAGAATGAGCGATTTGAAAAAGTTATCCACATTTCTGTAACAGGCTTAATCTGTTGCCAGGCAATGGTTTAAAAAAAACCGGCACTTTTTCCAAAGTTCCTCTTGACATGCGTTAATTATGCCGTAACAAAGAATTAACGGAAAGTTCCTTGTCTGTGGTGATATCGAAAAAACTTTTCAACAAGTTTTCCACACTAAAAAAGATGTCCGAAAAAGCGCTTCCACCCACATTTTGGGGAGTCTGCATTAACGATTTATAATGATGAAGCGGTCTTTGTCTGAAAGGTCTTTTTGAAGCGTGCATTTCCATCCGGATTCTGAGAAGACACGGAGCGTTTCCGGGCCCCGTTCTTCGTGAATTTCGAAGAAGGCTGTACCGTTCTCTCTCAGGTGGCGGGTACAGAACTCTGAGATCTTTTGATAGATGAATCCGGGCTCTTCACAAAACAAAGCGAGGCCGGGTTCAAAGTCCCGGACCTCCCGGTCGATCGCATCACGCTCTTCCTCCGGGATGTATGGCGGGTTCGAGACGATCAGGTCAAACTGGTCCAGCTGTGGGTGCTCTTGGGAAGAACAGAAATCATAGTTGAAAAAAAGAACCGGGGCCTCATTCAGTTCCGCGTTCCTTCGGGCCAGGCTCAGCGCTTCTTCGGAGATATCAGCGGCAAGGACCTGCCACTCCGGCCGTTCCATTTTTAACGCGATGGGGATGCAGCCGGAGCCGGTTCCCAGGTCCAGTACTTTCAGGGGTTGATCTTGCGGTGTGGAGTCAAGGATCAGTTCTACGAGCTGTTCGGTTTCCTGCCGGGGTATCAGTACGTTTTTATTGACCTCGATCCGGGCGTTATAGAAATCGGTATATCCGGTCAGGTACTGGAGGGGCTCGTGAACGGAGCGGCGTTTGACCAACGGCCGTAAGGCATCCAGTTCCTCTTTAGACAGTGGCCGGTCGTAGTTGAGGTAAAGGTCTAGGCGCCTGATGCCCAGCACATGAGCCAGCAGCCATTCAATACTGAGGCGGGGTGAATTGACTTCTTTTTCTTCGAAGAACTCCGTGGCCCATTCCATCATGGACAAGACGGTCCACTCTCCGGGTGGCTGAGCCATTGTGCGTCCTTACTCTTCTTCTTTCTGATCGGATACCTGTTCTTCCTGAACAGTAAGCCCGTAACGCTTTCCGAAGTCGATGATGAAAGAAATGATATTGGCTTCCACATTTCTTTCTTCCGAAAGGGAGCTTCCGCGGAAGCCCATCCGGCCTCCGGTTTTTTTCAGAACGATTTTGTTATGCTGACCTGTTGTCTCAAATATGCAGGTTAAGGTTACGCTGGAATTGATCTGCTTTTCATACTCTTCGTACACAGCCACATAGATCTTTTCTTTAGCCTCCTCATTCGGGTAGGTGTAAAGAAATTTGGGCTCGTGTTCTTTAAACATCTTAGCAGACATCCTTTTCAGGGTGGCTGTAGGTCCAAAGATGTAAAAAGTAGTGTGTGAATTCATGCTTATTAAGCTTATAATTGATTATTCAGGCCGCTTTTGTCAATTTGGTGCTGAAAATAAGAGGTTATTGACTTATAGCAATAAGAAAAAGCGTATTTTTTCGTTCACTGTCTGTGAAGTCCTGTTTTAATGAGATTAAATGTATTGGTTATGAAAAAGCTCTCGATTGCCTGCCTGTTGTTACTGTTCGGTTTTACAACACAAAACTCGTTCGCTCAATTCGGGGAGCCTGAGCTTCGGAAAAGAGAAGCCCCCAAGAACCTGTACCATGAAGGGTACCGGACGGGCTTCGGTTTCCATTTCAATATCAGTGATTTCGGAGTAGGCGTGGGAGGTCAGTTCCGGAGAGTGATCAACCCGGGTACGGAGGCCACACTGACGCTTTCTGTAACAGGGCTCCGGGATCCCAAAGAGCAAACCTATATTGACTATTACTTTGGATTCAAGACCATACCGGACAAATACAAACGGGTGATCGGGATTCCTCTGAAAGTCGGGCTTAAGAAGAGAATGTTTGCCGAGGAGATATCGGATAACTTCCGTGTGTTTGCAGGTGTGGGCGGAGGCCCGATGCTTGCCTTCTCATTTCCATATTTCAATGATTCCAACGGAAACGGTTTCAGGGAAAATGACGGCTTCCTGTATGGCCGCGTTGAACAGACCTACGATATCTTTACCGGGTGGACCGGGGCGGACACACATTTCGGATGGAATGGTGACATTTCACTGGGGGTGGACTTTGGCGATGACTTCGGCAGTTTACGAAGTATGCAGTTTGGGTATTCGTTCAACTACTTTCCGGATGGTATCCAGATCATGCAGCCCAATACGGCAGTCATAGATCAGAACTTCAGACCTGTGTTTGTGGACGGGGTCCTTCAGCTAAGGGATCAGTACGACAAAAGAAAGTTCCTGGGTTCCGTCCATCTCAACTTTACCTTCGGCTGGATGTGGAAGTAAGGCCGGTTCAGCCTGAACGATTATGTCAGCCTGGCGAACCATTTTCCCGGATTTCCCAGGTCTTCAAGCACCAGGTCAGGCTTTGTTTCCATCAGTTCTGAGCGGGTGAATTTCCCGGTTGTTACCGCGACGCATTTCATTCCGGCATTCCTGGCGCATTCCACATCCCTGGGCGTATCCCCAATGATGAGAAAACGCTCAGGGTCCGGTTCGTAGCCATATAACTCTTTCACCGTTTCAATGGCCAGAAATGGAAGGTCGTTTCGGTTAGTATGGTGCTCACCAAAGGCACCGAAGCTAAAACGGTAGGAGATACCGGCTGCTTTGAGCTTGGCTCTGGCCGCGGAGGGATAGTTGCCGGTTAATAACCCCAGGTGCGCTCCCATTTGATCGAAGAAGTCAATGGCCTCATCAATAAAAGGGTGCCGTATGATGTGCCGGGCTTCTATCTGTTCTTCCATTCTCTTCAGATACTCGGATTTCATTGCCTGATAGAGATCCGGGGAATGATCATGATGTACAAGAAAGGAGGTGAGTATATCATGATCGGTACGGCCCGAAAAAGCATCCGATTCCATCTGCGGGTAATGGATCTGCAGATCATCAAGGATACCACGTAATAAAGGACGGTTAAAATTCCGGTTTACCGTTAACAGGGTGCCGTCAATATCAAAAAGAATGACCCACGGATGGGGAGAGCTCATAGCGTCAGTACATTTAGTTCCAGGCAAATTTACAAAACGATCTGGTATGGAGGCTTTAAGAACATGTTAAATCGTGGTACCTTTAGAGACTCACTTATTTAGAAACAAAACGGAGATTTGGATGAGTTTTATTGAAGATATCGTCGCGCGCCAGATCATCGACTCGCGTGGTAACCCCACGGTGGAAGTAGATGTGATCCTGGCCGGCGGAGCTATGGGAAGGGCGGCCGTTCCGTCAGGAGCATCAACCGGAGAGCATGAAGCGGTAGAGCTGCGCGACGGAGACAACGACTATTTTTTGGGCAAGGGTGTACAGAGTGCCGTTGATAATGTGAATACGATTATTGCAGATGAACTCCGGGGATTACCCGTTTTCGACCAGGTGGCGCTCGATGAACTGCTGCTCGATATTGACGGAACCAGTAATAAAGGGAAGCTGGGAGCCAACGCCATCCTGGGCGTATCGCTTGCCGTGGCAAAAGCCGCGTGCAGCGAATTGGGTATGCCGCTCTGGAGATATGTGGGCGGAGTTAATTCCAAAGTGATGCCGGTCCCGATGATGAACATCATCAATGGGGGCTCCCATGCCGATAACAGCGTCGACCTTCAGGAATTCATGGTGATGCCGGCCGGGGCGGAGTCTTTCAGCCATGCCCTGCAAATCGGCGCTGAAGTTTTTCACAACCTGAAAAAAGTGCTGAGTGACAAGGGGTACAGCACCGCCGTTGGTGACGAAGGCGGTTTTGCGCCAAACCTCAAATCGAATGAGGAAGCTCTGGAAGTTATTCTTCAGGCTATCGAGAAAGCGGGATATACTCCCAAAGAAGACGTGCTGATTGCGCTGGACCCGGCCTCCTCGGAATTTTATAACGCCGAATCCGGCTTGTATGAATTTAAGTGGAGTGACGGTTCTGCCCGGGATACGGATGCGATGGTGGAATTCTGGTCGAACTGGGTGGAGAAGTATCCGATCATTTCCATCGAGGACGGAATGGCTGAAGATGACTGGGATGCCTGGAAGAAACTGACAGATGCCATTGGTGACAAGGTGCAGCTGGTAGGGGACGACCTGTTTGTAACCAACACCGAACGCCTGGCTACCGGTATTGAGCGCGGAATTGCCAACTCCATTCTGATCAAGGTAAACCAGATCGGAACGCTGACAGAAACACTCGATGCCATTGAAATGGCTCACAAGAACAGTTACACCGCGGTGATCTCACATCGCTCAGGCGAGACCGAAGACGTGACCATTGCCGACCTGGCGGTAGCAACCAATGCGGGTCAGATCAAGACGGGTTCCATGAGCCGTACCGACCGAATCGCAAAATACAATCAGCTGATCCGCATAGAGGAAGAGCTGGGCACCAATGCGATCTATCTTGGGCACGATGCCTTCGGATTGTAACGATCCTGACATTTCTTAAATAAAAGCCACCTCATATCGGGGTGGCTTTTTTTATAAGATTTGAATTAGTTCCGTCATGATGGTGCTCTTCTTTATAGTGGGCTTCCCGGTTTTTTGCCTGGGTATTTATATGATCTACGATCACATTCGTTTTGTGAACGTAGGACTTCGGACCACAGGTAAGGTGATTGGTTATAAGAAATCGAAAGGTTCCAAGGGAACCTATTACTACAACCCGGTCGTGCGCGCCTATGTCGGAACCAAAAGTGAATTCACCTCCGGCTTCGGTTCCAGCTCACCTTCCTATCCTATCGGCAAAGAGGTTGAGGTTTTGTATATCGAAGGGAAAGACCCCAGGATCAACACTCCCGCCTTTTATGTGGCCGGGCTATTTCTGATGATATTCGGAGGCATATTTACCGCCATTTATGTGAGTCAGTTCAGGCTGGAGTGGTGGAATGCCGGTTTTTCCCTGGCAGTGGTCATAGCGCTGGCCGTCAGCATTCGCTCAAAGATGAGAGAAAAGGGAATCGATTCGCTGGAAGAGCTTAAGGAAACATTCAATAAGGCCAAAAAGAATGAGGAGGGCGTACGCATCACAGATCCCATGGAGATCAATCTGGATTACAGGAAGAGCCGGCGTGCCCGCAAATCGGGAGGATGGGTACTTGCTTTGATCGGAATGGGGGCAGTGGCGGGAGGATTATTCATGGGTGTGAACCGGTACGAGTTCATCCAGACCGCATTGCCCGGTCAGGGAGAGGTGGTTGATCTCAGAGAAAGCCGGAGTGATGACAGCTACACCTATTACCCAATCGTGGATTTTTCACCAGAGGGTAGTTTCGAGCTCTATACTTTTGAACACGGGGTGGGGAGTAACCCGCCATCGTATCGGGTAGGTGATGAGGTGGACGTATTATACAATCCGGACGACCCTGGGGATGCCATTATCGACCAGGGCATTTTTAATTATCTTTTCAGCGTCATTATTATCGGTTTCGGGATCATATTCGGCGGAACTGGTGTGAGTATGATCCTTCAGTACTACCGGAACGTTAAACAGATCCGCTCCGGGCAGGAGTCCTCATTCTGAGAATTCATTGCACATCACCGGACACTTATTGTGCTGATAATTTGTACTATTGGGCATGCGGATCACCAGGCTTGAATTGCTAAATTTCAGAAACCACATCGATACCAAAGTGGAATGGGCTCCCCATCTGAACGTGCTGACGGGACCCAACGGAGCCGGAAAGACCAGCCTGATCGATGCCATCCATTATCTTTGTATGTCACGAAGCTTCGTATCGAACACCGATATGTACGTGATCAATAATGAAGAGAGCTACTTTATGATCAGGGGGCATTTTGAAGGGAATATCCGGTCTGAGTTTGAAGTGGGGTGCAGTTATTCCAGAGGGGATGGGAAAAAGATCTTTGTGAACGATTCTCCGCTGGACCGGCTTTCGGACCTCATCGGCATGGTGCCCGTGGTTGTGCTGTCTCCGGATGACAAGAAGCTGACGCTTGAAGGTCCGGCTGAACGGCGATCTTTCATAGATTCATTTATCAGCCAGATCGATCCTTCTTATTTACGCGATCTGATGGAGTACCGGAAAGTGCGTCGTCAGCGGAATACCCTGCTTCAGGATTTCAACGGGCCCGCGTCCGTATTGAAAACCTATCTGGAGCCCTGGAATATCCAGCTGCTGGGAACCGGCTCACGGATCGTTGCGAAGCGCCATGAAGTACTGGAAAATTTTAAAGCCTATCTGGCAAAGGATTACGCAATGATATCCGGCATGGACCTGACCACCGATCTTTCCTATGATACTTTTTGTGAGTCGTCCGGAGATCCGGAAGAAGTTTATGTGCAGTATCAGAAACTGCTGGAAGAGAATGAAGAGAAGGAGATCGAACGCGAACAGACCCTGATAGGGCCGCACAGGGATGAGATCACCTTCTATCTGGATGATTTTGAACTGAGAAGATACGGATCTCAGGGACAGCATCGTTTATTTGCACTTTCTCTGAAGCTGGCCCAGCTGCATTATTACAACGATGAGCTGGATGACCTGCCCATTCTGATGCTGGATGATGTGTTCGGAGATCTGGACCCGAGAAAAACGGAAGCTCTTTTGAACACCTTGCAGGGACATGAGGGCCAGGTTTTTATAACCTCTGCAAATCCGGTACCTTTTGAGCAGTATGTTGCCTTCGATGGTGACCGCAACCGGTTTTTCCGTTTGGAAGAAGCTGAAATCGTTGAATCGTTGAATCGTTGAATCGTTGAATCGTTGAATCGTTGAATCGTTGAATCGTTGAATCGTTGAATCGTTGAATCGTTGAATCGTTGAATCGTTGAATCGTTGAATCGTTGAATCGTTGAATCGTTGAATCGTTTGGAAGATAAATCAACAAATATAAGCTCTTTTACGGATTTGTTGGTGTGGCAGAAATGTCGTGATCTAAGAAAGGCGGTTTCAGAATGGTGCAGCTCGCTCCCAAAGAGCGAAGAATATAAGCTAAAGGATCAAGTGTTGAGGGCTTCCAGGTCTGCCACAGCCAATATCGCCGAAGGATATGGGCGATTTCATTTTCAGAAAACATCCAGTTCTGCAGACAAGCCAGAGGTTCCCTCTGCGAATTGATAGATCACTTTACCTGCGCAATGGATGAAGGCTATATCATAGAATCAGAACTTGAGAAAAGAAAAGAAAAGAGGAAATAATCAGATGTATTCAACTTGTGAATGGAACATTGGGTACCTGAAAAAATCAAAGTCAGATTTTGTCAAAGAAGAGAGTATCGATTACACTTCAACAAATAACGAATAACGAATAACAAAATGCGTTTCGACAAACCCAAATCCATAGGCAGTGCCCTTCAGGATTTTCTGGATCGGTTTCCTCAGAAGAAAAAGCTGAAACAGGGTATGGTTCTTTCTTCCTGGGAAGAAGTGGTGGGGGAGCGGATCGCTTCACAAACCCGAGACCTTCATTTTGAGGGCGACAAGCTGGTCATGAAAGTGAGTAATCAGGTGTGGAGGCATGAGATCCATGCCAACCGCTTTAGTATCGCCAGGCGACTGAATGACAAAGTAGGCGGTCAGGTAGTGAGCGAACTTATCGTGCGCAGTTAGTTGAAGTTACCCGCCCCCCGCTCTATATTTCTTTATCATGGCGGAAAACCTCATTCAGAAACTTAAGGACCGACTGGCCTCACTCACCAAAAAGGGAACGGAACCCGGTAAGGAAGAGGAGCAGCAGCGTATTGCCCGCCGTGAGAAGGTATTTGTATTTACACTGGCCTATATCGTAGCCCTGAGTCTTTGGTTTATCGTGAACCTGAACGGGGTGTTTAATGTGAGCGTACAAATGCCCCTGGTTATCGGGAATGTACCCGATAATATGGCGCTTACTGATGATCTTCCGGAATACGTGAACGTGGACCTGAGCGGTACGGCCCTCCCTCTCATCAACCTGTACAACAATCCCCCGGAGATCCGGATCGATGTGGATCAGAGCGAGGTCAATCTCTTTGACCAGGTGCGGCAACGCATGAATACCGTGCAGGAAGTGGATGTGGAGAAGGTGGAGCCGATCATTCTGCAGGTAAGGCTGGAAGAGAAAATCAGCAAGCGGATCCCGATCCGTCTGCAGTCGAGCCTTGAATTTGAACCACGATACGGGCTGATCAGCGAACCACAGATCACCCCGGACAGCCTTACCATCACGGGCGCGGTATCACAGGTAGAAAATATGGATGAGTGGCTTGTCCGGGACAGCTTGAAGCTTTCGGGCATCCGCAGCGACATCAACGAGGTAGTGGAGCTGACCAATACGAATCCACTGATCGAGCTCTCGGTTGACGAAGTTACCTTTACCGCGGATGTATCGGAGTTTACCGAAGCCGAGATCACGGCGCTCATACGGACCCGTGATCTCCCCCGCGGACAGAATATCACCTTCAACCCCTCGTCGGTCACCATCAAATATGATGTGCCGCTGGAACAGTATGCCGAGATCTCCAGAATACGCCCCTACGAGGTATATGTGCCCTACCTGAAGATCCTGGAGGATTCCACCGGCTTTGTAACCCCGGAGATTGAGCTGACCACTACGCAGTATGCCCTGAGAGTAAGAAGCTTCCAGCCAAGGTCTGTGGCATACTTCAGCGTGTTGGATCAGTGAAATTGAAGGTGAGAAGGTGAAAAGTGACAAAGAGAAAACTCAAGCCGCCCGCTTCACTCTTTGACCAGTTCCTCAAAGGGAGCGATCACTTCCTCCACATCCTTTACCCCGTCAAAGTAAGAGAGTACTTCTAAAAGCACTTCATCAACGAGCACATCGGGACAGGAAGCTCCGGAAGTAATAGCGACTTTAAGCGGCTCTTTATCGGTGGGAAGCCAGCCGGTACTTTCCAGGATCTGCTTCTTCCACTGATCGAAGTGGCGGATTCTGTGCTCCGACCGAAGTTCACCCGCGTCCCTTACATGATAGGTTGGAAAAGCATGTTCCAGGATCTCCACCAGGTGCATGGTGTTGGAGGAGTTGTACCCTCCGACCACCAGCGCAATGTCGGCATCGGTCTTGGCCAGGGCCAGTGTGGCCGACTGATTTTCGTTGGTGGCGTAGCAGAGCGTGTCCGAGGTATCGGCGAAGTGGTCCAGGATGTCAGCCTCGCCGAAACGTTTAATGGCCGCCTCCTTGAGTATATCCATGACTTCCTGCGTTTCGGTGGCCAGCATGGTGGTCTGGTTGATGACTCCGAATCGTTCCAGGTCTTTGACCGGGTTAAAACCAGGAGTGGACTTGTGGCCAAAGTATTTGTCAAAATCTTCGGAGGGGCGCTCTTCCGTCATGATCTCAGCCAGGATGGTCGCCTCTTCCGGATTCAGGACCACCACTACCGCCGAATGCTCCGCGCTGTGCGAAAAGGTGGCGCGGGTTTCCTCATGCTGATGCTTACCATGAACAACCAGGCTGTAGTCTTTCTTTCCAAGCTGTTTGCCCCGTTTCCATACCTTCTCCACAAAGGGGCAGGTGGTGTTGTACTGATAAGGATCGATACCCACTTTCTGAAGTTCTTCCTGAATTTCGAGCGTGGTTCCGAAAGCCGGTACGATCACGATATCCTCAGCATGTAACGAGCTGATGGGAATACGCTCGGTACCGTCGGTATCAAAGAGAAATTTCACGCCTTTGGACAGCAGATCCTCATTCACCGTGGGATTATGGATCATCTCGCTGAGCAGATAGATATTCTTATCCGGGTTTTGCTCCACCGTGCGGTAAGCGATGTCAATGGCATTTTCCACCCCGTAACAGAAACCGAAGAAACGCGGGATGTAGAACTGTACCGGGCCAAAATCCAGCAGGCTCGGCGCCACATCCTTCTTCATGGGGTCGGTGATCTTGGTCGCTTCCTTCACCTTCCGGATGATGGGCGACTTGTACATATCAGGGATCTGGAATTTCTTTCGTGCCAAGGACTTGTGAGTCGTTATTGGTTAATCGTTAATCGCAGAGTGACAAATATACGGATAAGAAACATCAGCATTGGAAGAGGAATTCCTCCATGGCTCATTGAATAATTGTCAATTGATCACTGCAGCTTGCTGCTAGGCTGCATCTTCCACGTCGTCCATCTTTACGCCCACCAGCCGGCTCACCCCGGTTTCCGGCATGGTAACGCCGTACATCATCTCGGCCTTGCTCATGGTCTTTTTATTGTGCGTAATGATGATGAACTGGGTATCCTCACTGAAGTTCTTGATCATCTTGGCGAAGCGTTCAATATTGGCATCATCCAGGGGTGCGTCCACCTCATCCAGCACGCAGAAGGGTGAGGGCTTTACCAGGTAGATGGCAAAAAGCAGGGCAATGGCGGTGAGGGTCTTTTCCCCGCCCGAAAGCTGTGAAATGCCGGAGGGACGTTTTCCACGGGGCTGCGCCTTGATCTCGATCTTGGCTTCCAGCGGATCCTCCACATCCTGCTCGATGATCAGATCGGCATAGTCATCCTCAAAGAAGAGGGTCTTAAACACCTTCTGGAAGTTCACGCGGATCTCTTCGAAGGTCTGATTGAAACGTTCGGTCGCGGTCTCATTGATCTCTTCTATGGTTTGAAGAAGCTGGGCTTCCGCTTTGTTGAGGTCTTCGATCTGCTCCTCGTAAAAGTCGAGCCGTTCCTTTTCTTCCTTGTACTCATCGATGGCAAGCGCATTCACTTCCCCGATGCTGTTCAGCTTCTGCCGTAACCATCCGATGCGTTGCTTGGCTTCCTCCGGGCTCATGTCTTCAGGCAGCTCGCCCTCCACCTGCTTCATGAGGATGCCATAGGTTTCCCAGATATGATCGGAAAGGCCCTGGATCTGCATCTCCATTTTTTCCCGGGCCATACTGAGGTGATGTACCAGCTCCATGTTGACTTCCTTCTGGCGGCGCACCTCCTTCAGTTCCTTCTCGAATTCGTTGATCTTTCCGCGCTGGCGGCTGGCTGCCTCTTCGGCTTGTTCCAGCGCTTCATCCGCTTCCACCTTAAGTTCTTTGTTCCGAGCCAGTTCTTCTTCGGTAGTGGCGATGGTAGCCTCATGCTGCCGGATATTCTTTTTGCTTTCCTCCATCATGGCAGTGCGGCTCTCGATGCGTGACTTTACGCTGGAGATGCCTGTTTCGGCCCTTCGCACGTCCCGTTCGTGATTCTCCACTTTGTTCTTCAGGTCCTGATGCTGAAGCTGGGCGTCGTTATAGCGGCTCTGAGCGATGGAACGGTCTTCCTCCAGGGTCTGGAGAAGTTCTTTCTTTTCATTCTGCTGCTCGTCCAGTTCCAGCATCTTTTTCTGCAACTCCTTCTGCCGGGGCTGCATGGAATCGAGTTCCTCCTGGGCGGTTCCCTCACTGGACTTCAGGTGATCCTTTCGGTTCATCAGTTCGGTGATGTTCTTTTGATACACCTGAATTTTGGAGCTCAGGCTGTGCTGCTGCTGCTCAAGGCGGCGTACTTCCTGCTCCTTTTCCTTGAGCATCTGGCTGAGCTTGCCGATATCCAGTTTCTCGTACTTTTCGACGATCTGCCCAAGATAGTCTTCCAGCTTGGCGATCTCTTTCTCTACCCTGGATTCTTCTTTCTCAAGTTTTTCGATCTTGTCTTTGAGTCCTACCCGGATACCGGCATTCTTGCTTTTGCTTCCGGTTTTGTAGAAGCGGCTTCCCGTGATCACTTCCCCTTCATAGGTCACTCCCACGGACGATCTTCCCTTCAGCGCTTCATAGGCCTCATCGGTGGAATCAAAGATCATCACATTACCCAGCAGCAGCTGCTTCAGGGCCGAATATTCCCGTTTAGACTTCACATGGTCGAAAAGGCTTCCTTCCTGAACTTCATAAGTTGCCGCAAGCTGGTCGAGCGGGATAAAGGTGGCGCGTCCCTTTTTATGTTCTTTGAGCAGCCTGGAGGCCCGTTTAGCGTCCTCCAGTGTTTTTACGACCACAAAGTTGAGTGCCTCACCCAGCACGGCTTCCAGCGCAACAGCATGCTTTTGGTCGGTATCGAAGATCTCGGAAACCGTGGTCATGTCCTTGAAATCGAAGCGGTGCTGGTCGATCAGGTATTTTACACTATTCGGGAAAGCCTCGTTGGAGCTGGCAAGCTCGTTCATCAGCCGGATCTCGGATTCCAGTGACTCCTTTTTGCTTTCAAGGACCCGAAGTTCGTCTTTGATCTCGTTCTGCTTTTCGGCGAACCCTTCCCGCTTCTCGCGGGCTCCTTCCAATTCTTTTTCCAGTTCATCCCGTTCTTCGGTAAGCTTCTCCAGCTTTTTATCGATGAGTCCCTGCTCGCCATTCATGTTCTCGATCTCATCGTTGAGATCCACGATTTCGTTGTTGATGCGCTCGAGGTCTCCTTCGGTATTTTCCAGCCGTGATTCAATTTTGATGCGCTGGGCCTGCAGCTGATTCAGCTCGTTATTGGCTTCGCTTAACTGCACTTCAATTTCGTACAGCTGATGCCGCTCTTTGTTGTACTGCTGCTGGATCCGGGAGTACTGCTTTTTGGATTCTTCCAGTGTTTGTTCAGACTTTTCCAGGTCCTCATCGAAAGATTCGAGCTTGGCCCGGCTGTTATCCAGCAGTTCCGTCAGCTCTTTCAGGTCTTTCTGTCCCTGCCCGATATCCCGGGCATACTCCGCGATCACCTTCTTCTCATTTTCGATTTTTTCGCGGGTGATGCGCAGGGTGGTATCGGCTTCGCGGATGGCGTTATCAAGCTGGCTTACCCGTCGTTGAGCCTCGTGCTGCTGTTTTTCTTTTTCCAGCAGCTGAGCCCTTGATTTCTCATCGGCCGCTTCCAGCTCATCCGCTTTGGCCGTGATCTCCTTCTTTTCCTTTTCAGCATTGTTGATGCGCTCCTGCAGGGGCTCCAGCTCTTCCTGTATCTTATGGAAGTCGTGAAGAGTGAGGGCTTTGTCGAGCCCTTCCAGCTCTACTTTGTATTTTTTGGCCTTTTCAGCTTTTTCGGCCTGAATTTCGAGTGAACGCGTTTTCTTGCGAAGCTCGATCAGGAGGTCATCCACCCGCTGCAGGTCTTTACGGGTTTCGTCCAGCTTTCGCAGGGTGCGTTTGCGCTGATCTTTGTAGCGGGTTACTCCTGCGGCTTCCTCAAACAACCGGCGCCGGTCGTTATTCCGGTCGTTCAGGATCTCCTCCACCATCTTCAGCTCGATCACCGAGTAAGCATCGGAGCCCATTCCGGTGTCCATGAACAGCTCCATGATGTCCTTCAGCCGGCAGGAAGTACCGTTGATCAGGTATTCCGAATCTCCCGAGCGATAGAGCCTGCGCGTGATGGTCACCTCGCTGTACTCGATGGGGAGGATGCCCTTGTCGTTCACGAAGGTCAGCGATACCTCGGCCATTCCGAGCGCCTTTTTCTTGGCGGTTCCGTTGAAGATGACGTTGCTCATGGCGGAAGAGCGCAGGAGGGAAGGTCGCTGTTCGCCGAGCACCCAGCGCAGTGCATCCACGATGTTAGACTTGCCACAGCCGTTGGGGCCTACGATGGAGGTGATTCCGCTGTCAAAAGAAACCTTTGTTTTGTGAGCAAAGCTTTTAAAGCCCTGTAAGCTGAGTTCGGATATATACATTCGTTAAATTTTCAAATCTCAGGAATCAAACCGCAAACAAAGATCAGCCACCAGATTTTGAAGCTTTGGTAACCGGGCTTTGTTTGAAATTTGCAGATTGAAATTTGTTCATCCCCCTACACGGTCATGATCTCGCTTTCCTTGGCAGAAAGCATTTCATCTATCCGGTTGATATGGTTGTCGGTAACTTTTTGCACTTCATCTTCGGCTTCATATCTGGCATCTTCCGGCAGAGACTCCGCTTCCGTGGTTTTTTTGATCTGGTCGTTGGCATCCCGGCGGGAGTTACGAATACTGATGCGGGCCTGCTCCGCTTTGTCTTTGGCCACTTTCACCAGTTCCTTTCTGCGTTCTTCCGTCAATACGGGGAGGGGGATCCGGACGAAGTCGCCGTCGTTCATGGGATTCAGTCCCAGTCCGGCCGACATGATCGCCTTTTCAATATCCTGCAGCGTGGATTTATCATAGGGAGAAACCACGAGCATACGGGGTTCCGGTACAGTGATATTGGCTAATTGCTGAAGGGGAGTCTGCGAACCATAATATTCCACCTTCACGCCTTCGATGAGGGCCGGATTGGCTTTGCCGGTACGGATATGAGAGAATTCACTTTTGAGGTAGGAGATGGCTTCATCCATCTTCAGGCTGGCCTCATCGATAATGTCTTGTAGCTCCGTAGGTATCATAAATCAACGTCTTAGGTTCACTGAAATGCTTCGTTCTGATCAATGTTGCGAAGTTACTAAAACTGGAAGATAAATCTTAATGGAAGATGGGTTATACTGAAGTAACCTGTTATCCATTAACAATATCAATCAACTCATCAAAGACGTATGAAGAAGGCCTGTTTCCTCGGCCTTCTCTTAGAGTATATATAAGGCCTTCTTCTTTTAAAGTTGATAGAATTCTTGAAGCGCTAGCCTTGGGAATTTTTGAGTTCTTTTGAAAATCAGTTGTAGAAAAAATTGGAGAATTAAATAGTGCGTCTAATGCTTGTAATGAATATTGAGAATGAGTTGCATCAACAACTTTGCGTTTCATTTCTTCATACAGATTGAGAACTGCTTTAGTCTTTTCTATGTTTTCTGTGCTTTGTTGTATTACTGCCTTAAGGAAGAACTTTATCCAGTTTTCCCAATCTCCTTCATCAGTAATATTTTTCAACCTATCATAATATTCATCTCGGTGAGATTCTAAGTACCCACTAATATAAAACATAGGAGTATGGAGGACCTTTTTTGTGTACAGAAATAGAGGTATTAAAATCCTTCCAATTCTACCATTACCATCCAGGAAAGGGTGTAAAATTTCAAACTGAGCATGGGCGATTGCTACTTGAACTAATACATCTTCGTCATCAAAGTTTAAGTAGTATTCAAAATTATTAAGGTGATCCTGTAATAAAACTGGGTCTGGTGGCACAAATCTGGCTTCTTCAATTGATGAGCCAGGTTTTCCGATCCAGTTCTGTACAGTTCTAAACAATCCTCTGCTTTTGTTTCTACCCCTTACACTATCAAGCAGAATGGAATGCATTTTTTTTAAAAGATTCAGAGTGAGAGGCCTCTCCTGTAGCTCATCCACTGCATACTTGATAGCTTTTCTGTAATTGATGATCTCACGTATATCCTGATACTTTTCAGTTTTTTGTTTCGGATCAGCTTCAAATTTTAAAACCTCCTCCAGTGTAGCTTGTGTCCCTTCAATTCTTGATGAGAGAACGGCTTCTTGAGTTGTAAGTGGAGATAGTAATACTGTTGGATTAGGAATAGATTGCAAAAGCCCATCGAATCTGGCAATTGATCTATTAGCTGGGCCTAGCTGACTTCTGAAGACTTTCCAATCTAGGGAATCATTGGGAAGGTGATCTGGTGAAAATGGCTTCATATTAACAATTGTAAATGCAACTCACGTATGACATGCAATATAATTTGTGTTTCACATATTAAAAAATATGATATACAAATGTTTTCATGTTTAATCTGTGCAACGCAAATGTGAAAAACCTAGGTAACATGTGGAAAATCAACCTATTCCCACACCACCGTCGTACCCAGCGCTTCGCCGTTGCAGACGACCTTCTTGAAGTTGCCTTCGGTGTTCATATCAAACACGATGATGGGCGTGTTGTTTTCGCGGCAGAGGGTGAAGGCGGTCAGCCTATCAGACCCGGCGGCTTTCAATTCCTCTAAGGTTCGATTAAAACCGCACTCACCGACGTTTCAATCCTTGTTCTAGTGGATTAGTAGTGATGACTCGGTACTTCAAGAAGAACAAAGAGAAGTTCTACAAGTTTCAATCCTTGTTCTAGTGGATTAGTAGTGATGACCAGGAAGGTGCATATGAGCCCGCGAAAGGTAACACAGGTTTCAATCCTTGTTCTAGTGGATTAGTAGTGATGACTAGCTGTAAAACATTTGTGGTATTAGCACTAAAGATGTTTCAATCCTTGTTCTAGTGGATTAGTAGTGATGACGCTCCCTAGAATTAGTAGTGTCGGTAACGGTAATAAGTTTCAATCCTTGTTCTAGTGGATTAGTAGTGATGACACGAACTGGCAATCATCATGCTTGATGAACTCGAGTTTCAATCCTTGTTCTAGTGGATTAGTAGTGATGACTGTTGCTATTGAAATCTCATCGCGAAATTTAGGGGGTTTCAATCCTTGTTCTAGTGGATTAGTCGTAATGACACTCACCCAAGGAGCTACTGATCTAACACAATTCTGTTTCAATCCTTGTTCTAGTGGATTAGTCGTAATGACATGTTGCCGATACGCCTGTTGACGATCCAGAGCTATGTTTCAATCCTTGTTCTAGTGGATTAGTCGTAATGACTTTTTGTCAATACTTAATTTGGGGTCAAGGACCTCGTTTCAATCCTTGTTCTAGTGGATTAGTCGTAATGACTCATAGCTCTTGCAGTTGCTTTTTTAGCGTTTTAAGTTTCAATCCTTGTTCTAGTGGATTAGTCGTAATGACTTGCTTGCCCGCCTCTATTGAGTACCCATTCTCATGTTTCAATCCTTGTTCTAGTGGATTAGTCGTAATGACTTCCACATCAATACTGTTGGCGGAATCTTCTTCGAGTTTCAATCCTTGTTCTAGTGGATTAGTCGTAATGACAGTCAAGACCAACACACCCTCCACCCAGCGCAACTAGTTTCAATCCTTGTTCTAGTGGATTAGTCGTAATGACAAGATGATTGACTACTTTAGAAGCATAGGGGTTAGAGTTTCAATCCTTGTTCTAGTGGATTAGTCGTAATGACGGAATCACATCGGACAGATGGTGCGCAATCATCGGTTTCAATCCTTGTTCTAGTGGATTAGTCGTAATGACCTGGACCAGAAAAAGTATGTAACCAGAAGGCTAATGTTTCAATCCTTGTTCTAGTGGATTAGTCGTAATGACGTTATGTTACTGGGCATTCATTCACTTTGTTTATTGTTTCAATCCTTGTTCTAGTGGATTAGTCGTAATGACCATCAAATCAGTCAAAGAGGAATTTGGCATTGAATGTTTCAATCCTTGTTCTAGTGGATTAGTCGTAATGACAGAGTCAACGGCAGAGGAATCCGGGGAATGGTTCCGGTTTCAATCCTTGTTCTAGTGGATTAGTCGTAATGACCCTCTTCATACGTCTCAGTATTTTTAGTTTTTTCAAGTTTCAATCCTTGTTCTAGTGGATTAGTCGTAATGACGCTGATGAGGACTTACAGTCCGAAACTCTCTCTTAAGTTTCAATCCTTGTTCTAGTGGATTAGTCGTAATGACTTGAAACAACCGCTTTTCATCAATCATCTGCTGGCAAGTTTCAATCCTTGTTCTAGTGGATTAGTCGTAATGACCTTGTTGCCATCTTGGTCGGTCATGCATTCCTCGAGTTTCAATCCTTGTTCTAGTGGATTAGTCGTAATGACCTTCCAGTCGTACTCGCAGTTAGCCCTTGTGGAAGTTTCAATCCTTGTTCTAGTGGATTAGTCGTAATGACAATTGATTTTTTAGAGGGCTATATGACCCTAACTTGTTTCAATCCTTGTTCTAGTGGATTAGTCGTAATGACGTTGTGGAAATTACTCTACATTCATTTAACCAATGTTTCAATCCTTGTTCTAGTGGATTAGTCGTAATGACTTGAATATGTGGCGCTTAATGCGATCTTGAAATAACAGTTTCAATCCTTGTTCTAGTGGATTAGTCGTAATGACTCTGTGTTGGATCGTGTGGCTGTGTAGGGATTCAAGGTTTCAATCCTTGTTCTAGTGGATTAGTCGTAATGACTATTCTCCGTTTTTTCGTGGGTTACTCATCTTATTGTTTCAATCCTTGTTCTAGTGGATTAGTCGTAATGACAAAGTGAATGTTCTTAGTCCACACTCCTCACATTGTTTCAATCCTTGTTCTAGTGGATTAGTCGTAATGACAAAGTGAATGTTCTTAGTCCACACTCCTCACATTGTTTCAATCCTTGTTCTAGTGGATTAGTCGTAATGACTTTTCAGCTGATGGGTAAGATCAAGCAGGTGATCAAGTTTCAATCCTTGTTCTAGTGGATTAGTCGTAATGACAAAAATAATATGCTTAAAGTGATCGTAAATTTGATGTTTCAATCCTTGTTCTAGTGGATTAGTCGTAATGACCAATAAAGGACACCATTACACGGACTGGATCACGGTGTTTCAATCCTTGTTCTAGTGGATTAGTCGTAATGACCGCTTTTTGTTGTTAAACCTAGTTTTTTAATTAGTTTGTTGATTTCTTGGATGGAAGTATATTTGCTGGTTTGCACGATCTTTTTAACGTTTTCTGATCTTTTTCGAATACTTTCCGAACTATCGGGGTCACCTAATTTATTGACGGACAATCGGTTATTAAATTCAATCATCATTGTTCCAATAAATTACAGGCCGGAAAATGGATATTCCCTGGCATCAGCTATTTAACGCAAATATTTGAATAGGTGCAACCGCTACACCGCTTTTTATAAGCGGTAGCTTTCGGAAACACATTGTTTTCGATGATTTTCCTGATCTCTTCCGCACACTGCCTGACCTTTTCTTTATCAGATTCTGCTACCGGTACCGTTACCAGCTTATTCCTACTCCTTGTATATACCAGAAATCCCCGGTTTACTTCCTTGCCGAAGTTGTCTTCGATCAGGCAGGCGTAGCAATAAAGCTGGGTTCGGTAGGTACTGAAGACCCGTTCCTTATATTGCGCGAACTTGTAGTCGAGCGGGGCCATGGTTCCGTCTTCCAGTTCAAGCACTTCATCTACCTTCCCCCGCAACAGATCATTCGTCAAGTACTGTTCCTGCCATTTTTTAACAGCGCCAATTTTTTTTCGTAAGTATGCCTGGTTTGTAGAGTTTTTGTTCTCATGTAATGCTCTTCCCCGCATTACCTTGTAAGATTTTTCTTCGTATTGGGGGATAGCCAGCACTTTTTCAAAATAGATAAAACGCGGACAATACAGGTATTGAATGATATCGGAAGGGGTAATGCTAAGGGGCATACGGTTACAAGAATAACGCTTTTATTTCATCGGTTACCATCTTTTTATCAAAGGCCTGCCCTAACAACACGGTGGCTTTCAATTCATCTTTGCTCATAGGGAAGATATACACCGAGTCGGTTTCTTCGGTCATTAACTCTTCGATCTGAAGTTGCAGCGTATCTTTAGCCTCGTGGTCTATGCTTCCAAGGAACACCGAATACTGCACTCTAAACAGACCCGCCTGTTCGCAAGCTTTTGCGATTTTTGTGCGGGCCCGGTCTTTTTTGATATCATACATTACCCAGCAAATCATCGTCTATAGGGATGGGCGGTTCTGTAATTAGTTCGTTGGCAAAGGAATGCGCATCTTGTTGAATGGCATTCATACGGGTTTGATTTCTGCCTTTGTAGCGTATGGTATCTATATCAAAGCGTTGTATAAAGGCTTGCACAATCAGTTTTTTTCCTTCTTTGGTGAGTCCTGTTCCATTGGTTATTTCCCGATAATGCTCGCCGGATACTTTTTTGCCTGAAAATAACCGGTAAATGGTAAGATCTACAAAAGGGCGGTAGGGCTCGATGAAGTCGAATACAAAACTTGTCTGGTTGTAATCGTCTCGGTGCAGAAACCCCACATAAGGATCCAGGCCTGCAATCATGATGCATTTTTCAATTCGGGAATACAAAATTCCATAGCCATAGTTTAAAAACGCATTGAATGGATCTTTTGCAGGGCGGTAACTTCTCCCGTCAAATTGATATTCTTTACTCAATAATGTTGAAAGGCAGCGAAAGTAAGCCCTGCCGGCACTTCCTTCGTGGCCGCGCAGCGAGTCCGCTATTTCGGACACCGAAGTTCCTTCCAGCGTTTCTATTGCTTTTTTTTGCGTTTTCAATTTGGCAATACTCTCATCGATAAGTGCGGCTTTGGGCTTACGGTGCCGTTTAAGTTCTTTTAGTAATTGTATCTGGTTTTCGATTTTTTCTGCCACCCAGGTTTTTATCCATCGTACGGCATCCGCGGTAAGGCTGGCTTGCAGCTGCCTCTTCCGTATTTTGGTGGTGCTCCCCAGTTTGCTGTGCCATACCCGGCCGATGGGCGCACCATCACCATCGGCAAACACGATATCGATGTTATGCATCAGTGCCACTTTCACTACTTCGTAGGTGAGCGTGGTTCCCCGATCTAGAACAATACCCGTCACCTTTTTGGGAGGAATTTTCTTTTTTATCTCTTCTTCACCTTCTACAACCTTTACCTCAAACATACCGTCTTTGATGTGTATGTAAGAACCGTATGTGGTGATGTATAGATGCATGTTTTATCTAAACTGTTTTAGACCGAAGACAAATTTGCATACAGATTGTTTTGAGTTCAAAACAATCTGCTCTTTACCCCTGTATCTGTGATATGGTACCAAATCCGCGGGCAACCTGCTTTCCCAGCCCGATATGTTCGGGTAATACAAGGTTGGTTGAGAACCGGCCTGTAAAGCTCAGCATTCTGTTGTTCTTAAATCTGGCTTCACGTTCGCCGGTAATCGTTACGTTCGCATCAATTTGTTGATCGGCAAAAACACCAATTCCTTTTAGCATCGATAACATATTACCCACAATCGTTCGATTCAGCAGTGTTTGTTGTTCGGCATTCGACGCGTTTCTATATCGTTTGTGGTTGGCCTGATTGAGGGCCATCCAATTGGTTTTGAACTGATAGTGTACCGGCCGTTCGGAGAAGGCGGGTTCCCATTGGATCGCTTCAATCTGCTTTTGGTGAACCGGATAGATCCGGCCTTTGATATTGAGTTCACGAATTTGAAGAAAGAGTTGGGGCAGCAATTCAGCTCCTTCTGCCAGGGCCACCAGCATGGGAACATGGTCGATCACTTTGTACTGTACCTGCGGGTACTTGTACCGGAGTTCACCATTCCCCATGTGGTTGTGCAACAACACCGAATACTCCTTAAATAAATTGCCAAAATATCCTCGCAGCTGATGGGCATCCCGCGCGCGCAGTTTAATTTCCGGAAATCGAATGATGGTTTGGGGGATGGGCATGGGTCAGCGGGTCACCACTCCGTTATTTTTAATGGATGGATTCTGGAAAATTCATGGGTATTTCTGGTCACTAAAGTCCCTCCATGTGCTAACACGATAGCAGCAATTAATAAATCGTTTGGCCCAACAACCTCCCCCTTAGATTCGGTATCGAAACGGATAGTTGCATAGATTTCTGACATCCGCGGTACAAAACTGATGACTTCGAAAGGCTCTAAAAAGCGTTCAAGTTTTTGGAGGTTTTCTTTTTTTCGGGCGCTTTTGTAGGCGCCAAATAAAAGCTCTGATTGAACAATCACCGGAATTTTAATTTCCTTTACCGGTTTTGAAAGCAAATTCTCTTTAATGGAAGGAGCAGAGCCATTAAGGAAATGAATACAAATATTTGTATCAAGGAAATACATTAAAGCGTTTCCCGATCCGCATCAACATTAAAGGGGATATCGTCAGGCTCACGAAAAGTCTCATCTTTGATTGAGCCATAGAGTTGCTCAAAATCGGCAGGATACGATGTGGTTAACGATTTTTTTAATTGCTTAGCTACCCATTTAGATATGGAAAGCTCCTCGGCTTTAGCTGCTTTTTCCACCTTCTGCAAAGTGTCTTTGTCGATATAGAGAGATATTTGTGGCATAACGTGCTCTCGTTTACAGGTTAGTGATCAGAACTAGGTCAAGTATTTAGACAAGAATAATTCTAGCCGCTGAACAAGACAAGTATTGGGTTGGAAGCAATATAGTCTTGATTAGAATATTTCAACCGCTTTCTCTTGTGCTGGACTTTTATAGCCAAATTTTTCATCGTAAAATTCAATCCAGTCTTCGTCATAGATAACTGTTTTTTCTTTTTGTTCTGGAGTTGGATCGTGTACATAATCAGGAATCTTAATAACGTATTTCATTACCGTTGGCATAAAAAGCTTAATTTGTTTTTTCCTTTCAAAATGTTCTTCAATATTCATCAAATCTAAATATTGTCCCCAAACCCCTTTCGCTTTTTCATCTATTGGTATGAAGAAATTATAACTTCTATATTCTTCACGAAATAATCTGTATTTGGGATTAGTACCAACATCTTCAAATTTTAGCTTCAATATATCGCTGATGAGATCTTTACTTATTTGAGATCCTTCCTGGATTTTGTGTTTTACTGATTTAAAAAATTGAGAATTCATTTTAAAAAATTCTTTTTCCTCAATAACCTCAGTGAATTTTTCCAAAACCTCTTGGGTAATTTTTAATTGGGTTGGATCATAAATCTTATCTTTACCACTTTTGAAAAGAAAAACATTCGAAACTTCTTTGCTGTCATTTCTATTGCAACGTCCAGCTGCTTGATTTATCGATGATAATGGAGAGAAATCTCGATATAAAACATTAAAATCTATATCTACCCCAGCTTCAACTACTTGCGTTGAAACTAATACTATTGGCTCCTTATTAGATAATCTTTCGCGAATTTCATCTAATATCAGCTTGCGAGAATATGGGATTATAGATGCGGATAAGTAATAAATCTTATTCGAGCCGATATAATCAGGTTTAGATAATGTTTTAGAAACATTTTGAGAATACCTAATCGTATTACATATTACTAAGGTTGATTGGGGGTCTTTTTTATATCTATCAAGAATTACTTCACAAAGTTCAAATTCATCTAAACGATCATCTTTTAAAAGTGAAGCGTCAATTTGAGTGCGGTTAATATTTTTGAAGAAATAGTCTTCAGAATCCTTCGAGCATAATTCCTGAACTTCATCCCTCATTAGCAAGGGTTGGGTAGCGGTGACAAAAACAAATTTCGTATTGAAATACTTCGCCATTTTTTGCATTACAAATTCAAGAGCCTGATATAATTCAGGGTTTATTGTCTGAACTTCATCAAGTATAATGACACTGTTAGCAAGATTATGAAACTTTCGAATTTGTCTATTATGACAAGCAAAAAGACTTTCCCATAGTTGTACAAATGTGGTAATTGTGACTTCATTATGCCATCCCTCAGTAAAATATTCCCAATCAGAATAATTAGAGTCATCACTGTTTCCTGAAAGTTCCGGAACAGCTAAATGATGATGAACTCCAATTTCTTCAGGATCTATTGCCGAAGAGTTAAGAATATCTTTAAAGACCTCAGCATTTTGGTCAATTATTGAAGTAAATGGCAGGCAATAGACGATTCTGAAATCTGGACAGAATTCTTCTTTTATCTTTAAAGCTGCTTTATAAGCAGTAAATGTTTTTCCTAAACCCGTTGGTAGTGTGATCGAAAAAAAGTTCTGATTTCCAAACCTGGAAATATTTGATTGAGCAGTTTGGTAGGCTTCTTCCCGCAAATCATTAATTGAATGTTTTGATTTAATATTTTTGGCTTTGAACTCATCAATAATTCTACTTGGTATTGGGATTCTCGTAAGACTCTTGTCAGATAGCATCATATCCCCTTTATCAGCGCTAAGTAAAATCGAGTAGAGGAATAGTGTCTTAAAGTAATATATGGGGTCTTTATTAGACTTAAGACCCATCACTAATTTGTCGAAATTTAGTGCTTTAAAGCTATCTAATATCTTTTGTATATCTCCATACTTAAATGGCAGATCTAATTCCCTCATTAATGAAGCATATGATTCTAAATCAATTTTGGAAGCTATTCGAAAGAGGTTTTCTCGGCTACTTTTTGGATTGGTTGCTGCCAATGTGAAATTTTTGAGATAACCATGGTGGTATTCAAGAATTTTTGAGAAAAGTAAAGCATCAATAGTATACTCTATCTCTTTTCCATTCCTAAAAAAAGACATCCAGGCTCCAAGTAAAGCGTGGCGTTTTAGTTCTGGATTATTTTGCCACTCTCTATGACTTTTATCGTTTTTTTTAATAAATGATTTCAGTTCTGAAACTGAATAGTATTTGTGACCAGACTGTTTGAATACTAACGCATTTGAAAGATACAGTTGAAAATAAATTGCCGCTTTTGCCAAATCATGATAAGCAATGAGTTGATAAACCTGACTTTTGAGTTCATCAGAAGAAAAAAAGTTCTGTGTTTTTTCAGGAATAACTTTGTCAACAACTCTTTTTAAGCCCGAAAGGTGCTCGCTTAATGTTCTGTCATCATGAGAAATCCATTCCATTACATCAAAACGATATTAGAAGTTTTACTTTTTCCTAAGACTTGAAATCCCTCATTCACCGAAGCTTTGATAGGTTTTCCATTTATATCAAAAAGGATACTGTCTCTTTTGGTTACTTCTCTTTTTGTGTTCATTTCGAGCGGATACATATCCTGCTCTTGAATATATATCTCACTTTCTTCCCAATAATCGGAATCAATTTCTGAAATATGACTTTTTGGAATGACCGAATCTATTTTTTCAGGGTTAGATTTATCAAAGGGCTTTAATTCTTGGAAACCTAAAAATTTGAAATTTGCTAAGCAGTGAGCGAGACCCAAAACCGGAGTATAGACAGATGTTTTATTTTGCAGATGATATAGCAAATCATTTGTCAGATCCTGATTCTTATGCCAAAAATAAATCCGGTAATGAGGATTTGTAACATATTCCATCATGGTGGGCTTCCTGTTTCCTTTTATAGGACCTGGCTCAATAGAAAGATTGATATTTAATCGCTGTATTTTTATCGGATTAATTATTTGAATTGCAACCTTAGAAACCTCTTCGCTGAAATTTTCTAAGTATTTATTCCCTGTCTTATCCAATCCGAGAATAGCTCCAACAATACCATATACCGAAGTTTTAAAGGGTACTCCATAGCTCAAAGCAGAAGTGGTTACATAGATTTTTTTGAAATGAGCATACTGACCCCAAATATCAAATACTATTACTTTATCAGGTTTCATTAACTCAAAGCTAATTCTTCTGCATTGAAAATAGGTTCACTCAGACTTAGTCTATCATCCTTTTTCACAAATACAGAAACAATTTTATCTTTATGTTTTTGTAGGATTTCATTTAACCGTCCCGTTTCAAGTGTGTAGTTTGTTACATCACTGATTAATTCTTCTTCTATATCATTTTCGGTCTTAAGAGAAAGCAATTCTATTAGATCACCAATGTAATAGCCGGGCTCATAATCTATTTTAATTAGCAGTCTGGGCATATGCCCCTTTTTGGATCTTGATATAAGTTCTTTTGTGCCAAACCAAACACCATTAAGAAAATCCTTTACGTCTTCATCAGTTAAATCTGTATGAACGGCAGCATTCTCATTAATGATTCCGTGAAAGCCAATTAAACCGTAAGTAATATTGTATTCCTCTCTAAAGGTTTTCTGATCAGCGCCTTCATTTGTGGCGAATGCACCTGTTCCTTTTATAAAGTTTTCTTTAACAGCATGAAGCGATTTACCCATTCCAAATTGAACAGGACCTGTAAAATTAAATTTTTTATTTTTTACAGCAGACACACCTCCAAATAACCTTACGTCAATGAATT
Organism: Balneola sp.; assembly: GCA_965267385.1. Lineage (GTDB taxonomy): Bacteria > Bacteroidota > Rhodothermia > Balneolales > Balneolaceae > Balneola. The sequence continues at coordinate 135,021 of OZ253957.1, forward strand.
TCTTCTTAAACTCTTCTTCATCCTTATAAGATTTCCCACGTTGGGCTCCTGTTACAGGTCTTCCATCTTCGTCTCTAATAAAAATATCACCTTTACTGTTTTTTCCTCCTGAATATCCATTATTCATAAGGTAATCTCGAATAGTTCGTTTAAGTCTAACATCTGTAACTAAACAGTGCTTTGAATCTTCATCAATTCTTGGTCTATTTGCATCCATGGGATCACCATTGGGATTCGCGTATTTCACATCATAGAGAAATAGTAACTCGCTTCGGTTTTTAATTGTATTGCTCATTTTCTTCTGAATTTTGGTTTTTGTTAGCTTTGTTAATTCGGTCAAAATCTTTTTGGAGAACTAAGCCCATGGTGAATGCGAATGATATTTCATCCTTTGAAATTTTATCGTTTGATTCTGCAAAATATCTCAAAGCAGCCGCTTCCATCTCAGGGAATTCAGCATCATATTGTCTCAGTTTTGAAATTAGCTTTGGAAATTTTTTGGTAATTAAATCTTGATCAATGTTAAGCCCATGCAACTCCTTCATAAATGCATTGCCACGCTGGTTATAGAGCAAGCGTGCTACCAAACATCCAAAAATGAATGCTCCTTTTAAGTATTCTTTTTCAAAATAGGCGGGGTGAGTTTCAATAAAATGAAACGCATCCAGTTTATCGGGTCGTTGTGTTTCTTTATTCATAGTATGGTCTTTTTTAAAGATTCCAAGAAGGTGTAAGAAGTAAAGGTTGGCCAGAGATTGCTTCACCAAAGAATTGAAGTAATATTCTTTTTCTTTATCATGATAGTTTTTCTTGAAAGACATTTTCCAAGTATTCAATACCAATTTTAACAGTTTTGAATCGTCATAAGGCTGATTCGTAAAAATGCTATTTATTAATTTATAAAAAGCAGGCTGTGTGTTCTTCTCTCCAGTATTGAAGTAATCTTTAAACCTGCAAAGTGTAATACGTTTTGTTTTTCGCTCACCATCTTCTGTTGTATAAGAAGTAAATGGCTTATAGAAATTTTGAGCTTTTTCTTTTGCATCTAAAACTTTGCTGATCCTGGAAGGAAGCACATCATTAAGTTCTAAATAGATTCTAAACTGAGCCTGCGATTGCTCAAAAAATAAAATGGAATAATAGATATCATGACGAGTTAAGTCGCCGTCTTTAATGATCTCATTAAGAATGAATTCTGTATCATTAATAAATCCATTACTGCCTTTATCACTTTTTGAATCAATATTGAATGCGGCTTTATCTAGAAATTTTTGGGCGATATAACTTGCATTATGATGGACAGGTTGGAAGACAAAATGAGGTAGAATAGCGTAGTTAACATACTTTGTTGTTTTGTTGTCTTTATACTCAAAGAAAACATTAGATAATTTATTTTTAAGAATAGCTCGTGCACCTTCAAGAATTGGTATTGCATCTTCAGAGACTGGAAACATTTTATACCCACTCGCTGTATTGAATCCATTTCTAATAAAAGACTGGGAGTCAATGGCGAAACCAAGCGTATTGACAAAACCATATACAGTGCCTTTGCTTCCTGTTAATGAGCAAATTTGATTATCAGCAATACTTTTTCCTTTCGATGATTGGTGGTAATACTTTTTGTAAGATTTACTAAAAAAATGTTTTCGGAACTCTTCTATTTCACCTAACCATTTTTCATCAATTTTAAGAGTTACTACGTAAGCATAATTATTATTGAATTCAAAGCTTGTAAAGTCGTCGATTAATTTATCTTGATTTATAATCGACATAATATTTTCATTATTGTTTAAAGACCTTTCTAATTTATTTCTTGTTTTTTCTACACCATTTAAATTCACAAATATTGTTGGGACAATGCCTGTGCCTCTTGATGAAGGTCTTCTATAAAGGATTTTTGGAATTAAATCAATATTAAAGTTTAAAAGACTAAACTTCTTAAATTCTCCATTCTCAATTTCACCAACCAAAACTCTCCCTTTTTCTTCTCTTCCTTCGAAAGGATTTTCAGCAGGAGAAAAGTACCTCTTTAACTCTTCTTCATCCTTTAATAAATTTGAAAAATTATAAAGTGTGGTTATCATAATTAATTACACAAAGTTTCTAGTAATATAAACCCCGAGTGTGCCACATCCTGTCACCCATATTTGGGAAAAAAGTGAAAACGTACATAATAAACACATGGAACATGGTGCGGCTAAAAGTGGACAATTCAGGTTTTCAATAACTAATGGATGAACAGACAAATCCACGGAAAATCAACATCTCCTGTTGTCCATCATCAATCATTCATTCATCACTTGTCCTTCCATGCTGCGCAAAGCGCAGAGAGGTAATCATAACCCCATTGCTAGCCCCAATATAGTTAAAGGCTAATTACTTACAAGTAAAATATTCTGTTTTTTTTTCTACCGCCAAAAAAAGAGGGAAGTTCACTACTGAGCCAAAGCAACACCCCTTGTCCTTTATTCCTAAAGCGGTAGGTAGATGAGCGAATGCCATGCTGGGGGTCATGGGTGTCCTCAACAAAAGTGGGAGAGGAAAGAAATTTAAGCGGTTGTGAAGAGGCTTGTTGTTTTCATCAGCCTCCCCGAAACCGGTTGAGCCACCGGCAAGGCCATAAAGAAACACGGCGCTTCAACGAATCCTTTACCTGGGAGAATTGAACATAACCCTGCTTCCAAACCACGGTTGTCCCTAAATCTTTCCCTAGAACCAGTGCTCTACGTTGGAGAGTTAGGTTCCGCTGGAGTTCTCGGAAGCAGATTAAGGACGGATAACCAATGATGGGGCGAAATTATATCGGGAAGAGTCTCCCCTTGAGGCCTGCCTGCCGGCAAAGGCAGGGGAGTACGCCGAAGGCGGGAGGGGTGTCGGACAGGACTGAGCTGAGTCTTTGAAATCGTTGAACACCCACCGTCTTGCTTCACTCCGTTCTGCAATCCACCTTACTGAATCATTTCAGCACAGGCTTCTCAAGGGAGGACTAGTTTCATGCTAATCGAAAAAAATCCCTCGCTCCAATGCTCCGCGTTAGAGCGATTGGTTCCGACGGAGACCATCGGAACCAGGGCATCTCATAGACCATTGAGTTCACTCCCACACCACCGTCGTACCCAGCGCCTCCCCGTCGCACACGATCTTCTTGAAGTTCCCTTCGGTGTTCATATCAAACACGATGATGGGGGTGTTGTTCTCACGGCAGAGGGTGAAAGCGGTCAGGTCCATCACGGACAGGCGGCGCTTCAGCACTTCATCGCCGGTGATGGTGTCGAATTTCCTGGCGTCTCCGTTCTTCTCGGGATCGGAATCATAGATTCCGTCCACACGGGTGCCTTTCAGAATCACATCGGCTTCGGTCTCGATGGCGCGGAGGGCTCCGGCCGTATCGGTGGTGAAGTAGGGGTTTCCGGTACCGGCTCCGAAGATCACCACGCGTCCTTTTTCCAGGTGGCGGATGGCACGCCGGCGGATGAAGGGTTCCGCGATGGCTTCCATCCGAATGGCGCTCATCAGCCGGGTCATCACACCCTGTCGTTCCAGCGCGTCCTGCAGCGCCATGCTGTTGATCATCGTGGCCAGCATGCCCATATAGTCACCCTGTACCCGGTCCATGCCCTCGGTGGCGCCTTTTACACCACGGAAGATGTTGCCTCCCCCGATCACGATACAAATCTCCACTCCTTCTTCCTGCACACTCTTGATCTCTTTGGCATATTGGGTGAGGATATCCCCGTCAATACCATGCCCCTGTGCCCCTAATAATGCTTCTCCGCTTAGTTTCAGAAGGATGCGCTTGTACTTGTTCGCCACGTGTAGTCAGTTTTTGAAATTATTGGACAAAAAAAAGGCCGCTCCGGAAGGGAACGGCCTAATGTAAAGAAAAAATGATTAAGCGTCTTCACCCAATTGGATTCGGCGGAAGGACTTAACCAGCGGAGTGTCATGTTGCTCCAGGTACTGCTTAACCGAAATACCGTTGTCTTTAACGAACTTCTGCTCGAGCAATACGCGCTCTTCATAGAATCTGCGAAGCTTACCCTGTGCGGCCTTCTCAGCGATCTCAACGGGTTTGCCTTCGTTGATGAGCTGCTCCTTGGCGATCTCAAGCTCCTTCTCAACGAGAGAAGCGTCCACTTCGTCGCGGGTGGCGGCCAGCGGGTTCATCGCGGCGATCTGCATGGCCACGTCGCGCGCAACCTCTTCGTTGCTTACGTCGCCATCAAATTCGGCCAGCACACCCAGCTGATTTCCGGCATGGATGTAATCCACAATGGTTCCGTCGGTTTTGGCCAGCACCACTTTGGAGATCTCGATCTTCTCGCCGATGGTTCCTACCATTTCCTGCAGGTGGTCCGCGATGGTCTTGCCGTCCACTTCAACTTTCAGCAGGTCATCCACATTGTCGATGTCGTTTTCGTAGGCTGCATTCAGGAATGCTTCCCCTTTGGCCTGGAAATCTTCGTTCCGTGCCACGAAATCGGTTTCGCAGTTCAGCTCAATAGCCACAGCCTTTTTTCCGTCATCACTTACGCGTGAAAGGATCAGGCCTTCGCTGGCTTCACGGTCGGCCCGCTTGTCAGCTACTTTTTGGCCTTTTTTGCGAAGGATCTCAACGGCCTTGTCGAAGTCACCGTCTGCTTCAGCGAGGGCTTTTTTACAGTCCATCATACCCGCGCCGGTCATGTCTCTAAGTTTTTTTACGTCAGCAGCAGAAATGCTCATGATAGTATGGAATAGTATTTAATGGATTAAAATTATTCTTCTTCGTCAGACGATTCGGCTACGGCTTCAGCGGCTTCCGCTTCGGCTTTGGAGCCGGCATTCTTTTTGTCTGACTTCTTCTTTCTGGAACGAAGCTTGGTTTTGCGCTCGGCGCCGTCTTTGGGGGTAGTGTCGTCTTCGTCGCTGCTTTCCTTGGCTTCGATGGCCGCCTGCTCCAGCAGTTCCTCTTCGGCATGTGCTTCACGCTCCGCGGCACCTTCAATGATGGCGTCAGCGATCTGAGCTGAAACCAGCTGAATGGTACGGGCAGAGTCATCATTGCAAGGAATGATAAAATCGGGAATGTCGGGGTCGCTGTTGGTATCCACCATGGCGATCACAGGAATATGAAGTTTAATGGCTTCGTTCACCGCCAGGTGCTCTTTGATGATGTCCACCACAAAGATAGCGCCCGGAAGACGGCTCATGTTAGCGATACCGCCGAGGGTGTTTTCCAGTTTCTCCTGCTCACGGGTCAGCATCAGGCCTTCCTTTTTGGTGAGCTCATCCATCGTGCCGTCGGTCTTCATGCGCTCGATCTCTTCCATACGGCTGATGCTCTTGCGAACGGTAGAGAAGTTGGTGAGCATACCTCCTAACCAACGGTGCGTCACATAAGGCATTCCGCAGCGGATAGCCTCTGTCTTAACGATGTCGGCGGATTGTTTTTTGGTACCTACAAAAAGAATGGTTTTACCGGCCCGGGAAAGCTGTTGAACCTGGTCCAGAGATTCCTGGAGGTAGGTCTGTGTCTTTTTAAGGTCAATGATGTGAATTCCGTTGCGCTGCATAAAGATGAAGTCTTTCATCTTCGGGTTCCAGCGGCGGGTCAGGTGACCAAAATGCGCACCTGATTTTAAGAGTTCTTCAATAGAAGCTGCTTTGGGCATTGTATCAGTATGTATGTTTAGGTTTATCCTCTATGCGGGTCATCCCCGATGCCGATCCTCCCGAAATATTGGGAGAACACCAGACAGCGAGTCACCACATATGTGTGATTAAATTTCGTTAGCGGCTATCTGTTAATAGTTAATCGGGTCGTCTTCCTGGCAACTATTAACCAATAACAAATTATCGCTTGGAGAATTGGAACTTCTTACGGGCTTTAGGCTGGCCGTATTTTTTACGCTCAACCATTCGGTCGTCACGGGTAAGAAGGCCATGTTCTTTAAGGATGCTGTGCAGCTCTTCGTTCTCTCCGTCGAGAGCGCGAGCGAGCGCGTGCTGTATCGCACCAGCCTGACCAGACTTTCCGCCACCGCGAACGGTCACTTTAATGTCATATTTGCCTTCCATTTCGGTAACTGAAAGAGGAAGCAGAGCCAGGTTACGGACTGCTTTCTCAGGAAGGTATTCTTCAATTGGAGAATTGTTGATCAGGAATTCGCCTTTACCCGGCTTGATGTACAATCTTGCCGTAGAGGTCTTTCTTCTTCCGATGTAATTAGCTTGTGCCATTTATAAATATCGTTCGAATTAAAGCTCGATGATTTCTGGATTCTGTGCCGTTTGATTGTGAACCGGACCTGCGTACACGCGAAGGTTGGTCAGTAGCTTGCGTCCCAGTTTGTTCTTGGGAAGCATGCCTTTCACGGCTTTGGTAACCAGAGAGGTAGGGTCTTTCGCCAGCATGTCTTCGGCGCTGGTAAAGCGCTCACCACCCGGATAGAAAGTATGACGGAAGTACATTTTATCCGTCATCTTCTTGCCGGTCAGCTTCACTTTTTCCGCGTTGATGACGATCACGTTGTCGCCGGTGTCCATATGCGGAGTGAACGTTGGCTTGTTCTTGCCTCTCAGGATAGATGCTACAACACTACTCAGACGGCCCAGTGGCTGATCTTCAGCATCGATCAAAACCCATTTCTTCTCGATATCGGAGGGTTTTGCTGAGTATGTTTTAAAACTTAAAGTATCCACGATTAAACTCGTTTATTTTGCTTTTTTGGAAAGTCGAAAAAGATATGGGTAATCTTTCGCTTTATCAACACAAAAGTGAATCTTAAATCCATAAAAAAAGCAGCCGGGTTAAGACTGCTCTTTATTTAAATCGGAGTAGGTTTATTTGATTAGCTGCATTTTGATCTGATTCGCAAAACGCTGGCCTGATTGTGATCCAACGGCCGTCATTCTGGCGATGTAGAAACCGCTGGAAAGATTGGCTGCGTCAAAGTCAATCTCAAAGGATCCGGCATTCCGGGTCTCATCCAGAAGAGTGGAAACCAATTGACCATTAATGTTATACACATTGATTCTTACATCGGACATTTCCGGCAGGGAGAAGGCAATTTTTGTGCTCGGATTGAAGGGATTGGGGTAATTATTTTCTAGCCGGAACTCTTCAGGGATTCTGGAGACAACTTTGCAAGGATAGCTAGGATCCTGACAATTAGGGTTGTCGTAAATAGTAATCAGCTTTATCTCATAATCTGCATTTAGATTGGAATCAGTTGTTTTTAAACGTAAATCAAAGGTTTGAGGAGTACTATAAGAAAGAGTCAAACTGGAAGAGTTACTTAAATACGTCCAGGTGGAACTCCCGGTAGTTTTTCTATCCCAAACATACGAATACGGAGTGGTTCCGCCGGAAGAAGCAGCCGTCCATGTATTGTTTGTATTAACCGGGATAGTGTTTAACCCCAAATAGGCCGATACTAATGGAGGTGTCCCTGGGATACCATGCACGGTGTAGGCGAATTCTACATTCCCTTCTGTAACAGGTTGCCAGCCATAATTGGTAACAAGCTGGCCTATGCTGTTGTATTTTTTTACCTCGTATATGTATGTTCTTAAAACAGCGCTGGTGCTGGTTACCGTACCCGGCACCACCTCGCAATACCCGAGGGCGAAATTACGGTTGGTTCCGTCCGGGTTTTCCTCTTTGTTCCAGCCTGTAGTTGCTACGCCCCTTCCCCACACCTCCACTTCATCCATGTAAGGAAAGGTGACGGTTTTTCTTATCTCCCTGCGTTTTACCCTATACAAGCCGTCTGGTATGCCCGGAGCGTCAAACAGATATATACTGAACTGGCTGCTGGTGGCATGAATAGCACCACCCGTGGCCGTATAGTGATTGAGCACGTAGGGGCTTTGCAGCCTTAATAAAGCCTGGTGGGCGTTTACACGGCCGTAGCCATATTCATTTGTAAAGTTTTGACCACTCATTTCAGATACTTTATCTGTACTAAGCTGAATAAGGTGTTCGATGTCGTCGTTGTATAACGAAGCATTATAGGACAGTAATAGCCCGGCCAAACCACTCACGGCAGGAGCGGCAAAAGAAGTGCCTCCTGTATATCCGTAAGTGCTTCCAGGATAGGTGACATATACCCAGTCTTCTGTAGTTACTGGGATTCCAGGTGCTTTTCCGCCGCCTGGCGCTACTACATCAATCCAACTCCCCCGACTGGAATAATCGGCTCGTTGGTCGGTATTGGTAGAAGCTCCTGCCGTCAGAATACCCTGGCCAAAAGCGGCTGGATACTGTTTTTCAGGTAATGAGGTGGTAGCCTGATTACCCATGGAAGCCACCGCTACCCGGTTTTGTTTATACACATCTGCAAACGCCCGGCGTACCGTGGTGGAGTATCGGCCAACAGGTACTAATTTCCAGCTATTATTAATGACATGAGCACCCCGGGTTGAAGCGCTGCGTACGGCGTTTGAGAAGTCCGCATCGCTGGCAGCTCCATAGTCTTCGTTAATAATTCCCACATTCCATGCTACACCGGCAATTCCGTTTACGTTGTTTCCTTGCGCGGCTGCCACACCCGCAACACAAGTTCCATGAGAGTTAGTACAATCAGTACCTGTATAGCCTGGATCCCCGGTCACCCGGCCGGAAAATTCAGTGTGATCTGTCTGCATGCCATTATCGACTATACCAATTTTAACTGATGAGGAGCCGTTCGTTATGCTCCAGGCATCTGCCGTTTTCATGTCGGCTCCGGGCGTGCCACTTCCTTGCAGACTTGTACCGTCATTTTTATGCGCCCACTGCCGGTTAAAATGCTGGTCGTTGGGAATAAGAGCAGCCATTGTGTATTTCTCTGATATAGCTTCTTCCTGTTTCTCCGTTAATTCAAGCGCATCGTGTTCGCCTAAACCATTCGGCTCGGCATATACAACTCCTGGCAGCTCTTTTAAGCGTTTTATAAAAGAAGGCCTGGAGTTTGCATTGGGAATACGAATCAGATATGTATTCGTCCAATCTGAAAGAACAATAGTTCGCCCTGTCGCATCCTGAATGATCCTGTCTTCCGGTTTAAAGTCAGCAATCAGGCGCCCCATGAATTCAACACCCGCTTGCTGTAAAGTTTGCCTGAGTGTGTCTGAGGTAAAATCAAATTGGGAAAGAGCACCGGTTGGCGGCCCCATGGGCACGTTTACCAGGTTTTCTTTGAACAGTACCAATACCTCCCGGTCGGGGTCGGTTGAAATGGTTTCTTGCGCCAGGCCTTTGCCAGCGCAAAACAGACATAACATCACTATTGTGAAAAGAATTGTTGTTTTCATAACTTGAGTTCCTTGTGTAAAATTTGTGTTTCTTTGTTTTAGCAGAGAAGCACAAAGCCCTTGTCGGCCGTGTGTGTCTCGGCGGTTACTATGGATCTTGGTGGATCTGTTATCGTACTGGATACCCCGTCAAGGGTTTTTTTATTTAAATCGCCATGTATTGACTCCTAGTTATTTAAGCTTTCAGGGTTAAAGTGGGTTAACTGCCTTAAGCCGGTTCCATCGGGATTCATCAGCCATAACTGGCCGTTTCCCTCCTCGGGTTGGTTGGGATTATATTTAAGGAATACGAGCTGCCTGCCATCGGGCCGCCAGCTAAATACCCCGCTCCAGTCAGGAGATATCTTTTGTTGACCGGTCCCGTCCGGGTTCATCTTCCAGATAGAAACTACGGCCGGAGCAGGAGGTGGAGGAGCCGACAGGAAGGCAATGATCAAACCATCCGGGGAATAACTAAATTTATTGCTATCATTATTCTCACCCGTCAAAAACTGTAAAAAGCTTGTTTTGTTTTCGTGTAAGGAAAAAACCCAAAGCGAATCACCAATTGCTTCTCCATTGGAATTTATTACACGCGTCTTGTAAAGTATTTTTTGTCCAGTTTGTAACCAAGCAGCACTCCCTCCAAACTTTGCAATTATAAATTCAGTTGCATCGTCAAGATTATAAAGCCATATACCACAATTTTTTATTTCGTTACAAATTGTTTGTTGATAAGCAATCCATTCTCCATCCGGGCTCCAGTCAGGGTAGAAGTTGCGCCCTTCCTGGGTCAACTGCCGGATGCTGGCGGTATCTATTTGCGGGGGAGTCAGGCTGGTAACGGCCACGGTATAAATATGGGCATCCTGATGAAAAACCAGATGGCGGCCATCGGGGCTCCAGTCGGGGGAACGCCCCCATTCCAACAGGGGATTGTCCTGTACTTGTCCGTTTTCAGAATCCACCAGCCAAATGCCGCTGCGGGCCACCGAATCGGGGAAGCCGTCCTCATCGGTATCGAAAGCTACGCTATGTTCGGCGGCTATCCACCGCCCGTCCGGGTGCCAGGCCGTGGCACCGAACCAGCCGGGTTCGGGATTAACCGGGTCGATCGTTTCGCAATCCTGGGTATCTGGATCACAACCTTCTCCACCGCTCATTGTCGTACAGCCTATGAATGTAAACTTCATTGCTATGATGATGAGAACTATAAGTGGTGTTTTTGAATTAATCATTCTTTGACCTCAGTTCTAATTCTTGAGTAGGGATCAGCGATGGTTTCTTGCTACAATTCACCCGCAAAAAAAAGAAGGTATCATCGTCTATAACTATAGGCGGAGATAACAAGAGCCTCTTATTTTGCAAGTTAGCCGCTGGTGTATTCCCGTACATCAGCGGTTTTTAGTACAAGTTCATTAGTGTTTATAATTCGTTTAGTTAATGCTGCCCTCCGGCCGGGCTGTTAATGATGTTTGGTTACTGCCGTCTGCATCCATCACCCAAATAGTCCCTTTCGGCCCCATATAAATTATTTGCTTTCCATCATGCGACCAATCGGGCATGGTTCCTCCTTCATCAAAGGTTAACTGCGTTAGGCCTTTTCCGTCCTCATTCATCGTCCATATCTGCACATTCGAAGAAAATACGATTGAACGGCCATGTGGAGAATATTTGGGATAAAGGTTGTTTGCGTCCACAACCGCATCTAATATTTCAGTTGACCCGTCATGTATTGTATATATTTTGAATCGTTTCCATACGCTTGTAGAACTGGTTCCAATTGTTCCAATAATTTGTTCATCATTTGGATGCCAATCTGGAAATGCACCTCCAAAAATACTTTCTTTTTTTTCTCCATCTTGCTTCATTATCCAAATACCCGCTGGGCCTGTTTCGTCATCTAAAGAACGATCATAGGCAATCCACTCTCCATCCGGACTCCAGTCGGGGAAGAAGTTGCGTCCCTCAAAAGTAAGCTGCTCTACGGTGGAAGTGTCTACGGATGTGCCATTGAACCGAACTTTAAAAATCTGTGCGCCCGCTACATACACGATCCATTCCCCATCCGGACTCCAATCGGCATAACCTGCATTTAAGATTTTACGCTGGTTTTTCCCCTCGGGGCTCATGGCCCATATCCCGGCAGAATCAGGGTCATGAATAGAAAGACCATTGGAGGGATCGTAGAGTTGCAGGCCTGAATGATAATACAGCACCGTGTTTCCATCAGGACTCCAACGCGGAAACTCATGAAAAAGGGGTGGGGGTAATCCAATGTCTATACCGTCATCGTCATCTTCTCCACCCGTGGGATTACAGCCTATGACTCCTAAGGTTAATACAATGAGTGCGACATATAAAAAGCTAAATCGTAGTCTCATAAAGGTAAATTTTCGGGATTAAAATGAGTTAACTGCCTTAAGCCGGTTCCATCGGGATTCATCAGCCATAACTGGCCGTTTCCCTCCTCGGGTTGGTTGGGATTATATTTAAGGAATACGAGCTGCCTGCCATCGGGCCGCCAGCTAAATACCCCGCTCCAGTCAGGAGATATCTTTTGTTGACCGGTCCCGTCCGGGTTCATCTTCCAGATAGAAACTACGGCCGGAGCAGGAGGTGGAGGAGCCGACAGGAAGGCAACGCTAGACCCGTTTGGAGAATATCTGGGGTAATAATCTGTTGCTTCATTTTCTATAAGTCGATTTGGGTTGCTCCCATCAGAATTCACTGAAAAAATTTCTGAAGAATAAACACCAACTAGATACTGTATATGAACTAATTTCTTGCTATCTGGAGACCATGAAGGCATCCTGGCTTCCCCTTGCTCAGGTGTAAATACAATTCTTGTCTTTTCAGACCCATCACTTTTCATTTTCCAAATAAAAATTTGTCCATTTGGACTGTCATTATTTGAATCATACACAATCCACTCTCCATCCGGGCTCCAGTCAGGGTAGAAGTTGCGCCCTTCCTGGGTCAACTGCCGGATGCTGGCGGTATCTATTTGCGGGGGAGTCAGGCTGGTAACGGCCACGGTATAAATATGGGCATCCTGATGAAAAACCAGATGGCGGCCATCAGGGCTCCAGTCGGGGGAACGCCCCCATTCCAACAGGGGATTGTCCTGTACTTGTCCGTTTTCAGAATCCACCAGCCAAATGCCGCTGCGGGCCACCGAATCGGGGAAGCCGTCCTCATCGGTATCGAAAGCTACGCTATGTTCGGCGGCTATCCACCGCCCGTCCGGGTGCCAGGCCGTGGCACCGAACCAGCCGGGTTCGGGATTAACCGGGTCGATCGTTTCGCAATCCTGGGTATCTGGATCACAACCTTCTCCACCGCTCATTGTCGTACAGCCTATGAATGTAAACTTCATTGCTATGATGATGAGAACTATAAGTGGTGTTTTTGAATTAATCATTCTTTGACCTCAGTTCTAATTCTTGAGTAGGGATCAGCGATGGTTTCTTGCTACAATTCACCCGCAAAAAAAGAAGGTATCATCGTCTATAACTATAGGCGGAGATAACAAGAGCCTCTTATTTTGCAAGTTAGCCGCTGGTGTATTCCCGTACATCAGCGGTTTTTAGTACAAGTTCATTAGTGTTTATAATTCGTTTAGTTAATGCTGCCCTCCGGCCGGGCTGTTAATGATGTTTGGTTACTGCCGTCTGCATCCATCACCCAAATAGTCCCTTTCGGCCCCATATAAATTATTTGCTTTCCATCAGGCGACCAATCGGGCATGGTTCCTCCTTCATCAAAGGTTAACTGCGTTAGGCCTGTTCCGTCCTCATTCATTGTCCATATCTGCACATTCGAAGAAAATACAATTGAGTGGCCATGTGGAGAATATTTTGGATAACGATTATCACCTTCAATGAAGGTTAAAAAACTGGTAGTTGAATCTGTGAAACTATAGGTCCATAACGAATCACCAATAACTTTACCGCTTGGAAGTACCGCTCGATTCACAAAAGAAATTTCATTGTTGATGGGGTTCCATGTTGGCATTCGAGAATATCTTTTTATCAACTTTATAGTGTCATTTTCTAAATTTAGGGTCAAAACACCGCAGGAGTACGCTGGAGGTGGTTCATTGGAAGACCCACAAGTCGTATTATCATACCCAATCCACTCTCCATCCGGACTCCAATCGGGGAAGAAGTTACGTCCCTCAAAAGTAAGCTGCTCTACGGAGGAGGTATCTATTGATATGCCATTGAAACGAACTTTAAAAATCTGTGCACCCGCTACATACACGATCCATTCCCCATCCGGACTCCAATCGGCATAACCTGCATTTAAGATTTTACGCTGGTTTTTCCCCTCGGGGCTCATGGCCCATATCCCGGCAGAATCAGGGTCATGAATAGAAAGACCATTGGAGGGATCGTAGAGTTGCAGGCCTGAATGATAATACAGCACCGTGTTTCCATCAGGACTCCAGCGCGGAAACTCCTGATAAGTAGGCGGGGGTAGATCAATGGAGATTCCTTCATCCTCACCGATACTAATTCCGCAGCCAAGCACGAGTACAAGGAGGGAAGTAGTATAAAGGAAGATGCTCTTGAACATTACTAGGAACTAGTAACTGATTATTAGATATTTACACGCTAACTAGACGGAGTGTAAAAAACAATACCCTTCTGTAATTCTAATGTTTGAACTTGTGAAGCGATGAAAAGGTTGAAGGGATTGAAAGACAATGCCTGAAAAGATTTGTACCTTTAAGGTTCAATTCTGTTGGAACCAAAAACACATCGACAATGAGCGACAAATTCAAGCAAACCAGACTGACCTTCGACACGGGCAATGGGGAAGCAACGTTATACAGCCTGCCTAAGCTTAAAGAACTGGGGTATTCAAAAATTGACTCACTTCCTTTTTCAATAAAAATATTGCTGGAAGCCGTACTCCGGGAATACGATGGCTACGTAGTTACCGAACAGGATATTGAAGCACTGGCCAACTACAACGCCAAAAGTCCCGAGGGTGAAATTCCTTTCAAGCCTTCCAGGGTAGTGCTGCAGGATTTTACCGGAGTGCCGGCCGTAGTGGACCTGGCCGCGCTTCGCTCAGCGATGAAAAGAATGGGGGGGAACCCAACGGATATTAATCCACAGGTCCCGGTGGATTTGGTCATTGACCATTCTGTTCAGGTGGATATGTTTGGCCGGGACGCCGCTCTCATGTTCAACGTGGAAAAGGAAATGGAGCGCAACCGCGAGCGCTATGAGTTTTTGAAGTGGGGGAAGGAAGCCTTTGACAACTTCCGGGTAGTTCCCCCTGGCCGTGGTATCGTTCACCAGGTGAACCTGGAGTATTTAGGCCGCGGTGTTTTCCTTCGCGAAGAGGAAGACGGCACCAAAACCGCCTACTTTGACACGCTGGTGGGAACCGACTCCCACACCACCATGATCAATGGACTGGGTATTCTGGGCTGGGGTGTCGGAGGTATTGAAGCGGAAGCGGCCATGCTGGGTCAGCCGATCTCCATGCTGGTGCCCGAAGTGGTAGGCATGAAACTCACAGGTGCGCTCAGAGAAGGCGTGACCGCCACCGACCTTACGCTCACCGTTACACAGATGCTCCGAAAGCATGGAGTGGTTGGCAAATTTGTGGAGTTTTACGGAGACGGAATCTCCAACATGAGTCTGCCCGACCGGGCGACCATTGCCAACATGGCTCCGGAATACGGGGCGACGATGGGCTTTTTCCCGATCGATGAGGAATCGCTTCGCTACATGAGCCGTACCGGGCGCTCTGACGAATTGGTACAGCTGGTGGAAAATTACACGAAGGCTCAGGGGCTCTTCAGAACCGATGACACGCCGGATCCCGAGTTCAGCTCTACACTGGAGCTGGATCTCAGCACGGTGGAAACATCGCTGGCCGGACCCAAGCTTCCGCACGACCGCATTACACTTGGTAACATGAAGAAGGCCTTCGAAACCTCACTGACCAGCGATAACCCGACGATGGGCTTTAATCTGGATCAGGAAAAACTGGCCAACCGCGGAACCTTCAAAAACGGTCAGGAAATTGAAATGAAGCACGGGGATGTGGTCATTGCCGCCATTACCAGTTGTACCAATACTTCGAACCCGAGCGTAATGCTGGGGGCTGGCATCGTTGCCAAGAAAGCCGTGGAGCGCGGGCTTAAGGTGCCGCCCTATGTGAAGACCTCCCTGGCACCGGGCTCTCGGGTTGTGACCGAGTACCTTAAAGAAGCCGGCCTGACTGAATACATGGATCAGCTGGGCTTTAACCTGGTAGGATACGGCTGTACAACCTGTATCGGAAACTCCGGGCCGTTACCCGAACCGGTTGAGGCGGCCATTAAAGAAGGCGACCTGATCGCGGCAGGCGTACTTTCAGGAAACCGGAACTTCGAGGGACGTATTCACCCGTATGTAAAAGCCAATTTCCTGGCGTCACCTCCGCTAGTGGTGGCCTACGCGCTGGCCGGTACGGTGGATATCGATCTGGTGAATGAACCAATCGGTAAAGACAAGGACGGCAACGACGTATATCTGAAAGAGATCTGGCCTACTACCGAAGAGATCGCTGCCGAACTGGATAATGCCATCCGCCCCGATCTGTTTGAAGAGATGTACAGCGACATTTTTGAATCCCCGGCCTGGGAGGAGATCCCGGTTAAAGGAGGAGAGCTTTTCGACTGGAAAGAAGACTCCACCTATATTCAGGAGCCTCCCTTCTTCATGAATATGAGCGAGGAGCCCGAGCCCATCAAGTCTATTGAGGGCGCCCGCACCCTGGTGATGGTCGGAGACTCCATCACCACCGATCATATTTCACCTGCAGGCAGCATCAAGGAAGATTCTCCGGCCGGTGAGTACCTGAAAGCCAATGGTGTGGAGAAAAAGGACTTCAACTCCTACGGTTCGCGTCGGGGCAACGATCGTGTAATGACACGGGGAACCTTTGCCAATGTGCGGTTCAGGAACAAGCTGGCACCCGGCAAAGAAGGGGGCTTTACGAAATACCATCCAACGGGTGAGATCATGACCATCTACGAAGCGTCACTGAAGTACAAAGAAGACAACACTCCGCTGATTGGGATTGCAGGAAAGCAATATGGTACCGGATCTTCCCGCGACTGGGCGGCCAAAGGAACCAATCTGCTTGGTATCAAAGCGGTGATCGCGGAATCCTACGAGCGTATCCACCGCTCCAATCTGGTACAGATGGGTGTGCTTCCCCTTCAGTTCAAAGAGGGAGAAACTCCGGAAACCCTTGGGCTGGATGGTTCCGAAGTGTACACCATTCACCTTGACGACAACATCAAGGCACGTGGAGATGTGGAAGTAACCGCCAAAAAGGAAAATGGCGAGGAGATCCATTTCACAACCAAGAGCAGAATTGATACCCCTGTGGAAGTGGATTACTACCGAAACGGAGGTATTCTGCACACGGTCTTGCTTGATTATTTAAAACAAAGCAAGAGCTGATTTTCAGATCGGTTTAATAGCTCAAAGCCCCTCTTAGCGGAGGGGCTTTTTTTATGCATTTTGAAAAGGGGCTAAAATTATCTAACGTGGCCTACTGACAAGATTTATGCACGAGAGTTGAAAGAAAGGCTGAATTCAAATATAGCTGACTCAAAAAAGGGCCAGGATTCGAACTATAAATTGCTGCTTCATGCAGTTGAAGGTATAAACCGCACGTTTGAACTTAAAGACCTTCTAAAGAAGTGCATGCACGCCACCAGTATCGTCATGAACACGGAAGCCAGTTCACTTATGCTGCTGGATGAAGCAACCGGGGAGCTGAACGTCAGTATTCCCACCGGACCGGTTCAGGAAGACATTGTCGGGATCAATATCCCCAAAGATAAAGGGATCGGTGGCTGGGTGATCAGAAATAACAATCCCTACATCAGCAACGATATCTCCAAGAGTGATCTCTTCTGGAAAGATCTGAGCATCAATTTTAAAACACGGAATATCATTTGTGTACCTCTGAGGGATGAGCACAACGAGCCTTTTGGGGTGTTACAGGCCATTAACCGAAAAGGAGGCGGCGTATTTGAAGACGGAGATGTTTTTGTGTTCGAGACCCTCGCGGATCACGTTTCGGTCGCTATAGAGCGCGCCCGCAGATATGACAAGCTTATCTACAAACTGGATGAGAAAAACATGCAGCTCTCCGAACTGCACCATCGCCTCAAAAATAACCTGGCCACCATTTCCGCACTCATCGAGCTTGAGATGGAGAGCAGCGGAAAGGATCATCCCGAAGAAGTTCTGAAAGCGACGAACTCCAGGATCAAGTCGGTGGCCAATGTGCATTCGATTCTTTACGATTCTGAGGATTCAGGTAAGATCAACCTTAAGGAATACATTCAGAACATTCTTGAGAATGTGATGATGATCTATCAGGGTAAACAAAAG
Source organism: Balneola sp. (assembly GCA_965267385.1). Taxonomy (GTDB): domain Bacteria; phylum Bacteroidota; class Rhodothermia; order Balneolales; family Balneolaceae; genus Balneola. The sequence goes on from OZ253957.1 coordinate 152,699, forward strand.
GATATCAATGTAATACACCAGGGTGATGAAGTTGTACTGGATGCCAACCGGGCCATGCTTTGCGGCTTGATCGTAAACGAACTGGCCGTCAACTCTTTTAAGCACGCCTTCCTGGACCGAAGAAAGGGTACGGTTAAAGTGACGGTTCGTCTTCTGGAAGGGGAGAAGCTGCTTATGGAGGTTTTTGATGATGGCATCGGCATGGTGGATGAGGAAAAAGGCCCGAATATGCTGTATATCGTGAACGCGCTTTCCAGAAAACTGAAAGCGGATGTTTCAAGACAGAGCCGGGTTGGCGAAGGCTCTACCTTCAGGATCCAGTTCAGTATTTAGATCCACCCCGTATCCAGATCTCTCATGGTAAAAGACCGGGCAGCTTTTTTGCGTACCGGGGTGTTCAGCATCAGGCTTACCAGCATTCTCTTTAGAAGGGGAATTCGACTTCGCCTTCCCAGTTTCATATTCATTTCGGCTCTTCTGGCGGCTTTGGCAACGATGGATCGCTGATCTTTCTGATAGGTTTGAAACGCCTCGCGATAGTCTCCCTGCTCATGCACGACCGGGGCGATGCATCCTGCCAGGCTCCATGCGCCCAGCCACCCAAGATTCATCCCCTGCCCGCCGATCGGACTTACTACATGCGCGGCGTCTCCACAGAGTACGATGCGGTTCTTAAAATAATACTCAGCGGTGAAGTGCTGAACCCCGAAGGAACTGATCATCTTACTTTGGGTACCGGACAGGCGGAAGCCTATGCGCTGGTGTACCAGTGCTGCCAAAAGCCCGGGATCAGGATCCTTTACATAGCTTTTTGTCTTTACGACCCATCTTCGCATTCCGTCAGGCAGTGGAAAACATTCGATGAGGCCTTCTTTTGGAAGGAAGACGGCGGCATCGGGCCCAAAGTGGGTAGTGTCTTCGAAATCCCCCATGACATAGGTATCGGGATAGCGTTTGCCTCCGTAAAAAATGCCGGCCTGTTGTCGCGAAAAGCTGTTCTTTCCGTCACAGGCGATCAGAAAGTCCCCCGAAATTGTGTCCTCAACGCCCTTGCGTGTAAAGCTGACGCCAACCCCATTCGGTCCCTGGCTGAGGCCGGTGGCAGTAGCTTCCGTGATCAGAGCATCCGGACATCGCTGCAGGAGGATATCTCTCAGAAGGGTTTCGGTTTGCGACTGAGGGCACGCCAGTATGAAGGGAAAAGGCGGCGGACAATGGTCAAAACTGATTTCCCCGATCTTCTTTTTCCCATCGAAGGCAAGGCCTTTCCGGATGGTTAATCCTTCGGCTAAAAAATCATCGACGAACCCGAGTTGCTCAAACAACTCAAGCGATGGCGGATGGATGCCTAAAGACCGCGAGTCGGGCACGGGGTGCCGGCGCTGCTCAAGGATAGCGAACTCAACCCCAAAATGGTGAAGACAAAGCCCCATGAAAAGGCCCACAGGGCCACCCCCGACAATGACTATATCAGCTGATCCTCGCATAATCCTGGTAAACCAAAAGCAGCCGGAAAGGGAAGAGCCGGTGTACCTCCCAGCCGGAAGGTTTAACCCTGGACAGTTCCCTGAAGGTGAAGGACTTACGGATGGAGATCAGTCCGTCTTCGGTGATAAACGAATTCCTGAACAGGGGTCTGGACAAGATGTTGAAGAGAAAATATCCCAGATCACTCCGCTCGATGTCGTTAAAGACCACCTTGAGGCGGGCCAGATTCTTGGCGTCTTGCAGTACAGAGGTGATGCGGTCCTTATCCAGATGATGAAGTACGTGGTTGGAAATCACAAAGTCGTAGGTCGCTCCTTCATCGACCAGGGCGGCGGAATCTATGTGCCTGAAGTGGATGCCGGGAGGAAACGATCGTTGCTTCACAAAGCCGATAGCCCTGGGATCCGTTTCAATACCGGTGATGCGAAGGTCGATACCGTCTTTAGCCGCCCATTTCGATAAGGAGTAAACAATGTCGCCCCCGCCGAAGCCTATATCCAGCAGGCTGTAGGATCTGCTGCGATCGTTCATCATAGGCCTGAGGTGTTTTTTATAAATCTTTCTCCACTTGCTGAGCATTCGGTTGATCCGGTAGAACTGCCGGTAGGTATTTGCCAGCATCTCGGGATCACAATCCCTGCGGTCCATGTGTTCGACCAGTTCCGGTTCGCGATGTTCCAGATAAATCGGCATGCTACTGAACCGTGATTAGTCCGCTCTCTATAGTGAGTCCGGGCCCGAATGCCATGGGCAGAATGCGGGTACCTGATCCGGGCTTAGAATCAAAGATCTCTTTTAAAACAAACACCACGGTTGGGCTGCTCATATTTCCGTAACTCGACAGCACCTTTCTGGAAGCCTGGATCTGATGAGTATCCAGATCCAGTTCCTGTGCAATTTTGTCAATGATGGACCGCCCCCCGGGGTGCACAGCCCAGTAATCGATATCCGCTTCCTGTACGTTGTATTCCTTCAAAAGGGCAGTGAGGGTGTCTCTCAGCTCGGACCGGATGATGTCCGGCACATAGCTGGAAAGCACCATGTCGAAGCCGGTGTCCCCGATCTCCCAGGCCATGTCCTGTTCCCCCCGGCGGGTCAGCGAAGAGGCGAAACCATCCAGCCTCAGGGCGGTACCTTCCGGTTTTTTGGCCGAGATGATCATTCCCGCAGAGCCATCTGCAAACACGGATCCTGAAAGCAGATTGTCCACGTCGTTTTTATCCTGAAAGTGAAGCGTACACAGTTCGGTGCAGATGACCATGACAACGGCTTCGGGATCAGAGACACAAAAGGCTTTGGCCATCTTCATGGCCGGAAAAGCGGCATAGCATCCCATGAAGCCAACATGAAAACGTTGGGTGGAAGGCCTCAGCCCCAACTGGCGGACTACCTCATAATCGGGGCCGGGGGCGTAGAATCCGGTACAGGAAACGGTGATGACATGGGTAATGGAATCGCGGGAGAAACGCGGATTCCGTGCGATCAGTGCACGTCCTGTCGCAATGAACAACTCGGATGCTTGTTGTTTGTAGAGATCATTGCGGGTACCGGTGGAGGGGGAAGGCAGTGTCCGGCTTCCGTTCAGAAAAAGAGCTCCTTCCCGGCCTTTCTGAAAATCCCGGACTACCGAATGCCTTTTTTCAATTGCAGACTGGGTATATATGCGATGAATGATGGCCTGTGTCTTCCGGTCTTTGCCAAGGTATTTTTTCATGGTTTCCCGGATCTCCTGCTGGGAGCTGAAGCCTTCCGGGACCTCGGTGGCAATATCGTGGATAAAAACAGGCATAACACAGAATACAATTTAAACGCTGATTAAGCTAACCCCGAATAGGCAGATAAGATTCAGCCCTGGTGTTATTTCTTTGGCCTGGTGAGCCTGTGAAACCGGTAGTTGTGAAGAACTGCCGCCACCGTGAGTCCTGAAATAAGCCCGATCCACAATCCTTCGGGGCCGTAGTTTTGCTGAATGCCCAGTATATAGCCCACCGGAAATCCGATCACCCAGTAAGAGATGAAGTTAACGATCATGGGAACACGGGTATCTTTTAAGCCGCGAAGGGCTCCGAAGCCTCCGACCTGGAGTCCGTCAGAGATCTGGAACACTGCGGCCATAAAGATGAGCGATACCGCAATGGATATGACTTCAGGATCATCGGTATAAATGCTGACGATGGTTTCGGGCATGGTAAAAAGTACGACCGCCGTTACGGTCATGATCAACGTGCAGATGCCCGTTCCCAGAAACCCCCTGAACCGCGCATTACGAATAGAGCCTTGCCCGACAGATAAACCAACCCGCTGAGATATTGCCATTGAAAGGCCGAAAGGGATCATAAACAAAGTAGCCGCGATGTTAATGGCCACCTGATGAGCTGCCGATATGGTTACACTCAGCGTTCCCATCATCACACTGACGGCGGCAAAAAGCAATACCTCCATGGTGGAACTGGCTCCGTTCGGAAGCCCAACATAGAGTATCTCCCTGATGGATGCCCAGTCGGGCCCCCTGGTTCGGGCAAAGATGTTAAACCGCCTGAAGGGTTTAAAGGTGCCTACAAAGATCATCATCGAGATGCCCGCTACAAACTGTACCAGAGCGGAGGCGTAGCCGGTTCCGGTAGCTCCCATAGCAGGCAAGCCCAGCTTTCCATACATGAATACGTAATCAGCAAAGATGTTCAGGATCAAAGTACCAAGGGCCACATACATGGCGGGCCTGGTTACGGCCAGTCCTTCACTGAAGTATCGGAAGCCCGCGTAAGCAAATAATGCCGGGACCCCCCAGGAGATCGCCTTCATATAGCCGGTCGCATAGGGTATAATTTCAGGATCTACTCCAACCAGATGCATCACCAGATCCAGATTGCGGATGAGCAGAAATGCCGGAATAGTGAGAAGGCCGATGAGCCAGAGCATTTGACGGGCGCTTTTGCCGATCTCATCGAAGTTTCTGGCGCCGAGCAACTGCGAAACGATTGGGTTGATGGCGATCAGGGTGGCCATTCCAAAGAGGGTTACCGGAAGGTACAGTGCGTTTCCGACGGCTACGCCGGCAAGGTCAGCCGCGGAAAGCTGACCAGCCATAATGGTATCCGTTACGTTCAGCCCCATGCTCAGCAACTGGGTTGCTATGATAGGACTGCCTATAGCCAGGAGCTTTTTGCTTTCTTGTTTTATGTCGGTGAGGCCGTGCTGCATGAACATATAATGAGCCGGCAATGGTACGGAATCATTCTGTGAATGGTAAGCAGAAGAACAGGGCCGGTGTCTAGTCTGCCAGAGGCAGCCGTACGCTGAAGGCGGTTCCTTCCCCTTTGCGGGACTCAAAGGTGATACTGCCCGCGTGTTCCTCAATTATTTTTTTTGTAATGGCAAGCCCAAGTCCGGTACCGCTCGTTTTAGTGCTGAAATTGGGAACAAAAATGAGGTTTTTATTCTCTTCCGGAATACCTTGTCCCGTATCAGCAATAGACACCTCAACCTCTTTGGCATGGAGTGTGGCGCCCACACGGATGGTACCTCCTTCCGGCATTGCTTCAATGGCATTTTTGATGAGGTTGATAAAAGCCCTTCGCAGCTCTTCCTTGACTCCGGATACCAGGATCTCCCCTTCACCCAGATCTGCTTTCAGGTCAATGTCTTCTTCGTGGGAATACAACTCGATCACCTGGCGCAGTATGTCAGATAAACTGAGGGTGTGAAACTCCTGTTCAATGGGGCGGGCAAATTTAGAAAAATCGGAGGCGATGCGGCTTAACGATTCGATCTGTTCGATCAGGTTCTGGTTGATCCTGGAGATCTGCTCCTTGAGTTGACCTGCCGGAATATCAGGGTTCTTGATCTGTCGTTCCAAATGCTGGAGGTTCAGCTTCATCGGGGTGAGAGGATTCTTGATTTCATGGGCAACCTGCTGAGCCATTTCCTTCCAGGCGGCTTCACGTTCGGCCTCAACCAGATTCTGCTGAAGCTCTTTCAATCGGAATACCATGATGTTATAGGCTTTGGTAAGGGCACCGATCTCGTCGTCACTCTTCACGGGCAACGTAGTATCCAGATTTCCTGACGATATGGTTTTGATACCCTCGTTCAGCTCTTCAAGAGGAGTGGTAAGCTGGTTGGCGATCAGGGTGGCGGCCGCGATGAAAACTCCGAAAATCACCACAAAAAGAGCGATCAGCAGGCTGGTGGTGGAAAGGAGCTGCTCATTGAATTTGGGCGCCTGCAAGAAGGTGGGAATAGCTACCACTTCTGAACGTTTTCCGCTCTCGCTGACCGGCTTAAAACCCAGAAGCAGCTGCTGATCCCCGAACGAATACGAAATGATCTCTTCTTCCCGGCCTTCGTCAGCGAGCGCGTGATACACCTCCCAGGGCAGCCTTGAGGGAAGGATATTTTGTGTAAAGATCTGAGGAGCCGTAGAGGCGGCCTGTTCAAGTTCCGAATACAATATGGCGTCGGCATTTAAAAGAGACGCAGCCTCGAACAAGACGGTCCGCTTACTGAGGCTGTCGGCCTGCGCAACGGACGTACTGAGGCTCTCAAGTCTGCTGCTCAGGTCGTCACGCACCGCTTGCATATTTTGCTTGGAAATGGTGAAAGTGGCGCCTCCCACCAGAGCCAGGAGGCAGGTGAGTGAGGCGAGAATAAACCGGTCAATAAGGCGGTCTTTGAACTTCTTATTGTAACCGATGATCCGGAAACCGCTTTTTGCAGTGAACAGAAGCGACAGCAGAAAGTTCACAATGAGCAAACTAAAGAAAAACCGGAGAACCGAGTACAGATGGTTTGCCGGACTAGTAGCCAGAGAAGCCGCACGGATCACGCCTTCAGCACCGGTTTCGAGGAAGTATTCCTTGACCTCCACCCCATTGATGGTGTTTGTACGGCTTAATTCACCGGAGGCATCGAGTCGTGCTTTGATCTCCTCACTTAAACTGCTGTAGCCGGGTACTTCCAGGGGGATTCCGACGACGGCACTCCGCGCGGGAGAACCGTTGGAATATTCATCCAGATGGATGGTATGGCCGATGTCAGAAGCACTGGAATAATAGATGACGGCACGGAAAGGCTTCTGATACTGTGGGCGCTCTTTATACACGGAGCTGATGATCCAGCCCAGCCGGGTGTCGTCGTCAGGGGAGGCAAAGAAAGGGATCCAGGCCTGCCGGTAGATGGAGTATTCCGATGAGGAGCGCTCCAGGGGATTCTCTCGGACCACCGGGCGGAGCCGGTCTCTGCGGATCCGCTCTTCTTCAAAGGGGATCTCCAGGCTGAAGACATCAAAGGTTTTGGTCCAGCCCGGGGCATTCAGGTTGGTGGTGTACTCAGCAAGCGGATCGCCTTCGTTGTCGACCAGCTGTACCGAAAAAGAAAAAGACTGCCACTCGTCAACGATTTGAGCCTCTACCGCATCTTCAAAATATGATTCAAGAAAGCTTTTCTGTTGCTGTACGTCCTGGAGCTGCAGCCCGGAGAGTTGCTGTTCCAGGTTTATAAGCATGGAAATGGTGATCTCATCAATAAGGGCCTCATCTTCCGTGGCAAAGTCACGGGCGGCCTGCTTCAGCAAGGCATCCCGGTGGGATACCTCCCCAAGAATAGATGGGATATAGGAGAGGAGTGCGCCGGCAAAACAGGCGGCCAGTAACATCCTCAGCCTGGAAAACAGAGACCATCGTTTTTTTCTGCGCCAAAGGATAAAGCTTAGCATCAGCGTCAGAAAAAATACACCCGAAGCATAGTACAAGAGGTGGTGGTTCGGTATATCGTTGAAGTACCAAATGGCAATGCCGGTAAGGAATCCCGACGTCTTGCAGGCCACCAGGTTCAGGACGCTTATGGTTGAATACCGGATACCAAGTAAGAGCAATGACCCGACTGAACTTAGTACCGCAACGAACAGAAAACCCGAAAAGAAGTAAAAAAGCAGGACGTTAAGCTGTGGAACCAGCCCGAGGTTGAGAAGGCTGATGTTGGCGGTTTCAGGAATCTCGTACAGCCCCATAACGAGCATAACCAGAAACAGGGAAGACAGGAAACCGAAAAGCAAACTGAGTACCACCGAACGATAGCCGGAAAGGAGTTGAGCGGGCCTGTACTCGCTCTTTAAAAAGCTGATCAGAGAGAAGGTGAACAGGCCGGCAAAAACAGCATTCAGCCCCAGCTTGATCAGGGGTAGTGTCTCATCCGGTCTTGCAAAAAGATTGTGGACGTCAAAAAAGCTGACCAGCCAGTGAAAAAAGATCCAGCCGATCAGTATGATGACCGATTGAACTGTAAACGAATACAGGGACGATACCGTGGGGGCCGTTTTGATGACCGATATTCCGCCTGCCAGGAGGATAAGCACCAGGAATACATACCTCCAGCCCAATGCGGATTGGGTTCTTGCGTTCAGATAGTCGCTAAAGTCAGCTTCGAGAGTATAAATGGTACCGGAAGTGGTACTCCCCGGAATCAACACATCGCTTTGGTACAAGGTGTTATCAGGAACGGGATCAAAGAAGCTGAAATAGACCGGGTAGCTGAGGGTAAGATTCAGAACATCCGTGGTTGTAACCTCCGACTGCCCTCCGATTTTCAGCGTATTTTTCTGTTTGATCCTGCTAAGAGTGACCAGCCGTACAGTAACTTCGTCATCTTTGTATTCTGACCGGAATGATTTTTCTCCCAGCAGATACACCACGTTCCGGTCTTTGATGACATCCATCCTGAAGGGGAGTCGCTCATCAGGAGGGCCGGGGCGATATTCTCCTTTGGGAAAACCCGACCAAAACATCAGGGAATCCTCAATAAAAACGGAAGTTCCCCAAAAGCGGTATTCCTCTTTGATCACCTCATTAATCAATTCGGGATCCGCTCCTTCCGTCAGCATCTGACCGATGGCATCTGCCAGACGGCTGTTATCCCTTTCGAAGCGTGCTGTGAAGTCAGAAAAAGCGTCGGCTGCAGTTTCGGTATTCTGAATGGCGATCTGCCGCGCGTCTTTTGATTCGGGAGTGGTCACATAGAACAGGAGCTCAAAGCCCAGATAGACAATAACCAGCACTATTAAAGTGAGGAGGGGAAACCGGGCTGTATTGGATGGTAATACGCTCACTACGGGATAACGGGGATGGTTGTAAATAAAATAAATATGAGGCTAAGTCAGCCTGTTATCAAGTTCGGGATCTCCTGATCCGGCTTCCCCTGGAGCACTCCCAGAATAGCGTCGGCCGCCAGCATTCCTATCGCCTCCCTGGTTTCATAGGTGGCACTGGCGATATGGGGGAGCAGGGTGCAGTGAGGAGCGGTCAGCAGCCGGGGATGAACCTCGGGTTCATGCTCAAATACGTCTATTCCGGCTCCGGCGATCTCGCCATTATGCAAAGCATCGGCGAGCGCCTCCTCATCTACCACCGGTCCCCGGGAAATGTTTATTAGTATGGCATGATCGGGCATTCGCTTAAACATGGCGCCGTCAATGAGGTGATGAGTTTCGTCCGTTAACGGACAGTTCAGACTTAATACATCACTTTGGCTGACAAGTTCCTCCGGAGTTTCCACGTAGCGGGCGTTCAGCTCCGACTCAATGCTCTTTTCAACCGGACTCCGGTTGTGATATGCGATCTCCATTCCGAATGCTTTAGCGCGCCTCGCGAAAGCCTGTCCGATCCTTCCCATGCCGATGATGCCCAGCTGCTTGCCTCTCAGCTCCATCCCCAGGAAACCCAGCGGCTCCCAGCCATTGAACCTGCCTTCCCGCAGGTAGGTTTCGGCTTCATTGAACCGTCTGGTTACAGCCATCAGCAAACCCATGGCAAAGTCGCCGCAGGCTTCGGTAAGCACGTCCGGGGTATTGGCAACTTTGATGCCCAGAGAATGAGCGCTCTTAACATCAATGTTGTTGTATCCGACTGCGAAGTTAGCGACCACTTTGAGTTCTCTCCCCGCTTCAAGCACAGCTTTTGATACCGGGGTAGAGAGCATGCAGAGGAGAGCGTCATAGCCGGGAATATTACGGATCAGATGGTTCTCATCAGAATAAGCGCCCTGGGTTCCGACATCAACGCGGGCGTGTTCTTTGAGATATTCCAGAACAGGTTCCGGGATGGGCTCAGTAACTAAGATGGAAGGCCGGGACTGAGCCATGGTCTTAATTTTCTTTTTCAGCTTCGTCCTTTACATAGGTGATCTTGGCATCATTCCACATCCTCTCGATGCCATAAAAATTCCGCTTTTCTTCACTCATGACGTGAACCACGATGTTCACAAAATCGAGGATGATCCACGACCGCCCGCTCAGGCCTTCTTTTTTCCAGGCCTTCTCACCCAGCCTTTCTCTGACTTCCTCTTCAACAGCATCAGCGAGCGCTTTGATCTGGACATCCGAATTACCGTGGCATACCACAAAACATTCTGCCAGGGTTGTTAACTCCGAGACATCCAGTACCGTCACATCATTTGCCTTCTTGCTGAGCAGGGCTTCGGTAATCACATCAACCATTTCCGATGTGTTTACGGCATCCTCAGAGTATGCGTTTGAAAATTGCTTGTTTTCAGGATCTATGGTGTTAGTCATTTAATCAGTATTAAGATCAGTATAGTCTTTTCCGAGTACCACGGTCACGTCCAGGTAAAAATCCGGCGACTCCTCTTTGATCACATTCCGCTCGGGAACGCCGAGAGCCGCGGCCACCCTTCGGGCATTGTCAATGGATTCACTGCGTGCGATCACGATGGTCTCTTCGAGGTCGAATCGTTCAAAATTCCCGGTTTCAACGACATCAAATCCGTTCGAGCGCAGAATGCCGGTAAAATTATTCGCGATGCCCGGTTCCCCGCACCCGTTCAGTACTTCGAGTTGAATAACAGAGCCAATCAGCTCAGTTTTAACATCGGCGCGCTGATTAAAGATCCTCGGATAGATGATGCGTGTGAACAGGGCGATCAGCAGGGCCAGCAGCAGGACGCTGAGAAAACCTATGGCGGAATTTAAGAAGAGGCTGTTTGCAGATGTGTTTTGATCTGTCGTCTCAGACATTTAGCAGTTAGTAGCCCCAATGGTTAAACCGGTTCAAACGATTATATCCGTATCCATAAGGTGAAAACCCGAGGCCGTAGCCGGCGGGAATCTGGCTGTACCGGAGCTGGATGAAAGAATTTTCTCCCAGACGATAGTTCAGTTCAGCATTACTGAGTCTGATCTGCGGCTGATTGAATCCCATACCTGCGGAGTTTAATCCGCTGAAGGGCGAATGAAACAACGAGACATCAACCCGAGCATCCAGCCGGTCGGTGAGCTGCATATACATGGTGTTGGTATAGGCATTCACGTTCTGAAAGGAACCTCCGAAAGATGAAAAATTCATGGAGTACGAATGACTCATACGGATCTTGCTGAAAAAACTGTTCAGCTTACTCTGGATCGGAGGCGTTTTGGCATTAATAACCGTTCCCTGGTAATCAACAGGTTTGGAGACGTCACCTCTCAGCTGTGCGTAAGCATCCGCCGACAGAAAAAATGCGCTGATAAGGAAAATTGAAAATAGTTTCTTCATAAGGTGTTATTTAGGTCTTCAAACGGTTGACCACGGCTTTAAGTATAATGAATTGACATCTAAGAATAAATACTGCCGGAGTGGTCTTCTGAATTGAAAAAAAAGTATTAAAGGGCTATCTTATTCGACTTTTTGAAAAGCAATTAGAACCTCCCATTCAACCAAAGGAGAGATGAAACTCACCGACTTTAGATACGATATTGAAGGCCTGAACATTCCCGAAGAACCACTCAAGAAAAGAGACAGCGCCCGCCTGATGGTTCTCAACCGTGCCGAGAAGACCATTGAGCATAAAAAGTTCTCTGATATCCATAAGTATTTAAATGAGGGCGATGTAGTTGTTTACAACAATACCAAGGTGTTTCCCGCTCGTTTGAATGGTAAGAAAGAGAAGACCGAAGCCGACATCGAAGTGTTTCTTCTCCGGGAGCTGATGCCGGAAAATATGTTATGGGATGTATTGGTTGAACCGGCGCGTAAGATCCGGATCGGTAACAAACTGTACTTTGGCGAAGAAGACGACGAGCTGATGGCGGAAGTGGTGGACAACACGACCTCCCGGGGCCGCACCATTCGTTTTCTGTTTGAAGGCTCCAACGATGAGCTGTATGAGAAGCTGGATGCCCTGGGCAAGATGCCGCTCCCTCCTTATATCGAGCGTGAGCCGGTGGATGCTGACAAAGAGCGCTATCAGACGGTATTCGCCACCGAGCGCGGAGCTGTTGCGGCCCCAACGGCAGGAATGCACTTTACCCAGAAACTGATCGACAAGATTGAAAAGAAAGGGGTTCAGATGTTACCGATCACCCTTCACATCGGCTGGGGAACCTTCCGTAATGTGGAGGTGGAAGACCTGACCAAGCACCGTATGGATTCCGAGAATTACTTTATCTCTAAGGAAACCTCAGATAAGATCAACGTAGCCCTGAAATCCAAAAAGAATAAAGTGGTTGCGGTTGGAACCAGCGCGGTTCGGGCCATCGAGACCAGCGTTATGGCAAGCGGAATGTCGAAAATGGGAACCGGATGGACCGACAAGTTCATCTATCCGCCATATCAGTTCAAGATCACCGAGGCGTTAATCACAAACTTTCATCGTCCCGAATCAACCTTACTGATGCTGGCCGCTGCTTTCGCGGGATATGACTTCCTGATGGAGGCGTACGAAGAGGCCAAAAAGGAAAACTATCGTTTGTTTTCCTTCGGCGACGCAATGCTGATCCTCTAATTGAAGAAGCTGGCGGTCATAATACCGGCAGCAGGCTCGGGAACCCGCCTGGGGTCCCGCTTGGCCAAGCCTTTTATTCCGCTGGAAGGAAAGGCCATTCTCGAGTACACCCTGGAAAAGTTTCTTGCGGTTGAGCCGGTCAGCCAGATCATCGTGGCAACCGCAAAAGATTCCATGGAAAAGGTTTCGGAAATGTTCCTCCGGCTGCATCGCAAGGATGTAGCCTTTCGGGTAGTCGAAGGGGGGAGTGAACGGCAGTATTCTATTCAGAACGCCCTGGAAGTCCTGGATCACGATGTGGAGCTGGTGGCGGTGCACGATGCGGTCAGGCCGTTCATAGAGCCCGGGATCATTGAACGCTGTGCTGCAGCATGCAAGCATTGTGAGGGCGCGGTAGTAGGTGTTCCGGCAAAGGATACCATTAAGAAAGTTGATGAGGATTTGAAAATTCAGCAAACCCCGGACCGGTCCCGGTTGTGGCAGGCTCAGACTCCCCAGATCTTCAGAAAAGAAATACTGATCCGGGCCTACAGACAGGCGGCTGAAGATGATTTTACCGGGACGGACGACGCATCGCTGGTGGAGCGGATCGGCGGTAGAATCAAAATGGTGAAGGGCGGACGGGAAAACCTCAAGATCACCTATCCCATTGATCTTAAAGTAGCGGAATTAATTGTGAGGGAAGGCTATGAGTGAATTTCGAATAGGTTACGGATATGACGTCCACAAATTTGCCAAAGGCCGGAAGCTGATACTTGGAGGGATCGAGATCCCCTTTGAACAGGGGCTCCAGGGCCACTCCGATGCGGACGTGCTTCTTCACGCGGTGACGGATGCCTTGCTGGGAGCTCTGGCTTTGGGGGATATCGGCCAGTACTTTCCGGATACCGATCCGGCCTACAAAGATGCGAACAGCCGGGTCTTGCTGAGGAATGCCTGCGAACTGATCCGGGAGAAAGGATATGAGCCTGGAAACCTGGATGCCACCGTTGTTGCTCAGGTACCAAAGCTTGCTCCCTATATCCCGGATATGAGAAAAATAATGGCTGAGGATCTGGGTGTCGAGATGGATCGTGTGTCGGTTAAAGCTACAACTTCGGAGCAGCTGGGTTTTACCGGCCGGAAGGAAGGGATTTCAGCATCAGCCGTAGTGCTGCTTGCAAAAGTGAATGACTGATGGCAGATGAGATAGTCCAACAGATCGTTGACTGGATTGCGGTGGCTCCGCCGCTGGGCGTCTATCTGATCTTTTTTGGTATCGCGTATATCGAAAACATCATACCGCCCATGCCCGGTGATGTGATTGTGGCCTTTGGAGGATACCTGGCTGCGGAAGGGGTTATCTCGGGGGGCTTACTGTGGGGGATCACCGTGGTGGCTTCGGTTATAGGATTCATGAACATGTACTGGTTCGGGCACCGTTGGGGGGTTCAGATTGAACTGAACCCCAAAAGCCATTTCGTTCTCCGTTTTATCGATTACAAGCATTTCGCAAGGGGGAAGAAATGGATGGCCCGCTGGGGGCAGTGGGTGGTGTTTGGCAACCGGTTTCTTGCGGGAACCCGGTCGGTGATCTCCTTAACCGCCGGCATGTCTCACCTCAACATCGGTTTGACAATGCTGAACTCACTACTCAGTTCCATGCTTTGGAATGCCCTGCTGATCGGCGCCGGCTGGCTGGTTAAAGACAACTGGAAAGTGATCGGGAATTACCTTTCCAACTACGGCAAGATCATTCTGGGCTTAATTGCCCTGGTTGTGGTTGTCCGGCTTCTTTATCTGTATTCCCGGAAGAAAAAGACGGACAGCGAAGGCGATTGAAAATTCGATAAAAATTCAGGCCGGGAATGTTGATTCTAAGTCTTACTATGTCTATTTTTTGAGTCTTTCGCAAAAAGCCAGTGTAGCTCAGTTGGTAGAGCAACGGTTTTGTAAACCGTCGGTCGTCGGTTCGAATCCGGCCACTGGCTCCATAAGCGAAAAAATTGGGGAGATACCAAAGTGGCCAACTGGGGCAGACTGTAAATCTGTTGTCGTGAGACTTCGCAGGTTCGAATCCTGCTCTCCCCACCAAAGCGGGCGTAACTCAATTGGTAGAGTGTCAGCCTTCCAAGCTGAATGTTGCCGGTTCGAGCCCGGTCGCCCGCTCTGGTGATGCCGATATAGCTCAGGGGTAGAGCACTTCCATGGTAAGGAAGGGGTCGTCGGTTCAAATCCGACTATCGGCTCAGGTCGACAATCGTTTTATACATTCAATTAACAAACTAAAGTTTAAATCATGGCAAAAGAGACCTTTCAGCGAACCAAGCCACACGTAAACGTAGGAACCATAGGTCACGTAGACCACGGGAAGACTACCCTGACGGCGGCGATCACCACGGTGATGGCCAAGACCTATGGAGGGGAAGCCCGAGCCTTTGACCAGATTGACAATGCTCCGGAGGAGCGTGAGCGCGGGATCACCATTGCCACGGCGCACGTGGAATATGAGACCGAAGCGCGTCACTACGCCCACGTAGACTGTCCGGGTCACGCCGACTACGTAAAGAACATGGTAACCGGGGCGGCCCAGATGGACGGGGCGATTCTGGTTGTGGCGGCCACCGATGGTCCGATGCCTCAGACCCGTGAGCACATTCTGCTGGCGCGCCAGGTAGGGGTGCCCGAGATCGTGGTATTCATGAACAAGGTAGACCTGGTGGACGACGAGGAGCTGCTGGAGCTGGTAGAGCTGGAAGTGCGCGAGCTGCTGAGCAGCTATGAGTTTGACGGAGATAACATTCCGGTGATCCAGGGCTCGGCCCTTGGGGCGCTGAACGGCGAGGCTCAGTGGGAAGAGAAGATCATTGAGCTGATGAACGCCGTGGACGAGACCATTCCGACGCCGGAGCGCGATGTGGACAAGCCGTTCCTGATGCCGGTGGAGGACGTATTCTCCATTACGGGTCGTGGAACCGTGGCTACCGGTCGTATTGAGCGCGGCGTGCTCAAGCTCAACGACGAGGTGGAGATCGTGGGAATTATCGAGGAGCCGATGAAGAGCGTGGTAACCGGTATTGAGATGTTCCGCCGTATGTTGGACGAGGGGCAGGCCGGTGACAATGCGGGTATTCTGCTGCGCGGTATCAACAAGGAAGAGCTGCAGCGAGGTATGGTGCTGTGTAAGCCGGGTTCGATCACCCCGCACAAGAAGTTTGAGTGTGAGGTGTACGTGCTGAGCAAGGACGAGGGTGGGCGACACACTCCGTTCTTCAAGGGCTACCGTCCGCAGTTCTACTTCCGTACCACGGATGTGACGGGTTCCTGCGAGCTGCCGAGCGGAGTGGAAATGGTGATGCCGGGCGACAACGTGAAGCTGAGTGTAGATCTGATTCAGCCGGTAGCGATGGAGGAAGGCCTGCGTTTTGCGATCCGCGAGGGTGGACGTACCGTAGGCGCCGGTGTGGTAACTAAAATCTTAGACTAACACCAGTCTCTGCTTATTGAAATTGCGGTTAAGAGTAGGTGGTTTTTGCCATCTACTCTTCCGCGTATATACGGGCGTAGCTCAGTTGGTAGAGCACTGGTCTCCAAAACCAGGTGTCGGGAGTTCGAGTCTCTCCGCCCGTGCAAAAACATTTTGAAGAGAACACATGGCGAAATTAACTGAAATTTTTGACGGCGTAGTTGCTGAGTTTAAAAAGGTTGCATGGCCTACTCAGAAAGAACTGGTTGATAACACCATAATCGTAGTGGTGTTTACAGTCATTCTGTCTGTATTCATCTTTGGTGTAGACCAGGTGTACAGTACCGTTTTAGAATATATTTATCAGTAACAGATAATGAGTAATGAGTTAGAACATGACTGGTATGTGGTTCGGTGCTTCTCCAGTCATGAGAAAAAAGTAAAAGAGTTTCTTGAGCGAGAGATTGAAGAGCAGGGCTTTGAGGATAAGATCAAAGAAGTGCTTGTACCCACAGAAACTGTAGTTGAGATTCGCGGGGGTAAGAAAAGAACCCGTGAAAAGAACTTTTTTCCAGGGTACATCCTGCTGAACACTCATTATGATGAGGAAGTGAACAACCTGGTTCAGAGCGCTCCATCGTGCATGGGCTTTCTGAAAGTCGGTAAAGGAGAAGCTGTTCCTCAGCCTCTCAAAAAGCACGAGGTGCAGCGCATCATCGGGCGGGTGAAAGAAGGAGGCGAAGAATTTCAGAATATTGAGATCCCATACAGTGAAGGAGATCTGGTTAAAGTTATTTCAGGTCCGTTCAAAGATTTTGACGGAACTGTGCAGGAGGTTAACACCGATAAATTGAAACTGAGAGTGTTGGTATCCATTTTCGGACGCCGTACCCCTGTGGAAGTAGACGTGAACCAAGTGGAATCGGCTACTTAATTCAAAGAAACTAGTTGATGCTAGCTATTACGCGACCAAACAGAAGTTACTAATCATTAGGATCCTGAGAATCCATGGCTAAAAAAGTTGATAGAATCCTGAAGCTCCAGATTGTTGGCGGACAGGCAAACCCTGCTCCCCCTGTTGGACCGGCTCTCGGTCAGGCAGGTATCAACATTATGGAGTTTTGTAAAGCCTTTAACGCTAAGACTCAGGAAAAAGCCGGTACTGTAATCCCTGTGGAGATCACGGTGTATGCGGATAAATCGTTCAGCTTCAAAACGAAGACCCCGCCCGCACCAGTACTTCTCAAAAAAGCAGCGAAGATAAAGTCCGGATCGGGTGAGCCCAACCTCAAAAAGGTTGGAACCGTCACCTGGAGCCAGTGCAAAGAGATCGCTCAAGAAAAGATGGAGGACCTTAACGCGTTCGACATCGAGGCTGGAGCAGAAATGATCGCTGGTACGGCTCGGAGTATGGGTCTTAGAGTAAATCGCGACAAATAAGGAATTGTGATCATGGCAAAAAGAGGAAAGAAATACGAACAGGCCGTGGCACTAGTTAATCCGGAGCTGGAATACTCTCTGGAAGAAGCGTGTGATCTGGTAAAGAAAACATCGAACACCAATTTTGACGCCTCTGTCGATATCGACATCCGTTTGGGTGTGGACCCTCGACACGCCGATCAAATGGTACGCGGAACAGTGAGCCTGCCTCACGGAACCGGTAAAGATGTTCGCGTGCTGGCCCTCGTTAACGAGGCCAAGCAGGACGAAGCCAGAGAAGCAGGTGCCGACCATGTTGGTTTGGATGATTACATCAAAAAGATTGAAGAGGGCTGGGCAGAGATCGACGTGATCATTGCTACCCCTGACGTAATGGGAAAACTCGGTAAACTGGGACGTTTCCTGGGGCCGCGCGGCTTAATGCCGAACCCTAAAAGCGGAACCGTAACTATGGATGTGGCTGACGCTGTGAAAACAGTGAAGGCCGGACAGATCGATTTCCGTGTGGATAAATACGGAATCCTGCATACATCGGTAGGAAAGGTGAGCTTTGATGCTGCTAAACTGAAAGATAACGCAGAAGCGTTTCTTCAAACGGTAATGCGCTTGAAACCGGCATCCTCCAAAGGATTGTACGTGAAGAGCGTGTACATGAGCAGCACCATGGGCCCAAGCATTCCCGTAAGCAGAACCGCAGTTACATCCCTATAAGGAGGAATAGAATTATGCCTACTGTAGAAAAGAAAGCAGTTCTGGACGAGATTACCGAAAAGCTGAAAAGTTCAAAGGGTATTTACATTACTAAATACACCGGAATGTCGGTAGCCGAGGCCAATGAACTGCGTGGAGCATTTCGTAAGGGAAATATCTTCTTCAAAGTGTATAAAAATAAGCTGATGAAACTGGCAATGGAAGAGGTTGGCGGATACGACGAGCTGATCCCTTCTCTTGTAGATCAGAACGCTTTTGCATTTGTGGAAGATGAGTTACCTGCACCAGCTAAAGTATTGAAAGAGTTTACCAAGGAAAAACAGAAGCCTGAGTTTAAGGCCGCCTTCATCGACGGCGACTTTTACGGGGCGGACAAACTGGATGCTCTTGCGTCAATGAAATCCAAAAACGAGATCATTGGCGATATACTTGGTCTGCTGATGGCGCCTGCTAACAATGTAGTAAGCGCACTTACCGCACAAGGTTCAAACCTCGTTGGTGCTGTAAAAACTATTGCCGAGAAAGGCGAATAACCCTTTATAATCCTGTTCTTAACAACAGAAAAATTTTTACTTACAAAAACAACTGGAGATAACAATGGCTGACGTTAATAAACTAGCTGAAGAGCTTGTCAACCTAACTATCAAAGAAGCTAACGAACTTGCACAAGTTCTTGAAGATGAATACGGAATCAAACCTGCTGCTGCGGCTGTAGCTGTAGCCGGCGGCGCTGGTGGCGGAGACGCTGCAGGCGGAGGCGAAGAAAAGTCTGAGTTTGACGTAGTTCTTGAGAACGCAGGTGCCAAAAAGATCGCTGTGATCAAAGAAGTTCGTGGCATCACTGGTTTAGGCCTGAAAGAAGCTAAAGAACTGGTCGACGGCGCTCCTAACACCATCAAAGAAGGTGTTGCAAAGGAAGAAGCTGAAGAGATCAAGAGCAAGCTTGAAGAGGCTGGAGCTACCGTAGAGCTCAAATAAGCACTTACACTACTTTCGTTGGTAGCCAACATCGTGAAAACGGTGTTGGCTATTGGCGTCTATATCACTAAACCCTGGTGAGCAGGGTTTTTACCGTCCATAATACCTTCAACTAAAAGGAGAGGTTCCTTTTGAGCAAGAAGATGCAAACTATTCCGAATACGGATCGCCTGAGTTTCGGGCGCACACAACATGTTCTCGATTATCCTGATTTTCTGGACATCCAGCTGGAGTCGTTCGAGAAGTTTGTACAGCTAGATATTGCACCAAACGAACGTGCAAATCAAGGGCTGCAACGAATATTTTTAGAAAACTTCCCGATTCAGGACACCCGCGAAACACACATCCTCGAATTTTTATACTACAACGTCGACGTTCCCCGGTACACCATCAAAGAGTGCCAGGACCGTGGACTTACCTATTCCGTGCCGCTGAAAGCCAAGCTTCGCCTGTCTTCTGTTGACGACAGCGATGAGGCCAGCGAAACGATTGAGCAGGAAGTGTTCCTGGGAGACCTTCCCTGGATGACCGCCCGCGGAACATTCATTATCAATGGTGCTGAGCGCGTGATCGTATCTCAGCTACACCGTTCGCCGGGTGTGTTTTTCGGCCAGTCGGTTCACCCGAACGGAACCCAGCTGTATTCAGCACGGGTCATCCCGTTCAAAGGATCCTGGATCGAATTCACCACCGATATCCGGGACGTACTCTGGGCGTACATCGACCGCAAGAAAAAGATTCCGGCAACTACACTGCTTCGCGCTCTGGGATACTCAACAGATCAGGAGCTTCTGAGCCTGTTCACCCTCTCCGAGGAGATCAAAATTGGTTCCAAAGCAGACTACAACAAGAAGCTGGTAGGCAAACGGCTTGCCCAGAATATTGTGGTTGAGGAACTCGAGGAAGTTGTGGATGACGAGACCGGTGAAGTAACCGAGGCTCTGAACCGTAAGGTGATCTTTGAGCGTGATCATGAGCTCACCGAAGACGATTACGGCATGCTCAAAGAAACCGAACTCAAATCGGTGCTGGTTCAAACCATCTCTGCGGAAGAGTCGGAGCGTTCTGTGATCATGAACACCCTCCGTAAAGACCCGACCTGGGACGAGACCTCCGCCCTCGGAGAAGTGTACCAGCAAATCCGTTCCGGTGAAATGCCCGATCCCGAAACAGCACGCTCTATCCTTGAGCGCCTGTTCTTCAGTGACAAGAAATACGATCTGGGTGAAGTAGGTCGCTACCGATTGAACAAGCGTCTGCGCCTTGAAGGCAACGAAGATGTGCAGTATCTCACAAAAGAGGATATCGTTGCCATCGTAAAAGAGGTGATCCGACTGAAAGACCTCAAGTCTCAGGTGGATGACATTGATCACCTGAGTAACCGCCGGGTAAGAACGGTAGGTGAGCAGCTGGGGCAGCAATTCGCGATCGGTCTGGCCCGAATGGCCCGAACCATCAAGGAGCGCATGAACTCCCGCGATGCCGAGCAGCTGACTCCCCAGGATCTGGTGAATGCACGTACCATCTCAAGTGTGATCAACACTTTCTTTGGTACCAACCAGCTCTCCCAGTTCATGGACCAGACGAACCCGCTTGCCGAACTGACGCACAAACGTCGTATGTCGGCGCTCGGACCCGGAGGTCTGACACGTGAGCGTGCCGGTTTTGAGGTCCGCGACGTGCACTACACACACTACGGGCGTCTCTGTCCGATTGAAACACCGGAAGGCCCGAACATTGGTCTGATCTCATCACTTTGTGTGCACGCCAAAGTGAATGACTTCGGATTTATCGAGACCCCTTACCGCAAGGTGAAAGACGGTAAAGTTTCCAAGAGTGTGGAATATCTGGCCGCAGAGCAGGAAGACGAAACTATCATTGCTCAGGCCAATGCTGAACTCAACAGCAAGAATGAATTTGTAAATGAAACGGTATTCTCAAGAATGCGCGAAGGTAACTACAACGTTGCCAAGCCGGAGGATATCGAATATATGGACGTATCTACCAACCAGATCACTTCGTTGGCAGCTGCGCTGATTCCGTTTATCGAGCACGACGATGCGAACCGCGCCCTCATGGGCTCGAACATGCAGCGTCAGGCCGTTCCTCTGCTTCGTCCGGAAGCACCTGTTGTGGGAACCGGCCTGGAACATCGTGCTGCGCGCGACTCGCGTGCCATCATCACCGCAGAAGCGGATGGTGAGGTGGTATATGTGAGCGCGACGGAAATTCGTATTAAGTACAACCGCTCTGAACTTGAGCAACACTGCTACTTTGACGGCGGTGTCAAGACCTACGAGCTCGAGAAGTTCACCCGTACCAACCAGGACACCTGTGTGAACCAGCGCGCTATCGTTAAGGTAGGCGAGAAGGTTAAGAAAGGTCAGGCTATCGCCGATGGTTGTTCAACCGATGGTGGTGAGCTGGCTCTGGGCCGTAACCTGCTGGTGGCCTTTATGCCCTGGAGAGGGTACAACTTCGAGGATGCCATCGTGGTGAGCGAGCGTATCGTTCAGGATGATATCTATACATCTATCCACATCACGGAATTCGAACAGCAGGTTCGTGATACCAAGCGTGGTGAGGAAGAGCTGACCCGTGAGATCCCGAATGTAAGTGAGGAAGCCACCCGCAACCTGAACGAGCGCGGAATGATCCGCATCGGTGCGAAAGTGAATCCGGGTGATATCCTGGTGGGTAAGATCACTCCCAAGGGAGAAACCGATCCTACACCGGAAGAAAAACTGCTGAGAGCCATCTTCGGCGACAAGGCAGGCGACGTGAAGGATGCTTCACTGAAAACACCTCCCGGCGTCTCAGGTACGGTCATCAACACCAAGCTGTTCAGCCGCAAGCGGGACGAACTGGTTTCACGCAAGGAAGAGAAAAAGCGTGTGGAGCAGGAAAAAGAACGCCATGCCGAGCAGGTTGCTGAACTGAATCAGCAGTGGGCCGACAAGATGTATTCCCTACTTCGGGACAAAACCTCCCCGGGTGTGTACAACTACAGCGGTGTGGAACTGATCCCGAAAGGAGAGAAGTACAAGAAATCCGTATTTGAAGAACTGGATCCGGTTAATATCAATGAGAACATTGACTGGGCAACCGATCAGGACCTGGTGGAACACGTTAAACTGCTGTTCCATAATTACCGTGAGCTGCGGCGTAAGATCGACAGCGAAGCGAAGCGTCGTACTTTTGCCATTCAGGTAGGAGACGAGCTGCCTCCGGGAATTATCCAGAAAGCCAAAGTCTATATCGCCAAGAAGCGTAAGCTTCAGGTGGGTGATAAGATGGCCGGACGTCACGGTAACAAAGGTGTGGTCGCTAAGATCGTACCGGTGGAAGACATGCCGTTCATGGAAGACGGAACCCCGGTCGATATCTGCCTCAATCCGCTGGGTGTACCTTCCCGTATGAACCTGGGTCAGATCTACGAAACGATCCTGGGATGGGCCGGCAAGAAACTGGGAGTAACCTTTGCATCCCCGATCTTTGACGGTGCCACCATGGATGATGTAAGAGCCCAGCTCAAAAAAGCCGGATTACCCGAAGACGGACGTGTAAACCTGTACGATGGTCGTACCGGAGAGCCTTTCTCTCAGAAGACCACCGTCGGGTACATCTACATGCTGAAACTGAACCACCTTGTTCAGGACAAGATGCACTCACGTTCGATCGGACCATACTCGCTCATTACGCAGCAGCCTCTGGGTGGTAAAGCTCAGTTTGGTGGTCAGCGTCTTGGTGAGATGGAGGTTTGGGCTCTGTATGCCTATGGCGCATCCAGCATCCTGAAAGAAATGCTCACTGTAAAAAGTGATGACGTTAAAGGGCGCTCCAAAGTTTATGAAGCCATTGTAAAAGGTGAAAACCTACCTGATGGAGACGTGCCAGAATCATTCAAGGTACTATTGCGAGAGCTTATGGGTCTCGGCCTTGAAATGCACATAGAATAATTCACTGTTAATAAAGTATTGGAGGAAAACCCTTGCCTATAACGAAAACATTAACAGTTACGAACGACTTCGAAAGCATTGGGGTATCCCTTGCTTCCGCTGAGACGATCCTGTCTCGTTCTCACGGCGAAGTCCTTACACCGGAAACCATTAACTACCGTACCTTTAAACCGGAAATGGACGGTCTTTTCTGTGAAAAGATCTTCGGGCCGGTAAAAGATTACGAGTGCCACTGTGGTAAGTACAAGCGCATTCGGTACAAAGGTATTATTTGCGACCGCTGTGGGGTTGAAGTAACCCGTAAAGCGGTACGCCGTGAGCGAATGGGGCATATTACCCTGACGGTTCCGGTTGTTCACATCTGGTATTTTAAATCACTGCCAAACAAGATCGCCTACCTTCTTGGAATCTCTTCCAAGAACCTGGATCGTATCGTGTATTATGAGACCTTCGTGATCATTAATCCGGGTGTGGCCCGTGACCTTGGCTACGCCAAAGGAGACATGATCTCTGAAGAAGAGAAATACGATATCATCGACCAGCTGCCTGAAGATAACTTCGAACTGGACGACGACGATGAAGACAAGTTCATCGTTAAGGAAGGCGCCGAAGCGATCGAAGCGATGCTGGCTGATCTGGATCTGGATGAACTGGCTTACCAGCTGCGCTATGAAGTGAAGCATGAGACTTCCCAGATGCGCAAGAAGAAAAAACTGAAGCGTCTCCAGGTGATCGAATCTTTCCGCGCGGCTGCTCAGCATACGGAGAACAAGCCGGAGTGGATGGTACAAAGCGTGATCCCGGTTATTCCGCCGGAACTGCGACCACTGGTGCCGCTGGAAGGTGGCCGGTTTGCAACTTCCGATCTTAACGACCTTTACCGTCGTGTGATCATCCGCAACAACCGTCTGAAGCGGCTGATGGACATTAAAGCTCCGGACGTGATTCTGCGGAATGAGAAGCGTATGCTTCAGGAAGCAGTGGATTCGCTGTATGATAACTCACGCAAGTCAAACGCGGTTCGAAACAACAACCGTCCACTGAAATCTCTTTCCGACATGCTGAAAGGGAAGAGCGGCCGTTTCCGTCAGAACCTGCTGGGTAAACGTGTTGACTATTCCGGACGTTCGGTAATTGTGGTAGGTCCCGAGCTGAAAATGCATGAGTGTGGTCTGCCGAAAGAAATGGCTGTTGAGCTTTATAAGCCTTTTATCATCCGCCGACTGATCGAACGCGGGTATGTGAAAACGGTGAAGAGCGCGAAGAAAGTGGTTGACCGTCGCGATGCGGTGGTTTGGGAGGTTCTGGAAAATGTGATTGACGGACACCCCGTACTGCTTAACCGTGCACCGACCCTTCACCGGCTTGGTATTCAGGCGTTCCAGCCTGTGCTGATCGAGGAGAAGGCTATCCGCCTGCACCCGCTCGCATGTACGGCCTTCAACGCCGACTTTGACGGTGACCAGATGGCGGTTCACCTGCCGCTGAGCCATGATGCGGTGATCGAAGCTTCTGTACTGATGCTTGGTTCGCACAACATCATGAGTCCGGCCAACGGTGGACCTATCGCGGTACCTTCACAGGATATGATCCTGGGTCTGTACTACCTCACCAAGCCGGCCAACGGCAAGAAAGGAGAGGGTAAGACCTTCGCCAACACCGATGAAGTACTGATCGCCTTTGATCAGGGACAACTGGATACCCATGCCAAGATCAACGTCCGTGTGGAGACCATCAACGAAGACGGCGAGAAAGTATCCGAAGTAGTGAAGACCTCCACGGGCCGCGTGATCTTTAATGAGATCGTTCCCGATGAAATGGGCTTCATCAACAAAACCCTGGGCAAGAAAGAGCTGCGTACCCTCATTGGTGACATTCACAGCATCGCCGGTACATCCCGCACCGCGGAATTCCTGGATGAGATGAAGAAACTGGGTTACGAGAACGCCACCCTCGGTGGTCTGTCGTTCAGCCTGGAAGACATCATCATTCCTGATGCCAAGGCGGAACTCATCAACAGCGCCAAGGAAGAGGTTACCGATATCCAGGGCCGTTACGAAATGGGTTTCATCACCGACAACGAGCGTTACAATCAGGTGATCGACAAGTGGACCAGTACCACCAACCGTGTTTCTGAAACATTGTTCAGTGCACTGGCTAACGACCGCGACGGATTTAACCCGGTATTCATGATGGCCGACTCCGGCGCGAGGGGTTCCAAAGAGCAGATCCGCCAGCTGGGTGGTATGCGTGGTCTGATGGCGAAGCCTCAGAAGAGCTCCATGCAGCAGGGTAACGAAGTAATTGAGAATCCGATTCTTTCTTCATTCAAAGAGGGGCTTTCGGTACTTGAGTACTTCATCTCTACCCACGGTGCCCGTAAAGGTCTGGCCGATACCGCTCTTAAGACAGCGGATGCGGGTTACCTGACCCGCCGTCTGGTTGACGTGGCGCAGGATGTGATCATCACTGAAGATGATTGCGGTACACTGCGTGGTATCAAGATGTCGGCACTGAAAGACAATGAAGACGTGATTGAGAAGCTTGAAGACCGAATCATCGGTCGTTTCTCACTCTACGATATTTACGATCCGATCACAGACGATCTGATCTGTGAAGCGAATCAGATGATCGATGAGTCGATCGCGAAAAAGATCGCTGAGACCTCTATCGAAGAAGTGGACATCCGCTCGGTACTCACCTGTGAGACCGGACGAGGAGTATGTGCCAAGTGTTATGGCCGTGACCTTGCCCGCGGAACCGTGGTTGAAAAAGGGGAAGCCGTAGGTGTAATTGCCGCTCAGTCGATTGGTGAGCCGGGTACACAGCTTACGCTTCGAACCTTCCACGTGGGGGGTACTGCATCCCGACTGGAGGCCGATTCGCAGCACAAAGCCAAGTTTGACGGTAAGATTGAGTTCGAGAACGTACGCGTGGTTGTTTACGACGACGGCGAAGAAGAACACAATGTAGTATTGAGCCGTGCGGGTGAAATGAAGATTGTAAACGATGAAGGCAAAGTCCTCATCAGTTACAACGTACCGTACGGAGCCGAAATGATGGTTGAAGAAGGCGATATGGTTCCTAAAGGAGCGCAGCTCTGTAAGTGGGATCCGTACAACGCGCTTATCTTCTCCGAAATTGACGGTACCATTGAGTATAAGGATATCATTGAAGGCGTGACCTTCACGGATGATACCGATTCTCAGACCGGTCACCGTGAAAAAGTAATTGTGGATTCCAAGGATCGTTCGCTGGTACCTACACTGGTTGTGAAGGGCGATGGCGATGTGATCCGCGAAAGTACACTCCCGGTTGATACCCACATCGTTGTAGAAGACGGTGAGAAAGTATTCTCCGGACAGGTAATTGCCAAAATCCCGAGAGCCACATCCAAGTCGAAAGATATTACCGCGGGTCTGCCTCGTGTGACCGAGCTTTTCGAGGCGCGTTCACCAAGCGAACCTGCGGTCGTCTCAGAGATCGACGGTATTGTGGAAATGGGTGGCCGAAAGAGAGGTTCTCAGGAGGTTATCGTTAAGTCCAAAGACGGAACCGATGAGAAGAAATACCTGATCTCGCTCAGCAAGCACATCCTGGTGCAGTCTAATGACTTCGTTAAAGCGGGTCAGCCTTTGTCTGACGGAACCATTCCGGCTCAGGACATCCTGAACATTCTGGGTCCATACGCGGTACAGTCGTACCTCGTGAATGAGATCCAGGAGGTGTACCGCCTGCAGGGTGTGAAGATCAACGATAAGCACATTGAGGTTATCGTGAGCACCATGATGCAGAAGGTAGAGATCACGGATCCGGGCGATACCATGTTCCTCGAAGGAGACAAAGTGGATCGCTTTGAAGTGAACATCAAGAATGATGAACTCATTGGTAAGTTTGTTGTAACCGATGAGGGAGGCAGCGACCTGAAGAAGGGTACGATCCTCGACCGGCGCGAAGTGCGCGAGATAAACAATCAGCTGATCAAAGAAGGTAAGGACGAGCTCCAGACCCGTGAAGCAGAGCCGGCGATCTCAAAGCCGATCCTGCTGGGGATCACCCGAGCGGCCCTTTCTACCGAAAGCTGGTTGTCCGCAGCTTCCTTCCAGGAGACCACCAAGGTACTTACCCAGGCTTCCATCGAAGCCAAGAAAGACTGGCTCCGCGGACTCAAAGAGAACGTGGTTGTGGGTCACAAGGTGCCTGCAGGTACAGGCCTTCGCGAGTACAACGATATCATCGTTGGATCCAAGAAGGATCTGGAAGAAGGCGACGAGGAAGTCGCAAAAGTATTCGAAGAACTGGGCGGAGGCGACGAAGAGAAAGCCGAAGCTTAACCCCGTTTTTCATGACGTACATAAAAAGCCCCTCCTGTTTTCAGGTGGGGCTTTTTTATTTAGGGCCGTCATCACGAGGAGGCCTACCACCGGATCAGGAGTATGAATACACTGCGCGACGATCTCCATGTAAATAAGGACCGGTTCAGATCACAGAGATGGCCTGCCTTTGCCGGCAAAAGCAGGGGAGATCAATATCATCGTACAGATGATATTGTGAGGGGTGTACAGAGCAAGAACACCCTCCGTCACAATAAATATCCATTTATTGTGACACCTCCCTCAAGGGAGGACTAGTTAATCAGAGCAGCTTCTCCTTATAAATCTCAAAAAAGACCCTGGCGGCCGGATCAATGATATCATCCGGGAAGTCATAAGAAGGATGGTGTAGCGGAGGCGTGTCTTCGCCGGAGCCAAAGCCGAACTTGGCTCTTTTTCGGCTTGCTTGAGTTCCTTGACTGAGGTGTCATCACGGAAGGCCTGATCGGCATTTTTCAGAAACTGCTTCTTCCAATTGGTAATCTGGTTGGGATGAAGCTATATTTTGAAGCAATCTGCTGATCGTTTCCCGCTCCTTGAGTACTTCCAGCACAACCTTTGTTTTGAATTTGGCTCCGAAATGTCTTCTTTTTCTTTTCATGACAGCAAATTATAAACTTGAGTTTTGCTATCCTAATTTTCCAGACCACTACAGTTGTTAAGGAAGTTTTTAACCTAGGTTAAATCTTCTCAATCTCTTTGAACTGATACTCAGAATGAGTTAATTGAGACATGTTTGAAGGACAAGAGGCAATGTCTACCCAAAACCTTAAATCACAGAATCATGAAAAAATTGAGCCTTCAAACAATAACACGCATTTTCACATTGGTATTTCTTCTCTTCTCAAGTACCAATCTTGTTGGACAACAAGCACAACCCGATGAATATGAAGTACTTGTGTACATAAAAAAAGGATCTCTAGATGTTGATAAGAACTTTAAGTCATCGCGAGTATCCGACATACAATCTTTATCTCCTACACTTAGAGGAAAGTTCAATCAACTGAATGTTGATTTAATTCGAAGATCATTCCCAAACTTTAAAGAAGCTGATACTTTAAAAACACTTCCCAATGGAAGAACTGTACCGATGTTAAACTTGAGTAGAGTATTTAAGGTAAGCTTTGCATCTGATAAAGAGGCAAGGGAAGCAGTAAAAGAATTTAATGCTTTGAGTGATGTAGCTTTTTCTGAACTTAATTATGGCTTTGAAATAGCATCAAAACCAACGGGTAATGCAAATGATGCCCTTGTTTCTGAACAATGGCATTTAAACAATACAGGCGTTCCGCAAGTTGTAGGTACCCCAGGCGTAGATATTGATGCATTTTCAGCTTGGCAAATCCACGAAGGCACTAATGCTGCAAATTCAAGTGTTATTGTTTTTGATACAGGGGTTCAAAAAAATCACCCAGATTTAATAAATAAAACTACTGGGGATGAGCCAGATCCAATTATTCTAACTGGATCAAGTACTCAAAAAGCTCTTTATGCACATGGTACACACATGGCAGGATTAATTGCAGGCAAAATTAATGGCGGTGATATTAGGGGTGTAAATAGCAATGCACGTATTGAATCAAAGAGACTATTTGATGGATTTAATAACGGAATACCTGAGTGGATGGGTACTGATCACGCTGTAGATAAAATGATCGAAGCTATAAATGAAGATTTTAGGATCTTTAATAATAGCTATACCGGTCAGGGTCTTTCTATTACTTTAAAGGCAGCATTTCAGAATGCATATCTCAATGATAAAATACTTATTGCTTCAATGGGAAATGTAAAAAATCCAACCCAATTTGCGCCGGCAGTCTATCCTGGTGTTATATCTGTAGGAGCTACCACTCCTTATGATCTTAGATGGGAAGGCGCTATTAATGAGGGATCTACTTCAGGCTCACACATAAATATTACTGCACCAGGGACACAAATTTGGTCTTCCTTTTATAATGGTGGTTATTATAAAGGTGAAGGTACATCTCAAGCAGCTGCAGTGGTATCAGGAGTAGCGTCACTATTGATATCTTATGCAAATACACTAGGAATAACTTTACACAATGACGATGTAACAAACTTACTTCAATTAAGTGCTGAAAAGGTGCCAGACATGGAAGGTGCTAATTTCGATAATGAATATGGCTATGGTAGAGTTAACGTTTTTGAGGCTCTAAAACTAATTGAAGCCCCATACACAATTAGTCATTATACAACTTCAGGAGGTTCATCAAGCTTGATTCATACACAAAACATGGAGTTGTTTAGTATTCCAGGTTTTCCAATTGGCAACTACCCTGTGAACATACATCAGTATACTAAGACAGTAAGTTTTCCTTATACAAATGATGCAGTAGTATGGGCACGTAGTTCTCGGTCTACAGGAGCTAGTACTTACAGTCCTAGTTTAGGTATGCCATTTGCTGAAGTAGTTAGTAGTACAAATAACAGCGCAGTTCTAAGAACATATAGACTTGAAATACTAGAAGAAAATGGTTTTGGAGGCTACAATTCATTGGGATTTTATCCAAGCGAGACTCCAACTATAGCTTATACTGTTTATGGTGAGCCTGGTACCCCTCCATTAACTGCTGGAATAATTGTAGTAACTTCTATGTCAGCTGGAACATCTCAAACTTGGTCAGCCACAGTTACAGGAGGTACTCCCCCATATACTTATGCCTGGACAAGACAAATTTATGGCCAATCACCAACACAAGTAAGCACAGGATCAAGTTATTCAGGAGTTCAAAACGAATCTTTTGACCTATATCTAAATGTCACAGATTCAAATAACGAAAACGACCAAGATGCAAAATATGTTGAGGTGATTGGAGGTGGATGTTCACCAACGTTGCCCTGTAAGGAGGTACATGATATACCTGATAAGTATGAGTTCTATCAAAACTACCCGAACCCTTTCAATCCCTCTACAAACTTAAAATTTGATTTACCTGAATCATCAGATGTAAGTATTGAAGTTTTTAATATTATGGGTCAAAAGGTCACCACTATTTTTGAGGGATTCCGAAATGCTGGAACCTTTACAATCAATTTTGATGCATCTTTACTTTCCAGCGGTATATACATAGCTCGACTAAGTGCAATAGGCTCCTCAGGGATTACATTTTCTGCGGAACAGAAAATGCATCTTATTAAATAATCAAGAAAACGGTATAAATGATCAATCAGATTAAATACCTACTTCTTTTTCTAATACTAACCTCTTGCACAAAAGAAGAGGTTAGTATTCCAATATCATTTGAAGTAGAGATTGACACAGAGCCTGTATGGAGTCCAGATGGAGAAAAAATACTTTTTCAGCATAACCAAGTTCTTGATCATGATAGCTTACCTAATGGGATTTACATTGTTGACAAAGATGGGAATAACCTTCAGTTATTTCATGAAAATGGAGTACACCCGACTTGGAGCCAAGATGGAGAGTGGATTGCTTTTGTATTCGCTAATCAAATAGTTAAGAAATCAGTAATATCTGATTCACTTGTTCAATTAACAGATAGGGGCCGAAATTTTTTTCCTAAATGGAATCCTAATGGTAATCTAATTTCATATACACAAAGTGCTTGTTCAGATGAAATGACTTGTGGAACTTATACTATGGAGCAAGATGGCTCTAATAAAACACTTGCTGTTGAATTTGCTATTGATGCTGGTTGGATGGGTAATGAAGTTATTCATTATTCAACCCGTGAAATTGATAACGGCAATACTGTTGGAACCAACCTATGGAGTATGGACTTAGTCACAATGGAAAAAACTCATATCGTCTTATTGAATTCTAGCGATATTAGGTCTTTTGATTATAGTCAAGGAAATTCGAGTTTTGTGTATGCAGGAAGCAAAAAAGGGAATGGAGAATCAAGGATTTGGGTGATGGATGAAAACGGGGAGAATAAAGGGGATCTAATTTCATACGCTGGTTATCCTGTTTGGTCACCAGATGGGACCGAAATTGCGTTCAGTATGCTAGAAATAGATAATACCACCCAATTTGGATATGCTTATTTATTTACAATGAACGATGATGGGTCAAATGTTAATCAAGTTGTTTCTTACTAGAGGTCATAAAAATCACGATGAGGACTTTAGTTTGTTAGCATCAATTCAGTCAACTTCTGGGGAGGTCTGGGCCGCTTGAACTGCTTTTTGAATTTTCATCTTTGATTTTGTTCATACCGCCTTATTGTGTACACAAGGATCTTTCAAGTTTATAGCTTAAAAGTAGTAGCCCTGGTAATCTTTGTTAGTCATCGCGAGGAGGCCTCCCACCGGATCAGGAGTATGAATACACCGCGCGGCGATCTCCATGTAAATAAGGACCGTTTCAGATCACAGGGATGGCCTGCCTTTGCCGGCAAAAGCAGGGGAGATCAATATCATCATACAGATGATATTGTGAGAGGTGTAGAGCGAGAACACCCTCCGTCACAATAAATATCCATTTATTGTGACACCTCCCTCAAGGGAGGACTAGTTAATCAGAGCAGCTTCTCCTTATAAATCTCAAAGAAAACCCTGGCGGCCGGATCGATGATATCATCCGGAAAATCATAGGAAGGATGATGAAGGGGAGGCGTGTCCTCGCCGGAACCGAAGCCGAACTGAGCTCCTTTATTGGTGGCGGTGAAATAAGCAAAGTCCTCTGACCAGTGATTGGGACGCTCCATTTCTTCGATAGCTAAACCGGTATCTGAGGCTGCTTTCCTGATCATCTCGACACACTCCGGATCATTGACCGTAGCCGGATAGATCTCGCAATAGTCATAGGTGTATTCATATCCATCAGCTTCCGCATGTTTTCTGACAATAGACTCGGACTTCTCCCGGAGCAGCTCCAGGTCTTCATTCAGGTAGGCTCTCAGTGTGATCCCAAACTCCATACTGCCGGGCGATACTCCGAAAGAAACCTCCCCCAGCCGGGTGTAAATAAGGGTGGCGATGGTCCGCTCTTTAAAAGAACCTTCCGACTCACTGGCCAGCGCTAAAATATCCTCAACGATCTTTGATGCCGGGAACCAGGGATTCAGTCCGTGCTCCGGTTGGGCAGCATGCGAAGTCCTTCCTTCCAGACGGACGGTCAGTCCGCAGGAAGCCGCGGAAAAGCTGCCGGTTTTAACGAGCACAGTATTTCTGGATGCTCCGGGTATGTTATGAAGCGCGAAGATATAATCGGGAGGCAGCTCATGGAACTCCGGGGATTCCACCACATCCCTGGCACCCAGGTAGCTTTCCTCCGCGGGCTGAAAGAGCAGGATCGCTTTTCCTCTTCGGGGCCGGGATTCAGCGATGAGTTGCCCCAGGCGGCACAGAACCGCCATATGTCCGTCGTGACCGCAAAGATGCGCGACCCCGTCCACGGAAGACCGGTACGCCAGTGTGGATTTCTCCTGTATCGGAAGGGCGTCCAGTTCGCAGCGAAAGGCAACCGTTTCTCCTTCCTCCTCACCTTCGAATACAAAAGCCCGCCCGGTTCCGGAAAACGTGGAAAAGCGGACGATGCGATCCGGTTGCAGAGCTTCCATAAAGGCGGTGATCCGATTGGTGGTTTCAAACTCCTGATTCGACAGTTCAGGGTACCGGTGCAGTGTACGCCGCAGGTTAATAACGTCCTGTAGTTGATCCATGCTTAGTGTACGGCACTCACTTTGATCTCAACCTTGGCATCCAGTGGAATCCGGGCCGCTTCCACGACCGCGCGTGCAGGCGGATTTTCCGGGAAGTACTCCACATACACCTCATTAAAAGCGGCGTAATCATTCAGGTCGGAAAGAAAGACCGTGGCCTCCACCACATCCGAGAGACTGAAACCGGCGGACTCCAGTACCGCCTGTATGTTCTTAAGTACCTGATGGGTCTGCTCTTCTATGGTGTCACCTACCAGTTCCCGTGTTCCGGGAATCAGGGCAACCTGACCGGAAAGCCAGATCCGGTTACCGGACTGGATGGCCTGTGAATAGACTCCGATGGAGCCGGGGGCTTCGTCCGTTTGAATGACCTTCTTTGTGTGAATGCCGGGTTGCTCTGCCGTACACGCGAAGAGGATCGAAAGGGAAAGGAGTAGGACCGGTTTACGCATCAGCGATCTCCTTTTTCATGGCGTCGGTAAAGCGGGCGATCTCTTCGGTGGTGGTGTACACATTAGGGGTCACCCGGATTCCCTTAAACTGTGTATGATTGATCGGCGTGGTAATGATCCGGTGCTTCGACCACAGGTTGCTGTTCAGTTCATTCGGCTCTATCCCTTTGATCTCTACCGTAGCGATCCCGCAGGCGTACTTCGGGTTCCGGCTGGTGTGCAGCACTACTTTATCCCCGTCCACGATCTCATCGATCCAGAGGTCATTCAGGTACTTAAGTCTTGCTTCCTTTCGCTCCGATCCAATGCCTTCGTGGAAGGTGATGGCTTCCCCGATGGCCAGAAAATTGGCGGCGGGATGAGTCCCGATCTCTTCATATTTCCGGATATCCTCATCCATCGTTTCGGGAGCAGCCATCATGGGCCACAGGTCTTTGATCTTATCTTTCCTTACGTACAGCATGCCGGTACCGTGAGGAGCGAACAGCCACTTGTGCAGGCTGGTGGTGTAGTAGTCACAGTCCAGATCCTCGTGGGTAAAGCTGAAATGAGCAAAAGCGTGGGCACCATCCACCACAACGGGAATCCCTTTTTTTCGGGCCATCTGCACCACTTTCTTAACCGGAAGGATCTGCCCGGTGATGTTCACGATGTGGCACATCAGGATCATTTTGGTTTTGGGGGTAATGTGCTCTTCAAAAAGTTGTACTACAAGCTCATCGTCCTCCACGGGAACCGGCAGATCAAATTGCTTCAGGACGATGCCTTCCCGCCGTTCGCGCTGCTTGAAGGTGGTAATCATCCGCGGATAGTCGTGGGAGGTGGTCAGCACTTCGTCTCCTTTGTTCAGGTCCATTCCTAACTGACAGATCTGAAGGCTTTCGGAGGCATTGCGGGTAACGGCAATTTCCTCTGGGTCCACCTCGAACATACGGGCCAGGCGCTGGCGGACACCCTCCAGCCGGGGCTCCAGGATCCGCCACATGTTATAGACCGGCGCCTGGTTGGAGAAGTCCAGGTGCTTCTTCATGGCCGCCTGCACAAACTCGGGGGAAGGGCTTACCCCACCGTTATTCAGATTGATCAGGCTGCGGTCCACGGTGAAGGCTTGCTGCACCCGGTACCAGAACTCTTCATTCTGAGCAATTTGTTTGGCGTTGCCGGTAAACCGACTCAGGTCTTCAGAAAGTTCTGCGGCTTTAAGTGGGTCAAAGGTGGCGCCCAGTGCGAGTGTGGCGGCAGCAGCCCCGCCCGAAATGGTTTTTAAGAACTGTTTTCGAGTAGACATGAAAAATCCCGATAGTTAATTACCATCGGGATTTACCCAAAGAGTGTTAAAGATGCAAGAAGTATTAGCCTTTCTCTCGTTCCGGTAGCTCTGCTGCGGAACGTGTGATGTGAGCTCTGCTCACAGTATTACTTTGTAAGTAACACCGTCTAAGCTGGTCTTTCTGTAAAAAGACGAACTGTGGGAAGAAGCCGATTTAAGATTTATGAAGAATGTTATCCCTGTTTCATTACCATGAGTATAGTTGATGGGATTTTGTTATTCGATGATCAGGAACTTCAGGAGCTCACCCTGAAGTCACTTGAATTTATCCAGCGTGTGTTTAAGGTAGACCTTTATGGATTTGTGATAATGCCGAATCATCTGCATATGATTGTTGAAGCTCACGGGCTTTCGGATAAGATCAGGAAATTCAAATCGTACACAGCCCGAAGGATCCTGGATGAACTTGAGGCCAGAAATAAAAGGCTAATTTTAAAAAAGGATTAGAAAAGCGCGGGTTACTAATAAGCCAGAATCCGATTACCAACTTTGGCAAGAGGGCTACCATCCAAAACAGATTGATTCTGAAAGGAAGATGTGTAGCTATTTGGATTATATTCATAATAATCCTGTAAAAGCTGGCTTTGTGAGGCAGCCGGAGCACTGGAAGTATTCTTCTGCAGCACAGTATGCGGGAGGCGTTGGCGGGCTGTCAGTAACGCTGTTTTCAGGCTAGGGTTGGGAGCAGAGCTCCCTGTTCGGTTCCGTAGCAGAGCTCCGGAACTAGTCTAAGCAATGACCTAGCTTGTGCCGTTCACCCGCCATAAGCTATTTGCTGTGTTGTGCGTAGGCTTTTTATTTTCTTCACTGCTAAGCTTTGATTGGAGTACAAATTTCAATCAGAAATCCATTGTTGTCTCTCACATACCCAACTTTTTGTCCCCAGGGCTTTTCAGTCAAAGGTTCAAATTCAGAGGCTCCCATTTCGAGTGCATTCTTAAAATCCGTTTCAATATTTTCAGTCACGAACGCCATTTCAACTCCAAAGGGTTTCGCGGTCGAGTCCGTTTTTGTGAATCCGTTTTTAAAGTTGGAATTTCCTAGTTCAATTGAGGCAACAGCTATTGTTGTTTCTCCTGAAATCAATTCTCCATAGTCATTTTCAGGGGTAACAAATTTTTGTTGGAATCCAAATGCCTTTTCGTAAAACTCGATAGTTTCTTTTACGTTCTCGACATAGATTATTGTGTATCCGTATTTCACTGGTGTTCCGTTTTTTTTAGCTTACGTACAACGCTTTGGCTATAGGCAGTGTCCCGAAAGGCATTGCGTGTAGGGATTATTGTATTGCTGTTTTATTATTCATTTTCAATTTCTATATGTGCCCATTTCAATGGTTGATCGTCATTTTCGTTGCTGAGAATGCATTCAAAAATCAAGTTTCCATTCTCATGAGGCCCATTAATTGTCCAGTTTGAGGAACCCGTTGACCATAGCTTGTTCGCCCAAGTCAAGATTTGGTATATCTTTTTCTCCTTTTCTGTCGAATCGGACTCAATGAAAAAACTGGCTTGAAACTGTTCCTCAATTTTCCAATACCTATCAATCTTCAATTCTCTAAATGCTAATCCAATCTCGTCCTGATACCGGTCAAGGAACTCTTTAAACTTTCTTTTCTCTTTAACCTCATAATTAATTTTGAACCGAATTCTTTCCATTTTCTATTTATCGACCTGCAGCCACCGGGTA
Organism: Balneola sp.; assembly: GCA_965267385.1. GTDB lineage: Bacteria > Bacteroidota > Rhodothermia > Balneolales > Balneolaceae > Balneola. The sequence goes on from OZ253957.1 coordinate 188,982, forward strand.
AATGGTTTTAAGAACTGTTTTCGAGTACACATAAAAAATCCCGATAGTTAATTACTATCGGGATTTACCCAAAGAGTGTTAAAGATGCAAGAGCTTAAACTTAGTTCCTGTACATGTATGCAGAAAGTTATCCTTGGTTTCGTAGCTTTGCTGCGTGACCAGGTGAACCGTATGGAGTACACAAAAAAAGAGACCCTGCTCAGGTCTCTTTAGCTTTAGTAAAAAATTAACGGTAAGAAGCTTATGTCCTTAGCCTTCTTTAGCTTTCTCAATAGAGTGTAAAAGACCTTCGGCTTCTTTGATGAGTTCGTCCGCCTTTTGCTTGGCTTCCACGATCACTTTATCGCCTTTGTCTTTGGCTTCGGATACGAGCTGTTTCTTTTCTTCCCGCAGCTGATCGATAAGGTCAATCAGTTCATCCCGGTAGAGGCCCAGCTGATAAGAAAGCCGCCCTCGGGTGTTCTGCCCGGTATCCGGCGCGTACAATAAGGCGAGTATCGTTCCTGCTAGGGCTCCGGTAATAAGTCCGGCTAAAAAATTTCCTGATTTATTCATAATGCGTTCCCTTTTCTTTCATGTATTTATACAACAAGAATAGCTAATCAGCATTCCAATTACCACTTCTGCAACGGATAAATTACGCGATTGTTTCCTCAACTCCTTTGTCACGCCGGAACAAATGCTTTACCCAGTTTACCACCTGATTGAACCCAACAGATAAAGCAGGGGTGATGAACAGGGTAAGGATTGCACCGAAGGCCAGCCCTCCAATCACGGCTTTGGCCAGAGGTGACCAGATCTCCGAGCCTGCTCCCAGTTCAAGTGAAAGCGGGATCATGGAACAGATCGTCGTGATGGCGGTAAGGAGTATCGGCCGCATTCTTCTCCGGCAGGCCTCCAGCACATGACGCATATAGGGGGAGTCTCTCCGGGTATCAAACTCGTTTCCTTTGGAGTAAAGATGGATGTAATCCACCAGTACGATCCCGTTGTTGACGATGATTCCCACCAGCATGAACATCCCGATCTGGGCGGTGGTGGACAACGGATCGCCCAGCAACATGAGGAAGGCCAGTCCGCCAAAGGCCGCCATGAAGATACACAGCCAGATCACAAAGGGATCCCGGAAGTTCTCAAACAGGGAAGCCATGATCATGTACATCAGCGCAATGGCCGCAAGAAGAGCAATGAAAAACTCGTTGGCACCCTGCTGCGTCTCCCGGGTAGCGCCGGTGAATTCGAAGCGGTACCCTTCCGGCAGAATGATCTCATTCTTAATAAATTCGGTGATCACTTCCCGGTACTCATTGGCATCGCCCTGTACCTGGATGTTCACATCCAGAAGTGTCTCCCGGTCTCGCCGCTGAAAGGAATCCACTCCCTGTGTAGGTACAAACTCACCTACTGCCACCACCGGCACCCGCTGATCCTCCGTCTGTAGAACCTCAATATCAAAGAGGTCTTCCCGGTTTTTGAGCGCATTCTTGCGGGTGCGGACTTCGATGGGAATTTCACGCCCACCATCAATATAGAAACCGGCCTGATTGCCCAGGGTTTGGGTTCGTAACGCACTGGCTACGGTGTTAAGATTGGTTCCCAGCAGCCCGAGCCGTTCCCGGTCGGCATAGAAGTGCAGTTCGGGCGTAGGATCGGTACGGCCGTTATCTACGGAGATGATGCGGGGGTCTTCCAGAAGTTTGGCCTCGATCTTATCCGAGATCGCGATGAGCTGGTCAATTTTCGAGCCGATCAGGCTTAACCGGATGGAGCCTCCTCCCGAACGCCAGCCGCGCCCGAACCGAAGTCCTCCGCCTTCCACCGAAACCCGCACATTCACGCCCGGTGAAGTAAGCTCCTGACGGAGTTTCACCGCCAGCTCGTTGGTGGATATCTCACGCTCGTCTTCAGGAACCAGCTGCAGGCTGATCTCACCCCGGTTTGTGGCTTCCGTCCAGCGGCTCCGTCCGATGGAAGTGATCATCGTTTCAATTTCAGGCATGCTATCCAGCCGGGCGGCAAAGCCCTCCATTACGCCCACCGTTTTAACAAGCTTACTGCCCTGGGGCAGCGTTATGTCAATATCAAGCTGGCCGGAGTCGGATTCGGGAAATCCTTCCCGGTCGATGTTCATTCCCATGTAAATCGTGGATCCGATGATCAGGAACATGGCCAGGGTCGGGATCCATTTATGATGTAGCACCCAGTTCAGGGCAGCGACATAACCTTGTTCCAGCTTATTGATGCCTTTGAACGCCAGGTTTTTTTTGGAGGAGAACTGTTTGTTGTCCAGAGTCAGCATGGAGATCACCGGCACCAGTATGATGGAGGAAATGAAGGAAAAAGCGATCGCGAAGCAGATCGTGTAGGCAAACTCTCTGAAGAACGCTCCCTGAGTTCCGGATATCAGGATAATCGGAATGAAGACACCGAGGGTGGTCAGTGTGGAGCCCAGCAGGGCCCCGATCACTTCGTTAGTACCCTGGAGCGCAGCCTGGAACTTGGGAAGACCGTCTTCCAGCTTTCGGGCGATGCTCTCGGTAACCACAATGGAGTTATCCACCAGCAGGCCGATAGCAAGTGCGAGGGCTGAAATGGTGAGCAGGTTTAAGGTCAGGTCGGCGAAGTACATGGCAGCAAAGCTGGCCGCGATCGAAATCGGGATGGAACAGGCTACCACCAACGAGATGCGCCATCCCCCCATGAAGATAAGTATCACGATGATCACCACCACCAGTGCCCCGATGGCGGACTGCGATAAATTCGTTACCGCGTCTTCAATAGTGCGCCCTTCATCAGAAAGCACCTGGATCCTGACCCCGGGAGGCATGATCTCGTTAAGTTCGGGGATCAGGGCTTTAACAGCGTTCACCACGTCCAGCGTATTTGCATCGGAGGTTTTCTGAATATCCACCGACACGCTGTTGGCCCCGTTAACTTTCACCAGGTTGGTAATATCGGTAAAGCCGTCGGTTACTTCGGCGACATCACGAATCCGGATAGGAACTCCGTTCCCGGAGATCTTTACGATGGTGTTCGCGATCTCTTCCACAGACTGGTAGGTGGATTGCGCACGAACGCTGTACGCGATGCGATCGGTAACAATATCGCCGATGGGCTGCTGTGAGTTATTCGAACGAAGCGCACTTTCAATGTCTGATGGCACGAGATTATACTGCGCCAGGGACATGGGAGACACATCCACGTATATGCGGCGTTCCAGCCCGCCCTGGGTCTCGGCGGAGGCCAGCCCGTCGATGCGTTCCAGGCGGGGTTCCACAATCTCAAGTCCAAGATTTCTGAGCTCATCCAGCCCGCGGTTCGACGCGTTGATACTGAGCCGCATGATTGGCCTGTTCTCCGGGTCGAACTGGAAAATGACAGGTTCCCGGGCTTGTGTGGGTAACTCGTTCCGGATGTTATCGAGCGCTTCCCGGACCTTGAGCTCGGTTTTACGGATGTCGGTGCCTTCACGCAGCCTCAGGATGATGAAGGCGCTTCCGGTATTTACGCGGGCCTCCAGGCTTTCGATGCCTTCAATAGCGGAAACGGCGCCTTCGATCGGGTTCACGATGATCCGGTTTATATCCTCGGGGGGCACGTTCTGGTACCCGGTTGAAATTGCCAGAACAGGAATGTTCAGGGACGGATACATGGTCACCTTCAAATTAGAAAGGGAGAACGCGCCAAAGAAGATGACGATGAGCGTCATCATAATGACCGTTATAGGCCTGCGGAGAATAGAACCTGCTACAGAAAATTGTTTCATGCCGGTACCTCTTCAGAAGTTTCCAGTGGATCGGTTTTATGAACGGAATCAAATCCGAGTTTTTCCACCCACGAATTGATGATCATATAGAGACAAGGCACTACAAAGAGCATCAACAGGGTAGACATGGTCAACCCGCCTATTACTGTTCGTGCCATCGGACTCCAGGTCTCGGAGCCGGAGCCCAGTTCCAGGGCCAGCGGCACCATGGAAAGAATGGTGGTGAAGGCCGTCATCAGGATAGGGCGGAGCCGGCGGGTAGCTCCGGTCACGATGGCCTTGTGCCGCTCTATACCCCGGGCCTGCAGGATCTTAATATAGTCGATCATGACGATACCGTTGTTCACCACAATTCCGGTAAGCAGGATCAGGCCCACCATCGAAGTAACGCTGATGGATGTGCCGGTGATCCATAACATGACCAGTACCCCGGTGAGTGCCAGTGGTATCGTGAAAATGATGATGAAGGGTTCCACCATACTCTCAAACTGGGAAGCCATTACCATATAGGTCAGGATTCCGGCGATCGCGAAAGCGATCATGAGGAAGTTGAACGACTCGGCCTGCTCTTCGGCAGTTCCCGCGATATCGAAGCGATAGCCGTCCGGCCAATCCACCTGCTCCAGGATTGCCCGGGCTTCGGCGCTGGCCGTTTTAAGGTCTATACCGGAGAGATCAGCGGTGACCTCAACTACGCGCTCCTGATTCACTCGCAACACGTTGGTTGGCCCGCTGTAGCGCTGTACCTGGGCCAGGTTCTTAAGGGGCATCCACTGCCCCGCGGGAGTCTGTATCTGAATATTTTCCAGATCCACAGACTGCGATTTATCCATAGGGTCCAGTTCAACCACCACTTCAAACTCAATGCCCTGATCCACAAAAGTAGTCGCGATATTTCCTTTCACCGCATCGCTCACGGCACTGGCCACCTGGTTGGTGTTCATTCCCACGCGGGAGATCCGCTCCCGGTCCATGATCAGCCGCAGTTCCGGCCGGCCCTGATCCGAAGTACTGAAGACGGAGGTAATGCCTTCGATCTCCAGGAGTTTCTCTTTTACCCCTTCAGCCAGTTCTTTCTTTACTTCGGGGCTGTATCCAAAGATCTGTACGATAAGGCCGTTGTCTCCATCGGGGCTTAAAGGGTCAATGATGAGCTCTTTGATCTCAACACCCGGTACAATTTCCAGCGATTTCAGTAACGAAGCGGTTATTTCGGCCTGACTCCGGCTTCGCTCATCCTGTGGCACCAGCTCAACACGCACGATCCCCTGGTACCCACCCGGATTATCCGCTCCTTCAATTCCCTCTTTATCGCCGTAATCGGAGACGATGAGCCTTGCCTCAGGTACTTCCCGCTTGATGATCGATTCAACCTGGCTGATCGAACGCTCCAGTTCAAAAAGGTTTACGCCGGGTTCTCGCTGTACTTCGAGGGTAAAGGCATTTTCATCCACTCTGGGAAAAAACTCCCCTCCCAGCAGATAGAACAGCGGCAGGGAGGCGGCAAAAAGCACGATGGCTCCCAGCACCACCCGGCCGCTTTTGGCAACCACTTTGTCGAGCTGACGGGTATAGGCCGATTCAAGGTTGTTAAGCAGCTCACTGAAGAAGTTGGCAATCCGGTTGTTCGCGTTAAATGACTGAACCGAGTCTTTGTAGAACTGAGACGTCATCATCGGTATCAGTGTAAGGGCAACCAGGGATGAAATGGACAGAGAGAAAGAAATAGTGAGCGCGAGGTCACGGAAGAGGAAGCCTGCAATACCGGGGACGAACAGGATCGGAAGAAATACAACGAGCGTGGTAAGCGTCGAGATCACTACGGGCACAGCCACTTCTTTGGCGCCATGTACCGAAGCGGTTTTACGGTCCGCGCCTTCTTCGCGGAACCGGAAGATGTTTTCCAGCACCACTACCGCATCATCCACCACCATACCTACGGCAAGGGTAAGCCCCGAAAGGGAGATGATGTTCAGGCTCAGGTCCGCGATATCCATCACGGTAAAAGTGGTGATGATGGAAACGGGTATAGAGATCGCGATGATCAGTGCCGATCGTCCGCTGCGCAGGAAGGCAAGCAGGATCAGTACCACCAGCAGAACGGCCTGTATGCCCGTGAGCAACAGGTTATTGATGGACTGCTCTATGAAGTCGGCCTTATTTGTAAGAACATTGATCTCCACATCATCGGGCAGAACTTCACGGATATCATCCAGGCTTTCGATGACGGCATTGGCAGCCGATACTACGTTGGCGTCACTCTGGCGATATACGTTTACAATAACCCCGTCTTCGCCATCCACACGTACATTGCCGATGGGCTGCGCGATGCCGTCTTCCACGGTGGCCACATCACGGAGCAGGAGGGGCTGACCATTTCTCACGGTGACGATGGTATTACGAATCTGCTCCACATTCTTAAATTCACCGATGGTCCGCAGGGAGTAAATGGTGTTTCCTTCGGTAAGCTGTCCGGCGGGGACCTGTATATTTTCCTGACGAAGCTTGTTGGCGATCTCCGAGATACTGAGGTTGTATAACCTCATTTTCTCATTGTCGATCTTCACGTTGATCTGCCGCTCAAGTCCGCCGGAGGTCTCTGCCGAGGCGATACCGTTGACGCGCTCAATGCGCTGCTCCAGGGTTTGTTTTGCATAAGTGCGCAGGTCGCGGGGGCTTCGGGCGTTGGAAGTGACGGTGAGTACAACGATCGGTTCCTGATTGGGATCATAGGAGAATACCAGTGGGGATTCGGCATCATCCGGTATGGTGCGCTCCACAAAGCCCAGCTGCTTGCGAACGTCATTTTCGGCCTCGTAGAGATCGGTTCCCCAGTTAAAATTGAGCTTGACCACGGAAGCACCCTGGCTGGAAAGGGAGCGGATCTTTCGGATTCCGCTGATGCTGCCAACCGATTCCTCGATAGGCCGCGTCACCAGTGTTTCAATGTCTTCCGGAGCAACTCCCTCATAACTGGTGTACACAGTTATGGTGGGGAAGGATACGTCAGGATACAGGTTAAGCCGCAGGTTCTGAAGCCCGAAAATCCCGAAACCAATCAGGATCAGGGTGGTCATCAGAAAGGTTATCGGACGGTCAACCGCAAGTTTGGAGATCGATCCCATGAATCTGAATGCTTAGTTGCTTGAGGTTGAATCGGCGCGCTGCTGACGCAACTGCTGAAGGAAGGCCCGTCGTTCATCCGGCGACATGTTCCGCAGCTGCTGTCGTTGTTCGTCCGTTAACTCAGGCATATTGCCACGCGCTCCTCCGGGTCGCCCGCCCTGAGTGCGGTTTCCGGATTCTATGGTTCGCTGTTGAGGTGCCTGGAACTGCTGGCCGGTAGCTACGGCGATGCGGGAGCCATCTTCAAGCCCCTGTTGCCCCGTCACGATGATATCCTCACCGGGCCTCAGTCCACTGAGCACTTCAATCCGGTCTCCCTGCTCAATACCCAGTTCCAGTTCACGGCGCTCAGCGATAGAATCTCCCACTGAAACAAATACGGAATAGCTCCGCTCCAGTTCGATGGTATTAGATTCGGGATTGACCACCGTCTCCACTTTTTCCACCAAAGCGCTGCGAGGCACGGTTACCGCACGTTCTTTGGTCTCTATGTTAATGATGTTCTCCACCAGTACTCCCGGGTAGATGGAAGGCCCGGTTCGGGTGAGTGTGATGACGACTTCACCCAGGCCGGTGGTAGGGTCCAGTTGTGGGCTTTTCCGGGCGACAATACCCGTTGCGGTTGCACTCTCTTCATTGGAAACACGCAGGTTTACTTCCTGCCCGACTTTCACCGCCCGCCAGTCCTGCACCGGAAGAAAGATCCGGGATTCGTAACCGGTGGTGTTGGCCACTTCGAATAAGGCCTGGCCCTGGGTGGCCAGATCGCCTTCCTCAAGGTTGCGGGAAACGATCACTCCATTCACTGGCGACTTCACCTCCGTAAAATCGAAGTTTTCCCGGGCCTGGGTTTGTGAGGCCAAAGCAGAACGATACTGGGCCCGCGAGCTTTGATAGGTGGCTTCAGCTGTCTGAAGTTCAGACTCACTGCTTAATCCCCGGTCATACAGTGATTTAATGCGCTCATACTGGGTGCTGTCTCTCTGGAGGGCAATCCGTGCCTGATTGACCTGCGCAGTTGCCTGGCTTAGCTGATCCCTGAAGGTGGCATCGTTGATTTTAGCCAGCACCTGGCCTGCACGAACCGTATCTCCCAGATCCACATATATGCGGGTAATTCGATTGCTGACCTGCGGGATGACCTGCACCACATTCTGGGCTTTCACATTCCCGTAAGATTTTACCTGCTCAGCGATAGGCCCCAGCGTCACAGTTTGTGTTTCAACACTGGTTGTACGGGCTCCACCGAAGCCCCCGAAACCACCAAACCGGCTTGATTGCTGGCCGGAGTTTTGGCTTCCGTCGCCGCCACAGCCGAGCATGAGTGTTGAAACAATAAATAATAGAGTTAAAAAGCGTTTATTCACGTCCGTAATGTATATTTTCAGTTTGGTTAGCAAGACAACAAAGTTCGTGATTTAGTTCATAGTAAGTGAGCTGAGGTGTGTAAAAAAAAGCAACGTAAATACTGTTTTACATATGACACGAACAGTTCGAATGTGTATTTTCAGGCGATAATCGTTCACCAAACTCTCGCTCCGAATGAAATTTTTTATTGATACCGCCAATCTCGAAGAAATACAGGAAGCCAATGATCTGGGGGTGCTGGATGGTGTGACGACCAACCCGAGTTTGTGCGCCAAGATCGGGGTCCGGGATTTTGAAGGCCATATAAAGAAGATATGCGACATTGTGGAGGGAGACGTATCTGCCGAAGTGGTATCCACTACATACCATGAGATGGTGGAAGAAGGAAGAAAGATCGCCGCTATTGCCGACAATGTGGTGGTCAAGATCCCATTGATCAAGGACGGGATCAAAGCTATCAAGACGTTTTCGGATGAAGGAATTAAAACAAACTGCACGCTTTGTTTTTCTCCCACACAGGCGCTTATCGCCGCCAAAGCCGGTGCCACTTACATCTCTCCTTTTATTGGCCGGCTGGATGATATTTCATCCGACGGCATGCAGCTGATCCGGGATATAGTGGAGATCTACCTCAACTATGGATTCGAAACGGAGGTGCTGGCAGCCAGCATCCGTCATCCCATGCATGTCGTGGAATGCGCCAAGGCCGGTGCCGACGTGGCCACCATGCCGTTGAACGTGATCATGGGGCTACTCAAGCATCCGCTCACCGATAACGGTCTGGCCCGCTTTCTGGATGACTGGAATAAACTTCAGGAAAGCCTGAAAAGCTAACTACCGACCGGACTACCCATCCCTGTGCTTCACAAAAAAAGGGAGCTGCACGATGATCTGTCCCGAGATGATTTCTTCGGAAAGGTTTCGGGTGAGATTGATCTTAGGCCCGGCAACCAGCGAAGCGCTTCCCCCGAGATCCAGCCCTCCGGCAATAAAGACCATTATCTCAGCTTTTTTCTGATCAGGACTATACTCCGCCTCGACACCTATCCGTGCCCCAAAGATATCTGAGTATCCTGCCGCAGCCTGAAAGCCGGCCGTTGACTTGGTGAAGTTATATTTACCGAGGAACTGAGCATATTGATTTCGGAAACATAAGGGCCCGGTCGCGCAGTTTTCCCGGATCAGGCTTAACCCGGTGGTCAGGGAAAAAGCATACCGGGAATCAAGTTCCAGTCCTCCAACCACTGAGTACACCGGTTGCTGGGCATTTAGCCGGGGACTAATGCAAAAGCTGAGCAGAAGGATAAGGCAACCGGGCAGAGGGTTACTTACGAGGATCATACACTGCTACAGCGATCTTTGAATCCGCCGTTCCGTAATACAAGAACCATTTTTTTTCAAAGAAGACCAGCCCTTCCACAAATACCACCTCATTCACTTCTCCCACCCGTTCATAGCCCTTATCGGGGTAAATGAAGTACTCATCGGTTCGGTCAATGATACGGTATGGAGCGGAGGCATCGAACAGGGCCTGACCTGCTGCATATGTAAACTCAGGGAGCTCCGGGTCGTTATAGTTTGAGGCATTACTCGCATTGTAGATCAGTACGATCCCTTCCTCTTTAAGCAGGGCATAAGGGCCCGGCTCAACCAGACGGCTGTCAAAATATCCTTTGCGGGGATGCATTACTGAGATCATCCGGCCCGACTCTGCATCTTCCGCCACTTCCCAGTTAACAAGATCTTCCGAAGTGGCCATAAAAAGATTCGTGTCTCCGAAATACATCCAGTATTTCCCGTTGATCTTCTTAGCCACAATCCGGTTCCCTTTGCGTTCCCCGACTATGGCTCCGGCCTTTGACCAGGTGTCTTTATATTTTCCCTCGCCCAAAACCAGACCGTGTTTGGTCCAGGTCTTGAGATCTGTGGATGAAGCGATACTCAGACGAGCCGTGCGCCCCTCGTAGGATGTGTACGTCATAACATAGCGGCCATCCGGAGCCTCCACGATGCGCGGGTCTTCCACTCCGTCAAAATAGCAGGATACACAGGCCTCCGGGTCGATCGTGTGCCCATCCTTCTTCTGGTAATTCCATTCGTAGCCTTTCATCCGGTCGTTGTCCGGGTAGAATACCGGTTCAGGCAGCTTTGTGAAATGGAGGCCGTCGTCACTTACCGCCATCCCGATCCGTGATGTACCACTCTGATCCTGAGCCCGGTAGAGCAGATAAACCTGGCCGTCTTTAACCAGGGCGGTTGGATTCAGCACATTCCGCTCTTCCCAGTTGGCGGTACTCCCCGTTATGGGATCGGTAAACTGCTGATCCGGATCGGGAACAAGTATGGGGTTCAGGGAGTCTGCCTTTTCGAAGTGAGGAAAAGCCCACGATGGAGGGTTTTCAGAAGAGTCATACCCGGATGCACAGGCCAGGGTCAGGATCAGGAAACATGATACTGTATATCTCATAGCGAAGAGCTGTTAATTCGTTTTCCCGAATTAACAAGCTTTTCATGCAAACTACAAGATGCGGGCTCAGGCCGGGCCAATCAGCTTCTGGGCGATAATGGAGGATGACAACACGCCGGGTAACCCGGCTCCGGGATGGGTGCCGGCGCCCACGAAATAGAGTCCGTCCACATCTTCTGACTTATTATGGGGCCTGAACCAGGCCGACTGGGTCAGGATGGGTTCCACGGAAAAGGCGGAGCCCTTGTAGCTGTTCAGCTCATTTTGAAAATGGAGCGGATCGATGTAATGCTCCGCCACCAGGTTTTCCTGAAGTCCGGGCAGATAGTTGTCTTCCAGAAAGTTCATGATGGCATCGCGGTAGCGGGGAGCGAAGTTAGCCCAGTCAGTACCCGAATCCAGATGGGGAACCGGGGATAACACGTAAAACCCTTCATGCCCGTCCGGGGCAATACCCGGGTCTGTAATGGTGGGCATATGGAGATAGAGAGAGAAATCGTCCGCCACATGCTTTTTATGAAAGATGTCGTCCAGGAGGCCTTTATATCTTTTGCCCAGTATGATGTTGTGATGGGCCAGTCCGGAATCCAGATACCGCTTCTTTGTACCGAAGTAGATTACGAAGAGGGACATGCTGTATTTGGTACGCTCGATCTTTCGGTCCGTGTATTTTTTCCGGTGGGAAGGGTTGATAAGATTTCTGTAGGTAAAGGCCACATCCGCGTTGGAAACGATAATGTCGGCATCCAGCTTTTCACCGTTTTTCAGCCTTACTCCGTGTGCCTTTCCGTTCTTGACGAGAATTTCCTCCACCTCAGCATTGAGATGGATGTTTCCTCCCTGTTCTGTGATCAGCTTTTCAAAAGCGCTTACGATAGCACCGGTGCCTCCCATCGCGTAGTGGACGCCCCATTCACGTTCCAGGTAATGGATCATCGCGTAAATGGAGGTGGTGTCAAAGGGATTGCCGCCTACCAGCAGGGGATGAAAAGAGAAACACCGGCGCAGGAAATCATCCTTGATGAATTTTGATACATAGCGGTACACGGTCTTATAAGACTGAAGCTTGATCAGGTCGGGAGCTACTTTCAGCATGTCGGTGAAATTCAGAAACGGCTGATCGGCCAATTCCACGAACCCCTTATTAAAAATGGCTTTAGTGGTCGCCAGAAAGCGCTCATAACCTTCTTTATCATCCGGGTTCCACTTTTCAATTTCCTTTAGTGTGAATTCATGGTCGTTGTTGTAGTCAAATTTCTTTCCCGTATGATCGAAGATGCGGTAAAAGGGATCGCAGGGAACAAACTCAACATAGTCCTCCCGCTTTTTACCGGCTTCGGTCCAGATGTCGTCGAACATAAAAGGGGCGGTAATTACAGTAGGCCCGCCGTCGAAGCGGAATCCGTTCTTTTCATAAACATAGGCTCGCCCGCCTGGTTTATCTCTTTTCTCGAGAATGGTGACGTCATGCCCAGAGGAAAGTAAGCGCGATGCCGCTCCTAGGCCTCCGAATCCGCTTCCGATAACGATGATCTTTTTCTTCATACGCTGAATGAGTTGTGAGTTAGTAGCGCTAAACCCATTTCAGCGGTGTATCAGTCCCGAAGAACCCTAATCGTTTTCGATCTGCTTTACAAACCCCTCAAAACCCCTGGCTTCCAGCTTCAGCAGGGCCTTCTGAGCCTCATCCGGATCCTGATACAATCCGAAATACACGCGGTACAGGGTTTGTCCGTTGACTTGGATTTCTTCCACGCGACTTCCGTCAATCTCGGCGGCTCTTTTTTCCGCCGGAGGGCGGTCCAGATAAGAACCCAGCTGAACGGTGTAATTGGCCACTTTCAGGTCCGTGACCCTTGAATTGGCCAGATCACCTTTAACCAGGTACAGTTTTACATTGGCAGTGCCCGGGCCTATCATCTCGATCCTGCGGGCGGCTTCCCGGGAAAGGTCGATGATCCGGTCTTTTGCGAAAGGCCCGCGGTCGTTGATCCTGACCCGGATCCTTTTTCCATTGTCCTGGTTTTCGACGATCACTTCGGTGTTGAAGGGAAGAGTACGGTGGGCGGCCGTCAGTCCGTCCATATCATAAACCTCACCGTTAGCCGTAAGTTTTCCATGGAAGTTGGGGCCATACCAGCTGGCAACCCCTTCTTCGATCAGGCTTCCTTTTTTTAAGGATTTTCGGGATTCGCCGCCTCCCCTGATAATAGTACCACAGGAATAGCCGAGGAATACAAGCAGCAGGATGGAGAGAAAGCGGAATGGGGTATGCATAATAGCTTTTGGCGTCTGTAGTGATGAAAGAATATAGAAAACCAGATTCAATTTAGCCTTATACCAATTGAGCCGAAGATGGGATTTGAACCCACGACCTACGCTTTACGAGAGCGTTGCTCTACCCCTGAGCTACTTCGGCTTTGCGGTAAAAATTAGCATCTTTCTGTGATTGATTAAATAGCTACCTTGTAAGAAATAAAAATTCATCAGACAGAATGACGGCGACGTTCGCACTGATCATCATTAACGCGGTGGTATCACTGGCCACACTCTATGCATTCCCTAAGCTGCTCGAACACCTGATGCTGATGCCTTACCGGGCTGTCCGGGAAAAAACCTGGTACGAACTGATCACTTCCGGTTTTGTGCATGCGGGTTTGGGACATCTCTTTCTGAATATGTTCACGCTGTTCTTTTTCGGTCCGGTGATTGAAAGAGTGATCGGACCCGGCCAGTTTCTTATCCTCTATTTCAGCGGACTCCTGTTCTCTGCCTTGCCATCCCTGATCAAGTACAAAGATAATCCCGGTTACGCGACCCTGGGCGCGTCGGGAGCGGTGGAGAGTGTGCTCTTCGCCTTTATCGTGATCTTTCCGTTTGAAAAGATCTACATCATGCTGATACCCGTCGGAATTCCCGCAATCGTATTCGGGGCGCTTTTTGTGGCTTACAGCATCTATGCCAGCAAGCAGGAAGGGAAGGTCAATCATGAAGCCCATATTGCCGGAGCCGTGTGGGGGATTGTGTACATGCTGATCTTCGTGCCCAACACGCTGGATCACGTATTGACAGTGTTCGGCATCCTTTAAATCAAGCACTGAACAGGCGGGTTATCCGTTTTTGGCCCTGAATTCCCCCATGAAGTTCACCAGTGCCTGCACACTTTCCAGGGAACAAGCGTTATAAATACTGGCCCTGACCCCGCCCACGCTTCGGTGCCCTTTCAGAGCAACCAGGCCGTGCCTGGCAGCCTGGTTGATAAAGGCAGCTTCCAGTTCTTCTGATGGCAGCCGGAACGTGACATTCATGTTGGAGCGTGAGGCTGCCTCAGCCGTTCCCGTATAGAAGTCGTCCGCATCGATCTCGCTGTAAAGGAGCTTCGCTTTCTCATTGTTGATCTTTTCAAACTGCTCCACACCTCCCTGATCGGTAACCCATTCCAGCACCAGGTTTACCATGTACACTGCAAAGGTAGGAGGTGTATTGAACATGGCTCCGTTCGCATGGGTGTTATAATTCAGGATGGTGGGCAGGTCTTCCTTCTCCGCACGGGCTAAAAAATCTTTTCGGATAATGACTACGGTTACTCCGGATGGGCCCAGGTTTTTTTGAGCGCCGGCATAGATGATTCCGTATTTGTCGGTATCGATCGGCCGTGAGAGAAAATCGGATGATGCATCACATACAAGGGGTACGCCGTTGGTTTCAGGCTCAGATGGAAACTGAGTTCCAAAGATGGTGTTGTTCGATGTGTAGTGAACATAACGCGCATCCGGACTAAGCCTGAGTTCCTCGTTGGTGGGTACCCGGCTGAAGTTGGAGACCGCGCTTGAGAAAGCTTCATTAACCGTTCCGAAAAGCCTCGCTTCTTTGATCGCTTTTGTTGACCACGTTCCGGTATTGATATAGTCGGCGGTCTGCCCCTCACTCAGGAAATTCAGGGGAACCTGCATGAACTGTGTGCTGGCCCCTCCCTGCAGGAACATGATTTCAAAGTCATCGCCCAGCCTCAGTAATTTCTTCAGTCGCTCACGGGCCTGTGCATCTACTTCGGTATAATCCTTGCCCCTGTGGCTCATCTCCATGATAGAAGCCCCCGCGCCACGGTAATTCAGTAATTCAGATTGAGCTTTTTCCAGAACTTCGGTAGGCAGAGCCGCAGGGCCCGCGCTGAAATTGTGAACTCTGTTCATAAGAGGAGTGAGTGATTTAGAAATTAAAATGTGTGAATGAGGAAGCCGGATCTGAGCTTCGGTTCAAACCAGGTGGACTTCGGAGGCATAAGCTGTCCCGCATCAGAAACAGCGACCAGTTCTTCAATGCTGGTAGGGTAGAGGCTTACAGCCAGTTCAGCTACGCCGCGATCCACAAGATTTTTCAATGCCTCAGTTCCGCGAATTCCACCTACGAAGTTAATGTTTTTGTCGGTTCTTTGATTGGTAATTCCCAGTATGGGCTCCAGGATGTGTTCCTGAAGCCGCGCGATATCCAGGGTAGCGGCAACCCCGCTTTTTTCGGTTTGAGGGAGAGTAAGTTTGTACCAGTGTTTACCCGCATAGAGGCAGATTTCTCCTTTGGAAGAAGGCACCGGGTTTGAGGTTTCCGGGAGTTCAAAATTCCCTTTCAGCGTCTCCAGGAAATTATCAGGAACCGAATAGACGATCCGGTTGTAGGCCAGAATACGCATCTGGTCCATGGGAAAGAGAACGGCCGGGAAGAAATAGTGTTCCCCGTTTTTTTCTCCACCGATCTCATGCGCTGCTCTGGAGGCGCTTGCGCACCGGTGGTGACCGTCGGCTATGTACAGTTCGGGGACCTCCCGGAACGCTTCTGATAATTCCCGTTCATCTCCAACTTTCCAGATGCGGTGCGTAACTCCATCCCCTGCTTGCATGTCGTACAGAGGAGCGGCTTCCGTATTCTCGGAGATGAGCTTCCAGATTCGGTCATCCGGCTTAAAGGTAAGCATGACCGGCTCGGCGTGTGCACGCTGCGTAAGAATATGCCGGGTTCGGTCGTCTTCTTTATCGGGTCGGGTACGTTCATGTTTAAGGATGCACCCTTCGTCATATTCTTGAACCGATACGCAACCGAACACGCCGGTCTGGGTCTCGCCTTTCCATTCCAGCTGGTAGATGTAAAGTCCGGGTTGTTCCTCCTGCAGGAAATGTCCGGAATTTAAAAGCTTTGAGAGATTCTTTTTTCCCTGTTCATATACCCGGTCATCGTAGAGGCTGATCGATTCGGGAAGGTCAATTTCAGGGCGTACCACACGAAGAAAACTCAGCGGGTATCCTTCAGCTTGTTCTTTTGCCTCCTCCGTGTCAATTACATCGTAAGGAACAGATACGATCTGATCCGCTTTATCGGGTTCAGGTCTCCATGCTTTGAAAGGTCTGACTATGGCCATTGGATAAATCGTTCATTTTTTAAGGGGTTTAAAGGTACATATAATGAAGATTAGTTATTTTAAAAGACCTTAAATTCCAATGGCTAAAAACCAGAAAATTCAACCTATGAATACTGAGAATTTAAATCCCGAAAAACAGGATCAGTTACTTTTTATGATGCTCATTCAGCAACATCAGCAGATCGCGATGATGGGAATGGGTAAGATCAAGAATCCGGCCACAGACCGTATCGAGCGGGACCTTTCTTCCGCCAAATACGCGATCGATACGCTGAACATGCTGGAGAAGTACACCGAAGGTAACCTCCCTAAAGAACTAAAGGGATATCTGGATCAGACGCTGACCACACTGAGGCTTAATTACGCAGAGGAAAAGAAGAAAGAAGAGCAACCTGCCGAGAGCAACGGTGAAGAAAAAGCAGATTAAGGCCGGTGGGGGCGTGGTGTTCCGGCTGCGTGAAACCGATGCTGAGCCGGAGGTACTGCTGATCTTCAGAAATGGTTACTGGGATCTTCCGAAGGGAAAACTGGAGGAGGGTGAAACCATAGCCATGTGCGCGGTCAGGGAAGTTGCCGAAGAAGTGGATGCGGAGCTGCCCATGATCGTTGCTCCACTCTCAGATAGCTACCATGAGTATGAAGAAAAAGGGAATCTGGTGGGGAAGACCACGTCCTGGTACTGGATGTGCTTTCCGGCCGTGCAGCAGCTTAGTCCTCAGACAGAGGAAGGCATCGAAAAGATTGAGTGGGTACCACTGGAGCGGGCAAGACAACAGGTAGGTTTCGGGAATCTGCGAAGCGTGTTGTCAGATCTGTCTGAGAAGTTGAAATGATCATAATTCCTGACAGTTATAAAAAAAGGCGTGAATGAAGTCATTCACGCCTTTTTAGTTTCTGTAAGCAGATTCGGTTTAGTTGCTCAGCTTAAATACAACCGGTAAGCTGTACTGTACACGAACAGGACGTCCGCGCTGCATACCCGGTTTGAATTTAGCCTGACGGACGGCGCGAAGAGCTTCTTCGTCACAGCCACCGCCAATACCACGGATAACACGCGGATTTTCAACTTCTCCCTTCTCATTCACAATGAACTGTATGGTAACACGGCCTTCGATACCGGCGCGGGTTGCCATTTCAGGATAGCGTACTTTCTTTTGCAGTCCTGCAAGTCCACCGATGAGTTCGGGCATCTGCTCTACCACCACAAAGAAATCTTCCTCTTCTTCTTCAGCAGGAGGTGGAGGTGGCGGGAGGTCGATAGGACCATCCAGATCCAAATCTGCATCAATATCGAGGATCTCATCTTCGATGATCTCGTCGTTGGGAACCTCTACAGGTACCGGCGGACGAGGTGGAGGTGGTGGAGTTTCAATCTGTTTGGTTTGAATTACCTCTTCTACAATAATTTCTTCTTGTTCAGCAACGGGTGGTGGCTCTGGCGGAGGGCTGTAAAGGTTAACTTTTACAGCGAAGATCATAATCAGCAGAGCCGCAATCAAACCACCCTGAAGGTACACATTGTACGACTTCTTCAGGTCGGCTTTTGGGTCTTTTCTTCGGTTAATCATAGCGCTAGTGTTAATGCTAAAAATTCAGGATTAAAAGTAAATCATAATTTACTTGGGCTGCAAGTCGATTTTTGCACTTTTTTGTATCTGAACGTACTTATTTAATGGATATTCTGTAGATAGCGTTCAGTATCAGTTATTCAGCCTGAAATGCACAGGCTGGCTCATTCGTACCTTTACCAGGCGCCCGTTCTGTACGCCCGGCGTGAATTCCATTTTTCGTATGATCCTCAGCACTTCCTCGTCACAGCCTGCGCCGATTCCACGGACTATTCTGGGGTTGGTCACCGAACCTTGTTCATCCACTACAAACTGAACAACGACCAGGCCTTCAACACCGGCCCTTATGGCTTCTTTGGGGTATTCTATTTCTGAATACAGCTTTTTCAATCCCCCTTTGAGTTCAGGCATGATCTCTACCTGAGTGGGTATCTCTTCCTGAACCGGATCAGAATCCGGTGGCAGGTTCAGGGCAGGCTCAAAGTCATCGAAATCAAGAAACTCGATCGGGTCATCCTCTATAGGGGCATCGTTGGGTTTTTCCACAAACAGCATGGGTTTCTGAGGCTTCGGAGGAATTTTATCTCTGGTGGGCTGGGGAAGATCCACAAGGATCGGCTGTTCATCGGGAATGAACGACGTGGCATCGTCAGCCCCACTCCGGAAATCTGCCTTCATTGCTGCGATCAGGAACAGCAGAGAAAGGATCAGCCCGGTTTCAAGAATAAGGACATAGTTCTTTCGGAGGACTTGATTGGGTTTCTTCATCAGGAGCACGGTTAGTTATGGTTCCTTATGAATAAACCCGTTACGCCTTTATTAGGAAATCACATCATCATGCAATCTCTTACTTATCCCTGTTTGTATTTCTGAAAATGAGATACAAAAGGAGGATGGCGAAACCCGATCCCAGCATGTCCGCCAGAAAGTCAAGCAGCTCCGGGCTACGATGAGTAGGTACTGTATATTGAAGGAGCTCAATGAGAAGGCCGTAGGCTGAGCCCAGGATGAAAACGGTAAACAGGTCGGGTGGATATCCCTTTCTGACATACCGCACCATCCCAAACAAAAAGGTCCAGATACCAAACATCAGAAAATGGATGACTTTATCGTATTCAAACACCGAGGCTCCGAGGTTTACGGAGGGCATAAGCGTGCCTCCCAGAATTGCCAGGGTCACCAGAATGAAGAGGACGTACGGAAGACGTTTGTATTTGAGAAAGATGGTATGGATGTCTGTAGAATTTAAATGATGTCGAGCGGCTCGGGAACTCCGGAGTTTTTTGTGTGACCGGCCTTTCGTTTACCGTCCAGCAAAGCCCGTATGCAGGCTAAAGTTGGATGATTCTCCTGAATAAAAAAAGCGACAGTTTTTCCTGCCAGCACATCTCCGAAACCCGCGCGGGAAAACACCCGGGTGTCGTAGCCTGTTAAATATGCTTTTCCTTCAGATGTTCCGACGATAGAGGGAAAGCCTTTGGATAAAATAGTGACATCTTCCTGCTTGGCTTTTTGACAGCACTTTATCATTCGATCAAAGGCATCGTTCATGTCGCTGTTCAGCAGTGTACTGAGTTCACCGGGGTGAGGAGTCAGTATCCATCTTGATTGCGGAGGTTTATTCCAGTCCCCGAGTCCGGCCAGCGCAAATAACGCGTCCGCATCAATTACAAAATCATACTCTGCATTGGATAACACCTCTGAAACAAAATCCTGGGTATCCTGATCCCGTCCAAGTCCGGGCCCGATCAATACTTTACCGGGTTTTTCCTGAAGGATGCTGAGTACATCGTTAGCATGGGCGGCTGAAAATGCTTCGTCATCTTTTGTCCCCACCGGTTTCTTGATGATTTGGGGAAGGTTCTTCTCATATACTTCCATCAGCCCCCGTGGGGTGATAAGTATAACTGCCCCCACACCGGCCGACCACGCACTTTTGGCGGCAAGGATGGCGGCGCCGGTAAGCCCGGCTGAACCGGCAATCAGATAGACAACCCCGCCGTCATATTTGTGTCGGCGCTGAGGTTTGTTATGCGTGAGTTTCTCTGCCCATGCTTCATCAATCAGGTATGCGGCCGCTTCTTTAAACTGATTCGGAAATGGGAGTTCACAGAGAACGATTTCCCCGCTGTATTCAAACCCCTCATTGAGATAAAATCCTGCTTTGAGCGCTCCGAAACTCAGCGTGAAATCGGCATGAACGGCAACCCCCATGATTCTTCCGGTATCGGCATGCAGTCCGGAAGGCAGGTCCATCGAAAAAACGGTTGTTCCGGAATCATTCACGCTCTGAATGACGGATGCCATGGGTTCCCGGACTTCCGAACTCAGGCCGGTCCCCAGCAAGCCATCCACAATGAAGTCATATTCCGTGAGGTCCTTCAGTTCATCTTTATCAATGAAGAGGATGTGGCCATCCAGTTTCCGGAGCAGGTCCAGGTTTTTTCGGGTGTCCGTGCTGAGGTCATCATCGCCTGCCACAAAACAAATACTGACGGAATACTCCTTTTCGGACAGGATACGGGCTGCCACCAGGGCGTCACCGGCGTTATTACCTTTACCGCACAGAAAAAGCCCGGCGCCGGGTTCTGTACGGGAAAGAATAAAGTCAGCGGCCCGGGTTCCCGCGACCTCCATCAGGGTAAATCCGTCAATACCAAACTCCCGGATTGTCCGCTCATCCATACGCCTGCACTGTTCGGCAGAGCAAAGGTAATATGGATAAGGAACGTTAAGCATGGCTTAATAGGATTTAGCGAAGAGCACTTTTTGTTTGGAAGGCTTTCCCGTTACCATACATTTACCGGCTTCCCCTTCTTCCAGTGGTATGCACCGGATCGTGGCCTTCGTCTCTTCTTTGATCTTTTCTTCGGTTTCGGGAGTGCCATCCCAGTGAGCGTAGATGAATCCTCCTTTTTCTTCCAGTACGTTCTTGAACTCATCATAGCTGTCCACGGTGGAAGTCATATCGTCACGTCGTTTCTTTGCTGCGTTAAAAAGATCTGTTTGAATAGTGTCCAGCAGTCCTTTCACGAGAGTTCCGATACCGTCCCGCGTTTCAAACGTTTTGCTGAGCGTGTCTCTTCGGGCAAGCTCTACATTGCCCTTTTCCACGTCTCGGGGTCCCACCGCAATACGCAGAGGTACACCCTGAGCCTCGTGTTCGGCGAACTTGAAGCCGGGTTTGTAGTTGTCACGATCATCCAGCTTTACCCGGATTCCCATGTCCCTAAGTTCGTTGTACACTCCGTTACCGTATTCCAGAACGCTCGCCCGCTCTTCGTCGCTTCGGTAGATGGGTACGATTACCACCTGAACGGGTGCCAGTTTCGGAGGAAGCACCAGCCCGTTGTCGTCCGAGTGGGTCATGATCAGCCCGCCGATCAGCCGGGTGGATACGCCCCAGCTCGTTGCCCAGACCAGTTTGTGATCTCCGTCACTGTCCTGAAATTTAACATCAAAGGCTTTGGCAAAATTCTGCCCCAGAAAATGGGAAGTGCCGGCCTGGAGGGCCTTGCCATCCTGCATAAGCGCTTCGATGCAGTAGGTTTCCTCGGCACCGGCAAAGCGCTCGCTTTCGGTTTTTACCCCTGTAATAACCGGCATGGCCATATATTCTTCCGCAAAGGTGCGGTACACTTCGAGCATTTGCAGGGTTTCTTCGATCGCCTCCTCTTTGGTGGCATGAGCGGTATGGCCTTCCTGCCACAGAAATTCCATCGTGCGCAGAAACAGGCGGGTTCGCATTTCCCAGCGAACCACATTCGCCCACTGGTTTACCAGAATGGGAAGGTCGCGGTACGACTGGATCCAGTTTCTGTAAGTGTCCCAGATAATAGTTTCCGATGTAGGCCGGACGATCAGTTCTTCTTCAAGGCGTGATTCCGGGTCCACTTCCACTCCGCCATCGACTGCTTTTAGGCGACTGTGGGTAATGACGGCACACTCCTTGGCAAAGCCTTCCACGTGCTGGGCTTCCTTCGATAAGAAAGACTTGGGAATAAATAAGGGGAAGTAGGCGTTTTCGTGGCCGGTATCTTTGAACATCTGGTCCAGCCCCCGCTGCATATTTTCCCACAACGCCATGCCTGTCGGGCGGATCACCATGCAGCCTCTGACCGGAGAATGTTCGGCCAGTTTTGCTTCCCGTACCACATCCAGGTACCATTGTGAATAGTCTTTTTTTCGTTTGGTAATTTTCTGCGCCATTATGTATTCATTGAATCTTTCTGATTGCGAGGGCAAAGGTAAGAAATGTAGCAGTGAGATTCGGGACCGCTGGGAGAAAAAATGTTTACCCTTAAGCAGATAAAGCCTTATATTTGATGCTCTCGCGGCGTGGTAGCTCAGATGGTTAGAGCGCACGACTCATAATCGTGAGGTCGACGGTTCAATTCCGTCCCACGCTACATATCAAAGCCCGGCTTGTTCACAGGCCGGGCTTTTTTGGTAATACAAAATTTTAAGTCTGATTATTGAATCCTTAAGGAAAAGCTGGATGTTTAATATTTTGAAATTTCATCAAAAATTCTCTTGAAAATATGCTTCAGAACCAAACAGATCACATCAACTTTATCTGGACGATTGCCAATCTCTTACGAGGCCCTTACCGACCGCCCCAATACCGAAAGGTGATGCTGCCCATGACGGTTCTAAAGCGATTAGATTCGGTACTCGAACCCACCAAGGATAAAGTGATTGCAAAATATGAAGAGGTAAAAGATGAAGGATATCCACAAAAGACTTTAGACAGAATTTTGGAAAAGGAGGCCGGGCAACAATTTTATAATATAAGTCCACTTACCTTTGATAAGATGGTGGCTGCTCATGAAAATATTGGACAGGATTTAAAAAACTATATCAAGAGTTTTTCACCGAATGCCCAGAAAATTATTGAGCGGTTTAAGTTTGAGGCAGAAATAGATAAGCTGGATGAATCAAATCGCCTGTTTAAGGTAATGAAGGAGTTTGCCAAAATTGACCTTAGCCCGGAGGCGGTAAGCAACCTTCAAATGGGTTACATTTTTGAAGAACTTATCCGAAAATTTAATGAGCAGGCCAATGAAGAAGCGGGAGACTATTTTACCCCTCGCGAAGTTATCCGACTTATGACCCATTGTCTCTATGCTTATGATGATGACTTTTTTAATACTGAAGGTCTTGTGGTAAAAATTTATGATCCAACCTGTGGTACCGGAGGAATGTTGTCAATTTCGGAAGAATATATTCACGAGCATAGTGAAGGATTGAACATCGGCTTATTTGGACAAGAATATAATGATGAGTCTTGGGCCATCTGTGCTGCGGATATGTTGATTAAGGGTGAAAATCCCGAAAACATTAAATACGGTGATACTCTTGGAGATGGAAAAACGGAGGACCAGTTTCCTGATGAGACGTTTCACTATATGCTTGCCAATCCTCCCTATGGTGTAGAATGGAAGCCGGAAGAAGATATTGTAAAAAAAGAATATGAAAAGAAAGGTTTCAAGGGTCGTTTTGGAGCCGGATTGCCTCCAATTAATGATGGGTCTCTACTCTTCTTGCAGCACATGATTTCTAAAATGGACCGTCCACCTGAAAAAGGTGGTCGTGGTTCCAGAATTGGAATTGTATTTAATGGTTCTCCTCTGTTTTCAGGGGATGCCGGTTCAGGGCCAAGTAACATTCGTCGCTGGATTATTGAAAATGACTGGCTGGAAACCATTATCGCTATGCCGGATCAACTTTTTTATAACACAGGCATCTATACCTACATATGGATTGTAACGAATCGAAAAGAACAAAACCGGAAGGGTAAAATTCAGCTTATTAATGCGGTCGATTATTACGAGAAAATGTCCAAAAGCCTAGGCCATAAACGGAATGAGATTTCAGAGGATCAAATTGATGAAATAACCCGGATCTATGGAGCTTTTGAGGAGAATGATCACAGCAAGATTTTCGATAATCATGAATTCGGATATATCAAATTAACCTTAGAGCGTCCGTTACGTTTAAACTTTCAGGTTACTCCGGAAAGGCTTCAGAAACTGTGGGAAGAAACCAGTTTTAAAAACCTGGCAAAGTCAAAAAAACGAAAGGATAAGGCCGCCCGGAAAAAAGAAATTGAGGAGGGAGAGCAATTACAGCAGTCTATCATTGATGCTCTATCATCCCTCGATTCCGATAATTTATACATGGATCGAAAAACGTTCCTGGATGACGTGGAAGCTGCAATGAAGAAAGCGGACATCAAGCTGAAAGCGAATATCAAGAAAGCTATTTGGAAGGCCATTGGTGAACCAGACCAGAATGCTGAGATTTGCAGAGACAGTAAGGGGAATCCTGAATCCGATGCTGATCTTAGAGACTATGAAAATATTCCTCTGCCTGAGGATATTTCTTTACCCCTTCCCTATGGCTACGACAAGGATTCGGATTTATCTGAGTTGTTACCGCTGATTAAGCCTTACTGCGAGGCTTACATGAAAGAAGAGGTTCTTCCACATGTACCGGACGCCTGGGTGGACTGGGACAGAACCAGAATTGGATATGAAATTCCGATCAACCGACATTTCTATGAATACAAACCGCCAAGAGATCTCAGTGAGATAGAGTCTGATATTAAGTCCATCGAACGAGAAATAGTGGATAGTCTGGCTGAAATTACCGGTTCAAAACTGTCATAGCACGAACCGACTGTCATCAACAAAACCGAAGTTGTTTTTAGGCAGCTATTTTTAGTTTTTAATTGCATAACTGGATGAATTGCGTCCGGTAATGCAGTTGAAAACTAAAATGAACAACGGGAATACCTACGAATACCTTCGCCGCTACTTAGACCAACTCCGAAGCAGAGGGCGATATACGTTTACCGTGGATATTATGGCTTTGCTACGACCTGAAATTGAGTATGATCAGAATCAAGCCTATGAAATAATTAGTTCTCAACTGATTCAGAAACTATAAAACAACCTGAGAGAAATGGTATGAACAAAGGTATAATTATTTCATTTTAATTCGTTTTTATATATTTCAAATAACATTCAAATTTATATAGCAAAGTGACAAAGATTTCAACCGCCATAGAAAAGGAAACTGGCCTGTACACCTTACAGGAAGCAGCTTGGTATGCCCGTTTACCACAGGCAACTTTGAGAGCTTGGTTTTCTGTAAATAACGGAAAAAAGGGAGTGTTGGCAGAAGGCGAATTAATTGAAGATGGATCATTTATCTCCTTTGTTGACTTTATTCAAACACTTGCTATCAGGGCTATCCGTGTTGAAAAGAAAATTCCGTTGCAGAGAATACGAGACGCAGTTAAAAAAGCTGAAGATACCTATGGTTTAGCTTATCCATTTGCCCGAAAACACACTACTTATTTATCGGGAAAAGATCTTTTTATTCAGCTTGAAGATATGGATGACTTAATTCAGGTCTCCGGGAAAAATCCTGATCAGGTAACTTCAAAAAAAATTATTGAATTCTATCTCGAAGAAGTTTCATTTGATCCAGAAACAGGGCTGGCAAGACTATACAAACCATATGAAAATATAAAAATGGACCCATCAATTGGTTTTGGACAGCCACTTGTTGAGACTTGTAACGTGCCGGCGGTTGTATTATGGGAATCGGTTAGAAATGAGGAAAGTTTTGAAAAAGTAGCCGAGTTATATGGAATTGAAGTAGAAGATGTGAAAACGGCTTTTTCGTATTGTGACTCATTAACACCAGCCGCGTAATACGTATACATGAAAGTTCTGGTGGATGAAAATATCGGAAAGCCACTTATAAAAGCTCTTTCCGATATACTTCAATTTCATTCATCCAAACCATTCTTTAAAAGTTTGTTGGAATATTTTGAGGAGGGAACCCTTGATCCTGACTGGATTAATGAAATTTCAGAAGACGGCTGGATAGTAATTACCTCAGACAGGGGACGTAAATCCGGGGGAAATAAATTACCCATTCTATGTAAGCAGCACCGGGTAACACATATTTTAATAAGCGGAAAGCTTCACAATAGTCCACAATTCGAGAAGATAAAAGCTATTATTAATTGTTGGGATGATATCGTTGCAACTGTTAAAGCTCCAAAAGGAAGCCGTTTTGCTCTTCGATATACCTCATCAAGAAATTACAAGCTTGAACAACGCTAAAGGATAATTTATGCCAACCTCACTCGAATTCTGGGCACTCATCATATCCATACTTGCCATTGGTATATCCATTTTTACCTGGTTTAAGTCACATAAGATTGACCGGGCCCGAAGAGAGGATGAAGAAAGAGATCAAAACAGCGCAGAATTGAGGGCTTACCTACAACGAAATCCTGATGAACTTCTAATTGAAAATATTGGCAGGTCGGAAGCGAGAAATATTAGTATTCAAATTGATAAGACTCCGATTAACAGATATCCCGGCATTGATACCCGAGGACAAAAAAAGTTTCTAATTGGTCCGAGTAGTCATATTTCTTTTACCGTTAGTTTTGTTTTTGAAATTCCAGTCCCTGAATTCATCGAAATCACCTGGGATGACGATCACTCAACAGGAAAAATCTACAGAAACTCTTTAAGCTATTAATGAATACAGAATCCTATAAATATCCAGCCCATATGTATTCTGGTATAGAATGGCTTGGTGAAATTCCGAAGCATTGGGAATTGAAGCCTATTAAATATTTGGTTGAAATAGATAGTGAAAAACTAAGTGACTCAGCAGATCCCGATTTAGAACTGGAATACATTGATATAGGCAATGTAGATTCAAATGGAAATATATTGAATAGGGAACCACTAAAGTTTGAAGATGCTCCTTCACGTGCACGCAGGGTGATTAAACAAGGAGATACTATTTTAGCTACCGTTCGAACATATTTACGAGCTATTGCCCATATAGATTATGAATTTGAAAATCTTCAAGTGTGCTCCACAGGGTTTGCAGTTTTAAGACCTGTATCAATAGATCCACGGTTTTTATACTATTGGACTCGATCAGACTATTTTATTGCCGAAGTAGTCTCAAGATCGGTTGGTGTGAGTTATCCAGCAATAAGCTCTTCTGAAGTTGGAAATCTTATAATTCCTGATATACCACTCCCCGAACAAGAAGCCATTGCCACCTTCCTCGATCACCAAACCACCCGCATTGACCAGCTCATTGAAAAGAAGAAGCGGATTTTAGACCTGCTGGATGAGCAGCGACAGGCCACTATCACCCGTGCCGTAACCAAAGGCATTGAACCACATGCCAAAATGAAGGACTCTGGCATTGAATGGCTGGGTGAAGTACCGGAGCATTGGGAGTTTAAACCGATAAAATATTTAGTGGATATTGATAGTGAAAAGCTGAAAGACTCAGAAGACCCAGATTTGGAGTTGGAATATATTGATATAGGGAGTGTTGATTCAGAGGGTAATATTAATAACAAAGAATCAATGAGATTCGAGAAAGCTCCCTCACGAGCTAGAAGGGTAGTTAAGAAAGGAGACACGATATTGGCCACTGTCAGAACGTATTTGAAGGCAATTGCTTATATTGATTATGATTTCAATACGCTTCAAATTTGTTCAACTGGATTTGCAGTTTTAAGACCGAAAGAAGTTTTACCTCGGTTTCTATTCTATTGGGTAAGATCCGATTATTTTATAGGTGAAATCGTTTCAAGATCGGTGGGAGTTAGTTACCCAGCAATCAGTTCATCTGAAATAGGAAATCTACCAATTCCAGATTTGGCAGTTGATGAACAGAAACAAATCGCCTCTTTAATTGACAATGAAATTGTCCGTATAGATAGAATTAAAGAAAAGATAAAAACAGCAATTGAATTGCTAACTGAATACCGTTCTTCTCTCATCACACAAGCCGTGACTGGAAAGATTGACGTTCGGGATGAAGTTTCGGAGCAGGAATTAAGTTATGCCGCCGAAGAAGGGGAATCGTACACAACAAACTAAATTGGGGTACTATGCCGGTAAATTACAAAGAAATTGCATTTGAACAGGCTATCGAAGCGTATCTGCTGACCGATGAAGGAGGGTATGACAAAGCTCCAGCTAATACCTTCGATAAGGAAGCTTCTCTATTCCCCAAGATTCTGATCCCATTTATACAGGAAACCCAGCCTAAAGCCTGGAAGGCTATTAAAAGCTTTCATGGTACAGATACCGAACGCTTTATTCTCAAAGAGCTCCGCTTAGCGATTGATCATCAAGGATTATTGGATGTTATCCGTTATGGCTTTAAGTGTTTTGGGAAACGGCTTCGGGTGGCCTGGTTTCGGTCTCCGCACGGCATGAATCCTGAAGCCGAGAGGCTGTATGAACAAAATAAGCTTACCATTACCCGGCAGCTTGTTTACAGCTCGGCGCATAGTAAATCCATTGATGTGGTGTTATCCCTGAATGGGATTCCCGTCATAACAGCAGAGCTTAAAAATCCTTACACAGGACAAACCGTAGAACACGCCAAAAAGCAATATGAAGAGGACCGAAGTCCAAAAGACCGGGTGCTATCTTTCAACAAGGGAGCCTTTGTTCATTTTGCCGTAGATCCAGACCTTGCCTATATGGCCACGAAACTGGAAGGCAAAGACACCTATTTCCTGCCATTCAACAAGGGTCACAATCATGCGGCCGGGAACCCACCCAGTCCGCCAACTGGCGGATACCGAACTCAGTATCTATGGGAAGAAGTGCTGCAAAAAGACAGCCTGATGGATATTATTCATCGGTTTCTGCATCTGGAAGTGGAAGAGAAAGAAATTGAGACGGCCAAGGGAATTAAGAAGATTCGAAAAGAGAAGCTCATTTTCCCGAGATACCATCAATTAGATTGTGTTCGAAAGCTGATTACAGACACCACAAATGAAGGAGTCGGGAAAAACTACTTAGTCCATCACTCAGCCGGATCAGGAAAAAGCAACTCCATTGC
Source organism: Balneola sp. (assembly GCA_965267385.1). Taxonomy (GTDB): domain Bacteria; phylum Bacteroidota; class Rhodothermia; order Balneolales; family Balneolaceae; genus Balneola. Next base: position 217,604 of record OZ253957.1, read on the forward strand.
CTGGTTGGCACACCGGCTATCCAGTCTTCATAATGAGAAAGACGAAAAAATATTTAGCTCCATTGTTGTGATCACCGACCGGGTGGTACTCGACAAACAACTACAGGACACCATTTATCAGTTTGAACACAAGCAAGGGGTTGTCCAAAAAATTGAGAAGGATTCTACCCAGCTGGCTGAGGCTCTCGATGCCCGGACACCAATTATCATCACCACCCTTCAGAAGTTCCCCTTCATTCATGAAAAAATCGGGAATTTAAAAGGCCGAACCTTTGCGGTCATTGTGGATGAAGCGCACAGTTCTCAATCCGGTGAGACTGCCGCGGAAATGAAATCTATTCTGAACAAAGAGGGCATTGAGCAACGCATAAAAGAACAAGCCGAAGAAGAAGATTTAGATGCCCATGACCTGTTTGTATTGCGTGAAATGGAAAAGCGTGGAAAACAAAACAACCTCAGCTTTTATGCTTTCACGGCCACTCCAAAGTACAAAACAGAGAAACTGTTCGATGCTCCCGGCCCGGATGGAAAGCCGCCATTTCATCTTTATTCTATGCGGCAAGCCATCGAAGAAGGCTTCATCATGGATGTGCTTAAGCACTACACGACGTACAAGAGTTACTATGGCTTGATCAAGAAAATTGAAGATGATCCGGAGATGGATAAGAAGAAAGCGGCAAGAGCACTGGCACGTTTTCTTAAGCTTCATCCGTACAGCATTGCGCAGAAAACGGAAGTGATGGTGGAGCACTTCAGGAATAAAACCAAGCATAAAATCGGAGGCCGGGCCAAAGCCATGGTGGTAACAGGATCACGCCTCGAAGCCGTTCGGTACAAAAAATCTTTTGATAAATACATCGCTGAAAAAGGCTATGACGATATCCGAACCCTGGTCGCCTTTTCCGGCTCTGTAGAAGATCCTGATGTGCCGGATATGCAATACACCGAAGTCCAGATGAATCAGGGCATTCGGGAAAAAGAATTGCCGGAGAAATTCGGTACCGATGAATTTCAGGTATTGCTTGTAGCTGAAAAATACCAAACGGGTTTCGACCAGCCCCTACTTCATACCATGTATGTGGATAAACGATTATCAGGCATTCAGGCGGTACAAACGCTGTCCCGGTTAAACCGTGTCCACCCGGGAAAAGAAAATACCTTTGTACTCGACTTTGTAAATGATGAGGAGGAGATCTATAAATCTTTTAAGCCCTATTACGAACGAACACCCTTTGCCGATGATGTGGAACCCAGAAAACTGTATGAAATTCAGCATCGCTTAACAGAATACAAGCTCTTTGATGATTCTGATATTGAGGCCTTCTTTAACATTTACACCCGTCCGGGTTTTAAAGGAACCGAAAAAGATCATGCAAAACTATACAGTGTAATTGATCCTGTTGTTGAACGGTTTGATACGTTGGAAGATGAAGAACAAGACGATTTTAAATCCACTCTGACCAGTTTTCGGAACCTGTACGGCTTTATGGCACAAATCATCCCTTTTCAGGATTCAGACTTGGAGAAGCTGTATATCTTTGGGCGTTTTTTATTAGCCCGACTCCCTAAAAGAGATTCCGGAGGTGGATACGAGTTTGATGATGAAGTTTCCCTTAAATACTATCGTCTCCAAAAAATTAGCGAGGGATCTATTGACCTTACGGATGGTGAAGCAGATGAAATTACAGGCCCGGATGAAGTTGGAACGGGTATGGTTAAAGAGGAGTATGTCCCTCTTTCAGAATTAGTAGAAATCCTGAATGATCGTTTTGGTACGGATTTTACAGAGGCTGATCAGCTCTTTTTCGATCAGCTTGAGGTTGAAGCAGCCGACAATGAAAAACTTCAAAAAGCAGCTAAAGCCAATACCCTGGAGGACTTTAAATTTGTATTCGACCGGGAATTTGAAGATCTGATTATTGGACGAATGGAAGGGAATGAAGGTATTTCCGCAAAACTTTTGAAAGATCAGGATTTAAGAGAAGTGGCTATGCTTCATATGCTTCAAAATGTATATAAGAAGATCCGGGATGAGGAGAGTGTGAGGTATTGAAAAAACCTGTGGTTTATGCACTTCTGCATATCTTTAATTAAATAACTTAGCCTACAAACTAAAATGGTTTTTTATTTTCGGGAAACAAAAGACCTTATAGTCCGAACAAGGCAAGGGTCGCTTAAAAAAAACCGGAGGGTATGTTGAAGAAGGCTGATCAGTACGATTTTGTGATGCGGGCACACGAAGTATTCGTGGAAGCAGGCAAGACCTTTGAACAGCTGAAGGAAGAGGAGGGGTTAGGCCGTACAGATCTGGAAATCACGATACATGATGTACTACGAAATCTCATCCGGAAAACGGAGGCCTATCTGGAGGGACAGATCAGCATTGAAAAGCTGAATGCGGAAGTACGGTTTGAGGAGCAGGTGATGACCGGTGAGATCGAGATCCGAAGAGATGAGAATCCGCGTCTCGTTCGTTTTGCCAAGAAGTTGCTGGAGAGCATTACGGAATACATTATTAAATCCGGGGCCGAAGAGGAAGTAAAAGAACTGGCACAACATGCGACCGTCAGAAAGTCAAAGGGTGTGGCCTACACGCTTTGGTTCTTTGGTTTCTTCGGAATGTTTGGCTTCCACCGCTTCTATCTTCAGCAGATCGGGATGGGGATTGCCTGGGCGCTGTCGGGTGGCTTGTTTGGGGTAGGGGCGATCTATGATTTTTTTACTCTCGGCCGGCAGGTAGATGAGCACAACGACCAGGTAGCGCTCAAAGAGCTGAAACAACGACAGCTTCAGGAAAAGCAGACGAAATTATTGCAATATAAAAAGCCGTCCCCAAATCAATGAGCGACGGCTAATATCATCTACAGACGGCTATTACCCCATTTGCACTTTAAACATAACCGATAGCCTGTCCGCGCTCAATAACGGGATTTGTGTAATTTATCTACGTAAATTTACGTAGATGCCTCAGGCTAAAGCTTTGTTTTCGATGGCATAGCGAACCAGCGCGGGAGTGTTTTTTACGCCAAGCTTTTTCAGGAGGTTGGTACGATGCTTATCTACCGTTCTGGGGCTGATGAACAGCTTTTCGGCGATCTCCACACTGGTAAGCCCGTCCACGATATGCCCCAGGATTTCACGCTCCCGGTTGGTGATCTGAGCTTTGCCGGGTCGGTTCTTCTTGAGGCGGGCCAGACGCACATATTCCCGGGTCATCATCTTGGAGAATTGTTTACCGAGGTAGTTTTCTCCGCCGGCTACCTTGCGGGCGGCGTCAAGTAATTCTATTCGGTGAGCAGACTTGAGTAATAAACCACTGGCTCCGGAATCGAGGAATTCATTAAGTACGGATTCAGAATCTTCGTGAGCCAGGATCAGCACTTTGGCCTCCGGGTGTTGGTCAACGATCTTATTTGCCAGCTGGATACCGTTGATCTCGGGCATGGTAAAAGACAGCACGCACAGGTCCGGCTCAACGCTTTCATATGCCGTGAGTACGAGAGCTCCGTTATCCACTTCACTGAGGATCTCAAATTCATCCTCCCGCAGAATGGAGCTTAATCCATGTCTGAAGATTTCGTTGCCGTCCGCAACTATGGTTTTGATCATACCACTGAGACCTCCCCAGGCTCATTGGTTTACTCAATCTGTAAATGGACGATTAATGTAATGATATTAGCGGTATAAGCAAGAAAAATTTTATCGGAGGAGAACAAGCACCGCCAGTGCCGACTTCAGAGTCCACAGTACGGTGCGGATCCAGTTGGTGCTGATCAATCGTTCGATCGCGGCTTCGCTCCTGTTTTCTTTAAGGAGTGCATGGAGGGGAACGGAAAGAAGGAAGGTTGCAGCCCATATCGCGACTACAAGATAGAAACCGATGGTATTCAGCGAGAACCATCCCCCGGCATACCAGAGTGTTCCCGAAGTAATCAGTTCCGTGGTCATCACCGGCATGACGATATAGCCGGTTCTCATAGAGTGGAAAGCGTGAAACTGGCTGAACTGCATGTGATTCACAAAACGGAAAGAGGGATAGTGCACCAGCTGCACATACCAGATCAAGCCGGTCATAAAAAAGGAAGTAAAGCAGTTGATCAAAAAAATCAGATCGTGAGGCATCAACACAAGCGATTCGTTTTCATTATGCGTATTTTTGGCGCCTTCATAACCAAAGTTTTCATTCTACGATTCACCGAATCAGATACATGGCATTTAAAAGAACACATACCTGCGGCGAACTGACCGCCAAAAACATCGGAGAGGAAGTAATTCTGAATGGCTGGGTAGGCCCGCGACGCGATCTGGGGGGCGTAATTTTTATCGATCTTCGCGACCGTTATGGTATCACTCAGGTGGTGTTTACCGAAACGGAAGGTGAGCTTCATGAAAAGGCAGAGTCACTGAGAGCCGAATATGTGATCTGCGTGAAAGGGAAAGTGATCCCGAGGGGAGAAGAAAACCTAAACCCGAACCTGGTGACGGGCGAGATCGAGATTGAAGCTTCGGAGCTGATCATCTATTCAGAGGCAGAAACCCCTCCTTTTGAGATCAAGGACGGGATCCCGACCAATGAAGACACCCGCTTGAAGTACCGGTATCTGGACCTTCGCCGGCCGGAGATGCAGGATAAAATAATGATCCGGTCCAAGATGTATCAGGCCATACGGGCTTATTATCACGCGGAAGATTTTGCAGAAGTGGAGACGCCTGTCCTGATGCGCAGTACTCCTGAGGGAGCCCGCGATTACCTGGTGCCGAGCCGCGTGAACCCCGGTAAGTTCTTTGCTCTTCCGCAGAGTCCGCAGACGTATAAACAGCTGCTGATGGTTTCCGGCTTTGACCGCTATTTTCAGATCGTAAAGTGCTTCCGCGATGAAGACCTCCGGGCCGACCGACAGCCCGAATTCACCCAGATCGACGTGGAGATGAGCTTTGTCAATGAAGAAGACATCTTTGAACTGCATGAAGGCCTGATCAAGAGTATTTTCAAGGAAACCATTGGTGAAGAGATCAAGACACCGTTTCCACGCCTCACTTATGAAGAAGCCATGAATACCTATGGCTCGGATAAGCCGGATACCCGTTTCGGGCTTGAATTCACGGATTTTTCTGAGATCGTAAAAGATGCCGAGTTTAAGGTATTTTCTGATACCGTGGCGAAAGGCGGTGCGGTGGTCGGAATTACCATACCCGGACAGGGAAATATGGGCCGCGGCGCCATCGACCGGTGGACCGAGCGGGTAAAAAAGGAGACGGGAGCCGGCGGACTCATCTACATCAAAATGCAGGAAGACGGCCCGCTGAACAGTGTGGGGAAATTCCTGAGCGAAGACATCCAGCAACAAATGGTGGAAGCTTCCGGTGCGAAAACGGGAGATCTGGTTTTTATCCTTGCAGGCCCTAAACCGTCAGTGCTTGAGCAACTGGGTCAGCTGCGGTTGATGGTGGGCAGGGAATTCGACCTGATCGATAATGATGCCTTTAACCTGGTTTGGGTAACCGACTTTCCGCTGCTGGAATGGGACGAGGAGACCCGGCGCTATCACGCGATGCATCATCCATTTACCTCTCCCAAAGAAGAAGATCTGGAAAAGCTGAAGAGTGACCCGGCATCGGTAAAAGCCCGTGCTTATGATCTGGTACTCAACGGGTTTGAGATAGGCGGAGGTTCGATTCGGATTCATAACAGAGAAGTGCAGCAGCAGATGTTCAAAGCCTTAGGGATCAGCGACGAGGAAGCAGAAGAAAAGTTCGGTTTCCTTCTGGACGCCTTTAAGTACGGAGCTCCTCCGCACGGAGGCATTGCCTTTGGGGTCGATCGCCTGGCGATGATACTGACGGGTTCCAGGAGTTTGCGGGACGTAATTGCCTTCCCTAAGAATCAGCGTGCTCAGAGCATGATGGACAACAGTCCGTCCGAAGTGGATAAAGAGCAGCTGGATGAACTTCATATTCAACTAAAGAAAATTCCGGGCGCATGAAAACGGCAGGTATTGATGGATGTAAGAAAGGATGGCTGATCATCTCTTTTGATGACGACAATCCCAACTATAACGTGCTCCGGGATAAGGAAGAGCTGGAAGATGCATTTAGGTCATATGACCGGATTTTTATTGATATGCCCATCGGACTGGAAGATGAGCAGTACCACCGGGAATGTGATGAGTTGATGCGCAAAGCTATTGGAAATGAGTACGCGCCAAGCGTATTCACCCCGCCGATCCGTCCGGCATTGCACGCGCCCAGCTATGCGGAAGCGAATATGATCAGCTACGACTACACGGAAAAGAAGCTCTCGCTTCAGGCCTGGAACATCGTTCCAAAAATTCAGCAGGTGGACGATTTACTTCAGAAGCATGAGGAATTGCGGGAACAGGTACTGGAAAGTCACCCGGAGTATTTGTTTCAGATCCTGAATAAGGGCATGCTTTTCCAGAAAAAGAATCTGAAGAAAGGGATCAAGCATCGCCTTGAGCTTATCAAGGCACAGGAACCGGTAGCCGATGATTTCTTCCGGGATATCAAAGAGGATTACCGCCGGAACGAAGTTGCGGAAGATGACATCGTGGATGCCATGGTGCTTGCGCTGTTCGCGAAGAGATCAGTGAAAAAAGAGCTCAAGACCATTCCGGAAGAAGTACCGGTCGATTCGGCGGGGCTTAAAAAAGCCTATCACTACGTATAAAAAATGAAAGTTGAGGGTTGACGGGTGAGCAGTCGTCCCCATCCATCAACGATCAGCCTTTATTTCAGAAGCTTCTTGTACTTCACGCCCGCTTTGTACACCCGGTTCATCCCGTTGAAAGCCGCCACGCGGTACAGTTCACTGTAGGTTGGATAGTTCAGCACGTGGTTGATGAAGTACCGGATATCACCATCCAGTGACATTACCGCCTGTCCCAGATGGATCAGGTCGCTGGCTCGTTCACCTATGATATGGATTCCGTACAGCTTCAGGCTTTCGGTATCGAAGACAAGCTTGAGCATGCCCGTCTGCTGGTTACTTACATCACCCTGGGTGATGTTTTTGTAGTATGCCCTGCCCACCGTTACTTTCAGCCCTTTTTCTTTGGCTTCTTTCTCCGTAAGGCCAATATTCGACATTTCAGGTATGGAATAGATCCCGTAGGGAATTTCTTCAGGCACATCGAGGGTCTTGATGCCGAACATACGGCAGGCTGCGATACGTCCCTGCGAGAAGGAAGCTGAGGCCAGTCGCGGAAAACCGATCAGATCTCCGGCCGCATATATATTCTCCACCGACGTTTGCATGTTTTCGTCCACTTCCACAAAGCCATCCTTATCCAGCTTAACCTTCACATTTCCGAGGCCGATGTTTTCGGTATTCGGCAGTTTGCCCCCCAGCCATAAAACGTGCTCGGTCTCAACCACATATCGGCGTCCCTTTTCTTTGTCTCCGTCTAAGGAATAGCTCACTTCCGTCGTGTTGCGCAGGTCATTATCCTTGATCCGGATATCAATCACCCTTTGAAGTACTTCGATCTTATTATCCTCCAGGACCATGTCGAGCTGCTCCGCGATCTCATGGTCGAGCCAGGGCAGGAAATCCTTCCGGTCACTGAGCAGAGTAACCCTGGTTCCCAGGCTCGAGAAGGTAGTGGCATACTCGAGAGCATTAACTCCACCACCAATGACAACCAGTCGGCGGGGGATGTGGGTGAGCGAAAGTACGGAGCCGTAATCAAGCACCTTATTGTGATCGATCTCAAAATTGGAAGGCCGTACGGGGCGGCTCCCGGTTGCAAGCAGGATATATTCCCCAGTGAATGTCTTTTTCTTCCCTTTCTTGTTTTTTACTTCAACCGTATGGTTGTCGATCAGCGTCCCGAATCCCCGGCAGGTATCTACCTCATTTTTCTTAAGGTCGTTCTCCACTTTCTGGTTTTTGCTTTCCAGGGTCTGGTCTTTGTAGGAAAGCAGCTCCGCCATTTCGTACCGGGCATAGGGTTTTGCTCCGGTTTCAGAAGGAAATTGATTCTGATAGCGCTGTATGATCCGCGCGGTTTCACGGAGTGCTTTACTGGGTACGGTTCCGGTATTGATCCAGGCACCTCCGAAGTACTCTTCATTGGCTTCAATGACGAGCGCCTTCTTGTCAAACTTAGAGCTCTGCATGGCACAGGAAAAGCCGGCAGGGCCGCTTCCCAGTATTATAACGTCGTAGTCGTATTTCATAGATCGATGTAGTGAGTTGTGAGCTCCGAAGATAATCTATTTTAGAAAGGATTTCAGTGTGCGATTCTGTCATAGTATGTTCAAATCGTCATCATAGAGTCTTTAGATGGGGAGCAGGAACGAATTTCTCAGGGCTGTTGCTTACTTTAGCGTAGGTTTTGAAAGGCGGCATTATTTTTGTTTATGTCGTTGGGAAGCAATTATTAACCAAAGATAAAAGGAATATCATGGCTTATTCTCTACCCGAACTGCCATACGCATACGACGCACTGGAACCTCATTTCGATGCGCGTACGATGGAGATACATCATACCAAGCACCACAACGGATATACTACTAAAGTGAACGCTGCTTTGGAGGGAACCGAGTTTGCTGACAAACCCATTGAAGAAGTTCTGGCCAATGTGGACGCATTGCCGGCTGATATAAAGCAGGCTGTGATCAACAATGGCGGAGGCTATGCGAATCACAAGCTGTTCTGGACCATTCTTTCACCTAATGGTGGCGGATCCCCGGAAGGCGAACTGGCTGATGCCATCAATGATGCTTTCGGAAGCTTTGAAGCGTTCAAAGAAGAATTCAACAGTGCCGCCGCGGGACGTTTTGGTTCCGGATGGGCCTGGTTGTCAGTAGACCGCAACGGCGACCTGAAAGTACATTCCACAGCAAATCAGGACAGCCCGATCATGGATGGCCTGACCCCCATTCTTGGCCTGGATGTGTGGGAACATGCCTACTACCTGAATTATCAGAACAGGCGACCCGATTACATTTCCGCATTCTGGAACATTGTGAACTGGGATCAGGTAGCGGAATACTATAAAGACGCGAAGTAATTCCTGCATATGATGATCCCGGAATGAAGTCCGGGATCATTATTTAAAAGGATAACTTCGTATCTTCGTGTAAACTTAACAGGAGAACGTTATGCAGTTTGGATTTGGAATGGGACCCGATACGTCATGGATGAGGGAAGAGCTGACCCGTTACGGGGTGGAAGAGCTCAAAACTCCCGAAGATGTAGACCGGGCAATGAAAGAGTACAAAGGGACCATGCTTATGGTCATTAATTCTGTATGCGGTTGTGCTGCAGGTAATGCGCGTCCCGGGCTGGGTATCGCTTTGGAAAACTCTGAAGTAAAACCTGATCACATGGTAACCGTGTTTGCCGGGCAGGATAAAGAAGCTACTGCTCACGCACGGGAATACTTCAGCGAGTATCCGCCCTCTTCACCGGCCTTTGCATATTTTGTGGACGGGGAGATCAAAGCGATGATACCCCGACACCGTATTGAAGGCAGAACCAGCCAGGACGTGGCGCAGGATCTGAAAATGGTCTTTGAGGCTTTCGGTAAAGAAGAGGCAGAGAAATAAAAAACCATTTCTAATTTGAAAATTATCGAAACCCGTTACCTTTAGGTGGCGGGTTTTTTTGTATCATATGCCCCGCCCATCTATTGGTATACAACGAGTTAAGGGGACATGGATATTTCAAAAAAGGCAATTATCGTTGAAGACAATCTCGTGCTTTCCATTCTCTACGAGAACTATCTGGATGAAATGGTTTACAAAACGGTAGGGAAGATCCAGAGCGGCGCAGCGGCAGTTCAGCTGGTCAAAAAATACGATCCTGATGTCGTAATCATGGATATCAAGCTGCAGGGAGACATGGACGGAATTGAAGCGGCGGTCAAGATCCGGACGTTCTCAACCGTGCCCATCATCTTCATAACCGGAAACTCGGACCCTATGCATCGCGAGCGGGCCAGCCTCATCTCAAATTCAGAATTTCTGAGTAAGCCGATCACTCAGGAAATACTGGCAATGGCTGTGAACGACATCCTGAGTGATCATGAGTGATCACTTCCTGCTTCCGAAGTCGATTTCCTTTCCGTCTTTGAACAGCCGTACGCCATAGAAAAAAAGAGCATGGAGGAAGGGTGATCATTCTTTCCGGCCTGGTGGCTTACCGAGATGAGACCCCGAATGAGGACCCTGATTAGCCTGCAATGCCCAAAGCTTCGGTACTCTTACCGGCCGGTAAATGCCAGAAGTACATTGTTATAAGAGTATATCAGCATTGTTCGAGGTCTGAAAAAGGAGTATTAAGAACTGGATTTATTGCAACAGACGTATTAAAGTATAAGTGGCAGTATTAACAATAATGCTTGACCATACGCCTGGAAAAATTATCACATCCGCTTTAATAATTGTTTTTTACATTATTTTCATGAATCATGTAAGAAAAAAAAGAGGAGCAGGACTCAACGACATTCAACAAACTTCAGGGAGTATACAGAGGAGATAAAAACCCTGTTCTGATCACATTTTTACTCAACTAACTATACCGCAAAATGAAACAGTTTTTTTTATTTCTATTACTTGCACAGCCTCTATCCGCTCAAGATTATGAATTAAAATTTGAGGAGATTAAGGATTTAACTGTTACAGTTGAACCTTCTGACTATGAAGGAAGAGGGCACGCCATCTATCCTGATAAGCTGGAAATAAGGGGGGATTTGAACTATATATTCAAATCAATAGAATCTGCTCCGTTTTCAACACGTTATCATGTCGAATTGAGCCAACATTTTTTAATGACCTTATCATTTGAAAGTGAGGTCAGAGAAATCTGGGATGAAGAAGCCATAGCTATTTATAAGTGGATCACAAAGAGGTTAGAGTGCGATGTTACTACCGAATCGAATCCTATGGAAATCCATAAGCTGGTGGCAGGTGAACACCTTAAGAGTGAAAAAAGTATGACTGCACAACCCGGTGTGATCAATAAAATTGAATCGAAAAATTTTTATTGGAAAGGTTGGAATGTCAGTCTTTCAAAAATCGCCGAATTTCTAAGCTCCTATTACTTAAAGTCGGTTACCTCAGAATCTGACGGGGAACACAGAGTCAACATTACAATTGACAAAAGGCTTTCTTTTGAAGAGAATATCGAAGCTCTCGGGTACAAGTATGGTATTTCTGCTGTTACAGATACTGTAAAAGTTTCTGCATATTCAGCAACGTCATGTCAGGCGCCCGATTAATCTGTTTCATATGCGTGACGGGCTAGCGCCAATTCGGGTACCTGTAAGAAGGGTTATCCCTTTCCGCTGCCGAAGTCGATCTCCTTTCCGTCTTTGAACAGCCGGACGCCATCGGGCTTTGCCTTACTCCCTCCCGGGCCGAATTCCTGTACACTACTTGCCAGCTCCTCTTCACTTCGTGATTCTCCCACGGCGCGAGGCTCATCCTTATAAAATGAATCCACATGAAGAGTTTGAGTCGGGAATGCGAACTCAACACCGATCTCTTTGGCTAAGCGCAAAATTTCCAACAAAAAATTATGGCGCTGCTGAAGCTCGGTGCTCCAGTCGGGGACTTTAAAGAAGACATAGACCAGTACATCCAGAGAGTGGGCGCCAAAAGCGTTGAAGTGCACCTCGTACATATCCTGACGGAAGTGGGAATTAGCTTTCACGATGGCTTTGATCCCCTCCACAAAGGCTTCCATTTGCTCGGGAGTGGTGGAGTAGGTCAGGTTAAGGGTGGTTTTGAGCCGGCGGTATTCACGAAGTCCCAGGTTATCAATGTCGGTATTCGCGATGTTCGAGTTGGGGACACTGACCACCGAGTTGTAAAAGGTTCGGATTCTTGTAGAGCGGAAGCCCACCTCTTCGACCGTGCCTTCCACATCCCCCACTTTTATCCAGTCGCCGATCTTGAAAGGGCGGTCCACGAAGATGGTTACCGAACCAAAGAAGTTAGCCAGGGTTTCACGCGCAGCTAAAGCCACCGCCAGGCCTCCAATACCCAGCCCGGCAATGAGGGAGGCTACATTGTAGCCGTTGTTTTGAAGGATCATGATAACACCCATTACCACAATGAAAAACCGGAGCGTCTTGCGTATCAGCGGCACCAGCTGATCGTCCAGGGTGTTCTCGGTTTTGGATGTCAATACAGAAAGGTATTTGGAAAAAACATCCGCGAGGTTATAAAAGAGCCAGACCACGCCCACCGAGACCGCAACTTCAAGAATCCGGGACAGGTAAAAATTAACCTCCACCGAAAGCTGTAGGTTGGTATAAGTTACATAGAAGAAGAACATGAGGAAGATGAAGCCCGAGGGTTTTTCCACTCCATCCAGTAAGTCGTCGTCCCAGGTGAATTTGGTTTTCTTTGTGAGCTTTCGGATATAATTATCGAGGATAAACTCAAAGATCTTGCGCAGCACAATTCCAATGAGCAGTAAAAGGAAGATGGCGATGTACTGCCAAACCTTTAGCCCCACCCATTCGTTAGCTGCCCAGTCGGGCAACTGATCGACCAGGGCTGCAAACAAAGTGGAGAACGTCTCGCTGTAAAGCTCAGGGATCTGTTCAATAGTAGCTTCAGAAAAGACCCATTCACTGCTATTCCTGATCAGATACACCGAGGGCAGCTGATCGAACAGGATATATTGCTGAAGCCCCGACAGGCTGTCGGTGAAATTGGGATTATCAGGGATCCTTTCATAGTCAATGAGAAGCCCCCTCGCGTCCAGAACCCTCAGGAGCTGATTAGCCAGCTCGGTTTGCTCTTCCAGCCCGCCATCAGCCAGTTTCATGGTCAGCGCGGCTCGCTCAGGTCGTTTATGCCCCTCTAACTGCCAGTGCAGAAACGTATGTACCGCTCTGCGCGGGTTTTGCAGGTAGCTGTCCGTTTCGGTGTGACCCTGAAAGCCGGTAACGGACAGGGGCAGAAGCGCGATCACTCCCGCCATGACGAATAAAAAACCTTTTCTGAATGCCATAATCCTGAATATTTATCCGCAAAGGTACGGAAGGATCAGGGCTCTGAAAAGAAGAAATCAGCCCTTAGCTTTTCCCGGAGTCATCCGTCCCGGGATTCATTTTTTTGAAGGCTTCCAGGAAATCCATGGGCAGCGGGATGAACGCGAAGGTGGCATTTTCTTCGCTGATCTCGTTCATGGTTTGAAGAAAACGCAGCTGCAGGGCTGCAGGAGCTGTCTGTATCATCTCTGCAGCTTCCACCAGGCGTTTTGCGGCCTGGAATTCACCTTCCGCGTTGATCACCTTGGCACGGCGATCCCGTTCGGTCTCGGCCTGACGGGCCATGGCACGCTTCATGTTTTCAGGGAGCACAACATCCCGGACTTCAACGGAAACCACCTTGACGCCCCACGGATCGGTCTGGCGGTCGATGATCTCCTGTATGTTCTTATTGACTTTCTCCCGGTTAGCGAGAAGTTCGTCCAGCTCTACCTGCCCCACAATGCTTCGAAGGGTGGTTTGTGCAAGCATTGAGGTAGCATGAATATACTGTTCTACCTGAATGATGGCCGCTTCCGCATCCACGACCCTGAAAAAGGTGATCGCGTCAACGTTTACGGTCACGTTGTCTTTGGTGATGACCTCCTGCTTGTCAACATTGATCGTCAGTACCCGAAGATCCACACGTTCGATCTTATCAATAAACGGGATCAGGAAGATCAGTCCGGGCCCTTTGGTTGACAGATAATTACCCAGGCGAAAGACAACCGCCCGTTCGTATTCTCTGAGGATCTTGAACATCTGAGGGATGAGCAGTACCAGAAATACCACGATGGTGATGCTCCATATGGTGAGGGAGTTTAATAATTCTTCCATATCAGTTTTCCTTATTGGTTGAAATTGGTTCGACAATGCAGGTGAGGCCTTTGAACCCGGTGATGGTACAGTATTCCCCTTCCGGGATATGATGTTCACTCACTGCATTCCAGTATTCACCGGCAAAATCCACGCGACCTCCTTCAGGACTTACCTCATCCACGACCAGCGCCTGCTTTCCTATGTGAGATTCTTTCCCGGTGCTGCGGCGATGTCCGAACTGAGCCTTCAGCCCGGCGGTGGCTACCCACCCAAAGAACAACACCGTAAGAATAGTGGCCGGTACCAGCCAATACCAGGAAAGCTGCATTTCTTCCGGCAGATCCTGGAACAACATCAGCGCACCCAGAAAGAAAGAGACGGCGCCACCGGTCAGTAAAATTCCAAAGGTCGGAGTGAAGGCTTCCGCGATAAATAAAATGACGGCCAACCCTATAAGTATAAAGCCCGCGATATTGATAGGCATGGCAGCAACTCCGTAGAGCAGAAGTATCAGGGCGATCACTCCGGCGACCCCAGGAATAATGGCTCCGGGATTCGTGACTTCCCCTACAATGCCGTAGATCGCAATCAGCGTGAGTATGAGCATGATCTGCGGCTGAAGGATGAAGCTGAAGAACTGTTCGGCCAGACTTTCATCCAGGGGTTCTACGACGGCATTTCGCGTATTCAGCGTATCACCCTCAACAACCCGGCCGTGCATCTGCTCAAGAAGATCATTCAGGTCTTCCGCAACCAGGTCGATGACATTCATCTCAAGCGCTTCCTGCTCGGTGAGGGCTGCACCATCCCGTACGGCTGAAACCGCCCAGTCCGCATTGCGGCCGCGTTTTTCGGCAATGTTCTGAATAAAATTTTCTGAATAGTTGAAGACCTTTTTTTGCATCACGGTATCGATGGCCTCTCCCTGCATGGAAACCGGGGAAGCGGCACCGATGGTGGTGGTTGGCGCCATAGCAGCGATATGGGCGGCAAGGGTAATAAATGTTCCGGCACTTCCCGCATTGGCTCCTTCGGGGCTGACATATACCACGACAGGGAGCTCGGAAGCCAGCATTTGCTGTACAATATCCTGGGTGGAGTTCAACAATCCACCGGGAGTATCGAGGATGATGATAAGCGCTTCGGCCTGCTGCTCACCGGCTTTTTTAAGCCCTCTGTTAATATATGAGGTCACCGTCGGGCCAATGGTGCCTTCCACGGAAATCACCGTAACCGTGGATGCGGAATCCTGATCCTGGAAAGCATATACCTGAGCAGAATACAGCAGGCCCAGCAGAAATACGCACGATATGTAGTTGAATAACTTCACCATCTGATTTACATAATGCACTATCCAATATAAAAGGTTCCGCTATATATGCAGAACGACCGGGAAGAAAGTGCTTCAGGAATGAGATGCTTCCAGAAAAGGAATGAGGTGGTGCTCCAGTAAACCGAATACATCGGCTTTATAGGAGCGGTCCTGATTGCCATGGTCGGAGGCGGAAGTGACCACGACCACAGCATCCAGATCCGGGATAATGAAAATATACTGGCCTCCGAACCCCCAGGCGAAGAAGACCGGGTAGCCCCCGACATGCTGGTTCCACCACATGTACCCATAGTTGTAGGGATTGTAGTTACTGCGGGTGTAGCTCCTGAAGGAATCCCGTATCCATTCCCTTGAAACGATGCGCTTCTCTTTATACTCACCTTCATCCAGGATCATTTGCCCGATCTTGAGCATATCTCCTGGTTTCATGGCCAGGTTGTTCCCTCCCATATAGTACCCTTGCGGATCCCGGTCCCATCCACCGATGCGAATATCCAAGGGACTGAACAGATACTTCTGTGCAAAAGCTTTGGTGCTCATTCCTGTGGCTTTGGTAAGAATCACCGAGAGCAGATGAGAGATCCCCGTACTGTACACCATACGGCCTCCGGGTTCTTCTACAAACTCACGGTCCAGCTGGTATTTCACCCAGTCATCACTTATGACCCACCGGCCATAATTGTAAATGCTTGTGGATTCCAGTCCGGCCTGCATGGAAAGCAGCTGGCGGATGGTAAGGGATTCTTTTTGGGGAGAGGGGTTCTCCTTAAAGTACTCGCTGAAATACGGGCCGATAGGCTCATCCACTCCATTGATAAAGCCATGATCAATGGCAATGCCGATAAGCAGCGATATAATGCTCTTCGAGGCAGACTTGATATTGTAAGGCCGGTTGGGGCTTCGTCCTTCAAAGTAATCCTCACCGACCAGCTCGCCATGCTGCTGAATGAGAAGGCTGCGAAGGCTGGGGATATCGTCAGCCTGCTGAAAGATATATTCGGGATTCGTTAACGGATCGGTGGACTGGGCCTGAACCGTGAGGTGAATACCCGCCAGATATATGACACAAATCAGGAGTCGCCTCAAAGCAGGGATGTAATTTTTGAGATAAAATCGAAAAACAAGACCTAAGGAGTTGTTAAGGATTGTTAGCAGCTTGTTGAGTAAGAGTATGTATTTTTCTCCTTGGCTTTTAAGAAAAAGGGTAGATTTAGGGAAACAATTTGAGCAGATTACCGTAGCTTTGGCTCGTTGTTTTTGAATAGAATTACGGAATAAGGGCGGCTGATCGCTGGTGTTAGATAAACAATCATACATACTATTTCTGTTGGGGATCCTGGGGTTGGCTGCCTTTGCCGGACTTAGGAGTTCTGTAGATTATAATGCAAACGGCCCCATCGAGGAAAGCAGGGCAGAGGTTGAAGAAAGACTCACCGGGCTGTCGGGGGATCTGGGATTCTCGATGGACAGCCTCGAAATACTGAGCGTCCGGCAGCAGCATATCGGCTTTTTAAAATCGCTGGAAGATACGCTCAAACAAAACCTGAGTCCGGCTGAGATGAACGAAAGGGGGGCTCACATTCAAAGCTGGCTGTCTGTCATTGGTGTCGAGGGAGATGGCTTGGGCACCATTACCGGCCCCGGATCCCTTTTTGAAACGAACGGACGATTGCTGGTGCGCACCTCGAATTCGGGGCGCATCATTCGAATCTTGGACAGCGACAACTTCCCAAACCCAACCTTTATCCGGGGAGATTCTCTACAAAACCTTGCAAACCGTGTAGTCGGAGAAATTCTGGGTTATGACCTCACCGAGTACGAGCTGGTCGAGAGTTCCGAGGACACCCTGACGGCTTACGATGAGGGGATCGGTCCGGCGGGGATCATCAATGGTGAAAACGTGGCAAACGAAACGCTGGAAATTAACTGGCGAAGGAAAAGCGATAATATTTCCACACCGGAATTTCTCTCTCTTTCCCTCAAGCCGGTTGTTCGCGAATACGGGGCTGCCGACAACTTCCGGACCGAGTTCGGATTTCAGATCAATTCATTTTCGGCGCGCAATCAGTATGAGCCCTTTAGCATGAGCGATATCGGCGCTGACCTGAATGTAACGGCCTTTGCCCTCTTCAGTGCCGTCTTGCTTCTGTTGGCCTTGGCTTTCATTTTTGGCCTGAACAGTATCTTTAAAGGCAAAGTAGAGTGGAAGCGCGTGCTGTTTTTGTTCCTCGTGTCAGCATTGGGGGTGTACGGATGGAGAGCCATCTATTTTATGGAAACCTATAATGCGTTCCTGGGAAGTACGGGCATTTTTATTCTCTCCCTGAACAGCCTGTTATTTGCTATCGGTGCCGGATTGTACCTGGTCATGGCTTATGTGGGGTGGGAGGCTTTGGCGCGAAGTCAGGAACATCCACAGGTCGGAGTGATTGACGCGGCGTGGCAACGCAAGTTCTTTGTAAGGGAGACAGGGTCCGGCTTGATTCATGGCTTTGCACTCGGAGGATTGATCGTTGGCCTCTTCACCACCATGTATTATTTGCTGGGAGTGTTTTATTTCCAGACCGACAGCCAGTTTGGCTTCTCCGAACCCAGTATCAAATACAATTTACTCACCATCAACATGAGCGCCTGGACCACCACCTGGTTCGTGGCCATTGTTCAGATAGCCTTTGTGTACGCCATTATCCATAAGTGGATCTCAAACCAAATGGTTTCTTTCCTGGTGTCGGTGGTAGTGGTCGGAATCCTGCTGGCCTCCCTGGGCAGGGTTCAGGGCAGCAGCGCTACGTATTTTGAAGATGTGTTGGTGTATCTCACCATCGCCCTGGCTACTGTAGCGGCTTACCGCGAATACGGACTGCTTACCGTAGCGACCGGTTGGTGGTTCTTTACGTCGGTTTATATGATCATGCCCTACTGGAATTCGTCCAGTATTGAAGTGGCCTACATAGGATGGACTCAGGCCTTTATCATTGCCGGTCCGTTGATTTATGGTTTTATAGCCTACCGCTTCGGAAGTTCCCTTTCGGAAGTGGGAGGTTACATTCCCGAGTATGAAGAGCGTCTGGCCCAGCAGCTCAGAGTAGAGCGTGAGATTGAGATCGCCCGGGAGAGTCAGTATAAACTGATGCCCGTTCAGCCACCTGCCGCTGATGGCTTTGATGTGTATGGCTTTTTCCTTCCATCCTTTGAGGTGGGCGGAGATTATTTTGACTATGTGCTGAGTTACGCGCCCGGCAATGTGCCCAAAGCGCTGACGATGGCGGTGGTGGATGTATCAGGCAAAGCGATGCGCGCCGCCATGCCGGCCATTTTTACCAGCGGATTACTATTATCAAGAATGAAGGAGGACCATCCGGCGCAGATCTTAACGGAAGTGTCGGAGCCGATCTTCTCCCGAACCGACAAACGAACCTTTATTACCTGTGCAATCGCCCGATACGACCTGGAAACCAAGATGCTTTCCGTGGCTAACGCGGGACACTGCAAGCCGGTCCTGAAGCGAAACGGCAAAGCGGATTTCATCCAGACCCCGGACCCCAAATTTCCCCTGGGACTGATGCCTGATGTTCACTATCAGTCGCACGAGTTTAAATTGAAGAAAGGCGATTTCTTCCTGATGTACTCCGATGGCCTACCCGAAGCGGTTAATGAAAAAGGGGAACGATTCGGTTTTGACGAAGTTCCAGCTTTGCTGGAACGGATTGACACCGAGAACCTTTCTGCTAACGAAATTGCTCAGGAAATCAAGCGAACGGTACAAAAATTCAGTAACTACCAGCTGGTAGATGATACTACCATTATTTGCTTAAAGGTATAGAGTAACTGCGGGGCAATTATGCCTCAGGAATCCTAATCAAAACTATTATTATGGCTCAAGATCCAAACTTCTCTTTTGAGGTACCCCCTCAGTTTGAGAAGATAACCAAGAATATCCGGCTGATTGTGGTCGGGCTGATCGTGGTTGCTACGATATTTTCTTCTTTCTTCACCGTGGAGACCGAAGAAGTAGGCGTGGTGATGCGGTTTGGCGAATACGTGAGTGAAGCTCGTCCCGGGCTGAACTTCAAGCTCCCTTTCATCGATGAAGTAAAATACGTCCCCGTTCAGCGGCAGCTTAAACAGGAGTTCGGTTACCGCACCACTTCTGCGGGAGTAAATTCCACCTACCGCAAAGCCGGTTACGGAGATGAATCACTGATGCTTACCGGAGACCTTAACCTCGCTGATGTAGAGTGGGTGGTTCAGTATCGGATTGACGATCCGTACAACTACCTGTTCAAGGTTCGGAATGTGGACGAAACCCTTCGGGATGTTTCGGAAGCCGCGATGCGTCAGATCGTGGGTGACCGCACGGTAAACGAAGTACTTACGGTAGGCCGTGCCGAAGTTGCCAGCGAAGTTGAAGTGATCCTTCAGGACATCAGCAACGAATATGAGATGGGAATCAAAATAGAGCAGGTAGTCCTTCAGGATGCCAATCCGCCGGATCCTGTGAAACCCTCCTTTAACGGTGTAAACGAAGCCCAGCAGCAGCGCGAGACCCTGATCAACCAGGCCCGGGCCGACTACAACCGGGTTATACCGAGAGCTGCCGGTGAGGCGCAGCAAACGGTTCAGCAGGCGGAAGGATACGCACTGGATCGTGTAAACAGGGCAGAAGGGGAAGTGTCCCGCTTCAACGATCTGTATAACGAGTACATCAAAGCGCCTGAGGTGACGAAGCGAAGGATCTTCCTGGAAACCATGGAAGACATACTTCCCAAGATGGGCAAGAAGATCATCACCGATGAGCAGGGGAACAGTGTGATCCCGCTGCTTCAGTTGCAGATGGAAGGTGCCAGAAGAACCAACAATAACCAGCAAAATTAAGAGGTAGTATCATGAAAGAACTAAAAGGAATTCTACTGATTGTATTGCTGGCTGTACTTGGCTTGGTAGCCATGCAAACCTTCTTTATTGTGAATGAACAGGAGCAGGTGATTATCACTCAGTTCGGGGACCCGAAAGGAGAAGCGGTCACCGAACCGGGACTCAAAATGAAGGTACCCTTTCTCCAGAAAGCGAACTACTTCGAAAAGCGGTACCTGGAATGGGACGGAGATCCGAATCAGGTTCCTACCAAAGACAAAGTATTCATCTTTGTGGATACCTATGCGCGCTGGCAGATCACCGATCCGCTGAAGTATTTCGAGCGGCTCGGGAACGAACGCGGAGCACAATCCCGGCTGGATGACATCCTCGATGGAGAAACCCGGAATGCCATCGCCTCGCACGATCTGGTAGAGTTGATACGAAGCTCGAACCGGGAACCTGCACAGGAAGGTATCATTTCAGATATCGTGAGCGACTCTCTGCAGGCGATCAGCGTAGGGCGTGATGCCATTCAGGAGCAGATCCAGGAGCTGGCAAATCAGCGTACCGCCGATCTGGGCATCGCGGTACTCGACTTCCGGTTCAAGCGGATCAACTACGCGGAAGAAGTGCGACGAACCGTTTACGATCGTATGATCTCTGAGCGAAACCGCATTGCCGATAAGTTCCGCTCCGAAGGGCAGGGAGAGGCTTCCCGCATCAATGGTGAGAAGGAACGTGAACTGCTGAGGATTCAGTCAGAAGCATTCCGTGAAGCGGAAACCATACGGGGTCGGGCAGATGCCCGGGCGGCAGCCATTTATAATGCCGCTTACAACAAAACGCCACAGGCCCGCAGCCTTTACGAGTTCGTGAAGAGCATGGAAGCGTACAGCCGGACCATAGACTCGGAAACTTCGCTCATCATATCGACTGACAGTGAGTTTTACAAGTTCCTGAATTCGATCGACTGATCATCAGGATGTTATGAGCATAAGCCCCGGTATCACTGTCGGGGCTTTTTTTATTTCCCATGGGAGATCATTTAAAATCTGAGCATTTAAGGGGATCATCCTTTATATATGATGTAACATTTTGATCCGTACATCTCATGTTGAAGAGGTGCACAAGTAATTCTGGCTTTTTCGAGTTGTGAAATTTAAAGATCTATTTCCGGCGACGGACCACCGGGTACGGATTGAGTTCCGGCTGTTCGAGGTCACCCTTTTGCTGACAGTAATGGTGTTTCTGTTCTGGTCGGTGTACGGTTTTTTTGTCGGCTATTCGTTCGCTATTCAGACCGTATATGTCGGGGGCCTTATCATCTACTCCGGGTTTTATTACGCCTATAAAAAAGGAGTTTCTTTTAATCTGCTTGCCACCCTGTACTACCTGATCGGCTTTTCGATGCTTGCCTACAGCTGGCTGCCCTCCGGAGGATTCAGTGGAGCCATCATGAGCATGTTCGTGCTGCTTTATGTTTCCGGGCTGCTGATCCTGCCCCTCAGGGCCTACCTGATCTTTATCACTTCTCTGATCGTTTTGGTGATCCTTTTTGCCGTGATCGAACTGAATGACCCCGAAGCCGCCATCCCGTATCCCGATAAGCCAAGCCTGATCAAGGACCTTGCCATTGCCTACCTCATTATGCTGTCGATAATAGGCCTGGCTTTATTCATCTTTAAAAGAGCTTTCATCAGGGATCGCAGAACACTGAATGACACGATCGAGGAGCTGGCTCTGGAAAAGGAGAAGGCGGAAGCCGCCGACCGGGCCAAGACCCAGTTTCTGGCCATGATCAGCCATGAAATGCGAACCCCTCTGAACGGCATCGTGGGGATCACAGAACTTCTGCAGGAGACCCGGCTGGACGAGTCTCAGGAAGAGCTGCTTAAAAACCTTTCTTACAGCAGCTCAGTACTTCACTCGCTGATCAGTGATGTACTGGACCTCACGCTGATCGAAGACGGCAAACTGATGTTACAGGATCTTGAAATAAGGGTGCAGAAAGAGCTTAACAATCTGATCGAAATGCTCAGGCCGCGTCTTTCAGAAAAGAAGAAAGAGATCAGGATAGAGTACCTACACGATGATCAGATCCCGAAAATTCTGACAGGCGATCTTCACCGGATCCGCCAGGTACTTATCAATCTCATCAATAACGCGATCAAGTTTACGAACGAAGGGTATATCAAGGTGGAAAGTAAGCTGCTGGAAAGGAAGAAGGGGATCTGTACGGTGCAGTTTGTAGTAACGGATACCGGCATAGGAATTTCAGAGGATCATAAAGAAAAGCTGTTCAATAAGTTTTTCAGAGCAGAAAGCGGGTACGAGATCGAGGGTACCGGGCTGGGACTTTCCATTTCAAAGACCATTGCTGAGCTGATGGGCGGGGAAATCGGTTTCGACTCGGAAAAAGGGAAAGGGTCCGAATTCCGGTTCACAATTCCGTTAACCGAGGGGCAACAACAACCGAAAGCCACGGAGCAGGCCACGGCCAGTTTTGAGGATAAGCTGACCGGACTGAAAGTGCTGATCGCCGAGGATGTTAAGGTAAACCAACTGGTGATCACCAAAATGCTGCAGCGTATCGGGGTTAAAGACATTGACATCGCGGAAAACGGGCAGCAGGCTGTGGATATGGCTCTTGCTGAGTCTTACGACTTTATTTTTATGGACGTGCAGATGCCGGTGCTGGACGGGATAGAGGCTTCCAGAAAGATCTTATCCTCAGTGGAGCATGCCGAAGAGCCGATCATCATAGCCGTTACCGCCAATGCCATGATCGAAGATCTCAGGGCCTGCAAGAAAGCAGGGATGCAGGACTTCATCAGTAAACCTTTTACCTCCGAGATCCTCACCAATATTTTTTATAAGTACGTTTAGGCCTGAGCGGTTTTAAAATCGATGTCAAGCAGCCCGGACAGCAGGTCTTTACTTAAGGTGGTATCAATCCGGGCTTTCAGTTTGATAAGGAGATTATAAAGCCCCACATGGACCCTCGTGGTATAGATAAAGTGCTTACTTCCCCGTGGTTCATTCGAAAGAGGAGCCTCTTTGGTAAAGTGGCGTATCTTCTGCCCGAACCCGGGATCTCCAAAATCAAAAACGTCATGCTCATAGGGTTGGGCGAACAGCATCCCGTAGTTTCTTGCAAAATCAAAATACTCCTGCTCCGAGTCTCCATCCCGTGAGCCGGCTTTCAGGACCTCCAGCTTTTCAAAAAGCCTGCGAATGGCTTCTTCATCGCGAGACAGGTGTGTTGGCAACAGCTGAAGGTAATTCCGGAAGAAACGGGCAGGAAACTTCTTTACGCAGCCAAAATCCACCACACCCAGTTGATCATCATAAGTAAACAGGAAGTTGCCCGGGTGAGTATCGGCGTGAACATAATCATTGCCTTTAAGCTGTTCGTGGAAAAAATCCCAAAGCAGCTGACCGAAACGATCTCTCTGTTCCTGCGGCGGATCCTCTTTCAGGAACTCACTGAGATGCCGTCCTTCCAGATAAGTCATACAAAGGACCTTATCGGTCGAATGCTCTTTCATCCACTCCGGCATCACAATGTCAAGTCCGCCAAATCTTCTGCGAAAAGCTTCCATCTGCTCGCCCTCATGAAGGTAATCGGTTTCCTTGAGCAGGGTGCTTTTTATCTCCTCGAAATAGGGATCGATGTCCGAACCTCTTTTGACAAGCCGTTTTGCGAGTACCTTCGCCAGCCCAAGATCGGAATTAATGGTTTCCCGCACATTCGGATACTGTATCTTAACGGCAACTTTGGTGCCGTCTTTCAGTTCGGCACGATGAACCTGACCGATGGAAGCAGCGGCAAAGGCTTCCGCTTCAAACTGTTTAAATAGCTGCTCCGGATAAGAACCGAGTTCCTTTTTAAGGATAGACCTGACCAACGCCTTATTGATCGGAGGAACCGAGTATTGAGCCTGGCTCATGACCTCGGCAAATTCTTCAGGAAGAAAGCCCTGGTCCATGCTCATTCCCTGTGCAATTTTTAAAGCAGTGCCCCGCAGCCTGGTGAATTCTTTGAACACTTCCTGAGCATTATCGGAGTGAAACTGGCCATCATCATCCCGTTCGCCTCCGACCTTCCTTTTCAGGTATCGCTGGGCATAGTTGGTGCCCACCTTGATGCCGGTTTTGGCGATAATCTTACCGCGCTCAAATTTGGAAGATGGAAAATCACTCATCCTTTTGCTCTCCTTTGAACCAGTCGGTAATCCATTCACCGACAATGGGGATATTCTTTGCTAGCCCCGCGTAAGTGATGAGGTATTTCGCGAGATCAAAGCCTTTATCGATGGTCTTGTTGTAGATGAGTTCCTGAAGAAAACCAGTGAGCTTATCCACCAGGGCTATACTTCGGTCCTTCCCCTCGCTGTCGTCCTTCAGCCAGAATTTCACGATGTGGAGATATTCTTTGGCGATGAATTCGTAGAAATAATCTTTCATCAGAAAAGCGGCACTTACAGCGACTTCCGCGTCCGAAGTAAAGAAGTGCTTGAATAGCGTGGTAACCTCTTCATGGAATTCCGAGTTCTTTCCTTTGCTGAAAACCATGCTATGAAAAGTGTTCTCCACAAACGATCTCTTTTCACTCATCATGTCAAAGGAGGTGAAGATGATGCTGGAGAGTTTCTCGCTGATGGTGTAATGCTCAAAACCCTCAATCTCACCGATCATAGCCTCATACCTGATCACCAGAGAGGGGTAGTAATACTCCAGGATGGATCGCTTATTGGGGAATAAGGCGTAGATCTGCGAAGCGGTATAACCGGTTGCGTCGATCAGCTGACTGATGGTAAAGGATCCGCGCTCAGAATACAGCGCAACGGCCGCCCCGGTAAGCTCTATCTTAGAATTGATTTGTTCTGCAGTCGTTTCCATGATTGATGATTTCCTAAACGAATGAGGAATGAAATCAGTTCGGGAGCTACGAAATAAATCTGCAAATGTTTGAGAGCTTCCTTTTCTTAGATCGTTAAAAACTGAGTTATGAGTAAAAGTCATCAGCGCGATGTATTGTTCCTGAGCTTGTCCGGAATTTTTCTTACGGCTCTCGTGCTTGGAAACGTGATCGGTACCACCAAGTTTGTGACCATCTTCAGCTTCAACATGCCGTCCTGGCTGCAGGCCATTACTCCCTCACTGGTCCGGGATGGGAGTGTCTACACGATGAGTGTGCCTGCGGGTGTGATCGCCTATCCGTTCACCTTTCTTGCTACGGATCTCATATCAGAACTTTTCGGGCGAAAGAAAGCCCAGCTAGTCGTATGGGTGGGCTTTTTCATGAACTTCTTCATGCTGCTGCTGATGTCAATCAATCACTGGCTGCCCAATACCTACGGGGTAAGTGGGGGGCTGGATCTTTTTGAAGGGGTATATGAGTTCATGATCGGGAATACCATTGCCAGTATGATCGCTTACCTCACTGCCCAGACCGTGGACGTCCGGCTTTTTCATTTCTGGAAAAGGAAAACCGGAGGTAAGCATCTCTGGTTGAGGAACAATGCTTCCACTACGGTCAGTCAGTTGGTTGACTCCACCGCGATCCTTTCTATTCTGTTTCTGGCGGGTAACTTAGGTGATAACATCACCACCGTCTGGCAGCTGATCATCCTTATCATCAACTCCTATCTGTTCAAGTTCTTCTTTGCCCTCTTCGATACTCCGCTTTGCTATTTGGGGGTAAGAATTTTCAAAAGATTTTATGAAGATCCGGAAGGGAATTACCTTTATGAGTGATATAGAAGGGGGTTGAAAAAATAATGCGGGAAAAGAGGAATTTTCTTCAAATAAAACTTGCTCTGAATGGGGTTAATGCCTTACCTTTGTAATCCTTTCGAGGAAATGAAAATCGCTGATCAAAACGCCAAGTTTTAGTCAGCTTTTTTTGTCTCTGAGAAACAAGTTCTTTGAAGATATTGAGCATAAAACAGATTGTTTGTGCGAGCCTAAGAAGTTATTCTTTTGTGAATGATGGAGAAGTAGGGTTGAGCTCACAGAGTATATAAATAGTTATTTACAATGGAGAGTTTGATCCTGGCTCAGGACGAACGCTGGCGGCGGGCCTAACACATGCAAGTCGAAGGAGAAGTCCCGACCTGGTCGGGATGGAGACTGGCGGACGGGTGAGTAACGCGTAGATAACCTGCCTTTAGCTGGGGGATAACATTCCGAAAGGGGTGCTAATACCGCATGATGCAGCGGGGCCGCATGGCCATTAGTTGTTAAAGGTTTCGACCGGCTAAAGAGGGGTCTGCGTGCTATTAGTTAGTTGGTGAGGTAACGGCTCACCAAGGCGATGATAGCTAGGGGGTCTGAGAGGATGATCCCCCACACTGGGACTGAGACACGGCCCAGACTCCTACGGGAGGCAGCAGTGAGGAATCTTGCGCAATGGGCGAAAGCCTGACGCAGCCACGCCGCGTGCCGGATGAAGGCCCTATGGGTTGTAAACGGCTTTTGTAAGGGAAGAACGCCCGGGATTCGTCCTGGGGTGACGGTACCTTATGAATAAGCACCGGCTAACTCCGTGCCAGCAGCCGCGGTAATACGGAGGGTGCAAGCGTTGTCCGGAATCATTGGGTGTAAAGGGTGCGTAGGCGGGCTACTAAGTCTGGGGTGAAATCTTGCCGCTTAACGGTAAAATGGCCCTGGATACTGGTAGTCTTGAGTGTAGAAGAGGCAGGTGGAATTCGTAGTGTAGCGGTGAAATGCATAGATATTACGAAGAACATCAGTGGCGAAGGCGGCCTGCTGGTCTACAACTGACGCTGAGGCACGAAAGCGTGGGGAGCGAACAGGATTAGATACCCTGGTAGTCCACGCTGTAAACGATGCATACTAGGTGTTGGTCTTTCGGGGCCAGTGCTGCAGTTAACGCATTAAGTATGCCACCTGGGGAGTACGTCGGCAACGATGAAACTCAAAGGAATTGACGGGGGCCCGCACAAGCGGTGGAGCATGTGGCTTAATTCGATGCAACGCGAGGAACCTTACCTGGGCTAAATCCACAGCGCTACCTCTGGAAACAGAGGGTTCCTTCGGGACGCTATGGAAGGTGCTGCATGGCTGTCGTCAGCTCGTGCCGTGAGGTGTTGGGTTAAGTCCCGCAACGAGCGCAACCCCTGTGGTTAGTTACCAGCACGTAAAGGTGGGGACTCTAGCCAGACTGCCTACGCAAGTAGTGAGGAAGGTGGGGACGACGTCAAGTCATCATGGCCCTTACGTCCAGGGCTGCACACGTGCTACAATGGATGGTACAGAGGGTAGCCAGGCCGCGAGGTCGAGCAAATCTCGAAAACCATTCTCAGTTCGGATTGGAGTCTGCAACTCGACTCCATGAAGTTGGAATCGCTAG
>OZ253957.1:250000-417500 GCA_965267385.1 Balneola sp.
CTACATCTATGACGGATCTTCATGGTCAGTTACGAACGACTTCTCCACCAATGAAGTCCTGGAGTTTGAACGGTATAGCAACAGTAGGTTTGTCGCGCTGACATCCAGGGTGGTGTACAGTAAAGAGCCAGGTGAAGCTTTCGATGCAGCGCCTCTTCCCACAACCTTTGCTATAAGTGTGGCTGAGCAAACAGATATTTCCGATGGAATCTATTTCGGTACGCTGAATCTGGGGTTGGGAATTATAAGCCCCGGCAACACAGAAGTCTCCTTTGTGACACCTTCAGGCCCCTACCAAAACTCTTTTGATGGACTACTGTTTGATGACGGAACCTTGATCTCCGGCTCCACACAGAACTCTTCAGGTAGCTTCAACATTGACTATGGAAAGGGATATCACATCTTCGATGGTGAAGCGTGGCTCAACTTCAACGGGCAGAATAACCAAACTCTAGACGATGCCATTTATTATTTGGTAGTTACGACCGCAGCGACGGAGGATTATTACTATTTCGGGAGCTGGGGGCAAGGAATTGCACGTCACTCGAAGTCAACGGGCGAGATATTCATATTCAATGAATCAAATTCTACTCTGAGGGGGTGGGCCGCCGATGACCCCGGTTTTCCGGTCATCAATGGACTTGGTACGGACAGCAATGGGCATGTGTGGGCCGTAAGCCGTTTTGCAACCTCACCGCTGTACCGGCAAACACCGGGCGATACGGACTGGCAGTCCTTCAGCCCTCACTCCGCTGTCTCTGGTAACGATCTGTATGAATCCCTGTTTGTAGATCGTTTCGATCAGAAATGGATTCCGCTTCAGGCAGCTTCAACGGCGGGTAACGGTCTGCTGGTTCTGGATACCGGAAACGAAACAGACCCGGGAGATGACAGAGGGGTCAAGCTGACAACCTCCGATTCAAACGGAAACCTTCCCGATAACAAGGTAAAAGCGATCGTTCAGGATAAAAACGGGGAAGTATGGATCGGTACCGAAAGAGGGATCGCGCGTTTTCTTTTTCCAGAACTGATTGTGGATGGAAGCAGTGCTGAACGAAGGGCACAGTGGCTGATCAATGAAGACACGACCGCTGTATCTCGATTTTTATTGAGAGATCTGAATGTAAGCGCGATGGCAGTGAATGCGGCCAACGAAAAATGGATTGGAAGTGAAAACCAGGGACTGTGGCTGCTGAACGCTGAAGGTAGCCGGATCGAAAAGAGATTCACCACGGAGAATAGCCCGTTATTTTCCAACACCATTACCTCTATTGCTGTAAATGACGAAACCGGAGAAGTGTTTATTGCTACCGACCTGGGGTTGATCAGCTATACCGATGTGCCCCGAAAAGGAACCGCAAAAATGGATGAGCTGAAGGTTTATCCCAATCCTTTCAGCTATGAGCGCCATTCTTCAATCACCATTGATGGGCTGGGCGATGAGACTACCGTCCGGATCCTTGGGGTGGACGGAACAGTCATCAACTCCCTGGAGGCCAGAGGAGGAAGAGTTAGCTGGAACGGGCGGGATTACCGGAATCAAAGAGTGGGAACCGGAGTATATTTTGTAGTGGCGATAGGGAATGACGGAGTGGCAAAGGAATGGGTAAAGTGATCATTGTGAGGTAGCAAAGTTTGAGCTCAATCAGGACCGACATTACTGTCGTTATCGTCAACTACAAAGTGAAGGAGTATGTGGCCGGTCTGCTGGAATCGCTTTATGCAGACAGCAGAGGAATGGAGCTTGAGATAATTGTGATTGATAACGACTCAGGGGATGACCCGGGACCGTACCTGAAAAGCAGGTATCCCGAAATCACCTTTATTCAAAACAGTCAGAACGCAGGTTTTTCCAAAGCGTGCAATCAGGGAATTGAACGAAGCCAAAGTGCTTACACGCTGCTCATCAATCCCGATACAAAGGTGATGCCCGGCACCCTTACCACGTTGAAAAGCTATATGGAGGAAGACGCACGATGCGGAGTTGCCGGTTGCAGGATCCTGAAGCCGGACGGCAGCTTTGCGCCGGAATCCAGGCGATCCTATCTCACTTTCTGGTCATCCCTGTGCGCTTTGCTGGGGCTGCATTACCTGTTTCCGAGGAGCAGGTGGTTTGCCCAGCGTTATTTGGGGTGGTCGGACCCCCAAAAAGCATCTGTAGTGCCGGTGGTCTCGGGCGCGTTTATGTTCTGGAGAACGGAAGTCCTTAAATCCCTCAACGGATTTGATGAGCGGTTTTTCATGTACGCGGAAGATGATGACATTTGCCTGCGGCTGAAGCGGACCGGATATCACGCAGCCTATGTGCCGTCCGCTTCCATCATTCACTATAAAGGCATGAGTAAAGGGGCAGATCAGCAAAGATATATCAGATCCTTCACGGATTCATTGTATCTGTACTTCAGAAAGCACTACCCATCGGTGTTTGTGCCGGTGTACAAATTGTTTATCTACCTGGCCTTTCTCATTAAGATCACAGCATCTAAGCTGAAGAAAGAGCGGAGGGCTGAAAGGCCTTAGATCTTCTGTTCAACCTGTTCCACCATTTTAGGATACCATTCCGAAAAGGTGTCGTTAGCGATGTGCGTTCTGATCTCTTCCATCAGCCACAGATAAAAGGTGAGATTGTGAACCGAAGCCAGAACCAGCCCGAAGATCTCATTGTGCCTAATCAGGTGATGGATATAAGCCATGGAATATTTAGAGCACAAATCGCTTGGAAAATCCTCATCCAGCGGTTTGTGGTGATCTTTCCACTGTGCATTGCGGAGATTCACCTTTCCATATCTGGTAAAAATAGTGCCGTTTCGGGCATTGCGGGTCGGCATCACGCAGTCAAACATATCCACCCCCCGAGCTACACACTCTAAGAGGTTCCCGGGTGTGCCAACCCCCATCAGGTAGCGTACTTTATGCTGCGGAATGTGATCGGTATTCAGGTCGGTCATTTCATACATCAGCGGGATGGGCTCTCCGACACTGAGCCCCCCAATCGCGATCCCCTCGAAATCCTGATCGATCATAAATTTTGTTGATTCGATCCTGAGATCATCATAGGTACTACCCTGTATGATCCCGAACTGATGCTGTTTGTGGCCGTATTTGGGGGCGGTCTCCAGAAACTGTTTTCTTCCACGTTTTGCCCACCGGTGGGTAAGCCCCATCGACTCTTTGGCATAGTCATACGAGCTTGGGTAGGGAGGGCATTCATCCAGTATCATCATGATATCGGAACCCAGCACGCGCTGTATGTCCACCACATTTTCCGGAGTAAACAGGTGCCCGGACCCGTCGATATGGCTTTTAAAATGAGCGCCTTCCTCCTCCAACTCCCGGATGTCAGACAAAGAAAATATCTGGTACCCACCCGAATCGGTGAGTATGGGCAAATCCCAGTTCATGAAGCCATGCAGTCCCCCGGCTTTTTCAATGATGTCACAACCCGGCCTAAGGTAGAGGTGATAGGTGTTTCCAAGAATAATCTTAGCCTTCACTTTCCTGATCAGATCATCCTGAGACACAGCTTTCACAGAGCCCAGCGTACCTACGGGCATGAAGATCGGCGTTTCAATAATACCGTGATCGGTCTCAAATGAACCCAGGCGGGCTTTAGTACTGCTGCAATTCTGTTTTAGAGTGTACAAAAAAGAAAATGTAGGTTAGTTTCAATTATTATGTGGCACATATAAAAATGTGTATTTTCACAGCTTAATAAAGGGAAAGGAGATCATCCAAACCGGTGGTTAATTTAAAAAGATATCGGGAAGTAATTCTCACCAGTTTGCTGGATTTTTTGATCCTTACTGGAAGCTGGGTTCTTTTTTATGAAAGATTCAGTCCCGGGCTGCAAAATATGCTGGAGCTTTCCAGATCGGGATACGGGCTGGCTGCAATGGTACATGGGATGTACTGGATCCTGTGTATGGTCCTCTTCGGCAGTTATAAGAAGTTGTACCTGATCTCCAGACTGGATGAATTCCTGAGTTTGCTCAAAGCCTCGGTGTTTAGCACGCTGCTTTTATTTTTTGTACTGAGCTTTGTGCTTGAAACAGTTCCGGCCGGCCTGCCTTCCATGGCGGTCAGCTATTGGGCACTCACGTTTTCTCTGCTGGCTGCAAGTCGCTTTCTGATACGAACCATTCAGAAGCAGTACGCGGTAAAAGGAAAGGGATTGCGAAGAACACTCATTATCGGAACCGGAGAATCGGCCCGTACAGCTCATGAAGATCTGATAAGGAACAGAGCGCACGGGATGAACGTGCTGGGTTTCATTCAGGTGAATGGTACACTGCCGGATGAACACTCAGAAATTGTTGAGGAACAGCTGATCGGGCACCTGGATGATATCAGAAGCATCATAGACGAGCACCAGGTGGAAGAGGTGCTGGTTGCTCTGGATGCGGATCAGCAGGATGATCTGGTAAGCGTCATTTCAAAAGTGGATTACCAGGATGTGACCCTTAAGCTGCTTCCTGACTTTCACCAGCTGGTCAGCGGCCTGAACAAGACCCACCAGATCTTCGGTTTACCTCTCGTTGAGATATCCCCCCAGCCTATGCCCCTTTGGGAGCGGGCCGCCAAGCGTTTAATGGATATTATCGTATCATCGCTGGCTCTGGTAGTGCTGAGCCCCTTTATGATCGCAATAGCAATCGGAATCAAAATGGGCTCTTCTGGCCCGGTCATTTTTAAGCAGGTGCGGGTGGGTAGAAATGGAAAGCGGTTTATAATCTGGAAGTTCCGGACAATGTTCGAAAACGCGGAGGCTGAGACAGGCCCGACGTGGGCAAAGATCAATGATCCCAGGGTGACCCGTTTTGGTTACTGGCTGCGCAAATTAAGGCTGGATGAAATTCCTCAGTTTGTGAATGTGCTGAGAGGCGATATGAGCCTGGTGGGCCCCCGTCCTGAACGCCCTCACTTTGTGGAGCAGTATTCCAAACAGATCCCCTTATATACCCGGCGGCTCAGAGTACGTCCCGGAATAACGGGTTGGGCTCAGATTAAATGGAAGTACGGAGGATCTTTAGATACGGTCCGTGAAAAGACAAAGTATGATTTGTTTTATATTGAAAATATTTCACTGAAAATGGATGCCAAGATTTTGATCAATACCATCATTACCATGCTAAAAGGGAAAGGACTTTAAATGGGCCAGCGATCCCTGATCATCATACCGACCTACAATGAGGCCAACAACATCACGCGGATGATAGATCGCCTCATGAAGCTGGAAAATGAGGTGGATGTGCTTGTAGTGGACGATGGATCTCCCGACGGCACCGCCAACAATGTAAAAACCAAGCAGGCCGAATATGCCGGCAGGGTTCATCTTATTGAACGGGAGGCCAAACTTGGATTGGGTACGGCTTACGTCCGGGGCTTTGAGTTTGCCCTGAGCGAAGGATATGACTACATCTGCGAGATGGATGCTGATTTTTCCCACCGCCCGGAAGATGCGGACAAACTGATCAATGAGGTCAAAGAAGGAAACTGCGATATGGCCATAGGCTCCCGGTATGCCAATGGTATCAGCATCATCAACTGGCCTTTGAGCCGGCTTATCCTTTCCTACTGCGCGAATATTTACGCCAGAACGATCACCGGCCTGCCGGTATTTGATACCACTGCCGGATTTAAGTGCCTGAGCCGGGAAGTGCTCGAAGCCATCGCCTTAAAGAAAATCAAGTCGAACGGATATGCTTTTCAGATAGAGCTTCATTTTCGGGCGTGGAAAGCCGGTTTCAAGCTCAAAGAGGTCTCGATAGTGTTTCGGGAACGGGAAGAAGGAGTCTCAAAAATGTCAAAAGCCATAGTAAGAGAAGCTATATGGAGGGTTTGGGCGATTAAGCTCCGGAGTATCTTCGGCACGCTGTGATCGCTTTTTTCTTCTCTTCACCTAATGAATTGGTATATTTAAAGCCTAATTAAAAGGATGCTATGCAATATCTCGATTTTGAACAACCCATTGCTGAACTGGAAAAGAAGATTGAAGAGCTTAAAAACCTCTCTACGGTCAGCGATGGCATTCTGAAAAAAGAAATTGACAGCCTGAATAAGCGTGTCGATCAGTTAAGAGAGTCAATCTTTAAGAACCTGACCCGATGGCAGCGGGTACAACTTGCACGCCATCCTGACCGGCCGTACACGCTTGACTACATCTACAAGTTTGTGGATGATTTTATAGAGCTCCACGGAGACCGGTACCACTCTGACGATAAGGCTATTGTGGGCGGCTTTGGGAAGATTGACGGTCAGACGGTCATGATCATCGGCCATCAAAAGGGAAGGGATACCGCCAGCCGAACCTACCGCAATTTTGGTATGGCCAATCCCGAAGGTTACCGGAAAGCTTACCGGCTGATGAAGCTGGCGGAAAAATTTAAGATTCCCATTGTGACGCTGCTCGATACTCCGGGAGCCTTTCCGGGCCTTGAAGCTGAGGAGCGCGGTCAGGCTGAAGCCATCGCCAAAAACCTGAAGATGATGGCGATGCTAAAAGTGCCGTTGGTCACCATCGTGATCGGAGAGGGGGCCAGTGGGGGAGCAATCGGCATCGGTATGGGCAACGAGGTATATATGATGGAGAATACCTGGTATTCTGTGATCTCACCGGAGTCCTGTTCCTCTATTCTCTGGAAAACCTGGGATTATAAAGAACAGGCCGCCGCTGTACTCAAACTCACGGCCAAAGACCTGGTAGAACTCAAGGTGATAGATGGAGTGATTCCCGAGCCGCTGGGCGGAGCCCACCGCGACTGGGACAAGGCGGCCGCCGATGTGAAGAAGCAGATTCTCAAGAGCCTGAAGAAGCTTCAAAAGATGAAGCCTGAGGAGCTGATCGATCAGCGTATCAAAAAATATTCAGCTATCGGTGCTTTCGAAATCGTCAAAAAGTGATTCGCTTTCCCGATAAACAGCCCCTGATCGAATATACCCACGTGCTGCGAAGCAGATACGGGGAAACCGATAAAATGGGATATGTATATTACGGGAGATACCTGGAGTACTTTGAGGTGGCACGTACCGAAATGATCCGCTCTTTCGGGCTTTCATACCGCGAACTGGAAGACAGAGGCATCATGTTGCCGGTTATTCATTCCGAGCTGGAGTATAAAAAACCGGTGTACTATGATGTGGAAATGAAGATCAGGATACTGGTGTACGATATGCCCGGTGTACGGCTTCAAACCTTTTACCGGGTGTTGACCGAAGACGAGCAAAGCCCGCATGTGCTGGGAGAGGTTTCCTTGTGCTTTATGAATGCGGAAACGAGACGGCCGTGTCGCGCTCCGGAGGAGTTTTTGGAGCGAATCAAAGCCCATTCCTGAAATGAATACCGCTCTCCAGTTTAACAACCGGACTCTTTTTTTTCTGGTGGCTTCGCTGGCTTTGTTCTTGGTGCTTGCAGCTTTGGGTCCGGGGATATGGGGACCACCAACGATGCCTGTTATGAGCTGGCAGCACCAGATGTTTGAATGGGTTTGCCATCAGGATCCCTCACGTTCATACAGTATTCACGGCAGTGTGATGGCCGTATGCAGCCGGTGCATCGGCATTTACGCCTCCTTTTTGATCATCTGGATACTACTGCCGTTGATCGCGTATGCAAATCAGTTAAAGAACCGTACACTTTTATGGTTGTTTGGCACTGCGATAGTGTTAAATTTAACCGATGTTTTAGGTAACCTATTTGAGTTTTGGTCGAATACCAACGGGTCCCGTTTTATTCTCGGGATTTTTTTCGGAGCGACAACGGCTCTTTTACTGATCAACGAATTTTTTAATCAACAACCGGAGGAAAGAGATGGATACTATAGAAAATGAACAAGCACAGGCGAGTTACTGGAACTCAGTCATCATTGGAGGATTTATCGTGGCGATCATCATGTCGGTAATGGGGCTTGCCAGTCAGTATATGACGATAAGCAGCGAACCAACCGGAGCGCAATTCAACATGGCTTCTTTATTAGGTACCATCGCCTGTCTGATAGGTGCTATCGGAGGGATCATTTCAACACGGCATTACGCCAATACCTACGATATCACCTTTCCAATCGGCACGGGCGCACTCATTGGTTTTCTGACCGGTGTTGCCGGAGTGGTCATAAGCACGGTTATTTCACTGATCTGGA
The DNA here is from genome assembly GCA_965267385.1 of Balneola sp. GTDB lineage: Bacteria > Bacteroidota > Rhodothermia > Balneolales > Balneolaceae > Balneola. The sequence continues at coordinate 258,136 of OZ253957.1, forward strand.
CATCCGTTATTGATCCGGGACTGAACCAGGCCGTGTATGACTGGCAAATAGCAAACCTGGAGGCGCAGAACCTTCCGCCGGAGCAAATGGAAATGGCCATGTCCTTTATGCCGGAACCGGGATCCATGTCCACGTTGTTATGGCAGGCAGGAATCGGATTGGTGGTCATCGGTATTCTGAACCTGGTCACCGGTATGATAGGAGCTAAAATATTTGCTTCTGAAGACTAAACTACATGCAGCAGGACACTCCGAACCAAACAGAACCTAACGCATTTATGAATTATCCTCAGGCACCGTGGGTGGAGCGTAACGGTTTCGCCCACTGGGCTATGGCCATGATCTGGGTTTTTGTAGGGCTCATTGCTTTTCAGGTTGTCGGGGGTATTATCTCGGCTATCCTCATTATTCCCAGTGTCTCGGATCCGACTAATATGGAAGCGATCCAACAGGCCTTTACCCAGCGGCTGGATCTTGTGTTCATAGGAAACAGTGCCGGTCAATTGCTGATTATTGGCCTTGCTTCCTACATGATCTCCAAGCTGCACGCGGTCAAGGGACAACATCTGGAGTTTCTGCGGCTGAAGACCTCACCCAATGTCTGGAAGATCAGCGCTTTGGGCGCGATCCTTTTTGTAGTGGTTCAGCCCACCGTGTATCTGATCGGCTGGATCAATTTCGTCATCTTTGATCAGTTAGTTCAGGTCTTTCCTTCTCTCGAGTTCTTCCTGGAGCTGCAGGATTCCATGGCGGAAATGATCAAAGGGTTTATCAGTACCGAGAATGCCGTTCTGCTGGCATTGATTCATATCGGGCTGGTGCCGGCCGTTTTTGAAGAAGTGATGTTCCGCGGATACATACAAAGGGCTTTTGAGAAGAGTTGGGGGGTGGTCGCAGCGATACTGATTTCAGGCCTGCTTTTTGGCCTCTATCATCTACAGCCTTCAAATATTCTCCCTCTGGCAACACTCGGCATTCTGCTGGCTTACATCACCTACATATCCGATAGCCTGATTCCAGCGATGATCGCCCATCTGCTGAACAACGGGGGGCAGGTCATAGCCGGGGCCAGTTATCCTGAATTTCTGGATCAGGAGATGAGTACTTCATTCGAGATGCCGGTACTGTTGGTGATTGGGAGTATCATTTTAACATCAGGTTTACTTTATTTGATGTTGAAAATGAAGAACCCAAAGCCTGCAGATGTTTAAAGATCCGAAGCCAGATGAGATAGAGAACTGGGTGTGTGTGCTTGAACGCAGCACAAAGCTGGAGCTGGAAATGGCTAAGAATTACCTTTCCAATCTCAGAATACCCTCCAACATTCTTTCCAAACAGGATTCATCCTACAACCTGGGCGTGGGAGATATGGCCATTGCTTTTCTGTATGTTCCGGTCGAGTACGAAAAGAAGGCGCGTAAAGCACTTAAGAAGTTGGAAGAACCTGAGGCCGGTGACGCAGAGGGAGACGGCCTTGAGTGAATTAACCAAGCGGGTACTTTTTGCCGTTCCGGCCGCACTTGTATTTATCACCGCGCTCTGGTACGGGGGATGGGCATTTGACGCCGTAGTAATTCTGATCGGGCTCTTTATCCAGTTTGAAGTGATCCGCCTGATGAGGAAAGCCGGGATGCCTTCAGACCCGGTATTTCCCTATACCATCGGGCTCTGGGTGATGTTGCTTCCCTACCTGCCCTTTGCCGCTGAAATCGGGATGGGAATCTTTCTGCTCTTCATTGCCATCCAGACCTTTAATACCCGGGAGCGTGCTTTTGAAGAGCTTGGAACCACATTTTTTGCGGGAATGTATGCTCCGCTGGGATTACTCACCCTGATGTTATTGAGAAACATGGGAAGTAACGAGCAGGGTTTCGCCATTGCCTTAACCGTCATTGTGATGATCTGGGGTGGGGATATCTTCGCCTATCTGGGAGGAAGAGCATTTGGGAAGCGGCCGCTTGCGGCGGCAATCAGCCCCAAAAAAACCCTTGAAGGCCTTCTGTTTGGCTTTATAGGCTGTGGTGTGGGACTGGCGGCAGCGCTCTTCCTGATTCCCTTTGAGTCACCGCTGACCATCCTCACCGGATTCCCTCTCATCGTTCTGATCGGTATTTTCGGGCCGGTTGGGGATCTGGTAGAAAGTAAGATCAAAAGAAAAGCGGGAGTGAAGGACTCTTCCGGCATCCTGCCCGGTCACGGAGGCTTCTTCGATCGTTTCGACGCCTTTATTCTGGCTGCTCCCGCCATGTACATTTACATCCGTATTCTGGAATGGTTGGGTTATGTCAGCTTTTAAAGCCGGCTGGCAGACCAAAGCACTGGAGCTTCAGCAGGTATTTACGATTTCCAGAAGTTCCAGAACCCATCAAACTAATGTATTTCTAAGCCTGAGCAAAGATGGGATCACGGGATACGGGGAGGCCAGTCCGAACTCCCGTTATGGCGAAAGCCCGGAATCGGTAACCCGGTTTTTTGAAGATTTCCCCTTCGAAAAGCTATCGGAGATTAGGGATGAGGATGGTCTGGAAAATCTGATCCGTAAATGTTCAGATAATGAGAGCCCTCAATCCGCCAGAGTAGCCGTGGAAATGGCCTGGCTCGACTGGTGGGCTAAGTCGCAGCACGAACCGCTGTGGAGTCTTTGGGGACATCGGGATGCCAAAGGGCCGGTCACTTCCTTCACCATCGGTATCGATAAGCCCGAAGTGATGCAGCAGAAGATTCTGAACGCCGGGCAGTATCCCGTTTACAAGATCAAGCTGGGGACCGATCATGATCGCGAACTGATCGACGCGGTTCGGGAAATCACAGATAAACCCATCCGGGTGGACGCCAATGAGGGATGGGAGTCGGTAGACCAGGCTCTCAAAGAAATAGAGTATCTCGCCGACCAGAATGTGGAGCTGGTGGAACAGCCCATGCACGCTTCCCTGCATGCAGAGCTGGCCGAGCTAAAAAAGCATTCCGTCTTGCCATTGTGCGCCGATGAAAGCTTTACCGGGTCAGAAAACCTGAGTGAGATCGCCGCGTGTTTTCACATCATCAACATCAAGCTGATGAAGATCGGGAGTATGGTCAAAGCCCGGAGGGTTACAGAGGAAGCTCATAAAAAAGGGTTGAAGGTGATGATCGGGTGCATGATCGAAAGTTCGCTGGCCAACGCCGCAGGTGCAGTGGTCGCGCTGAACGCAGAATACGCGGACCTGGACGGACACCTGCTGATCAGCAACGACCCGTTTGGGGGGCTGGAAATATTAGAAAACGGCCGGATACAGCTTTCTAACGGGCCGGGGCTTGGAGTTCTTCCTTACCCACTGTAACAAAACTGGAAGATCTCCCTCATGGATATAAGTGTATATTCATTTTAAATAGCTGGTTATGGGGAGATTGGAAAGATTGCCTATAGAATCGGCTCTCAATGTCCTGGCAGAAGTTAAACCGGACATTCATACGGTTTCTGACTGGGCCTTATGCATGGGGTACTCCAGATCTCATTTCTGCAGAGCCTTCAAAAAAGAGTTTGGGATAGCACCCAAAAGAAAACTCCGGGTTCACAGGCTGAGAAGGGTGATCCAGGAATTAAGGAAGGCACCGGACGCCAAGGGATACACCATCGCGGTCAATTCCGGATTTGCTGATGAGCAGGCTCTTCATAAATATCTCTCATTCCACTGTCGGATGAATCTGAGTGAATTTAAGAGTCAAGTCCTTTAAAAAGCACAAATTGGATATAAAAACCGATTGCGTGAATGCTCGATGATTTTAAATTAAGCACAGCAGTATATGCTGTATGTTAACATTAACTTATAGAGGAGAATTATCATGAAAGCAATAGAAGTAAACCAGATGGAGTCTTTAGAAGGGGGAAGTGTTTGTGGAGGAGCTGCAGGTGCAGCGACTGGTGCAGCTGGGGCTGCATATGTTGGCGCGGCAGCTGCAAGAGGAGCAAAATGGGGATTAAGACTTGGTTTAAAAGGAGCTCTAGTCGGAGCAGTTGTTGGAGCAGCAGCTGGGGGACTATGCTTAGCCTTTAGTTAATCTTTACAGCTGAATAACGGTTATCTAATCGTTATTCAGCTAAGTTTGAATTCAAAAACCAACTAACTATGAATACCAAGAAATTAGAAATCGATGGTTTTCTGTCGTTATCATTGATTATTGTTTCCGCCACTATATTGGTAGTATGGTACACATTAATTGTGGCCGGAGTCTCCACGGTTTTATTTCAATACGAGATAGGATTTATAGATTATCGGATTTACAGTGAGGATTATCTTGTATTGATCGCCGCTTTTTTATTTGGGTGCTATGTAGTAATTAAGCATCTAGGAGTTACCAATGAGAGAAGTTTCAGATTGATATGGATACCAGTATCTGTAACAATATATTTTTATTTTTTGTACGCAATTATGTCATCTTTATTTAATTGATTGTTTTGGCCTATAAAATTTTAAGAACAAATAATTGTAGCTGAATATTTATAGATTAAATATAAATATAATTATAGTATTTTTACTTATATCTTTATTATATATAGTAATTAGCATATTTGATAATCACTATATATTTACAGAAGAATTTTTTAAAAAAAACTTTGATTTCAATGTTCCCGATAGTGTTCTATCAGATTTGATTAGATATGAGTCTAAAATTCGATGGATAGGTTATTCCTTAATCCCTTTTATTTTATTAATTAAAATTTCTTTTTCCTCTATTGCAATTTCTTGTGGGGCGTTACTTTCAGATACGAGATTTCGGTTTAAGGATATATTTAAAGCATGCACGATTTCCGAGTTTGTCTTTTTGTTGTCTCAGCTTATTTATTCTATAAATCTTTTTTTAAATCGAAAAAGTTTAACTGTGGAAACTGCCGGAGACTATTTTCCATTATCTATTTTGAGTTTTCTGGGAACTAATAACGTGCATTCTGAGTGGATTTTCTACTCACTTCATACTCTAAATTTTTTTGAATTAATCTACATTATTGTGGTTTCATATTTTTTATCGAGAGAATGGAAGCCAGATTTTATAGAGACCTTGAGAATAGCTTTTCCATCTTATGGGATCGGACTTTTACTTTGGATAACTTTAGTAACTTTTTTGGCATTTCAAATTACCTGAATGTTTAGGGTACAAATAAACAGAAATAAGGCTGAGCAGTCATTTGTCAGGCAGTTTGATCTATCCGACTGCGGGGTGGCATGTTTATTAAGTGTTATAAAGTACTACGGGGGCGATGCAAAGATTGAACGTCTCCGGGAACTCAGCGGAACTACCAAGCAGGGGACGACTTTGCTTGGTCTTTATCAGGCGGCAAATGAAATAGGCTTATTTGCAGAAGCCTATGAAGCTGATATTTCCAATCTCATTCAGCAGGAGGAACCCTGCATTCTTCACATCATCAAGAATCAAAAGCTCCAGCACTACGTGGTTTATTATGGGGTTGAAGGCGAGGACCTGGTCATCAGTGATCCTGCTGAGGGGGTTAAGCTGGTCTCAAAACAGGAGCTGGAAAAGCAGTGGCAGAGCAAAACACTTCTCCTGCTTAAAAAAACAGAGGCATTAACTGAAGAAAAAACTATCAAATCAGACAAGTGGAGCTGGATAAGAGAACTTGTAAAGGAAGATATCACCATTCTGAGCCTGGCTCTGGCATTGGGAGTTTTCATTGCTATCTTAAGCCTCTCGATCGCAGTATTTTCTCAGCACCTGATCGATGAGATTCTTCCCCTTCGCGACACCTTTAAACTGTATATGGGTGCGGGTTTACTGATCATACTTTTGATTGGTCAGAGCGGGCTTGGGTATATCCGCCAGTTGTTTATTCTCAGACAAAGCCGGGACTTTAACAACAGGATTATTGATGATTTTTATCAGACACTTCTCAGGCTGCCGATCCCCTTTTTTCAAAATCGAAAAACGGGGGATCTGATCGCCCGAATGAATGACGCGGGCAGACTTCAGCGAACGATTACTTTTTTATTCGCAGAAGTGATGATTGATGTACTGATGATTATTACCGCTAGTATTTACATTCTTACTCAATCCTTCTTGTTGGGTAGTTTTGTTTTGCTTTGCGTCCCGGTATATTTTGGTCTGACGTGGTATTACAATGAGGAGATCCTTACGGGTCAACGATGTGTAATGGCTGCTCATGCTGCCAATGAAAGCAATTATGTGGATACCATTCAGGGGATAGCAACTATAAAGATAGCTAACAAGGAAACTTTTTTTTCAAACCTCACCAGATCGGTGTTTGGTTATTTTCAGGACCAGATCTTTAGGCTTGGAAAAGTAGGAATAGGGTTCGGGCTATGGGCGAATGTAATAGGGGTACTGTTCAGTGTTACTGTACTGGTCTTCAGTTCAATACTGGTGCTTAATAGTGAAATTCAGATCGGGGCTTTAGTGGCAATTTTTCAGATGACTTCACAATTGATTCCCTCAGCTAACCGATTGGCTTTAACAAATATTCAGATTCAGGAAGCGCGAGTCGCGTTCGACCGACTCTATGAATTTACTTCTCTGGAACCCGAAGAATATGGTGAAGAAACCGAAGCAGCTAATATTGAAAAACTCACTTCGATCCAGGTTCAGGATATTACCTTCAGGTTCCCAGGAAGGTCTCAACTGCTAAAGGGAGTTGAATTTGAGGTCCGAAAGGGTGAGATCGTATCATTATTGGGTGAAAGCGGGTGTGGTAAAACGACTATGCTTCATATTCTGCAAAAGTTCTATAAGCCTGAAAGTGGGAGCATTATTATAAATGAAGATCACAATCTGGAAGATATACCAATCAGTTCATGGCGGCCAAAGATTGCGTCGGTTTTTCAGGAAGTAAAAATGTTTAATGGCACTCTGCTTGAAAACATTTGCTTGGGGGATATTCGTGAAGAAGCGCAAAAGGTAGTTGATTTCTGTCGGAAATTTGGACTCAATACTTATTTTGAACGTTTTCCTCAGCAATATGCCACCATACTTGGTGAAGATGGTGTAAATATATCAGGCGGACAAAAACAGCTGGTAGCGCTTGCGAGGGCTCTTTACCAAAAACCTGAATTGCTATTACTTGACGAACCTACTTCTGCAATGGATCGAAAAACGGAGACAAACGTTTTATCTCTTCTAAACCGATTAAAAAAAGAAATGGCCATCATACTGGTTACACACAGAGTGCAAAGTGCAAAGCAGGCAGATCGGATTTATATCATTGAAGAAGGGGTGATATCTGATAAGGGAACTCCAGAAGTGCTAACCGAAAGACAGAACTTGTTTTCTCATTCATTGAGAGACATGCAATTGCATTAATGATTTTTGCTACTGCCTTTGATATGGTGAATTCTCACTTTATCCACTGTAACAAAGTTGGGAAACCTTCCTCATGGGTGTAACTATATACTCATTTTAAATAGTTGGTTATGAGGAAGAGAAAAAGAATACCTATTCGATTGGCGCTTACCATCCTTAGCGAGGTTAAACCGGACATTCATACGGTTTCTGACTGGGCCTTATGCATGGGGTACTCCAGGTCTCATTTCTGCAGAGCCTTCAAAAAAGAGTTTGGGATAGCACCCAAAAGAAAACTCCGGGTTCACAGGCTGAGAAGGGTGATCCAGGAGTTAAGGAAGGAACCGGACGCCAAGGGATACACCATCGCGGTGAATTCCGGATTTGCTGATGAGCAGGCCCTTCATAACTATCTCTCGTTCCACTGCCAGATGAATCTGAGTGAGTTTAAGAGCCAAGTGGTATAAAAAGCACAAATTGAATATAAAAATCGATTGCGTGAATGCTCGATGATTTTAAATTAAGCCCAGCAGTATAGGCTGCATGTTACCATTAACTTATAGAGGAGAATTATCATGAAGTCATTAGGAATAAGTGATTTGGAAAATATAAGTGGAGGTAGTTGTGGGTCTGCTATCAATGGTTTGGCTTGGTCTGCTGCTGGATTACTAGCTGCTGAACTACTAATTGCTTCGACACTTGGCCCAATTGGTCTCTTAGCAGGAATTGGATATGCTATTGCTTGGGGAGCAACAGCCGCCGCTACAACAGAAGTAGTTTATAATTGTTAATCTCAGTAGAATGACACAGACTAGGCAAAAAGCCTTACTAACAATATGCCTTTTATGCGTATCCATAGGAATGTTTTCGAATTATTTTTTCTCGGAAAATACATCAAGGTTTGTCATGCTTTTCTTCGGAATATCTGCTACGATATTATTGATTGTGGTTCTTTTTTCTCGAAATGAAAGAGTATGACAGATTACTATCATTTTTCTTTAGGGACTGAAGTAGCTAAGACCTGAATAAGTTGCTATGTACATCCGCAAAAGTCGTTTAACTTCTCATCAACAAAGCTGGCTGCTGGAACATTTTGAAGGCGGTACAACTGCACGGGAAGCCTTTGAGTTGATAGGTGTTTAAGCCAACATAGGTATTCGCTATGTTTATGGATTATGTATAATGCATTGCAAGTCTGGTTGTGCACTGGCTGAAGCCGGTTGTGTTATTGGCGAATGGTTTGAATAAAAGCCTGTCCGTTTACCTATGCATACTCAGTCATTAGTCTCTCTCCTCATTCTGATATTGCTGGGTTGTTCAAAAACAAATGACAAAGTAGTAAAGAGCATTGAGGAAGAGACTAATGTTAAAATGGTGCTGAAAGAAAAAGTCCACCTATTGACCGACACAACGATGGTCATATCATCCTTATCGTTTAATGACAATAACATCTTCGTATTTAACATGGCTGAAGGTACTATCATTAGTTATACCTACGAAGGCGCCAAAGAAAACATCACCGGTGGAATCGGCAAAGGGCCGAATGAATACAATGTCGAATTTAACGCGGAAGCAGGTACTTGTTCAGATAAAGTATTTGCCTTCGATTGGGTGAATCCAAGGATTCACATTTACGAAGCCGATTTGAGCAGCTACAGGATTATAAACCTGGCTAATCTGCCATATGATGTTTCCTGTCATGAAAATGAAACACTATATGTTCAGTACAGCAATACAAATGAAATTGATGAAGTCGATTTAAACGGGGGCATACGCAACACATTCAGATTAGAACAAAGTTTAGCAGATGGGCTAGAAAAATTCAGGCGGATCAAAGAAATTGATAACAGATTCTACATAGCCTATATGTTTGACCCAACATTTAAAATAATTGAGCATACATACGAGGGGCGCAAAGAGATTGAATATGAACTTGCAGATGAGAACCTGAGTGTCCGATCCTCAACGAGAGTCATAAATGTGGTTGATGACCAGATTCATCTTTTTTTCAATGATGTGGAATCGGGAGTGAAGAAAGGAATTGTTTTTGATCTGTTTGGAGACTACCTATTCAGCTACAAAATACCTGAGCGTATAAACTTATATATGTTTATGGATAAGAACTTGCTGGTTGCAGTTGAGAATAGTTCCAGTACCGTAAAAATATACTCATACTCTTATGAATAGAAAGTTCAACATAGAGATTGATGAGCTCGGACTAGCGACTGACAAGACTATTTTGTCTGGCATAAACTTAACACTGGAATCGGGCTTAAGTTATTTACTGGTCGGAAGGATCGGAGCCGGGAAAAGTTCGCTCATGAACTGTATTCTGGGTTTTGAAGATCGTTTTGAGGGTTCTGTCAAAACATCAGCGGACCAGGAAATAACGAAGTCATTTCTTCCGGAGAATTTCTCGGTACCGGATCAGGTAACAGGAAAAGATTACCTGGAATCGTTCATTACGATCATGAAGGATGCAAACCGATTCCTGGAACCAGAGTTCGAATCATTCATTGAAGAATTCGGGCTTGATTCTTACTGGGAACAGCCTTTGGGAAACTTGTCAAAAGGCATGAAAAAGGCAGTGTTTCTATGTATAACATTCATGGCTCAGTCAGACATGATTGTCCTGGATGAACCGTTTGAGGGATTTGATCCGGTGTTAAAAGAAACTATTTCAAAGAACATTAAGCAGAGAAAAGAACAAGGGGCATTGGTTGTAGTCTCTTCCCATGAAGTAGAAAGTTATGTTGAGAGTTTTGATGTAATGCTGTGTATAAAAAAAGGAATCATTACAGATAAAATTTCTGCCCCGGGCAGAGATAACTATCACAATTACTTAAACCTAATTTGATTTGTTTTGGACTACTTTCGTGATCAGGTTGTGAGAGGATTATTACCAAAAAAGTCGTTCAGTCTCAAAGTACTGATTCCGGCCTCGGTGATCTATTTCATTGCGGTTCTATATACTGTTTTACTGCATGAGATCATTTGGACAGGGGCTTATCCGGCAAATATACTCTTTGGAGGCTACCGGGAAGTATCCGTAAATGATTATGCTCTGATGTTTACCTTCATTTTATTTGTAAAAATATTGATCGAGGTCATTTGGTTGTCCACGAGGAATGAGAGCCTGTTCAATATTACAACACTAAGATATCTCTCATTAAATCAGGCCGATCCTAAAAAAATATATGCCGCATATTTGATCTATAGATTAAAGGTACTGTTCGTATTCAATATGTTATATCTGCTTCCCATAGTAATCATACTTTATTTAAAATATCAGTCATTTATATATCCTTTATTGACAAGCTCCTACATACTTTTAATATCGATACTGATATTAATTTTAAGCTACGACTTGCTTTATTTTTTGATTAAAAACAGCGTTTACACACTCACTCTTCTTCTGTTGCTGTTAATATTCATACCATCGTTTATAAGTATAACTGATCAGGCGGTTGCCACCACGGTTTACTCGCAACTGTTAAATAATTTCGGCCACCTTCTTCCCGATCCGCTGAGTTTGAATTACCAATATGCCCTGCATAGTTTTAACGGGGCTTATTCCGAGAAAAAGATATTCTACCCTTGCATAACAATTGCGATGCTGATATTGCTTAACCTGGGGATGTCTGAAAAAATGACGGAGACTTTTATTTATAATCGCTATGCTAAAAACTTTAAGAGATGATATCTGCTCTTTTCTTTTTGGCCGGCCTGAAACTGACCCTGATCGACACCTGCTGATCAGTAACGACCCGTTTGGGGGGCTGGAAATATTAGAAAACGGCCAGATACAGCTTTCTAACGGGCCGGGCTTGGAGTTCGTTGGGTACATTAAGATATTCCTTCCGAACCAATTAATTTAAAGAGGGTTAATGGATTGTGCGCTGGCCATAGAAGGATTGTCAAAGTCCTATTCGGGGAAGCAGATTCTGCAGGAGGTAAACCTGACCATCGATCAGGGAGAATGTCTGGGACTGATCGGTAAAAACGGATCCGGGAAAAGCACCCTGATCAATATGATCATTGATGTGGTAAAACCGGACAGGGGGCAGATTCGGATCTTCGGGGAATACATCAATGATGAAGAGGTTGAGGTAAAGAAAAAGATCGGAGTGTTGCCTGAGTTCAATCCCGTGGTGGATGAGTTCTCGGTTCAGGACTATCTGGAGTATGTCGGATTGATCTATCAGCTAGAGCCGGAAGTGATCCGGCAGCGCAGCGAATACCTGATCGACTATTTTTTTGAAGAAACCCCGGATCCCAAAAAATCGATCGGTCAGTTTTCGAAGGGAATGAAATTGAAAACAGGTCTCTGTGCGGCACTAATTCATAAACCGGAGCTGCTGATCCTGGACGAACCCTTTGACGGGATGGATGTATTCTCAAGTAAGAACCTGGTGGAGTTTCTGAACGACTACCGGAAGAAAGGCAATGCGATACTGGTTTCTTCCCACGATATGCTTTTCATGGAAAAAATAGCTACCAGGGTATCCGTGATAAGGGATCAGCAATTGCTTCATATCGACCTTCAGGAGATAGCATCGAATGGAAACAGTTTCGAGGAATATGTGGCAGAGCGGATGGGATACAACCCCAAAGAAGTCAAAGAGTTCTTCTGATGAACAGCCTGGTTGCTTTCCTTCTTAAAAAGAAAATACAGGCGTTGCCCAAGTGGCCAAACATTGGCAGGTTCACTTTGTACACCTTGTCCGCATTGGTGGGTGGCGTTACCAACGGACTGGGCTTGGCCGCTCTCATCGACATCATTTCGTCCTCGCCGGCAATAGCCGTTCATCAGGTGCTGAGCGTGTACTGCATGCTCTTTGGTTTTTTTCTCTTCCTCCTGGACCTCTACCCGGTTCCCAAGATCATAGGCGGAGAACTCCCAACCTATTATCCACTGGAAGCCATCGATAAACTCAAGATCAGCACCACCTTCAGCCTGCTTCGCCATTTTATCTTCTTTATTCTGCTGATGCATGTGTTGATCATCGTAATGAGCAATTCGGTCGGTATAGAAGATGGAGTGCTTACCTTGATACTGATGATGAGCTACTACCTCACCAACCGTACGTTCGTAAATTTGGTGGCCTACGAGGTGCAACACGGGTTTCTGATCACGGTGCTGGGTATTACGCTCGTTGCATTCAGTATGCTGCTCTACTGGTTCAACGGGTTTAGCGATCTTATTTTTCTCAGCATCATGCTGGTTTTTCTGGCCATCTTTATTCTGTATGTGTTGACGGAAGTGAAACGAAAAACCAAAGTTAAGAAAGCGGAGGCAGCCTACAGGAAATCCCTCTTCATGAGGATGTTCTCCAGAAAAGAAGTAAAAGTGCTCCTTCTGATTGCCTTCACTCTCAAGATCATCTTTTTAGGGATTCTGGCATTCAGCATGCTGTCGGGGAATACCATGCCTGCTGCGTACAATCTGCTCTACTACGTGATCGCTTCTCCGTTAATTATCTTCACATATATGGGGTTGAACTTCTTCGGAATTCACAGGTCGCATTTCTTTACCCATGTGATACGTACGGCATCCCTCACTTCTCTTTTCTGGCTGTATGCCCGGTTCATGCTGATACTGGGAGCGGTGGATTTTCTGATCTACCTGATATTCATCAGTGCCGTGGGGCAGTTCGACCTTCAGGCGATATTCTTTTACCTGTCTCATTTCACTGTACTTTTTTCAGCGGGTTTTATCCTTTCGTTCAGATTTCCGGTGATCCGCGAGAATTTCATTTCCTTTGATTTCACGAAAAATGCCTCCACTGTGAGCCTGCCTGCCATCATAACGGGCTTTCTTTCACTCGGCCTGTGCCTGGGCATTACTTACCTTGAATACTACATGGTGTATTACGCTATGGTAATGATACTTTCGGCGTTGAGTCTCTACTGGTGGAGGCCGAATACAAGTGGTGTGTCTCAGCGCATGTTCAAAAAAATGAAGAGTATTTAGGATCGCTGAAGCCGGCTAAATGGTTGATGATCAGCTTAAATAAGGGTAAATTTGAAGTCACACTCATTCATCAATTTTGTTCGCAGGATTTATCATGTCTAAAAAGTTTGTTTCAAACAAAAATGATTCGGTTGAGATGTTTGAGAGTCCTTTTCTCAATGCCTTGACCAAGGTTCATTTTTCGGTACCTCTTATTCTTTACATCCCGGCGATTTGCATACTTGGCTATTTAGGCATGTTTCAACACGGCCAGTCTGTCCTGTCGTTCATCGGTCTGTTCTGCCTGGGTTTTATCATGTGGTCATTGTTTGAATACCTGACTCACAGGTATGTATTTCACTATGAGCCGAAATCCGATTTCGGGAAAAAAGTACTGTTTACCTTTCATGGCGTTCATCATGATTATCCGAACGACGCTTTCCGGTTAGTCATGCCTCCCGTTGTCAGTCTGCCTTTGTTTTTTATTGTTTATTTCATCTTTATGTCGGCTTTTGGCCCGGGGACCGGACATTCTCTCTACGCCGGCTTCGTCTGTGGCTATCTTGTGTACGACATAGGCCATTACGCCCTTCATCATTTTAGTTTTAAGAATGAATATTTACTCCGCCTGAAGAAGCACCATCTGCTGCACCACTACAAAGATGAGCATAAAGGTTTTGGTGTGAGTTTTAATATCTGGGATAAAGTTTTCAAAACGGACTTCAAAAACAGATCCTGATAAAACAGGATCACAACCGGTTTTTTACTTGAACGATCAAACAAAAACATTTTTACTCACCGGCGGTACGGGATTCATCGGTAAAGAACTGCGTGAACTTCTGTTGATGGAGGGCCATACGGTGCTTGTTGTTACCAGGTCTCCGGATAAGTACAAGGGAGAGGCTGCCAGCAATCAGCAATTTATTAGTTGGGAAGATAACCTGGCCGACGCCATGAACCGCACGGATGTGGTCATTAATCTGGCCGGCGAAAATATATTTGGCCAACGCTGGACGGATGAGGTAAAGCAGCGGATCTACGACAGCCGTATTGACTCCACCAGAAAGCTTGTTGAAGCCATGGAACAGGCAGGCGACAAACCGGAGGTGTTTATATCCGCATCTGCCTCAGGTTACTACGGAGACCAGGGAGACCGGGTGGTTGATGAGGATCATGAAGCGGCGGATGATTTTCTGGCCCGTGTTTGTGTGGATTGGGAAGCCGAATCTCAAAAGGCCTCTGCCTTGGGAGTGAGGGTGGTAAACCCGAGGATCGGCATTGTTTTGGAGGAAGGGGGCGGTGCGCTTGAGAAGATGATACCCCCGTTTCAGTTTTTTGTAGGCGGCCCGGTGGGTGATGGGAAGCAGTATATGAGCTGGATTCATCGTACCGACCTGTGCCGCGCCCTGATCTATCCGGTAACGAAGGAGGAGCTGTCGGGGCCATACAACGTGTGTGCCCCTAATCCCGCCACGATGAACCAATTTGCCGATACGCTGGGCTCCGTAATGAACCGTCCTTCACTGTTTCGAGTGCCGGTGTTTGCCCTGGAACTGGTCTACGGAGAAGCCGCAAAACCCATTACCGACAGTATCCGGATGCAGCCCAAAAAACTTCAGGTTTCCGGATTCGAATTCGGATTTGAAGAGCTGGAAGAAGCACTGGCAGATATCATCTGAGATATCCTCCCCTCTCGTTATTCGTCCTCATTCTTTTTGTTGATGGTCCAGCAGCGAATGCCTTCCCGGGTCTGAGCGATCAGTTCTTTCTGGCCGTCACCGTTAAGATCTGTGATAATCGGATATCTCATTCCGGAAGTGGGCAGATCATAGATGCGTTCATCCGTTAAGACCTCCCAGGCGAATAAGCGTCCAAAATCAGCGAGAGTAACCAGGTCCTGACGATCATCGGAATTGATATCGATGAGGGACGGGTGGAATGTAGGTGAGGCGGGTTGCCCCAGACTGTGAGTGAGTCGCAGTTCCCCGCTGGGATTATACAGGAAAACGGAACCGTTCCTGCTTTGTGTGGAAATGAGGTCTTCCCTGTAAAACCGGGTGCTGTCGCGCAGCAATACATTTTCTTCCACCCCTACAGATAAGAGCTCATTGTTGGTGACATACAGGGATTTGATGGAAATCGAATCCATTCTGACCGACGTCGACAGAGAGTCGGCCAGGCTTGGGTTTCGTCCCACGGCATAAATATATCCGTCAATACCGGCTCCTAAGATCGAGTTGCCATAGACCTCGGGAGCTCCGTTGAACCCCGCGTTAATAAACTGAGGGTATCCGGGCCGGGTGGCTCCACTGCGCAGCCATCCGTGCAGCAGGTTCTGTGAAAAAGCCCAGATCGACCAGGTTCCGTCAATTTGAGCATAAAGTGGCTGCGAGGTAACAACGGCGTTCACGGTCTGTGGCCAGCCAAGAACATTGGTTCCCCTTCCGTCAATGACATGGATCTTGCGGTCTTCGGTGGCTACGATAACTTCCGGAATTCCATTCCGAAGCACATCGGTAACAACGATGGGAGCGGTAATCCGTTCGCCGAGCTCGATCGGGAATTTGGGGAGCGGGGTACCATTCTGGTTCCAGCCGAATATCTTGGAGCCCGCCGCCAGCATAATGATCGGTTGATTGTTTCCATACCAGTCGTACAGGATCGGGCTGCCAATAGGCTCACTTCCATCCGTCGATGTTTCCATGACCACCGTACCGTCAGAGGCTACAGCCGTCACATCACCGTTTGATGTGGCAAAGATGATCTCATTGGCAGAGCTTCCGACGATATCACCCAGAATGGGTTTTCCAGTGAGCTGCCCTCCGGATAAAGGGGTAACCCATAATTCCTGATAGGGCAGAACAGACCCCTCTTTATTACCGGTCTTTAACGAAAACTGTAGGGAGTTGTCATCCTGCTTCTGAAGGGTGATATGAGCAATATCGAACAGGTTCAGCAGCCCGGACGCTCTGTTTCGGGGCATCAGGTAAGGCTGGATGAATTTCAGGAAGTCATCGGTACTAGCCCAGATAAATCCGCTCACTTCAGGCGGAAGCTCCCGACGTATCACGGAATAGTCATTGTCATAATAGATGACTCTTCGCCGGGTTCGGTCAGCCTCAACGCTTTCAGATAAACCTCTCCGTTTAGAAATAACCACCACATCCCCGGAAAAAGAGATATAGAAATCCGTGAAGGAGCATAATTCGGAACCAATGAGCTTGGCCAGAACCGAGCTGCTCGCGAAATAAGAATTCCCCTGCCGGTCCAGGTACCCCTGGGTAGAAAGTTCATACAGCCGGGCTCTCAGTTCTCCTTTTTTCAGCAGACGGCGCATAAATAAATATTCTCCGGATGACAAAAGCCCCGACTCCGGAAATGCCTCAAAGGCGAAGGGCGAATCCAGCGTGGCGGCCAGAGCCCCGAATTCAACGGGGTCGTTCAGCAGCAGGGAATCCAGTTTGGTGATCCGGTCGGTAGGACGTACCGGCAGGAGCTTAGGGGCAAGCCGCATCACCGCAAAGGCACCGGCATTACTGGCGATGTACCGATCCATTTGCAGAGGGCGGTTTTCGGAGGAGACAGCATCAATAAGGGCAGAGCGCCCGGTTTGCTCCAGGCCGATGGTTCCGTTCAGCCTGAATGATGCAGAGGCAGAGTCACCCTCGTTAGTGAAGGTTAATCTGGCAGCCCGGGTGCCGCTGAAAGAGTTATGGATTTCAGGCCGGTGAGAAACAGATGAAAACTGTTCGATCCATCGGTCCAGTTTAGGCGTGTTCATGACCAGCTGGCCCGGAGTGGGTTCTGTGGGAAAGATCATTGACGGGGAGCTTCCCAGGTAAGATCTCAACGCAAATTCCAGCGCTACACTGGAATCCGAGAAGATCAGCCAGTCATGAATTTGTGTAACAAATATGGTGTTTGCCGTGGTTCGGATCTTATGGATTGTAATACCCCGGAAAGAATAATAATTCTGAGAAAGAGGCTGGTAGTACGATTCGATCCAGCTTTCGACAGGGGTTGAAGTCTCTGTGATCCAGATAAGCTGTGTTTCAGTGGAGGTCGCCGGATACATTACAACGGCTTTTAGATCCAGTTCAGAAAGCAGAACAGGATCAAATGAAGAAATCTGGGGAAGCGCTGTGGGGGTGAGATCTTCCAGAATATTGGCATAGTCTGTGGTGGGAAGATCGGTTACCTTTACTCCCGACTCAGGTATTATTACAAAGGAGGTGTTTTCAGGAACCAGAGCCGTCCAGGGTTTTTGTTCTACAGATGAACAGGCCCCGAACAGCGTAACGATAAAGATTGTAATTAACGGGTTGCGCACTCGTTGCATAAATGGATTAAAACCGCCGTTTTTTGAATATTCATTTGTTTGGCTAATTCCCCTGATGGAAAAAAGTTCCAGCCAGCAAGAATCAAAAGTAACATTTTTTAAAGCTAAATGAGCTTTCTAAGCCCGTTTTTTTTATTTGCATTGGCAGCCATAGGCCTTCCCCTGGTGATTCATCTTCTGAATCTGCGGAAGCCAAAAAGGATTCAATTCTCAACGCTGGCATTTTTCAAAGAGTTACAGAAGTCCACAATTCGCAAGATTCGCCTCAAACGATGGCTGTTGCTTGCTCTCAGGGTTTTCGCTATAGCCTGTCTGGCTTTGGTGTTGGCCCGTCCGTTTCTGCCTCCCGTTTTTGGTTTCGGAGGAAACACCAACCAACCCTCCATCAACGCAATTCTGGTGGATAACAGTATAAGTATGGAGCGGGTAGGGGCCGGCGGGCCCCTGTTCGATCAGGCCAGAGAAATTGTGCAGGTCATCACTTCATCGGCCAAAGCCGAAGACCGGTTCCTCCTTCAGAAGACCAACGGTGCTTCGCTGCCCGTTTCGATGTATTCGGCCGGGCAGACAAACCGCAGGCTGGATGATATTGAGGTGGAATCAAGCGGGGGCTTTGCAGCACAACGGCTGAATGCACTTATTGCCGCAGTGGCAGAGGCGCCCTATCAAAACAAGAAAATATTTCTGATCACGGATCAGCCGGCCTTGATTCAGGAAATGGAAGAAGTACTGGCAGGCCTGCCGGAGTCGGTCTTGTTGTCCGTGATCCGTGTGGAAGACGTGCGGACTCAGAATACCTTTGTTTCTGAGATCGGCAGCCCGACCTCAATGGTTGCTGAGGGTGTTCCTTTCACCTTGCAGGTAGCGGTAAAGAACGCCGGGGAAACCTTAGCCGCTAATCAGTTTCTGACGCTGGAGATCAACGGAGAAACTTCCGGCCAGTATCCTCTTCAACTGGATCCGGGAGAAATCCGGTCTTTCGAGTTTGAATTAAACCCGGGCGCCCCGGGATCCCTGAACGGGAAGCTGATCATTGAAGGGGATGAGTTCAGTTCAGACAATGAATATTATTTCACGATCGAAGTCCCGGATACACGCAAAGTTTTGTGGGTAAACGGATATCAGGATAAAGCAGCGACCACTTCCTATACCGGCCCCATACTGGAAGCCCCTCAAAATGTTGGCTCACAACTCGATTATGAAGAGGTACATCCTGATGAACTGTCCGGTACAAACATCAGGGAATACGATGTGGTGATCCTGGACGGGCTTAATGAAGTGCCGGAGTATGCGTTCGAAGATTTGAGATCTTATGTACAGGAGGGGAACAGCCTGATGTTTTTCCCTTCAGAAACCGGCGATATCACTAATTACAATGATTTTCTGGAGTTGTTCAACGCAGGCCAATACAGCGGAGTGATCGGAGACTACGCCTCTTTTGTGCAGGTTGCCAGGGGAACCCGGTTACTGGAGGACCATCCTGTTTTCCGGGGTTTATTTGATCGCTCAGAAGATGAACAACTGAGCTTTACCACCCCCGACATCTACTACTATCTGGGTTTGCGTTCCGTGAGTTCTTTTGGCTATGACCTGATCACCCTGAACAACGGTGATGTTCTTTTCCGGGAAAAGCCGTTCGGGCAGGGTAAGATCCTTGTATCAGCGATAGGGAATGATCCCGGATGGTCCAATTTTCCGATCAAGGCCCTCTACGCGCCCTTCTATTATCGCTCAATATTGTACGCCGCCTCGGGAAGGGCGGGAGGCTTTGCGGGCCACATACTGGGGAATCCCTTTGAATGGACCGGTGACCTGGATGCTCAGTCCGCAGAGATAGTCGCGGATGACCAGACCATACAGGTAAACAATCAAAACCTTGGAGGAAGTATTCGGATCGAATACGGGGCAGAAGAGTGGGTCCCCGGGTGGATTCACCTTCAGGATACTGAAAAATCATATTCCGTGGCAGTGAATCTGGATGCGGCCGAATCAGATTTTGCTTCAGGACCAGGCGATATAGCGGAGATGCTGTCTGATTTTGATCAGGTGCGGTTAGTGGACGTCACTCAAATGGCGGCCGAGGAAGTCCCGCAGGCGATACAGTCGAGTGGCTTCGGGCAGGAGGTGTGGCACTGGTTTATGATGGCGGGATTGCTTTTTTTACTGGCTGAATCACTGGTATCTATCTTTTACAAAGCAGAGACCATAGCCTGATGAAAGAGATCCTCGCCATATTCTTTCAGGGGGTGATCGTGTTGTTTACGATCGCTTCGACCCTGCTTGCCGGTTATTCGGTACAGAACAAACTGCGCCTCAGAAAGGTAAGACTGAGCTGGAGAGCCGGAAGGCTGAAGGGGTATCCGCTTTTTGCAACCTTGTTCCTGATCCTTATTTCCGCACTCTCGTTAACGGTATATCTGATTGGCGACAGCTCACGCTATGCGACCTTCATCTGTTATCTCTGGGTGGGTTGTATGTGGTTTGTTTCGAGCTACCTGGCTTCCAAACACTATATCACGGATTATGGTATCGTGAAAAATATCAATGAGCCGTCACAGACCATCCCCTGGTTTCAGATTCTGGATCAGGTAGTGAAAGAGGAACCGAAAGGAGCCGAATATACGTTCTCTTATTCCGAGCTGGACAAGTCTCTGGTGGAAGGCTTCAAAAGCCTCAAAATATTTGTCCCTGACAGTAAAAGAGAGTCTTTTGAAAAAATTGTATCTTTAAAGCTCAAAAATCGCTTTGAAGGACAGGATCTTCCGGAGATTGATTTAAAGAGAATTCAGAAAGACTAAAAGAAAGAGAACATTTGCTAGACGATATTAAAAACTCCGATATAGAACGCGAGAGGGTAATGCTTGTCGGGTTATACGGACCG
Source organism: Balneola sp. (assembly GCA_965267385.1). GTDB lineage: Bacteria > Bacteroidota > Rhodothermia > Balneolales > Balneolaceae > Balneola. Next base: position 278,595 of record OZ253957.1, read on the forward strand.
GATACCACCCGCAGGCTTGCAGAGGAATACCTTGATGAGCTGGAAATGCTGGTCGATACAGCCGGAGGTATCACTATCCAAAAAGAATTACAGAACCGGACACAGCCGGATATCTCCACCTACGTGGGAAAAGGGAAGCTACAGGAGCTAAAACGGCTGAAGGGAGAACTGCGCATCGACACCATTGTTTTTGATGATGACCTGAGTCCAACCCAGGTTCGCAATATTGAGGCAGGGACCGATGCCAAGATTCTGGACCGGAGTGCATTGATACTGGACATATTTGCCGGGCGTGCAAAAACAGCTGCCGCCAAAACCCAGGTTGAACTTGCCCAGCTGCAGTATCTGCTCCCCAGGCTTACCCGGTACTGGACACACCTGTCCAGGCAGAAAGGGGGAATCGGCACGAAAGGTCCCGGTGAGACCCAGATCGAAACAGACCGCCGTATCATCGGGCAGCGAATCGCAACGCTGAAAGACAAGCTGGAAAAACTGGAAAAGCAGCGCATTACCCAGCGAAAAGGCCGGGAAGGTATGAACCGGGTATCGCTGGTGGGTTATACCAATGCGGGTAAATCCACCCTCATGAACGCCTTTACCCACACCAATGTGCTGGCCGAGAACCGGTTATTTGCCACCCTTGATTCCACCGTCCGAAGGCTGGAACTGGAAAATCACTCCATTCTTCTTTCCGATACGGTGGGGTTCATCCGTAAACTGCCGCACAACCTGATCGAGAGTTTTAAATCTACCCTCGACGAAGTGCGTGAAGCCGACATCCTGCTTCATGTCGTAGATGGTTCCTCCTCGATGGCTCAGGAATACATTGAGGTAGTGGACGAGACCCTTGAAGAACTGGAAGCGACCAACAAGCGAACTATTCTGGTCATTAATAAGGTGGACAAGATGAATATGGATCAGATCGCAGGGATGAAGGCCCGCCATCCGGAGGCCAGCTTTATTTCCGCCGAACAGGGAATAGGCCTGGATGAACTGGAGAAAAAGATCGAACTACTCATTGAAAGTGAGTATGAGACGCACACGATGCAGATCCCGGTCAGCAAATACAAAGCCGTGGCTTTTATTCATGAGAATGCCAATGTGGATAAAGAAGTTTTTGAAGGAAGTGATGTGGAACTTACCTTCAGCATGGCCGAAAAAGATTTCGAACAACTATCCCATTTATTAAATACTATAGGCGCTAACGGAGAAGTTATATAGCCATGCTGGTAGAAGAGATTTTAAATACTGACATCGCTCCATTAACAGAGAAAGACGCTGTTTCTCTCGCATTGACCAAGCTGGATCTGCTGCACATCCAGAAGTTTGTGGTTGTGAACGAAGAGGGGAAAGCTACAGGCATGGTGAATATCGAGACCCTGGCCGAAGTGGTGGACGAATCCACCAAGTTATCCGAGCTTCCGCTGGAAGAGCTGGTTTCAGTGCGGCCGATGCAGCACCTGTTTGAAACCACGCGGTTGATGTTTGCACACGAGCTGTATGTGCTTCCTGTAACCGATGCTCACGGAAAGTTTCTGGGTCTGGTGCGCAAACGCGAAGTTCTGCATGCCCTCAATGAGATCTTCAATCTGTCATCTTACGGTTCGGTAATCACGATCGAGCTGAACCAAAGAGACTATACCCTGTCGGATATCGTCCGCATCGCAGAGACCGAAGGGGCCAAAATCCTGGGAATTGCCGTTCAGCAGCCCAATGCAGAGTCCGGGACTTACCGGGTATCCATAAAGCTGAACCTGGAAGACTCCTCAACGGTAAGTGCTGCCCTTCGCCGATTTGGATACGTGATCAGTTCTGAAGAAAACAGTGAATCACTGGAACACAATTTTTCCGACCGGGCAGACGAACTTATTCGCTATCTTGACATATAAAGAACGAACCTCTAACTCTTAGCTCTGCGAATTGATGCTCGCTAACCCTAAAGGCAGACACCTTTTAACAGCAATAATTACTTTTCTTTGTATCCAGCCCGCATCAGGGCAAGCTATCCAGTCTGCCCCTGCCGATCACTACACCAAAGGGATCGAACTGTATCAAAAAGGGTTCTTTGAAGAGGCCATAGTAAGTTTCGAGGCGTTTAAAACCGGTGACAGCAATTCCGAACTGCGACCATCTGCCGATTACTATATAGCAAGGGCGAAAACGGCCTCCGATTCTTCAGGAATCGAATATTACTACCAGCATTTTATAAGCAAGTATCCCACGCACAAGCTGGCGTCGGTACTGCTGAAAGATCTGGGACACCGGTTCATCGAAGCAGGGAAATACGACGAAGCCATTCGTTATTACCAGAATGCAGTGCTGACCATGACCGATAAGGTTAGTTTAGCCGAAACGGAATACTGGGTAGCGGAAGCGGCTGCGGAAAAAGGAGACCATGCGGCAGCGCGGGGCTACTTCCTGAAACTGGCAGAAAACTACCCCAGGAGTGAATGGGCACCTAAAGCCCTTTATGCGAGGGGCCGTCTTTATCTCACAGATAACAAGTATGATTCTTCATCCATTGCTTTTGAGTTACTGAAAGACCGATACCCGAATGATCCGACCACCCGAAGAGTGGGTACGGCGCTGGGAGAATCGTATTACCTGCAAGGCCGGTATGAAGAGGCCATTACCGCTCTTAAGAACGCGATGCCTTATCTGGATGAAGAATCACAGGCGAAGGCAGTCTTTCTGATGGCGGAAAGCTACAACTACCTTGGAAATTTTGATGAAGCTTCCAGTTCCTATCTCCGGTACATCAACATGACAAAGGGTACGGAGCAGGAACGTGTTGCGCATTACGGGCTGGGATGGCTCTATCACAAAGAGAAGATCTACCACTGGGCGGCTGATTCTTTTGCCAGGGCCTCGGAAGGATCTGACGACATCGCCCGTAAGGCACTCTATTATCAGGCGGTGAACCTGAAGCTGTCCGGTCAGTACGAGAAATCGTTTCAGACCTTTGAAGAGTTTGGAGAACGATTTAAATCCGGCTTTTGGGTGGAAGAGGCTTATTATGAATGGGCCCTGTCCAGCTTTGAGGGTGGCCGCTACGGAGATGCCATTGAGATCATGCTGGAGCTTATCCGGAATGAAAAAGACCTGAAAGACCCGGGCAAGGTGTACACTTTTCTGGGGGAAGCCTACTTTGCCAACAACGAGTTTACACGCGCGATTCAGGCATTTGAAGAAGCGGAGCGGGTGGGCGATATTGACCCCGCGCTGGAACGACAAGCCCGTTTTCAAAAAGGATGGATCCTCTATCGCAATCAGGCCTATGAGCAGGCTCAGCCTATCTTCGAATCGGTCTATGCCGAAACCCCCAAGTCTGAAATTGGCACGGAAGCTCTCTTCTGGAGTGCCGACAGCTACTTCAAACAGAATCAGTACAGTGCTGCAGCCCGAAGATTTAAGATCTTTACAGAGAACTATGAGGGACATGAACTGATGGGGGCGGCCCTTTACTCACTGGGCTGGAGCTATTTCATGATGGGCGATTATGAAAATGCGGTAGGACCATTTCAATTGTTTCTGGAAAGCTATGAGGCGCCGCCCATCGCGCTGTTCCCTTATGATACCGATACGCAGCTCCGCATCGGGGACGCCTACTACGCGATGGGAGAATACCGCCAGGCACTTCGATACTATAACATGGCCATCGGTGCGGACCCGGGAGGCGATTATGCGATGTTTCAGGTCGCAAATTCCTATTACCGGTCTAACCGCACGTTTGAGGCGGTGACCACATTTCGCCGGCTTCTGCGAATCTATCCCTTCAGTCAGCTCAGAGAGCAGGCACAGTATAATGTGGCCTACATTTATCTGAACACGGATAACTATTCCCAGGCCATTGAAGAATTTCAGGCTGTGATCAACAAGTATCCGGGAACCGAATGGGCTGCCCGCTCACAATACAACATCGGAGATGCCTACTACAACGCCGGTGAGTATGACCGCGCAATAGCAGCCTATAAAAAAGTGCTGGAAAATTACCCCCGCAGTGGTTATATCATTGACGCGGTGAACGGAATTCAGTATGCACAGCTTTCATCCTCTGGCACCGACAGCAGTTCGGCGGTTCTGGAAGAGTTCCTCAGCGATAATCCCAACAGCACCACGGCCGACCGGCTTCGCTATCGTCAGGCAGAGAATGTGTACCAGTCCGGAGATTATGAAAGCGCGATCGGGGAATTCCGGCAGTACCTGAGGATCACCAATTCCGATAACCTGGTGCCTGAAGCATATGCTAATCTGGGAGATTCGTATCGGCAGACCGGAAGGATCGATGAGGCCATCGAAGCATTTCAGACGATTGTGGATGAATTTCCGAATGACGACCAGACCCCTCCCGCGCTGATCGCTCTCGGGAATCTGTACTTCAAAAAAGGGGAGTATGCAGCCTCCCATCGTTATTTCAATGCGCTGTTGCAGAAAGGAAACCGATACCGGCAGGAAGCTTATGTGGGAATGGGGAATGCCAGTCTGGCCCGTAACCAGAATGGCAAGGCGAAATCAGAGTTCGAAAATGCTCTTGAAGTAAATCCATCCAACGCTGCGGCCGGTGTGGGGCTGGGCAAAGTAGCTATCAATGAGCAGCGGTACGACGAAGCCCGCGATATACTTGCTCCGATAGCAGACCGAAACAGCACCATCGTTGGGGCCGAGGCTCAGTACTACCTGGGAAGGCTGGAGCAGGAGCAGAATAACTATCAGGCGGCCATAGAGTCCTATTCAAAAGTGAATGTGCTTTTTGAGGCTTTTGAAGTATGGGTATCCAAAGCGCTCTACAATACGGCCGAATGTCATATCCGCCTGGGGAACCGCGGGGAAGCCCTTAACATCCTGAACGGTATCATCGAAAACTACCCCGATACCGAAGGAGCGGAACAGGCGGAGCGCTTGCTGAATGCCAGTGGATAACCTGCGTAACTCCAGGGGAGAGGCGGGCAGTGGGATATCCACATTTTGATCAGCTGGACGCTCCTGCTTTTTGAGTAAAATTCCCTACCTTCACGGTTCACCGATTTAAGTGTTAGCCCCGATGACCAAAACCGTTACCCCAGGCTCGTCCCTGAAAGGAAGTATTCAGCCCCCACCGGATAAATCCATCTCGCAGCGTGCTGCTATTTTTGCGCTCTTGCATGAGGGAGAATCGGTGATCCGGAATTACTCTCCGGCTGAAGATCCGCAAAGTACACTCACATGTGTACAACAGTTAGGCGTGAAAGTGCGCTACGATGGGGACACGCTGAGTATTGACGGGGTGGGCAGAGACGGTCTTCAGGAACCTGAAGAGGATCTGGATTGCGGCAACTCGGGAACAGCTATGCGTTTGCTATCCGGCGTACTTACTGGTTCCGGCGTGTCGGCCAAACTGATCGGGGATGAATCGTTGTGCGCCCGGACCATGACGCGTGTCATTAAGCCGCTGGAACGAATGGGAGCACATATACTGGCCCGGAACGGGGCCTACTGCCCGTTATTTGTGAACCGGTTGGAGCCGCTGGAACCCATGGATTACGAATTACCGATCGCGAGCGCTCAGCTGAAGTCGTGCGTACTGCTGGCAGGTTTATACGGCGACAGCCCCACAAGGGTGATCGAAAGAGTGCCCAGCCGGGACCATACCGAGCGCCTGTTGGGACTGAAAGTGGAGGAAAGTGAAGGGCACCGCATTATTTCCGCCTCTCGTAAGGATGAGATCCCGAATCAGAGCTATACCATTCCCGGCGATTTTTCCTCAGCGGCCTTCTGGCTGGTAGCCGGTTCTGTTATTCCGGACTCAGACATACTGCTGAAGAGTACCGGACTGAACCCGACCCGCAACGCTTTGCTGCATATCCTTTTGAAGATGGGCGCCGATATTACGGTTGAGAACGAACGCATGGAGGGAGCTGAACCGGTTGGGGATATCAGGGTCCGAAGCGCCCAGCTAAAAGCTACGGATATACCACGCCGACTGATACCTAATTGCATTGACGAGTTGCCCGTCCTTGCCGTAGCGATGACCTTCGCTGAAGGGACTTCTGAGATCTCCGGCGCTGGTGAACTTCGCCATAAAGAGACCGATCGCATCATGGCCATAGCCAAGATGCTGAAAGCCGTAGGTGCCGACTTCGAAGAGAAAGAAGACGGCCTCATCATTCATGGCAAGCCGGGCCTGAGCTTTGAGTCAGCTACTTTTAAAAGCTTCCACGACCACCGCATTGCCATGGCTTCGGCTATTCTTTCATTAAAGGGAAGGAAGGAAAGTCACATTCTGGCTGCCGAATGCGCGGCCGTCAGCTATCCGGGGTTCTGGGAGGATTTAGAATCACTTAAAGCCGGGTGAGTACCCTTTTTATATCTCCACAATAGTATTCTTTCCTCCATATTTCACATTCTCCATTATACAGGCGTGTGAAAGAGAGGCCGCAGGGAATCATGTTTTCCAGAAAGTGCTCTATTATCTTTCTTGGGCGCTCATAGGTGCCAGCGGGTATGTGATCCTGATGACTTTTAAAAAGCTCGTTCAGAATTCATGATTCTTAATTCCGCGCTTGCGGTTGGGTGTCAATACGTCAGTTTGTCAATAGCCTGTCTTTCTTGGCACTGTCATTGCTTAATTAAGGGTGAAATTAAATGAATGGTGAGCACCATGGCAGATTTTACAGAATTCGGAATTGAGATAGAAAAACACCTCTCCAAACTGGGGAAGGATATTCAACAGTTTGTGGAGAAGGTGGTACCTCTCACCAACGAAGACAAAGATTTTGCACCTGATTGTGACATCGTTGAAAGCGACGATGAGTTCAAGATCCTGATCGATCTGCCGGGGCTTTCCAAAAAAGAGATTGGCATTGCGCTGAAAGACAACGTGCTTACCGTAAAGGGTGAGCGCGAGATCAACGCCGGAGAAGGAGAGGAATTCAAGCGTCAGGAACGCCGGAGAGGTGCTTTTGCCCGCTCCTTCGCTTTGCCTGAAAGCGTGAATAAAGCTGAGATCAACGCGAATTTCCGGAATGGCGTACTGACGGTATCCATGCCGAAATCCGAGAATCTGAAAGACACAACCTCGATTCCGGTTAACTAATACTGTCATCCCGGATCAGGTCGGGGATGACAGCAGAAAAGAAATTAGAAAACGAAAAATTCAACGAAACAAAACGAATCAGACCAATGGGAAAGATTATAGGAATTGACTTAGGAACAACCAACTCCTGCGTGGCCGTGATGGAAGGTGGTGAGCCGGTTGTGATTCAGAATGCCGAAGGTGGACGTACCACTCCATCCGTAGTGGCATTCAGTAAAGATGGCGAACGCCTCGTAGGTGCTCCTGCAAAGCGTCAGGCTATTACGAATCCCGACAAAACCATCGCTTCCGTAAAGCGCTTCATGGGACGTATGTTCGATGAAGTAAAGGATGAGACTGAGCAGGTAGCTTATAAAGTTGTAAAGGGCGATGACAATACCGCCCGCGTGGAAATTGAAGACCGCAAGTATGCGCCGCAGGAAATTTCCGCGATGGTGCTGCAAAAGATGAAGCAGACCGCTGAAGAGTATCTCGGAGAGAAAGTAACCGAAGCGGTCATCACCGTACCGGCTTACTTCAATGACGCGCAGCGTAAGGCAACACAGGAAGCCGGTAAGATCGCCGGACTTGAAGTTAAGCGCATCATCAACGAGCCAACCGCTGCCGCTCTAGCATACGGACTGGACAAAAAAGACACCGATCAGACGGTTGCCGTATATGACCTCGGTGGAGGTACCTTCGATATCTCCATCCTGGAACTGGGTGATGGCGTATTCGAGGTGAAATCAACAAACGGTGATACCCACCTCGGTGGAGACGACTTCGATCAGCGCATCATCAACTTCCTGGCCGACGAATTTAAGAAGGATGAAGGTATCGACCTTCGCAAAGATCCAATGGCGATGCAGCGGCTGAAAGATGCTGCGGAAAAAGCCAAGATCGAGCTATCCAGTTCATCCAAAACCAATATCAACCTGCCTTTCGTAACCGCAACCAATGACGGTCCGAAACACCTGAATGTGGATCTGAGCCGCTCCAAGTTTGAGCAACTCGTGGATGATCTGGTGAAGCGGTCCATCACTCCATGTGAGAAAGCGCTGAAAGATGCGGGCCTTAAAAAAACCGATATCGATCAGGTGATCCTGGTTGGAGGTTCTACGCGCATTCCACGTATTCAGGAAGCTGTAAAAGAATTCTTCGGTAAAGACCCAAGCAAAGGGGTAAACCCCGATGAAGTAGTGGCTATCGGTGCGGCAATACAGGGTGGTGTACTGTCGGGTGATGTGGAAGACGTGGTTCTGCTCGACGTTACTCCGCTGACCCTTGGTATTGAGACCCTTGGAGGGGTCATGACTCCGCTCATTGAAGCGAACAGCACCATCCCGACCAGCAAGTCTCAGGTGTTCTCTACGGCCGCCGATAATCAAAGCAGTGTGGAGATCCATGTGCTGCAGGGTGAGCGCGCGCAGGCTGCCGCTAACCGTACGCTAGGCCGTTTCCATTTAGACGGTATTCCACCGGCACCACGGGGCGTGCCTCAGATCGAGGTAACCTTCGATATCGACGCCAACGGTGTTCTGGATATCAAAGCGAAAGACAAAGGAACCGGGAAAGAACAAAGCATCCGTATTGAAGCTTCTTCCGGACTGTCTGAGGAAGAGATCGAAAAGATGAAACAGGCAGCTAAAGAACATGAGGAAGAAGATAAGAAGCTGCGCGAGAAAGTAGAGAAAATGAACCAGGCAGATGGCCTGATCTTCTCTACCAAGAAGCAGCTGGATGAACATGGCGACAAAATCTCCGAAGGCAACAAAAAAGCCATCGAAGACGCCATCGCCAAGCTGGAGGAGGCTCATAAAGCTGAAGACCTTGAAGCCATCGACAGCGCTATTGAAGCAGTGAACTCTGCATGGTCCGCGGCCTCTCAGGAGATCTACGCGGCCAGCCAGCAGGAGGCTGCTGCCGGTGCGGGAGCCGAAGGCGCCGATGCGTCAGCATCTGATGCCGAAGGTGAAGAAGAAGGCGCCGTCGACGCTGACTATGAAGTCGTGGACGACGAGGAAAAGAGCTAAACAGAGCTTCTAAATAACTGTTATTAAAAGCCTCAGTCTTTGGATTGGGGCTTTTTTTTTGTATATACTTTTTTATCCATTTATTAAAGAGGTAGTGATGGGGTTTTATCAGGGTTTTCCATTTCTTTTAATAGGCCTTTTGTATCTGGCTGTCATAGGATTTGTAGTATGGCTGGTTTATCGGTTTGTGAGAGCTCACGAACGTCTGGCAGATAACACGGAAAAGATCGCACGGTCACTGGGCAACAAGAAAGAAATAAGTAAGTAGTTTTATTCTTGGATGCTGAATCTTACATTCAGTCATTCAAACAAAATACACGAGGGGATTTATGAAGAGGTTAGCAGGGATAATGCTTACAGTTGTTCTGGTATGTGGTTTGACAGATAATGCAGACGCACAACTGCTAAAGCGTCTGAAGAATAAGGTAGAAAACAAGGCTAAGGATAAGATCAATCAGAAGATCGACGAGAAGCTGGAAGCAGCGGCCAATAAAATGGTGGACAGGACCTGGGAGTCCATTTTCGGGGAAGAAACCGAGAACTATGAAGGTCAGTCTTCCGGAGGTTCAGCGCGAAGCCTGCCTTTCTCACTAAATGCCGGTGTGGAAACCGAAGAGCGATACAGCTTTCGTTCGGTTTCCGTAATGGAGATCACTTCAACCGATAAAAGCGGCAAGACGGAAAAACCCATGTATATGAAAATGTACATTGGAAAGGATGACAGCTACACCGGCACGGCGTTCAGCGGAGGGGATATGGAGGATGAAGAAGCGTTTCTGATCTATGATGTGAAAAATGAAGCGATGGTCATGCTCATGGAAAGTGAGGAGGGAAAGTTTTCTTTTGCATATGAATGGAAGCAGCCCCTGAATGACTATGGGGAGGATAGTGAGGGTGGAACAGAAGCGAACTATGAAGAGGCCTACGCCGGATATACCTCACTGGGGACAAAAACCATCATGGGTTATGAATGCGAAGGGTATCGGTCAGAGACGGAAGACCAGATAACCGATATCTGGGTTTCCAAAGATCCGGATCTGGGATATGAAAAAATGATGGCCGCCAACTCGAACACCCGTTTTCTGAGAGGCTCTACGCTGATCGGACATCCCGGAGGATCGGTGCTGGAGATGCATTCAAAACAGAAAAACAGCCAGGAAAAGGTGATCATGAAAATGACTCGGATCAATGAAAAGGCTGATCTGAGTTATGACATGACCGATTATCCTGTGATTGGCAGCAAGTAGTACCCATGGCCTGAGCGGTTGGTTCAAAGCCTTCGTATCTTTGAGCTATGAATATTCTAGGCATTGAATCATCCTGCGACGACACCTCCGCAGCCGTTCTGACCAGGGAAGGAATCCGCTCCAATGTGATCGCTTCTCAGTCTGTCCATGAGAAGTTCGGGGGCGTAGTACCGGAACTGGCTTCCCGCGCTCATCACAAGACCATTGCTCAAACGGTACAACAGGCGCTTACGGAAGCAGGTACATCTGTCGACGAACTCGATGCTATTGCAGTAACGCAGGGTCCGGGGCTGATGGGCTCGCTTCTGGTGGGCCTCTGTTTTGCGAAAGGTTTGTCCGTTTCCAGAAACATCCCTGTGATCGGGGTGAACCACATGGATGCACATATTTATGCCAATTTCATCGATGAGTCTCCGGAATTTCCCTTTGTGTGTCTTACGGTTTCGGGTGGGCATACGCAGCTGGTTCACGTAAAAGCACCGTTCGGGCATGAGATCCTGGGACAGACAAGGGACGACGCCGCAGGCGAGGCTTTCGATAAGATCGGAAAGATCTTCGGGCTGCCGTACCCGGCCGGCCCTCTTATGGACAAGCTGGCTCAGGAAGGGGATCCAGGGTTTCACGCCTTTCCGCAGGCACTGCTGAAGGAAGGGCTGGATTTCAGTTTTTCAGGACTGAAGACCAGTGCATTGTATTTTGTCCGGGATAAGGAAGAAAGCTGGGTTCAGGATCACCTGAATGATCTGTGCGCCAGTGTATCGGAAGCCATCACGGAAGTTTTGGTAAAAAAACTGAAACGAGCGGTGAAAAAGACGGGAGTAAAAACCATAGCACTGGCAGGAGGTGTATCCGCGAATACCATGCTGAGAAGTAAAACGGAGCAGCTTGCAGAAAGTATGGGACTAAGGCTTCATGTACCCAGGATGAGTTATTGCACCGATAATGCGGCCATGATCGCAATGACCGGTAAGCTGAAAGCCGATCTTGGGAAGTTTGATGATCTGAGCCTGAAACCCTTTGCCTCCTTATGAAATGAAAAATTTAAAATTTAAGATGAAAAACTAAGGGCTTTTTCATTTTAAATCTTTCATTTTGAATTCAATCAAAACTTCTTTGATTCCGCAACGGCCAGCTGATCCACTCTTTCATTGAGCTCGATCCCGGAATGCCCCTTTACCTTGACCCATTCCACTTTGTGAGGCTTCATGGCTTTGAGCATCGCTTCCCAAAGCTCCTTATTCTCCACGGGCTTCTTGTCGGCTTTCTTCCAGCCTTTCTTCTGCCAGCTCTCGATCCACCCTTTGGTCATGGCGTTGATGATGAGGGCACTGTCGCTGTGGATCTTAACCCTGCACGGTTTTTTCAGCGCATTGAGCGCTTCAATGACCGCCTGCATCTCCATTCGGTTGTTCGTGGTCTGAGGCGCTCCGCCCGAGAGCTCTTTCTCCTTTCCATTCCATTGCAGGATGGCCCCCCATCCACCCGGGCCAGGATTACCGCTGCAGGCTCCGTCGGTGTACACAATCACTTCGGGTAGTTCAGGCATAGTGTCGGGTGACAGGTTCTAAAAGTTCTTTGGTTTCCTTCGCTTTCCGCGCAACGTGTTCGGTCCAGTTTTCCTGCTCACTGCCCGCGTATATGATCCCGCGGCTGGAATTGATGAGAGGGATTCCCTCATGTTCCTCAAGCAGTGAGGCCAGCTCTTCCACGGAACCACCCTGAGCTCCGATGCCGGGTATCAGCAGGCTCCCCGTGGAATGATGACGAATTACTGAAGCGGCATGTTCTGTCTGAGTGGCTCCGATCACCATACCATAATGAGATTCGACCCCGACTGAACGCTCAAAAAGAGAATGGGCGATAAACTCCGATACGCTGTCAAAACCATCGAAGGGCTTTTTCAGAAAATCCGCAGCTCCCGGGTTGGAGGTGAGTGTGAGTATATACAGGCCCTTGGATTCATCACCGGAGAAAGCCTCCAGCGTCTCGAATCCCATCAGGGGATTCAGGGTGATGGCGTCAACTTTGAACTCATCAAAAAACGCTTTTTTGTAGTGCTCAGCGGTTGAGCTTATGTCCCCGCGTTTCGCATCCGCAATAACGATTTTATCCTCCGGAATGTACGCGATAACTTCACTTAAAACACGAAATGCATGGGCTCCAAGGGCTTCAAAAAAAGCCAGATTCGGTTTAAAGGCAGCGCAATGTTCGGCAGTATGATCGATGACCGCCTTACAAAACTGAAGCACCTGCTCTTCAGGCTGCTCCACAGCTTCAGTGATTGCACGGGGAAGGAGTTCCAGATTAGGGTCCAGGCCCACACACAGGGTGGAGTCAGCTTCCAGAACCGATTTTTGTAGTTTTTCCAGATAGGTCATAGAATAGGATTGATTGGCAGAAAATACCCATCCCTGTCTTTGAATTCGACTTTAATTTTTGCTTGGATCAGGAGCAGTTGCAATCAGGCCCGCAGTTTTTCTCTTCGGAAGTGGCGATCATTTTCCGGATCACAAAGCGGTAGATCAGGTAGAGAGAGCCCGCAATGAGTAAGGCAAAGGCCAGAAGTGCTTGAATATCCATGATCATAGTGAAGTTCCTATTTGGAAGGTAATGAACGAGGCGATATATGCAAGTGCACTCATGTACACAAACATGGCTACCGGCCATTTCCAGGAATTGGTTTCCCTTCGAACGATCGCGATGGTACTCATACATTGCATGGCCAGTGCAAAAAAGACCATCAGCGAAAGCGCCGATGCGATCGTGTACACAGGTTCACCGGTTTCGGGATCCACATCGTTACGAAGTTTCTCCTTCAGGCTGGTGTTCTCCTCGGAATCATCCTGGATGCTGTAAATGGTATTCATGGTCCCAACCATCACCTCACGGGCCGCAAAAGACGTAATGAGACCGATGCCGATCTTCCAGTCGAAACCAAGAGGCTCAATAGCAGGTTCGATGACCTTTCCGAAACGGCCGGCAAAACTGTGGCGCAGCTGATAGGACTCTTCGCTTTCGGTGATATCAAATGAAGAATCGTATTCTGAAGTTTGTTGTTTCAGCTCCCGGGGCATCTCTACCTTTGGGAAAGAAGCCAGAAACCAGAGTACTATAGAGATGGCCACGATGATTTTTCCGGCTTCGGTAACAAACACTTTGCCCCGTTCAGCTACATTCTGGAATACCACGGACCACTTAGGCATCCGGTATTCAGGGAGTTCCATGATGAAGGGAGTTTGCTGGCCTTTCTCAAAGAAACGGTTCATCACAGCTGCCGCCACGAGCGCCATCACGATCCCAAAGATATACAGCCCGAAAAAGGTGATGCCCTGCAGCGTAAAAATGCCAAATACGTTAGTGGCCGGTATGAAAGCGGCGATCATGAGAGCATATACCGGGAGCCGGGCCGAACAAGCCATAAAGGGAAGCACCATAATGGTGATGATCCGATCGCGCCAGTTCTCAATGGTCCGGGTAGCCATGATACCGGGGATGGCGCAGGCAAAACCGGACATCAGCGGAACAACGGACCGGCCGTGAAGCCCCACGCGCGTCATAAATCCATCCATCACAAAAGCGGCCCGTGCCATATAGCCGGTTCCCTCCAGGATATAGATGAAGAAAAACAGGAAGACGATTTGAGGAAGGAATATAACCACACCTCCCAGGCCCGCGATCACCCCCTCCACTAACAGGTCATTGAGCATACCCGGTGGCAGGGCATCCGATACCCAGCTTCCCGCCTCAATGAACAACAGGTCGATCATGTCCATAAAGGGGGTAGCCCACGAAAAAATAGCCTGGAACATCAGCAACAGAATCATGCTGAAGATGACCGGCCCGAATACTTTGTGGGTTACCACGGCGTCAATCCGGTCGGTCAGGCTTGCCTTATCCTTACTTTCGGTGGTCGATACTTCAGAAGTGCATTCCCCGATGAAATTATACCGGCGAAGTACCTCCACCGCCATAGGGTTGCCGCCATCCTGTTCGATGATGCCGCGCGCCCTGGCAATGGTACGTTTACCCAGTTCAGCTTTGTCGAAGCGATAGAAAGCTCCGATGAACTCCCCTTCACTGATCAATCGCAGAGCCTCTATATAATGTGCTCTTTCGGGAATGTCGGTATGCGGCCGGATCCACTCATTGATGACCAGTTGGGTGGCTTCCAGTAAATTCTCGGAAGGCATCCAGCGAAGGGGGCGCGGAGGGATGAGCTCAGCCTCATGAATCTCCTTGCGAAGAAGCTCAATGTCTTCCTTACGCTTCGCCGAAATGGGAACAACGGGGACTCCGAGGTGCTCGGACATCTGGCGTGCATCAATGGTCGTGCCCTTATCTTCCGCTACATCCATCATATTCAGCACAATAATGGAAGGCAGATTCAGGTCCAGCACCTGGGTTGCCAAAAAGAGATTACGGTCCAGATTACTGGCGTCTACAACAATTACGGTCAGGTCCGGCTCTTTCTCATGTTCATAGCTCCCGATCAGCGCCTCATAAGCAATACGCTCATCCACTTTCTTATAATTGAGGCTATACGCACCGGGAAGATCGACAACAGAGTACTGGACATCCTCATAGCGGTACGTTCCGGTTTTTCGTTCAACCGTGATACCCGGATAGTTCGCTATCTTTTGCCGGAGACCGGTCAGCGCGTTAAAGATGGTGGATTTCCCGGTATTGGGATTACCGACAAGGGCTATGGTACGTTCTTTATCGCTCAACGAGAATACAGTCTGCTTCGGTTTTCCTGAGTGACAGCAAATACCCCCTCACTTTTATTTCCATGGGATAGCCAAGAGGCGCGCGGCGAATGACCTGAAGCTCTACGCCGGGAGTGATCCCCATTTCAAGGATTCGGACAGAATCATCACCCACGATTTGTTTAACCGTATGACTCCCGGGCTTGT
Source organism: Balneola sp. (assembly GCA_965267385.1). Taxonomy (GTDB): domain Bacteria; phylum Bacteroidota; class Rhodothermia; order Balneolales; family Balneolaceae; genus Balneola. The sequence goes on from OZ253957.1 coordinate 293,839, forward strand.
TAATATCCGATAATGCTTTAGCCATTTTATGCGGGACTCACCAGTATTGATCTTGCAATATCAAAGGTGATAGCGAGGCGGGTTGAACCAACTTCAAGGATCACATTCTTCTGATTCGAAATAATCCGGGCGTTGGCCCCTTCCACACATCCAAGTTCGTTTAACCGGCAAACATCATCGCAATGGCACTCAAGGCATCGAACAATGATCTGCTCTCCTTCTTTGCTGTTACTTAACGGATGCATAGAATAGTTGCTATTTTTATTTAAATCGTGTCTAAATAAGATAAGGAATCAATCACTTTAATCGAACAATAATTCCGGAATTTTTGAGGAAATATATACCGTGCTTATCCAGGGATGTATTTAAATGTAAAAGCGTTGGGGTAGCAGCTGATTTTTTCTAGCTTCCGAAATTATCAAACTAACGACTGATCTTATGTTCCGGAATTTTATACAATGTGCTACACTGTTAATCCTTTCTGTTTGTATAACAAGTGGTAACCTGATGGCTCAGGACCCGGCCCCGGCCGATACAACCAAAAAGGAAGAGACCTCAAAAAAGAAAGAGGGGCTTCCTCTGGAAGCAGGGCGAACGTTCGAATTTAATTTAACTGAAGGTTCCTGGATCTCCCTGGATGTCAGTCCGGACGGAGAAACCGTCGTGTTCGATTTCCTGGGAGACCTCTACTCAATGCCGATATCCGGAGGTGAGGCTACCCGGCTGACGAGCGGCATGCAGTTCGACAGTCAGCCCCGATTCAGTCCGGACGGGAACAAAGTGGTCTTCATTTCTGACGCCTCGGGAGGCGAAGGAGTCTGGATCCTGGACCTGGAGAGTGATGAGAAAAAGCAGATCACCAAGGGAAAGAACGATGAGTACCAATCTCCCGACTGGAGTCCGGATGGAAAATTCATCATTGCATCTAAAGACACGCCCGGTAATCATAAGATCTGGTTGTATCATGTGGATGGTGGTTCGGGAACCGCGCTGGTCAAAGAGCCGGGCAATCTCAGGATGACCGAAGGTGCGTTTAGCCCCGATGGGCGATATATCTGGTTTTCCAGACGGACCGGTACCTGGAATTATAATGCCAGCCTTCCGCAGTATCAGATAGCCACTTACGATCGCAAGACCGGAGACATCACAATACAAGGATCCCGCTACGGGTCAACATTTCGTTCCACCCCATCCCCGGATGGCAAATGGCTGGTCTACGGCACCCGGCACGATGAGCATACCGGACTGGTACTCAGAAACCTGAAAACAGGGGATGAGGAATGGCTGGCTTATCCCGTTCAGCATGACGATCAGGAATCCAGGGCTTCCCGTGATGTACTGCCAGGAATGTCCTTTACACCCGACAGTAAGCATCTTCTCACCACCTGGGGCGGTAAGATCTGGAAGGTCAATATTGAGACCAAGGAGGCTACGGAAATTCCGTTCAGGGTAACGGGAAGTATTGAACTGGGGCCGGAACTCGACTTCGACTATCCGATTGAAGACACCGAGAACTTTACCATCACCCAGATCCGGGATGCGGTCCCGTCTCCGGATGGAAAAACCCTGGCATTTACGGCGTTGAACGAGATCTACACGATGAGGCTTCCTGACGGAGAGCCACGTAAACTGGTGGATCTGGATGAAACGCAGGCTCAGCCCGTATGGTCACCGGATGGCCGGTGGATCGCTTTTGTGAGCTGGACTCCGGAAACCGGCAGGATCTGGAAAGTGCGCAGTAACGGTCGTGGTTTAAAACAGCTCAATGAAGATATCGGAGTTTATCAGGACCCGGTCTGGTCTAATGACGGGGAACGAATAGTAGCCATACGGGGTCAGGCGCAGGACTTCAGGAATGCACTTCGTAGAACGGCCTTCCGCGGAACCAGCGAGCTCATCTGGGTGGATGCTGACGGAGGACCTGATCAGTTCATCACCTACACCAGCGGCAGAGGAAATCCGCACTTCGTGAAAGGAAGTGACCGTATCTTTCTGTCAGGATTCAGTAACGGCCTTAGCTCCATTCGTTGGGACGGAACCGATGAACAGTACCACCTCGAAGTTCGTGGTCCACGGGCACCGGGTTCGTCTTTCAGCCCAAGAGCTTCCTGGATCCGGATGGCTCCTGAAGGAGATCAGGCGCTGGCACAGATCGGAACCGATCTGTACGTGGTAACCGTGGTACAGGTAGGTGCTGAGGCACCGGTTGTGAATGTAGGCAGCTCCGGCTCATTCCCTTCCGAAAAACTGACGGATGAAGTAGGGGCGCAATTCCCGGCCTGGGGATGGGATGCCAATACAATTCACTGGTCCATCGGTAACTCCCATTTCATCTACGATTTTGATGCGAAGGAAGCACGTGATGAGGAAATAGAAGCGGCAAAAGGAGCCCGGAAAGAAGCTGAGGAAGAAGGAGAAAAAGAGGACGGTGAGGAAGAAGATCAGAAGCCAGAAGAATACAAGGCAGAGGAGATCACCATAAATGTTCAGGCAAAAAATGATATTCCGGAAGGGACCCTTGTGCTTCGGGGAGCGCGGGTGATCACCATGAACGGTGATGAGGTGATTGAAAACGCCGATATGGTCATTCGTAATAACCGGATCGCTGCCGTAGGTGCACGGGGTTCTGTGGAGCTTCCGACCGGTGCAAAATATATGGATATGAACGGGAAGACCATTATTCCCGGATTCGTGGATACCCATGCTCATTTCCGCCATCCCGTAAACCTTCATAGGGGTGAATTCTGGCCGTATCTGACCAATCTGGCCTTTGGTGTGATCACTACCCGGGATCCTCAGACAGCCACCACCGATGTCCTGACTTATGGTGATCTGGTTCAGGCAGGCAAGCTGATGGGGCCAAGGGTTTATTCGACAGGCCCCGGGGTTTTCAGCAGCGAGGGTATTAAAAGCCTGGACCACGCCCGCGAAGTCATGAAGCGGTACAGTGAGTACTATCATACCAAAACCATCAAGATGTACGGGGCAGGAAACCGGGAACAGCGGCAGTGGATCATACAGGCAGCTAAAGAATTTGAGCTGATGCCCACCACAGAGGGTTCTCTGGATTTCAAGGAAAACCTGACTCAGGTGATAGACGGTTACCCCGGGCATGAACATTCTTTTCCTGTGTTCCCGCTCTATAAGGATGTGATCGATCTGGTGGCTTTTTCCCGGACAGTGTACACACCAACACTTCTGGTGGCCTACGGAGGTCCCTGGGCAGAGAATTATTATTACTCGGTTGAGCGACCACACGATGATCCGCGCCTGCAGCGGTTCATGCCTCACTCGAATCTGGATTCCAGAACCCGCAGAAGGAATGCCGGCTGGTTCATGGAAGAAGAACATGTTTTCGAGGAGCTCGCCGTGGTGGTAAAAGATATTGTTGAAGTCGGAGGAAGAGCCGGGGTCGGAAGTCATGGGCAGCTTCAGGGCCTCGCTTATCACTGGGAGCTTTGGGCCATGCAGTCCGGGGGGCTCAGTGAGCACGATGCACTTCGTGTGGCGACCATTATGGGGGCGGATGCCATCGGGCTGGATAACGATCTGGGCTCAATAGAAGCCGGTAAACTGGCCGACCTGGTGATCCTTAATTCCAATCCACTCGATAACATCCGGAATACGACCGACATCAGTCACGTCATGAAGAACGGCCGGCTGTATGAAAGTGATACCCTGAACGAAATATTCCCGCGTCAAAAGGAACTGCCAACCTTCTGGTGGCAAAACTGGAAGCCTGAAGGAGTTCCCGGCCTCGAACGTTAATGGTGAAAACATTATTCGCTGAGGGTTGTTCAGCGAATAACGATGAACAAATAACCATTAACTGATCAAAGTACAGATTCCGGAAATACCTCCTCAAATCCGTGAGGAGGCTTATCCAGTGTCCAGGTCTCGAAATAAAAATGTCGCTCTGAGCGGAATTTTTTGCCATTGATGCTGAAAAAACGAAAGGCATCCGGAAGCAGCGCCTGCAGCGGGTAGAACAGGTCCCTGTAGATATTTTCCCTGGAAAAAAGGTGAAGGTCAAAACCGTCGTGCGCTTTCTCCTTGTAAATGACAATGTGATCGTTTTCAAGTACCTGGCGCAACTCGGTCTTGATATGCCCCACATTAGAGTTGTCATCGATATGAATGCTCTCAATGCTGAATTCAGGTGCGGAAGCCGAGGCGACCACTACTTCTCCAAAAGTCAGCGAGTTCAGGGCGTCTTTCAATGAGGGATGGGATCCATGAGCGGTAAAACAGGACCGGTCTCCCATACCGTCGTCCATGGCCTGTATGATGTCTTCAAATCGATTGAGTATGCTGAGCCCGAAGCGCTCATTGGACAGATCGGTACCAGTGAAGTAGAGTTTGGAAAAGGTGGGATCAGGCTTCATGAAATCCGCCAGTGTGGCCTCCACCTGTTCCCAGGTTCGGTTCGCGTTTCGATCAGCCAGATCATCCAGGCGCTGATCATGCATGAAAATGAGCTTGAAGATATCGGTGTTTTGCATAGTGGTAGTTTAAACAAAAAAGCCCGCACATCCATTGTGATGAGCGGGCTTAAAATTAATGGAAAAAGCTTAGATCATGGTTGCAATTACAAGGGCAACGACCGACATGAGCTTAAGCAGGATATTCAGTGATGGTCCGGAGGTATCCTTAAAGGGATCACCTACCGTATCACCAACCACTCCTGCTTTATGTGGCTCAGAGCCTTTTCCGTACTCCACGCCGTCGATGGTCACGCCTTCTTCGATCATTTTCTTGGCGTTATCCCAAGCGCCACCGGCATTCGACTGGAAGAGAGCCATAAGCACACCTGCAGAAGTTACACCTGCAAGCAGCCCGCCCAGCATCTGAGCACCGAGAGTCGGATCGTCACTGATGAAGCCGGGTACAAAACCAAAGAGTACCGGAACAATTACAGCGAGCAGTCCCGGAAGTACCATCTCACGGATGGAAGCGGTGGTAGAGATCTCTACGCACTTCTCATACTCGGCTTTACCGTCGGCCGCCTCGAAGGTGGCTTTGTCTTCATCGCTCCACTCTGCAAAGTCCTTGTCTCCGTTCTTGTTCATCACGTCGAGGGCGGCTCTCAGTTCGGGGATAGACTTGAACTGACGGCGCACTTCCTCGATCATACTCATTGCAGCACGTCCTACCGCCTGCATGGATAGGGCAGAGAAAAGGAATGGCAGCATCGCACCTACGAAAAGGGCGGCCATCACCGAAGGTGTGGTTACATCAATGCCCGGAAGATTGACTTCGTGGGTTGCATTGTAGGCGGTTACGAAAGCAGCGAAGAGTGCAAGGGCAGTCAGAGCCGCTGAACCGATCGCAAAGCCTTTACCGATGGCGGCCGTGGTGTTACCTACCGCGTCCAGCTTGTCGGTACGCTCACGGACTTCCCCAGGCAGTTCAGCCATCTCGGCGATACCTCCTGCGTTATCGGATACCGGTCCGTAAGCATCCACAGCTAGCTGAATACCGGTATTGGCCAGCATTCCCACGGCTGCAATAGCGATACCGTAAAGTCCGGCAAAGCTGTACGCTCCGATAATGGCCAGAGCGATGATGATGATCGGTATTGCAGTGGAGATCATTCCCACGCCCAGGCCTGCAATGATGTTGGTTGCAGAGCCGGTTACCGACTGTTTTACAATAGAAAGGACCGGCTTGGTTCCTGTACCGGTATAGTGTTCGGTGATCAGGCCGATCAGCAATCCGGAAGCCAGACCAAAAATGGTGGCCCAGAACACGCCCATACTGGTGTATTCAATTCCGTTGAAGGTCCATGTTTCAGGAAGCATCCAGCGAATGATGAAGAAGGAAGCAACCAGCATAACTGCCGCAGAAAGAAATTCACCGATGTTGAGGGCTTTCTGAGGATCACCGCCATCCTTGACGCGAACAAAGAAGGTTCCCAGTATCGAGGTGAAGATACCGGTACCCGCCAGCACCAGCGGCAGCAGCACGGCTGACAGCCCTTCAAAATTATCCGCCCAACCGGCCGTACTCATGAAGGCAGCACCCAGTACCATGGTACCGATGATGGAACCCACATAGGACTCGAAAAGATCGGCGCCCATACCTGCTACGTCACCCACGTTGTCACCTACATTGTCAGCGATGGTAGCCGGATTAAGGGGGTGATCTTCAGGGATGCCGGCTTCTACCTTACCCACCAGGTCGGCTCCAACGTCGGCCGCCTTGGTGTAGATACCGCCACCCACACGGGCAAAAAGAGCAATGGAAGAAGCCCCAAAAGAAAAGCCGGTAACAACAGCCAGTACCTTATTAACCGCATCCGGTCCGTCAATGCCAAAAAGCTGAGAGAACAGAAAGAAAAGTCCGGTGAGTCCAACAACTCCCAGGCCAACTACGCCAAGTCCCATGACGGATCCGCCGGCAAACGCAACTTCAAGTCCTTTCCCAAGGCTGGTACGGGCGGCATGGGTGGTTCTTACATTTGCTTTGGTGGCAACCTTCATTCCGATGAAACCGGCCAGACCGGAACAGATAGCTCCCACAATGAAGGAAATCATGACCATCCAGCTGGATGTTTCAGGGTTGGCACTAAAAGCGAGAATAACCGCTACAACGGCTACGAAACCGGCGAGTACCCTGTATTCTGCCTTCAGGAAGGCCATTGCACCTTTAGCAATACTGTCAGCGATACTCCCCATGCGGTCGGTACCCACTTCCTGTTTGCTTACCCAGGAAGATTTGAAAGCGGTGTAAAGAAGGGCTACAACCCCGGCCGCTAATGAGAAAATGATTAGATTTAGCATAGTTCTCTGTTCGTTAGTTTATGTTTGACGCGCTTCGGCTTTTGCTCTGCAGCGTTCAATTCAATTGTAAAAGTTCATTGCCCTTTCGATACCCAAATTCACGAATGCAAGGGCAGCATCGTGAGCATGTTTACGGGCCTGCGCTACCTGCTCAAGCTCGTCTTCAGCAAAGGGGGAGAGTACGTAATCTACCTGTTGCCCCCGGGCAAAATTATCACCGATCCCAAATCGTAAGCGGGGGAACTCATTGCTCCCCAGCTTTTCGATGATATCAGCGATTCCGTTATGACCGCCCGCGCTGCCCTTGGCCTTCATCCGGTTGTTCCCCAGAGGAAGATTCAGGTCGTCGTAAACAATAAGGCAGTCTTTTTTATCTGTTTTAAACTTAGCCAGTGCTTTCTTTACAGCGGTACCACTCAGATTCATGTACGTGGTAGGCTTTATTAGGATGATCTTACGCCCTTTATATCGCCCCTCCGCAGCTTCAAAAGGCCCTCCGCCGGGCCCAAAAGAAGCCGAAATCGTTTTGGCTATGTCGTCAACAACTTCAAAACCGATGTTATGCCGGGTTCCTTCATACCTGGAACCTGTATTTCCTAATCCAACAATAATGGACATGGTGTATGGAGGAGTTAAACCCGGCTTAACGGTTTAATCGTCAGTGCTTTCTTCGGAAGAATCGCCTTCGGCGCCCTCTTCACCTTCAGCACCTTCAGCTGCTTCTTCACCTTCAGCCACTTCTTCGCCTTCTGCAACCTCTTCCTCTTCATCACCGGCAACACCAGCAACAAGACTTTCAAGGAAGTCAGCTCCTTTCGGAGGACGAATCGTTACAATGGTTCGGCCAAGTGCGTCGATCGGTGTGATGCCTTCCAGGTCCAGTTCTCCGACATGGAATGAATCACCCACCTTAAGCGGGCTGATGTCCACGACAAATTCTTCCGGAATGTATTCCGGATATACGCGAATACGCACCACTTTCATTGGCTGGAACAGGCGTCCGCCTGACTCTACCACACCGCGCGCGTTACCGGTAAGGCGAACGGGCACACGGAGTGTAACCTTATGCTTATCCGAAAGCACGTAAAAATCGGCATGAACAGGTCGGTCGGATACCGGATCAAACTCCACACGCTTAAGCAGCGTTTTGTATTCTTTTCCGTCAACTACCAGCGTTTGAAGCTTGGTTTGCTGCTTGCGAAGGATTTTTTCCAGTTCCAGTTCATCTACAGAAAAATGAACATTTTCTTTGATCTCAGGACCGTAGAGAACGGCGGGGACGCGTTTTTCCGCACGCAGAGCCCTATTGGCCTGCTTAGTGGTTTCGCGAACCGAACCTTCAATTTTGGTCAATTCTTTAGTTGCCATGATGGATATTTACCTTATCAATTAATTATCAAAAAGTGCACTGATGGTGTCATTAGTATGGATACGCTGTATGGCTTCAGCAAAAATGGTGGCAATACTCAGCACCTTGATCTTGTCAGAAGGCTGGCGTAAAGCCACCGTATCGGTTACTAAGACCTCATCAATGGGCGAATCTTCTATTCGCTGGTAAGCCGGGCCTGATAAAATGGGGTGCGTGCAAATGGCGGTGATGTTCAATGCACCACGCTCCTTCAAGGCAGCCGCCGCATTTGTCAGAGTACCGGCAGTGTCAATTAAGTCGTCAACTATCAACACATTCTTTCCGTCCACCTCGCCAATGATGTTCATCACTTCCGACTCATTTGCTTTGGGCCGGCGTTTATCAATGAAAGCGAGGCTCGATCCTAATTTTTTAGAGTAGGACCGGGACATCTTTAAGCTTCCCACATCCGGTGCAACAACCACCAGGTTATCAATGGGATTGGCTTTGAAATAATCGATGAATGCCCGGCTTGCATATAAATGGTCAAGCGGGATATCAAAGAAACCCTGAATTTGTGCGGCATGTAAATCCATCGTAAGGATACGATCTGCTCCGGCCTCAACAAGCAGGTTGGCCATGAGCTTGGAGCCTATGGATACTCTGGGCTGGTCTTTTCTGTCCTGTCGTGCATAACCGAAGTAAGGAATCACCGCAGTTACACGTTTAACAGAAGCCCTTTTCGCAGCATCCAGCATCAGGAGTAATTCCATGATGTTGTCTCCGGGAGGCGGAGTGGACTGGATGATGTAGATATCTTCTCCGCGTATGCTTTGCTCAAACTTTACGTAAAGCTCTCCATCAGAAAATTCCTTAATGGTAACTTCACCCAAGGTGGTGCCATAGGCTTCAGCAATGGCTCTGGATAGAGCCGGGTTACTTCGCCCGGAGAATATTGCGAGAGGAGTGTCCAAATTAAATTGCTAGCACTGAATAATTCAGGATTACATAAAACAAAAGGATGGCTCCTTGTCATCCTTTTGAGTGTTCGTTGCCCGGGGAGGATTCGAACCCCCACATACTGGACCAAAACCAGGTGTCCTGCCATTAGACGACCGGGCAATTTTTCCGCCGTTTCGACAGAAACCAAAGATAGAAATAGATCAAAAAGCAATCAACCCTGAATCGCCTTTTTTAGTACCAGGCATTCGGAGCAGTGTCTGGGCTTACAGTACGATTTAAATTGATGCACTACTCCCAGCTTTTTCAGTTGAGGAGAACCCTGTGCAATCGGATCGAAGGCCCTGCGAATAAAATCGGGTACCGGGCTGTGTAACTCTTCCCAAAGATCTACCACCCGCTGCTGGAGCGTGCGGTGCGCAAGCAGCGCCCCCAATGCGTAAAGAGAAGGTAAATAGACGGAGCCGTAAAGAATCCGGAGCCGCCCGGTGTTTCGAAGCCCGCTCAGGTTCAGCAGCTGCTTCCAGAATATTTCAGGTTCGGTGAGCTCAATAAATTGCTCAAAGCCGGTCTTAATGAGGGTCTTGAAGAGAAGGTCTGCCTGGCGAAGGCGTTGTTCGGGCTGGCTGCCGGGCCTGACCGACTTCCGGTTCCACCGCATCTTTGAGTGCCTGCCGAATGCTAGCTCCCGGATTTCTTCAGAAGGTATCTCGGAGTACTGGTTCCATTTGTTCAGGTAAACCTGAGCCAGCTGTTGCATCGGTATCCGGTTGTGACTGATGCCCAAACCGTCGAAAAGCGAAATGATCAACGCGCCTTTCCAGGCTTCAGAGAGTTTTAGTTCCGGATCATAAAAGGAAAAGAAGTCCTGTACCTTTTTCTCAAGATACTCCCGATGGGCTTTCCGGACTTGCTCCTCGAATGCGGAGGGATGTATAAAACGGACATTGGAAGCACAGGGTATTTCCGGACTTTCAAAATAGTGCTGCAAAAACTCACGAAGATCTGAATCCAGATGAGGGAGCAGATTCAGGGTAAAGGGGCTGCTCCCGTTGCTGCACTCCACCTTCTGGGGATGGCTATCCAGCACCACATGAAGAACGACATTATCAAATACGGGATCTATGTGATGGCCGTGCCGGAACCAGCTGTTAGTTTTCAGATGAAGCTCTACCGAACCATGCCAAGTAGTGGTGCCGACTTGTATTTCCGCATCTAAAAAGTCGGGGCCGTCGGTGATATTCAGACGGCCGGGATTCAGAACCTTGACAGGCCTGCCGCAGGTAGTTTTAAGGGCGCAGCGCTGGTAGAGGTGCTCCGCCCACACCCATTGCAGGATCTTTTCAGAGTATGGGAATGCCCCGTCAGGCATCCTTTACGTCATCTTCATCCAGCTTAAACGATTCCGTAGCTTCATACAGATCAGGTACATTTTCCTTAACGGTCTTTTTCAGGCCTTCTGATACCTGATCAATCTTTCGCTCGCTTTCTTCCAGGATCCGGTGACTGGTTCCTTCCAGCCAGTTTCTGGCTTCGTCAGATTGTTCCTGGAGCCACTCTCTGTTTTCTTTTCCGCTTTTGGGTGCTAACAGCAAACCGGCGATAACGCCTCCGGCAAAAGCTGCTACTCCCGCTAAAAGGGAACCTATTCCTCTGCTCATAATATTCGCTTGGTTTAAATCAGGTTAACGCTGTAAAGTTACGAAACTATTCCAAGAATGTTATCCAATATTGCCAGTCAACGGAAATTATTTCTTACTTTTGGGCACTCAACATCAAATCACTCGTTTATGGCCCGGCAGATCGTACTGATGGATAAAGATCGGATTGAACGTACCCTGAAAAGGATCGCTATCCAGGTATGGGAAGATCTGGCCGCAGATGAAATAATCATCGTGGGGCTGAATGAGAGAGGGTTCGCAACGGCAAAGCTGCTGAACAGTCATCTGGAACAGCTGGCTTCCGGTAAGGAGATCACACTCTGCAAGTACGATGTTAAAGACCTGGCCCGGAACAAGGCGCTTCCCAATTGTACCGAGAAACAGGTACTCATTGTGGATGACGTGATCTTCTCCGGAAAAACGATGTTTGACGCCCTGACCGCAGTATGCAGTACCGGGGATCCGGAGCAGGTCAAGGTAGCTGCACTCGTTGACCGGGGTCACAGAAGGTATCCCATTCAGGCCGACCTGACCGGTATGACCGTTCCGTCTAAGTTCGGAGAACATGTTGAAGTAATGCTCAGAAATGACAGGCCCGAGCAGGTTATTTTGTTCAAAAATTAATCTTCGCACCTAAATACACAGCTAACACAATGAGAAAATCTCTTCTATTACCCCTATTCATCTTCTCCTTTATAATTGGAGGAACAGCAAAAGCACAGACCATTGTGGTTCCGGATACCCTTTCAGGGTGGGAAAAAACATGGTTTGCCAATTTCAACGCCTCCCAGTCTTCATTCAATAACTGGTCTGAAGGGGGGGTTAACACGGTAAGCGGAACCGCCTCTACCATATTTACCAAACTCTACCGGAAGGACCAGTTCGGTTATGGTTTCCGAATTCACCTGCGCTACGGGCAGTCCAAGATCAACGGCCAGGGAGTCCGTAAAACGGACGATCAGATATCGATTCGGAACAGGTTCACCTATGTACTTCAGGAGGGCAGTAAGATAAGTGCTTTTGGTGCTATTCAGTTCAAAACACAGTTCGCGGATGGTTTTGAGTATGACAAGGCGGTCAACGGTGGTGATTCACTGATATCCTCCTGGTTTGCTCCGGCTTACCTCACCGAAGGCTTTGGTCTGGAGGCCACTTTTGATGATAACCTTACTTTTGAGGCGGGTCTGGCGGCCAGGCAAACGTTCGTGACGGATGAGAACCTGGCTCCGGTTTACGGACTGGATCCCGGAGAGAACATCCGGTCGGAGGGAGGGGTTACCCTCGGGATCACTTACCAGAATACACTGATGGAAAATGTGAAGTTCTTCACCAGTGTGGAAACCTTTACCAACCTCCTGATCCCCGTTGATGAAACAGACATTTACTGGAGTAATGAGATCAACGGTAAGATCAATTCCGTACTGAGCGCGGTTTTTCAATTCGATCTGAGGTACGACGCCGATTTTTCCAGAGAGGTTCAGCTGAAACAGGTGTTTGCAGCGGGAATTACTTTGAGCCTGTTTTAACGAATGGACCCGCAGGCAAAAAAGGCATTGCTACAGGCCCTGGACAGCCTGCAGGACTGGAAGAGATCTTTCGGAGCGTGGGAGGAGGATCCCACGCTTTCTGTTTCCGGTGAACAGCTGAGCGAGGTATTCGGAGAGCTGGTAAACAGACTGAAGTGTAATTACCCTTTTCATCATCCCGTGTACGCCGGTCAGATGCTCAAGCCCCCGCATCCGGTGGCCTGGGCGGCCTATGCAATGGCAATGACCATCAACCCCAATAATCATGCGCTGGACGGCGGCCCTCCTTCCTCCGAAATGGAAAAAGAGGTGATGGCTGAGCTGGCCCGTTTTTTTGGATACGGGAATACGTACCTGGGACATCTCACGGCGAGCGGAACGATTGCCAACCTGGAGGCACTCTGGGTGGCCCGAGAATCCCGGCCGGGAAAAAAGATCGCGTACTCATCCCATTCTCACTATACTCATAAGCGCATGTGTGGGGTATTAGGAGTAGAGGGCCTGGAGGTACCGGTACTGGAAAGTGGTTTGTTTGACCTGGAATCTGTACGTCCTTCAGAGGTCGGAACGATGGTCGTTACCCTGGGTACCACCGGACTTGGTGAGGTGGAGCCGCTTGATCAGGCCCTGGAGTGGGCAAAAGATCATGGCATCAGAATCCATATCGACGCGGCCTACGGAGGGTTTTATCGGGCCTTGAAAGACTCAGAGCTGATAGACGGGACCCAGTGGAAACTCATGCAGGAGGCAGACAGTTTGGTGGTGGACCCTCATAAGCATGGTCTTCAGCCCTATGGATGTGGGGCGGTGCTGTTCCGTGATCCGTCGGTAGGTCAGTTTTATAAGCACGATTCCCCCTATACCTATTTCACCTCGGAAGATCTGCATCTGGGGGAGATCAGCCTGGAATGTTCCAGGGCGGGCGCGGCGGCCGTAGCATTGTGGGCCACCCTCAAGTGTTTTCCCCTAAAGGAGGAGGAAGGTTTTGGCCCCATACTGGCTAAATGCCGGAAAGCCGCTTTGAAGGGATATGCACTGATGGACGAATCGGATAAGCTAACACCTTATAGAAAACCTGAGCTGGATATCCTGGCGTACTTTCCACGCAAGAGATCCACGAAACGGTTGTCTGAGATTTCGGCTCTCTCAAAAAGAGTATTTAAGCAGGGTATGAGAGATCAGAGCTTTTACCTTTCACTGTACCGGGTACCTGCTTCCGGATTCACCCGGCTGCACCCTGACTATGAAGCAGACGAAGAGGAAGTCACCATACTCCGCAGCGTGTTGATGCGGCCTGAACAGGAAGGGGTCATGGATGAGTTGACCGGCAGGATCCAAAAAGCTATATAGCCGCTCATGTCAGTTCCGGAAGAAAAACCTTTATGCCCGAATTGCGGATCCGGTCCGGTGGAGACCCCGTATTGCCCGGAATGTGGTCAGCGAAAGCTTAGCCCGAAAGATCACAAGGCGGGGGTGCTACTAAAGGAATTTTTTATCGACTTCCTTCAGTTGGACAATTCCTTCTTCAGAACCTTCCGAAAGTTTCTGGTGGCCCCTTCAGTCTATCTTCGGGATTACCTGGAGGGGGCCAGAAAGAAATACATCTCACCGGTCAAGTTTTTCTTTATTGCCAATGCCGTTTACTTCCTTTTTCCCGCGATCAATACGTTTACCACTTCACTTAGTATCCAGGAAGATGGGTTGATCTACAGCAACCTTACCGACGGGCTGATCCGGTCTGCCATAAACGCTTCCGGCCTCGCCTATTCCGAATTCAGCCTGTTGTACAACGACCTGACCACCACACTCTCAAAGGCCCTTTTGATCTTTCTGCCCCTGATGTTCGGGCTGATTTCGTGGTTAACGAGCCTGCGGAGGCGAAAGGAATTACCGCTCATCCATCATCTGAATTACAGTCTGGTTCTGAATGCTTTTCTGGTAATGATGGTGACTTCATTTCTTCCGGGTCTCTACATACTGATCGTCAGCCTCATAGGAAATGAGGCGTGGTTGCACCTGAATAACACCAGGGTCACCATTTTCGCGATGGTTGCAATGAATATCTACGGGATCATTTTGTACCGGGGATTTTTCAAAAGCGCGTTTTGGATCAACGCCATCCGCACGATTGTCTTTAATCTGAGTTTTTATTTGTTACTGATGTTGTACCGCCTGGTGTTGCTGCTGGTAACTCTGAGCTGGATCTTGATTTTCAAGTAAAGGGAATGCATGGTTTCTCCCGGTGCTGGGTACCCAGGGCAGTTTGATCGCCGTCCCGCAACAGGCGGATCAATCAGGAATTGTCCCGGATAAGGATTTTTTGTTAATTCTTAGGGCTCAGGGGGTTCCGCTCCCTGTAGTATGTTTAAAAACTAAATAGTGGGTAGTAGATATGGAAGATGTAATGATTAACTGGCTGGCGGTAGTGGCAGCCTCTCTGGTTGGATTCGTTTTGGGTTTTATCTGGTACGGTCCTTTGTTCGGTAAAGCCTGGATGTCTGAAGTCGGGATGACGGAGGAAGACGCCAAGAACGGGAATATGGCCAAGATCTTCGGGATCAGTTTTGTATTTCAGTTCATTATGGCTTACTGTCTGGCCATGTTTTTCGGGAACGAGGTGGATGCCCAGATGGGTGCATTCTACGGTTTTCTGACCGGATTTGCCTGGGTTGCGCTGGCTATCGGGGTGAATGCACTCTATGAGCAGAAGTCCTTTAAGTACATTTTGATCAATGGAGGATTCTGGACCATTACCTTCACACTGATGGGATTGATCATCGGTGCCTGGAGATAAGAAACCTCATACGTTTTTAACGGAATATTAAAGAGCAGGCTTAATAGGCCTGCTCTTTTTTGTTTTAAGCGAGTTGATACTCACAATATTTTTAATCCTAACTTATGTGACTTTTGGCTTGATCCGAAAGTCACGAAAAGATCAGTTCCGAAAATCGGGACGAACTCCTCGTCCCGGATTCCCAAGCTAAACTTCGAATAGCTTTGAACCGGAACTCTTCAGGCATGGAATTTCCAGTGGGTTTGCGAGCCTTCGAAAAGTTTTGATACTTGTGTTTGGATAAGATTTTCGAAGATGTTGTAGGATACTGATCCACCTTTTTCTTTCACAATCTTCCATGTCTCTTTCCAGATCGTATCGTTTCTGGCATTGTCAAGAAAGTTATGACCTGCCCAAGTAATTGATACCGGTTTTCATTCAAAAGCATCTTTAATGGAGAGATCTGCAGCCTCTGTCAATGCAGCTTCATATGATACGATATTGTCTTTGAGTCGTAATCTCCAAGATTAATATTGATCCAATCTCTAGGTTCTGTGTGGGGCTCAACCTGAAGTAAAGTTTCTTTTATGAGACCAAAGTCCCTTTTCAAAGCTATTTTTAATTGAGTCACACATCAAAGGAAATACCCTGTGCCAGCGGTAGCTCATCTCCCCAATTGATGGTATTGGTTTGCCGGCGCATGTAGGCTTTCCAGGCGTCCGAACCGGATTCGCGGCCTCCCCCGGTTTCTTTCTCGCCTCCAAAAGCACCTCCGATCTCCGCGCCGCTGGTTCCGATATTGACGTTCGCGATCCCGCAATCCGAACCCCGGGCACTCAGGAAGGTTTCAGCCTCCCTCATATTCAGCGTAAACATAGCGGAGCTCAGCCCTTGTTTTACTCCGTTGTGCATGGCAATGGCCTCATTGATGGTGCTGTATTTCATCAGGTAGAGGATAGGTGCGAAAGTCTCTTCCTGAACGATCCTGTACTCGTTCTTCACTTCGGCAATGGCCGGCCGTACATAATGACCCTTTCGGTCCAGTACCTCTCCGCCATAAATAACGTTTCCTCCTTCTTTTTCAATTTCCTTCAAGGCGTTTTGCATATTCTCAACCGCCAACTCATCAATCAGCGGTCCTACGAGGGTGCCTTCATCCAGGGGGTTGCCGATGGTGATATTCTTATAAATATTCATCAGTCTTTCTTTCACCTGGTCATATACCGATTCATGGATGATCAGCCGGCGGGTACTGGTACAGCGCTGGCCGCAGGTTCCAACCGCTCCGAATACGGTAGCGCGTACGGCCATTTCGATATCGGCGTTCTCTGAGATGATGATGGCGTTGTTTCCGCCAAGCTCGAGGATGGTCTTGCCCAGCCGCGCGCCGACCGTCTTGGCAACTTCCTTGCCCATGCGGATGGATCCGGTTGCAGATACCAGGGGCACCCGCTCATCTTCCGTCATCCATTCACCGACTTTGCGATCGCCGGTAATCAGGTTAAAGATCCCTTCGGGCAGGTCGTTTTCTTTCAGGACTTCCGCTATGATATTCTGAACGGCGATGCCGCATAAGGGTGTTTTTTCAGAGCCTTTCCAGATCATGACATCTCCGCAAACAGCGGCGATCATTGCGTTCCAGCTCCAGACCGCAACCGGAAAATTGAAGGCAGAGATGATGCCGACTATACCCAGGGGATGCCACTGCTCATACATGCGATGCTGAGGGCGCTCACTGTGCATGGTAAGCCCGTACAGCTGGCGGCTCAGCCCCACTGCAAAATCACAGATATCGATCATCTCCTGAACTTCGCCAAGGCCTTCCTGATAGATCTTTCCCATTTCATAGCTCACCAGTTTTCCGAGAGGGTCTTTGTATTTTCGAAGCTTCTCTCCGATCTGGCGAACAATTTCACCACGCTGGGGGGCCGGGATTTCTCTCCAGGTCTTGAATGCCTCCTGCGCCTGTGCCACCACCTCTTCATACTGCTCCCTGGTTGTAATGCTTACTTCCGCGATCGTACTTCCATCCACCGGGGTATGGCTGGTGATGGTTGTTTTACTCTGCAAATGTTGTTGGCCGGTACTGGTGCCGGGGTTTACACCTTCAATTCCTAATTCCTTTAAAAACTCCATGCCTGCTGATTTGAAATTTAATTTTTCCAAAGATAGGTATTTCACAATACAGAATTCAGGGCCGGTTTTCTTTTCAGCAGAAAAGACTCTGTATTCTCCATACTTATTTCTGTATCCTCTCCGGATGGAAAAAGCCTCGAACAATCAGATCAAGCTGCTCAGGAAACTGAACCGGAAAAAGTACCGGGAAGAGGAAAGGCTTTTTTTTGTTGAAGGTGAACGAGCCGTGGAACAGGTACTGGAAAACGCAGTGCTGAAGGTGAGGGAGGTATTCATTTCTTCCGGAAGAATCGGCCACTACGCGTTTAAAACAGGCTCCGTTTTTTTACTGGATGAAGAGATCTTCGATGAGGTAGCGGACACGGGAAACCCGCAGGGCATCATGGCCATATGCGAAATGCCGGACGAGATCTCGGTTGATGAGCTTGCTCCGGAAAAGGGATTGGTCATAGCCACCGACCGGATACAGGATCCGGGTAACCTGGGAAGCATGATCCGTTCGGCAGCCTGGTTCGGAGTACAAGGTGTTATCATCGGCAAGGGCTCGGTGGATCTGTTCAACCCTAAAGTGGTGCGAAGTACGGCCGGCGCCACCGGAAGCATTCCCTACCTGACCGGAGAGCTGAATCCTGTCCTGCATGCGTTTGAAGAAATTGGGTGGAAGGTGGTGCTGCTCGACGGTAATCCCGGGGCACTGGATATCAGAGAATATACTCCGGGAAAACAGACGATCGTGGTGGTGGGAAACGAAGCCAACGGAATCCATCCTGATCTCATCACAGAATCAAGAGACCGCCTGATGATACCGGGCGGGGGATCCGGCAGAGGAGAAAGCCTCAATGCGGCTATCGCATTGAGTATCTCACTGTTCGCTATCCACAGCTAATGTTGATAACACCCCGTTTTACAGGGGCGAACCATCTGGTGATTAAAAATCAGAATAGTTTTCCACATCCGTTGCATCTGGGTTTGCCATTGGTTTAATTCTGTTAACCGTTCTTTTAAAATCATCTACAAAGGCTGGTTTCGGTACGTTAATCAAACCTATTTTGCCCATGCCAAAGAAGAAAGCGAAGAAGATCTTTGTATTAGATACTTCCGTTCTTTTATACGACTATGAAGCAGTTAGAAACTTTCAAAAAAACGATGTAGCCATTCCGATCACAGTTCTCGAAGAACTGGATACTTTTAAAAAAGGGAATACGGTGATTAACCTCCACGCGAGGGAATTTATCCGGTATCTGGATGGGATCTCAGATACAAATATGCTCCAGGACTGGATTCCGCTGAACGGTCGCTCCCACGGTAAGCTCAAGGTGATCAGTAACGGGGGTAAACACCCGGATGCCAATAAAGTCTTTGGTTCTCATAAGAACGACCACGAGATCATTAACGCGGCTCTGAAGCTGAAGGAAGACCATCCCGAGAATCAGGTGATCCTGGTTTCCAAAGACATCAACCTCCGGCTGAAAGCAAGGGCGATGAACCTGGATGCTGAGGATTACGAAACGGTACAGGTAAAGGATATCGACCATCTGTACAGGGGGAAATCCGAGCTGGAACTCGAGGATCCCTCCGTCATCAGCAAGTTTTATGAGAAGGGGAGGCTCAAACCCAAAGACCTGATGGAGGACGCTCCCCCGAATAATCACTACTACATCATGAAGAGTCATGGGGCCTCGGCGCTGGGCTGGTACAACCCAAAATCCAGATATATCGAAGTGGTGGAGACGACCAAGGCCTACGGCATACACCCGCGCAACGCCGAGCAGACCTTCGCCATGCATGCCCTGATGAACCCGAACATTTTACTCGCCACGGTAACGGGAGCAGCCGGTACCGGTAAGACACTGCTGGCCCTTGCCAGCGCGCTGGAGCAGCGCAGCAACTATAAACAGATTTATCTGGCGCGGCCGATCGTACCCCTGAGCAACAAAGATATCGGCTACCTGCCCGGAGACGCAGAGGCGAAGATCAATCCCTACATGCAGCCGCTCTGGGATAACCTGAGTTTCATCAAGAACCAGTTCAAGGAAACCAGTAAGCAGTACAAGAAAGTGGATGAAATGGTGCAAACCGAAAAACTCCGCATTGTACCGCTGGCCTACATCAGGGGGCGAAGCTTATCCAACGTGATATTCATAGTGGATGAAGCTCAAAACCTGACGCCGCACGAGATCAAGACCATCATAACCCGTGCCGGTGAAAACACCAAGATCATCTTTACCGGCGACATCTTTCAGATCGACACGCCCTATCTGGACGCCCAGAGTAACGGCCTTTCCTATCTGGTTGACCGTATGAACCGCACAGAGCTGTATGCCCATATCAATCTGGAGAAAGGAGAGCGTTCAGAACTGGCTAACGTAGCAAGCAAGTTATTGTAAATGCAGGGCTAAGCGCTCTGCGTACCAAGAAGTATTTCCAAAATTCACTGATTTTCTATATGATGCACCATCATACAGGGATAATGGAGTGAATTATGGGAAGAAAACTTTTCTGGTGTTTGGCACTTTTTCTGGTTGCCTCTAACCTTTTATCCTGTGAAGAGGCAAACTTTGACCCCGACTTTGGTGATCCGCCGCCTTTGCCTGACTTAAATGCGGTTCAGCCGGAGTTTGACTTCTTTGCAAATGCTCAGGGCGGGACAGCGTTTAGTAGTGCTGCACAGTTCGTGCAGTCCGAGATCGAATTTTTTACCGGGATCGGTGAATTTTATTCTCCGTTTATTCTTGCTGCAGATACGGTAGAGCCGGAGCGGGGATTTAATTACTGGGAATGGAATTATGTTTTTACCGCGGAAGACGCGACGGGGATCATCCGGCTGGCCGGGGAAGAGCAAAGCGAGCCTGTTCACCTGTGGTCTATGTTCATAACCGTTGATATACCGGACGGGCCTTCTGTTGAAAACTACCTGTTTATGCAGGGGGAAGTGCACAACCAAAACCAGTATGGAGAATGGTACATCTATGATCCGGTTTCATCGGAAGATGAGGAAGAGGCAGAAAAAGGAGATGGAGAAGATAACGGAGCCGATATCAGGTTCTCATGGAACATCGAAAGCGAGCAAAGCTATTCCTCATCCTTTTTCATTGAAGAGTATGGCGGTGAATTTGTCTTTGAAGGTACGTTCAGCCGAATGATCGATGAATATGAATTCAGGGTTGAATCCTCTGACGGGCTGTATACCGTTGCTGTGTTTTGGAATACCTCCACAAATGAGGGCTACATAGATTTTGGCGGAGAAAGATCCTGCTGGAATTCTACGCTTCAGGATATCTCATGTGAGGAGATTGAGTAAATAAAAAAGCCGGTTCAGGAAAACCGGCTTTTTTATACAAATGACGGACCGGATCATCAATTGGCCCAGCTCAGGGAAGCCGGAACCTCGCCCTCACTCTCAATTTCCGGGTCCAGATGCTCGATCAGATAATTAAGTCTCATCTTTGAATAGTGCCGTCCGTGAGCCCCGCGAATGCCATGGCGGTTGCCGGGATACATCATCAGGTCGAACCGCTTGTTGGCCTTAACAAGAGCATCTACCAACTGGATGGTATTGCCGGGATGCACGTTGTTATCGATGGTGCCGTGAACCAGAAGAAGCTTCCCCTTCAGATTGTCGGCATAGGTCATGGCGGATCCCACATCATAGCCTTCCGGATTGTTTTGCGGAGTATCCATATACCGTTCGGTGTAGATGGTGTCATAGCTTCTCCAGTCGGTAACCGGAGCCCCGGACACGCCCACGTGGAAAAGGTCGGGATAGCGGAGCATCAGCAACGCGGTACTGTACCCGCCATAGGAATGGCCATATACTCCTACCCGGTCACCATCGGCGTATGGGCGTTCGGTCACGTGCTTGATGGCGGCTGCGTAGTCATCAATTTCCAGGGTGCCCAGCCTGCCATAATGCAGGGTGGCGAATTCCTTGCCTCTGTTTCCGGAGCCCCGGTAATTGGCGCGCACCACGATAAATCCGAGCTGTGCTAGGCGCTGGTAGCCGTCTGCGGTTTTGTAGGTGTTGCTTACATCCTGCGATTCCGGACCACCGTACAAAGGCAACACGACGGGATAGGTCTTGTTGGGGTCAAAATTAACAGGCTTATAAATCAGTCCGGGCAGATCAGTCTCCCCGTCGGCCGCCTTAAAGTAGAATACTTCAGGTTTTATCAGGTTATGCTTCTCGATGTTGCTCGTATCGGTGGTCATGAGGGTACGCACTTTGCTGCCGTCTGCGCGGTAGAGCACGGAATGGGGAGGGGTATCAAAGCTGGTGTGATAATCGGTATAGAATGTGGCGGCCTCATTCATTGAGACATAGTGTCGTCCGCCTCCCTCACTGAGCTGCTTCAGCCCCGTGCCATCGAAATTGGCCACATGAAACTGAAGGTCCAGCCCCATGTTTTCGTAGGCGGTGAAGTAAACCTTGCGATTTTTCTGATCCACATTCACGATACTTCCAACCGGCTTCTCGGCGTGCGTTAGTTGATTGATGAGCTTGCCGCTGAAATCGTAGTGGTAGATCTGGTTATACCCGCTGACCTCGGAGGTCCATAGAAAAGTCTCGTTATCGTCCAGCTGGATAAAATTGTCGTGAAGGTTAATGTAGGCGTCCTCTTTTTCTTCAAAAATGGTACGGACGGTTTTGCTTTCCAGATCGTAGGCCAGAAATTCAAGATGGTTTTGCTGCCGGTTCAAACGGCGGAAGGTGAGCTCACTTCCGTCATTTCTCCATATCGGACGCACGATATAGGTGTCTGGGTCACTGTTGGTGGGAACCTGCTCGATCTCTCCCGACTCAATATCCACAATAAAGAGATTCACCGTAGGATTGGTTTCACCGGCTTTGGGATAACGCATCTGCTCGAGTCCCGCCTCAAAATCCAGATCATGTACGATAGGGTACTGATGTACATCGGTTTCGTTATACTGGAGGTAAGCGATCTTGGAATCGTCGGGCGAGAACCAGTAGGCCTCCCGCTCACCGAATTCTTCGGGATAGACCCAGCTTGGGCGCCCGTTCATTTTTTCTTCGCTGCCATACGTGAGGCGCTTTTCTTCTCCGGTTTCGGTATCCACTACATATATGTCATATCCTTTGATATGAGCAAACATGGTGTAGTCATGGGAGTAAGTCCCGTTCCAGAGCTGACTAGTTTCCATCCGGCGCATCAGTTCATCTGTATAGGGAGCCCGCTCAACTTCCGGCTTGTATAGTTTTCGAAGGTCGTTGGTCTCCAGATGGAAGACATAGTCGGTTTCATCGACGGTGAAGAAGATGCCTTCGTTGTCCCAAATGAACTCAAACCGGTTAAAGGGAAGGTGGTCGGTATCAGTCTCGTTCAGGTCATTGTACTGGCGGATGAGACTGTTGACGGTTGCTTCAGCAAAGAGCAGGGTTCGCTCACGGCTTACAGGATCCACTTTAAAGAATGAGATGCTCCCGTCATTGTTTCTTTCGGTCTCCATATAACCCATGTCGCCCGGCAGCCAGTTCAGGCTGGGGGAACCTTCGGTCGGCAGGAAGTCACGTTGTCCCATGGCCTCATACAATTCAAGGCCGGTTTTCTGGGACTGAACGGCTTCTGAGAATGAAATGATGATAAATAAAGTCAGAAAGGATAGAAATGCCCGTTTCATATATCCAAAGTTTGTTTGTGATTTAGCATAAGAATATAGCAGTTGTGCTCGAATATTCAGGTAAAATTTGGTTTCACCACGTTCACAAATGAACGATGCGAACCTGGTTCAGTGCTCTGCCCAGAAAACGCTGGGCCAGGTCCTGAAAACGCTGGGGACGGTCACTGACGAAACACTCAAAATTGCCCCCGTTTTCATTCATCATGTCCAGCTCCTTCAATCGTTCTTTTGCTGTTTCAGCTATTGAGCTGGCCGAATCGATTATGCGAAGGCGGTCGTCTTTGAGTACTTCCGGGATCACGGTCTTAAAGAGCGGGTAATGCGTACATCCCAGGATCAGAGCGTCAATGCCCGAACCATCAAACGGTTTCAGGTAGATGGATAGTGTGGATCGTGCCACCTCATTATCGATCCATCCCTCCTCGGCCAGTGGGACCAGGAGCGGACAGGCCTGCTGTGTAACTCTGACATGTTCATCTTTTTTTCTGATAGCGTCAACATAGGCCCGGGAGTTAACAGTAGCGAGGGTACCGATTACACCGATGTGGGAGTGTTCGGGCTCAGCAAAGGCCGCCTCCGTCCCGGCCGTAATAACGTCCAGCACAGGGATGCCGGCAGCTTTTCGCACGATCTCCTCTTTGGCAGAGGCCGAAACGGTATTACAGGCAATGAGGATCATTTTGACCCCTCTGCCCATCAGAAAGTCGGTGATCTGGAGAGCGTATTCCCGGACGGTTTCTGGCGACTTGCCGCCGTAAGGAACACGCGCCGTATCCCCGAAATAAATGATGTCCTCGTCCGGAAGAGCCTGCATAACGGCTTTAGCTACCGTAAGCCCGCCGATTCCCGAGTCAAAAATACCGATTGCTGCTTGTCTGCGATGATTCAAAACGCTTTGTAAAAAAAGGTTGTTAGAAGTGCGCAATGTATTCAATTCTCAAATCTTTATTCAACCCTTCGTAGTTTGTTCCTCATGAAGCAATTTATTTTCATTCTCTTTGTTTTGATGCCCGCCACAGCACTTGCCTATCAGCAGGCCGATACTTTGGGAGGAGAGCTGGGCGAGGTGGTGGTAACCGGCTACGAAGGAAACCGCAGTATTCTGGAATCTCCGGGAGCAATTTCATTCATCCGTGCGGATGACATCCGGCTTTTTGACTCCCAATCATTAGTCACGGGTCTGAACACCATTCCCGGCCTCAGAATGGATGAACGTGCGCCCGGCAGCTATCGCGTTTCGATCAGGGGAAGCTCTCTGCGATCACCCTTTGGTGTCCGGAATGTAAAGATCTACTGGAATGGGATTCCCCTTACCGATCCATCCGGAAGCACCCCGTTGAATCTGCTGGACCTGATGAACATAAAGAGGGTAGAGGCAATCAAAGGGCCGGCGGGAAGTGTATACGGAGCGGGAAACGGAGGTGCCTTATTGATGGGCTCAGCTCCTTCGGTCTCAGGGAACGAAATACGGTCTTCTTATGAGTTCGGTTCCTTCGGCCTGTCCAGGTATCAGGTGGAAGGGATAAACCAGTTCGAGAACGGAAGCATCAATGTGGGATATGCCAATCACCAGAGTGATGGATACCGGGATCAGTCGTTTCTGGACCGGGAGATCATGGAAGCCAGCGGCCGGTTTATTCTTTCGCCGGATCGGGTTGTAAAAGCCAGCCTGTTGTACTCTGATTTGTACTACGGCATTCCCGGGGGACTCACAGAAGCCCAGTTCGAAGACGATCCCACGCAGGACCGGCCGGGCAATCCCTTTGTTTTAGGCAGCACGGAAGCAAATGCAAGTGTAAGCCAGCAGTATTTTCTGGCCGGAGTAACCCACGATTACAGCTGGGGCGATATCTTCGCCAACAGTACGATGCTTTACGGCAATGCAAGTAAGTTTGAGAACCCCTTCAATCTGGATTACAAAAAAGACAGTCGAAAAAGCTGGGGGGGACGCACAAAATTCACGGCTGACACCGACATTGGAGACATCAGGAGCCGCTTTACGCTTGGAGGTGAACTTCAGGCCGGAGAAAATGTAGCCCGGAATTTCGAAAATGACAGCAGCGAAGTGGGAGCGCTTAACTTTGATGATGAGATCAGCATCCGGCAGGTTCTCATCTTTGCAAGTACTGAATTGGATCTGCCCAATGAGTGGTACCTGACGCTGGGCCTCAGCTATAATCAATTGAACTACAGGATCAACCGCCTGATCGATAATCTGAACAGCGATCCGGGCCTGGTGAAGACCTCCTTTGATCCCAATGTGATACCCCGTGTAGCGCTCCTTAAGAAGATGAATGACCGACATGCTCTGTTCGGAAGCCTGAGTCTCGGTTTTTCACCTCCCACCATTGAAGAGGTCAGAACAAATGAAGGAAGTATTAATCTGGGACTTCAGGCAGAAAAAGGAGTGAGTTATGAGCTGGGAGCAAGAGGTTCAGATCGCAGCAACCGTTTCAGATATGATCTGGCTCTGTACTTCTTCAGGCTGGATGAAACCATTGTTCAGTATCAGTCGAGCCGGGGGACAACCCTGTTCAGGAATGCGGGAAATACCCATCAATACGGGCTTGAAGCCCTCGTCGGTTATGATCTGATCCGCGGTGCTTCAGGTTTAATGAGACACATGGAGCTGAATGCATCCTACACATTCCAGATGTTCGAGTATCAGAACTACGTTCAGAATGGCGTTGATTACTCGGGCAACAGGCTCCCGGGTGTGGCGCCGCACACCATTATCACGACCCTGCAAATGAAGGGATCAGACGGCTGGTACCTGAATCTTTCCCATAACTTTACCGATCAGATCCCATTGAACGATGCCAATACGGTGTATTCCGATCCCTATCACCTGATAAAAGCCAAAGCGGGATGGCAGGCAGAGCTTACCGATCAGCTGGCTCTGGAGCTCTACCTGGGCATGGACAACCTGCTGGATGAGCGCTACAGCCTGGGTTACGACACCAATGCTTTTGGGGATCGCTTCTATCAGCCCGCCCCTGAGCGAAACTGGTTTGGGGGAATTAGTGTCAATTATTCAATGGGCAATTAAGGATGTCGTTATTTGAATCCGCCAACTGCCTGATCGCCGGCCGCAAAGGCAGGGTGGAGAAAAATCTAAAGGGCTTATTCCTGTTTAGGAGCTCCTTAGATTTCTCGACCCGGTAACCGGGCCCCGAAATGACAAGAGGAATTATGTTTTTGACAAGACGGAAAATGAGAGTTCATTCCCCAGCTGCAGCACAGTAGCTAACACTAGAGTCTCTCCAACCATCATTGCAGATTACAGAACCATCGCTACCAGCTCCTGCTGGACAGTAAACACCGCCATGACTAGAACAGGTTCCTCTTCCATCGCCTGAGCAATTAGATGAATTGGTTGGACTAGAAACACATGTACCCAGGAGACTCAAAGGACTAATAAAGTAAGTACAGCTAATGTTCTCATTACAATTGTGTACTAAAACTTCCTCGCCAGAACCACCGTCTCCTTAAAGCTCAGGTTTCTCCCATTGGTACTGTTAAAGGCATCAAAGAGTACAACGTAGATGCCGACCCTGTTCCGGGCCCGGTCGCCGGTCAGCCCGTCCCAGATCAGATGGCCCTCAAATCCCGCTGGATGGCTGTCCACCAGCTTGCGTACTAATCTTCCATAACGGTCAAAGATGCGCACGGTAATCAGGTAATCCGGTTCGTCCAGTGTATAGTTGATAGAAACAAAATCCTGGTAACCGTCACCATCCGGTGAGAACGGATTGGGATTGAATGTGATGCCGGCGTTGGCCGGAGCAGCTCCGCTCTCCAGAAAGACAGAGTTTTGAGCACCGGGCGTTCCGCCACTCACTTCCGTACTTGAACTCCAGTTCGATGGGTTACCGGAAGCTCCGGCAGGCCTTATTTTTTCCAGTGAAACACCATCCGTAGAAACCCGATTGGGGTTGTGCCAGCTTTCATCGTAAAAAACAGAATCGATCACCGTCCCCGTGCTGTCAGCGATAAAAACCGCGTCTCCGGAAGCGGAAAGGCTTAGTGTCGAACGATTGATCCGCATCGAAAATTTCTCATGTTCCTGGGACAGACCGAAGTAGCGGGCGACCCTGCTTTCCGTAAATATATCGGTATCATTTTCAGCGTAGATCAGGAAGTACCCGTTGGAAGGAATCCATTTACCGGAATCAGATTCCGGATATAACCGGTCTGCTTCCATGTTCTCATCGGGAGCATCATGCAGGTGAAGGCCTTCAAGCGAAAGCGCTACCGGCCCCAGATTGTATAGTTCAATGTATTCAGACTGATCGGGAAGGAAGTCGTCCGGATCGGCCAGCGGATCATACATGATCTCTGTGATGAGAAGCCTGCCCGGGGCTAAACCATCAGCGCGAAGAAACCGGATCGTCGTATCGGCAAGGGCCGTATCATTTGCCATATCCTGTATTCCGCTAATCATGAGCAGGTTTTCGCCACTTGCAAAGGAGGATGTGAATTCCAGGTGCAGCAAAGAATCACTCAACAACTGCACACCGGAAGGGGACTTCGATCCCGGGCTGACGAGAAAATCAGAGTTTTGAACAGAACTACCGTCAACAGCTTTATTGAACCGGATGTGGAGTTCCCGGTCGCTGATCACATTCAGTTCGTTGACGCTCAGGGGCAGAACCGGAGGGGGCTGAATTTTAAAGTCGAAATAAAACTTATCGCTCCGGGTCGAGGTGTAGGTCGTCCTGAATCCAAAAAAACCGGTACTGCTGTAGGTGTTGTCGGATCCCGAGGCTTCATGTACCGTTGAACCGTGGTAAGCGTCAGCCAGTTCGAGATCCCAGTTTCCCTGCGCATCCCGGATCACCTTCACCCTGTATTCTCCTCCGGAGGCAATACTTGTGGTGCCCGTCAATACCTCTCCATCCCGTTCACCGGCCGTGATCCTGAAAAGCCGGAATACATCGTTGCTTCCGTTCTCGCCGGCCTGCAGCATGTATCCGTTCAAGGGTTGACTGAGGTCGGAATGATCGCTCATCAGGTAGATCTCCGCCTTATTACTGTTCGAAGGGCTGAAGCCATCCATCCTGATGAAAAACTCCCAGTAGCCGATCACGCCGGCCGAGGGCGTACTCAGCTGAGAAGTACCGGAGGTACCGGCTTGTAGTTGAAGGAGGACATTACCGTTTTCCGTGACGAAGACAAAGTCCGCGGTGTCACCGGTCCAGTTTGAAATGTCACGATCGGAGAATCCGTCCTCGAAATTGGCACTCTGTGCAAAGGCCTGAGAGGAGAAGAAGCACAAGGTGATCAGAAGTAGTATCCTCATAATAATACCCCCGGAAAAAAATAGGGTAAAAGGATTTCCACCTTTTACCCCTGGAAGGACATTGGAAATGCTCTGCATTTCCAAGGCAATGATTAGTCGTGTCTCTACAACTGCTAAGTGAGACCGATTCAGTGAGCACTCCTTACAGATTTTTTGTACTTTTTTATAGATTTTTTTGAAATGATCTAACCTATTGAAAAACAAGAGGTCGCATGCGTAGCTTACCTTTTTATGACGATGATTTAAACGGCGGATTCATGATGGTGGAAGGAATTCTGCGCGTGGACGGAGAGGAACTGAACTTCGAATTTCAGAAAAAAGACGCTGTATTTGAAGCATACAAATCGGATCTGAAGGAGATCACCATACCCATGAAAGAACTGGAAATGGCGGAGTTCAAAAAGGGACTCTTTTCCTCAAAACTGATCCTGCACGCAAAAAGGGCGGCTGTATTTAAGGAATTTCCCGGATCAGAGCTTAGCACGCGGAAGCTCAAGATCAAAAGGAAATACCGGAACCTTGCTGCTAATATCTCCTCACATATCAACCTGAAGCTTTCGGAGATGAAGCTGAAGGAACTGGAAGATTAGTTAATAGTTATTGATTAACTGTTAATCGTGCACTTCTTTTGTTTAACGAATAACGAATAACGAATAACGAATAACTAAGCCAGGAATCCTTTCTTAACCAGCAGCTCCGCATTCAGAATAGCGCCTCCGGCGGCACCCCGGATGGTATTATGGGCCATGCATACAAAGCTGAGATCAAAGACTTCGGCTTTTCTCAGGCGCCCCATATGCAATTGCATACCCCCTTCCTGATCGGCATGGAGACGGGGCTGGGGATAGCGTTCATCTTCGTGCAGTTTGATCACCTGTTTCGGCGCCGAGGGCAAATTCAGGTCCGCGATTGGATTTTTAAAGTCCAGCACCGCTTTACGAACTTCCGCGACCGAAGAGGGCTTTTTTTCCAGTTCCACCGTAACGGCAGCCATGTGGCCGTTCAGTGCGGGGACACGGGTACAGGTGGCCTGAACGCCATAACCTTGTGGTTCGACCGCACCGTCTTTTAAAGAGCCCAGGAGTTTTTGGGTCTCTGGCGCAATTTTGGGCTCCTCACCGGGAATAAAGGGAACCACATTGCCCAAAATATCCAGGCTGGCCACTCCCGGATAACCCGCCCCGGATATGGCCTGCATGGTGGTCACGATCAAATTCCTGATCCCGAAAACATCGTGGATAGGCTTAAGAGCCAGTGACAGGGGAACGGCTACACAATTGGGATTGGTTACGATCCATCCGGAGCCGTCGGTAGTGAAATTCTGTGTTTTAATCAGCCCGGTGTGATCCGGGTTCACTTCGGGTACCAGTAAAG
The DNA here is from genome assembly GCA_965267385.1 of Balneola sp. GTDB lineage: Bacteria > Bacteroidota > Rhodothermia > Balneolales > Balneolaceae > Balneola. The sequence continues at coordinate 323,341 of OZ253957.1, forward strand.
GTACGGTCGGATCCATGCGGTAATTTTTCGCATTGGAGATCACCGGAATACCGGCCCGGGCAAAAGCCCCCTCGATCTCACCGGCGACCGAGGAGTCCAGCCCCGAAAACACAAAGTCCACTCCGTCGAATTCACCGGGCTCACACTTTGCAACCGTCATGTCTGCGATATCGGCCGGAAGGTTCACATCTTCGATCCAGTTGGCGGCCTCTTTGTATTTCCTGCCGGACGAGCGCTCGGAAGCTCCAAGCGCAGCGATCTCAAACCAGGGATGATCCTGCAGCAGGCGAATGAATTTTTGTCCGACGGCACCGGTGGCACCCAGAATACCAACTTTCATGAAAGTATGTTAAAGGGTTGTGAATGAGTGAGCGCTAAAGATAGCAACAAAGGGACTGAGGCACATAGACTTTTTTAACTTTGTAATCTTGTTAATCTGTGCCTGACAAACGAAATCCTTATCTTCGGTGCTCATTTGAACTCAGAAAAAGAACACAAGATTTTCATGTCGAAACTGGACAGTCTGGACACTATCGTATCACTGGCTAAAGCCCGGGGATTCATTTTTCAATCATCGGAAATTTACGGAGGGCTGAGTGCTGTCTACGATTACGGGCCTTTGGGTGTGGAGCTGAAGCGGAATATCCGCAATGCCTGGTGGAAGGAGATGACCCAGCGCCACGATAACATTGTGGGAGTGGATGCCGCCATCTTCATGCACCCGAAAGTGTGGGAAGCCAGCGGCCATGTGGGCGGTTTTAACGACCCGATGATCGACGATAAACAGTCCAAGAAACGATACCGGGCCGATATGCTTATTGAACAGTATATCCTAAAACTGGAAAAGGACGGTAAAAAGGACGAGGCCAGAAAACTGCAGGAGCAGTTGGATACGGCCGGTTCCCGCAAGAGCCTTACTGAAGACCTGTATGATATCATCATGGAGCATGAGGTCCGTTCTCCGGATTCCGGGGCTTTTGACTGGACCGAGGTCCGCCAGTTCAACTTGATGTTCAAGACCCAGTTCGGCGCTACGTCCTCTGAGGACGATGGAGTGTACCTGCGCCCTGAGACTGCGCAGGGTATTTTCGTGAATTATAAAAACGTTTTGGATACCAGCCGGGTCAGCATCCCTTTCGGGATCGCACAAACCGGTAAAGCCTTCCGGAATGAGGTGGTAGCCCGACAGTTTGTATTCCGGATGCGGGAGTTTGAGCAAATGGAAATGCAGTATTTCGTGGAGCCGGGCACCGATGAGGCCGCCTATGACGAATGGATGGAAAAGCGGATGGCCTGGCACAAGAGCATCGGTATCCGGGAAGCGAAGCTGAGAACGGCCCCTCACCCGGAAGATAAACTGGCCCACTATGCCCGTGCTGCCGCCGATATCCAGTATCAATTCCCGATCGGCTGGCAGGAAGTGGAAGGAATCCACAACCGCACTGATTTTGACCTGACCCAGCATCAGGAGTTTTCCGGTAAAAAACTGGACTACTTCGATCAGAAGAATCAGAAGCGTTTTGTGCCTTATGTGATCGAAACTTCCATTGGCCTGGACCGCTGTGTGTTGATGGTGCTATGCGATGCTTATCGCGAGGAAGAAGTGGATGGCGACAAGCGGGTAGTCCTGAAGATGGATCCGAAACTGGCACCCGTTCAGGTCGGAGTGTTCCCGCTGATCAAAAAACCTGAGCTGCAGGAACTGGCCCACAAGATCGACAAAGACCTGCGGGAAGAGTTTTCGGTGCAGTATGATGAATCCGGATCTATCGGTAAGCGTTATCGCCGGCTGGATGAAGCCGGAACCCCATTCTGTGTTACCGTGGATTTCGACACCATTGAGAAAGACAATCAGGTGACCATCCGTCACCGGGATGATATGAGCCAGGAACGGATTCCGGTTGAGAAAGTGGCAGATGCTATTCGTGAGGGAATGAAAGACTGGAAGGCGGAGTAACTCCGTTCGCAGGCTCACTTCGGATTCAGAGCAAGAAGCGATACCCCCAGATGGGATGACCGGCTCAGGTTTAGTCCGGGAGCCGGTCGGAGTGCATAAGAGGGATGAAGGTACAGGCTACTGTCCGTAATTGCTGAGTATCCAGCTACTCAAAGTCTCCGGAAAACCATCCACAAACTCTTTTTTCAGTGTGGGATACTCTGATACCAACCCGGTGTTTGCCTGTTGGAATAAATGGTTTGCGGCTTCAAAAACCCTGATCTCATAATCAGTTCCCGACTTTTCGAGGGCCTGACGTATTCCTGCCTGATTTTGGGTTAAGGTAACCTGAGTGTCTTTTTCACCAAAGAGCACAAGCGTGGGAACACCTACTTTTTCAAGATCATCGGTAGGTACATAGAACAGGAGCGATTTCATTTGAGGGGTACCGTATATCGTAGCCAGTTGGGAGGCCTGGTTTTCGGCTACCCGGTTTATATCGGGAATGGAATTTCGCTGAACCTCAGGAAGGTCATTCAGGAGATTGGCATAAGCGGTTTTGTAGTTTTCCTTCGCTTCTTCAATCCCGGCTTCTGCGACCACTGCTTTCATGAGAGCTTCCCGGGCCTCGATCTCTTTTTCCACAAGGCTTTTATCAACCGGTGTATCTACATAAGCAAGCTCTACCTGGTACCGGAGGATCTCGTTCAGGCCGGGAGCTGTCGACCCCATGAGGATAAGCTGAACCACGGCTTCATGTTCAGCGGCCACCTTACCGGCAACAACCCCGCCCTGACTATGCCCCAGCACCGCAAAATCCCTGAAGCTGCTTTCTTCGTTATTTTGAAAGAATGAGATGATGGCATTCACATCAGAAGCGAGATCGCCCAGCGTGGCATTGGCAAAGTTGCCGGAGGATTTTCCTACACCACGATCGTCGTACCGAAAGCTTGGGATACCCTGATCAGCCAGATGCTGAGCCAGAACGGCGAATATCTTGAAGTCAAAGACATTGGAATCGCGGTCCTGTGCTCCACTGCCCGAGATCATGATCACCAGGGGGCCTTTAGACGGGCCTTCGGGGAGGGTGAGGGTGCCGCCGATCTCAAGATCACCGTTGGGGATGATGTAATCCGTTTCGTTCTTCGGTTTTTCCGGATCCGCAGTGGTAGCTGAAGTTCTTTCCACCGAAAAGGGCGTACCGGGCCCACCCTGGGAGTAACTGCCGGTGATTTTTGTTTCGGATTCAAACACTCCCTCAAACGTACCTTTGACCTGTCCGGCGGTAAAAACCAGCAGCACCGAATCTCCGTTTTGCGAAACGGGATCCAACCGCAATCCTCTGGCTCCCTGCTGCGGGATATCCAGAGTTCCGGAGTACCCGTTGTCTGATTTGTCGATTTTGAAGATGATCTTAAGTTGGCCTCCGGGAATCGTGATGCCTCCTTCCCAGATACCTTCCAGCGAATTTTGCGCGCCGGATGGCAACAGTATGAACAAGGATAGTATTAATGTACAAAGCAGTGACTTCATGACTCGTCTCCTTCAGATGGGTTAATTTTTTTGAAGATCAGGTAAGAATACACCAAGGGGATTCCCCCCAGCAGAATAAGAATGAAAGTAACCAGGTAAGAGGTGTAGCTTATACCCATAGTGAGCGCTATGATGATGAGCATCAGCCCCCCTGCCATCCAGATCTTACTGGCCAGGCGGTGTGTTCGTCGCCAGACTTCTGGATCCTCAAGGGTCCAGGGAGTTCGGATACCGATAAAATAGTTCGGCTTTACAGAATTCATGTAATTTCCCAGTATCATGAACAGCAGCCCTATGGCGACAAAAACGTATGTCGATACATCCACAGTGTAGCCGAGCGTTATGGTCATCACAATGGCATAAATTCCGGTAAAGAAAACGGAGGTAAAGATGCGGATCGCCGCGATCGGTTTTTGAGTGGACCTGATCCTTTTCTTTGGGTCGATCGCGGGCAGGAATATCAGCAAGAAATATACTCCAAGCCCAATAGCCGGAATCAGGATGGCCGTCATCCATTTCGGGCCATAGTCATCCGCTTCTCCCTGTATATTAAAATGAGTAGGTACTACATCCGGCAGGTCATTCCACAACACAGCCGATGCTACAAACGGAAGAAGCAGTATGATCAATACGTACCATTCCTTTTTTAAAGTGTCCAGAACCTTCATGGTCATTAATTTTTGTTCAAAAGGTTAAACAGCCATTGAGTTGCCTCTTCAAGCGCGGTGGTATCCAATGAGTAGGTTATGAACTGCCCATCCCGCTCCGTTGTCACCAGTCCGGCCTGCTTCAGTTGGTCCAGATGATGAGAGATACTGGGTTTCGAGATGTCAAACAGTTCAGCAATTTCTCCGGCCGTCATATCCTTTTCTTTTAGAAGATCCAGGATCTTCCGGCGTGTGGAATCATTGAGCGCTTTGAAGAGTGTATTCATTTAGATATTTAGATAACTGTCTAAATATAGGATAAATTGAAGTCTGGTCAAATATTTCAGCCAGGGCCAGAAAGCTATTCAGTGATACCGATAACGCCGCAGGCTATTCGCTCTCCGGCCTCACCAGAAGGCTGGGAGCTGAGATCGTCTTCGCCGGCATGGATGATGATGCCTCGTCCTACGATCATAGGGAGGGAGATCACTTCATCCAGGTAGGAGTATGTGGTGGTTTCTTCGGGTCCCCGGGATATCAGGTTTCCCATATCACCCATGTGCCTCGAGTTTGCTTCGGGCCCATCGTGCTCATGTCCAAAAGGATTGAAGTGTCCTCCTGCCGAAGTTCCGTCGGGCGCGGTACAATCTCCGTACTGGTGGATATGAAAGCCATGTTCTCCGGCATTCAAGCCACGGACGGTTGCATCGACACGAACGCCGTTCTCTTCACGGATGAAGGTGACGGTTCCACTGACCCCGCTGTTTCCCAGCGGGTGTACTACGGCTACCGCTTGGCTGATTTCGGGTTGATCCGCGCTTTGTTGACTTACATTCTTTTCTACTTTAAAACACGCCGCAGAAAAAAACATGGCGGCAATGAATACACTGAGATATTTCATAGGCTTGTTAGTTAATTTGATTATCTAACAGAGCTTCCTCCTTCTTCATTCATCTCTGAGCAGTCGGTTTCGCATGGCTTTGAAACGGGTAATCAAAGCCATAAAGCGTTCATAGCGATTGGGGTTCCTTTTCATGAAGGTTCGCAACCGCAATTTCTCCCGCTGAAATTTGAAAAAGTCACGGGCTGTCTTAAAGAACGGGCCGGACAGGATGCTGAAGACAAAATATCCGAGAATGTAATACCAGGGGAGACCACTGAACCATAAGATGAGGCTGACAATCAGGTAAAAGAAAGGGAAAACCAGGAGGCCCATCAGAAACTTGATGGAGGCGTCAAAGGCCCGGTCTTCTATGGTATTGCTGAGTATGTATCGGATCGGGAAATAAGGTATGAGATTGTTGATCAGGGAGAACAGATAGACCGGAAGCAGGGGCAGTTTCCACCAGCGCACCTTACGCAGGCTGGCTGCTTCCCGGATATCCACCTTTTCTTCTTCGGCAATGGCCAGCAGTTTCTCCGCTTCAGCAACTGTGTCTTCGTCCGCTTCCCGGGCCAGCTTTTCAACGCGTCGGTTCATCAAACCGGGATCCACCAGTTCGTTACGATCCGGAGATAAGGTCTCCAGAACCACCTTGTGCAGCGGATACTGATCCAGCTTGGGTACGTGCATCACCAGGGGTTTCAATCCCTCCATGGTGTCCACCTTAAGTGCATTCGCAGCCTGGCGTTCATCCTTTTCATACAATTCTTTATAGCTGGCTACCGGTATGGGTTTACCGTACACAATGCGTACGTTGTTTCTGGAATACTGATGATCGCTGTAATTCACACCTACCGGAAGCACCTGCAGATCGAATTCCCAGTTATGACGCACCTCCGCATCAAAGGCGATCCGGGTGAATCCCTTACTGAATGGCCGCACCCGGCGCTTCAGGTCATGATTAGCTTCAGCAAATACCAGGATCGGATTTCCTTTCGCCAGGTACTTTAAGCAGCGCTCAAAGATCTCTTTGTTCTTCTGAACGGAACGGAGTCCGTCCCGAACCCGGTACACGGGCAGCATGTTCAGAGATGTGAGGATAGCACCCACAGCTTTAGGATTGAATGCCTGCGCGCGGGTAAGATAGTACATGGTGGGTTTGTAACTGGTGGTAACCAGCAAGGCGTCCATAAAAGAGTTTTGATGATTGGGCACCACCAGAATGGGTTTTCCATGGGGGATATTCTCGTAGCCCTCCACTTCAATTTTTTTGTAGAACAAGTGCAGGCCGGGATAAACCATCCCGAATTTAACCAGTTGATACCAGGGTCTGAGATCAGGCATTGCTGAATGCGCGTTGTAAAGCAGTTTTACCGACCGACCAGTACCAGCCCAGGCTCAGCCCGGCCAGGATATGCCAGATACCCCACCATGCCGTGATGAGCGCCATGCCGCCCAGTCCGTCGAAAAAGTTAAAGATTAACAGAAGACCGAGTCCCGAGTTTTGTATGCCCGTTTCGATCGAGATGGACTTCCGGTCTTCATAAGGGAGTTTAAATGCGGAAGCTATGCCGTAGCCAGAAAGAAGAGCGAGGGCGTTGTGCAGAAATACCAGAAAAAGCACAAACTGAACATAATTGATGAAATTGTCATAATTCCCCATAAAGGCAACCACGACAAAGGCGCCGAAGAACACCACTCCGAAGCCTTTGATCCAGGGGCTGATCTTATCGGCAATTTTTGGTTTGTAATGATTGAGCATCATACCGAGCATCAGAGGGATGCCGAGAATCAGAACAATGATCCTGAACACCTCAAAATAGTCCAGATGAACTTCCTGCAGGATCACTCTGGTAGGTGCGTAAAAGCTGGCCCATAAAGCGAAGTTGAAGGGGGTGAGAATGATCGCTCCCAGGGTAGCTATGGCAGTCATGCTTACGGACAGCGCGGCGTTCCCTCTGGCCAGCAGCGAAAAGAAGTTCGATATGTTACCCCCGGGACAGGCGGCAACCATGAACATGCCCAGCGCGATACTGGGGGCGGGTTCAATGAGAATGACCATCAGGAAGGTAAGCGCGGGCAGGAGGACGAATTGAGAGAATGAACCAATGAGCGTGGATCTAGGATTTCTGGCGATATCCTTAAAATCCTTGATGGTTAACTCCAGAGCCACCCCAAACATGATCACGGCCAGGGATACATTCATCACCATCAGACCGCCTGTACTTAAATTTAACCGCAACGTATCAATTGCTTCCGTCATGCGGGGAATGTAGCCATTTTTCTAATTAGCTGTCATCCTGAACTTGTTTCAGGATCTGTCGGGTTTTGGGCTTTGAAGAGGAACGATTCAACCTAATAGGTCGATCCCCACAGATCCCGGATCAAGTCCGGGATGACTCAGTTTACTCAGTCAATATACCGCTCAGCCCAGGTACCCAGCACTCTGCCTGCATACTGGCTGTCTTCTTTTTCCTGCAGCAGGTGATCGGCGGTATCCAGAGAGATGAAGCTTTTGGGATGTTTCGCCGCTATGAATATTCTCGAAGCATTCTCGATGCCGACGGTATTATCGAGAGGGGAGTGAAAAACCAGCAGGGCCCGGTCCAGTTCATGAATGTATTTCTTCATCCGGGTTTCCTCAAGGTCATCCACAAATTGTTTTTTGATGGTGAATGTTCGTCCCGCGAGGGTGACTTCTGCTTCCCCTTTCTCCTGGATCTCCTCCAGTTTCATTTCAAAGTTTTCCTTTACGTGGGCGGGCTCAGCCGGAGCAGCGATGGTGGCCACAGCCTTCACAAGATCCATTTTGTGGGCGGCCTGAAGAACGGCAGCACCTCCCAGAGAATGGCCGATCAGGATAGCGGGAGCTTCCAGTTCTTCTTCCATATAGCGATAGGCCGCAACCAGATCATCCACATTCGAAGAAAAATTGGTTTCCGCGAAGTCCCCCTTGCTCTGCCCCAGTCCGGTGAAATCAAAACGAAAGGTGGCTATGCCGGCCTCAGCCAGGCCACGGGTTATGTTTCCGACGGCTTTCAGATCTTTGGAGCAGGTAAAACAGTGGGCGAAGAGGGCATAGGCTTTGATGTGTTCCTCTTCCGGGAGATCGACTTTAGCGGAAAGGGTTTCATCCAGTGCGCCTTTGAATTCAACTTTCTTTGATTGCATGATGTTGCTATAATGGGTTTAAATACGGACTAATATAATCAAAGCATGAGCGCTACCATTCCTCCTTTTCATCTGGCCTTTCCGGTTAAAGACCTGGACGAAACCTATAGCTTTTATACCGGGATCCTGGGCTGTTCAACCGGCCGCTCCTCTGATCAGTGGATCGATTTTAACATGTGGGGCCATCAGGTAGTGGCGCATCTGAGCCCGGATGAAGCAAAGGAGTCGGCCCGCAATGCCGTGGACGGGCATGGCGTGCCCGTTCGCCACTTCGGGGTGATCCTTGAGATGGATGAATGGGAGGAGCTCGCTGAGAAAGTAAAAGCTGCGGGTGTGGACTTCGTGATCGAGCCGTATATCCGGTTCAAAGGGGAGCCCGGGGAGCAGGCGACCATGTTTTTCCTGGATCCCTCGGGCAATGCCCTCGAATTCAAGGCTTTCCGGAATAAAGAACAGATTTTCGCAAAATGAGCCGGCGGAAGCGGCTACGAGCAGGCGGGCCTCAAGGGAGGATTATCTTGTCTGTAATCTGATCTACTCAACCGGGATGAACTCCCCCATCAGATAACTGCCGAAGACGGTTACATTCTGGGCTTCCCAGCTATCCATGAGTACGGTTTCCGGGTTGTTGTAGCGGTAGTACCGGAGCTCATCGCCGTCTTTGACCCGGAACATGTACGTGAGGCCAAGGTCGCCGGCCTCCTTAACGGGATAATTCGCTACTTCGGACTGATCAGGGAGATGAAGGATCTGCAGATGATCCAGCAGCAGATCAAATTCTTCCCATCCCTGCCGGGGCCTGACTTCCCGGATAGAAGCTACTTCGAGCTCGTTGTTTTCCATCATGGGCAGAAAACTGGTCACATATCCCGACCAGCTGCCCTCACCATGTATAAAAGTATAAGAGATCAGGCGGTTGCCACCAATGGCGACGCGAACCGCTTTATCGGAGTTCTGAAATGCATTCTGGATCTGCTGGTCCTTTTTCGCAAGGGGATCCGGATGTTTACAGGATAACAGCAGGGTACAAAGGGATACCAGTCCGATTAAAGTGCTTTTTGTGATGTTCATAGCTGAAATTCCTGTTCAATGGCCTCAATGCGATTGGCATATTCCTCCCACTTTGAATAGCGGTCGGTAAGATCCATCTTTAATTGTTCATATTCTAGTGAGGTTTCCTTAACCTTTTCGGGGTCTTCATAGAAATCGCCCTGAGCCATTAAGGCTTCTATGTCAGTCTTGCGTTCCTCCAGATGCGCGATCTCCTCTTCCAGCGCATCCACTTTCTTTTTTACAGGGCCGATTCTTTTATTCAGGGCATTGCGGCGTTCTGCCTCGATGCGTCGCTGTTCTTTCCGGGAAAGCGGAGGACCGGATTCTTCATTACCGCTTTGGGAGGAAGCCACTGGCTCTCCGGGCACAGAAAGCCTTGCATGGCCCGGGTCACCCTTTGCGCCGTCCTGGCCGGCAGCGGCTTCTTCCTTCTTTTTGTCCAGGAAGTAAGAGATGTTACCCAGGTAGGTACGAATGCGACCGGGTTGTACTTCCAGCACTTTATTGACCACGGGATCCAGAAAAGCGCGGTCGTGAGAAACGATCACGCAGGTTCCTTCATACTGGACCAGGGCCTGCTGCAGGATGTTCTTACTGCTCATATCCAGGTGGTTGGTCGGCTCGTCAAAAATGAGAAAATTAGCCGGGGAAAGGAGCATCCGGGCGAGCGCCAGCCGGCTTTTCTCACCCCCCGAAAGGACCTTAACTTTTTTGAATACATCATCGCCCGTAAACAAGAAACTGCCAAGTATGGAACGCAACCGGCTTTCCTTTTCCCCGGAACCGGCATCCTTCATGATATCCAGGGCATCTTTGTTCAGATCCAGTTCTTCCGCCTGGTGCTGGGCAAAGTAGCTGGTGGTTACTTTGTGTCCTTCGATACGCTTGCCTCCCTGAATGGGCTCCAGTCCGGCCAGAATCCGGATCAGGGTGGATTTACCTGCGCCGTTGGGGCCTACCACAGCGATCTTATCTCCGCGTTCGATCTCATAGTCGATACCGTCAAAAATAAGATTGTCCCCATAACTCTTCCTGATCTGATCCAGCTTCATCACGATCTGTCCGCTCCGTTCCGGTTCGGGAAAGTGGAACGACACGCTGTCCGGTTCATCCTCTATCTCGATGCGGTCGATCTTTTCAAGTTGCTTAACCCGGCTTTGAACCTGGCGTGCTTTGGTGGCTTTATACCGGAAGCGCTCAATGAATTCTTCCGTCTCTTTGATCTGCTTTTCCTGATTCTTCTTTGCATTGAGCAGCAGCTCCCGTTCTTCTTCCCACTTTTGCTCATAGAACGAGTAGTTGCCGGCATAGTCGCTCATCGTACCCTGCCGGATAGCCAGCGTGCGATTGGTGATCGTATCCAGAAAAGCCCGGTCGTGGGAAACGACGATCACAGCTCCTTCATAGGTATTCAGGAAATGCTCCATCCACTGCAGCGATTCAATATCCAGGTGGTTGGTCGGCTCATCCAGAAGAAGATAGGTGGGCTTGCGAAGCAGCAACTTCGCGAGGGCGATACGCATCAGCCATCCTCCGCTGAACTCCGTGGTGGGGCGGTCAAAGTCCTCTTCAGAAAATCCCAGCCCCATCAGTACTTTTTCGATGGTGGCACGGAGCGAATATAAGCCGGAGTTTTCAAGCTTGGTCTGCAGCTTACCGTACTCCTCCAGGTGATGTTCATGGACCTCTGATCGGGGATCGGTGTTGGCGATTTTTTCCTGGATCTCTTTGACCTGCATCTCCAGCTCAAATAACTCAGAGAAAGAAGTTTCCACTTCCTCGATCACACTCAACCTGAAATCGGGGTCCACCCCGTCCTGGGGTAGATAGCCCAGGGTCTCGTTCCCGGATACCACCACTTTGCCGGCATCGGGTTCCTGAATTCCCATGATGATTTTCAGCAGGGTGGATTTACCGGCTCCGTTAGGGCCCACCAGTCCGATGCGCTCTCCCGGATTGACGATGGCAGAAATTCCGTTCAGCAGGTCCCGGTCGCCCAGTGAAAGACGTATGTTTTCTAATTGAAGCAAGGTCTGTAGATTGATTGGCAGCTAAAATACCGGTTTTCGGGGAAAGAAAAGTGCGACTTAACCAATCTTTGGATATTCTTGGGCACGATTATTGAACTAAGAAATTCCGCAAAGGGTTATTCAATCGATTATGGGATTATTAATTTTTTATCTGATACTGGCGGTGGGTGTTTCCTTTCTGTGTTCCATTCTGGAGGCTGTACTGCTGTCTATTACCCCTTCGTTTGTGGCGATCAAGGAGAATGAAGGCGGTAAAACGGGAAAGCAACTGGCCGAACTGAAGAATAACATTGACCAGCCCTTATCTGCTATCCTGAGCCTGAATACGGTAGCCCACACGGTGGGAGCGGCCGGGGTAGGCGCCCAGGCGCAGGTGGTATTCGGGAATGCTTATGTAGGTATCACTTCGGCTATTCTCACGCTCATCATACTTGTGCTTTCCGAGATCGTACCCAAGACCCTGGGAGCTAATTACTGGAAGGAGTTGTCCGGTTTTGCCACCAAAGCCTGCCGGCTGCTGATCGTGATCACTTATCCGCTCGTGCTGCTCTCTAACGGGATCACCCGCTGGTTATCCAGAAAAAAGGAAAGCATGACCCTGAGCAGGGAGGAGTTCTCTGTGATGGCCGACAAGGGGGTTGAAGAGGGTGTCTTTGAAGAGGGGGAATCCAAGATCCTCAAGAATCTGATACGGTTCAGCTCTCTCAGGGCGGCCGACATCATGACTCCCCGCATTGTGGTGGTTCGCTTTCAGGAAGATACCACCGTAGATGAAGTGCTTAAACAGGAAGAAAAACTGCAGTTCTCGCGCTTCCCCGTTTTCGGAGAAAGTGAAGAAGACATCACCGGTTATGTGCTTAAGAACGATCTGTATATCAAGCTGGCGGAAGGGGCCGGAAGTACTCCGCTCAAAGAGATCCGGCGCGAGATCCTCATCTTCCATGAACGGATACGCCTGCAGGAGCTTTTTGAGCGTATCATCGAGAAGCAGGAACACATTGCCGTGATGGTGGACGAGTACGGAGGGTTTTCCGGCATCGTGACCATGGAAGATGTGGTGGAAACATTGCTCGGGCTGGAGATCGTGGACGAGATCGATACGATTGAGGACATGCAAAAACTGGCACGCCAGAACTGGCGGGAACGGGCGCGGCTGTTGGGGATCGCGCCTCCCGATCAGAAGTAAGGCTAAAACAGGCCGGAGTGAATTCGCCGGGCTGTGTCAATCAGGGCATCTTCCCTTACCGCTACATTCAGGATCCTTTTTTCTTTGGTAAAGGAGATCATATCCAGTTCGGTATCGCGAATGGACGCAAAGACATGACTCATGAGCTCTTCCGTTTTGGAAAGGGAGCAGCCAATCACGCTGATCAGCCCCTTTCCTCTCTCCAGCTCCACGGATCCGATCTCCAGAAATTCCTGCGCAAACTCATCCAGCTTTTCACTGTCTGACAGGGCGATGGTGACCGAAGCTTCGGTGGTGTTTACCGCGTCCACCGCAAGCCGGTGATGCTGTAACACATTAAAGACCCGGGTGAGAAAATTGTAGCCCATCACGGTTTCATAGGCGCTGATGGTAAGCAAGGAGATGTTGTTCTTAAAGGAAATAGCCAGTGCCTTTCGGCGGTGCTCCGAATCACGGACGATCTGCGTTCCGGGTTGGTCAGGCTCAAACATATTCTTCACCCAAACGGGGATGTTGCGCTCCTGGGCGGGCTTCAGGGTGGACGGATGGAGGACCTTGGCTCCGAAGTAGGCCATTTCCGTGGCGTCGTAGTAGCTAAGCTCCGGGATGGGCTGAGCGTCTTCAATAAACCGGGGATCACTGGTGTAAACGCCGCTCACATCGGTCCAGATCTCAATGGCCTTGGCGTGAAGCGCCCCGCCGATCAGGCTGGCTGTGTAGTCCGATCCCTCAAAACCGAGTGTGGTGACGGTGTTCTCATCCGACTCTCCGTAGAAACCTCCGATGACGGGAATAAATCCGTTTTCGATGATCGTTTCCAGAGAAGCCGCTTTCTGATTGATCAGCATGAGATTGGGATTGGCATTTCCGTAACTGGTATCAGTTTTAATGATCTTCCTGGCATCCACATGCTGGGTCAGTAAGTCCATAGCCAGCGCACACTGTGCCAGCAGAAAAGAGGAGATCTGCTCTCCGATGGAAGCAATGCCATCCTGCATCGCCGGGGTAAGATCCTGTTGCCTGGCGGTATATTTCAGAAACTTCCTGAGCAGCCCGATCTTTTCATCCAGATTCTGAAGGGAGCTTTCTTCAATAAGCTGGTTTCTGGGATGAGGGTTTTCTTTTAAGAACTCCCGGACGATCCGGACATGGCGGTCCCTGATCTCATCCGCTATACCGAGCGCCACTTCAAGTTGGCCTTCGCCGGCCAGCTGTCCGGCGCGGATGAGTTGACGGGTGGTCCGGGCGGTGGCCGAGACCACGACTACCGGATGTTCGTAAGACCGAATGATCGACAGCACCTTCTTCCAGGTGTGGTGATCATTCATTGAGGTTCCGCCAAACTTGAGTACGTGTAATTCCATGCCGTGTATTTTGAGGGCTGAAAATAAGGGTATTTCAGGGCTATTCCATTCTAAATGCTTGATTAAGTTCCCCGAAACAGAATTATTCCGTGTATTGGAGAATGTATATATTGACGCTCAATACGGATGCTATGTCAGAAGCCTATTTTACAACATTCAGGGATCAGACCATCGGGAATGACCTGGAGTTTGACTCCCCCTACGGAAAGCAGAAAATCCTTTATGCCGACTGGATAGCCAGCGGACGTCTTTACGCCCCCATCGAAGATCGCATCCGGAATGAGATTCTTCCTTTTGTTGGAAATACACATACCGAAACAACGGTCACCGGTACGGCTATGACCAAGGCTTATCATCATGCCAAGGAACTGATCAAGGAACAGGTAAATGCGGGTGAGGATGATGTTCTGGTTTTTGCAGGATCGGGGATGACGGCTGCGATCATCAAGCTTCAGCGTATTCTGGGGCTGAAAGTACCTGATCGGGTTCGCGATTACGCTCCGGATCTCGGGAAACCCCGCAACAGATTCTTTGGCCGGAAGAAAAGCGACCGTTTGATTAACTGTGATGAACAACACCGCCCGGTCGTGTTCATCACGCATATGGAGCATCATTCCAATCACACCTCATGGCTGGAGACCATTGTGGACCTGGAGATCATTGATCCCGATGAACAGGGATTGGTCGACCTTGAGCATTTTAAAACACTGCTGGATAAATACCGGAACCGGAAGTACAAAATTGCCTCCGTTACGGCCTGTTCAAACGTCACGGGCATTGAAACTCCCTATCACGACATTGCGAGGATGATTCACGCGGTGGATGGTCTGTGTTTTGTGGATTTCGCATGTTCAGGCCCTTACGTGGAGATCGACATGCACCCGGAAGAGGAAGGTACGCACCTGGATGCCGTGTTTCTGTCTCCGCATAAGTTTCTGGGAGGTCCCGGAACGCCGGGTATCGCAATTTTTAATTCCAGAATGTACCATAACCGGGCTCCGGATCTGCCGGGGGGAGGTACGGTGGTCTTCACCTCGCCCTGGTTCGAACATAATTATATTGAAAACATCGAGGCCCGGGAAGACGGAGGTACGCCTCCCTTTATTCAGGGCATCCGGGCGGCGATGGCCTTTCAGCTGAAAGCAGAAATGGGCCCGGAACGCATGATTGCCCGTGAACATGAACTGGTCAAAAGGCTTATCAACGGGTTGCAGGAGACTGAAGGGATTTCAGTGCTGGCCGGGGAACACCAGGACCGGCTGGGAGCGGTGTCTTTTCTGGTGGAGGATATGCACTACAACCTGGGTGTAAAGATTCTGAACGACCGTTTTGGTATTCAGATGAGGGGAGGTTGTGCATGCGCCGGAACATACGGCCATTACCTCTTGCACATGGATCGGGGGATGTCCAAAGAGCTGTCTGAAAAAATTGTGAGTGGGGATCTGAGTGTACGCCCCGGCTGGATACGGGCTTCTGTTCATCCCACAATGAAAGATCAGGATATCGAGAATATAATTGAAGCAGTAAAACTCCTGATGGAAAACAGAGAGAGGTGGAGTCAGGACTATCAATACAATTCCGAAACCAATGAGTTCGATTATATCGGGAATGCGGCCTCCGGGGAACAGGATCAGCGGGTGGCCAGTTGGTTCAGCTCATTCCAGGTCATCTGAAAACACCGGCTCAATGTCGGGCCTGAGATTGTAGGTGCTTCGCATCACTTCCCCGTACGCTCCGCAGCTTCTGATCGCAATGAGATCCCCCCGTTCAACCGCGGGTACGGTTACGTTCTTGCGGAAGGTGTCTGAGCTTTCACAAATGGGGCCCACCACATCGTATGTTTCAGGTTCGCGTTCGCTGGTAAGCACATCGATACGGTGCGCGGCCTGATAAAGCGCAGGCCGGATGAGTTCGGTCATTCCGGCATCCAGAACGGCAAAGTTCTTGGTTCTTCCCGTTTTTGTGTAGAGAACCCGGGTGATCAGGCTTCCGGACTGACCTATCACCGAACGCCCCAGCTCGAAATGAAGCCGCTGATGCTCTTTCAGCCGGATATGCTCTTCGAAAAGCCCGAAAAAATGTTCAAAATCGGGTACGGAGTGAGTGTCGGGGTCTTCATAGTTGATGCCGTACCCTCCCCCTACATTGATAACGCTTAAGGGAAATCCCCGTTGTTCAATTCGGTCGTTAAGTTCATTGACCCTGCCACAGAGCTTGACGAACGGCTCGTATTCCACGATCTGCGAACCTATATGAAAATGTATGCCAATCAGCTTGATGTTGGCCAGCGCAGGCAGGTGATCAAGAATGTCATCCAGATCCGCTTCATCGATGCCGAATTTGTTTTCGTTGAGCCCCGTGGTGATGTAGTGGTGAGTGTTGGCGTTCACGTTCGGATTAATACGAAGCGCTACCCTGGCTACGGTGTCCATTTCACCTGCGAGTTGATTAATGACGTCTAATTCCTGGGGAGACTCACAGTTGAAGCAGAATATATCCTGCTCCAGTGCCAGCCGGATCTCCTCGTCGCTCTTACCCACGCCCGCGAAAGCAATTTGATCGGGTGTAAAACCTGTATCCAGTGCTCTGCGGATTTCACCGCCACTGACGCAGTCGGCACTCAAACCCGCCTCCCTGATCATCTGAAGCAGGCGGGGCTGGTAATTGGCTTTGAGGGCAAAATGAATATGATAGCCTTTGCTTAGCCCATGCTTTCTCACTTCTCCGAGTGTGGACTTAAGAAGGTCCAGATCATAAAAATAGAACGGGGTCTTTAACCGGCGGAGTGAGCTTGTATATTTGTTTGGAAACATGGATTTGGTCGGGGCTTTCGTCAGGTAAACAGGACATCATCTGAAACCGGGCCGGTCAAAGCCCGGCAGACTGAACCGCCTAAATTACTTTCTGATTATCCTCGTTCGAAATTCTGTTGAGATTTTTAAGATTGATCACCAAAAATAGGGAATGAAAAGAGCTAAAGTCACATTCATTCTTTCAATAATTAAAAATAACCGGAAATACGATGCCTTCTGGTAAAGCCAAGCTTTCAAAAAAACTAACTCTGTTTGATCTGTACGCGGTGAGCACCGGAGCCATGTTCAGTTCAGGGTTTTTCCTGCTTCCCGGAATCGCGGCCATGGAAACCGGTAACGGGGTGTACCTGGCGTATCTCGCAGCGGCTTTTCTGATCCTTCCGTCCATGTTCAGCGTGGCAGAGCTGTCAACCGCTATGCCCAAAGCAGGAGGGACCTACTACTTTCTGGACCGCAGCCTGGGCCCGATGGTGGGTACCATCGGGGGGCTGGGTTCGTGGATTGCGCTGGTCTTCAAAAGCGCATTCGCCCTGATCGGTATGGGTGCCTATCTCACGCTGTTTGTTGATGTACCCATCCTGCCTTTGGCACTGGTACTGACGGTGGCTTTTGGTTTATTGAATATCTTCGGGGCCAAAGAAACGGCACTGTTACAAAGGATCCTGGTTGCGTCTTTGGTGGTCATCATGACGTTCTTTGTAATTCAGGGTCTCAACTACATGTATCTTGCAGACAACCCCTTGCCGGAATTACGTGAACAGAACTTCTTCACGAATGGGGTTAACGGCTTTATCTCAACCATAGGGCTGGTTTTTGTTTCCTATGCCGGACTCACCAAGGCCACAAGCATTGCAGAGGAAGTGCAAAACCCTGATAAAGTGATTCCGTTGGGGATGATCCTGTCCCTGTTGACGGCGGGTTTCGTGTATGTGGCGGGGGTTTACATCATGGTACATGTGCTTCCTTCGGAGGAATTGTTCTCAAGTCTTACGCCCGTGGCTGACGCCGGCAGGGTCATACTGGACTTTTTACCGGGTCAGTCGGGATTGCTTCTGGTTGTAACCGCGGCCATAGCAGCTTTCGCTTCAACCGGGAACGCCGGTATCATGTCTGCCTCCCGGTACCCTTTGGCGATGAGCAGGGATAAGCTTATAAGTCCGGTATTTGGCAAAATCGGCAAGTTCAAGACGCCTCACATATCGGTACTGGCTACCACGGGTGTCATGTTGCTGGTGCTGTTGTTGTTCAATGTAGAGGCCGTCGCGAAGCTGGCCAGTGCGTTTCAGCTGTTACTCTTCTTCCTGATCAATTTGTCGGTGATTGTGATGAGGGAAAGCAACATCGAGGCTTATAAACCCGGTTTTAAGTCCCCGTTATATCCCTGGGTTCAGATAGCCGGGATGATCATCTCCCTCTGGCTGGTCGCAGAGATGGGTTTGCTGGCGGTAGGTCTGACAGGCACTCTGATCATTCTCTGCATTGGGTGGTATTTCTATTACTCGCATGGAAAAGTAAAGAGGCAAGGAGCCATTTATCATATCCACGCCCGTCTGGGTCAGTTGAGATACGAAGCTCTGGAACATGAGCTGATGACCATCATCAACGAGAAGAACCTGGACACTGCGCTGACCTATGAAGAAGTAATCGCCCGTTCCACCGTTTTGATGACATCAGATCAGCAAACCAGTTTCGAGCGGTTGGTGTTAAAAGCCACGGTAAGTCTGGACAAGCGATTGAATCTGGAGCGGAATAAGCTCAAGGAGGAGCTGCTGAATATCGATAAGAACTTTTCGGAGCTGAAGGAAGGGGTCTTCTTCAAATATGTGCAAATGGAAGACATCCAAGTACCCGAGATGATCGCCATACAATCGAAGGAGGGTATCAACATTACAGTGAATAAGCAGGAGAAGAAAGCCCATGCGATGATTTTTCTGGTAACACCCGCGAGCCGGCCCCTGCTGCATATGCGGATCATAGGTCACCTTGCCGAGTTAATTGAAGCGGAGGAATTCTTAAGCAGATGGAAGAACTCTGAAGATGAGAGGGATATTAAAAACGTACTGCTGACGGATGAAAGATTCATTAACGTACGGTTGATGGAGCACACCAAAACCGAAGAATGGATAGGCAAGGCCATTATGGATGTATCACTGCCGGGAGAATGCCTGATCGCTATCATCGAACGAGACGGAGAGATTGTAATTCCAAAAGGAAAAACTATTCTTGAATCCAGCGATGTGTTGTCTATCTTAGGCTATCCCGAAGATATCAAGACTCTCAAAGAACAGCTTGAGAGTTAGGTCAGTATGATTTCACGGGAGCAGTGCACTGATTTTATAATGATCAGTGTAAACAATATTAAAAGAGGTAGGATATAACTCTACGGATATGGGTAAAAACACATTATCGAAAGAACTCGGGCTTAGTGATGTATATGCAATAGCAACGGGAGCGATGTTCAGTTCCGGTTTTTTCTTACTTCCCGGACTAGCCGCAGCCGAAACCGGGCCTTCTGTATTTCTGGCTTACCTGGTCTCGGGGATCATTGTGCTGCCCACCATGTTCAGTGTGGCAGAATTAGCCACGGCGATGCCCAGATCCGGAGGTACCTACTATATTATTGACCGAAGTCTTGGGCCTATGTTTGGCACCATCGGCGGATTCGGATCCTGGATCGCACTGGTCTTGAAAAGCGCCTTCGCGCTGATCGGTATGGGGGCCTATATCGCCATCTTCTTTGATGTGCCCATAGTACCCATAGCCGTACTGCTGACCATTGTATTCGGGATACTGAATGTGGTCGGGGCTAAGGAAACCACCCTTCTTCAAAAAATCCTGGTTGCGGCCCTGGTTACCATCATGATCTTTTATGTGGTGCAGGGGTTGTTCGCCGTCTTTTCGCCGGAACTCATTGAACACACCAGATCTCGTTTTACCCCGCTTTTTATTGACGGTGCTTACGGCTTTTTTGCCACGGTGGGCATGGTGTTTGTATCCTATGCGGGCCTCACAAAGGTAGCTAGTATCGCAGAAGAGGTAAAAAACCCGGACCGGAATATTCCTTTGGGCATGTTCCTAGCGATCATCACCGCGGTTTTTGTGTATGTGGTGGGGGTGTTCATTATGGTTTCGGTTCTGGATCCGGATGCCTTCCGGGAAGACCTTACACCGGTAGCTACGGCAGGGGAGGCCTTCCTCACCTGGTTGCCTGATCCGGTGGGGCTTATCCTCATCGTGATTGCAGCAGTTGCAGCATTTGCATCGACAGGAAATGCGGGGATCATGTCAGCCTCAAGATATCCGATGGCCATGGCGAGGGACAAACTGATCAATGACCGTTTTGCCAACATCGGAAAATTGGGAACGCCTCACTGGTCTATTCTTGCTACGGTGCTCATGATGGTACTGATTTTGGTGGCATTCAATGTATCGGAAGTGGCCAAGCTTGCCAGTGCATTTCAGCTGTTACTCTTCGGCCTGCTGAACCTGGCAGTCATAGTGATGAGAGAAAGTAAGATCCAGGAGTACGATCCCGGCTTTAATTCCCCGTTTTATCCCTGGCTCCAGATCATAGGGATCATCCTGTCCATCATCCTGATTTTTGAAATGGGCGTGCTGTCCATTCTCTTCACTATCGTAGTGAGCGTGTTTGGTGTTTTCTGGTACAGGTATTATGCGTCTAACCGGGTAGACCGCCAGGGGGCCATTTTCCATGTGCACGCCAGGTTAGGGGAGAATAAAGATCAGGGTCTTGAGGTGGAGATGAGAGGCATTTTAAAGGAAAAGGGACTCCGGACAGAGGATCAGTATGAAGAGATGATCTCAAGAGCTGAGGTAATAGATGTGAAGAACAACATCAAGTACCCGGCACTGGTAAAGAAAGTGACGCAGCTCTTTGCCTCAAAGCTGAGCCGGCCCGTTGAAGAACTGGAAGAGGTGGTCAAAGAGTTTGATGAGGATCACATCATACCCATATCTACGGGAGTGGCGCTCAATCACGCCCGGATACCGGGTAACGTATCTCCGGAGATCGTGTTGGTCCGCATCAAGAAAGGGATGAAAACGGAAAAGATCGGGCATCTGAAATCGGAATCCGAAACCATACATGCCATTCTGTATTTTGTGAGCTCCGAAGAAGATACCGGGCAGCATTTAAGGATGCTGGCTCAGATCGCGGAGAAAGTCGGGGTCAAGAATTTTATAGAGCGCTGGAATGCCGCAGAGGATGAAGGAGAGCTCAGAGAGATCCTGCTCCGGGATGAGCGCTTCATCCGTCTGATACTGGATAAGAATAACGGTACCGGACAGTATGTGGGCAAAATGATCAAAGACCTGAAGCTCCCCGGACAAAGCCTGATCACGATCATCTACAGGAATGGCGAGATCAAGATCCCGCACGGGGTTACGGTTCTTCAGGAAGGGGATGAGCTTTCGATCATCGGAAATAAGGAAGACATAGACTCATTAAAGAAGCTACTCAACTAGCTACTTTCTGAAATGGTCCAGGATCTGATCGAAGGTGAAGGAGTGTTCCTCACTTTCGCGCATGTTCCGGAAAGTGAATACTCCGGCTTCCAGCTCATTGTCGCCGACTATGAGCGTGTAGTCCGCGTTCTCTCGGTTGGCGTCTTTCATCTGGGCTTTCATGGATCTTCCCATATAGTCCATGGTGGATGATATACCGGCATCCCGCAGCCTGGGAAGCGCTTGTACCGCCCACTTCCGTGCCGCCTCTCCCAGGGATACAATATAGACCTGTACCGACTTTTCATCCGCCAGCTTGATACCCAGCTCTTCGCAGGCAATAAGCAGCCGCTCGATGCCGGCAGCAAAACCCACAGCGGGGGTTGGCTGTCCCCCGATCTCTTCAACCAGCAGGTCGTAGCGGCCGCCACCGGCCAGGGCATCCTGAGATCCCAGATCGGGACTGGTAAGCTCAAAAGCAGTCCGTGTATAGTAATCCATTCCCCGTACCAGCAGGGGATCGATGGTGTAGCTGATATCAAGGGCATCCAGCAGTTCACATACTTTGTCAAAATGCTGTTCCGACTCCTCATTCAAATGATCCCGGATCACCGGAGCCTTCTCAATGAACTCCTGATCTTCCGGTTCCTTGGAGTCGAGGATCCGCATAGGGTTCTTCTCAAAACGCTGCTGAGAAAGTTCACTCATCCTCGAGAGATTCGGCTTCAGATACTCTTTGAGCACTTCTTTATAGCGGTCCCGGCTTTCCGGGTCACCGACTGAATTCAGCTTAAGCTCAAAATTTTTGATACCAATGCGTTTGTAGATCTGCATCATAAAGGCGATGCATTCCACATCGGCTACCGGATCGTCACTTCCGATGATTTCCACCCCAAACTGATGAAACTGTCGCTGTCGTCCTTTCTGGGGTTTTTCGGCACGGAACATCGGGCCGATGTAGTACAGTTTTTGAGAACCGCCCCGCTGATCCAGATGATGCTCCACATATGCCCGGACCACCGGCGCGGTAAGCTCCGGGCGGAGTACATAATGACTGTCTCCCTTTTCAAAAGCGAATATCTCCTTGGTCACAATATCGGTGAGCTGCCCCACCCCTCTTTTGATGAGCTCGGTCTGCTCCAGTATGGGGGTGCGGATCTCTTCAAAGTTGAACCGGGCCGCCTCCTCATGAATAATAGCTTCCAGTGCCCTCCATTTCTCCACTTCACCGGGGAGGATGTCAACCATTCCAACATGTGTGGTGTACTTCGCTTTGGCCATGAATTATCTCTGGTTTTGGATTTAGCGCTCAAAGATACGGTTAGCTGTGGAGAGTTTCTAAAGACCGCCCGTAAATCGGGAAAGTATTTGCCTGATCATCCGGTTCATCTCGTTTGAGATCCTGAAGTAATAGACCAGTGAAGTAAACAGAAGAGCCATGCCTGCGGATCTGGCCAGTATATCAAGATAAACGTTGCCGAGGAAAGGGAGATAAAGCCCGCATAAAAGCACGGCGGTGGCGATCAGTCCCAGTCCCGTCAACCGCGGGGAGAAGGGCTGCATTCTGAAACGATACCATACATATATACACTTCAGCGCATTGTAGATGAATACGGACACGAAAGTAGCCATAGCGGCACCCTCGATACCATATAGCGGAATGAGCAGGTAGTTGGTGTACACCGAGAACAGGATGAGAAACAACGTTGAATAAAGATCGAACCGGTAGTGGCGGGAATTGATGATGATGACTCCGTTGATGCCGGTGGCCATATCTACAAGTTTGGCCGCCCCGATTATAAGTATAACAAGCCCGCCTCCTATATAATCATCGGTAAGGATCATAAAGAGGTTATCCAGGTTCGCCCAGATACCGATGAAGATGAGAGAACCGACGATCAGCTGATTGATGGAAGACTGTTTATAGACCTTCTCTACTTCCTTCAGGTCGTTTTCCTTGAGCTGTTTGGCGATGAGGGTGGGCGCGATCTTGGCAATGGCTTTCTTGGGGACCATGATCACGCTGCCGATATAGAAGGCAATAGCATAGATCGCAGTGTCTTCCAGTCCCGCGAGCGACCCAAGCATGATCACATCGATATTATTCACCAGAATACTGGACACTCCTCCGAGTATCACGAAGCTGCCGTAACTAACTAATTCCCGGCCGGGCACTTTCTTCAGGAAGTCCATACTTACACGAATACGTAGTTCACCTATCGAGATAATGTATCCTATCAAAACAACCGGCTGTAGCAGGTAACTGGCGGTAAAACCAATCATGAATACGCGGAAATCCAGATAATCCAGGGAATAAAGAATCAAAAGAACAATGGCCGCCGTACGATTAAGCAGCTCGGTAACCACAGAACCCGGAATGGAATTGTACAGCGCACGGATATAGCTGTCCAGCACTATAGTGTACAATACAGCAAAGACCATCGGGGCTACATACCAGTAGTAATCCACGAAAAGAGAAGCACCGGGGGTGTCGTAATATCCGACGATAACGGATTTAAAACCTGTGAAGATGAGCAGAAAAAGGAGAAAGCCGATCAGGGGTACGATCAGCACAAAGAAGAAAAACCCGTGGTGCTTTTGTTCTTTGCTTTGAAAGTAAGGGAAATATTTGATCGTGATATTATGAATTCCCAGATGGGCGAACTGAGTAAACAGGAAGGAAACCGACAGGAGGAGCCTTGTGAGTCCATACTGCTCCGGTTCAAGGATGCGGGGATACAAATAAATGGTGGTGACAAAGCCCAGCAGAATACCTGCATAGCTGATCAGGCTGTTGAAAAAACTTTGTTTTTTAATGATTCCCAATGGCGGATTCTGTATTAGGGGTTTGCGGGAATGGGGGTAAACTCCAGGTCACGGATCAGCGCATACTGTTCGGCAGTGGTGTGGGTCCGGGAGCGCTTCTTCTCGGGGAAATAAGCCTCATCTGCCGTCAGTTCATTCAGTTCTTCGGCAGGAATATCTGACCTCACAAAAAAGGCATTCACACCGTTCGAGTCGCAGCCCACCAGACGATAGCCCTTTGCCTTTCCCAGATGCTCCAGCGCTTTCAGGGAGGCTCCGTGATACCACCCGCTGGGGTGTTTTTTATAACGGTCAAACTCCGGGTCATAAGTTACGCTGATGCTTTTTTCGGGACCCAGGGAAGCATTGTATTCAATGACCACTACCCGCGGGTTAATCACCCGGACCGCCTCCCAGATCCAGTAATCATTTCCGTCGATGTCGATGGACAACAAATCGATTTCACCGGTGTAACCGTTTTCGGAAAATAGAGCGTTGATATTCTCTGTGGTGATGAAGGCCTCTTTAATAGTAACCTGACCTTCTTTTGTTTTGGGATGCTTTCTGTAAAAAGTGTTGGCGCTTCGGGCCTTGTCGGTATGCCCCTCGATCATCAGGACCTCCCATCCAAAATTGGTGATCAGGTTCGCCGTATTGCACTGTCTTCCGTCCCCGATCCCAAACTCAATGGCTTTGCAGTTCGTTGTACCGATCAGGCTGAACAGATACAAAAGGATACCGTCTTCGCCGTTTTGGGAAAAGATCGAGTACTCTTTATTCATGAGCCTTGTTTTCTGATCATGGTCAGGGCTCATCGCCTTGTACTGCTCATTGACGAGGTGTTCCACATTGGCTTCCAGCAGACTGAATCGCCGTTCATGCTGCTTCAGGGAAAGAAGGATCTTCTTCCAGCGGATATAGGAATCTTTCAAATTCATTGCGGAAAATGTGCGTTATAAAATTCTGACCCTGAAAGTACCTCTCGGATGTCTTCTTTCGCACTGTCGCTTAGCCGGATGCTTTGCCGGGATGTATTGACCGGCCTCTTTAGCTTGGCAGCCAGAGTCTCGGGGTCCGGTTTCGGCTGCCCCATAAAGGTGGTTAAACTTTCCCAGACAGCAGTATCGCCAAACAGCTTTTCGGAAGAAACAGACAGCACCCTTTCGGGATGAGAAGACTTAAAATCCTCTATAAACTCATTGGTAGCCATCCATAACCAGGCGATCTTCTGCTCGGTGGAATAGCCTTCCCACAAACCGGGGTCTTCAGCATGTATGCGGCCTTCATCATAAATTTCTGCATTTGAATACCAGTTTCTTTGAATCCCGCTTTTTATAAAGGCATAAGGTTCGCGGAAGAGATGTACAAAACGGGCCCGGGGAAAGAGCTCGGCGATCTGGTAAGCAAAAAAAGTGATGCGATTGTTCGTCTCAACATACTGACGGCCGGTAAGATGGGCATCCCTGATGAGTTCATAGCGGGCGGCATCAAACATCATTCTCAGCTCATCATGCCTGTTCCTGTGATGCTTGTAGGCATAGCTGCTGTGCCAGCTAAATTCAGGATAAGGCTCATGGTAAACGGAAAAATGATCATAGTCCGAAAGTACTTCCGTCATTAATTTGGTTCCGCATCTTCCCGTTGAAAGCACAAATACCGGGACGGACTCCTTGTGTACTACATTATATACCTCGTCGGCAGCCAGTTTCTTCAGGTGGGCGATGTCTCCACCCGATTTAAGCTGCCGGTAATGAGCTTTATTAATGCTTATGAAACTTTTTATGATCTCTTTCAGGGTCATATTCTGGCCTTCACGATCTGGCGGAATGTGTCTTTAAATGATTCTTCAGAAAATCTCTGAACGTTTGCATGCAGTTGGCTTTTAATTCGGCTTTGTTCGGCTTCACTACCTGAGATCAGCTTTTTCAATATGAAAACAGCTTCTTCAAAGGTATCATATCGTAAATCATCTTCAATAACTATTTCTTTCTGACCGCCGGAGTTGTGAACCACAGGAATACAATTCTTCTGAATGGCCTGAACAGTGGTTATTCCGAACGGTTCATTCCGGACACTATGCAGGAAGTAAGCCGCTTCTTCCAAACCCGCCTGAATATCCTCAAAAGCAGCGTTCGGAATAAGGCTTGCATTGGAAATTTCGTGATCTTCCATATACTTCTGAAGCCTGTGAAAATACTCCTCAGAATTGACAAAGCCGTAAAACCTGAAAGTCAGTTCAGGAAGTCTTTTGGCGAGTTCCAGCTGCTCAAGCTGTCTTTTTTCCGGGGAAAACCTCCCCATGCTCACCACCAGGTTCTTTTGTTTGGCTCTCTCAGGGCTTTCCGCAGAGCCGACAGGAGGAAAGAGAACCTGTACGCGATCTTCCGGAATGGAATACCGGCGAAGCAGGGCGGCTTTGGTGAATTCAGAGTTGGCTATCTGCAAGTCGTGAGGGGATATGCGGGTATCGAACCGGTACAGGAGTTTTGCAAAGAAGAACAGGTCGGAACGGTAATCCCATATGGACTTTTTTTCTCCTTCCGGAAAATGAATACTTTGGCTTTTTCGGAGCACCCGGTCTTTCCGGGGATAGTGTACATAGCTGATCATGTGCTGTTTCCCGGAGGTCAAAAAGCTGGTGTTGTTGCTGTTGATGATAAGATCGTAGGCCTTTACATATCGACGGGCAATGAGGTTAAAAAGCAGGATGTTCCATTCGAAGGGAATGCGGGGATTGAAAAAAATCTCTTTAACACGAAATTCCGCAGACGTTTCGTATAGTTCGTAGATCTGTTCTTTAGTGATGTTGCACTTAAAACACAGCAGATCAGGCACGATTCCCATTTCATTCAGCACTTCGATCATTTTCACGATGACCTGCATCCGTCCACCCTTCTGGAATCGGTTCTGAGCTATTGCGACGTTCTTATTCATCGTCTGAAGGTAAAAAAGAATCGGCGATCTCCGAGCAGGTCATGAATGCCGCCTTGGTTTCATCCTGCACGAATGCAAGGAGCTCCATGAGCACATCTTTCCAGCCCTGATACTTGACCTCTGAGTAATAATTGTTGTGCCAAAGAATGCTCAGCAGGCCATTGAATTTTCGTGCCTCTGAGATCACTTCACCCGCTTTCAGCATCTTCTCCGGGTCGTTACCCATATAGGAAGGGTTTTCAAGGGTGCCATCCATGATCATGAGAGGGATCTCTGCAAAGGAATAAGGCTTCCGGTGCTTTAAGTTGTAGGGTATGAATGGAAAACAAATACCGTTTCTGAAACCGACATGTTCAGCAAACCCAAGAGAAGCATCGTAGCGAAGAGGAGTGGCTTCAATCGTATCGCCAAAAGTAAGGGGATCCACTTTGAGGAAATGAAAACGATTCCCCCGGGTGTCGTTGCCGAGGGAGGAGATCTCATGGTTTAGTTTTTCCGGATCGCCGGAAGTGCCGAAACTCCCGTGAAGTGCTGTTTCCGAACCGCTGTCCCGGATCTTGCGGAAGGAGTCCCTGACTTCAGCCAGTGTATAATCAGCATTTCCTTGGCCTTTCTCCGCTAAAAAGAAGAACGTGCTGCGAATACCCTGATCGCTCTCCATCCGGACGATCTCAGAAAGGTTGTTCCAGGGGTCTTTTTTGCCCAGGCTTTTTTCGAGCAGCAGCCTTCCGGCCGGGAGTAACCGGCCTTGCCTGAGTTTATAAGAAGCACCTTCCTTCCAGCCACTGTTTATCTTGTCAATGTCGTGAGTGATACTGAGGGCCAGATCGTATTGCGGCCATTGAAGACGCTGGACGGGGGTTCCTGAATACTGCTCGATGGCTGTTTTCAAAATGTCAAAGTAGTAATTGACTACAGGCAGGGTGATGAAATCATGCCGGGCCTGAAGGCTCTCACTGTAGGGATAACGGCCATGTGAGTCACGGACGGGGGAGTGAAATTCCTGCCAGGAGCTCAGAAAGTAAAAGGCATTTGCGAGGATGTCGTAATTGATCAGCAGCCCTTTTTCATGAACGGTTATAATTTCCTGCTCATTACTTTTATGAAAGAGAAAGGGCACAGAAGTCCCTTTCCATTCTTTTCGGGTGAGATGCTTGGGAAAAGGATCAGCCTGATCAAAGAATGATCCCGAATGACTGCAAATCCGAATGTGGGAATCTTCGTCATATCCGATTTTCAGATCCTTGTTGACCCGGTACAGGCGTTTGAAGGTATCTATGATATATGGCAGAAAATAGCTCACCGGCTTTTCTCTTTTAAGATAAGTTCGCTCATTCTCCGGCTCAGGCTGTACCTGGAAAAAGGATGATCCTTCAAAGAACCCTGCCACTTGTTGTAGGGAGAGGGATTATCTCCAAGCTGGTTGACGATCCAGTCCTGCATAGCTTTGGTTTCGTGATACTCAAAAGAGACCCCCAGGTCATAAGTGTCAATGATATCGCTGGCATCTCCGGGAACAGGGCCGATACAAAAAACAGGTTTCTGAGCACCGATATAATCGAAGATCTTTCCGGTCAGAATGAGTTCGTTGTCTTTGGTATCCGGGATCACCAGTAAAAGAAGGTCGGCAGTCTGCATTTCTTTTTTGGCCTCCAGATGGGGGAGATAGCCTCTGAAGCTGGTGATCTCCTGAAGACCGTACTGTTCAATGGCTTCTCTTACTTTACTGGTGTAGGACCCGTAAAATGTAAGAGAGAGCTTTTTCCTCAGTGCGTGATCCAGGCCGGAAAGGGCTTCAAAAAAATGATAGGGTATGGCTGCCGGAGTCATGCTGCCGACGTACTTGATGACATACTTTTCCTTCTTTTTCTCTTCGGGCGGGTCTGTAAAATCAGCATGGTCAAAGCCATTCGGAATCGGGTGATAGGCCCTGGGATGAATTTCAGATTCAAGTTTTTTCATGCTCTCCGATATGACCACTACTTCATCGGCCATAGAGAGGGCCTTTCGTTCAAGCGCCTCATCGAGCTGTTGAGCTATTGAGGTGCGGGGCAGGCTTTCGTTATAAAAGATCTTTGACCAGGGGTCTCTCATGTCCATGATCCACTTCAACCCGGGATTCCATTCTTTTAAGCGGGTGCCGATCAGGTGGGTGGAATTGGGGGGGGCGGTAGTCACGACAGTGTCAATACCGAGCTCAAGGATCAGCGTTTTGGCTTTGCTGACGGTGAAGGGAACCCAGCCTCTCCGGGCGTCAGGGATCATTATATTTGAACGGATCCATACCCCCAGTTTTTGAAGAATCCCACCCTCAGTTGAGAATGCGGTTGCCGGAGTCGAGACTTCTTTCCGGGTTCTTCCGGTGATCCTGGCAAAGAGGGAATACGGCTCCAGGCTTCTTGAACGAAAAACCTGCAGGTCATCAGGCACTTCTTTTGAAAGACTTTCATCAACCAGAGGGTAGGTTCCGTTTTCCACGGTCAGTACCACAGGCTCTATGCCGAATTCAGGAAGGTACTTGCAGAATTTAACCCACCGCTGCACTCCGGCTCCGCCGCTGGGGGGCCAGTAGTATGTGATAACAAGTATTCGCTTATTCCGGTTACTTTTGCTCATGGATTTAATGGGAACTCTGATTCATAAGTTCTTCAAACATATCCCGGAATTCCCGGAGGAAACGATCCCGGTTATGGTCTTTTATGCCTGTAATCTCCGGGATTGAGATCTTTTCATAATCCCGGTTGAACTCCTCACTCGAGCGGTAGTTACATACCGATACGATAAGCTCACCAACTGTGCGGAGGATGTTTTTTTTCTCCGTTTCAGAGATGGCCTCATGTAGTTCAAGATGTTGTTTCAGATAGCTGTAAAAATAGAAAAAATCGTACAGGGGAGAATTTTCAATTCCACGCCGGTCAATTATGAAGACATGATCCCGGCTGTTGTATAAAACATTGAAGTGGGTAAAATCCCCGTGTTGAATGCCGTCCCGTTCAGTCTCAGATTTGTTTTTCTCGAAGGCCTTCCGAAGCAATTCTTTCTTTTGCTTCAGTTCGTTCATGGTATAACGGCCTATGATCTGATGTCCCAGAAAAGGCTCTTTCTGCCAGGCATCACCGTCTCCGGATTTCCAGACGGTAACCGGTTCGGAGCCATTCATCTGAAAAAGGATCTTCCGGTCTTCTTTAACGATCCCGATGTATTCGGCTTCTTCATCCGGAACCTCAATATTCTTTCGGGACAGACAGGTCAGGAGATGTCCAGGCCTGCTTCTTCTGATGGAATGCCGCAGGGAGCTCTTAGGGGTTGCCTGAAGCATCAGTTCGTTAAAAAGCCTGGATCTCATTCCTTCGAAGGTGGAATAGACCAGACAACGGGGCTGTGCTTTGGGGAAACAGTAGAACCTCATGGCGAAAGTTTTTTGTGCAATGCCTCTAATGGCCATTGTTTGGTGTACACGCCAAAAATACGCAGCAATCTGAATCTGAACTCATCGTAAAAGCGAACCATCAACAGCCAGGGCCGGTTTTTGATGACCAGTGATCTGAGGTCTCTGTTCAGTTTCCCGGTGTGGTCCCGAAAACCATTGCTGAAAAAACTCTGGATGAGCCGGCGCGCCTTCTTCTTTTGTTTTCCGAAGATCTCCTGCATCCATTCCTCAAAAAAGGGAGCGGACATCATGCGCTCCCATGATCTCTGGTATTCTTCCCGGAATAACCCGGCTGTAGATGAGTGTTCAAATGACTCCTTGTCGAGCAGTAAATGCATCAGCCAAAAGGTAAAAAGTGCCTCTGCTTCAATATCCGGATACAAAAAGGGACCCTTATCGAAGGACACTGTGCTGTAAGGGGGGCTCCCGGACAGGCGGAAACTCTTTCTCGGTAAAAAGGCGAGCTCAAATTGTACATCCAGGATTAGCCCTTCCAGTATAATCCGGGCGGTGCGGTTATAAGCAGTGGGCTGATACCGGGCCTGGAGGCCGGAATCCATCAGTATTTTCAGGAACCGGGTAAACTCCTTTTCAGGGATAACGAGGTCAATGTCTGTAAACTTCTCATCCAGCGAACAAGGACGTAGTAATAAATAGCTGATGTCCGAATCATCTAGCAGCTGAAATACGTGCTGTGTAAGTTCCTTTTTCAAAGAAGCGATGAAATTTTTGATTTCAGTATATCGGCACTATCCGGCAAACTATGCCCGGTAGTGTTCACCAACATATACGGGATTTTTCTCTTTTCAGCATACTCCTGGTTCAGCTTTACCATTTGTTCAATGACTTCCGCAGAAACTTCCTTTTTTCTTTCAAAGATCTTCTGATAGTCGCCGGTCAATATGAACATAAAATCGGGCCGGGGCAGTAACCTCAGGGCAAGGCGGTGATAGAGATGTCGATATTTCTGCCGTTGGATGGCCGTAATTACATACTTATCGATCGGACTACGGTCAGCGATAAGGTGCTTTTTTTTTGATTTCCTCAAATAGTGGAGATCATTCAGAAAAATGAACAGGTACTTGAGGGCAGTCCAAAGTTTTCCGCTCCGGTTTCGCTTTATGAAGCCTTCGAAGTACTGGTACTTTCTGTTCTCGGGGTTACTTCCGAAATAAATATATGTAAGGCCATCGATCTCATCAGCCAGTTTTTTGGCCAGGGTGGTTTTACCTGATCCATCCGGTCCTGTAATGGCTATGAGCATGAACAGTATTTATGAGTTTGGACGTGATCGTCTTCGGAAATAGGTGAATCCGGCCAGCACACCCAGGCCGATCTGACACAACAGTGATATCCACGCCAGGGTTGTCCCTGTAGAGTACGAGGAAGGCTCAAAACGGAGTTCTATGGTATGTTCTCCCTCAGGTACCTGAATACCTCTCAGAAAATAATTGGTCTTATGGATGGGGATCTCGGTTCCGTCCAGCGTGGCCGTCCACCCGGGGGGGTAGTAGATCTCGCTCAATACCAGAAAGCCGGGTTTGCTCCGGGCTGTTTTCAGGGTGATCTCAGGTCCGGTGTATTTGGTTACCGCCACCGAGGAAGCGGTATCCGGTGAGGTCGCCGGGGTGTATCCCTCGACCACCGCGGTAGTTCTGAAATCAATTTCTCCGGGGTATAGAAGCTGATAAGCGGACACGGGATCTTCCGCAATGATCACAGAGTCAACGAAAAACGCTTTCGGGTACACTTCGGAGAGTTCATACACTACACCGCTTTGCCCCTCAAACACGGGCGACAGTCCCGGAATGGATAACCCCGGGGAATAGGTCACGAACTTGGTGTTGAGGAGTGCCAAAAGCCCGAGATTGAGTCCCGTATCTCCCGAAAAGAGAGGATTGTCATCAGCCATAAGCACGTCCTGAGTTACACTCAGCTTTGCACCGGTATAACCGCCAACCGTGGGATAGAAGTAGCTGGGTATATTGTTGCTGAATGCCCCGTCAATAAGGGGAAGTACACGGTAAGGATAAGCCTGCCCTTCAGGCTGAATGTTGTCTATGATATAGCGGTCGATGTCACGAAGCTGGGAATTCAGGTAGCGCTCCACATCCACATTGCCGCTGACCAGTTTGTCCTCAGGCATGTAGCGCTGCCCGACCTGAATCAGATCTATACACAGTAAAAGGAGGATTGCCACCGATCCGGCTTCCGCTGAAATCTTCGAAGTGCCCATCAGGTAAAGCAGAGCGCCCGCAAGCGCCATGAGGATAAAAGTCCGCAGAAGATCACCCTTTGCCTTTTCTTCTCTGGAAGGCACGAGCTGTGAATTCACGATCTGTACAGCCCGCTGCCTGACCTGAGGATTATTCGGGGAAACCTGGTTCTGCTGGGCGATCTGCGCGGAGATCCGGTCAATTTCACCGGCCCGGGTATAGCCGGTCGAATTCACTGCGAAAAACGCGACACCAAGAAGAAGAAGCATTGCGCCCAGCGGAGCATATATCTTTTTGATCTGGGCACTTTTCTCTCTTGCAAACTCCAGCATCCATTCAAAGCCAAACGCGCCCACTACAGCAAAGCAGAATGCCGTAAGAGAAAGCCATGTTTCCGGTGCCCTGAACTTGCTGAAGAAGGGGATGTAGTCAAAAGCCAGATTGTTCAACAGCTTGAAATTTTCTCCCCAGGCAAAAAACACGGCAAGTGTTCCCACCCCAAAAAACACGTACATCAACGGTTTACGGACCCTGAATAAAGCGATCAGAATAAAAGGAATGGCAAGTGCCCCCAGATAATGAGGTCCAGAAGTCACGGATTTAGGACCCCAGTAATCAGGAGATGCCCCGCCAAACAGATCAGGAACTAACAGCGTGAGCGTTTCTTTGATGCCCTGCGACCAGGCAAAAGCGTATCCGGGATCCAGAGCTTCCGTTCCCTGAATAGCTGAACCGCCCCGGATGCTGTACTGCGCATATTCCTGAAGGGTCAGAAAGCGCTCGGCGTTTCCGAGCACACCGATCACTCCTCCTGTTATCAATAAGGCGGTAAGCACGAGCCAGGGCTTGTGCTCTTTAGTTTTGAAATACTGGTATGAATCATAAAACCACAGCCCGGCGATCAAAAACATCAGGTAGTAGATGATCTGAGGGTGCCCGGCGCGAACACCAAGTGCAAATGCCACCGAAAACAAGAACAGGCCCGGTACTTTATGGCTCGATCTGGAGAGCAGGTAGTACCCCGAAATAACCCAGGGCACAAAACCCAGAGCTAAAAACTTGGAAGTATGGCCCGCCACAATTATGATGGGGAAATACGAAGTCAATCCGTATGCGATGCTTCCAAACAGGGCGGTAAGGGGCCGGAAGCCCATTAACACGAGGAGAAAGTACATCCCGCCAAGCATGATCCAGTACTGAAAGGCGGGATATATACCCCGGAATAAGGATTGAAGATCATCCAGATGTGGAACCTGTTTAGCTAAAGAGATGACGTAGGAAGGCATTCCGCTGTAAACGTTGGAGGCCCACAGCGGTTCTTTGCCATAGGTTTCCCGGTATTCAATGACCGATTCAGCGGATGCCCTCCACTGGGTTTTATCGTGCCTGAGAAGCTCCTGTCCGCCCAGCGTGATATCAAAAAAAAGAATGAGAGGAATTACAAAAAGGATCGCTAAAGCGGCCAGATGCTGCCACTTATTGGAAAGCCCGAACAGGGAATCTGTGTCGGAAGAGGGGTTGGCCTGAGACATAAGTTTTTATTCGATTACTTTGGGAACCCGGAAATAGTCTGAATCCGCGTCGGGAGCATTCTTCAATGCATCTTCGTGAGATACAGGTTCGCCGGCAACATCATCTCTGAACCTGCTTTTCAGGTCGATCACATGCTCCAGGGGTTCTACTTCAGAAGTATCCAGCTCATTCAGCATTTCCATGTATTCAAGGATCTTGTTCATGCTTCCGGCAAAGGAGACCACTTCCTCGTCAGTGAGCTGCAGCCTTGCAAGATTCGCAATGTACTTTACATCTTTTTCTGATACGGACATAGGCAGAGATTTTATTGGGGCTGAATTTAAAAAAAGATTGCCGCAATGGTTAGTGGAGAATGGATAAAATAAGCGCTTGTTTCAAGGCCTCACAGGTTGGGAAATTATAGAAATAATATACATTTTAGCGGTCACTACAGGCGCACTATGATCAAAAGAAAAATAAAGATAGAAAACTCTGCCGGGCTCCATGCAAGGCCCTCAGCCGCTTTAGTCAAGCTGGCCAGTAAATTTAAGTCCGATTTCTATATCCATATGTATGGCTACAGGGTGAATGGGAAAAGCATACTGGGTGTAATGACTCTTGCTGCCGAACACGGAGCGGAGTTAGAACTGGAACTTGACGGAGAGGATGAGCAGGAAGCCATGGATGCCATTACTGAGCTTATAGAAAATAAGTTCGGAATGAGTGATGAGTAGTTATGCCTGAACGAATCATACAAGGACTTACTGCCGGCGAAGGCATTGCGATCGGAAAGGTTTCGGTGCTTGACCGAAACAAGAGAAAAGTAGTGCCCCGGTCCATCAGCTCTTTAAAGGTCAAGCATCACAAAAAGGTGTTCGCAAAGGCCAACGAGCAATTGGTTGAGGAGCTGGATGGAATGCTGACACATCTGGATAAAACTTCTGCCGCCATCATTGAGGCTCAGAAGCAGATCATTATGGATCCGGAGATGAAGCGGAAAGTATTCACTTTAATCGAGGAGGAAAAGCTGAGTGTTGACTACGCGGTATATTCGACCTTTTGTACTTTCATCGAGCGATTAAAAGAAAGCGGGTCAGAATTATTTCAGCAGCGTATTGTAGATCTGGAAGACCTCAGAGACCGCCTGGTGGACCTGGTCTGTGATGATCAGAAGTCGCCTTCAAACCTGAAGGGGAGTATTCTTGTAACCCGGGAGCTGAGTCCTACGGAGTTAATCGCGATGTACGAAAACGGAATAAGCGGACTGGTAATGGAAAAAGGAGGCGTTACCTCCCATGCCGCATTAATTGCTCAGTCTCTGGGAATTCCCTGCATAGTGAATGCAAAGCATGCGATCGATCAGGCAGATTCAGAAAAAGCGATTCTGGATGGCCGCGAAGGAATCCTGATCCTGGAGCCGACGAGGGAGGAGCTTGCGGAATACAAGGCCCGGTTGACGAAGCTGAAAAGAAAACGAAAGAGACTGCTGAAAAATGCCAAGGAGCCATCGCAAACGCGATCGGGAACCTCATTTAAACTCTTCGCTAACCTGGAATTTGCTTCAGAGATTGAGCAGGTGAAGCTTTTTAATGCTGCCGGGGTCGGGTTGGTGCGAACGGAGGGCCTGCTTTTCAGTGATCGCTCAGATGAAGAGGATCAGGAGCAGTTTTACCGGGAGATCCTGGCCGGAGTGGAAGGGCCTGTGGTGGTTCGGCTGTTTGACGTGGGAGGGGATAAGCTGAATGCAAGAATCCCCGAAGAGAAGAATCCATTCCTGGGCTGGAGAGGTATCAGGATGCTGTTGGATGA
This sequence comes from Balneola sp., assembly GCA_965267385.1. Lineage (GTDB taxonomy): Bacteria > Bacteroidota > Rhodothermia > Balneolales > Balneolaceae > Balneola. The sequence goes on from OZ253957.1 coordinate 359,127, forward strand.
GGAGAAACTTTTAAAAAGTCAGCTGAGAGCCTTGCTGAAAGTAGCCGGTGATCATCCGGGCCGAATCCGGATACTGGCTCCCATGATCTCGGTGGAACAGGAGGTCGCGAAACTGAAAAGTGTGATCCGTCAGGTTGAAGAAGAGCTGAAAGAAGAGAAAGTAAAACTGGATGAGGATATTCCGCTGGGAATCATGATTGAAGTGCCCAGCGCCGCCCTCATAGCGGACCGCCTCGGAAAGCATGCTGATTTTTTCAGCATAGGCACCAATGACCTGACCCAATACACGTTAGCCGTGGACCGGGGCAATGAGCGTATCTGCACATTGTACCAGCATCATCATCCGGCGGTGTGGGAACTGATCCGAATAACGGTGAAAGCGGCAGAACTTAATGACATCGGGATTTCAGTTTGTGGCGAACTGGCGGGAGACATCCTGGGAGCGTGCGGGCTGATTGGCCTCGGCATCAGGGATCTGAGCATGAGCCCCTCTTACATTCCCAGGGTGAAAGAAGAGTTGATAGCGCATACGGACGCTGAATTTGAAGAACTTGCGCAACTTATACTGAACGCCTCCACTACGGAACAGATCAAAGAGGCCTTTGAGGAATGGAGAAAGCATTCCTGAAGTAAAAGGGCCGTTTAATTTAATAATGTTGAAAACGGTTCCAGCAGACAGCCCTTTCAGCAGGAAACGGTTCCATATATAATTTATTTAGGGTATTTATAAATAAACCTAAATTAAAAATATAAAAACATTTTATAGCCGTCATATATATGGCTTCATTGTTGATTCGATTTAAAATAGTACATAGCTTGGAGCTGAACCCGAATTAATGGATGTAGTATGATTAAAAAGAATTTTACCCCCAAAAGAACAGTATGTAAGGTAACACTGGCGATACCTGCCGACTGGGCCGAAAAGGAGGTCAGGGTGGCCGGAGAGTTTAACGACTGGGATCCTTCGGAGCATAAACTGGAAAAGGATGGAGACAGCTGGAAAACTGTGCTTCGCCTGAAGCCCGAGTCCACCTACCGGTTCAAATATCTTATTGACGGTGAAAAATGGGAAAATGACGATGCAGCGGATGCCTATGTTCCCAATGTTTTTGGTACGGAAGATTCCGTAATTTCAATTGGTGCCTAACAAACCATGACCATTGTTTAATCAACAGCTATTTGAACAACAGTTGGCTACGTCCTGGTTGGGACGTAGCTTTTTCTTTTTTGAAGAGCTGGACTCCACCAATTCCTACGCCAAGACTGCGCCCGGAGAGGAAGTCGTACAGGGCAGCCTGGTGGTGGCCGACAAGCAACATATGGGGCGGGGTCAGCATGGTAACAAGTGGACGGCTGAACCCGGTAGTAATCTCACTTTCAGCCTGGTCTTTAATCCGCCGAAGGCAGAACGGCTGACGGTACTTACTTTGTCAGGAGCCGTGGCTGTGGCAGATGTGCTTTCTCAGTATTTGACCGGGAGTGAGGTGCAGCTTAAATGGCCCAATGATGTATTGTGCGGTAAACGAAAGATCGCCGGACTGCTTACCGAAGTTGTTTATAACGGGAATGAGCTCGACCGGCTGGTTCTGGGTATCGGCGTGAATATCAATCAGCTTGAATTTGGCCCTGAGCTTCAGGATAAAGCTACTTCTGTAAAAAGGGAGGTCGGCCGGGAAGTGTGCAGGGAAACCATACTCAGTGAATTTCTCGGTCGCATAGAGTACAATTATCAACGGTGGTTAAATCATGATATAGAGCTCATCAAGGAAATCAATCCGAAGATTCGGGGGTTCGGGGAATGGGTAAGCCTGATCATCGATGGTGAACCCGCCGATGGGAGCTATAAATTTTTAGGGCTGAACGAGAAGGGGGAGCTTCAGGTGTTGAATAAGGACTATGAAGTGAATATTTTTTCGTATGAACAAGTCCGGGTCCGCTTCGATTAAAGACCACCTGAAAAAATTACTTTCCAATTATTTCTCTGCAGAGACCCCTTTCGTGCTGGGTGTTAGCGGCGGACCCGATTCCATGGCGCTTATGTACCTGTTCCACCAACTGGGTGTAAAGTCCCTGATCGTGCACATCAATTACGGGAAACGAGGGCAGGCATCAGACAGGGATCAGGAGTTGGTAGAGGGAATGGCTTTCGAATGGGGGTTTGACTGTCATTCGCTCCGGCTGGAGGCTCCTTCTCCGGAAAGAGGTAATTTTCAGAACCAGGCGCGGAATGAGCGATACCAGATTTTCAGAGCATTAAAGGATGAGTTCGATGCGCAAGCGGTTGTAACGGCACATCATCAGGATGATCAGCTGGAAACAATTCTCCAGAAACTGCTTAGGGGAAGCGGAGTGCCGGCGTGGAAAGGGATGGAAATATGGAACGGGGAGCTGTTCAGGCCGCTATTGCCCTTTCCGAAAGAAGCGATCATGGAATACTGTGAACAAGAATGTATCCCATTTTATACCGATGAGAGTAACCTGAGCTCGGAATACGCACGAAATTTCATTCGCCATGAACTTTCTGCGAAGCTGGATGAATTCTTTCCCGGTTGGAAGCAAAATATATTAAGCCTTCCGGACCGCGCCAGGATCACCGATGAGGCCCTTCAGCATCTGGTGCAGGATTCATCGGAAGGGAGCTCTCTGAAGGTGAAAGCCCTGGAGAATTTCTCTGAGGAATTGCAGATGTCGGTGCTAAAGCGTTTTCTGGAAAACCGGGGGGTTGAGGGAATCTCGAAAGGGCAACTGGAGGAATTGAGCGAAGCGGTTAATCTTGAGACCGGGAAACTGATCGAACTGGGAGAACGGGGGCGGCTGATCAGGGACCGGGATCGCTTGATTCTGGACCTCCCAGGAAATTTTTTTTCTGAAAAAAAACTTTCCAGGAAGCAATTGGAGTCCGGTTTTTCGGCCGGGTACCTGACTTTGAGGATAGATACAAACAGGCGGGACCCCGACCTCTTCATGGATGCCGGAAGGATGAACTTCCCCCTTGTACTTCGCCGGTGGCAGGAAGGAGACCGTTTTACTCCTTTCGGGATGAGCGGCTCTCAGAAAATCTCGGATCATCTTACGAACCGAAAAGTATCGGCGGCCCGGAAGAAGGACGCTTTGGTATTGTGCGGTACAGATGGTACTATTTACGCATTATTTTTTCCGGAAGGGCAGGGAGGAAGTATCTCCGAACTGGTTCGTTGTACGGAACAAACGGTTAGTTTTCTTACAGTAAATTTCAGAACAGCACTATGAGTTTATTTCTTCCCGAAACAGTAGAATGTAACGGTGAGACATTCAGGGTTTTTATCACCAAGGATGAAATCGAAGCCAGGGTCTCGCTACTAGGAGAAAAGCTTGACAAGGATTTCGAAAACAAACGTCCCATCTTCATTGGTGTGCTGAATGGCGCTTATATTTTTCTGGCAGATATTATGCGGAATGTATCCATACCCTGCGAAGTGGATTTCATGAAGCTGAGCAGCTATGGAGACGAAAAGGTCTCTTCCGGGCAGGTCACCCAACTCAAGGACATCGACGCCAAAGTGAAAGACCGTCATATTATCCTGGTGGAGGATATCGTGGATACCGGTTTATCCATGAAATACATGGTGGAACGGATGAAAGAGCTCGAGCCTGCTTCCGTATCGGTGATCACACTGTTGCATAAAAAAGAAGCCACGATCCATGATGTCCAGATCGATTACGTGGGTTTCGAGATTCCAACCAAATTTGTGCTGGGCTATGGGCTGGACTATGCTCAGGAGGGAAGAAACCTGGCCCAGATCTACGTGCTGGACGACGAAAATTAAACTACAAAACTTCGTTGCTTAGGCTCTGCAACTGCCTTATATTTGTTGCCCTTGTGAAAGGAGAGGTGGCTGAGTGGCTGAAAGCGCTCCCCTGCTAAGGGAGTATATCTGGAAACAGGTATCGAGGGTTCGAATCCCTCCCTCTCCGCTCAACTACTCCCGAATGTGTTCGGGATTCGTTGAGCAGGCTCGTGAGAGCTTGCTGGACGAAGCTTTTTTTATTCACTCCAATATATGATCGCAATCAAGCGGGTCGCCGAAGTATTGACGAGGCGATATACCAACAAGCCAATGTAAAGTGAACCTGTATTTGTCAGCTGACAAATACAGGTTTTTTTATGCGATTGTGTGTGATGAATGCCAACCGGTGCGTGTATATTCCCAAAGCAATAAAGTCGGGCATCTATGATCCCGGGGCCTGGATATGGATGGTAATGACCGAATAATTTTCCGGAGAGCAAGATCGTTTCGAATGCTGAGGCCTTGAAAATTGTAGTAAGTACTGAATTCAAAGCATCAAACATTAAGTGTCTTAAGAATGATTACGAGAGAAACTATTGCGGATCTACACCACCGGAAAGAAGAGCTGAACATTTCCATCTATATTCCCACTCACCGTTCTGAGCCGGAAGCCCAGCAAGACCGCATCAGGTTTAAAAATGTTTTGAGTACGGTTGAAGAAAAACTGAAGGAACGGAATGTAAGTCAGGAAGACAGGGATCATTTACTCGATAAAGCACGTGAGTTGCTGGAAAGTCCGGAATTCTGGAGGTATAACGATCAGGGATTGGCGGTATTCATTAATCGTACCATGATGGAGTATTACCGGCTTCCCTATAAAGTGGAAGAGGATCATCACGTATCAGATCTGTTTCTGATCACTCCATTACTGCGGATGATATCGCTGGAGGGTTCGTATTTTGTACTGGCACTGAGTCAGAAAGATGTTCGTCTGCTTAAGTGTACCCGTGACGAGGTAGAAAGGATAAGCCTTGAGCAGGCGCCCACCAGCATGGAAGAATTCCGAAGGTTTGACGTATATCAGAAAAGCGTGCAGCAGCACTCCGGTCAGGGTAAAGGTACTCCGATCTTTCATGGCCACGGGGGAGGCGATGAACACAACAAGGTGGTGATTGAATATCTGAAATCCATAGAGAATGAAGTCACATCACGTCTGAAGAAGAGGAACGATCCGCTGATCATCGCAGGAGTGGACAATGCGGTGTCTCATTACCGTAAAATAAACCACTACCAGCGGTTGACCGATGAGGGGATCATATCGAATCCGGACCCTATGTCGGACAAAGAACTGAAAGACGAGGGCTGGGAACGGATCAAGTCGATATTCCTGCAAGACATGTATGCCGACATTGAACGCCTTGGAGACCTTTCCAAGAGCGGTAAGGTTTCTGATGATGTGTCTGAAATCGTAAAAGGTGCCTATTATGGCAAAATAGATGCGTTGTTCCTGCAGAAATCCTTAAGAAAATGGGGCGCGTTCAATCCCGACATCCAGGCAAGTACTGAGCCCGAACATACCGGAGAAGAGCGCGACCTTATCAATCTTGCCGCGCTGTTTACGTTAGAGAAAGGCGGGGATGTCTATGCCTTCGGAGACAGCGAAGTACCGATCAAGTCCGAGATAGCTGCTATCTATCGCTACAGCTAGCTCCCGGTCAGGGTAATTATAAGTGAGCGGCGTCCGCCTTCGTTACGGTGCTCACACAGATAGATGCCTTGCCAGGTTCCAAGGTTAAACTGCCCGTTTGTAATGGGAATGGAAACAGATGTTCCTAATAATGAGCTTTTGATATGGGAGGTCATATCATCCGGGCCTTCCAGGGTATGTTTATATAAACTCATGTCTTCCGGTACAGTACGGGTAAAGAAGGTCTCGAAATCTTCCCTGACCGTGGGATCCGCATTTTCATTGATGGTAAGGCTGGCACTGGTGTGTTGAATAAAGATATGCGCAATACCTGCTTCGATTTCCCTGAGTTCAGGGAGCTGCTCAAGAACCTCCGAAGTGATCAGGTGGAACCCTCTGGATTTGGGTGGAAGAGTGATGCTTTTCTGTAAGATCATGAAATCAGTTTGTCTGGCTAAACCTACACAGAGTTTGTGTAAACTTCAGAAACAAAAAAGGCGATGAATCAGACATCGCCTTTTAAGTTACATCTCAGCGGGGGCCAAGGTTCCGGTAAATATGACCTTCCTTATTGACGAGCCATAGGTGTCCGTTTCCGTCCACAGAGATGTTGGCTCCCAGTCCGGTAATGCGTACCCATTCTTCATTGCCGGGTATAAAATGATACACGTACCCGTTTTTATTCACTACCCAAACCTGCCCGCCTCCTAGTCCAACATCCGAGGCCTCTCCTTTAACGTTTTCCCAGGTATTTGCCGTATCCCCTTTCCATCGATAGATATGGTAATCATGGTTGATCACCCAGGCGTTTCCATCCTTGTCAACATCTACCCTGACTGCTGTACCAGGCATCTTTGTCCAATTGTGCTGTCCCGCCTTTTTCCGGTATATAGAATATTCGAAAAGCTTGGAAAACTCATTAATCTCATCCGAAGAGGTATTTAGCGATTGTCCGGTATAGGGATCTCTCGTCCTGGTCAGTTTTCGGGTGGTAACCCAAATGGTCCCATCTTCTCCAATACCTACGTCATGAACATCGCTTATACTTCGGTCCGGCACCCAACGATTGGTCCTGTTATTACGGTAAAACAGAATCCCATCCGTGTTCACCACCAGCAGGTCTCCATTTCCCTTGGCGTCAAGATGCTTAACTTTTCGAGCGTCTATGAAACGGTTCCAGAGAGAATCCTGGTGATTCCACTTGTAGATATACCCGTGTGAATTGTTTACAAAGATGGTTTGGTCTCCGGCTGCTATATCTGCTCCATAGCCAGGCATACTTTCCCATTTATAGGCAAGCTGTGCACCAGGAGGGAATTTAGCATAATCGCTTGCTTTATAGGTGCTTTTAGTATTTGCAATGAGCGTTCCGGACATAGGAGCCAAAGCTTTGGCTATAGCTTCGAGGTTTTGTGCCGTTACGTTTGCAGCAGACTCTGCTGAAGCCAAGGTCACATCCGGTGTGATCGTCCATGGAGTTCCATATACCGTTCCGGAAATATCAAGTTGTACTCCTAAGTTACCGGGTCCTGTAGCCTTCCCTGTGATACCCGTATGGGTTATGACGAAGGAAGCAAAAGTATCATTCAGGATAAGTGAAGGTATTGAAAGAACGAAGGTGGTGGCCTTCTGAGCTGCTGTTAAGGCCCCCTCGGCAAGAGCCAGGCCAAACCTTGCTCCATTATATTCAGAGAAGGACTCAACCACCAAGGGATCTGCATCCACCGAAATGAAATGAGTAGTTTCTTCCAGCGATCTAACGGCCAGCTTGGCTGCTTCTACTACGGCTTTGTAAGCACCGTATTCGGTCCAGTATTTCCCTTCTTCATAATAAGCATGGGCAATCTTACTGAACTCATACCAGTGATAATGCTTTGCCTTATGCTTCCAGTGTTTGGCTTCCGATTCAAGATGATCTGCGTAGCTTTCTTTTGAATTCAGAACCGACTCTGCATGTTTAAGTGGAGCCACGGCTGCATCATATCTGGCTTGGGCAGCCGCTCTGTTTTTCTCATAAATCGTTTTAAGAGAATCCAGTTTATGCTGAGCGGCTTTGATCTTCTTATGCTCCTCAGCATAGGATTGATCCAGTTGCTTGTTTGCATCCGCAAGATTATCTGTAACTGCTTTTCTCACTTCTTTAGACAGGTTTATACCTCCGTCATGGAAATATCCGCTTACATCAAATGGAACTTCCCCTTTTGCAATATTTGCCACAGGTAATCTTAAAGTTATTCCGACTCCAATATCTTTGGTTATGTTTGCATCGAACTCGATTCCCGCGTTTAGGGGTGAGAAAGAGACCAGTGCCCGTTCTTTGTTTCCCTCAATTTCGATAAAGGTATCAAAGAACAGTACAAAGGCGTTCTGCTTAACATAATCCAGCTTCTTTCTTGCCCTGATATTTTCTTCAGAATCTTTTTGTGATTTAGAAGGGATGAAGCCTTTGAAACGGGCGTTCTTAACTTCGAACCACCCGATTTTAAAGGGCTGGGTGGCATCATCAAAGTAAATTCCATCCTCATTTGCATAGATCTTCGTAGAGGACAGGCTTGTTCCAAAAGCATAAACTGTTGCAGTAACTGTTGTCCCTGACTGGTCGATTCCCAGGTCGGGATTGCCCATTTCAGGAGCAAAGGTGAATTTCAGATCTCTTAAACCAAAATGAGACAGACCTGAATTCTTGATCCCATTGATCCATTCCTGAGGATAGGCTTTCGGCCCCCCGATTACTGAGGGCAACAATGCAAGCTCCTCCAGATTCAGTTCCTCCAGGGAGGCCATCAGGGAAACATCCTGAAAGTTACCTTCGGTTGGTAGCACAGCCGCCACTTCGAGGCGATTAGCACTTCCCAGCTGGGTTTCTCCAAAAATCCCAATGCTCCATACATCATTGATCATTAATGCCTGTAACTTCACTTCGTCAAGAGTAAAACCCTCTACACCAAATATATTTTTCCAAATGCCACCCTGAATGTCACCTTCAATAAACAATCCAGCGGCTCTGTTAGGATTTATGCCGGTTTCTTTTGCCAGAGCGGCAAAGGCTTTACTGTTAGCATAGCTAAGGGTTTTAAATCCTGCACCCACATTGAAGTAGAGCTGGTCACCGTTTATATCTACACGAACATCTGTTTCCACCTTACTCTCACATTCGGTTTGGTCGAAATGAAAGCGCCCGTTTTTACCTTGCGCCTTACTGCTCTTGAAAAAGTCGAGTGAAGCAGTGATTTTGCACTTCATCACAAGGTTAACTGCTTCATCCTTTATTTTTAATCCATCAGGAAGGTTTTTAAAAGGGGGCGGGCTTGCTATCTCAACTCCAAAGTTTACAAGTACATCACCCTGAGCCAAATAATTGTATGACCCTCTGATAAGTAAGGCATTCTCTGTGTCCCTGAATTTATTTGCAGTAAGGAATTCCGGTCGGGTGAGCCCCATGTCCTGAATGAGATCTCCGATCAATCCGCCCACCCTGTCCGGATACCACAATCCGGTAATATTTGCCCCGGGATTTAACTCAATGATGCTACCGGCCGTATGGTAATCGGACAAATAATTAAGGATCTCAGTAGGAGTATTGGAATCCAGATTGAGTTGAGAAAGGCTGGATGTGAACAGAAAAACGGGTTTTTCAATTACATAGATATCCCGGTTAAAATCCTCAGTCTTAAACAAAAAGACCCAGCCTCCCGTTGAAGGCCAGTAAAGGAAAGAAGCTATATTCTGAACACCCATTCCGGTTGCTTTTACTTCATAGAGATGATCAGATTTTTTTTCAGCGGCTTCAATCTGGAAGTAATTATTGATTCTAAGCTGCAGTAGCTGCTGCTCTACAAATTTAGCATCTGAGTCCGTATTCTGATAGGAATAAGCCCGGGAAGAAAGAAATCCCAGCGTGGTAATCGTTATTAGTATCAGGATAGATTTTCGTGTTTTATTTAATGGCGTGTTCATAGTAATCTCGCTTAGTTTTTGCAGGGAATGGTATCCCCGAATTCATCTTTGCACTCCTTCTCAGGCTTGGAAGTGCTGGTGGTATCTGCCGTAGTATTAGTAGTAGCTACGGCCGCAGCACCTGTTGCATTAAAGGTGCCTGAAGTGGTGCTCCCGCTACCGGTGCCAACTCCAAAATTCTGCGTATTTAGCTGTAAGATGGACGACAATGTACTTTGAAAGATCATGACCTTGGTGGAGTCGTCCAGGTTGGTGTTGGCAAAGAACTCGCACATTCGGAACATAAGCTCCCGGGTCAACAGTACATTAACGGAACGTCCTCCCAGTCCTGCTTCGGCTTCACTATCGGATGCGATTTCACTTTCTTTGTTGCCAATCTTCATCAGAGAAAGATCTGCAGAGGCGTCATCCTGCATATCGATGCTGGCGTCGGGAGCAGGCTCTGTACAATATATGACCGGCGAATTCGGATCTTTGACGAGATAGGCTTTTGTAGCAGCAGATGTAGAATAGATTCCGTTTCCATAAATAGGCTTGTGTTTAACCTCCAGAGGCTCCACGGTGGCACAGGAAGCGGTAACTAGAATAATTAGCAGAGCAAGGGATGATTTTGAATTAAACATGGCTTTCATGATTTCTTGAGTTCATCTTTATGTTCGAGTGCATATTTCAGCACGCAGTTGTTTCCCTTGAGATGGAGTTTGCGGGCGATATTATACCGGTGGTTTTCCACGGTCTTGGCGGTGAGCCCGAGTTCTGCTGCTATTTGCTTACTGGACATGTGTTCAGAGATCAGCTTCAGCACCTTCATCTCGGCATTGGATATGGGTATGGGAGATTTCATACCCTAAGAACGTCATGAGGGCTGACACCTAACATAGGGGCCAGCCCTCATTTTAGATTAGAAATTGAGAGAGGACAACACGCGGGTAATTATGAAGCGATTGATGAAGAAATCAATTGATGGAGAGATTGCCACGCCGGCGTTCTGCCGAACCTGGCGGTTATTCCGCACCTCCCCGCGATGACGCCAACCTGTCAATTCAATTCACTTCTATGTTCTATAGCCCAGGAAAGAAGGGAGTTATTCTTGCCCTGAAGTCCGAGCTTCCGCGTGATGTTACGCCGGTGATTTTCCACTGTTTTGGGAGAGATAAAAAGCTGTTCGGCTATTTCAGAAGTGGTCTTGTTGTCGGCGATTAGTTTAAGAATGGTATATTCACTTTCGGTTAACAGGGTGGAGTAGGAGGGTTTCAGGCATCCGGCATCCCGAACCAGAGGTTTTGAAAGGGCCATTTCAATAGTGGCAGTCACCTGTTTCTCGTCGAAGGGTTTCAGCAGGTAATTGAGAGGGCTGAGCTTACTTGCCCGTTCGAGGTACGCTTTGTCTGAATGAGCTGTGATAAAGATGATATTGGTTTTAAGCTCATTCAGTATTTTCGTGCATACCGTAATCCCATCTTCCACCGGTTCTTCCAGGTTAATGTCGCACAGAATGAGATGGGGCTTGTAGTCCAAATACAGCTCCAGAATCTCTTCCGAGGAGTTGGTAACCTCCACGTGCCCGATGCCCATCCGCTTCAGAATTCTCTGAAGGTCCCGGGCTATAACGATCTCGTCATCCAGTATAAGTATTCGGCAGTCAGTCATCATTGAGCGGAAATTCTATATGGTAAACCATTCCATGTATAGTTTCGAACTTCAGTTTCCCCTTAAGCTGTCTGACCAGGTCTTTAACCAGGTTGAGCCCTAGCGAATTTTTCTTGGCGATGGCATCAGTATTTTCCATTCCTTTGCCATTGTCGCCAATCTCGATCCGGATCCGGTTTGCCGCACGCTCGACATGGAGCCATATTTTGTTGTCCCTGCTCCCGGGATCGAAGGCATGTTCCATCGAATTGCTGAGGATCTCGTTCATGATAAGCCCAAGCGGAACCGCTGTTCTCAGATTAATGGAGACCTCTTCAATTTTGGTCGTGATCTCAATAGGGCCGGAGGTGTCTTCATTGAGTTTTGTTAGATAGTCAATTAACTGAAGCAGATAATCGGATACCTCCACATCTTTGATATCATCGGTCTTGTACAGCTCCTGATGCACCAGGCTCATGATCTTGATACGGTTCTGGCTGGCCCTGATGGCCTGCGAAGCTGTAGGATCAGAAATGTTCTCCTGCTGTAAGTTCAGAAGACTATGCACGATCTGAAGATTGTTTTTCACTCGGTGGTGAATTTCCCTCAGCAATACTTCTTTTTCATGAAGGTTCTGCTCAATCTGTATTTTCTGCTTCTTGATCTGATCTTTGGCGGCCATGAATTTGAGTGATCGCTGAAAGTCAAAGTAGTTGTGAGAGATAGTGCCGAAAAGCAGGTAGGCAATACTCAGCAGCTCAATATAAAGCGGAGGGCTGGAATCAAAAGTAAAGCCGGTAAGCCCAACGGCTATGGCTACAGCCACCAGGAAGCTGCCCATACACCTGATAAAAAGATTCAGCCCGTTCACACCCATTGCAGTTGAAAATATTACCGTGAAAAAAGCAACGGACGGAACCAGCGCGAAATTCATATGGGTAACAAACAAACCCACCAGAAAGGTGTCAACGATGAGCGTCCGGATTTCCTGCCGGCTGTCATAACCTTGTTTGCGATACAACCAGAACGAGATATGCGGATGCAGAAGAAAGGCGGCGCAGGTTACGAAGGTGAGCCAGTTTAACTGCTCCAAATAATCCCGGTACAGAAAAAGCACGATGCCGCCGAAGAGATACCCGATTGTTCTGACCGGATAAATATTCTTGCCGATACCCCGCGCTTTGCTATACCAGTCCATCTACATAAAGGATTAATTTGAAGGAGAATAGACAATTAGAACCATAAATTCCCGAAGGGTTAAAAGAAATAAGCAATTCATAATCAACCTTTGTCTAAAATAGCTGTATCTTCAGGGCTGCAAACTTTTCAGATAACATACCTTAATGCAACAAGAGCTTAGAAATATCGCCATCATCGCCCACGTAGATCATGGCAAAACCACACTGGTGGATCAGATCCTTAAACAGAGCGGGACGTTCCGGGAAAACCAGGATGTGGAAGAGAGAGTCATGGATTCCGGAGACCTAGAGAAAGAACGAGGCATCACCATCAGTTCCAAGAACACCGCGGTGAACTGGAAAGGAACCAAGATCAACATCGTGGATACACCGGGTCACGCCGACTTTGGCGGAGAAGTGGAGCGCATCCTGAAGATGGTGAATGGAGTGATCCTGCTGGTGGATGCCGCTGAGGGCCCCCTTCCTCAAACCAAGTTTGTGCTGCGAAAATCACTGAGCCTGGGCTATAAGCCCATCGTGGTGATCAACAAGATCGACCGTAAGGATGCACGGCCCGATGCTGTGCTGGACGAGATCTTTGACCTCTTTGTGATGCTGGACGCCACCAACGATCAGCTGGATTTTCCAACGTTGTATGCCGTTGCGAGGGACGGTATCGCCAAACGCGAACTCGAGGATGAAGGCACGGATCTGGCTCCTCTGATGGACACCATCATCGAACACGTACCGGCCCCGGACCAACCGGTAGACGAGGAGTTCAAGATGCTCGTGAGCAGTATCGACTGGAACGACTATGTGGGACGTATCGCGATCGGCCGCATCGAACAGGGTTCGGTGAAGATCAACCAGGAAGTGGCGCTGGTCGGCGGTGATGGAAATCAGAAAATGAAAGGCAGGGCCACCAAGTTGTTTACCTTCAACGGCCTTCAGCGGGAACCGGTGGAAGAAGCCTTTGCCGGAGACATTGTAGCTATTGCGGGATACGAAAGCGTGAATATAGGAGATACCCTGACGGCAGTATCCGATCTTAGCCCTCTCGAGTATGTGGATCTGGATAAGCCGACCATCGCCATGTATTTCCGGGTGAACAACTCTCCCTTTGCCGGTAAAGAAGGGGACTACGTGACTTCCAATATGATCAAAGACCGGTTAGAGAAAGAAGTGCGTACCAACGTGGCGATGAAAGTGGAGGCGACCGAAAGCCCCGATGTATTTAAAGTCTCGGGCAGGGGAGAGCTGCAGATGGCGATCCTCATCGAACAGATGAGGAGAGAAGGCTATGAGTTTGCCGTATCACGCCCGGAAGTACTGATGCAGGAGATAGACGGGGTTCTGCACGAGCCTGTGGAAGAAGTGATCGTGGACGTGCACACCGATTACAGCAACCGCGTGATCGATAACCTGCAGCAGCGCAAAGGGATCATGCAGGGAATGAGTCAGGAGGGGGAAAATAACCGTATCGAATTCCGGGTGCCGTCGCGAGGGCTCATCGGCTTCCGTGGCGAGATGCTTACCGAGACACGCGGCACGGGGATCATGCATCAGCAGTTTGATGGTTACGAGCCCTATGCCGGGGAGATACCGGGGCGTAACCGGGGCGCATTGATTGCCCTGGAGCAGGGCGACGTGACTTCCTACGCCCTGGAGGGCATTCAGGATCGCGGAACCTTTTTTGTGAAACCCGGAGACCCCGTTTATATGGGGATGGTTGTGGGAATGAACAATCGAACCGACGATATGGTGGTGAATGTGGTCAAGAAGAAGAACCTGACGAACCACCGCGCTACTCAAACAGCGGACGCGGTCAAGCTCTCCCAGGCTAAGAAGATGAGCCTCGAGGAATGTATCGAGTTCATCGAGAATGACGAACTGCTGGAGGTAACCCCCAGGAGCCTTCGGATCCGCAAGAAGTTTCTGGATCACAACGACCGCAAGAGAGAAGAGAAAAAGAAGGCGGCTACCGGGGGGTGAGAGGGATAATATCCTCTCATCTTTGAGTGCGGAAGAAAGCGATACTTAATGGGAGATGAAGGTTCAGGTTTCATCCCCATGGTGATGGAATTCTCTCAGCTTTTTATACGCACAGACCCCTCCGGCAGCTGCCAGTAGTCCAGGGCCGCCATCAATGGGAGCCTGTGTCGGAGGTGAGGGAAGGCCCGGCTGGGCCCACCCCGGGTCATGGATCAGCAGTACAAAGAAAGCAAAGAGCAAAACGCACTGAATCCCTGGATGCATGTAGTGCAGGGTTACTTAATCAGGGTCATGACTTTACTGAAGATGTTTCCTCCGGTTTTCAAACGGTAGAGGTACTGGCCGGAAGGAAGAGAGGAAGCATCAAAGGTTACCTGATGGCTTCCCGCCTCTAATCTTCTGTTTAACAGGAGGCTGACTTCCCGGCCTAACAGGTCGTAAACCCGAAGATCCACAAAGGCATCCGAAGGCAAGCGGAAATCGATCTGTGTAACCGGATTAAAGGGGTTCGGATAGTTTTGAAGCAGGTGGATCTCATAAGGAAGATCTGTTTGACCTTCCGTTGAAACACTGGTTCCGGGAGTCAGGATCAGATCATACCTGGAACCGGATTGTTTGGTCTTGACGGGTATGGGCGTGGGAAGTACCGGCGCGGAAGCCTCTTTTGCCAGGATGGGTTCCACCATTAAGGGTATGCTTGTTTCCGGAAGCATTTCAGTCAGCTCCTGGGTTTCATTATCACGGATAAACACCTTCCATTCGGTGAGCTCTTCCAGGCCTTCTATGCTAAAGTCAGCTACCGACCCGGCTGAAACTCCTCTGATCATCAAAGGGAATGACAGTTCAGATTCCTGATCCAAAGGCAGCGCATTGATCTGAAAAACATGCTCACCAACGGCAGTTCCCAATTCCAGGTAAGCATCGGCAAGTGAAGCCAGTACTTTGCCATCATAGGCATCCCTTTCCGTAAATGCCCCGTTCTGAAAAGTTACCCAGGCAGAGGCGCCGAGACTCCCGGCTTGTGCGTGTAATTTCAATACCGTACTCCCGGCCGGATCCTGTTTTATGAGGGGAAGATCGCTTTCCAGGCGTACATTTTCATCAAAACTTACGCTTCCCGAGCCCCCGAGTCCCTCCACAAAGAAAGCCTGGAAGGGGGCGATCCCTCCGTCACCCAGAGCCCCCGCGGTCCCGTTCCATGCCTGGTAGGAGCTTGCCGCGTTGTTGTAGATGTAAAAGGTATTGGAGAGGTTGGTTCTGTTCCATCCTGACAAAGCATCCCAGTCAATGCTGCCGTCATAGGGATTGGAGAGAAGGAAAAAGTCACCATCATCTAATCCGGTTACCGGGGATACGGCTCCGATATTCGGGGAGATATCCGTGTTTATATCAAAAAAGGAATCCACAGAGCTTATGAGTTTAGGGAAACCGCCGTTTCCGGGTTCTGCTGGTCCGTTATCATCTTCAAATACGTACATCAAGAATCCCTCGCCCGCTGGCTGTGTGTCCGTATTCAGATTGGTCTTAAGGATCCAGTTCTGAGAACTTTGATTCCATCCCCAGATGTTACCCTCTCCGGAAGGATCATTTGATCCGGTTGCCCCCTCCGTCCAGAGGTTGGCAGTCAGGTGGTTGAAAATAATGCCGGAGACCGGCCCCCCCAGCATTCTGAAACCCTCGGTTCCCGAGATCACCTGCTGATTGGAGTTTGTAAATATCAGGATCTCACCCCGACCGGTACCCCCGCCATCCGCGGAAGGCGATCCAATCAGGATATCATCGAATCCGTCATGATTGATATCGGTCGAGTGCACGGCCGCCCCTACCCGCTCATTGTCGGTGGGCCCAAGGAGTGCGAGTCCGTTGTTTCCGTCAATTTCGTAGAGATTGAACGAGGTCCCCAGGCCGGAATTCTTCCCGAAGACAACATAAGTCTCGCCCCGCGCTGTACCTCCGCCATTGGCCTGGGGAGCACTGATGAAGATATCGTCAATACCATCCCCGTTCACGTCGCCTGAGGTTACACGATGACCGATCTGATCGAAGTCATTGATTCCGGCAATCGGGAATCCATCCCCACCGTTCAGGTTTGAAAGTGTGGTGGAGGCGGGTATTCCGCTGCTTTTCCCATAAAAGACATAGGTCTCACCGCGCAAAATGCCTCCGCCTGATGCTCCTTCAGCTCCGATGATGATGTCATCGAAGCCATCGTCATTAATATCGCCGCACCCGATACTGCCGCCCGCCTGGTCGAAGTCGTTACCTCCCACCAACGAAAACCCGTTATTTCCATCCAGCCCCGAAACATTGATGGGTGAACTGAACCCGGTTTCTTTCCCAAAAGCGGCGTGTATGGCTCCCCGGAGGGTACCTTCCGATGGAGCAATGGCTGAGCCTATGATGATGTCGTCGGAATCATCATTGTTGATATCGCAAATTGTTACGGACCGGCCGATAAAGTCTCCGTCCGACTCTCCGTTAATGGTTAATATTTCGGAGCTGGTAGATCCGCCAATGGCTATGGGGGTTGTGAAAGAGGAGGATTTTCCCAAGATGACGTGAGCTTCTCCCCGGAGAGACCCCCCACCCGAAGAAAATTCCGCGCCGATAAGGATATCATCGAATCCGTCATTATTGACATCTCCGGTGGCTACCGATACTCCCATTCTTCCATTGTCGGTAGTCCCGTTGATCTGAATTCCGTTGTTGCCATCCACATCATCCCATGCAAAAAAAGTGGACGGGGCACTCGGGCTGCCGAACAGTACATAAGCTTCTCCACGTGACGTTCCACCGCCGTCAGCGAAGGGGGCACCCACAATAATATCATCATTGCCGTCCCCATTGATATCACCGGTTGCCACAGAGGCGCAGCTCTCATCCCCGGTGGATCTGCCGGTGATGGTAAAGCCGTTCGTGCCATCCAGGCTCGAAAAAGCGAAGAACTTATTCAGATCCACCTTCTTGCCATACACGATATAGGTGTGACCTCTGTTGAAATCGGCAAAGGGGGCGCAAATCACCAGGTCTCTTATTCCGTCTCCGTTAAAATCCCCGGAGTCGATAACTGTGCCTGCGGCATCAAAGTCAGAGGCACCTGTCAGGATATATCCGTGTTGGTTACCGGACAGGTCTCCAAGATCGAAGATACTTTGGGCAGCGACCGTTAGCGAAAGGGCAAAAAGCAGGGCAAAGAAAGATAAACAGCACTTTTTCATGTCGGTGAATTCAGAAGTTATGGGAGGTAGCTGCTTACCGGAACGAGGCGCAGCTGTTTGGTACCAGGTCAAGATTGGATTGATAATCAGCGTCTTGAGGAGGCAGCTGCATGACCTGAAGTTCCTCCAGCGGGATATTCTCCAGGATCGGGTAATCGTCATTGGGAAGAATTCCCGAGTACGGGTTCTCAGCAACACTGGCAGGATCTACAGCATAGAGAGCGATGCCGGAGTCCCCTCCGTTATCTACCAGAAACATCCCGTATTCCTGCAGTGCAGTGGCAATGGTCATCTCCGAGGAGGTCAGGTTGAGCGTGGAAAGGTCCAGGTCGGGATTGAGTCTCAGCCGGGCACCTTCAGGCAGGGAGTTGGCTTCCTCACTGGTGCCGTCACTGTCCGTAGCCGGAGCAACCGGCCCTCCGGATTTAGTGAAGGGATAACTGAACACTAGAGCGTGGGTGATCTCCTCATTGACCAGTTCATCCGGCCAGATCAGCCCCCCCAGAAAAGCGAATCCTGAACCCCGGGTAGATAATCCTTTGTCATAAATTCCGTCATCCGATAATTCGATGGCATTTCCCCAGCTGGCTACCCAGCTTCCGTCTTCCTTGCGGGTTTGCCAGAAGTCATATTCGCATCCATTGACCGGATCAATAATGATCATGTGATTGTCTTGTGAGGATTCTTCGGCACAGGTTCCCTCAATGATCGGCTCATCCTCGCCATCCGAGTCGTATGCGGGTTCTGCATAGTCAGGGATGGGGACATTCTCCAGGGTGTTTACTCCGATTTCCCAGGCATCCCCGCAAGGCAGGAATACATCGGTCCTGGGTGTGGATTCATCAGCGATGAAAACAGTTGCGGAATATTGCCCAACCTGTATGAGCAGGCTCTGGCTGCTGCCTGCTCCGGTAATCAGTTTCTGGATGTAGTTATCCGAATTGGGATCCACCTGCGTACCTGCTGGGATGGGATTGTTCAGCGGACTGGAGGAATTATAAATTGAAAGGCTTGAAAAAGAAGGCAGGCTTTCGGGCTTTTCGCCGGTCACTTCAACGGGACCAGCCGGATCCCCTTCTTCATTTCCGTCTGTACTGCCGCAGGCGGCAAATAGGCAGACGCTCATAATTAAAACGATAAAGCTGAGTTGTGTGTGCCAACGTGTGTTTTTTAAGGTATCCATGTAGTACTCCCTGGGTGTGTTTAGATCTACTACACATCTTAGCGAACCGGATGGAAGGGTTTCTGCCGGATCGGTGCTGAATTCTGCCCGGATACAGGAACAGGCCTAGCGGCGGGCCTGATATACCGACGGGCTGAGGCCATACGCCTTTTTGAATAGCCGGGAAAAATGGCTGCGGCTTCTGAAGCCCACCTTTTCAGATACCTGCTCAATCGTCAGCTGTTTGTTATTGATGAGCAGCGTTCTGGCTTTGCTCAGCCGTAAGGTGTTTATGTACTCCAGAGGAGTCATGCCTGTTAACCGTTGCAGCATACGGTAACATTGCCTTTCGCTGATATGGAGAAAGCCGGACAGCTTAGCCACACTGAAGCTGTGATCATCCATATTGTCGAGCACGACGTTCTCAATGGTTAAAAGGTCGATGCCGCTGGGTTCCTGATTTTCAGTACGATCAGGAACAGCGGAACTGCGTACTTTAAAATTACGGGCAAGATTCAGGGACCGAACGAGTACCTCTTCAGGGATAAAAGGTTTGCTGAGATAATCATCGACTCCCATTCGCAGGCTGTACAGCCGATCCTCATCCGAAGCCCTTGCTGTAAGCATAAGAATGGGAATAGAGGAAAAGTTAGGCGTGGATCGTAGCCGGTGAGTAAACTCAAGGCCGTCCATTTCGGGCATCATCAGGTCTGTGAGAATGAGCACCGGTTTTATAGTTTTCAGTTTTTTTAGTGCATCCGCGCCATCCGTTGCCTCATAGACCTCGAAGTGTTCCTGAAGTAACTGCACCAGAAACTTTCGCATTTCATCATTGTCCTCAACGATCAGCGCAATATCAGTACCGCCCTGTACCGCCTGTTGCACGGGTTCTTCTGGGTCGGGTGCTTTCTGTTCAGCTGGTACAACAGGCAGATGCAGGCTGAAGCGGCTGCCTTCGCCGGGGGTACTCTCAACCCGGATGTTGCCGTTCATAATTTGAGCAAGTTCCTGAGAGAGAGCCAGTCCCAACCCCAGTCCGTCCTGGTAGCCGTTCTGATTTCCGGCTTTATAGAAACGGTCGAAGATATGAGGAAGGTCCCCGGCGGGAATCCCCGGTCCGGAATCAAGAACTTCAAAGATCAGGGAATGCTGCTCCGCGCTTAAAGTGACTTCAATGTAACCTTCCGGCCCTGTGAACTTTAAGGCGTTATTAATCAGGTTCGAGGTGATCTTATCAAACTTTTCCTGATCCAAAAGTACATACCGGAACTTACCCACATTGAAGTGAGTACTTAGGGTTACACCTTTGGAAAAGGCCAGAGACTGGTACGAATCCTGGAACAAAGTAAACCAGCTGTGGAGGTCCACCAGGGAGGGCTTAACTTCTATGGCTTTTTCTTTAAGCCTGGAAAGGTCGAGAAGTTCGTCAATCAGTTTGCCCAGGCGGCGGCTGTTTTTCCAGACTCCTTTCAGTTTCGATTCCAGTTTTTCTGAGGGATACCTGTCAATTCGGCCCGAAAGTAACTGCTGGAGAGGGGCGTCGATCAGTGTAAGAGGTGTCCGGAGTTCATGAGAGATATTCGCAAAGAACCGGGATTTCATGTCATCCAGTTCTTTTAGCTGGCCGGCTTGTATTTCGATCTTCCGTTTTGCCTGTAACGCCAGTTCTTTTTGAGATTCCAGCTCTTTTGTTCGTTCCTCCACCATGCGCTCAAGTTTTTTACGCTCCTGCTGCAGCGACCGCGTCCGGTATTGAATAAATCCGGCAAAAGCACCCGCGATGACAAAGAGGTAGATCAAATAAGCGGTATTCGTTTTCCAGAAAGGAGGGGCAATGTAAAGGTCGAGTCTCGCAGGTTCTGCACTTACGACCCCATCGCCGTTTGTAGCCTGTACTTCGAACGTATAAGACCCCGGATCTATGCTGATATACCTGGCGATCCGCTGATCCCCGGCCGGTATCCAGGAAGGGTCTAGTCCCTGCATCCGGTATGTATAAGATACTTTTTCGGGATAGGTAAAGTTGATGGCCGAAAAATGTATGTCAAAGGTGTTCTCGGTCCATCGTAGTTCAGCACGCTGACTCCCGGAGTGCTTTTTAGCCTCCAGTGTTTCTCCGTCAAATACATCAATTCCTGTGATCTTTGGAATGGGTGGATTTGGGTTCTTCCTGATCGAACCGGGGTGGAAGTAAGTCAGGCCGTTAGTTCCTCCCATCCAGATCTGTCCGTCTTCGGTCCTGAGGATGGCTCTGCGGTTAAATTCAAGATTGGCAATTCCGTAATCCTGGTCAAAGAAATGGCTTTCTCCTTTATCCGGATCAAAACGGATCAATCCTTTATCCGCCCCGATCCACAGCCTGCCCGAAGTGTCATCAATCACGCTGAAAAATACCGACGAGCCCGGCCCGACATCAGAATGGTGTGTAAGCTCCTGTGTGAGGTAGTTGAACTCATAGAGTCCGTTTCCCGTGGCGAGCCACAGGTTATCTTCCTTTCCGGGATGGATGTCCCAAACCGGAAAATCGTACAGGATGGAAGCGGAGTTGTCTTTGGACAAGCTGAGGAAGGTCTGAAGCCTGTGATCATAGAGCAGCAGTCCTCCACCTTGTGTACTAATGAAGAGGGAGTCTCCCCGGAGGTGCAGGTCCTGAACCGTTGAAACGTATATGCCGGGTGTAAAACGGATCTCATTCAGAATCTCGTTGTTCTGGATGTCAAACTCATAAACAAAAGAATCACCTGAAACCCAGATCGAGGCAGGACCTGCCTCAATGATCGCGAATGTAATATTATTGGAAGTGGAGGAAGGCTCCGGGGAGGGAATACGGATGCTTGTTCGCTGAACTTTATCATACCGGTAGAGGCCGCTGGTAGTGGCGATCCATAAGAAACGTTCATACCGAGGGTGAATGAATACATCCCAAAGCTGATTGGCTTCCGCGTCATCAGGATCACTGACGTTTACATGGGTGATCTTTTCTGTTTGTTCGTCAAAGAAGAAAAGTCCGCTGCCCAGGGTCCCGATCCAGATGCCGTTCTCTTTAGCCTCCAGCGTCATCGCAATGTTGCTGAAATCCTCTCCGTCCTGAGCGGAAGTACTGATGGGTAAGTTATAAAATGGTTTTTTGAGAGGGTTGTATTGATACAGGCCATTGCGGGTTCCCACCCAGATCGATCCCCACCGATCCATAGTAAGCTGTTCAACATATTGATTTAATGAACCGGCTCCCAACTGTGAGGATGAGATATCAATCAGCTCCGCGCCATTCCAGAGAAGCAGTCCTTCCGAGGTGCCTACCCAGAGATTGCCTTTTTCATCCTCCAGGATTTGTTCGATGTCCGAATCCAGTCTGTCGGCTTTAAAGGGGAGTGCCGGAAAAAGAAAAGGTGTTCTGCCCGTAGCCGGATTCCGGGCCCAGACTTTTTGGGAATTGAAACTGTAGTGCAGGGGCTGTGCTTCAGGTGAATGCACGGGTACGATGGCATCTGTGTCCCGGTCGTATTTTCCAAGGAAGAAGGTTTTATTATTGTAGATCCATATGTGTTCGTCCTTGGTTCTGAAGATCTGAAGTTCTCCGGTCATTCTGAACTGATCGGAAGAGTCTGCATCCAGGCTGTAGATTTGAAAGTCATGGTTACGGGGATCGAAGCGGGTTACCCCAACCGGACCAGGAAACCAAAAGTGACCACGATGGTCTTTCACAATATTGTTATAACTGATCCGGTAAGACCCGGTACCGGGTATGATGGGGAAGCGCTGAAAAGAGTTGGTGCGGCGATCATATTTATTGAGGCCATTCCAGGTTCCGATCCATAGGGTACTGTCATTATCTTCAAGGATGGCGAGCACTACGTTGTGTGAAAGGCTGGTACTGTCGGCAGGGAGATGTTTGAATATCCTGAACTCGTGGCCGTCGAACCGGTTCAGGCCATTCTCGGTGGCAACCCAGAGATATCCTTCTGAATCCTGGTACACATCGTGGATGATGTTGCTCGAAAGTCCGGATGAGGTATCATATCTTTTAAAGTGATAAGGCTGAAATGCCTGTATCAAAAAAAGAAATATGAGAGATAAAACCTGCACCCTGATCCTGTTAATGGCAGGTTCATTATACTAATAAATCGGAAGAAAGGAAGGCCGGGCTACCCCATCCCATAAAACTCAGCCTTTTCTTTGAAGTAGGGCTCGAATTCCTTTTTGAGGGATTGATGTTCAGGTAAGGACAGTTCGGCATCTTTTATAATAAGTTCACGGGCTTTCTCTTTGGCCCGGGCCAGGATGAACGGGACTTTATTCCGTATCCGGTAAGTTTATAACCCGTCGGATTTCGTCTGTTTTGAAACCAATTGCCATTGGGCGTATTACCCCGGGAATCGCAACCACATCATAGAGTTCCTGAACTATTCCTTCGATTTTAATCCAGTGTACAATGTCACCAGTGGTAAGATCAATCACATGCAGCATACATTTGGGTTCAGTCCCTTTTTGCTGAAGGCGTTCATCCAAGCCGAGGCCGGAAAATGTTTTATTCTCTCGGCTCTTTGAAGTACCAAGGATTGCAAACTTCCCGTGAAAGGCCATTCCGCGCAAGTAACCCGGGCAAAAAGTGATGGGCTTAAAGGTGCCAGACTGAAAGTCAATGTTTCCAAATTCTCCCGTGCCTGAATTTAACACGTACAGCGTTTCGTTATGCCATCGGGGGGAATGGGGCATACTCAAGCCTTCTGCCACTATTTCGTTGGTTTGTACATCCATGATGATCCCCCCGTTCTTACGATGATCTCTCCAACCGTCTGCCACATCCGACTTACCCACCATGCTCACGAACTTAGGCTTCCCTTCTTTCATGGCGAGTCCGTTCAGGTGGCACCGGTCTTCAGCAGCCAGCTTTGTCAGGAATGGAGGCTTCCAAACAGGCACAAAACTGTAAACCGGACTTGGCTTTGCCAAACATCCGAAAAGAGTGCTCACGAAAATTACCTCTCCTTCTTTATCAACGGCTACATCATGAATGTCAATATCAGCCGTGTTGTAACCTACCGTGGGTACATACATTTTATCGTAGCCCTGATGGCGTTGTCCCTTAGGGACGACATTTTCAAATCTCCATAGCTGGTACAATGAACTTAGCCAAATCGTCTGTTCGGAAGCCCACATGCCCATAGCCCTGTTAAATGTACGTTCAAAAATAGACAAACGTCCGTCTGGCTGCAGGCCAATCAAAAACATTTTACCGGTTTGATAGGTGGAAAAACCCAGACTGACCTGTTGCTCTGCCATCCAGGCGGTTAGCTGGCGCGACCCCGTAATTTCGAGCTGGACGTTTGATTGGTTTTCGAAATGATTCATTAGGGATTTATCTTACGGTTACTGGCTTATGGGAAGGTAAAACGGCACAAGATTACAGGCTGTCAATGTAAAGCCGATGCTGTTCCG
This sequence comes from Balneola sp., assembly GCA_965267385.1. GTDB lineage: Bacteria > Bacteroidota > Rhodothermia > Balneolales > Balneolaceae > Balneola. Next base: position 383,156 of record OZ253957.1, read on the forward strand.
CAAAACTTTTTCCAGACTTTCCGAAGTGCTTCTCCGAAATGTTGGGAAAAAGCAGGCCCATCACAAAGAGGAGAAGAGGCCATTTCCTGCCGAAGATTCTGTCGTATTTGATTTAAATGCTCCACGTTTTTTGTTAAATGGACTGCAATTTCTGTATAGTGCTTTTTGGATGATCCTATCCATTCCGGATGCCCCAGATTATTCAAAATACTCACTCCGAACCGGCCAACATAACGATCTCCTTGTAAGGTAACCAGAGGCACTCCCATCCAAAGGGCGTCATGCGAGGTAGTTCCACCATTATGTGGAAAAGGGTCTAGAGCGATGTCAATTTTTGAATAGGATGCCAGGTAATCATAGATTTCACTTGGTCCTTCAAAAATCAGGCGATCCGAAGGTATTCCATGAACCTTGAACTGGTTTTTAAAGCGTTCTACAGTTCCATCATCCGCCAGATGAGAGGATTTCAACAGGAGTTTTGAACCGGGTACACGGTGCAATATGTTGGACCAGGCTTTAATCACACCCGCGGAGAGTTTATTGGTATTGTTGAAGCATCCAAAGGTAACATATCCGTTCTCTAAAGCGGGAGTTTCAGAAACGGCGGGACATGGGCTAACCGGCTCGTAACAAGTAAAACTGTTAGGCAGGTAAACCAATTCTTCAGTATAAAACGCCTGAGTCTCCGGAGGGTTTACCCAAACATCAGTAAAGCGGTAATCCATTTCCTGCAAGCCGGTAGTGTTGATGTAACCCAGCCAGGAGATTTGGATAGGGGCGGGTTTCATGGCAAATACTTTAAGCCGATTCCCGGCACTGTGTCCGGCAAGGTCGATTAAAATATCAATTTGATCATTTTGGATGATCTGATAGACTTCCTCATCATTAATGCCGATGATTGATCTCCATGCATCTGAAAGGCCCATGAATTTAGAAGTATATGTATCGGGCCGTTCTACCTCGGCATATCCAAAGAACGCGAATTGTTCTTTATCATAGTGTTGGAATAGTTGTTGCGTAAATAAGGCAACCACATGAGCCCGAAAATCAGGGGATACAAATCCCACCTTCAGCTTTTTAAGGGGATCTCGTTTTATCCAGTCCCAATCAGTATCCTTGGCCCCGGTGCCGTGTTGAGCTCCCCACTGTTTATGAGCTTCAAAAATATCTTCGCGGGAGGGTTCTTCCAGATAATTAAGCGCATATACCAGGCTTGAATGAGCCTGGTGAAAATACGGATCCGAATCAATCGCTTTTTGTAAGTACTCAGAAGCTTCTTTGTGGCGGTTACTGAAGAGGAGAGTTGCTCCCAGATGGTACTGTATTCTTGCGTCATCAGGGCGTAGCTCAAGAGCCTTTTTAAAGTGTTCAGCAGCTTTTTTATAATTGCCTTGTTCTTTAAAAACATTACCGAGATTGCCATACGCTTCAACCAGATCGGGATGCACTGTAAGAGCTTCTTGCGCCATTTGCTTAGCTTCATCAAAACGGTTCAGCCTGTTCAGAACTTCGGTAAGGTTATTAAGAATGCGGGCATCGTCCGGTTTTTGCCTAAAAGCTTTTTGATAGCAGAAAAGGGCATCCTCAGGCTTGCCGGTTTCTGAAAGAAGAACCCCCAACCGGAAGTACGCCTCGGAATTTTCGGGTTGTAAACGGATTACTTCGCGGAATTCTTTTATTGCTTTATCACGGAAGCCGTGACGCTGGAACAGGTTGCCCAGGTTGAAGTGGACGAAGGGAGAATCGGGAGCCAGCTGTCTTGCTTTGCGCAGTAATTTAAAGCACTGCTGGGGGTCGTGGTTATACACAATGGTTGCAAGGTTCACCAACGCGTCAGTATGGTTGGGCTCTTGTGCCAACAGTTGCTTGTACAAAGTTTCTGCCGGGCTCAGTTCACCTTTTTTATGATGCTCTAACGCCTTATCAAAGGTAATGCCTGCATTGCTGCTCATGCAGAATGATAGTTATTCTTCGCTATTATTTCGATCTCGCAGCTTTTTATAGGCATACGCCCCTCCCGCGGCAGCCAGCAGCCCCAATCCACCGTCAATGGGAGCCTGGCTGGGAGGAGAGGGTAAACTTGGCTGGCCAAGAGCTGAAGAGCTAACTATCAGGATAACCGTACATGCTATGAAAAGTATGAAAAGTGCTTTCATGGCTTTGTGTTTATTTTACAAGCGTTAATTTTTTTGAGATGATGGTGTTGCCTGTCACGAGTCGGTAGGTATACACGCCACTTGCAAGATTCCCGGCATCAAAGTTTATGGTGTAGCTTCCGGCAGGGCGGTATTCGTCCACGAGTGTGGCTACTTTTCTTCCTAACAGGTCGAAGACTTCCAGCGTGACCATCCCCGGATCCGGCATAGCGAATTGAATACTGGTTACGGGATTAAAGGGATTCGGATAATTTTGGGCGAGTTCTGCAACCGATGGTATCTCCGGAGGGCGTTCATTACTTACAGCCGTCGCCGGTATAATGCGCAGCAGGTAACGAGTATTCGTAGTTTTCGCCTTCACCGGAATGGGAGAAGGTGGAGTGAGCCTCCCGGGATCTTTGGTTTTAATCTCCTCAATTTCCAACTCAACCGAAGAGTTTTGCTCAACCGGGTATTGTTGTCCGCTTTGATTGTCGACGACGGTGATTTCCCAGCCCTCGAAGTCTTCCAGCCCTTCAAAAGAAACCGAAGCTACGGCTTCCTCGATGGTACCGGCCAGCACCAGAGGCACAACCAGTTCAGTTTCCTGATCGGCAGGCAGTGCGTTGATTTGCAGCTGGTACCCTCCATCGGCTGTGGTACTCAGTTGCAGCCAGTCGGCGTCCATAGGCGTCAGAGCCAGCCCGTCGTAGCGGTCGCGGGCCAACTCACCCCCATCCTGAAAACTCAGCCAGGCTTCGGAAGCCCGCCCTCCCACTTGGGCGGTGAGCTTCAGAATCTTCGGCGTGCCCGTTTGCTCTTTAAAAAAGGTGGGCGATCCAGAAGCAATGGCTTCGTTATCGATACTCAGATTGCCATTGCCGCCGCTTCCCTCCACAAAGAACCCCTGGTAAGGATGGATGAGCCCGTCGGTGATGTTGCCGGTGGTACCGTTCCAGCTTTGCCAGGCCCCGGCGGCATCGCTCCAGACGTAGATGGTATTGGAGAGGTTGGTTTTGGTGATGCTTCCCGAATCCCAGTCGATGGTAAAAGGGAATGGGTTGCCGGTCAAAAAGAAGGCCCCATCCGCCAGATTATCCAACTGAGGGGAAACTGAGCCGGTATTGAGCGTACCCTCTCCGCCATACTGAAGCACGCCCAGGCGTTTGGGGAATCCTGCATCACCCGGACCGGTAGCATTATCGTCGGAGAATACATATACCAGCATCCCGCGGCCAAAGCGTACAATCGAGGTCTGCTGGTTAAACAGAACCACCCAGTTCTGGGCGGCAGAATCCCAGGTCCATACGTTGGGCTGGGCGAAGCTGGGGTCATCCGAATTAGGGAAGCCCTGGGTCCACAGCGGGTCGAGGTAGTTGTCAAACACCGTGCCTTCCACCGGAGGCAGCCACATGCGGAAGCCTTCGTCGCCGGTGATATTTACGGTAGCTTTGTTAAAGAACACATAGGTTTCACCGGCATCCGTTCTCCCACCAGGATCTCCAGAGATTGCACCACTAATTAGATCATCAACCCCGTCGTCGTTGAAATCTCCGCTTGCTACAGCCCTGCCACTCTGATCGTTTGCGTTAATTCCGTTGAGGACAAAACCGTCACTACCGTCTAAGTTTGACAGCCCCGTGGGTGAGCTGAAGACACCGACCCTTCCGAACACCACATAGGTTTCACCGGCATCATTTATGCTATTGGGATCAGCAAAACGTGCTCCGATGATGACATCATCAACCCCGTCGCCGTTGATATCTCCTGCTGCAACTGCCCGCCCGCTCTCGTCAGCTGTGTCTATACCTGTGATGACAAAACCGTTACTTCCGTTCATCGATGAAAGATTTATAAATGAAGCAAAGAAACTGGTTTTGCCGAATACCACATAGGTTTCACCAGCAGAAAAGTCGCTATGGGGGTCAGCTTGAGGTGCCCCGATAATCACGTCATCGATTCCGTCGCCATTGATGTCTCCGCTGGCCACCGCATCCCCACTAATGTCACCAGTGTCAATACCGTTTATGACAAACCCGGTACTACCATTCAAGGATGATAGGTTTATAGAGGAGCCGAAGGCGCTGGTTTTGCCAAACATCACATAAGTCTCCCCTGCAGAGCTGTTACTATTGGGATCAGCGTATTTTGCTCCGATAATCACATCATCGATTCCGTCGCCATTGATGTCTCCGCTGGCCACGGCTCTTCCACTCTCGTCAGATGCAGTAATACCATTTAGTACAAAACCGGTACTACCATTCAAGGATGATAGGTTTATAGAGGTGCCGAAGGCGCTGGTTTTGCCAAACACCACATAGGTTTCACCGGCATCATTTGTGCTATTGGGATCACTGCGGGGAGCCCCGATAATCACGTCATCGATTCCGTCGCCATTAATGTCTCCGCTGGCCACCGCCGTCCCGCTCTGATCGGCTGAATCAATACCGTTTATGACAAACCCGGTACTTCCATTCAGCGAAGACAGGTTTATGGAGGAACTGAAGGCGCTGGTTTTTCCAAACACTACATACGTTTCTCCCGCCTCAGCATTTGATGCTGGATCAGCAAGAGCTGCCCCGATAATCACATCATCGATTCCGTCACCATTGATGTCTCCAGCAGCTACAGCCCCGCCACTACCGTCACTTCCACTAATGCCGTTTATCACAAAACCGCTGCTTCCGTTAAGCGATGAAAGTTCTAGGGAAGAATCGAAAGCACTGGAATTCCCAAATACCACATAGGTTTCACCCGCTGAGTTGAGGCCATTGGGGTCAGCATATTTTGCACCAATAATTACGTCTGCAATACCATCGCCGTTAATATCACCTGTAGCCACGGCAAATCCACTCCTGTCTGATGAAGTTATTCCGTTTAATGAAATGCCATTTACTCCCCGCAGTTCCGACAGGTTGCTCCCGGTTTGGGCGTGAAGCGGTCCGGCCGGCAGCAGCAGGGCACTCCCAAGGGCAGCTCCGGCCAGGGCCGGTTTAATCCGGCGGCTGAAGATGTACCACAGGTTGCGGGTTATGCGTTTGGCCAGCGCCCAGAGGGGTAGGCCATGGCCGTCAAGGCCCTCCATCCAGACAGCGTCGTTGCCGGTCACGCGGGCGATCCACCGAAACAGGCTGCGGGTTTTGCGGTCGGGCGCCGCTGGAAGAAGAATAACTCGGGTGGATGGGTGTGGTTTGCTGTTCATGGGTTCAACGTGCATGTTCAGGGTTTTCTCAATGGTTTTCCGCTCTCCGATTAAGCAGTGTACCTGCCTTATCGGGTTTAGCGTGCATAATGCTGTCTATTAAGTATATGAGGCACCAACTTTGAAAACGTCCGGGATTTCTTTAAAATCGTTCAGGAACACCTTTTCCCTTTAGCTAACCGGGTGTATGCTCACCATTTTACTTCTGATACCGTCCCTTCTTCTGCAGAGCCACTATCCTCTTACGGAGACAGAGAAGCGAGAGTATATTATTCGCCAGTTCACTGTCAACGACGGGCTGCCGGTGAATTCGGTAAATGATATCGTGCAGGATGAAGACGGCTATCTGTATTTTTCCACATTAGACGGGCTGGCCCAGTTTGATGGATATCGTTTTCGAATCATTAATACAGCTAATACACCCGGAGTTCAAACCAACCGGTTTTCTGGTATGGTAAATACCCAAACCGGTATCTGGACCATCAACAGTGGGGGGTCACTGACCAGAAAAAGCGGTCGCTTTTTTACCACCTATCCGGTGTCGTCTCTTCCGGGATCTGCCATCCGTATTTTGGAAGACCCCGGCAAAACCGTTTGGGTTTCTACCACCAACGGGGTAGCCCGCTATGACGAGAATATGGACCGTTTTGTACCTGTACGCGACTCTCTACTAACCATACGTACCTGGGCGCTCGGCGCGGGAAACCGGGGAGAATTGCTGGCCGTCAACAAATATGGATTAGTGATGTATCAAGACGGTAGCGCCCAGGTTCTTCTGTCATCGGGTGACTTTCCTGTCAGCTCTACTGGGGTAATGCAGGTACAACAATTTAAAGAGGGCTACATCTGGTTGGTTGGTGAAGGAGGGGCCTTCCGTTTTGACAGTAAATCAAACTCCATCGACTTCAGCTTTACCGGTGATACGAAAGAAATTAAAGTATGGAACATTGTAGAAAAGGGGCCCCAGGAATATGTACTGGCGGCAAGCAATGGTTTCTACAGGCTTAAAGGGGCTTCTCTTAAGCCCGAGAAATTGCCGATCCCTGTATCATCTGACAGGCTTCGCACCAATCTGGTCTATGAAGGTAAATATGGAGAAGAAATTTGGATTGGAGATGATGAAATCCTCATAGATGGGAAGGTTATAGTGCGGCAAACCGGCCTTAAGGCCGCGTTGGTTGATAATGAAGGTTCTCTATGGGTTTCTACCTACGCTGACGGAGTATATCAAATACGGAAAAGTTCTTTTATCAATATAACAGATCGGGAAATACCAGGCCTGAATAACATTTATCCTGTCATACAAACGCAGGATGGTTCAGTATGGGCAGGTAGTTTTGGAAATGGAATCTATCGAATTGGGCGGAATAAAGTAACCAATTGGAACCGCGATAACAGTGATATTTCGGGTGATATTACCCGTTTTTTATATGAAGATAAGGATGGATCAGTCTATGCTGGTTTATTTGAAATAAACAGTTTAACAAAATTAGAAAATGGCTCATGGAGACAGGCCGTCAGCTTCGATCGGCTTTTTAAGGATTCTCATGCTACCGTTGAGGCCATGCACCGGATAGGGGATGAACTTTTGATCGGCACCACTCAATCATTGGTGGTATTGAAGAACGGAAAGGTTCGTTTGTTTGATGAACGCGAGCCGCAGACCTTAGAAAAAGTGAGAGTGATCCGCGAAGCAGAAGACGGGACTCTTTATCTGGGAACGAACGGCAATGGGTTAACCCGACTCATGGGAGATAAGCTGACCTCCTTTTCAACGTCAAATGGAGCCTTGAACAGTAATTTTCTACGAGATGTGTTCGTTCAGGCCAGGGATACACTTTGGATTGCCAGTGAGAATATGGGTCTTAACCGCCTTGTTTTTGATGATGATTACCACCTGATTTCAATCAGCTATATAACCACTCGTGACGGATTAATCAGTAATTCCCTGCACCGCATCATCGAGGACCCGTTCGAAAACCTGTGGATCAGTTCTAACTCGGGGATCATGCGAATTCCAAAAAAAGGGCTGAACGCGTACGCGGATGGTGATCAACTGGTTTTGGAGATGCTATCATTCGATGAACAAGATGGGATGGTAAACCGTGAGGCCAATGGGGGTGTGCAAACGGCGGGTTTCTTATCGGCCGACTCCATGTTGTGGTTCCCCAACCAAAAAGGTATTACCATTATTGACCCGGCAGAGTTTGTTCCCGAAGTAAAACTGGCTACTCCTGAACCAGTCATCGAGTATATTGCTTTTGGTGATAGCACATTGTTTGATACGGAACGGCCGCACGTGACCATCCCGGCATTCAATCGTAATCTTCGTGTTGGCTTTACTGCTCCAAATTTTGCACATCCCGACCAGGTTAGATTCAGGTATAAACTGGAAGGAGTGCATACCAACTGGCAGCCCGGGAACGAGGCCAGAGAAGCGGTACTAACAAACCTTCCTCCCGGTAAACACACATTCTATGTAGAGAGCCAGCGCAACGGGGAAGCTCCAAGACAGGCGTCACTTATGATTATCGTTCCGTATTACTTTCATGAAACTCTGGGTTTTTATCTGATGCTGCTGGCAATACTTTCAGGCTTGGTTTATGCAGGCTACAAATACCGCGTGAAAAGTTTGGAAGAAAGGGAGAGAAGCCTGAAAAAAAGGGTGGATGAGCAAACAGAAGAACTAAAAAAGGCCGCTGAACAAAAATCGAGGTTTTTTACCGGCATTACACACGAGCTTAAAACACCACTTTCGCTGATTGCCGGTCCTCTGGATGATATAGCGGATAACCCGGAGAGGCTTTCCAAAGAGAAATTAACTGGCCGCATCAAAATGATGCAGCGTAACAGCCAGAGGCTTCAGCGGCTGATTGGCCAGATTTTAGAAGTTTCTAAACTTAACGCAAATGCCGTAAGCCTCACACTACAGCCTGCTGACATTGCCGGACTTACCCGTCAAGTAGCCGGTCAGTTTCATTCACGGTTAGAACAGCAGTCACTATCCATCAACTTTTCTGCTGACAAGATTAACGAGTCCATCTATATAGATCATCAGGCCTGGGAGCGTATCATTTTTAATTTGCTTAGCAATGCTATAAAGTATTCCCCTCAGGGAGGTACAATCTGGGTAGAGATCAAAGACTTGGGTGACAGGGTATCGGTAACCGTTCGCGACGAAGGAGTAGGAATTGACCAGGAGGAGCAGGAGAAGGTTTTCGAATATCTTTATCAGACAAACAAACAGCAGAGGGCGGAAGGTACAGGGATCGGTTTGTTTTTGGTGAAAGGCCTGGTGGAACATATGGGGGGGAGTGTCATTTTGAACTCTGAACCAGGTCGGGGCGCAGCATTTACCGTTATTCTTAAAAAAGGGCACAGGCACTTTGGCAGCGAGCATAGGGTGCTTCATGATCCGCTGGTACCGCCTGAAGTGGGAAAAGGACCAGAGCCCCTAATTTTGGCAGATACAATAAATGGGTCAGAGGCAGGAAGATCACCCGACAGCGCACGAATACTTTTAGTGGAAGACAATCAGGACTTCCGGGAGTACCTTAGGTTGGTATTGTCTGAAAACTACCACGTTTCGATAGCGGCCAACGGCAAAGAGGCACTTAAGCTCCTCGGGGAAGTGCATGCGGACCTGATTATATCGGATGTGATGATGCCGGAAATGGACGGCCTGGAGTTTGTCAACACCCTGAGGGCCCGCCAGGAATATAAATGCCTGCCGGTGATTTTCTTATCGGCCAAAGACCAGGATCTTGATATGGAAGCCGGGCTTTCGACCGGTGCTGATGTCTATCTAACCAAACCTATACACAGCAAGATGCTGCTTGCACAGATTGCTGCGGTGCTACGCCGGGAAAGGATACTCAGGAATCGTGATTCGGAAACTCCCCTTCGTGAAGAGCCCATGTTAGTAGCCCAGGTCAGGGAAATTGTGTACAGGCAGCTTGGCAACCCCTCGCTCAGCGTCAGCATGTTGGCCGAAGCACTATTCATGAGCCGTACCAAACTTTATAACGAGTGGAAAAAGGTGAGCGACGTCTCCCTCAACGAATTTATTAAAAGCATGCGGCTTTCGGAGGCCAAAGTACTTCTGACAGACCGGGGCTTTACTGTGCAGGAGGCAGCTTATGCGGTAGGTTATCCCGATGCAAATTATTTTTCGACCAGCTTTAAGAAAGAATTTGGATGCTCACCTTCAAAAATTAAAACGTAAAAAAACTCCCCAAGAACGATCTGTTGTTCGATAGCCTTCTACCCCATCCCATAAAACTCGGCCTTTTCCTTGAAATAAGGATCGAACTCTTTTTTGAGGGGTTGATGCTCAGGTAATTTCAGCTCCGCATCTCTGAGGATGAGCTCCCGTGCCTTTGCTTTGGCCTGGGCCAGGATAAACTGATCTTCCACAATGTCGGCTACCTTAAAATCCGGAAGCCCGCTTTGTTTAGTGCCCAGGAAGTCACCCGGACCCCGAAGCTTGAGATCAGCTTCCGCAATTCGGAATCCATCATTGGTTTCTTCCATGGTTTTGAGACGAAACACTCCGGCTTTGCTCACCTTCACATCTGGTATCAGAATGCAGTAGCTTTGACGTTTGCCTCTTCCAATGCGCCCCCGCAGCTGGTGCAGCTGGGACAATCCAAAACGTTCGGCGTGCTCAATAATCATGACGGATGCGTTGGGTACATCCACTCCGACTTCGATGACCGTGGTTGACACTAGCACCTGAATCTCATTTTTAATAAAGGCTTTCATAACCTCATCTTTCTCGTTCGATTTCATGCGCCCGTGCAGTAAGCCAATCTCAATGTCAGGGAATCGTTTCTTCAGCTTTTCAAAGCCCGCCGTGGCGTCTTTAAGGTCCAGTGCCTCGGATTCTTCCACTAACGGGTAGATCACGTAGGCCTGACCGCCATTGGCAATCTCGGATTCCAGAAAACGGTAAACATCTTCTCTCTTCTTGTTACCCCGTATCGCGGTTTTGATGGGTTTACGGCCGGCCGGAAGGCCTTTGATAACGGAGATGTCCAGGTCTGCATACACTGTCATGGCTAAAGAACGGGGGATGGGAGTAGCGCTCATAACCAGGATATGGGGATGTGATCCCTTGTTGAGGAGCTCGGCTCGTTGCTTTACCCCAAAACGATGCTGCTCATCGATCACGGCCAGCCCCAAGTTGTAAAACTTCACCTCTTCCTGGATGATGGCATGGGTACCTACCACGACCTGACAGCCACCACCTTCAATATCCGTGAGCACATCCATCCTGAGCTTTGATTTCTGACCGCCTACCAGTAAACGGATATTGATATCCAGCCCCTTAAGGTGCTCAGCCAGAGTGCGGTAGTGCTGCTCAGCCAGGATCTCGGTAGGAGCCAGAAAGGCCGCTTGAAAGCCATTATCAAGCGCCATAAGCATTGCGCCAATAGCCACAATGGTTTTGCCGGCACCCACATCTCCCTGGATCAGCCGGTTCATCTGCCGGCCCGAGCGTACATCTTTCTTGATATCAGAAAGTGCGGACCTTTGCCCATCCGTAAGTTCAAAAGGAAGAAGCTCGTTGAAATACCGGGAGGTATAGTTGCCAGCCCTGGTGAAGAGGTGTCCCGACTTCCGTTCCTCCACCGTGTGATGGATCTTCTCCATACTCAGTTCGAAAAGAAAAAGCTCTTCAAACTTGAACCGCTCCAGCGCGCGTTTTCGCTCGTTGTGATTTTCCGGAAAATGGATCATGCGATAGGCTTCGGCACGTGGAGGGAAGTTCATTTCCTTTAACAGCCACTCCGGTAAAAACTCTTCGATCTCTTTTTTGCTCAGCAGAGTCTCGATCCAGCTTCCGATCAGCTTACTGGTCAGCCGCGTTTTACTGAACTCCTTGTTTCCCGGATAAACAGGGACGATGCGGGAGAACGATTCCAGGTCGGCTTCATCCGAGATCTTGTCCACTTCGGGGTGGGCAATAGTGACGGACTTGCCGTAGCGTTTGGCCTGCCCGAAAAAGGCCACCAGTTCTCCTTCTTTAAAGATGCGTTTGAAGTAAGCGGCACCCCTGAACCAGACTCCCTTCAGCATGCCGGTTTCGTCCCGGATGGTAACCTCAAGCCTGCGGCTTTTTTTAAAGCCGACTTCCTCCAGTTTTACCACTTTTCCCATTACCGTGATCTCCTCTCCGGAGCCTTGCAGGAAACCAATTTTCTGAACATTGCTCCGGTCCAGGTAACGGCGGGGAAAAAAGTTCAGCAAGTCGGTTTCCGTCCGAATATCCTCCGTAGCTAATGCATGGAGCCTTTTGGTGCTTAATCCGGGTAATGAAGTAATACTCAATTGATATAAAGTTCTATATCGGTTAATAAATTAATTATGCACATTCCGCGCGTTTTCTGTTCATAACCGATGGAAATGCAGCTCAATCCGGAATTCAGGGATAAAAGTTCAGAATATTGTTGTAGAAATATCTGAATCTTCCCTATATTTGCAAGCTCTCGATTTGATGGCAATAACCAAACAATTTGAACAGTGCCAACCATACAACAACTAATTCGAAAAGGTAGAAAAAGCAAGGTTAGTAAAACAACTGCTCCTGCACTTCAAAACTGTCCGCAGAAGCGTGGTGTTTGTACCCGTGTTTACACTACCACTCCAAAGAAGCCAAACTCGGCTTTGCGTAAAGTAGCTCGTGTTCGCCTGACGAACGGAATTGAGGTGACCGCCTACATTCCCGGAGAAGGCCATAACCTGCAAGAGCACAGTATTGTTTTAATTCGCGGCGGACGTGTAAAGGATTTGCCTGGTGTTCGCTACCACATTATTCGTGGTACTCTTGATACTGCCGGAGTTGACGGCCGTACTCAGAGCCGAAGCTTGTACGGTACTAAACGACCTAAATAAACAAGAAATTCAGATTAATCGAGCATGCGTAGAAGAAAAGCAGAAAAACGAGACGTCCAACCAGATCCGATATTTGAGGATAAGCTGATCACTCGTTTTGTCAACAACCTGATGAGAGACGGCAAGAAGAATGTTGCTCGCAAGATTGTATATCAGGCATTTGAAATTATTGAAGAGAAGACCGGAGAGACCGGACTCAGCGTATTCAAGACCGCATTGCAAAATGCCACCCCGGTTATTGAAGTTAAATCACGCCGTGTGGGTGGAGCTACTTATCAGGTGCCCATGGAAGTTCGTCAGGAACGAGGCACTGCGCTTGGGATGAGGTGGCTGATCAAGGCTGCCCGCTCCCGAAACGATAAGTCCATGTCGTTGCGACTTTCCAGAGAACTGATTGATGCTTCCAATAACGATGGTGGTGCGGTTCGTAAGAAAGACGAAGTGCACCGCATGGCTGAAGCCAACAAAGCATTTGCTCACTTTAGATTCTAAAAAGTATTCATCGAAGATATGTCAGACGTAACAACAAAAATGGATCCCAAGGTACTCGACAAGATGCGGCGTACCCGTAACATTGGTATTATGGCTCATATTGATGCCGGTAAGACCACTGTTACTGAGCGAATCCTTTTCTATACCGGTCGCAGTCACCGAATTGGTGAGGTGCATGATGGCGCAGCCACGATGGACTGGATGGAGCAGGAGCAGGAGCGAGGTATTACCATTACTTCTGCTGCTACGCATTGTATCTGGAAAGATCACCGTATTAACATCATTGACACTCCCGGTCACGTTGACTTTACCGTTGAGGTAGAGCGATCACTTCGTGTACTGGATGGCGCCGTATTCGTACTCTGTTCCGTAGGTGCTGTTCAGCCTCAATCCGAAACCGTTTGGAGACAGGCTAACAAGTATCACGTGCCGTGTATGGCTTTCGTGAACAAGATGGACCGTACCGGTGCCGACTTCTACAATGTGGTTACTGAGCTTGATGAGAAACTAAATGCCAACCCTATCCCTATCCAGATTCCTATTGGGATGGAAGAGAATTTCAAGGGTGTGGTTGACCTTATTAATATGCGCGGTATTGTGTGGGACGATGCTTCCCTCGGTGCCAAGTATGACGAAATTGATATTCCCGAAGAGCTCGCAGATAAAGCTGCTGAGTACCGTGTTCAGATGCTGGAAGCTATTGCTGACCACGATGAAACCCTGATGGAAAAATACCTGATGGAAGAGGAGATCACAGAGGATGAGATCCTTGCTGCCATCCGTAAGGCAACGATCGCCAAAGACATTACTCCGGTAATGTGCGGTACCGCGCTGAAGAACAAAGGGGTGCAGGCGATGCTTGATCGCGTGATCTCGTTCATGCCAAGCCCGCTTGATGTGCCTGCCGTTAAAGGAATTGATCCAAAGACTGAAGAAGAAGTAACACGGGAAGCGGATCCGAATGGTCCTTTCTCCGCGCTTGCATTTAAGATCATGACCGATCCTTATGTGGGTAAACTTACGTTCGCCCGGGTCTATTCCGGCCGTCTTGAAAAAGGATCCTATATTCTCAATGCCTCAACCGGTAACAAAGAGCGTGTAGGTCGCCTTCTGGAAATGCACGCCAACGAAAAGAAGGATCTGGAATTTGCCCAGGCCGGAGATATTGTAGCGGTTGTGGGTGTGAAAGAAGTGTACACCGGAGATACATTCTGTGACGTGGACAATCCGGTGATCCTTGAACAGATCACCTTCCCTGAGCCGGTAATCAAACTGGCTGTGGAGCCTAAAACCAAGGCGGACAGCGAGAAGCTTTCCACCGGGCTGCAGAAACTTGCAGAAGAAGATCCCACCTTCCAGGTGCGTACCGATGAGGAAACCGGCCAAACTACCATTGCCGGTATGGGTGAGCTTCACCTCGAGATCATTGTTGACCGGCTGAAGCGCGAATTCAAAGTAGAAGCGAATGTAGGTGCTCCTCAGGTATCGTACCGTGAGACCATCACCAAGTCGGTGGAGCATCGCGAGACCTACAAGAAGCAGACCGGTGGTCGTGGTAAATTTGCCGATATCCAGTTCGAGATCGCCCCGCTGGAGCACTTCGCTGATTACGAAGGCAAAGAAGATCGTATCTCTCGTGAAGAGGGCTTCATGTTCATCAACGAGATCGTTGGTGGTAACATCCCCCGCGAGTTTATCCCGTCTGTTGAAAAGGGATTCAAGGCCGCATTGGAAAACGGTATCCAGGCCAACTACCCGGTACAGAATGTCGCCGTTCGTCTTTTTGACGGTTCTTACCACGATGTTGACTCGGATCAACTGAGCTTTGAGCTGTGTGCCAAGCTTGGTTTCCGTAATTCAGCTAAGAAAGCAAAACCGCAGTTGCTCGAACCTGTTATGAGGGTAGAGGTGACAACTCCGGAAGAATACATGGGTGATGTGATCGGTGACCTGAACAGCCGCCGTGGTATCATTCAAAGCATGGATTCAAACAAAGAGGGCTCTGTTGTGAAAGCGAATGTGCCTCTGTCTGAAATGTTTGGATACTCAACCGACCTTCGATCTCTCACTCAGGGACGCGCAGTGTATGCGATGGTATTTGATTCGTACACGGAAGTGCCTGACAAGATTGCCGAAGAGATCATCGAAAGTCAAATTTAAACGAATTAATACTAATTGAACTAGAGTTATGGCAAAAGAGACCTTTCAGCGAACCAAGCCACACGTAAACGTAGGAACCATAGGTCACGTAGACCACGGGAAGACGACCCTGACGGCGGCGATCACCACGGTGATGGCCAAGACCTATGGAGGGGAAGCCCGAGCCTTTGACCAGATTGACAATGCTCCGGAGGAGCGTGAGCGCGGGATCACCATTGCCACGGCGCACGTGGAATATGAGACCGAAGCGCGTCACTACGCCCACGTAGACTGTCCGGGTCACGCCGACTACGTAAAGAACATGGTAACCGGGGCGGCCCAGATGGACGGGGCGATTCTGGTTGTGGCGGCCACCGATGGTCCGATGCCTCAGACCCGTGAGCACATTCTGCTGGCGCGTCAGGTAGGGGTGCCGCAGATTGTGGTGTTCATGAACAAGGTAGACCTGGTGGACGACGAGGAGCTGCTGGAGCTGGTAGAGCTGGAAGTGCGCGAGCTGCTGAGCAGCTATGAGTTTGACGGAGATAACATTCCGGTGATCCAGGGCTCGGCCCTTGGGGCGCTGAACGGCGAGGCTCAGTGGGAAGAGAAGATCATTGAGCTGATGAACGCCGTGGACGAGACCATTCCGACGCCGGAGCGCGATGTGGACAAGCCGTTCCTGATGCCGGTGGAGGACGTATTCTCCATCACCGGTCGTGGAACTGTGGCTACCGGTCGTATTGAGCGCGGCGTGCTCAAGCTCAACGACGAGGTGGAGATCGTGGGAATTATCGAGGAGCCGATGAAGAGCGTGGTAACCGGTATTGAGATGTTCCGCCGTATGTTGGACGAGGGGCAGGCCGGTGACAATGCGGGTATTCTGCTGCGCGGTATCAACAAGGAAGAGCTGCAGCGAGGTATGGTGCTGTGTAAGCCGGGTTCGATCACCCCGCACAAGAAGTTTGAGTGTGAGGTGTACGTGCTGAGCAAGGACGAGGGTGGGCGACACACTCCGTTCTTCAAGGGCTACCGTCCGCAGTTCTACTTCCGTACCACGGATGTGACGGGTTCCTGCGAGCTGCCGAGCGGAGTGGAAATGGTGATGCCGGGCGACAACGTGAAGCTGAGTGTAGATCTGATTCAGCCGGTAGCGATGGAGGAAGGCCTGCGTTTTGCGATCCGCGAGGGTGGACGTACCGTAGGCGCCGGTGTGGTAACTAAAATCTTAGACTAAGGAGTTCTGATCCGTGGCAACACAACAGAAAATCAGAATAAAGTTAAAGTCATACGATCATAACCTGATCGATAAATCAGCTGAAAAAATTATTCAGACTGTGAAATCTACCGGTGCGGTGGTTTCGGGTCCTATCCCGCTGCCCACCCGGAAAAGTATCATCACTGTGAATAAGTCTGTGTTCGTGGACAAGAAGTCCCGCGAGCAGTTTGAGTATCGCTCTCACAAGCGTCTGATCGATATTCTTTCTACAGGCTCTCAGACAGTAGATGCATTGATGAAGCTGGAATTACCTTCCGGCGTCGACGTAGAAATTAAAGTGTAACCGAGAAGGATCAAGAACACAATGAGTGGTTTGATTGGAAAAAAAGTTGGGATGACAAGCGTCTTCGACGAATTGGGTCGCAGTATTCCTGTGACTGTGGTTGAAGTACCAGCCGCTGTCATTACCCAAATCAAAACGGAAGAGAATGATGGCTATAATGCCGTTCAGCTTTCCTCTTTTGATAAAAAAGAAAAGAATGTTTCAAAAGCTCTTAAGGGGCATTTTGATAAGGCCGGCACTACTCCCAAAGCTGTAGTAGCCGAATTCAGAGACTTCATCCCGGAAGGACTTGATGTAGGAGATGAACTGAAGATCGAAGATGTATTCAGCGTTGGTGATATCATCGACGTAGCGGGTACTTCCAAAGGTCGTGGATTCTCCGGTGTGATCAAGCGCCATAACTTCAGCGGTGTGGGCGACGAAACACACGGTCAACACAACCGACTCAGAGCTCCCGGTTCTATTGGAGGAGCTTCCGACCCTGCACGTGTATTTAAAGGTATGCGTATGGCCGGACAGTATGGCAATGAGCGTGTGAAAGTGAAGAACCTGAGTATTGCCAAGATCATCGCTGAATCAAACCTTGTTCTTGTGACTGGATCTGTACCGGGACCAAAAGGTGGTTACGTGGAATTGCTAACTAAACCATCAGTGAACTAAGATCATGAAAGTAGATATTTACAAAATCGACGGTAGCAAAACCAGTAAGAAAGCGGATCTTAGTGACTCTATCTTCGCGATTGAGCCTAATGAAACGGCTGTGTATGAGGATGTTCGCCGTCACCTGGCCAATAAGCGTCAGGGTACGCACAAAACCAAAGGCCGTAGCGAAGTAACAGGCAGTACCCGCAAGCTGTACAGACAAAAAGGTACAGGTAACGCACGCCGTGGCGACATTAAGTCTCCGCTGCTGAGAAAAGGGGGTACCGTATTTGGCCCTCAGCCACGCGACTACAGCTTCAAGATGAACAAGAAGGTTATTCAACTGGCCCGTAAGTCAGCGCTTTCTCTAAAAGCTGCCGACAAAGCGATCACCGTTGTTAATGACTTCACCTTCGACGAGCCCAAGACCGCGCAAGTGGCTGATATTCTGAACGCATTTGAGCTGACCGGAAAGAAGGTTCTGTTACTTACAGCCGGGACGGACCACAACATTTATAAATCTGCCCGCAACATTCCTGGAGTTACGGTAATGGAGGCTTACAAGCCCAACACCTATCAGATCCTCCACGCCGATGTGGTGATCCTGCAGGAAAGTGCAGTGGAAGTATTGGAAGAAAGTATTGAACCCAAAACTGAAGAGGCTGCAGCATGAGCATCTTAATAAGACCAGTTATTACTGAGAAGCTAAGCCGTATTCAGGAAGAATCTGGTAAAGTAGCATTTGAGGTAGCTCAGAAGGCTACCAAGCCTGAGATCAAGAAAGCAGTTGAAGCTGCTTACCCAGGCGTGAAGGTTGCAAAAGTGAACACCATGATCATGCCTTCTAAACCAAAAGGCCGGTACACCAGAAGCGGCTTTCAGGCTGGAAGAACCAAGACATGGAAGAAAGCAATCATAACCGTAAAAGAAGGCGAAATAGATTTCTTTTCAGAAATTTAAGATCTGAGTACCCATGGCAACTAAGAAATTAAAACCAATTACTCCAGGTACGCGACACAGAATCGCGCCGGTATTTGATGACATTACCACAAACAGGCCATATAAAAGCCTTACGCTGGGTAAAGGTCAGACCGGTGGGCGTAACCATCACGGTCGCAAGACTTCCCGCCACAGAGGGGGAGGCCACAAGCGTCGCTACCGTATCATCGATTTCAAACGGAATAAATTTGACATCCCGGCTAAAGTACAGACCATCGAATACGATCCGAACAGAACGGCTCGTATCGCGCTGCTGGCTTATGCTGATGGCGAGAAAAGATACATCATTGCTCCAAACGGGCTTAAGGTCGGAGACACTGTTATCTCCGGTGAAAAAGTAGCTCCGGATATGGGTAATGCCCTGCAGATGCGCCACATGCCACCGGGTACCTTTATTCACAATATTGAAATGGCTCCCGGTCAGGGCGGGTTGCTGTGCCGCAGTGCCGGTACTGAAGCTCAGCTGCTGGGTAAGCAAGACAAATATGTAAGTGTGAAACTTCCGTCTGGTGAAGTTCGCATGCTCCTCGGTACCTGCATGGCTACCGTAGGATCAACCAGTAACCCTGATCACATGAACACTACCCTGGCGAAAGCCGGTCGTAGCCGCTGGTTAGGTCGCCGCCCGCAAACACGTGGTGTAGCGATGAACCCGGTGGATCACCCCATGGGTGGTGGTGAAGGTAAGGCATCAGGTGGACATCCACGTTCTCCCTGGGGTCAGATGGCCAAGGGTAAAAAGACACGCAATCGAAAGAAGCTGTCTAATAAGTACATCATCAGAAGAAGAAACGCTAAGAAATAAGAATTTAAAGTATGCCACGCTCACTGAAAAAAGGGCCTTTTGTACACTACAAACTTCAGAGGAAGATTGATGAGGCCAAAGAAAGCGGAAGTAAAAAAGTGATCAAGACCTGGTCTCGGAGTTCTTTAATCACTCCTGACTTTGTAGGTCTTACCCTGGCCGTACATAATGGCAAGCAGTTCATCCCTGTGTTCATTACTGAGAATATGGTAGGGCACAAGCTGGGTGAATTTGCGCCAACCCGTACGTTTCGTGGTCATCCAATGAAAAAGGCTAAATAAGTAAACGGTAGTTAGAGAATGGATACTCAAACATTAGAAGCACGCGCAGTGCAACGACATTTAAGAAAAGCTCCCCGCAAGGTGCGTTTGCTTGCCGATGCGGTACGCGGAGCTCAGGTTGACCGCGCTCTGAAAAGACTGGCGTTCACCAAAAAAGGAACTGCTGCTGACGTTGCAAAAGTGATCAAGTCGGCTGTTGCCAACCTCCGTGACAAGTTTCAGGAGGAGCGTTTTAATGATGAAGACCTCTACATAAAGACCATTTATGTGAACGAAGGTGTGACCCTGAAGCGAATTCAGCCTGCACCGCAGGGACGCGCACACCGCATCAACAAGCGTAGCTGCCATATTACAGTGGTAGTGGCCAAGCGTGAAGAAGAAACTGTAAAAAACTAAACGAGCACTACCTTGGGACAAAAGACAAATCCAACAGGTTTTAGATTAGGCATCATTCGAGGATGGGAGTCGAATTGGTACTCAGAAGACAACCAGCCAAATCTCGTTCTCGAAGACACCAAGCTGCGTGAGTATTTGCACACACGTTTGCGTAATGGTGGCCTGTCGAATGTAATCATAGAACGAACTCCGAAGCGTATTCTTCTAACGCTCCGTACCAGCCGTCCCGGCGTTATTATCGGAAAAGGCGGTGAGCAGATCGAGCTGCTTCGCGAAGAGCTCAAGAAGATTACCAACAAAGAAGTTCAGATCAATGTAAGCGAGATCAAGCGCCCGGAACTGGACGCCAGCCTGGTTGCTCAGAACATCGCTCAGCAGCTTCAGGCTCGTGTTTCTTTCCGCCGCGCTATGAAAACCGCCATTGCTTCCGCTATGAGAATGGGAGCAAAAGGAATTAAGGTTCGTTGCGCGGGTCGTCTGGGTGGTGCTGAAATGGCTCGTACCGAGCAGTATAAAGAAGGACAGATTCCGCTGCATACGATCCGTGCCGACATTGACTATGCGAACGCAACTTCAAATACCATTTACGGATCTATCGGAGTAACTGTATGGATCTTCAAGGGTGAAGTGATCGGAGATGTTGATCTGACTCCGGGCGCGCAGTCCCGACAGGAATCCGATTCGAACAGAGGCCGACGTGGTGGAGGCGGCGACCGTGATCGCAGAAGCCGTCGCCGTAATCGCAGCCGAAACAGGTCTAATAACTAAAACAGCTTAAGAAAACGATGTTAGAGCCAAAAAGAGTTAAACGACGCCGTGTACATCGCGACAAACTGAAAGGTAACGCGAACCGCGGCCACCAGATCAACTTCGGTGATTTCGCGCTTAAGGCCCTTGAGCCCAAGTTCATCACTTCGCGTCAGATCGAGGCGTGCCGTATTGCTATTGCCCGTTCGCTTCAGCGTGACGGACAGACTTTTATCCGCATTTTCCCGGACCGGCCTATGACCAGAAAGCCTGCTGAAACCCGAATGGGTAAAGGTAAAGGTGCCCTGGATCACTGGGTGGCAGTGGTTAAGCCCGGACGTATCCTGTTCGAGATCGCTGGTGTTTCAGAAGAACGTGCCCGTGAAGCAATGCGCCGTGCTGCACATAAACTACCAATCAAGACCAAGTTTGTAGTTCGCAGAGACTACACTGGTAAATAACAGAAGGTGATATGATGAGAGCACACGAGCTAAGAGAATTGACCCTTACTGAATTGAATGCACGGTTGAAAGATGAAACCGAAGCACTCCAGAAATTAAAGTTTTCAAAAGCGGTAACGGGACAGCTTGAGAACCCTGCCCGCATTAAGAACCACCGCAGAGAGGTGGCCCGCTTGAAAACCATTATCAATGAAAAAAATAGTGCTGAGTAAGCATTAGGATTTGAAGACTATGGCAGAATTAGAAAGAGCACAACGACGAGAACGTACTGGACGAGTAGTCAGCGACAAGATGGATAAAAGCATCACTGTTGCTGTAGACCGTCAGGTGAAGCACCCTATTTACGGGAAGTTCATCACCAAGACGACCAAGTACATGGCTCATGATGAAAACAACGAAGCGAAAACAGGAGACGTGGTTCGCATTATGTCAACCCGCCCTCTTTCCAAGCGCAAAACCTGGCGCCTGGTCTCAATCGTAGAAAAAGCTAAATAAGTAAGGTTTAGGAACTAGACGATGGTACAAACACAAACCATACTACAAGTAGCAGACAACAGCGGCGCAAAAAAGCTGATGTGTATCAAAGTGCTGGGCGACTCTCGTCGCAGATACGCACGTGTTGGAGATCTGATCTCCGCCTCTGTTAAGACTGCACTGCCAGGCGGTAACGTCAAAAAAGGAGACGTTGTAAAAGCCGTTGTGGTAAGAACAAAAAAAGAATACCGCAGACGCGACGGAAGCTATATTCGCTTTGACGAAAATGCTGCGGTAGTTATTAACAAAGACCAAGAGCCGATTGGTACACGTATTTTCGGGCCGGTTGCCCGGGAGCTCCGCGAGAAGAGCTTTATGAAGATCGTGTCACTGGCTCCGGAAGTACTTTAAAAGGATTAGAGTAATGCCACGCAGGTTCAACAAACAAAAGAAATTACATGTTAAGAAAGGCGACGAAGTAAAAGTTCTCGCCGGAATTGATAAAGGCAAAACGGGCCGTGTACTGATGGTACTTCCTGCCAAAGAGCGAGTTTTGGTGGAAGGCATCAACATGAAGACACACCACGACAAGCCAACACAGGAAAACCCACAGGGTGGCCGGCTTAAGCGTGAGGCTCCCATTCATATTTCTAATGTGATGGTGATTGACCCGACAACCAATGAACCATCCAGAATTGGTCGCAAGCGCATTGAAGAAGACGGCGGTGGCCGTTGGGTACGCTACGCTAAGGCCAGTGGCGAAATCTTGGATAAATAATTTATTGTGATCAACAATGGCTGAAGCAAGACTTTATACACAATACAAAAGTGAAATTATTCCTAAGCTGACGGAAGAGTTTGGGTACGAAAACCCGAATGCCATTCCCAAGCTTAGTAAGATCGTGATCAATGTTGGGGTCGGCGAAGCGATTCAGGACAAAAAGATCCTGGACAACGTAGTCGAAAACATCGCTCAGATCACCGGACAAAAGCCGGTTACAACCAAGGCTAAAAAGTCGATCTCTAACTTCAAGTTGAGAGAAGGCATGCCGATCGGCTGCAAGGTTACCCTGCGCGGTCGCATCATGTTCGAATTCCTGGATCGTCTGATCAACCTGGCGCTTCCCAGAACACGTGACTTTCAGGGTGTGCCCGATAAGAGCTTTGATGGCCGGGGTAACTACACTATGGGCATCAAGGAACACACGATCTTCCCGGAGATTGACACCGACAAAGTGAACAAGGTGCACGGTATGGACGTGACCTTTGTAACTACAGCAGAAACTGACGAAGAGGCATTCGCTTTGCTTAAGCACTTCGGAATGCCGTTTAAAAGAAGAAATTAAGAGATACTATTATGGCTAAGAAAGCTTGGATAGCACGTAACGAAAAAAGAAAAAGAACAGTTGAGAAGTACGCCGAAAAGCGTGCTGCACTGAAAGAAGCCGGCGACTATGAGGCACTGCAAAAGCTGCCACGTAACGCCAGCCCTACTCGCGTGCGCAACCGCTGTAGTATCACTGGACGAAGCCGTGGATATATAGGGCGTTATGGAATTTCCCGAATCAAATTCCGTGAACTGGCCCTGGAAGGAAAGATCCCCGGCGTAAGAAAAGCAAGCTGGTAATATTTAATTCAGGAAATAATGACTGATCCGATAGCAGATTTTTTAACCCGTATTCGCAATGCCCAGACCGCCGGGCATCGCAGAGTGGATGT
The DNA here is from genome assembly GCA_965267385.1 of Balneola sp. Taxonomy (GTDB): domain Bacteria; phylum Bacteroidota; class Rhodothermia; order Balneolales; family Balneolaceae; genus Balneola. Next base: position 406,107 of record OZ253957.1, read on the forward strand.
GCCTGCTTCAAAGCTGAAGCGGGCGATGGCCAAGATCCTTGTGGACAAGGGATACATTGCGAAGTTCATCAACATTGATGACGGTAAGCAGGGCGTAATCCGCATGTTCCTTAAGTACGATTCGTATGGAAAACCTGTGATCCGTAACATGAAACGAGTATCCAAGCCTGGATTAAGAGTGTACAAGGATTCTGATAACGTTCCTCGTTCACAAAACGGCTTGGGCGTGGTTATACTTTCTACTTCAAAAGGTGTAATGACGGATAAGGAAGCCCGCAAGCTGAATGTTGGCGGTGAAATTCTCTGCACCATTTACTAAAAAGAGTTTGAATTATGTCTCGTATTGGAAAATTACCTGTACCTCTGAGTGATAAAGTTGATTTCAGCATTGGCGCTGACAACATGATCACGGTTAAAGGTGAAAAAGGTACCTCAACGCTAAAGATCCATCCGGATATATCTGTTGAGAAAAATGAAAACGAAGTTATAGTTAAACGTGCGACCGATCTGAAAGAGAATCGTGCTCTGCATGGCCTGTACCGCGCACTGATCAATAATATGGTGGTGGGCGTTACAGAAGGCTATACAAAAAAACTGGAGATCGTTGGGGTAGGTTTCCGTGCGGCCATCAATGGCGGTGTGCTGGAACTGAACCTTGGTTACTCTCACCCGATCTTCTTTGTGCCGCCGGAGGGCATCAACATTGAAGTTGATACCAAATCCAGCAAGAACCCGATCGTAGTGATCAGCGGTGTGGACAAAGAACTGGTTGGTCAGGTGGCTGCCAAGCTGAGATCATTCAGAAAACCTGAGCCTTACAAAGGAAAAGGTATTCGCTACGTTGGTGAGCAAATCCGTCGTAAAGCCGGTAAATCTGCTGCTAAATAAGGAAGTCTGAACAATGAATAACAAGAATCAAAAGAAGACAGAACGCAGAAACAAGATCAGAAGACGCATCCGCTCTACCATTCAGGGTACGGCCGAGCGTCCCAGATTGAGCGTCTACAAAAGCAATACTTCTACCTACCTGCAGCTTATTGATGATATGGCTGGGGTAACGCTTGCTGCCAGTAAGGCCAAAAGCGGAGTAGAGAATGCGAAGAAAGCGGGTGAGGACCTTGCCAAACTCGCTCAGGAAAAAGGAATCAATAAAGTTGTATTCGACAGAAGCGGATACAAGTATCACGGAATTGTCAAAGCGGCTGCCGAAGGCGCCCGCGATGGTGGTTTACAGTTTTAATCGAACGGTTTTAAGCAAATGCCTAAAGTAAGAAGAAAACAATCTATACCTGCTGCCAATCTGAATCTGGAAGAGAAACTGGTTCACGTGAATCGTGTAGCCAAAGTGGTAAAAGGTGGACGTCGTTTCAGTTTTAACGCAATCGTTGTGGTTGGAGACGGAAACGGTGTGTGCGGACATGGACTTGGTAAAGCCAATGAGGTATCTGATGCCATTCAGAAAGGCTTTGATAATGCCAAGAAAAACCTGATCCGTATTCCTCTGACTAAAACCAAGAGTATCTACCATCCGGTGGTGGGTAAAGCCGGAGCAGGAAAAGTGTTATTGAGACCTGCTTCTGAAGGTACCGGTGTAATAGCTGGGGGTGCTGTCAAAAACCTGCTGGATGTGGCGGGTGTTCATAACATCCTGTCCAAATCTCAGGGGTCTTCAAACCCTCACAATATGGTGAAAGCAGCATTCAAGGCGTTGAGCGAGTTAACCGACCCGGTAGAAGTAGCTCAGCGAAGAGGCGTTTCATTAAACAAAGTTTTTGAAGGTTAATACCTAAACGAGTTTCAACATGGATCTACATAATTTAAAGGCTCCGGCTCCGAATAAGAAAAACAGAAAGCGCGTAGGTCGCGGAGAAGGTTCCGGACATGGCGAGCAGTCTGGCCGCGGACATAACGGTGCAAAGTCACGTTCAGGTTACAAAAGAAGGGCCTGGTTCGAAGGTGGGCAGATGCCCCTTCAGCGTCGTATTCCTAAGTTCGGTTTCAAGAACAGGAACCGCACCGAATACCGTGCGCTAAACCTTCACACCGTAGCAGAGTTTATCGAAGCGGGAAAACTTACAGATACTATTACACGTGACGATCTGATTGCTGCCGGCCTGGCTCACAAGAATGAGAAAGTGAAGCTGCTCGGACGGGGAGATCTCGAAACCAAATTTGAGGTAGAGGTTCATGCAGCGAGCAAGTCGGCACTGGAGAAAGTTGAGAAAGCCGGCGGAAAAGTAAACCTAATTGAAAACTAATATCGGGCCTGACCACGGATGAGTCTTGTAGAAAACTTTCGCAACATCTTTAAAATCGAAGATCTGAAAAACCGGATCTTCTACACGATCGGTATTCTGATGATCTACCGGCTGGGAAGTTACATCACGCTACCTGGCGTGGATGCCTCCCAGCTGCTGACAACCGCTGGTAATGCCGCATCCGGTTTCCTGGGTCTTTTTGACCTTTTTGTAGGTGGTGCGTTTTCGAGAGCAGGTGTATTTGCTCTGGGTATCATGCCTTACATTACAGCATCCATTATCATCCAGCTGGCCGGTGCCATCGTTCCTTACTTCCAGAAACTCCAGAGGGAAGGGGAAGAAGGGCGTCGAAAGATCACCCAGCTGACCCGTTATGGTACGGTCGGTATCACTGCACTTCAGGCGGTGGCCTTCTCCATTAACCTGATCGCAACGGCACCTCAGGCTATCGTAGTAAGTGAGTGGGCATTTACCCTCACCTGTATGATCGTATTGACTGCCGGTACTGTGTTTGTGATGTGGCTGGGTGAGCGAATCACCGAGCGCGGCATTGGTAACGGTATTTCACTGATCATTATGATCGGTATTATCGCGGCGCTTCCCGCCAACTTTTATAATGAAGTAACCACGAAGAGCAACGCGATTCTGGTAATCATCGAACTTGCGGCACTCGTAGTTGTGATTGCTGCGGTGGTACTGCTGACTCAGGGTGTGAGAAAAATTCCTGTACAGTACGCCAAGCGCGTGGTGGGACGTAAAGTATATGGCGGCACTACCCAGTATCTGCCGCTGAAAGTTAACGCGGCGGGTGTGATGCCTATCATTTTTGCACAGTCCATCATGTTTATTCCAAGCACGATCGGACAGTTTTTTCCGGACAACGAAACGGTACAAATGCTAACCGCCTGGTCAGCCGATTACACCGGGCTGGTTTATTCCATTGTATTTTTCTTTGTCTGTGTGTTTTTCACCTTTTTCTATACAGCGATCGCCATCAATCCGAAAGAGATGGCCGATACGATGAAGAGGCAAGGCGGTTTTATCCCTGGTGTTCGCCCGGGTAAAGCAACCGTCGAGTTCATTGACAACATTTTGACCAAGATCACCTTACCAGGTTCTATCTTCCTGTCATTTGTAGCGATTCTGCCAGCCATTGCAGTGGCCGTTCTCGGAGTTACTCCGGGCTTCGCACTGTTCTATGGAGGTACCAGTCTTTTAATTATTGTTGGTGTGGCTTTAGACACCCTCCAGCAAATTGAAAGTCATCTCATGATGCGTCATTACGACGGCTTCATGAAGTCCGGTAAAATCAAAGGCCGGCGAAGAGCTTAAAATGATCTACCTGAAGAGTGAAAATGAGATCGACAAGATGCGCGAGAGTGCGCTTCTCGTCTCCAGAACTCTTGCAGAGGTAGGAAAGCTGATTGAACCGGGAGTAACTACCGGCAAGCTGGACAGGGTTGCCGAAGAGTACGTACTGAAGCACAATGCCCGGCCCGCTTTTAAAGGATACGGTCTCAAAGGAAATGAATTTCCGGCGACTTTATGTATTTCGGTAAATGATGAGGTGGTGCACGGCATCCCCGGTGACCGGGTGCTGAAGGAAGGTGATATCGTATCCGTGGATTGCGGAGTGGAAAAGGACGGGTACTTTGGAGATCACGCCTATACATTTGCGGTAGGTGAATGCGATGAGGAAGTGATCAATCTGCTCCGCGTGACCCTGGAGTCGTTGTACAAAGGCATTGAACAGGCCGTACATGGAAACAAGATCGGTGACATTGCCAATGCCATACAAACTCACAATGAAAAACACGGGTACGGGGTTGTAAGAGATTTAGTGGGTCACGGACTGGGAAAATCGTTACACGAGGATCCCTCAGTTCCGAATTTCGGCCGTAAGGGCCGGGGTGAGCGACTCAGAAGTGGAATGACGCTGGCCGTGGAACCGATGATCACCATGGGTTCCTGGAAAGTGAAGACACTGGACGATGGCTGGACGGTGGTTACAGCCGATGGAAGCATGGCAGCCCATTTTGAACACGACATTGTTGTTCGGGAAGGAAAGGCTGAAATACTCAGTACTTTTGATTATATTGCCGAGCTAACGAAAAATCAGGAAAACATAATTTACCATGGCTAAACAAGAGCCCATAAAGCAAGACGGAGAAATCTTAGAAGCATTGCCCAATGCACAGTTTCGTGTGAAACTGGACAATGGACATGAGTTGTTGGCTCACGTTTCAGGTAAAATGAGAATGTATTACATCAAAATATTGCCCGGCGATCGGGTTGCGGTAGAAATGTCGCCCTACGATCTGAGTAAGGGTAGAATCACATATCGATACAAATAACAGAGATATGAAAACAAGATCTTCAGTTAAGAAAAGAAGTTCAGACGACAAAATTGTACGACGCAAGGGTCGTCTGTACGTAATCAATAAGAAGAACCCTCGCCATAAGCAGCGTCAGGGTTAATACACTAATAGCGTATATAGAATATGGCACGTATTGCTGGAATTGATTTACCAAAACAAAAAAGAGGCGTTATCGCCCTTACTTACATTTACGGAATTGGCCGTACTACTGCCCGCCAACTGTTAGAACGGGTGGGAATCGATCCTGACACCAAGGTTGAGGACTGGAATGAGGAGCAGGTAGTTGAGCTTCGTAAGATCCTCGATGATGAATATAAAGTGGAAGGTGCGCTCCGGAGTGAAGTAAACGGCAACATCCGTCGTCTCATTGAGATCGGAAGCCATCGCGGTGTTCGCCATCGTAAAGGCTTGCCTGTTCGTGGCCAGCGTACCCGTACCAATGCGCGTACCCGAAAAGGGAAAAAACGTACTGTTGCAGGTAAAAAGAAAGCAACTAAGTAATTCATAACCGAGTTTAAACATGGCTAAGAAACAAACTAAGGCATCAGCCGCTGCTGCAGCAAAACGTAAAAAGAAAAAGCAGGTTAGTGATCCGAATGGAATGGCTTTTGTGAAAGCTACTTTCAACAATGTGATCGTGACCATCACTGACGCGGACGGGAACGTGTTATCATGGTCTTCCGCTGGTAAAGAAGGATTCAAAGGATCCAGAAAGAACACGCCTTATGCTGCACAGCTGAGCGCAGAAACAGCTGCCAAAGCAGCGTACGATATGGGACTTCGGAAAGTGGAAGTTTTTGTGAAAGGTCCCGGTTCAGGACGTGAAGCGGCAGTGCGTGCGATCGCAGGTGCGGGACTGGATGTAACTTCGATCAAAGATCGGACCCCAATCCCCCACAACGGATGCCGTCCTCCTAAACGTAGAAGAGTTTAATCAGTAAGTCTTAATAATAATGGCAAGATACAGAGGCCCAAAACAGAAAAAAGCCAGACGATTCAAAGAAGCGATCTTTGGACCAAGCAAGGCGCTTGAACGCAAACCATACGGCCCCGGTCAGCATGGTCGTTCAAGATTTAACCGAAAGTCCGAGTACGCTATTCAGCTGGAAGAAAAGCAGAAAGCGAAGTACACCTACGGACTTCTGGAAAAGCAATTCCGCAACCTGTACGAAACGGCAAGTGCCAAAGAAGGGGTAACCGGTGAGATCCTCCTTCAACTGCTGGAAAGCCGGCTGGATAATACCGTTTTCAGAATGGGATTTGCCAGAACGCGGCGCCAGGCCCGCCAGCTGGTTACTCACAAGCATATCGTGGTAAACGGCGGGGTAGTGAATATTCCTTCCTACCAGGTTAAGCCGGGTGATGTAGTTTCTTTGCGCCCCAAGTCCAGAAATCTTGAAGTGGTGGACGACGCGCTGGACGGTTCTTCCCGCAATAAATACAAATGGGTGGAAACGGATGTGAAGTCCAGATCAGGAAAGATGCTCTATGTACCGACCATGGAAGAGATTCCTGAAAATATCAATGTTCAGCTTATTGTTGAGCTTTATTCTAAGTAATTCTAAAAGATTTTATCACTATGAGTAATTACAGTATTCAAATGCCGGACAGCCTGGATGTCGTTAAAGATGACGACAACTTTGGCACTTTTGTACTTCAGCCGCTTGAAAGAGGCTTTGGAGTTACTATCGGTAATTCCTTCCGCCGTGTGCTGTTGTCTTCTCTTCCGGGTATTGCGATCACTGCTGTTAAGATTAATGGCGTGGATCATGAATACTCCAGCATCAAGGGAGTTAAGGAAGACGTCTATGAGATCATCCTTAATTTCAAGCAGGTACGTTTCAAGCAGGTAGAGCAAAGCAGTGGGGTGATCCATATCTCTAAAAAGGGTGCCGGTGTTCTTACTGCGAAAGACATTGACGATGCTACCGCCGATTACGACGTATTGAATCCGGATCTGGTAATTGCAAACCTTGCAGAAGATGCGGAGCTGGAAATTGAGCTGAGAGTAGGTCGTGGCCGCGGTTATGTTCCTGCAGAGGAGATGTCTTTTGAAGAAGAAGATGTAAACCTCATTCCTATTGATGCCATTTTTACCCCTATCAAATCCGTGAAGTTCAACGTTGAGAACGTACGGGTAGGGCAACGTACCGACTACGAAAAACTGGTCATGGACGTAGAGACAGATGGTTCGGTTAATGCCAAAGAGGCGCTTACCATTGCCGGTAAGATCCTCAAGGAGCATATCGAGAAGTTCATTACAGAAAAAATTGAAGAGCCATTCACCCAGGAAGAAGAAGAAGTGGATGCAGAAAAGCAGCGTGTCGCGAACCTGCTGCGTACCAGCATCGAAGATCTGAACCTGAGTGTACGTGCTTACAACTGCCTCAAGTCTGCGAACATCAACACCATTGGTGAGCTGGTATCCAGAGACGAGCAGGATCTGCTAAAATTCCGAAACTTTGGTAAGAAATCTCTGACAGAACTTGTAGAAGTGATTGAAGAGAAAAATCTTCAGTTCGGAATGGATGTATCCAAATTTTTAGACTAAGTAGTAAAGGAAAAAAGAAATGCGCCATAGAGTAAAAGGTAGAAAGCTTAGCCGTACGGCTTCCCATCGCGGAGCAACAATGCGTGCACTGGCTATGGCTCTTATCCGAGAGCACCGAATTGTAACCACTGTTGCCAAAGCGAAAGAACTGCGTAAGTTTATTGAGCCTGTTATTACACGGTCTAAGGAAGATACTCATCACAACAGAAGGCAAGCCTTTTCTGCACTCCAGAATAAGGAAGCCGTGACAACATTGTTCAATGAGATCGGCCCTAAAGTGGGAGACCGCCCTGGAGGATATACCCGGGTAATCAAGGCCGGCTTCCGATCCGGAGACGGCGCCGAAATGGCGGTTATCGAACTGGTTGACTTCAACGACATTGCACCGGAAGGCAAGTCTTCTAAAAAGAAGAGAACCCGACGGGCAGGAAAATCTAACAAACCAACTTCTGCAAGCAAGCCAGAGGCCAGGAAAGAAGAGAAGGCTGAAGAGCAAGAGCAGCCGGAAGCAAAGGCTGAAGAAGCGGTTGCCGAAGAGGAGGCTGCTGAAGAAACTACTGCAGAAGCAGAAGCAGAAACGGAAGCAGCTGAAGAAGCAGACGATTCTGCTGAAGAAGAGACTGACGAAGAGAAGAAGTAATTCTTCTCACCACTTTTTGAAGAAGTGTTAGGCTTGCTTGACACTTCTTTTTTTGTGCGAGGATTTTTTACCAAAGAGGATCCTCGGAATCAGGCTGAAATATTTAAAATTTATTTCGGTTTCTGGTTGACATCTCAAGAAAATATCCCTTATCTTTGGTTTCTGTTTCGGAAGTGATTTTTCACCACCGAAACAAGTTCTTTGAAGATATTGAGCATAAAACAGATTGTTTGTGCGAGCCTAAGAAGTTATTCTTTTGTGAATGATGGAGAAGTAGGGTTGAGCTCACAGAGTATATAAATAGTTATTTACAATGGAGAGTTTGATCCTGGCTCAGGACGAACGCTGGCGGCGGGCCTAACACATGCAAGTCGAAGGAGAAGTCCCGACCTGGTCGGGATGGAGACTGGCGGACGGGTGAGTAACGCGTAGATAACCTGCCTTTAGCTGGGGGATAACATTCCGAAAGGGGTGCTAATACCGCATGATGCAGCGGGGCCGCATGGCCATTAGTTGTTAAAGGTTTCGACCGGCTAAAGAGGGGTCTGCGTGCTATTAGTTAGTTGGTGAGGTAACGGCTCACCAAGGCGATGATAGCTAGGGGGTCTGAGAGGATGATCCCCCACACTGGGACTGAGACACGGCCCAGACTCCTACGGGAGGCAGCAGTGAGGAATCTTGCGCAATGGGCGAAAGCCTGACGCAGCCACGCCGCGTGCCGGATGAAGGCCCTATGGGTTGTAAACGGCTTTTGTAAGGGAAGAACGCCCGGGATTCGTCCTGGGGTGACGGTACCTTATGAATAAGCACCGGCTAACTCCGTGCCAGCAGCCGCGGTAATACGGAGGGTGCAAGCGTTGTCCGGAATCATTGGGTGTAAAGGGTGCGTAGGCGGGCTACTAAGTCTGGGGTGAAATCTTGCCGCTTAACGGTAAAATGGCCCTGGATACTGGTAGTCTTGAGTGTAGAAGAGGCAGGTGGAATTCGTAGTGTAGCGGTGAAATGCATAGATATTACGAAGAACATCAGTGGCGAAGGCGGCCTGCTGGTCTACAACTGACGCTGAGGCACGAAAGCGTGGGGAGCGAACAGGATTAGATACCCTGGTAGTCCACGCTGTAAACGATGCATACTAGGTGTTGGTCTTTCGGGGCCAGTGCTGCAGTTAACGCATTAAGTATGCCACCTGGGGAGTACGTCGGCAACGATGAAACTCAAAGGAATTGACGGGGGCCCGCACAAGCGGTGGAGCATGTGGCTTAATTCGATGCAACGCGAGGAACCTTACCTGGGCTAAATCCACAGCGCTACCTCTGGAAACAGAGGGTTCCTTCGGGACGCTATGGAAGGTGCTGCATGGCTGTCGTCAGCTCGTGCCGTGAGGTGTTGGGTTAAGTCCCGCAACGAGCGCAACCCCTGTGGTTAGTTACCAGCACGTAAAGGTGGGGACTCTAGCCAGACTGCCTACGCAAGTAGTGAGGAAGGTGGGGACGACGTCAAGTCATCATGGCCCTTACGTCCAGGGCTGCACACGTGCTACAATGGATGGTACAGAGGGTAGCCAGGCCGCGAGGTCGAGCAAATCTCGAAAACCATTCTCAGTTCGGATTGGAGTCTGCAACTCGACTCCATGAAGTTGGAATCGCTAGTAATCGCGTATCAGCAACGACGCGGTGAATACGTTCCCGGGCCTTGTACACACCGCCCGTCAAGCGATGGAAGTCAGGAGTACCTAATGCCGGTGTGCCAACCTTCGGGGGGCAGCTGTCTAGGGTAAGCCTGGTAACTGGCGCTAAGTCGTAACAAGGTAGCCGTACCGGAAGGTGCGGCTGGATCACCTCCTTTCAAGGAGAGCTTGATCGCTGGCTTATTTATAGGCTGGCGGCGACAAACCTGCTTTGGCAGGCTCGTTACAAGCAATCTGTTGTATGCTTAAGTGTAAGCAGCGCAGCGGCAGGCTGCCGGCCGGCAAGGTAGGCGCACGGCCCGCCGAGGTGCATTCCCTTGTTAAGAGGGCTTGTAGCTCAGGTGGTTAGAGCGCACGCCTGATAAGCGTGAGGTCGGAGGTTCAAGTCCTCCCAAGCCCACAGGAATTGTAAGGGGCTATAGCTCAGCTGGCTAGAGCACCTGCTTTGCAAGCAGGGGGTCCGGGGTTCGAATCCCCGTAGCTCCACAGGAAGTTGAAAGATTGAAAGCAGGCTGGAGCGGAAGGGTTGGCGACGGCGTTTCCGGGGATGAGAAGCCTGTCCCGAGTATTCGGGAAATCCCCGTAGCTCCACAGAGATTGTTTGACAGATTGAGCTGTGAAGTGGCGGCCGGATGCAGAAAGGCTGCAGGTGGTACAGACTGCCTCCCCGGGCACCGGGGTAGCTCCACAGAGAATTGTTTGACAGATTGAGCGGGTAGCAGATGAGAGGAAGAGATTCCCGGTGCTGCCCAACGAAATTCCGGGGTAACCCGGGTTCGCCGTTCGAGGCCAGGTAAACTGGCGTTTCGCCCGGCGAAGTTCTTTGACATGGTGACAAGTATATACAATGTAAGGTCTAATACTGCATAGTATTAGAACAAAAATGTTGAGTGCGTATCTGCGCGAGCAGGTATGTGCCCAACGCCTAGGGTAGTTGCAGCTTATTGTAGGGCTGCAACCCACAAAGTAACAAGCTCAATAGCTATGAGTATGGGGCGTACCGGGAGACTGGTGCAAGCCATATAAAATAAGCAAGTAAGGGCACACGGTGGATGCCTAGGCATGCAGAGGCGAAGAAGGACGTGTAAAGCTGCGATAAGCTGCGGGGAGTTGCAAAAGAACTGTGATCCGCGGATTTCCGAATGGGGCAACCCATCCCGACTTGTCGGGATATCCTTTCGAGGAGGCATACCCCCCGAACTGAAACATCTAAGTAGGGGGAGGAAGAGAAAACAACAGTGATTTCCCAAGTAGTGGCGAGCGAACGGGAAACAGCCCAAACCGTCTCCTACGGGAGCCGGGGTAGTAGGACCTGCGTAATTGGTTATTTCTTAAATCGAAGCTGTCTGGAAAGCAGCGCCACAGAAGGTGAAAGCCCTGTAGGTGTACCGAAGTAATCAAGGCGGGTATCCTGAGTAGCGCGGGACCGGTGAAATCCTGCGTGAATCTGGCGGCACCATCCGCTAAGGCTAAATACATCTGCATGACCGATAGTGAACCAGTACCGTGAGGGAAAGGTGAAAAGAACGCCGAGAAGGCGAGTGAAATAGTACCTGAAACCGTGTGCTTACAAGCGGTCGGAGCCCCGACGTGTCGGGGTGACGGCGTGCCTTTTGTATAATGAGCCTACGAGTTGCTCCTGTTGTGCGAGGTTAAGCCCCTAAGGGGTGGAGCCGTAGCGAAAGCGAGTCTGAAACGGGCGTGCAGTACAGCGGGGCAGACGCGAAACCAAGTGATCTATCCATGGCCAGGGTGAAGTGGCGGTAAAACGCCATGGAGGCCCGAACCGGTTGACGTTGAAAAGTCTTCGGATGAGCTGTGGATAGGGGTGAAAGGCCAATCAAACTTGGAGATAGCTCGTACTCCCCGAAATATATTTA
>OZ253957.1:420000-2993043 GCA_965267385.1 Balneola sp.
ACACGAAGCAAGCCTGACCCGGGGGATCGAAGATGATACTCTCGACCAGATTGTAGAGCTTTCCCCACTTAGCGCGTTTATCCCATCCAAGTACGGTGGATTCGGAGGGCATACACCTGAAGCTTTGGCGATGCTGGAGGCAAGCTCTTATGAATCACTCCCGCTTTCCTTAATGATGGGTATTAATGGCGCTTTATTTTTACAGCCTGTCGCTAATTATGGAAATGAGGAAGTTAAAACGGATATTTTCCGGCGGGTCATTGATGAAGGAAAAATGGGGGGGCTGATGATCACAGAACCGGATTATGGTTCAGATGCTCTTCGGATGCAAACCTCATTCACCAAGGACGGCGATACCTATCATATTCAGGGGCTCAAGCACTGGGCCGGTTTAACGGGGATGGCTGATTACTGGCTGATCACCGCCCGGGGAGAAAATGAGAAAGGGGATCTGAGCAGAGATATCTCCTTCTTTATCCATGATACTCGCAATGGCGGAATTGAAGTGCAGGAATACTTCAACAACCTGGGCCTGTATATGCTTCCCTATGGCCGCAACAAGATCAATATAAAAGTTGATGAATCTCATAAGCTGCAGCCAAAAAGCACAGGGATTACGATGATGCTGGATCTCCTTCACCGAAGCCGGCTTCAGTTTCCGGGTATGGGGATGGGATTTCTGAAGCGAATGCTGGATGAGGCCGTTAGCCATTGTAAGGAACGTTTTGTGGGAGGTCAGAGCCTTTTTAACTATGACCAGGTAAGAAACCGGATTTCAGAATTACAAGCCTATTTCACCGTTTGTTCGGCCATGTGTAATTTCACCGGAAGTAAAGTTTCACTGGATACGAATACTTCCCGTATGGATCTGGAAGCCAATGCCATTAAATCTGTTGTCACCGATTTTATGCAACGGGCGGCACAGTCTCTGCTTCAACTTACCGGTGCCAAGGGCTACCGGCTGGATCATATCGCGGGACGATCGGTGGTGGATAGCCGTCCCTTCCAGATCTTTGAGGGATCCAATGACATTCTGTACCAGCAGATCACAGAGTCGGTCATGAAGATGATGCGAAAGATGAAGAGTTCCAATCTATATGAATTCATGAGTTCATACGACCTGACTGAAAGAGCCTCGGGTTATTTCAAAGACAGCCTCAACTTTGAACTTGACCTCCAAATGCCGCAACGTAAAGTAGTGGAGCTGGGTAAGGTCATTGGGCGTATCATTTCCATGGAGTTTACACTGAATCTGGGAGACCAGGGCTTCAACAGGGAGTTGGTCAAGAACGCCATCAAGGTTCTTCAGGATGAAGTGAACAGCATTATGTGCGTGTTCAAGTATGGAGGTGAGTCCAGGGTGGTGGAAGATTACCAGACCGACAGTTCCTGGTTCAATCTTCAACGGGTAAATGCCTGAAAAAAAGAACCTCGTAGTTTTATCCGGATCTGGTATAAGCGCTGAAAGCGGATTGGCTACCTTCAGGGATTCGGGTGGCTTGTGGGAAGGCTATGACATTTCCGAGGTGGCAACACCTGAGGCATGGCAGCGTGATCCCGGGAAGGTTCTGGAGTTCTACAACCTCAGACGAAAGCAGGCCGCTGAGGCTCAACCAAATAAAGCTCATCTTGGAATAGCCGAACTGGAAGCCCATTTTGATGTAACCGTGGTAACTCAGAATGTGGATGACCTTCACGAAAAAGCCGGTTCCTCCAGGGTACTTCACCTCCACGGAGAGTTGAGAAAAGCGCGAAGCGTAGCCAATGAACATCTGATCGTTGATATTGGCGGCGATCCCATCAGGCTGGGCGATACGGCTGAAGACGGAGCTCAATTAAGGCCGCATGTTGTCTGGTTTGGGGAAATGGTGCCGATGTTGCAGGAAGCTGCTGCCGTAGTGGCTGAGGCGGATATCCTGATAGTAGTGGGCACATCTCTTGTAGTGTATCCGGCAGCCGGTCTGGTAAACTACGCACCGGATGGTATACCCAAATACATCATCGATCCGGCTACTCCCGAATTGTATTCATATAAGGGATGGAAGCATTTTAAAGAACCGGCTACCACAGGTATAGAACGACTAATTAACGAACTGACCAGCTGATATGAGTAAAGCTACTGAAGAAGAGAAAGGTTTGATCGAGCAGTATATTTTGCCCTTCTTTCACTTGAGAAGAAGATACCCTCTCATGCCCGGTAAAGACAGCGAAGAGGCGGAAGCCCTGCTGATGGGCCTTAGCGTCAGCGAGCTGAAAGCCTTCCGGGCCAATATGAGTGAAAACGCCCGTCAGGCCGCACTGGAGCTGTTGAAGGATGACGAGATCACCGATCTGCTAAACGACCTTCCGTTCGATGGGTCTGAAACCATAGCCGTACTCGGAGATTCAATTTCTGAGGATGCTCAGGGATGGTTCGAGATCCTGAAGCACTTGCTGATCATTTCTACTGAAAACGAAGAGTTTACATTTATCAATGGCGGAGTGGCATATGACACCTCGACGGATGCGATCCGGAGAATGGACCGCGATATCCTGGTTCATGAACCGGACTGGGTATTTGTGGCCCTGGGTACTTTTGATGCTCAGCGCCTCAATATTGCTCCGGACCGCACATTGATACCGTTGTCGGAAACCTGGGAGAATTTTGAGATCATTCAAAATGTCATCGGTGAAACAGTAACTAATCCGATAGTATGGATAAGTCCGGTTCCTGTACTCAGCGAGTTACTGGATCAGAATCCGCTGTATGAATTCAGTATAGAGCAAGAGGATCTTAATCAGGTTCGTCAGTTGGTAGCCGGTAAGGATGGGGTGATATTAGATCCCATGGGTCACCGGATGGGGAAAGAAGCACCTGAAGCATGGAATTATCTGAGCGACGGACTTCATCATTCGCTTTCGGGGCATATGAATACTGTGAGAGAGGTCCTTAAGAAACTGGCTAAGGCTAAAGATTTGTGAGGGCTATGTATGTATAATCGTTTTGTTACTGGCGGGTTTTTTGTCTCCAACAACAAGTTCCTCTTCTAATTAAAGGACAAAATTCTGAGCGGATAAGTTAAAAGGGGTACCGAGAAGTAGAAGCGGTAGAAGACTGAACTTGAAAGGAAGAGAAAACGACATTTTAGCAATTCCGGGGATCAGAGTTACTAAAAATTAATTCTCAAATTCAGCAGTTCCACTTTTGTGGCAATCCGGACTTCAGGTCCCTGTTCAGAAGATATCAGCGTTCTGGAAAGGGAGGGGTTAATAAAACCAAGGCTCGCTCCATTATCAAAACTCATGCCCACCAATCCGCTGGCCGAAGTGGTTTCGCTGGCTGAAGGAATCAATGGAGAGCTGGACCGCTGAGACAAGGCGTAGGCATCAAAAAGACCGAACCCAAAGCCAACCCAGGCCCCGATACCCGCTCCATACTGAAGCCCCTGGACAATAGGTTCGTTGGCAACAAGCATGACAGAAGTAACAATCACTGAGCCCAGAGCGGCTCCGTAAAAAGTGTCCAGCAGAACAATAGCGCTGCTGTTGGTCGCATCGTTAAACAACCCCGAAACCAGGATCTCACGCCCTCCGCTGTACGAGAGATCGTAAGCGGCAACCCCGATGCCATATAAAGTGCCGAGCCCTATGCCAACCCGCAAATAGGCGAAGTCCGTATTGTTGGTTAGTGCCATGGAAGCACCGCCCAGGAGGGTTCCCTGAATGGCTCCGTTTAACACATTACCAGCCACCAATTCAACGGTTTGGGCTTTGACCTGAGAGAGAGGGGTAACAGAAAGAAACAGAATCAACAACAGTGAGGAGAATCTTCTCATAGCATATAGGATTTGGTTTCGGTGAAGGTAGTAATAAAGACCAGGGTTTACCAAAGACTATTCAGGATTATTTAAAGCAACCGGCAGAACTTTACCATTATAGAACCGGTGTCCGTTAACGGCAAAATCCGCTATGTAAGCTCCCATTCCCTGCGGTTGTACAGGAGCTTCAAATCCGGGAAAAGCTTCTGCAAGCATTTCGGTCTGAACGGCTCCCAGACAGAGGCAGTTTACTGAGATGCGGTGTTCCGAGAATTCTTCGCTCAAGCATTCTGATAATATCGCCAGAGCTCCCTTGGCTGAAGAATAAGCGGACAGTCCCGGGAACTTGGCACTTCCCTGAAAGCCCCCCATGCTACCGATATTTACGATATGGGATCCGGTATCCATAAAAGGATGAAGAGTTTTAACCAGTTCGATGACGGAAAAGAAGTTTACGTCAAAAACACGCATCCATTCCTCACGACTGGTGTCTAAAAACGGTTTGTTGAGAACGAGTCCGGCATTATTAATGAGGCCGGAGATCGTCTCCCCGTCCTTAAGCGCATCCGCTATTGCCGGGATTCCCCCGGCGGATTGAAGATCCGCTTCCACAATCCTGATCCGCCCATCCGGACCCTCCCGCTGCAGGCTTTGTAACTTTTTGAGGGATCGCGCAGTGGCTATAACCTGATGACCTTCCTGAGCAAGCGCCAAAGCGGTCTCGAAACCAATACCACGGCTGGCGCCTGTAACGATGAATGTGTTCATAATGGTGATTTGAGTTGGTCAAACTTAATGAATCAGTCAGGTTTACAAAACATTAAACAATAAAGACGGGCTTCATGGAAAAAGCGCTTTTTTATGAATATCTTAGTTTCTTTTCAATCGTCAAATTTCGTTAGGCTCTAAGCTGATGCAGGATAAACCACTGGTTCCTAAGAATATCGAGCAATTAAACCGCTATGTGGCGGGTAAGACCATTGCAGAAGTTGCCGAAGCCTATCAGCCGGAAAAAATTGCCAAACTGGCATCGAATGAAAACCGTCTGGGTTTTAGTCCTGTGGTAAATGAGGCGGTGCTTCACGCTCTGGAAAGTATTCAGGATTATCCGGATCCGCTGGCGCGGAACCTGCGCAGAGCAATTGCCGAACGAATTGGTGTTTCCGAAGAGCAGGTGGTGGTAGCGGCCGGATCGGAAAGCATTCTCTCCATGCTGTGCCGTACCTTCTTTTTGAATAGGCAAAATGCAATTACAGCCAACGCCACCTTTGTCGGCTTTTTTGTTCAGATGGGCGTTCGGGGAGCGCAGCTTAAGAAAATTCCGGTTACAAGTGACTACCGTTTTGATGTGAAGGCCATTGTCAATGCGATTGATGACAACACCAAAATGATCTACGTGGCCAATCCGAACAATCCCACAGGTACCTACATCACCAAAACTGAGTTTGAATGGATGATGGAGAAGGTTCCCGAAGATATCCTGGTGGTCATGGATGAGGCCTATTATGAATTTGCTGAAGATGTCGCTGATTATCCCCGCGCTCTGGAGTATGATCACGACAATGTGATCGTGCTGAGAACCTTTTCAAAGGCGTATGGATTAGCCGGTTTCAGGGTTGGGTACGCCATAGCCAGAGAAGAGATCATCACTAACCTGTTAAAGACGAAGCTCACCTTTGAGCCGACTGCGCTAGCTCAGGCTGCGGCCCTGGCTGCGTACGGGGATCACGAGTTTCTGAACAAAAGCATTGAAGTGGTAAGGAAAGGCCGGGAAAGACTCTATCGCTTTTTTGATAAGCATGGTGTGGAGTACGTTCGGTCCATTTCAAATTCGGTGATGATGGTATTGCCGACCGAAGAAGAGGCTATTCACTTCACACAAGCCATGCTGGAGAAGGGGGTCATACTTCGCCGCATCAATGCCTTCGGCTTACCCAATTGCATCCGCATTACGATTGGTGTTGAGGATGAAATGGACCATTTTGAACGCTCGTTCGAAGAAATTGCAGTTACCAAATAATAAACGGGATAATGGCTAAAACGAAAGCTGTCAAGAAGAAAAAAACTTCCTCCAAAACCGACTGGAAGGACGTGGCGCGGCTGATGCTGACTTCACGTGCTATGGATGAGAAGGAAGAAAATGAACTGGTTCCACAGAAAAAGGTATTGTATCAGTTTTCAGCCAGAGGCCATGAACTGGGGCAGATCTTACTGGGTAAGCTGCTGACCCATAAACACGATGCTGCTTCCGCATACTATCGATCCCGGCCACTGCTGCTAACACTGGGATTGGATCCTGAGGACGCTATGGCAGGCCCAATGGGTAAGTCGGGGGGCTACAGTAATGGAAGAGACATCGGAGTAGTGTGTAACAAACCGGACGCGGAGGGTCCCAAAGTACTGCCCATGGCGGGGGACGTGGGATCTCAATATACTCCCGCAATTGGATGGGCCCAGGCCATTGAATACCGCAGAACCGTGCTTGAGGAAAAGGAATATGAGGGAGCCATATCCGTGATTCTCGGTGGCGACGGTTCTGTAGCTACCAACGGTTTCTGGTCTGCTCTGACAATCGCTACCACGCAGAATTTACCGGTTCTTTTTTATATAGAAGACAACGGATACGGCATTTCGGTAACCAGCGAGTACCAGACACCCGGCGGGGTTATCACCAATAACCTTCAGTCCTTCAACAACCTCAGGCTTTTTGACGGAGACGGTACCCTTCCGGAAGAAGCTTCAGAGCTGATGGAGGAGGCGGTTAGCTATGTCAGGGAGCGAAAGGGGCCGGCAATGATACGGCTCACGGTCCCCCGCCTTAACGGCCATTCCTACCAGGATAATCAGGCGTATAAGCCGGAGGAGTTGGTAGAGAATGAAAAACAGCAGGATCCGCTGGACCGGCTGGAGGAGTTTTTGGTGCCCGATCAGATGTCGAAGCGCAGCTGGAATACACTCACAAAAGAAGTTAAAGAAACGATTGACAGCGTGGCGGAAGCTGCACTGAACCGCCCCGACCCCGATCCTGAAGCCACAGAAAAGTTTGCCTTCGCCGAGGAGGGGGAGCTGCAGATGATTGGCGGACTGGCCGTGGAAGGCCACGGGTTTCCCGACAGCTCGGAAGAAGCAAAGCCCGAAAAGCAGCGAATCAATATTGTAGAGGCGGTCCGGAGAACGCTCGACTATGAGCTTGAAACCAACAAGAAGCTGCTGGTATTCGGGGAAGACGTGGGACTCAAGGGCGGAGTTCATGCCGCCACGATGGACTTGCAAAAGAAACACGGGGAAGAGCGGGTCTTTGATACCAGCCTTTCTGAAGAAGGAATCATTGGCCGTGCAGTAGGTATGGCTTATGCCGGACTGATGCCGGTGGCGGAAATTCAGTTCCGAAAATACGCGGACCCGGCCACCGAACAGCTAAATAACTGCGGGACCACCCGTTGGCGTACCCATAACCGGTTTGCGGCCCCCATTGTTGTGAGGATGCCCGGCGGCTTTGCCAAGTGTGGAGACCCATGGCACAGCATGAGTAACGAAGTGTTTTTCACTCACGCTATCGGCTGGCAGGTTGCCATGCCCAGCAATGCTGAAGATGCCGTCGGCCTGCTGAGATCCGCGATGCGCTCCAACAACCCGACCATTTTCTTTGAACACCGAAATCTTCTGGATGCAAAATATGCCAGGAAACCCTATCCCGGAGATCATTTTGTCGTTCCTTTTGGGAAGGCTAAAAAACTGAAAGAGGGAGATGAACTCACCATCATCACCTGGGGAGCTATGTGTGAACGCAGCGAACAGGCTGTGGAGGAAATGGGGGTGTCGGCAGATGTTATCGACCTGAGAACCCTAATGCCCTGGGACAAAGAAGCCTGCCTTGAATCCGTAAAAAAGACGAACCGGTGCCTGATCGTTCATGAGGATAATAAAACCGCGGGCTTCGGAGCGGAGATCGCCTCCGTACTTACCAACGAAGTATTCGAATATCTGGATGCACCCATCGAGCGGCTCACCATGCCGGACATCCCGGTTCCTTATAATGTATCGCTGATGGAATCTGTGCTGCCAAATGTTGAAAAAATCAAAGCAAAAGCCGATAAGCTCCTTAAATTTTAGCTGAACCCGATTTGTTACATGAGATTTTTATAATTCTCAGTAATGGTTATTAATTAGTCGGTTAGCTACATTTTATCTGTCCTGTCACATGAATAAAGGTTGGTTTGACACTCGGGAAAAAGATCGTGCTGAGCTTCGTGTTCTTAAGCGTTCTGCTTGGAGCATTGGGCATACTGTGGGAAACCTATTACGCCGAAATCACAAATGAGCAGTTAAAAGAGAGCAGGGATGCTTCGGCCGTGGTGTCGTACACCAATGAGATGGAGGTGAGTCTCTATAAAGGCTTGCTGTACCTCAACACCATTCGTGAGGCGGGCGAAGTCGAGAATCTGGAACTGGATGTGCAACGTCTTCCCTCACGATCTTTCCTGATCAGTGCCTATGAAAAAGGACAGGCCGAGTTTGATTCGGCTCAGGTGCAGGTAGAATATTTGCTGAGCGACGATCCTGAATTAATGCTGCAGCTTTCTGAGCTGAATAACCGGATCCTGCTTTTCAGATCCCTGATAAGTGAATGGCTGGAACTTCTGGATGATGATCCCTATGAGGCAAACCTCATGTTTCTTTCCTCTATTGAGCCGTACTTCCTCAACAACATCATGCCCAAGGTTTCAGAGTTGAGGAAAGAAACGGTACGCTCGCAGAACGAAAAGATCGCTGACCTGGATGCACAGTTATATTCTGCGCGCCTGGTTAATCAGCTCGGCAGTACCCTGGCGGTGCTGTTAGGACTTTTGCTGGCTTTTTATTTGTACCGGTCCATAACCTCGCCGTTAAAAAAGCTTATGGAATCTGCCCGAAAGATCGGGGAGGGAAATCTCAGAGAACGGGTGGAGATCAATACCAGGGACGAGCTCGGAAAGCTGGGAAGTGCCTTTAACTCAATGGCAGCCGGACTCGAAAGCAAAACAATTTCCACCGAATATCTTGATAATGTGCTGGAGTCGATTCAGGAAGCCATCTTTGTAGCCGACAAGGATGGAATTGTAAAGCGGGTCAACGGATCTGCATCGGCTATGCTGGGATATGACCGGGAGGAGATCATCAACAAACCTCTGAAAGGGTTTTTCTACCTTACCGACCCCGAGAATGAACTCAAGAATACCGTGAACGAAGAGGTGGTTGAATATAATCTGGTTACCCGAAAGAAAGAACATATTCCGGTGCTGTTCTCGGAAGCAGACCTGATCGAGCACGGGCAGAAGGTCGGAACGGTCAATGTAGCCAGCGATATATCCAAGATAAAACAGGCTGAGAAGGAACTGAAAGAAGCTGTGGATGAGAAAGAGATGATGCTGGCAGAGATCCATCACCGGGTTAAGAATAACCTTGCGGTGATCTCGGGCTTGCTGCAGCTTCAGAGTTATCAGAGTGACAACGAGGAAATTAGCAGAGCCCTTACAGACAGTCAGTTTCGCATACAGTCTATGGCGCTGGTTCACGAAATGCTGTATGAAAGCGAGAACCTCGCCTACATAGATTACCGAAAGTATATTAATGACCTCCTTCAGGCGATTACAAGCATGCACCTTTCTGAAGAAAAAGACATCCGGCTCGAAACCGGGGTCGAAAAATTTTCACTGACCATCGCTCAGGCGATACCCTGTTCCTTACTGATCAATGAGATCCTGGTGAACTGCTACAAGCATGCCTTTACAGAACAGAAGGAGGGTACGATCACTGTAACCGCCTTCGAGAGAAATGGTATTGTAACCATGAATATCAAGGATGACGGAAAAGGAGTAACGAAAGAGGCATTTTTCAGCTCAAAATCGCTGGGGGCAACCCTCATAAAGACCCTCACCGAGCAGCTGGAGGGGACCTTCGATATCCTGGAAAACGATGGACCCGGCACTACCTTTTACCTGGAGTTCAAAAAAGACCTCTCACCCGATTCAATTTAAACATTGAATACCTCCACGATGATCCGAGACAGCAGAAAGCCTGAAATGGCGTAAATGGCCCAGGCGAGTATCACTGCCAGCAACGATTTAATGAGGCGCCAGGCCCAGAAGCCCTCGTGAAAACTCATCAATACGTAGGTGGGGTATATGAGTACAACCAGGTAGTTGACAAAAAATATCCTGGAAGATACCTGGCTAAGCAAAATGACAAAGAGCGATATAAAGATGTATTGAGAAACGATGTAGAACGACAGTGTCAGATGCTCGGCAAAGTGGTACTTCGATCTTATGAAGAACAGTTTAGAGAATATTCCAAGAGTACATACAAACAGGAAAAGAAACGTGTTGATATGCTCTGAGAAGAAGTTTGAAGCTCTTGTGTCGGGTGCATCCGGGTTGTAATCAGCGCTGCCGACCGCCTCGCCGAAGGTTTGGACAGGATTGAAGCCCAGGAGTGCCTTTACCAGCAGATACAGTGCAAGTATGAGGATGAAGTATCGGATGGGGTGAGCATAAGGCTTTCTTTGTCCGTGGATATAGTTCCTGGCCAGTTCTCCGGGACGTATGAAAAGATCCTTCACTGTCTTGAAGAAAGGAGCGTCGAGGTCAAAGTAATGCTCAAGAACTTCCCGTACCGATTCTTTCAGAACAATACGGCCCGAGTTAGGCCGCTGCCCGCAATTAGGGCAGAAATTCCCTTCAAAACCGGTTTCACAGTTATTGCAAACAATCATCTTTCCGCGTTAAAGTGAGTAATCATCGGAACTCCTCGGCAAATATCAAAAACAGGTTCCATACATCGTAAAGGTTCTTAGAGATCCCAGGAGATGGTTTTGAAGAAACCTTTACCGATTCAGATAGTGCTGCCGAAGCGAGGGTTCAAATTTCTCGATGGCGTAACGCAGCATCGTTCGGGGCATGGAAGTGGAATGGCGATCCAAAAAATCCGTCTCCTTCACCAGATCACGATTCCCGATCTCGCGCAGCATCCAGCCCACAGCTTTGTGGATCAGGTCGTGATCGTCGTTCAGGAGCAGCTCCGAAATATTAAGTGCGTCTGTAAAATCGTGATTTCGGATGAAATGGTAACAGCTAAGGATGGAGATCCTTCTTTTCCAAAGGTTGCCGGATCGGGCGAAGTCATAAAGCAAGGTGCGGTCTTTATTCTCCAGGTATCTGCCGAGGATCTTGGGAGCTGAACTGTCAACGATATCCCAGTTGTTGACGCCGGAAAGATTATCCAGGTAAAATTCGGCCACCTTATCCTGAAGTTCAGAACCGGCTTTCTCAATCTTGTACACTAAGATCAGCACTGCGGTGAGGCGTACTTCGTGGTACGGGTTATGCAAGAGTTTTTTCACTTCATCCAGGCTCATGGCTTTGCACCTCCTGGCTGTTTTTCTCAGTACGGGTACAACGATTCCCAGAAACCGGTCTCCTTCGCCATACTCGCCAGGGCCTGCTTTAAAAAAACGCTTCGAGTGCTCCGCTTTTTCAGGATTGGCGTGCTCTTTTAGCTCTTTGAGTACTTCTGAGGCAGTCATCGGATCAGGATTTGCAGTGACGGAAAGAGGAATAAAAGAGCCTTTCCGAAGAAAGGCTCTTCAGGAATAGGTTGATCAATGGCGGGTAAAGCAGCTGCAGTGCAGGCCTGCTGCCTGCAGGGTAATGGCATGCCAGTCAAAGTCGCCGTTTTTACTGTCTCTTTCCCACCAGAAAGGGAGTCGTTTTTTCATTTGATTGCCCACCTCGTTCAGTGTGGATGCATCAAAAAGGCGCCCGTTCACCATGGTGTATCTAACCGTATTGGTGTTGCGGATATCTTCCAGCGGGTTGCCGTCCAGTACGATCAGGTCCGCGAGTTTACCCGTCTCAAGCGAACCGATGGCATGTTCCATACCGAGATAGTACGCTCCGTTAAGGGTAGCTGCACGCAGGGCTTCCATATTGGTCATCCCCCCCTGGCTCAGCATCCACAGTTCCCAGTGAGCTCCGAGGCCCTGGAGCTGTCCATGAGCGCCCAGGTTTACTTTCACCCCTGCATCGGTCAGGAGTTTAGAGGATTCGGCTGTGAAAATGTGACCGTGCTCATACTCCTCATCCGGGATCATGGTGCGGTGCCGTGATCGTGGATCGATGACACTTCGGGGGGTAAAAGTGAGGAGTTTCTCATCTTCCCAGACGTTACTCTTCTGATAGAAATAGTATTCTCCACTCACACTTCCGTAGTTCACGATGTGGGTAGGGGTATAGCCGGTTTTGCTTGCCCCCCACAGCTGCTGCACATCGCTGTACAATGGCACCACGGGCACATTGTGTTCAATGCCGGTATGTCCGTCCAGGATCATGCTCATGTTGTGGAAGAAGAAAGAGCCGCCTTCGGGAACCACCATCATCTCCAGTTCTTTGGCCGCTTTGATCACCTGTTGGCGCTGATCCCGACGTGGCTGATTATAGCTTTTCACGGAGAACGCACCAAAAGCCTGGGTGCGCTTCAGTGCAAAGAGCGCGTCGTCATAATTGTTGATCACGGCTTTGAACGAACCATCGGCTCCGTAAAGGATGACCCCGGTAGAGAATATTCTGGGACCGACCATATTTCCTGCTTGTACAGCCTCCGCATGAGAGAATACCATTTCCGTATTTGAGGAAGGATCATGGGCGGTTGTGACCCCATACGCCAGATTCGCGAAATACTCCCATTGCTGCTGCGGACTGATGCCCAGCCTGAAATTACCCAGGTGGGCATGAACATCCACAATACCCGGCATGATGGTTTTACCGGAAGCATCGATCACTTTGGCACCACGGGGAATGTCGACATCGGTTCCAACGGCCGTAATCTTATTTCCCTCAACCACGATGGTTCCGTTTTCGATAACTTCATCACCATTCATAGTGATGATGCGCGCATTGGTTAACGCGATGATTCCCTCAGGAACGTAGGTGTTCAGTTCGAGACCGATAGAAAGGCCGGTTTTGGGTGGTTCCGGTAAACTGTCGGGAGCTCCTTCCACAAACTTAAATGTTTCATTGAGATCCACACTGAAGTACTCTTCACCGAGTGTCCAGTGGAGCTTCTGACTATCGCCCGACCAGTGCATATGATATCCCCCTTCGGAAGCGGCCAGCGCTACCGGTATCGATTTGGTGCCTGGAGAGAGGTCGATGGTCTTGCCGGTTTGGGGCATGGGCGCTATGTACACCTTGTACAGATTGGAAAAGGCGACCCACTTATTATCGGGGCTTGCCACAAACTGATGCCCGTATTTTGATGTGAAATGGGTCTTTTCATCCTCGCCTCTCAGGTTAACACTTCGGTAGCTTTTGTTGATCGCCCCAAAGATATAGCCCCCGGTTTGGAAGAAGATACGATCACCGGTTGCGTTAAATTTCGGAAACGAACCGGACTCTGTGATCAAAGTGGGGGTACCACCTTTGACCGGGATCGTGTAAATGCCGGGATTTAGCGTATAGGCAAAGCCCTGCTGACCGTTTCCGCTTTCTCTTCGGTAAACAATGGTGTTTCCATCGGGTGAAAACGCCGGTTCCCTGTAAATACCTTTCTCTTTGGTGATCCTGGTGGGTTTCTTGAAACGGCCTCTGGAGCTGAGATCTACAGTGTTAAGCGCTCCCATTTCAGTGTCACTCCAGCTCACATAGGCCAGGGTTTTTCCATCCGGAGAAAAGGCCGGATCAAACTCGAAGTCTGTTTCCCGGGTTAGCCGTCTCGGTTCACCATCCGGCAGCGATTTGATCCACAGATAGCCTGCCGCATTGAAGACAAGAGTCTTTCCGTCCGGAGAGGTAACGGCATTTCGTATGGCTTTGGCTGTAAATGTGTCCGGGGCAGGGTCCTGCTTATAGCGCACGGCGTCGGCTATCTCGTGACCGGCTTCTGCCTCAAAGGGGATGAGGGTGGCTTCACCCGTTTTGGTGTCCACCTTGTTGATCTTTCCGTTTGCCCATATGATGATATGTCGGTTATCGGGCAGCCAGTTGAAGTTGCTGTATACTCCAAAAATAGCCCAGGCTTCCTGCTGGTCTTTGCTGAGGTTTTCGTACACCGGCCACTCAAGACCCGTTTCCAGCTCTCTCAGATAAAGCACAGATTTTGTCCTTACCCGTCGCACAAAAGCCAGGTGCTTACCATCCGGCGAGATCTGAGGGCGCACGGCACCGCCGCCGCCACCGGTAACCCGTTCGATATCGCCTTCTACACGGTCATATCGGCGGATGACATAGATCTCACTGTTAGGATCCTTGTTATACTGAAAGAAACCGCCCGGATAGTTGTCCTCACTGTAATATACATAACGGCCATCCGGTGAAACCCAGGGCTCCCCGATATCCTGTTGTGCATTTTTCTTTTCTACCAGCTGCACTCCGCTCCCGCCGGTCTTATGAAACATCCATATTTCGCCGGCCCCAAGCGAGCGTGTAGATGAAAAGTGTTTCTTGGCGATGATGTATTCCCCGTCCGGTGTCCATACGGCATTATTCAAAAGCCGGAAGTTCTCCTTTGTGATCTGCCGGGCATCGGAGCCGTCAGCATTCATGATCCATATGTTGTCACCCCCTCCTGCATCGCTGGTAAACGAGATCTGAGAGCCATCCGGGCTGAAGCGCGGCTGAACCTCAAAGGCGGGTCCGCTTCTCAGCAAGCTCGCTTTGCCTCCCTGAACGGGCATGGAATAAATGTCTCCCAGCAGGTCAAATACGATGGTCTGGCCGTCCGGACTCACATCCAGGTTCATCCACGTACCCTCATCGGTGCTGATGGTGACAGTTTTGGTTTCTCCGAGATCCGGATTGGTGACGTCCCACTTATCCTGAGCCTGTACAGGTACAGCAACGAATAAAAGCAGCGACAGCTTAAAAAGGTGTTTCATAGTGATATCGTATTGGTTGAGTCGGGATAATAAGTTATCGCTGCTTAAATCGGGCTGCTTTTTGTGGTTTTTTTACAATAGGATTAAAATGTTTAGAGACAAATAATTTAGAAATACGCTGTAAATACCGATATTCGTCTGGAATTAAGGACACGGAGTGACAACAAAGCGACTAATTTTAGGTGTAATCTGCAGCCTGATGGGGGTAGGGGTATATGCCCAAACCTATAACATCAAGACCTATTCGGTGAATGACGGCTTACCTTCCAGCCAGGTATATGACGTACATCTGGACGACAGAGGTATGGTGTGGATGGCTACCGCGGCCGGACTTGTTAAGTTCGACGGCTACAATTTTGAAACCTTCGATCGTACAGACGGGCTCAGAGATGAGATCATTTACGACATCTACGAGGACTCAGATCACAACTTATGGGTTTCCACTGAAACCGGAGGTGTAGCCCTTTTTAAGCAGGACACTCTCATTTATCCTGAAGAGTTAAGTTTACTGGACAGCCTTACCGTGCAGTATATGATCGAGAATCCTGCTAATGAGTTATGGTTCGGAACCTATGACCATGGGGTAATCATATGGAATCGTCAGGATTCAACCTTCAGTGCAATCGGGGTGGAAGAAGGATTGGCGGATCTGACTGTCTGGGATATCTATTTCGATAAGGAGGGACGGGCATGGATCGGGACGTGGTATGGAGTCAGTATTTATGAAGAGGGAAAAGGAATTACCAGAACGATAAAGAAAGAAGACGGCCTGACGGGTTTCGGGGCTTATCAGATATTTGAGGCCGAAGACGGCACCATGTGGGTGCCAACCAGTAACGGGATCACACTTATAAAGCCCGATATGAGCATTGACTCGCTGACCGTGATCGATGGTAAACCTCTGAATTATGTATTCAATGTTTCTCAGGACGAAGACGGGCTTATGTGGATCGGAACCGAAAGGCAGGGATTGTACTGGTACGACCCTGATACCGGAGAATCCACCCACATCTCCAAAAAGAACGGCTTAAGCAGTAACTATATTTACCGGCTCGTTAAAGCGGAGGACGGAACCATTTGGGTGGCCACCGACGGCAACGGGGTCAATATCTTCAAAGACAAAAAGTTCAGATTCTATGATGCGGAGTCCGGTTTTGGTTACAGTGCCGCCTACACCCTGTATAAATCCACGGACGGGACCATCTGGATCGGTACCGATAACGCGCTCGTCAGCTTCAGGGACGGATCGTTCAGGTCGTATCCCTTGCCCGAAGACGAGTTTTTCGAAGAAGAGATCTGGGACATCGAAGAATTGCCCAACGGAAACCTTCTGTTACTTACCTATGACTACCGGATTCTGGAATTCAACGGCCGTAGCTTTAAAACTTTCGAGTTTGGTACAGAGCTTCCGAGCTGGTATATAACCGACATAGATATTGAAGGAGATGTTATCTGGATGGGGGCTGAGGGCGGTCTGCTTAAATATGAAAACGGGTCTTTTGAAAAAATAAAACCCGGAAACAGCTACTGGGAATCCAATATAAATACCGTTTTCAGAGACTCCAGGGGGATCATGTGGCTGGGAACCGAATCGGGCCTGGCCCGCTATGACGGGGAAGAATTCAAGTTCTATAAGCAGGAGCACGGATTACAGGGGCATAGCGTATTTGTAATTACGGAGGATGAGTATGGAAATATATGGGTAGGCACGAACCGGGGACTTTCTGTGGCGATCAATGTACCCGAAAAAGGAATTTCTGAACAGCTGGAGAGTTTTGAGCTGGATGATATTTACCTCAAGGAGACCCTCTTTATTCAGTTTGATGACAACGGCGGTTTGTGGCAGGGAACAAACAGGGGAGTAAATTATTTTAATCTGGCGCAATGGATGGATACGGGAGAAATGGATCACATTCATTTCCCCCTTCAGAATTACGGAAGGGGTGTGGAGATGAACGGCACGGCCAGTCTCAGGGACGAACAGGGAAGGCTGTGGTTCGGAACGGCAAGAAGCGGACTTGTTCTATTTGATCCGGGAGAACAGGGAGAAGTGGAGTACCGGGATCCTCCAAGGGTTTATATCCGGGAAGTAGCAGTTCATGATGAGGTGATTTTTGACCAAATGAACTATAGTGATGAAGCGGAGTCTGTAAAGGATCTGAACCTTTCGCACGATCAAAGCCATCTTCAGATACGGTTTAGCGCAGTCGATTATAAGAATCCATACCGGATTCAGTACAGGTACCGGCTTTCCGGCTTCGAGGAAGAATGGAACGAGGCCGTCGATATCCGGGAAGTGAGTTATCCAAACCTTCCAGCGGGTGATTATCAGTTTGAAGTAACCGCAAAATCAGTGAAGTCGGATTGGAACGACCAGCCTGCACTCCTGAATATTTCAGTGAGTAAGCCTTTCTGGAAGACCGGGGGATTTTTCTTTTTTGCCGGGCTGGCGGTAATCGCCTTGATCGTACTCTATATCAATCTCAGAGTAAGTGTGATTGAGAAGAAAAAGCTCAAGCAGCTTGTGGATAATCAAACCAAAGACCTGGTGGATGCGCTGGACGAGAAAGAAGTGCTGATCAAAGAAGTACACCACAGGGTAAAGAACAATCTGGCGGTGATCTCAGGGTTGTTCGATCTCCAGATGCTGAAATCAGACGACGAGAATGTCGCCAAGGTTCTGAAGAACAGTCAGCTTAGGATCCGGTCGATGTCTATTATACATGAGCAGCTGTATCAGCACGACAGCCTCTCTAAGATCGGTTTCTCCGAATACATGGATAATCTTCTTGAGGTGATCTCCAACACGATCGATACCGGCGAATCAGACATCGTGGTACACTCTAATATTGAAAAGGGTATAGAATTGACCATCACCCAGGCGGTACCCTGTGGATTGATACTGAACGAGCTGCTGAGTAACGCCTATGAGCATGCCTTTAAAGGGAGAAGCCAGGGGGATATCGAAGTAACGGTAAAACGACTGGACGAAGACCGCCTGATGCTCAGAGTAAAAGACAACGGCGTTGGTATGGATCCCGATGAACTTAAAGGGTCAGCCAGCTCGCTTGGGATCACGCTCATCAAAACGCTTTCAACCCAGTTAAAAGGGGACCTGAATTATACCCGTGACAACGGATCAACGTTCGAGATCACCTTCCAGCGGGACAAGGCCTATGTTGGGTTTTATGAAAAAGGAGAGAACGAGGTTTAGCTTTTTTCCTTGAATTTTCTGATGAAGTTTTTGGTGTAATCAGAAAGCACCAGCCGGCCGCTTGTTTCGGCCCGCATATCCAGCAGCTCATCCCAGTGTTCAGTGCCCTGCCACAGTACTTTTTTAAGTTCTTCCATGGCTTCAGGGCTGCTCTTTGCAAGTTTTGAAGCCAGAGCCTGTACCGCCTCGTCCAGCTCTTCTGTTGTTTCGAAGACTTTATTGAACAGCCCTTTTTGGAGTGCCCAATCCGCATCATACCAGTTAGTGGCATCTACCGCCATTGCCGCAAAGGAAGACGTGCCCACCTTGCGTTCCACGGCCGGACCTACCACGAAAGGGCCGATCCCCAGCGCAAGTTCACTCAGCTTGACGGAAGCGCTGCGTTTGGCAAAGGTATAATCTCCGGCTGAGGCGATACCGACACCTCCGCCCACTGTTTTTCCATGCACCCTTACAATGATGAGTTTGGGGCACTTACGCATCGCATTCAGAACCAGTGCAAAACCCAGGAAAAATTGCTTGCCTGTGTCAAAATCTTCGATGGCAACCAGTTCATCAAAAGAAGCTCCGGCGCAGAAGGCGCCCTCACCCGGGCTTCGAAGCACGATCACCCGAACGTCATCGTTGTTTCCGGCCTCCGTGATGGTATCTGCCAGCTTTCGAAGGATGGCTCCGGGGAGAGAGTTTCCTTTAGGATGTGAAAATTCAATGGTCCCGATGTACTCATTAACCGTTAGTGTTACGTTGCCGTCCATATTCAGTAGTAAAAATTCAGATTAGTCTTCATCGATATCCAGCCGGTGTTTGCGCTTTACCAGGGTAAGGATGGTGTATTCGGCTACCAGTTCCTCGTCTTGATTCCGGACTTCCACATCCCAGTAAACCACGCCAAACGGGAATTTGTCCACCGAACGTTTCTGCCGGGTGGTTTTACGCTTTACGATCAGTTTGGCCTGAATGGTATCACCCGGAGCCACCGGCGCCAGGAAGCTGAGGGATTCAAGTCCGTAGTTGAGCATCACCGGGCCTTCATCAGGGTGTACAAAGAGTCCGGCCGCGGCAGAAAGCACGAAATACCCGTGAGCTACGATCTTGCCGAACTGAGACCGGGCAGCCGCATCGGGATCTGTGTGGGCATAAAAGTGATCTCCCGTCAGGTCCGCAAAATCCTTAACGTCCTGCTCCGTAACCGTTCGCTTTTCCGTAAGATACCCCTGTCCCACTTCGATTTCTTCAAAATAGAGCTGAAAAGGATGCCTGGGTGGCTCTTCCGTTTCGGCTCCTTTTACATTCTGCTGAATGATATTACGAAGAGTGGTAGGGGAGCCCTGTAAGGCAATACGCTGCATATTGTGAAGCACCGCGCGTGCCCCGCCCAGCTCTTCTCCGCCTCCGGCTCTTCCGGGTCCGCCATGCACCATATGGGGCATGGGTGAACCGTGTCCGGTGGACTCGCCTGCCGAATGCCTGTTGATTACCATGAACCGTCCGTGATAAGGGGCACAGCCTAACGTGATGGTACGGGCAATCTCATCATCTGCGGTAAAGAGAGAAGCGACCAGCGATCCGTCCGCTTTATTGGTGAGCTCAATGGCTTCCTCCACCGAGTCGTAGGGCATGATGGTGGTCATAGGCCCGAAGGCTTCGATCCGGTGAACTTCGTCTACCTGCACGGGCTTGTGACAGAGAAGGACTCTGGGGCTGGTATAAGCATTTTCACTCCCCCCATTCGAATATACTGTTTCGGTGACATCAGAAAGGGTCGCCAGTTGTTCTTCGAAGCGCTTATTCTGAAGGGTAGAGGCCAGTGGACCCATTCGCGTTTCTTTTTGAGACGGGTCTCCGATAGTGGTGCCTGAAAGAAACGCGCGTAAGGCTTCCGCCACTTCATCCACCCGCTCACGGGGAACGATGGTTCTTCGGATCGCGGTACATTTCTGGCCGGTTTTAACGGTCATCTCCATCCCGACTTCTTTGATGAACAATCCGAACTCTTCCATATCGGGAGTTACGTCCGGCCCCAGAATAGAAGCGTTGAGAGAGTCGGCTTCCATATTGAACGGAACGCTGTTCGCTACAATATTGGGATGGGATTTCAACCGGCGGCCTGTGGCGGCTGAACCGGTAAATGCGACGACATCCTGGCTGGTCAGATGATCGAACAGGTCCCCCGGTTTATCGGCGGCCAGGAACTGCACTGAACCTTCCGGCAGTAAACCCGACTCAATGATATCTTTGAACACAGCATATGCCAGATAAGAACCTACAGGGGAGGGCTTAACGATGCAAGGCAGTCCCGCAATGATGGCGGGGGCCAGCTTCTCCACCATACCCCATACAGGAAAGTTGAAGGCGTTGATATGAACACCAACACCTTGTTTGGGAACACAAATATGCTGCCCGACGAAGGTACCTCCTCTGGAGAGCCGCTCGGTTCCCCCCTCCACATGATAGGGAAGGTCGGATAACTCCCGCCTCGCTTTGCTGGAAAGCACGAACATGGATCCGAAACCACCCTCAATATCGATCCAGGAGTCTTTACGGGTGGCACCCGTATGCGTGGATAATTTGTAGTACGCCTCTTTGCGCTCCATCAGGTAAGCGGCCAGGAATTTTATCCTGAAGGCGCGCTGATGAATGGTCATCTCCCGGAGTGCCGGACCTCCTACATTTCTTCCGTACTCCAGGGCAGCTTTATAATCAAGATCAGCTTCAACGAGCCGGGCAACCGTGCTTCCATCTACCGCGCTGATGAGCTCCGTTTCATTTCCCTCAGAGTACCACTGACCGCCTGTATAACTTTGTACTTTCATGAATGATCCTTGTTTAGGTCTCCTAGCCTGGCCGGGTGATTGTCCGCTTCCTGCAGTTCATCAAAAGCGTGTTGAAAAGTTTTCATGAGTTCCATGTATTGTTCAGAATCCCGGACATGATCTTCCAGTTTTCTGGTCTCCAGGCTTTCATTTTCTGCGACTTTGATGAATCTCCAGAACTCAAAAGTAACGGTTTCTCCCTCATACTCCAGGTAGATGTTACCCTTTTCATCCACCGACTTATAAATAAAATTCGCTTTTCCGAATCCGCCGCTCATCTGTTCGGCGGCACTCATGTACCTGTAAAGATCACGGGACTTGGCCTTCATGTATCCGATTGCCCGCGCGATGTTCCAGCAAAAGATCTTGTCTCCGGTTCTCCAGTGCAGGATCTCCGGATACCAGGTATGCGGTGGTTTGCCTTTTTTATCGTTTTTGAAGAATCCCAAAAGTGGAATAGGTTAATAGTTATTTGTTAACAGGCTTTTAATATAAAAACTTGAGGCGAACGAATGCGAATGTGAACTAGTCATCCTTTGAAGAACCCCAGGTCTTATAGCCCGATTCCTGATCTTTGCGATCTTCGGGCACTTCTCTGAGCGGCTCACACTCCCGCAGGCTTTCATGGAGTTCGCGGGGCAGCCGCTGATACCATCCGGTGCCTTCGGTTTTCCATTCCAGCATTTCATCACTTACATCTTTGATGATCCTGGCGGGGTTACCCACAACCACTTTTCTTTCGGAGATCTCCATTCCCTCCGGAACAAAGGACAACGCGCCCACGATGCATCCCGCACCAATGCTGACACGGTCCATGACCACGGCATTCATACCGACCAGGCAATTCTCTCCGAGATGCGCTCCATGGATGATGGCTCCGTGTCCAACATGGGCCCCTTCCTCGAGTGTAACGGTAACCCCCGGAAACATATGGATGGTGCAGTTTTCCTGCACATTGCATCCGTCTTTGATCACGATCTTCCCCCAGTCGCCCCGAACAGCCGCGCCCGGACCGATATATACATCCTTCCCGATAACTACGTTACCGGTTACTGCTGCCTGCGGATGCACAAAGGCCGATTCATGAACAACCGGCCGGTATCCTTTGAACCCGTAGATCATGCTTTTTCAAGGATTACTGCCATACCCTGGCCTACCCCCACACAGAGGGTGCAGAGTGCATAACGGGCATTTTCTTTCTCATGAAGCTCAACGGTCGCGGTTTGAAGGAGGCGCTGCCCGGTCATCCCCAGAGGATGACCCAGCGCAATGGCACCCCCGTTAGGATTGAGCCGTTCGTCGTCGTCATCCAGGCCCAGTAAACGGGTGACTCCCAGCGCCTGACCGGCGAAAGCTTCGTTCAGTTCGATCACAGACATATCATCCAGACTCAGCCCGGATCGTTTCATTACTTTTTGAGAGGCTTCAACGGGGCCCAATCCCATAATGCGGGGCTCAATACCCGATACGGCTGAAGCAACGATCCGGGCTTTTGGTGTGAGTCCGAATTCAGCAACAGCTTCCCGGGAAGCTACCAGCAGAGCCCCGGCGCCGTCATTTAAACCGGAGGCGTTTCCGGCCGTCACGCTGCCGTCCTTTTTGAATGCCGGTCGAAGCTTGGAGAGGATCTCCGGAGTGGTATCGGGGCGCATAAATTCGTCGTGTTCGAACACAAGGGGGTCTCCCTTGCGCTGCGGGATCTCTACCGTCACAATTTCTTTTGCCAGCCGGCCGGAATTCCGGGCGGCACCAGCTTTTTGCTGACTCCAGGCCGCAAAGCGGTCCTGATCTTCACGGCTGATGTTGTATGTTTCAACCACGTTTTCAGCGGTCATACCCATCCCGTCCGTGCCGTACATTTCATGCATTTTGGGGTTGATGAATCTCCAGCCAAAGGTGGAATCGTGCATTTCGGTGGTTCCCGACCATGGGGAGCTGCCTTTACCCAGAACAATGGGGCCACGGGTCATATGTTCCACTCCCCCGGTAATAAAGAGGTCTCCTTCTCCGGCCTTGATGGCATGAAAGGCCTTTACAGTTGCGCTCATACCCGAGGCGCAAAGCCTGTTGACCGTTTCACCGGGTACCGAAACGGGGAGCCCAGCCAGTAGAGCTGCCATACGGGCTACATTCCGGTTATCTTCACCGGCCTGATTGGCACATCCCAGGATCACATCCTCCACAGCTTCGGGGTCGATCTCCGGATTCCGTTGCAACAGTTCCCTGATGGGGATAGCCGCCAGATCGTCCGCGCGGATGGATGAAAGGGAGCCTTTCAGTTTTCCTATTGGTGTTCTGATTCCGTCAATGATGTACGCTTCGGGCATAAAATCCTAAATTTTTGATTCCTAATTCTTAATGTCTGTCCCCGGTCCGGAACACGGTGCCCCGGAACTCGGCCACCAGTTTTTGGTCCTGATTGGTCACTTTCACTTTGTACACACCGATGGTGCGTCCGTTCTGTAATTCCTCGGTTTCAGCCGTAAGGAGATCACCAACTGTCACCTTCCGCACAAAATTGATGTTGTTCTCGAGTGCAAGAGATAACTGACCTCTCGAGTTGGAGGCAAAAGCCAGTGCGCTATCGGCCAGGGCGAAAGTGATACCGCCGTGCCCGACTCCGAAGCCGTTTACCATTTCCTTCCGAAGCGTCATCGATATGCGGGCGTAGCCTTCTGAGACTTCATGTACATGGACGCCCATCCACCGGGAAAAGGCATCGTTTTCCAACATGCCGGAAACTACTTCTTTGGGATCCTTCTTAATTGCCATAGAAACTGCGGCCCTCACGTACCATTTTCTTCAGTAGCGGATTGGGCCGGTAGCGGTCTTCACGATACTCCACCTGCAGGGCGGTCATCCGGTCCAGCACCTGAGGAAGCCCGATCTCGTCGGCCCATTGAAGCAGCCCTTTCGGGTAATTCACCCCGTTAGTCATCGCGAGGTCCACATCTTCCGGGGTAGCGATGTTCATAAATACCGCATCACAGGCCTCGTTGATCAACATGGCCAGTACGCGGTCAAGGATCTTCTTGCCCAATGCTTCGTCTTTGGTGGGTTCAGGGTTTGATGCTCCTTCGCCATACTGGTAAAAGCCGCGTCCTGTCTTTCTTCCAAGCCATCCGGCCTCCACCAATCGCTTTTGCGTGAAGGAAGGCTTGAAGCGGGGATCATAGTAGAACTCCCGGAATACGGTGCTGGTTACCTCGTAGTTGACGTCATGCCCGATCAGGTCCATGAGCTCAAAGGGCCCCATGCGGAAACCTCCAAGCTCTTTCATGGCCCAGTCGATGGTTGCGACGTCCGCGACCCCTTCTTCAAGAATCCGGAGCGATTCGCCGTAAAAAGGGCGGGCTACCCGGTTTACAATAAAGCCGGGAGTGTCTTTGCTGGTGACTATGGTTTTGCCCCAGCTTTTGATCAGGTCTTTTGTCGCCCTGGTTACGTTCTCGTCAGTAGGAATTCCCGGTATAATCTCGACCAGCTTCATAAGCGGAGCGGGATTGAAAAAGTGAACTCCCAGAAACCGCCCCGGCTTTTTCAAAGCAGAAGAGATGGAAGCAATGGAAAGGGAGGACGTGTTGGAAGCCAGCACACATTCCCTTGAAACTATGCCTTCCAGCCTCGAGAAGACATCTTTTTTTACATCGGGATTCTCCACTACGGCTTCGATCACAAACCCGCATTCTCCGAACATGGTGATATTGTCAACAAACTCAATGCGGCTGAGTATGGCGTCCACCTCGTCCCGGGTCATGCGCTCTTTTTCGACCTGCCGGTTCAGGATGTTCTCCAATCCCTTTTGCGCTTTGTCCAGCTGTTCGGGGTAGGCATCATACACATAAACTTTGTGTCCCTTGGTGGAGGCTACCTGGGCAATACCGGTTCCCATTGTTCCTGCTCCCACTACACCAATTACCGTATTCTGATCCATAATGCTTTTAAGTTAACAACGATTTGTGTTAGAGTTTAGATGGCCTGTCCCGTTCCCGGAAGTGGGCGGAATTCCGTCACATTTATTGTGGTGAATGCTTTGTCCATGTCCCGGCCGGAGTGTTATCAGGTAAGGTATTAACATATTCCGGATAGGTTAAAGCCCTCTGCCACTTACTCACCCCTGAACTCCGGTTTTCTTTTTTCCAGAAAGGCCTGTACTCCTTCCGCATAGTCCTGAGTATTCCCGGCCTCGGCTTGTAATTCTGCCTCCAGTTCCAGTTGTTGCTCCAGGTTGTTACTGAAACCGGCGTTAAACCCTTTTTTGGTAAGCCCGAACCCGCGTGTGGGCATGGCAGCCAGGTGTTCGCACAGTTCGGTTGCTTCTTTCATCAGCTCGCCGGAGGACACTGCGCGGCAGATCATACCCATACGAACAGCCTCAGCCGCTTTCACCGGCCGGCCGGTGAATGTAAGCTCGGTGGCGCGGGCCAGTCCCACCAGCCGGGGAAGGATATAGGTACCTCCGCTGTCGGGAATCAAACCGATGTTTGAAAAGGACTGAATGAATGTAGCCTCTTCATCCGCAAGCACCATGTCGCAGGCAAGCGCGATATTGGCCCCGGCTCCTGCCGCGGTACCGTTGACCGCGCACACTACCGGTTTCTCCAGGCTTCGTATGGCTTTGATGATCGGATTGTAGGTGTGATGAACCACTTCACTTAGTTCGCGGTCAGGATCCCGGGCTATCTCCGTAACTTCTTTCAGATCCTGACCCGCACAGAAACCTCTTCCGTTACCGGTCAGCAGTAAACACCGAATTTCCTTGTTCGAGGCGGCTTCCCGAAAGGCATGCTGCACCTCTTCGGCCATCGGGTAGTTGAAACTGTTGAGCTTATCGGGCCGGTTGAGTCTGATGATGAACACATTGTTAACGAGCGAGGTTTCGATCAGATGGTAACTCATGGCCTATATGCATTTAAAATGTTCAAAAGGTTGGTTGCA
Organism: Balneola sp.; assembly: GCA_965267385.1. Classification (GTDB taxonomy): domain Bacteria; phylum Bacteroidota; class Rhodothermia; order Balneolales; family Balneolaceae; genus Balneola. Next base: position 445,672 of record OZ253957.1, read on the forward strand.
GGAATTGCAGAAGTACTGGGATTTGCACGCGGTTGAGCCAAACTGACTCTGCAGTTCTGTTTCAAAAGAGTCACAAAAAGGGCAGGGGACGATTTTGGTGGAGGATAACGACTTCAGAAAGTCACCTTCGGAGTCGGTCTTGCCGGGAGGGGCAATACCAAAGTCTTTTAATTTGGCCTTGGCTTCATCGGTCATCCAGTCGGTGGTCCAGGGTTCGCTGTAGTCAAGCTCCACTTCGAACTCCTCAATCCCTTTCTCCTCCAGCTTTTCATTCACCATCTTTTCGATAGCGTTCATCGCGGGGCAGCCCGAATAGGTGGGGGTAATACGGACAGTAACTTTGCCATCGTTTATTGTAACACCACGGGCGATGCCCATCTCAATGATATTGAGTACCGGAATTTCGGGATCGGTCACTTCACCGATAAAATCCCAGATTCCCTGTTCGGTATATGTAGCTTTAACAGCCAAGGTTTAAGGAGTTACTTCCACTCAGCATCGGGATGGGAACGCCGCAGGAACTGCATTTGCGCAAGCATATGCCCCAGGTGTTCGGTGTGCATTCCGTTCCGGCTTCCGCTCATCATAAACTGGTCCCAATCGGGTATTTCCAGAGTAGCTTCGGTCAGTGTGTGCTCCACCAATTTTTTCCAGTCGTTCCGGAAAGCTTCCGGATCGGCTCCGTTGCCTGCACTACGCATGACCTCATCAACCTCATCCTGATAAAAGAGCTCTCCGGTGTACATCCAGAGTTCATCAAATGAATCTTGTATGCGGCGATGGCTCTCTTCCGTTCCGTCACCCAAACGAAGAACCCAGTCTTTGGAATGACGGAGGTGATACTTGATCTCTTTGAGATGCTTTTGGATCATTCCGCGAAACTGTTCATCGCTGGCATCTTTCAACTGCTCGTAGAGGAAATAGCTGAAAGAACTAAACAGAAAAAGACGCGCGATGGTAAAACCAAAGTCGCCCTTGGGGAGCTCCAGCATCTGCAGGTTGGTAAAATCCGTGTCATCACGGAAGTAAGCAAAATGGTCTTCATCGTGTCCCTTGCCTTCCACTTTCCCTGCGTATTCATAAAGAGCCGTAGCGTGCCCGATCAGGTCCAGGGCGATATTGGCAAGCGCAAGGTCTTCTTCCAGCTCTGGAGCGTGGCCACACCATTCGGAGATCCGCTGGCCAAGTATCAGGCGGTCATCCGCGAGGCGGAGCAGATAACTCAGAAATGCTTCGTTGGTATCTGTTTGCGGGGTGCTCATGATCGCTTTTTAACTGCTCGCGGCACGCTGTAAAACTGAGGATGCCGGTAGGGTTTGTCTGAAGCGGGGTCAAAAAAGGGCCCGACGTCTTCCGGCGTGGAAGCCGTGATCTGATCGGAAGGGACCACCCAGATACTAACGGCTTCGTTGCGGCGGGAGTACACATCACGTGCATTCTGAAGTGCATTCTCAGCGTCCGCAGCATGCAGGCTGCCGGCGTGTTCATGAGGTTTGCCGGATTTGGCCTGGGTGAAAACCTCCCACAGCGGCCACTCTTTCTCGTTGTTCTCAGTCATGGTGTATTGAATTAAGAAGCCTGTTCGTGGCTAAGTTTCTTTTTTCGGGCGTATTCCATCGCTGCTTCACGCACCCAGGCTCCGTCTTCATAGGCCTTCCGGCGAGCTTTCATGCGTTCACGGTTCATGACACCGTTCCCGTTCACCACATCCCAGAATTCATCCCAGGGAATCTCGCCAAAGTCCCAGTGTCCGGTTTCTTCATTGAATTTAAGGTCAGGATCGGGAAGAGTTACTCCGATCGCTTCCGCCTCCATCACCATACGATCCACAAAGTGCTGGCGGAGTTCGTCATTGGTCTTCAGTTTCACCTGCCACTTGATAAGCTCAGCACTGTTGGGAGAGTCTGAATCGTGAGGGCCAAACATCATCAGCGTAGGCCACCAGAAACGGTCAACAGCATTTTGGACCATCTTTCGCTGAGCCGGGGTGCCTTCCATCATTTTGGCTACCATTTCGTAACCCTGCTTCTTATGGAAACTTTCTTCACGGCAAATTCGAAGGTTCGCTCTTGAATAAGGACCGTAAGACGAACGGGCAAGCATTGTTTGATTGACGATGGCCGCGCCGTCCACCAGCCACCCGATCACGCATACATCGGCATAACTCAGCGTGGGGTAATTGAAGATGCTGGAATACTTGGCATTGCCATAGAGGTACTGACGAACCAGTTCATCCCGGCTTACGCCGAGGGTTTCGGTACCGCTGTACAGGTAGAGTCCATGACCGGCCTCATCCTGCACTTTAGCCAGAAGAACCATTTTTCGTTTGAGCGATGGCGCCCGGCCGATCCAGTTGCCTTCAGGTAGCATGCCAACGATCTCCGAATGAGCATGCTGGCTCATCATGCGGATCAGCTGCTGGCGATACCGCTCCGGCATCCAGTCTTTGGGTTCAATTTTCTCGCCGGCATCAATGCGGGCCTGGAATTCGTCTAGTTGCTGTTGCGTCTCCATAAGGATAAAATTATTTGAAAGCGCTTTTTCAGGTTCAGAAGTTAAACATTAGCGCTCACAGATTCATTCAAAAAAACAAAAACAGCTGTTCGGGTTGTTCCGGAAAGATGTACTCAAAGATGCCGGAAATGGCCCCTGGAAGCCGTTCATGCTAAATTAATTAGCTATTCGCCGTTCCTTTTGGCAGAAAAATGGTTTTTGAACCTGAATGAAGTTACTTTGCCCGGGTTGATTAACTACCGAAGTAAATAAAACAATAAAGGATTTGAGAACGATAGATTCAGTCAGGGCTAACTTCATCATCCCTGTCATACTGCTGATGTCAGCATTAAGCATAGCTGCCTGCAGTTCAACTTCACAACTAAATCAGGAAAAGCCGGATGCTTCAACCGACTATGAAAACAAGGAGGAGTTAACAGAGCTTTTTTATGCCCGGCAGGACAGCGCCCGGATGAATTTTACAGAAGCTGATGTAGAATTCATGACGGGAATGATCGCCCATCACGCGCAGGCATTGATCATGTCGGAGCTTGCTCCCGGGAACAACGCCAGTCCGGCCATCCAAACGCTAGCCGCCCGGATCATCAATGCGCAAAAGGATGAAATTGCTTTGATGCAGCAATGGCTCAGGGACAGAGATCAGCCGGTGCCTGAAATTCATATCGATGGATTGAAACTGATGATACACGGCCTGGGAGACCATCATCACAAGATGGATCATACCACCATGCGAGGTATGTTGTCTCCGGAGCAGCTGAAAGAACTGAGCGAAGCCAAAGGAAAAGAATTTGACCGGCTGTTTCTGACTTATATGATCGACCATCATGAAGGAGCAGTTTACATGGTGGAAAAACTTTTTAATACCGACGGGGCAGGGCAGGATGAAGGAGCGTTCCGGCTGGCTTCGGACATTCAGGTGGATCAACGAACAGAAATTGCGCGGATGCAAAGCATGCTGGATGCTATGTCCGACAACTCAGACTAAAACAAGCGAAAGCTGAATTAATACCAACACAGAATAGAAACAATGAAAAAACTGAACGTTACAGGATATGCATTTATCGTAATGGCCCTGGTTGTTATGGCATGCTCATCCTCATCGAATCTGGACTCGGGGTATATGCCTCCGTCTATAGAACCACAGCCTTTATCTAATGTAATGGCGCCTACACCGGACCCACGGGTTGGGCTTTCGGCAGGATTGTTTGATGCTGAAGAAGCTATCTGGAATCTGGAAGTCGTCTCCAAAACACCCCCTCCGGAGCGTTTTGTAGGAGTGACAAACTCGGACCTGGCCTTTAAGGATAATTATGTATTTCAGGGAAACTACAATGGTGTGATTGTATGGGATGTCTCTGATCCCGCCGAGCCGGAGCTCGTCATAGACTATCTGTGCCCGGCCTCTCAAAGCGATGTTTCGGTTTACGGAAACCTGCTCTTCGTATCGGGCGAAGGTCTGGGTGGCCGGATCGACTGTGGTACACAGGGCGTTCAGGAACGAGTCAGTGAAGACCGTCTTCGTGGTATCCGCATATTTGATATAACCGATGTCAGGAATCCTGATTATGTTGCCAATGTTCAGACCTGTCGGGGTTCTCACACGCACTCTGTACTCAAAGACCCCAATGATGATGAGAACGTTTATATTTATGTATCGGGCTCAGCCCCTGTACGGCCGGCGGAAGAACTGCCGGGATGTATCGGAGCCGACCCGGATGAAGATCCCAACACGGCCCTGTTCCGGATCGAGGTCATCAAAGTACCGCTCGACAACCCTCAGGACGCAGCGATCGTAAGTTCTCCCCGAATTTTTGAAGACCTGGAGGAAGCCCCTACTCACGGACTGGCTCCGGCCGACAAAGAAGCGCTGCGAATCGCCAAAGAAAACGGAGCATTCACCTTTAAGTTTGGTGGCGTGGAGCGAGTGATGTCCAGTGGTTTTGCAAACCGTATGCTTCAGCAGATCGTGCAGATCAGAGGGGGTGAAGGAGCACCTACCGCTGAAGATTCTCTTTACCTGCGTGAAAACGCAACCGCGATGATTGAGCAAATGTTCGGAGGCGGCGACGACAGTAACCGGGGGCCGAATCAGTGCCATGATATTACTCTCTATCCCGAGATAGGCCTGGCAGGTGGTGCTTGTGAAGGCTATGGACTGCTGCTGGATATTACCGATCCGGTGAATCCCAAGCGGGTGGACGCGGTAGCGGATTCTAATTTCTCTTACTGGCACTCCGCAACCTTTAGTAACGATGGGTCCAAAGTTCTGTTCACCGATGAATGGGGCGGGGGCGGTCAGCCAAAATGCCGGGAGTCTGATCCTGTGGAATGGGGCGCCAACGCGATATTCACTATCACAGACGACCAGAAGATGGACTTCAAGAGTTACTATAAACTCCCGGCTCCTCAGACCACTACAGAAAATTGTGTGGCTCACAACGGATCTTTGATACCGATCCCCGACCGGGAGGTGATGGTGCAGTCCTGGTATCAGGGAGGTATTTCCATCTTTGACTGGACTGACCCTTCCAATCCTGTGGAGATCGCATTTCATGACCGGGGACCGGTTAATGCAGAGCGTATGGCGAATGGCGGAAGCTGGTCCGTGTACTGGTACAACGGCAAGATCTACAACTCTGAGATCTCCCGCGGCCTGGATGTATTCGATCTGAAGCCCACTCCTTATCTGACCCAGAATGAAATTGATGCGGCCAATACGGTCAAACTGGATTACCTGAATGCCCAGGGGCAGCCAATGTTTGAATGGCCTTCCACCTACGCGCTGGCAAGAGCCTATATCGACCAGCTGCAGCGGGCAAACGCCATGGGCGATTCGGAGATCGAGAACCTGAGAAGAGAACTTTATAAGGCCGAACAGGCTAAGTCTTCCCAAAAAAGCAGGATCCTGAATGCACTGGCTTCTACAGTGGAACGTCAGGCCGGGAATTCTTCTCATTCAGAAAAAATGATGAAACTGGCCAATACCATTAAGGATCTGTCCTCGATGTAAGCGGCTTTCAACTAATGATGAAAACCCGGTCAGTGCTCTGTCCGGGTTTTTTATTTGCTACAGATTCTCAGGCTCATCATATTCTGCCATTCATTCAAATAATGCCGCACATGAAAAAGCTTGCCGTCCTCATTTTCTTATCAGTCCCCTTTGCCCTTTCAGCTCAGAACGGATACCCGGAAATACTTCCCATGAAGGAACGTGCACGGGTGATCAATGAGCTTCTGGAGGATAAGATACAACATGTACTTCCCGGGCTGATGCGAAGGGAAGGCATAGATATGTGGCTGGTCATATCCCGAGAATACAATGAAGATCCGGTGATCGAAACCATGTTGCCGGCAACCTGGCTGGCTGCCCGCCGCAGAACGATACTTGTGATGTATGATCAGGGGGAAGGAAGAGGAGTGGAAACACTCGCTGTTGCCCGGTATGATGTGGGATCGGTGTTTAAAAAAGCCTGGGATAAGGAAAAAGAACCGGATCAGTGGAAACGTCTTGCAGAGATCATCGAAGAAAGAGACCCGAAGAGCATAGGTATCAACCGGTCCGAAGACTGGGGGTTGGCGGATGGGTTGGTCCTGACCGATTACGAAGAGTTAAAAGCAGCACTTGGCAGCAAGTACTCAAATCGGCTGGTGTCGGCTGAGAAGCTGGCGGTAGGCTGGCTGGAAACAAGAACCGAGAAAGAAATGCAGATCTATCCGCATATCGTTCGGATCGCGCATGAGATCATCGCGGAGGGTTTTTCGGACCGGGTAATTCAGCCAGGTATCACCACGACTGAAGATGTGGTATGGTGGTTTCGTGAAAAAATCCGCGAACTCAAGCTGATTACCTGGTTTCATCCCAGTGTTTCCATCCAGCGGGCCGATCCGGAGTCCTTTGATCATCTCCGCACCTTTGACAGCCGCCCCGGTGAAAATGTGATTCTTCCTGGCGACTTACTCCACGTGGATTTCGGGATCACCTATCTTCGGCTGAATACCGATACCCAGCAGCATGCCTATGTACTCAGGCCCGGAGAAACGGAGGTACCGGCCTATCTGAAAAAGGCCTTTGATAACGGAAACCGGCTTCAGGATATCTTTACAGGTAATTTTAAAGCAGGCCGAACCGGCAATGAGGTGCTGAAGATGTCAAGGGAGCAGGCCATAGAGGAGGGGATCAAACCTTCCATTTACACCCATCCTATCGGATATCATGGGCATGCCGCGGGCACCACGCTGGGTATGTGGGATGCGCAGGGAGGAGTGCCGGGGAGCGGGGATTATCCGCTTCACCTGAATACCGCCTATTCAATCGAGCTTAATGCGGCCACTTACATCGAGGAATGGGGAAAGGAGATCCGCATTATGCTGGAGGAAGACGCCTTCTTCGACGAGAGTGGTGTCTGGTATATTGACGGCAGGCAAAAAGAAATCATGACTATACCCCGGATTCCAGCGAAACAATAGAGGGAAAGTCTTTATTTGCGGTTGATCACCGCGAGGGTACAGCGCGAAGTGCAGACGAGTTTGCCATTTTCGTCCGTAATGGAGATCTCCCAAACCTGAATGTTGCTGCCCAGATGAACCGGGGTTGCCGTACCGGTTACCTTCCCGCCTTCTTTCACCGAACGGATATGATTGGCATTGATCTCAAGCCCGACCACCGTTTTGTCTAACGATTCCAGCAGAAACCACCCGCCCACCGAGGCCAGCGTCTCCGCTAAAACCACCGAGGCCCCGCCGTGGAGAATGCCAAAAGGCTGTACGGTATGCTCGTTGACCGGCATGGATGCTACGAACTTATCCGTGCTCACATGCTCGAACTGAATCCCCAGCGTATGCCCCATATGCTTTCGTTCGAAATTGAAATAGATCTCGGCCTTTTTCTTCAGGGATTCTTGTATAAACATGGAACGGATTTGCTTAACAGTGTTAAGTTTCTAAAATTAGTGTTGGAAACGCTTTCAAATGTACACCGAAAGTGTTACTTACCAAAGAGGTTATCATGAACAATCTTTGAAATATGAAATACGAACACCTGACCGTACCCCCACTTTTGGAAGCCGGTATTCAGCGAAATAAAACCGGGATCCTTTCTGCTGTAAAAAGAAATGGTGAGTGGATCGAGACATCTACTACGGATTTTGTAAGAAAAGTCAGGCACCTCGGATTGGGTTTGTACGAACTGGGAGTACGGCGCGGTGACCGGGTTTCCATACATTCCGAAAACAGTACGGAATGGCTGATCTGCGACCAGGCGGTACTTTCTATCGGAGCGGTTAATGTGGCGGTCTATACCACTCAGCTGGCCGACCAGATCAAATATATTCTGGAGAACTCGGAGTCTAAGGTCCACATCGTCTCTAATGATGAGTTGTTCGCGGAAACAAAACCATTGATCAAGGCTATTTCCAGTGTTCAGGCGGTTATCTCAATTCAGCCCAGCAAGCATAAGAAGCTGAGAGGCTTTGAAGAGGTCATGGAGTTGGGGAGAGCGCTCGATGAAAAAGAACCCGGCCTTTTTGAAAAGCTGAAGAACGAGATTGAACCGGAGGACCTGGCTAACATAAACTATACATCCGGCACCACAGGGGTTCCGAAAGGGGTGATGCTTACGCATAAGAACCTGGCAACCAACGTGCAGGCATCTCTGAAGGAACTGGCCTTTGAACCGGAGAAGGAAGAAGAGCCAAGGATCCTTTCTTATCTGCCGCTGGCTCACATGCTGGAACGGATCGCTTCCTACATCTATATCACCCGCGGGGTTCCGGTATATTATGTGGAGGATGTTCAGGAATTTGCCACAGACCTGATGACCATAAAACCAATTTACTTTTCTACGGTACCCCGGTTGCTCGAAAAAATTATGGCGGGTATCAAAGTCAAAGGACAGGAATTGAGCGGGGTCAAGAAACGTCTGTACTACTGGTCCATACAGCTTGCAGAAAGCTACGATCCGGAAAATCCACCTACAGGACTCGATAAGATCAAGTTTGGTATCGCTGATAAACTGGTGTTTTCAAAGATCCGGGAAAATATGGGCGGGAAACTTCAGGGCATGATCGCCGGGGGCGCGGCTTTGGCTCCTCCCGTTATGCGATTTTTTAACGGTATAGGCTTTAAATGCGGCCAGGGCTACGGCTTAACCGAAACCTCACCAGTGCTTACCGGAAGCAGGCGCGAACATATTCGTATCGGATCAGCCGGTTACCCCATTGAAGACGTCGAGATTCGCATCGCCGAAGACGGTGAAGTACAGGCCAAAGGCCCGAACATCATGAAGGGCTATTATAAAATGCCTGAGAAAACCGCAGAGGTGTTTACGGAAGATGGCTGGTTCTGCACCGGAGACATAGGATATCTTGATGACGATGGCTGGCTGTTCATTACTGACCGGAAAAAATCCATGTTCAAGCTTTCGACGGGTAAATATGTAGCCCCCCAGCCTATCGAGAATGCCCTGATCAACAGCGGTTTCATTGACCAGGCCATGGTGGTTGGGGAAGGCCATAAGTTTTGTGGGGCTATCATCATCCCCGACTGGAAAAATATGCAGAAGCGTTTTGAACGGTTCGGACATCCCTTCCCGGAGAAGAACCCCACTGAAAACGAACATGTGATCTCCCGGATACAGAAAGAGGTGGACAAGATCAATAAGGGACTTTCCCCCTGGGAAAAAGTAAAGCGCTTTGCATTGCTGGAAGAGCCTTTCTCACTAGAAAAGGGAGAGCTTACTCCCAAGATGAGCATCAAGAGAAGTGTGGTTCATCAAAATTATAAAGAACTGATCGAAAGCATGTATAACGAAGGAAATTCATGAGCAGCAACTATTCAATTCGAAGGGTAGCGGTACTGGGTTCCGGTGTGATGGGTAGTCAGATCGCGGCGCATTGTGTGAATGCCGGCCTGGAGGTAGTGCTTCTGGATCTTAAAAGTGACGATCCGGAACGGCCCAATAAAAATGTGGAAGAAAGTATCCGGAACATACTGGGGATGAAACCGGCTCCCTTCGCGTTGAAGGAATTTGCTTCCCGGATCGAAGTGGGCAATTTCGAGGATGACTTTGATAAGCTGGCTGAAGCAGACTGGATCTGCGAGGTGATCATTGAGCGCATGGACATCAAAAAGGACATGATGTCGCGCATCGAAAACGTTCGGAGGAAGGGGACTATCGTAAGTTCCAACACTTCAGGCCTGCCGATCACCGCCATCGGGGAGAATTGTAGCCAGGAATTCAGGTCTCATTTTTTGGGTACGCACTTCTTTAATCCTCCGAGGTACATGAAGCTGCTGGAGGTGATCCCGACGGCCGCAACCGATGATGCCGTCACCGGGTTTATGCAGGCTTTCTGTGAAAAGACACTGGGCAAAGGAGTGGTGCTTTGTAAAGATACCCCGAACTTCATTGCCAATCGGGTGGGGATCTTCTCCATCGCCAGTATGATGCCTTTCTTCTTCAATGGAGATTTCAGGGCTGAAGAAATTGACCTGCTTACCGGAACGCTTACCGGCTACTCAAAGGCCGCGGCCTTCCGGACCGGAGACATGGCCGGGCTGGATGTGACCATGCACGTGGCGGAAAATCTGATTCCGTCCATCCCGGACGATGAACGCAAAGAAGTTTTTGAGCTTCCCGGGCAGTTCAAACAGATGGTAGCGTCCGGAAAAATCGGGAATAAGGCTGGAGAAGGATTTTACAAGAAGGTTCGGAAAAACGGAAAGACTGAATTCCTGGTCATAAATCCTGATACCCTCGAATACGAAGCTCAGCAGAAGCTGGAAGATCCGTTGCTGGCGGAGGCCCGGGAGATCCGGGATGTGAGAGAACGGTTGAAGTTTCTTGCTTTCAGTGAAGGCCGTATCGGAAATTTTATCTGGAAGACACAAAAGGATCTCCTGCTTTACGCAGCCAACCGGGTGCCTGAGATCGCCGATTCTCCCCAGGCTATTGATCGTGCCATGAAATGGGGATTTAACTGGGAGCTGGGTCCTTTTGAACGTTGGGATGCCCTCGGTGTCCGTGAAGTAGTGTCCCGCCTTGAAGAAGAGGGAGAAGAGATTCCTGAACTGGTGAGCGCCTTAATGGAGGCCGGGTTCAGGCAGTTCTACACAGGCGAGAGGGTATTTGATCCCGCCTCAAAGAAAATGGTGGAACAGCTTCCCGAAGCAGAGGGCCAGCTGAAGGTGGCCGCACTCCGGAAGGAAAAGAGTCCCGTCATGGAAAACAATTCGGCGGCCCTTCACGATATGGGGGATGGCATTGCGGTATTTGAGTTTAAAACCAGGAATGCCACCTTGGGCGCGGAGCTGGTTCAGTCGCTGGAGGAATCGTTTGATCTGGTAAAGAACAATTTTGATGCTCTGGTGTTACATCACGACGGAGATAACTTTGCCTACGGGGCCAATCTCAAAGAGGCCTTTGACGAAAATGCCAAAGGAGACTGGAACAAGGTGGTTGATGCCGTCACCAATTTTCAGCGAACGGCTGTAGGGCTAAGATATGCTCCTTTTCCTGTGGTTGCTGCTCCGTTCGGAAGAACACTGGGTGGAGGAACGGAGTTTGTATTGTATTCCGATAAGGTGGTTGCACATCATGAACTCTACATGGGGCTGGTTGAAGTTGGTGTGGGGCTGATTCCCGCCGGGGGAGGTACCACCGAGCTGCTGAAGAGGGCAATGAACAAGCTGGAAGAAGGAGCAGACCCGCTTCCCTTTATTCGGGAGGCCTTTAAGACCATGGGGATGGCAAAAGTCTCAGAAAGTGCACACCAGGCAAGGGAACTGGGTTTTCTGAGGGATTCAGATACTATCGTTATGAATCGCGACCTGCAGCTGAAAGCAGCCAAGCAGGAAGCGCTTAACCTGGCCCGTACGGGATATCGCCCACCGCTGGCATCAACCGTTAAGGTGCTTGGAAGGACTGCACTAAGTGTGCTTAAGCTGATGTTGTATGTGATGCACGAATCGCGCTTCATCACGGATTATGATAAAGTAGTTGGTGAGCGCCTGGCCTTTGTATTAGCCGGTGGCGACCTGAGTGAACCTCAGGAAGTGCCCGAAGAATACCTGCTGAAGCTGGAGCGGGAAGCCATTCTGGAATGCCTGAAAGATCAGCGGACACTTGACCGAATGGAGCACATGCTGAAAACAGGGAAACCACTAAGAAACTGATATGAAAGAAGCATTTATAGTAGCGGCAGCAAGAACGGCATGCGGGAAAGCAAACAAAGGCTCTCTTCGGTTTGTGCGGCCGGACACCTTGGGGGGTGCCGTAGTCAGGGACCTGCTGAGCCGGGTAAAAGCGCTCGAACCGGAAATGGTGGATGATGTGATCATGGGCTGTGCCTTCCCGGAAGGTGCACAGGGAATGAACGTAGCCCGGCAGGTTGGCCTTATAGGCGGGTTGCCCGACTCAGTGCCCGGAATGACAGTCAATCGCTTCTGTTCATCGGGATTGCAAACGATAGCCATGGCGGCCGAGCGCATCATGACGGGTGGAGCGGACATCATCGTAGCCGGAGGCGTGGAGTCCATGTCGCTGGTACCGATGGGTGGCTTGTCGGTCCAGCCCAACCCGGATCTTGTGGATGAACATCCCGGAATTTATATAAGCATGGGGCTGACCGCAGAAAACGTGGCAGCCAAATACAAAATAAGTCGTGAAGATCAGGATGCCTTCGCCTATAAGAGCCATAAGCGGGCTATCGAAGCCTGGCAGCAGGGTAAATTTGATGAGCAGATATGCCCTGTAGAGGTTGTTGAAAAGAAGGTTAGCGCCGGGGGAGAGATCCTGGAAGCAAGGTACACGTTTAAAAAAGATGAAGGCCCCCGCGCCGATACTTCAACCGAAGTATTAGGCAAACTCAAGCCGGTTTTTAAGGCAGGGGGAACCGTTACGGCAGGCAACTCCTCCCAAATGAACGACGCAGCAGCAGCGGTGGTGGTGATGAGTGAAGCTAAGGTGAAAGAACTGGGAGTTACACCTCTTGCCCGTTATGTCGGCTTCTCTGTAGCCGGGGTAGCTCCAGAATATATGGGAATAGGTCCGGTAGAAGCTGTTCCTAAGGTGCTTAAGCAAGCCGGCCTCTCCCTGAACGACATTGACCTGGTCGAGCTGAATGAAGCCTTTGCCTCTCAATCGCTGGCTGTAATAAGAGAGCTGGGGCTGGACCAGGAGATCACCAACGTGAACGGAGGCGCAATTGCCATGGGGCATCCTCTGGGGTGTACCGGCGCCAAGCTTACCACTCAGATTCTCTATGAAATGCAGTCGAGAGGATCTAAGTACGGCCTGGTAACCATGTGTATCGGCGGGGGTATGGGCGCAGCCGGCATTTTCGAGAATCTAAATTAACCGTCTTATGTTTACCGAAGACACGCTGAAGGATAAAACGATATTGATAACCGGAGGAGGGAGCGGGCTTGGCCTGGCAATGGCAAAAGGCTTTGTCCGGCACGGCGCGGATGTGGCGATCTGTGGCCGGACGGAAGAAAAACTCCAAAAAGCGGTGGAGTATATCGCAGAACAGCGCGAGGGCTCAGAGGTGCGCTATTATGTCTGCGACGTCCGGGACCATGATGCCGTCACGGAGATGACACGATCCATTGTATCCGACTTTGGTTCCATGGAAGGGCTGGTAAACAATGCAGCAGGAAACTTTCTTTCCGCATCAGAGGATTTATCACCGGGTGGCTTCAAAGCGATCGTGGATATTGTGTTGCATGGCAGTTTTAACTGTACCCATGCATTCGGTAACTATCTTATTGACCACGGAAAAGAGGGATCCGTATTGAATATTGTCACAACCTATGCGGAGGGAACGGGCTGCGCTTTTGTACTGCCATCGGCGTGCAGTAAGGCGGGAGTTCTGGCCATGACGCGTTCTCTGGCTTATGAATGGGCTGAATACGGAATACGACTGAACGCGATCGCCCCCGGGCCATTCCCTACTGAAGGAGCCTGGTCGCGGCTGGTGCCCGACAAGCTTATCGAGAAAAAGTTTATAAAGAAGATCCCGATGAAGCGCTATGGAAAGCATGAAGAGCTGGCCAATCTTGCCACGTTCTTAATGTCTGATATGGCCCCCTACATAACGGGAGAAAGCGTGGTGATTGACGGGGGAGAGCGCCTGCAGGCAGGTCAATTCAATTTCATCAATGATCTGATGTCAAGAAAAAAACTCAAAGCCGCGTTTAAAGCAATGAAGCCCGAATAGAAAAAATCTTCTATTCGGGCTTCAGAATAGCGTTATAGTTCAGATTGACTCAGGAAGCAATCAGATTGCCTACGATCACGATAGCAATGATCAATGCGTAATAAAAGCGCTTGATGTATCTGTCCGGCTTATGTAAGCCGAAAAAGTTCTTAAACAGATAGTGATTGATTCCTCTTTTATAGTATTTCTCGAATAATTGTGCTCTCATAATTCCACCCTCGATTTAATTTTCTTTGTTCTCTGCCAGTTTCTGTTCAGATGATTTCTTAGCTGTTTGTAAACGGTATGCAGCTAATTGTTCCTTGTTTACCTTCATCTTCTGCCCATCGATCACCGTTTCGATCCAAAGAGTCTCGCCTTTATCGAACCGGATAGTAGTGAGAACCTCATCCGACTGATGGGCATACAATGACCAGGTGCCATGATGCTTTAGTTGCGAACCATCTGTCCAATACATTCCTTTCTTCAGAATAAACCCATCCGCATCCTTGATCTCAGCATAATAGAGATCATCGGATATCTGGCTGATGACTTTATGTTCCTCCGGAACGGAGATCGCAGTTTGCGCTGCCGCATTTAAACTTGCAGCAACCACCAACAACAGACAAATGGTTAGTAATTTTCTCATAGCATTCCCAACTTGGTAACTGTTCCAATGTTACCAAATTGTTAACAAAAAGTAAATCTAATGTTATGAGAATTGTTTCAGGCGCTGTTCAACCTGTTGAATCAGGTTCGAAAGCTGAAGCGCATCGTAACTGGTATATGCCGTTTCTTTATTGATTTGTATGGACTTAAGGAATAGGAGGGCGGCTTTTTCTGCGGCAGTGGCCGGATCGAACACCTGCTTCCCGAAAAAAAGGTGTTTGCCGTCGTTCAGTCTTCCGGTACGGATGGTTTGAGAGGGCACGTCCAGGTCCAGAACCTCCTGCCGGTTTGAAATTAACCGCTGATGAGAGGGTTCCTGGGCACCGGCATAAATAAATACAGAAGCGGTGGATCCGTTATCAAACCTCAGGAACAGATGCAATGAAACAGGATTATCCTCATCAAAGCGGGATTCTTTAGCTTCTATGTGGTGTACCCCGCTGTCCATCCACTTCAGGCATATGCCCAGTTCATCGATCCACAGGTGCCGGAACTCCTCATTCAGATCGACCAGCTGTGTACGAACTACTTTGCGGCTGATGTGCATGAAGCCCGGCCGGGAGATCTTATCCATCATCCATTGTGTGGCCGGGGCTAATGTGGGCCAATGCGAGAATTGTACTTTCACTCCGGCTTCCCTGGAAGCCCGGTATATTTTCTCCAGCTTTTCCGTATCAGTTGGCTGCTTGGCGATCAGAAAGCTGTTATAGCCATTCCGAACGGCTTCCAGAAGGAGATCCAGGTTTGCAGCTGTATCGTCAAGTATGATGCAGGCATCTACTTTACCAACATCTTGGAGGGTGGGAGCCAGGTCTACTTCCTGTACAATGGCATGTGGCCTGAGGTGCTTTTCCCAGGCTACGGTTCTCTTAGCATCGCCAACAATACCTACTTTCATAGAGGTGGATTTTGATTGGCGCTAAAATGCTAAGCGGGCCGGTATTTTACAAACTCTTGATGTAGTCTGATGAATCAGTCGGGCATGACCACTGCCAGAATAAAGTAGGCAAGAATGGCAAACCCATAGGTAAATGCCATGATCACAAACAGGATACGTACAATAGTCGGGTCCCAGCCAAGGTATTCAGCCAAGCCGCCACATACGCCGGCCAGCATTTTGTCCTTCTTTGATTTTCTTAATTTCGCAGGCATAAGTACAATTTAGGTTTTTGTCCGCAGCGGGGTACGGTGATGAGAAACAGATGTTGCGAAAATATTCAAAAAATAAAAAAGGGGCCGAAGCCCCCATGATGACATATTCTAGTCTGCTATTGAGCAATGGTCACTTCCTGGACCCGAGTAGGTAATCCCATATAAGAGATCGTGAATTTAAAGGTGCCGGAAGGTAAATTTCTCATATTTGCGATCCCCTGGGCATTGGTAGCAGCTCCGCGGTCCAGAGCCTCAGAATATATATTGGCGCCCATGAGCGGATTTCCATCTTTATCAGTCAGTATGAATTCAACGGCTCCATTTTGACTCTCAATTTTTTTAATGAAGATGGCAGGTTCATTATTCTTGGTAGAGTTATCAGCCCGGGTAAAGTCTGAGTCAGATAATTTGAATACAACGGGAAGGCTGTACTGAACCCGAACCGGTCTACCCCGCTGGTAGCCCGGCTTGAACTGAGCTTCGCTGACGACACGTAGTGCTTCTTCATCACATCCTCCACCAATACCTCGAATCACCTGAGGATTTTCAACCTCCCCCTGTTCGTTTACAGTGAATTGAACTGTCACGCGCCCTTCGATACCAGCTCGAGCAGCCATTTGTGGATACTCGACTTTACTTTGCAGTCCGGCAAGCCCGCCGATAAGCTGGGGCATTTGCTCAACGACAGTGAAGTAATCCTGTTCTTTCTCAGTACTAGGAGATCTTAAGGTTTGCTCTGGAATAAGACCATCAATATATGATCCATCAACGAGTTTAGAATATGGGAAAGTACCCATACCGAATGATACTGGAATTCGATTTGGGAAGTGTCTTACCCAGACGTCGGTTTCTCCTTTTATAAAAGGCTTTCCTCGATTGAGTAAACGAACGTTTATTTGATTGATGGTAAATGAAATCTCATTTCCTTCAATTTTACCTGCCAGTTTAGCTTTATCAAATTGAAGAGTCGACATAACAAACAGGCCATATTTATGAGCTCCAATGGAGATTCCACTCGTCGCGTTTATCTCTCTATTAAATTGAAAATATTGTCCACCTGGGAATTCAATGTCCTCTCCATTGACGGTGAGAACCGGATCCATGAAACTAATACTCATACTGTTCAACTCTATCTCAGACAGCCCACTGTTTTGAGTTCTCAAATCAGAGCAGGCGATAGGAGCGATGACGATCAGGGTCATTCCAATCAGAAAAAGCAGGCTTTTCTTAAGAGAGCTTTTACGGAGTTTATGATACCTCATGGTTTCAATGCGTTGTTTTAAGGTGGATTGTTGGACCGCCATGCTTACCGAAAAACTTCCGAATCCCTTCTTCAGGGGGACCAGTTCGAAAAGCATATTGGCATAGGATTTCGGGGAGATGTCGGAGGTATTCAGCACTTCCTGGTCACAGGAGATCTCCCGGTAGGTTTCAATTTCCTTTTTTCCGATCCAGATGAGGGGATGGAACCAAAACGCAGATTCAATCACGGAGAGCATTATCTGCAGCAGGTAATCGCCCCTTCTGATGTGCGTAAGTTCATGCTGAATGGCCATCTGAAGTTTCTCCGGATCATTCTTCAGAGCGGATGGAACAACAATGACCGGAGTTGTCCATCCAAAGGTGAAGGGGACCAGCGGGTGGTCGTGAAAGGCGATCTGTATTTGTTTTTGAGCAAGAACCTGATCTTCTACTCCCGTCAGCTTTTCTTTGGATAAGTTCTGGTGGAGCTTCCTCAATTCCCGGTAACTCAGGCCCAGCCTGATCAGAAAGGCGACAGCAACGGCCACAAGAATAGCGGTAATCAGTCCGGCAAGAAAATTTGGCTCCAGCCAGTTTAGATTCAATTCAGTCCCGGCTGATCCCGTGACCTGCGCATAAGCTATCGGATTTTCCACTACCAGAACGGGTCCTTCCCAGATGGTTCCCGCTGAGCCGCTTTGAGCGAATGACTGCAATCCCAAAGCGCTCAGGATCCCGATAGGAAGAGCCAGCAAAGTAGCGACCCTAAGGTGATACTGATACAATGGGTTGATTCCTTTAAACAACCGAAGGGTCGTAAAAACCAGGATTCCGGCCGCCGACCAAAGAATGACCGGAAACCAGAAGCTGTCAATAGCGAGCAACCCAAACTGTTGTATTGATTCGAAGAGGTTTCTCATGACTTATCCTCCATTTCATCAATCAGTTTTTTTATTTCTTCGAGCTCGTCTTCAGAGAGATTCTCTCCCTTGACCAGGGTCTGTACCAGAGCGGAAGTGGATCCTTTAAAGACTTTTTCAATCAGCCCGTTGATCAGGTTAAACTGCACGTCCTCGGGCTTCCGGGCTGCACTGTAAACATACGTAGCCCCTTCCTTTCGGTATTTCAGATAGCCTTTATCGTTCAGGTTTTTCATGATGGTCATTACGGTGGTGTAGGCTACTTCCCGCTTTTCAAGGATCTTTTCCCGAACATCAGCGACGGTGGCTTCGCCAAGTTCCCATACGTGATGCAGGATCTCCATTTCTGTTTCGCCAAGGGGGGTTAGTGATTTTTTCATATAGTTACGAATTAGTTAGTACTAATATAATAGTATTAAAGTCTAAAGCAAATCTAAGCACATGAAAATCTAAAGATTAGCTTTTACAGCCTGCTCAAGCTGATCGGTGGACTCAATAGATGTGACCAAAGCCTCAGGAAACTGACGAAAAAAAGCTGAGGTAACCGGGCTGGGCTTTATCAATATCACCGGCTTGTTATGCTTAAGGGCCAGACTAATCTCAGAGGCAGTGCCGGGTCCGATGCCGATGGCTACGATCACATCAGAGCTGAGAACATTAATAGTATTACGCGCCTGACCCATATTGGTCCTGATCGGTATATCCATGAATCCGGAAGCTTCTTCAACCGAACCGGGTAAAATACCTACAACCAATCCTCCCCGGGATTTTGCTCCGCGCATGGAAGCCTCCATCACTCCGGCGGCTCTCCCTCCGGATAGCAAAACCCAGTCATTTTCTGCGATCACCTTTCCGGCTTCTTCCGCCAGCTGTATATCTACAGGTGAAGCTGATTCTCCGGGGCCCATGATCCCGATCAGTGGTTTTCTCTTCATGGCCCAAGATGGAACTAATCGGGCTATAAATCCAATTAGAGATGCTATGCAGCACCGTCCCTATTTAAAACACATCGACACGGTTATCGGTAAGCCGGAGCCGGATAAGTACGATCAAGCGGTCTTCATCCTTCATGATCAGTTGAACCTGGACGCCTGGCCTTCCTGGGTGAGAGACCAAAAACCGCTATTGATATTCATCGAATCAAAAGGGAAAGGAGATTCACTTCCCTATCATAAAAAGAAGCTGGTCTATTTACTGAGTAGTATGAGGCATTTTGCCCTGGAATGTAAAGAAGCCGGATATCCGGTCTTATATTATTCTACTACCGGTCATTTTGATGACGGGCTTGCTAAGATCCTGGAAGAAAGCAGCTTTGAGCTCACGTTTATGACTCCCTCGGAATGGGACAGCAGGGAACGGCTGAGGTCGGCAGCGGATAGATTCCCGGAAAGAACCCGTGAGATTGACAACGCGTTCTTTTTAGCGGACGCAGCAGAGTATACCGGTAAAATAGGATCGGGCTACCGGATGGAGTATTTCTACCGGGATATGCGAAAACTTACCGGATACCTGATGAACGGTGGGGAGCCCGAGGGAGGAGAGTGGAATTACGATGATCAGAACCGTGAGAAGCTCCAGGAGGACATTCATATTCCTGAAGACGCGACTACGGAGCTTGATGAGATCACACAAGAGGTGATCGGCCTTGTGGAATCAGAGTTTGGGGATCACTTCGGGGAAAGCTCAGGTTTCGGGTACGCAGTTACCAGAAGGCAGGCTTTGTACCGGTTGAACAAATTCATCGATGAACGGCTGGATCGGTTCGGGCCCTACGAAGACGCGATGGCACTGGGGGAAGACCTGATCTTCCACTCTCATTTATCCATGTACCTCAATAACGGTCTGCTTCTTCCGAAAGAAGTCTGTGACAAGGCGCAGGAAGCGTACGATGAGGGGAAAGCCCGGATCAATTCGGTGGAAGGCTTTATCCGACAGATCATAGGATGGCGCGAGTTTGTCCGAATATATTACGAAGCGATGATGCCCGAAGTCCGGGAGGCCAATCATTTTGGATTTGATAAGGGGCTTCCGGAAATGTACTGGTCGGGAGAAACCGACATGAAATGTATGAGCGAGTGTCTGAGACCGGTTATCAAGGATGGCTACTCACATCATATCCCCCGCCTGATGGTACTGAGCAACTTCAGTAATCTGACCGAAACGGATCCCCGGAAACTAAATGAATGGTTCTGGCTGGCCTATACCGACGCCTATGAATGGGTGGTACTTCCGAATGTACTGGGGATGTCCACCTTCGCGGATGGGGGGATACTGGCCTCCAAGCCCTACGTTTCGAGTGGTAACTACATCAACAAGATGAGTGATTATTGCAGGCACTGCAGCTACAAGATCAGTAAGAAAACCGGAGAGGACGCCTGTCCTTTTAATTACCTCTACTGGAATTTTGTAGATAAACAGCGCGATACCTTTACTGAAAACGGCCGTGCCAATTTCATGGTCAATATGTTTGATAAGCGTTCTGAAGAGGATAAGAAGGCGATCAGGGAGTCAAGCGAGGCGTTCATCAGGAAGCTGAAAAGAAGCAAGTAGCCAGAATTCTACTCACATCTTTATGTCATTTGCTGCATTCGCGCAGGCAAGTACATTCATCATAACCTCTGAATTAAAAGGAGCGGGTTATGAAAAAAGTTACGGTGTTTATTCTTACGGCCATCCTGATCTCGGTGTCTGCCTCTGCTCAGCATTTTGGCCACAGACCTTTCAGTTTCGAAATTGATTTTGCCGTTGGCACCCCACAGGGCACCTTCATGCAGGAGCTGGAACGCAACTCCTACGGCCTTGACATGTCATTTACGTATCAGGTGCCCGATTCTCCGGTTCATATCGGGATGGGGCTTACCTACCAGAATTTTGGCTGGCGAGAGCGGTACACAAATATCTATGGCATTCCCGAAGTGGACCTGAAGGTGCGAACCACAAACAACATGGTGACCCCACACCTGATTATGAGGATCGAATCTCCGACTCAGGGATTCAGGCCTTTTGTGGAAGGTACCCTTGGTTTCAACTACCTGTTTACGGAAAGCAGCCTTCTGGATGACTGGGATGACGAAGAGATCGCCAGTGACATCAATCACGATTACCTGACCTCTAGTTTTGGCCTCGGGGGCGGAGTAAAGATCGACCTCTATGAAGGGTTGGATGATGACGGGGATTTCTTCGGGGTATCCATGGTGGTACGAAGCCGGTTGAATCTGGGCGGTGAAGCACTCTACATGAAAGAAGGAGACCTGGAAAGAACTTCCGACGGAGTGATCCTGAATCTGCGGAGATCCCGCACCGACCTTACCACCTTTAACGTGGGTTTTGTGTTGAGTTTCTAACAGTTTGGATTAGTGAATAGAAGCCCTGGTGCATCGCTGCGTCAGGGCTTTTTTTGGTTTTTATCTACCAACAGGCCTTAAATCAATTTTTGTCTGTGTTGAGCGAAAGTAAATGCCCGGCTGTTTCCCTGCGAGCATGGGATCATGACAAATGATTCGGATGGAAGGCTTGAGATATAAGATCTGGAACTTTCTGATCCGGCGTCGGGAATTGAGCCCCGGCCTTGTCAAGAGAAGGTTCTTCGGTTGTGGAATTAGTCCGGGGCTTAATTGGTTGCATCATCAGAATGCGGACAGATATGAAAAACATCAACAGCTACCGGAAGTTTAAACGCAACGATCAGGCAATTAATGAAGACCGGGACTATGTACTGTACTGGATGCAGTCGGCCCGGCGCCTTCAATACAATTATGGGTTGGAATGGGCGGTTGCTTGTGCCAATAAGCTGAATAAACCCCTTCTGATCTATGAAGGGCTGAACATGGACTATCCCTGGGCCTGCGACAGGTTTCATATCTTCATCATGCAGGGCATGAAGGAAAATCTGAAAGTAGCAGAGGAAAAAGGCATAAACTTCTTTTCCTTTGTGGAGCGGGGAAAAAATGAAGGAAAGGGTTTGTTGTACAAGCTGGCTGAAAAGGCTTGCATGGTTGTTTCGGACGAATATCCGGTGTTCATCATCCGCAGGCATAATGAACGGGTGGGCGAGAAACTGAACGTTCCCTATGTGACCATCGACTCCAACGGAATTATCCCATTGGGGATCACAGATAAGGATCCGTACTCGGCTTATTTATTCCGAAAGGTGATGCAGAAGCATTTCAAAGAAGCATATACCAACCCGCCGAAAAAGGATCCGCTGGCCGATCTGGAAAATACCGAAGCTATTGAGCTTCCCCGGGATCTAAAAAATCAATACCCTTCCGCTGATGACCTTTTTGATGACATACCCGGAGCTGTTTCAAAGATGGATATTGATCACGAAGTGGGCGCCATAGATCTGGATGGAACCCGGCAGGCAGCGCTCGGTAAGTTGGGGCATTTTATTCAATATGGACTGTTTGATTACGATGAAAAGCGAAATGATCCTGATGAGAAGAAGACCAGCGGCTTGAGTCCCTGGCTGCATTTCGGAAAAATCAGTGAATACGAGATCGTCAAAGCGGTGCTGTCACATCAGCCGGAGGGCTGGGATCTGGACCAGCTGACTCCAAATGGGGGGAAGAATACGGGATTCTTCAACGGAGACGACAACATCCAGTCATTCCTGGACGAGGTGATCACCTGGAGAGAAGTGGGTTTTCATTTCGCCCATCACCGGGACGATTTTGATCAGTTTGATTCTCTTCCTGACTGGGCACTCAAAACCATGGAGAAGCACAAGGATGATCCCCGCGAACACGTGTACACACTGGAAGAACTGGAACAATCCAGAACTCATGACGAGATCTGGAATGCGGCACAGACACAGCTTCGGGAGGAAGGCATTATTCACAACTACCTGAGGATGCTCTGGGGTAAGAAGGTGATCGAATGGACTCCGGACCACCGGACGGCACTGGACTATCTCATTGAACTGAATAACAAGTATGCGATCGATGGCAGGGATCCCAACAGCTACTCAGGGATCTTCTGGTGTTTCGGGAGATTTGACCGCGCATGGCAGGAACGGGAGATCTTCGGGAAACTGAGATATATGACCAGCGAAAGCACCCGAAAAAAGGTGAAATTAAAAAACTACCTGGATACCTACGGTGATCAGCAATCACTGCTTTGAGGTTGCTTTAAGCCGGCTCCTGACATATATTGCACATATTTTATTAAGACCTGCTTACCATGGACCTCTTTCAGGAAAACTCATCGGCTTTTGAAGTGAATGAACCGGACTCTTCCCGTTTTGACGAGCCTCTCGCAACCCGGATGCGCCCTCAGTCACTGGAAGAGTTTGCCGGACAGGAGCACCTGGTGGGCGAGGGCAAAATGCTTCGGCGTATGATCGAAAGCGGAGTGATCGGTTCGCTGATCTTTTATGGCCCCCCCAGTTCCGGGAAGACCACACTGGCCCATGTGATTTCTAAAGAGATCAAGGCGGCTTTTGAGGTGATCAACGCGGTGCTGGATGGGATCAAGGAACTCCGTAGTGTGGTGGAAAAGGCAGAGAAACTGCGTAAGCTGAACGGGCGCAAAACCATTCTCTTTGTGGACGAAATTCATCGCTGGAATAAAGCCCAGCAGGATGCGCTGTTGCCGCACCTGGAGTCCGGTATCATTACGCTGGTGGGAGCCACTACGGAGAATCCCTTCTATTCCCTCGTCAATCCATTACTTTCCAGATGCCAGCTGTTTGAACTACACCCGCTCACAAAGGAGGACGTACTGCTGATGCTGCACCGTGCCCTTAAGGATGAGGAGCGGGGGCTGGGGGCCATGAACATCCGGGTATCGGATGAGGCACTTGAGCATTTTGCAGACTATGCGGGTGGCGATATCCGGAATGCGCTGAACGCACTGGAAGTGGCCGTCCTGTCCAGCAGGAAGAATGACAAAGGCCGCATAGATATCGGTATTGAGGTAGCCAAAGAAAGTATTCAGCGCAGGAACGTGCGGTACGACCGGACAGGAGACGAACACTATCACTATGCCTCCGCCTTTATAAAATCTCTGCGGGGTTCCGATCCCGATGCTGCTCTCTACTGGATGAATGCGATGCTTGAAGGTGGGGACGATCCCAATTTCATCTTCCGAAGGCTGCTCATATTTGCCAGCGAAGATGTGGGCCTTGCCGAACCCAACGCGATCTCGGTGGTGAATGCCTGCCACGAAGCATTCATGAAAACAGGGATGCCGGAAGGGATGTATTTCTTGTCACATGCCTGCCTGTATCTGAGTATTTGTCCGAAAAGCAACAGCACCAAAGCCATTTTTGAAGCCGGCAGGGAGATCCGGGAAAAAGGAGTGGGAGAAGTGCCTTCCTACCTAAAGGACAAGACCGCTAACAAACTTGCTTCCCGGTATCTGAGCGTAGACAACGCCTCGGACGATTACAAATATCCACATGCCTACCCCAATCATTGGGTAGAGCAGCGCTACCTGCCGGAGGAACTCAGAAAGGGAGGGTTCTATGAACCGGGGAGTGAAGGCCGGGAGCAGTTACTGTGGAGAAGACTGCAGGAAATTAAAACAAGGGGAAAAGACAGGCCTGAGCCGTGAAACTATAAGGTCAAAAATCATCCCTGGAGGAATGATATCATTCAGGAAATGTTTGAAAGGTCAAATCTAACAACTCCGGATTATGGATATTAAAATCATTAGCGCAACCGATCGTCCAAACTCGAATGCACTGAAAGTCTCAAAGTATGTAGCCGGATTGTACCGGAAAGAAGGAGCAAGTGTATCGGTGGTCAGTTTAGAAGATTTTCCGATGCAGGATGTTGTGGGAGGAAAATATGGTGAGGATATCCCGTCGGTGGAAGCGTTCAGAAGACCCGTACTGGAAGCCGACGGATTGGTTTTTGTGATCCCGGAATACAACGGAGGGTTTCCGGGAGTACTGAAGCTCTTTATCGATTATCTGCCCTTTCCGGAAGCTTTTGAAAAGATGCCCATGGCCTTTATCGGTGAGGCCGCCGGCGCTTTTGGTTCTTTGCGTTCGGTTGAACAGTTTCAGATGGTCGCTAATTACCGGAATGCCCTGCAGTTTCCCGAACGGGTGTTCATCGACCGGGTGAATAAGGAGTTTGATCCTGAAACCGGGCTTAAGGATGGCTTCAAGCAAAAGCTGCTGGAAAACCAGGTCAAGAACTTCGTTCGGTTTGTCGCAGCGCTGAATAAACCGGTCAGCCTGAAGCAGGACTGACTCCGGCTTCAGATCTTCAGCATGTACCCCACTCCGTGCAGGGTGATCAGATACTTCGGATCGTCCGGGTGAAGCTCAACCTTCGCTCTCAGTTTGGATATGTGGACATCCACGGTTCGGGTGTTGGTGCTGTACTCATATCTCCAAACCTTTTCGAGAAGCTCGTCCCTGGAAACAGGATTACCGGCATGAGCCAGCAGATACCGGATAAGCTCAACTTCTCTGGCCGTCAGCTCTATGGTTTTGCCGTCGGGGTGGATCACTTCACTTTCTGAAAGGTCGATCTTTACTTCTCCAAGCTGAACGATGTCCACTTCACCGGTATTCGAATAGGTGCCTGAACGCCGGAGTCGGGCCTGAATTCGTGCCAGCAGTTCCTTTACGCCAAAAGGTTTGGTCAGGTAATCGTCGGCGCCAAGGTTCAGCCCTTTCACTTTGTCGGGCTCCTGATCCTTAGCCGTGAGCATGATGATCGGGAAGGTATATTTTAATTCTCTTACCTCACGACAGATATCATATCCGCTTTTGCCCGGAAGCATGATGTCGAGGATCATCATATCCGGTTTATGCTCTTTGACCATATCGACCGCACTGTCACCATCTTCACTTACAAAAACAGTGAACCCTTCGCTTTCAAGGGTATCACGAAGGGTAAAGATCAGACTTGGCTCGTCCTCAACTACCAGGATTTTGTTCTTCTTTTCAGGCATGAATTGTTTTTTCAGTGATGGGTTCAGGTGAAATTACACCATTTTTTTTGGACTTCAACTCCGATTCTTTTTTATCTAGGGCGGGAAAGCTGACTCTGAACGTGGTTCCCACTCCGTATTCACTGGTGACACCGATCTGACCGTTATTCAGCTCCACCAGGCTTTGAACAATACTCAAACCCAGCCCGTGCCCCTTGGTTCTGGCCACCAGAGAATCCTCAACCCGATAGAATTTCTTAAAGATATTTTTCAGTTCTTTTTTGGAGATTCCCACCCCCTGGTCTTCAACCTCCAAAACTACCTGGTCTCCTTCCTTGAAGACACGGATATCGATCGATTTCGTATCGGAACTGTATTTGACGGCGTTCTCCACCAGGTTGCTGATGATGGTCTCAATACTGTCTTTGTCCACGTACACCTCAGGTATCGAAGGATCGAAGGTGTAGCTGAGCTCGAATCCCTTGCTTTTGATGAATTCCCTGGTCTGTTCGATATACTCTCCGATCAGCTTGTCCAGTTTACAGGGCGCTGCGTCGATCATGATCTGACCGGAGTCATATTTGGCCACGTCCAGCAGCTTTTCGATCATGCTTCTGAGCCTGATGGACTCTTCATAGATATGAGTGCCGTACTGTTTCAGGCGGGAGGGTTCCGTAACCCGCCCATCCGAGATGTTTTCCCCGGCCGCCTGCATAACCGCGAGTGGTGTTTTTAACTCGTGAGTCACGTTGGCGAGGAAGCCTGCCTGCCTCTGCGAAAGATCACGTTCCTTCTGGGCAGTGTAAAACATAAAGAGGAGCGCGCCCAGCAGAAACAGAACGGCGAATCCAAGCACGATGAGGTTCTTGACGAAGGTGTTCTGATAAGCGGTAGTAATCGGCGGGGTAAGAAAGGCGATCTTGAAATTCCAGTTGTCCAGCATTCCTCCCCGGAACCTCTTTCGCTGATCCACCAGGTCATAGTCAAACTCTATTTCGGGGTCTGTGGTAGCCAGCACTTCGTTTTTTACCCAGTCGTGCAGCCAAACCACGTTTCCGCTTTTGGTACTGGGCTCGAAGTAACTCTTCATTAACGGAGCGATATACTCGTTAACCAGGTATTCCCTGTTAATGATGAAGGTGAAGTAGCCGATGACCCGGTTCTCAGTCAGGTTCAGCAAACCGATATTCATGCTTCGGTGTGTGTCGAACTCAACGATATTGTTAAAGCGGTAATTGAAATCGTTAAGCTGAATACGGGCCTTTGTCCGGATCAGGCCAACGCCATCACAAAGCAGGGAGCTGTAGGTTCGGGTGCGCTCCATGTTATAGGAGCGGGTGTTAAAGGAATAGACCTCACTGTTTTCCTGGCAGGGATCCACAGAGGCGGGGGTATAATAAATTGAGGTAAAGAATTTATTATCGGCGATTTCTCGGAGCTCTTTTTCAATTTGCTGAGGAAAACGGTTTCCGTTATTCAGTGCCCGTTCCATGGACTCCAGTTCCAGGCGCGCGAGGCTGAAGAAAGGTTGATACATTCTGTTCCAGACCTGATCCGT
The DNA here is from genome assembly GCA_965267385.1 of Balneola sp. Taxonomy (GTDB): domain Bacteria; phylum Bacteroidota; class Rhodothermia; order Balneolales; family Balneolaceae; genus Balneola. The sequence continues at coordinate 472,812 of OZ253957.1, forward strand.
TATTTCCTCAACTTTTTTTACCTGGCGGTCCGTCTCGGTTTCAGCAACCCGGTCCCTGATGTCGTAGAGGGAATACACATTCATTCCCGTGAGGGCAATGATGGCTACGAGACCCAGCATGAGGAGGGTCCAGCGAATAACTCGGTTGGTGATAAGCATAAGAGGATTTCAGTTATACATAAAAATAACAGAAATCACTTCTTCTTTCACGACTCAGTAGTAAAAAGTCGTGAATACAGGATCGGAGGATAAGCTCAGAGGCGTTCGAAATTCTTTTCGATCGACTCTTTTAAGTCATTGAACTCAATTGGTTTAACCAGATAGTCGATGTAGTTGGTCTCTTTGGCACGCTGTACATGGTAAGGGTCAGAATTTCCGGTTATATAGATGACCGGGACATCAGAGAACTTTCTGATCTCCATCATCGCTTCAATGCCATCCATTTCACCCTCCAAAGAGATGTCCATCAGTATCAGGTCGGGGTTGGTTCTTTTGGCAACCTCTATGGCTGTTTTACCATAGACAAGCTCACCCTCAGCAGAATAACCAAGTTTTTCAAGGTAACTTTCGTAGAGGAGATTAAGGATGAGGTCGTCCTCTACTATCATTACCGTTTTCGCTTTTTTATTACTCATAATGGCTGTTTCGTCCTATAGGTCCCTAAGCGGTTAATTATAACAGGATTCGGTGTGAAACCAAACTGATTTTAGCGGAAATGACTGTTTAATTATCGGAAGCTGTACAGAAATTTAAACAGATCAGCTGTACGTCGTCATCGATCAACAAAAAGAAAAGAGTACCGAAGGGGGGACTCGAACCCCCACGCCCGTAAAGGCATACGTCCCTGAAACGCACGCGTCTACCAATTCCGCCACTTCGGCAATAGTCTTTCAAAAGGGTGCCAAAATTAGGGTTTGTTCAGATGCTTATCAATACGTGTTCAAAGATTATTTCGAATTCCTTCCGGCCGGCCCCTGTCAGTTAAGCTCTTCAGGATTTACTCTGGTGGGGGTGTCTTTTCCTGAAACAATTCCTTCAGCAGCTCTGGCAATGGCTTTTATGGTGTTGGTGAGGTGGGCAATGTCAATCGTCTCGAACTCGTCCGTTACTTCATGGTAGTCAGGATCAACATCAATGGGGGTGGTACTTATAGTATGTGCGGGAACCCCGAGACGTGCCAGCGTGGCGTTATCAGACCGGTAAAAAAGATTTTGCTGAGGGTAGGGGTCGGGATAAAAGGTGTACGGAGTGCCTTCAGTGCTTTTTTGGAGTAACTGCCCGAATGAGGATCGTTCAAATCCCGTGATCCATGCGGTGTTCGGTCCTTCCACGGCCGGCTTTCCGATCATCTCGATATTGAACATGGCCACGATGTCATCAGGGTCCAGTTGTCTGGAAAAATAGACGGAGCCATAACCCCCCATTTCTTCAGCGGTGAAAGCCACAAAGATCAACGTACGCTCCGGCTTTCCCTTGCTTTTAAAATACCGGGCCAGTTCAAGTACGGCAGTAACCCCGGACGCATTATCGTTGGCGCCATTGGCAACCGAATCCCCCTCCACCGGTTGCTGAATGCCAATGTGATCGTAGTGGGCAGAAAAGAGTACAAATTCATCCGTTCTTCGGCCCTCCAGGACCCCCACAACATTTGAAAGTTTCTGAGTCTTGATGGCATTCTTAAACTCGATGGATACCGACTCCGGGTTTTCATCCGTCAGCAGATATACGATATTCGCGCCTTTACCCAGATCCATTTTGCGGGTATAGCGGGAGAAGTAGGCCCGGAAACGGCTAAAGTTTTTTTCGTGTGCAGGATCGACAAGTACCAGGAGATCCTTGTCGGAAGAGCGGTGTTGGTAAAAATGGTTTCTGAAGTTATCCTCTTCCCCTATGCGTACAATATCAATGGAGGACTGATCCAGGCTGAACTCCTCCTCATCGAGCAGGGCGAAGTATTGCTCATTCGGTATTGTTCTTCCATTTAGAATAACCCTCGACTCGTCTTCGGTTAGATGATGAAGCTCAAACTCCTGACGATAACCCTCCAGTTGCTCGAAATAGGAAAGGCCGGTTTCCTCGAAATTCTGTGCGATGAAGTCGGCCGCTTTTTCGATTGCAGGATCTGTGGCTCTCCGGCCTCTCATGTCGTCCGCACTGAGAGTCCGGAGAATCTCAGCGGCAGAAGATGAATTGATCTCGTAGGAAGCCTGACATCCTGAAAAAACCGTCAGAACAGCTACCAGTAAGAAAAAGATTGTTCTCTGTTTTGCCATGAAATCATTGATGGATCTAAACGAGTATAATCAACCCGTGCAATCAAAGATGTAAAAGGATGCTATGATGGCGGGTGCCATTTTCTGATCAGCTCCCGGACCGCGTCAACGGTGATCGGCTTGGCGATGAAGTCATCCATCCCGGCTTGCAGACACCGCTCTTTATCTTCCTGCAGGGCGTTGGCGGTCATGGCGATGATCCGTGGGTTGTTGGGCAATTTCCGGCTCATTTTTCGCAGCTTTATGGTAGCCTGAATCCCGTCCATCACGGGCATTTCCATGTCCATGAACACCAGGTCGTAGGGTACGCGCGTACACAGTTCGATGGCTTCTTTGCCATTGATGGCAATGTCCGGGTTTACCCCGAGCCTTTCCAGTATCTTACTTCCCACTTTTTGATTGATCAGGTTATCCTCCACCAAGAGGACTTTGAGATTATCACCTGCGCCCGGCAAGAGGTTCTTTCTGGTAATCGGAACGTTTAGATCTGTGTTCTTCTGAAAGAGCCTCTCCAGGTTTATGATCAACTGAGACTGCTTAACCGGCTTTTTCAGGTAGAGGTTAAAAAGGTTTTTGTGCTTTTCGTTTTCGACTTCATGGATAGAACTCAGAAGAACGATGGGAAGCTCGGTCTTGCTCCATTTGTTTCGGATGGCTTCTGTGATTTCAATGCCGTCCGTTTCCGGCATCTGCATATCCATGATTCCAAAGTCGAACTCATTCAGCCGATCGATTTTCTTCAGAATCTCCCCGGGATCGTTTTCAGCATAAACGCTCATGCCGTGTTTTTCGCACTGCTGTCTCAGTATATCAAGGTTGGTGAGGTTGTCGTCCAGAATAAAAACGTTTTTGTTCTTTAACAGGATAGATTCCACCGTTTCCACCGTGCGGGTGCTTTTTTGAGCCTGTATGGAAAAGCTGAACATGGACCCCTTGTCCGGCTCGCTCTCCACACTGATCTCACCTCCCATCGCTTCCACCAGCTTCTTACTGATCACCAGACCCAGACCGGTACCCCCGTATTTGCGTGTGGTGCTGGGATCGACCTGGGAAAAGCTTTTGAAGAGGCGGTGCATTCTTTCCTTCGGGATTCCGATCCCGGTGTCTTTGACCGTAAAGTACAGGGTGATCTCCCCACCCTCCGATTCAGCAGCATTTACCTGAACCAGGATCTCACCTTCCGTGGTAAACTTCATGGCGTTCCCCACCAGATTGATCAGGATCTGTTGCAGCCTCATTCCGTCTGACAGCACATATTCGGGGACATCCTCATCCATCAGATAGAGCAATTCCAGGTTGGGTTTGTCATGGAGTGAGGCAATCACGTCCAGCACGTTTTCGATCAGCTCTCTCAGATTAAATTCCGACGTTTCGAGGTCAAGGCTTTCCGATTCAATTTTGGAATAATCCAGGATGTTGTTGATGATCCCCAGGAGGTTCTCCCCGCTGAGCTTAATGGTATTTACAAACTCGGATTGCTTCTGGCTCAACCGGGTATCCGTCAATAAACCGGACAGGCCGATTACCGCATTGAGTGGGGTCCGTATCTCGTGGCTCATGGTGGAGAGGAACTGAGATTTGGCTTTGGATGCCTCCTCCGCCCTCAGGGTAGCCCGTTTCAGAGAGGTTGCAAAACGGAAGGAAAGAACAAGCGACTGAAAGAAGAAGAAGCCAAAATAACCCACTGAATTCACCAGTAATGACTTTTCAAACACTCCGAAGTACACAAGCATCTGGTAAATGAATACAATGAAAACCACACCCGTACTTGCCAGCGCGAAAGGTGCTCCCGGTCTTTTGCGGATGGTCGCCATGATGTACACATAGAAGGCATAGAGAATACACACGATGAGTATTACGAAATAAGGCTCCACCAATCGTGTAAATACAGACGGAGGGAATACAATAGTTATCCCAACAAACGCAATGGACAGCCCGCTAATAGCATAAATTATTTTTTTGGAGGTTTCGCGGGGATACAGGTTGATGGTATAGATGGCGAAAAGATAGCCGGACAGAAAAAGGGTCAGGTATTCCAGTTTCAGCGTTACGATCCAGGGAATCTCCGGGAAGAGAAAATGTAGAGGATAAATGCCAAAGCCGATGATCCGGTAACTGTAAACGATGCAGAATAAAGAAAAGAAGAGAATGGCTGTCTCGTGTTTACCAAATAAGTAGAGGCCAAAGAAAAAGAGGCCTCCCATCAAAAGAGCTCCGGTCAGGGTATAAGCATAGCCAAGTTCGACCTCGCGTTCAGCAAACATCATTTCGGCAGGCCCCAGTTCGATGGTCTGTCTGGGGCCGCCTTTGCTGTGATGGAAGTTGGCAATGTGCAAAACCAGTTCAAGAGTATCTTCTTCAGCTATATCCAAAGGGATAGTTTGAGGGATCCACTTGGGAGTATAGGTTTCTTTGCTGGCCCCCGTCCGGCCGTTGTGAGCAGCAAAGGCTCCATTGACATAGAGCTCATAAGAGGAATAGAAATCAGGTATGGACAACGCTAAAGAAGGGCGTTGTTGCGGAAGCAGAATGGTAAGGCGGTAGGTCCCGTAGCCGTAAGGCTCAAAGTCATCGTTCCAGAGTTTGGGAAAAGGATAATGGGAACGGTTTTTCAGCGTATCAAAGTCGGAAGGTTTGAGGAGTTTCTCCCAATAAAATTCCCATTCGCCTGACAGATCGGTCTTTCCAAAAGTCTCCGGTTCGGACGACCGCAGGTCCAGCACTCCCTTTTGTGGCTGCATGTCCTGTGAATGAGCAGGGCCGGACAGCGCCCCGACAATAAACAGGGCTATGCCTATGTAATAATATGGATGTTTGAGAAACATGCTGAATGTAAAGGTATTAGGGCAGAAAATGCGACGCTCTCAATGAATTTCCGGTACCCACTTATTGATGGTATTCTGAATTGAAGTCAGGGTTATGGGTTTGGGGATAAAGTCTTTCATCCCGGCCTGTAGGCAACGTTGTTTATCTTCCTCGGAAGCATTCGCGGTTATTGCGATGATCACGGGATGTTGGTTCTGATTCCCGCGCTTCATTATCCTTCGGGTAGCTTCAAGTCCGTCCATTTCCGGCATTTCCATATCCATGAACACCAGATCATAGGAATGCTTGCTGATCATCTCGATGACTTCCAGCCCATTAGAGACTAAATCGGTGTCAACATATCCAAGCCGCTCCAGCATTTTCAGGATCACTTTCTGATTTACCAGGTTGTCCTCGGCAACGAGTATGCGGACTTTTGAAGCATCGTGCTGTTTCGGTGTGCTTTCCTGCCCGAATTCGGACTGAGGGGGAGAGGAATCGGCCAGTATGGTAAAATAGAACACGGAACCTTTGCCGGGTGTGGATTCAACCCAGATTTCGCCACCCATTTGTTCAATGAGTTTGCGGCTAATCGCAAGGCCCAGTCCGGTTCCTCCATACTTACGACTGAGCCTGGAGTCAACCTGTGTAAACTGAAGAAACAGCTTGTTCAGTTCTTTTTCGGGAATTCCGATTCCTGTATCACTAACCCGGAACAACAGATTGCCTTTTCTTTCGGAATGGATGTTGGCCATGAGCTCAACCCGCACTTCTCCCTGATCGGTGAATTTAATGGCGTTACCGATCAGATTGATCAGAACCTGCCGAAGCCTGGTTTTATCGATGATATAATGTTCAGTATCTTCCAAATAGGAGGTATCAGTAAGACTTACTTCTTTATCGTTGGTGAGCCCCTTGAGAATTTTGGTTGTCTCCTGAACAAATGATGGCAGATGAACAGTTTCATGCTCCAGGGCTGCATGACCGGATTCTATTTTTGAATAGTCCAGGATGTTGTTGATGATCCCGAGCAGGCTTTCACCACTCTTTTTGATGATGTGAGCATATTCAGCCTGTTCTTTTTTGGATTTGGTATCCATCAAAAGTTCAGACATACCGATCACCGCATTGAGCGGGGTCCTGAGTTCATGCCCCATGGTGGACAAGAACTGTGATTTTGCAATCGAGGCCTGTTCAGCTTCTTCTTTTGCCTTATTCAGGGACTGAGCAGCACGATCCGTTAAAACCAGCGACTGCAGAAAGAAGAACAGAAGGTATCCTGTCAGACTGAAAAAAAGATTCTCTTCGATCAGCACCAGATACTCAAACAGATTCTGAAAAAACACTGCAAAGATCACAATGACGCTTGCCAGAGCATACTTTGCGCCCTGCCGTTTATTGATCAGGGCTTTTATGAATGCCCAGGTCGAATACAATATGTACCAGGGCAGCGTCGCGAAAAAGAAATCGATCAGCTGGGTGAAATAATAAGGAGGGAAAAAGACGACTATGAGACTGAATATCAGAAAAATACTATTGAAGAAGTGAACGATGTAGCGATTGACCTCCTCCGGATACAAGCTTTTAATGAACAGGCCAAACAGGACCGGAGACAGATACAGGGATAAATACTCCGCCTTAACAGTGATCAGCCAGGGAAGCTCCTGAAAGATGAGGTGAAAAGGATATAATTCCGTACCAAATATCCTGTAGCTGTAGCAAAAACAGAACAAGGAGAAATACAGGATGGGTTTTTCATTTCTTCCGTAGAGGTATAACCCGATAAAGAAAAGCCCGGCCATGATCAGGCTTCCGGTCAGGAGGAAGGCGAACCCCAGCTCGAACTCACGGTTCAGCACCATTTCACTTTCCCGGCCAAGGTAAACAGGGATACGGATACCGCCCTTTACGTGTTGAAAGTTGGAAACGTTCAGCACGAGTTCCAGCTGAGAGGCCTCAAATTGGTCCAAAGGAACCGTAACGGGGAGCCATTGGGGTTCATGTTCATCAGGGTTTGTTCCTACGGTGCCGTTACTCGCGATGGGTTTTCCATTCGCGTAGAATGCATAGGCCGTGTACAGATCGGGAATACTGAAGGCAAGCGGGGGGTAATCGTCGGGGAGTATGATCTTCAGCCTGTATGTTGCATAGCCGAACGACTGGGACAGAGAGTCCCGGTTCCAGAGATGAGGGATGGATCTCAGTTCACCGGAGACATCCTCAAAGGGTCCTTCGGGGGGAAGGAGCTGCTTCCAGTAGAATTCCCATTCGGTATCTAACGAAACCGGTTCATTGTTGGTAAAATCGTATTGAGATAGATCGAGCAGCGCTGCCGGAGTCTCTTTGTGCTGGGAGAAGCACAGAGCCGGCAAAAGAACGAAGCCCAGTAAAAGAACTACTCCTGATGAGGATACAACATGCCAACTTGTGTTCGAACCCATTATTCCGACCTTTGAAAGAGGTCAATGTATTGAATTCAGATAAAAAAGGCTTCCTAAATGAGGTATTCAGGCTATACAGCCGGGGACCAGCTAAACTCCGGATCTCCGAACTTCTTTAAAGTCCGGTAGTGAGAAGCCACAGCCTCACGGAAGGTCTCGTGACAGTTATAGGGAACTCCGAATTCCCGGGCGGTCTGTTCCACGATGGGGCTGATCTGCGGATAGTGAATACTGCAGGTTTTAGGGAACAGGTGATGTTCGATCTGATAATTAAGCCCGCCGATGTACCAGGATAACAACTTATTTTGACGGGCGAAATTATTGGTGGTGTACATTTCATGGATCACCCAGTGATTCTGAATCATGTTGTCCTCATCCGGAATGGGATGGGTTGTTTCCTCCACCACATGCGCAAGTTGAAAAACGATACCCAGGATGAGTCCGGCAGTAAGATGAAGGGTAAGAAAGCCGATCAGCAATTGATACCATGTGATATCCAGTACCATCATGGGAATGACCAGGATATAGAAATAGTAAATTGCTTTAGTTACGATCAGGGTGATCCATTCTTTTACCGGGTGCTTCTTATTCTCATAGGGGCCCAGTTCCGGCTTAAAGAAATACCAGTAATCCTTAACAAAAACCCAGAAAATTGTTGCGAAACTGTACGCAGGGAATGCCAGTATATGCTGGAGCCGGTGTACTTTTTTATATTCTGAATGCGGAGACAGACGGATGAATTCAGCTACTTCCAGATCCTCATCATGCCCGTGGATATTGGTATAGGTATGATGGATGATATTGTGGGTGATCTTCCAGATATATCCGTTTGCCCCTACAAGGTCGAACGAAAGGCCGATGATCTTATTGATGGTGTTGTTGGATGAATAGGCACCGTGCAGGGCATCGTGAGAAATGGAAAAACCGATGCCTGCCATCCCGATCCCCATAGCCACACAAAGTAACCACATAATGCCCAGTGAAAACTGGCCCGAAATGATCAGCGCGTAGCTCCCGAAATATATGGTGAGGATGATCAGCGTTTTTATAACCATCGCCGCATTTGCATGGCGGGAAAGGTTATTCTCCTCGAAATATGCGTTTACCCTGGCCTTTACCGTTTTGCTGAACTCTCGGTCCAGCTTGTTATTGAATGTGACTTTTTCTGGCATTGCCCCGTAATTTTAAATTCATTTAAGGTACAAAAAAAGATATTCAGGCATTCTGAAAAGTATGACCTGCGACTAATGATCTCAAGCTAATGATCAGGGAGCGATTGTAAGCCTCTAATACTCCTTAATTTTCAATCCTTTATCGGCTAACCGGTGGATCAGCGCTTCTCCCAGAGCTGAAACAGGGGTCTGAAATCCGGCTCTGTTGTGTTGATCATCTGACTGCTCAAACAGGCAGAAGGCGGATTCGCATAAAAAAGTAACTGTAGCCTTGTTGCCGGGATCCCCATCAAAAGAAAGCTTGATCTTTTGAGTGCTGTCCGACTCATCGGTTGCGATGCCCAATAAGGTAAAAAAACCATTCTCAATCATCTTTTCACTTGGGCCTTCTCCGGGATCCGGCGCGATGGCCAGGACGATTTTTCTGAACCACCGGAAAGGCCCCAGCAGCCGGATGGAAATGAGCAGAAGACTTACCAGCAGAAAAGAGATGGGGTTGTACCATTTGCCCAGCGCTGAATGTTCGCTGTACGCAAGCCTTTCGGCATAAGGCTGTCCCTGTTTTCTCATAAGTCCGGCCGTGCGATATATGACCTTTGAATTGATCGCGCCCATGATGAAAGGAGTGGTCCAGCGTTTAACCGAGGAATCATAACCAAATTTCTGAGCTCCGCGGGGTTTGCACAGTTCCTGTTCCGTCCCCTCCATAATGATGTTTGGATCGCCCATTTTCCTGTACTCACCGGTCTCAAATTTGTTCATCATGGTAGCGATGGTGCCGCCGTTAAAGCCTCCGCTTGCCTGATAGTAGCTTTTGATCCTGAGTATCTCAGGAGATGAGAATTTCCGGCTGAGCAGATAACTCACGACGTCGGCAGGGACGGAGTCAAAACCGGAGAAGGGGATGAGAACCGCACAGGAGTTTCGGGCCGTTTCAGAATATTTGTCCATCATCGAACGGATGAAGTCCACCTCACCGGTAATATCAAGATAATGCGTTCCGGACTCGGCGCAACTGGCGATCACATATTCCCCATACAAGGAATAGGGGCCTACTGTAGTGATAATGATGCGGGCTTTCCTCACCACGGGATCCACGGTCTTCTTGTCGAGAGTATCCACGACAAAACAATCACTATGATCTATACCGGCATCATCCGCCAGTCTGTGAAGCTTATCCCGGTTGCGTGCGGCAATGCCCCAGGTGCAACCGGCCGGGGCGTGCTCTTTTAAATAGGCTGCAGCCCTTCTTCCGGTGAAGCCGGTTGCCCCGATCAGGATCAGGTCATAAGGTTTGGTTTCGTGCATTTAGTTCTCCGTTCTGTCGTTGGAATCTCGGTCAGTAAAATCAGCATTGGCCGGTCCCCACGCAAACTACCCTTTTTGCTGCCGGACGATCTGATCGATGACCCGCATATTGGCAATCGCATCCGGTAAGGGGGTGGGGACATCGCTGTCATTGAGGATGGCCCTGGCGAAAGCTTCCGCCTGTAGGGTGTACTGGTCACAAACCGGAAAGCTGATCTCTTCCTTACCGGCATCTGATTCCAGCCAGATCCGGGTTGGTTTGTCAGGCGGGGCATTGAATGGAATTTCTATTTCAATTCTACCATCCGTGCCAAAGACCTGAACCCGCTGGTACCGCTGAAGGCGGGTGCCGCACATAAAGGTGGACAAGCCCCCATCAAAGCCGAGTACACCCGTGGTCAGGATATCCACCCCGAATTGCTCATCGATCTCCATCACCGAATGAACGGAAACGGGTTCCTGATCATAAAGAAAACGCGAGAGGGAGATGTTGTAGCACCCGATATCCATGAGTGCACCACCACCCGTCTCCGGCTTGTTCCGTATGTTATCCGGATCGTTGTTAAAGTAGCTGAACACCGAATTTATACTGTACATCTTCCCGATGGCACCCGATCCGATCAGCTCTTTGGTTCTGATCCACTGAGGATGAAAGCGGTACATGAAGGCTTCCATGACCTTAATTTCCGGATGATCTTTCAGCGCAAGCTCGATCTGCTGAGCTTCCGCAGCGTTTAATCCGATAGGTTTTTCACACAGGACATGCTTTCCCGACTCAATAGCTTTCAGCGTCCAGGGAACGTGCAGGTGATTGGGAAGGGGGATATACACCGCGTCAATTTCGGGATCGCCAAGGAGCTCCTCGTAGGTCCCATAAGATCTTGATATACCTGAGGATTGAGCCGCCTTTTTGGCTTTTTCCGCGCTACGGGAGGCGATGGCAATCACTTCGTTCAACTCACTCTTCCGGATTCCCGGTACCACTTTTTTAAGTCCGATATCAGCCGTACTTAAAATACCCCACTTCAATTTCGACATCGTTTACAGGTTTAGACTTTTGTCACAATTATTCATTTAGTATTGTAAAGTAAAAATGTGACTCAATCTAATTGAAAAGTAAGAGGTCAGAAATATGCGAAAGCTAATTGCCGGATGGACGGTCCTGTTGTGCGTGGGTTCGGTTTCCGTATTTGCGCAGGATGTAACGTATCCCGCGTCGTTTGATGAGCCGATACCCATTTATTCGAAGGCGCTGGGGGACCTGAGTTATCCGATATCGACCGAGGTTCCCGAAGCTCAGGCCTACTTTGATCAGGGCCTGCAGATGATGTATGCTTTCGCAAAAACAGATGCTGCCCGGTCGTTCCGGGAAGCCCAGAAACGAGATCCTGAATGTGCCATCTGCTACTGGGGCGAAGCCTGGGCCTGGGGTTCGTATTTAAACGGAGCCATGACCAACGCGGAGGCTCCAAGAGCCTACGCGGCGGTGCAAAAAGCAAAGGCGCTTTTAGAACATGCTTCGGAAAAAGAGCGGGATCTCATTGAGGCGATATCAGTACGGTATGTGGAGCATTACGACCGGGGCACCAGGGCAAAGCAGGATACGGCTTATGCCCGTGCTATGAAGAACGTGTATGAGAAGTATCCGGATGACCTGGATATTGGTACCTTATATGCCGAAGCGGTGTTTTTGCTGGAGCCAAGAAGAGGGACCCGGGATGTGAATGATCCTGACGTAAGGAGGCTTCACGGAATTCTGGAAGGAATTCTAGAGAAGGATATAACACATCCCGGAGCATGTCATTTATACATTCATGCCACAGAATCGACCCAGCAACCCGAACTGGCTGAAGGGTGTGCGGAATCATCGGAACATCGATACCCGGCGCCAGCCACATCAATCACATGCCGTCGCACACGTGGAATGAAATCGGACGGTGGTCCGATGCGGTCAAAGCCAATATCATGGCCTGGCATTCTGATATGAAGGCTTCCGTGGGCGAGGGGTTTGCCATTTATCCCTCCCATAACCTGCATATGCTGGCTTTTGCGGCTTCCATGGACGGACAGGGAGCCATTGCGATACAGGCCGGAAAAGATTATGCCAAGCTTACCGGTAATACCATGTATCATGTTCTGACGCTTATCCGCTTCGGCCGTTTTGATGAGCTTTCGGGCATCACGGAACGTCCCGAACATGACATCCACGGAGGTATGTGGGACTTTGCACAGGGATATGCGGCTTTAAAACTGGGTGATATCGATGAAGCCCGGCTGAAAGCCGAATCGATACTGAACAAAGCGAAAGAGTCGAAGGCCAGGTTTCGGTTTCATTCAGCGGAAAACCTCCTGAGTGTTGTCGGGTATATACTACGTGGCGAAATTGAATGGACAGAAGGGGACCTCCCTGCTGCGCAAAAGTCCTTCGAAGCAGCCGTTCGGTATTACGATGCATTAGATTATGATGAACCTGAACCTTTACCCTTTTCGCCACGTAGCTGGCTTGGAGCTTTGCTGACAGAAATGGAACAATATGACGAGGCTATTGCCGTCTTCAGATCAGAACTCAACAATCATCCCAATAACGGATGGTCGTTGTTTGGCATCATGCAAACACTGGAGGCACAGGGAATAGAAGATGAAGGCATTAACCGCCAATTTGAAAAAAGCTGGGCCCGATCAGACACCTGGATAAGAGGGCCTAAATTCTAGCATGCGTTTGGCTATGAGCAAAAGTTTCTTCCTGATCATTCTTCCGTTGCTGGTATTGAGCTGCGTTCGCAAAGAGTTCGTAGACAACCGGGCAGACCGGGATTTACGAATAGCCGATACCAGGAAAGCTCAGATCAAAATGAATTTTGACCTGATCAACAACCTGGTGGTGATTCCTTTGAGAATCAATGACTCTGGCAAACTGAATTTTATACTCGACACTGGAGTGAGCAGAACCATCATAACCGAATTAGGCCCACATCAGCAGTTTACCATCAACTATGTGGGGGAAACGGAGATCCGGGGTCTCGGAAACCTGGGCCCCATTAAAGCCCTGGTGTCAAGTCAGAATGAGGTGCAGATAGGGGGTATAACAGGACAGTCTTTGAATGTGTTACTGATGACGGAGACGGTTTTTAACCTGTCAAGCTACATGGGCCGATACATTAACGGGCTCATTGGCTCGGATGTCTTCAATAACTTCATTGTTGAGAAGGATTATGGGAATAAGGTTCTGAAGTTCAATGACCCGGATATTTACGCTGAGGAATATGAGGAGAAAAAAAAGAGTGATAAATGGACCTATGTGCCGCTCGAAATAGTGAATGATAAGCCCTATGTGAATGCCTACATGACCCAAAAAGACGGATCCACCGTAAAGCTGAAGCTGTTATTGGATTCAGGAGCGAGTCATTCGGTGTTTCTGTACCCGAATTCGAACGACGACATTGTTATCCCGGACAAGACCGTGGAGTCTTATCTAGGATCTGGCTTAAGTGGAGAAATTCACGGGGTGATCGGCCGGGTCGATAATATTATACTGGGTGACTTTGTGGTGGAGGACCCTATCGTTTCCTATCCCTTTGAAGGAGGTGTCGAGGAGGCTTTTCTGGTGGGTGACCGGAACGGAAGCATTGGAGCGGATATCATGAGGAAGTTTACCATGTTGATCAACTATGCGGACAGCAGTATGCTGATTCGTCCAAACCGCTCTTTCGACGATCCCTTTACTTATAACATGAGCGGAATTGAGATTACCACTCCTTACATCAACCTCCCATACTACGAAATTTCCAAGATAAGAGAAGGTTCCCCCGGCGCGGAGGCAGGACTGAAAGTAGGCGACCTTATATTTCTCTTAAACGAAAAGAGAGCATTCGAATACACCTTAAGTGAGATCACACATATGTTCCACGAGAGAGACGGAATGCAAATCCGGATGACCATTTACAGGGATGGTGAGTATAAGAAAGTGTTTTTCAGATTGAGAGATGAGACGCTATGACGGGCCGAATAAGAAAGGCAGTTTTAAAGCGATAATGCGAAATAAAAAAGTGCTGCCACAGCATGACAGCACTTCATCATTACCCTTCGGGTTTTTTACTGGAGAAATTCTTCTCCGGGCTTCGGTATTTTCACTGTGGTGCCGGAAATTTCTTCCAGAACTTCTTTGAATTCTTCCGGATCGCTCGATATCGGCTCCCATGTCCCGTAATGTATAGGTATCGCTACTTCAGGACCAATCATCTCAACCGCATAAGCGGCTTCTTCAGGCCCCATCGTGAAATGATCACCTATTGGTGCAAATACCACATGAGGTTCATAGAGTTCTCCGTACAGTCTCAGGTCGCCGAAGATATTGGTGTCCCCCATATGATAGAGGCAAAGGTCATCTTCAAAGGAAAGAACCAGTCCGGCAGGATCCCCCGCATATTCCCCTTGATAGGAAGAGCTGTGATTGGCCGACACCATGGTAACAGAAAAATCATCAAAATGGACGGTACCTCCCTTGTTGAACGCAACAGCCTGGTCCTCGTTCAGACCATGCTTTTTAAGGAGTTCAATAAGTTCCACGATGGCCACCACTTTACATCCCGTATTCCCGGCGATCTGGAGGGTATCCCCGACATGGTCTTCATGGCCGTGGGTTAAAAGAATGAAATCAGCCTCACTGACTTCTTTGAGTTCCTCCGGTGTTGAAGGATTGTCTTTAAGAAAAGGATCAATATAAATGATATGGCCTTGCGGGCTTTTAATGCGAAATGCAGAATGTCCCAGCCAGGTTCCCTTTAATTTAGTTTTCATGAACTTGAAATGATTTTAAATTGAACTTCATTAGTTAAAAGAATCATACAAAGAATACGTTCCGAATCAGAATTTTTCATAATGGGGCTTGCAGATACATTCAGTAACTGGTTAAAGGGTTCAAGCAACGGGCCGGAACCTGAGATCTGGGGTGATGCCGGCTCACCCGATAAGATCGACGAGATCTTCCTCGCTTCCAATGAGAAAACTCAGGTTATTTTAAAGCACAGCTACCGGTGCGGGACCAGCTTTTTTGCAAAGAAAGGACTGGAGACCGAGGGGCTTTGGGAACACATAGAAGCTGACCTTTGGCTGATTGATGTAGTAGGAAACCGAAAGGTTTCTGACTACCTGGCTGAAAAATCCGGCATCGTTCATGAGTCGCCCCAGTTGGTCGTGATCAGAGACGGAACAGTCATCTGGCATGGCTCTCATGGTGCGGTAAGCAGAAAGAATGTGGAGCAGGTATTGAGCACAAAAAGCTGAATCAATAACCCGCTGCATATCCATCCCCGCGGGGATCCACTCCGCTTGTCAGCCTTCCGTCCTGATCCACATGAATGATATGCGAGCGGCCGATGCTGCGGGTTCCCAGTGTATGTCCTTTTTGGAGAAGGAGTTCGATGGTGTCCGGACTTAATCCGTATTCTTCATGATACAAGCGATCCGGAAACCACTGGTGGTGGATGCGCGGGGCGGCCACCGCTTGTTGAGCGTTCATCCCAAAAACAGCGATATTAAGAAAATTCTGAAGGGTGGCGGTGATGATGCGCGGTCCTCCGGCTGCCCCTATAACCATTTCAACTTTATCGTTGCGGGTTACAATGGCAGGGGTCATGCTGCTCAGCATGCGCTTTCCGCGCTCTATGGCATTGGCTTCCCCGCCAATGAGCCCAAACATATTAGGTACACCGGGCTGAGCGGAAAAGTCGTCCATCTCGTTGTTCAGCAGAAAGCCGGCATCAGTAACAGCTACATGGCTGCCAAAAGAGCCGTTCAGGGTAGTGGTAACAGCAACGGCGTTTCCGTCCTTATCAATCACTGAAAAGTGCGTGGTTTGGCTCGATTCCGGGTATCCGTTAATTACACCGTGGGAAAGATCTTCGGACAGCGTAACGCTATCCATGGAAAAAGAAAGCATTCTGTTTTTGTTGTAGCTTTCCTGGGTCAGTTCGTTCTGCGGCACGTCCCAGAAATCAGGATCCCCGAGATAGAATGACCGGTCCGCAAAAGCCCGCCTCATGGCCTCAGCCAGTAAATGGATGTAGTCCGCGGAGTTGTGCCCCAGGTCTGCCAGGGGGTAGTCCTCGATCATCTGAAGGATTTGAGTAACCGCGATGCTTCCGCTGCTCGGGGGAGGCATGATGTAAAGTTCATAATCCAGAAACTCAGCTTTTACCGGAGCTCTCCATTTACTGCGGTAGGTTTGGAGGTCACGATACGAGATAAGCCCACCCTGCTTTCTCATTTCCTGGACCAGAGCATCCGCCACCGGGCCCGAATAGAATCCTTCGCGGCCGTACCGGGCTATTTGTTCGAGGGTGAACGCCAGATCTTCCTGCACAAAAAGATCACCCTCTTTGAAGGGCTCCCCATTCTCTTTGACGAAATATTGTGACGAACCCTCGTATTTTCTGAAAGCCTCAGCATGGTTATTCAGGTCATTGGCCTGGGAATAGGAGAGATAGTACCCATTTCTGGCGAGTTCGATGGCCGGCTGAAGTACGAGTTCCAGCGGCATCCGCCCGTATCGTTCCAAAGCTGTAACCATTCCGTCAACGGTACCGGGCACACCTACCGACAAGATCCCTTCCTGGCTTAGTTCGGGTTTAAATTCCCCGTTCCGGATATACATATCCCGCGAAGCACGCTGCGGGGCGGTTTCACGGAAGTCAAGGGTATTGACGGTTCCGTCGTTCAGGCGAATCACCATAAACCCCCCTCCACCTATATTCCCCGCCCGGGGCAGGGTCACTGCCAGTGCAAACTGTACCGCCACAGCTGCGTCCACGGCATTGCCTCCCTGCTGAAGGATCTGTTTGCCTACTTCGGAAGCATAGACTTCGGCGCTGACGACAAGGCCGTTATCAAATTTCTTGGTCCAGCCGGCCTGTGCCTGTACCTGTGTTGAAATAAATAAGGTGAGGAGAAGTAAGCTGATAAATCTCATGATTGTCGGGATCTCGGGTGAAACTCTTTGTGAACCTGATGCAAAAAGGAACGATCCACATGGGTATAAATTTCCGTGGTCAGTATGGAGGAATGGCCGAGCATTTCCTGCACGGCTCTCAGGTCGGCTCCGCCTTCCAAAAGATGGGTGGCAAAGGAGTGCCTGAAAATATGCGGGTACACCGGTTTTTTGATCTCTGCCGCTTTAGCGGCTTTCTGAACAATGTTCCAGATGCTCATTCTGCTAAGGGCTCCCCCGCGTTGATTTAAGAAAACCCGGTTCTTTGCTTTTTCTGCTTTGGCGGGTTTAAAAAATAACGGGCGGACATGCTCAATGTAATGTTCCAGAGCCTCCTGGGCCATCTCACCAACCGGAACCAGCCGTTCTTTGTTTCCCTTTCCGATCACACGAATAAAGCCGATCTCAAAAAATAGCCGGTCCATTTCCAATCCTGTTAACTCGCTTACCCTCATTCCGGTTCCGTACAAAGTTTCCAGAATCGCCTTGTCCCGTATGCCCGCCGGATTCTCCGTATCGGGAGTACTGAGGATGGCATCCACTTCATGAGGATCAAGTACTTCAGGAAGTTTCTTTGCTTTTTTGGGGAGCTCGATCAGCTCTGCCGGATTGGCTTTGGCAAACCCTTCTACGGTGGCGAACTCATGAAAGCCCCGTATGCTGGAAATATTCCGGGCCAGGGAGCTGGAGGAGAGCATCTCATGATCGATCAGATACTCTAAAAAATCTTCAATATGGTTCAGCGTGACCCCCGATAGATCCCGGATCTGTTTTTCAACCAGCAGGTAGTTCAAGTATCGCTCAATGTCATTCTTATAAGAGGCCACAGAGTTATCGGAAAGACCTTTTTCCAGCTTAATGAACTGGAGGTAGAGATCAATCTCTTTTTTAAAGTGCCCCATCAGTCTGAGCCGCTTTCACTTTGTGTGGGCTGTTCCTCATTGGGTTGTATGCTGTCACCTGAATGGTGTTGAAGCAGCTCCTCATTGACCTGAGGAATTTCCTTCTTGTCTTCGGGGTACTCGATGCGGCTGTGATACACGCCTACCAGAATATTCAGGAACGTTTCTTTGATGATGTTAAGGTCACGGAAGGTGAGGGGGCAATGGCTTAACTGGCCTTCGGAAACACGATCATCGACCATGCGATTCACAAGGTTTTCCAGCTTGCTGTAAGTAGGGTTCTTCATGGCCCGGGATGCGGCTTCTATCCCGTCAGCGAGGAGCAAAATACCGGTTTCTTTGGTGGAAGGCAGTGGTCCGTCGTAGCGAAACTGCTCCTCATTCAGCATTTCCTTCAGTGAACTGTCCTCCTTAGCCTTCTCATAAAAGTAGCGGATCACGGAAGTGCCGTGGTGAGTTTTGATAAACTCGATGATGGACCGGGGCAGACCTTTTTCTTCAGCCATTTTCACCCCTTCGCTTACATGGGCCTTGATGATCATGGCACTCATCTGGGGTTTCAGGTTATCGTGCTCATTGGAACCGGAACTCTGATTCTCCACGAAATAGGAAGGCTTGACCATTTTACCGATATCATGATAGAGGGCTCCCACCCGGCATAAGAGAGAGTTGGCCCGAATGGCGGAAGCGGCGGCCTCAGCCAGATTCGCAACCTGTAAACTGTGGTGGAAAGTACCCGGCGCCTTATTCATAAGCTCTTTGAGCAGTGGCCGGTTGGTGTCGCTGAGTTCGAGCAGGGTAAAATCCGTTGTTACCCCAAACACCTTTTCGAACAACAGAATGATCGGATATGTAAATAAAATGAATATAGAGCTGATGGCTATGAACAGAAGCTGATTGAAGTAGGAATCCCAGCCGCTGAGTTTTGCCAGCGCGAAAGCTCCGGTTACAATGATGTATGTAATAAAGACCACGCCCGGAGTGGTAAAGAAAAACTGTGAGCGGTCTTTGATGTCCCTGACGGAGAACACTCCCATGCTGCAGGCACAAATGGTGGCAATGGTAAACTCAAAATCGTTGCCATTCACCAGTCCGATCAGTGAGGCCAGGGTTACGGAAGCAATGATCCCGACCCTGGAGTCAAAAATGATGGTGAGTATGATGGGAGCGATTGCTATGGGTATCACATAGGGAGAGCCGATATCCAGTTTGAAGAGAATGGCGCTTGCGGTTGTAATGAGGCCCATCGTCAGGAATACCAGAAGAAACAGCCCGTTGTGACTGGTTATGGGCCTTCGGTACAGATAAAGGTACATGAAGAAGACCATGGAAATGGCAATGATGGCGATTCCTCCTCCTGAGAAGCGGATCCAGCGTTCGGTTTCCGATGCATTGTCGGACCTTGATTCTGAATAACTCTCGAGGATATTGGCTCTTTCCGGAGTTACCAGATCACCGCGGCGGATGATCATCTGGCCCTGAGCAATAGCTCCTTTGGTGGGCGAGATAGTGTCCAGCGCTTCCTGGATCTTTGCTTCCGTATCCTCTTCGCTATAAATATAGTTGGGTAAGATTGCCTTGTTATAGAGCTCCATAGCCAGCTGAGCCGCAGCTTCATCGAACTGTCGGTTAAACTGGAACTGAGCAAACTCATTGGCCTCTTTCCGGTCACGGACACGCGCGAGATTAACCGTTTGTTCCGTGCTGCTACGCTGATTGCGAATGGTGATCTCACTTCCCGAGATCGTGCTTTTACTGACATTGATTATGCCTTCATCCAGGAGTTGTTCGATAAGCGACTCCAGCCTGGATTTAACCAGAACCCCGATGAACTGATTGGAAGGCAGGTCATTGGACTGGACGTTCTCGTAGCTTTGAAAAAGGGTGTTCCAGGAAGGCTCTGTAAGTTCAATGCCGGCGTTTCCGAATTCCTGGGCAAAACGGATGCTGTCGTCAAAAGCCGTACGGTTTCCCGACTCGGCCATATTGCTCCTCCACGCGTAGTAGCTTTCCAGTACGGGCTGAATATTCCGGTACAGGGAGTCGATGCGGGTTTGGATAGAAATGGGGGCGTTCAGATCGACCCGGAAAATAGGAGCAACCTGACGCCTCAGGGCTTCTTCTTCCTGTTCAATTTCCTGCGGGGTCTTTTTAACCGCGAAGGTAGTCGGAGCAGTCAGGTCTTCAGCCCGCCACGGCTGCCCGACGGTATAGTTCAGCCCCGAGTTGATGGTGGCATAGGGCAGCGACAGCATGGAGATCGCGATAAAGGTCAAAAAGATAAACGCCCTGATAAAGGGGTTTCTTTTTAGAGAATAGGCTTCCTGCTCTTTTTTAAGCTTTTCACCCATCAGCGGGGTCATTTCCTTCTTTTTTTGTGCCAGACCCAGTTTTTCGAGTAATCCCATAAATTAATGTGTTGTTTCGCTTAGAAGTATACCAAGCGTTGGTTAATTTACAAATGTATTTGACCAATTAATCCACACACCTTCTTTTTTACATTGAGCTTCAGGACTAAAAAAAGTTTAGGGCAGCATTTCTTAACGGATCGGAACATCATAGATAAGATAATAAGGTCTGTAAGGGCGAAACGTGAGGACCGTATTATTGAGATCGGACCCGGTACGGGAGCACTGACCCGCCATCTGGCCGGGAAATTTGATGACGTGCAGGTCATTGAGATCGATCAAAGGGCTGTTGAGCTTCTTGAACAGGAGATCCCGTCAGTAACCGTTCATAACAAGGACGTGCTTAAAGTGGAATGGGAGAAGCTGATAGCTTTGGAGGGAGAAACCATAGCCATCGGTAACCTTCCCTATTATATCACAAGCCCGATCCTCTTCGCGCTTCTGGAGAACCGCAGGTATTTCAAGGAAGCTGTTCTTATGATGCAGAAGGAAGTGGCAGAAAGGCTGGTGGCGGGTCCCTCAACGAAAGAATACGGGATCCTGAGTGTGCAAACTCAGCTGATGAGCACTCCTGAAATACTGTTCGATGTATCTCCCAACTCCTTCAGTCCCCCTCCGAAAGTGATGAGTTCAGTTATCCGGCTTACTTTTGATCGTCCGGCGCTTTCCTGTACTGACAACAACCTGAAGACCGTAGTCCGGACAGCTTTCAATCAGAGAAGGAAAAAGATCAGCAATGCCCTGAAGCCCTTGATCGGTGATTTTCGACCCGAAGGTTTTGATTTTGATCAAAGGGCGGAGAACTGGACTCCGGAAACGTATGCAAAGTTGGCAGAGCTTTTGGAGCGTACTGACAGGTTGAGTAGAAGCTGAGGTACAGAGACCCGCTTTCTGATCGGCCCGCCGCTACTTTTGCGATCAATCAGCTACGGGGAATGATTTGGTACGGTAGTTGCTTACGTGGGGGCAGACAATAAATGGGTAATACCCGGAAATAACTACTAACTAAAATCAAAAGGAGTCATACACATGGCTAGCATCAAACCTTTAGGCGACCGCGTATTGGTTAAAGCGGACGTAGCTGAAGAGAAAACCAGCTCTGGTCTGTACATCCCTGATACAGCTAAAGAAAAACCGCAGCAAGGTACAGTTGTAGCGGTAGGCCCCGGCAGAGTAGAAAACGGTAACAAAATTGACATGACCGTTAAGGAAGGGGATAAAGTTCTCTACGGAAAGTATGCAGGTACTGAAGTTACGCTTGATGGCGAAGAGTTCATGATCATGCGGGAATCCGACATTGTTGGGATCCTGTCATAAGTAACCCGCGGATATCCTGCACAAAGAAATTAAATCACAAACTAAAAATATAAAGTAATAACTATGGCTAAGTTAGTTCACTACGATATTGAAGCTCGCGATGCCCTGAAGAGAGGCGTTGACAAGCTGGCCGACGCAGTAAAAGTAACGCTCGGTCCTCGTGGACGAAATGTTGTAATCGAAAAATCATTCGGTGCTCCTACCGTAACCAAAGACGGGGTAACCGTTGCCAAAGAGATCGAGCTTTCTGATAAGCTTGAGAACATGGGTGCACAAATGGTGAAAGAAGTAGCATCCAAGACAAGCGATAATGCCGGTGACGGTACCACTACCGCAACCGTTCTTGCTCAGGCGATCGTGAGTGCCGGATTGAAGAACGTAACTGCCGGTGCTAACCCCATGGACCTGAAGCGCGGTATTGATATGGCGGTTGATGCCATCGTGGATGAGTTGAAAAAGCTCAGCAAAGAGATCGATGACCGCAATGAGATCGCACAGGTCGGTACCATTTCAGCCAACAACGATGAGTTTATCGGTAACCTGATCGCAGATGCGATGGAGAAAGTCGGTAAAGACGGCGTGATCACTGTTGAAGAGGCTAAGGGTACCGAAACCTACCTCGAAACAGTGGAAGGTATGCAGTTCGACCGCGGTTACCTGTCTCCGTATTTTGTGACTGACTCCGAGAAGATGACCACCGAAATGGAGGATCCGTACATTCTGATCTTCGATAAGAAGATCTCCGCGATGAAGGATCTGCTCCCTATTCTGGAGAAAGTCGTTCAGTCCGGCAAGCCGTTGCTGATCATCGCTGAAGACATTGAAGGCGAAGCACTGGCTACACTGGTAGTGAACAAACTGCGCGGATCGTTAAAGATCGCCGCTGTTAAAGCTCCGGGTTTCGGTGACCGTCGTAAGGCGATGCTGGAAGATATCGCCATTTTGACCGGTGGTACCGTGATCTCTGAAGAGCGCGGATACAAGCTTGAAAATGCTACCCTGGATTTCTTAGGCCAGGCTTCAAGCGTAACCATCGACAAGGACAACACCACTATCGTTGGTGGATCCGGTAAAGCCGATGACATCAAGGCTCGCGTAAATCAAATCAAAGGTCAGATCGAAAGCACGACTTCTGACTATGACCGTGAGAAACTTCAGGAGCGCCTCGCCAAACTGAGCGGTGGTGTTGCGGTGCTGTATATCGGTGCTGCCTCTGAAGTAGAAATGAAAGAAAAGAAAGCCCGGGTGGAAGATGCTCTGCACGCAACCCGCGCCGCCGTTGAAGAAGGTATTGTACCTGGTGGTGGTGTGGCTCTGCTCCGAACAGCTTCCGCACTGGGTAAGCTGAAAGGCGAGAACGATGATCAGGCTGTTGGATTCCAGATCATCCGTAAAGCCCTTGAAGCTCCGTTACGCACCATCGCAAACAATGCAGGTGTGGAAGGCGCTATCGTGGTACAGAAAGTACTGGAAGGAAAAGACGCCTTTGGATATAACGCCCGCACCGAGGAATATGAAGACCTCATTAAGGCCGGTGTTATCGATCCAACCAAAGTAACCCGTACTGCGCTGCAAAACGCGGCTTCAGTGGCTGGCCTGTTACTCACAACCGAAGCCGTTGTTTCTGAGAAGCCAAGCAAAGGTGACGACGATGGCGGAGCCGGCGGCGGAATGCCCGGAGGCGGAATGCCAGGAATGGGCGGCATGGGCGGCATGATGTAAGCCCAGACAAATAGCTGTCTTTACAACCCCTCACATTGCACATGTGAGGGGTTTTTTATTGAGTTGAATATATACCTGTTTTTGCTTACGCTTTGGGTAAGTACATTCAGCTATGAACAAGCTCCTCACTATATTTCTATTCGCTATTGCAGGTTATGGTTGTTCACTGATTTCAGAAAAGAAAGAAAGTGAGGAAGTCGCAGCCTTTGGTTTTCTGGAGGAAAGTGAATTTAATAACCGTCCTATTACTTCCATCTATATAGACGAGCAAAACAGAGAAGTAGTAGGAACCTGGGAAGGGCTGACCGTATCTCTGAATGGCAGATATGTCTATGTATCCGATAGCCTCTCAAGAAGATCAAACCGTATCAAAGTTTTTAATGGTACTTACTACGCCATTAGTGGAAACGGGGATATGCTGATCAGCTCTGCCGATGGATTAACCTGGCAAACCGTGGCTGATCCCGGACGAACCATCTATGATTACCTGGTCCTCGAAAACGGCCGCATATTAATTGGGAGTGTTGAGGGTGTTTACTTCAAAGATGAGAATGAGACGGAATTTCAATTCAACGAATTCTTCCACCCCAGTGCATATTTACCAAATAATATCAAACACATGATCGAAACATCGTCCGGTGCGGTAATCTTCGGCAGCCATGATGGAATATACCGCTCGGAGGATCATGGCAATAGCTGGGTTAAAGTGTCAACAAGAATTTCGAAGCATGAGGACGATATAACGATGCTTTTCGAAACTAATGATGGGACTATACTTGCAGGCCACGATGAGTTGCTATACATGAGTTATGATGACGGGGAAAGCTGGCAGGTATTTGTACTACCGGATGGCGGTCCGTCAAAGATGATAGCCGATGATGGGTTGGAATATCTTCTGTTAGGAGGGAAAATCTGGGCAAGGAAAGAGGGGAATAACAGATTTACAGACCTAAATCTGACTGAACATCTGGCCAGGAGATATTCCGAAGATAATTTCTTTATCATTGATGACTTTCATATCAGGGGAGATCAGATCATCATTTACAAAGACTATTATCCGAACAGGGTATATACAGGAAGAAAAAATTCTGAGGCTAAGATCTGGGAAGACTTCAATGAATGATTCTCATTCCCGGTCCTTTCGAAAACTCCTTCCCCGATCCTGATGGGCGTTTTCCTCCCACAAACGAATCCTCCATCCCGGATCTGGAAAAACGGGCAGCTCTCAAAGAAGGCATGGAAGAACCGGTGCAAATAAGAGCTGGTGACTTTAACAGTAAAGCATATTTCAGGAAATAAGGCCTCTCTGCTCCGGAAGGCTTTTTTTATGTCTAATACATTGTACCTTTGAGCCTCAAATTCAGGAACTCATGGTAGTATTATTTTTCATTATCGGACTGGCGGCACTGATCGGAGGGGCGGAACTTTTTTTAAAAGGAGTGGATCGCTTCGGGTTGAAATGGAGAGTGTCTCCGCTCATTATGGGACTTACGGTGGTCGCATTTGCTACCGGAGCACCGGAGCTGGCGATCAGTCTGCAGGCCGCTGCCACTGGCAGCGCCGACCTGGTTCTGGGGAATATTGTCGGGAGCAACATCGCTAACATTTTACTCATTCTGGGTATTTGTGCACTTATCAAACCACTACAGATCACTCTTCGCGTGGTCCGGATTGATGTGCCTATTGTGATCGGAGCCAGCGTTCTGCTATATCTGATCGCCCTGGATGGAGAACTCACTTCTCTCGACGGACTCTGGCTGGTACTGGGGCTCATCGCTTATTCCGTTTTTACCTTCTTCCAGATCAAGAAAGAACGCGGTGATCTGAAAGAAGAGATTTCCGAGGACGATCTTAACAAGCTGGCCTCCGGTTGGTTCTTTTATGTGAAGAACCTCGGCTTTCTGATCATCGGCCTCGCACTCATAGTGAAGGGATCTGACTGGATGGTGGATAGTGCCGTCGAGATCGCAACCATACTGGGGCTCTCCGAACTGGTAATCGGGCTCACCATCGTTTCCATCGGTACCTCGCTGCCCGAAGTGGCAACCAGTGTGGCTACCATCCGGAAAGGTAATGCGGATATGGCCGTAGCCAATGTACTTGGCAGCAACCTCTATAATATCTTGCTTACGCTGGGGCTTACGCTCGTCATTGCTCCGAACATACTTCACGTATCGGCCGCGGCCCTCAGCCTGGATATTCCTTTTATGGTGATCGTCAGTATTGCCTGTATCCCGATCTTTATCGCAGGGATGAACCTGACATTATCCGACGGGGCTATTTTTCTTTTTTACTATGCCGCTTACCTGACTTACCTGGTGCTGGATGCACTCGGATCGTACTACGAACCCCTGATGCGAAAGGGAATGCTCTTTGCTGTCATCCCGCTCACGATCCTGTATATGCTGGCCCGATTGTACCAGTACCGAAGAACGGTGAAGAAAACCATTGCCAGATTATAAAAAATCGTAAAGAGGGAATGGGGATACTCCCATAGTGGTTTGGAGTGCATATATTTAAAGTCTATGTGCTACGAGGTACTCAAACACAGATCAACTCATCAATTCTGGCCGGCAAAACAGCTGCTTTGCTGCCCTACATCGGTATATGCACCGGCCATGGAGTGCCCGCACCACCATTTCGAAGATCGCTGATAATTCTTTTATTAAGGCGATACATCGCCAGGGCAATTATCATTTATCAAACAAAACTAATCTATCATGAATAACAAGAGTTCATCTTCACTTCTTGCACCTCTGCAGGAGTTTATGAGAACCGAATCTTTTTCGGGAATACTGCTGCTGATTTCAGCGGTACTGGCATTGGTTGTGGCTAATTCACCCCTTTCAGATGCCTACACACAGCTTTTCCAGGCTAAACTAACCATTGGATTTTCGGAGGCCAATATTTCCAAGCCATTGATTCTCTGGATCAATGATGGTCTGATGGCCATCTTCTTTTTGTTGATAGGTTTGGAGATCAAGCGGGAGATCAAGTACGGAGAACTATCCACTCTTCAAACGGCGCTCCTGCCGGTGATCGCAGCATTCGGTGGAGCAGTTATGCCCGGACTTATTTTCTTCGGATTTAACCAGGGAACCGAGTTCATGGATGGCTGGGCCATCGCCATAGCCACCGATATTGCCTTTGCGATCGGAGTACTCGCTTTGTTAGGCAGCCGCGTTCCTCTCTGGGCAAAAGTATTCCTGACGGCGGTAGCGGTAGTGGACGATCTGATCGCCGTAGTGGTGATCGCACTGTTTTATACCAGCAAGATCTCAATGACCGCATTAGGAGTTGCTGGCGCGACGATGATCGTACTGCTCATTATGAACCTGAGCAACATCCGCTCCATCAAATTGTATTTGCTTGTTGGTCTGGTACTTTGGGTGGCCGTACTTAAATCCGGGGTGCACGCAACCATAGCAGGTGTAGTGCTGGGTTTTATGATTCCCGCTACGCCTCACCGTAACCGCTTAGCTCTGATAGACGGTATTGAGAAAGGGATGGAACTGCTTCGCACGGCATTCAAGACCGATGACAAAGAAGATGAGGAGACAGCAATGCACTACATTGAGGATAATGTAGAAAAGCTTGAGAGTCCGCTCCATAAGCTGGAGCACAAGCTTCATCCGCTGGTGGCCTATTTCATTATGCCTGTGTTTGCTTTTGCCAATGCAGGGGTGGCTCTCTCAGCGGAACAAGCCGTTGCTGCATTTTCTTCCACTCTGACGCTGGGGATCCTGTTCGGACTGTTTTTCGGGAAGCAGATCGGGATCATGGGATCGGTCTGGCTTTCAAGTAAACTGGGCCTGGTTAAGCTTCCCGAATCGGATAAACTGTGGACAATCTTTTATGGAATTGCCTGCCTCACCGGTATCGGTTTTACCATGTCCTTGTTTATAGGGGGGCTTTCTTTCACCGATCCGCAGCTCATTGAATACAGTAAGGTGGGTATCTTTGCCGCCTCACTGCTGAGCGGTTTACTGGGGTATTTCTTCCTGAAGGCGAAGCTCAAAGAGTCCTGATAAAGGTATTCGTATAACCCGAGATTACAGGGAGGACTTCCGGGAAGGGAGTTCTCCTTTTTTATTTATGAGGCTGTAGTATTCCCCGGTAGTGAGGCGCGTAATTCACCTTTAAGATATCCAGCCGTTTAAAATGTAGCTGAAGTCTTGCCCAGAAATTCAGCCAGTCTTTCCGCTCAGGATGAGACCACAACACTTCCGAAAGGGCGACCGCTCTTGGATACGCCATGTACTCCACTTTCTCCGGCGTGTGCATGTATTCGGTCCATACATTCCCCTGCGCACCCAGTACAAAGCGTTGTTCTTCCTCACTGAGCTCCTCGGGTATGGGATCATAGGCATACACCTGTTCCAGGGTGGTGTATCCTCCGATGGCAATTGGTTCCGATGAGGGATCCGCCTGGTAGTGGTCGAAGTAATTGGTTCCCCCGGGAGTCATGATCACATCGTGCCCCATCCTGGCCGCTTCAATCCCCCCGGCTTCACCCCGCCACGACATGACCGTGGCTCCGGGCGCGAGTCCGCCTTCCAGGATCTCATCCCAGCCGATGATCTGACGACCTCTCGAATTGAGGTGCTGCTCAATTCGCTTGATGAAGTAGCTCTGAAGCTCATATTCGTCCTTGAGGCCTTCACGCCGGATCACCTCCTGCGCAATCTCACTTTCTTTCCACTGTTTTTTTGGGGCTTCGTCTCCTCCTATATGGATATATCTGCTGGGGAAGAGTTCGATGACTTCATCCAGTACATCCTGCAAAAAGGCGAAGGTTTCCTCTTTGGGGCAGTAGATATCCTCAAAGACGCCCCAGGTGGACTGAACCTGATATTCCTTATCGAAGCAGCCAAACTCGGGGTAGGCAGCCAGAGCGGCACTCGAATGGCCGGGAAGCTCGATCTCGGGAATTACGGTCACATACTTTGATTCGGCATAGGCCACGATTTCTCTGATCTCTTCCTGTGTGTAATAGCCTCCGTAACGGATGTTATCATATACCCCGGAGCCATAGTTCTTGATGAGTGTGGAATCACGCCAGGCTCCGATCTCCGTCAGTTTGGGATATTTCTTTATTTCGATCCTCCAGCCCTGGTCTTCGGTGAGGTGCCAGTGAAAACGGTTCATTTTGTGGCGGGCCAACAGATCGATATACCGTTTTACAAAATCTACCGAAAAGAAATGCCGGGCTACATCCAGATGCATGCCCCGGTACTGAAAGCGGGGCGAGTCTTTGATCGTCACAAAAGGGATGACCCATTCGGTATCACGGGGAACGAGCGAGGGATCGGTAAGTTCCGCTTGCGGAGGGAGCAACTGGCGCAGCGTTTGAATTCCGTAAAACAAACCCGCTTCACCCGAGGCCTCAATCAGGACACCGCTGCTGTCCACGGTAAGATGATAACCTTCTGGGTGTTCCACGGCTTTGCTTAATCTCAGGGAGATAACGGTGTCGGCAGGAGTGCTGGTGGTGATCACTTCAGGTTTCAGCCAGGTGGCGGTATAGAGGATGGAACTCAGTTCTTCGGTCAGGTGATGTTCACTCATGCCGTTCGGAACCATGATTTTGGTATTTGAATTCAGACGGAATTCTCCCTCAGAATAAGTGATCTCATTGGGAAGGGGGATGATTGAAACCGGAGCATTCTGACCAAAGGCCGAATGTATCAGGATAAATAAAAGAAAAGGTAGCAGAGTATGTTTCATGGCTGAAATTGATTTCAACCAATGAACGTACTCACCAGCTTTAAAGCAAAAATTTCTAACCCTTCGCCTCTTTCTCCTTTTCAGTCAGGATCCAGTTCACATATAAAAATTCCAGGGCAGAAGCCTCATAGCCCTTCCAGTTAGCTATCAACTCCTGAAAGCGTTCTTCAGAAGTGTCGTTAGGGTCTTCTCCGTAGCTCCATATGATCCATCTCCGCAATCCCTTTTCTTCTCCGCTTTTTTTATTGCTTGGGAAAACGGCTTCAGTGGTACCCCGCATCATCATCAGGTCCTGGGCGGCCGTCGGGCCGATACCCCTGATGGAGGTAAGGAGGTTGTAGGCTTCGGCGGGTTCGCAGTTTTGAATATATTCCATATCCACATTACCGCCCACAATATCGGCGGCTAGCCCTGTCAGATATTCCCCTTTTCGTTTGGTGGGACCCAGTTTCCTTATGCTCATAGGATCTGCTTTCATCAGTTGATGGGGGCGGGGCCAGGCAGGAAGGCTTTTCCCTTCATGAACCAGTGCCGTGCCATAAGCCTCCCGAATATCGAACATCATTTTTTTGGCGGTGGGCTTATGATTCATCTGCATCTCAACAATGCGGTTCTGAATGTCTTCAAAGAGGTTAGCCCGCGTCATGCGTTTCAACCCATAGAGCGAGTTCAGTTTCTCTCCGAGCACGGGATCCCCGGCTGCCCGATCGTAAAGCGGACGGATATCCATATTGGTTCCCAGTATCTTGGCCAGGCTTTTGTTGGCTTCGTTTATTTCGTCTTTGCTCAGGCTTTCCGGCGTTTCGATATGGAATTCAGGATCATCGGGATCACCGTTAAAGAATACCGTCACTACGATATCCCGCTCGCCTACGGGAAGGGGCCGCGTGAAGCCCTGTTCAAAAATCCTTTCAGGGTCGTGTTCGTGATCAAAATAAGATTCCACGTCCAGGCACAGGTACCAGTCGTGCGGAGGAGTGGATTTAAGTATCCAGTTCGACATTGCTATGCTTTGTTTGGTGATGGTGTAAACCAAAGGGGATGAAATTCATTCCATCAGTTGAAAGACACTGGAAAGTAGTACAAAGAACCCGGTTCCGGTTTCCCTGCCTTCGGGATTGGAGCCTTTAAGGAATTCAAAGCGTTACATGGCCGGTTACTTACCGGGTTTAACAGATTATGGATTCAGGGATCAAAAGTAAACGAAGGGTTGACTCCCTGCTGCTGTCGTTCCCGCTCCAGCTTTTCCCGGTACATTCGCTCCACATCTTTCAGGCTGTCGGCATCATCGGGGGATAAGTCCCACCGGATAGCTTTGAACCTTGGAAGGCGAAGGGTGTACTTGGCCTTGGTGCGTTTGTTAACCTGTATGTCCTTAAACTCAAGTTCAACCACCAGTCGGGGTTTCAGCAGCAGGGTAGGGCCAAAACGTTCCAGGGTCAGCTCTTTAATGAGCTTGTTCATTCGTTGTAATTCATCATCGGAATATCCGCCGTAGGCTTTTCCGATGGGAATGAATTCTTCTTCGTAGCGTTCATCCTCTTTAACGGAAACCCCCAGCGTGAAATCGGAGTAGAGCCCGCCTCGCTTTCCGCTTCCAGCGTGGGCATAAAGCATTACGGTATCCAGTGAGCCACCGGGTTTCTTTACTTTCAGCCAGCTTTTGCGACGCTGGCCGTACTCATAGGTGGAATCCTTTTTCTTGAGCATCAGGCCTTCATTCCCATGTGCGAGGGCCTGCTCAAACAACGCTTCCACATCGTCTTCACTGCTGATCGCTTTCTGAGTAGTAATGGGTAAGGAGTGCTTCTCCGAAAGTTCCTCCAGCAGCGCACGCCGTTCCGTCAGACTCAGATCGAATACCGGATCTCCGATATGGTAGAGCACATCATAAGCGATGAAAAGTACCGGGTACTCTTCCAGGACCGTCCGGGACGGCTTCTTCAGCCCCATACGTTTTTGGAGCAGCTGAAAGGGAAGGATAGTGTTGTTTTTGAAGACGCAGATCTCCCCGTCAAGTACCAGTTCCGGCAACTGCCGCTCCTTAAAAAAATCAGTGATCTCGGGGAAGGAAGAGGTTATATCGTTAAGGTCGCGGGAAAAAAGCTTCACTTGCCCGCCATGGATATGCGCCTGGCAGCGCATTCCGTCAAACTTTTCCTCAGCAACGTATTGCTCCAGGTCTTCAACGGCCCGACTCTCGACCGGGGAGGCCAGCATAAAAGACAAGGGGTGAAAGAGTTTGAAGGTGGCTTCATCCAGACGATCATTACGGGCGAGTACGGCCGTACGGCCAAGGCTCCCGGTGATCATATGCGCATAGCGAACGGTTTCCGGGTCTTTGTGAAAGGCCCTGGATATAGCACTCACCACACTTCTGGTTTCGAATCCGATCCGAAGCGAGCCCTGCCCCATCACCCGAATGAAATATTTCACTTCAACGGGGGGCATCTTACGCCAAGCCTCTTCGATAATCTGCTGTTTCTTCTCCCGGGAGGAAGTGATGTAGAGCTGTTCATAGATGTCAGCGACTTCTTTGAGTCCCAGTCCCGCTCCGCTCCATTTCTTTCTGGCTTCCGGAATGTTGGTAAAGAGTTTTTCAATGGTTTCCGAAGAGCTGCCGGTGGCAGTACGGCAGGGCTTGAAGACCAAATCATAATCGATCTCACAAAAATCGGCGGCCAGCGTGGCTACGGTTCTGTGCCCAACGGATGCCCGTTTACCTGATACATCGGGAAAAGCACCCTCCCCAAGAAACTGAGCTGCCAGATTCAGATTGCTGTCGTCTTCAAATGAACGGAAGTATTCTGCTGCCAGGCCGATCTTGGCGTTCGTCCCCCGTGTGCGGTTGATGCGTTGCGCCAGATCAGCCAGGGTTATGAAAGTATTTGAGCCTGAATGGGACATGCGGAATTCACAATTCAACATGAAGAATGATCTTTGTCATTTCGAACCCTGCTTGCAGGTGAGAAATCCAAAGTGCTTTTAAAAGCTTGTTAGATTTCTCGGTCGTTTCGCTTTGCTCGACTTCCTCGAAATGACAGGGAGTAGTATTTGCAGAGATGCCATGATGAAAGCCAACAATTTTTAATTCTAAATTTTTCATTCTGAATTAATCCTCCTCAGTTGTTTCCACATCCAGAAATGCCGAATCAATGCCCTTTTTCTGCAGATAATGCTGTACTACCTTCGGATTGGGCGTATGGGTGACATACACTTTTTTGGGCCGTAACTCTTCACAAAGATTGATGAGCTCAAAGAAATCCAGGTGATCGGAGATTGGGATGAGGGCATCCACGGTCATCTGGCTGCGCCGGCTCTCATTGGCGGCCCAGCCGCTGCAATAGGCTACGCGGATCTTTTTTACATTGCTGGCAAAGCCGGTGCCCAGGGCCGAGCTGGGGGCGATCAGGATCTTGCCTTCACAGGTATCGCGGTTGTAGCTTTCGTATCGGCCTAAGGGGAACCCCTCCTCTTCATATACGCTGCACAGCTTGTAACCGGCGCCGTGGATCTGCATGGGGTGGCCCAGTTCCTTCAGAATATACATGAGTTCCTGTGCTTTGCCCAGATTATAAGCCAG
This sequence comes from Balneola sp., assembly GCA_965267385.1. Taxonomy (GTDB): domain Bacteria; phylum Bacteroidota; class Rhodothermia; order Balneolales; family Balneolaceae; genus Balneola. The sequence continues at coordinate 505,455 of OZ253957.1, forward strand.
GAAGATGGGGGTGTATCCGTCGGCAATTGAATTTTGAGCGAAACTGCAAATCCGTTCAGTCAGCACCTCGTACGGCTCCCATTTGTAGATCGGCAGACTAAAGGTTGCTTCCGTGATAAAAGTATCAACCGGACCATCAGGCAGTTCAAAGCCTTCAGTTGCAGGGGAGGGCGGGGTACGGTAATCTCCGGTGTATAACAAGGTGCCTTCATCGCTCTCCACATAGGTCATCGCGGAGCCGAGAATATGTCCGGCAGGATAAAAGGTGACGCGGCCCTTGTCCGTTTCCACGGATTTGCCAAACTCCAGCTCGGTCACCGTACCTCTGAAACCCCGCAGCTTCAGAAATCGGGCGGTGGGCCGGGTGGCATACACATGCAGGCTCCTATCCCTTGGAGCATGATCGGCATGGGCGTGCGAGATGAACAGATGCTTTGCAAGCTTACCGCCGTGGTCCAGCCCGATGCTGAGCTCCGGCAGCACAATTCCGTTATATCCGGCCTTGTTTATTTTGATCATATGCTTTCTTCCTAAAGTCATCCTGAGCGAAAGCGAAGGACCTGGCCGAAAAGTCAGCAAAGTCCTTCCGAGTCCTGAGTAATTCGGGATCAGGATGACTGGTAGAGGATAATAAGAGGTAGTGACAAAGCGTGTCACCCCAACGAATATTTAATACTCAACATTCAATGCGCAATGATCAATGATAAGTACTTGCAGATCGAATATTTCTTGTTGGATATTGAGTATTGATTGTTCCCTGTTGAATAATGCTTGTTGTTATACTCGTGAACTATTCCTGATTTCCCTCTTCCCACCTAGCGCGGGCGTCTCGCTCCCCACCTAGCGCGAGCGTCTCGCTCGTGCTAACCCTTACCGCTTTTACACCACTTAGTATCGGGATGCTCTGATCTACCTGTTCCAAATTCTTCTATTCCTGATTGCCCTCTTCCAGCGCAGACCGCAACTCCTCCTCGCTCAGGTTGGGGAAGAGCTCTTTGAGTACTCCCAGATAAAACTGAACTTCCTTCTCGCTGTGGGCCCGTACATTCTCTCTGATCAGCTCCAGTTCAATTTCTTTCCTTTTTTCCGGTGAGAACTGCTCATTGATCCGTTCCAGCTGTTCAGCACTCATCGCTGCGATACGCAGCATGATACTTTCCCGGTCCTCATAGCGGTTGATGAAGCGGACTGAATTCAGCCGGTTATTCTGAATGGCTAATTGTATGTCGGGATCATTCCGGTTACCGTCCGGAATACTCTGATACTTCATGCCCAGATCATTGAGCATCGTTTCGACGTGCTCAAGTTTACGCAGCTCTCTGTAGATGGCCGCAATCCCCGCGTTGATCTCATAGTCGATCACGTCCGCATCCGCAGCGAGGGCATATTCCAGTGCAATGTAATCGTACTGCGGCTGAATGAACCGCCATTCATAAAGGTCATTCAGATATTCTTCCTGCTGAAGAGTAGCGCGCCATTCTTTTGTAATGGAAGCATTTCCGAAATCTGGAAAATAGACCCGAAAGTATTCAAGGTCCTGTTTCAGGCCAACCAACACCTTTTCACGCTCAGCATCAGTCTTGCGTTGTTCGCTGTAGTTCTGGAACAGAAAGGCCCCGTACACCCCGAGAAACACGATAATAAGTTCGAAGACCAGGAATTTGAATCCGTTTTTGGAAAAGAATGCATAGGAAGTTTCAAGTCGGGGCATCAGTACAATGGCTTTGTTTCGTGATGACGTAACATGCGGAATGTTCATCAATATTTCACAATAAAAACGAACATTCAGGTAATCTTAAACAGTGAGGTCTGCCATGAAACGAGTATTAGTGATCGGAGGTAATTTTGCAGGCTCTACTGCCGCCCTTGAGATCAAAAGAAAGCTCAGGGACAAAGTGGAAGTCACACTCATTGACAGGAATCCCGATTTCATCTACATCCCATCTTTGATCTGGGTCCCCATAGGTCGCCGGGAAATATCAGGGATTACCGTTCCCAGAGAAAAAGTACTGAATAAGAGAGGGGTTAACTTTGTTCAGGATACGGCAGTTAAAGTAGAGCCGGAACAGAACACCGTGATAACGGAAGAGGGAAGGTACCATTATGATCATCTGATCATTGCAACGGGACCTAAAGTGAAGTTTGATGTGGTCCCCGGGTTGAAAGAGCACGGCTTGTATATATATAGGTACTCCACCCGGTGCTATGGAGACCCGCAGGAAGCTGGAGGAATTTAAAGGGAATCCGGGTCCGATTGTAATCGGAGCCACACAAGGGGCAGGCTGCATGGGAGCAGCCTATGAATTTTTGTTCAACGTAGAGAAATGGCTGCGCGACGAGAAGATCCGCAAAAAAGTGGATCTGCACTGGATAACCCCGGAACCTTATCTGGGACACTTCGGCATTGACGGTATGCCGCTGGGTGAGGCCATGCTTAAAAAGTTTATGCAATTGTTTCACATCACTTACCATACTTCAGTTGGTGTAGAGAGGGTAACGGAAGATGCCGTGTATCTGTCAAACGGTACTGAGATCAAATCCCGGTTCAAGATGCTGATGCCGCCTTTTATCGGGGTTGACTTTATAGCCAACTCGGAAGGCTTGCATACCGGTGAGAACAGGTTTATCCCCACGCTGCCATCCTACCGGCATAAAGAGATCGGGAATGTGTGGTCGGCAGGACTCGCAGTTGATGTAGCTCCGCCATTCGAACAGGGAGAAATACCTTTCAGTGTACCCAAAACAGGGTATCCGAGCGATGCCACCGGAAAGATCGTTGCACATAATGTGATCAATGCCATCAAGGGCAACCCGGAACGCAAAGAAAAAGAATGGGGAGAAATCCCCGGGCTATGCGTAATGGACGCAGGAAAAAAAGAAGTGCTAATTGTAAGCAGTCACCTGTTCAAGCCCCGCACGTTTGCTGTCATGATTCCGAATGTGCTGTATGACTTCGGCAAAGTGTTTCTGGAAAAATACTTTCTGTGGAAACTCAGAAGAGGACTTTCCTATTTGCCATGACCGGAGAAGAGTTCTCCGGCGGAGAACATTATTCCACCACGAGATCTTCTTTCTGGTCTTTCAGGGCGTCAGGAATAGAGTCCCGGATCACTTCAGTGAAAGCGGTAATGATATTCTGCTTCAGGAACTCACGGCTGTACACCAATCGCACCTTTCGGGTAGGCACAGGATCCATGAATTCCTTCAGGACTCCGTTCGCGCATCCGTTGTCGTGATCCTGCATGGCCAGGTAAGGCATCAGGGTGACCCCAAAATCGTTTTCCACCAGTCGCTTTAAGGTCTCCAGGTTCCCGCTTTCAAACACCACGGGCGATTTTTTCTTTTTGTCATTGTCCTGCTTGCAGAGCTTCATGGTCTGATCCCGGAAACAGTGGCCTTCATTAAGCAGCCAGAGGTCTTCCGAATACAGATCGTCAATGCAGAGTTTATCCTTGGCGGAGAGTTCGTGCCCCGTGGAGAGATAGCCCAGAAAAGGTTCCAGAAAGAGTTCCTGTTCGAACAAATGCTTTTCGGTGGGGGTGGCGATGATCCCTACATCAAAATGATCTTCATTCAATCCTTCCACCACATCTCGGGTCAGGGCTTCCTCGAAGGTCAGCTTAACTTTCGGGTGTTTTTCAAGAAAAGGACGAAGGAACAGAGGTACCAGATAGGGGGCGATGGTGGGTATGATCCCTATCCTGAACTCACCCCTCAATTCGCCGTCTTTAACGGATACCATGTCCTCGATATGCTTGGAGCCGCTCAGGATCACCTTAGCCTGTTCAATGATCTGCTCTCCGATGGCCGTCGGTACCACCGGACTTTTAGAGCGGTCAAAGATAAGCACGCCAAGCTCGTCCTCCAGCTTCTGAATCTGCATACTCAGCGTGGGCTGTGTGATGTAAATTTTCTGTGCAGCGGTGGCAAAATGGCGGTACTTATCCACCGCCACTATATAGGATAGCTGAGTAAGGGTCATGAATCCGGTTTATAATAGAATGAAAGTGTAACTCGGCTAAGGTACTTAACTTTCACCTTCCGTGTTAAGCTCATCAGCAAAATTAAGGATCATCCTGAGATGGGTTTCACTGTCCCACTTCAGATTGTTTCGCTTAACATAATCCTTAATTTCTTTATGCTGCTTTTTGGGGTAAAACTTAAGCAGGTCTTTATCCCGGAGGCGGATCTTTTTAAAGGTATCGTCATTGGTGGCGTAATACACATCCGAGCGGATGTACCGGTCTTTTTGAGTCGCAGTACCATAACTGGCCATATCTTTTTGCAGGCGAATATTCTCACGACGCAAAATGGTGACCGTTCCTTCATGGATTACTTCGAATAAAGAAGACTCATCGACTCCCCGTTCTTTGCCGGTATCAAAACCGTTTTTGAACTTCATGGGAGAAGGCTCGGTAACGGTGATCATTTCTACATCTTTATCGTCAATTGCGATCAACTGTCCCCGGTTCTCAACCTCAAGGACTCCGTCTTGCTGGTTCATGCGGAACTTAACCGCTTTGGTGATAAGGCCTTTTCGGTGGAATTTACCTTTCATCCAGCCCTCTTTGTTGTAGGGGTTACCCTGTGTTTCTACAGCCTTCTTGGTGAAGATGGTATTGCCCCGGGTACTCTCTCCGATCGAGCGTACATAATCCTCAAATTCCACCTGGGCAAAGGCTAATGAAGAAGTGAACAGTAAGATTAAAACAGGAAGTAGTAAGCGTTTCATAAATATGGAACTTTCTTTAAAAATTTTTCTTCTGGTCCCGGTTTAGGACAAGTTATCATTACAAACTGAGACGGAATATAATTATTATTGGGATATGTACTTAATCTTCGATACAGAAACCACCGGTTTACCACAGGACTATTCAGCACCCATCACCGATCTGGACAACTGGCCGCGGCTGGTACAGCTGGCCTGGCAACTGCACGATCACACCGGGAAGTTACTATCGAGCGGTAATTATATCGTAAAGCCCGAAGGGTTCACCATCCCCTTCAATTCCGAAAAAGTACACGGTATTTCGACAGAGCGTGCGCTCAAAGAGGGACACGATCTTGAGTTTGTGCTGAAGGAGTTTCGGAAAGCTATCGACGAATCCCATTTTATGGTGGGGCACAACGTGTCGTTTGATGAGCGTGTGATGGGCGCCGAGTATCTCAGAAAGAAGATTCCTTCGGCCATCATGGACAAGCCGAAGATCGACACCAAAGATGAGGCCACAGAATACTGCGCCATTCCCGGAGCCAGGGGCTACAAATGGCCCACGCTTACCGAGTTGCACAAAAAGCTATTCGGGACGGACTTCGAGGACGCCCACGATGCAGCTGCCGATGTGGAGGCGACAGCCCGTGCTTTTCTGGAGCTGGTCCGGTTAGGAGTCATCAAGGTCAACTTCCCGCTGGATGCACGCCTTTACGATTCATCAGACAGTTATATGGTTCGGGAGAACTATATTGACCTGGTGGCTCCTTCCAGGCTCAAAAAAAAAGATGAACAAGCTGAAGAAGAAGGCAGCGACACCCCGGTAGGCACTACGGAGCAAATAGAGCTCGATAAGGATTTTGCCTTCACCCATCTCCATTGTCATTCCAAGTATTCCGTGTTACAGGCCACGGCAGGGGTAAAAGAGCTCGTGCAAAAAGCCAGGGATGAGGGAATGCCGGCCGTGGCCCTTACCGATCTTGGCAACATGTACGGAGCGTTTACCTTTGTATCAGCTGCCGAGGAGGCGGGTATCAAGCCGATTGTGGGTTGTGAGTTCTACGTGGTGGAAGACCGCCATCAGAAGAAATTTACCCGTGATAACCGGGACAAACGGTACCAGATCCCCATGCTGGCTAAAAACCAGAATGGTTACAAAAACCTGGCTAAACTCAGCTCCATCGGATTCACGGAAGGCTATTACTATAAATACGCCCGGATCGATAAAGAAGTGATCCGGAAATACAGCGAAGACCTGATCTGCCTGAGCGGAGGTATTCGCGGATGGATTCCCGACCTCATCCTCAATCGTGGAGAAGAATATGCCGAAGAGGAGCTTCTTTGGTGGAAAGAGGTGTTTGGCGATGACTTTTACCTGGAAGTCACCAATCACGGGCTGGAAGAAGAGAAAAGAGTCAATGAAGTACTCCGGAAGTTCAGCCGGAAATATGATATTAAACTCGTAGCTACCAACAACGCCTTTTACCTGGAAAAGGAAGATGCCAGTGCGCACGACGCCCTGATCTGTATTGATGACGGCACCCTGGTAAGTACACCGGTCGGAAGGGGCCGTGATTACCGCTATGGCTTCCCAAACGAGGAGTTTTGGTTCAAGAGCACTCAGGAAATGCTGGATCTTTTTCCTGACATGCCGGAAGCCGTTACCAATACCCGGGAGGTTGTGGACAAAGTGGAGCCCATCACGCTCCGGAGAGAAGTGATCCTGCCGAAATTCGAGATACCGGATGAGTTCGGGAATGAAGACGACTACCTGCGGCACCTTACTCTTGAGGGTGCAAAGAAGCGTTACCCGGAGCTGACCGATGAGGTGAAAGAAAGGATCGACCTGGAGCTCGGAATTATCAAAGAAATGGGCTTCCCGGGTTACTTCCTTATTGTGCAGGATTTCATCGCCGCCGCACGTGATATGGGGGTATTTGTAGGGCCCGGGCGGGGATCGGCCGCCGGTTCTGTGGTGGCCTATTGTACAGGCATCACGAATATCGATCCTCTGGAATACGATCTGCTGTTTGAGCGCTTCCTGAATCCTGAGCGGGTATCCATGCCGGATATCGACATTGATTTTGATGACGATGGCCGTCAGAAAGTGATCGAGTATGTGGTAAACAAATATGGTAAGAATCAGGTAGCGCACATCATCACTTTTGGCTCCATGGCGGCCCGTTCCTCAGTGAGGGACGTAGCCCGGGTGCTGGACCTTCCCCTGGCCGATGCAGACCGTATTGCCAAGCTGGTTCCGGAACGACCCGGCACATCCCTGGATGATGCCTTCTCGGAAGTGAAAGAACTCAGGGAAATAAGAGATGGCGAAGGGCTGGAAGCCGAGACGCTGAGGATGGCAAAAGTCCTTGAGGGATCTGTGCGGAATACCGGAATCCATGCGGCAGGCATCATCATTGCTCCAGACGACCTGACCGAATTCATACCCGTTAGCACGGCCAAGGATGCTGACCTGACCGTGACCCAGTTTGACGGCAGCGTGATCGAGTATGCCGGAATGCTGAAGATGGACTTTCTGGGACTGAAAACCCTTTCCATTCTGAAGACCGCCATTGGCTATGTCAGGGAAAATTACGGCAAGGAATACGACCTGGATGATATTCCCCTGGATGATGAGAAGACCTACAAGCTCTATCAGAAAGGGGGGACGCTCGGGACCTTCCAGTTCGAGAGTGAAGGTATGCGGAAATACCTCAAAGACCTGAAGCCCACCAATATCAATGACCTGATCGCGATGAACGCCCTGTATCGACCGGGCCCAATGCAGTTCATCCCGAACTATATTGATCGCAAACACGGGCGTGAGAAAGTGGAGTACGATCACGAGGATCTCATCCCTTTGCTTGAAAGTACCTACGGGATCATGATCTACCAGGAGCAGATCATGAAAGTGGCTCAGAAAATGGGAGGCTACACACTTGGTGAAGCGGATGTACTTCGCCGGATAATGGGTAAGAAGAAGCCGGAACTTCTGCCTCCTGAGGAAGCCAAATTTGTGAAGCAGGCCAAAGAGCTGGGCTATGACGAGAAAGTAGCCAAAGAAGTGTTTGATAAAATGGCCATGTTTGCCGGCTATGGTTTCAACAAGTCCCATTCTGCGGCGTACTCCGTTGTGGCTTACCATACCATGTACTTCAAGGCAAATTATCCGGCCGAGTATATGGCGGCAGTGATGAGTCACAACATGAGTGACATCAAGAAAGTGGCTTCTTTCATTGAGGAATGTCAGCGAATGAACATTCCGGTGGACCCGCCCAATATCAATACAGCCCGAGGGAAGTTTGTGGCCAAAGACGGAAGGGTTCAGTACGGGATGTCGGCCATAAAAGGAGTGGGCTCTTCAGCGATCCGTCACATCGTGGAAGAACGTGAAGCTAACGGCCTTTTCAAGAGTATTTTTGATTTTGCCGCCAGGGTGGATACCCGGGTATGCAACCGGCGCACCCTGGAAAGCCTTATCATAGCAGGAGCTTTCGATACACTGAACGACAATCGCGCTCAGCTGCTGATGGGGATTGAGGATATACTGTCTTACGCCGCCCGTAAGCAGGAAGAAAAACGAATGAGCCAGGTCAATATGTTCGGGGGGGCAGACGGAAACAGTTTACTCCAGGAGCCCTCACTTAAACCCGTGCCGAAATGGAGTCAGATTGAACGACTTAATAAAGAACGCGAGCTGATCGGATTCTATCTCAGCGGACATCCCCTCAACAAGTATAAGGAAGACATTAAACTGTTTGGGAAACAGAACCTGAGTGAAGAGTGTTTAAGCCGCCTTCAGCACGATGCGGAGATTCGCTTTATCGCCATCATAACGGGTAAGCGGCAGACCACAGACCGGAAGGGAAGGCCAATTGCCTTCTTGCAGGTAGAAGACCTGTCATCCACCGCTGAGGTGTGTGTGTTCAGTAAACAGTTCGACCAGTATGCCGCCCTGTTGGAAGTGGATAATGTGGTTTATATCACCGGCCGGTACAGTAAAAGAGACCGGGGCAACAGCATCATCCTCAATTCCGTTGACCGCATCGAAAACCTCCGGGAGAAACACCAGGATAAGCTGAGGCTGAAAGTGAACATACGCACCGACAGCCTGGCTAAAGACGACCTGGATCAGATGCAGACCTTATTCGAACTTAATAAGGGCTCCACGATGGTCAAGTTTGCCATTCACAGTAAAGAGGCCAATGCTCCGATCAGAATGAACGTCCGTAATTTTGTGGTGGAGCCTACGGATGAATTACTCAAAGGACTTCGTGACGTGCTCGGGGAAGAATCGGTTGAGCTGGTATTTGCCAGCTGAGCCAATGTTAATTCAGCATTAAGTTTTTGTTTCCCTTTTTGGATTAATATGGAAAAGTGAGAGCTTTGCCGAGGCTTAAATTAATGGCCGGCACAAGCCTGAGTAGTCAGGCTCAACGAAATCAGCACACTAAACAAATGCCGGAATGGTTTTATGACGATTCGGGCGGCGGCACTTCCCGGTGAGGCGAGGGCCGGAAAACGATTGGACATATGAAATTATATCGGTTGGTGGGGGTATGCTGTGTATGCCTGTTAGCCACATCATGGTCAAAGGCCCAGGATGTGGACCATATCTTCTTACCTGAAGTTCAGTACAGCTGGAAACAAAGCGACAAGCTAAAGTTAAACCTGGGCTCCCATACATTCTATTCTGTCAGCAATGCCGACCAGAGCTCGGCCCTCAGGTATATTGAACTGGCAGCCATCGGTGATTATACCCTCAGCAGCGGTACAAAGATCGGAGGTGGCTATAAATACAGACTGGTAACACCCGGGGTTGACGGTTATCAATACGAACACCGTATGCTGGAACAGGTGAGTTTCTCCGGAGACCTGGCGGGTCTTAAACTGAGTCACCGAATCCGACTGGAACAGCGATTCCGAACCAACCGGTATCAAAACCGGCTACGCTACCGGTTTTCACATAAAAAAGCACTGAAGGAAGGCAGTTCGGCCTACATTAAAATTGCGGACGAACTGATGTACACCTTTAATAAGGATGCCAACGACGGCCAGAACCGTGTCTATCTCAATTACGGAAACCGCCTGAGCAACAAGAGTACCTACGAGCTGGGCCTGCAGTATCGATTGGGGAAGTTCTTTACGGGATCAGATCTTTCCCATGTAGTTGTTTGGAGTGTAAAGCTTAATATTGCCGGTTAATTCAACCCATAAAGGCAGGCAATGCAACCGATAATTAATAACAATGTGAATGTTGTCATCAAAAATGGCGATATTTGTTCGTCTATTGAAGAAAATTAAACAGGTATATTATTATGGCTAAACCATTAGAGCTGACTGACAGTAATTTTGAAGAAGAAGTGCTTAACTCAGAGCATCCTGTGCTTGTGGATTTCTGGGCGGAGTGGTGCGGACCTTGCCGCATGATCGGACCGGTTGTGGATGAGCTTGCTGATGAATATCAGGGAAAAGCAAAGATCGGTAAAGTGAATGTGGATAATAACCCAGAGGTATCCATGAAGTACGGAATCCGCAGTATTCCTGCACTGTTGATCTTCAAAAATGGTGAAGTGGTAGATCAGATCGTGGGTGCGGTACCCAAGCCTCATCTCACGAAGCAACTGGATGCCCAGCTGAACTGATCAGAGTATTAAGGCATCATGTTACAGCCGGTCTGTTTGTCAGCCCGGCTTTTTTATTGTTCCCCGGCAAAGGCAGTGCCTGTTATCGTTGCCGGGAGTAATAGATTCCGGCTCAGGTTTTTACAACCCTTTGCAAGCCAGGAGAATGCTTCGCCTCCAGGAGTGGTTATCTTATCATCTGAATAAAATCAAGCATACTAACAGCTAAATGAAGAGAATATTAAGCATCACGGGTATTTTGGTGGTCGTTGCCTTACTTGCCTATCCAAAGGTTTCAGGTTACTTCACTACACAGCACGAGGTGAGCAGAAGCAGCGGCGGAAACAACCCGCTTCAGGTTGATGTATTTATAGTGAAACCGGACACCATTGAGGATAAAATTTTCACAACCGGGACGCTCAGGGCGAATGAGGAAGTCCAGCTTTCGAGCGAAAGTTCCGGGCTGATAGAAGAGATCTACCTGAGGGAAGGCCGGGAAGTGAATCGTGGCGATCTGCTGGTAAAGATCAACGACAGTGAACTGAAGGCTCAGCTGCGAAGAGCGGAATTTCGGTTGAATCTGGCAGAAGACAGGGAAGTACGCCAGAAGCAACTGCTGGACAAAGGAGGGATCAGCCAGGAAGAGTATGATGCAACGCTGAATGAAGTGAACGTGCTGAGGGCTGAAGTCGCTTTGATCAATGCTCAGATTGAAAAAACGGAGGTTCGCGCTCCTTTTTCCGGAAAGCTGGGACTTAAGTATGTAAGTGAGGGCAGCTACATCACCCCAGCCACCCGTATTGCCGCCTTGCATGATATAGACCCCATAAAGATCGACTTTTCGGTGCCTGAACGCTACGCGTCACAGATCGAAGTCGGTAACCGGGTAATGTTCAGTGTGCAGGGTGTGGAAGACCGGAAGGTCGCAACCGTATATGCCAAAGAACCCCGTATCGATTCTGAGACCCGTACCCTGCAGGTCAGGGCAGAAAGCGCCAATCCCGATGGGGAACTCCTGCCCGGTGCATTTGCGGACCTGGAGCTGACCCTTGACACCATTGAAGACGCCCTGATGGTTCCCACGATCGCGCTGGTACCTGAACTGCAGGGGCAGAAGGTGTACCTGCTTAAAAACGGAGTAGTGGTGCCGCAAAGCGTTCAGACCGGAATCAGGAATGAAGCCCGTATTCAGATCACGGAGGGAGTATCTGCCGGAGATACGGTTTTAACGACAGGCCTGCTGCAGGTACGGCCCCAAATGAAGGTTCAGGTTAATGATATAGCGGAGGACTGATCATGAGTTTATCGTCTCTCAGTATTCGCCGCCCCGTACTGGCCACGGTTTTTTCGATCGTGATCGTTCTCTTTGGCATCATCGGGTTCAATTATCTTCCGGTGAGAGAATATCCGGCGGTCGATCCGCCCATCGTTACGGTAAGTACCAGTTATGTGGGGGCCAACGCGGATGTGATAGAGTCCCAGATCACGGAACCCCTGGAAGACCAGATCAACGGAATAGCAGGAATCAAGAACCTGACCTCCGTCAGCCGGGAAGGCAGAAGTACGGTAACCGTCGAATTTGACCTGGATGTGGATCTTGAAACGGCTGCCAATGATGTACGCTCAAGAGTATCGCGCGCCGTTGGTAATCTCCCGCCTGATGCAGAACCGCCGGTGGTTTCAAAATCGGATGCGGATGCCCGGCCGATATTGTTCTTCAACATCAAGAGTGATTCCCGAAATCTGCTTCAGCTAAGTGATATCGCCGAGAACTACTTCAAAGAAAGAGTACAAACGATTCCGGGAGTGAGCAACGTACAGATCTGGGGCGACAAGACCTACGCGATGCGGCTTTGGCTGGACCCGATGAAACTTGCAGCCTATAATCTCACCGCCATAGATGTCCGCAACGCCCTGACGCGTGAAAACGTGGAACTCCCCTCCGGACGTATTGAGGGAGACCTGACCGAGCTTACCGTGCGTACGATGGGGCGGATGACCGATGTAGAGGAGTTCAATAACCTGATCATCCGGCGCACAGCGGAAAGCACGATCCGCCTGCGGGATCTGGGAAGGGCTGAATTAGGCCCCCTGAATGAGCGCACCATACTTAAGAGGGATGGAGTACCCATGGTGGGTGTGGTACTCATTCCTCAGCCGGGTGCCAATCAGATTGATATCGCGGATGAATTCTACCGTAGGGCAGAGAATATCGAGAAAGACCTCCCGCCGGATATTGAGACCGCCATCGGCTTCGATACCACTACCTATGTTCGGGCCTCGATCGATGAGGTTCAGCAGACCATTTTCATCGCGTTCTTTCTGGTGATCACCATCATCTTTCTTTTCCTGCGAGACTGGAGAACCACCATTATACCCGTTGTCGTGATTCCGATTTCCCTCATCGGAGCCTTTTTTGTGATGTATGTGGCGGGCTTTTCCATCAATGTACTTACACTTCTCGCTATTGTGTTGGCCATTGGTTTGGTAGTGGACGACGCGATCGTGGTGCTAGAGAACATTTATGCCAAGATCGAAATGGGCCAGCAGCCCGTCATGGCGGGAATATTGGGTTCCAAAGAGATCTTTTTTGCCGTAATAGCCACATCGGCAGCATTGGTATCGGTGTTTATGCCCATCCTTTTTCTGGGGGGTATCACCGGGAGGCTGTTTCGAGAATTCGGAATTGTGATTGCCGGCGCGGTTGTGATCTCTTCTTTCGTGGCGCTGACGCTAACCCCGATGTTATCCACCAGGCTGCTCAAAAAAAGGGAGCAGCATAACTGGTTCTACAACAAGACCGAGCCGTTTTTTGTGGCCATCAATAATGCATATAAAAATTCTCTTGAGAGCTTCATGAAAAAGCGCTGGCTGGGCTTCGCGGTGATCATTGTGAGCGGAGGGCTTATCTACCTGTTCATGATGACTCTTCCACAGGAAACGGCCCCGCTTGAGGACCGGAGCAGGGTGCGGATGTTTGCCCAGGCCCCGGAGGGCGCTTCCTTTGAGTACATGGATAACTATACCGATCGGCTGGTTCAAATGGTGCAGGATAGTATTCCGGCCGCCAAATCGGTTATTTCGGTAACCTCACCGGGATTCGGAGCTTCAAGTTCAGTGAATTCCGCCTTTGCATTCGCGATCCTTAAAGATCCTGATCAGCGGGATGTAACCCAGTTTCAGGTGGCAGACCGTTTGTCTGAGCTGGTCAGTAATCTAACCGGCGCCCAAACCTTTGTGTCACAGGAACAGACCATTGGTGGAGGAGGAATTGGCGGACTGCCCGTACAGTACGTACTCCAGAATCAGAATTTTGAAAAGCTGAAAGAAGTGATTCCGGAATTTCTGGATGAAGTACGCCAGAATCCGACCTTTACTTATCAGGATGTAAACCTGAAATTCAATAAACCTGAACTGCAGGTTCAGATCGACAGGGAACGAGCTCAGGCACTTGGGGTCTCTGTGAGAGATATCGCGCAGACCTTGCAGTTCTCTCTCAGTGGCCAGCGTTTCGATTTCTTTATCATGAACAGTAAACAGTACCAGGTGATCGGTCAGGTAGATCGCGGAGACCGTAACGAACCCGTGGACCTTCGCAGCCTGTATGTCCGCAACGATGAAGGCCGGCTCATCCAGCTGGATAACCTGGTGAAAGTGGAAGAGCAAAGCAGTCCTCCGCAGCTGTATCGGTTTAACCGGTATCCTTCCGCCACCATCTCGGCAAGCCTGGCTCCGGGGCAGACGATCGCCGACGGTATCGCGGCCATGGACGAGATCGCGGCAAGAGTCCTTGATGACACCTTTTCAACCAGTTTATCCGGGCCTTCGCGTGACTTTGTGGAGAGCTCCTCCAGCCTGTGGTTTATCTTTGTGCTCGCTCTTGCCCTGGTGTACCTGGTGCTATCGGCTCAGTTCGAAAGTTTCAGGGATCCGTTTACCATTATGCTCACGGTGCCACTGGCCTTGTCAGGCGCCCTGCTTTGCATGTGGTATTTCAATCAGACGCTGAACATCTTCAGCCAGATCGGGATGATCATGCTTATTGGTCTGGTGACCAAGAACGGAATCCTGATCGTGGAGTTCGCCAATCAGCGACAGCGGCAGGGCCTTACGATCATGGAGGCCATCATGGACGCAGCAGCGGCCCGTTTCCGCCCCATTCTCATGACCAGCATTTCGACCGTGTTAGGGATTCTGCCGATAGCGCTCGCACTGGGAGCCGGAGCCGAAAGCCGTACTTCCATGGGTATAGCGGTTATCGGAGGTCTGATCATTGGTAGTTTCCTGACGCTTTATGTGATTCCGGCAATGTACAGTTACCTGTCGCCGGTTAAATCAAAGGACGACCTGATCACCGAAGAAGAGATCAGAAAAGCTGAAAAACAACTAGAGACGGTACCTGCCTGATATGAAGATCAAAAGTTCAGTATTATTATTTGTAATCATCATGATGGGCTTAACGCAAAACGCGAAGGCCCAGCGAGCCGATACTCTGCGCATCAAGGAGGCCATCCGGCAGGGGCTGGAAAAGAATTTTGCCGTCCGCATAGCCCGGAATAATGCGCAAATTGCATCCAACAATAACACTCCCGGAAATGCGGGATTCCTGCCGGTGATTACAGCCGATGGGTCCGTTAACAAGCGGGTGGAAGATAACGTCACGGAATTCTCAGCCCCAAGTATCCCCGACCGAAACGATGAGGGAGCCGAGACAACCGTTTACAATTACGGGATCGATGCCACATGGACGGTTTTTGACGGGCTCACCATGTTTGCAACATCTGACCGGTTATCCCTGGAAGAAGACATTGGAGAACTGGAGGCCCGCCTCCAGATCGAACAGTTACTGGCCGATCTTATTACCGGATATTATCAGATCGTGGGCCAGCAGCAGGCTTATGAGGTGCTGCAGAACACCGTGGATGTATCCGGCGAGCGCATCCGTATAGCTGAAACCAAAAGGGATCTGGGATCCGGCTCTGAATATGACCTGTTGCAGGCCCGAGCCGATTTTAACGCCGACCGGGCCGCGCTCATACGTTCCGGTACCTCACTCAGGCAGGTCAAAATACTGGTCAATCAGATTCTTTCGGATTCATCCTTTACCGATTTTGATGTGCAGGCAGACATTGAAATAGGGCCGCGTCTGGAACTTGACAGGTTATTGGAGGACGCCTTGAATGAGAACAATGAGCTGATTATTGCCCGCCTCAGTACGGAAGTGGCAGAGGCGCAGATCCGGGAAGTGAGGGGAGCGTGGTTTCCTCAAATTCAACTGAATGGCGGCTACGGGTATAACCGCAACGAATCAACAACCGGATTTGCCGACTTTTCCGAGACAAGAGGCTTTAGTTACGGGGTTACTGCACGCATTAATCTTTTTGATGGCTTTAACAAAAGCCGCAGAGTGCAGAATGCCGAGATCGGGCTCAAAAACGAACAGCTTCGTCTCGAAGAGCTGCGCCTGAGAATACGTGCCGAGGTGCAGCAGGTGTATGAGCAATATACCGATGCACTGGAGTTAATCGATCTGGAGCAGGAAAATCTACAGTACACGCAGCAAAGCCTGGATATCGCTCTGGAACGGTTTCGGTTAGGAACCATAAGCTCTGTGGAACTGAGAGAGGCGCAGCTCAGCCTGCTGAATGCGGAAAACCGGTTGATATCTGCTCAGATTGAAGCCAAGAGTGCAGAGACTGAATTACTGAGGCTAAGTGGAAGATTATTGAGCAGGGTGGAATAAAAAGACTTAAAACTTTTTTGGCTCCGGTTTCTTCTTAGGAATTAAAAAGTTGGGTATTTATGTATTCACACCGTTTCAGAGAAGCTTCCATCCTGATACTGGTACTCGCGTTAACCAATGCAGTCTCAGGTTTAAAGGCACAATCCATCATAGAGCTCCCATTTCACTGGGTGAAACAGGAGATCATTTTGAAGGTCTTCATCAAGGGAGAGGGCCCTTATAATATGATGCTCGATACAGGCGTGACACCGTCCGGAATACGTATGGATATAGCCCGGGAGTTGGATCTGGATATTGATTCCTCAAATCTACGTACCATCAGCGGCAGGGGTGATGATGTCTATTACATAGCCCCCACTAAGATTGAAGATGTTGAATTATCCGGTCATCAGTTTGGGATCGTTGATGCAATGGCCTCGGAAGGAATTCTGGAACTACTCGGTGAGCGTCTGGGTATTGAGCTTCACGGAATACTGGGATACAGTTTCCTTAAGAACCTCATTCTTACCATTGATTATCCGGAATCCACCATCTTTATTTATGAAAGCTCTGAACTCCTGATGGAAAGCATCAGTGAGGAGGCAATATCAGCAGATTTTGTATTTGATGAAGGGGATATCATGCCTATTGTGGAGGGAGTTTTCAGGTTGAATGAAAAAGCATTCACTCCCTCGATTGACACAGGCTCAAATCTTACTGTAGAAATTTTCAGTCACCATGCGACACATTTTAATTTAAAGGTAGATACATCAAAGGTCTCCATGGCGACCGGGGCACAGGGCAATTTCCGGCTGATTCAGGTGCCTGTTGAAAAGCTTCAGGTTGGAGATCTGATTTACAATGATCTGAACGGGGACCTGGCGGAAACTTCCAACAAAGATCAGCTCAGGGTGGGAAATATTGGGAATGGATTTTTAAAAAACTTCAGACTTAGTCTGGACTATCCCAAAAAGAGGATCATCTTTGATCCGGCAGAGTAAAGTGATAAAGTACCGAAGATTCAACCGGGAAGCTTAAACTTCAGGATCAGCTTGGTCCCGTCGTCTTCATACGTAACTTCATCCGCATATTCTCCCATTAGGAATACCCCGCGCCCGCTGGGCTTAAGGAGGTTCTCTTCAGCTAATGGGTCTTCCACCTCTTCAGGATCGAATCCGTCCCCTTCATCTTTAGTGGAAATGGTGAGAGTGGTTCCGTTGCTTTCAGCGACGATATGAACCTTCTTGGATTCATCGAGCTGATTACCATGTACCACCCCGTTGGTGGCTGCCTCGCTTACAGTAAGCATGAGACGAGCGTAGAACTCATCATTAAAGCCGATTTCAGACTGAAGTTCATTCAGCAGGTGTTCAACCTTTTCGAGCTCTTCGTAAGTAGATTTTAGAACGAGTTCCTTCCGTAGATTCATCCTTTATGCATAGATGCCGCGTAGTTTCAATGTCGTGGCAACCCGGTCTATTGCATACACATAAGCCGCCTGACGGAGCGTAATACTATACTTTTCACTCACCATAAACAAGTTGTCAAAAGATTCTCTCATCATGCGATTAAGGCGTCGGTTTACGCGCTCTTCAGTCCAGAAGTACCCGTGGCGATCCTGCACCCACTCGAAGTACGAAACGGTAACGCCCCCGGCATTAGCGAGGATATCCGGAACCACCATGATGCCTTTTTCCTCAAGGATCTTGTCGGCATTGGCGGTCACGGGTCCGTTTGCGCCCTCGGCAATGATCTTGGCCTTTATATTCGGGGCGTTATTCTTATCGATCTGGTCTTCCTTGGCCGCGGGTATCAGTACATCGCACTCCAGTTCAAGCAGCTCGCGGTTGGAAATAAGCTCGGCGCCGTCAAATCCTTCCAGCGAGTTGCCGTGAGTTTGGGCGTAATGAATAGCTTCGGGTATGTCGATCCCTTCCGGGTTGTAGTATCCGCCGGATACATCGCTGATCGCGATCACCTGCGCACCCTGCTCGTAAATAAGCTGAGCGGAGACGGATCCCACATTACCAAAGCCCTGTACCACCACCTTCGCGTTGCTTGGTGAAATTCTGAGTTTACTGAGGGCGGCAAGGGTAGTGGTGATCACACCCCGGCCGGTGGCTTCTCTGCGGCCTTTGGACCCTCCGAGGATGATCGGTTTACCGGTCACCACGGCGGTTTCAGTGCGATGGTTTTTCATGGAGTAAGTGTCCATGATCCAGGCCATGGTCTGTTCATTGGTATTCATATCGGGGGCGGGGATATCACGGTCCGGGCCGAAGACATCCATCATGTTGGCCGTGTACCGGCGGGTCAGGCGCTCCAGCTCACTGGTGGAAAGTTCTTTCGGGTTCACCCGGATCCCTCCCTTGGCTCCACCGAAAGGCACATTCACACAGGCGCACTTCCAGGTCATCCAGGCGGCAAGGGCTTTCACCTCGTCCAGGTTCACATCTTCAGCGTAGCGTATTCCCCCTTTGGAAGGCCCCAGAATACTGTTATGGATCACACGATATCCCTCAAATACCCTTATGCTTCCGTCGTCCATAGTGATTGGTATCGAGACGATAACCACTTTTTCGGGTGAAGACAGATAGTCGAAGACACCGGGATTCAGGTCCAGAATTTCGGATGCAAAACGAAATCGCTCCATCATGGAAGCGAAGGGGGAGTCTTTTTCAAGGTGAGGTGCAGGCTCTTTGTAAACGCCGTTGGCGAGTGCGTCTTTAAGCTGTGACATAGATGATGTAAATGTTATGCGGTGTGTGTAAAAAAGCGCTTACAAATATAAAAAAAGGAACAAATCAAAACTGTTAAAAAAAGGGAATATTCAGGCTATGTTAAGAAGTCGTTACGATATGGTAATAGTGAGTTAACATACTCTGGGTAACATTGGCCGACTTAAAAAATGATCAGTAAAAACTAACAAGATGTCGGACACACCCAATAAGAATTCATCAAACGGGACCAGTTTTGCCCAAAGCCTGATCCCTGAAAGTTTCTACACGGTATTTCGGGAAGAGCGGGTTTTCATAGGCCTGATCGGGGTCTTTTTCTTTATAGCCGGGGTCACCTTTCCATATGCTGAGATTGCCATGTGGGTTGGATTTGCCTTTGCTGGTTATTCAGCCATCGCAAACGACAGTATTCAGACCATTGGGACGTTCCTGGCTTCCAACCATGATAAAAAATGGTGGGTGCTCTGGCTGTTCATCGGGGGGATCTTTCTGGTAACCGTTACCACGAGCTTTTACCTGTTTGACGGAGACGTAAGTTATCAGCGCCTTGCTTCCAAAGGGTTCAGCGAAACCCCGACCAGCTTCAGTTTTTTGCAGGTAGCAGCTCCTATCTTTCTGCTCATCCTGACCCGGATGCGCATGCCGGTTTCCACCACATTTCTGCTGCTTAGTTGTTTTGCTACTTCAGCATCCAGTATCACCGGGGTACTTGGAAAGAGCCTGAGCGGTTACTTTCTGGCCTTTGCGGCCGGGCTGATCGTTTGGCTGATTGTAACACGGCTTCTCGAAAAGAGGTTTACCGGCCAAGCCAAGCCGTACTGGATCTTCATCCAGTGGATCACCTCAGGTTCTCTCTGGGCGGTATGGGTGATGCAGGACGCCGCCAACATTGCGGTATATCTTCCGCGTTCGCTCAGCTTCACTCAGTTCCTTGGGTTTGCACTTTTCATTTTCTTTGGCCTGGGGCTTCTCTTCTATCTGCGGGGAGACAAGATCCAGCAGATCGTTACCGAAAAGTCTCGTGTAACGGATATCCGTTCAGCCACCATCATTGATTTTATCTATGCCATCCTGCTGGTGTACAAGCTCACCGTCAGCACCGTACCGATGAGTACTACCTGGGTGTTCCTTGGGCTGCTGGCCGGACGTGAGATCGGGATGAGCATCATGGATAACAAGGAAGCCGGCAAGCCGATGTCAAAAGTGCTGAAGATGGTGTTCAAGGACCTGAGTTACGCCCTGATTGGTCTGGCCGTATCCATCATACTTGCCATCTCCATCAACGAAGACGTTCGAAGGGAGATCTTCCAGATGATCGGTATTTGAAATTAATGGCTAAATATCCCATACTTGGGCGTACATGCTACAGCGTGTACGCCTTTTTTATTGTTCATAATTCTGCATTCTCCAGGAAAGAAAAAGACGTTTATCTATTACCTCAATCTCAAAAATGGATGCACTATGAACGCAAACGTACTGGTTTTAAATCAGGATTATCAGCCGCTGAGTGTTTGCTCGATCCAGCGGTCTATGAAGCTGCTCTTTCTGGAAAAAGCAGAGCTGTTACATGACGACCCTCAGAGAAAACTGCGGACCATTCGTGAAGAGTACCAGTATCCTTCAGTGATTCGCCTGAGAAGTTACATCCGGGTTCCTTACAAGAAGGTCGTGCTTTCCAGGAGAAATGTTATGCGCCGGGACGATTTTACCTGCCAGTACTGCGGCAAACGCTCCGACCTCACCATCGATCACGTACTCCCGAAAAGCAGAGGCGGAGGAGATGTGTGGGAGAACCTCACCACTGCCTGTGAGAAGTGCAACGTGAAGAAAGGGAACCGCACCCCGAAAGAAGCAAAGATGAAGCTGGCGAGCAAACCCTACCGGCCGATTCCGATCACCTTCTTCCGCGATATGAACGGTGGCGTGCAGGAGCCCTGGAAGCCTTATCTGTATATGACTTAGCCTGCCGAATCGGACTTTTTGATCGGTGCTAAAAGTTGGTCAATTTAAGTAACCGGCTTCCGGCATAATCGACCAGTATAAGGTGCCCTTCGGGGCTGACCGTGAAATCCGAAAAGTAACTGCTTCCATCGGGATTTTCTATCTGCATGTATCTGGTAAAAGAACCATTCAGGTCAGCTGTGATAAAATTGGTATGGAACAGGTTTCCATCAGGATCAGAATCAGCTGTAAACAGGTATATAGTATCATCAAAAACTTTCATTGCGGTCGCATAATTCAAATTCATCACCCTCATCGGTCTTCCATCCTTGTTTGTTTGGATAACATAGTCCTTTAAAGGAGACAACAAAGAGTCAGGAAGTCTGCTCCTTCGAAGAATTGCACCCTCTTCGTCATATATCCTTAATTCCCCCAGCGCCTTCATGAACAACAGGTAATGTCCGTCGATAAAATGTACAAGTGCGGCATGTTGTTGTTCACGGGGGATTTCACCCTCTGCGTACTTTAATCTTAATTCCTCAATACCCATTGCCTCAACTGCTTTTCCCTGTACGTCACCAACTCGCTGCAAGATCTTCTGACCGTCAATTTCCCTGACTACAGCAAGGGCTCCTTCCAAACCATGAGTTGCCTGTAACATGCTTGATTCATTGATGAAGTCAATGTCATGATATCTCATACTGTCCCGGACCGCTGTTGATTCCAGAAACTCCCATTCAGATGTGTATTTATTGATCAGAAATTTATTCCAGTCAACGCCTAAAAAAAGGTTGTTTACCAGTTCCAGATCACGGAGACCTGAAAACTGATCATATTCTCCCGGCCCCCGACCTGTAGTGCCGAACTCTTTTAGTTTACTTCCTTCATAATCAAAGTGAATGTATTGCCCGAGACCTCCGTCATAGACTAAAACACCCTGATCTCCCAGCCCGGTGATATACATAGGTTGGGCTAACAAGAAGGAATCATCCCTGATGACCCTTTCAAGATCAGCGTAAGGTATAATCTCCAGTTCCGGAAAAGGGTTTTGGTCATCAGGTTCAGTGTTGTCAGCACAGAAAATGAAGAGAACAGAGGTTAAAAGAAGAGTACTAAGTTTACGAATCATGAGGAGTGTATATGGTTTTTGCAAACATAGTATTTTCAATATCTAATGTTCAAATTTTATTTTTGGCTCTGATGCTGAACCATTGCTTTTTCTGCTTCACTCTGTTTTTGGTGTCTTTTTTTACTGTTCAGAAGTCCAGCGGATAACAGAGCCAAAGCACCCGGTTATTCCGGCGCTAAGCCCTGCATCAATGCGGATTGAGATCCAACCAACAGCTCTGTCATTTCGAATGAAGTGAGAATTCTGAAGAGCCCGGAGATGTTCAAGACTCCTCGCATTTCTCACTCATCCGCCACTCGGCGGAGTTTACCGGAATGACAAAGTGAGAGGATTCCGCAGAAGTACTAACTATACGCCCCAGTCTCTATCAGCTGTATAGGAATTAGCAATTTCTAAAGGGCCAGGCTCTTTGTCATCCCAGCCTAAAAACCCGTATCTTTATCTGTTCGAGATTTAACCAAATACTCTGTCATTTCGAACGAAGTGAGAAATCTGAAGAGGTCAGTGATATTCATAAGCTCACAGATCGCTCGGGCATCCGTCAGCCGGCGGATTCAATCGAAATGATAAGAGAGATGTATAATAAGAATGAGTAAAAAAGGCAGAGTACTGGTAGCCATGAGCGGTGGGGTAGATTCCTCCGTTGCCGCCGTAATGCTGAGAGAGCAGGGCTACGAGGTGATTGGAATTACCATGAAGACCTGGGATTACCACCGAAGCGGGGGTAACAGCGGGAAGGAGACCGGCTGTTGTACGGTTGAGAGTATGAACGATGCCCGGCATATTGCAGTGAATCATGGCTTCAAGCATTTTATCGTGGATATTCGAGAGGAATTCGGAGACTGGGTCATCGATCGGTTCGTGGATGATTACCTGGGAGGGAGAACCCCGAACCCTTGTGTACTCTGCAATACCCATATCAAATGGGCGGCTTTGCTGAAACGTGCCGACAACCTTGGGTGCGAATTTATCGCAACGGGACATTACGCTAAAGTCCGGGAAGAGAATGGCCGGTATGTAATTTCCCGCGGACTGGATCCCAAAAAAGATCAGTCATATGCCTTATGGGGGGTGGCGCAGGAGCATCTTTCCCGAACGATCTTTCCACTGGGCGGCTATTCCAAAACAGAGATCCGTCAGATCGCGGAGGACCATGGCCTGCTGAATGTGGCCAATAAGCCCGACTCCTACGAAATCTGCTTTGTACCTGATGACGACTACCGGCGCTTTCTCAAAGACAAAGTGCCCGGACTGGAAGAAGAGATGAAAGGCGGTAAGTTCGTCGATAAAGAAGGGAACATCCTGGGTGAGCACGAAGGGTATCCTTTCTATACCATTGGTCAGCGCAGAGGGCTCAACCTGCCCATGGGTAAACCGGTTTATGTAACCCATATCGATGCGGAGACGAACACCATTACCATCGGGGAAAAGGAGGACCTTGTGAGTTCGACCTTGCTGGCCCGTGAGATCAACCTGATCAAGTACGAACGGGTTCCGCAAGACAATATGGAGATCACGGGTGCTATCCGGTATAACGACGACGGAGCCGTTGGATACCTTACCCAAACCGGTGATGATGAGATCATGGTGCACTTTCCCGCAGGCCGGGAAGCGATTACCCCGGGTCAGGCTGTGGTTTGTTATGAAGGCGATGACGTGGTGGCCGGCGGCTGGATAAAAAAGGTGAATGTGGACATTGACGATCTTTAGGGATGCCTGTGTAACATCAGAACATCTGCTGCGTTTAAGATCTGTTTGCTAACTCAATAAAGGCCATATGAATATCAGAATCAGTTTTAGTGCGCTCCTCATCGCTTTGATAAGCCTGCCGGCAGCTGCCCAGTTTCAGGGTCAGATCGGCATGAACATCTATTCCGAAAACAATGGGAATAAAGAGGTCAATGAAGTAAATATGTACGTGACCCCGGAGCGTATTTTTCTGAAGGGACAAGACAGAATGAGTTTCACTGAGGGCCTCGATGCTTCGGGTTTGCTGATTCGACATGATATGAAAGACTTCATCGTGCTGATGGGCGAGAAGGAAGCTCTTCAGATCACCAAATCAGAAGTGGAAGGGCTGTTTGATATGTTCGGCATGATGAACGGCAATAGATCGAATGTGAAATACAATCACCAGTCGGTTGAGCCGGGGTATCGCTATACAAATGAAACCCGAACGATCATGGGTTACGAGTGTGCACAGATGATCGTGGAAGACAGAAGTGAGGACTCCAACGGCAGCTACCTTTCCATATGGCTGACTCCTAATATTGATATCAACTGGGGGATGCTTGCTGAGCCCTGGAAAAATTTACCGGAAGAGATGGACTCAGCGGTCAACACCATGTCTCAGGAAACCATCTTTCAGGGTAAGAACTTCCCGATGCTCATTGAAGCGTACGACGCCAATAAAGGCGAGATGATCCGGATAATGGAAGTGACCAGCATCAATCGTTCCAACGTTGCAAAGGCAATGGTACAGGTGCCCGCAGGAGTAAATCTGATGGGCATATCCGAACTGATGTGGAAGATGATGATGAACAGTGGTGATAATTAGAGTACCGATACTGCTGAATGCCCTATTTTATTAAACTTGCGCTGCTCACAACCGCTTTGGTGTTTCCCTTAGCGGTTTTTGTTTGGTGGAGAGGAAAGACGATCTTCGGCTCACTCAGATGGAAACAGGCTCCCCTCTTAAAAAAGACCTGGACCTGGTTCCTGATTTCATTTCTGGTGTATCCTGTATACCTGGTGATCTGGCACTACGGAGATATGGATCTGTCGTACAATAATCAGAGCCGCTTTCTGGCACTGTATTTCTGGACAGGTGTGGTGCTCATCACACAGTTATTCTGGATACTGATCGTGCTGGTCATAGGGCTCTTCGGTGTTAAGCTTGCTGCCAAACGATACTATCAGGAGCACATTCGGTATATCCCGGTCGGGGCTTCCTTCCTGATCTTCGCGGTAACGGTATATGTTTCGGTAAACGCCTTTCTGGATATGAACCGTATTGTCGTGGATGAGCCAGTAAAGCTGGAAACAGCATTTTTGCAGAATGGGGAAGAACTCCGGATCGTGCATATCTCGGACCTCCAGGCCGATGTTTTTACCAACACTTCCAGGATGCAGCGCTACATAGACCGGGTGAACAGCCAGCGTCCCGATCTGGTCTTCTTTACCGGGGACCTCATAACGGAAGGCCCCGGCCTGATACCACTGGGGGCACGCCTGATGGGAACCATCCGATCGACCTATGGCACTTACGCGGTATTCGGAGATCATGACATCTGGTACGGAAGATCCGGGATAGAAGCAGAATATAACAAGCACGGGATAGTGGTACTGGAAAACGAAAACCGGTTACTTGATCTTCCGGAAGGGGATATTCTGCTTACCGGTGTTACACAGGGCTATTCGGAAAGGATCACCGATCAGGAGCTCTCAGCGTTGTTGAATGACACCACACACGCAGACCTCAGGATCAGTATGGCCCATCAGCCATCGGAACGATTGGTTAAGGCCTTCAGGGAATCCGGCTACGACGTCTTTCTGGGAGGTCATACTCATGGGGGCCAGATCGTGATCCCCTTCTTTTTTGCAGAGGTTAATCCGGCGCGAACCGAAACACCCTATCCGGTTGGGGCTTATCTGGTGGATGATTTCCTGGTGAATGTGAACGCGGGGCTGGGAGCGTCGCTTTCCCCTTTGCGGTATGGTTCGCCGGCAGCGGTATCTACCATAGTACTTCATTAAAAAAGGGAACCGGTCGTTCATGATCCGGTTCCCTGTCTCTATCGCTGAATAAATTTCTGTTACGCTGTCTGGATATACGTAAAAGCTGCACATTCGGATTGGGCATAAAAAAGCCCCTCACATTTTCACATGAGGGGCTGGGATAGCGTCATCTCAGAATAATTACATACTTCCCAGGAGGTACATGTCGCCGGTGGGCTGGGGAGATCCCCCTTCTGGCTCCAGAGTGATGGCAAAAGCCCCCGCGCTTGCCGATTGCCGGAACTGCTCGATCTTGAAAAAGGTGTCCTCGGCCGGATCGTTTACCGCAAAAACCCCTGCACTGATCGGCCGGTTATCGACCACAAACCAGAGCTGGTATTCTTTACTGAGGGGAACAGAGGGCATATTGGCGACCTGTAAAAGGGCCTGACCGTTTTCTTTGTCCCAGACAACTTTACCATATCCATTAGGGTTCACTTCCAGCCCTTCCATGAGCACCAGGTCAACTTCACGAGCCTCCAGTATGGAGAGCAACTCCTCCTTGCGCTCAACTTCTCCGGTAAGGGTTTGGATGGTTGCCTGCTGCTGTGCCACCAGGCTGGCCTGGGATTGGAGGTCTTCTTCCAGATTCCGGTTGTAGAAAAACAGAGCCAGGGAACAGATCATAAAGATGACTGCGGCGGCTGCGGCAAAACGGAAGCGGGGAAGGTATTGCACATTTGCCCCGGTCCTTGAGTTCACCGACGCCCAGGCCATCTGCAGCAGCTCTTCTTTTACTTTGTCTGAAGGTTGTTCATGTGGTGCCAGCAAGGCCATTTCGGCTGAAATTGCTTTCATATCTTCAAAAAGCAGTTTCTGCTCCTCGCTGGCGTAATGCAGCATGTTCAGGAATTCAGCTTTTTCCTCTTCGCTCAGTGAGCCCAGCACGTAGCCGGCACACAGTTCTTCAAATTGTTGATTGTCAAATTCACTCATAGTGCTAATTCTCCTCCTAAGATTTCACGGAGTTTGATCATCCCGTCACGCATTCTTGTTTTGACCGTTCCCAAGGGAAGGTCCATTTCTTCCGATATCTCTGATTGACTAAGCCCTTCAAAGTAAGCCACCTGGATCACGGATCGCTGTTTTTCGGATAATTTCTGTAAGGCTTCATACAGTTTGTCTGCCCGGTCTCTCAGTATGGTATGCTCTTCCGGCGTATTCTCATTCGAATACAGCGGATGATATACGTCCTCATCATCAAGGCTGGTCGATTGCTTCTTTTGCTCTTTGTACACTTTAGATCGCAAGCGATCGATTCCTTTGTTTCTGGTTAGTGAAACAATCCACGTGTACACCGTTCCACGCTCTGTATCAAACTGGTCGGCTTTCTCCCAGATGTTGGTAAAAACTTCCTGGAGAATATCCTCGGCTTCCTCCCTTTTTTTGAGGATCGAAAGCAGCAATCCGAAAAGCAGCCGGTTGTAGTGATCGTACAGGAGAGATAAAGCAACCGGGTCTTTTGAAGCGATCCGCTTCATCAGTTTTCGATCACGTTCATTATCCTGATTCAGAAACCTGCCGACTGCAGAGAGTATGAAAAAGAGTATTGATGTCATGTTTCAGGTATAAGTACGAAAGTTCGGGTTAATCGGATTGTATCTGTTCAGAAAGTAAGCTGATCATTTCGTCCGGTGTGGTAACCGGTTGTCTGCATGAATAATTCTCGCAAATATACACCGTTGTCTTGCCGTCCAGGGGATGATGTTTTTCCAGCCATTCCGGTAGTCCCGCGGGATCATGGTCTCTACCCCGGACTAACATGACTTTCTGGGGATGGTAAATGGTTTGCAGTTGCTCAACAAATGGAGCGTAAGAATTCTTTCCGGCCGAAATTACAATTTCTTTGGGATTATAGTTAAGGAACTGAATGGCCTGGAGCCCGAGTGTGACGCTGGAACCCGATCGGATAAGGTCACTGGAAAAGTAAGTCCCGATCCGGTTTGCCAGTTCTTCCAGCTCCGTATTCCCCGTCAGCCTGCTCAGACGGATCAGGTTCAGAAATGCGGCTGAGTTTGAAGAGGGGATAGCTCCGTCATAAATCTGCTTCTGCTTGCCCAGAGGCTGATCTTCATCATAAGTCGAGAGATAAAATCCCCCGTCGGTTTCATCCCAGAGCTCGCCGAGAAACTGATCGTGAAGTGCCAGTGCGTCGGTCAGGTAATCAGCGTCAAAGGTGGTGTGGTAAAGTTCAATAGCCGCCCATATGAGAAAAGCATAGTCATCGGCGAAGGCCTTAACAGCGGTTTCACCGTCTTTATAGCGGTGATACAGTTGCTGTCCCTTGATGAGCTTCGACTTGATGAACCTGAAGGCCCGGATAGCCGCCTCTGTATATCTGTCGTTATCGAACACCGCGCCTGCTTTTGCCAGAGCGGCTATCATCAGTGCGTTCCAGTCAGTAAGTATCTTATCATCCAGTTCGGGCCGCAGCCTCCGGTTACGGGCTTCAAAGAGATGGCTTCGTATCCCTTCAAACCGTCCGGCTTCCTCTTCAGAAAGGCGGTCGCGCAGATGAGGGATATTCTGTCCGGTCAGTTGCTGTGTAGCTTCATCTTTAAAATTCCCCTTCTCGTTGAAATTAAAGGTGCTGAGAAACCACGACGCCTCGTTTTTGTCCAGCAGTTCCGTGATCTCATGTTGAGTCCACACATAGAACTTTCCTTCCTCACCTTCGCTGTCCGCGTCTTCCGCAGAATAGAATCCTCCTTGGGGATGGGTGAGGTCTCTAAGCACGTAGTCAGTGATCTCACGTACGGTTTGTTCAAACAGCGGCTCCCGGCTGACCTGCCATCCTTCGGTATAGGCCATCATGAGTAAAGCCTGATCGTAAAGCATTTTTTCGAAGTGAGGCAGCAGCCAGTCGCGGTCGGTTGAGTAACGGTGAAATCCGTACCCGATGTGATCCCAGATTCCTCCGTACCGCATCGCCCTCAGCGTGTGGAGCACCGGGGTTTTGAACCGGTGTTCTTTCTTGTGGTGCCATTCCCGGAGAAGGAACATCAGGTTGTGAGGAGTCGGGAACTTAGGGGCAGAACCAAAGCCGCCTTGTTCTTCGTCATAACGCTTCATCAACTGGCCGGCCGCGAAGTCAAGGGCTTCCGTTCCGGGAAAAGGCCCTTTTTCAAACTCGAGCGAGCGACTAAAACCGTCTTTGATGCTTTCCACGACTTTCCGGACTTTTGCAGGCTCGTGGTCCCACATGCCTTTTATTCCCGGTAAAAGCTGCCGCAAACCTATTCTCTGAAAGCGGGCTTCCTTCGGAATATATGTGCCGGCAAAGAAGGGTTCCTTATCGGGGGTCATGATAATGGTAAGCGGCCAGCCCCCGTGTCCGTTCAGCATCTGGCACACAGTCATATAGGTACTATCGATATCGGGTCGCTCTTCACGATCCACTTTGACACTTACAAAGGAGCGGTTCAGCAGTTGGGCGATCTCCTCATCCTCAAAACTCTCGTGGGCCATTACATGGCACCAGTGGCAGGTAGCATACCCGATGGAAAGAAAGATCGGTTTATTCTCTTTCCTGGCTTTTTCGAAGGCTTCCTCCCCCCATGGATACCAGTCTACAGGATTATCCTTATGCTGAAGGAGATAGGGGCTTTTCTCATGTTGGAGCTTATTCAAACCGGTCCGTCAATTACGATGTTAGGCAGTGATCATGCAACTAAAGATACTGAGTACACCGTTCAGTTTTGCTTCGGGAAATTCTCCTTCTCAAAATCCTTACTGAATCGCTGACTGTAATCCACAATAAAGCGTTCATAGGCCGTATTCATAAGCCTGGATGAGATGAGGAAGTCGGCGGAAGAACGGTTGCAGGCAATCGGGATATTATACACAACACTGATGCGCAGCAATGCTTTGACATCTACATCATGGGGCTGGGCCTGCAGGGGATCCCAGAAAAAGATCATGATGTCTATTTCATTTTCGATGATGGCCGTCCCTATCTGAAGGTCGCCTCCCAACGGCCCGCTTTTGAAACAATGAACGGGCAAGCCGAGCTTTTTGGCAACCAGGGATCCGGTTGTTCCGGTACCGAACAGATGATGTTGAGCGAGTACGTCCCGGTTGTAATCGGCCCAGTCCAAGAGATCCATTTTACGATGATCATGTGCGATCAGAGCGATGTTCTTCCTGGGCTGCATCGGCTGAATAGTATCAGCTATGGAAGGGTGATGTTTACTCTTAGCCATACTTTTTTAAAGCCAAGATACAAAAACAAATAAGATGGAAAGGAAAACCCCGGTACTTAAATGACAAGACGCAGAGGGCTGCGCTCCATACGTATCTCTTTTACTTTGAAAGACTCGTTTTCAAAGCCTTTCAGGATTTTTTCGCTGTCTTTAATAAAGAGCGAGTCCCGGTTTCGGTCTAAATAGCGGGTTACATCATTATGATTGAAAAAAGCCTCTGACACCACGATTTCTTTTTCCTTCGCAACATCGACCAGCCGGGCAGCGATGTTTACGGTGGTCCCGAAATAATCCACCCGGTCGTTCAGGTTAACCGCCGTGCAGTCTCCGAGATGGATCCCCGCCTTGAGCTTGAATGATTCTCCCATGGCCGTGGAGGTCGTGAAGATCTGCTGGATCCTTTCCACGGCCTTCAATGCAGAGACAGGCTCTCTGAATACCGCCATTACGGAATCTCCGATCGTTTTAACGATACCCCCCCGCTCTTCGGCCACGATCTGCTGGATAATTTTGAAATGGCTCATGAGCTGGCCGATCGCAAATTCATCACCTTCCTGCAGATACAGGTCGGTCGAATTCATAAGGTCGGTAAAAAGCATGGTAATATTGGAGGCGTTCACCTTCATACCCTCCCGGAGGGTTTCCTTGGCAAACAATATTCTGAAGTCGTGAGCAGAGGTAACCTCACTGGCGTAGATCGCTTCCTGCTTCCAGTTTTCCTTATCCAGAAAACTGACCACTTTGCGGGAAGAACGATTTACGATAGACAGGTTAGGGCGGGTTGAGATCGTAGCCTCCTGTCCGTCAAAGTCATCATCCGTGATGTACAGCGTAACGGTATCGGGGCCGTCTTCACGCACGTTTAACCGAAGGCTTCCCTGGTGCTGATAGGTTTTGAACAGGTAAGTTCCTTCCTCCAGCCGGATGTCCAGATATTTTTCTTCTCCTATATCCAGGTAATGCTGCGCCGCGCGATAGGGTACATTTTGCGGGCCTCCCAGACAGTACTGCTTGTCCGAAAGGTTCCGGATCAGCGGATTGGGAGTAAATACCAGATGGGTGTTTTCATTGAAGTCAATCTGATAGCTGTGATCGCATTCTTCGCAATACAGGGGAGAATGCATTTCCTTCATCTTTCGGAATTCATTGTTCGGCGATTTACACACCGGGCAGCTTACCACCCACTTAAAATCGATCAGGTCTAGTTTGGCTGCATTCAGAAATACATTGAGTACGGAATATTTTTTTTCACCCCAGTACTCTGCCAGCCGGTAAGGCTGAATTGAACGCAGGTCTTCATCCTCCGCATGCTGTAGATAGTCAATAAGATGATTGACGATACGCTGTCTTCGGGTGGTCTCGATAAGCTTGTTGCGGATCTGAGCCACTCTCCGGCCGGCCCCGCGGGCAAGCTTCTGAGGGGGAGACTTTTCGTAAGGCATCTGGCTGTTGAATGC
Source organism: Balneola sp. (assembly GCA_965267385.1). Classification (GTDB taxonomy): domain Bacteria; phylum Bacteroidota; class Rhodothermia; order Balneolales; family Balneolaceae; genus Balneola. The sequence goes on from OZ253957.1 coordinate 536,756, forward strand.
CAGCGAATCAGCTACATTCAAAACTTTTTGAATTCTTCTTCGGATCAGGCGCTCAAAATACAGCTTCAAGGGAAGATCGAATACCGCGCTGGAGGTTTCCAGCCAGATCTTCACATTTACAATGGTGCCGGGCTTTTTCGTCCTCAGCGAAACCTGAAACCGTACTCTTTTGAAAAGGCCGATCTTATAATGCCGGGTGGTACCGAATTTATGGGGCCTTTCCCAAACATAAGGCTCTTCTTCCCAGATCAGGTATGAGCTGAGCCTGGTTGTCGCCAGTTCAAGAAAACCCCGTGAAGTACTTCGCGAGAAAGGGCGTCTCTGTACAGGATACAGGCCAAGCTTTTTAAAGATTCGGTTGGTGTCAGACACGAACGGCCAGAGGGCTTCCGGCCTGGCGCGAAGCTGAAAATTCCAGTTGAAAATGTGAGGGTGTCCTTCCTTCATAGAGACAGATTCAGAGACTCAAAAAATGGGGTATAACTCGATAATTGTTTACCTAAGCTGTATCTTTGAGGATACTATTTTGAAGAGAGTATCTTCATTTGGTTGTTACAAAATTTCAATAATAGATAACAATGGCAACAGAAAGAACTTTGACTATTCTCAAACCCGACTGTGTCCGCAAAGGCCTGATCGGGGAAGTGACAAAACGTATTCAGGACGCTGGTTTTACTATCCTTGCGATGAAGATGACCCGCTTAACTATGGAAACCGCCGGTGGATTCTACGCAGTCCACAAAGAGCGCCCATTCTACAATGAGCTGTGCGAATTCATGAGCAGCGGGCCATGCGTTCCTATGATCCTTGAGAAGGAAAATGCAGTTGAGGATTTCCGAAAGCTGATCGGTGCAACCAATCCGGAAGAAGCCGAAGAAGGAACCATTCGAGCCGACTTCGCGGACAGCGTTGGAGAAAATATCATCCACGGCTCGGATTCCGTTGAGAACGGTAAGATCGAAGCCGCCTATTTCTTCGCGGAATCAGAAGTGGTGGCCAATCAGGCATAAGATCGGATCCGGATATTCCATTCAGGAAAGCAGGTCTTCATCAGGCCTGCTTTTTTTGTGATCTGCAGTTCAGAAGCTATTTTAGCATATGTTCAGGAAACTTGGTTTTATCGTCACCTTGATTGCTCTCCCCGCCGTTGCGGGCTGTTCCCCAGGAAAATCTGTACCCGAAAAAGTAAGGACAGGGGCTGAGATACTATTGGACAGTCATCTTTCGGAACTGGAAGGGAAAAGAGTGGGGCTGATCGTGAATCCCACCTCGCGGGTAGGTAACGTTCATCTGCTGGATACCTTGATCGCAAGAGGTGTCCACATAACAGCGCTTTTTGCCCCCGAGCATGGGTTGCGAGGAAAGTACGGAGCGGGAGAGATCATAAAGGACGGAGTAGACCAGGCAACAGGACTGCCGGTCTATTCCTTATACGGCAGCCAGAAGGCCCCCACATCCGGGATGCTTGAAAGAGTGGATCTGCTGATCTTTGATATGCAGGATGTAGGCGCACGTTTCTACACGTACATATCCACCATGAAATACGCGATGGAAGCAGCGGCTGAGGAACGGAAAGAGTTCTGGGTTCTGGACCGCCCCAATCCGGCAGGGGGAGATTATGTGGCGGGCTGGATACTGGAGGAAGAGTACCGGTCTTTTGTCGGGATGTATCCCATACCGGTGGCCCACGGCATGACGGTTGCTGAACTGGCAACAATGGCCATTGGCGAAAACTGGCTCAATACCGATCAGGAACTGAATTTGAACGTCATTGAAATGGAAGGATGGGCGCGATCCATGAAGTGGCCGCAAACGGGCCTGGAGTGGATTCCACCCTCGCCGAACCTTCCGGACTTCGAAAATGCATACATGTATTTGGGAAGCTGCTTTTTTGAGGGAACCACTCTTTCGGAAGGCCGTGGTACGGGGGATCCCTTTCTGATGCTGGGCCATCCCGAACTGAAATTCCGGGAGCTGAACATGGAAGCCCTGGTTCAGGAGTTCGGCCTGCAGGTCGATACGATACACTTCACCCCGGTAGCCATTCCGGGCAAAGCCCTTTATCCCAAACACAAAGGTCAGATCAACAGGGGAGTAAAGCTCAGCGCGTACACATCCTCCGGAAAACTGATTGAAGACCCGGTCAGAGTTGGAGTCAGGCTGATGAAGTCGATGATGGAATCGACACCCGGTGCCGAATACGACGAGTTTCTGTTTCTGCTTGCCGGAACGCAGCGCATTGTACAGGAAGAGAATATCGACTGGGCAGAGGACGTGCTCGCTTTTAAAACCCTCCGGTCCAAGTACCTTTTATACGAGTGATCGCTTTCGCTTCCATTCGTAGCAGATCAGAGCAGCACTTACAGAAGCGTTCAGGGACTCCACCTCGTTATCCATAGGGATGAGCAGGGTTCCGTTCATCTTTTTGAGCAGCTTTTTATCCACTCCGCTTCCTTCATTGCCAATCAGAAAAGCCGTGGGCTTTGTAAACTCAGCTTCCCAGATCGTCGTTTTTGCATTTCCTTCCAGGGCATATATTTCGAAACCTGCCAGGTGTAAGTCTTTAATCCCCTGATTGGCATCATGCACCCGGATCAGTGGGATCCGGCCTGCAGTACCGGCTGAGGTTTTAAACACCACGGGTGTAACGGGAGACTGTCCCTGACCGGGCACGAGTACGGCGGAGATACCGGCCGCGGCGGCAGTTCGGAGAATGGCACCGAAATTGTGTGGATCCTCCATTCCGTCCAGCAGCAGTACGGCAGGGTTGTCGCTGAGGTCTGTTTTCTCTATCCACCCGAAGAAATCCTGGTACCTGATCGGACTCATTAATGCAACAATCCCCTGGTCATTCACTCTTCCAACTAAGCTCTGAATTTTGACCTGAGGAACTTTCGAAACTGGTATCAGGTTAGAATCTGCAAGATCTTTGATATCCTGAACGGATGATGTGGAAACGGTATTCTTAAGAAATATTTTTTCGACCTCATCAGCCCTGTTCTGGAGCGCTTCCAGGACAGGCTTGCGACCATATATGAAAATATTTTTCATAATAATTTTTTTGTTAAGGCACTTTTGCTATAATGTATTTGTGTGTCTCCACGTGGGTTAGTTAAAAAAGTAAGGACATGTTTGAGGAACCAAAAGAAAAAAATTCCTCGCACGAGGACTTTTTGGAAATAGAAAAAAAAGTCAGGACCAACAGGGAAGGAGTTTCTCTTCTTACCAATGGTATTCACTCCGTAAACGGACTACATCTTTGTGCGGCCTTCTTTCAGATTTTTTTAGGAATCTCTGTGGTAGCGCTTTCATTGGTGGAGCTTATTACGCCCGGCTGGCTTGCTACCGTGATGACCATTCTGGGTAGTATTACTTCAGTGTTCGGGCTCTATTTCATGTATTCTATATTTTCGAATAACGGAGCGTTTGATTCACTACTGAACAGAGCCATAAAGAGAGTGATCACTTTTCAAAATTAGTGGCTTAATGTAGAGGTAATTTATATCTTTACAACTGGTTAGTAAAAATGTTGTGTAAACCACTCAAAGTGGCGGTGGACAAAAATACCCTTAGCAAGAGATTCTAAATTACCCCGAGATGAAAAAGGTCAGCCTGTTAGTATTCTGTGTTATATTCATGCAAATCCGGTCAACTGCTCTGAATGCACAGAGTTCAGTGACCAACTTAAAAAATATGAATTTGTCTGAGAGCATCATGGACAAAGACAACGACGGTTTTATCGTAATCGCCCACCGGGGGGCAAGTGCCTATTACCCCGAGAATACCATGGCTGCTTTCAGAGGAGCCGTGGAGATGGGTGCAGATATGATCGAACTGGATGTGCTGATCTCAAGGGATAACATTCCCGTTGTTTTTCATGATGCAAAGCTGGACAGGAAATCAGACGGCAAAGGACTGGTTTCTGAGTACACCCTTCAGGAGTTGAAGCAACTGGATGCCGGATCGTGGTTCGATCCCCGTTTCAAAGGAGAGAAGATCCCCAGCCTGGAAGAGGTACTCATCTATACGCGGGATAAGATCGCGCTCAACATTGAGATAAAAACGGAAGCCGTTTCGGAGAGCCCTGAAAACGGGATTGAGCGGAAAGTGATTGACCTGGTGCGGAAATACGATATGACCGACAAAGTGATCATTTCAAGTTTTGACTACCGTGTCATCGACCGTTTTGCCGCCATGGCTCCGGAGATCAAGACGGCGCTACTGTACGAACGCCGCCAGTCGCACGGGCGAACCCCAACAGAGCTGGTGTCTGACTACCGTGCTGATGCCTTTAACTTCAGCGTTCGCCAAATGGCCGATAACTGGACCGAAGCTCTGAACCGGAAGAGCATTCCTTTTTTTGTGTACACCGTCAATGACCCCGAGGCCATGAAGACAGTCATCAGCAAGGGGGCCAAAGGTATCTTTACCGACAAACCGGATGTCCTCAAAAAAGTTGCTGAGGAAGTAATTATTAAAAAGTGGCAGTAATTTCAGAATTATTCTGAAGTCGTTTGAATAGGGTGGGTGAGAGTCCTATCTTTTCCATCCATCAACTTCACCCACTTAGTTCATGTCGACCAAGTATATTTTCGTTACCGGAGGAGTAACATCTTCACTGGGGAAAGGAATTATTTGTGCATCTTTAGGAAGGCTTCTCGTTGCACAAGGTCTCAGAGTCACCATTCAAAAACTGGACCCTTATATCAATGTGGATCCGGGTACGATGAATCCTTACGAGCACGGTGAAGTATTTGTAACGGACGACGGAGCAGAGACCGATCTGGATCTCGGTCATTATGAGCGTTTTCTGGATATCCAGACGTCACAGTCCAACAATGTGACAACGGGCCGGATCTATTACGATGTGATCACCAAGGAAAGACAGGGTGCTTACCTGGGTAAGACCGTACAGGTGATCCCGCATATCACTGATGAAATTCAGTCGCATGTCTTGAAGCTCGGCAATTCAGGAGATTACGATATTGTGATCGTGGAGATCGGGGGTACGGTCGGTGATATTGAGAGCCTGCCGTACATCGAAGCAGTGAGGCAGCTCCGTTATAATGTGGGGCGCGCAAATACACTTTCCATACATCTGACGCTGGTGCCTTATTTAGCTGCCGCCGGAGAACTAAAGACCAAGCCCACTCAGCATTCGGTAAAGACCCTTTCTGAAAGCGGGCTTCAGCCTGATATCCTGGTCTGCCGGTCTGAACATGAGCTTGACGACTCCATCCGCAGTAAAGTGGCCCGGTTTTGTAATGTGGATATTGAGGATGTGATCGCTTCCCTGGATGCAAAAAGCATTTATGAGGTTCCCTTACTCATGAAAAAAGAAGGGCTCGACAAGAGGGTGATCGAAAAGCTCAAGCTGGAAACAAAAGCATATAATCTGGACAAGTGGATTGGCTTTGTGGAAGCGGTAACAGAACCCTCAGGCTCCATCGAGATCGCGCTTGTAGGCAAATATGTGGAGCACCACGATTCATATAAGTCGATTGTAGAGGCCTTCATTCATGCCGGTGCCGTAAATGATTGTAAGGTCAATATTCGCTGGGTACAGTCTGATGATCTTACCAAAGAGAATGTGGCCAAACGTCTGGAAGGTGTTTCCGGAGTACTGGTCGCTCCCGGTTTCGGGGGAAGAGGAATTGAAGGTAAGCTGTCAGCGGTTGAGCACGCCCGTGTAAATAAGATCCCGTTTTTCGGAATCTGCCTTGGAATGCAGTGTGCCGTCATTGAGTATGCCCGTAATGTTTGCGGCTGGGAAGATGCCAACAGCACTGAGTTCAATGAAGACTCGGAATATCCGATCATCGATATCATGCAGGATCAAAAGAATATCGAGAATATGGGTGGAACCATGCGACTCGGTAAATACGCCTGTAAAGTCAGTAAAGGCTCCAATGCTTATCGGGCCTACGGCTCGGAACTCGTAGACGAACGGCACCGCCACCGGTACGAAGTGAATAACAATCTTAGGTACAAACTGGTCGAAAACGGAATGCAGCTCACAGGGATGAATCCCGAAAGAGACCTGGTCGAAATTGTTGAGATTGAAGATCATCCCTGGTTTGTTGGGGTACAGTTTCACCCGGAGCTCAAGAGCACGGTCAGCAATCCTCAACCTCTTTTTGTTGACTTTGTGAAAGCCAGTGTAAAACACGCCAAAAGTAACGGATTCTACCAACCGTTCAGAGCAGAAAAAGCAGCAGTTGGCAAGTGAACGCTTCTGGTGAAGGGTATCAAGGCCGGCTGAGGATCCGGTCATGCGGAATCCTGATCGAAGGAGAACAGCTTCTCTTGGTACAGCTCCTTTCGCCCGTATCCAACAAAAGGGTCTGGACGCCGCCGGGTGGTGGAGTCAGGTTCGGTGAAAGTGTACGGGAAGCCCTTCGGAGAGAATTTAAAGAAGAAACCGGACTGGAGGTAAAGGTCGGAGATCTGGTGATGGTCAATGAACTCCGGAAGGATCGCTATCAGGCTGTTGAGTTCTTTTTCAGAGTGGAAAGAACAGGCGGAAGCTTGAAGAAGGGCATGGACCCGGAACGGGATAACTCCTCCCAGATCATCTCAAAGGTGGAATTCAAACAGATCCGTAACCTGGATGAACTTGAACTAGTTCCAGAAGAATTAAAGGGGAAGCCGTGGGAGGCCGGACTCAGTCAGACTCCGTTTCATTTTCTGAAGTAGGCAGTGAAAAGCCAAAGGTACTGCCTTTACCCATCTCACTTTCCGCCCATATTTCTCCATTGTTTCTGTGGATAAAGTCTTTGCATAGCATGAGTCCTAGTCCGGTTCCGTTCTCATTGCGGGTTCCGTTGGTGGAATAAAAGTTATTCGTGAACAGCTTTGACATCGCCTCCTCGGGAATTCCGACCCCGGTGTCATTGACGTAACATTTGATATGGCCGTCACCCGATTCAAAACGAATGTTAACCTGATCACCCGGATGGCAGTATTTAACGGCGTTTGAAAGTAAATTCAGCACAACCAGGTCGATCATATTCGGGTCAGCAAATACCATTTGGGATGAATGTGTATCGACCGAAATTGAAATCCCCTTGTCTTTAAAACGGTAAGCAAGCAGCTCCACATTCTTTTCTATGACCTTTTTCAGGTCGAATTTTTCGGGCAGTACTTTATATCCGTTCATCTGGCTTTTGGCCCAGTGCAGCAGATTGTTCAGGAGGTCAGAAGTGTGCTTGAACCGGGTGACCATGGCGGGCAGCAATTCCTTCATTCGCTCCTGTGAGGCCGCGTTCATTTCGATGAGGGAAACGATGCCATACAGAGAACTCAACGGGCCTCTGAGATCATGAGCGATGATAGAGAAAAGCCGGTTTTTTACCCGGTTGGTTTCCTGTAACTTCTGATTTGCGGATTCCTTGAGCCGGTAACTTCGGTACACCAGAAAAAACGAGACCAGAGAAATAAGCAATAGAGCTAATATGCCGTATATGATGATGGTCTGTTTGTCGAGATTAGCCTGTTGCTCCCGTTCCCTGGCCAGGAGTACTTCTTCACGCTGTTCAAAATCGTATTGAGCCTGCAACAGATCCAGCTCCTGATTTCTCAGGTTTACATTCAGGCTGTCCGAGAGTTCGTAGTTTTTTCTCGAGTATCTGTAGGCTTCCTTATAATCACCCTCCTTTTCATAAATCCGGGAAAGCAGATTGTACGCTTTATTGAGTACGGTAAGGGTCTCATACTCTTCGGCCAGTTCTTTTGCCCGGAGTGCTGCTTCTTCAGCACGGCTGAGATCGTTCATGAGCAGGAAGGTCTCACCGATACCCAGTTCAGGATTCACCTGCTGAGCTTCATTGTCCAGCTCGTTGTAAAATGACTTGGAGCGGTCATAGTATTCCAGAGCCTTGTCAAATTTTTGTTCGTTACGGTACAGATCGGCGAGGTTGTAGCTCGCAATGGCTTTACCCCTGAGCTCAGTTACCGAATCGCCATAACGGAGGGCTTCAAGAAAGTAGCTTTCGGCTTTATCTGGCTGGTTCAATCCCGAGTAAATAAATCCCAGGTTCACCGGCCTGGTTATTCTTCCGGGGTTATCACCGCCCAGCTCGTCCAGCTCCCGGAAGATCTCCAGGGCTGCATCATAATCACCAAGCCTGATATAGATGGCTCCAAGATTATTGTTGGCAACGATCAGGCGCTCTCTGTTGTCCAACTCGGTGAATATTTTTTTGGATTTCAGGTAATACTCCGCAGCAGGCTTGTACAGGCCCAGAGATGCATAACAATTCCCGGCCGTCTGCAATAGCAATCCGGCTTCAAAACCGGAGTCCATATCAGATCCGGACAAGAAGGGTTGAAGCTCTTTAAGAGCTGCTTTGTATTTGCCCTTATTGAACAACGCATTCGCAATATGGCTGGAGGCAAAGAGCAGGCCCTCTTCATTATCCTCTTTCGACGCATGCTCGAATAACAGTCTTCCGTAAAACATGGCGCTGTCCGGATCGATGTGCTGGTATTCATCAATAAGTAATCGGAGGGTTGCAGTTTTTTCATCTCCGGACTGGAGTGACAGCTCCTGTTTTAAACTATCTACAGCGGTAAGCTGCCCCATAGCGTACGAAGCCTGCAACAGGATAACTGTTATAAATACACTGACCTTAACCACTTAAACCTAAAACTTAAAATTCAACTTCCCGGAAGTACTCAAAAATGAAGTTGAAAAAAAAGTGGTCCTTTAAAAATTAGGCATATATAATCTTGTAAAAGCTGAGAGCTACTCTAAAGGAAGATATTTATGATAATTATATTCCCTGAAAACTAACTAACAATTAAGAACCTATGTCTCCCTTACGAATACTGCTTATTTCTTTGTTCATTGTTGCGGCCTGTTCATCACAGGATGAGGTGACCGTTATTAAAAATGTCACCGGCTATACCATAAAGGATGGCTCTCTGGTAACCTTTTCCGCTTTTGCCTTTAAAGACGGCAGGTTTATAGAGGTTGGGAATGATGCCATCGCGGAAAATTTTCCCGGCGCTGAAGTAATTGATGGCGATGGAAATGTTGTTCTACCCGGGCTGATCGACGCCCACGGGCATGTGATGGGGCTTGGCTACCAACAGCTACAGGTCAACCTGATGGGGATCACCTCTCTGGAGGCGACCCTGGACACCATTAAGAGTTATGCGGAAGCCAATCCCGATCTAGAGTGGATACAGGGAAGGGGATGGAACCAGGTACTGTGGGAGGAAAACGAGTTTCCTACCGCCGAAGATCTGGACAAAGTGGTTTCCGATCGTCCGGTTTGGCTAAGCCGTGTTGACGGTCATGCCGGTTGGGCAAACACGAAGGCAATGGAACTGGCGGGGATCAGCCGGGATACCCCTGATCCCCAGGGAGGTAAGATCATTCGTGATGAGCGCGGCAATGCAACCGGGGTATTTATTGATGCGGCCGAAAATTACATCAACGAGATCGTTCCTGATCCTACTCCCAGAGAAGCGGATCTGGCTCTTGAAAAAGCCCTGAAGCAGATGGCAAGTTTGGGGATCACCTCGGTTCACGATGCGGGGCTGGGCGTTTCCACCTGGGAGCGTTATAAGCGTTTTGCAGACGAGGGTAAGCTGAAAACACGCATTTATGGAATGATCGGAGGTGCGGGCGAAGCGTTCGACGAACTTTCCAAAACAGGTCCGGTCGAGTCTTATGCTGATGATATGCTTGCATTGCGAAGTGTAAAGCTGTATTCAGACGGGGCTTTGGGAAGTCGCGGAGCAGCCATGATAGAGCCCTATTCCGATGATCCCGGCAACAGGGGACTACTATTCTATGATCAGGATGAGATGAACGGCTTTACCTTAAAAGTTATGGAGAAGGGCTACCAGGCCAATATCCATGCTATTGGGGACCGGGGCAACAGGCAGGTGCTTGATGCTTTTGAGTTTGCCAGGAATCAACTGGGTGAACAGGGGCTGAGAAATCGTGTGGAACATGCCCAGATCGTCGCCCTGGAAGATATCCCCAGATTCAAAGAACTGAACATTATTGCATCCATGCAGCCCACCCACGCCACCAGTGATAAAAATATGGCGGAGGATCGTGTTGGCCCCGAGCGGATTAAAGGAGGCTACGCATGGCAAACATTTTTGGATCAGGGCACGGTCGTGGCTGCCGGTTCCGATTTTCCGGTTGAGCACGCCAACCCTTTCTTCGGCCTGTATTCAGCGGTTACCCGCCAGGACCATGAGGGCAATCCGGAAGGAGGTTGGTACCCCGAAGAGTCGCTAAGCAGAACGCAGGCACTCAGAGCGTTCACTATTGATGCGGCCTATGCCGCGCATCAGGAAGATGTGCTGGGGAGCATCGAAGAAGGAAAATGGGCCGACTTCATCATGATCGATCGGGATTACTTTGAGGTGCCTGCAAGCGAGATCTGGCAGATCAAAGTTCTGGAGACCTGGGTAGCGGGAGAACAGGTGTTTTCAGGTAAATAAATTACCCCTCGCGAAAAAAGGCTCCTTAAGGGAGCCTTTTTTATTTGGAAGTTAGGAAGCGGGCTGATATTATATGTACAAAATATGTGTAAAACCATCAGCCACCATGCCAAAGTTACAAAAGCCGAAACGAGGAAGGGGAGCTTCTGACAATCCTGTCAACAGATTCGAGGGAAACTACATAGACTATGACCTGGACGAGAAGACCGGAGAAAAACCATCGGTCAAAACCCAGCTTTTTCCAGATGATACGAAAGAAGTTATCTCCTGGAACAAGAGCCCCGATATTCCATTCGAAGCCGGCCTGAATCCTTACCGGGGATGTGAGCACGGGTGCATTTACTGTTATGCCCGGCCATTCCATGAATATCTGGGCTTTTCGGTCGGAATGGATTTTGAGAGTAAGATCATGGTGAAGTACGATGCGCCAGACCTTCTTCGTAAAACACTGAGTTCTCCTAAGTGGAAACCGCAGGTTATCGCGATGAGCGGGGTTACCGATTGCTATCAGCCAATCGAGCGGAAGCTTAAGATCACCCGCAAATGCCTCAGGGTATTGGCAGATTTCAGGAACCCGGTGGGGTTGATTACCAAGAATCACCTGGTGACCCGTGATATTGATATACTTACCGAGCTCAGCAACTATAACTGCGTGCACGTCACTCTTTCGGTAACCACGTTGAATCCCCGGCTTACTGATATTATGGAGCCGCGTACCTCCAGGCCCGCGAAAAGGCTGGAGGCAATTGAAAAACTGGCGAAGGCAGGCATTTCAGTTGGTGTAAATGTGGCCCCCATTATTCCGGGATTGACGGATCACGAATGCGCGGATATTCTGCAGGCAGCTAAAAACGCGGGAGCCAGCCATGCCAGCTATATCATTGTTCGTTTGCCTTATAAGGTAAAAGACCTTTTTCAGGACTGGCTCGAACAGCATTACCCGGATCGGGCTGACAAAATCAAGAACCGGTTGTATGATATGAGAGGGGGGAAACTCTACGAAGCCGAATGGGGTAAACGCATGAGGGGAGAAGGTAAATTCTCCAAACAAATAGCGGATGTATTCAACATCCAGACGAAGCGGCTGGGTCTGAACGAAGCCCGCGTAAAGCTGAGCACCGATCACTTCAGGTACCGATCCGGACCGCAATTGCAATTATTTACATAAATCTGGTAAAAAGATCATTTTTTCAGAAACTAAAAGCCCGTGAGAGTCGTCTAATGCTCAGTAGCTTTTCCCGGCACCTTAATCGGAGAGAGTAGCTTTTCATTACATAAAAAACCTCAATGCGGAGCGAATTTTAAGGTGTCGGGTTTTTTTATGTCCTTGAACCGGGGGCGAGGGTAACGGTATTGTTCTCCGGAATGTATCTTAACAACAAGTACAGCCCTTCATCTTCATCAAAAAAGTTCAGCTCAACGGTTTCAGAGAGCTCCAGCTCATCGATCTCATCCGGCTTTACCTGGAGGTCGTTGAAAAAGGCGGGTTCGACGGACCGAAGGTGTTTCCATTCCTGGTTAAGAAAATCCATGTACTCAATTTTAAGCGCGTTTTCTTTTACGAAAGTGATGATCAGGGAATAAGCGACCGTACCTGAATAGGAAATTCGCCGGGCAAGATCTTCCGGTAGCGTACTCACCCCGCGCTGGCGCGCAAAGAAATAAAACTTCAATGCTTTTTCGAACAAAATTTTGTCTCGATCATTCAATATCTTTGTGACAGGCTTCATAAGTACTTTATAATAGATTCTTAATAAGGCAAACATAAGAAGGTTACAGAACTATGGCAGCAACACTATCCACAATGTTGGAACTGGGAACCAAAGCCCCTGACTTTTCACTTCCCAATGTTCAGGGCGGGATCACATCTCTGAGAGATTTTGATGGTGCAAAAGGACTGGTTGTTATGTTTATTTGCAACCACTGCCCGTATGTAAAGCATTTGAATGAAGCGCTGGTTGAATTTGCCAACGAATATCAGAAGAAAGGGGTGGAATGTGTAGCGATAAGTTCAAACGACGTAGAAAACTACCCCGAAGACGGTCCGGAATTTATGGCCAAAGCAGCCAAAGACCTGAAATACCCCTTTCCCTATCTCTATGATGAAAGTCAGGAAGTAGCAAAGGCCTATCAGGCAGCCTGCACGCCCGATTTTTTTGTTTTTGACGAGGAGATGAAGCTCTTTTACAGGGGCCAGTTCGATCAAAGCCGGCCCGGAAACAATATGCCCGTAACCGGCCGCGACCTGAGAGCCGCTGTGGATGCCATGCTGGAAGGAGAAGAAGGATATGAACCACAGGTTCCCAGCATAGGATGCAATATAAAGTGGAAGCCCGGCAATGAACCCGATTACTATAAGAAATGAAATCAGAAGACCTGCAAAAGCTCAGAGAAGACTACTCCAAGCATTCCCTCGATGAATCTGAGGTGGATCCGGACCCGTTTGTCCAGTTCCGGAAATGGATGGAGGAAGCCCTGGAAGCCCGCCTGCCGGAGCCTAACGCCATGACCCTGGCTACCGTGGATGCTGCCAATAAACCCCACAGCAGGGTGGTATTGCTGAAGGGGGTTGATGACGAGGGCTTTGTGTTTTACACCAATCAGGCCAGCGACAAGGGGAAGGAGATCGGTCAAAATCCGCATGTATCCCTGTGCTTTTTGTGGATCGAGCTGGAACGTCAGGTAAGGATTGACGGAATAGCCCGCGAGTTGCCCAGGGAAGAGAGTGAGGAGTACTTCAGAAAACGCCCCTATAAAAGTCAGATAGGAGCACTGGCATCCCATCAAAGCGAGGTAGTTCCGGACAGGAAATATCTGGAAGATAAGTTTGAGGAGCTCCGGCAAAAGTACGGGGAAGGAGAAGTGCCGATGCCTGACACCTGGGGTGGCTACCGGGTGGTGCCCGAGGCCATTGAGTTCTGGCAGGGAAGGAGAAGCCGGCTGCACGACAGGATCAAGTTCGAAAAGGCCAACGGAAACTGGAGTATCAAAAGACTTTCGCCATAAGGCATGCCCAAGATCAAGCAACAGCGATTTGATGAAATGAAGACACTCGAAAATGTTTTCGAGTGGACCGACTACAACAGCGCCCGCCCGTTTCCCAAAGGAAGCTGGAAATCAGAAATATTTCAAAATGATAATCCGTTGGTTCTGGAGCTGGCCTGTGGCAAAGGGGAATATTCCAGAGGACTTGCCAGATTGCATCCGGATAAAAACTATGTGGGAGTTGATATCAAAGGAAACCGGATGTGGGTAGGCGCGACCAAAGCCCTGGATGAAGGGCAGCAAAACGTCCGGTATCTCAGAGCGTATATCGATCACCTGGATCAGTTTTTTGAACAGGGGGAAGTGGATGAGATCTGGATACTCTTTCCGGATCCGTACATCCGGAAGGAAAGAAAGAGACTTACGTCTCCTAAATTTCTGGATACCTATCGGAAGGTTGCCGACCCCGGTACCATCATCAATCTTAAAACGGACAGCGACCTGCTGTACGAATACACCAAAGAAGTAATCGAAGATCAGAAGCTGGAGGTACTGAGAGACCTGACGGATGTACATAAGACCCATCCGGATGATCCGGAACTGAGCATCAGGACCTATTATGAAAAGATGCACCTCAAGAAGGGCAAGACCAGCAAGTTTCTTTCATTCAGGCTGAGTTAATCCTCAGTATAGTTGTACACCACAGATAGATTTCCATCGGAATCTATTTTTCGGATCCTTGGTATGATCTCCGTATCGGAACTTTTCCAAAACTCCCACCACCTGCCATCTCCTAAAGTTGACTCGAGCACATAGATCTCCCCATTAAAGACATCGATCCCATGCGGAGACCAGGGAGCCTTAGCCTGAAGAACAGTTTGCTGGGTTCCGTCAGGATTCACTTTTATGATCTTGCGATCCCCATAATAGGCGAGGTATACTTCCTTATCCTCAGTGACAACCATGTCAAAGAAAATATTCGCACCACGAAAGGGCAGATTGGCTGGTGATTCCTCTTTTAGTCCCTCTGCAACCATGGTGATTGAACCGTCATCATAGCGATAGAGATTATTATCGGCCAGAATGTAGAGAGAGCCGCCCGGTCCGCGTTCCAATAATTGAACTCGATCAAGGTTAATTTCATGATTCAGACGAACAGGCTCTGAATTTTCATTCAGATAAAAGATCTCACCTCTATCTGAATAATAGATAGTACCGTCACCGGAAACAGTATATGCCTGGATAACGAACCCACCGTCATCATCGGTGACATCCAGAAGCATGGAATTCCCGGATTCCCGAATCTGCCAAAGGCGGTTTCTGTAGTTTCCATGCTGCCCGAATCGTTCTGCTCCGTAGATCTGCCTGTCCGGAGATCGGGCAAGAATAATATCGCTGGGGGACTGTCTGGAATTTAGTGCCTCGGATAAAGCCAAATTCGAATCGATCTTCCATACACAGGCATAATGATCATCATCCACCGTTGGACAAATGAAGGTGAAATAAATATTTCCCATCATGTCGATGACTAGACCTCCCCATGGATGTGCGCGTGCAGCCGATGAGCAAAGAACCATAAAGGCCAAAACTGCTAATACCTTCTTCATAAGATCAAAATCCCTACGGTTAAAGAATGAGATACCTAAGAGTATCGTAGAACTCCTTGTATAAGGTTGTAAAACTTAATCTGACTGATTGTGTAAGCACTATTGATTTTCCCGTTCGATTGGTTAACTTAACGGTGTTAACCAATCGTTTTATATGAAGGGAAATTCACTTTCTTTAAGAGATAAAATACTGGAAACCAGCCGGCATCTTCTGTATTCCGAGGGACATAAGGCACTTTCAATGCGGGCCATTGCCAAAGAGGTGGGAGTTTCAGCCACCAGCATTTATCTGCATTTCGAGAATAAGGATCACCTCATGCATACCCTTATTGAGGAGTCGGTCGAGGAGCTTGGGGATCATATAGAAGAAAAGGTTCGTGAGAAGACCACGGTGCTGGATCGTTTTGAAGCCAGCATCAATGCTTATGTGGAATTCGGGCTTCAGAATCCAGAGAAATACCAGATCATATATCAGGTGCAGCCCGAGGCCATGGCACGATATCCCAAAGAGAAATTCAGGAAAGTTCGCCGCAGCTATGAGCTGCTGGCCAGCATCATTGAAGAAGGGGTCGCGGAAGGGGTAATGGATGTTGACGATCCCGTGCTCGCAGCCTACTCGATCTGGGCTCAGATGCACGGAGTGGTTTCAGTAGTGCTGAATCAACGTCTTGACAGCAGAATAGATCAGGAAATTTTTATAACAGAGTCTCTGGAGCACATTGTGCAGGGATTCCTTGTTCGAACAACCGTTTCATAAACAGTGGGAGAAGATCATGGAAGATTTAACAAGTTTACTCGGTTTTTTTAGTCAGGTACCGGTCTGGGCATCGATCGGATCAGCAGTTGTACTGTTTCTGATCCTGGGTTATACCGGAGCCCCTCTGTACTTGTGGGCCATCGCAGGTTACGCGGGGCTGGCAGGGCTTGATGCCCCGGCATGGGTATTCATTACCTATACAGTTCTGGTTCTGATGTTTAACATCAAGCCACTTCGGCGAACCCTCATCAGCGTTCCTATTATGAAGTTACTGGACGCGATGAATTTTCTTCCTACCATATCTGAAACGGAGCAGACCGCCATTGAAGCCGGTACGGTTTGGGTAGAGGGAGAGCTTTTTTCCGGCAAGCCCGATTTCAAGCGCATCCTGAATGAGCCTTATCCAGAACTGACCAAAGAAGAACAGGCTTTTTTTGACGGACCCGTTGAGAAGTTATGCGGGATGGTCAACGACTGGGACGTATTCGTTAAAAAGGATTTCGAAGAGGAGGTCTGGGAGTATATGCGGAAAGAGGGCTTTTTCGGATTGATCATACCGAAAAAGTATGGAGGGCTGGAGTTCTCAGCGACGGCGCACAGTGCAATTGTGGCCAAACTGGCCTCCCGTTGTGGCCCGCTCGCCACAACCATAATGGTGCCCAACTCATTAGGGCCAGCCGAATTGCTGATGCATTACGGAACCGATCAGCAGAAGGAATACTATTTGCCAAGGCTGGCAGCCGGCGTTGAAATGCCCTGTTTTGCGCTCACCGAACCTACGGCGGGTTCCGATGCCGGAGGCATGACCTCCAGCGGAGAGGTATTCAAAGGGGATGACGGAAAGCTCTACTTGAAGCTGAACTGGAACAAACGGTACATCACTCTTGCCGCGATATCGACCGTTGTAGGCCTGGCCTTCAAGCTGTACGATCCGGACAACTTATTAGGCAAAGAAAAGGAACTGGGTATCACCTGCGCACTCATCCCTTCGGATACCGAAGGAGTTGAACTCGGGAAGCGCCATGATCCATTGGGAGTGCCTTTTTATAACTGCCCAACCCGTGGCAAAGATGTGGTTGTTCCTGTTGATGCAATCATCGGTGGTAAAGAAGGGGCCGGTAACGGATGGCGAATGCTGATGGAGTCTCTGGCCGTAGGGCGCGGTATCTCACTTCCCGCACAGGGATTGGGAGGAGCTAAACTGGCAACCCGGGTAGTGGGCGCTTATGCAGCCATCCGAAAGCAGTTTGGGCTGAACATCGGAAAGTTTGAAGGGATCGAAGAACCTATGGCCCGCATTGGCGGCTACACCTACTTCATGGAAGCCGCACGGCGCTACACCACCGGCGGACTGGATAAAGGGGCTAAGCCCGCTGTGGTAACAGCTATTGCAAAGTACAATTTTACCGAGCGAACGCGTGAGATCATCAACGACGCTATGGATATAACAGGAGGATCCGGCATTTCCCGCGGCCCGCGAAATGTCTTTGCCAACGGGTACATCTCTTTGCCCATAGCAATCACGGTAGAAGGAGCCAATATTCTCACCCGTACGCTCATGATCTTTGGACAGGGAGCCATTCGCTGTCACCCCTACGCATTTAAAGAGATCAACGCCCTGATGAATAAGGATGGCAAAGCATTTGACGATAATTTCTGGGCACACATCGGGCATGTGGTCCGTAATAATGTGCGTTCCGTACTGCTTAGTCTCACCCGCGGACGCCTGGCGGGCTCACCGGTAAGTGGGCCGGCCGCGAAGTATTTCCGACGGCTTTCCTGGGCTTCCGCCTCCTTCGCTTATCTGGCGGATATCGCTTTAGGTTCCTACGGAGGCGGTCTAAAGATGAAAGAAAAGATCGCGGGGCGATATGCTGATATCCTCAGCCATCTCTACCTGGCGGCGGCCACCCTCCGACGATTTGAAGCCGAAGGACGCCGTAAAGAAGACCTCGATTTCTTCCAATGGTCGATGGAATACATGTTCTACCGCATTCAGGTCGCCTTTGAAGGGATCTTCAGGGAGATCAAAGCGCCCGGCGCCAGCTGGATCTTCCGCCTGGCCGGGGTATGGTCGCGGATGAACCCCATTGGTACATACCCTTCGGATAAGTTAGGCCACAAGGTAGCTCAGGCTATGCAGACTCCCGGAGAGCTTCGTGACCGGATGACGGAAGGGATCTTTATACCGGAAGATCCTGAATCAGCAGTGGGACGTTACGAGCATACCCTGAATCTGATCACAGCTTCGGCACCGGTTTACAAAAAACTGTATGTGGCTGTTAAGAAAGGTGAATTACCCAAATCCAGGCCCGGTGAGCTGTTGAAGCCGGCCGTGGAGAAAGGCATTCTTACTGAAGAAGAAGCCCAAGCAGTTAAAGCTGCAGAAGCGGCCCGCTATGACGCGATTCAGGTGGATGAGTTTACCCTGGATGAATACATGCGGGAGACTCCATCGACCACCTCCGGAACAGGACTGACTTCCGAAGAGATTGCTCAAGCGCATTAGATTCAGAGATAACTCTATTTCTTAAGGCAGGGCCCTGAAGAAGGAATTCTTCAGGGCTTTTTTATTTAGAATAATTTCCTGTGAAAGTATTAACCGCAGAATTATATCCTGTATATTTTTTAATATTAAAAATTAACACCTTCATTTTACTTTAACATAAGTGATATGTATCGTTAGATGTGATAAAAGAAGGATAATCTGCTGAAATAATGGAAAAACCCAGATTAGACGCCATTGATAAAAAGATCCTGGAGATCCTTCAAAGTGAAGGGAGAATCACCAATAATGAGCTGGCCGGCAGGGTTGGATTAACCACTACACCCACGCTGGAACGGGTTCGGCGGCTCGAAAGAGAAGGGGTGATTGAGGGATACCAGGCACGGATCAATAAGAAAGCAGTGGATAAGGGACTGACCGTATTTGTGACGGTAACGCTGAGCATTCATCAGTTGAAGTTGCTGGAAGAGTTTACTTCCGCTGTACAGGCGATTCCGGAGATCCTGGCATGTTACAATACCACCGGAGAAGGGGATTTTCTGCTCAAGATCGTGGCAAAAGACACCCAGGATTACGAAAACCTTCTCCGCACCAAGCTGGCAACCCTGCCGGACGTTCAGCGCGTCCATACCAGCATTGTCCTTAGTACAATCAAAGAACAATCTAACATACCGGTACGATGATTAAGCTAAAGAACAAACCCCTGTCATTCGAATCCCAAACTGTACACGCAGGCGAAGGCAGGAAGGATCAATACGGTTCTCATATCACCCCTATTTATCAGACCTCAACTTTTGTGTTCGACAATGTAGATGAGGGTGCCAGGGCCTTCGCACATGAAGAAGGCGGGGCAACTCATATTTATTCAAGGCTGGGGAACCCGACGGTAGAGCACCTGGAGCGCGCTATTTGCGAGTTGGAGACCTATGGAATGGAAGAGGCCGGGCAGTATTCGGGAATGGCTTTCGGAAGCGGGATGGCGGCCATCACCACCGGGATCATCAGCCTGGCTCAGGGCAAGCATATTATCGCACAGGACGCACTGTACGGATGTACCAGTCAGTTCCTGAAGGAAGAAGCTCCCCGTATGGGAATGAGTACTTCCTTTATTGATACCGGGGATGTTTTTATGGTGGAGATGGAATTGAAGAAAAATCCTGAGACCGCGCTTATCTACCTGGAGAGCATTGCTAATCCCACCATGACGATCAGTGATATTGAAGCGATCTCTCAGCTGGCTCATAAGCACGGTGCCAGGGTAATGGTGGATAACACCTTTGCCACACCGTACCACCTGCAGCCTCTTAAGCTGGGTGCGGACGTGGTCGCACATTCCACCACCAAATATATGGGGGGGTATGGAACCATTATCGGAGGAGCTTTAGTTGCCCGGCAGGAGCTGTACGAAGAGTGCGAGACCTTTCTGCTCCGGAAAAACCTGGGAGGAATTTCAGGGCCCATGGACGCCTGGATCACTCTCAACGGAGTAAAAACGCTGGCTCTCCGAATGAAGAAGCATGCGGAGAACGCCATGGAAGTAGCCCGCTTTCTGGAGTGGCATTCGTCCGTGGAAAGGGTTTGGTACCCCGGACTGGAATCTCATCCGCAGCACGCGCTCGCCCGGGAGATCTTGCAGAATGGTTTTGGAGGTATGATCGCCTTTGAGCTGAAGGGCGGATTCGAGGCCGGGAAGTCTTTGATGAACCGGGTAAAGCTGTGTACACTGGCGGTTAGCCTGGGAACGGTAGATACCCTTATTCAACATCCGGCTTCAATGACCCACTCGGTTGTTGATGAAGAGCTCAAAAAGCAGGCCGGCATAACGGATGGGCTGGTCCGGCTTGCAGTCGGCATCGAGAGCGCGGACGATATTATATCGGATCTGGAACAGGCCCTCGAAGCTTAGCGGTGCTTATTACTTAAAATATTGAGTTAGGAACTACCAGCTTCCTCCGGCTCCACCACCTCCGGAGCCAAAGCCGCCGCCCCCGCTGAACCCACCGAATCCACCGCCGCCGAAGCCGCCCCCTCCAAAGGATGAGCCCCCTCCGCGGTTTCCGCCTCCGAGCATACTGCCCCAGAAGATCACATCCATGGGCCCGAGCGTACGCCGGCGTTTACCCCGACCTCCTCCATGTCCGCTGATCCGGGAAATCACGACAATGATCAGAATGATAAAAAAGATGATCAGGTCTAAAGGGATGTCGATGTCATCGGAATTTCGATTGCTGAATTCGGGAGCTCCTTCGAACTCACCCGCCGCCAGGTCGATCATGATGTCGGTGGCACGATCCAGTCCGGCATAGACATTGCCCTGCCTCAGGTTCGGGATCAGTACATCCTGAACGATCCGGTTAGCCATCACGTCAGGTATTGCCCCTTCAAGTCCGTATCCGACTTCTATCCGCAGTTCACGATCACCTTCGGAGATCAAGATAAGTACCCCATTATAACGGTCGCCTTCCCACATCCGCCACCGGTTGAATAACTCTGTGGCAACCTCTTCTCTCGGGTACCCTTCTAAACTTTCAATGGTGGCTATTGCGATCACATTAGTGGTGGTATCACGATAGGCTCTCAGTTTGCGTTCCAGTTGGTTTTGCTCACCTGGAGTAAGCATATCCGCAAAATCATTGACCATTCCCACAGGCCGGTCCGGGAGAAAGTCCTGCGTGAAGCCAGGCACAGCACCTAAAAGCAGAACAACCGATAAGCATAAGGTTTTGAGGAGGGTGCGCCACTTCGTTGACTGGGAGGTCCTGTTTTTAGGATTGGCACTTCTCACAGGTTTCTCCAGGTTGATTGAGTCGAGGCGGAATGTGAGACGAATAGGATCAGGCATCTTTCTCCTCCCCGTAGCTTATATCATCCGAAAGCTCATTGGTGTCATCCTTTTGATAGGGGAAGAACTCCCTGAGCTTGTTTCCGATATGAGCTATAACTTCTTTCAGGCCGGTTTCATAGTCTTCGGCCTTAAAATATTTGGTCATGAGTTCCAGTTCATGTTCCCAGAAGTCCTGTCCCACTTTTTCGTTGATCCCTTTATCTCCCCAGATGGCCAGTTTATGATCATCCGTGGATACATAGATGATCACTCCATTCCGGAGTTCGGTTTCATGCATGTGCAGCTCGGCAAAAACCTCCATTGCCCGTTCCAGGGGATCTTCGGGCTTGCACTTGGGCTCAATATGAACCCTGATCTCTCCGGAAGTCTGATTCTCAGCCTCCCGGATAGCTTTGATGATGGTTTGTTCCTGATCTTTGGTTAAGAATCTGGCCATAGGTTACGAAGTGATATCCAAGGTCCAAGAAGTAAGATGCGACTCTTACCTCTTGGATCGGTTGTCTGAATTTAATTACTGAAGTCTACCGTTGGAGCTTGTTCGGCACCGGCTTCAGCTTCGAAGTAGGCCTTGCGTTCAAAGCCCGAGATTGAGGCGATCAGGCTGGCCGGGAATTTACGGATCGATGTATTGTAAGACTGTGCAGCCTCATTGAATCGCATTCGCTCGGTGGCGATCCTGTTTTCAGTGCCCTCCAGCTGTGCCTGAAGATCCTGGAAGTTTGCATTGGCTCTGAGTTCGGGATAGCGCTCAACCGTGACCAATAAACGGGACAAAGCGCTGCTAAGCTGTTGCTGAGCCTGCTGAAACTGTGCTAGCTTGGCAGGATCATTCAGGTCCTCAGCATTGATATTGATAGAAGTAGCCTGGCTTCTGGCCTCGATCACAGAGGTAAGCGTCTCCTGCTCAAAGTCAGCCGCACCTTTGACCGTATTAACCAGGTTTGGTATCAGATCTGCCCGGCGCTGATATTGATTCTCCACCTGCGCCCACGCGCTCTCTACATTTTCTTCTTGACTGACCAGCGAGTTGTTAACGCTGATCCCGTAAAACACCATCAGGAGTATGACTCCCAACCCTACTAAATATTTAGCTTTCATGATTTGTTGTTTAGTTAGTTAACTTAGGCACCGCCTACGAACTGAATCCGTAATTGGTTCAATAAATTTCTTAACTATAACCAAAAACCGTTCCATTGTCAGACCTCAAGCCTAAATTCATTTATTTTGACCTGGATGATACCCTGCTGGATCACAAAAAGGCAGAACGAAACGGGCTAAAAGATGTACATCAGCATTTTAGTCAGTATTTCAACGGGACATCACTGAATGATCTGATCGGAACCTATCACGAGATCAATAAAGGATTGTGGGAGGAATACGGGAGGGGTGAGATCGACCGGCACATCCTGCACCGAAGAAGATTCCAGGAAACGTTTCAGGCTTTGCAACTGGATGATTCCTTTTGGAAAGAGGCCGGGGAGGTATATATGAAGTATTACCGGAATCACTGGGAGTGGGTAAAAGGTGCAAAAGAAGCCTATGACCGGATATCAGCGAACTACGCAACGGGGCTCATCACGAATGGATTTGCGGAGACACAGTGGCTGAAGATCGGTCAGTTCGGGTTTCAGGAAAAGACGGACAAGATCGTGATATCGGAAGAGATCGGTGTGATGAAACCACACCGCAAGATCTTTGATCATGCGACTGGCCTGGCGGGTGTGCAACGACCGGACATACTGTATGTGGGTGATTCAGTGACTTCGGATGTTAGGGGAGGCAAAGAGGCGGGGTGGAAAGTCGCCTGGTTTACCTGCAATCCTACCGGTGATGGTGCAGAGCTTGCGGATTTGGTGTTTGATGATTTTGATCAGCTGACAAGCTTACTCCTATGAGATAAACTTCTCAAATTCAGCAATGGCTTTTCTTAGACGTTTTCTACTCGCAATAAGCTCAGTGAAATTACCTTCTTCATCATCAAAGCTTCCTAAAAGATTAGTAATTTTTATCTTAATTTTGTCTTCACCTGAAATAAGGAAAGCTTGTTTATACCTTTCAAAAGCTAATTCTGCATCTCTTTCTTCAGCTTCGAAGGAGATATCACCAAGCTTATCAAAATAGTCAGCCAGTAAGATTACATCGTTTAAAGACTTAGAAAGATCATTCTTGAGTTTATTTCTATTTTCAGAATAGGTTACCCATTCTGTTCTTACAAAGTCGGAAGGAGGTTTAGCTTTATCTGATTTTACTATAATAACTGGTTTCCCAAGCATATTGCATAACCCTACTTCAAAAAATATATTTGCTAGGGATGTTGCGTTAGTAAATTCAGAAAAGATTGCTACACCAAATCCAGCCCCTCTAATAAGCTGTACTATTTTTTCAAGAAAGTCCTTTGTCCCTCTCTTTGTAGTAGCTTTTAAAGGCAAGAAACTTTGTTCCTTAAGAATTTCAATGGTGGCACTATCCATATCCCGATCAATCTCAGGGGTTCCTTCATTATCTTGAAGCATTATGAAAGCTCCTCTGGGGTAGGGTTTGAAAGGGCCTTCTAATATATCCTCGGAAAGCGGAGAGAAAATGAGTGCCATTTACTTCTTCTTTCTCACCCCTTTGTAGGGCCCCTTAGTCTTTTTATGGTCTATTATTCTCCCAGTCTTTGTATCTATCTTTACCCACCTATCAGTAACTGGGTTTTTTACTTGGACTCTCCCTTTGATTTGTCCTTTTCTACCTTTGTTACTATTTGTCGCCATAATGAATTGCAAGTTTGTACAGCTAATAAAACAACAAAATACGCAAAGAGGAAATATTCTTTGAGAATTTATCAGTTGTTGAAGCATTGGTTAAGTCGTATTGAACTTTATTGTGATCTGCTCGTAGGGAAGTCTTTGTGAGCTAACTTATTAGTCATGAAAAATATAGACAGTTCTACACCTAAAGCCGCTGGAGCTCTTCTGCTACTCACCGTTCTCACCATTTCCTGTGCAGAAGCCGTTCCGCTAGCTGTGTCGGTTTCGACCGAGACCTATGGGTTCTGGCACGGGCTGCTTCACGGGATCATCCTTCCCTTCAGCTTTATCGGAAGTTTGTTTGATGACAGCATTGCTGTGTACGCGATCAACAATACGGGGGGCTGGTACGACTTTGGCTTTGTCTTCGGAGCTTCCATCATTTTTGGAGGAAGTGGCAAAGGATCAGGCTGGAAGAAAAAGAAAGGGTGAATCCGTTTAGTTTGCCGTGCCCGGAAATACGCAGAAAGGATCCATGCCTTCCATCAGGGTAACAGGAAGCTGAAGGTCCTGCAGCGCCACGCCACGGATGATCAGAAAGACGCCCAGCCCAAGGGCTAAGTAGGGCAGGTATTTCCGGATGGATGTACGCAGGTCCATCGAGATAAAACTGGGTGCCAGGTAAACCGAAAAAAGTGCCGGCACGGTACCTAAGCCAAACAGGGCCATATAAGCCATACTGTGATAGGGGCTGCTGGTAAGTACAGCGGCAGCCAGTCCGGTATAGACGAAAGCGCAGGGCAGGAGCCCGTTAAGGAATCCCATTCCGAACAACGCAGGGACCGATTCTTTTTTCATTAACCGGGCATAAGTCCGGGTTACGGAAGATACAAATGCCCGGTACCAGCCCGGCTTCCGGGTCCTCCTGAGATAGCGCGAAGACAGGATGGTAATGAGAATGCCGGATCCCAGTATGATCGAGAATATGCTTTGGAAGCCTGAAAGGGTAATTTCGCGACCCAGAAAGCCGAACATAAGTCCCATGAGGGCATAAGTGAGGATCCTGCCCGAGTTATAGATCAGGGCATTGAGGGAAAGCGCCCCGATCCCGGAATCTCTTCCGGGAATAGATAGCGCGATGGGACCGCACATTCCCACGCAATGGAAACTGCCGGCAAAGCCCAGAAATAACGCGGTCCAGAGTTCCATATCAGATCATGATGGTCTTTTCTTCCAGGTAGTCCAGCTCATCGATCGTCCATTCAATGGTCAGGATCCATTTTCCTTTTTCCATTTCCGAGACGGGGATGACCTGAGTACCGGTTGCGTTTACTTTCAGCGGAAGCTGCTTATCAAGTTTAGGATTATTTGGCCGGTACAGGTTGATGTTGCCCTGCGCTTTACCGATGAGATCGTTAGGAAAGACCACCCGCAGCGACTCCGTTTTCTCATCGAAAACAACCAATACCGGATTCTCGAGCTGCCGTGCGCGTTCTTTGCTCTCAATGGTTTGCTGGTATTCCACTCCCTCTTCATAGTGGTTGTTGGTAACCAGGAAGAAATCCAGGCTGATAAAGTAACTCACCATGCTGAGGGTACCGATGATAAAGACCGTTATGGCCAGCGCGATTCCTTTTCCCCAGTTCATCTTTTTCATAATTCTTTGATTAGTTGGCCGGACCTATAAATCCGGATTGTACAGTTTCGATTTGTTTCCCGTCCACAAATACTCCAAAGTTGAGCTCGGTTTGTAATCCCGTCAGCTGGTCTTCGGAGAGTTTGACTAAAAAGCGTCCTTCGGCAAGGTTCTGAGGAGGGACGGACTCCTTCATACCCAGAGAGGTCAGCTCACCTTCAGGGGATAACAGCCTCAGTTCATACTCCATGGTTTCGAAGGTCTTGTTGATGACCTTGATCTCATAAATGTTACTGTATGTATTGTCAGGCAGGGTTTGATAAAGCGTGCCGGGTTGACGGAGTATGGTGGTTTCCAGATCGGTCCGCATCGACATCAGCGTGACGAAGATACTCAGGAGGATCACCAGTACGGCACTGTATCCCATTACCCTGGGAGTAAAGATCTTCGTCTGATCGCCCCGGATGATATTCTCAGAGGAATAACGGATAAGCCCCCGTGGTTTGTCGATCTTATCCATGATGGCATCACAGGCGTCGATGCAGGCAGTGCAGTGCACGCATTCCAGCTGTGTGCCATTGCGGATATCGATCCCCATCGGGCAAACCTTTACGCATTGATAGCAATCAATACAATCACCAAAGCTTGCATTTTCAGAAAAGCCGAGATCAGCCAGGGTTGCTTTACCCGCAGCGATCTTCTGCCGCTGAGCAGGATTCGCGCGGTCTTCTCCGCGTTTGTAATCATACATCACGTTGATGGAGTTGTTATCCAGCATGACGGATTGCATGCGACCGTAAGGACATACAAAATGACATACCTGCTCCCTCATAAAGGCAAACACTCCGTAGAACACACCGCTGAAGATGATCATCGCGGAGAGCCCTGCGATATGTTCTGAAGGAGGGTCCGTGATGATGGTGAAGAGTTCATCCTTTCCGATGATATACGCCAGAAAGAGATTGGAGATCACGAAGGCCAGTGCGTAGAAGATAAGATGCTTCGAGGTCTTCTTGAAGATCTTGCGGATATTCCAGGGAGCCCTGCTCAGGCGGATCTGAGCGGAGGCGTCTCCCTCTATCCAGTATTCGATCTTCCGGAAAACCATTTCCATGAAGATCGTTTGAGGACAGGCCCACCCACAGAAGAGACGACCGAAGATCGTGGTAAAAAGCACCACAAAGATGATAAAGGAGAGCATGCCGAAGACCAGCAGATGAAGGTCCTGGGGCCAGAAAGCCACTCCGAAGATCACAAACTTACGTTCAAGGATGTTCAGCAAAAGCAGGGGCTGGCCGTTAATGGTGATGAAGGGTCCGGCGAAAAAGAAGCCCAAAAGCAAAGTGGCGACGATAGTTCTGGCGTTGTAATACCGGCCGCCTGGTTTTTTGGGGTAGATCCAGTTCCGCCCGCCCTCAGCATTCACTGTGGCCAGGCGGTCCCTGAATTCTGTTTTTCCTATCTGGCGTTCTTTCTCAGTAGCCATTGCGTATTACCCGGCTTCTTCGCTATTCAATAGTGCATTCCACGGCCCGTGCTTCATCCACGGCCTTGGCATTAGGAGGATTTGTCCCCTGCAGAGACCCTATATAGCTCACCAGCGCCTGTACATCTTCATTGGGAATCGGGGCTCCGCTTCCGTAAGGCACCATCCCCTTGTCCGGATACCCGTTGATGATACTGGAAGCTACTTCCTCCGGTGAGCAGCCATGGATCCACATGTCGTCGGTGAGATTTGGCCCTACAAGACCTTCCCCGGCACTGCCGTGACAGGTAAAGCACAGGTTTCCGGTTCCCATGTACACTTCGCGACCGCGCGCAATTTCATCCGGGTCGTCACTGTAGGTCCAGCTAAAAGAAGCATCCTCAACCGGTGTCTGCTCTTCAGGGTTACCGTATTTCTCTAAAGCGGCCGCCATCTCCATTTCATATTCTTCGTGTTGATCGGGGCCGTCCAGTACATAATAGTACCCCATATAACCCACACTAAAAGCAATAGTGAAGTAGAACAGCCACAACCACCATTTCGGCATGTGGTTGTCCAGTTCCCGGATTCCGTCGTACTCGTGATCGAGTAGTTTATCCCGTTCGTCGTCTAATATTTTCATGATTCAGGTATTTAAGAATTTCTGTTTTCATCGGTTTCCAGCGGAAGGTTTGCCGCTTCATCCCAGTGGTGTTTGCCATGCTTTACCAACCAGCTGATCAGCAATACAAAAAAGGCGAAAAACAACAGGAGGGAGATACTGGGGAATAATTCCACTCCCTCCATGGATCTGAGTACTTCCTTATACATCTTAGTCCTCCAGAATTACGGGTGATAATTTTTTGCTGGAAGGCAGATCGGCAAAGGGATCGTTGTTGCCCTCTATGTCGGTTCCAAGGCGTTGCAGGTACGCGATGAGCGCAATGATCTGCTTGTCGGAAGTCACTTCGATGCCTTCAATGGTACCGAAGCCGTTTTCCCGAAGCCCGTTGGTGATACGCTCGGCCTGGGCTTTCATGTCCTCAATGGCATATTCGGGATAGCGGGGAGAGTAAGGAACTCCCACGGCCGTGAGCGCTTCGATACGATCGGGCATGGTTTCCATATCCATCTTCTTTTCGAGCAGCCAGGGATATGCCGGCATGATGGAGCCCGGAGAGGTGGAGTTCGGGTCGTACATATGTCGGAGATGCCACGAATCGGGGTACTTGCCGCCTATGCGATGCAGGTCCGGCCCGGTTCGTTTAGACCCCCAGAGGAAAGGATGATCATAGACAAACTCGCCGGCTTTAGAGTACTCTCCGTATCGCTCGGTTTCAGACCGGAACGGACGGATCATTTGCGAGTGGCAGTTATTACATCCCTCTGCGATATAGATGTCCCGGCCTTCAACCTCAAGCGCCGTATAGGGCTGCACGCTTTCGATGGTAGGGATATTAGAATCGATCAGTGCGGTAGGCATGTATTCCACTATTCCACCAATGAGGATAGCGATCACCACAAAGACGGTAAACTTGAGGGGACGCCCTTCCAGCTTACGGTGCCATTTTTCCTCATGGCCTTCCGCCGGGTCGATCAGTGCCGGAGCCTGCGCCTCTTCATAGGCATGGAGGCTTCCGCTTCCGGCGGTTTTGATCAGGTTATACACACCGAAAAGAGCTCCGATGATAAAGAGCGTTCCCCCGAATGCGCGAAGGGCGTACATTGGCATGATCTGAACAACGGTTTCCAGGAAATTTGGATACGTCAGTAGTCCCTGATCGGTGAAGTCTTTCCACATCAGGCTCTGCGTAATACCACCCCAGTACATCGGGATCACGTAGAAGATGGCGCCCAGAGTAGCAAACCAGAAGTGTATATTTGCCAGTTTGACCGAGTACAGTTTGGTCTTATAGATCTTCGGAGTGATGTAGTACAACATCGCGAAGGTCAGACCGCCATTCCAGAGTAACGCCCCGTTGTGCACATGTCCGATGATGTAGTCCGAGTAATGAGCAATGGCGTTCACATTGGCGATGGAAAGCATCGGGCCTTCAAAGGTCACCATTCCGTAGGCCGTTACACCAACCACCAGAAATTTCAGTACCGGATCTTCGCGGACACGATCCCATGCTCCGCGAAGGGTGAGCAGACCGTTCAGCATACCGCCCCAGGAAGGTGCGATCAGCATCAGGCTGAATACCGTACCCAGCGCCTGGGCCCAGCCCGGAAGAGAAGTATATAACAAGTGATGAGGTCCGGCCCAGATGTAAATGAAGATCAGGGACCAGAAATGGACAATTGAAAGCCGGTAGGAGAATATCGGACGGTTTGCGGCTTTAGGGATGAAATAGTACATAATTCCCAGGAAGGGAGTGGTAAGGAAGAAAGCCACGGCATTGTGTCCGTACCACCACTGCACCAGCGCGTCCTGCACCCCGGCATATATCGGATAGGATTTGAGGAAGGTTGCCGGCACTTCAAAGGAGTTGACCACGTGCAGAACAGCCACGGTTACGAAGGTGGCGATATAAAACCAGATCGCTACATATAGGTGTTTCTCCCTTCGCTTGATGATGGTCATCATCATGTTGATCCCGAACACCACCCATATCAGTGTTATGGCAATATCGATGGGCCATTCCAGCTCGGCATACTCTTTACTGGTTGTGATTCCGAAAGGCAGGGTAGCCACGGCGGAAACAATGATGGCCTGCCATCCCCAGAAGTGGATCTTACTGAGCAGGTCGCTCCACATGGAGGCCTTGCAAAGGCGCGGAAGTGAATAATAGACCCCGTAAAAGATCGCATTACCCGCAAAGGCAAAGATCACTGCGTTGGTATGCAGCGGCCGGAGGCGACCAAAGGAGAGTTCAGGTATGAAGCCGAGGAAGTCCGGCCAGATGAATTTCAGTGCAACGATCAATCCGACCAGAAATCCTATGATTCCCCAGATCATCGTGGCGATCCCGAAATTGCGTACTATTTTATTGTCATAATGAAAGGTTTCTACTGACATTACGCATCCCGTTTATTGGTTACTGTTTGGTTGTTTGTTGAATTTTTCTTGTCCTCAAAGAGCATGCGAACCGATGGGGTGTAGGGATCATCGAACTGCCCAGATTTGACGGCCCAGAAGAAAGCCCCGAGGAAAGCCAAAGCGACCAGCAGGCTGAAAGCGATGAGTAAAAAGATCACTCCCATATGCGCAGCCCCATCTTTTTTGCCCGAATGCGGGTTGCCAGCGAAGTGAACACCATCACGCTAACAGAACTCAGGGGCATCAGTATGGCAGCCACAAGAGGGGACAGATGCCCGGTAACCGCAAAGCCCAGTCCCGTCAGATTGTAGATCAGGGAGATCACGAAACTTGCAAGGATGATGTTCATGGAAACTCTTGCAAAGTGAATGAAACGGTCCAGATTCCGAAGTTCACGACCGTCCAGAATGGCATCACAGGCCGGTGAAAAAGAGCTCATGTCATCGGATAGCGCAATGCCGAAATCACTTTTCCGAAGGGCACCGGCATCGTTGAGTCCGTCGCCCACCATGACCGTATGCCGCCCCTGCTTTTTCAATCCGCGGATGAAATTCAGCTTCTGCTGCGGAGTCTGGTTAAAATACATGTTCGTCCAGCCACCAAAGAGGCCGGCGAATTTCTGGCCTTCTTTTTCATTATCACCGGAAAGCAGATAGGTTGAGAAGCGCTGTTTGAAACGGTAGATCAGATCAGCTACCCCCTCCCTGGGCTGATTTTCAAACTCAAAAACCCCTTTATGTTCATTATTGATCACCACATGGACCTGAGAGCCACGGCTTGCCCCCGGAAACGCATCTTCAGCTGTTATACCCGCATCGGCGTATTCGTTTACAAACGTTCTGCTGCCCAGCAGCAGAGACCGCTCTCCGTATGTTATTTTGATCCCTTTACCGGGTACCTCTTCAAACGTATCGGGGCGGAGAAGGCTTGCCTTTTCCAGATGCCGGTAGATCTTCTTGCTGAGGGGATGAACAGAAGACCGGCAGGCAGAACGAACCAGGGATTCTTCGGCCGGGTTTAGTTCGTTGCCTCGGAACCGGACTAAAGCCTGGCCCGATTCAGTGATGGTGCCTGTTTTGTCAAACACAATGGTATTAGTCCTGGCCAGATTCTCGATCACATCGGTTGTTTTTACATACATGCCGTTTAAGGCCAGAATATTGACCGCAGAGCCCAGGGTGAACGGGGTGGACAAGGCCAGTGCGCAGGGGCAGGCCACGATCAACACGGCGGTAAATACGGTAAACGCCATGGAAGTATCGATCTGCCACCAGACCAGAAAAGAGAGTACGGCGATGGCTATAACGGTGTACGTAAACCAGGGGCTGATGCGATCAGCAAAACCGGTGACAGCGTCAGCAGCATTCTCATTCTTAAAGCTTTCATTTTCCCAAAGACCGGTCAGGTAGCTCTGACGTACCTGTTTGCAGACCAGCATCTCCGCATGGTCGCCCGTGATCTTGCCTCCCGCGAAAACCTGGCTGCCTTTGTTCACTTTGACCGGTTCCGATTCCCCGGTTATGAAGCTGTAGTCAATGAGGGCGGTTTCCGATTCGAGTACAGAATCAACCGGGATAAGCTCCTGATTGCGGATCACAATCCGGTCTCCGACTTCCAGTTTGCTGACCGGAACGGATCGTTCCTCCCCATTTTGCAGCCGCATCACCGAAATGGGTAAATACGACCGGTAGTCCCGGTCAAAGGAGAGCTGGTCGAAGGTCTTTTTCTGAATCACCTTCCCGATAAGGAGAAAGAAAATGAAGCCCGTAAAGGAGTCGAAATAGCCTGCTCCCGTTCCGCTGAGGATTTCATACAAGCTGCGGCCGAACAAGGCCAGTATACCCATGGAAATGGGCACATCCAGATTGATCCTTTTCTGACTGAGTACCGCCCACGCCGATTTAAGGTAGTCACTGCTGCTGTAGAGCAGAACCGGCAGTGCGAGAAGTATATTCAGGGCTCCGAAAAAGATCCGGAAGCCATCCACTGAATCGGACTGAGGCATATTCAGATATTCCGGGAAACTGAATAGCATGATGTTGCCGAAACTGAACCCAGCCACTCCCAGTTTGAGCCACAGTGAACGCTGTACAGAAGAAGAGGGCGTTTCCTCGAGGTGCCCAAGCTTCAGGTCCGGTTCGTAACCGATAGTGGTCAGCAATTCTACAATGGTTCTCAGGTCGGTCTTGGAAGGATCGTAGAGGACATTCAGCGTTCTTTTTAGGAAGTGTACCGTGCCCTGTAAGATACCGCTGTCCAGCTTCTGCAGGTTCTCCAGCAGCCAGACGCAGGATGTGCAGTGGATATTCGGAATGAAGAAGGTGACAGAAGCCGACTGATCGCCTTTAAAGTCGATGAGTTTGTCCTGTACATCCAGGTCCTTCAAATAATCAAATCGCTTTCTTGTCAGTCCCTGACTGATGGTCTTTCCCGGATGGCGGTCCAGGTCGTAGTAGGTGCAAAGATCGTTGGTGCTCAGCAGTTGATAGACACTACGGCAGCCCTCGCAGCAGAAGGAGTGCTCATCCTGCATGATATCCCCTTCGATACAGGCTTCGCCACAGTGTGCGCAAACAGTATGTGAAAGGGTTCCTGTGATCATCCCTGAACGACTTCGGTGGTAAAGGATAGCCGTTGGTCGAACCAGGCCTGAGACATCAACCGGTCGGCGTCTTTAAAAGTCGTCTTCTGCAGCCACTGCTGGATCTTGGTGCGCTCCCTGGACCAGAAATTATGGAAGGGGCAGGGCTCGATATGGCCGCATCCGTCAATACCCATGAAACAGGAAGAGAAGAACTGATCTCCGTCAATGGAAGTGATGACTTCATAAACAGAGATCTTATCCAGCGGGCGGGCCAGATATACTCCGCCGTTGAGGCCCCGTTGCGACTTAAGAATGCCGGGCTTTTTTAGTTTGGCCAGGATCTGTGAGAGATAAGCAGCCGGACAGTCCAGCTGTTTGGCCAGCTCAGAAGCTGAGATCACATCTTTGGGATGTTTGGAGAGCGCGATGATCGCAGAGATCGCATACTGAGCGCCCGTAGAAACTAACTTCATAGCATAAAAAATATATTAATCGAATAATCATATTCGAATATTGATATTAGATTTTAAGAACATCTTCAACGAGAAGCAACGGAAGAATGAAATTATTTTTTTGTTGGGTGCCGTATTGCGGAGCTAGTGTGGAAATCGGGTGGAAAACATGCCCGCCATTTATCCTAAAATCATTGTACCTTTGATTCTTCAATTTCAACACTCAATACCATCCCTTTCATGGCGGAAACAACTATTCAGGAACCGGAAGTAACCCTGGAGCTTGCCCTCGACCACGGCCTCACGGAAGAAGAATTTGAAATGATAGAATCCCGACTGGGCCGGGTGCCAACCTTTACTGAGCTGGGAGTATATTCGGTGATGTGGAGTGAGCATTGCTCGTACAAGAATTCGATTGTTGAACTCAAAAAGTTGCCCCGCGAGGGAGAGCACCTTCTGGTTGGTGCCGGAGAGGAGAACGCTGGACTTGTGGACATTGGGGACGGACTCGGGTGCGCATTTAAGATCGAAAGTCACAATCACCCGTCCGCAGTGGAGCCGTATCAGGGAGCGGCAACCGGAGTGGGAGGTATTCACCGGGATATCTTTACGATGGGGGCCCGTCCGGTAGCCAGTCTGAACTCCCTCCGCTTCGGAAGCATGGATGAGCCCCGGGTGCGTTTTCTGCTGGATGGTGTGGTTCGCGGTATCGGAGACTACGGGAACTCATTCGGGATCCCTGTGATTGGCGGAGAAGTATGTTTCGATGAAAGTTATGAAGGGAATCCGCTGGTTAATGCCATGAGTATTGGCCTGGTAAAAGCCGGTGAAACGGTCTCCGCTATTTCAAAGGGGCTTGGCAATCCGGTGATCATTGTGGGAGCAAGTACAGGGCGCGACGGTATTCATGGCGCTACTTTTGCTTCAGAAGAGATCAGTGAAGAAAGCGAAGCCAAAAGGCCCAGCGTACAGGTGGGGGATCCCTTTACCGAGAAATTATTACTGGAGGCCAGCCTGGAAGTGCTTCAGACCGGCGCCGTCATTGGTATGCAGGACATGGGTGCGGCCGGGATCGCCTGCTCCACCAGTGAAATGACTGCCAAAGGAGGGCAGGGAATGCTGATCGATCTCGATAAGGTGCCTGCCCGTGAGCCTGGCATGACAGCCTACGAGCTGCTGCTTTCAGAAAGCCAGGAACGTATGCTTATCGTCGCCAAAAAAGGAAGAGAGCAGGAAGTGATCGACGTGTACGAAAAATGGGATCTCCACGGTGTGGTGATCGGCGAAGTCGTGGATACCGACCGCGTCACTTATATGAAAGACGGAGAGATCAAAGCGGATATTCCTGCCGAGCACCTGGTGCTGGGTGGAGGGGCCCCTCAGTATGTTCGGGAAACCCGAAAACCGGCTTATCTGGAGGAAACACAGAATTTCGATGTGGATGGGCTCATTCACCCCGATGACCACATCGATACCCTGAAGAAATTACTTAACTCACCAAACATCGCTTCCAAGAAATGGGTGTTTGAGCAGTACGATACCTCGGTGCGAACCAACACGGTGAATTACCCGGGTGCTTCCGACTCCGGCGTTATACGGATCAAAGGTACGAACCGAGGATTGGTAGCCAAGACCGATTGCAACGGGCGCTATGTGTATCTGAATCCGCGGAGAGGTGGGCAGATAGCCGTGGTGGAATCAGCAAGAAATGTGGTTTGCTCGGGTGGTAAGCCCATGGCGATCACGAACTGCCTGAACTTTGGTAATCCGTACAAGCCGGAAGTGTACTGGACCTTCAAGGAAGCACTGGCAGGAATGGGGGATGCCTGCAGGGCGCTTAATACTCCCGTAACCGGTGGCAACGTGAGTTTCTATAATGAAAACCCCGAAGGCGCCATATTTCCAACCCCGATCATAGGCATGCTGGGCCTCATCGAGGACGTGGAGAACCACACCACCACGCCGGGCTTCAAAAAGGCGGGAGACAGGATTCTCTATATCGGCGCGGACCGGAAAGGATTAGGAGGCACGGAATACCTGAAAGTAATTCACGGGCTCACGATGGGAGACGCTCCAGAGCTTGATATCGAATTTGAAGTGAAGCTGCAGGCCAGCCTGCTCAGCGCTATCAAGGCCGGACTTATTACCGCGGCACACGATCTCTCGGACGGGGGCCTTGCCATAACGCTCGCGGAAATGGCGATCTTCGGAGGCCTGGGCGCTAAGGTGGATGTGCGCGACTTTCCCGGTTCCCTGCATGAGTCTCTCTTCAGCGAGGCTCAGTCCGGTGTGGTTGTTACCGTTGATCCGGAAGATCTGGAAACGGCACAGAAACATTTCAGAGATGAGGGCATTCCGGTGATCGACCTGGGACAGGTTGCCGGAAGCAAACTGAACCTGGAAGGCATCGGCTCAGTGGAAGTTTCCGTCATGAAAGAGATTTACGAGTCGGTGATTCCCAATGCCATGGAGAGCTAAGGAACGAAAGCCTGCGCCATTAGCATTTAGGAGTGCGACTATTCAATAAGAAAGACGCACTTGATTATGCAGGACAAAATTGTACTCATCGTCGGAGGCTATGGGGGTATCGGAGCCGCCACCGCGCGCGCATTCGCCAAAGCCGGAGCCCGACTGATCCTCGCCGGCCGAGATAAAGCCAAAGCCGAAGAAGTTGCCAAAAACATCAACGACAAAGGGGGAGATGCCTACGCCATACGGGTTGACGCCACAGATGCAGCCTCAGTACGAACGATGGCGGAGGAGATCGAGGAAAACCTCGGGAAAATAGATGTTCTGATCAATGCCTTCGGTCAGGGTCTCATCCGGCCATTTATGGATATTGATCCGGATGACGCCAGAGCGGTGATCGAAACCAATGTATATGGAACTTTCCTGGTTACCCAGACGGTCAGGAAACACATGAAGGAAGACGAGCCCACCAACGTCGTGATGTTCCCGGGCACCATGGGTAAGTATGTGATGAAGAACGCCTCCGTCTATGCGGCCTCCAAATTTGCCATTCAGGGTTTTACCAAAGCTCTTATCGAAGAAGGAAAGCGGGACAAGACCAGATATTCACTCTTTTATCCGGGAGGTGTCGATACTCCTTTCTGGGACGATGACCGCGTGGACATGCGCGTCAAAAAAGACATGATGCTTTCCCCCGACGAAGTAGCTGAAGCTGTGTTCTATGCCGTAAATCAACCCTCCGGTTCGGTAATGAACGAAGTAGTTATTCAGCCGGAAAGCCATCAGCTGGTCTGAGAGGGCCTCTTAATCAGCTACCGGGCACTTATCCAGTGTCGTCAGGTAGGCTTTTTCCAGAATCTCCAGCCCCTCATCGATCTGGGTTGTGGTGATGGTGAGCGGCGGACGGAACCGTATGGTGTTTGTTCCGCAGGAAAGGATCATCAGCCCATTGGCAATACATTCTTTTATCACCGCATCGCGGGAGTGGGCATCCGGCATGTCGATCGCGCAGAACAAACCAAGTCCGCGCGGATTTGAGAGATGTTCATGTTCCTCTGCCAAAGCCTCAAGCCGGGTCAGCAGGTAATTCCCGACTTTAGCGGCATTTTCGGTAAGGCGGTCCTCTTCGATGATATTCAGAATTCGTCCGAAGCGGACCATATCCACCAGGTTGCCTCCCCAGGTTGAGTTGATACGTGAAGAAACGTGGAAGCAGTTGGTTTCTACCTCATCCACACGGGGACCGGCGAGTATTCCGCAGACCTGGGCTTTCTTACCGAAAGACAGGATATCCGGCTTCACAAAATGTTCGTGGGCCCAGAACTTACCGGTCATACCTATACCGGTCTGCACCTCGTCGTAAATAAGCAGTGCATCGTGTTTATCGGCCAGGTCCCGGAGAGCCTGGTGAAACTCTTTTCGGAAGTGGCGGTCACCGCCTTCGCCCTGGATCGGTTCTATCAGGATGCAGGCGATATCATCTTTATGTTGCTCAAAATGACGTTCGGCCTGCGCGATAGCGAGTTGCTCCTGCTCAATGACCTTCTCTCGGGTTTCCGGAGTTTCCGGATAGATATTAGCCGGGCTTATGACCCGCGGCCAGTCGAATTTGGGGAAGTATTTGACCTTATCCGGAACCGTATTCGTGACGGATAGCGTGTAGCCCGACCGTCCGTGAAATGCTTTTTCAAAGTGCAGAACTTTGTGCCCTTTTTCCTCACGATATCCTTTCTGAAAATTCTTCTGCACTTTCCAGTCGAAAGCGACTTTCATGGCATTTTCCACCGCCAGCGCTCCACCGGAGATGAAGAAGGAGTAGGGCAGGTAATCAGGGACGGCAACCCGGCTGAAGGAACTCATGAACTCAGCAAGTTCCTCGGTATATACATCCGAATTAGAGGGTTTATTGATGGCGACTTTACCCAGTTTGGCCACAAAGTCTGCATCACCGGCAATTTTGGGGTGATTCATACCCAAAGGATTGGAAGCAAAAAACGTAAAGAAGTCCAGGTAATCCCGTCCGCTTTTTGAGTCGTGCAGGTAAGCGCCCTTACTTTTCTGAAGGTCCAGTACCATATCGAACCCGTCAGTGAGCAGATGCTTGCCCAGAATTTCACGAACCTGTTCCGGTTGAATCGTCTCGGTAATCGCCATCTGAAAAAATCCCTTTTCTGATTAGTTGTTATAACATCGGAAGCTAGCAAATCCGTCCTATCAGCTCAACCAAAAAAGGGCTTTTCTCCAACTTATTTGGAGAACTCAGAAAGGGTTTTAGTGATGATAGAGACACATTCCAGCAGCTGCTCCTCGGTCATGACGAGGGGAGGGGCGAAGCGGATGATATTTCCGTGCGTGGGTTTGGCCAGCAAACCGTTTTCTTTCAGTGCCAGACAGAAGCGCCAGGCAGTGTCACTTTCCGGGCTGTCGTTGATGATCACCGCATTCAGAAGCCCTTTGCCCCGCACCTTCACAAACAGCTCGTACCGATCGACCAGCTTTTGCATTTCGCTGCGGAACAGCTTTCCCAGCTTTCGGGCATTTTGCGCAAGATGTTCGTCGCGAACCACGTCGAGTGCAGCCATGGCCACTCTGCAAGCCAGCGGATTGCCCCCGTAGGTAGATCCGTGCTGTCCCGGCCTGATGACATTCATGATCTCATCATCGGCCAGTATGGCGGAAACCGGATAGGCACCACCTGACAGGGCTTTCCCTAGAATCAGAATGTCGGGGCGGGTATAAGAATCCTGTTGTTCACAATGTCCCTGGCAGGAGCAGTTTCCGCAAACAGCCAGCAACGAACCCGTTCGTGCGATACCGGTCTGTATCTCGTCAGCTATGAACAGGACATTCGCTTCGTTGCACAGCCGCGCTACTTCGGGAATGAAATCATCATCGGGAACCACGACTCCCGCCTCCCCCTGTATGGGTTCCACAAGCACGCCGGCCACGTTCGGCTGCTTCAGGGCCTGTGCGAGGGCCTCGGTATCGTTATATGGAATTTTGATAAAGCCCGGAGTGTAAGGGCCGAAGTTTTTGCGGGCATCCGGATCGTTTGAAAAAGAGATGACCGTAGTGGTCCTTCCGTGGAAATTATTTTCAAACACAATGATCTGCGCTTCGTTTTCAGGGATCCCTTTCTTTTCATACGCCCATTTTCTGCAGATCTTGATCGCGGTTTCAACGCCTTCTGCACCGGTGTTCATGGGTAATATCCTGTCGAAGCCGAAATATTCAGTCACATATTTCTGATACTCACCGAGTACGTTGTTATAGAAAGCCCGCGAAGTAAGGGTAAGAGTGTGAGCCTGCCCGACCAGTGCTTCGGTGATTGACGGATGACAGTGTCCCTGGTTTACCGCCGAGTAGGCAGAAAGAAAATCGAAATATTTATTTCCCTCCGGATCCCAGACATATACTCCTTCGCCTCTGGAAAGTACTACCGGCAGGGGGTGGTAGTTGTGGGCTCCGTACTGATCTTCAAGCTGTATTGCGTCCTGAGATGAAATCATTTTTTGTGTTCTATATATAAGGTCAAAAATTCCGACGGAAGATAATCAAAGAAAAAGGGAAAGCTTTACTAAAAAAGACAAAATTAAGGTTGATATGGTTAGGGATTTAGTCGTATATTTGTAATCCGAAATCGCGGGGTGGAGCAGCTGGTAGCTCGTCGGGCTCATAACCCGAAGGTCGCAGGTTCGAATCCTGTCCCCGCCACTATTCAAAGGCATGACCGTTCATTCAGTCATGCCTTTTTTCTTTTCAGCCTCCTGTCAATGCAATGGTATTCCTTCCGGAGCCTGCTCTTGAATATCTTTAGGGTGCCGCCTCATGATAGAGGAGCTTTTATTACAGATCATTCGTTATCAGGCCCTGCTGATCTGTTAGCGGGAGGTTTCTGAGTTCCGCTCCCATCGCGTAGCTTTGAAATACGCTTTCCAGGTAATTTTTTTACATCTCCCTAAAGGCGGGGAATGCTGATAATTTCCTGTAAATAACTTATAAACAAAGGGCTATAGAACCAGGCCGCTTTAAAGGTGCTGTTTCAGGTTAACTTTTTTTAAAATTTTTGACCGGATTATTAAGTCTTTGCTTCTTTTTTCAATCCTGTTTGAGTATGTTCAAGGGTTAGTTGTGTACTTATGGGCAATGTTTAAGGCAGTTATTACGCATTTCTCCTTATTCTTTCTGTGATTACCGGCTAGCTATTCACTAAACCTTTAACAAAGACATGAGGTTTTTTATGTTAAAAAAGCTACTAGCATTTGTTATTATTGCTGTGTCTTCTGCAGGTCTGTATGCTCAGGCTACCATCTCTGGTACCGTTACAGACGCTGAGTCTGGTGAGACCTTGCCAGGCGTAAATATCTTTATTGTAGAGTTACAACGAGGTGCCGCCACGGATGCCGACGGTAACTATACAATTCCTAATGTATCTGCTGGCACCTACACGGTCCGAGCTACCTTCGTAGGGTACCAGGAGTACAATGCCACGATTACCGTGGGCAATCAAAACATGGATTATGACATTTCCTTACAGCCCAGCGTGGTTGGTCTGGATGAGTTGGTTGTATCCGGGTATGCCGTGGTTCCCAAGCGGGAGCTGACCGGTTCGATATCCAGTGTGAACTCACGGGAGATCGAGAATGTATCTCTGCAAAGTACCGAAGGTCTTCTGCAGGGTCGGGCAGCGGGTGTAACCGTAACGACGACCTCCGGGAACCCGGGTGGAGCCTTTAGCGTGCAGATTCGGGGTAACGGATCGATCAACGCGGCTACTGAGCCCCTGTATATCATTGACGGGGTACAGGTAGAAATGTCCAACACGTCCAACCTAACCAGTACCACTCCGCTGAACGCTCTGAACCCGGCGGACATTGAGTCCATCGAGGTACTCAAGGATGCGGCTGCATCTGCGATCTACGGTGCTCAGGCGGCTGCCGGTGTGGTGATCATCACCACCAAGCGCGGTGTTCGCGGTACTTCCCAGATCCAGGCGAATTACGAGCGTGGGGTTCGCAGCCTAGCCCGTAACGTAGACTATATCTCTTCGGAGCAGTATCTGGACTACATGGGAGAAGCCCTGTTCAATACCGGCCAGGCGGCCACTGTACAGGACGGGCGAGATACCTATGAGACCTTTTTTCTGGGCTATTACAATGTGGCTCAGACCGAAGGCTATGATCCTTCTAACCCAACCCTTCCGAACTTTGACTGGCAGGATTTCATCTTTGATGAAGGGGTAGCCGAGAAGTACAACATGTCGGTATCCGGTGGTAACGAAACAACGACCTATTATCTGGCCGGTGGTTTCGAAAACACAGAGGGTACGGCCTACAATACTGACTTTACCCGTCTGAACCTGCGTACCAACATTGATCACCGCATCAATGAGAAGCTGTCGACTTCAGTTCGTATGAACGTATCGCGCAGCACGCAGTTTGGAGTGTGCCAGGATGGTAACTTTGTGAACTGTCCGGTATCGCAGTCCATGTTCACCCCGCCTATGGCTACGGCATTCCTGGCCAATGGTGACCCGAATCCGGCCAGTGGATTGTTTGGTCGACTGGACTGGGCTCCTGCGGTTATTCGCGACGAAGTAGACCGTAACGTGACCATTAATCAGATCCTTGCTGATGCAAGCCTGACCTACCTGGTGACCGACTGGCTGAACGTTCGTGGTTCTCTGGCGGTGGATTACCGTAACAACCAGGACGAGCAGTATCGCTCTGCGATCGCCGCTCCGGTGCAAGGCGGTTGGATCTCTTATGTGAACCGAAACGTGGAAAACGTACAGGCCCGCCTGGTTGCCAATGGCGCGCGCACTTTTGACGA
Source organism: Balneola sp. (assembly GCA_965267385.1). Taxonomy (GTDB): domain Bacteria; phylum Bacteroidota; class Rhodothermia; order Balneolales; family Balneolaceae; genus Balneola. The sequence goes on from OZ253957.1 coordinate 578,133, forward strand.
AGTCCACAGTGTATCGGGTCTGGTAGGCGCGGAGTACAAAGACGTGTATTCTGAAGTGTATAACACCCGCGGTGATGGTCTGGCCGGCCCGTTCTTTAACGTACTGAACTCGACCTCTACTCCTGTAGCTGCAGGTGGATCTAACACTCAGTATGTGGTAAACAGTTACTTCACCAACCTGAAGTACAACTTCGATGAGAAATATTTCTTCTCGTTCACCGGCCGCTACGACGGACATTCCCGTTTTGGCGCGGACGTACGCTGGGCCTTCTTCCCGTCGTTCTCCGGTGCATGGAGCATTTCTTCGGAAGACTTCTTTACCGTTGACTTTATCAACGACCTGAAGCTTCGCGTGGGATACGGTGAGACCGGAAACTCCGCGATCGGTAACTTCCAGTCTCAGACTCTGTATGCTCTGGCCGGAACCTACCAGGGTTCTACCGGTATTACTCCTTCTCAGCTGGCGAATGCCAACCTGACCTGGGAGGAAGCGCAGGAAACCAACATTGGTCTGGACTTTGCCGTGTGGGAAAGCCGCATCACCGGTTCGGTGGATGTGTATCGCCGCAGCAACACCAACCTGCTCTTTAACCGACCACTGCCAAGCGATAGTGGATTTGGTTCTATTACAGAGAACATTGGTGAAGTACAAAACGAAGGACTGGAGTTTCAGATTAACTCTACCAACGTAAACACCGGCGACTTCCTGTGGTCATCACGCTTTAACGTGGCCTTCCAGCGCAATGAGATCATCTCACTGCCGGACGGAAACGATATCAGCCCGGATTCACAGCTTGGTTCGCTTCGAATCGGTAAGCAGATCGGACTGATCCAGGTTCCGCGATGGGCGGGTGTAAACCCTGCTGACGGCCGGCCAATGTGGTACGACGCCGATGGCAACATCACCTATACTCCTGGCACCGACGATCAGGTCGAGTACAAAGACGGACAGCCCGACGCGGTTGGTGGCTTTGGAAACACCCTGAGCTACAAAGGCTTTACCCTGGATGCGTTCTTCCAGTTCAGCTTTGGCCAGTGGGCGTTCCCAGGCACGGATTATTACTTCACCCGTACACCTGACTTCCTGATGAGCCTGCACGAAGAGGTGCTGGATCGCTGGCAGCAGCCGGGTGACATCACGCACTATCCTTACGCGGTAGAAGGTGGTACGCAGTATCCGGAGACCGACAACTATCGTACGCAGCTGGGTACACAGTCAATCTACAATACCAGCTACATTCGCCTGAAGAACGTATCGCTGAGCTACAACCTGCCGGCTGACTGGCTGGATGAGCTGGGTGTTCGCAACGTGCGTCTGTATGCTTCTGCTATCAACCTGGCGACCTGGACCAAATGGCCATGGTACGATCCTGAAGTTGCTAGCGGAACCACCGATATCTTTGGTACCTCCATCTTCGCCTCCTATCCAACGGAGAAGCAGGTGTACGGTGGTATAGATATCAGCTTCTAATCTAGAATCAATAAAGGATATAGACACATGAAAACAACTAAATTGTTTAAACTTGTAGCGATGTTCTCCTTATTGATTGTAGGAGGAATAGCGTGCGACGATATTTTTGATGTACAGCCCTCTACGGCTATCCCAACGGCAGATGCCTTGGGTACCGAAGCCGGTATTGACGGGATCCGAACATCAATGTACGATAAGCTGATTCGCAGCTTTGATATGACCACCGAACACTTCATTGGCCCGAGTGCACTGGCCGATGAGACGTGTAACCGCCAGGGTTCTACCCGGTTCCAGGCGCTGTGTACAGCCCAGGGAACCAGTGGTACTGCCCACATTGGCGCGTTTGGTGCCTATAATATTATTCAGGATGCCAACATTCTGATCAACGCCATCCCCGATGGTGTGGTATCAGCGGCCAAGAAGGATCAGTACATCGGTGAGGCGCTGGTGATTCGCGCCCTGGCCTACCATTCACTGGTTCGTTCTTACGGCTATGAGCCGGGCAACTTCAGCCAGGGGCCGGTGGCCAACTGGGACTTAGGCGTTATGCTCCGCACCGAGGCGGTGTTAGACCTGGAGCAGGCGCAACCGATTCCCCGCAGCACGGTGAATGAGGTGTACACTCAGATCATCACCGATCTGACCGACGCCATTGCCTTACTGCCGGCGGGTCTGGATAACTCCTATGCCAACCGTGAGTTTGCTCAGGGGCTGCTTGCGCGGGTGTACCTGTACCAGGGCGACTGGTCGAATGCAGAAAGCCAGGCGGCGGCAGCCATTGCAGCCAGCGGCCTTGCCCTGCAAAGCACCCCGGCCGGTGTGGATGACATGTGGAACATGCCCAACCCGGAAGCTCTCTTTGAGCTGGATGTAAACGCCAGCACCGAGAACATTGCGGGTAGCAATGCCAACAGTGGTCTTGCCGTGTATACCTCCGATCAGTGGGTATCACAGGTGCCCACCAACTATACGATGAACCTGTACGATCCGGCGGATTACCGTCTGGGCTGGTACAGCCATTGTAACACGGTTGGAACGGCCGGTTGTGAAGCCACCAACGACGACACGCTCAAAGTGGACAAGTGGAGTGGATGGAAAGGCAATTACGTCAACAACATCCCGTACATGCGTATTGCGGAGCTGTACCTGATCGAGGCGGAAGCTGCTGCGAAAGCGGCTAACGACCCTGATGCAGGCCTGGCAGCTCTGAATACCCTGAGAACCGCTCGCGGACTCACTGCTTTCCCAGCCGGTACGTTTGCTACCGTTGGAGATCTGGAGGATGAGATCCTTGCCGAGCGCACCAGAGAGTTGGTCGTGGAAGGCCATCGTTTTTGGGATCTGAAACGTCTGGGCAGAAATGTGCTTGACGGATCAGGAAACATCAAGATTCGAGCCGATTCCTATCGTATTCTGGCACCGTTTGGTACGGGTTACCAGGGGGTGAATCCACTGTTTGTGGAGAATCCGGAGTATGAAGTTCTGGCCGACGATTAATCCCAATTACAAAAAAGGTTTTACAGTTATGAAAACTAAACTATTATCATTCGCACTTTTGCTTTCCCTGATCTTTGTGGGCTGCGACAGCCTGTTCGACGAGGGAGATGTAAGAGGAACGTATGACGGACCGAATCAGGTAGGGTTCTTTCCACTGGAAAGCAACAACAACGATGGGGATACCATTACCATCGAAGTACAGCTGATCACCAGCAGTTCAAGTGGTTCCAGTTCTGATATCACCGTGAACTTCACCACAGGTGGAGATGCGGTAGCAGGCACGGACTATACGATCCCTGGTGGGAACTCGGTAACCATTCCAGCCGGTGAGTTCACCGCTGACATCACCATCAACGCATTGAACAATGCGGGTAACGGGGAGGTTCTGCTGACCCTTACCATGGATAGTGTAAATGGTGCTGAGATCGCTGCTAACCTGAGTGAATCAGAAGTATTTATCGCTGATTAATACTGCTGATAACTAAGCACTTTAAAAGCCATTCCTTCGGGGATGGCTTTTTTTTTGGCTGTTAAAGAATTTTTTGAAATTGAAATTGTTGTAACTTTATCCGCGGAATCAAAACTGTTAATACCCATTCATAATGAAACATACTGGCCTGTTATTCCTGTTGCTGTTACCAATTTTCTTAAGCTCCTGTGTAAGATCCGGTACCGAGATAGGGCGTCGATTCGAAGCGCTGTTCTTTGTACAGAATTTGGGAGACGATATTATTTATGGGACGGATACCCTCACCGTTACCGAATTTAAATTTTCAGTACGCGGCCTTACCCTCACAACAGAAGAGGATGTAGAGTTGGGGAATAACAACACCCTGATTTATGGTTATAACAGTCTTGGAGACCAGGATGTTCTGGTCATTTCCTCAGAAATAGGTTTTGAGGTTGATGGATTTACCGACTTTGAATACACGATCAATCCTGTAAGAAATTCGGATCAGATCTTTGATAATGAATTCTTCGGGACCTCAACGAATTATTCGCTTATCATTGAGGGTTTAGTGAACGGGGAGTTCTTTATGTATCGCGCATCACCTAGCTTCACAAGATCGTTCAGCTTTGAGCCTGTCCGGCTGAGTGATCAGGAGGAGACCATCTTTATCAGAACCGTTGTGAATGTGGACGGTTTGTTCACAGATGAAAACGATGAATTTCTGGATCCTCGTGACTCTGATAACAACGCTCTGATTAATGCGAATGTACGCGATGCAATAGGCATCGAAGCCTACGCCGGAACCATCTTTTTCTAATAACAAGCTTAGTTAATTACCCTGCGGTCCCTCTATAGCTGTTCATTTAGTATATTTCCGCTGAGCCATTTCTGTACCTGTTGATACCTTACCGAAAAGTAACCGTCTGATCTCAGCAGGAGGAAGTTATAGAATGGGTAATATTTATTTTTAAGCTTGGGGGTTGTGAAGTAGAATACGTATTCAGGATCCGCAAGCTTGTTGTAGGTATATCTCCATTCCATTCTGCCCAGTGTAGTGTCAATGACATACCACGGTGGGCCAAATAGAATATAGATCTGGCCGGGATCGGTTTTCCAGCCTTCTTTATAATTCGAAAACTGCTTGTTTGCTTCTTCCACACGTTCGTAGTAGAGATTGATCACCTGACGGGCCAGCGAGGAGTTTTCAATATTCTCTAACCAGAACCGGTCAACGGCCTTTTTCAAAGAATCGTCATCAGTGATGCTCATCAGCTCTTTGTATTCTTTAGCCGACATCAGATAAGCCAGAGGCTGGGCCAGTTCTCGTGCGCTCTTGATGGCCGGGTAGTTCGGACTCTTTATACTGAATTCTCTGGCTTTGTACACGGATTTCCCGTTCCGGTTATCAAATGTCGCCTCGAACCGATAATTACCCCGGTCAAGATTCTCAGTGATGATCTCTACCAATACGCTGCCTGAATCCAGAATCGTTCTTCTGGAAGTTGAGATCACAGTTTCCCGGCCATAGTCGATACCGCGATACGGCAGGCTTGATGGTGAATAGTTAGCAAAGCTAATGGGCCTGGATACGGATTGATCTGATTCAAACTTCAGCAGTCTTGTGTTGATTACCACCGGACTGGAAGCATCGTTGTTGGTAAGCTGAAAGGAAAATTTGATGGAATCGGCTGATATCGGGAGGTCGTAGGTAGTGACCGGATCATAGGAGCCGTTGGAAAGCGCAAAAACATTAATGTCCGTAAGATTCGAAGCGTTACCATCAAAGGGATCCGGTATGATCACGTTACTGGTTTGCCGGGTTTCTTTACCGGAGTTGGTATCAGTAATCGTGATGCTGACTTCGTATTCGCCAGGCTTCAGGCCATAGGTTCGTTCAATCACAAATGTATCCTGGCTGTAAACTATGTTCTGATTTTCTTCTTCAAGCATCATGGAGAAGGACCTTCTGAGAGAGGACCCTGTGTTATCTCTTTTGGGTACAGCCGCGATATCTACATTGATCTCTGCCGTGAATAACTGATCCACCTTTTTGTAAATGAGGCTTCCAAACACGACTTCGGCCGTAAGTTGAATTTTGGTACTGTCCTGTTCATCGATGTAGCTGGTAAACAGTGCGCGCATCTCGGGAGCCCCGCGAACATAGTTATAGCCCGAACCACGGTCTATATTATTAAAGTAGCTGTTGGAGCAACCTGTGATAAAGAAAAAAAGAAGGGTTGCCGGGAGAATGTAGCTTTTTGTACTCATATGCTTTTATAGCTGATTGACACCCTAATTAACAAAAAAATGAGTTAGATAGTATCAACAAAATTCACACAGAGAGTAATGGATATAAAAAAAGCCGGCAGATTAAAATCCGCCGGCTTTCAAAACTAACTTGAAATTTGGTTAGTTGTCCCACCAAAGGTTGGTAGTAGTGTCATCCGGTCCCTGCGCGTTAACCGCTTCGTTGTAGCTGGTTTCGTTCAGGTTAGCTTCCGTAGGAGGATAAGCATGTCGTACCGGAATTTGACCTGACTGGTTCAGGGCAAAAGGGTGCGGAGTAAGGACCGGGTGATCCAGTCGTCTCCATTCTGCCCAGGCTTCATAGCCATTTCCGTACAAAGCAACCCACTTCTCGTAGGCGATCTGGTCTAAACCAGCCGCTCCACCTGCGTAAGCTACTTCAGGATTAGCCATATAGGTAGCCAGGTCACCGGCATCATAGACACCCCACTGTTCCCAGGAGGCTTGGATACCGGCATCGTAATTGGACGCCGCTGTTCCCGGAACGCTCCATCCTCTTTCCGCTGCTTCAGCCATAGAGAGGTATACCTCAGCCATAGAGAAAATGGCAAGAGGAGCATCCTGTGCTCTGATTGCCTGACCAGGGAATGAGACGTCACTGTTGGGAACAGTGCCCGGATCTTCCAAAGTGTAATCCAGACCGATCACTTCTGACAGTTCTGTAGTTCCGTTACCGTTGTCAGCAACAGGAGCAGGATCTGCAAAAGCAGTGGCACGCATATCGCTGAGTGCTATCATAGTATCAGCAAGCACATCAGAGATAGCGTAGTCGGTACGGGTCTGGAAACGGCTGTACCATGGGTTCTGGTTGTTAGACTCTGCCAGGTAAGGATACCAGACGTTGTCCGTAATTACACCATCGCTTACCGCGTCTTCGAACTCGCTCTGCGCAGTAGCAGGGTCAACCTCTGACATGCGCAGCGCAATTCTCATACGAAGAGTATTCGCGAACTCCTCCCATTTTGCCATATCGCCATCAAAAAGAATATCACCGGCAACACCGGCTCCATTATCCATTTGGGCGACTGCAGCTTTCAGCTCTGCGATCAGATCCGCGTAGATGTCTTGCTGCATGTCGTAGGCAGGAGAGAAGTTTTCACTACCTTGCAATGCCTCAGAATAAGGAAGTGCTCCCCATCGGTCGGTCATTATATGGTAGAAGTAAGCTTTCATGATTCGGGCTACCGCGATCTGATTGGCGTTACTACCTCCGGTGAGTACATCGTCCCGGGTAGATTCGTCGGTATTCAGATCAATGATGGTCTGGAGATCCTTGAGAGGACCTGTGTAGTAACCACTGAAATCAAAGTTCACACCCTGATAACGAGAAGCCTCGTTATACTGGGTTTCAGACATATGCTGTACGTACAGCATAGGAGTCACGGAAGCAAGGCTACCGCTTATGTTTCGTAGTGCACCTGTTAAAAGCAGTTCTGTTTTAACTATGGATGGATTATTCGGATCGGTATTGATTGACCCAAAATCATCACAGCTTGCAACAAGAACTGTAATCATCAAAAACAGGCCTAGTTTTTTAAATGAATTCATGTTCTTCATGTTTTAGAATTTCAAATTATGCTTTACCGATCCGGCTTAGAAGCCAAGGTTCAGGTTGAAACCAATGGAGCGTGTTCCAGGCAGTCCACCACCTTCCCAGAAAGAGAAGCCGGTTGTACCGTTCTGGATGATCGAAGGATCTACGCCATCGGTGCTTGAGTAAAGCAACAGAGCATTCTTCAGGTTAACTGAGAAGCTTGCACGTCTGATCGGCAGACTTGAAAGCATGCTTGATGGCATGTTATAAGTTACGCTTACTTCGCGCAGCTTGATATAACTTGCATCAAACATCCAGTTTTCCTTGTTGTAGAACATGAGTGCATGGTGCGTTACGGCATCGTACAGATACTGTACGGGGTTACCGTTCGGATCCACACCAGAAACAAGCTCACCACCTGAATTAGGACTTGCGCTGTCCAGTGGTGTGTACAGTACAGGATTACCACCTGCATCGAGTACAGGATCACGTACCGGGTTTCCAAGCGGGTTGTTACCCACTGTTTCGATACCTAATCCAGAGTAGTTGTTGAACTGCTTGGAGATTGAGTAGAACTGACCACCTTTCTGGAAGTCCAGGAAGGCTCCGAACGTAAAGTTTTTGTAATTAATATCCGTTCTGAATCCACCTGTCCAGTCAGGAAGGATATGTCCCAGTTCTTTATTAAGTACGAGGTCGTAGTGCCCGTCTACGATAATCGGCTGGCCATTTTCATGGTAGTTATATCCATAATAGCCTTCTGCCTGGGCCAGACCCCATTCTTCTCCTTCTTTAGCATACAGAGATACACCAAAGTAGGCATCCTCGATCTCACGAACAGTAAGACCATCGGCTAATTTGTCAACTACTGAATGACTGGTTGCCCAGTTTACAGTAAAGTCAACATTCAGGTTGTTCTGCTGGTAAGCAGTTACACCCAGTTGAGTTTCCAGTCCGGTAGTAGTGAATTCACCAGCGTTGATGGTGGCACTGCTGTAACCGCTGGCACCGGAAACAGCCAGGTCCAGGATCTCGTCTTTTCTCTTGGAGATGTAGTATGCGGCATCCAGTCGGAGTCGTCCTTCAAGGAAGCGCAGATCCATACCCACTTCGTAATCGGTATTGATCGCGGCAACCACATTAGGATTGTTCAGCGTATTAGGTACAGTTTGTGTAGGATTAGAACCGTAAGGTGTACCTACATTGTATGTTGAACTAATACGGTAAGGACTGATGTCGTCACCAACCTGAGCAATAGAAGCACGGATCTTACCAAAAGACAGGATGTTTTGGTTCTTGAAGGCATTCAGCTCAGTAAATACAAGACTGGTTGAAAGACCATAATACAGATACGAGTTATCTGAAGCTGGCAGCGTAGAAGACCAGTCGTTTCGAACACTACCTTCGAGGTAAACAAGATCAGAATATCCGACGGTGAAAGTACCGAAGATACTTCTAACGTCCTGATTGATGATTGTATTGGATACGTTCGGACGGTCTACAGAAGCCGCGATGTTGAAGTAATTCGGGGTGTTAAGACCACCTGAAGTACTCTGGATCACGGAGTTGTAGCGATCCTGACGAAGGTTAGCGCCTGCAAAACCGCTCAGAGAGATCTGGTCAATTTCCTGACGGTAGCTGAGACCAAGCTCATAGTTTACTTCTCGCTTGGCTCGTTGTGCTACCTGGTAACGATCCAGTTCAAGACCTCCCGAAGCAATACGGTCTTCCGTAATGAAGCTATAGGTATCGAGGTGTACCTTACCGGTTACTTCGAAATTGTCATTGATCTGATAGCTCATTGCGTAGTTACCGTAAATGCGGTCACGAGAGTCGTTTGCATAGTTCTCGTATACGGTAAAGTATGGGCTGTCCCAGTACAGAGGTCTCAGGTTAGACGGTGAACGAATGTTCCAGGAAGCCATACCGTCAGCCGTGTTGTACTCTTTCAGGTATTCCATGTTCAGCTGACGCTGGAACCACTGGTTGAAAGACTGTGCAACACTACCCACAGCAGGACTGTAACCTTGAGCAGGTCGTCCGTCACCTTTGGTATTCACATAGTTGAACACAACAGATGAGGTGAATTTATCACTGTGACTCAGAGAACCGTTAAAGTTCAGGTAAGTCTTGTCCAGTGAAGAATTAGGCACCACACCATTTGCACTGGAATTTGCGATAGATACCCGGTAAGCAGAGTTTGAACTACCACCATTGATAGAAAGGCTGTTCTTAATGCTTACACCGGTTTCGTAGAAGTTACGGATGTTGTCTGGATTCGGACTCAGAGGAATCTCGGTTCCGTAATCATCAACACCGTCACCATCAAAGTCGTGGTGGAACCATGACCACCAGGGTCGGTACAAAGTACCATCCATTCTCGGGCCCCAGCTTTCATCGGCCGCGTAGTTCAGCACATTGTAAGTCTGACCGTCTTCCGGGTCAACGGCAGTAAGGAACGACTGTGTGTATCCTCCACCGTACTCGTCCTGATACTCAGGAAGGATATAAACGCTCTCAAACTGAGTTGAGTTAGAGAAGTCGATCTGAATAGGCTGATTGTCGCCTCGGGTACCTTTCTTGGTTGTAATAAGAATTACACCGTTAGAAGCACGGTTACCGTAAAGTACCGAAGCAGCGGCACCTTTCAGTACCGAAATATCCTCGATGTCCTGCAGGTTAAGGTCCTGAGCCAGGTTACCATAATCACGACCTCGTGCAAAACTCGAAAAGCTTCGGTTGTCGATAGGGGTACCGTCCACCACAAAAAGTGGCTGACCGTCGCTAAGACCATTGGTTCCCCTTAAACGGATCTTCTCGGATCCACCCAGGTTGGCTCCGGCGGAACCGATAACCTGAACACCGGCAACTTTTCCGGAGAGGGCACCAACAATATTGTTGTCCTGTACCATGGATACCTTATCACCCTCGATCGTCTGTACAGAATATCCGAGAGATTTCTCTTCTCTGGGTACCCCGTAGGCTGTTACGACAAGAGCGTCAAGGTCCAGCAGGTCGGGACTCATTGTTATGTTGAGCTCGGTTTCACCGGATCCGATGTTAACTGAGCTTTCGAACGTGCGATATCCTACAAAGGTAGCACGTAAGGTATACGTACCAACAGGTAGTCCGGTGATAGTGTATTCACCATCCACGTTAGTAGCTGTACCACGTTGCAGTTCAACGATCTGTACAGTTACTGACGGTAGCGGATCACCTGTATTAGCGTCTGTGATAGTACCGGTTACGCTCCCTGACTGAGCGTACACTGCAGTTGCACCAACAACTGCCAATACTACCATCGTAAGTAGCTTTTTAAACATAGTATTGTATTGTTGTTTTAGTTTATATGTTCATCCCAACTATTGGGAACGAATGCTTGGTTTACCCTCGGGGTGAGGGTTACTCATTACATAGGCTGAGTATACTATTTATAAAACTATTAAACTACCTTAATTTTTACAGAATTATACATTCCCAGGCAGGAGGTAGGTCGCTAATAAACAGCGATGTATAATTGGTGGTCTGTATATCAAAAAAGGGCTATAAATCGCTGGAAACGATGTTTCCGCTTAGCCAAAGCTGTATCTGCTGATAGTTGATATTGTAATAATCATCAGATCTTACAAGAATATAATTATCAAATGGAAAGTACTTGTTATTCACTTTGGGTTTGAAGAAATAAAAATTTCGTTCGGGATCGGCGAGGTTATGGGAATAACTCCAGCGTAGTCTGTTAAGTGATTTATCGGCATACCAGGGTGAGCCAAACAGAATGTAGATCATTCCGCGATCGGTTTTCCATCCCTCTTTGTAGTTCGAAAATAGCTTGTTTGCTTCCTCCACCCGCTCATAGAAAAGCGAGAGGGTCGATCTTGCCAGGGAAGTATTCTTAATATTTGAAAGCCAGAAACGATCAACGGCTGCCTTGAGGGAATCTTCGTCTGTAATTTCCAGAAGGCGATCATGCTCTTTCTCATTCATCAAATAGATCAGAGGCCTCGCCAGTTCGATCGGCTTTTTGATAGCAGGATAATTAGGACTCTTAACGCTGAAATCTCTGGCTTTATACTTTTCACGGTCTGTATCGGGCATGGATTTCACTTCAAAACGATAGTTTCCCCGTTCCAGATCCGAAAATACATATTCGATGAGCACGCTTCCTGCATCCGTTAACGTACGGCGGGAAGAATTGATAACCTCTTTTTTGTCGTAGTCGATACCCCGGTAGTAGATACTGCTGGGAGAATAATTGTTATAATTCATTCGTCGGGCCGATGAGGTGTCTGACCGAAAACGGATCAACTGAGTCTCTATGACAATCGGATTGTCAGGGTCATTGTTGGTAACCTGAAACAGAAACTTTACCGAATCAGCCTCACTGGTTATGTCGTACGTGGTAGCAGGCTGGTATTCTGAGGCTTCATCGGATGAGGATTTGGTACTGATCCTGATATTCGTGATGTTGGAAACGGGCTGTTCCGGATCCGGTATGAATGACTCATCCGTTCGTGTAATTTTTTTGCCGGTGTAATCGTCTGTCATTGATACATTGATCACGTACCTGCCCGGCGTAGCATCATATTCTTTCTCCAGTAAGTAGGTTTCCTGGCTGTAGATGATATCTGAGTCTTCCCTGCGGATGGTAACCGGGTATTCATACCGTTCAACGGTTCCATGTACAGGATCTGTGTTAACCAACTCTACCTCCAGCACACCGGAGGCTTCAAACATACCCTCCTTTTTGCCATAGATCAGACTTCCATAGACAATCTCCACAGCCAGGTCGATCTTTGCATCATCCTGCTCATCGATCAGGCCGGAGGTTACGACTCTGATCTCCGGGAACCCCGGGCGATATTCATAACCCGATCCCCGGTCAATCTCATCGATATACTTATTGTTGCATCCTGAAAGAAATATGACGAGGAAAAGAAATCCTAAGTATCGAATGGACATAATAATAAGTACTTTTGTAGCTAAACTTTATTTGGAGAAGAGATCAGGAATTCTTCATACACATTGATTATCCGCAACCGGATAACTGTAACTAACATTTCTTTATTATACTTTAAAAGCATAGTACTGACTATAAATAATCAGACCTTATGATATCTGCAAGACGGCGTACAAAAATTGTTTGCACCATTGGTCCCAGTTGCAATACACAGGAAGGCATTAACAACCTGCTGCTCCACGGTATGAATGTAGCGCGAGTGAATTTTTCTCACGGGAGCCACGAGGATCACGCTAAGGTAATAGGCTATATCCGGAAGGCCGCCCGTGAATTCAAATACAGTATCCCGGTACTGATGGATCTTCAGGGCCCAAAAATAAGAGTGGGACAGATGGCCAAAGGAGGGCAGGTCTTGAAAACCGGGAGTGTGGTCAGGATCACGGCTGATGAGGTAGAGGGTACTTCGGAGGTAATACCCATCGACTACAGAAATCTTGTGTCGGAAGCAGAAGTGGGAAATACCATTTTGCTTGACGATGGTTTGCTCGAATTTAAAGTGACGGAAAAAAAGAAGGATCACCTGAAGGCCGAAGTGATCGTGGGCGGACTTCTCAAGTCCCGGAAAGGAGTCAACCTGCCGAATGTGAAGATCTCGATCCCTGCGCTTACCGAAAAGGATATCAAAGACCTGGAGTTCGGAATAAGCCAGGATGTGGATTATATAGCGCTTTCTTTCGTGCGTTCCGCCAAGGATGTTCGCGATATCATATCGAGAGTAAGGGCGGCCGGCAGCCAGGCAGCTATTATCGCCAAAATTGAAAAACCGGAAGCCCTGGATGTGATCGATGAGATCATCGAGGAAGCAGACGGGATCATGGTGGCACGGGGTGACCTTGGCATCGAAATACCAACCGAGCAGGTGCCTATTGTACAGAAGATGATCATCGAAAAATGCCGTATGGCCGGCAAACCGGTCATAACCGCTACGCAGATGCTGGACTCTATGATCACCAATCCAAGGCCAACACGCGCAGAAAGTTCGGACGTGGCCAACGCCGTTCTGGACGGAACCGATGCCGTCATGCTCTCCGGTGAAACCGCAGCAGGTAAATACCCTATGGAAGCGGTGAATGTCATGGACAGGATCTGCCGTACGATCGAGCAGAACAGGCCACAGCTGTATAACAGCCTGGAGTACCGCAAGCCCGAGTGGAAAGAAAAACAGATCATCGAGTCCTTGTCCTATTCCTGCGTTACCATAGCGGAGAATGTGGAGGCCAAAGTGATCAGTACGATCACTCACTCGGGCAGCACGGCGCGCCGTATTGCCAAATTCCGTCCCAAAGTTCCGATAGTGGCCTTTACGGAAAGCCGCAAAGTACGGAGACAGCTTAATCTTATCTGGGGCGTACATTCTGTTCGTCTGAAAGAGATCTTCGATACCGATCAGAGCGTTAAGCTCATGGAAGACTACCTGAAGGATAACGGCCTGGTTAAGGAAGGAGACCGGGTGATCGTTGCTACCGGTATGCCAATAGCGAAAAGAGGCCGTACCAATATGATCAAGGTAAGCACGATTGAGTAACTAAATCCGTTTCGGTGATTATGAGACGATTTCTGTACGCCATACTGCTTCTGTGTTTTCTTAGTGGATGCGGTACTACTTTGAAATCGAAATGGACGGATTTTAACGCCTATTACAACACCTTTTATAATGCCAAAAAGAGCTACAAGGCCGGCTATGAGAAAGTAACGGCTGCCCGTCCGGCTTATAATCCCCAGTTGCCCATCCGCATTCATGAAATTCCTGTGAACAGCGGTGCTCAGGATTTTCAGAAAGCCATCGAAAAAGGCGCTGAGATTCTGCGTAAGTATCCTGATTCTAAATGGCTGGACGACGCCTTGCTGCTGATCGGTAAATCCTATCATTTCAGGAGTGATTTTTTTTCGGCCGATCAGAAATACCAGGAGCTGTTCAGGGTTACCGGTGACCCGGACCTGAAGCAGAAATCGGTGATATGGAGAGGCCGCCTTCTTCTGGACATGGAAATTCCGGAACAGGGGATCAGCTATATGACAGAGAAGATCCATTCCGAAGAGTTAGAGTGGAGAGCGGGCGCTCTCGGGGAAGCCCGGACCGTATTGGCAGAACTCTATGTTGCGGTAGGGGATTATGAAGCAGCCATTACGGAACTGGAGTCATCATTATATCTGCTGGAGTCCGATATCTATAAAGCGAGGGGCTTCTTTTTGCTCGGCCAGCTGTATGACGCCATAGGTTCACCGGAGTCTGCCCTGTTTGCATTCCGGCAGGTCGGCGAATACTACTCCGACTATGAGCTTCAGTACCTGGCACAAAGAAAGAGGGCAGAGACAGCGCGGAAAATAGGGGCCTACGACCAGGCTTTTGACACCTTTTCGGAAATGTCCAGGGACGATAAGAATACGGACTTTAAGGCAGAGCTGGACTACGAAAAGGCCCGCACCCTGCATGAACAGGGGGAATATCAGCGGGCAGAAGAGCTGTACAGGGAAATTCTTTATGAAAGAGAAGCCCGACCCGATGCCATCACGCTGGCCAGGATCTATTTCGGACTGGCTGAGTTGTATCGTTACGGGTTTAATGACTTCAAAATGGCAGCGGCCTATTACGATACCGCCTCCATGCAGAATGTATCCCGGGAATTGCTTCCGGACAGCTTTGCTGCTTCTGAACTGGCTGATTCGTTCGGGCGCTATGCCGAACTAAAGGAGGAGATCGCCTTAAAGGACAGTTTGCTGTGGGTGGCCAATCTTGACAGGAAATCCCTGGATTCCCTGCTTATCGTCCTGAGGCAACAAAAGCTGGCTAAGCTGCAGCAGGAACTGAGAAAGCAGGAGCAGAGACAGAATACCCTGGTTACGATCGACAGAACCGCGGACAACCGGACAAACACGGGAACCAACGGCTTTCTGAACCATAAAAATCCGAGCCTGGTGGCAAGCTCCGCCGTCCAGTTCAGGGCCGTGTGGGGGAACCGCCCGCTGGTGGATAACTGGCGGGTCCGGGAAGTATATGAGGCCTCGTTGAACAGCCAGACCATAGCGGATCTGGAAAACTCATCGGTTATAAATCAGTCTCCCGCCACACAAGTAGATCTGTCCATCGATCTGTCCCAGGTCCCTTTTCAGCCGGAAGAAAAAGACTCGGTAAGGGCGGAACTCGCAAACCTGAACTATCAGTTGGCAAACCTCTTTTTCCTTTCGCTGGAGGAGCCGGATAGCGCAGCTTACTACTTTAATAAAGTAATCACGAAGTACCCGGACAGCCGGGAAGTGCCGGTATCCTATTACTCGTTGTCGGAGCTAAGCCTGGAAGCCGGAGACGCGGAAGCTTCCCGCGAGTATGCCTATGAGCTGATCATGAACTATCCCGGATCGGAATATTCTGTAAGGCTAGCGGAATTTTTCGGGATCCCCCTCACAAGAGAAGCTGAAACCACAGGGAGTATAACTGCAGAATTCTCAAAAGTACTTGAGGAAGCTTCGCTGAGCGATACTGAGAAAGCGGAAAGAGGTACAGCACTGTTCAGAAGTCATAAAGAGGAAGAAGGAGCGGAGGCCGTTTTATATCAAACCATCCGGTTGTATGTCGAGGCCGGCAGGAAAGAACCCGTTTATCTGGAAAATATTGATGACTGGTACCGGCTAAAAGGCCAGGGGGCTCGAGTTTCTGACGCGGAAGCATCTGGCCGGGACTCCACCAACAGCCCGAACGATGCCGGCCGCTTGTTCCCTTACCGGGGTGCTTCATGGGACAGTGCCCGTGTTAACCTGTTGCTCTTCAAAGAGCATTTTCCGGATTCCAGGCTTATTCAGAGCGTAAAGCTTCTGTATGAAGAGATCAGGCCTCCGGCCTCAGTATCAGGAGGATCTGTTGGCAGAAGGGAAGACTAAGCCTCGTTTTTGATCCCTCTTTTAATGTCTGATACCAGGCCGGGCCCCTTGTAGATCAAGCCGGTATAAAGCTGCAGAAGACTGGCCCCGGCCTTCAGTTTTTCGAGGGCGGCTTCGGCGCTGTCAATACCACCAACCCCGATGATGGGTTTGTTACCCCCGGTGATCTCGTTGATCCACCGGATAATCTCTGTACTCCGTTCAGCGATTGCCCGGCCGCTCAATCCGCCGTTCCCGAGAGAGCTCAATACCCCGGAAGGAGTATTCAATCCCGACCGAACGGAGGATGTATTAGTGGCAACGAAGCCGTCAATCATATGATCCTCACAAACGGCGATCAGCTTCTCTAAGGTTTTTCTGTCCGTATCAACAGAGAACTTGACCAGGGTGGGAGTGACTTGTCCCGCAGGGTTGAGAGCGGAAAGAAGGTCACGAAGTGCCCCGGGATCTTCAAAGGTTTTTCCTTCACCGGTGTTGGGACAGGAAATATTGACGGTGACATAATCGGCGACCTCCAGGGCTCTGCTGTAACTGTATTGATAATCCATGATGGCTGCATCACCATGAACGCTCATATCATTGGTCTTTGCAATGTTGATTCCAAGCGGTATCTCAAGGTTGGTTTCTTTCAGGCGCGCTGTTACCGTATCGGCTCCTTCGTTGTTGAGGCCCATACGATTGATCAGGGAGTGGTCGTCAGGCAGGCGAAAGGCTCTGGGCCTGGGATTACCCGCAGAGGGCCGGGCGGTAATGCTCCCGATCTCGATAAATCCAAAACCAAGCGCCTGCATGGCACGCGGTGTCAGCCCGTTTTTATCGAAACCGGCAGCCAGTCCCACAGGATTAGGAAATTTGAGGCCCCATAGTACCTGTTCGAGTCCGTGGTCACTCTCACCGTAGATCTGACGCGCAAGCTCCTGAAGAAAGGGAGAGCGGTGAGTAAGAGAAGAGAATGAAAGCGCCAGGTCGTGGGCTTCTTCGGCATCTTTTCTGAACAGAAAAGGTTTTAATAGGTGCTCGTATATCATGATAAATGGGGTTCCGGATGAAAATAAGAAATGCCTGCAATAAATGACGGATAAGCCGTATCATCGGCCGGTAAATGAGTCGCAAGGATGAGATCATATCAAAGCTGGTTAACCACTTCCGGAGTGTGGGAGAGGAGGTGATCCTCCTTGAATCACAAATGGAGGGCCATCCGGCAAGTAAACGGTCTTATCTGGCCGCTCAACCACTCCATTCGATCAAAGCGGGTCATGGAATAGTAGAGCTGAAGTGCGGAGCAGAGGTGGTCCGGCAGGAACACAACCCCTGGGTGGCATTAAAAGCTTTTGTGGACCGGCACCGGGACTGGGTCTTCGGATTTTTAAGCTATGACCTTAAAAATGACCTGGAAGCGTTAGAGTCCGGAAATGAACCCCTGACCGATACTGCCGATCTTTATTTTTTTGTTCCGTCTTTTCTGGCCGAAATAGGATCCGATGGAAGCACTACCCTGCTGAAAGGAACGATGCCGGATGTGAAGCCGCCCTCATCCCCGGAGCTAACTCTAAGCTTTGTTTCTCAGATCGATAAAGAAGAGTACCTGAAGAAAGTCAGGCGGGCTCAGCAGCAGATCAGAGAAGGCGACTATTACGAGATCAACTTATCTCATCCTTTACAATATCGTATCGAGGGTGACAGCTGGGCACTGTATCAAAAGATGAAAGAGGCGGGACCGGTACCCTTTGCAAGCTATATATCGGCAGAAGGGGTGGAGGTTTGTTCGGCCTCTCCGGAAAGATTTATTGCCCGAAAAGGCAGTCAGGTTTGGTCTCAGCCTATCAAAGGCACGATCGACAGAAGTGCCGACAATGAGCAGGAGCAGATCGAACGGCTTTTACATTCCGAAAAAGAAAAAGCGGAAAACCTCATGATCGTGGATCTGGTCCGTAACGACATGAGCCGTATCGCTAAAGAAGGTAGCGTCCGGGTCAATAACCTGTTTGAGATACAGACCTTTCAGACGGTTCACCAGATGGTCTCTACGGTGGAATGTAAGGTGGACCTAACGATGCATTCGGTAGATATCATTAAGGCCTGCTTCCCGATGGGTTCCATGACCGGAGCCCCGAAGATCGCCGCTATGAAAGCGATCGAAGAACTGGAAAATTACAAAAGAGGTATCTATTCCGGCGCAATTGGCTACCTGAATCCGGAGGGAGATTTTGATTTCAACGTGGTAATCCGGTCTGCTATCATTCAGTCAGATAAACTGGTGTATCCGGTGGGGGGAGCGATAACCAGCGATTCCGACCCGGAACAGGAATGGGAAGAAACACTGATCAAAGCACGGGCCTTAACAGAGGCGGTAAATTAATTTGACCGGTTAGTGAATGAAGACCGGCTCATCTCGGTTCTCGTGGTAAAACAAGGAAAGAAATGAGTGATCTGCACAAGAAGGTTTTCACACTGGGTGAGTTAAAGGACAGCGGATGGGAATCGCGATCGGTTAAAGAAGAGTTGAGGAGCAACTTAATTGCGCGAATAAGGAAAGGCGAGCCGCTGTTTGAAGGAATACTGGGTTACGACAAGACCGTGCTGCCTCAGATCCAGCACGCCATCCTTTCCCATCATGACATGATATTACTGGGCTTAAGGGGCCAGGCAAAGACCCGTATCCTTCGCAACCTGGTTCATTTTCTGGATGAATACATCCCGATCGTGCAAGGGTCCGAAATCAATGACGATCCTTTGAACCCGCTGTCCCGCTATGCCCGCGAATTGATCAAGGAGAAAGGAGATGATACCCCGGTAGAGTGGCTGCACCGTTCCTACAGGTACGGGGAAAAACTTGCCACACCGGACACCACCGTTGCCGACCTGATCGGGGATATTGATCCCATAAAGGCGGCATCCGAAAAGCTGAATCTGGCAGATGAAAATGTGATCAACTTCGGACTGATACCACGCACGAACCGGGGTATCTTTGTGATTAATGAACTCCCTGATCTGCAGCCGCGTATCCAGGTGGCCTTGCTGAATATCATGCAGGAAAGAGATATCCAGATACGGGGCTTTAATGTAAGGATACCGATTGACGTAGCCATGGCTTTCTCCGCCAACCCGGAAGATTATACCAACCGCGGAAACATCATTACCCCGCTGAAAGACCGCATCGACTCTCAGATCATCACCCATTATCCGAAAGACATCGAAGTGGGCATCCGAATTACAAAACAGGAGGCCTGGCAGGAAAGAGAAAGCGATATCCCCGTTCATATTCCCGACGTGTACCGGGAAATACTGGAACGTACGGCCTTTGAAGCCAGGGAGTCGGAATATATCGATCAGAAGAGCGGTGTATCGACACGCATGACCATCACCGCGATGGAGCAGGTGGTATCGTCAGCGGAACGGAGGGCGATCCTGAAGGGGGAAAAGGAAGCGGTAGTGCGGATCGCCGACATCTATCATATGGTTCCGGCCTTAACCGGAAAACTGGAGCTGGTCTATGAGGGCGAACAGGAAGGGGCCATCAATGTAGCCAAGCATATCGTGGGCAAAGCGATCAACAAGACATTCAAACATCATTTTCCGGATCCGCAGAGCAAAAAAGAAGAGGATAAATCCTCGTATAAAACGCTGACCGACTGGTTCGCCAAAGGAAATGAGGTGAATCTTCCGGATACACTTTCCACCAAAGAGTATGAGAAGCAGCTGAATTCCGTGGAAGGACTTCAAAAGCTGGTGAAGGATCATGTAAAGAACCTGGACAAAAAAGACCTGTACTGCTGGATGGACCTCGTTCTGGAGGGGCTGCATCAGAATTCCATGCTCAGTAAGCAGGATCTGGATGATGAAACTTTGTATTCCGATATGCTGGGATCTATGTTCTCTTCGATCGGAAACGGCGATGAGGACGACTTCTCGGAATTTGATCTATAAATTGCATTGAATTCAGATACAGATAGTCTTATATTTAAAGCCTTTCGAAAAAACTGAACACGAGCAAGATTATGAAAAAAGGAATTCATCCTGATTACAAAGAAATTACCGTAGTGTTGAGTGACGGGACAGAAATCAAAACCCGTAGCACAATGTCTACCAAAGACGGTGTTTACAAAAGTGAGGTAGATTCCAAAAATCATCCTTTTTACACCCGAAGTAATTCGTTTACGTCAAAAGCCGGTCGTATCGATCGCTTCAAGCGTATGTACGACAAAAAGAAGTAATTTTACTTTATCAAGAATTTGAAAAAGGGTGCTCCCACCGGGACGCATCCTTTTTTTATGCAGTGCACTATGGAGATCAAAGTATTTGAAGTCGGGCCGTTTCTGGAAAACACGTATCTGCTCCTCCAGGGCGGAGAGGCAATACTGGTGGATCCGGGCTTCTCAAATGAGTCTGAGTTTCAAACCTTCAGAACCAAGCTGAAGGAAACAGGCGCGGACCTTACAGCCATTGTTCTCACTCATGCCCACGTGGACCATGTGCTGGGCCTTCAGAGGGTTCTTAAAGATTTTGATACTGAGACCTACCTCAATACCGAGGACCTTTTTCTATGGGAGAATTTCGGGAGCCAGGCCACGATGTTCGGACTGAACCAGGTTGGTTTTTCATTCACACCGGAGCCTCTTCCCTCAGGCGGAACGAAGCAGCTCGGCAGGTTTACATTTAACTGTCTGTACACTCCCGGCCACTCTCCTGATCATACCTCCCTGTATTTTGAAGAGGAACAGATTCTGATCGCGGGCGATGCACTATTCCGGGAAAGTATCGGCCGGACGGATCTCTACAAAGGAGATTTTGAGCTTCTTGAACAGTCCATAAGGGAGCAGCTCTATACCCTGCCTGACGAAACCGTGGTGTACCCGGGGCACGGACCTGCCACCACCATTGGGCATGAAAAGGCCAACAATCCTTTTGTAAGGCCCTAACTCAGTTTGGAAATCTCTTCCTTATAGTAGTCCGCTTTGTCACTGTTCTGGTCGATAAGCTGCTCAAACATCCGGATAGCCTCACTTTTGTTGCCCTGTTTGATATGAATGCGGGCAAGGGTTTCAGAGACGATCCCGTCCACATCTTCCGCCTCTTTGCCCAGGTCACTGTCGTCGTAGGGTTCACCCTCGGCGGGGATGCGGATCCGGCGGGACTCCACTTCTTCCAGCATGGCGATCAGGCGATCCAGGTCCAGTACCGGAGAGCTGCGGTTTGACTGAAGAAGCTGCCGGGTGGAGGAGTAGCTCTGGTTCGGTACGGCGGCATCGAAAAGTTCGGGATGAACCAGAAAATAGTGCAGGTGCTTCATCAGCGGGCTGCCGGGAGCATAGGTCCTGGCTTTCAAAGCTTCACGTATCGCCAGTTTATTCTCACCTTTCAGATGATAGAACCACGCCAGGAGGAAATGCCCGACAGAGTCAGGCCCACGCTTTTTCAGATGCTTCTTAAGTTTTTTGATGGCCAAGTCCGGCTCTTCATCAAAGCGCTCGGCATAAGAACTCAGAGATTGCGGTATGTTAAAGGGAAGCTGGTCCATGGTCATTCAGTGCAGCAATAATACACTGCCACAGGGATAGATTCAAAAGGATTTACCAGTTACTGACCGCTTCATTGAACATATTATTGGCGATCTGCTCCAGGGCTTCATTGGCCGCTTCCCGTTCTCCCTCTATGGGGTCTTCAGTCGGGTCAAAGGTGAAGTTGCCGCTGAAAGGCTTATCCCATTCCGGTTGGTCTTTGTCCGTATATAGAAAAGTAGCAGAGACCGTGATACTCACCTGGTTCTGGTTGGCTTGTTCTTCCCCGGTAATGCTGAAAGGACGGTTACTGTAGGAAGTGATGGATCCGTCGAGTATCGCATCAGCTTCATCTTCATTACGGGCCAGGCGCAGCCGGCTTTGATTGATGAATCGTTCAACTAAGGCAGTATTCAGGCGGTCACTGAGGTCGCCCAGTCCGCTGTTCGACCGGTCCGGAAAAAAGGGAATGTAGATGGTGTTAACACCCGGGGGTATAGAACTGCCGGTGAAGCTGTACCTGAAGCAGCTTCCGGTAAGCAAGGCCATGGGGATCAACAGCAGGAGAAAAAGTTTACGCAAGGCCATACTGATCCAGTTTTCGGTAAAGCGTTCGCTCACTGATACCCAGTGCTTCCGAGGCTTTACGGCGGTTACCGTCATACTTTTCCAGTGCCTGCTTGATCAGGAATTGCTCGGTAGCTTCTATCGATGGAATGTCGTCTCCGCCAAAAAATTTAAGTATTGCGGACTCTTCACTTTCCGGTACTTCCTGCTCATCCCCG
The DNA here is from genome assembly GCA_965267385.1 of Balneola sp. Classification (GTDB taxonomy): domain Bacteria; phylum Bacteroidota; class Rhodothermia; order Balneolales; family Balneolaceae; genus Balneola. The sequence goes on from OZ253957.1 coordinate 600,569, forward strand.
TTTTGCTGGGCGGGCACGGATTGCACACCCAGATTGCCCTGATCGCTCAGGTTTACCTTTACTTCAGAGCCGGGGTTGTTGAACTGGCTCTGAACGGCCGGAGGGAGAGCCTTCATGTCTTTCTGAGAGAACTGGGAATACACAAAATTGGCTAACATGCTTTTAAGATCGCTGATGTCGCCTCTCAACTCAACGAGGGCGCGGTACACGAGTTCACGGTCCCGTCGGTCAAAGTCACTGTTTCCTGGATTCTTAGATCGTTCCTGTTGCGACACCATGGGAAGGTTGTCCGCGGAGCCTTCGTGCTGGCGGCCCTTCAGGTATTTCTTCAGCCGGTCCACATCAATGAACTGGGATTTTTCCAGTACCACCAATTGCTCTGCCACATTTCGAAGCTCCCGGATATTCCCCGGCCATCGGTAGGAGACAAGCAGTTCCCGGGCCTCATCAGAAAAACCCTTGAAAACGGAATCATATTTGGCTGAAAATTCCTGAACGAACTTTCGGAATATCGGGATGATGTCTTCCTGTCGTTCACGAAGAGAGGGCAGGTGTATCTGAACGGTATCGAGACGATAGTACAGGTCCTCCCGGAAAGTCCCTTCTTTCACCATTTCCCAGAGATCACGGTTCGTGGCAGCGATGATCCGAACATCTGTGGTTTGAACCTTACTGGATCCGACTCTGAAGAATTCACCGTTTTCCAGAACCCGGAGTAGTTTCACCTGTACATTCTTGGGAGTATCGCCGATCTCATCAAGGAAGATCGTGCCTCCGTTGGCTTTCTCGAAATAGCCTTGCCTCGATTCATTGGCTCCGGTAAAAGCGCCCTTTTCATGGCCAAAGAGTTCACTTTCGATAATGCCCTCCGGGATAGCGCCGCAGTTGACGATCACAAGATCGTTTCGTTTCCGTTCACTCGTGGCATGAATGGCTCTGGCGGTAACGTCTTTACCGGTTCCGCTCTCTCCCTGCAGAAGTACCGTAATATCTGTTTTAGAGATCTGCATGATCTTATCGACCACATGCCTGATCTCCGGGGATTCACCCAAAAGCCCGAATTGTTCCTGAAATACTTCTCGATCCATTGATTGATTTTTGTCTGTCAATATGACGTAAAGTAAGCATTACTTAACTAGTAAGTAAGCTCCTTATTGTTAAAATGTAATTTTTCAGTGCTTATTTGATGATCTCGGTGGCCTGCTCGATTGGCAGAGATCGCGTTTCTTTAAAAGTGGAAAGCACAAGGTTAGAGCGGGTTTTGCTTACTCCCTGCCAGGACTGGATCCGTGAGAGAAGCCGCTCAAAAGAAACGGTATTCTTGGTTCTGACTTTGATGAAATGAGAGCCATCCCCGGTGATGGAGTGGCACTCCAGAATCTCGGGTTCCTGAGAAGCCATCTCTACAAAGTTGGGGTAGTTCTCCGAACCGTCAACCTGCACAAAAATGAAAGCGGTGATATCAAAGTGAAAATCTTTGCTGTTCAGTACCGCATTATAAGAGGCGATAAGCCCCCGTTCTTCCAGTTTTTTCATTCGCTCTGAAACCGACGGAACAGAAAGGCCTACAAGTTCAGCGATCTTATTGCGCTGGGCCCGGCCGTTTTCCTGTAAGTGATTCAGGATCTGAATATCAATATTGTCCAGTAGATTGCTCATGCAAAAAAAAGGGAACACCCAAATAATTATAAGTCAGCGCAATGATAACCTTATTTGTTTAGGTTGGCAATACAAAAAAGCGCTTCCATGCCTGGTGTTGCTGTTCCGGGCTTTCCTCTAAAAAAATATGCCATGGAAAACTGATATAGCCTTATCTTTGGAACTCTCAATCAAAAATAAACGGACGAATGCTCGACATACATTTTATCAAAGAGAATACGGAACGGGTCAAAAAAGGAATGCTTGATAAGGGAGAGAGCGACGCTTCCCTGGTGGACCGGATCATACAGAAGGATGAGGAATGGAGAACACTGGTTCATAAAGTGGATACTATCCGGGCCGAAAGTAATACCAAAGCAAAGCAAATTGGCACTTTGATGGGGCAGGGTAAGAAAGAAGAGGCTCAGGCGATCATTAACGAAACTTCCCGGCTGAAGGAAGAAGTGAAGCAGCTGGAAGATGATTTGAAGGCTCTGGCCGAAGAGCGGGAAAAGATGCTGTATCAGATCCCGAATGTGCCACACCCCAGTGTTCCGGTGGGACACAGTGAGGAAGACAATGAAGTATTTGCGACATGGGGCGAGCCGAGTGAGGAGAAGTGGAGAAAACCCCACTGGGAGATCGTGGAGCGGAACGGATGGGTCGATTTTGAAAGAGGGGTGAAAGTGACCGGAGCAGGATTTCCTTTCTATGTAGGTCCGGTAGCCCGGCTTCAGCGGGCGCTTATAAATTATTTTATCAATGAAGCTGCTAATGCAGGATATACCGAGCTACAGGCACCCTATTTTGTGAATGAAGACTCAGCCAGAGGAACCGGTCAGATTCCCGACAAAGAGGATATGATGTATGTGATTCCCCGGGATGAGTTTTTTGCCATACCGACCGCAGAAGTTCCGGTTACTAATTTCCACAGGAACGAAATTCTTCCCGAAAAAGAACTGCCACTGAAATATGTATGCTACACACCGTGCTGGAGAAGAGAGGCGGGTTCTTACGGGAAAGATGTGAGAGGATTGAACCGGCTCCATCAGTTTGATAAAGTAGAATTAGTTAAAATCGTAAAGCCTGAAACATCTTACGATGAACTGGAAAGCTTGCGGGAACACGCTGAAGGGCTGCTGCAGGCTCTGGAATTACCCTACCGAACCCTACTGATGTGTACCGGGGATATGGGCTTTACGCAAAGCAAGAAATACGATCTGGAAGTCTGGAGTCCGGGGCAGCAGCGCTGGCTGGAAGTGAGCTCCTGTTCCAACTTCGAGAGTTTTCAGGCTCGAAGGATGCAGCTCCGTTACCGAAAAGGGGACCACGATATCGAGATCGCTCATACCTTAAACGGCTCAGGACTTGCCCTGCCACGTGTGGTTTCTGCCATACTGGAAGCTTACCAGGAAGAGAATGGAAAGATCAGGATACCTGAGGTATTGAAAGGCTTTATGGGCCGGGAGTACTTATGAGTCGGGTAAGCTGGCTTATAGCACTTTTATTTCTGGGATGTGGAAGTACAAGCCAGCTTTCAGTTAATGGAAAAAAAGTATATTCTCTGGCTACTGATTGCGGGACTGTTCAGGTGTCTTCTTATTCGATTCAAAGCGGAATCAAAATCAGACATAGCTTCGAAGGGGAACATTTTTTTGACCCAAGCAGAGGTTTTATGATTAGCAGTTCGGGCATTCCGGCTATTCCAATAAAAGAAATCACTTTTAAGATCAATCAGAACAGGATTGATTCGGAGAACTTGGATAAGCCTATAGAAATGGGAAGAGGTATCATGCTTAATGAAGCGGATACATTAGAAGCTAGTATCCTGTATGATGTTCCTTTCTACGAAATAAACCAAAATCTCCATGTTAATCCTTCGAGCTATTTATTTTGTGATGGAAAAAATATTGGAAGCCAACCATTGCAAATTAAAATAGGCCGGCCTAACTCTCCTTACGGGCAAACCACCAGATCAGCCACCCGACTCCGATGATGATAAGGGCTATTCCGAATCCCCCCAGGAAGGCGTACAGCAGGTAAGGGATAATGACGCTTACTACGATACCGGTGATTGTTTTGACCGGTGTGACCGCGGAAGCGGCTCCGAATAACGATCTGAAAACACGTGCTAATCTTGCTAACATGAGACTCCTTGTTGTTAAACCGGAGTGGGGTACGGCGGGAAAGTAAAAAAGATGCATCGCCCTGGCCTAGGCAGCCACAAACTGTTCCACCTCTTTGAAATTAAGGAGGATCTCCAGAATGGGGTCCATGGTATCGTGCTTCATGAGTTCCATGCGCAGTTTCTTTCCGTTCCGGATGCCTTTCAGGTATTGGCCGTAGTGCTTTTTCATGATGATGACCCCGTACCGTTCACCCTGATGCTCCACCGAAAGCCGGAGTTGCTTTGCACAGGTTTCCAGTTTCTCTTGCAGGGAAGGTTCCGGAGGCAGTTCTCCGGTTTCCAGGTAATAGCGGGTTCGCTCAAAGATCCAGGGATTGCCGATGGCTCCCCGGCCTATCATGACGCCGTCAACGCCGGTTTCATCAAACATCTTCCGGGCAAGTTCCGGAGAGGTTACATCCCCATTTCCAATGATGGGTATTTCCAAACCGGGGGTGTCCCGCAGTTTCTTAAGCCACTCCCACCGAGCGTCCCCTTTATACTTCTGCTGGCGGGTACGCGCATGCACCGTAAGAGCTTGTACCCCGACCCGTTGCAGCATCAGTGCTACTTCCTGTATTCGAATGGTGTCATCATCCCAGCCGAGCCGTGTCTTTACGGTTACCGGCTTGGTTTTAACCGCATCCACAACAGTACCAGCCATACGTTCCATCATAGCCAGGTCTTTGAGGCAGGCAGAACCGGCACCTTTCTTTACTACTTTATAAACAGGGCATCCGAAATTGATATCAACCACGTCGGGATTGTTGTTTTCTGCTACCTTGGCGGCACCCTCCATGGCTTCTTCACGCCCCCCAAAGATCTGAATACCAAAGGGGCGTTCACTCTCAGAGAAGCTCATTTTATGCAGCGCAATATCCGAATCACGAATTAATGCTTCCGAGCTGATGAATTCGGTAAATACAATATCCGCTCCCTTGTTCCTGCAGATCTGCCGGAAGGGTGAGTCCGTAACGTCTTCCATGGGAGCGAGGAAAAGCGGTTTTTCCGGTAAGCTGACTTCGCCGATTTTCATAGTGATTTTTTCTTTCGTCAAAGATAAAGATTTATCCGGAGGAATGAAGCGGAGGATTCCTCTGACAAGGATTTTAGCTAGTCATTTCATGGATTATCCCATATATTTTGGGCCGTTTAACTAATTCTAAAAGGGAACAATATGTCACTTGGTATTAAGAGTATTGAAGAACTTCTGGGGGATGAAGCCTCCTATCTTCTGGATCATAAATGCGAGACCATCAGTAAGGATCGCCTCACACTGCCCGCTTCCTCCTATGTGGATGATGTGTGGTATCACTCCGACCGGAACAACCGCGTGTTAGGTAACCTGCAGTGGTTGATGGATTCCGGTCGTTTGGGCGGAACCGGCTTTTTATCCATCCTTCCGGTTGATCAGGGTATTGAGCACTCCGGGGGCGCTTCCTTTGCCAAAAACCCCGATTACTTCGATCCTGAGAATATAGTTAAGCTGGCTATCGAAGCGGGTTGTAATGCCGTTGCTTCCACATTCGGGGTACTCCGGTCAGTGTCGCGTAAGTATGCTCACAAAATTCCGTTTGTTGTAAAGATCAACCACAACGAACTGCTGACCTATCCGAACACTTTTGACCAGATCATGTTTGGTACCATCGATCAGGCCTACGACATGGGTGCGGCCGCGGTAGGAGCAACCATCTACTTCGGTTCTGAAGAATCGAACCGACAGATACAGGAAGTGGCTCAGGCGTTTGCTTATGCCCATGAGCTGGGAATGGCAACCATTTTGTGGTGCTACACCCGAAACAGCGCCTTTAAAGTGGATGGTGTGGATTACCATACATCAGCGGATCTTACGGGTCAGGCCAACCACATCGGAACCACGCTTGGCGCCGATATCATCAAGCAAAAACAGCCGACCAATAATGGCGGGTACAAAGCGCTGAACGCGGGAGATTCCAGCTACGGTAAACTGGATGAGCGAATTTACAGCGAACTTACCAGTGATCACCCGATCGATCTCACTCGTTATCAGGTGGCGAATTGCTTTATGGGCAAGGCCGGACTCATCAACTCAGGCGGTGCTTCCGGTGACAACGACTTTGCCGACGCGGTTAAAACGGCGGTTATCAACAAGAGAGCGGGAGGAATGGGGCTCATTAGTGGCCGTAAAGCATTCCAGCGACCTCTCAAAGAGGGTATACAGCTACTGAACATGATTCAGGATGTGTACCTGGATGATGACATTACGGTAGCCTGATCGGTTATTTAAATAAAATTCAGGCCTTGCGGTTTCCCGCGGGGCTTTTTTTTATACTTGTGCCAAAATGTTGGTCACCCAGTTGAAAACGCTTGAGTAATATTGTTACATCACATACCGGTGAGCCCAGGAACTTTATTTCAAAGAAATACCTGGTTATATCCATAAGCCTGAGTGTGCTTACCATGGCCGGGGTAATCTGGTATACCTATACCCCGGGAGTATTGACCCATCTGGCTCCCAAGCGTCTTCCGGGACTGGGAATAGCCCTGGTGGTATCCTTCCTCCGCGTGTGGTTCTCGGCCGCCAAGATCAAGTTCTTATCAGAGAATGTGATGGGATGGATGGCTTCGTTCCGTGTTGTGCTGGCCTGGGATTTCACCTCTGCGGTCACACCCTCTACCATCGGCGGGGCACCCATGGCGACCTACGCTATGAGCAAAGAAGGGTTAAACCTGGGGGAGTCATCCGCCATTGTGCTGTACGGAGTGCTGCTGGATCAGATATGGTTTGCCATAGCCATTCCCATTCTGCTGGTAGCCGGAGTTTTTTATGAGGTAGTTCCTACAGAAATAGGAATGCTTGGCGAGGCCTCCATGCTTACTTTGTATATCCTGCTGCTCAGCTATGCGGGATTACTCGCCTATGGAGTGTTGGTAAATCCTTCAGCGATAAAGAAAGTGGTTAAGGCGGTGTTCAAGCTTCCGCTGCTGAATCGCTACTACGACAAGATCAGTGAAGAAGCCGAGAACCTGGAAGGTTATGCTCATCAGCTTCGAAAGAAACCGCTCAGCTTTCTGCTGAAAGCCTTCTTCTTTTCAACGATGTCGTGGCTGTGCCGGATCGCGCTGCCCACAATGGTGATCCTGAGCCTGTTGCCGGCCCCGGAAGTACTGTCGGCACTGAGGAGTCTGGCTATGAACCTGGCATTTCTGGTGGTACCTACCCCGGGGGGCAGCGGCGGGGTAGAGGGATTGTTCGTGCTTTTTCAGGGCCCCCTCATTGATCGGAAATCCTTTATAGGACTGGCCGTTTTTCTGTGGAGAATCATAAGCTACTACATCAGCGTGGCAGCAGGTATGGCGGCTACCACATGGTACATCAATCGGTCGGTAGTAGAAAATCAAAACAAAAGCTGATGCCCAAAGCCAGAATTCAGTTTGAATGTTCAGAGTGTGGCCATAGTTCTCCGAAATGGTTAGGCAGCTGCCCGAACTGCGGGGAATGGAATACCTTCACCGAGCGTGCCATACAAAAGAAGGAAACCGAACATAAGGCCAGGATAAGCGGGCTGGAAAGCAGTGATGCTCCCAAAAAACTCTCAGAGGTGGAAACCTCCGAAAAATCCAGATTTCAGAGCAAGATTACTGAATTTGACCGGGTGCTTGGCGGAGGATTCCTTCCAGGGGCCTATATCCTCATTGGAGGAGAACCGGGAGTGGGGAAAAGCACACTGACGCTTCAGATCGCAAAAGCGAACCCGAAACTGAAGATCCTGTATTGTGCAGGAGAGGAATCGGCCGGGCAGATCAAGCAGAGGGCCCGGCGGTTAGGAGTCTCCTCCGAACAGCTGTTCATCTACAATGAAACACAGGTTGACAGGATCATGGGTGAGGCTCAGAAAACAATGCCTGACCTGCTGATCGTGGATTCCATTCAAACCGTTTACCGGACGGAACTGCAGAGTATGCCCGGCAGCATTCAGCAGGTCAAGGAGTGTGCCGCCCTGTTTCAGCAGCTGGCCAAGAAGAAGAACATTACGACCATCGTGATTGGTCACGTGACCAAAGAAGGGGACATTGCCGGACCCCGGGTGCTGGAACATATGGTGGATACGGTGTTGCAGTTTGAAGGGGATAAAAACTATACGTTCCGCTTACTGAGAAGCCTCAAAAACCGTTTCGGCCCGGCGCAGGAAGTCGGGGTCTTTGAGATGAAAGAGGACGGGCTTTTTGAAGTATCGAACCCTTCCGTGCTTTTCATTTCCGATAAGACTGAAGGGGTGAGCGGCAATGCCGTGGTCTGCACCATGGAAGGGTCCCGGCCGCTGCTGATCGAAGTGCAGGCCCTGGTGACGCCTTCTTCTTATGGCACACCACAACGTACGGCGAATGGTTTTGACCGCAACCGGCTTGCGCTGCTGCTGGCCGTGCTGGAGAAGAGAGCGGGCTACGGTTTCTCCAATCACGATGTATATCTGAATATTGCCGGCGGTTTCCGGTTAAATGATCCGGCCGGCGATCTTGGGGTGTGCTGCGCGCTGATATCAAGCCTTACCGACAATCCCATCAGTCAGCGCATGGCTTTTATCGGGGAGGTAGGCCTTGGGGGTGAGTTAAGAAGTGTACCTCATATCGATCGGCGAAAAAAAGAAGCGGCCAAGCTGGGTTTCACTGACTCGGTAATACCCGCTTCCCGAAATACCGAGGGAATTCGTTTCCTAAGTGAGGCCATAAAAAAAGCCCTCGGTTAAAAACCAAGGGCTCAATCTGTTGTGATGACAACCTACCAGTATGAACTAGTAGTTCTCACGTTGACGGCGACGCTGCTCGCGAACGGCTTTTTTCATAGCCTCGCGACGTTCTACAGAAGGCTTAGTGTACTGTTGACGGTCTTTGTATTCATTCAGAATACGGGACCGGGTAACCAGTTTTTTAAACCTGTTGATCGCGCGTTCAACACTTTCGTTGTCTTTTACTTCAACGCCTAGCATTGAATATCACATCCTTTCTTTTGATTATTTCCCATTATTGGGACCCCGAATATAAGGATTTTTTACTCTTTTCTATAACCCCGAAAGATCCTTCGTAAGTACCTTCAGAATCACTTATCCAGTGTATTAACGAGGAACTCTTGCTCCAGGTCATAGTTGAGCACGCCCAGGCCGAACAGGGCGAAATCATATTTTGCGGGATCCTCAGGATCCAGGATCTTCATCCGGTCATTGAGTTCGAGGACGGATTTCCAGTCGTTCTGACGCCGGGATAGCAAGCCCAGGCGGCGCGCCTGCCGGGCCACATGTACATCCAGCGGAATCCTGAGCTCAGCCGGACTGATAAAGTCCATCGTTCCGGGATCCACGCAGCTTTTCCGGATGCACCACCGCAGATACATGTACAGGCGTTTGCAGGAACTGTTCTTTTCCGGATTGGAAATATGTTTATGTGTGCGCTGAGGGATCTCGGGATGGATGGCAAAGAACTGTTCATTGAAAATGGTCAGCAGTTCCCGGTCCTGATCAACCGCTTCCTGCTGGCAGAGAGACCAGAAGGCTTCAAAGGTACTATGCTTGTGAAGGATGCTTTGAAGGGTCCGGATGATCCAGTAGATATCGACGGGTTTGAAGGTGCGATGCCTGAAGTCCTCCAGCCGGGGTGCATCCGATTCTGTGAAGTTACCGATGAACTCTGCGGGACGATATTCCATGCGTTTTAGCAGGTCATCCACTTTGGCGATCACGATATCCCGCCGGCCCCAGGCCATGATGGCCGCGAAAAAACCGGCCAGCTCCATATCGTTCTTGTCCTGAAAGGCGTGCATGAACTGTACCGGGTCGTCGTCAATGTAGGAGGGGACTTCGATTTCCTGAACCAGCTCATCCATTAAAGGTTTGAGTCTCAGGAGTTTCTTTTTGGAGAGGGTTTTGAGTTTTTTGGGGGGCATATGCCCTAAGATAGGAATCCGAGGAGTTTCCTATAGAGAAAATCTTTCAGCGTCTTGACCTTTTGATACTTTTGGGTCAAGCCAAAAGTATATGGCTGTAATGAATGTTCTGTTGTGGCGATACTGAATCAAGTCTGATTGTTAAAAAGAAGGCTCCTGCTCCCCTGGAAGCTGGAGCTTCCTACACTGCATTACGGAGGAGGATCTCCGCAGCGAGAGTTAATGAGATTATGCTATCACTGTCCCTTCTCCATTAACCGTTCGGTAAGCTGCTTATTGGCTTTCGGAAAAGGGTATTGCTCCAGTTCGCTCTTCTTTACCCAACGAATCTCCTGGCTGGATTTAGGTTTCGGATTCCCTTCTACAAGTTTACATAAATACGCATGCAAAGTGATAGAGAAATGAGAATAGGTATGCTTCAGGCTCATGAATGCTTTGTAGGCATGCACCTTCACCCCGAGCTCTTCCTTCAGTTCCCGTTCGATGGTTTCCCGGATACTTTCGCCTTCTTCCTGCTTGCCTCCGGGAAATTCCCAAAGCCCGCCAAGCATTACGTCATCGGGGCGGAGTGCGATGAGAACTTCGTCTTCATTCCGCTCTATGATCCCGACCCCGATGTGCTTATGAGGTTTTTTCTTGGCGGGTGATTTATAGGGAATGGAATCGGTTTTGGCCGTCTTTAAGGCGATACATCCCGTCTGAACGGGACAGGTATCACATTCGGGATTCGATGGCTTGCAGACCAGAGATCCCAGTTCCATCAGCGCCTGGTTGAAATCCGCAGGATGTTCTTCGGAAATCAGTTCATCCACATGTTCCTGAACCTTCCTTCGGGTCTTTGAACTCCGGACGTCCTCTTCAATTCCGTAATAGCGGGTTATCACCCGGATCACATTTCCATCCACAACGGCGTTAGGCTTATTAAACGCGATACTGGTAATGGCCGCGGCGGTATAAGGGCCAATGCCCTTCAGCTTAATAATCTCATCATAGCTCTCGGGAAGCCTGCCGTCATAGTCACTGACGATGGTCCTGGATGCCGCATGAAGATTTCGTGCCCGGCTGTAATACCCCAGTCCTTCCCAGGCTTTGAGTACTTCCTGTTGTGAAGCTTTAGCCAGGTCATAGACCGTGGGGAAGCGCGACATAAAGCGTTCGAAATAGGGCCGGGCCTGGTCCACACGGGTTTGCTGAAGCATAATCTCCGAGATCCATATCCGGTAGGGGTCCTTCGATCCTCTCCAGGGCATCTCTCTTTTATGATCCCGGTACCACTGAAGCAGGCTGCGGGTGAACTCTTCGGGAGTAAGTGCAGCCAAATCTATTCGCCCTCTCCCCGCCGGATATCCAGTACGTTGAGGGTAACCTCGATGGAACTGGCCGCGCCCAGCTGATCGGTTGCTATAATTTTAAAGGTTGTTTCACCCACCTGACGGATGCTGGGTGTCCAGGTAAATAAACCGGTGTCTTCATCCACTGTGGCGCCTTCAGGCAGATCAACCCCCAGATACCGGATCAGAGTACTTGTCGGGTCTTCAGGATCAATGGCTTTGAACTGAAGCTGGTATTCCTCTTCCACGGCGATGGTGGAACCCCGAACCGGACTAAAGCGGGGAGGGGTATTGAAGGATCGTACATCTACGGTAAAGCGGGTGCTGTCCACCTGCCCGTCAGAACTGGTAGCGATGATGGTAAACCAGTTCATACCCAGCTGATTCGGCGTGGGCCTCCACACGAAACCCTGCTTTTGGATGGTTGCGTTACTCACATTCCCCCGGTAACTGAATTCAACTTCCTCCGGAGGGAAAGGATTTTCAAGCTCAAGGGCCAACAGGAGAGGGTTCGGATAAGTAAGGATCTTGTTCGGGATAGGTTTGACGGAAAGCACGCCCGAGCGGGAGGATGAGGGGCTGTCCTGTGCCTGCGCAATCTTTATCCCGGACAGCTTGTCGTATTCGGAGATCCACAGATGATCAGTACTTTTGGCTATATAGTTTCCCGCCTGGCTGTCCGATTTCCAGAGAGTCAGCTCTTCACGGTTCTCTGCTACCCACACCCGGCCACTACCGGACCTGACGAAGGTATGGTCCTTCCAGCGCAGGACGGTAGAGGCCACTTCGTCCACCTTTCCGATTTTGCGCCCCAGCCCGTTGCCTGTTATCTGATATATGTCACCGGTTTCCGTGCTTCCCCAGATTCGTTCTCCGTCAATAAAAAGCTTTTTCAGGGGTACATTCAAAGAAATGGTCGAGGAGTGCTGCAACTGGTCGCCGGCCAGCCGGAATATAATGAGCCTCGACTGGTCGGTAAGCGCAAAAAGTTGGTTACTTACAGGGGAAGCGACCAGGTCGATCACTCCCGATGAGCCGATGTCACCGGCTCCCACGATCTCAATGTCGCTGTCAACGGTTTCAGGTGAACTGAGCGATACGGTTCCCAGCCCCATCTCACCAAGCGCTAGATACAGCTGGTTCTCCAGCCTCACCGCAGCCAGTGGCTGTACGGGTAAGAGCGTGGAGGAATAGACTCCCAGCACAGAGGTGGGTTCGAGCACCGTTAGCCGGCGGGTATCACCAAAGAGATAGGCGAAGCGGACATCAGCTGAAATGGTGTTTCCCCTTTTTTGCATGCCTGAAGAAGTGTACAGCCATTGCAGTGAATCAGTATAACTGCGGAACACAACCATGCCCTCCCTTTCCGAAAGAACATAGAGGTGTGTTTCTGAAGCCTGTATGGCTTTGATTTCAGGAATCTCCATCAGCCGGGAGTAATCCTGAACCAGCGACTCCTGTCCAAAGGAGTACACCGAGAGAGTAAAGAGAAACAGGGCAGATAAAAAGGTTCGCTTTGCCGTCATAAAATTTACAACCAATTATGTTTTTTATACCAATGGATGGTTCTGGAGATCCCTTCCTGCAAGCTCACCGTAGGGGAATAACCCAGTTCGTTTCGTGCTTTCTGAGAGGAACAGGTCCACTCCATGATCATTTCGTTAGCTTTTTCGCGGTTAACAACGGGATACTTCCCGAATAATGATGCAGTGCTTTCAACCACGCCCGCGATCTTTTTCACCCAGTTCGGCTTGATCCGGACGGGCAGGGCCTTTTTACCCATCACTATTTCAGTGACGGAACGAATTTGATTCCAGGAGTAATCCTGCGGCCCGCTGATAAAGTAAGTATGCACTCCGGGATCCTTTTTTTCAGATGCTTTGAGAATGCCATCCACCAGGTCTGTTACATACACCATAGAAAGCCTGGGATGGTTCCCGTCTCCGACAATCGGGCAGATCCCCTTGGAGAAGGTTTTGAAGAATGTGTAGATATCTGCTTCTCGCGGCCCATATACCGCCGGGGGACGAATGATCTTGATGCTGTCATTTTTGCCAGCGGCCTTATGAATCACTTCTTCCATGGCTTTCTTAGACTCTCCGTACATGCTGATGGGATGAAGCTCGTCTTCCTCGTCCAAAGGTTCACCAAAACTCGGCCCTGCACCCGCCAGTGAGGAAAGCATAATCATATTTGTTACGCCCTTCTTCTGGGCAATTCGAAGCAGGTTTTCGGTGGCTTCCACATTTGCCCGGTTAAATTCTTTTTGAGACCGGGCCCGAACCACTCCTGCCACATGAAAAACCACATCCACCCCTTCGAGGGCCTTGGCTATTACCTGGATATCGTGCAGATCTCCTTTCACTCTGGTGAAGGGTTTTCCTTCCAGCCATTTATCGGATGATCTGACCAGGCAGCGGACTTCATTATAGTCGGGGCTGGAGATGAGGGCATCCACCAGGTGACTTCCAACAAAACCGGTTCCTCCGGTTACAAAGGCTTTCATTTATTGTGTATATTCGGCGGTTAAATTCTAAGAGACAGTTGTACAGATGATCGAATGGTAAGATACACATCTGCTGTTTGGTTTTAAACTTTTATGGAAGAACTCAGAGTCGCCTTATTTGCCGGAAACTATAATTACATGCGGGATGGTGCCGCATTGACACTGAATCGATTGGTCAAGTATTTGCTTGAGCAAGATATACCTGTGTTGGTATTCGCCCCGGGTGTAAAAAAACCAGCCTTCGAACACGTTGGAGAGATGGTCGGAACCCCGTCCATCCCCATGTTGGTGCCCGGGAGAGATGAATATCGGCTGACGACCACCTTTCCATCTCATGTTCAGGAACGGCTCGAGGAATTTGCCCCCACCCTGGTTCATGTGGCAACACCGGATGCATTGGGATATCACGCGATCAAATGGGCGCAGGCTAACAGGGTTCAGCTGGTGGCCTCCTACCATACCCACTTTACCAGTTATTTTAAATACTACGGACTGGAGCCCGTCGAATTCCTGGCATGGAGATACCTCAACTGGTTTTATGATCAGTGCACTCACGTTTATGTACCCAGCCAGTCGATGATCGATGAATTAGCCAAAGAGGGCATTAATAAAGGGATGAAGATATGGGCAAGGGGAGTAAATACCGATCTCTTTAACCCGGACAAGAGGGATATGGAATTCCGCAGGTCTGTCGGCTTTAAGGATGACGAGATCGTGGTGAGTTTTGTATCCAGGTTGGTGTGGGAAAAAGAATTAAGGACCTATATAGAAAGCGTAAAAAGGGTACAAGCACTGAATTCCAAAGTACGGGCTATGGTGGTTGGGGAAGGCCCTGCTAGAAAAGAAGCCGAGCAAATGCTGCCGGAGGCGCATTTTACAGGATATATAACCGGAGAAGAACTTGCCAGGGCATATGCCAGCAGCGATGTGTTTAACTTTCCTTCTCACACAGAAACATTTGGCAACGTAACCCTGGAAGCCATGGCCAGCGGGTTGCCTTGTCTTGTAGCTGACGCCATTGGGAGCAAATCACTGGTCGTGGACGGGGAGAACGGATTCTGGGCGGAGAAAGAAAATGTGAGGGATTTTACCGAGAAGCTGGAATTGATCACATCAGATCCCAACCGCATGAAGGAGATGGGAAAAAAGTCCAGAGAGTTAGCTTTGAACTATGAATGGGATACGATCAACGGGAAACTGGTTGAAAATTACCGGGAGGCCTTGAAGCAGCCCAAACCTGAATTGAATTTTTAGAACCTTGAGAATACTCTACATTTCACATCTTCACCCCCCAAAAGGAGCCCCGCTTAAAAGTATCGGCGGTATGCAGCGGGTGAGCATGCAGCTGGTCAGTGAACTGGAAGCGCTGGATGATGTGGAGATCAAAACCATCATCCAGCATGCTCCATGGAAAGGTATTGAGGTGCGCACGGTATTCTTTTTACTGAAACTGGCCATGAAGCTTCCCCGGATTGTCGATGAGTTAAAACCGGATGTCATCCTTTTTTCGTCCATGGTTACGGCAAGCCTCGCAACCCTCACCCGCAAACGCGTGAATGTACCGATGGTTACCATCAATCACGGGCAGGATGTTAAAATGCCGGTCGGGATTTATCAGAGCTTCGTGCCTAAAGTCTTTGAGGCCCTGGACGGAGTGATCTCGGTTTCCCGGGCCACCCGCGAAGAATGTATAAAACGGGGGATGGATCCCGAAAAGGGGGTAGCCCTGCCGAACGGCTTCGATATGTCGGATTTCAAGGAGTCACCCGATAAAGAAGCCGCTAGAAAGGCGATCGAAGAGACCTTCAAACTGGATCTGTCTGATAAGAAACTGCTGCTTACCGTAGGCCGTCAGGTAAAACGGAAGGGACATGCGTGGTTTATAGCAGAAGTAATGGAGAAAATTCAGTCAGATGTGGTATACCTGGTAATAGGGGACGGACCCGAGCATGAAGACCTGGCCCGACAGGTACAAGCATCCCCGTTGCAGGACAAGATTATACTGGCCGGCAAACAACCCGACAGCATATTGAAGCAGGCGTATTCAGCGGCTGATCTCTTTATCATGCCCAATATTCCTGTTCCCGGCGATATGGAAGGATTCGGAATCGTGATGCTGGAAGCCAATCTTGCAGGAACACCAGCGGTGGCCGCTGACCTGGAAGGTATTAAAGACGTTATCGAAGATGGAATGAACGGTTACAAGATCGACGTGAAAGACAGCGAAGGCTTTGCGGCAAAGGTAGATAGCGTGATCAGCACGGAACTGGAGAGTTTGAGCAGAAAAGCCCGGGAGTACGTACTTGAAAATTTTAGCTGGAATCACGTGGCTCAGCAATATATTTCGTATCTTGCCGAGGTTGTTGAAAAAAGCAGTGCAGAGGTCAGTTAACACCACCTTTCTCAAAATTTGATAGATAATTAATACTAGCTATATTTCAACGTTTAAGAAGAATCTTTGAGGACCCATCACATGGCCGATAGTAAAACAGACGTAGCCAAAAATGACATCTTCGAAAAAGCCTTTTCTTTCACTAAGGCGGATGAAGTAAAAGAACAGGGGCTTTACCCCTACTTTAAGCCCCTGGAAGCTACGGATGGTACTATCGTTGAGATCGAAGGTCATGAAGTAATCATGGCCGGCTCAAATAACTATCTGGGCCTGACCAACGACAAACGCACGATTGAAGCAGCTAAAGCGGCGCTGGATAAATATGGGACCGGTTGTACCGGCTCCCGCTATCTGAACGGCACGCTGGATATCCACCTGGAGCTGGAGGATAAACTGGCCGAATTCATGGGTAAGGAACGCTGTGTACTTTTCAGTACCGGTTACCAGACCAATGAGGGAACCATTCAGACCATCGCCGGCCGCAACGACATCATTTTTTCGGACCGGGACAATCATGCATGTATTGTGGTAGGGACCTTATGTTCGAATGCCAAAACGCTTCGTTATCAGCATAACGATATGGATCAGCTCCGGAAGCTGCTGGAACGGGAAAAAGACACCGACGCAGGCAAGATCATCGTCACTGACGGAGTGTTCTCCATGTCGGGTACGCTTGCCAAAGTTCCTGAACTGGTACAGCTGGCCAAGGAGTATGATGCCCGCCTCTACCTTGATGACGCGCATGCAGTAGGCGTAGTAGGTGACGGAGGACGGGGTTCGGCTTCCGTGTTCGGGCTAACCGATGAAGTAGATCTGATCAGCGGTACGTTCTCCAAATCATTTGCCTCTCTGGGGGGCTTCATCGTGGGCAGCGAAAAGGTTATTGAGTTCATACGGCATCAGTCGCCTGCACACATCTTCAGCGCTTCCATGCCTCCTGCCAATGTAGCTACGGTGTTAAAAGCCCTGGAAATTCTGCAGGAAGAACCCTGGAGAATCGAACGGCTGGAAGAGATTTCTCTCTACATGAGAACAGAGCTTAAGAATCTTGGATTCAATGTATGGTCGAGTGAATCACCGATCATACCTGTGGTGATCGGTGAAATGATGGACTGTTTCAGGTTCTGGAAAGACCTCTTTGAAGAAGGCGTTTACGCCAACGCAGTGGTTCCGCCCGCTGTACCGCAGGGCCAGTCACTGCTCAGAACCAGCTACATGGCCAGCCATACCAACGAGCATCTGGATCGTATTCTGGAAGCCTTCCGCAAAGTTGGGTTGAAGCATGGCATCATTGATCATAACGGTCATTCAGCATTAGACTAATCGGGATTTACTGACATGAATACGAACGGGGTTACCATCGTTACCACAGACGATGAACGGAAGAGATTTATAGACTTTCCGTACCAACACTATTCCGAAACGGAAAGCTGGGTACCTCCTCTGAGGATGGAGGTTAAAAAGCTCATCGATACCGAAAAGAACCCGTACTTCAACAATGCTGAAATGGCACTTTTCATTGCTGAACACAATGGGAAGATGGCGGGGAGGATCTCAGCCGTGGTGGATCACCGGTACAATGAATATCACGGAACCAAAACCGGGCACTTCGGTTTTTTTGAATGTATTGAGGATCAGGAAACAGCCAACCTGCTCTTCAGAGTAGCCGGAGACTGGCTCAAAGAGAAGGGAATGAAAGATGTTCTGGGGCCCGCCAGCCCGGGCATGATGGATACCATCGGCCTGCTGGTTGATGGTTTTGATAAGATGCCCTACATCCTCATGCCTTATAACAAGCCCTACTATCAAAAGCTGATAGAGGGAGCCGGATACGAACCTGAAATGGACCTTCTGGCCTATGTCGTGGATAAGGACAGCTTGTCCATGGATCGTATTAACCGGGCCATCGCCATCGTAAACAAGCGAAACCCCGGGCTGAAGGTAAGGCCGGTGAACCTCAAGAAGATTAAAGAAGAGGTGGAAATAGTCCGGCATATCTACAACGAAGCCTGGAAAGATAACTGGGGATTCTTACCTCTCACCAAAGAGGAGCTGGAAGCAACGGCCAAGGACTTCAAGATGATCCTGGATCCCAAGTATGCTCATATCGCCGAGATCGACGGGGAACCGGTGGGCTTTTCCATTGCGCTGCCCGACTACAATCAGATATTCGCTGAAATGAACGGCAAGCTGTTTCCTTTCGGGATCTTTAAAATGCTGTTTGGCAAGAAGAAAATAGATCGTATCCGTACGGCGCTCATGGGAGTGCTGCCCGAGCACCAGGGAAAAGGAATTGACGCCATGCTGCATCAGAAGGCGATAGAAAACGGGCTTGCCAACGAAGTATACACCTCGGAACTGAGCTGGGTACTGAGCAGTAATACGAATATGATCCGGGTAGCAGAGCGCATTGGCGGCAGGCTGGATAAAACCTACCGGATGTACCGAAAGAAGCTCTAGCAAATTCCTGTAAACTTTCTGCCCGGACCTGCCTCTCTTTTTTAAAAACCGTATCTTGTCTGGCATTTTTAATTTAAGCAGACAGCATGAGCGATACTCGTATTGAAAAAGACTCTATGGGTGAAGTAAGAGTGCCCGCCGATGCCCTTTACGGAGCCCAGACTCAACGGGCACATGATAACTTCCCGATCAGCGGCATACGATTCAGCCGTCCTTTTATTCAGGCGCTGGGATATGTTAAAAAATCGGCCGCGCTGGTCAACAAAGATCTTGGCCTCCTTGAGGGCCCGGTTGCCGATGCCATTGTAAAAGCCGCGGACGAGATCATTGAGGGTAAGCTGGACGATCAGTTTGTGGTCGATATTTTTCAGACAGGCTCGGGCACCTCTTCCAACATGAACACCAATGAGGTGATCGCCCATCGTGCCAATGAGCTGAAGGAAGGCACAGAGGAGACGATCCACCCCAACGATCATGTGAACTTCGGGCAGAGCTCGAATGACGTTATACCAACCGCCATTCGTATTTCCGCCATGCTCTCTGCCACCCACGAATTGATACCTTCGCTTGAGCATCTTCAGCGTACTTTTCTGCAGAAGGGTAAAGAGTACGCTGATGTGGTTAAAACCGGCCGAACCCACCTGATGGATGCCATGCCGGTTACGATCGAACAGGAATTCGGAGGCTATGCCCGCCAGGTTGAGCTGGGCATTGAGCGAATTAAATCTGCGTTGGAGCGGATCAGAGAACTCCCGCAGGGTGGAACCGCGGTTGGTACCGGTATCAATACGCACCCGGAATTCGGGGAGAGGTTTGCCGCCAAAGTCTCCGACCTGACTGGCCTCAGGTTTGAAGAAGCGGCCAATCATTTTGAAGCTCAGGCCACAGTGGATGCTCCCGTTGAACTGAGCGGTCAGCTGAAGACGATAGCTGTCGGATTGATGAAGATCGGTAACGACCTGCGCTGGATGAACTCCGGTCCTAACGGAGGGCTGGGCGAAGTACAGCTGGCGGCACTACAGCCGGGCTCATCGATCATGCCGGGAAAAGTAAATCCGGTGATCGAAGAATCCCTCACTATGGTGTGCGCCCAGGTGATCGGTAATGATGCAGCCATCACCGTAGGTGGACAGGCCGGAAACTTTGAACTCAATGTGATGCTGCCGGTAGTGGCGCACAATCTGCTCGAATCAATCAAGATATTAGGGAATGCAGCCCGAAATCTTGCCGACCGGTCTGTTTCAAAATTAACGGTAAAGAAAGATGTGATCGCCGATATGGTGGGCAGAAACCCGATCCTGGTAACGGCGTTGAACCCGATCATCGGTTATGACCTGGCGGCAAAGATTGCCAAGAAAGCATTTGCAGAAGGCAGGCCCCTGAAAGAAGTGGCCAAAGAAATGACGGACCTTTCAGAGGAAGAACTAGATAAAGCACTGGATCCCATTAAGATGACCAAAGGCGGTTTCACTGAGTAGCTGAGCCGCCGTATCTCAATGTTAAGCCTGTATTAAAGAGAGGTTGACAAAGCAGGGCGCCTTTTTTAAAAAAGCGCTTTTCTGTATATTCTGAGCCTGTTTTCAGGTTCTTTTCCATCATTCATTAACAATTAACCCCGGATAATGGCAGCAACTAAGACAAAAAAATCTAAAAGCACCTTTTCAGCGGCTAAGAAAAAAGAAATACTAGCGGATTATAAACTGGGCTGGCTGAGCCGCCACATGTCGTTAATAGGCCGTAAGGAAGTATTGTCAGGGAAAGCCAAGTTCGGGATATTCGGTGATGGAAAAGAAATGCCGCAGATCGCCCTTTCCAAAGTATTCCGGGAGGGAGATTTCCGATCAGGCTACTACCGGGATCAGACTTTGATGCTGGCCATTGGCGGGTTAACCCCTCAGCAGTTTTTTGCCCAGCTCTATGCGCATCCCGATGTGGAAGCCGATCCGTTTTCGGCAGGGCGGCAGATGAACGCTCACTTCGCAACACGTCTGATCGATGAAAACGGAGAATGGATCGATCAGACCAAGAGCAAAAACACCTCTTCCGACATATCACCGACCGCCGGCCAGATGGCACGTTTGCTGGGCCTTGCCCAGGCTTCCAAAGTTTATAGGAATGAGAAAGCCCTGAAGGGGAAGGAATGGAAGAAATTTTCCAACAACGGGAATGAGATCGCTTTCGGTACCATCGGGGATGCCAGTACTTCCGAGGGCCTGTTCTGGGAAACCATTAATGCAGCCGGGGTGCTTCAGGTGCCCATGGTGATGTCGGTATGGGACGACGGATACGGCATTTCGGTTGAAAAGAAATATCAAACCACCAAAGAAAGTATCTCCGAAGTGCTCAGCGGTTTCCAGAGAACCAAAGATGCTCCCGGATTTGAGATCCTGACGGTGAAAGCGTGGGATTATCCTGCACTCATCGAGACCTATGAAAAGGCGGAGAAGATCGCCCGGGAAGAGCACGTCCCGGTACTGGTGCATGTTATGGAAGTGACACAGCCTCAGGGCCATTCGACCTCCGGATCTCACGAGCGGTACAAAGATGAGGAACGCCTCCGGTTTGAAACCGAGTACTGCTGCCTGAACCAGACCCGAAAGTGGATACTTAGCAATAACATAGCTACAGAAAAGAAACTCGACGAGCTGGAAGAAGCCGCCCTTAATGAGGCTAATGAAGCCAGACAACAAGCCTGGGAAGCATACATGGGTCCTATTAAGAAAGAAAAGGCGCATGTGGAAGAACTGCTTACTAAGCTGGAGGAAGAGACCGGAGAAGCTAAAGTCGGGGAAGCCCTGAAGAAGCTGAAGATGTTCCCCAACGCAATCCGGAAAGATATTTTTGCAGCTGCTCGTACGGCTTTGCACGTTACCGCCGGGAAGTCCTCCTCCGCCAGAGAAGAACTCCGGCAGTGGGTGGAGGATGAGCTCAGGGTCAATGAAGAGCGATACAGTTCAGACCTGTACAGCCAGACTCCCTATTCCCCCATGAAAGTGAAAGAAGTAAAGCCGAAGTACGATAAGGAAGCCAAAAAAGTGGATGGCCGTGTAGTGCTTCGCGATAATTTTGACAAGATCTTTGAGAAATATCCAAATACCCTGGTGTTTGGGGAAGATGCCGGCAAGCTGGGCGATGTGAACAAAGGCCTGGAAGGGATGCAGGACAAGTACGGAGCAATCCGTGTGAGCGATACCGGTATTCGTGAGGCCACTATTCTGGGCCAGGGGATCGGGATGGCACTGAGAGGGCTCCGGCCGATCGCCGACATCCAGTATCTGGATTATCTGTTGTACTGTTTGCAGGGCATGAGCGATGATCTGGCCACCCTGCGCTACCGAACCAAAGGAGGTCAGGCAGCACCTGTGATTGTCCGAACCCGCGGGCATCGTCTGGAGGGGATCTGGCACTCCGGGTCCCCCATGGGCATGATCATCAACTCCATCCGTGGAATTCATGTATGTGTGCCGAGAAATCTGACCGAGGCCGCCGGCTTCTACAACACCCTGCTACAGGGTGATGACCCGGCGCTCATCATTGAGCCGCTGAATGGCTATCGTCTGAAGGAAGAGCTTCCCTCCAATCTGGGCGAATTTACCACTCCGCTGGGCATCCCTGAAGTCGTAAGGGAAGGGGAGGACCTGACCATCGTTTCTTACGGCTCCACCTTCAACATCGTGGAAGGACTACTGAATCGTTTTGATGAAGCAGGTATTTCTGTCGAACTGATTGATGTACGTACCTTACTCCCGTTCGATATTGATCACCGAATCGTCGAGTCTCTCAAGAAGACCAATCGTTTGCTTATCGTGGATGAGGACGTGCCGGGCGGTGCTTCCGCTTACATTATGCAGCACGTGCTGGAAGAGCAGGGAGGATACCGTTATCTGGATTCAAAACCTGAGGCCCTGACAGCCAAAGCCCATCGTCCGGCCTACGCTTCAGATGGGGATTATTTCTCCAAACCGAATGCAGAGGACATCTTCGAAGCTGCCTATGCTATCATGCGGGAATGCGAGCCGGAGCGGTTTCCGGCGATCTAACTTACTTCCTGTCTTTAAAAAGGGTAACTGATCATCAGTCGGGTAGAAAAAGGATTGTTCAGAATCCTGGAGGAGTCGTCCGGGATGCGGTACGTTCTGCTGCTTGTACCGTAACGGATCATGTAAGTGAGACTGAGCTTACTGAACTGCTTTTCAATTCCGGCGGTAAAGACCGGTTGAATAAGGTGATCCTGCACTGTCTCTTTCTGGGAAGTGCTCAAATCAATGAGGTGCAGATCCCGTGTTTTTGGAAAGTACAGGGAATAAAGTACGGAAGACCGGTAGAAAACTTTTTCTGTATTCAATTCAATTCCGGCTCTGAGTTTAAAATCAGGGGATATTGGAGTTTCAAAACCCGTTCTGAGGATAAACTGATGCTGGCTATACTGATTTTCGCTAAAACCATTCACTTCTTGAAGGGTAAACTTAGGCGAGTATTCGAATTCGGTATACAGTTCAAATCGATCTAAGTGCTTTTCAAGACCAAAGCCAAAATCCAGGATTAGAGCATTCATGTCCTCAAAAGACGATCGAATGTAATGATCGGAAACGAAGTAAGACAAGCTGGAGCCTGAAGAATCATAATCCTTCCACTGAATGCCCAGCTGAGTATGAAACTCCGAGGAGGAAAAGGATCGTTTTCTGTTAAAAGTAAAAGCATAAGCACTGGAAGCATTCAGAGCATCATACCTTCCTTCCCTGTCATAAGCATTAGTTGAGTATTTCAGGCGGTACTGATCCTGTAATGTTTCGCGCTCAAAATTGAACCCAAGCGTGTAAACCTGTTGATCGTACTGATGAGTACTCAGATCCTGATATGGGTTGGTAGCATTGTTGTCAGTATAGACTTCATCCTGCTGGTTAATAAAATTTCTGAAGGAGAAGCCCACGCTCCAATTGTTATCTAAACGGTAACCAATCGCTGCAAAAAACTCATTTCCTTTAGCAGATTGAGTATAATCAAAAGAGCTGTTTGAAGTGTTATTCAGGACTACCGCATTGTTATCCCGTGAGGTCCGAAATAGTTTGAACGAGCCTGCGACATACAGGTTGTTCATCCGGTAAATACCACCGACAGGAACTTCATAGTCAATGAGTTCTTCATGTACCGAAACATCAAAGGAAGGGGCCCAGTTGCTGGAGCCACTGGTCAGGAAAGTCGGATCATAAGTTCTTAGCTCGGTTCCATTAACCGCTGCAAACTGAATGGAAGGCGAGCTGAAGAGCTGAGTTCGAGTGGAGTTATAAAAGGAGGCAGGATTTCTGAAGAGGTCCAACTGCGCATTGCGCGTTGAAAACTGCAGGTTACCCATACTGATGGCTTTCAGATCAAACTGTGTCAAATCTGCATCCGCAGCATCAAAATAAATATGATCCAGGTAGTTCTGTTGAAACTGAGCGTGCAAGGACCCGGTGTTGAGAACTGACAGAATGAAGGCGAATGCGAGGGGAAGCAGAATAAATTTTTTCATAAGACACTGTATTTTAAAGGTCTAATAAACGGAAATAAACCTTCTCATGCAACTTCAGATCAATCCCCGGGCTTTCATCTCCAGGTACTTGTTGATGGCGTTCACCGATAATTCTTTGGGAGGGGTGAGAATAGTGTGTATGCCCCGCTGGTTCAAAGCCCGGACGATCTGCTTCTTCTCGTAGTGAAATTTCTCCGCAACCGTCTTGGTGTAGATATCGCCGATGGAACGGGATTCGGCACGGAGCAACTGGTCCATTTCAGTGTTTTGGAAGAAGATCACCACCAGCAGGTGGTCTTTGGCAATGCGCTGCAGATAGGGCAGCTGCCGCTCCATGGATGAAAGCGTTTCAAAATTGGTGTACAGGAGAACCAGGCTTCGCTGATTCAGGTGCTGCTTCAGGCTCACCAGCATCCGCTGATAATTGGATTCCAGGAAATTGGTATCCAGGTTGTAGAGCGCTTCCTGAATACGGCGAATATGTGTT
Source organism: Balneola sp. (assembly GCA_965267385.1). Classification (GTDB taxonomy): domain Bacteria; phylum Bacteroidota; class Rhodothermia; order Balneolales; family Balneolaceae; genus Balneola. The sequence continues at coordinate 624,979 of OZ253957.1, forward strand.
TTGCGCTTTTCGGGTTTAACGACTACCGTATCCTTATTCGTGAAAGTGATAAGTCCCGCTTTATCTTCTTTCAGCAACGCGATATTGGAGATCACCAGACTGGTGTTGATCGCGTACTCCAGCAGCTGTAATCCGTCAAAAGGCATCTTCATCACCCTTCCCATATCAATCACATTGATGACCTGCTGAGATCGCTCATCCTGGTACTGGTTCACCATCAGCTCGTTGGAACGTGCCGTTGCCTTCCAGTTGATGGAGCGTACGTCATCTCCCCGTACATATTCCTTAATGCGGTCAAACTCCATCGTATGACCCAACCTCCGGATTTTCTTGACCCCGATATCCGTGAGCCGGTTCGACATGGCATACATTTCAAACTTTCTCATCTGGATAAAGGAGGGATAGACCGGAACCGACTCCGGCTGAGCGATAGTGGTTCTGCGGCTGATCAGCCCGATCCTGGTGGCAGCATATACATGAATATTACCAAACTCATATTCTCCCCGCTCAACAGGGCGGAGCTCATAGCTGACAGATTCGGATTCCCCCTCTTCAAGATCCAGTTCCAGTTTAAAATCCCGTACCTGAAACTGATGCGGGATTTCGTCAATGATCGTGACCCGGGTTTTAAACGGATAACGACTTTCTATATGCAGCCACACCGGATTATCATCACCATTGGAAAACCGTTTTCCAGCCGTGCGTTTTCCGGATACCGGATCGCGGGTAGCGAACAGCAGCAGGAGATCCAGCACCGTAAGCACACCGGTGGCTATCAGGCACAGCTGAGCGACAGGAAACAGGGCAGGGATGAAATAGCTGAACAGGAAGAGCGCACTGCAGCCGAATATCGCCCAGAAGAATCTGTCCGTGAGAAATATTTGAGCAAAAAAGCGTCTTATCTTGGCACCTCGACTTTTTCCAGAGTCACACTAATCACTTTATCGGGACTGATGCCTTCCATCTCCTTTTCCGGAGTCAGCATAATGCGGTGGCGGAGTACCGGGGTGATGATCGCCTTCACATCTTCCGGCGTAATGAAGTCTCTGCCCCGTATGGCAGCCCACGCCTGGGCGGCTCTCATCACGAAGACCGAAGCCCGGGGCGACGCTCCAACGGAAATAGAGCTGGAGTTGCGGGTGCGCTGGACAATCTCCGCGATGTATTTCATCAGGATCGGCTCTACATGAACTTGATTGATCACCTTTCTCTGCTCCATGATATCCTTGGTGCTGGCAACTTTATTGAGCACGCTCAGGTCCAGTACATTGCCCCGCTCGTAGCTCCCTTTAAGAATATCGATCTCTTCATCCAGTGAGGGATAAGCCACGTCGATCTTAAAAAGGAAACGGTCCAGCTGGGCTTCCGGCAGGCGATAGGTGCCTTCATGTTCAATAGGGTTTTGTGTGGCCACTACCATGAAGGGTGGGAGCATGCGATGCGTGATGCCGTCTACCGAGACCTGGCGTTCCTCCATGGCCTCAAACAAGGCGGCCTGGGTTTTAGCCGGTGAGCGGTTGATCTCGTCGATCAGGATCAGGTTGGCAAATACCGGCCCCTTCTTGAATTCGAAATCGGTGGTTTTGGGATTAAAGATGGAAGTTCCGATCACATCGGCGGGCATCAGGTCGGGTGTAAACTGTATGCGGGAGAACTCGACGTCAATGACCTGAGCAAGCAGTTTGGTGGTCAGAGTCTTGGCCACGCCGGGTACGCCTTCAATGAGGACGTGGCCATCGGCAAGAAGAGCGGTGATCAGCAGATCCACCATAGTTTGCTGGCCTACAATGATCTTTCCGATCTCCCCGCGGATATCTTCCACGAGCTTTTTAACGCCCGACAGGTCGGTTCTGGATTCAAAACTCAGCTCGTTTTCTTTGGGCTGGCTTGTTTCTGTTTGCTTGGGTTCTTGTTCACTCATCGCTGGGTATTTTTATAAAATTGATCGATCTGATCGGTTACCATTTTAAGTTCCTTGTCGGAGACAGCCGGACTTTTTTCCACCAGATCCAGCAGGTCAAACAGCCGGAATACCTCCTTTACGTTCACGCCCGACCTGTTTGCGAGATCCCGTTTAAAACCTTCGTCAATTTCGGTGATATCGAGCCGAAGATTGTGTTTAATATACTCATAAAAGAAACGGATCTTTTTCTGAAGGATCTCTTTATGGTTGCCCTGCTCCTGATACAGACGGGCAATGGTGCGGGCAAAGGTCAGGCTGGAATTTTCTGGGGGACTGATCACCGGTATCACCCGCTGCTTCCTTTTGGCTTTGAATATCATGAACAGAAATACTCCCAGGATGGCGGTATACCAGGCGTACTTGAGTGCTTCGGTATTCAGGATCACATACATCGGGGTATCCATACCGCTGCGCCCGGCTTTGTAATACTCGTCCCAGACCGTACTTCGTTCGGGAAGGTGAGAAAGGGCCGCAAAAGTATAGGTGGCACTTTCCGGATTCCTGAGGTAGTAATTGGTGAACAGGTAGGGAGTGCTGTTCACGTAGATCTTCCCCTTACCCCGGTCGGTAACAATGAAGTTCACAAGCTGGCCTTCAATGGTACCCAGTACCTCGGTTCGGCTGCTGTCGTAGGAAGTGATGTGATAAAAGCTGCCCCGGGCATTGATGCCCCATCCCTCCCCGGGCTGGAACGCAGTCCTGTTCAGGTTCAAACGAAGGGTGTCTTTGGTGGCTGTACTGTCAAAAAAGCTGTAAAAGAACTCATAATTCAGATCGAGGGAATCCCCCATTACTCCCGTAACCAGACCCGAAAGAAAAAGGTGGTCGCCGTTCTCAGCCCGGTTCAGTAGTATTTCCGTCTCGTACTCATCAAAGGAAAGTTCGTCATTGAGGAAGATCCAGTTAGTGGTTTCCGGAGGAAAACCGGAGCGGTCAAAGAGGTTTGTTCTGTTCTCTGTGATCCGGTTTTCAGGGAATACCGACCCCAGCTCATCATACAGTATATGAGAGGAAAAAGGAATGTAACCGGATTGTGTGAAGTCGGGCGACCAATCAACCGGTTTTGGCTTCAGGATCTCAGAGGCGGCATACACAGCCACCGAGAATAAGAGCAATGCGATATAGAGACGGTCTTTTCTCATGAGACGGCCTCCAGCTTATCCCGGAACTCCTGGAATACATTTCTGATGGTGGCGAACTGGCGCTCATCAATCGGGAAATCCCCGTAATCCACGTACTCATAAAAGTAGGTCAGCCGGTCGAATTCCGGCTCAGCGGGATGGCCGGTCAGTTCATGGAGATAATCGTAGTTGGTTTTATCGGATTTCCACTGGATCAATCCTTTTTCCCGGAGCGAGTGCAAGGAAAGCTGATAGAGGTAGCGGACAGCCTGGTGATAATCTTTTTTGCGGATGGCCACCTCTAGCAATTCGCTGAGTTTGGCGACGGATATTCCATCCTTACCGGTTTTCAGATTCAGAACGGGCCGGTCTCCCCGGTTTTTGAAGGCGACTCCCAGTTCTCCCTTCATGATCTGGTTGATGAGCAGGACCAGAACCAGAATAAAAAGAACAGAGCCCGTAATTCTGAAGAACATGATCATGCCGTCAGAAGTGATCCATTCAGCGACATGCCTCCTCAACCACAGGATGAAGCGCTCCCATAAGCTAAGTTCGTCTCTGAGGTCATTATAATGATACCGGTCATCCTGGCTGATCTCCAGCAATCGCTCCTGAGAGGGCATACGGATCTCACTTCCGCCCGGTACTGAAGCTGTATCCGTATCGGCAGTTTGTGCCGGAATTGTTCCTGATGTGGCAATCAGAAGAGCCAGCAGCAATGGCAGCATCCGCCTAAGAGCTATGAAAGGAGACAGGCTCAATGTCAGTGGTTAGCCAGAGTATCGATTCTGGCAGAGAGAGAGTCGCCGCTCTTGCGTTCCTGCAGGTTAAAATAGACCATGGCCTGCGATATGACCGGCATACAGTACAGCAGTCCCACAGCGATCATGGATAGTCCATACATTACACTGAAAAGGGTTTCAAAAAGCTGGGCGTCCGGCTGCCCGGAGGCAAATACCACCACCATCATAATAACGTACATCGGTACGATCACAATGTTCGAAGCTACGTTAACGATGAGCGACATGACGAAGCTCATACCGAATGTAAACCACCAGTAATCCTGCGTCACGTTCCATGAGGTCGCCAAAGCTTGTCCGAAATCTTCTTCCTCAATAACGTAAATGGCCGGAGCCAGAGAGAGTTTGGTGCTTATATAGATACCCGGCAGGATCAGGAAAATCAGCCCTATCATGCTTGCTATTGCGATCACTATGAACAGCCCGATCAACCCGAAAAAGTTTCTGCCGAAGTCTTCCACCAGCATGCCCATTTCAATGTCCTCCTCGCCCTGATCCACCAGCTGCATATGTTTGAATACGATCACGATGATAAATACAAAAGTCAGCATCAGGGTGAGCATGCCTGCGATCAGCCTGAATCCGAATGCTGCCAGTTCAGGGTCCGTTGGCACGGATTCCGTGGAAGCTATCGCGTCTCCAAAACCCGATCCGATCAACACCCCCGAGAGTATGATGAGGGGAAGGGAAAACAAGACCAGGCCCTTGCCCAGGGTTCTAAAATGAATGCGTATGTAGCTGAAGGTGGAGCTTAACACCCCGCCGAAATCACGGCTTTTACGTAGGGTTAATTCATTCATGAGTGGCTCCTGTAAGTGTTTTTCGAGTTAGGGAGAAATACAAAGTAGTAAAGGATAAAGGCCAGGGATCCGAGGATGATGGCCAGGCTCAGCCAAACCGGCATTTCGGTATAGCGGGTTACAAATGATTCCAGAAAGCCGGCCAGTATGAAGATCGGTACCAGGCCGATCACCATCTTGGTACCTTCCTTGGCATTCCTCACAAAAGATTCATAGCGGCTGTAGGTACCGGGGAAAAGCAATCCGTTACCAAGCACGATACCCGCGGCTCCGGCGATCACGATGGCCGAGAGCTCCAGGGTTCCATGGATAAAGACTACCAGCAGCGCCTCTTCCAGCAGGCTGTAGCGCGCGAAGAACTGAAGGAAGGACCCCACCATGATTCCGTTGTAGAACAGCAGCATACCGGTTCCTACGGAGGTAAGAAGTCCCGCGACAAAAGCGACAAAAGAAACGCGGATGTTATTGATCGTGATGCCCAGAAACATATTCATGGCATGTTCATCTTTGTACACCGCCAGCGGATCCCCTTCATTGATATTGTTGATGGTCATGTTGACATACCGGTCGCCGAGAAAGCCACGAACGAAGGAGTCATCTACATAGGCGGAGTAGGCCCCGATGGTGATGGCAATTCCGAAAATGATAAGTGCGTACAATAGCTCTTTCTGTCGCCTGCTGAATATGAGGGGAATCTGTTGCGTCCAAAACCGGAGTACAGACTGTAGATCGGTCTTCCGGTTTTTATACAGCGTGTTGTGTGCTTTAATGGTCAGCTCGTTCAGGTAATCGGCGGTCTTGCTTTCCGGATAATTACTTTGGGCAAACGCCAGATCGTTTGACACTTCGATATACAGTTCCGCAATGGTATCGGCAGACTCCTTCTGTGGATTCTTGAGCAGTGCTTCGAAAGATTTCCATTTTTCAGAGTTCTTTTTCAGGAACGTGACTTCCCTCATAATTAATCGCCGTGTAGCTTTTCTTTTGGGTCTCAGCAATGTACTTTAGCTGCCGTTCAATAGTATCGTATTTCAACCTAAATAAAAACCTGCAGATGCCAGAAATCGGAGTAGAAACCACACAACACGTACGCCTGAACTACAGTCCGGCTACGGTGGGCGACCGCATTCTTGCCTACATTGTGGATGTATTCGTGCTTGGGGTGTACTGGTTGTTCATCTTTACTCTTAGCTGGATGGCCTCATCCGGTAACACGGGAGGAGAGCCCGTCAGTGATGAAGACTTCTGGATCATGATGATCATTATCATCCTGCCCGTTATGCTCTATCACCTGGTGATGGAGATCGTCTGGAACGGGTACACCGTAGGCAAATGGCTGATCGGTATCCGGGTGGTGAAAGTTGACGGTACCCGCCCGGGGATCATCGAATATCTCATCCGCTGGATGCTGCGGCTGTTTGAAGTGACCATGACCCAGGGAGGGCTGGCTTTACTGACCATTCTGATCAACGGGAAGGGGCAGCGGCTGGGTGACATCGCCGCCAAGACCTGCGTGATCAAAGTGAAGAAGAAAACGAGCCTGAGCGATACCATGCTCCACGATGTACGAGAAGATTATGAGGCGGTGTTTCCCCAGGTTATGGACCTCAACGATCAGGACATAACCATCATCAATGAAGTGTTGAAGAGTAAATACAGATACGATACCTCAGCCTGGCTGAAGATGGTTTCCAAGACACGAAAGCTCACTCAGGAGAAACTGGGGATACAGCATTCAGAGATGGGTGACATACAGTTCCTGCAGCAGGTCGTACAGGATTACAATGCCCTGCACGGCAGTTTAGAATAACCGATCGATAAAGACGGCGGCCCAGACCAGCGGCAGGTAGGCAATAGATGCAAACATCAGCTTGCGGGCGTTTTCTTTGGAACGCTCCTTGAGAAATACGAGGCTGTAAGCCAGGAAGCCTGCAGCCAGAAGCATTCCCAATATCAGAAAGATCAGCCCGGCGATATTCATCCAGTAAACCGCAAAGGTAACCGGGAAGAGCAGCAGGGTGCACAAAACGGCCCAAAAGGAAGTCTTTGATCCGGTTTCGTCATTCTTGGGAAGCATCTTAAAGCCGGCACTGTTGTAATCGTCCTTGCACATCCAGGCGATAGCCATCACATGAGGTATCTGCCACAGGAAAACGATACCAAACAGGAGCCACATACCGGGGTCGGCAATATTTCCCGTAGCGGCAGCCCATCCACCGACCGGCGGAAGCGCCCCGGGGACCGCCCCGATCACAATATTGAACGCGGAGACCTGCTTCATCGGAGTGTATGCCGCCAGATAGATCAGGGTGGTGGCGAGCGAAACAGCTCCGGCTACCGGGTTAACCATCAGAACGAGATAGGTCAGGCCCGAAAAAATCAGGGTCAGCGAAAAGATCATTCCGTTTCTTGCGGGGATTCTGCGGGCCGGAAGGGGGCGTTTTTCGGTGCGCTTCATCAACCCATCGAGCTGGCGTTCCATGAACTGATTATGAGCTCCGGTTCCGGCAGCAATCATCCAGGTACCCACGATCACATGAATCATGGTGAGGTAGCTGATATCTGCGCCGCTCCCTAACACAAAGCCTACCAGCATACTAGCCAGTACAGCCAGGGTAATACCCGGTTTTGTGAGTTGGTAATAGTCAGAAAAAATATCGCTTATCGAGCGCTGTGCAGGAATTTTTTCGTCTACGGAATTCATTTACAATGAGGGTTCGCTTAGAAAATTGGGCGCAAAAGTTAATCATTTTAGACGAGTATTGTTACCTTTGGACATGAAATTAAATGCCTATCAAAAGACGGCTATCGCCACGGTGCTGGCTACCCTGTTCCTGATCTTTGTCGGGGGGCTGGTACGGGCTGCCGGTGCCGGACTCGGATGTCCCGACTGGCCCAAATGCTTCGGAATGTGGATTCCCCCTACATCCGTTGATGGATTGCCTGCCGGCTTCGACGAGTCGCAGTTCAATGTCTGGAAAACATGGATCGAATATGTGAACCGCCTGGTAGGGGTGGTGATCGGCCTGCTGATCATTGCCACCTTTGTACTGTCTTTCAAATACCGTAAGAAGGAGCCTTCAGTATTCTACAGCTCGATGGCAGCTTTCGTGCTGGTACTGTTCCAGGGTTGGCTCGGAGGGCAGGTGGTGGAAAGCGGGCTCAGTGAGTGGCTTATCACCCTGCACATGATCCTGGCGATGATCATCGTGAACGTGCTGCTTTTTGCCAGCTTTAAAGCTACCCGTGGTTACGTACGCATTCAGATCGATGGTGAGCTTCGCCGAAAGCTCTACCTGACGACCGGCGTATTACTGCTCCTTACCATGATACAGCTGTTTCTGGGTACCCAGGTGCGGGAAGGCATCGACCTGATCAAGGAAGCGGTTGTGGTTCCGCCGAGGGCGCTGTGGCTGGAACAGGTGGGAGAGATCTTTCCCATTCACCGTTCGTTTTCCTGGCTTCTTATCATCGTGACCGGATGGCTGACCTATCTGCTGGTTCAGCATGAAGTGGAGGGAACTCTGAAGCTGGTGGGTTATTCGGTGGTGGGCTTAGTGGCGGCTCAGGCTTTGTTTGGGGTCGGCCTTAACTTTCTGGATATGCCCCGGGTGCTACAGGTGCTCCATCTGCTGGGTTTTGCACTGATGGTGTGTAGCCAGTTTCTGATGATGCTGATGCTGGGAGTTCGGTCGGATGAGGTAGTTGAGGCGGGTTAAAGTTTTTCCAGGAGCTCGTTCAGAAAGACCCGTACCTCGTTCAGATCCTTTTTAACCTCCACCGGGACAGGAGGAGCGGGTTTGATGTAATCATCGGCTTTTTCACCTTTCAGTACCCGGCGGACTCCTTCAGGGGTGTATTTCTTCACTTCAAGCAGTTCTTTGATCTTGAAGATGAGCTCCACTTCGTGCTCCTTATACGCCCGGTTCCCGGCACTATTCTTTTTTGGGTGAAGATCCGGATAGATGTTCTCCCAGTTTCTCAGCACGTGAGGGGCCAGCCCTGTCAGCTTACTGACCTCTCCCATAGAGTAATACAATTTTTTCATAGGTCCAGAAAGTGTATTTTAGCACCGTTTTTACAGCGGAAAGAAAATCATTTCTGAACTTTAATAAAAGCGGGCAGTGAAAAAGCATGGCGGATAGCTCCCATATCGACATCAGCATAGTGGTACCTCTTTATAACGAAGAGGAATCTCTCCGCGAGCTTGTACGCCAGATCAATCAGGCGCTGTCTGATGCTTTCAGTTATGAAGTCTTATTTGTCGATGACGGCTCCACCGACACATCCTGGGATGTGATTATCAAGCTGGCAGAAGAACATAAGACGGTCCGGGGGGTATCCCTCCGCACCAATTACGGGAAGAGCGCTGCCCTGCAGGCCGGTTTTGAGAAAGCCCGGGGGAAGTATATCGTCACCATGGACGCGGACCTTCAGGACGATCCCGCGGAAGTTCCGGAGATGATCAATATGCTGGAAGGGGGGATGGACCTGGTCAGCGGATGGAAGAAGGAGCGCCATGACCCCATCTCCAAAACCGTGCCTTCCAAGTTTTTCAATTTTGTGACCCGGATGGCGGCCGGGATCAAACTGCATGATTTCAACTGCGGGTTGAAGGCGTACCGGCGGGAAGTGATCGAGAACATCTACCTCTACGGTGAGCTCCACCGGTACATTCCGCTGCTGGCAAAGAAGGAGGGCTTTAACCGGATCGGGGAAAAGATTGTGAAGCACCATCCCCGGAAATATGGCAAGACGAAATTCGGCCTGTCCCGCTTTATCAATGGTTTCCTGGATCTGGTGACGATCCTTTTTGTACAACGATACTTTCAAAAACCGATGCACTTCTTTGGTACTATGGGTACTCTGATGCTGTTGACCGGTACGGGCATCAACCTGTATATGGCCTATCTGAAACTGGTTCTGGGGCAAGGGATCGGGGACCGCCCGCTGCTCTTTCTGGGGATCCTGCTGATGGTGCTGGGGATACAGTTCCTGTCCACGGGTTTGCTGGGTGAGCTTATCAACAAGAACTACGTGGAGCGGCAAAAGCCGAATGTTAGGGAGATGGTGTAAATTTCACTAGATCCTTCGTTGTTTAGCTAGTCGCTTTCCCCTTTTCTGAGTTGTCAGGTTAGAAAATCAGCTTTGAAACATCGCTACTCAATTAATGTGAGATAGTAGTTTTTTGTAATTATTAAAGTTATTGCCAGTCACATTTTTTTTTGTATGGTTAAACAGCTAAAATAAATTAGCTTAAACACAAACAATAGAATTATGCTGAATAAAATAACTGCTTTTTGCACATTTGTTTTCCTGGTCGCGGGAGGATTCTTAATTAATAATAGTCAATCCGAAGCTATCGCTAGTTCCGGAGATTGTGGAATGTGGGTTCAGGCTGATAGATATGACAGATACCCGTGCGCTGGACCTCCGGATGATTGTTTTGAACTTTGTCCAATCATTATTGAAGAAGAGTAAACTACAATTCAGCCTCAGGGAAACCTGAGGCTTTAAAAATTAAATGATGATGGAAGTATTCAAATTTGGATTATTAACTTTGTTAATGCTAACAGTCTCTTGTGGTCTTGAAGAAAATAAGAGGCAGGTAAATTTTCATTCTGAAGAAAATATTGATAGTTCTCTGGGTTTTCAATTAGTAAGGACTATCACTTTAGGTGACTCAGAATCGCCTAGTATTGGGGCTCCTTTATACAATGTAGAATTTGATAGTGATGATCGCATGTACTTCTTTGATACTATTGAGAGTAAATTTATAGTCTATGACTCGAACGGAAAGTATGTGTCGTCCTTCGGGAGAGCAGGAAGGGGGCCAAATGAATTTGAGATTGTTTATGCGTATGGCTTGGACGAAAAAAACAACCTTTTCGTATATGATGATTCACAAAGGTTGATAAAAGTATTTAATGAAGAGTTCGAACTTATCAAAACCATAGAAGTAAACAACAATACGCACTATATATCTTCTCATGACTTGATAGCCAAAAATAACAACCTTTACTTTGGCATTGTAAAGGCCACAGTTGCGAGTGCAAGAATGGCACCGGAATTACTAATACAATCTCCAGCGATATATAAACATTCTCTTGTTAATGAAGAAGGTTCTTATTTTGGAAACTACGATCCTTACTTGTTAAATATAAAGTCTAGATATAACCGGCCATTACTGGTAAAAGATCCAGATAGTAACAGAATATATATGAGTCATCAGAACAGCTATAGGATTCAGGCTTTCGATATGGATACCAATGAACGGTCAGCTTACTTTGGGGTTCTTACAAATAATTTCGGTGAGGGTTTAAACGAAACCAATAGAAATAATAACAGAAGAGAAAACTATTTAGAAAAGATTGACGAAAGTTCAACAGACCTGATCTTTGTGACCGACAAGTATGTAGGGATTTCTTACATAAATGGAACGGAAAGCTGGTTCGATTCAAAAGACCTTTCAGACCTAAGATATTTTATCAGTATTTATGATAAAAATTCGAATGATTTTGTTAAAGAACTACAAAGTCAAAACAGGCTCATAAAAGTTCATAAAAATCAGTTCTATTTTATAGAAAGTGAAAATCCTTTAAATTTTAAGATTGGAGTTTATGAGTTGGAAGGTAGTTGATAAAGGCTTTTTCTTTTCTCTATTGGTTATTATTTGTGTAACTAATTCCTGTACTTCAAATACTAATGAGATCTCTAAGTACAGAGAAACTTTATCTAAACTTGGTATTGAGAAATCAATGCAGGACAGTTTGCTTCTGCTCTTCGTTCGAACAAACGAGTGCAAACCTTGTCTTGATGAATTGAAATTTTGGAATTTGGTTCATGAAGAAAACAAGCTGGATGTTGTACTTATAGTTAATGAACGGTTCCCACTAAACTTCAATAAGTATATCGAATCCAAAAACCTCCAATTGATTGCCTATCAGGATTCTAGTAATCTTTTCGGGAAGAGCAACCTGATTCCATATTATCCTTATAAAGTTTTGTTGTCAGACAATCAAGTTAGCCTGAAGGAAGAGATGGGAATTAATCGCAAGCCATTTTAACTGTTTCTTACTTAAGCTTTAATACAGTATTCATTTGCAGTAGAGAAACAAAAAAAGCTCCCAGGTGTAACACCTGGAAGCTTTACAGAAGTACCGCGTACGGGATTTGAACCCGTGCTACCGCCGTGAAAGGGCGGCGTCCTAGACCCCTAGACGAACGCGGCATCAATCAAAAAATCAATAAGTAAAAAATGGGGAGCCCGATGGGAGTTGAACCCACGGCCTCCAGGGCCACAACCTGGCGCTCTAACCAACTGAGCTACGAGCTCCATTTATCAAACGTCAATCCTCATTCTTCAAATCACAAACAATGATCAATATGTAAGTACCACTGTTTGAAACTTGTGGATTGAGTGTTGAATGCTATGTTTTGCCATGCAAAACATTGTACCGCGTACGGGATTTGAACCCGTGCTACCGCCGTGAAAGGGCGGCGTCCTAGACCCCTAGACGAACGCGGCATCAATCAAAAAATCAATAAGTCAATAACAGAACAACTGTTGAGGCGACAGGCGGATTCGAACCGCCGTACGAGGTTTTGCAGACCTCTGCCTAGCCACTCGGCCATGTCGCCTTACAAAGCAAGGTTTAATGTTGTACGCCCGTCAGGACTCGAACCTGAAACCTACTGCTTAGAAGGCAGTTGCTCTATCCAGTTGAGCTACGGGCGCTCAACTTTTCAGTATCTCAAAGTACACCACCGACCAGGTCGGCATGTAGTTCGGAATGATCATGCAGTGCGCACAACATTCCTTTGTTCATTCTCGTCGGGGAGACAGGATTTGAACCTGCGACCCTTCGCTCCCAAAGCGAATGCGCTACCGGACTGCGCCACTCCCCGATTTGGAAAGGCAACAAATATAGCGTTTTCTTGATTCCGTTACCAAACCAAAATTGAACTTATTTGCCCCGTCGCTAAATTATCTGGGCTGTGTAGGCAGGATGGCCGCTACGTAATTTTCCCAGCTCATATCGGCCGCTGCAGCCCGTACATTTTCGGAGGGGAGAGGCTCATCCAGAAACTTAAGCATCACAGAGGCCATTGAGTCAATGTCTTCCGGTTCTGCCAGGTATCCGTTGAATCCGTCCCGGATGGTTTCCGGGAAATGCCCGACCCGCGTGGCGAGTATGGGGAGCTCAAAATTATAGGTCAGGGATTCCACTCCCGAAGGGGTGGCGGTAAGGTAATACAGAATGCTGCAGTCGGATACCTGAAAATACTTATGGACGTCTTCATTGGGGATGAACTCGTTTTTGACCACCGCGCGGTCTTTCAGCCCCAGTTCTCCGATGAGCTTAAGAGGCCGGTAGTCCTGTTCACTTTCCTTATTCTTCAGAAAGAGCTTCTGAGCGACCCCGAAAAGTACTTTCTTGAGCTTAGTGCTGAACTTTGAGGTGTCCAGCGTGGCCCAGAATTCTTCTCCGCAGATCAGGAATGATACATCGTCGCGCTGTTCGGCTACCTGCTTGAAGGCGCGGATTGCGTTATGCAATCCCTTGTACTTCCGGATGAATCCGAAAAACAGGAACACGTGCCTGTCAAGTCCGAGCTCTTTTTTGAAGGCTTCACGATCAAAATCGGGATCCGGTTGATACAGATCATAGACCGGATGAAAGAGTTTGATTACCGTAGTGCTGTCATCGGTAGCCCGGTCGCCCGTTTCAGTGACGGTAAATCTTCTCTCCGGAAACAGTTCCCTGAGTTCTTCCACCGTTTTATAAGCATGCGTGATATAGGTGTCAGCATGTCGTATGCCCATCCGGGTAAAGAATTCATCGATACTGCTGCCTTCTTTTTGCACCACAAAGTGGAGGTCAAAAATGATTTCCGCATCGCTGTGCTTTTTCAGCCACTTGGCCATGGAGCCCATAGGCAGGCCCTGAATGGAGATGGCCCACTGAAAGATCACTTTATCGGGCTGGAGAGAACGGATGAAACGGGCCGTTTTGCGCCAGCTCACCGGGTTGTTGTAATTGGTCAGGTAGGTGACCTTGATTCCCGTTCCCTCCATGAAATCGGATGTACTGGAGGAATCCACAAACTCACGGGGGATCACAGAAGGATATTGATTGGTCCAGGAAACGATATGTACCTCGTTCTCAGGATCTTTATCCAGGGTCTTGGCCAGGGAGGTGTTGTAATTGGAAATGCCTCCCTTGAATTTCGGCCCCGGACCAAAGCATACTACCTTCGCCATGATTAGGTGTATTTCTCCACGGCAACGTCATAGACCCGGCGCATTCCTTCTTCCAGAGATAACTTTGGCTTCCAGCCCAGTTTCTCTGACACATAATCCATATTGGCGTAGCGGGAATGAACGCCTACCGGTTTATCCAGCAGGGGTTTGATGTCCGGTTTGTAACCGGCAAAAGAAGTGAACACGCCGATCAGGTCCAGAAAAGAGGTGAGTGTACCGCTTCCGATGTTGATGGCGCTCCCATCCCTGATGTGATCCATGGCAAGCAGGGTACAGTCCATCACATCTTCAATATGGACGAAATCACGCCCCTGCTTACCGGTACCCCATACTTCAAAAGGATTCTCTTTTAAGGCGGCGCGCCGAGCGATAGCAGGCACGGGGTAGGAGAGGTCCTGATCTTCCCCATAGCCCGAGAAAGGCCGTATGCAGGTCACGGACACCCCATAGTGGGAAGCCGCGATGGAAGCCAGGTATTCCCCGGTGAGCTTGGACCAGCCATAGGTCATATCGGGCTGACCCATACTGGTAAAGTCAATATCGCTTTCGCTGAGGGCAATGGCGTCCGATTCGGTTTGCAGATCTACCGGGTAAGCCGCGCTTGAGCTTGGATAAAGAACGCGCTCAGGTTTGGTAAGGCATACCCAGCGGAAGAAAAGCGCATCAATAGCCAGGTCCAGGGCTACCTTCATGGGATCGCCATCGATGGTGGCGCGCCCCCCCACGATGGCCGCGAAATGAAATACATCGCTAAAACCGGGGATATTAAGGCCATAGGTTTTGTTCAGGTGATCGGGATCCCCGATCAGAGCTTCGAGGACCATGCGGATATCTTTTTGCAGGAAGATCATGCGGCCGTCTTGTCCGAAGTACTCCAGGCCGTTCTCCCTTCTGGAAGGAGTACCTTCCGGAAGCCACGAAGAGGGATGGGTTCCCACCGAAAGGTCGTCAATGAACAGGATGGTATCGTTGGTGGTCGCATACAGGCGTTTCACAAAATTGCGTCCGACAAATCCACAACCGCCGGTAATCAGATGATATTTCATAGTTCTCTTATTGAATTCCGCCTTAAGATAGAGGATTATGGAAAAAACCGAGAGCGAAAGGGGAAATATTCTTTAAAAATGCCGTTCTTTAGGCTCATTTTAAACCTGATCACACGTATGAGACTTTTCATCAGCACCATTATTGCGCTAACATTTACACTACCGGGGTTCGGCCAGTCGCTTACCGTGACGGGTGGTCCGGCAAGTACGCAGAGGATAGAGGGCAATGCCACCGCGGAATCGGTATCCATCACCGATACCGATGGCAGCACAATAGTGACCGGAGTGTACTCCACTCCTGATGCCAACGATCCTTCTCTGAAGGTATATCCGCTGCAGAACGGCTCTTTCATTGTGCGGGAGAATATCGCCAATTTCATTCTGTATGATTCTTTTGGTAATCCGGGGAAAACCATTTCGAACAGCACCCAGAGTGAGGAAGGGGAATCTATTTCGGAGCTGGCAACAGATCCCCGCGCAAAGACCATCGTGATCTATAACCCCAAGATTATACGGGGTGGGGAGGCTAGCTCGAGGGCAAGAGTGCTCGATATTAATAACAACCCCAAGGATATCTTTTATAGTGAGGACCGGGAAATCCGTGGGGTTAAAGTGGCGGAATCCGGAGAATATATCGCAATTGCCGCGGGTAAAGCAGGGGCCGATGATATCGTTACTGTAATGGACAGATTCGGTAATGTGATCAATACCTTCAGCTTCGATCAGGAAGTGGCGGGATTGAACATTTACGGAAGTGGCGGTTATCTTACGGTCTATTCAACAAGCCGCGCCGCGGTGTATAATGTTCTTAGCGGAGAGCGGGTGGGAAGCACCAGCTTCAGAAGTACACTGCACTTCGCCAATTACAGCGCGTCTGACCAGACGATCGTAGCCCTTACCGGCGACCTGAACGGGGATACACTGGCAAATGTGGAAGCACATGTGATCAATATCGGAGCCAGGAAGATCGCCCGCGAAGGCTATGCGGGCACAGTGGAATTGAAAGATCCCGGCTTTATCACTTTAGAGAGAACGGGAGAATACCGTTACACGCTCAAAGGACTGGGCAAGGACCTGAACCTGAGAGCTTCTTTCTAGTACCGGATTTGCACATTCGGTGAAATAATGACCCCTCCAAGTCCGATTCCAAATAAGAAGTGCAACTCGGAACGAACCCCGAAAGTAAATTTACCAACATTTATTCCGTAATCAGCGTGAAGCAAAAGACCTGCATCATCTTGCATGCGATTGCTTTCATTTATTCCTACAATTAATTCATTTGTGTTTGGATTATAAAATACAAATGGCTCAGCATAACGCAATTGAATGTAGGTAAGACCTGTTCCCAAATTCAATCTGTTTTTTTTTTTTTTTGCTGCCAATTTGTATTCCCTTATCTATAAATAATCTAAAATGATAATAATTTCTGATGCTCCTAAAATCTTCGAACAAAGGAACATCTTCCCCATATTTAGTGAATACATCGCTTAGCCCAAATCCTATTCCAACAAAGAATTCAGTAGGTAACTGAACTCCTATATCTGTATATAAAATGTTACCTGAGTCTCCACCGGCTTGAGGATTGTAATAACCAAAACCGCTATTTGTAGTAACCTGTTGAGCTTGAGAGAAAAAGGGTACAAAAATGAAGATTAAACTGAGTAAAAAAAGGTGACTTGACGTTATTCATATCATTATAATTAGTGTTAAAATGTTTTACTCAAACCAATACCAACATTAAAAACGGAATGTTCGTCATTAAATATTTTGAATTGATTGATTATGTTAAAAAAAAGATCGTCAGAGAGTTTTATCGATTGATTGAGGTTTAAAATTATTCCAATCTCATTTGAATTTTCATAGACATCACGAGTAAAATTGTCCCCATTAGCTAACTGAAAAGCTACATCGTGAGTAACTTCTTTTCTATTTCTGAGTTCTCCTCCTATACCTAAACCGAATAGATAATTATTTTTTTTTACTAACAGTAATTCTACACCTGAGTTTAAGCTTAAAAGTGAAATAGAAAATCTATCTAATCCCAAGTTTACATCATCTTTTGCTTTAATTGCTGAAAGGGTACTGAATCCTATAAAAAAACCAATGTAGTCATCTATTCCTCTTTGATATACTGTAGAGAATGAAATGCCATCGAAAAATTTTTTATTACTGTCTATGAATAATGAACTACCAAACGTAGTAACAGAAATTTCTGATTTGCCTTGCGCATAAGTTTGTGCATTCAAAAGGGCCGGAAAAAGGAGGGCGCCGAGTATTTTTAATGGTGCAGTGCTCATTTCTTTATTTTGAAGAGTGTACATGTAGGCGTTTGGTTCCCTCATCTTTACCCAAGCCAGTGGAACTCTGAAGGTTATTACGAACTTGAATAATTTCTATACCAAAAACAATATCAAATATTTGCGGATAATGTTTGTCCTTAGTTGAGTGTAGGGGGGATGTCTTTTGCGGAATGCCAAGATGGAATTGAAGGAGTGTGAGCTAATAGGAAGAGAGAGGATTGATCGTCTGTGTTGTGCGATCAAGTGTTTAATCCGGAATTTGAATCCGTGAGCATCTTTCCAAAACTTGGATGATAAGCATAAAAAAACCCGGCTCACTGAGCCGGGCTTTCTTATTTAAGCTTCTTTGGCTTCTTCAGAGGCATCTTCCTCTTCAGAAGCTTTGGTGTCGGATTTTTTCTTTTCCTTTTGTTTCGGATCGGGAGCCACCCAGTCGAACTCCAGGTCATCCCGCGACTTATTCATCTTTATGCGGATGGTCGAACCTTCTTCGTGTTTGTTTTCAAGAAGTTCTTCCGCCAGCGGATCTTCCACATACTTTTGAATAGCGCGTTTGAGCGGCCGGGCTCCGTATTTCGGATCGTAGCCTTTCTCACTAATGAACTCTTTGGCTCCCTTGGTGATATCGATCTCAAACCCGATATCCTTAATGCGGGCAAAGAGATCATCGCAAATGATGTCAATGATCTGGAAGATATCTTCTTTCTCGAGCGGACGGAAAGTGATCACGTCGTCAATGCGGTTGAGGAACTCAGGATTGAATACTTTCTTGAGTGCATCCTGGATGGTAGACTTCATCTTGGCGTAATCAAAGGTGCTTTCATCCGGTCCGCCAAACCCAATGCCTTTACCCAGATTTCTGATATCACGTGCTCCGATGTTGGAAGTCATGATAATGATGGTGTTGCGGAAATCCACCCTGCGGCCCAGACTGTCGGTGAGGATACCGTCATCCAGCACCTGGAGCAGAATGTTGAATACATCGGGGTGCGCTTTCTCGATCTCGTCTAACAGCACTACGCTGTACGGCTTACGACGCACC
Organism: Balneola sp.; assembly: GCA_965267385.1. Lineage (GTDB taxonomy): Bacteria > Bacteroidota > Rhodothermia > Balneolales > Balneolaceae > Balneola. The sequence continues at coordinate 643,316 of OZ253957.1, forward strand.
TTCTCGGTGAGTACACCACCTTCCTCATATCCTACATATCCCGGAGGCGCTCCGACCAGGCGGGACACGGAGAACTTCTCCATATACTCGCTCATGTCGATACGGATGAGGGAGTCGTCCTTATCGAAGAGGTATTTGGCAAGTACTTTGGCCATCTCGGTTTTACCCACCCCGGTAGGACCAAGAAAGATAAATGAACCTATAGGCCGTGAAGGATCCTTGAGTCCCGCACGGGTACGCTGGATGGCCTTGGTCAGCTTAACGATGGCCTCTTCCTGCCCGATCACTTTACCGGAGAGGCTTTCCTTCATATTCAGAAGTTTCTGCCCCTCATTCTGGCTGATCTTATTAACCGGTACGCCGCTCATCATCGCGATGACCGAAGCCACATCGTCTTCCTCTACATCATAGAGGATGCTTTCGGATTCCTTTTCCCATTCTTTCTGGGCCACTTCAAGATCTTCCTGCAGTCGCTTCTCTTTATCGCGGAGGCGGGCGGCCTCTTCAAAGCGCTGTTTCTTTACCATGGTGTTTTTCTCATGGCTGGTAGCCTCGATCTCCTCTTCGAGATCAATGATGTGCTTGGGGACCGTGATATTGGATAAGTGAACACGGGCACCTGCTTCATCCAGCGCATCGATGGCCTTGTCCGGGAGAAAGTGATCCGTTACATAGCGGTCGGTAAGTTTTACGCATGCCTCAAGGGCTTCATCCTTGTACCGCACACTGTGATGCTTTTCGTACTTGGATTTGATCTGCTGGAGGATCTCGATGGTTTCCTCCGGGGTGGTCGGATCCACCATGATCTTCTGGAACCGGCGTTCCAGCGCGCCATCCTTTTCAATGAACTGGCGATACTCGTTCAGGGTGGTCGCACCTATAGCCTGAATGTCGCCTCGGGCTAAAGCAGGTTTCAGCATGTTGGATGCGTCCAGTGAGCCGCTGGCTCCACCTGCTCCCACAATAGTATGAAGCTCATCAATGAACAGGATCACGTTGTCGGTCTTCTCCAGTTCGGTCATCACGGCTTTCATCCGCTCTTCGAACTGTCCCCGGTATTTGGTGCCGGCAACCAGCGCGGCCAGATCCAGGGCAATCACCCGCTTGTCGTACAACACGCGCGATACTTTTCGCTGAATGATGCGTGCTGCCAATCCTTCTGCAATGGCTGTTTTACCTACGCCGGGCTCACCAATGAGCACCGGATTATTCTTTTTGCGCCGGCTCAGTACCTGAGCGACACGCTCAATCTCTTCATCACGACCGATAATCGGATCAAGTTTGCCGTCTTCGGCCATTTGAGTGAGGTCCCTTCCGAAATTATCCAGTACAGGGGTTTTTGATTTTTCCATTTTCTTTTCTCTAGAGCTGCCGGATCCCGATGCACCTTTGGATGAGGCGGTGCTGGCTGAAATTGACGTTGCGTCTGAATGTTCTTCCCTGGACTTGCCCGATATGATCAGGTCCAGTTCTTCACGAACCGCATCATACGATACACTGAATTGCTGCAGGATCTGCGCGGCGATATTCTCATCGTCTCTCAGTAGAGAAAGAAGCAGGTGTTCGGTTCCGATGGTATCGCTTTTGTAGAGTTTCGCTTCCAGATAGGTGATGCGGAGAACTTTTTCGGCTTGCTTGGTCAAAGGAATGTTTCCAACCGTGACCGTGCCGCTGGTTCCACGAACCGTATCCTCAATGGTTTTCTTCAGTTTGAACAGATCGCAATCCAGATTCTTTAAAATTCTTACAGCTACACCGTCACCCAATCGTACTATACCTAATATCAAATGCTCGGTGCCAATGTAGTCGTGCCCAAGACGCAGCGCTTCCTCTCTGCTGAATTTGATTACATCTCGAACTTTACTTGAAAAATTACCCTCCATGATGGTAAGTCCTTGTCTTAAAATTTGATTGATCTAGTGCAAAAAACGAGCCTACCATGACTTTAGTTCATTACTTTGACGAATGTAGCAGGCAGGTCATGTAATAGCAAACAAAATGACGGGCTCTTAAAAATTAATAGAGCGGTTTTCCGGTCATTTCGTCGGGTTGCTCCATTCCCATGAATTTGAGCAGGGTGGGAGCCACATCGGCGAGAATGCCACTGCGCATTTCGGGCTTATCGGGATGATTGACGATGAGTGCCGGCACCGGTGCTGTAGTATGGGCGGTATGGGGGCTTCCGTCTTCTTTCACCATCTGGTCGGCATTTCCGTGATCAGCGATGATCAGGGATATATAACCATGAGCGTTGGCGGTCTCGATAACTTTCCGTAGCTGCGTGTCAACGGCTTCCACAGCCTTGATCGCGGCCTCCATCACTCCGGTATGTCCCACCATGTCTGGATTGGCAAAATTGAGGATCGCCAGATCATAGCGTTCAGACTCGAGCCGCTCGCACAAGGCATCGGCTACCCCTTCTGCGCTCATTTCAGGCTGCAGGTCATAGGTGGCAACTTTGGGGGAGGGGATCATCAGGCGGTCTTCCCCTTCATTGGGAACCTCAACTCCTCCGTTAAAGAAGTAGGTTACATGAGGGTATTTTTCAGTTTCCGCGATGCGGAACTGTTTTTTCCCTTTCTTGCTGACCCACTCTCCGAGGGTGTTCACCAGCTCCTGCGGAGGATACGCGACCCTCACGTTTTTGAAGGTCTCGTCATACTGAGTGAATGAATAGTAGTTCACCGTAAGGTCTTCCGTTTCGAACTCATTGAACCCCTCTTCAGTAAAAGCACGGGTGATTTGTCGCGCACGATCCCCCCGGATATTGTAGAAGATCACCGTATCTCCGTCAGAAATCCGGGAATCGGCAGTATCATCCAGAATGACCGGCTTGATGAACTCATCGGTCACATTTTCAGCGTAAGTGGACCCGAAAGCCTCATCGGCATGGTCGCAGACCCTTCCTTTTCCCCGAACCAGCATATCGTAAGCCAGCTTAACACGCTCCCAGCGGTTATCCCGGTCCATGGCGTAGTAACGTCCAACCACAGAGGCCAGCTTGCCAACCCCGATCTCATTCGCCTTAGCGTTGAATTGCCGGGCATATTCTTTACCTCCGGTAGGGGAGGTATCTCTGCCATCCGTGAATGCGTGTACATATACATTCTCAATCCCCTGTTGTTTGCACAACTCCAGCAGGGCAAACAGGTGATCGTTATGAGAATGGACGCCTCCGTCCGAGAACAAGCCGAAAAGATGGATCTTGTTCCTGGCTTTGGCCTTGCTCATGGCATCGAGGAGTACCTCATTCTCAAAGAAGCCGCCGTCTCTGATATCTTTGTTGATACGGGACAGTTCCTGCCAGACGATGCGCCCGGCACCGATATTCAGATGCCCGACTTCGGAATTACCGAACTGCCCGTCGGGGAGCCCCACATTCTCTCCGCTCGCAAGGAGCTGAGTGTGCGGGCAGGTTTCGAAAAGGTGATCGAGGAAAGGCTTGTCAGCTTGATCAATAGCGCTGACCGAAGGATCATCGGCCAATCCGTAACCATCCAGAATTACCAGAAGTGCTCTAGAATGGGGACTGGCCATGATGTAATGATTTAGAGACTGTTAACGTGCTTCGTAAGGCGGGCTTTTTTTCGGGCGGCATTGTTTTGGTGAATAATGCCTTTGACCGTCATTCTGTCGATGTAAGAAACGGCTTCTTTCAGAAGAGTTTCAGCCTGTGCTTTATCCGTAGTCTCAGTCACTTTTTTAATGAGGGTTCTCATCTTTGACTTACGGGCGCGGTTATGCTGTTTTCTCTTCTCCGCTTGCCGAACACGTTTAATAGCTTGTTTTGTTTGTGGCATGACTTATTCGTCGCTTATAATTGATCGAAAAATTTACAGTCGTCAAAATTAAGGCTTACCCAAACATTATTCAACAATTGATTGAATGTTTTGGGTATAAACTTTAATTTAGCCTTTCTGTTATGATAGTGGTTATCGATGGGCCTGCTGGGTCAGGAAAAAGTTCAACTGCACGTGCAGTAGCCGAAAGGCTGAATATCCAGTATCTGGATTCCGGAGCTTTATACCGGGTAGCCACACTGGTCTTTATAAAGGCTGATCAAAACAGAAGCAAGTTCCTTGAACTCCTGAAAGAAAGTAAGATCTCTTTTTATTTCAAAGAGAAGATGTTCCGCGTATTTCTGAATGATCAGGATGTATCTGAAGAAATACGATCCATGAAAGTGTCTGACGCGGTGAGTACCGTGGCCGCCATGCCTGAAGTCAGGTCTCATATCAATGAGCTGATGAAAGCGCAGGTAGCCAAAGGCATTTATATCGCTGACGGACGTGATCTGGGAACCGCAGTTTTTCCTGATGCAGACATGAAGTTTTTCATGGTCGCTGATCTGGAAGACCGGGCTCAACGCAGACTCACCGAACTTCATGCCAAAGGGCAGCAGGCCACCATGGAGGAGGTAAAAGTGAATATCGCCAAACGCGATGCCATGGATGCCTCCAGAAAAGCCGATCCTCTCAGACAGGCCGAGGATGCGATCCTTATCAATACATCAGAACTTACTTTTGAAGAACAGGTGCAAAGGATCTGTAATCATGTACAGAAACTGATTACGAAACCATAAACTATAACCTTATCCCACAGCTGAAAGCCAGTTGTGAGGTAATCCATTAACCCATTAGTAATGACAGAAGAACTGAACAAAGAAACCGAAGTAGAAGAAACGACTGCTGAAACCACCGAAGAAACAACAGAAGAAGTGGTAGAGGAAACCGCAGAAGCTACTGAAGAGACCACGGAAGAAACTGCTGAAGAAACAGTAGCGGAAGAAACCGCGGAAGAGAAAAAAGAAGCGCTTACCCATGTATTCACCGGTGAGCTGGATGGTGAGGTATTCACTTACGATCAGCTTGAGGCTCCTTCCGAGGAGTACACCGAAGAAGAATACAACGAACTTATGGGGATGTATGAAAACACCCTGAATGAGATCGAAGAAAAAGAAATTGTTACCGGTCGTGTTGCTTCTATTGATGACAAGTATGTAGTCATCGACATCGGGTTCAAATCTGAAGGGATCATCCCGGTTAACGAATTCCCGTCCACCATCCTCGAAAACATGGGGCCTGGTGATGAAGTGGATGTATTCCTGGATCGTGTTGAAGATAAAGACGGTCAGTTGATCCTTTCCCGCCGTAAGGCAGATATCCTGCAGGCCTGGGAGAAAATTGAAAGCGCCCACGAAACCGGTGAAGTGATCGAAGGATATATTAAGCGGCGCATCAAAGGTGGTATGGTCGTGGATGTATTCGGTATCGATGCCTTCCTTCCCGGTTCGCAAATCGACGTACGCCCTGTTCGCGACTTTGACGCCTACGTAGGCCGCACCATGGAATTCCAGGTAGTAAAGCTGAACATGGCTGCCGAGAACGTGGTTGTGTCTCACCGGGCACTGATCGAAAGCGATCTCGAAGAGCAGCGTGAGCAGATCCTCGAAACCATCGAAGCGGGTCAGGTGCTGGAAGGCGCCGTTAAGAACATCACTGACTTCGGTGTGTTCATCGACCTGGGCGGTGTGGACGGCCTGCTGCACATCACGGACCTCTCATGGGGACGTGTGGACGATCCAAACGAGATCGTTGGCCTGGACCAGCGTATGAACGTAGCGGTTATCGACTTTGATGAAAAGAGCAAGCGTGTATCGCTTGGACTGAAGCAGCTGCAACCGCATCCGTGGGAGAATATCCATGAGAAGTATCCTGAGAACATGAAAGTTCAGGGTCGCGTGGTGTCTATCGCCGATTACGGTGCGTTCATCGAGCTTGAAAAAGGTGTTGAAGGTCTGATTCACATTTCTGAAATGAGCTGGACACAGCACATCAAGCATCCTTCTCAGTTGGTGCAGAAAGACGACATTGTAGAATGTATCGTACTGAACATCAACGAAGACGAGAAGAAGATCTCCCTTGGTGTGAAGCAGCTCGCTGAAGATCCATGGGCCGACATCACGGAACGTTATCCGATCGGTTCCAAGCACAAAGGGGTGATCCGCAACCTCACCAACTTCGGCGTGTTTGTGGAGCTGGAGCCTGGTATCGACGGACTGATTCACGTTTCTGACCTCAGCTGGACCGAAAAAGTGGAGCACCCGAACGAAGTGGTGAAGAAAGACCAGGAGATCGAAGTAGTGATCCTGGGTGTGGACTTCGAAAACCGAAGAATCACCCTTGGCCACAAGCAAACACAGGAAAACCCGTGGGAGCAATATGCACGTGAGTATGCTCCGGGAACCGAAGTGGAGGGTACCGTTGTAAAAACCACCGATCGTGGCGCTTTTGTGGAACTTCCGCTTGGTGTGGATGCTTTCCTGAGCCTGGCTAAATCCGTTGAGGAAGAACTCAAAGAAGGTGACAAAGTGGAAGCCTTTGTATTTGAGTTCGACGAAGCGAATAGGAACATTACGCTGAGTCAGCTCGACAGCGACCAGAAGAAAGCCAAGACCAAAAAAGTCAAAAAAGCTCCTAAGAACGACAATGTCGAAACCGGCGCGCCTACTTTAGGTGAAATGTCCGGACTGGGTGCTTTGAAAGATAAAATGGAAGCTGAAGAAAAAGCAGCGGCCCAAAAAGCCAAGGACGAAGAAGAGTAACCCTCTCTGAGTCAACCTAAGATTTCAACCCCGCATCCGTCAGCTGACGGATGCGGGGTTTTTTTATGTCCGGGGATCTGGTCTAAAGGTAAGGCTTCTATTCGTTATCCCGGCCTTCGGGCCGGGATCTCATGCATTATTAAAGCCCCGAGCCCATTATGGGTTAGATCCTTCGGCAATAGCCTCAGGATGACTTTAAAAGTCATTGCGAGGAGGCGAAAAGGGGTTGACTTTATAACTATTCGACGAAGCAACCTCCGCGATCCGGGGATTCTCTCTTCAACTAAGCCCGTACCCCCCTCCGGCTTCGCCGCACTCCCCTCAAGGGGAGACTTAATTAAAATGGAGTAGTACAATCTAAGAGCTGATTATTCTCTACTCTCTCATCAAGAAAGTCATGGATAATTTTTTCTGAAATTTCAGAGACTAAAATCATGTGCTTTACTCCGTAATGGAGTCGAACGTTAGTATCCCCAAGTAAGTCCCCAAAATTCTTGGCTCCTTCAGGAGTTATAAAGTAGCACCATCTTTTAGAGCCGTCATGAAGTTCAATGTCGACTTCAATTCCTCTTTCATTTGAAGCCGAAATTGGGTCTAATATTTTTATGGACTTTATCAAAGTCTACGGCACCTGAACCGTACCCATGATCTTCTCCACGATGTCCTCGGAGGTGATGTCTTCCGCTTCCGCTTCAAAGGTCGGGATGATACGATGACGCAGCACGTCCATCGCGATGGTGCGGACGTCTTCAGGGGTTACGTAGGCCCGGTGCTCCATAAAGGCCTGGGCTCTGGCCGCCAGATTCAGGTTGATGGACGCCCGTGGTGAACCACCGAAGCCGATCAGGTCTTCAAGGTCTTTGAGTCCGTAGTTACCGGGCTTACGGGTGGCGAACACCAGATCCACGATATACTTCTCCACCTTTTCATCCATATAGATATCGTTGATCACCTTGCGGGCTTCCAGGATCTTATCGGTCGTGACCACGGTCTCCAGCTCCGGCTTGGGACCGGTTTTGGCCATCCGGCGCATGATCTCCATTTCTTCGGTTTCGGTAGGATAGCCGATCTTCAGCTTCAGCATGAAGCGGTCGACCTGGGCTTCGGGAAGGGGATAGGTTCCTTCCTGTTCCACCGGGTTCTGCGTGGCCAGCACTAAGAAAGGCTCTTCCAGTTTAAAAGTGGACTCTCCAATGGTCACCTGTTTCTCCTGCATGGCTTCCAGCAGGGCGCTTTGAACTTTAGCCGGGGAACGGTTGATCTCGTCCGCCAGTATGATGTTGGCAAAGATGGGGCCTTTTTTAACCAGGAACTCCGCCTCCTTTTGGTTGTAGATTAGCGTCCCGATCAGGTCGGCAGGCAGGAGGTCGGGAGTGAACTGTATGCGTTGAAATTTGGTATTCAATACGGTTGCCAGCGAAGAAACGGTAAGCGTTTTGGCGAGGCCGGGAACCCCCTCAAGCAGCACATGTCCGTTGGTGAGTAGGCCAACCAGCAGCCGATCGATCATATAATGCTGACCAATGATGACTTTGTCTAATTCTTTCCGGATATCTTCGATGAACGCGCTGCTTTTTTCAATTTTCGCTCCGAGCGCTTCCATGTCAACGGCAAATTCACTCATGTTTTTAGTATTCGGTTATAAATTTTGGTGATGATATGGTTATTTTCTCGCCTTCAAAAAGCCACCAAATATAATCAATGGACATTTTACAATCTTTTTTATTAGGACTTTTACAGGGGCTCACTGAATTTCTGCCCATCAGCAGTTCGGGGCACCTGGCTCTGGGGCGCTATTTCCTGGGTGGGGAGGAAGCCGGCCTTACTTTTGAGATTGTGGTTCATTTCGGTACGCTTTGCAGTATTGTGATCTATTACCGGAAGATCCTGATGAAGCTGATCCGTTCCGGTATTGGCTTTGTCGTCGCCCCCCGGGAAAAGAAAGCTGATCCTCAGGTTAAGCTGATTCTGCTGATCCTGGTTAGTATGATTCCGGCCCTTATAGTGGGTTTTACGCTCAAAGACCGTGTGGAGGAGATCTTCGCGAGCCCTTTCCTGGTGTCCATCATGCTGGTAGTGACGGGCGTGATCCTGTATCTTACCCGGTTCGCCGGAGAGCGGGAAGGGGAAGTGACGTTGGGCAAGAGTTTACTGATCGGAATTGCCCAGGCTTTTGCAATGATCCCCGGGATCAGTCGTTCCGGCTCAACCATATCCACGGCACTGTATCTGGGCATCGACCGGGAGGAAGCCGCCAATTTTTCTTTTCTGATGGTGATCCCCGTCATAGCGGGAGCCATGTTGTTACAGATTCTGGATCTGATTGAGATGGGAGTGGACGGGGCACAGGTCACCAGCCTGCTGGTAGGTTTTTTCACGGCGTTCATTTCCGGTTACTATGCCCTTAAATATCTGATTGTGATCCTGAAAAAGAAGGGATTTCATTACTTTGCCTTTTACTGCTGGGCCATAGGGGGAGCCGGCCTCATTTATTTTTGGAATTAAGGCAATTAAAAGGCGGTTGCTGTTGAAGGCCGAAACAAAAAATCCTACCTTTGGGCACCAAATTTTGAAGCAATCCTTATGATCGTTTATACATTTATTCTGTTAGCCGTGCTTGCCATTGCGTCTGCCCTGGCAATGATCATCAACAAGAATGTGGTGAACAGTGCTCTTTTCCTGGTCATCAATATGGTATCGCTGGCCGGTATCTACCTGCTGCTGAATGCGCAGTTCCTGGCCATTATCCAGATACTGGTGTATGCCGGCGCGATCATGGTCCTGTTTCTGTTTGTGATCATGTTATTGAATGTGGAAGACGAAGAGAAGCTGTTCGATAAGTTTCGGGTTAAATATTTCTTAGCCTTTCTGCTGGGGGTGGCTGTAACGGGCCAGATCTTCTACAGCATCGCAGGGGTAACCGATATGCTGCCGGAGATCTCCGATAAAATGGCCACCATCGGAACGGTGGAAGGAGTAGGAGAAGTGCTGTATACCGATTACCTGCTTCCTTTCGAAATGACGGCGATCCTGCTTACCGCCGCGGTGGTGGGGGCGTTGATGGTTGCTCAACATAAAATTAAGAAGGCCTGATCCATGGTAGGAATTGACTGGTTTTTAGGATTAAGCGCGATCATGTTTACGATCGGTATCATCGGTGTACTCATTCGCCGCAACGCGATCGTGGTATTCATGTGTGTGGAGCTGATGCTGAATGCGGTGAATCTTTCGCTGGTCTCTTTCAGCAGCTATCACGGAAATATTGATGGTCAGATCCTGGTATTCTTTGCACTTGCCGTGGCCGCAGCTGAAGCGGTGATCGGGCTCGCGATCATCATCGCCATTTTCCGCAATAACCTGACCGTGGACGTGACCAAGATCAACTTGCTGCGCTGGTAAGGATTTCTTTAGAGCGTGCAGAACCCGTATCTGTCAGCGATGGATACGGGTTTTTTATTATTATGAGACTCGAATTTCTAATTCAGGAACATCATGAAGCGAGCTATAGGTACTTTTCTCATACTGGTTTTTTGTACACCCTCCATGCTAATCGCCCAGCACGAGGGACACGACTCATCGGCTAAATCTGAGTATGAGGGACAGGAAAAACGGGCTATCAAAAGTCTTTCAGAATCCGATATAGCAGAACTGAAGGCGGGAGAGGGATGGGGGCTGGCCAAGGCCGCCGAGCTGAATGGCGTTCCCGGTCCGCGGCACGTGCTGGATATGGGAGATCAGATTCAGTTATCGGCGGAGCAGCGACAGGAGATACAGTCTGTGTTTGAGAAAATGAAAGCCGAGGCAATGACTCTAGGTAGCCGGATCATCCAAAAAGAAAAAGAACTGAACGAGGCTTTTGCTGCCAGGGAGATCGATGAGACGTCCCTTAAAAAGCAGGTCATGGAACTGGGGGATCTGTATGCGAAACTCCGTTTTGTTCACCTCAGTGCTCACCTCAAAACCATAGAATTCCTAAACGGGCATCAGGTGGAGCAGTACAACGCTTTGAGAGGGTACACTTCTTCCGATCCATGCAAAGAGGTTCCCGAGGGCCACGATCCCGAACTGTGGAAGAAGCATAACAACTGCGGTCAATAATGTTGTAACGCTTTATCCTTGGGAGGCTCTTCAATTGAGAATACTTTTTTGGCTTGTGATTAGTACATTAGCCCGAAATCTCTTAAGAAAAGAACACTCCGATGCTTAAAAGAACCAGCATACTTCTATTATCTGTAAGTTTATTTATCGGCTGTGCCTCCTCGCAGAAATACCTGGAGAAAGGGCAGTACGACAAGGCGGTTAACAGCGCGGTAAAAAAGCTGCGCAAAGATCCCGGCAATGCGGATGAACTCTATGTGCTGAAGGAGGCCTATACCAAAGCCAATACCTTTGATATGGACAGGATCAGCTTTCTGGAAGCGGAAGGCCGCGAAGAGAACTACCTGGAGATCTATACGCTCTATCAGCGCCTAGACCGGCGACAGGATCTGATCAAGACCCTGCCGACTTCCGTGATGAACGAGTTTGAAATTATCAATTATGACGACGAGCTCATTGCTTCCAAAGAAGGAGCTGCCGAAGTATCCTATGCGCGGGGACTGGAGCTGCTCGAGCGGGGAGACCGTGAAAGTGCACGCATGGCCTATTACGAATTTGACCGTGCCCGGAGCATCTACAACAACTATAAAGATGTGGATGCCAAACTTCGTGAAGCGCGCTACATGGGTACCAACCAGGTATTGTTCGTCATTGAAAATAATTCTGAAAGTGTGCTTCCCGAACGTTTCGATGAGGAGCTGAGGAAAATCGGGTTTTCTGACCTGAACGGAGACTGGATTCAGTACAGCGTCTATGAGAATGAAGATGTGGACTACGATTATTTTGTGGTTCTGAATATCCGGGACATTGCGGTTTCTCCCGAACGGGTGGACCGGGAAACCTATACCGATACCAAAGAGATTCAGGATGGGACAAAATACGTACTGGATGCCAATGGAAACGTAAAGAAGGATTCCCTTGGTAACGATATCAAAGTGCCGAATATGATCACTGTGAAGGCGGAAGTGACGCAAACACGGCAGTGGAAAGAAGCCGTGGTAGGGGGTACTATTGACTACGTGGATCTGCGTACCGATCAGCTGGTTAAGACTGAGGGGATCTCGGTAACGGCTTTATTCGAACACTTCTCAGCCAAATACACGGGAGATGAACGTGCGTTGTCGTCCGAGTCCCGTAAGAAGATCGGCTCTGATATGGTAGCCTTCCCGCCTAACGAGGCCATGCTGATGGATGCGGCTTCCTTACTAAAGGATCGTACCAAAGACATCATGTACCGGAACCGGGGGCTGCTTAGCTCCACGGAGCAATGATCATTCTTGATGGTTGAATCGTGAATTGAAGTCAGAACATATATCCCGCGGAGAAATAGATCCCTATTCCCTCGTCCGAGAAACCCACGTCCGTCCGGAGGATAAAATCTGAAGTGAAAAAAGAGCTGAGGCCTCCAAATCCAAAGGAGTATTTCAGGTCTTCCGTTATGGTTTGCAGAGACTCCCCGTTTGGGAAAGTCCTGCCCACATCAACAAACAAGGTGCCGCCAAATTCTCCGTTAATGGCGTTAATGCGGAAAAGCCAGGTGCGCAATTCGGTATTCAGTACTACCGAGTTATCGTCTCTGAATCTTTTGGCAGGATATCCCCGGATGGTTTCCTCATCCCCGGCATAGGCCAGTTTCCAGTAAGGTACTTCTCCGGAAGTATGGCGAAAGATCAGCCGGTTGGCCAGGGTAATATCCCGGAGGAGGAAAAAAGTGTAATAATTGCGCAGTTCCCCGTCCACTACCACAGCATCATAGTCGCTGCCAAACCAGTTTTGCCCCGCCCTGGCAGTCAGAGAGGCATATCGTCCGGATGCAGGGCGAAATTCATTGTCGCGGGCTTCGTAGATAAGTCCGGCCCCCAGAAAAAGATTTTTGCCTCCTTTGAATCCGAGCGGTTGTTCGATGGCGATCAGGTTGGCCCCGGAGTTGTCCCAGGGTGTTTCGTAATCAAAGTTGAGGATCCCTGTGAGGTCAAGGGTCTTGCCTGAAAGCGTGCTTACGAGGGGCTTTCTGAGGCTAAGCTCAAAACCCACAGAAAAGGATTTAAAGTAGTACAGCTCATCATCGGTGCGGATGGAATTGAGGATCTTCTGATAGGCGCCAATTCCGAAATAGGGGTCTTCAAAGAAACGGCTGGAATACAGTTCGGTAAACATCCGGATATCCGAGCCGAAGAGATTGGGCTTGTCCAGCTCCACCAGGGCAGAGGCAAGTCCTTTCGTTGAGATCACTCCGGCCACAGTCAGAAAGGAATAAAAAGGTTCTTCACCCTGCCGGGGTTTGTAGTGATAACGCTGAACCAGGCCTCCTCCCACCAGTCCGTAGTCGCTGCTGTACGAGAGGGCCGGCAGAAAGGCTGTATTGATGGAATCTGTGACCACCACCGATTGAGCCTTCATGCTCCCGGAACAAAAAAGGAGCAGCAACGCCGCTCCCCTGAAAATGTATTTGAGAACCGATGACTGCATTCCTAAATAAAGAGCCATGTGACCAGTAAATAAATGGGTAAGAGGATGGTGACCGACCACAACATGTATCCTCCGAAACTGGGCATATCCACCCCATCCTGTTCGGCGATGGATTTCACCATGAAGTTGGGAGCGTTACCGATATAGGTAAGTGCTCCAAAGAATACGGCACCGGCCGAGATGGCTACCAGCGTCTGGCTCATCTCATTCATCAGAACCTGAGCATCGCCGCCGGCCGCGTTAAAGAACACGAGGTAAGTGGGAGCATTGTCCAGGAATCCCGACAGCAGTCCGGTGATCCAGAAAAACATGGAATTGATGGGGTCTCCGGAGGCATCGAAAACCGCGTTGTTCACAAACATAAGGGCGCCTTCACCGTTATTGGCAGCCTTCAGCATGGCAATGGGCGCGATGATGGTGATGAAGATCCCCGCGAAGAGTTTGCCCACTTCCTGAATGGGGAACCAGTTGAAGCCGTTAGCCGCCCGGCTTTCTTTGGACGTGAAATGCCAGCTGGCCCAGGCAAGCAGCAGCAGAGCGATATCCCGAATAAGATTTTCGTACCTGACGTGCACATGATAAACCTCAAACTCACCGATGTGGACGAGTCCGGAGAACAGCACGGCACCCACCACGCCGAGAAGAAGGATCAGGTTGAAACCGCCTTCAATGCCAATGGGTTCAGATCCATCGTCCATCGGAGGAGTGTTGGTTTCTTTTTTATAGAGTGCCTTGTCCCAGAAATAATACAGCACAAGCAGAATGGCCACCACAAACACCATTTCCCAGAACAGGTTCGTCGTGGTCCAGAAGAAGTCCACACCCTGCAGGAAGCCAAGGAATAGCGGGGGATCACCCAGCGGGGTCAGTGAACCGCCTACATTAGCCACCAGGAAAATAAAGAAGACCACCATATGGACTTTCTTTTCCCTCCATGCATTGGCGCGCAGCATAGGTCGGATCAGCAGCATGGCTGCACCGGTTGTACCCATCCAGCTCGCGAGGATCGTTCCCAGCAGCAACAAGCCGGTGTTGACCTCGGGGGTCCCTTTCAGGTACCCCTTAATGCGTACCCCGCCCGAAACCGTGAACAGAGCAAACAGCAGAATGATGAACGGGAAGTACTCCAGTAAATACGCGTGCAGCACCTCGTATAAGGTAGCATCAAAGCCAAAGGTGATGATCATCGGAATGAGCAGCATAAACGCCCAGGCTGCGGAGATCTTACCGAAATGATGATGCCAGAATTCCTCCGCAAAAAGCGGAAAGAGCGCGATAGAGAGCAGGATGCCTGCAAAAGGAATGACCCACAACAAGCTCAGGTCACTTCCGTCAATGCCGTGTCCGGAGCCTTCAGCGGCCATAGCTATGTTAGAAAAAAACAATACGAAGAGAGGGGCTGAGAGAAATCGTAGTTTTGAAATAAGGCTTTTTGTCTTCACGGTAATGTGTTGGGTTCGTGGTTAATGCGGCATAAAATAGGAGTTGAAGAAACACTTCAAAAGAATAAGAATTACCGGGGCGAATTTTTTGGGCAAAATCATTGTAAGAAGTTCTGCCTGAAGGGGCCGATTTTACCACAAAAATGGCTTTACCTTCCTGCAGTTTTTTGTATCTTTGCCCACCTATTCGTGCCCGCAGGAGGTACAGTATTTGGGTGCTAACTACAAATTTGACGTTTAATGGAATCCGCTACGGCGCTGTTTTCTCTCATTATTGCTCTTCCACTCGTTGGATTTCTGATTAATGGTCTTACCGGACTGTTTGTTGAGAGCTACCGAACCAAGAAACAACTCATCGGTATCATAGCCAATACGGCTGTTTTCATTCCCTTTGCGATCGCCTTCTATTTCTTTGTGAATATGAATGCGGATTCATCCGCCCTGGTTTATAAGCTCTTCACCTGGATCGACACGGGAACCTTTAGCGTGGATATCGCTTACCGGGTCGATCAGCTTTCGATCATGATGACCCTGGTGGTTACCGGGGTGGGATTTCTCATCCATTTGTATTCCATGGGATACATGTCGCATGATGAAGGGTACTGGAAGTTCTTTGCCTATCTGAACCTCTTCATTTTCGCGATGCTGAACCTGGTGCTGGGGAACAACCTGCTGCTGCTGTTCCTCGGATGGGAGGGCGTGGGAGTTTGTTCCTACCTGCTGATCGGGTTCTGGTATTCCGATATGGCTAAGTCGGATGCGGCTAAAAAGGCATTTATCTATAACCGGATCGGGGACTTTGCCTTCCTGATCGCGATGTTCATGCTGTTCCAGAGTGTGGGAAGCCTGAATTTCGATGTGATCCTGAACAACCTGGCGGCCATTCCGGAAGGATATAAAGTGGCGATCGGCCTGCTGATGTTTGTGGGGGCAACGGGGAAGAGCGCCCAGATCCCTCTTTTTGTATGGCTGCCTGACGCGATGGCGGGCCCCACTCCGGTATCCGCGCTCATTCACGCCGCTACGATGGTTACCTCCGGTATTTATCTGATTTCGCGCATGTCGCCGATGTACGTGATGGTTCCGGAAGTGATGCTGGTTGTGGCACTGATCGGCGCATTGACTGCGATCGTCGCGGCGACCATCGCTATCACTCAGAACGATATTAAAGGGGTGCTGGCATACTCCACCGTTTCCCAGCTGGGGTATATGTTCCTTGCGCTGGGTGCCGGAGGTTTCACCGCTGCGATGTTCCATGTGATGACACACGCCTTTTTCAAAGCCTGCCTCTTCCTTGGATCCGGCTCTGTGATCCACGCGATGGAGCATGTGGAGCACGGCCTGCACGACGAAGGCAAAGATGTGCATTACGATCCGCAGGATATCCGCTTCATGGGCGGGCTCCGTAAATACATGCCTTCCACCTATAAAACATTCCTTATTTCTACCATTGCCATTGCGGGTATACCGCCGCTGGCCGGATTCTTCTCCAAGGATGAAGTGCTGGCTATGGCTATGAACGCCGGATTTGTGGGCGACGGCAACTGGCTGTACATGGTGCTGTGGGGTGTGGGTATCATCACGGCCTTTCTGACGGCATTCTACATGTTCCGTCTCACCCTCACTACTTTCCACGGCAGTTTCAAACTTCCCCAGAAGATCAAGGAGGCTGTGGGTGCTGAAAAATATCTGCACGAAAACCCATGGAATATGACCCTGCCGCTCTGGATCCTGGCCATCCTGGCGATCTTCGGCGGTTTCCTGGGTGTGCCGAACTTCATTGTGGAGACCTTCACGGGAGGCGAGGCACACGTTAACCTGCTGCATAACTGGCTGTATAATGTCAATGCCGACTATGAAATCGTAATGGGCAAAGGACTTAAGTGGCTCTTGCTGGTCGCATCCGTCATCGTTGCCGTTTCAGGGGTCTGGCTGGCTTTCCGTATGTACAACGCTGATAATCAGGAGGCTTCGGATGCGCTGCTTGCCGAGAAGTTCGGAGCCCTCTACAAGCTGTGGAAAGACAAGTACAACTTTGACGACGTGTATGAGGGACTGGTTTCTGAGCCCACTGTCAGGTTTTCAGACCGAGTGCTGGCGGTCTTTGACATGAAAGTGGTTGATGGCATCGTGAACGCAGTGGCCGGCACCGTCAAATTATTCGGTAGTCTTTTCCGGTATGTTCAGACGGGAGTGGTATCCAACTATGCCCTGGCTTTTGTAATTGGGGTGGTCATCATCCTGTACCTAATGATTATGTAATTCTGTTCGATTAATTGATGGAAGCACTACTAAATATCACGATTTTTCTTCCCCTGCTGGGAATCCCCCTGATTGCACTGCTGAAAAGTGACAGCGCCAAGAAATGGGTGGCCCTGCTGGTTACTACGGCGACTTTCCTCATTTCTCTGCCCCTCATGTTTGGCTTTGATGTGGCCAATTCAGGGACAGCTCAGTTTTTAACAGAAGGTGGCCGCATCTCCGGCGCGCTTGACATCAAATACCTGGTGGGGCTGGACGGGCTGAGCCTGCTCCTGTTTATGCTCACGACCTTTATGGGGCCGATCGTGATCCTTTCTTCCTGGACCTCCGTATCCAAACATCTCACCGGATATCTGTCTATGCTGCTGATGCTTCAGACGGCTTCTCTGGGGGTGTTCGCTTCGCTCGATCTGATCGTGTTCTACGTATTTTTCGAGCTCTCTTTGATACCGATGTACTTCCTGATCGGTATCTGGGGCGGATCTGACCGTATTCGTGCCACCATCAAATTCTTTATTTATACGCTGGTGGGATCCCTCATCATGCTGGTAGGCCTCATCTATGTAGGCTATGACGCCGGCATGGCGATGAACGGAGTATCTTTCACCACCGACTGGCGCTTCCTCTCCAGCGATGCTTACCAGATCGGCCTGGTTCAGCAAACCTATTTATTTGCTGCTTTCGCTCTGGCATTCTGTATTAAAGTGCCGCTGTTCCCCTTTCATACCTGGCTGCCTTATGCCCATACCGAAGCCCCTACCGCCGGTTCGGTCGTACTGGCGGCAATTATGCTGAAGATGGGTACCTACGGCCTCATCCGTGTGTGTATGCCGATCTTCCCGAACGCGTTTATGGAATTTGCACCTTATATGGCAACTCTGGCGGTGATCGGTATCATTTATGGAGCGCTGGTCGCGATGGTTCAGAAGGATGTGAAGAAGCTGGTGGCCTATTCCTCGGTAAGTCACCTGGGTTTTGTGGTACTGGGAATTTTTGCGCTGAACACCGTTGCGGTGCAGGGAGCCATCATCCAGATGATCAACCACGGGCTCTCAACCGGCGCGCTCTTCCTTATTGTGGGGATGATCTATGATCGCCGGCACACCCGCATGATCAAAGACTTTGGCGGTATCGCAAAGAAAGTTCCTGTGTTTACCGTGATGTTCATGATCGCGACCCTCGCATCGATCGGCCTTCCCGGGCTGAATGGATTTATCGGGGAGTTCCTGATCCTGAATGGCTCTTTCTTTTCTGAACTGTATGACAATAAGGTATATGCGATCCTGGCCGCTTCAGGTGTGATCCTGGCTGCAGTCTATATGCTGTGGATGTTCCAGCGTGTGATGTTTGGTCCGCTGGATAACGAAGAGAATAAAAAACTGACGGACCTGAATGCCCGTGAGATCGGGCTGCTGGTACCTTTGGTGATCTTTATGTTCTGGATCGGTATCCACCCGGTTGACTTCACCAAGTATTCTGAAAACCAGGTTACCGAACTTATCATTGCCTCGAAAGAAAAAAGCCTGGCGGTGGTTGAGGAGGCCAGAACCGAAGAGTTGCCGGAATGGGCCACTTCCTTCTACAATCTGGATGAACAGGAAACAGAACTACTAACGATCTCAGAATAATGGCTGCTGCATTATCAGAAAAGGAAGTACAGGAAGCGCTGAGCGGACTCGAGGGGTGGCAGTCAGGCGATGACACCATTAAGAAAAAGTATCAGTTCAACGATTTCTCTCAGGCACTGGGTTTTATCGTCCGTGTGGGTATTGAGGCGGAAAAGCAGGTTCATCACCCCAAGATCAAGAATGTGTACAATAATGTATGGATCGAACTGAGCACCCACGATGCCGGAGGCAAGGTGACTCAAAAAGACATCGATCTTGCCAAAGCGATAGAAGGTATTCTGTAAAAGCACGAGAATGGATTATTTAAGCGACATACAAGCATTTCTACCGGGTATTATCACGGCTGTTGCCGGTCTGATCGTAGTAACTGTTGAAGCCGTCAGGAGTGGAAGCAAATCGGTATTCTGGATCACGGCGGTATCGGTACTCGCGGCCCTGTTCTTCGCCATTCAGGATCTGGGGATGCCCGTGCAGGAAGCATTTTCCGGCATGCTGGTGTATGGGGGAAGCGCGGCCTTTGGGAACGTGATCATACTTGTAGGGACTCTGTTCTGCATCTTCCTTTCGGGAGATTATCTGAAAGACATCGATCATAACTACAGCGAAGTTTACGCGATGGTGTTATTTGCCACCTCGGGCATGCTTTGTCTGGCGGGTGCTAACGATCTGATCTCGCTCTTCCTGGGTCTGGAAACCATGTCCATTTGTTTATATGTACTGGCCGGCATTATTAAAGAAGAGAAGACCGGGGCGGAAGGCGCCCTGAAGTATTTCCTGCTGGGAGCTTTTTCCACCGGTTTCCTGCTCTACGGCTCCGCGCTCCTCTACGGGGCAACCGGTAGTACGAATCTGACGGAGATCGGAGCAGCTGCCAGCGGTGACCTGTTATTTGTGGCAGGTGCCGGACTGCTGCTCATCGGGTTCTTATTCAAGGTTTCAGCCGTCCCATTTCATATGTGGACTCCGGATGTGTATCAGGCCACTCCGACTACCTTAACGGCTTACATGGCCACGGCTTCCAAAGCGGCCACATTTGTAGCAATGATACTGGTTCTTTCCAGGGCCCTTCCTGTGGTGGAAGGCCTGGACTGGCAAACCGTGCTGGTCGTGATCTCCATCCTGACGATGATCTTTGGCAATATCATCGCGCTGGTGCAGGACAATGTGAAGAGAATGCTGGCCTACTCCAGTATTGCCCATGCCGGCTATGCTCTGGTAGGATTGGCGGCAGGCACCACGGAAGGCTACAACGCCGTGTTATTCTATCTGTTCGCTTATACCCTGATGAACGTGGGAGCCTTTGGCGTGATCGCCTATTACGAGCGTAACAAGGGCATGGACTTCACGGATATCAACAGCCTGGCCGGACTGGGCTTCAGGAAACCCGTTATGGGAGTGATGATCTCCATCTTCCTGTTCTCGCTGGCCGGTATTCCTCCATTCGTAGGCTTTGTAGGAAAGTACTATGTTTTTGCCGCCGCGGTAAATGCCGAGATGATCACTCTGGCGGTGATCGGGGTGCTGGCCAGTGCAGCCAGTGTGTACTACTACCTGCGCGTAATGGTGTATCTCTACTTCCGTGAAGCGCACAAAGAAACCGAGCTCTTTGATGCCAGTCTGCTCTACAAAGGAACCCTGATTCTTCTGGCGGTGCTGACCATTTACTACGGCATTGAACCCGTGCTGCCAACCCGGGGCATCATGGAAGTACTCATCTCTTTTTAAACTTTACCCCTAAAGCAAATATTGGATTAGGGTGAATAAACCCTTATCTTTGCAGCCTTCTGTTGTTCGGGCAAAGTGCACGAACGACTGTTTTCGCAATGAAGACAACCAAAGAAAACACCTATCATGAGCACAAACTATTACGAATTCACGTATATCCTGAATCCGGTCCTGGAAGAGGATAAGTTCAAAGAAACCGTTGACCGCGTTACCAAGCTGATCGAAGAACACGGTGGAAAAATTGATGAGATTGATGAGTGGGGACTGCGACAGTTCGCCTACGAGATCGACAAAAAGAGAAGTGGTTATTACGTAAACATGTACTTTGAGGCGCCGGCCGATGCCATCGCCAAGATCGAACGTGCAATGCGTATCGATGACGACATTCTCCGCTACCTCACCCTTAAGTACGACGCCAAAATGCTTCGTCACAGAGAACTTCAGAAGAAAAATGAAGTTCCGGATATCTTCGCTGTGGAAGAAGAGGAAGAAGCTGAAGCCGAAGACTAACCATTCATCCTGATAAAAGAGATTTACTATGATTAAGAATCCATCGCATCCAAAGAAAGCAATCCGCAAGGTAAAGCAGTGCAAGTTCACCAAAGCCGGTGTGGAGTATATCGATTACAAGGACACCGAAACTCTGCAGCGTTTCACCAATGACCAGGGTAAGATCCTTCCACGCCGTGTAACCGGAACCAGCGCCAAACATCAGCGCCAACTGAACGCAGCTATTAAAAGAGCTCGTTTTCTCGCCCTGATGCCGTATGTAGCTGAGAACCTTCGATAAAAAGAGAAAGAGTATCTATCATGAAAGTTATACTTAAAGAAGACGTAGAAAAGTTAGGGCAAGCCGGTGAGCTTGTTGATGTTAAAGACGGATACGGCCGCAACTACCTGATCCCTCAGGCTAAAGCGGTGCTGGCTACCAAAGGGGCCATTGCCGAGCATGAGATGAGAATGCGCCAGGCAGCAGCACGCGCCGAGCTGACCGTAAAAGAGGCCAAGGAACTGGCACAACTTTTAGAAGTTACTTCTGTTACTATCCCGGTTACTACCGGAGAGGACGACAAAATTCACGGTACCGTTACCAATGTGGATATCGCTGATGCATTGGCCGAGCGTGAAATTTTTGTGGACAGAAGGAATATTTCCATCGATGAGGATGTTAAAGCTCTTGGTGAGTACACTGCCACAGTGAGCTTGGTAGGAGATCTTAAACCTCAAGTGAAGTTCTGGGTAGTTAAAGCCGAATAAGCTTTATTATTCATTAAAAAACTTCTGATGAAATTATTTAAAACTATCTGGATGGGGATCATCATTGCGATGTTATCCCCATTTTTTGTTTATAGCCAGATCCCCGATCCCGTTCAGTACGAGGTGGCGGAGATACCGGAGCAGGTTAAGGCCGGCGAAGTATTTACCATTACCGTTGAAGCTTCCATTGAAGGGGAGTGGCACCTTTATTCTGTGCTGAATGATCCGGATGCAGGCCCTTATCCCACCGAATTTTCGGCCAAGTCTCCGAATTTCATCATTGCCGGGGAGGTGGCCGAATCCAAGGCCGATATCGAGTTCGATCCCAACTTTGAAGCGGAGCTGGGATGGCACTCGGCCTACGCCAGTTTCGACATACCCGTTGCGGTAAAAGCAGACCGGCAGGGAAGACAGACCCTGGATATAGAGGTCTTTTATCAGGTGTGTGATGATCGTGTTTGCCTGCCTCCCAAGAGAAAATCGATCATAGCCGCCGTGGAGGTTGCGGGGGTTGCCGATACCATCGCGGATGGAGCTGAAGGGGGGGATGGTGAAACCGAAGCCGGCTCCGAAGCTTCCTCCGGTAGCGGATTCGGCAGCGATGGCGTGTTCTCTTTTATGTGGATCGCGTTGCTGGCCGGTTTTGCGGCTTTGCTCACGCCCTGTGTATTTCCGATGATCCCTCTCACCGTTTCTTACTTCTCCAAGCAGGAGGACGCCAACAGGGGGGTGGGTAGTGCGGTTCTTTTCGGCATCGCCATCATTTTGACCTTTACGGTGATAGGGGTGGTGCTTGCGGCATTGCTCGGAGCTTCCGGAGCTCAGAATTTCGCCTCCAATCCCTGGGTAAACCTGATGATCGCTGTGGTGCTGGTCGCATTCGCTCTGAGCCTTCTTGGCATGTATGAGCTTCAGCTTCCGCATCAGCTAACCAACTTTCTGAATCGCAAAAGCAACGAAAGTTCAGGTATCGTAGGCATTTTATTTATGGCCATGACCATCAGTGCCGTTTCTTTTTCCTGTACGGCTCCTTTTGTGGGAGCAGTATTCACCGCAACGGTAGGAGGAGAGTGGTTCTACCCGATCCTGGGTATGATCGGTTTCTCGGCCGCCTTTGCGAGCCCGTTCGTTCTTTTCGCGATGTTCCCAAAGTGGCTGGAATCACTGCCCAGCAGCGGTTCCTGGATGAATGTCGTGAAAGTGTTATTGGGATTCATCGAACTGGCGGCTGCGTTCAAATTTCTTTCCAATGCCGATCTGGTATGGCAGTGGGGGCTGGTTTCAAGGCCATTGACCATCGCTGCATGGATCGTGATCTTTATGCTTGCCGGTTTCTACATCTTGGGATTCATCACACTGAAGCATGAAAGTAAGCCCGAAAAAATTTCGACCGGGCGTTTGTTACTGGCCATGCCGTTCCTGTTGTTCAGCTTTTATCTGATCCCGGGCCTTTTAGGGTCTTCCCTGGGAATATGGGATGCATGGTTACCTCCCAAACAGCCCACAGACGTAAGCCTGGTCGCCTCCATCGGCTCGGGAGCGGGAACAGCTGCCACCTCCGCCGATGAAGGCTGGAGTAAAGATCTGGAAGCCTCCAAGGCAACGGCCCGCGAGGCCGGAAAGCCGGTCTTCATCGATTTTACCGGATATACCTGTACCAACTGCCGGGCCATGGAAAGCAATGTCTTTCCACTGGACGCCGTACAGGCAGTGTTCGGTCAAATGGAACTGGTCAAGCTGTACACGGACGGTGGTCCCGATGCACAGAAAAACCAGATGATCCAGTTCGAAATGACCGGTAACATTGCGCTTCCCACCTATGTGATCTATGATCCCGTAAACGAAAGGGTGATCGATCAGGCGCTGGGATATACGAAGGCAGAAAAGTTCATCGAATTTCTGGAAGAGGGACTGGCGGATTTTAACAGCCGGTAGTGGTTGAACCTGTGGTGCGAAAGCATTAGCCTTTAGCAAATTCCAATCAGCAATCGCACCCTGAATTCAATAGTTCACAAGTACAGGTTCAGCTTTATATTGGCCATATGGAGTCTGAGCATTTTTTGTGCTTCCCCAACTCAGGGGCAAACAACGATTGAAGGCAAACAGCTGCTCAGCCCCGTAACAATCGATTCAGTGTACCGGATCGGCGAATGGATACTACCCGAAACCATTCAGGTGACGGTCTCCGGTGCGAATAAGATCATCCGGAACTGGACCTATGAGCCCGTTGGCGGATTCTTCAGGATCACCGATGAGCCCGGGCTTGATCTGTCATCAGGTGATACCCTGGTGATCAGCTACCGGGCCTACCCCCTGGCCCTGCGGCGGCTGTACGAACGGAAAGAACTCGCGGCCTTCGACAGCAGCCTCATCGAAACCGATTCGGATTCTTTATCTGCCCTTATTTTCGAAAGCCAGAGAGGAAGCCTGAATTATACCCGGCTGGACCAGAGCGGGAGCCTCAGCCGGGGGATCATCGTGGGTACCAATCAGGATTTCGCGCTGGAAAGCGGCCTCAATTTCGAACTATCGGGCCAGTTGACCGATGACATCAACATTGAAGCCGCCCTCACAGACCGAAGTATTCCGATTCAGCCGGATGGATCCACACAAAATCTCCGGGAATTTGACCGGGTGTTCATTCAGATGCGCTCACCCACCACCAGGCTACAAATGGGGGATGTGGACGTGAGTTTCGAAAACAGCACCTTCGCACGCCTGAACCGAAGGCTGCAGGGGGCGGCAGCCTATAACCGCTCCCGAGCCGGGAAGTACAGCGGGGCGGCGTCTGTGGTGAGAGGAAGGTACCGGAACATGACTTTCGAGGGAAGGGACGGGGTGCAGGGGCCCTACCGCTTAACCGGAGACCAGAATGAGGAGTTCGTGATCGTGCTGGCCGGCACGGAAAGAGTCTATATAAACGGACAGCAGGTGCAGCGTGGTGAAGAGAACGAATACATCATAGACTATGGCCTGGGAGAGGTCTGGTTCACCAATAATCTGCTGGTAAAAGATGAAACCAGGATCTTTATCGAATACGAGTACATCGATCAGAATTTTAACCGGACCCTGATAGCCGGAGAGGGAGGTGCCGAGCTGTTAGACGGACGCCTGAAAGTAGGGGTAAGTGTGATTCGCGAGGCCGATGGAGATCAGCTGCTTTCGCAACGCTCCCTCACCGAATCCGAGATAGAACTACTGAAGCAGGCGGGAGATGATCCCGACGCGGCCATCGTGTCGGGAGCAGAGCGGTATGATCCCGAAACCGATACGGAAGTCAACGTGCTGTATGCTTTGACCGACACCACCCTGAACGGACAGAGCTATACTGTTTATGTGAACAAACCCGGATCTCCGGAATCGGTGTACAGGGTGCGGTTCTCCAATGTGGGAGAAGGAAACGGAAGCTACAAAAGGGTCGGTGCTTCGGTTAACGGAATCGTGTATGAATGGGCCGGGCCCGGTGGAGGGGCTTATGAACCTTTTCGGAGGCTTCCGTCTCCGGAGAAACAACAAATGGCCGCCTTGCAAAGCTCCTTCGCTTTGTCAAAACATCTGAATATCCGCGGTGAATGGGCAGTCAGTGACTTCGACCAGAACCGGTTTTCCTCCCTTGATGACAACGATAACGTGGATTTCTCCTATTTAGGGGGTATCGGGCTGAACGCGGTTGAAACTGGCATCGGAACTTTAAGTGCCGGACTGAACAGAAGATTCACCGGAAAAGACTTTAGGTTTTTTGAACGGATACGGGAAGTCGAGTTTGACCGGAAGTGGAATCTGCCGGAAAGTAATTCCGGGCAGGAAGTGCTGAATGAAGCAAAGCTAAACCTGGATTTTTCCGAGAAGAGTTTCGCCAATGCAGAATACGGGTATATCGAACGAGAAGGCTTTGCAGGATACCGGCAGGCAGCACAGGTCTCAGTCAATGAAACAGACATGTTTGGAATCGACTATTCGCAGGACTGGATAAGAAGCAGCAACGATATCATTCGGTCCCGGGGTAACTGGTTCAGACAAAGGGGGGTGGTGAACAGAAGGATTGATACTGAGGGTACCAGCCTGACGCCCTACCTCGTTTTCGAACAGGAGAGAAGATCTCAGACTTCAGCCACTTCGGATTCCCTATCTCCGGAGTCCTTTTCCTTTTTTGATATAGCGCCGGGAATGGAGTTTAGGGTGGGAGCGGCGGAACTGGACTACTCCATTGCTCTCCGAAGGCAGCAGGGAGTTCTTGACAATGAGCTTCAACAGGAATCAGAGGCAGTAGAGCACAGGCTCAGATTGTCACTGGAAACCGGGGATCATTTTGCCAGCAGAAATGAACTGCGCTTCAGGTCCAGGGAATTCACCGATCAGTTTGCCGCCCGCGGAGCTGCCAACCGAAACGGAATATTGATCAGGTCGAACACCAGCTACGGAATTTCACGGCCTGAGTGGGAGGGAGAATGGCTGTATGAAGTGAATACACAGCGGCAGGCCTTGCTGCAGGAAACATACATTAAGGTTGGACCGGAGTTAGGACAGTTTACCTGGAACGACCTGAACGGCGATGGTGTGGAGCAGATCGACGAGTTTTTTCCTGAGCTAAGCCCCAATGAAGGCACCTACCTGCGACAGCTGCTCCCTTCTGATGAACTTTTCCCATCCGTGAACCTGAAGGCGCGATGGATCAATGATCTTCATCCACTGGGTTTCCTTAAAGAAAGGGGCAGCGGATGGAGTGGCTTTCTGTCCAGGATCTCGCTACGGTCCAGAATAGACATTTCGGAAAACTCGACGACCACCAACCTGCAGGACATCTATTTGATGCGGCTGAAAAGTTTCCGAAACGATTCTACCACGATTCAGGGAAGGCTAAGCTGGGAAAAAGAGCTGAGCCTTATGCCGGGGTATGAACGGGCAGACCTGGACATTCGCTATAATCAGATTCGGTCGCTCAATCAGAGAAGCACCGAGCAGGTTTCGGTATATCAGGACGCGTGGGCAGCAGATACCCGGATCGACATCTCAGGAAGGACGCAGGGATTCATGACCCTGAGTACGGCCACCGACCGTACCTTAAGCAACACGCTGGTGAGCCGGAATTTTGACATACGATCCAAAGGGATCGAGACCGGTGTCCATACTACTGTGAACCGGTCACTGAGGTCCGGCCTGATAGTGAGTTACATGTTCCGAAAAGATGAGAACCCCGCCGTTCCAACCACCGCAAAGACATTCAAAATAAGAGGGACGACAAGGGCTTTCCTTTTCCGGAGAATGCAGACCAATGCTTTTATGGAAATCCGGAACACCAGGGTTGACGGGACCACCTCCAGATACGGGTTTTTTGAACTTACGGAAGGCCTGGGAGAGGGGGTGAATTATGTATGGAACCTCAACGGAAGCTACAGAATGAATGATTTACTGAGGATTAGCTTTAATTATGACGGCAGGACCGTACGGGACCGCCCCGATATACATTCATTTAAAGTTGTGGTAAATGCCCTTTTCTGACTAGTCGCCTGATGATACATCCGTTTCTGAAGCAGCCAAAAAAAGAGGCTACTATTTGCTTAAAAGTTAATTTTCCGGGGCCTTCATACTTTGACATTTACTTTAAAATGACCTATCCTTTCGCTTCATTAATCTAAGACATTAACTTTAAATAATTATCGGAGTGAACATGGCATCGTCGATTGCTCTATTTCTACTTCAAGCCGCCGGAGACGAAGGCTTCTTTAATCTAATCGTAGAAAAATTTAACGAAGGAAACGATGGCGGATGGATGTGGCCGGTATTGGTTACCCTGATCCTCGGTCTCGCAATTTTCCTTGAAAGAATCATTACCCTTAACCTGGCCGACATCAATACCCGTAAGTTCATCGTGAATGTGCAGGAAGCACTTCAGGAAGGCGGTATTGAAGCAGCTGAGGAACTGTGTGCTCAAACACGGGGTCCTGTTGCATCAGTATTCCAGGCCGGACTCATGAGGGCAGATGAAGGTATTGATGCTGCTGAGAAAGCCATTGCTGCCTATGGTTCTATTGAGATGAGTTTCCTTGAAAGAGGCCTGGTATGGCTCTCACTCTTTATTGCCATCGCCCCGCTATTCGGATTCCTCGGTACGGTAGTAGGTATGATCGAAGCCTTCGATGATATTGAAGCTGCTGCGGATATCTCCCCTAGTATCGTGGCCGGTGGTATCAAGACTGCACTTTTGACGACTGCCGGTGGTCTTATTGCAGGTATTATCCTTCAGATCGGATACAACTATTGTGTATCCAAGATCGACCGCCTGATCGCGGAAATGGAAGAAAGTTCAATCACTCTTATCGACTCTATCATTCTTCTTAAAGAAGGAAAGCCACTGGTTGCTCCTTCCGTTGACACTGCTGACGAAGAGTAATTTTAATCCTATAAAATAAACGGAGACTAATATGGTTACAATTGCAGTAGCTGGCGCATTAGGATTAATGGGACTCGGTGTTTTGGCAATGCTGATCTCAGGTGTCAGAGGCCTGTCTCAGGGCAAGCAGGACATCAAAAGAATCGGCATGATGGCTCTTCCATTTGTGATATTCGGCATCAGCTATGCCGTGCTGGGAGACTTCGCCAAAGCAGGTGTCATGACCACTGGAGTGATGATG
The DNA here is from genome assembly GCA_965267385.1 of Balneola sp. GTDB lineage: Bacteria > Bacteroidota > Rhodothermia > Balneolales > Balneolaceae > Balneola. The sequence goes on from OZ253957.1 coordinate 671,433, forward strand.
GGGGCGATGTTATTGTTCATTGCTCTTACCGGACTACGTGGAACTTTTAAGTTTTAATCAGGCAACTTTATGCTATTAAAGAAACGAAAAAGAGAAAGCGCCGAGATCAATGGATCATCCATGGCCGATATCGCCTTTCTCTTGCTCATCTTCTTCCTGGTAACCACGACCATTAACGTGGACACCGGTATCGGACTGGTATTGCCTCCGCCTCTGGACCCCACTCAGGAGCCGCCTCCCATACGAGAGCGTAACCTGATGAAGATCCTGGTAAGTGCTGAAGGGCAGATCCTGATGGATGAAGAGCCGGTTCAGATCCAGGACGTGAAAACCAAGCTGATGGAGTTCATCAAGAACCCCGATCAGCTGGAAACACTTCCGATCAGCCCTCAGGCTGCCGTGGTTTCGATCAAGACCGTACGGGAAACTCCCTATCGGATCTATATCGATATGCTGGATGAAGTAATGGGCGCCTACAAAGAACTCAGAAATGAGGCCGCTCTTGCCAACTACGGCCGTCCGTACGACGCTTTGAATGAAGAGCAAAGAGAAGCTGTAGGCGATATCTATCCAAAGAAAATTTCAATTGCAGAACCAGACGATAATTAAGTTTAACTATGGCTCATTTTAAGAAAAAACAAGCCGGCAGTAAGCAGGAAGTACCTACATCAGCGATGCCAGATGTGGTATTCATGCTTCTGTTCTTCTTTATGGTTACCACCGTACTCCGGGAAGTAACACTGAAAGTAAAAGTTGACTTAACCGCTGCTGGTAATATTGAAAAGATCGAGGAGAAACGACTGGTATCTTATATCTACATCGGTCCGGAGCGATTGCCCGGCAACCGTTTGGGTGAAGACAAGGTCCAGATCGACGACTCCATCCAGGAAGATATCGGAGCGATCCGCCAGATCATGTACGATAAGCTGCTGGAAGAACCCCGAATGATCGTTTCCCTGCGGGTGGACGAAGACTCAGAGTTTGGTCTGTTGACCGACGTGCAGAACGAGCTGCGACAGGCTCAGGCATTTCGTATCAACTACTCGACACGAAACGAGAACTCCGGCCAGCAAAACTGATATTTTTCTAATTATTCATTAGAGGGCATCCATGCTGTGCATGGTTGCCTTTTTTTATTTTGACAACGAGATATGACCGACGATTTCAAGACGATACAGAGCATTGGCAAAGGCGGACTGATCAAAGAGATCAGCGAGTTCGAGACTTTTTCCAACCAGGAAACGATCAGCGGAATAGGTGATGACGCGGCGGTGATCCGGGAACAAAACGGCAGCCTCACGGTATTAACCACCGATACTTTTGTGGAAGGGGTCCATTTTGATATCACCTACACTCCTTTTCATCATCTGGGCTATAAAGTGATCACCACCGCTATCAGTGATATACTCGCCATGAACGGGAAACCCGCATCGGTCCTGGTCAGCCTGGCCCTACCCAACCGGCAGTCGGTACAAATGGTCAGGGAGTTGTACAAAGGGATCTATGCTGCCGGACACGAATACGAGGTGGAGGTAGTAGGAGGTGATGTATCTCCGAATCATAATCACATCGTGATCATGGTGACGGCTTATGGTAAAGCAGAGCCTGAGAAGATCACTTACCGCAAAGGAGGAAAACCGGGAGACGCCCTCTGCGTAACCGGCGACCTGGGTGGGGCTTTGGCCGGCCTCAGAATACTGATGAGAGAAAAGAAGTTCTGGGAAGAACACCAGAACGAAAATATCCAGCCCGACCTCTCCGAGTATGAGTTCGTGGTTAAAAGGCAACTGGTACCGAAAGCACGTCAGGACCTTTTGAAGGCCCTCAATGAGCAAAACCTGGTACCGGGCGCTATGATCGATCTCAGCCAGGGCCTGCTAAACGAAGTAAGTGAAGTGGCCAAAGCTTCTGGAACCGGAGCCTATCTGTATCAGGCGGCGCTGCCCATTGCCATCGAAACCCGGCATGTAGCCGATGAGATGGAAGAAGATGTGGACCGCTACGCCCTTTTTGGCGGTGAAGACCTGGAACTTCTTTTTACACTTTCTGAAAAGGAAGTAGAACAGTTTGTGGAACACTTTAATGACTTTACCGTTATAGGCCGGCTTGTTGAAGCCGAAGAAGGTATGAACATGCAGACCGCCGAGGGAGACGTCATCGCTTTTGATGATTTGTCATAAAATCGGCCATGGCACGTTTTTTGGTAACCGTCTGTTAAATAACCATACCATAAAGATTCTCAGTAATCCTTATATTCAATCGTTCTAACGCTAGACCCGATAAGACTCTTTGAATGTCTGATAATAAATCCGCTCCTAAAAAGAAAATCACCCCGCCTTCAGGGCCGTCCGGAAAAGAGGGAGGTAAAACGCCGAAATTTCCAACATGGGGTTTCCTTGTCATCCTGTTTGCACTACTGGTTGCCCAGTTCATTTATACAGGTACGCAAACATCCACCAAGATCAAATACAGCAAGTTTCTCGAATATGTAGAGGCGGGCTATGTGGATGAGATCCTGATTCGAAACGGAACCAGCATTCGGGGTCAGTTTAACGAAAAGGCTGTACAGGATGGTATTATAAAACCACCTGCTGACGCGGAGCAGAATCAGTTTAGCCTGGGAGAGACACAAAGCCACCTCATCTTCACCACTACCATGCTCCGCGGTGACGATATTCGGCCGATACTGGATGCCAATGACGTGGAGTACGATTCACTTTATGAAGAAGACTGGTTCAGCGGAGTGTTCATGTGGTTGATCATGATCGCTCTGGCCATAGGTTTCTGGGTGTTCATACTAAGGAAGATGAACCCTGGCCAGCAGGTATTGAATATTGGCAAAAATAAGGCTTCCCTCTACGATCAGCAGAAGGATACCAAGGTTACTTTCAAAGATGTGGCGGGACTTGAGGAGGCCAAGGCTGAAGTGGAAGAGGTCGTCGAGTTTCTAAAGAATCCTCAGAAGTTCACCAAGCTGGGAGGAGTGCTCCCCAAAGGGGTGTTGCTCGTAGGGCCTCCGGGAACCGGTAAAACATTGTTGGCCAAGGCAACCGCCGGAGAGGCCAATGTGCCCTTCTTCAGTCTGAGTGGTTCCGACTTCGTGGAGATGTTTGTGGGAGTGGGTGCAGCGCGTGTGCGCGACCTGTTCAAGCAGGCTAAGGAGAAAGCGCCATGTATCGTCTTTATCGATGAGATCGATTCCATTGGCCGCAGCCGGGGTAAAGGGATGATGATGGGCTCCAACGATGAGCGTGAGAATACCCTTAATCAGCTGCTGAGCGAGATGGATGGGTTCAATTCCGATAAGGGAGTGATCCTGATGGCGGCGACAAACCGTCCCGATATCCTGGATTCGGCGCTGTTGCGCCCCGGCCGCTTCGACCGTCAGATCCTGATCGATAAGCCGGATCTGAATGGCAGAGTGGAAGTACTGAAGGTGCATGTAAAGAACCTCATACTCTCGGATGACATTGAACTAAAAGTACTGGCTTCTCAAACTCCGGGATTCGCGGGGGCGGAACTGGCCAATCTCTGTAACGAGGCCGCGCTGCTGGCTGCCCGCCGAGGAAAAAAGAAGATCGAGATGGTCGATTTCCAGGATTCTATCGAGAAAGTGATCGCCGGGCTGGAACGGAAGAACAAACTTATCAGTCCGGAAGAGCGAAAGATCGTGGCGTATCACGAAGCAGGTCACGCGGTAGTAGGCTGGTTCCTGGAATACACCGACCCGGTACTCAAAGTAAGTATTGTGCCCCGCGGACTGGCCGCGCTGGGATATACGCTGCAGACGCCACTGGAAGACCGCTTTCTGATGAATACAGAGGAGCTCAACGATAAAATTTGCGCGCTCCTCGGCGGCCGTGTAGCAGAGGAAATTGTGTTCGGTAAGATCTCAACAGGAGCCCAGAACGACCTTGAGCGGATTACCAATATGGCCTATGCCATGGTTGCTGAATACGGAATGAGCGAGGAGCTCGGCTACATATCGCTCCGTGACTCCAACAATCCTGAGAACAGCTACGGATTCAACCGAAAATATTCTCCGGAGACCAGCAACAAGATCGACCTGGCGGTAAGAAAGATCATAGAAAACAACTATAAGAAGACCGTCGATCTGTTGAATAAGCATCGAAAGGAACTGGAAGCTCTTGCCCAGGCCCTCCTCGAGAAAGAAGTGCTGAACCACTATGACCTCAGGGATCTGTTGGGCGACCGCCCTCATGGAAAATACCCGGAAGGGATGTTCGAAGATCTGAACAAGTCTGAGAAGAAGAACGGCAGTAATCAATCCGATCAAGCGGAGGATGCCGAAGTCATATCAGAAACAGAAAACGAAGAAGAGCCCACTCAGGAGGCCGATTCGGACGAGAACAAGGAAACAGAGAGCTGACCTGAACAGCCTCCGTTCTTAACACTCAGTTAACAGAGCGGTAACAAAAGCATGAATTCAGGATAACAGTACCGAAAAGCGAGGCTGATAGTTTTTGATCACTTAAACCGCACAAAGTGATCAACCCTAAACATCAGCACATCGTGAATTCTCTGAAAACTCTACTCTTACTCTCAGCCACACTCTTCTGCGGGGTGGCTGCTGCACAGGACACCGGTAAAATAACGGGTACCATTGTGGACGCTGAAACCGGTGAGCCCGTCATTGGTGCCAGTGTCTTTATTGAAGGCACTACGAAAGGAACAGCTTCTGACATAGATGGAAACTACACCATTCGAAATGTAGAGCCAGGTACCTACGATCTGAGGATCTCCTACATTTCCTACACCTCTCAGCGGATCACAAATGTAGAAGTACTGGAAGGCCAGACGGTAACGATCGACATTGCGCTGAGTCCTGAGGTTACAGGCCTGGATGAGATCATTGTTACCGCAGAAGCCGTCAAAAGCGGGGAGGCAGGATTACTCTCCATCCAGAGAAAAGCCGTTCCTGTTCAGGACGGTATCTCAGCGGAAGAAATATCGCGGGGAACAGACGGCAATGTAGGATCTGCCATGAAACGTGTTTCGGGAGTATCCGTTGTGGATGGAAACGACGTATATGTAAGAGGCCTTGGTAATCGATACAGCAACGTTCAGCTGAATGGTTCTCCCGTACCATCTACCGATCCCAATAAAAAGGAAGCACCAGTCGATATACTATCAAGTGGGATTGTAGATAATATCGTTGTTCAGAAAACCTACACACCCGATCAGTCTGGTGAATTTTCCGGAGGATCTGTTCAAATTGTAACCAAGGAATTTCCTACCGATCAGAGCATTGGCTTTTCTTATTCAACCTCTGTAAACACCGTATCCAGCTTTCAGGATTACATGACATACAGCGGGGGTGGAACTGATTTCATGGGATACGATGACGGATTCAGGAAGCTGCCCGATGAACTAACTGACAGCCAGATCACGTCCGATACCGAAGCCTCGGCAGTCCTTACCGATTTACATAATTCATGGTCGCCTAAGTCCATCCAGTCCCTGCCGAGCCAGAAGTTCAGCTTCAGCTATGCGGATCAGTTTAACCAGGATGACATGCCGGTCGGCGTGGTTTCAAATCTCTCCTATAAGTACGAAACAAATGCCCGTACCGATGAACAGCTGAGGTACATCAATAACTACAATGAAAATACAGGAGATGTACTGTTTGGATCTGAGTATATGCGCCAGACCGGAATAGAGTCGACCAGCCTGAGCGCCATGCTCAACCTCTTTGTAAAGCCCTCGGATGTAACCAAAATCGGACTAAAGAATCTCTATTCTAACGCTTCCGATAACATGTTTTCCGAAATTGAGGGAACCTATTACAATTTTTCAGGTCTGAACCGGCAAACAGTCGCGGAATTTGACCGGCGTGCGGTTTATTCTTCATCGTTGAATTTTGAGACCTATTTCCGGGAATTCATGGAATCTCAGATCGAAGCTGCGGTATCCTATTCCAAGGCAGTGCGAGACCTGCCGGACCGAAGAACAACACAGTACGGGCTAAACAGCTCAGGGGTCTATGAAATTATTTTCCCTTTCCGTGGCAATACGCACTTCTTTTCCCTGCAGGACGATAATAACTATTCGGCAAAGATTGATTATTCATTCAAGCCGATTAGCAAGATAAGTGCCAAAGCAGGTGGCTTTGCCTTATACAAAGACCGGAGTTTCGATTCGTACAAGCTGGTGTATCAGGATCTGCAAAACAACTTTCCGCAGTCACAAAAATCTCAGTCTCCGGAAGAGATTTTTACGGTAGAAAACCTGATGAATAATTACTTCGAGCTTACCGAGACCTCCAGTTCGCGGGATTCTTACGATGGTGAACAGTACCTGTATGCCGGTTATGTTTCACTGAACTGGTCTCCAACCGGGCGATGGAATTTTGTAACCGGATTAAGAGCTGAAAATTCTGCACAGTACATCAATGATGAGGTATTAATTGATGAATTGGACCTTCTCCCCGCCGTTAATGCAACCTACAGGCCAAGTGATAAGACAAACCTAAGAGCAGCTTTTTCAATAACGCTTGCCCGCCCTGAGTTCCGGGAACTTTCGGATTTCAACTTTCAGGATTTTGTAGGAGGCCGTACCGTATATGGCAATCCAGATCTTGAGCGTACCAAGATCTACAACTACGACCTTCGGGTGGAAACCTATTCAAATCCGGGAGAGCTGCTGGCGGTAAGTGCTTTCTACAAACGGTTTGAAAATCCTATCGAAATCTTTTACAGAATTACTCAAAACAATGAAGTGAGATACGATAATGTACCGTCTGCTGATTTGTTTGGTGTTGAGCTGGAAGGGCGTAAGAACCTGACCGGGAAGTTCAGAATGAGTGCTAATTTCTCATATATACTTTCTTCTGTTAACTATGAAGAAGGTGCCGCTACAGGCAGACAGGCTAACTCGGAACGGGCAATGTACGGGCAGTCACCTTACACGCTGAACCTGAACGCTTACTACAACTTTACCTCTATTAATTCTGAACTGAATCTATCATTCAACACCTTTGGAAAACGTATTTCAGCCGTTGGGAACAACGAGCAGCCTGATGATGAATTTGAACAACCCTTCAACAAACTGGATCTGAACTTTGTCAAAAATTTTGGCAGAACTTCATTAAGCGCCAGTATTGAGAATTTACTCGGGGATGATGTAACCTATAAACAGGGGGATATCATCACCAATCAATATGAGATCGGCACCACCTTCACGCTGGGGCTAAGCTATTCATTCAACTAACTGATAACCTAACATTAATACACATACAACATGAAATCCAACATCAAGTTACTAGCTCTTTTCGCGTTAGCGGTCTCATTCAGCCTTACTGCCTGTAAGGATAACGGTTCGGGAGGTTCTGAGGAACCCGGCATCCCGGATGTGTATGCCTCACTTCCCGGTACCATCATTTCCAGCGATACTACCTGGTCGGACGACCTGACCCTGACCGGACAGTATTACGTACTTCCCGGTGTTACACTGACCATTGAGCCGGGTGTCACCGTGAGTTTTACTTACCATAACAACAACATTGACGATGTTGGAGCAATCATTACGCTTCCGGCTGATGCTGAGAATTTCGAGGAACCAAGGCCAAGCGGAAGGCTGATAGCCGATGGTACTGCTGCAGAGCCCATAGTATTTACTTCGGCACGCGCGACCAAACAGCCGGGAGACTGGGGCGGCATTGTGCTTGCTGGCGAAGGGGTCAATAACATCGAAGGCGGTAAGGGAGAAGTAGAAGGGCTTCCCGATGCTATTCAGTACGGAGGCGACAACAACGCGGATGACAGCGGTATTCTCCGGTATGTGCGCATCGAGTATGTTGGATTTTCTTTTGTGGAAGGCTCCGAGCTTAACGGGCTGAGTCTGTATTCCGTGGGATCAGGCACCACACTTGAGTACATACAGGTATATAAGTGCACCGATGACGGCTTCGAGTGGTTTGGAGGTTCGGTGAATGCCAAATATCTCATCTCCGCATTCAATGATGACGATTCCTTTGATATGGATGAAGGATGGAACGGCCATGGCCAGTATTGGTTGGCGGTACAAACTGCCGGCGCAGATAATGGCTTTGAGTCAGACGGAGTGAAAACGCTGGGATCGGGAGGGGAAACCAACCCAACCCTGTATAACGTCACTTTGGTCGGGCTGAAGCAGGATGGCTCTACGCAGGATGTGGAAGACAAGAACTACGGAATGCGTCTTCGTGAGGAGTTCAACGGCACGCTGGAGAACTTCATCATTACGGATTTTGACGGGCTGGCTTTCAAGATCGAAGATGACACCCGCGACCTGTTCCCTAATTCCCTTTCCATTGACAACACCATCATCTGGAATAACGACGGGTTCGCGAATCAGGCCGACTCCACTGATTTTGGTGCGGTGACTATGGCGCAGGACCCCGGATTCAACGATCCGGCCGGCTTTGACTTCACGGTACAGCAGGAAGTAACGGGAGCCACGCCTCCGGACAATGGGTTTTTTACCACGAGTGCAACTCATATTGGTGCTTTCAGCGCTACCAATAACTGGGCCAGTGGTGCCTGGGTACGCTGGAGCGACGACTAAACAAGCGTTTAAGTAGCTTAAAGAACATACGTCTCACATCTTGTGAGGTGTGCTGATCACAGGAGAATTCCGGGGAACCGGAATTCTCTTTTTTATTTCCGGGAACCTGATCAGCCATGAATAGGTTCTATGAACTCAATAAATAAGGAACGTCTTGGTTTTTGTAACCCGAAAAGCACATTTCAACGCCGCGCACCGGCTTCATAATCCCGATAAAAGCGAGGAGTGGAACCGGAATACCTACGGAAAGTGCAATTACCCGAACTGGCACGGGCACAACTATATTTTGGAGGTGACAGTTGCCGGCGATCCGGATCCGGAAACCGGCTATGTGATTGACCTGGGGGAGCTGAAATCAATCATCCGCGAGAAGATCACCGAGCCCTGTGATCACCGTAACCTGAATCTGGACGTCCCTTTTCTGAAGGATGTTATTCCCACATCGGAGAACCTGGTCCGTAAATTTTATGAACAGCTTAAAGACGAGGTAGAACGTGCGGCTGCCGACGGCTGCGTGTTGTATTCGGTCAAGCTCTATGAAACCGAACGAAACCAGGCCGAATATTGTCCTTATCTCCGGGTAAAATAAACCCACTATTCATTAACGAGCCACTGGGAGACATGATTTCAAATCAAGTTCGTCGTTTCTACGACCCGACATTTACCATTACTCCTGAATACAAAGAATCATTGCCCGACCTGCAAAATGGTCCGGCCTCACTCATCGAAGGAGCAAACGTACCTATTCAGCAGGTGGGGATCTCTAACTTCAAATTACCGCTCAAGATTAAAAGGAGGGATGGCGAACCGATAACGCTGGAAGTCTCCGTAGATGGCTACGTGAGCCTGGAAGCAGGAAAGAAAGGGATCAACATGAGCCGCATCATGAGGACCTTCTATGCTTTCAGGGATCGCGTGTTCTCGCTGGATATGCTGGAAGAGGTGCTCAGGGCTTATAAGGAGGATCTGGAAAGCCAGGAAGCGTTTCTGAGGCTTTCCTTCAGCTATCCGATGGTTCAGGAGAGTCTCCGTTCCGGTATGGAAGGTTACCAGTACTATGACGTTTCCCTTGAAGGTCGGCTGGACAACTACGACCAGTATCAGAAGTATATGCACCTGAATTTTGTGTACAGCAGCGCCTGCCCGTGCTCCTACGAACTGGCAGAACACGCCCGGGAAGAGCGTGAAGTGGCGGCCATACCGCACAGCCAGCGGAGCGTAGCGGAGGTCACTGTTGCCCTGAGAGACGAGTTTTTCGTAGAAGACCTGGTTCAGGTTTGCCGTACGGCCCTGAAAACCGAAACGCAGGTAATGGTAAAAAGGGAAGACGAACAGGCATTTGCGGAGCTCAACGGCGCGTACCAGAAATTCGTGGAGGATGCAGCCCGCTTACTCTATGAAGAGCTGGACAGTTACAACAGCATTCGTGACTTCGTGGTCCGGTGCGCCCACCTGGAAAGCCTGCACAGCCATGACGCGGTTAGCCGCATTTGTAAAGGGCTGCCTAACGGGCTGAGATAGATGCTTAAAGCTGATAAGCAATGATTCATAAGGATCAATGTGTCACTCCCAACTCACACAAAAGGAATCGGTCGCCGTTTTTACCACCTCTTCACCATCGGGCTTCAGGAAGATGATCTTCCAATCCGGATTGCTTTGGTTCACCCGAAGCGTTTGCTGGTTGCCGTCCCGTTCATAAAAGAGTGAAATCTCATTATCTGCTATTTTCACATTCTCCAGTGAAGCTTTGTCCCAGTCGGTGGGCATTTGAGGGCGGATGGTGATCTCTTTACGGGATGCCATCGGCTGTACTCCGAAGAATTGCTGCACGATAGGAACGGCATAGCTGTAGATATTCCAGGCCTGAGTCATCATGCCGTAATCCGGAGATACTTCGTACATGCTGCCGGGCAGTGCAAAGCTGAAGGTGCGGGTCATCCGACGGAGGTAATTCAGTGCCTTATCGGCCCGGCCATAATTGTTTTCCGCCACGGCCTGAACACCTGTCGGAAGCGTCATGACCGCTCCGGTATAGCTGAATACCTTACTTCCCTGAAAACTGCCGTCGTCCGATCCGGCCGACTCATCCCGGTCTATACCGGTTACGAACACACCGAAAGGATTCACAAATTTTTCTGCTGTTTCCAGCGCAACGAGTGCTTTGGCCGTGTCAGCAATTCCCATTTCCATGGGCGTATTCACCACCCAGTTATGATGCACAACGAAGGGGCGCTCGGTGGAGGAGGGATTATCAAGGATCTGCTGCCTGGTTCTGCGCAGCTCCTCGACCGCCCAGGGTTTATCCAACGTATCGGCACGGACGATGGCGTCATCAATCAGATGGATGGCTTGCTCATCGGTACCGATAAAATCGGCAAACGACTTGAATTCTTCGGACCAGAACTGCTCATTGATCCTGTCTTTCAGCGTGTTGGCGGTGGTTTGGTATTCCAGGGCCAATTCCGTGTTGCCCAGTTCGGCGGCCATCTTTGCTGCGTCGTCAAAACCCCGCTGGGTATAGGAGGCTACATCGATCATCTCACTGTCCAGTCCGTGGATCTCCATCATACCGAAGCCGTCAGGGAACAGGTTTCCGTTCTCGTCGCGTTCTTCCATCAGCCATTCCAATCCTTTTTCCACGGTAGGGAAGTAGCGCTCCAGGAAATTCCTGTCCCCGTTCCACCGGTACACTTCCCAGATCAAAGAAGCGAACTGAGGTGTTTCATTGATGTTTCCGGGATTGAAGACTGCCCCGTTCGTGGACATTTCATGGATGATCCTGCCGTTACCATTCACGGCATTGGATACACTGTCGAGGAGCGCGATGGTGTTATACACCGGTTCCGTCTGTCCGATCGCCATATAGCCTTTGAGGGCGTACTCACTGTCAACGCCGAACCACCAGGGGTAATCCGGAATACCGGCTCCGATCCCGCTTCCGATCTCGGGGACAGTCCGCACTAACCAGTCTGAGTTATACTTCAGCCATTCAAAAGTCTGTTCCATCTTCTTATCCGGGATGGTGAGCCTGGACTTACGTGCAAGCTCTTTGTACCGGTTCCGCTTGCTTCTGAGCAGATCGTAATACTGATCGCGGATGAACCCGAAGGTTTCTGAAGTGGCAGGTTCCGAAGTGTAGGAACCGGCAATAAAAAAGGTGATGGTTTCCAGATCGCCGGGCTCAATGACCATCTCATAGCTAAGGGAAGCTGCATCTCCCTTCCCGTTAAAGGGGTGCTGTTCGGGTTGCGCATCGCTGAATTCCCGGTCCGCACCAAAAGTTACGAACCAGTTGTTAAGGCTGTCCTTAAACGTCCAAAGCCCTTTTCTTGGGTTAAACCGGCCCTCATCGGTCCCGTCTTCCATATTGGTTCTCTCTCCCAGCCAGGTAGGCCTCAGGTCCGAGTATCCCGTAAATTTAAATGTGAAGCTCTTTGGCTTGTTGTCCTCATTTCTGAGGATGTATTGCACTGCCAATCCCTCCGTATGATCGGGTACGAACTGCCAGCGACGTACTTCCAGCCCATGCTCAGTCAGGTCAAAATGATGCTCATTGGCATAGGGATAGTTGGTGAACAGGTTCGCATCGTTCAGCATGACGGTATCATCGCCCAGAAGTAATTCCGCGTCAAATCCGTCCATGAGCTTGATGGGATGGTTCCAGATGCCGCCCATTTCTCCGGGGATGTGCCAGCCGAGTTCCGGAAAACTTCCGTTCTGATGCCCGACCATATAGACCCGGTCTCCCGCAGTTACATACGGAGAGTCCAGATATTCCGTTCGGCCGTCTATGGAAGGACTTTGCGACGTAATCTCATCAAAGAGGGTATCCGGGGAATCGCTGCACGACGGCAGTATAAAGCTTACAAGCAATGCGAATAATGTCAGTTTCTTCATAGCTGTTTGATTTTGTACACAGATTCTATTTGCCGGCCACCACAACCGCTATTTTACCGGTACTGTTGTGAACTGCCAGCCTGGTGATGTCATCCAGGCCATAGCGGCCCAGGTCGGTGACCAGCTCCCACTTGCCCGCCCCGCTTTGGTCAAAGGCGTACAGTTTCGAGCCTTGCCCCATCAGTATGACCGAGCCATTGAGCCAGGCCATATCGCCGGACTCTTTCAGGGCTTCGGTGATGGTCTGAGCTTCTTCAGAACTGCCGGGCTCTGCCTTTTTGATCAGCCGGCGATCGGGCTTTGATTGATCGATATAACTGAACGACCGGGTGCCGGGTATCTTATGGATGGATCTCCCGGGGTTTTGCATGATGGTCCGGGTCTCCTGATCGGCTAAGGAGGTAACGCGAAGGGTGGGAGGATCGCCCAACACAAAGGATACGATACGGTCTTCAAAGTACCAGGTATAGTAACCGATGACGAGATCCTTTACCAGTACTTCGGGATCGCCACCGTCCACAGGATATTGATACAGGCGCTGAAACCCGTCCGGATCAAGGCGTACGGCCGAGATGTATTGTCCGTCCGGTGATTCCTGAGGAGAATATTCTCCACCAGGTGTATCGGAAAGCCATGTTTTCTCAGCTGTAGGGATTTCATACCGAAGGATATCGGTTTGCCCGTTTCTGGTTGAGGCGAAATAAAGATAGCGCCCGTCTCTGCTGAAGGAAGGCTGATTATCATAGCCTTCGTTGTCCGAGACATTCACCGGATTGGACAATGTGATGCTGTTATCCCCGTTCCGTGTGAGGTCAAACAGATAGACTTCCGTTGAACTCTGCGCGGTAACCGGAAGAGTGATCATCAAAAAAAAGGGTAGAGTCTTAAAGAGTTTCATCGCCTTACTTAATGTAGTTGAAAGAAAGAACCTAATAAATTGTGTACACTTTTTGCCAATCAATTAAGCGGGGCGCTGGCACCTCAGAAAGGGAAGCAATATCTTTGAGAATACCAGAGAGCAGAATTAATGTCATTTTCATGTCCCCATTTTTAAAAAGCGGTTTATTATCACTTTTTGTACTTAGTCTGATCAACTGTAGCGGAAACTCAACGGGATCGGAGGAACCGGGCCCGGATCCGCTGAGTCCTATTGCGGTGCACGATGAAGTTCCGGCTGATGATCGCCTGGAAACAGTGACCTGGAATATTGAATGGTTCGGGTCAACATCGAACGGGCCTTCCGATGAGCGTTTGCAGCTGGCGAATGTGCTGTCCATACTGGATACCCTGGAAGCCGATCTTTACGCCTTACAGGAGATTTACGGGCAGGCCCAGATCGACTCACTCACCAAATACATGCCGGGCTATGAGGGAGTGGTGGCGGATCATATTTCCTGGGTTCAGAAAACCGCCTTTTTATACAACACCAATACGATCAGCAATGTAAGTACCGATGTGATAGACGAAAGTGAGGGGATGTCGGAATATGACTTTGCGGGAAGACTGCCCTTTGTGCTGAATTTTGACTATACCCACAGTGGCGGAACCCAATCCTTCATGGCGATAGTGATACATGCCAAATGCTGTACCGGAAGTGACGATTATGCGCGAAGAAAAGCGGCTGCGGATTCTCTCTATAATTATCTCCAGGAACAGCATCCGGATGATTTCATCGTGCTGATGGGAGACTATAATGACGACCTGGATGAATCCATTCACGGTTCGGGGGGCAGTTATGAGGAAACACCCTACATCAGCTTCAAGAACGACAGTGAATCCTTTACGGTGGTTACCGGCTCTCTGGGTGCGGATGGTACATCATCCACCATTGGCTATGATGATGTGATCGATCACATTACCTACAGCAATGAGGTGATGCCGTTTTATCTTGAAGGGAGCGCCGAGGTTCTGCAGGAAGCAGAGGAGTATGTAACCAGCTATGGAAGTACTACTTCGGATCACTATCCGGTGCGGGCGGTGATCCGTTTTCAGAACTGATGGATATGAAAAAGGCAGAAGTTAAAAAACCTCCGCCTTTCTGTGATTACAGCGAATGATCCGCGAAGTAATGCATGGCGTCCCGAAGGAATTTGGCCAGTCCTGATCTGTGCTTGTCATAAAACTCCGTGAAACGGGGGTCTGAGACATACATATCACCCAGGCCTTTATACACCTCAGCCGAAGTTTTGTAGAACTTTTCATTGGTTTGGTGATGTCTTCGGATCACGGCCTGCACTTCATCCGAGTCGTGCGCATGGTTTTCCATAAGTCGGGCCAGCTCCGAAGCCTGGTCTTCTTGCTCCTTCTTAATGGCCTCGATATCAGCTTTTGACATATTGGCCACTTTAGTTCTGGATTCAGCAACTAATTCGGGATCATACTTCTGATCCACTTCTTTATTCCAGGCTTCGATCTGTTCTTTAGAGAAGCCTTCATAAAGCTCTTCATCGGTTAACATGGTTCTGTTCTCCTTTAGTTCTGTGATGGTCTTGTCTATAGTGCGGAGGAGCTTATCCATGCGTTCCGCCTGAACGGCGATCTGCCTGCGCTGGTATTGAAGCGCCTCCAACTGATCAAAATCCGGATCATCCAGTATGCGCTGAATTTTAGTCAGGCTAAAATTCAGCTCCTTGAAAAAGAGGATCTGCTGTAACCGGTATAGTTCTTCTTTTCCGTAATACCGATATCCGGACCTTGCACGCCTAGCCGGTTTCAGCAGTCCGATCTTATCATAATGATGAAGGGTGCGGACCGAGATACCGGCCAGCCTTGCGAGTCGACTTACCGTGTAAATTTCCATGGGTTCACGTTCTTTTCATCGAAGATAGGGCCTTACGTAAGGGGAGAGTCAAGTAAGGATCACAAAAAGATGTAATTTTTTCTGAGAGAACGGGAATTAAGCCGCCGGGTCGGTACTGAAGCGGCGGGTACGCTGTTTTAGCATCTCAATGACCTCTTCTTTGGATTGGTATCGTTCATTGAGATTCACAAAGTGCTTTGCCAGCAGATCATAGCGTTTAAACATCAGGTAAAGCCAGACGATGTGGAAGTCAATTCCCTCAAAAACAATGGCGTCTTCTTCAGCATATTGGTCTTTGTTCTCAAGAAAGTCATGCGGCATATCGGTCCAGTGCATCCCGGGATGAAGATGATGCCCTATATGATAACCGTCATTAAAGCAACGGGCGTTATAGGCTGAATTGATCAGAGTGATGCTGTTCCGGAAATTGTTTTCCGGGTTCTGTTCATCTATGAAAGCATGTTGCGCCCAGTTTCCGGCCATCATTCCGAACCGGATCACAACAAAAGGGATCAGGAAGACCACAATGGTGGCTTTTACATTGACAAACATGAGCAGGGCGCAGAGCAAAAGGAAGGAAAATTCTCCTCTGACCACTTTCTTAATGAATTTAGTGCGGTTCCTGGTTCTGAAGTACTCAATTAATTCGATAATCCCGATAAAAAGGAAAGAGCCGAAGTATTTCAGAAAATCTGTAAAACTATCGCGCTGATATTTTAAAGTAGAACTCCGGTCTTCTTCCAGATTGTTTTCCGGGTGGTGCATACCGATATGATGGCTGAAATAAGTCTCCGGCGATTGCCCCATAAAAGGCCCTAAAACCCAGGGGATGTAGTAGTTTGCCCATTCGTACTCTCTCTTAAAAAATCTTCGGTGGCTCGTATTATGCAGCATCAGCGTAAACGGCCCCAGGTAGTAGATCCAGACGACCCAATAGACAGCCGCGGCTATCCAGAATGCAGTACCGGTAAAGAGAGGGGTGAACAGCAAAACTGCTCCCGGAATAATGATTAGGGTCATTTGAAGGCACAAATAAGCGAAAGGCAGGTCTCTCTCATCCCTGATGTACCTTAGGAAAAAACGACTCAGAAAATTATGACTCCCGGGCTTTTCATATACCGGATCATGCACCGTGCTAAGCGTTCTCATACTGTTATAACTATTCGATGAATGTACATCTGAGTCTTTTGGAATATTCAGGCGGTAAAAATATGCCTGCTGCGCAGGATATTCAAATTAAAAGCCACTCATGATTGAGGAGTGGCTCTTTAAAGAATCAGCGAACAGTGGGTTCCGTTCAAGATCTGTGAAGGAGCCAAGAGCGGTAAATCAGGCCGCTACCAACCTATTACTCCTAACAGATGCTGAAATACATTCAGCATGACGACTTCAAGGTCTTGGATCCCGACTGTTGTGAATGACTTGCATAAGTAAAGAATAATTAGTCATCCTGATCCCTACTGCTTCAGCAGGCTGATGGCGAAACCACCGCCCGGCGCCAGGTCTATGGTCAGCTCGGTATTCGCGTCTATATCAACCGGTTCAATGTCGATGCTGGTCGGGTTGTGGTCCCAGTGCGCGTCGTCGCCGTCTTTATAGATCACCGCTTCATATTCGGCGTCGGGATCCAGGAAATCGAACCGGATGGTCATGGTTCGGGCCTCCTCGTTGGTGATACCTCCCACAAACCAGTTTCCGGTCTCCCGTTCTTCACGGGCTATGGTCACATAATCACCTACTTCTCCGTTCAGCACGATCGACTGCTCCCAGTCAACGCCGACATCCCGGATAAACTGGAAAGCAGGCTGGCCTTCGTAATTCTCAGGCAGGTCGGCCGCCATTTGAACCGGACTGTAGATAACCACATACAGCGCCAGCTGCTGGGCCAGAGTAGTACTGACCTGATTGTTCTCCTTGTAAGGATCGAGCTTGATGTTGAAGATACCGGGGGTGAAGTCAATAGGCCCGGCCAGCATGCGCGTGAACGCCACTTTCGGAAGGTGATCCGGCGGATTACCTCCATCCAGCGACCAGGCATTGAATTCCTGCCCCCTCAGTCCCTCACGGGAGATCAGGTTCGGGTAGGTTCTTCGAAGCCCTGTTCCCTTAATGGGTTCGTGGATGTTAAGCGCTACTTCATATTCGGCTGCCTTCACGGTGGAATAGTTGTAATGGTTCACCATCCACTGCCCATGATGATATTCTCCGGCCGGAATCAGCGGACCCACATAGCCGGTCTTAACGGTATGCATGCCATACTTCTGCATGAGCGCATAAGCGGTGTCCATCTGGGCTTCGTAGGTTCTCGGTGCCGCGGAGGTCTCGTGATGCATGATGATCTCCACACCCCTTTCATTGGCATAGCGAACCACTTCATCGATATCATAGTCGGGATAGGGAGTTACGAAATCGAAAACCCCTTCACGGTCCGGAAAGCCGATCCACCGGTTCCATCCGGTATTCCAGCCTTCCACCAGTACCCCCTTGATGCCGTTTTCTGAAGCGAAATCAATGTATCGCTTGGCATTTTCGGTGGTCGCGCCATGCTTGGTGGAAGTTGCTTCATCCACGGTATAAGTGGACATATCCTGCGTGCCTTCATAATCCCAGGTGGAAATACCCAGGTGCATTTCCCACCAGATGCCTACATATTTCATCGGTGTGAACCAGCTTACATCACCGAGCTTATTCGGTTCATTCAGGTTTACGATCAGGTTCGATTCGATCAGTCCGCCGGCGTCTTCGCTGACCTGTATCGTTCTCCAGGGAGTGCTGAAGGGGAGCTCTCGTTTTACTTTCCAGCCTTTCAGGTCAGAGTGGACCAGCCCACTCTCAAAACGCAGGTCCTCTGCATTCACTTTAAGCGTCATACCGGAGTAGTCCCAGAGATTAGCCTCATGAATACTGAGGTGAAGTCCGTCTTCGGTACGCATGGTGACCGGCGTATTTACCGCGTTCTCCGGTATGTATGTGGAGATGAGATTAGCCGGATTCTCACGATAGGGAGCAACGTCAATTTCACTGAAAGCAGATTCGGTGTATAAATGTTCATAGATCTCCCAGTCTCCGGGCTGCCACCAGATAGTATGGTCACCCGTGAGGCTGAAGTGGGTGTGCTCGTCCATGATGATCAGGGAGTCAACCCCTGGTTGTTCCGGGAAGTGGTATCTGAAGGCGACGCCGTCATCATAAGCACGGAAGGTGATCTGCAGCTTCCGGTGGGGTTCCCCCGACTCTTGAAGCGTCACCGTCATCTCTTTGTAGTGATTCAGGACTTCACGCTGCTCCCCCCAGGGCATTTCCCAGGTCTCGCGTTCTGTGGCAGTGGTCTTTCCAATGATCTTGAAACCGGAGTCCATGGCCGGTTGGTCCCGGAATTCAAAACCCATGGAAGAGGTATCGATCACCGTTTCTCCCTTGTGCCTGACCAGATACACGGGGCTTCCGTCACTCTGAAGGGCAAATTCAATACTCAGGTTTCCGGAAGGGGAGTTTAGGGTGGTATCAGAAAGATCGGCACAACTGATGAGTCCGGTCAGGATCATCAGAGCGATTAAAGAACGAGTGAGATTCATAGTCAGCGAGTTAGGTTTAGTCTGTTATATCAGGGCCTTAAACCCCATTTGAGCAGGAGGGGTTCAATTTATCGTTTGAAGCGAGAGGAGGCAAATGGCAGCCTTATTTTTGAAAGAGCCTCATCAGATCTGTGCCGGACAGGGTGTCGATGGTTGTTTCTGTGAGGATCTGTCCGCGCTCATTGCGGTTCATGAAAGACTGTTGTACCGTAAACTGATCACCTGCCCGTTTTATAGTGGTCTTATCTCCTTCTCCCAGCATAAGATCCTCCGAATAGCGGCCATAGCTGCCATGGTAATCGAGCCCTGTTCCGGAAAGGGAGTACAGGTAATAGATGCCGCTGGAACCGGATCCGGTACGCTCTTCGTCCAGGATCAGTAACTCCGGTTCCCCGTCCCTGTTCAGATCATTGAACAGGTCCAGATTTCCCGGATACAGGGAGTCGGTCATAGAACGATCCCGGTCGATCACGCGGTAGTATAGCTGGTTCGGTCCTTCCGGAGCTTTGACTGAATAGTTGAACATGGCCCGTCCGTTCTCACCAAAGGCGATATATCCGGTCAACCGGTACTCCTGGTTGGTGCTTTGGTCCCGGCAGTCCAGTTCCAGATTAATGGGGCTGCTCTCCACCGTATCCACATCGGTACAGTTCAGACGCTCTTTCAGTTCTAACAGATCCGCATGGATCCAGACACTGAGATCGCCGGTTGCTCCCGAAGGGAGGGCCTCAAACCTGGGCTCTTCTCCACAGTTCAGCCAGCCGAGCACGCATGCACAACAAAGGATCAGTAAGAACTTAGGACGCAATACCATATGCAGTAACGAATAGTTGCCTGTTAGGGTACATAAAAAAAGCCTGCTCAGCAAGAAGCAGGCTTTCAGATAAAAAGCGGATATCAGGAAGGGTTATTGGTCAGCGCATTCTCCACCGACTCCCGGATGAAAATACCAATATTGTCGTGAGGCAGCAGGGTTTCACCGGCCCAGGTGTAGTTGAGGCCTTCCAGACGGGTCAGATAGCGGGACTCCACGCCACCCTTGGAAAGAAGGAGAGGGATCACGATGGCTTCTCCGTCTTCGTCGGCTCGTTGAACGTGGTTACGGAAGGTCATCTTCGCTTTATTATATACTTCTTTGCTGGCATCATCACGAAGGGAGACCGGTATGATCTCTTTAAAGGGCTTTTTGCCTTTTGCGGCCTGCATTTCCTGGATCTGCGCGCCCAGACTTTCGATGCTGGCGATCCAGTTCCGGTTGTCGTCATCAGCAACGGGACCGTGTGCAGCGATCAGAATGCTTTCTTCCGTGGGATCATCACTCAGAGCTTCAATCCGCTCCATCAGAATCTCTGCCACCAGTTTGTGATCATCAAGGGGTCGGGTTAAATGTACCGGCACGTTAATATCCAGTTGCGCCAGAGTATCGGGCCGTTTCATGGTCATGCCGCCGTCTCCATTCATGTTCATCATCACCATGGGCTTGTCGGCCAGTTTCTCCCGTATTCCAAGAAGATATTCGTTCTGACGAATGATGGGGCTGTAGGAGGAAACGAATAATTGAACAGCTACAATGCGATCGACATTCTGAGCCTCCAGTTTATTGATGGCGGCCTGCATGTTGTGAGGGTTAGCCATTCCGTACGCAAATTCCACGGTGTATCCATCCAGGTAAGAAACAGCGGCTTCCCGTACCGATTGATTCCACTGCTGGTCACGGCTTCCGTGCGAGAGGATCATCACGCCTACTTTTTCATTGGTGCGATTCTGGGCTGCAGCCGGGGAAAGATCGGCCAGCAGGAACAATGCGATAAGAAGTGAAGAGAACACGGCGGGAATGCGAACCAGGTTTGTTGGAGTCATCAGGATCGTTATTGATGGTTATGTTAATTTAGACTGTTTCTAAATTAAGGATATCGAGGCTAAGAGGAAACCCTGTGTTCAGGAAAATTCAATCGTTATTCAGATGGGCCGGTGCTTTGTTCCCACCCCGGAGCTCCGCTTTCGCGTGGATGACTCCTTAAATGAGTGGGGGAGCATACACAGGGCTTTACAACCGCTGTCGGACGGGATAACCACAGCGGGGAGTTCGGTGATGGACCGGGGAGATTTCCTGGCTGCAACCCCCTTTGTCATCCCGGCCGGCGCCTGCCTGCCGGAAAAGGCGGGGCGCAGCCGGAGTGGAGAGATCTAAAGTAAAGAGTGGAGCCTTCCTTCACCTGAGGCTGCTTGCCATAGCCTTGGGGGCTTCGGCAGCTCGTTGATCAGGCTTCGCAGAAATGACTAACCTCGCAGTCAGAGATTTCAAAAGATTTCATCCCGGCACCTCTGTAACCCAGCCCCTTTTTACAGCGTCATCGCATCTTCCACGAGCCGCTTTTGCTCAGTGTCGTGCATCTTTTTCTGGCCCGCAGCCGGACTGGCGGCTGCCTGGCGACCGACATAGCGGAGTTTTTGTCCGTCCTGCAGTTTTTCTGTAAACCTGGGGGCAACGAAAGTCCAGCCCCCCATATTCTTGGGCTCTTCCTGGCACCAAACGATATCTTTCACAGAGCTGAGATCTTTTAGCTGCTCTTCCACATCCTCATCCGGGAAGGGATAGAACTGCTCGAGTCGGGCAAGGGCTACGTTATCAATTTGCTGGTCTTCGCGATATTTCAGCAGGTCGTAATACACCTTACCGGAACAGATCACCAGGCGCTTGATCTTTTTGGCATCTGTGATCTCCTCATCCCGGATATAAGGCATGAATTTACCCTCAGCCAGCTCCTGGGTATTGGAGGTTGCCCGTGGGTGACGCAGGAGACTCTTCGGGCTCATCAGGATTACGGGCTTCTTGAGTTCCTGAAGGGTTTGCTTACGCAGCATATGGTAATACTGGGCCGGGGTGGTCAGATTCATTACCTGCATGTTATCCTCGGCACATAGCTGCAGGAAGCGTTCAAGTCTGGCCGAAGAGTGTTCCGGCCCCTGTCCTTCGTAGCCGTGCGGGAGGTTCAGTACCAGAGAAGTGGTCTGGCCCCACTTGGCTTCGCTGGAAGCGATAAACTGATCGATGATGATCTGGGCACCGTTGGCAAAGTCACCAAACTGTGCTTCCCAAACCACCAGGGCGTCCTTTTTCTGGGCGCTGTAGCCGAACTCAAAACCGAGTGCGGCATATTCGCTCAGCAAACTGTTGTGAATGTGAAAACGTCCCTGATCTTCGGACAGATTGTTCAGCGGAATAAAGGTCTGGCTGGTTTCAGTACCGTGCAGTACGGCATGCCGGTGAGAGAAGGTGCCCCGTTCCACATCCTGGCCGGTTACACGCACGGTTTTGCCGGATTTGAGCAGCGAACCGAAGGCGAGCGCCTCCGCAAAGCCCCAGTCGATCTTCTTCTCGTTATTCTCCACGATCTCGGCCCGCTTGGCCAGCTGCCTGAGCAGCTTAGGATTGGCGTCAAAGTCTTTGGGAACGGTGTTCAGTTTCACCGCAATATCTTTCAACTCTTCGGCAGGGTAGGTGGTATCCGGATACTCAGGCCGTTTTTCCTGCGCGGTTTCCGTGCGATCAATAAGGTCGTCGGTGATATCCAGGTTTGGTGCCTTTTTTGCGTCTTCGAAGGCATCCTGCAGGAGCTGGTCAAATTCATCAAAGATAGATTGTGTTTCTTCTTCGGTGAGTTCGCCACGCTTTACCAGCTTCTTGGTGTAAATGTCACGCACTGGCGGATGATCGTTGATCTCCTTATACATGCCGGGCTGAGTAAAGGCGGGTTCATCTCCTTCGTTATGTCCGTGTTTCCGGTAGCCGATCAGGTCAATGATCACATCTTTTCCAAACTGCTGGCGATACTCCAGAGCCAGCTGGATCGCGTGTACGGCAGCTTCCGGCTTGTCGCCGTTCACGTGGAAGATGGGAGCCAGGATCATCTTCGCCAGGTCGGAGGCATACTCGGTAGAGCGGCCGTCTTTGGGGAGGGTGGTAAAACCGATCTGGTTATTGATGATGATATGAACGGTACCGCCGGTTTTATACCCTTCCAGCTGAGACATATTCAGTGTTTCAGCCACTACACCCTGTCCCGCGAAGGCGGCATCGCCGTGCATCAGTACGGGGAGCACCCGTTTACCGGCATCTTCCGCTTCATGGTGATCCTGCATGGCACGGGCTGCACCCTCCACCACCGGGTTCACGGCTTCCAGATGGCTGGGGTTCGGCATCAGCTCGATATTCACTTCTTTGCCGGACTTCGTTTTGTGCACGCCTTTCGCCCCCAGGTGGTACTTCACATCACCGGAACCCTGGATGGTATCCGGATCCACATTGCCTTCAAATTCGGCGAACACCCGGTGGTAGGGCTTGTTCATGATGTTCACGAGGATATTCAGACGGCCCCGGTGTGCCATGCCCATGAATACCTTTTCAATATCGTGGTCACCGGCCCGTTCCAGCATGAAGTGGATCATGGGGATTAGGGTATCGGCACCCTCCAGTGAGAAACGCTTATGCCCGATGTATTTCTTATGCAGAAACTCTTCGAAGGCCATGGCCTGATTCAGCTTGTGCAGGATCTGCCATTTGTCGTCCTTGCTCAGATCGGGTTCATTGGCGGTCGACTCCATATGCTCTCGGAGCCACTTGCGTTCTTCCAGATCCAGAAGGTGCATGTATTCCGCGCCGATGTTGCGGCAATAGGTTTCGCGCAGCAGCTTGATGATCTCGCGAAGGCTGGCCTTTTCTTTACCGCCCACACCACCGCAATAGAATTCTCTGTCCAGATCCCAGAGTGAGAGGCCGTAATATTCCAGATCCAGCTCGGGATTACGTCCCGGCTCTTTTCCTAAGGGGTCCAGATCGGCCAGCACGTGGCCCCGCATGCGGTACATGTTAATAAGCCGCCATACGCCGATGGCCCGACGGTCCTGTTCCAGGGTGTTGGCGCCGCCTGCAAAAGGACCTGAGTACGTATCGGTACCGTAGGGCAGGGGATCGTAGGGAATCTCCAGATCTGCGAAGATACCGTCATAAAAACTTTCCTGTCCGGTAAGGAGGTCGCTGATCTTTTTGAGGAAGGAACCCGATTCGGCCCCCTGGATCACGCGGTGATCGTAGGTACAAGTCACGGTCATGACTTTACTGATACCCAGCTGGTTCAGAATATCTCTGGACATCGCCTGATACTCGGCGGGGTAGTCGATGGCTCCGGTCGCGATGATGGCTCCCTGACCCTGCATCAGCCGGGGTACCGAAGACACGGTGCCGATGGTACCGGGATTGGTAATGCTGATGGTGGTGCCCTGAAAGTCCTCAAGCTGTAGTTTGCCGTTACGGGCTTTGTCGATGAGCTCTGTGTAGGCATACAGAAACTCTTTGAAGTTCATTTTGTCCACGCCCTTGATGTTGGGAACCACCAAGTTACGGCTTCCGTCCTTATTCGGCAGGTCCACCGCCACACCCAGGTTCACCTGATCGTGGATCACTTTGTAGTGATCCTTGCCGTCGTAGTAATAGGCGTTATTGAGGCCCGGAAACTCTTTCAGTGCTTTGATGATGGCCCAGGCAATAAAGTGGGTGAACGAAGCTTTGGGCTCATTGCGCTGCAGCAGGTGCGTGTTGATGATGGTGCGGTCCTCGATCATCATCTTAACGGGCAGTACGCGGAGAGAAGTGGCGGTCGGAACCTCCAGGCTCTGATCCATATTCTCCACGATCTTGGTGGCCACCCCTTTGATCTTTTCCAGCTTCGCGTCTTTGGGAATCTGGGCGGCCTTTTCTTTGGCCTTATCCTCTTTAGCCGGTGCTTTCTTTGTTTCCTGCTTGGCCTCCGCCGGGGCTTCCTCCGTAGCGGCGGATCCGTTGGTGGGCTTGGCAGCCGGCGCACTTACTTCTTCTTCCTCCGCGGAAGGAACCGGAGCCTCATCGATAGGCTTGCCGTTCAGTTCATCAAAATAACGTTTCCAGTGAGTAGGTACCGAAGTAGGTTCGGACTGATACTGATCGTAGAGCTCCTCAACCAGAGCTGAGTTGGGGCCAAAAATGGCTTCAAGTGACTTCAATGGGAAATTTCCTCGTGCGGGTTGTGTATTGCAGCTTAGTACGTCTAATCGTTTTTGACTGAAAATGGTTCAATTTGAATGAACCCTCGGAGACAAGGGCAAAATTAAGGATTCGGGGATAAAAAAACAGAAATCCCTGCGGGGAATTATGATTTTTGAATTCCACGGTTTTGGGGGCTTTTAGCGGTTTACCGGCCGGACTCCCGGTCCTTAGATATGTCATAATGGTATGGTGTATGAAACGGGAGTTTCGGGGTGCGGTGAAACGGAAATGCGGCCGGCAGCGAAGGGAAAGGGCTGTACGGCTTGGGATCATCATACGGAATGAAATCCGATTTTGATTTTTAGCGGTGTATTTACATTTTGTTACATATGCAAAAACGCCGATACATACTGCTGTGTTTTATGGTGTGCGTTGCAGGTTTGATCAGCGGATGTGCCACCCCGGAGGCGGCAAACCGGCAAGCGTTTTCCTGTGAGGATTACACCTTTCTGGAAGTGGAACGTATGGTTTCGCCTTATCTGAACAATGCGGAGCTGGATGAACTCCGCCGGAACCGCAACAATATGGAACACCCCAGCTGGGACGCCGCTATTCATTGCCTGGGCTATGAGCATAAGCTTCCGGACGATGTGGTTGCCACCCTTCGTCAGATCCGCAGCGGCTGCTGATTGCTGAAGCTTGATAACAGGCACCATTTCCTGTGAAAAGCCGGTCACGCTGGTGAGCCGAGGCGGTCGGGTATTCATTTCCGTCAGATAATTGATACATTAGGGCCATGATCAGGATCATACAGATAGAAACGAACTACAAACCGCGCCAGCGGCAGATCATTAATACCATACTTACGCTGGCCACCGGAGTGCTCACCCTGATATATCCTGATTTCCTGTATCTGATCGCGGGGGGATATCTGGTGGCGCTGGGCATCCTGTTTTTTGGTTTCAGGCTGCCCACGGCGGTGGCCTCCGTTCCACTGGTGACGGGCGTGCTGATCTTTATTTTTCCCGAGCTGATACCGATCACCTTCGGGATTTTCCTGTGCCTCTTCGGCCTGATCCTCTTCTTCTCATTTTCATTGACCATTCTGGGAATCCTGACCTTTGCCATAGGCATAGCGATCTACTTTAACCCGGATTCCATTGCCTATCTCATCGCGGCCTTCATGCTGATCTACTCCGTCAACAATCTGATGCAATTGATCAGGGGCAATGGCGAAGGTTCTGAATAAAGAGTAACAGAGAAACAGTGCAACCGTGGATGGGCTTCCCAGCCATAGGGATGACACCCACCACCACTGTTATCCATAAAAAAGGGAGCGAAACGAGCCGCAATTCAGGATCTGTGGAGGCCTCCTTACCTAACAACGCCGTCATCCCGGAGGAGCCCTTGGTGACATCCGGGATCTGTAGGGAGTGGCACTTCAACCTCTCATGCTTCAGCAACGCCTCGGGCATTATCACAACCTGATATTTGAAGGCGCGCACTTTTGCCTTGATGCAAAAGTACCCAAAAAATCAAGGAAACACGTAGATGTCAGAGTATCTGCCTGCTAGTTATCCCGATCCTACCCTACCGCTGTTCTAATTACGCACCCGTGTTTCCGGTTATTCTTAAATCATAGAAAGAGGCCAACCACGGCCTCCAAAAAAACCGGCATTGGAAACGAGAGCGGGGAAAAGTGAAGTGGATGAGCGGTAGGAAAATGGCACTCCGGTTGGATTGGTTCAGCTTATCCGGGTTTTGAGGACCTTTGCCATTTTCCAGCGAAGCCACGAACGAACCGCGTGCAGCCTGTACTGAACTCGATTCAGTATTTCTAAGCCGGCACTTTTTGCTCCACTGGCGCCTGCCCCGATGCAGATCGGGGTGTGGACAAAAGTGGAATGAAAGAAGTTCAGATAGTTGCACCCGCCGGTGTGTTTTGGTTACTCCCGACCCCTTGGGACCCAGAGAAAAGTAACATATAAACATCACGAAGCTTTAATACAGCCTGCACTTTTTGCTCCACTGGCACCTGCCCCGATGCAGATCGGGGGGTGGGCAAAAGTACATAAGAGAAGACTTAAAAATTTCTACTGTAAGGAATCAGGTTTTGGAGACTCTTTATTTTATAAAGCCAACTTGAGTAAAGAGTTAGGGGCAAATTTTGGTTCCGGTTAAGATCATGGAAAAGATTGGAATAGAAAATGCAATTCGGGTATTGGAAAGGCACAATATGAAGATACAAACCGTTTCTGAGTGGGCACAGGAAATGGGATATGATTCAACGAGCTATTTCTCAAGGAGATTCAGGAATCATTACGGCCTTCGCCCCAAAAAAGTTCTTGTTAAGAAAAAGCTCAGTATGATCTCTGAATGCATCAGAGAGAACCCTGCAGATATCTATTATTCCATAGCAAGAAAGTCAGGTTTTATCGATAACAATGCACTATACAAGTTCGTCAAATTGCATACCGGGATGTCAATAACTGAATTTAAAAGGGAGTGTAAAAGAAGAGTGCGAAAAAAGGGAGCATAAAAAATATAAAATACAAATTCTTAGAGCTATTGTGAGTGGTCACTTTTAACGAAAGGAGAAAACTATGAAAAGACACGTTATCCATCTTATGATCGCACTGCTTTTTTTATTACCCATGTCTTCGGGTGTCTATGCTCAGTTCCCAACCGATATTGCCATTAAGGTTGAAGAAACGGTGTGTTCTACCGGAGATTGTGAGGTAGTTCTTCGCCAGTACAGCGGGGTCATTTTGAGGTATTCCATTGCAGTTAGATGTATGGATTCTGCCGGAAATTTTAGCAGCTGGCAATATAATTCCTACAATGGGATCTATCCCGGAACGGTTTGCGGGGGCTGAGATGAAAACCCTGCTTATCACTTTGTGGATTTTGGCCACCTTTACTCGCTGTTATCAAACAGCACCGGAAGATAGAGATATTCAGATCCACAGGTTTGATAAGGATACCACGGAGGAAACTTATGTTGCACGACCGGTAAACAGACAGCATGAGTTTCCTCTTTCAATGTTTGCGATGATCCAGGCCATAGATGAAAGCCTGTTTATTGCTCCGTTCGGCAGAGTCGATACCTATGTATTGTTTCGATATTACTTTGGGAATGAGACTCACTGTTGCCCTGAACTGAAGGGGTTTATTTCATACGGCCGTGGCCCGAAGGAAAGCGAGTCTTTATCAATGAGTGCCAAGACATTCTCTCAGGACTCAGTTTTGTTTTACTCTTCAAACTCGAACCGTTATACAGTCATCACAGGAGAGGGTAACTCTGCAGAAGTTACAATAGATGCAAAACCCAATATGGGATACATGTTTGCTTATGGAAACGGCAAACTCCTGACCTCAATTTTTAACCCCATGTTTGAAACTGAAAATCTGTTTCACATTCTGGATATAAATACCGGCGATGAAAAAACATTTGTGAAGGCAAGAGTTCCTTTTGGATATGAACCCGCAATCAGAAATCTGCCGTCCGCAGTGGCTTCAACGCCAACGGGTTTTGCCATAGCATTTGTAGGGGATAAAGGAATTCAATTTTATGACTACAACGGACAGCTTTTCAGAGAGTATATTTTTGGCGAAAGTGAGCCCGTACGCATCCGAAAGAAAGGCTCTTCAAGCGAAAAAGAGGAGGCTTCGAATCCCTATATCCTGAAAATTGAATACTATGAAGGTTCGCTGTTTGTGCTCATTCAGCAACATTTGTGGGTCATTGATTTTGAAAAGAACGAGTTGATTTCAAGGCTGAAGATCTTGGAGGATCCTGACCAGGAAACAGCTCCGTTAAACGATTTTTCGATCGGTGAGGATAAGATTTTCCTCAGGTTCAGAAGGGATGATCTGGCTTACATTCCCTTGGAAGATGGTTGGTACCGTAAATAACCATTGATTTATGACCCACATGTAAACTTCTTTACAGATCCACTTGGTCAGGAAAATAAGATCGGTAGAATAGGGGTGATCAAAATGGAATAAGATTTTGCGTTCAATGGTTGAGTCAATATATTCGGACTGCATCAGGAAATTCGTCTCAGGCGGATTACCAACCGACCTTACCCGGGCACGGTGGTTCATTCGATGCGGGATCAACCTTTCAGATTCAAATATTCGGGTTCCTGCCTTGACTATCCTGATGTGTTAAACTTTAATCATATACACATCATGAGCAAAAAGAAAGATTCCAAGCCCAAAACTGTAGCACAAATTCTGATGGAAAGCCCCGCGTGGCGAAAAACCTACCGCCCGCCGGAGCCCGGCAAAGACCGGTACATCATCGGTATGGCGAGTCCGGCCCTGGTAAAGAAATGCAGGGAAGGGGCGAAGAAAAGGCAAGAAGATAAGCCGGAATAACGGATTGTCTTTTTAAGGGAAGCATCGCATTTTCAGGGAGATGAAGAACCGATCTCTGGAGCCTGCTTCCGGCAACCAAGACGGTGAATGCGGCCAAGAGTGACCGGATTCCCACTCCGGATTTGATCGGAAGCTGTGTGGGCCGGGTCATTCATGCCTGGCAACACTATCACGAGTATTTTGGTGATCGTTTTGTCAGAGATGCCTATACCGGCCTGGATCTGGAGGAGGGGGAGTCCTTTAGAAAGGCAGTGGAAGCACTGAAATTTAAAAGTGAGTATCTGATCCGAGAAGAAAACGATCAAATTGAAGTCAAAGAAGGAGCCGTCATCTACAAGCTACACAAATACCGGGAGCGGGATACCAAGATCATTAAAAAGAAGAAAGAAAAAGAGTTCATAAGACTTGGAAAACTACCCTGTGAGGCCTGTACCTTTGATTTCTTCCAAAAGTATGGGAAGCTTGGGTATAAATATATAGAATGCCATCACCGTACTCCGTTAGCTGAGTTTTCAAGTACTACTCGAACCACATTAGATGACCTAGCTTTAGTGTGCTCCAATTGTCATCGAATGCTTCACCGGAGAGTGGATACGTTGAGTGTGGAAGGACTTCGACAAATGCTGACCGCTTAAGGCAATTGGTACCACTGAATCGACTAGATCCTACTCCCGAAGTTTCGGGATCAGGATGACAGTGTTGCTTTTAAGCTATTTCCCTAACTAATTATTCAATATTAGGCACTAACCACTCTCCCCAACAAACCCTATATTCAGCACCGAATAAAGAAGAGTGATAAGTGACGAGTGAACAGTGAAAAAGATCTCCCTCATCACTTTTCACTCCACACTTCATCCATCAGATTATTTACAAAGACCAAAGTTAGTTTAATAAATGAGTGACGACACCACGACAAAGAGTGCCAAGCAAAAAACAGGCGCCGAGAACATCCACTGGGACCTGAGTGATCTGTATCACGGAGCGGACGACCCGCAGCTTCAAAAGGACAAAGAAGAGGTGTTGAAAGAGGCCGATGCCTTTGCAGCGCAATACAAAGGGAGGATCGCCGAACTGAATCCCTCTGAGTTCAAGGAGATGTTGCAAGCCTATGAGGCCCTGCAGGATAAGGGAGGGAAGATCGGGTCCTTCGCCTACCTGCAGTGGAGTACGGATACCGCCAACACGGCCTACGGGAAGCTGCTGCAGGAAAGCCAGGAACTGTCGTCGGAACTGAGCCAGAAGCTGGTCTTTTTGAATGTGGAGTGGCTGCAGGTGCCGGAGGAGCAGGCGCAGAAACTCATCGACGCTCCGGAGCTGGAATTTTACAAACACTATCTGGAAAGCTCCCGCCGCTATAAGAAGCACGTGCTCAAAGAGGAACAGGAGCAGATTCTGTCGGCCAAGGCGGTGACGGGCCGCAGCGCCTGGGTGCGCTTCTTCGACGAGACCCTCGGCCGGGCCAAATTCGAGCTGGACGGGAAGGAGTATTCCGAGCAGGAGGTTTTGTCCAAACTCCACGAAAGCGACCGCGACCTGCGGATCCGCGCCCACGCTTCCCTCACGAAGAAATTCAGGGAGCTGTCGCACCCGCTCACTTTTGTGTTCAACACTCTGCTGGCGGATAAGTCCACCAACGACAAGCTGCGCGATTACCCCAGCTGGATCACCTCCCGCAACCTGGCTAATGAAACGGATGACGAGACGGTAGATGCCCTGGTGGATGCGGTGACTTCGCAGTACCCGCTTGTGCAGCGCTATTACAAACTGAAAGCCAAACTGCTGGGCCTGGATGAGATGAAGGACTACGACCGCTATGCGCCCATCGCGGAGAATGAAGCCACCATCGGGTGGGATACCGCCAAAGAGATGGTGCTGGATTCCTATACCAGCTTCCATCCGAAGATGGGGGAGATCACCGGCTACTTTTTCGAGAACAACTGGATCGACGCGGCCATCAGGCCGGGCAAGCGGGGCGGTGCCTATTCAGCCAGTACGGTGCCTTCGGTGCATCCCTATGTATTCATGAATTTTGACGGCAAGATCCGCGATGTGCAGACGCTGGCTCACGAACTGGGTCATGGCGTGCACCAGTATCTGAGCCGGCAGCAGGGCCCGTTGCAGGCGGGTACGCCGCTCACCACGGCGGAGACGGCTTCGGTCTTCGGGGAGATGCTGGTCTTTCAAAAGCTGCTGAAAGAGCTGGACGATCCCAAAGAGCGGCTGGCCCTCATCATCAGCAAGATCGATGACACCATCGCCACGGTCTTCCGCCAAATCTCCATGAATCGCTTCGAGCATGCCATGCACACGGCCCGCCGTGAGGAAGGGGAACTGACCACCGAACGCTTCTCCGAACTGTGGATGGAGCAGCAGCGCGCCCTCTACGGGGATGCGGTCACGCTCACGGATGAATATGCCATCTGGTGGTCGTATATTCCGCACTTTCTGCACACACCGGGCTATGTATATGCCTATGCCTTCGGGGAACTGCTGGTACTGGCTTTGTATGAGGAATACACGAGGAGACCGGAAGGTTTTGCGGATAAATACCTGGAGCTGCTGAGTGCCGGAGGATCGGAGTGGCCGCACGAGCTGGTCGCGAAAATGGGACTGGATATCACGGATAAGGACTTCTGGGCTACCGGACTGGCGGTGTTCGAACGTATGGTGGAAGAAGCGGAAGAGCTGGCAGCGGAGCTGAATTAAAAAACTAAAATTTAAAATTTTAGATTTAAAATTGGGGTGGCATTATTAAAGATGGATTTCCGCATTCTGCATTCTAACTCCTATATTCCCGACGATCGAATAACGAATAACGATTCACGACTAACGAATAGATGGCATTAGATCGACAAGACAAAGCATTACGGGAATTCAAGCAGATCATGGCCGACCTGGTGAATTTGCTCCGTACTTCCACGCGGGTGGAGCTGGCCTATATGTGCTGGGTGAACCAGGCGCGCCAGCAGTTTGTATGGGAGACCAACAGTACCAGCCTGCCTAACGTGATGTTCAAGGACCGTGTCAATTTCGATCATCATTTTCTGAATGACTTTAAGGATATCCGCGAGATCAAGCAGCTGAAGGTGGGAGAGGATGTGCCCAAGGCCAAGCTGATGCACTATTTTGAATTTGTACAGGCCGAATCCATGTTGCTGATTCCTTTTATCAATAAAGGGGAGACCGTAGCCATCACGGTACTGGAAAGCGAAAGTGAGATCGAGCTGGAGCGTATTCACGATCAGATCCTGTCTTACAACAACGCGTTGGTGAATGTGCTGGACACCTACCTGGAGGTGGTGGATCTTCATGAGCAGCAGAAGGAATGGGAAGAGTATGAAGAGGCGCTCAATACCATCCATCACCGGCAGCACAGGGTGGAGATCCTCCGCACGATGCTGAACCGGATGCAGGGCTACGTGCCGAACGGGAATGTGTCGCTGTTGTGTCACGGTATGGACAGCTGGAATGTGGTACTGAACGCGGAAAAGGCGACCACACCGGTCCGCCTCGGGCTCAAGATGGACGAGAAGAGTGTGGCCGGGGAAGCCCTGGAGAAGGGGGAGCCTATGTTTTCCATGCATTTTAACAACAACCCGAAGCGCATTTCTGCCGGAGAAGGCCGGACCGAAGGCGCCACCTTCGCTATTCCCGTCATCATCCACGACCGGCGGCAGGCCCTCGTGGTGTGCTATGATGAGGACCCGCTGAGTTTTAAGGAATCGGTGAAGCACAAGCTGTGTAACCTGGCCCGGGTGGCCGGACTCAATATCCAGGCGGCTCTGAAAAAAAGCAGCATGGCCCAGGACCTGCTCGTGCAGGGCTTTGGTGCCTACATGCCGGAATTATGGGAAGCTGCACTTGAGGCGGAGATGCGCAAGGGTGAACGTACCGCTCATCCGACCTGGTTCGGACTCATCTCGCCCGATGATATCTCGTCTCTTCGTACCAAATTCGGCCTCGAGGATCTGCAGAAGATCCAGGAAGACTTTGTAAAGTTTCTGAATCCAAGCCTCTATGGCTTTGCGGGCTACATGGGCTTCAACTCCGATTACGTGTATTCCTTTGTGATACAGGGCGAAGGCGAACATCTGGTGGAAGAATGGGTGGATAAGTTTAAAAGCCGGCTGGCGCACGGACTCCGCCTCTCCAATGGACACACCATCAACATTGGTTTTAAGGCAGGATACACCAGAGTAGGCAATGATGTGGCGAACACCTACCAACTGCTGACCAAAGTGAAGAAGGCCCATGCCGAAGCCATTAACAATGAAGAGGCCATATCGGTCGTAGCCTGATGGGCAACTGCTACCTCATCATCATCGACGGACTGGGAGTGGGTGCCCAGGAAGATGCCCATCTGTACGGGGACGAAGGGATGAACACGCTCGGTCACGTGTGTGAAAGTACCCGCGTTCAGCTCCCTGATTTTCAGAAGCTGGGGCTGGGAAATATCATTCCGCTGGCATCGGTACCTCCTGCCAAAGAACCGCAGGCCGCTTTCGGAAAGATGCGGGAGGTGTCCGGGGGAAAGGATTCGACCACGGGGCACTGGGAAATAGCCGGTGTACGTTTGGATAAACCTTTCCCGACCTATCCGGAAGGATTTCCCGAAGAAGTGATTCTGTCTTTTTGCCAGGGGACAGGAGTGGAAGGCGTGCTGTGTAACCGGCCTTATTCAGGCACCGATGTGATCCGGGATTACGGACAGGAGCATCTGGAAACCGGTAAGCCCATTGTCTATACCTCAGCCGACAGCGTGTTCCAGGTGGCTTGTCACGAGGGCATTACTCCGGTTTCCAAACTCTATGAGTGGTGTGCTTTTGCCCGGGAGCAGGTGTGTATCGGGGAGCATGAAGTGGGACGCGTGATTGCCCGCCCCTTCACCGGGCCCCCGGGTGGCTTTGAAAGGCTATCTGATCAGCGAAAGGATTTCAGCGCCGTTCCGCCGGCACACAACCTGGTTCAGCAACTTTATGATGCGGGCATCAAAACCTATTCTATCGGGAAGGTGATCGATCTGTTTGCGGAAAGGGGCTTCAGCCAGTACCGCAAGACCAAAAGCAACGCGGAGGGCATCTCGCAGCTGTTGTCGGCGATGTCGGCCGTGCAGAACAGTTTCGTATTCGTGAACCTGATCGACACCGATCAGCTGTTTGGCCACCGGTTGGATCCCGAGGGCTATGCGGAAAGTCTGGCTGAGTTTGACCGGGCCCTGCCAGCCATCCTGTCTAAAGTGAATAAAGATGACCTGCTTATCATCACCGGAGATCACGGAAACGATCCCTGTTCCACAAGTACCGATCATTCCCGGGAGTTTGTACCGCTTCTGGTGTACCCCGCCGAACGGGCAGAAGACCTGAACCTCGGAACCCGGAGTACTTTCAGCGATGTTGCGGCCACCATTTCGGAATTCTTTGATCAGCCCGATCGTTATAACAGCAGCTCGTTCCTGTCCTGAGCAGGGACTATCAGGAAAGCAATACTAAAAGTTGTTTTAATTTCGTATATTTATCGCTGATTTTGCTTTCATCAGGAGCACAGACGGAAGAAGCTTAGATATGTGGTTGCAACCAATCAGCTTAAATTGTTAGCAATCTGTGCCCTTTGTAGCGTACGCACAAACATTCATTAAACTTTTATTACACTGTGGCCAAAAGTTCAGGAATCTCTACTCGTGAGTCAGAGTCGCTAGACCGCTATCTTCACGAAATAGGAAAAGAGAAATTAATTACCCCTGATGATGAGGTCCGCCTGGCGAAAGAAATTCAAAAAGGAAGCCAGCGGGCTCTGGAAGATCTGACCAAAGCGAACCTGCGTTTTGTGGTATCGGTAGCCAAGCAATACCAGAACCAGGGACTGTCGCTGGGAGATCTGATCAACGAAGGGAACCTGGGTCTGATCAAAGCTGCCAAACGTTTTGACGAAACCCGTGGTTTCAAGTTCATATCCTACGCCGTTTGGTGGATCCGCCAGTCCATTTTACAGGCACTGGCTGAGCAAAGCCGGATCGTACGTCTTCCGCTAAACCGGGTAGGTGCCCTCAACAAGATCGGTAAAGAGCTGTCAAAGCTGGAGCAGGAGTACGAGCGCGTTCCTTCTGCGCACGAGCTCGCCGAAAGCCTCGAAATGACCGTAGGCGAAGTGGCCGACACCCTGAAGATCTCCGGACGGCATCTTTCCATGGACGCGCCATTTGCCCAGGGCGAAGACAACCGGCTGCTGGACGTACTTGAAAACGAAGAAATACCGAATCCCGATTTCGAACTGATGGGCGAGTCCCTGAAGGTAGAGATCGAGCGGGCGCTGTCGAAGCTGACCAAGCGCGAAGCGGAAGTGATCCGCCTCTATTTCGGGATCGGTCGGGAGCATTCGCTGACCCTCGAGGAGATCGGGGAGCGCTTCGACCTGACCCGCGAGCGTGTTCGACAAATCAAAGAAAAAGCATTACGTAAACTCCGTCATCATAACCGAAGCGCCGCCCTCAGGGCCTATCTCGGTTAATGACTGATCGTTGATTGTTGTAAGCCCTCATTCGTCGGCCGGCGGAAGAGGGTTTTTTTATGCCCGACATTGCGGGGAGGCTTTGTATTCGAAGGGTTTAGGGATGGATCGACGTGGCCTGACTGCCGAAGCCCCCGGACGATGGCAAGTGGCCTGGGGTGAAGGGATGCTCCACTCTGTACTTTAGATCTCTCCGCTCCGGCTGCGCCTCCGGTCGGGATGACAAAAGGGGGTGGGAGGCGGGGAATCTCCCTGGCCCATCATCGAGCACCCACAGTGATCATCCTGTTCGCCAGCGGTTGTAAAGCCTGTGCATGTTTCCTCATTCATTTAAGGAGTCATCCCCGCTCCGATGAAGCCCCCCGGACGATGGCAAGTGGCCTCGGGTGAAGGGATGCTCCACTCCGTACTTTAGATCTCTCCGCTCCGGCTGCGCCTCCGGTCGGGATGACAAAGGGGGAGGCGGCGGGGAATTTCCCTGTATCGGCAACATACTCACTTTCGTCGTCATCCCCGCTCCGCCAGCTGTCATCCTGAAAAGGGGAGCGCAGCGAGCCGCAATTCAGGATCTTTGTACTCCTTCTCTCTGATTAAAGCCGTTACCCAGTCTTTCGGATCAGGTCCTCAAAATCAGTTTGGTACAGCGGCCGCTCCAGGATCTTTTTGATCTGCACATACTCATTGTGCAGGAAACAGGGATCTTTTTCACTGCAGCTGTCGAGACCTAGAATGCATTTCTTAAAAACCATCGGGCCTTCCGTAGCGGTGATCACATCGATCAGCCTCATCTTAAGATTGCGGTCATCCACATAGAACCCACCACCCGGACCTTTAGCGGATGAGATCACTCCATTCCGCGCAAGATTCTGCAGTACCTTACTCAGATAGGGAGTAGGGATGTTAAGCTCTGCCGCGAGCTCCGCCGCCCGGAATTTTTTATCACTTTTGTTGCGCCCCATATACACAATGGCACGGATCGCATATTGAGTTGAGGAAGTAAACATCTTTTCTGAGAAGTATACTAAAAAAAGATAAAAATATCTCTTTATCTAAAATTCATATTTCTATCCTACACTTCTTCAAAAAGGAGGAATATGAAACGATTACTACTCACAATTGGAATTGCAGGAATGATCGCCTGTGGGGGCGACCCGTCTCAGAAGCAAAACGCTAAAGGAACCGCAGACCCGGCACCTGCCGAGGCGGTTTCTGAAAACGGAGTGGGCCCGATCAAGGAACTGACCCTTCCGGAAAGCATCGACCAGGAAATGGCGCTCAGAGGCAAAGAGATCTTTGAGGCCAAATGCTCGGCATGCCATAAAACGGACAAGCGCTATATAGGCCCGAATCCGACCGGCATTCTGGAGCGACGAACCCCCGCCTGGGTCATGAATATGATCCTCAACCCAGAACAGATGGTCAAAGAAGATCCTGCTGCGCGGGAACTGCTGATGGAGTACAACGGGACTCCAATGGCGAATCAGAACCTTACTGAAGAAGAAGCACGGGCCGTGCTCGAATATTTCCGAACCCTCTAATCCTGATACCATGAAGTACTCTAACTACCTACTGACTATGGGAATGATGATCTGTCTGCTGCTGGCCTGTACGCAGGCTGGTGACCGCACCGGCAACTCGTCGCTGGAAAATACCCGTCCTAAAGGCCAGGCTTCTGTAGTGGATAATGAATCTGACAAAAACATCCTGCAGGTGGCTGCGGGATCTGAGAGTCACACTACTCTGGTAGCTGCCGTCGAAGCCGCTCAGATCGAACACGTACTTGTCAATGCCGGCCCTCTTACGGTCTTTGCTCCGGTAAACAGTGCATTTGATGCGCTGCCCCCCGGTACCGTTGATGATCTGCTGAGACCGGAGAACAAAGCACAGCTGGCTTCCATACTGACTCTGCACGCTGCACCCGGCTCTTACGACAAAGCATCGCTGATCAAATCAGCGGATAAAGGTCGAAAGCTTTACATGGCGACCGGCGACTACCTGGATATCGTCGTGAATGGAGACGAAGTCATGGTGGGAGGAGCAAAGATCCTTTCCACGATACCCACTTCCAACGGAATCATCCATGTTGTGGACAAAGTGATCCTTCCATCCAACTGATTTAAAAATTTACCTAACAAACGGACTGAACTATGAAAAAGCGAACCTCTATTTTCAAAATTAGCATGATGATGGGACTGGCAGGTCTGCTGCTGGCCTGTTCTTACAATAACGGCAGTCAGGGCGCACTCAGTGGCAATGTGGCTGAGCGAGTGTACGTGGCACCCGGAGACCAGGATGATTTTTACGCATTCCTCTCGGGTGGCTACAGCGGAAACCTGACCGTGTACGGGCTCCCATCCGGAAGGATGTTCAAAGAGATCCCTGTGTTCTCACAATTCCCGACTTCAGGCTATGGCTATTCCGAAGAAACCAAGCCTATGCTCAACACTTCTCATGGATTCATTCCCTGGGATGACCTGCACCATCCGGATATCTCACAAACCAATGGTGAGCTTGACGGACGCTGGATCTTTGTGAATGCGAACAATACTCCGCGTATTGCGCGGATCAGTCTGGAGACCTTTGAGACAGAAGAAGTGATCGAGATCCCCAACAGTGCCGGGAACCACAGTTCTTCTTTCGTTACGGAGAATACCGAATATGTAGTGGCCGGAACCCGCTTCTCCGTACCGGTCCCTCAGCGCGATATGTCGATCGATGAGTACAAGAGCAACTTCAAGGGAGCGGTTTCTTTTGTAAGTGTGGACGATGAAACCGGTCATATGGACCTGGCCTTCCAGATTCTGCTTCCCGGTTTTAACTATGATCTGGCCCATCCAGGCAGAGGTAAATCGCACGGCTGGATGTTCTTCTCCACATACAACACAGAGGAAGCCCACACGCTGATGGAAGTGAACGCCTCCCAGAACGATAAGGACTTCATCGCCGCCATTAACTGGAAAAAGGCGGAAGAATACATCGCTGAAGGCCGCTATCGAGAAGTACCCGCTGAATACGCGCATAACGTGTATGACGAAAGTACTCATACGGCTACCACCACTATGAAAAAGACCGTCAAAGTGCTGGATCCGGAAGAACTACCCGGATTGGTGTACCTGCTGCCCACACCGAAGTCGCCACATGGTTGTGATGTGGATCCTTCCGGCGAGTACATCATCGGCAGTGGTAAGCTCTCAGCATCCCTCACGGCTCACTCCTTCACCAAAATGCTGGATGCCATCGAGAACGAGCGGTTTGATGGTGATGCCTACGGAATACCGATTCTGAATTACGACGACGTGGTAGGTGGCGTGGTGGAACAGGCAGGTTTAGGCCCACTGCACACCGAATTCG
Source organism: Balneola sp. (assembly GCA_965267385.1). Classification (GTDB taxonomy): domain Bacteria; phylum Bacteroidota; class Rhodothermia; order Balneolales; family Balneolaceae; genus Balneola. The sequence continues at coordinate 710,530 of OZ253957.1, forward strand.
ATGGCAAAGGCAATGCCTACACCACCTTCTTCATTTCCTCTGAAGTGGTGAAATGGGAACTGGGCAGCTGGCAGGTGATTGACCGCCAGCCTACCTATTACAGCGTAGGTCACCTGATGATCCCCGGCGGAAACTCCCGCAAGCCATTCGGTAAATATGTGGTTGCCATGAATAAGATCACAAAGGATCGCTATCTGCCTACCGGACCTGAAATGGAGCATTCCGCACAGTTGTATGACATCTCCGGTGAAAAGATGGAGCTGCTGCTCGACTTCCCGACTCATGGTGAGCCTCACTATGCAGCCGGTGCCCCCGCCGAGCTGATCGCGCCCAGATCCAAGAAGTTTTACAAGCTCGAAGAAAACAATCATCCTTATGCCGTGAAGAGCGAAGCCGAAACCCGCGTCGAACGCGAAGGCAACATTGTTCATGTTTACATGAGCACCATCCGCAGCCATTTCTCTCCCGATAATATCGAGGGGATCAAAGTAGGGGATGTGGTGTACTTCCATGTCACCAACCTGGAGCAGGACTTTGATGTACCGCATGGTATCGCCATGATCGGCGCCAATACTTCCGAGCTGCTCATCATGCCAGGCCAGACCAAGACCTTCCGTTGGGAGCCTGATAAAGTAGGGGTGTGGCCGTTCTACTGCACCGACTTCTGCTCGGCGCTCCATCAGGAAATGCAGGGATACGTTCGGGTATCGCCCGCCGACTCTGACATTGAGTTATCCTGGACCTTAGATGGTGAATAGCTCATCATGGTTCAATGTCCCTCCGGCGGAAAGCCGGAGGGATCCTTTATAAAAAACTAATCCCTACGAGAGACGATGCCATGAAAAAATCCAAACTCATCATGATCACCGGAGCACTGCTGCCACTGGCGCTGTTCTTTCTTCCAATGTGGATCATCACCCTGGAAGCCCCACAGTATCCGGATGGCATTGGAATGAATATCTGGATCCATAAGATCGTGGATCACAATCCCAACGACATCAAGAATATCAACCTGATGAATCACTACGTTGGAATGAAGCCCATTCCCGAGCATATGGCTGAGTTCGACATCTTTCCCTGGGTGATCGGTGGAATGAGCGCGATGGGCGTGGTCTTCGGGCTGATCGGTAACAGAAAACTATTCCTTGCCTGGTTTGTCATCATGGTGATCCTGGGCGCTATAGGGATGTATGATTTTTACGCCTGGGAATATGAGTATGGCCATAACCTGGACCCCAAAGCGGCCATTAAGATACCCGGACAGGGATATCAGCCCCCGCTGATCGGGACCAAACAGATCCTGAACTTTACCGCACACTCGTGGCCTGCTTCAGGCGCATATTTTTTGTTTGCAGGCATGATGATGTCTGTGCTGGCATTTTTTACCCATCGAAAAGAGGAGGAACAATATGAAGAAGCTTAGTTTGATAGCAGCCCTGGCCGGCGTTCTGCTGGTATTTTGCGAACCCGCCGCAGAAGCCATTCAGTTCGGAGAGGATGCATGCTCTTACTGCAGTATGGGGATCGCGGATCCTTCATTTGCCGCTGAGATCGTGACCGAAAAGGGAAGGGTGTACAAATACGATTCCATCGAATGCATGGTGCGCAGTTACCGGAAAATGGATAACGAGCCCGCTATGGTGCTGGTCATGGATTATAGTGATCCGGGCACCTTCATCAATGCAAAGCGGGCCCATTTTCTGATGAGTTCCGAAACCCGCAGCCCCATGGGAGCCAACCTTTCCGCCTTTGAAGAGGAAGCGTCTATTGTGGAGATGGGCTTAGACGGCGCTGTCTTCGATTTTGAAGCTCTCGTTCAGCATGTAAACTGACAGCCCATGACCCGCAGGATCCTCAAATATGTACTGGAAGCTCTGATGCTGCTGCTGTTCGTCAGTCTCAGCCTGAACGGGCAGAGTGTACTTGTAGTATGCAGCACCTGTGAGATCCGCAGTATTAAATCCGCTATTCAGCAGGCGGAGGAAGGAGCAACCATACGGGTGATGCCGGGCGTGTACAAGGAACATGAGCTGGAGATCACCCGGCCATTGCGCCTGATCGGGCTGGATCATCCGGTCATAGACGGTCAGGAAAAAGGGACCATTCTCAAAGTTGCTGCCGAAGGCGTTCAAGTTTCCGGTTTTACCCTGAGGAATGTTGGTTTCAGCCATACCAAAGATTACGCGGCGATCCATCTTTTTGAAAGCCGGGATTTCAGCATTTCGGACAATGTGATGGAAAACGTCTTTTTCGGTGTGCTGATCGAGCGTTCCGAAAAGGGAAGCATCACTGGAAATGAGATATCCGGAACCTCAGATAAGGAGTTCTATTCCGGGAACGGGATTCACGGGTGGAACAGCTCTGAGCTGACCATCCGGGATAATGAGCTGCACGGACTCCGGGACGGCATCTACCTGGAGTTTGTCGATGACAGCGAGATCATCGGGAATATGAGCCGGAACAATATCCGGTACGGACTCCATTTTATGTTCTCGAACCGCGACCGGTATGTTAAAAACACTTTCCGGGAAAATGGTGCCGGGGTGGCTGTGATGTTCTCCAAGTTCATTGAGATGAGGGACAATAAGTTCTACCAAAACTGGGGAGCAGCCTCTTTCGGCTTGCTGCTCAAAGAGATCTATGACGCCGAGATCACGGGTAATGACTTTTATCACAACACGGTGGCCATTCGGGTGGACGGGTCGAGCCGGATTCACTACGCCTCTAATCAGATCCGGGAAAACGGATGGGCCATCAAGGTAGCGGGGGGTTGCTATACCAATACCTTCAGAGGGAATAACTTCCTGTACAACTCATTTGATCTTTCCTACAACAGCAGAATGAACGACAATCTCTTTGAAGGCAATTACTGGAGCTCCTATACCGGATACGATCTGGATAAAGATGGGATCGGTGACGTGCCTTACCGCCCGGTAAAGCTCTTCTCTTATGTGGTTAACCGTACTCCCGAAACCGTGATCCTGCTCCGAAGCTTTTTTACCGATATACTGAATTTCTCTGAAAGTGTATCCCCGGTCTTTACTCCGGATAATCTTTCAGACCCCAAACCACTCATGAAACCGGTGCCCGCTGATGATTAGCCTTTCCAACATACACAAGCAATATGGTCCGCTGAAAGTACTGAACGGAATTGACCTGGAGTTTCGCAGCCACGGAGTCCATACCATCCTCGGGCCAAATGGTTCAGGTAAAACCACCATCATCAAGATCCTGCTGGGGATGGTACTTCCCCAGAAAGGAGACATAGTGGTGGACAACGAAGTCGTGAACGGAGGGTGGGAGTACCGAGACAAGATCAGTTATCTGCCCCAGATCGCGCGGTTTCCGGATAACCTCACCGTATCTGAACTGCTGAATATGATCCTGAGGATCCGTAACAAACCAGACCGTTCCGAAGAGCTGATCAGGTTATTCAAACTGGAGCCCTTTCTGAACAAAAAACTGGGGCACCTTTCCGGAGGCACCCGCCAGAAAGTAAATCTGGTACTCGCCTTCATGTTTGACAGTAAGGTGATCATCCTTGATGAACCGACTACCGGACTGGATCCCGTTGCGCTCATTCATCTGAAGGAACTGATCCGCAAGGAGCGGTTAAAAGGAAAGATCATCCTCATCACCACCCACATCATGAGTTTCGTTGAAGAGATGGCCGACGAGATCGTTTTTCTGCTGGAGGGAAAGATCCATTTCCAGGGCACGGTTGATGAACTCAGGGAGCAGAACAGGTCGGTCAGCCTGGAACACGCCATCGCACAAGTACTGGAGGCCGGCCATGCTTAACATCCTTCGATACAGCTTTTTCGATCTGATGAGGAGCCGCTGGAGCTACTTTTATTTCGGATTTTATCTTACGCTCAGTTTTGCGCTGCTTTTCCTGAACAGCAGCCTTCCCAAGGCGGTGATCACGCTGATGAACATGATCATTATCCTGACACCACTGATCGGTACTGTGTTCGGTGTCATGTACTATTACAGCTCCAAAGAATTCACCGAACTGTTGCTGGCGCAGCCTATTAAAAGAGGAACCATCTTTCTGGGGCAATACCTGGGTATCGCCGGATCCTTGAGCATGAGCCTGATCCTTGGACTCGGAATTCCTTTTTTACTGTATGGGGTCTTTCAGTCCGGCGAGATCTTTAACTTTTTGTTCCTCCTGTTTGACGGGGCTTTACTCACCTTCGCCTTTGTGGCTCTGGCCTTCATCATATCTCTGTTTCATGATAACCGGATCAAGGGATTTGGCTATGCCATACTAATGTGGCTGTTTTTTGCGGTGATCTATGACGGGCTCTTTCTGGTATCCCTGCTCGTTTTTGAGGAGTATCCACTGGATACTTTCTCCCTGATCGCCACCATGCTGAATCCGGTGGATCTGTCCCGCATTCTGATCCTGCTCAAGCTGGATATTTCAGCGCTGCTGGGTTACACCGGGGCGGTATTTCAGCAGTTCTTCGGAACCGGCTGGGGTTTATTTCTTTCCTCCGCCTCTCTGATAGCCTGGGTGGTGATCCCGGTGGGCATTATGCTGAGGATGAGCGGCAAAAAGGACTTTTAATCACACAACAAACAGTAATATACTTATGATGGATTTATCCCAAAAAACGATCGGTGAAATTGTAACTCAGGACTATCGTACAGCATTTGTCTTCCAAAAAAACGGGCTGGATTACTGCTGCGGTGGCGGACAAACCATAGAGCGGGCCTGCAAACAGAAAGAGATCAGCCTTGAACAGCTCGAAGAAGAGATCAAAGCGATCCTTTCGACCCCAACCCGCGGGCACCGCTATCACGACTGGACAGCTGCTTTTCTTACCGACTACATCGTTCAGAACCATCACACCTATGTTCGTGAACAACTACCGGGATTGTTGTTTCTGGCTGAAAAGGTAGCGGGCAGGCATGGGAATACCCAGCCGGTACTCATTGATATGCTGGAATTGGTACGTGCTTTGAATAAAGAGCTGACTGACCATATGCGAAAAGAAGAGGAAGAACTGTTTCCTCTGATCAAAGAGATGGAAAAGGCGGATGCTCCTACAGCAATAAGTAAGAATCTGATCGATGTGCTTGAAACTGAACATGAGGTGGCAGGAACCATTATGAAACAGCTTGAGAATATGACAAATGGGTTCAATCTTCCAAAGAGTGCCTGCACTTCTTATGTGATCTATTTCAATTCGCTGAAGGAATTCCGGGATGATCTGTTCATGCATGTGCATTTAGAGAATAATATCCTCTTCCCCAAAGTGATGAAACTGATGGAGGTTCGGTAAGGGGCCTCCTCACTCAGTAAAGCCGTCATCCCGGCTGGCGAGCCGGGATCTGCATGGAGGTATCCTTAATATTCGTAAGGCCAATTTAGCGGTCGCATCGAGTGGAATCGTGGTGTCCCAGCCCCTTTCATGGCCAGGTTTTCTCACCCTGTGTGAGATCCCTCCGCCTCCGGCCGGGATAACAAATGGAAGCTTAGAGGCTGCTTCGGCACAGACAGGCGAGACTTAGTTTGAGCTTTCTGATGCGGTGCCAAGGTACATGGATGAGTTTAATGCTTAAGGCCTTACACTCAACACTCAGCATCAGGTCATATCCACGGCAGAAACAAAAACCGGTTTGGAGACCAGTCGTGTAAACTCCTCATCACTCATATTGATGGGACGCACCATCACCTCAGCACTTACGGCACCATTGATCCGGTGAAGCAAGCCCGGCTTTCCCGTTGACTTCAGGTTCTGAATCAGCCGCGACCCGGCATCCCCCGTGATCATTCCCATATGGATCTGATGTTCCGCACACACATGTTGCATCATCCGGGGCAGGCAAGGTTCGTACCCCTCCTTATACCAGGCCATATCGAAAGCCAGAAAGTGCATGTCGTCCGGGTTGAACAGTCTGCGTGTGAGCGGGAGGTAGGGCAGTACCTTTTGCATCAGGAAGCCGGTAAAGCCAGGCACTTCCACCAGCTCCCACCGCACCGGCCAGGCCCTGATACCGGCTACCAGTTCTTCCCCTTCATACCAGCCGTAAAGCCTGCCCCGGTCTCCGATATCGTGCGTGAATACAAAGGCGTGATCTTTGTAAAAAGAATGGACTTCATCCAGATAAACCGAATGGTGTGTGCCGGAAACTTCACGTACCGATGCCTCAGGCTTTGGAAAGAACCGGCTGAATACCATCGTTTGGAGCTCTCTGACGGGCTTGAAGCCAAACGAAAGACACATATTGTGGGAGTACACATTATCGCTTTCCACATAGGCGTAAAAACAACCGCTTTGGTCATTATCATGGAATGAGCGTTCGAAATAATCGGTGAAGATCTTACCGATGGCTGTCCTTAGTCGGCCCGAGCGGGACAGCGCCCCTTTTTCAGGATGCATTTTATTTCGGGAGCGGAACGGATTGACCGCGGAAAGATACCGGATGTACAGCGTATCCAATTCATGGGTAGCTCGTTTAATGACTCCGGCTGTGGCCAGGATACGCTCACCTTTCTTTACCTGAATGAATTCAAGTCCCTTTAGTAACCGTAATCCTTTTTCAATTTCCTTCTGCCGGTAGCGCAGCTTCCCCTCGGTTCCGAATACGGTATTGCGCAGAATCCCGATCAGCTCTTCAGAGGTCTCCGAAATGGTCTCTGCACGCAGTGTTTCCCTGTTCATAGCGTCAAGTATAACGGTATGTGCGATAAAAGCTCAATCGGTTGTTACTATTCTCAGGAGTTTTCCGTTACCTTTCTCACATGAAGCCGATCTACCCCATTTTATTGTTGCTGTTTCTCACCCTCGACCTGATGGCTCAGCGCTATCCGTTCCGTACGTACTCTATTGAGGACGGTTTGAGTGAATCCTCGGTGAACGCCGTGTTGCAGGACAGCGAGGGCTATATGTGGATAGGTACAAACTTCGGGCTGAACCGGTTCAACGGGATCACCTTCCAGAATTTCTTTGACGACCAGGGCCTTAACAACAGTAAGATCCATGCTTTGCTGGAGGATTCCCGCGGCCGCATCTGGATTGGGAACGAAGAGGGTGTCAATTACTGGGAGGCCGACAGCATTTATTATGCGGAAGAGCTATCGGCACTCGAAAACATGAAGGTCATCAGTATCTTTGAAGATTCCAGCGGTGGGCTCTGGTTTGGAACCGATGGGGACGGGGCCTGGCTCTTCACTACAGACGGAGAACTATTTCAGTATTCCACGCCTCAGGGTTTCCGGAATAACCGGATCCGGAGCATATTGCAGACTCCGGACGGCGTCCTGTGGTTTGCAACCCGTGGTGGGCTTACCCGCCTGCAGGAAGGGAACATCCGTACGTTTACCAGTGAAGACGGCCTTCCGGAGGACCGCATCCGGGACATTATCGTAGGTCCGGATAACCGATTATGGATAGCAACCAGAGAGGGACTGGCCCTATTCGAGGAAGACACATTCAGTATCTACGGTGCAGAGAGCGGGCTGAATAATGTGCGGGTCCAGGCACTGGTCTTCGATAATGACGATCGTTTGTGGCTGGGCACCGAGGGAGGGGTCAGTCTTTTTGAGGACGGTTCCTTCAAGAACTTCACCACTGAAAACGGATTGTCGAACAATATCATTTACGCGGCCACCAAAGACCGTGAAGGCAATCTCTGGTTTGGCAGTTATGGCGGCGGGGTGAACCTGTTTCTGGGCGACTACTTCGAAAACTACACCGAGGAAGAGGGGGTAGCCAATAACATGATCACCTCCGTTACCCAGGATGGGAACCTGGATATCTGGATAGGAACTTACGGGGGGGGCATTTCGAAGTTCGACTGGGAAAATTTTGAAACCATAAGCCTGAACCAGGGCTTGCTGGATGATAAGGTGTATTCGGTATTTCACGATTCAAAGGACCGGATCTGGGTGGGAATGAGGAACGGCCTGGCCTACTTTGAAAACGGGAGCCTGAATGTATTTCCAAGCGATGTGTTTCCCTACCGGTTGATCAGGCAGGTGTTTGAGGATTCAAATGGTTATTACTGGATCAGCACCTATGAAGAAGGCATGATCTTTTATGACGAAGAGGAAAACTTCTTCGATCAGATCACGGTGGAAGAGGGACTCGCAGACAACACGGTACTGGGCGCGGTACAGTCGGGGGACGGGGCTATCTGGGTCGCTACCTATGGAGGGGTGAGCCGTATTGACGATGAGGGAATCACCAACTACACCATACAGGAAGGCCTGCCCAATAACGCCGTGATGACGGTGCTGGTGGATGATCAGGACCGGATCTGGGCCTCCACATTCGGCGGCATTGCCTGGTTCGACGGTGACAGGTTTCAGAGCATCACGATGGATGACGGCCTGCCCGATCGGGTCTGCTATTTCATTACCCAATCGAGGGACGGAGCCTACTGGGTGGGTACCACACGGGGCCTGGTCAAATTTGATGCCGAACGGTATTTCAGTGAGGATCCCGCGCTTAAAGATGTGGCCTTTCAGTTGATCACCCAGGAACAGGGACTGGCCGCCAATGAGCTGAATCTGGGTGCGGCTTTTGAGGACGAGGAAGGACACCTGTGGTTTGGCACGGTGGAAGGGGTAAGTCACTTCGATCCTTCCAAATACAAAGGGAACCCGGTTTCGCCCAAGGTGGAGATCACCAATATTCTGGCCTCCGGCAGGACCTACAACTACCGGGAAGAGCTGAAATTGAGTTATGACCAGAACCTGGTGGAGATCAATTACTACGGGATCAACTACACGGCTCCCAACCAGGTGATGTACGAATACAAGATGGAAGGAGTGGATCCTGTTTGGCAGCGGACCACAGAGCGCTCAGTTCGGTATCCCTCGCTGCCCAGCGGCGAATATGTGTTCAAAGTTCATGCGCGGAATACCAACGGTGACTGGAGCAACGAGATCACAAGCATCAATTTCGTGGTAAGCCCTCCTTTTTGGATGCAGTGGTGGTTCCTGGGGCTCATTCTGACCGTCATCATCGGGATCATACTGCTGTTTTACAACTATTACCGGGTATCCAAACTGGTGGACATCGAACGGATACGGGTTCGGATCGCCAGCGACCTGCATGATGATGTGGGTGCAAGCCTCACCGAGATCGCCTTACAATCCGACTTCCTGCAGGCCAGTGAAGTAAACCCGGAATTCCGCGAATCCCTCACTCAGATAGGGAAACAGTGCCGTCGTATCGTAACCAGCCTGGATGACATCGTATGGTCGATCGACGCCCGTAATGATACGCTGGGGGACTTCACCGATCGTATGCAGGATTACATACTGAATGTACTGGAGCCTAAAGACTTTGAGGTGCAGTATGATTTCGAAGACCTCAGAATGGAGAATAAACTGGCGGTGCCTCTGAAGGAGAACCTCTACCTTATCTTCAAGGAAGCGGTGAATAACATCTCCAAATACTCCAACGGAGATAAGGTAAACATCACTTTGAGGACGGATAACGGCAATTTCGAGTTTGTGATCCATGACAACGGAACCACCTCACCACAGGTTAAGAAGACCGGGCACGGACTCCGTAACATGGAAATGCGGGCCGAGCGTATCGGTGCCACCATTGATGTTAACACAGAAAATGGTTTTACTATCACAATAAAAGGGAAGCTCAACATCAACTGAGGCTGAATTATGGCAGTTATAGGAATTGTAGAAGACAACAAGAAGATCCGGGACCTGATACAGCGTTATCTGGATATGCAGGAGGACATGGATTGTCCGGTAGCCGTGGATAGCGTGGAAGAAATGCTCGAGTTCCTGGAAGAACACCAGGCCCCGGACGTTATACTCATGGATATTCAGCTGCCGGGCATGTCCGGCATCAAAGGCATGGAGGTCATCAAGTCTAAGTATCCGGATGTGGATATCATCATGCTGACCGTGTATCACGATTCCCATAAGATCTTCGATTCCCTGAAAGCGGGGGCTTCCGGCTATCTGCTGAAGCATACCTCGCTGCCCGAGATCAAAGAGTCGATTGAGAACCTGTTGAAAGGAGGAGCCCCCATGTCGCCCCAGATAGCACGCAAAGTGATCACGCATTTCAATGAGCAGGCTCCTCAGAAAAACGAGGACAGCATGCTGACCTCCAGAGAACAGGATATTGTAAACGGACTGGTTGACGGATTAAGCTACAAGATGATCGCCGACCGGTATGATATTTCCATTGATACCGTACGTGCGCACATCAGGAACATATACAAGAAACTTCACGTTAATTCGAAGGCCGAGGTCATAGCAAAGTCGCTTCGGGGCGAGATCTGATCCATGCTAACATCATCATGTGATAGAGGATGAGTGGTGGATGATGGATTTTTAGATCAGAAATTTAAACCAGACCACCGGGAGCACGCCATGAAACGTACTCGACTTTTCCCTCTTTCTGTTTTCGCAATTGCAGCCTTCTTCCTGTCCGGTTGCTATACCCAGCTTCATTCAGTGGATCGTTATGATCGGTACGAACGTCCCACGCAACGCACTTCGGGCTATTACGAAACTCCTGAGGATGAGTATTATGAGGACGAATACTATGAGGAAGGAGCGGGCGAAACGGAAGATATAGCGTTCAAAGACTATGAAACCGAAAACTGGTATAAAGAAAACAACCTGGATAACATCTACTGGGATGGTTATGACGACGGTTTTGAGGACGGATACCGGGAGGGCTGGTACGACTGGTCATGGTCGTATGGTTACAGCGATTACTGGGATCACAGATACCGGAGACATCACCGCCATTTCGGAATTCATATAGGTTTTGCCGGCGCGTACTATTATACCTCCGGCTGGTATAATCCTTACCATCCTTACTATGTACACTATGGCTACAGCCCGTACCACCATTACTACGTGTGGGGGAGTCCCTGGGGCGGATACTACTGGGATTACGGATATTATGCACCTTACTATCGCAGCTACATCGTCTATAACTATTACAATACCTATGGATACGGAACAAACAAGAGTTACCGTGCCAGGAACAGCGGACTGCATAAAGACTATCGCAGCAGGGGACTGACCTCCAATGCCCGTTCACGTGCTAACTCCACCCGTTCCGGTATATACACCAAGAGAAGCAGAAACAGCGGAAACTCAGGGCTGACTCGTTCCCGAAGCTCTTCGGGCAGAAGTTCAGGGGTTACCCGCAGCCGCTCCTCTTCCAGGTCATCCGGTGAGGGGGTTACACGCAGCCGGTCGTCAAACAGATCGTCCGGGAGCGCGGTAAAGCGGGGAAGAAGTTCATCCCGTTCATCCGGTAGTGCGGTGAAACGAAGTTCGCGATCCTCCGGAGCTTCTTCCGGCAGCGTTAAACGTAGCCGTTCTTCCTCCAGGTCATCCGGCAGTGCGGTGAAACGAAGTTCGGGATCATCATCGAGATCATCCGGCAGTGTTAAACGTAGCCGTTCTTCCTCCAGATCGTCGGGAAGTTCTGTTAAACGAAGCAGCAGTCGTTCTTCTTCCTCTGTTAAGAAAAAATCCAGATCGGAAGGAGTACTCTCTTCGCTGTCAAGAGCCGTCAACAATGTAAGCCGGGAATACAGTCGTCAACGGTCTCAGTCAGTTTCAGGACGTACTTCTGCGGGATATACCCGAAGTTCGCTTGGTAACTACAACCGGTCTTCTTCCGCCTCGCTGAAAAGGTCCTTCGTTCCGGTGCAACGCTACAGTAATACCGGCAACTCTTACAAGCTTCCTGGCCGCGGGACCATCAATTTGGGGAGATCAGCCAAATCCGGCATCAACAGGATCAGCGTGCCGGGGGTCAAAAGAAGCGGAAGCAAGGTCAAGCGATCTTCATTGCCTTCCGTGAAGCGTTCATCCCGCAGCACGAACTCTTCGGTAAAACGTTCATCGTCTTCATCGTCAAAGCGAAGCAGCGGTACCAGGAGAGGACGCAACTAATCAACTAAAACACATCTACTAAAAAATCAGGCGCTACAATGAAGAGGATTTTACTCTTAATGACGGGACTGTTTCTGGTTCACACCGCTCAGGCTCAAAATGGTGAATCCCCCATCACCTACAAAAACCTGGGATTACAGTTCAGTACCCTCTACCACAACGGAGATGCTTCCGGAGCGGTGGTTCCATCGGTATCTGCCATGCACGGCTATTCAAGTTATTTGGATAACCCCGCGGTGATGGCGCTTACCGGCGAAAGTTTTTACAGCCTGGGAGCCTTTGGTAACAACCGGAATCAGTCCACCAGCTATCTCGGGAACGAAGAACTTGATCAGTACGGAAACATGGCCTTCAGCAATCTGGGTATGGTGTACAAGTTTCCCACTAAGACGGGCAGCCTGGTTATCGGGGGAGGGTACAACCTGATCTCGAACAAACGATCCAGATCCTACTTTGATGCGTTTAACGCAACCAGCACCGTAACGGATGCTTATGTGAGCGAGGAAAGTGATTTTAACAGCCTCGCATATGATGTATATGCCATCGAGTACGGAGACAATACCCAAACGTATTACGAATCCATTTTCAGGCTGGGACTTGCCCCCAATGAGTACCGGGGGATAACGCAAATCGGGGATGTCACAAACGATATCTCACTCTCAGAATATTCGCTCTTTGTCGCCACGGAGTTTCAGAAGAATCTTTTTGTAGGTCTCTCGGCAGGACTCATATCCGGAACTTCCACTTTTACCCGCGATTTTCTGGAGCTGGATGAACAGAACAATTACGACGAATCCATCTTGTTTGATGACGGCTCCGGAAACGGCACGGATATTCACGCCATTACCAGCTTTGATGAGAATGTCTCGGACATCATCGCCTTTTCATTGAGAGCCGGACTGGTGTACCAGTTGGGAAATAACATCCGTTTAGGGGTTTCAGTGGTAGCTCCAACGAGAATGAAAGTCACGGAAGACTACTTCATCCTGATGCAAACCGACTTCGACGATGGTACCTTTACTGATGACGAGACCGACAACTTCAGTTTTGACTATGCCGTTACCCGTCCTGCACAGCTGAATGTAGGAGCGTCGCTCTTAAATATCGGGAAGCTGAATATCTCCGGAGCCGCTGAGCTCATCGATTACCGCATGATGAGGCTGAACCTCACAACATATCCCTACCTGAGCCCATTAATGGAAGCAGAGCTCAGAGAGAACGAAGCCTTGTTCAACCGGGATATTGAAAACGACTATAAGCTGGTTACCAACCTGAGAGCGGGAGCGAGCTATGAGGTGAACGAGTATTTTACCCTGAGAGGGGGATATGCTTACTATCCCTCAGCAACTAAGAATTTCAATAACGAGAGGACTGTCATCAGCGGAGGATTTGGGTTTTTTATATCCGAGAACACCATGCTGGATCTGTCGGCACAATATTCAAGTTGGAACGACCGTTCGATACTGTACAGCTATGCGGATCCGGCTACATCGAATATTGTCGATGTTCCATACGGTCAAAGCGTGGAGAGCCTGAACGTGATGGCTGGCATAAAGGTATTTTTTTGATAGGAACGTAGTATAGAGATATACCCAAATACCTCCGTAGTTAGTTTAGCAAAGGCCTTGTGAAAGAGGCCTTTGCTATTTTTTTATAGCCACTTCTTTCGCCGGAAAAAGTAGATCATGCCCGCTGTGGCGACGAGCATCACCCCCCAGATGAGAGGATAACTCCATTTCCATTGCAGCTCCGGCATGTACTCAAAGTTCATTCCGTAGATCCCCGCGATAAAGGTGAGCGGTATAAAGATGGTCGCGATGATTGTCAGCACCTTCATGATCTCATTCATCTTATTACTGATGTTGGTCATATACATATCATGGAGGCTGGATACCATTTCCCTGAAGTTATCCACCGAATCAATGGCCTGTATTAAGTGATCATACACATCCCGGATAAAAAGCAGCGTTCCGGGCTTTATGAGAGCGTATTCGTCCCTTAACAACGAATTGATACTGTCCCTGAGGGGCCATATCGACTTACGGAACCTGATAAGCTCACGGCGAAGGTTGTGTATGCCCCGTAAATGCTCAGGCACGGCATCGGTCATCAGTTCATCTTCAAGGGTATCAATTTGCTCGCTGATTTCTTCCAGGACAGTAAAATAATAATCCACGATCGCATCCATCAACGCGTAGGCCGTATAGTCGGGCCCCGATGTTCTCAGCCGGCTTTTTTCTACCTGCAGCCGGGTTTTGATCGGATCAAAAAAGGGCTTGTCCGATTCCTGAAAAGAAAACACGTAATTGTCGGCCAGGACGATGCTCACCTGCTCATAACTGATCTCTTCTTCCTCCACGCTGATCATCTTCATAACCACGAAGATCTGATCTCCGTAGTCCTCCACTTTGGGCCGCTGGTTGGTATTGATGATATCTTCCTGCACCAGGGGATGGAACTCAAATTCAGTCCAGAGTTCTTTGAGGATCTCAAGATCGTGCAAGCCCTTTACCTGTACCCAGGTAACCGCAGGTGTATCCGTAAAAGGACGGCATTCCTCGGCACTCTGTATTTCTTTAATGGTCAGGTGGTCTTCATTGAAATCATGAATGGTGATACTGATGGCATCCAGCAGTTTTTCGCCAACATGGGTGAGCGTACCCGGTGCGCTTCCCGGTTTTTTTTTGGGAAGCATGTTGCGAATTCGTTTGGGGGTAAGTCGGGAGATCGCTTTCATACGCTGAATATTAGGTTGCAGTGAGTATCCCTAAATCTGATGCCAAAAAAAAGTACTGTGCCTGCCTTAAATTCTGCAGATTACGGATACTGAGGCTTAGTTCGGCCTGACCCGGTCCATGAGGGCGGCGGATCAGGCCGCTTCGGCACGTAGAACTTCCAGCGGGGGGCGGTCATGAATGCCGCGGGTATTCAGCAGGCCTATGAGGAGGACCAGGGCCACAAGAACGACGACTTCAGTTCCAAGGATCACAAAATCAGGCACAAAGTCGATCTGGAAGTAGAAGTAGCCCAGCAGAAAGCTGGCTCCCACAGACAAAATCAGCCCGGTTAAAGCAGCCATAATGCCAAGCAGTACATATTCGATGACCTGTATCCGGACAACCTGATTCTGCTTTGCGCCTAGGGTACGGAGCAGTACCCCTTCGCGAATACGTTGAAAGCGACTGGTTGCGGCAGATCCGGCCAATACGATCAGGCCCGTGATGATACTGAACAGCCCGATGAACTGGATCACAAAGGTGACCTTATCTATGAAAGCGCGAATGGTTTCGACCACCTGCCCGACATCAATGGCAGATACATTCGGATATGCCTGAACGATCTGTTGCTGAAGCGCCACTCCGGCTTGCCGGTTGGGAGTTCTTACCGTTGTGGCGAAGAACTGAGGCGCGGGTTCCAGCACTCCTTTGGGAAAGACCACAAAAAAGTTGGGCTGAGGAGTGTCCCATTCAACCACCCGTGTTCCTGCTATATAGCTTTCAATGGGGATGCCCTGAACATCCCAGGTGAGAGTATCTCCGACCTGAGCGTCCAGATCCTGCATCAGGCCCTGCTCAACCGTTACCGGCACCGGATCTTCCATACTTTCAACTGACCCTATGAACTCTCCTTCATCCAGCGTTTCCGTTGCGATCAGGGAATCCCGGTAGGTAGACCGGTATTCGCGGTTAAGCGCCCAGCGTCGCGCGCGCCTTGTGGTATCGGCGATGATGTCTTCTGTTGAACGGCCATTGATCGCCTGCAGCCGCATCGTCACAATCGGTACATTTTGAATGATCTCCAGTCCGTTTTCACGGATGATCCGGTTCACCCCTTCATTCTGATCGTACTGAATGTCGTACATGGCCAGATTGGGCAAGCCTTCCTGTTCATCAAAACGGAGGGTGCCGAGCAACATATCCTGAGTGAGATACAGCGAACTGATCAGGGTTACGCCCAGCCCGAAGGTGAGGAGCAGGGTAGAGGTCTGGTTGTTGGGGCGGTACAGGTTCGAGAGCCCTTGCCGCCATTCGTAACTCCACCCTGAAGGCATGAACGAACGGGCTCCCTTCATGATCAGCACCGCAAAGCCGGCCAGCAGGGCAAGGCAGATCCCAAGGCCAAGAGTGAAGAATACGGCGGCGGACAGATCGCGAAGCATGATCCATGCATACCCGATGATGGAAAAGGAAACGAATACGAAAAGCCAGGTCCGTGTGGCAGTTCCGAGGAGTCGGGAGAGGTTTACATCAACGGTGCGAAGTGTGAACAGCGGAGAAATTTTTCTGACCGCGAGCAGCGGGAATAGCGCAAATACTACCGAAATGGCCACACCCGTGATGATACCGATAGCGATCGAAGGCCAGGAGATATAGAGTTCGATATCCACCGGAATAAACTCATCCACCAGAACCGGCAGATAAAGCTGTATGAGGGCTCCGAGAGCTGCGCCAATGGCAGCCCCGATCAATCCCATAAAAGCCGCCTGAATGAGATATATGCCCATCGCCTGATTTGAGGATGTTCCGACACACCGAAGTACGGCCACGGTACTGATCTTCTGACGGATGTACACGAATATGGAGCTTGCCACACCAATCCCGCCCAGAAGTAAGGCGATAAAACCGATAAGATTGAGAAAATTGGAGAGGTAAAGAATTGCTTCTCCGACTTCCTCCTTTCGTTCGGCCACATCGTCAAAGCGGAAATCGAGGGTGTCATTCATGGCGTCGAGCTTCTCCTCGACAATGGCGGGCTCAACATCGTCCAGATATTTAACATATCCTACATATTCCAGGCGGCTGCCTCTTTGCAGTAACCCCGTTTCTGCGATCTTTTCTTTGGGGATATAGATGCGCGGCCCGAAAAAGGAAGCCGCAACGGGTTGTCCCGGTACGTCATCCAGGGCACCGGCGATCTCATACGTGGTGAGGCCTATTTTGACCGAATCACCCGGCTGCAGCCCGAATTGAAGCATGACGGGGGCATCCACCAATGCAGCAAAACGCTCCTGAAAGGTATCCGCCGCTTCCGGTGGCGTGGTCACGAGTTTGCCGTAATAGGGAAAGTCGCCTTCAAGCGCGGTGATCTGCGAAAGGCGGGTAGTACCGGTTTTCGGAAAGAAGGCCATGGAGGTGAAGGAAAGGGCCGATGAACGGTCGGCACTGATTGAATCCAGGTAGGCTTCCAGTTCCGGTTCAAAAGGAGAATTGCGTTCCACTTCCAGATCCGCCCCCAGCAGTTCCTTCGCCTGCTCGTCAATACTGGTATTCAGATTAGCTCTGAAAGAGGTAATGGCCACCTGGGCGGCTACTCCCACAATGATGGCCGCCATGTAGAGAAAAAGCTTACGGCGATTAGAACGGGAGTCCCTCCAGGCCATTTTGAAAATCCAGGATAGGTTCATCAGGCTATCGCTTCTTTAGGGGTTATCATTGTATCACTGTCCAGCCTTCCGTTCTTCAGGTTAATGATACGGTCGCAGCGCGATGCCAGCTCAAGATCATGCGTTACCAGGATCAGGGTGGTTCCCTGCTGCTCATTCAGATTGAAGATGAGTTGTTCGATGTGGTTTCCGGTTTCCGTATCCAGGTTGCCCGTGGGTTCATCCGCAAAAAGGATCTTAGGCTCGTTAATGAAGGCCCGTGCTATCGCTACCCGCTGCTGCTCACCTCCCGACAGTTGAGAAGGATAATGATGCGTACGGTCTCCGAGGCCCACCTCATCCAGCAGCTCAATGGCACGCTGCCGTACATCTTTGGTAGCCTCACCCCGCAGTTCCAGAGGAACCATCACATTTTCCAGCGCGGTTAGGGTGGGGACCAGCTGAAAGGCCTGAAATACAAATCCCACGTATTGATTGCGGACTTCAGCCCGTTCGTCTTCGCTCAACGGGGACAGATCCACCCCGTTCAGATGTACTGTGCCGGAGGTAGGCCGGTCCAGACCGGCGCACAGGCCAAGCAAAGTGGTTTTACCGCTGCCCGAAGGACCAACAATGGCACAACTGGTTCCCTCTTCAATTTCAAAGCTGATCTGGTTGACAACCGTCAGTGTTTTTTCACCGCTTTTGAACTGACGGGTCAGGTTCTGTATTGAAAGAATTTTCGACACGTATATGGGGTTTTGTTAAACTTGAATGCTAAACCGGATGCCATACTTAAATCATTCCGTAACAAAGCGATTCTCCCTACGTTGTCGGACACAGATTGTTTTCCGGGATCGGTATTTTTTGGAATCCTTTTACATCCAGGCCTGTTGTAAGCTCAAAATCAAAAACATGCACAAGATATTTTATTTGTTATTCCTGTTATTCAGCCTGAATCTTCAGGCTCAGGACGCCCGGCACATTCTGTTCTTTGGAGACAGTATTACTGCCGGTTACGGTATTGATATTCAGGAGGCATTTCCTGCACTCATTCAGGACCGCATTGACTCGCTGGGACTCAACTATGAGGTCATCAACGGAGGGCTGAGCGGGGAGACCTCGGCGGGAGGATTGCGACGCATCGACTGGGTACTGCAGCGCCCGGTAGATATTATGGTTCTTGAACTGGGAGGCAATGACGGCCTGAGAGGGATCGATCTCCGTTCCACCAGGGAGAACCTACAGCAGATCATCAATAAGGCCAGGGCGAAGAACCCCGATATGGAGATCATTCTGGTAGGCATGCAGGTTCCTCCCAACCTGGGGATTGAATACACCCGGCAGTTCTCGGACCTGTACCCTGAACTCGCTAAAGAAAATGACCTGCCTCTGGTTCCGCTGAGTATTGACGAGGTCAGCAAGGATCCTGAAATGATGCAGGCAGACGGCATTCACCCAACCGAAAAAGGACACCGGCTGGTGGCCGAACTGGTTTGGGAAAAACTATACCCCATAATCCGATGAAATACCTCAAACAAACATTTCTACTTTTTGTATCTGCTCTGCTTTTTTCGGGACCCGGAAAGGCGCAGGAGCTTCTGGACTACAAGCCCAAGATACTGCTGGTAACCGCTCATCCCGATGACGACGCTTTGTTTTCTGCTACCGTATGGAAGACCACGCAATTGCTGGGAGGAACCGTTGATCTGGCTCTTTTGACCAACGGGGAAGGAGGATACACCTATTCGACACTGGGGAACTATATCTATGGACTGGAACTCGACAACGAAGAAGTGGGAAGGGCATATTTGCCGGGCATCCGCAAGAAAGAACTGATGGCGGGAGGCGATATCGTTGGTATTCGCAATTACTATTTCTTCGATGAGCCGGACTTCTACTATACCCTGGATGTGGAAGAGACACTGGAAAAATGGAATACGGAACGGGTTGTGGAGCAGCTTTCCGAATATATGGAGGAAGAGCAGTATGACTTTTTATTTCTCATGCTCCCGTTCGAAGATTTTCACGGACATCACAAAGCTTCGGCTGTACTCGCCCTGGAAGCGATGATGAAGCTGCCCGAGGATGAGCGACCCATCGCGCTCCAGGCTTTTGTGCGGCGCGGGGAGGAGGATCCCGGAGTAGAGTTCAGCGTGCTTGACGGCTATCCGAATACCAGAGTGATGCCCGGAGTGATCTTTGAGTTTGACCGGAATCAGACTTTCGGAGCAAATGACCGTCTCAACTATAACATCATTGCGAACTGGGTGATCGCTGAGCATAAATCCCAGGGCACGATGCAGCTGCTCGCGGGAAATGATATCATCGAGCAGTACTGGTACGTGGAGGTAAACGGAAAAGAAGGCATTCCAAGGACCGAAGCCTTTTTCAACGCGGTCAATAGGGCACAGCCCGATTAATCAGAGATCGAAAAGCTGATCTCGATGTTAGCGGTCACTTCCACGGTCTGGTCAAAGTCCATCAGGGAGCTGCCGGACGCATTGAAGGCCATGCTTTGGGTGCGAACTTCCCTGATCACCTTAAAATCCGAATAGTTGATGGTTCGGATCTCACCCAAGGTCACTCCTGAAGTTTCAGCTATGAGTCCGGCTTTGTCTTTTGCGGCACGGATCGCAGCCATCAATGCCTTTTCTTTCCCTATTTCCATCTCGGAGGATGAGAAGCTTCCGTTAAAGGAATTGAAGCCGTTTTCAATGAGCTTAAGCTGTATGCGTTCATACAGGTCAAAGTCAGAGAAGCTTACACTCACCTGCTGAGAGGTACGCACTACCTGCTCCCGCTGACTATTCATACCGCGGTTGATCTGAACCGGCTGGAACCGGATGTGTTCTACTTCGATATCAAATTCTTTCAACAGGCCGGCAAGTATGCCTTCTTTTTGTTGATGCATTTGGAAAGCCTGCTGCGGACTCCCGGCCTCGGCATTCACATTGATGGTAAAGATGATGAGGTCGGCCGGGAGGATTTCAGAGGCCGACATCGAGATGGTTATGGTCCGGTCGCCCCGCTCAGTAACCTGGGCATGGGAACTGCAGCCCGCAATGGCGAGCAGTAATAAAAGAGAGCTAAGTGTTCGAAAGATCATGATCTGCAGGTTTTTTGATGAAGCTAACACCTGAAAGGCTTATTTATTTTTTTTCAAGTATGGATTTGACCGTTGGAAGCATCTCCCGCACCCAGAGGCTGTACATTTTTCCTGACGGGTGGAGATTGTCCCCGGCGATCAGGGAGGCGTCGTTCCGGGCTCTTTCTGAGATAGGAGTGATGTCAATAAAAGGAATACCGTATTCGGAGCTGATGCTATCGGCTATGGCATCGTAGTTCAGAAGTTCCTGGCGGATCTTATCTTCATTCCTGAGGCCAAAAGGGGTAACTCCGTAATTTGGGATGGAAACCACAAATACTTTACCGGTGTCTCCGCCCGCAAAGGCTATCGCCTGTTCCAGCAGCTCCCTGAATTCCTTGTGGTAGATATCAATATCGTACCCCCGGTACTGGTTGTTGACTCCGATAAGCAGGGAAACCAGGTCATAAGGCGGATTCAGCCGGGCTTCGGCGATTCCCTGCTGCAGTTCTTCGGTGGTCCAGCCGGTAGTGGCAACAATTTCAGGTGATGAAACCGGGATCCCAGCCTGCGAAAGGGAATCGGCGAGCTGTACCGGCCATCTCAGGTGGTCATCGACCGATTCTCCGATGGTGTAGGAATCTCCCAGGGCCAGATAGCGGACTTTCTCCTGACAGGAGGAAAACAGACACAGGCACAGTACAGAAAGGAGTATCTTCACTAGGTTCGTTTGGAGTTGTGATATCATGAAACAGCAAGTAGGATGATTTTGGCAGGCATAGTAAAAAAAATCTTGCCCAAAGGTTTAGTTTTCTTAGTTTCTCGGCCGACAAAAAATTGTGAAAGCGCTTGCAAAATCCCATAAACTCACTTTAATTAGCTGAAATTGTATTTTCTCGCAGCCCCGGGGAGAGTCCCTGTCGGGTCAGAGCTGCAGAAAGGGTGCTTTCTGAATTTCTACAACCATCAAATAATCAGGATCAAAACTATGAGTAAAGCGATACGATGTATGCTTAGCCTAAGCATGGTTCTCGTATTTTCATTTGCAGCCATAGCAAATGCATATACTCCATCTACAGAAAAAGACAAAGTAGTAACAGAGGTTTCCGGACAGGTTACCGATGTTGATGGGGAACCACTTGCGGGTGTAAATATCCGTGTAAAAGACAAAGTTATTGGAACTTCCACTGACGCCAACGGGATGTTTTCGCTGACGATCCGTCAGGACCCTCCCTTAACGCTTATTTTTTCCATAGTCGGTTTCCAGGCTCAGGAAGTTGAGATCACGGATGCCAACACTACGGATCTGGTCATTCGTCTGGAGGAGCAGACCATACTCGGGGATGAAATTGTGGTTTCGGCTTCCAGGGTTGAGCAAAGTATCCTTAAATCTCCGGTATCTATCGAAAAGATGGACGTACTGGACATTCAGACTTCGGCCTCACCCGATTTTTACAGCTCCATGAACAACCTGAAAGGGGTGGATTTCAGTACTCAGAGTTTAACGTTCAAGTCCATTAACACGCGTGGGTTCGGTTCCAACGGGAACACCCGCTTCGTGCAGCTGATTGACGGTATTGACAACCAGGCACCGGGGCTTAATTTCTCGGTGGGTAACATCGTGGGTATCTCCGAGCTGGACCTGGAAAGCGCAGAACTGATTCCCGGAGCAGCTTCTGCCCTGTATGGCCCCAATGCTCTGAACGGTATCCTTTTGATGAACAGCAAGAGCCCTTTCGACTATCAGGGTCTTTCATTCAATACAAAGCAGGGTATCAACCATATTGACAGTGCAGTGGAGGACCCGCAACATTATCAGTCTTATGACCTGAGATATGCAAAGGCATTCAATAACAAGTTCGCCTTTAAAGTAACGGCTTCATTCCTTAGAGCTCAGGATTTTGTCGGCGAAGACTACCGCGACCAAAGCTTTGTGGCAGGAGTGGTTGAAAACGGCGACTATCCGAGAAACGGAGCCCGTATTTTTGACGGCGTTAATATTTACGGTGATGATGTATTTACCCTGGGAGGTATTGCCGACGGGCTGATCGCAGCGGGGAATGCTCCCGGAGCCACTGCGGAAGAACAGGCAACTGCTGCTCAGATCTCGGCCGTTCGTTCGCTGATCCCTGATGGCCAGGCGGGAGCTTTTTCTGCTTTTGGGTTTGAGGAAAACTCCTTTGTGGACAATACCACCGAGAGTTTGAAATTCGGTGCAGCCCTTCATTACCGCATCTCTGACAATTATGAGATACTGGCTCAGTACAATACCGGCTTTGGCAGCACGGTATATACCGCCAATGACCGTTTTGTGCTCGACGACTTCAACATCTGGACCGCAAAGGTGGAACTGAGGAACCCCAATTTCTTCCTCAGAGCATATACCACGCAGGAAGATGCCGGTGATTCCTACGCGGCCAATACCGTTGCCACACGGATCAACCAGACGGCCTACCTGACTCCGTATTTCGAAACCTTCGTTGCAGCGCGTACACAGGGGGCAACGGTGGAGCAGGCTCATGCCAGTGCTCAGGCGGCGGCCACGGCCAATCAGCAGAACTACCTGCCGGGTACCCAGAACTTCAAAGATATGGAAGCCTCACTTCGCGCAACATCCATTGCAGACGGAGGTGCCAGGTTCCTGGATAAGTCCGATATGTATCATGCAGAGGGACTTTATAATTTCTCAAACCTGATCGATCCGGCTACTGTTGAGCTGATCGCGGGGGCAAACTACCGGCAGTATGCACTTAATTCGGAAGCCACCCTTTTCGCCCTTGATGATTCGGGAGATGAGTACACCATCAACGAATGGGGTGCTTATGTGCAGGCCAGCAAGAGTCTGCTGGATGACAACCTGAACTTGTCAGCTTCCATGCGCTATGACAAGAACGAGTATTTTGACGGCCAGCTCTCTCCGAGAGTCTCTGCTATCTATACGCTCGCCAACGATCATAACTTCCGTGTTTCTTACCAGAACGGATTCCGGATGCCGACCACCCAGGATCAGTTCATCCAGCTGGATGTGGTTTCCCGTCTGCTGATCGGTAGTAACCAGGACCTGGTAGACCGTTACCGCTTTGAGACGAACACGGTATATACCGCGCAAAGCGTTCAGGCGGCTCGCGCCACTCTGAATAACGGTGGCAGCGCTGCCGATGCCCGTGCTCAGCTGGAAGCAGTAGAGTTCGAGGAATTCAAGACCGAGAAGATCAGTACGTACGAAGTAGGCTATAAGGCATTGCTGGGTGAACGCCTGTTGGTGGATGCCTACTATTACTACAGTTCGTACACGGACTTTATCGCCGAGATCCAGTTCATACAGGGAGTGCCTAACGGACTCACTAACGATCCCGGATCTTTTGACGCGGACAGCCCGGCCGGTCAGGATGCCATCATCAATGGCGGGGTTTTAACTCAGGAATACGGCTTTGACGTGAATGCCGACGGTACGGTAAACTCGCACGGTTTCGGGCTTAGCCTCGATTATTCTCTGGACGGAGGATATACCGTGGGTGGTAACGTTTCGTACAACGAGCTGTTGGATGAACAGGATCTGATCGATCAGGGATTCCGGTCCAGCTACAACACGCCGAAATGGAGATACAACGTACGCCTGCAGAACCGCGATGTGGTCAATAACGTAGGATTCAACCTTGTGTACCGCTGGCAGGATGCTTACTTCTGGGATTCATCCTTTGGAGAAGGGGTGGTGCCCGCTTATGGTACCCTGGATGCCCAGGTAAGCTACAAGCTGCCTCAGTATAAAACCATCGTTAAAATCGGAGGAAGCAACATCCTGAACGAGCGTTACACGACCTCTTTCGGTAATCCGAAATTAGGGGCTATCTACTACGTATCGCTCACATTCGATCAATTCCTGAACTAAGAAAATTTTATAAAACAATGAAGAATTTCTATAAATCCACACTCACCCTGCTGATAGCAGGTGTATTAATGATTTCCTGTGACGGGATTGAAGACTCCCTGGTGAATGATCAGCTTGACAAGCTGCCGGAACCCCCGGCGGCTCCGAATTATTCCTCCGGGGATGCGGATCTGTCCAATTTTGTGGCGATCGGCAATTCCTTAACGGCCGGCTTTGCGGACGGGGCTTTGTATAACCTGAGTCAGAACTATGCCTTTCCGGTATTGCTTTCTGGGCTATTTGCCGAAGCAGGAGGAGGAACAACCTTCAATCAGCCCTTCATAAATTCAACAAACGGATATAATACTTCGGTTAACGGTGGCTTTGCCCCCGGAAATTGTCCACCTAACCCATTAGGAAGGTTTAAACTGGATACCAGTATTCCTGGGCCTTCACCCACTATAAACGGAGATTGCCCTCAGAACTATAGTGGTCCGGCTCTCAACAACTTTGGAGTTCCCGGTATTCAGGTTGGGCAAATGCTTACTCCCGGAACCGGTACTTTTGGTGATCCGGCGTATAACCCGTTTTACGCCAGATTTGCTTCAAACCCGGGAAGCTCTACCATTATCGGTGACGTCATTGCTTCTTCTCCTTCCTTTTTTACGCTATGGATTGGAAACAATGATGTATTGGGTTACGCGCTCTCTGGTGCATCTAATGAAGCAATTTTCACCAGTGAAAGTGATTTCCAAACACGCTTCAATCTGGTAATCACCAACCTGATGGATAACACCACTGCAAATGGTGTCGTTGCCAATATCCCGCCGGTAACCACTGTTCCGTATTTTAGGGCCATTTCATGGGATAATGTTGAACTGGATGCCGCTACGGCAGATCAGTTAAATTCCGGCTTTACATCTGTAAACGGTGCGATCCAGGCCTGCGCGGCTCCTCCACTGAGCATGATTACGGCTGATGACGCAAACAGACGACTGGTCAGTTATTCCGAAGGGGATAACGCCATCCTGGTTATTGACGAAGAACTCACGGATCTGGAGACCTGTTTCGACGCGTTGCTCGGGGCGGGACAAATTGATGCTACACAGAGAGCACAACTGACCCCTTATGAGCAGTCACGACCACTGGTTGAAGGTGAACTGGTACTGCTGTCTGCCGGTGCTGTTTTAGGTACAGAAGCGGACGGAGATGACTCCCAGGCTGATACCCCTATCGGCGTAGTCATACCACTGGGGTATGATCTCTCGACCGGGGATCTGAGTGGCGACCAGTATTACCTGACGCTGGCCGAACAGGGAGCTATCCAGGACCGGACCACCGCATTCAATGTTACGATTGCCACAGAAGTGGCTACTGCCAATGCCATGGCCGGAACCACCCGTTTAGGCCTGCTTGATGTGAATTCAGGGTTCCCGGGCAACCCAAATACAGAATTGGGCTTTTTCGCTGATCTGCTGGGTATTGACGGAGAATTAGGTTACAGAATTGACGGAGTGCTTCTGCTGCCCGACTTCAGTCCAAACGGTATATTTTCGACTGATGGTATTCACCCGAATATCCGCGGGGCCGGTATTATCGCAAATGAGTTTGCCAAAGTAATAGAAAGCACTTTTGGGGCAAACCTCCCGGAAGTTGACGTTCTTGACCTGCCATCCGTAACGGTGTGTGGTACGGGCGATTGCCTTTCTGAGCAATAGAATACTGCCCCCATGAGGCATTTAAAGGCTGCTCTGATCATACGGAGCAGCCTTTTTTTGTTGGCTGAAAGTAAGTTTGTCACTGAATAAAGCCTGACCGGGTCGTGGCATCATATTTGCTCTGAGTCCAACAAAATCAAAAGAAATTTAACGCACTACTTGTAGCAATGAGTAAAAAGAAAAATCAGGATACGGCTAATGAAGCCGCAGAAGAGGTTTTGGAAAAAGAAGTGAATGAGGCTGAGGAAACCCCTGAATCTGAAGAGCAGGCTGTAGATGAAAAAGACCAGCGTATCGAAGAGCTTGAGGCGGAGCTTCAGAATGTAAAAGACTCCCTGCTTCGAAAGGCTGCCGAACTCGAAAATGTTCGAAAGAGAGTTCAGCGAGAGCGTATCAGCCTTTTTGAAGAGGCGAAGGCCACCGCACTGGAAGATTTTCTTCCTGTTAATGATGACCTTCTTCGAACGCTGGATGCCAGCGAAGAGAGTAAAGTGGATGACAATTTCCTGGAAGGCGTGAAGCTGGTGGCCAATAAATTCAAAGAAGTACTGGCCAAGCACGGTGTTGAGCCTATTGACGAAACCGGGGTGCCCTTTGATGTGAATCTTCACGATGCACTTTTACGTCAACCCGCACCGGATGAGGAAACCAAAAGCGATACCGTACTTCAGGTTCTGGAAAGGGGTTACCGCATGGGAAATAAAACCATCCGTCACGCTAAAGTAATTGTAAGCGAATAGCATATGACCAACCGAGATTATTACGAAATACTGGGAGTAGATAAAGGAGCTTCGGACGCGGAGATAAAGAAGGCATACCGCAAGCTGGCGATGAAATATCACCCGGACCGCAATAAGGGTAATGCGGATGCCGAAAAGAAATTCAAAGAAGCCTCAGAGGCCTACGAAGTACTCCGTGATCCACAGAAGAGAGCGCGCTACGATCAGTACGGCCACGCCGGTGTGAACGGCGGAGTAGGAGGGTTTGGCGGCGGTGTTGACTTCGATGGCATGGGCTTCGAAGACATATTCAGCCGGTTCAGCGACATCTTTGGAAGTAGCTTCTTCGGGGAAGAGTTCGGTGGCGGTACACGCGGCCGGTCGCGCGGGCGCCGCCAAACAGGTACGCCGGGTTCCGATATGAAAATCCGGATGCCGCTGAAGCTGGATGAGATCGCCTTCGGTACGGAAAAAAAGCTGAAGATCAAGAAGCAGATCCTTTGCGACAAGTGTGAGGGTACGGGTGCCGAGACCGACTCAGATTTCGAGACCTGCAGCACCTGTAACGGAATGGGTGAGGTTCGTCAGGTTACCCGAACCATGCTTGGACAGATGGTAAACGTACAGCCATGCCCTGCATGTCAGGGAGAAGGCCGCATCATCAAGTCTAAATGTACCAAATGCGGTGGTGAGGGACGCGTTAAAGGCGAGGAGACGGTCAAGATCAATATCCCTTCCGGCGTTTCAAACGGGAATTACATCACCCTCAGAGGCCAGGGCAACGCAGGCCGGAGAGGCGGCAAGGCAGGTGACCTGATCGTACTGATCGAAGAGATAGAACACGATAAGTTTGAACGCGAAGGGAACAACATCTATTACAACCTGAATCTCAGTATTCCCGATGCCATACTCGGCACCGAAGTGGAAGTGCCTACGCTGAAAGGGAAGGCCAAGCTTAAGATCGAACCGGGAACTCAGCCGGGACGCCTCCTCAGAATGCGCGGAAAGGGGATAATTGGTTTGAACAATTCAGGAACCGGTGATCAGTTATTGAGGGTGAATGTGTACATGCCCAAAGAACTTAGCTCGGCGGAGAAGAAAGCCATTGAAAGCCTGAGGGGCTCTGAAAACTTCGATCCCGAAAACATGGAAAATGACGGAAAAGGCTTCTTCTCAAAAATGAAGGACGTTTTCGGCTGAGTATAGAAACCGAAAAGGCATCACTTCCTGATGCCTTTTCGTATTTGCAGTATTTACTCCGCCAGTACGGCTGTTCCGCTTACCGTTACCATGAGCATGCTGCCGTTAGCCCCGATGGTCTCGTAGTCAATATCGATGCCGACAATAGCGTTAGCCCCAACACGGGCAGCCTTATCTTCCATTTCACCAAAGGCCAGCCTTCGGGCCTCCTGTAGTTCTTTTTCATAAGCGGCCGAACGCCCTCCGACGATATCCCGGATGCCTGCAAAGAAGTCCCGGAAAATATTGGCTCCCAGTATGGCTTCTCCGGTAACAATGCCCTTGTAGCCTTTGATTTGTTTTCCTTCAATGGTGTTCGTTGTACTCATTACCATAGCTAATCAGATTTGTTGATGAATAAAAAAGCCGTCTCTGCTTCAGAGACGGCTCTGTGTACTGAAGATCTGAAAAAATGTTACTCCGAATCTTGGGTTCCCGGAGTGGCGGACGCCACAAGCATTGGATCATAGTATTTCTTGTAGGCAAACAGCAGATACAAATTCAGTACAAATACCACTAAGCCCGGGGCAATGGTCGGGAGGTCCAGAAACAGGTGAAACAACAGGATGTTCAGGGTTACCGGTGCGGCCAGTA
This sequence comes from Balneola sp., assembly GCA_965267385.1. Classification (GTDB taxonomy): domain Bacteria; phylum Bacteroidota; class Rhodothermia; order Balneolales; family Balneolaceae; genus Balneola. The sequence continues at coordinate 739,035 of OZ253957.1, forward strand.
CCAACGCGAGTGGTACCATCCGGTTGGCGAGTAACATTGCTCCGGTTAACACCTCAACGGTGCCTATGAAATAGATCATATATCCTGATTCCATCAAAGCGCCGAAGAAGGCCATGGCTTGGCTGGAAAATTCAGGTGCGGGCATGAAGCCCAGAAACTTGTTCAATCCGAATACAAATAGTATGAGCCCAAACAGGTAGCGGGCTATGGTTGGTAAATGTTTCATAATAATAACGCTTAATTAGTTTAATGTTAAACAATAAAAATATAACAGATGCTGATTAATACCACAAGGAACTTATGGGCACAAAAAAAGCCATCCTGCAGAGCAAAATGGCTTTAAAATGTTGCTTCGAGAAGAATTAACGATTCTTCGGACGAGCTTCGTTTACACGTACCGGACGGCCGTCGATCTCAGCTCCGTCAAGCTGGTCGATAGCAGCCTGTGCCTGGGAGTCGTCATCCATTTCAACAAATCCGAAGCCCTTGGAACGCCCGGAATATTTGTCTGTAATTACTTTTGCAGAGCTTACGTCTCCATAAGCTTCAAATACTTCGCGTAAATTGTCATCGGAAACACCATAACTTAGGTTTCCTACGTAAATGTTCATGTCTATAAAAATGTAGTTAAACTTAAAAGGAAAGAGAAAGAAACCGGAGCTTTAAGTTTTCACTGTAGTCTAGATCCATCACCATTCCATGCCAAATGTACGTTTATTAAGCCGTAACAACAATTTTATTTCAACTATGAATAAGGGCTCACGAGCCTGCCCTTACTCATGGATATTCAAGGCAGGAATGATTCAGAATCTATTTAAGATTATCCGTTTTCTTCCGGGATTCGGCAGCCATCCCTTCATGGTATTCCTTTAGCTGCATGGCAATGCCCTTGTCTTCCATCCCGAGCATACGAAGTGCCAGCAGCCCGGCATTCTGAGCTTTTCCGATGGCTACCGTTGCCACGGGAATCCCATTGGGCATCTGCACAATGGAGTAGAGGCTGTCCAGCCCACCCAGTGCTGAGGTCTGTACGGGAACTCCGATAACCGGAAGTGTGGTATGGCTCGCAAGCATACCGGGTAAGTGGGCGGCACCGCCCGCTCCGGCAATAATCACTTTCAGCCCGCGTTCGGCGGCACGCTTTCCGTATTCAGCCATGTCATCCGGGGTCCGGTGTGCCGAGACCACTTTCTTTTCGATGGCAACACCAAACTTTTGCAGTATCTCAGCCGCCTGCTTCATGGTGGGCCAGTCGCTGTCGCTGCCCATGACTACGCCAACTATAGGATTACTCATAAATAGAGTCAGTTAGTTTTCAATTGAAGGAAATTCTTAAAACCACTTCCCAAAAGCCAAAGAAATTTCAGAGGCTAGATCTCGATGTTCCGGGTCAGCGCTCTGGCTCTGGAATAGGTCTCTTCCAGGTCGTCTCCCAGCAAGGTATAATGGGCCATCTTGCGCCCGGGTTTGCTGTCCAGTTTTCCGTAAACATGGAGATGTCCGTTTGCTTCCGCCAGAGCCTCAGCTATGTGTTCGGTTTCGGCATCGCGCTGATGGGTGCCCAGTAAATTGATCATGGCAACAGCGGGCCGTATCAAGTCCGGAGCACCCAGCGGAAGCCCCAGAACGGCCCGTATATGATTTTCAAACTGGGAGGTCACGCAGCCCTCGATGGTGTAATGGCCGGAGTTATGCGGGCGCGGTGCGGACTCATTCAACAGTACCTCTCCTTCATCGGTCAGAAAGAACTCGAAGGCAAATATCCCTTTGCCGCCGATGGCATCGGCTGCTTTCACAGCCAGCTCCTGCGCGCGCTTCTGATACTTAGTGTGCACAGGAGCCGGGGAGAGCACTGCCACGCAAATGTGGTTCTCCTGAACGGTTTCACAGCAGGGGTACACCACGGTGCCGTTTTCGTTGCGGGCAACCTGTACGGCCAGTTCATTGGTAAAAGGGACGAAGGCTTCAGCCAGAATGTCCTGCCCCTTATTTCCTCCCAGCTTCTCAAAAGCCCGGGCAGCGGATGCGGGATCCGCTACGGTTTCATTTCCATAGCCGTCATATCCCCCTTTGGACGACTTCAGCAGGAACGGCCAGCCATGCTCTTCCCCAAATCTTTCGATCTCTTCCGCGTTGCGTACCAGTTTGTAAGGGGTTACCGGAATGCCGGCTTTCTCAAATGTTTGTTTTTCAATCAGTTTGTTTTCGATCAGTGCAAAACTTTCCGGAGAGGGGTATATGGGGGTCCCGCTCTTTGCCTGTACTTCCCTGAGCACTTCCGAACGTATGAATTCATTCTCAAGGGTCACTACATCGCATTCTTTGGCAAAGGCAACCAGATCGTCCACCGATTCAAAAGATCCGGAAGAAGAAAAAGGCGTCATGAACTGAACGGGCTCATTCTCTGAGCGATCGGAGAATACGGCTACCTGAATACCAAAGCGAAAAGCCTGAAGAGCGCTCATACGTGCCAGCTGGCCGGCTCCCAGAAACCCGATTTTTGTATTGGCTTTTATAGAACTTTTCAAATGTTTTTATTTTGGGTCCGAGTCAGAAATAAGATAGAGATTGTAGAATTTAGAATGTAGGAGGAAATATGAACAGGAGACCTGCAGAAAGTTTTTAAAGATTTGATGGTTTGGCAAAAGGTACATCAATTTGTTCTGGTAGTTTATCAATTGAGCGAACCCTTTCCAACTACTGAGATACATGGCCTGACTGCTCAATTCAAAGAGCGGCTGTTTCTATAGCAGCGAATATTGCCGGGGGTTGTAAAAAGAGGAGAAACAAAGGTAAGGCGCGATTTTAGAATAACATGCAAGCTTCATTGAAGCATGCACTACTTTTAATCCTTATTCAAGACTTTGGATATGCTAATATTGAACATTTGGTGCCCCTTCTTACAAAAGCCAGTAGTCTGCTGGAGCCTTACCGAAGGAGTATTCTGAATTCTTGATTCTGCCTTCTATTATTTACTAATCTAATCCTTACTTTCTGACGGTCAACGATGAAGACAGTTTAAAAACCCTTTATGGATATAGAAGCCAAGTTAAAGCAGATCAAATCCCGTTTTGAGGAAGTCAATGCCGCAATGAGCGACCCTTCCGTATTTGATGATCCCGATACATATACCGCCCTTACCAAAGAGCGAAGCGATCTGGAAGAACTGGTCAGGGATTATGATACCTGGATGGATCTCAAGAAGCGCAAACAAGGAAATGATGAACTCATCGAGATGGATGAGGATGCCGAGATCACCGAGATGGCAAAGTCGGAGAACGCGGAGATCAAAGAAGAGCTGGCTGAGCTGGAGTCTGCCATTAAGATGAAGCTCATCCCTAAGGATCCGGAGGATTCCAGGAACGCGATCATAGAGATACGCGCAGGTACTGGGGGGGATGAAGCTGCGATCTTCGCGGGGGACCTGTTTGATATGTATCGCCGGTATGCTGATTCCCAGGGTTGGAAGATGAGTGTGCTGAGCGTGAATGAATCTGAGAAAGGTGGCTACAAAGAGATCACGTTTTCCCTGGAAGGGGATGAGGTGTTCGGGAAGATGAAGTACGAGTCGGGAGTACACCGGGTACAGCGGGTGCCGGCTACTGAAAGCCAGGGACGCGTACATACCTCGGCGGCAACAGTCGCGGTGCTTCCCGAAGTGGAGGACGTGGATATTGAGATCAATCCGGGCGACTTACGCATCGACACATTCAGGGCCAGCGGTGCCGGCGGCCAGCATGTCAATAAAACGGACTCCGCCATCAGGATCACGCATGAGCCTACCGGTATCGTAGTGGAATGTCAGGAAGAACGTTCTCAACACCAGAATAAGGAAAAGGCCATGACCATGCTCCGGGCAAAAATGTACGACATTGAGCTGGAGAAAAAAGAAAAGGAACGAGCCGCGGAGCGAAAAAGTCAGGTTTCCACAGGTGACCGTTCAGCGAAGATCCGGACGTACAACTATCCTCAGGGCCGGATCACCGATCATCGTATTAATCTGACCCTCTACAATCTGGACGCCGCGATGAAAGGGGATATCCATGAAGTGGTGGATGCCCTCAGAGTGCAGGACAATCTGGAAAAGCTCAACGAGATGGCCGAAGGTTAATTTCCGTTCCATTCCTCATTCAGCGACCGGATCACCGCCCAGTGTTCATCGGTGAGCGCGTTGGCATCAAAAAAAGAAACACCCACCGCACCTCCTTCTTTGGCCTTCTGTATGGCGGTTTGCAATCCGCCGGGGGTGAGTGAAGGGATGTAGAGCCCCGCAACGATGGGGAACCGGCCGTGCGACTCACGCACTCCCTGTTCCGTGGCAAACCTGATCCATTCCAGGTTCTGGCGGTAAAAGTTCTGATAAAGCATAGGCAGGGCGATATCAAGATTCCAGCTGGACCAGTCCTGACGAACCATCTGGCGGCTCATCTCGGGCCAGGGAAATACAGCGGCGGTCAGTAACTTGTCATTTTCGTGTGCGATCTCAGCCAGTTCATTCACTAAAGTCGTGACGGCATTCAGCCTGTATTGCAACCACTCCATACTCAGTTCCGGATGTTCCATCTCCATCGGATCGACTCCGAACAGCTCCCTGAACTCTTCGCGGGCGATGGGGTGGTATCCGTAATCATATTCAGGAAGCTGCCGGTCCTGCACCAGGTCGTATTTAGGCTGAAGGTCTGCGCCAAGGATCACGTCCACATAGCGTACGTAGTCCAGGTGCACCGACTTAACCCCTTTGGCGGAGGCCACTTCAGCAATATTGGATTTGATGTGTTCTCTTGCTCCGGGCGAGAAAGGGGACAACCACTGGTAGTAGTCCACATAAGCCCGGTACTCGTAAGAATTATCTCCGTTGCGGTTTACAGAATACCATTCCGGGTGCCTGGCTGCCGTAGTGTCGCCGGGGCGGTTCAGGGTCCAGATCCATGCATGGATGTTGATGTCATAATCCTCCGCATATTGCACGATCTCTTCCAGTTTTTCTTTGCCGGCTCCCACATAAAGGTCTGTTAAACCGGCTTCTGAAAATTTACTCAGTTTAGCCCGCCATTCCGTTTCGTTTTGGCCCAGATCCCCTCCCGTCCATGCGGCGAAGCTGAAGCCGGGTTCCTGTTCCCGGAGCTGCGAACAGCTGGTCAGGAAAAAAGTGAATACAAGGATCGATCTAATAAGAAGTGATGGTGATTTTTTCATCCTGATTGATGGTAAGTATAGTTCCCTGATTATTGTCTAAGGCGATCTCGAAGCCCGACGTCGTCACTTTGGAGGAAGCTTCGTAGATCTTGTCATTAAAAGAGTAGAGCGGTCCGTCCAGCTCAGAGATCAGCGAAGTGTATTGGCCGTGATCGTTTTTCCATTCCAGCTGCTTCCGGTACAAATGGAACAGCAGCTGGTATTCCACCACATGCTGATCGGTCTCGATCCCGGAGGAGCCATCCGAAAAGTACAGATAGCCCCAGTGTTCGGGGCGGTGCATGTTAATGGCCGACTGCGGGGTCCACACCCAGTTATGTTCGGGTAAATACTGTCCGCTGTCCGGGTCTTTTTTGCGGCTGTAAGTAGTTCCGTTTATATCGTGCTGCCACTGCACCCTGGAAAAGTTGATTCTCCACACGGTACCGTGTTGTACTTCGCTGCCACGGTCGATGGCCGCAACAGGAGCCAGGGGGATGGCCATTTCCACCGACCACCCTTCATCCGTATCGGTCGGATCATTGAGCGTACCCCGGATGTCGATTCCGATCTTAGTGTCATTGACATCCCATTCATCGAGCACTGAACCGTTTAACCGGTACGGTTTGGCAAGAAACAGGTCCCATAAGGTGCCCAGCGCATTTACCTCAAACTCCGCGTAAGGGGAGTCAAACTGATCGGGTTTAATGAAAACCTCAAAGTCGTTGTTGTAGAAGATAACGGCATCCCGTTCGGTGATATCGCCCCAGACGTGTTCCTCTTCCATATCGGCGTAGATATAAAGATACTCATCGTCCCAGAGCATCTTTACACGGGTATCATAATAGGGAGAGGGGTTGATATCACCCTCAATATCCCGGAAGTAGTCAGTCCACCCGGCCTGTTTCCATGCACTTTCATTGGCTTTACCGTCGATGGCCATGGGTTGATCGGTTTTCAGAACCACGTAGGATGCGGGGATAACCAGCTCCGGCTCTGTGGTTCTGTGAACATCACAGGCTGTGACCGTTAAGATCAAAAGGGCGGTCAGAAATGCAGTTTTTTTCATGGCTGGAAGTATAAGCGAGCTGATGAAAAATAAAAAGCCCGCTTCTGCAGGGAAGCGGGCTTAGTCATCATCTGTTGTTATACATGTAACTAATCCTGAAGGATCTTCGGAGAAGCTTTCAGGATGGCTTCACTGGCTTCACTTTCAAACTTTTTGAAGTTCTCGATGAACATTTGTGCCAGCTGTCTGGCTTTCTGATCGTAAGCATTAGGGTCTTTCCATGTATTTCTTGGAATAAGCACCGCATTGGGTACTCCGTTCACATGAGTCGGAACCTTAAAGCCGAAGACGGGATCCTCGGTGTATTCCACATCATCAAGCTTACCATCAATAGCTTCACTTAGCATTTTCCGGGTGTAGGATAGTTTCATGCGTGATCCTTCCCCGTAAGCTCCGCCCGTCCACCCGGTGTTTACCAGCCATACCCTGGACTCGTGCTTCCGGATCTTTTCAGCAAGAAGCTCGGCATAGGTGGTCGGGTGAAGAGGCATGAATGGAGAACCAAAACAGGCCGAAAAAGTTGCCTGTGGCTCGGTGATACCTCGCTCAGTACCCGCTACTTTGGCCGTATATCCGCTGATGAAGTGATACATGGCCTGTTCAGGAGTTAGCCTCGAGATCGGAGGAAGTACTCCGAATGCATCACAGGTCAGGAATATGATATTTTCGGGATGACCGCCTTTTCCGGTTTCACTGGCATTTGGAATAAAATGGATGGGGTAAGAACAGCGGGTGTTCTCCGTCAGGCTTACATCATCGAAGTCGGGAGCTCGGTTGTCATCCAGTATCACATTTTCAAGAATGGTGCCCGGCATTTTGGTGGTTGCATAGATCATCGGCTCACTTTCTTCCGAAAGATTGATGGTCTTGGCATAGCAACCGCCTTCAAAGTTAAACACTCCGTCTTCACTCCATCCGTGCTCATCGTCTCCGATCAGCGTTTTATCGGGATCGGCTGACAATGTGGTTTTACCGGTACCTGAAAGCCCGAAGAACACGGCAGTTTTACCCTCCGAATCGTGATTTGCGGAACAATGCATGGCCATGACGCCCTTTTTTGGGAGCAGGTAGTTCATGACCGCGAAGATCCCTTTCTTGACCTCGCCGGAATACATGGTGCCTCCGATGAGTATCAGTTTTTTCTCGAAATCGCAGAAAATGAAGGTGCTGGAACGGGTGCCGTCCACCGCGGGGTCCGCCTCAAAGAAAGGGGCAGCCAATACGGTAAATTCAGGTTCATGCCTGGCGAGTTCCTCTTCCGAAGGCCGGATAAACATGTTGTGTGAAAACAGGGCGTGGTAAGCTACTTCGCTGACCACACGTACCTGCAGCCGGTGTTTTTCATCCGCGCCGCAATACAGATCCTTGACATAGAGTGGTTTGTCGCTCAGATATTCCTGTACTTTTTTATACAGCCCGTCGAATACTTTCTGCGACACCGGCTGGTTAATGGCTCCCCAGTCAATATCATCATGAATGGACGGTTGATCCACGATAAACTTGTCTTTGGGTGAGCGGCCGGTGAATTTTCCGGTGTGCACCAGTAAAGCATGGTCTTTGGTGAGCATGGCTTCACCATTATTAATTGCATGCTCATAAAGTTCGGTGGGATTGAGGTTCCAATAGACTTCTTTGTTGTCTGATAAACCCAGATAACCGAGATCTACTTTACTTCGTGAATGCTTATTATAATCAGGTGTCATAACTCCTTTTTGGATCAGATTTTGGGGTGCGCCAAAGTTAAGCATATCATTGAAGAATGTTAACCAGAAGGCGTATTTTAGTTTAATTGTTTAAGCTTTTTTGCATGTTCATGGAAGCGCTTTTATAATTTATGCGCTTTACCTGAAGCGCCTAAATATTGATGTTTAATCTGAAGATTTCGTAAAAAATAAAGTCTTTAAAAAGTGAGGTTTTTGAACTTTTGAGTATGGAAAACGAAAAAAGAAGTGTCCGCCTGGGTTTAATTCAGACCGATGCCGGTAAAAGCCCCAAAGATAATCTGTACCGGCATATGAACCTGATCCGGGAAGCCGGAGAGAAAGGGGCGCAGATCATCTGCCTTCAGGAACTGTTCAACACCCTCTATTTCTGTAACAAACATGATGAAAAATTCTTTGACTGGGCAGAGCCTTTGGATGGGGAAGTCGCGACGAGTTTGAGCGGCCTGGCTGAAGAGCTGGAAGTGGTCATCATTGCTCCGTTTTTTGAACGGCGCGCTCCGGGTGTTTATCACAACTCCCTGATCGTACTCGATGCTGACGGGAGTTTTTTGGGGAGTTACCGCAAGATGCACATTCCGGACGATCCCGGTTTTTCGGAGAAATACTACTTTACTCCGGGGGATGAGGAGCCGGGTTTTAAGGTTTTTGAAACACGCTATGCCAGGATCGGCACGCTGATCTGCTGGGATCAGTGGTACCCGGAGGCAGCCCGCATCGCTGCTTTGAAAGGGGCAGAGATCCTCTTTTATCCGACGGCCATCGGCACCCTTTCCAGCGAAGGAAAAAAGGAAAAAAAAGAGTTTCAGGAGGCCTGGCTAACCATTCAGAGAAGTCATGCTATCGCCAATGGCTGTTATGTGGCAGCGGTTAACCGGGTGGGTAAGGAATCCGGTACCCGTTTCTGGGGCGGGTCCTTTGTTTCGGGCCCCTTTGGGCAGATCCTGGATCAGGCCGGAGAGAAGGAAGAGATTCTGGTCACAGAATGTGATCTGGATGCCATCGAAAAGCAGCGCAAGACCTGGCCCTTTTTCCGGGACCGGAGAGTGGATGCCTACGATGGAATCCTGAAGCGCCTGATCGACTGATCAATTTTCGCTGCTGTAGGCGTCGTAGCCACCCTCCAGGTTTTTCACTTCTTTGAAGCCGAGCTCCTCACTCATGATGCGTGATGCCTGGGCGCTGCGTCCGCCTGCTTTGCAATACACCACATATTTCTTATCGGGATCCAGCTTCGCGATCTGCTCTTTAAAGTCGGGGGAGTAGAAGTTGATCTGTATGGAGTTATCGATCGCTCCCCGGGCTACCTCCTCATCGGTACGCACATCCAGGATCACGACATTAGTGTCAGTGGGCATGTTCCTGAATTCCTGCACACTGATGTTCTCAAAAATGGTCTTGATCTCGGGCGCCTCCGCTGTTTTTTCCGGTGTCTGTTGCTGTTGACCACAGGAGGTAAGTGAGAAAACAAGAGTAAATAAAATCAGAGTGGGTCGGAAATATTTCATGTCAATATGCTTAGCTTTGCGGGTATGGACCAAACATACAAAATGCCGGCGGAATGGGCTACTCATTCCGCAACTCAGTTACACTGGCCTTCCAATCCCGAAACCTGGCCCGGAAAGCGACTCGAACGGGTGGAGGAAGTGTATTTGAACATTATCGGGGCCCTGATCTCATTTGAACCCGTTCATTTATTTGTGGAGAGCAAAGAGGTTGAGCAACGGGCGGTATCTAAACTGGATAAAGCGGGTATCGGTTCAGAGAACCTGACAATACACCGGGTTCCGGTGAACGATGTATGGGCCCGGGATTGCGGGCCGGTTTTTGTGAAAGATGATGCGGGCGGGGATGTGGTCCTGGACTGGGGGTATAATGCCTGGGGTGGTAAATATCCTCCTTATGATGCGGATAACGCACTTCCGAAATATGTCGCGGATCTCTACGGGATTAAGCGGATAGAACCGGGAATGATCCTTGAAGGAGGTTCCATCGAGGTAAACGGGGCAGGGGCGTTGCTGACAACTGAATCGGTACTTTTGAATCCCAATCGTAATCCGGGACTCACCAAGGCGGAGATCGAAGAGAAGCTGATGAAATTCCTGGGGGTGGAGCAGGTCATATGGCTGAAACGCGGACTTGCCGGGGATGATACGGATGGCCATATCGACGACCTGACCCGATTCCTGAAGGAAGATACCGTACTGACCATGGTCACAGAAGAAACCGGCGATGTGAACTACGGGGCCCTTCAGCAGAACCTGGAGATACTCAGGGGAACCACCCTCCAGAACGGGCAACAGCTCAGGATCGAAACCCTCCCACTTCCTCAGACAAAAGCGGAATACCCTACTGTGGACGGCTCGGAGTATGTACCGGCAAGCTACGCGAACTTCTACATCGCAAACGGGGTGGTGCTGGTGCCATTGTACGACGAAAGGTATGACGAGCTGGCTCTGGATCTTTTCAGGAGATACTTCCCGGACAGAGAAGTCACAGGAATTAATTGCGCGGACTTGGTCTGGGGGCAGGGTTCCATCCATTGCATCACCCAACAGTGGTATGGCCCGGTGAATTAGACTAATAAATAAGAGAATACTTCTTTATCTTTGCAGTCCTTTAAAATCCAGACTTTCTAATACGTTTTTTTTGATGAGCACCATTGCCCACGAAAGGTTTGAGGCCGTAATAGGCCTGGAGGTACACGCCCAGCTATTGACGAAGAGCAAAGCCTTCGCTCCGGTTGCAGCTCAGTATGGCGAGGCACCAAACACTCAGGTAACGCCACTGTGTCTCGGGCATCCCGGCACCCTGCCTGTCATCAATGAAAACCTGGTTCGGTATATCATTAAAATGGGGCTGGCCACCCATTGCAAGGTTGCTCCCAAATCCATATTTGCCCGAAAGAATTACTTTTATCCCGACCTGCCCAAAGGATATCAGATCTCGCAGTTCGATACCCCCATCTGTTACAACGGCTTTGTGGATATTGAACTGGAAGATTATCAAAAACGCATCGGACTGACCCGCATTCACATGGAGGAAGACGCCGGTAAGTCTATCCATGATCAGGACCCTTACAATACACTGGTGGACCTCAACCGGGCGGGAACGCCTCTGATAGAGATTGTATCGGAACCGGATATCCGTACCCCGCGGGAAGCTTATGCTTACCTGACCAAGATCAAACAGATCGTGCAGTATCTGGAGATCTGTGACGGTAATATGGAGGAGGGAAGTCTGAGGTGTGATGCGAATGTCTCGGTAAGACCCAGGGGCCAGGAGAAATTCGGTACGCGGACGGAACTGAAGAATATGAATTCTTTCCGCAATGTGGAGCGGGCCATTGAATTCGAGATCAACCGTCAGATCGAGCTGATTGAAAGCGGCGGGGAAGTGGTACAGCAAACCAGACTGTGGGACACCAGCACCATGCAAACCCGGGTAATGCGTTCCAAAGAGGAAGCTCATGACTACCGGTATTTTCCGGAGCCGGACCTTCCTCCGGTTATCGTGACAACTGAAATGCTGGAGGAAATCAAAGAAGAGCTTCCGGAACTCGCCGATGTACGACGAAAACGATTTGTAAGTGAATACGGGATGAGTGAGGTGGACGCGGTAACCCTTACCGAGAACAGATATCTTGCCGATTACTTTGAAGAGGTTTCCCGGCATACCGGCAATCCCAAAGCCGCGTCGAATATTGTGTTGAGTGAGGTGCTCCGGGTTCTGAACGAGCGAAGCATTGAGATTGGGGAATTCAGCATTTCACCCCAACGCCTGTCCGAATTGGTAAAGCTTAAAGAGGAGGACAAGATCAACTCATCAGCGATGCAGGAGATCTTCAATGAAATGCTGAGCAGCGATAAGTCCGCCGAGGAACTGGCAAAAGAAATGAACCTCATCCAGGTATCGGATACCGGTTTTCTGGAAGAATTGGTGGATTCAATCATAGAAGAGAATCCCGATGAAGTTCAGCGGTATAAGGACGGAAAGAAACAATTGATGGGCTTCTTTGTCGGACAGGCAATGAAGGCTTCGAAAGGGAAGGCCAACCCTAAAATGGTCACACAACTGATTACAAAAAAACTGGAAGGCTGATCATAAGATCGTAATACGCAATGAATAACAGGACATTTTGGCTTTTATCTGTGGCACTGGTTGTATTGAATTGCAGCAGTGAACCGGAACGCAAGCAGGCACTGATCAGTGGTACCATCACGGTTGCTGACTCAGTGGACAGTACCAATGACTATTCAGGAATAGAGCTGCTGATCACGCACCGAAGTGACCAGGAAAACCCCCTGGATACCCTTTTTATCGCCCAGACCGACAGCACTGGTGCTTTTAACGGAGAAATAGGCTTTCCCCGGCAAGGCATCTATCCCTTGATCGTGAGCCGGAACGGGAACGCTCTTTTTGGGTCTCAGTTGATCCTGGCCGATAACGACACGCTGAGGATAACGGGTGAACTACCCGACCTGCGGCAGAATTTTACCGTTGATTCTCGCGAGCAGCGTGCCATGGAGACCTTCAACCGGGTTGACCGCGGATATAACCGGCTGGTTGCTTTCATAAACGCCGGACAGGTAGCGGACTCACTCATCGCCGGTGAGATCGAAAAATGGAGCAATATATACTGGGAAGTGTATGAGAAGCATCCCGGAACGCTGGCCAGCAAGCTCGCGGCCCGTCAGTCCGTGTCGGTGCTCCGAAACTTTGACGATCAGCTCATGTTCGACCGGCTCGACCAGGCGCTGGAAGACGATGAGTTCATCATAGGATTTGCTTCCGGAATGGGTAAAGAATATGTAGCGGAAACTCAGGGTGTGGATGCCGCCATCGAATACCTTGATTCTTTGAAGACGCTGACCTCTTCAGATCAGGTGATCCGGAATCTGACGCGGGAACAGATCGCTTTTTATTATGACAGTGCCCGTGTAGATGATGCCAAAGAAATGCTGGCGGCTTTTGAGAAAGAGTATGCTGAGGATGAAGAAGCCATGGAGTGGGCAAAGAACATAGGCTACGACCTGGCCTATCTGGCTCCCGGCTACCGGGTCCCGGATTTTATGTTCGTTACTCAGGAAGGCGATACCGTGGACGCTGAGTCGCTGATCGGAACCCCCTATCTGCTGGAAATCACTCCCGTTTCCAACCGTTTGTATCAATCGCAGTACGACCGTACGGTGGTCATTCAGCAGATCTACAAGAATTACGGACTCCAGGTTTTTACCATCCCGCTGGATAAGAGCGAAATAACCATAGACGGATTTTTCGAAGAACGTGCCAAATACTGGCCGGTTGCCGACTTCGGAAACTTCGATATTCAGGGGCTCATCGAAACTTTCAATATCACCCGGGTGCCTACCCGCATTCTTGTGGACCAGAAAGGAAACATAGTCCGGAAATATGTGGGAGAAGAATTTAACGATGTGATCAGCGGGTTAAACAAAATTGTGAATCAAGCCAATCAGGAAAGCTAATGAGAAGATTTCTAATTGCCGGAAACTGGAAGATGAACGGTGGCCCCAATGAGGCGGCTCTACTGCTGGAAGGCATTAAAGCTGCCAAGCCGGAGATCGCGGAGAATGTGGACGTTTTGGTTTGCCCTCCCTTCGTCTCTCTTTCCATGGCGGTGAATCACCTTCATGATACCGATATATCCATCGGGGCGCAGAACCTGCATTTCGAGGATAACGGTGCCTATACCGGAGAGATCAGCGCTACAATGCTGGAAGAATCCGGCTGTAACTTCGTGTTGATCGGTCACTCCGAAAGAAGACAGTACTTTGGGGAGACAGACGATACCGTGAACAAGAAAACCCTCAAGGCGCTCTCGCATCAGTTAGCGCCGGTTGTGTGTGTGGGTGAATCCCTGGATCAGCGAAAAGAACAGCTTCACTTTGAGCTGGTGACCACACAGGTGAAAGCAGCTGTGAAGGGCCTATCTGCAGAAGATGCCCTGGATGTGGTGATCGCGTATGAGCCTATCTGGGCAATTGGAACCGGTGAAACGGCAACACCGGAACAGGCTCAGGAGATGCATGCCCACATCCGGAAAGGCCTGGCTGAGCTTTACGATGAGGAGACGGCTTCCGCGATCAGGATCCTGTACGGAGGCAGTATGAAGCCGGCTAACGCGGAAGAACTTCTTTCCCAGAAGGATGTTGACGGAGGCCTTATCGGCGGAGCCAGCCTGGATGCTTCCAGTTTCGCCGAGATCATTACCATAGCCGAAAAGCTTTCCTGAACCATGGCCATGAATGTCCTTCTTATCGGTAGTGGCGGTCGTGAGCACGCGCTGGCCTGGGGGATCTCCCGGTCTGAGCAGCTGGATAAGCTGTATGTTGCCCCCGGTAACCCGGGCACGGCCGCTCTGGGTGAAAACGTATCCCTCAACACTTCTGATTTTCAGGAAGTCCTGAAGTTCATACAGGACAAAAAAATATCCCTTACGGTGGTTGGCCCGGAACAGCCTTTGGTGGATGGTATCGCGGATTTCCTGGAGGAAAAAGGGCACGTAGTATTCGGGCCCAGAAAACAGGCGGCTATGCTGGAGGGCAGTAAGGAATTTGCCAAAGACTTCATGAAGCGCCATGGTATCCCGACCGCATACTATATGGTCTTTGATCAGCATCAGTTTGACGAGGCCGCTGCGTACATCCGCTCCAACGGAAGCTATCCGGTGGTACTCAAGGCGGACGGACTGGCCGGTGGTAAAGGCGTTCTCATCCCTGAGAATGAAGAAGAAGCCATGGCCGCACTGGAAGAACTGAAGACAGGCTCCCTGAGTGACGCGGCTTCCCGCCTGGTGGTTGAAGCATTCATGGAGGGAGAAGAGGCGTCAGTATTTGCGATCTGCGACGGAGATTCATACAAAGTGATCGGCAACGCGCAGGATCACAAGCGCGTCGGGGAGGGGGATACAGGACTTAACACCGGAGGAATGGGGTCCTATTCGCCGGCACCGGTCCTGACGAAGGATGTGCTCAACAGGGTGGAAAAGGAGATCCTGGAGCCAACCATCAGGGGAATGAAAGAAGAAGGTTATCCCTATCAGGGTATCCTCTATGCCGGACTGATGATCACCGAAGAGGGCCCCAAAGTGGTGGAATACAACTGCCGCTTCGGGGATCCGGAGTGCCAGGTCATAGTCCCTGCAATGAAAAGTGACCTGCTGGAAGTGATCCTTGCCTGTACCAAAGGCGACCTTGCCCGCACCGACATTGAGCTTGACGATCAATACCGGTGCACGGTGGTTATGGTTTCGGGGGGCTACCCTGAGGCCTATGAAAAAGGAAAAGAAATCACCGGCCTGGACGAGTTGAAAGACGTCCTTTTGTTTCATGCGGGCACCCGCTCCGAAGGGGGCAGGGTCCTGACCAATGGGGGAAGGGTGCTGAATGTTGTCGCGGAAGGAGATTCTCTAAAGGAAGCCATCGACCGGGCCTACGCAGAGGTTAGTAAAATTCATTTCGAAAAAGCATATTACCGGAGAGATATCGGAGCCAAGGGACTAAAGCATCTTTCATGAACATGTTGAGGGTTTTACTGTTAACGTTGCTGGCTATTCCTTTGCCGGTGACGGCGCAGGTCGAGTCAAAGCAGCGAACGCTCATCACAGACCTTCAAAATCCGGTTTCCCTGTACGCAACGCGCGATTTTGTCTTTGTAGTGGAACAAGGCAGAAATCGTATCCTTCAACTGGATCATACCGGTACCCTGATACACACGTTCGGAAACAGGGGCTCCGGGGACTTTCAATTCGACCGCCCCTTCGACATTGACGCCACAAACGGATTGAAGATCTACATTTCAGACCGCAGAAATGAAAGGATACAGGTTTTTGACCGGCGCTGGCAGTTGTTAAGCTCAGTTGAAGGGTACTCCCAGGGAATACGGCAACAATCAGTCAGGCCTTCCTGGATCGGGGTAAACAGACTGGGAGAGCTGCTTTTTTATGATGAGCGATCCGGGATGATGATCAAAATGGACGAGAATGGAACGCTTATTGATGAGATCCCTCTTCCTGTATCCGTCAAAGAAATATCCGGGTTTAAAGTGATCGGTAACGACGTTTTTATTCTGGACCGGAGGGAGAAAGTTATTCACCTGCTTTCAGATGCGGGGATCTACCGCAGCTTCTACCCGGCAGAGTCGGTGATGGCCTTCGATTTTTATAACGGTACGTTGTGGACCGCCTTATCGGATACCATTCAAAGGGGGGATGCACTTTTTCCGATAGATGTCTCGGGGGAAATCCGGGACATAGAGGTTTCTGAGCGCAACCTTTTTATCCTGACGGAGGATAAACTGCTTACATTGAGCTATGATTAATCCATTTGATGAACGGCTTTCCTTTGAGCAAAAGGCGATCGCACTCTTCCAGGTTCAGCGGGAGCATAACCCGGTATATGGACGCTTCGTGAAGGCACTTGGAAGAGACAGGGTGACCTCCGCGGGGGAAATCCCTTTGCTTCCCATTCAGGCATTCAAAGAAGCGCGCATCATAACCGGTGAAAGAGAAGAACCCGAAGTGTTTTTTCAGAGTAGCGGGACCACCGGGATGAAAAGGAGCCGTCACTACCTGGCAGACCCTGAGCTCTATCGAAAGTCGGTCATCAGAGGGATGTCTCATTTTTATGAAATGGATGATCTGGTAGTTTGGGCCTATACCCCCGGATATGATCAAAACCCTCACTCCTCGTTGATATGGATGTTGAAGGAACTGGTGAAGCTGGACGATTCCGGACTGAGCCGGTTCCTGAAGCTGAACGAGCCGCTGGTTCAGCGTGAAATTGACGAAGTGAAGGAACAGGGAAAGAAGCTGATGCTATTCGGGGCGGCCTTTGGCCTGCTGGACCTGCTGGAGATCAGTTCTGTAAGCTTTCCGGAGGATACCGTTGTCATGGAAACGGGGGGTATGAAAACCTTTCGCAGAGCAATGAGCAGAGAGGAACTGCATCAGACACTGGCGACAGGTTTCAGGCTTCCCGAAAAGCAGATTCATTCCGAGTACGGCATGACGGAGTTGTTGAGTCAGGCTTACAGCCGCGGGGGTACGTGGTTCGGGTGCGTACCCTGGATGAAGGTTACGATCCGGAACCCCAAAGCTCCCCTTGAAATACTTCCGCCCGGTGAAGAGGGGCTGATAGGTGTCACGGATCTCGCAAATGTGTACTCATGTGCTTTTATCCTAACCGGGGATAAGGGAATGATGAACGATGACGGCCGTTTTCAGGTATCAGGAAGGTGGAATCCGCGGGATCTGCGAGGCTGTAATTTTCTAATTGATCAGGATTGAGTGTATTACAGAGACATATCGAACAGGTTGAACAAGCTGCTTTGAAATGGCTTTCGCCTGACAACCGCCGCTTGAAGAAAGCGATTGAGCAAAGCGTTGGGGAGGGCCTGTTCAGCTTTGAGGATATCAAATTTCAGATCCGGACTCTGAAGCAGAATATCGAATGCGGACAAATAAGGGAGTGGGCAGGAAGAGCCGGACTCTCGGAACTATCTGAAGGGAAAAAAGTCTTGTGCCTGCACGCCGGCAACCTTCCGCTGGTGGGATTTCAGGATGCGCTGGGCACCCTGTTAACCGGTGCTGATTACTATGGAAAGCTATCCCGCAAAGATCCGTATTTGTTAGCCAGCTTTCTGCAGGAGGCAGAGGAAGCCGGGCTGAAAAACCGCATCCGGTACTCCACCGACCTGAATAACTTCAAAGATGTGGAAGCTGATAAGCTGATGTTTGCGGGATCGGAGGATTCCGTGATCCCCATTCAGGAGGCGGTTACTACTTTGAACGCGGTAAGTGAAGCCGCGGAGTGGGTGATTCGCCGGGCCAGGTTTTCAATGGCCTACATCGATACCGAAGAACCGGAAATAATGAAGGATCTGGTGGAGGCAGTCTTTCGATATGGCGGGAAGGGTTGCCGTTCGGTGGCGGTGGTGGTAAGTCCGACCCGATTCAGTAAGCTGAAATGTCATTTTCAGGACTATGTGGAAGCTTTTTGGCTGAAGAATCCGCAGCACCAGAAGCCGGATCCCATTCTTGCCTATCAGTTCGCTTTTAACAAAGCCATTCAGCGGGAGCAGGCCTGGATGGAGGATTTCCTGATCCAGGAAAGCGAAGAATTTCCGGAGCTGGATTTCACGCTGCACTGGGTGGAAGGGGATCATGATAAAGTAAGGGAACTCAGGGACCGGTTTGGTGAAGCCCTTCAGACGGTGTACACCACCGGGGGGAAGATCGAAGGGGTAGAGACCGAGTTTCTCAGCCAGGCACAGCGGCCACCCCTCTGGTGGAAGCCGGACGGGGTGGAGGTTTTGGGGGAATGAGTTCCTTTTTTTGTTCTCAAAATCCCTATTTTTCGGGCTTATCAACTGAATCTGAAGGCAACAAAAATTTATGCACTCTTACGATCCCGCGAAGATTGAGACCAAATGGCAGAAGTACTGGATTGAGAATAAGACGTTCCGAACCCCTACGGATACATCCAAACCCAAATATTACGTACTGGACATGTTTCCATATCCCAGCGGGGCCGGACTGCATGTAGGTCATCCCGAAGGGTACACTGCCACGGATATAGTCGCACGGTACAAGCGGATGAAAGGTTTTAATGTGCTGCACCCGATCGGATGGGATGCGTTCGGGCTTCCTGCCGAGCAGTATGCGGTCAAGACCGGTACTCACCCCCGCATCACTACTGAAAAGAACATCAACCGTTTCAGAGAACAGCTGCAGGCCATCGGTTTCAGCTACGACTGGGACCGGGAAGTGAACACCACCGACCCTGAATATTTTAAGTGGACCCAATGGATCTTTCTGAAGCTTTTTGAGCGGGGTTTAGCCTATGAGGATGAAGTTGCGGTAAACTGGTGTCCGGAACTGGGAACCGTGCTTGCCAATGAGGAAGTGATCGACGGAAAAAGCGAAGTAGGTGGCTATCCGGTCATCCGTAAGCCGATGCGCCAGTGGGTGCTGAAGATCACGGAATACGCGGAGCGACTGCTCCGGGATCTGGACGATCTGGACTGGCCGGAGTCGCTGAAGGATATGCAGCGCAACTGGATCGGAAAATCCATCGGAGCGGAGATCGACTTTCAGATCAAAGGGCATGATGACAAGATCAGAGTGTTTACCACACGGCCGGATACCATCTTCGGGGCTACCTATATGGTACTGGCTCCGGAGCATCATCTGGTCAATGAGATCACCACGCCCGGCCAGAGAGACGCCGTGGCAGAATATCAGTCGGCTGCAGCCATGAAATCGGACCTGGACCGGCAGGAACTCACCAAAGAAAAGACCGGGGTATTCACCGGAGCCTACGCTATCAATCCGGCCAGCGGAAAAGAGGTCCCGGTCTGGATCGCAGACTACGTGCTGGCCAGTTACGGTACCGGCGCCATTATGGCGGTTCCCGGCCAGGATGAGAGAGACTGGGAATTTGCCGAGAAATTTGACCTGCCGATTATACGAACGGTACAGCCTCCTGAAGAATTTGACGGGAAGGCATATACCGGCGAGGGACCGGCCATCAACAGTGATTTCCTGAACGGCCTGGAGATCAGGGAGGCCAAAAAGAAGATCATTGCCTGGCTGGAAGAAAAAGGAGCCGGTAAGAAATCAGTGAATTACAAATTGCGGGACTGGCTGTTTTCCAGACAACGGTACTGGGGAGAGCCTTTTCCGATCATCCATGTAGACGGAGAAGCCAAGGCAGTGGGCTACGATGAACTGCCGGTAGAACTTCCTCAGGTGGATAAATACCAGCCAACAGGTGACGGAGAACCCCCTTTGGCGAATGCGAAAGACTGGGTTAAAACCACCGATCCCGAGACCGGTAAAGAGGCCTACCGCGAGACGAACACCATGCCCCAGTGGGCCGGATCCTGCTGGTACTATCTGAGATACATCTCTCCTGATTTTGATGGGGGGCCGGTTGATCCGGAATACGAGAAATACTGGATGCCCGTGGACCTGTACATCGGAGGGGCAGAGCATGCCGTACTTCATCTGTTATATGCACGTTTCTGGCATAAAGTACTGTATGATATCGGCGTGGTATCCACCAAAGAGCCCTTCAGGAAACTGGTGAACCAGGGGATGATTCTCGGGGAGATGGAGTTCACCACACCTGACGGGGAGAAGCTGACCGAAGAGGAGGTGGAGAAAAGAGGAGACGCCTTCTTTAAAAAGGGAACGGACATAAAGCTGGACGCCCGGGCTCACAAGATGTCGAAGAGCCGTGGCAACGTGATCAATCCCGATTCGGTGATCGAGCGGTATGGAGCTGATTCACTTCGCCTGTATGAAATGTTTATGGGTCCGCTGGAGCAGGTGAAGCCCTGGAGTACTAAAGGTGTTGAGGGAGTGAACCGGTTCCTGAATCGTGCATGGAGGTTGATCGTCGATGAAGAAACCGGCGAATTAAGGAAAGAAATAAAGGCCGAAGAACCCTCCAGAGAACAGCTGAAGATACTGCATGAGGCCATCAAAAAGGTTACCGAAGATATAGAGGAACTTCGGTTCAATACCGCCATTTCGGCGCTTATGATCTTTGTGAATGAAGCAAACCAGTGGAAGACCCTCCCGCAATCCGTAGCAAAAACCTTTACACAATTGCTGTCCCCCTTTGCCCCGCATATAGGGGAAGAACTGTGGCGCAGACTGGGAGAAGAGGATACCATCGCCTATTCAGAATGGCCCGCATTCAATGAGGAATACCTGAAAGCCGAGGAGATCATGTATCCCGTGCAGGTGAACGGGAAAATGCGCGCCGATATCATGGTGCCGGCTGATAAAGCCATGGACAAGGAATACGTCCTTGAAATGGCCAAATCCGATGAAAATGTATCGAAATATCTGGCACAAGGAGACCTGGTAAAGGAGATTTTTGTGCCCGGCCGTATCGTTAATCTGGTTGTAAAATGATATCAAAGCTTATGTAGTCACAAAATAAGCCGATAAGATTTCGAGTCTTTAATTGGAACAGGGATCGTGATTGACGATCTTGGCAGACTCAATCGATGCTTTTTCGTGGTACTATGAAGCTCAAGATTCTTTTTATTGAGGATAATCCGCATGATGTGGAACTCATCGTTCACGCCATTCGTGAGGGTGGTATTGAGGTAGTACACACAGTTGTTTACGAGCTTGATGAAGTAAAGACCGTCTTACAAAGTGAATCCTTTGACATGGTGATCTGTGATTACCGCCTGCCCGGATTCACCGGACTGGAAGCTGTTCGGTTTATCCAGTCTGTAGATGATGATCTTCCCGTAATTCTCGTCTCAGGTGCAGTTCCTGACGAAACAGCGATCGAGGCCGTCCTTGCAGGAGCCAAGGATTATATCCTCAAAGATAACCTCACGCGGCTGGTTCCGGCCATAAAGAGAGAGTACGAGGCTTTGAGTCATATCGAGGAGAAGAAAAGAAGCGAGGAGCAATACCAGTACTTATTTGATAAAAGCCCTAACCCGATGCTGGTCATGAGGCTCGAAGATTCCCGGATCCTGAACGTCAATGACGCCGCCTGTAAGCTTTACGGGTGGCCCAAAGATGAGATGCTCAAACTGACGGGATATGACCTGCGACCTGAAAGCGGCATAGCGGCATTTGATAAAACCAAGTTGAAGCGGATTGAACAACGGACGGAGGATTGTTCTTTTTTCAAAGTAATCCATACGACCAGGGAGGGAAAGCCCCTGTATGTGGATATACAATCCAGGCTCATACAGGTGGACGGAACAGATGCGGAGTTGGTGGTTATCAATGACGCCTCGGACAAGTACAATTTCCAGGATGAGCTGTTGAAAGCCAACAGCGTACTATCCACACTTATTGATTCTGCCCCGGTTGCCGTGGTTACATTAGACCGGAATGGCTGTGTTTATGATGTGTGGAATAAAAAAGCAGAGGAAATGTTCGGATGGACCAAGGACGAGGTGGTGGGTAAGGTGATGCCGAACGTGCAGGCTTCCAAGAAGCAGGAGTTCAGGGATAACCTCGAAAAAGCCCTGAACGGAGAGATCAACGACGTCATGGAGCTGGAGCGGGTGAATAAAGCCGGTGAGGTATTGTATATCCGTGAACAGGTGACACGCATTGAAGGGGCGGACGGCAAGGTCGAAAAGTTCATGCTTCTGATTGAAGACATAACAGACCGGAAGAAAATTGAACAGGCTCTTGTAAACAGCGAAAAGAAGTACCGAACCCTCGTTGAAGCATCCCATGATCTGGTGTGGAGAATCGATCCGGATGGCAATTTTGATTTCATCAATAAGGCCAGTAAGGAAATTCTGGGATATGCACCGGAAGAACTGATTGGCAATTCTTTTGCTCCGCTGATCTATGGCCCCGAGGTTGAACAGGCTATAGGCATACATCAGGCTGTGATGAGGGGCAGGACCTTTGACCACTTTGAGCTTAAAATGATCAGTAAGGATGGCGAAATCGCGGTTCTGGCCGCAAAAGCCTATCCTCTGAAAGACAGTTCGGGAAAGATCATCGGCTGTACAGGAACAGCCTCGGACATCACCCACATCAAAGAATATCAGGATACGCTGGAACGCAACCTGAAAGAAAAGGAGATCCTGATCAAGGAGATCCATCACAGGGTAAAGAACAACCTGGCAGTGATATCGGGCATCATAGGCTTGCAGACCATGCACCTTGAAGATGAAAAGGTCCGGGCTGTTTTCGAACAGAGTCAGTCCCGGATTAAGTCGATCGCGCTGATCCATGAGCGTCTTTACCAGACCAATCTGTTCAGTGCTATAGAGATCAAAGAGTATCTGGAAGAGCTGGTTAAAGACATCCGGAGCACCTACGGAAGCGACGAACGTAATATTGAGATCTCGATTACCGGAAAACCGATCTCACTGAATATCAATCAGGCCGTACCCTTTGGAATTCTTGCCAATGAGCTGATCACCAACGCTTTGAAATATGCATTTGCGGGCAAAGACAGCGGGAAGATCATTGTGGCGCTGGACTATAAGGACGGAGACATCGTGTTTGAGGTGGCCGATGACGGAGTTGGGTTACCGGACGACTTTGAGAAACTGAAGACGAAGTCACTAGGCATGACGCTGGTGGAAACGGTGACCACCCAGCTGGAAGGCACCCTGATCTGGGATTACAAGAAGAACAAGGGAACCACGTTCCGGATCACATTCAAACCCACCGAGATGAATACCTGGGCAAAAAAAGAAAGCCCGGCTACCATAGAATAACCGGGCTTAATACGAAGAGCTAAATTCGCGGACTACCGTTCTTCAACAGGAACCCAGGGTAAATTCTTTTCACCCACGTACAGTGCTCTTGGGCGTATCAGCCTGTTGTTGGCAGCCTGCTCCATGAAATGGCCCGTCCAGCCTGAAATGCGGCTCATCGCGAAGATGCAGGTGTAAAGATCGGGCTGAATACCGATGGAGTAGTACACGGTGGCTGAAAAGAAATCCACATTCGGATCGATGTCCTTTTCTTCTTTCATGGTTCTGAGCATGTCCATGGACCAGCGGTACAGCTGTTCATGTCCGGTTTCTTCAGAAAGTGCTTTTGCCATTTTCTGCAGGTGGTATCCCCGGGGGTCAAACACTTTGTACACGCGGTGCCCGAAGCCCATGATCTTCTCTTTGTTAGCCAGTTTCTTTTTGGTGAAGGCTACGGCATCGGCATCTTCCCCTTGTTTTGATAACTCAAGAAGGGTGTTCATGACTGCCGTATTGGCTCCGCCGTGCAGAGGCCCTTTCAGCGCGCCGATCGCACCGGTAACGGCGGAGTACATATCCGACATGGTGGCGGCAATCGTACGGCAGGTAAATGTTGAGGCGTTCATACCATGCTCAGCATGAAGGATCAGACAGAGGTCCATGGTTTTTTCAGCCTGTTCTCCCGGTTCTTCACCATTCAGCATGTACAGGAAGTTGAAGGCCGTACTACCTTCTTTCAAAGGAGCCACAATTTCTTTTCCGTTTCGGGCACGGTCGAAAGCCGCAATGATCGTAGGGATCTTTGCCGTAAGGGAGATCGCCTGTTCCATAAAGAGGCTTTCATCGAACTTCCCTTTGGTAGCATCGGTATCCGCCAGCATGGAAACAGCTGTTCTGAGCACCGCCATCGGCTCGGCCTCTTTGTCGGTATTCCGGATATAGCTGAGTACTGTTTCCGGGAGCTCCCGGTGTTCAATGAGGTCAGTTTTCAGGGCTTCCAGCTCTTTACTGTTCGGCAGGCGGTCGTTCCAAAGCAGAAAACATACCTCCTCGAAGGTTGCATTGTCAGCCAGGGTATCAATGTGATAGCCCGAGTAAATGAGATCGCCAACTTTACCGTCAATAAAACTTTTGGTTGTTGAAAAGGCTACAATGCCATCCAGTCCTTTATTAATATGCGGATATTGCTGCTCGTCAAAGCCTGTATGTAAATCCGTCGACATTATTGCTCCAAATTTTTGATTAAATATTTACGTACCCAAAACACAAGGGCCCATTTTTGGTACTTCATAACGCTTACAGAAGATGCAGCGTTTGGATAACAGGAACTAATTTTACCCTTTGTTAAGGAGAAAGAAAGTAAGACTAAATGAAGAAAATATTAAGAGAAATTTGCGCCTTTTTACCCAGTGGGGAGTAGGGGTACCGTTCGAAACAACAGCCGGTGGCATACCGTACCCTCTTCCGTTTAAAAAAATGGAGGAGCCATGGATTACACTTTTGATACGATAGGATTAATACATTTCATTTCCGCAATAGGGGCGATGATATTCGGAATCATACCCCTGATGCTGGAAAAGGGAAGCAGGCTGCACGTCCGGTTCGGGTACATCTATGTTGCTCTGATGCTGATCCTCAATATATCGGCATTTTTTATTTACAAAGTCCTGGGTACATTCGGGCCTTTCCACGTAGCCGCTGTCATTAGCCTGCTTACTTTGCTGGGTGGTATCATTCCGGCTGTAAGGAAAAAACCCAAAAAAAAATGGCTGGAGTATCACTACGAATTTATGAACTGGTCGGTAGTGGGACTGTATGCTGCTTTCTGGTCCGAGACTCTGACCCGGTTCTTTCCCTTTTCAGGATTCTGGATCGTTGTTGCAACAGCAACGGCCATTACAGTAGCTGCCGGGGCATACCTGATCAAAAGTAAGAAGAAACAGATACTGGGAAGGTTCAACTACTATGCGGACAGGAAGGCAGCCTAGCCTACGATGTCCTTAGCGGCTTCCCAGTGGGCATCCATTTCTTCAAGGGTTGCTTCTTTAACGGATTTCTTTTCTTTCTTCAGCTGATCTTCAATGTACCTGAATCGTTTTTCAAACTTGGCGTTGGTTTGCCTGAGGCTGTCTTCCGCCACCAGATTAAAGTAGCGGGCCACATTCACCATAGAAAAGAGCACGTCCCCGAATTCTTCGGAGGAAGAGGACACATCCTTCCGGTCCAGCGCGTCTTTGAATTCCGCCAGTTCTTCTTCCAGCTTCTCCCATGCCAGTTTCCATTCAGGCCAGTCGAAGCCAACATTCGCGGCTTTCTCCTGCATCCTTTGCGCCCGTATCAGGGCCGGAAGATGCACAGGTAAACCATCGAGTGTTGACCTTTTTCCTTCTTTGAGTTTGATGGTCTCCCAGTTTTCAGCTACCTGCTCCTCATCGTTAACAACCGTTTCTCCAAATACATGGGGATGCCGGCGGATGAGTTTGTCCATAAGGGTGTATATCACATCTCCGATATCAAAGGTATCAGTCTCATTCGCCATGTTGC
This sequence comes from Balneola sp., assembly GCA_965267385.1. Lineage (GTDB taxonomy): Bacteria > Bacteroidota > Rhodothermia > Balneolales > Balneolaceae > Balneola. The sequence goes on from OZ253957.1 coordinate 764,772, forward strand.
TGTGAAACACCACGTGCAGCAGGAGATCCCCAAGCTCTTTTTTAAATTCATCAAAGTTGTCATTATCCAGCGCTTCGAGGGCTTCATACGCTTCTTCGATGAGATTATCCTTGATACTTTGATGGGTTTGTTTCCGGTCCCAGGGGCATTCTCTCCGGAGTACGGCAACGAGCTCAACAAGGTCCTCGAACTTACGGGTAGGCTTCATTTGAATTCAAAATGAAAGATTTAACATTAAAGATGGCTGAAGATGCAGCGCGTTAATCCAGGATTATGAATTAAGGATAGAAGCTAGCCAATTCAATATCCAAAATTCACAATTTCTCAGGTTTTTCGCTTTTTCTTTTTGGCAGCGGGGAACAGGATATTGTTCAGAATGAGCCGGTAGCCGGGGCTGTTCGGGTGAAGGTTCAGATCTGTGGGAGGGTCGTTTACCCGGTGGGTATAATCTTCCGGATCATGTCCGGCATAGAAAGTCCAGGTGCCTGTGCCGTAGCTTCCGTGAATATATTTTACCTGGTCTCTTCCCGGCGCTTCCGCCAGGATCACTACGGAGGATTTGATCTTCTCTTTGCGGAAGGCAGTGGTTTGTCCGTAGAAGCCCTTCACACTGCTGACATGGTTCTGGGTAAGCATCGTCGGGACCGGGTCCCATTTGGCAGAAAACTCAAACAAAGTGAAAAAATCCAGAGACTGATCCACCTGCCGAATCTGCACCGGCACATCTATGTCCGCGTGTTCATAGCGGTACGGATCTAAAATGATATTGAAGTCTTCGAAGGCGAAGGTTTTACTGAAGTCGAGCTGCTCCTGCGCGTCAGGGTCCACGGCATCTCCGTCAAACTGAACCGGAGCGATATCCACACCTTCGGCGGCCAGCGCGATGTCGAAGGTGTCCGTGCCGGAACACATGGCGAAGAGAAATCCTCCGTTTCCTACGTATTCTTTGATCGTTCGGGCTACCTGCTTTTTTTGCTCACTCACTTTATTGAAGCCCAGCTCCCGTGCCATGGCTTCCATTTGTTTAACCTGAGCGATGTACCAGGGCACATTCCGGTAGTTTGCCCAGAACTTGCCGTACTGTCCGGTGAAATCCTCGTGGTGAAGGTGCAGCCAGTCGTATTCGGACAGCTTGCCTTCCAGTACTTCAACATCCCATACCTGATCGTATTCCACTTCCGCATAGGTAAGGGCGAGCGTTACGGCATCGTCCCACGGAAGAGACTGATCGGGGGTGTAAACCGCGATGCGGGGAGCTTTTTCAAGGTTTACTACCGACATATTGACTCCGGAACGTTCCACTTCCCGGATAATGGAATTCGCTTCCGCTGTCCCGATCACCTCCACATAGACGTTGCGGAGGCGGCTTTTTCTTATGATCTCATTGTCAACGGTGGCCAGAAAACTTCCCCCCCGGTAGTTGAGCAGCCACTGAGCCGGATAGCCGTCCTTGATGTGGTTGAAGATGACCCCATAGGCTTTCAGATGGTTGGTCTGAGTAGCATCCATGGGGATGAGCACCTGTTGTTGCGCATGACCCGCCGTTCCGGTTAAGACCAGAACGATGAGTATAAAAAACGATATTCTGAAGCCGTACTTCATATATTGACCTTCGACAGTTCTTTGATTCTTTCTCTGGCTGATTCAGCATAAAATCCCTGCGGGTACTCCAGTATCAGCTCTTCATAATATTCTATAACCTTTTCACGTGTTACCCTGGGGTAATTTTCTCCACGGAAAAAACGATCTTCCACGGACGGACCCTCCTCAGCGGCCGGGTCCAGGATCAGTTCAGCCAGCCAGGCGCGTTGCCACATCAGCTTTTCTCTTTCGGATATGGCGTTTCCCTGCTCATTCAGATAGTTCGCAACCTTAGCAAAAGTGGTTGAGGGATCCATATTTTCCGACGACATGAGCTGAACGTAAATGTCATCGTGGAGAACAGAAAGTTCAGGATCATCAAGCATAGCCAGGTATCGTTCATTTGCCTCTTCATGATTGCCGGTAAAAGACTGAAAGTAAGCCTCGGCAAAGGGCTCCAGGATCTGTCCGGTAGTATCGGACGCGAGTGCTTCCTGCAGCCATATTCTGAGTTGAAGAGCGTCATTGGCATAGTAAGAGGTGTTCTGCCGGCCCAATGATTTAAGCTGTATCTTGGCAAACTCATAATCGCCGGTATAAAAGTCGGTGAGTGCCAGAAAATACCGGGATTTTTCAGCCAGTTCTCCAATGTCAGCTCTTTTATTGCTTTTTGTAAAAGCGATCCGCGCCTGAGTAAACTCCCGTTCCGCCAGGTAAATCCGGCCATCCAGATAGGCCAGTTCCGCCGACTCCCCGTAGCCGGATAAACGGGTGAGCCTGTTGCGTGCCTGTTTTGCGGCTTCCAGATCGTAGGTATGATCCAGTTCAATATCGGCCTTCAGAGTGAGGGCTCTTCCGAGCCGGCTGTAGGTTGCGCCGTCGCGAATGAGGGTATTCAGGGTTCGGGTCGCCTCTTCATACAGCGAATCTGCCTGGTCATTAAAGTCCAGGTTGTTATCGTCGAGATGTTTTGCCCACTTACTGTATGTCAGGGCCAGCTCTTCCATATTTCGCCACTTGATCTCACCGCTTCCCCGTTCGATGTAGTAACTGAATGCTTCTTTGGCAAGTTCGAACTCCTTATTCTCAACCAGCTTCCGCCCCAGGCTGAAGAGGGAATAGTTAAAAGTGCTGGTCGAATTTTCATATGCCCTGGCCGTGACCAGTGCCCTCCGGTATAATTTGTTTTCCTGAAGCAACCAGATCTGAAGCTGATATAGATTTGAGTAGGAAGGAGAGTTAATGGGCAGTTCGTTCAATTTATCTTCCAGCTCCATGATAGTGATATCGTTCACCAAAGGATCGTTGAAACGAAGCAATAACCGCTGAACAAAAGTAAGCTGTTCGGGCCTGAGTTCGATCAGTCTCAGCCATTCTCTGATGGCTTCTTCATATTTACCGGCCTGCATAAGCTCGTTGGCAATATCGTTGATAAACAACTGATCGTTTTGGAAAGCCATGCGGCCTTGTTTATACACCTCCACGGCCCTTTGGTGTAATCCGCGGGCGCTCATGGCTCTGGCGGTATTTATGTACACCTGGAACTGCCCGGGATGCTCTTCAAGGTTTTGCTTCCAGAGAGCATAGGCCCGCGCGGTATCTTCTTTAAAATGGTAAAGCTTGGCGATCAGCACATTGGCGCTGGCCTGAAAACCGATATCAGAGGGGAGCGATTGCGCCGTTTCTAATGCTTCATCATACTGTTTGAGCTGGACAAAGCATTCGGTTAATCGTTCAAAGTAAATGTAGTCGTAGGGGAACTCCTTGTTGAGCTCTTTCAGGATGGGGAGCGCCGATTCATAATCCTGCTGCTGCATCAACCGATCGGCCAGGATATAGTCCGTATTGGTTTGAGCAGGCAGCGATGCAGGTATAAGGAAGATCAGGAACAGGGCTGATATGTGATAACGATTAGTTCTCAATGGGGATGATGATTTGTCTTAATACCTCAGGTCTGAAACGGTCCAGCTCACGATAAAGTCTGTTTAGGGGTAAACCCACCACATTATAATAATCACCTTCAATGCGTTCTACAAAAACAGAACCCCAGTCATCCTGAATGCCGTACGCTCCGGCCTTATCCATAGGACTTCCGGTTGCTACATAGCGTTCGATCAGCTCACATTCCAGGGTACTGAAAGTTACCTTGGTTTCCACCACAAAATTTCGTTCCTCTTCGGTTGAGGCGTCTGCCAGGCTCACTCCGGTGTACACCAAATGAGTGTTACCGCTGAGCGAGCTCAACATACTGAGGGCTTCTTTTTCATCCGCGGGTTTTCCAAGAATCCGGTTGTCAAAGACAACAATCGTATCGGCACCGATCACAAGCCCCTGATCATACTCCGAAGCAACCGACAGGGCTTTGTCCTTTGCCAGGGTCCGGACCAGCTCAACGGGCCGGAGGCCTTCCAGATCTTCATCAATATGGCTGGGGTGTACCTTAAAATCAAAACCCAACTGGCGGAGTAATTGTGCCCTCCGGGGGCTCGCTGATGCCAGGATGATATTCATGGATGGATTTACTGTCTTTGGAGTTAGATGATAATTAAATAACTTCACGGTCCGTTTCAAAAACCGCAAACGTTAAGGTTTATAAAAGTACACATGGCCAAGAACACCCCAAAAAGAGACAAAGAAAAGCCGATGTTCTTTTCTTCGTTCAATTATAAGCTTATAGGGATCGCTATTGCTCTGATTCTTTCCGGTTTTGCTGCGATGTATTGGGAGAATGAAGTGCAGGGCTTTATTTCTCTTTATGTATCTCCTCTGGTCATCATGGCGGGCTACGTTCTTGTTATTTTTGCTATTCTAAAACATGACCGCCCCGACGAAGAAGAAGCTAGTGCTGCCGGTTAAGGTGATACACCGCCTTATAAATATCTTCTTTGTTTTTGCATTAATCTTCGTGTTCATAATTGTAGCCAAAGCCGGTGATCACATCCGGATATCTGTTGCGCTGATACTGGCTGCCATGTTTGCTTTAACAGCTTTTCTTCTGAACTGGCTTACCCTGGATGGCTCCCTTTCAGCCGCTATTTTCGGGATCATCATATACGGCCTGGGTGACTGGCCCGCAGCGCTGCTGGGGCTCACCTTTTTTGTTACGGCATCGTTGCTTTCAAGCGATACGGAGTCGATGGAGGAGAAGCTGTCTGTCAAGTTCAGGAGAAACGGTAATCAGGTGTGGGCAAACGGCTTTTGGTTTGCCTTGTGGGTCATGCTTTGGTTCATCACCAAAGAGCCTATTTTTATGGCTACCGCCGCCGCAAGTATTGCTGCGGCAAATGCGGATACCTGGGCCACGGAGGTGGGGAACAAGTTCACAGGCAAGACCATTTTGATCAATAATTTTGAGGAAGTTCAGAAAGGAACGGATGGCGGGGTCAGTATTCAGGGTACGCTGGCCGCTCTCGCGGGGGCGTCACTCATCGCGCTGATATACTGGATCACCAGTGAGGATACATCGTTCACCTACCCGTTATTTGTTCTCCTTTCGGGATTTGCGGGTAGTTTCATTGATTCATTCCTGGGTGCCAAATATCAGGGCAGGAAATTCAGCCTGGTCCCATACAGGGCCTCGGAAAGAGGGATTCTGCTGGATAATAATCTGGTTAATTGGCTTTCCATTGGTTTTTCCTCTACCATTATGTTGATTTTAACTTTAATAATCTGAGTGTATGAAGTGGTATAAAAAACTGCATTGGCAAATTATCATTGGCTTAATACTGGGTCTGATCTGGGGGTTGGCCTCGGCTATCATCGGTTTCAATGATTTCACCATTGACTTTGTAAAGCCCTTTGGTACCATTTTCATCACGCTGCTGAAGCTGATTGCCGTTCCGCTGGTATTGGTTTCGCTGGTAGCCGGTGTAACCAACCTGAATGACATGGCAGGATTGTCGAGGATGGGAGGTAAAACCGTTTTGGTATATACCGTGACCACTGTGTTTGCGATCACGATTGGTTTGGCGGCTGTTAACATCATCCAGCCGGGTAAAGCTCTGCCTGAGGAAACGAAGGTTGAACTTCAGGAAACGTATAAAGACAACGTAGGTGAGCGGGAAGAAGGAGCTGCCCTGGTGAGGGAGCGGGGTCCTCTCGACTTTTTTGTGGATATAGTCCCCGCGAACTTCTTTGCCTCGGCCAGTGATAACGGCAACATGCTGCAGGTCGTCTTTGTTGCTATTCTTCTGGGTATCGGCATCATGAAAGTGGGTGGAGAGCAGGGGAAGCTGCTGAACAGCATATTCGATTCGCTCAATGACGTGATCATCATGATCGTGGATATGATCATGAAGACGGCCCCCTACGGAGTATTTGCTCTTATGGCCGCCCTGATCGTAGATCTTGCCGGGGATGATCTGGGGAAAGCCCTGGAGTTGTTGCAGGCTCTTGGCTGGTACTGCCTCACGGTACTCATAGCGCTGATACTCCATGTTTTGATCGTTTATGCCAGTCTGTTCAAGATATCCAGCGGTATGAAGCTGGGGAACTTCTTTAAAGCAATCCGCCCGGCTATGCTTCTGGGCTTTAGTACCAGTTCCAGTTCAGCGACCTTACCGGTTACGATGGAACGAGTGGAAAAGAACCTGGGTGTGGAAGAAGAAGTGGCGAGTTTCGTGCTGCCTATCGGGGCAACCATTAACATGGACGGAACCAGCCTCTACCAGGCAGTTGCCGCGGTATTTATCGCGCAGGCTTTGGGTATGGATCTGACCATTGTGCAACAATTGACCATTGTTCTTACGGCCACTCTTGCTTCAATTGGCGCTGCCGGTGTTCCGGGTGCGGGCATTGTAATGCTGGTGGTGGTACTACAGGCGATTGAGGTACCGGTTGCAGGTATTGCCCTGATACTGGGTGTAGACCGTATTCTGGACATGTGCAGAACTACGGTGAATATCACCGGTGATGCTGCTGTAGCCCTGACCGTGGCGTCCTCTGAAGGCAAGCTGGGCGAGCCGAACCTGGATGATTAAAAATTTGTGATTTTCTGCTTTTTAACGTGCCATTTAGCTCAGAAATAGTTTAATTGGAGGCAGCATTAAGGTCCACACACTTGGTTGCCTATGGCGCTAAAGCTACAAAGCAGAAACTCACTCAGAACACTACATATCGCCCTATTCCTGTTCGTGATGCTATGCACCACAAGAAGTGTTCAGGCTCAAACTGTACTTCTGCCCGGCGATATAGCTTTTGTATCTGTCAATTCCAGCGACAATTCCTTTGAGATTGTACCTCTGATTGACCTTGACTCAGGTACGCAGTTCAGCCTGAGCAATGCCATATGGGACCGTTCCATCCGGGCTTTTTCAGACAGCACGATACTGAAAGTGAGCCTTGCCCGTGAAATTGAGGCAGGTTCCATCCTCCGTTTTAATAAAGATTTTTCCAGCGATGCATTTACAGCAGAAGGGGAGCTTTCAATTGATGGCCCGGCCGAGATCCTTTACATCTACCAGCCCGAACAGAGTGTCAAACGGTTTGTGAGCGGAATCGGATGGGGAGACCAGGAACTGCTGGACAAAAAAATGGAAAGCCTTCCCGATATTCTCAGGGAACGAACGGATGCCTTTCTCCGGCTGGGAGCCTCCTCCAACTATCAGTACTACATTCGTAACGGAGCCAGCGGCACGCCGTCCATGCTGCGGGAATTTATCTATAATCCTCAAAACTGGAGAGCAAAAGAGGGGGGAGCGTTCAGCCCCATTGCCACCTCATTCAGTTTGCTAAACCCACCGGTGGTTCTTTTTGATGAAAGCCGGTCCGTGGTTACCGAAGGAGAGCAAAAAGCTTATCTGAATGTCTCGATCTATGAACATGACGGGTCCAAGCTGACCGTGGATGTGGTTTTTGATTCGGCCTACAGTACCGTCACAAAACCGGACCTGAGGGATTTCGTGAGCCGCAGGATAAATTTTACCGGCCTCATCGGGGATGCCGTGTATGAAGTTGAAGTGCCGGTTAACGACAACAATGAATATACCGGAAATAAAACGGGTATTTTCAACCTTCAGAATTTATCGGGCGGGCGTTTTGGCGATTTTGTATCACATACCATGATCATACAGGACGATGAGCCCCCTGTTGTTCAGTTCGATCTGATCAGTGCCGCGGGAGAGTCTTTTTTGATCATCCACAATCTGGAGAATGTTCCCGTTGACTTTACGGGATGGATCCTGAAAAAAGGGAAGTCCGTTGTTGAGATCCCCGAAGGAACTGTTATTCCCTCAACCCGGTACCTCGCCATCTTTGGACATGAGAGTGTACTTTCCGGCTCTGAAACCGGGCAGAAGATGATCATAGCGGAAAGCGAGCCTGAATTTCTCAGTAAGGCCGGACTTATAGAACTGATCAACAGCAACGGAGAAGTGGTAACTGATATCAGGATAAAGGATGCCAGAACGGATGAGCGTACCGTGTTTGCTCAGTCAGTCCCCGATACAGAAACCGGTGCCGGCAATCAGCTTACAACCGGTAATGACCTGACAACCACCGAAAGTATGGTGGATAAGCCGGTTGGCTTTGAAGGATGGCAAAAAGCCCTGCCTTCTGATGTGCAGGCTCTTGGCATGAATGATTTGGATTTTTATTTCTGGGATGTCTCCAGCGGAAGCTTCCGGACTTTTGACTCGTCACAGGATCCGGGTACCGAACTACTGGCTTATTTGAGTAAGGAAGAAGCCACTGCTTTACTTCGTGAAAGGCTGCAGAGATCCAAGACACAACCGGAAGCGGATTTAACTCTTCGCCTGGCTGCTTACGATGTGGATAACAACGGGATCATTGACCATGCAGAAGGCCTGAACCTGCAGTATCATTCCGGAGCCTCCGTATTACCCGTTGAACTGATCTTCGAAAGCATTGCAGAGTCAGATGTCCTGGATGAAGCGGATGTGCGGGTGTACCGATGGAATCTGAATGATAACCGAACCGCCTTATTGCGGAAGGCAGATCAGATCTATCCGGGCGAGTGGTTCTTTGTTCAGCTAAAAAGTGCCCGGGAAGACATTGAAATTGATCTTAACCCGGAGGGATATTCTCCGGATCAACAACAGGTTCTGGACGAGCAACCGGATGGCAATATCGTGCTGGAACTGAGTGGAGAAGGCTTTCGCAGGGAGATCAATCTGAATTTCAGAGAGGAAGAATCCAGTGACTATGAATCCAGGACTACCCTGGATGGGCTCACTGAGATTCTTGTTCCCGGCGCTCCCTTTGCCTCCTTTTACCTCGAAAACAACAGTGACCGGTTTACCGCTCTGGAGCTTGGAACCGAGCCGGATAACTCTTTGAGTTTTGATCTGAAAATGATGGCAAGCCGCCCGGGAAGCTATATCCTGAATGTGAGGGACTGGAACCGGATTTCTCAGGATTGGATGATCATCCTTCAGGATAAGCTGGATGGCAGGGAATATATTCTTGACGAGAACTGGTCCCTGAGCTTTGATTACGTTAATGATAGTGAAGAACGGGAAACCCGCGACCTGACCGATCCTCCGGATCCGGAGCCGCTCGACCGGTTCACCCTTACCCTTATGTCCCGTGAACAATACTTCAGCTCGGAAGATGTGGATCTGCCGCAAGAGCTGGATCTTCATCAGAATTACCCCAATCCCTTCAATCCGGTAACCACTATTTCTTTTTATCTGCCCGAGAATACCGAAGTTCGTTTATCGGTATTCAATATTGTGGGCCAGCCGGTTGCTGAACTGGTGAATGGCTCCCTCTCGGCAGGCGAACACACCGTGGAATGGGACGCCTCCGATATGCCCAGCGGAATGTATATTTATCAATTAGAAGTGGGTTCGCGAATTATGACGCGAAAAATGACATTAGTTAAGTAACTGGATCACGAAATATTAACAGACAAACAGGATTTGCACGTCTAAATTATGCTTAATAAGACTATTCAGGGGGTAGAAGTACCTGAACTTGGTTTTGGAACTTTCAAACTGATCGGAAAAGAATGTGAGCAGGCCGTCAAGCTCGCCCTTCACCTGGGTTACCGCCACATTGATACCGCACAGGTCTATAAGAACGAACGGGAAGTGGGGAATGCCATTAAGCAGTCTCATGTAAAACGCGAAGAGCTCTTCCTGACCACAAAGATCTGGATGACCAATATGGACGCGGATGATGTCATCAAGTCCACTGAACGCTCGTTACAGGAACTGGATGTGCCCTATGTGGATCTGCTGCTCATACACTGGCCGAATCCTGACTACGATATTGAAAAGACCATTGAGGCCATGCTTTCGATACGGGATCAGGGTAAAGCTTTGAACATTGGCGTGAGTAACTTTCCGATGAAGGAACTAAGAGAGGTAAATGAGGAATTAGGCGCTCCCATATTCTGTAATCAGGTGGAATACCACCCGTTGCTGGGGCAGTTTGATCTGCTCGACTATGCTTCGGAGCATGATCTTATGGTTACAGCGTACAGTCCGCTGGCACAGGGAGAAGTACTGCACAACCCCCTGTTAAAAAAGCTGGGAGAGAAATATGGCAAGTCTCCGGCGCAGATCGCCCTTCGCTGGCTGATCGAGCAGGAACAGGTGGTAGCCATCCCCAAGGCCTCTTCGCGGGAGCACATGGAAGAGAATATGGATATTTACGATTTCGCTCTGGAGGACGACGACTTTTACGCTATTGATGACCTGGAAAAAGACCGCCGGATCGTGAATCCCGATTTTGCCCCCGAGTGGGATTAATGTCTTGTGTGGTCCCGGCCCCGTGTCCGGGGTCTCAGTAAGATACTACTAGTACCGCACTCTGGCCTGTGCAACGATCTCCTCGTTTTGATTGGTCAGCATGTGAAGGGATTCCTCTCCGTTGGAGAGCTGGCTTATGGAGGTGATCACATCTCCGAACATGCTTTCCCTCAGGAACATGATGTCAATTCCTTTCATGGACTGAACGTGCTTGCTATCCATGCTTTCCAGTATCCACTCGACATAGACGGCGTTATTCACGTGCCGGTTCATATCCAGGTCGGATTTCCGAACCACGATCTCACGTTCCTGATCCACAGATTCAGGTTTGGGTATGCGGCCCGACTGCACCTCCAGTACGTGGTCTCTTTCTGCAAGCCGGGTATCGAGCACTTCCTGCGACATCCGGGCGGGGCGCCGTGTTTTCATGTTCATCATCATCCAGTAACTGAGGCACACCCCTAATTCATCTCCGCTTTCCGAAAGTATCCGGTAGTTACGGTAGGCACGCAGGGCATCCCCGGCAGCAGGCCAGGTCTCAATGGTGATGGTTTCACGCCATTCGGGCCATTGGCGGACCTGGACATCCATCCGGTGCAGCACCCAGGTCATGCCTTGCTTGTGCAGATCCGTGATGTCGAAGTTCAGCAGGAGCGCGTGATTACCTGCCACTTCCTGGAAAAGCTGGCATATTGCCGGAAGGGTGATCTTTCCGTCGGGATCCACTTCGTTTGCGCGGATGGTGAAAGTTTCGGAGTAGGAAGTGAGGTCTTCAGTCATAGGTATCAGTTAGTTCGCGGAGAACATACGGATTCTTTTTAAACTGACCACAGGCGGAACAAAGCAGGGTTGAGGGTATCTCTGTCATCTCTGCGAGGGAAGGAACCCTGAATTTTTAGTTGGTGCTTATGGTGATTATGCGGGCTTACCCTTTCAGAGAAATGACTGCAAAAAAGCCGTGCAGCAATCCTGCTACACGGCTTCCAGATCAAACTAACGACAGCGTATCAATTCTTGGGTGCCGAGAGTACACCGATACGCCCTGCCCATATTTTGATATCATCCAGAATGATGTAAATAGAGGGAAGTACCACCAGTGTAACGATAGTGGAGAAGGCAAGTCCCCCAACAATAGCGCGTGCCATCGGGAAGTAGGGAGGGCCATCGCCACCGATCTGCGTGGTTCCTATACACAGCGGGATTAGACCCAGGATCGTGGTTCCGGCTGTCATCAGGATGGGGCGCATACGGTCTTTACCGCCCTGGATCACAGCTTCCCGCCGGCTCAGGCCTTCGCTGCGAAGGTGCAGGATGTGGTCAATGAGTACAATCCCGTTGTTCACTACAATACCCATCAAAATCAGAATCCCGATCATGGCCATGAGATCGAAAGTGGTGCCCGTGATCATAAAGAACCAGAAGATCCCAACGATTCCGTAGAGGATACAGGCCAGGATACTGGTTGGGTACATCAGTGATTCAAACAGTGCGGCCATTACCAGGTAGATGAGGAAGAAAGCGATCGCGATGTTGAAGAGCATCACGTTACCCGCTTCCGCATCGTTATTAAAGCTGCGGCCGTAACTCCAGCTATATCCCGCGGGAAAGGCGATCTGATTCATAACTTCCGTCACCATGGGACGTGCCTTGTCCATTGTGATGCCATCCAGGTTAATCGCGATCCCCATTGAGGTTTTGCGGTCTGTTCGCGTGATCTGTCCCGGCCCCTTTCGTTCCTCAAAGCTGGCCAGCGAAGCCAGTGATACCGTCTGATCGTCGCCCAGCGCTATCGGAAGTTCTTTCAGGTCGTCCAGCGATTGCCGGTCGGCACCCTGCAATGCAAGAACCACGTCGATCTCTGATTCAGGCCCCCGTATCTTACGAATGTTTTGCCCCCGTATCGAACCGGAGACGGCTCCCGCGATCTCCTGGGCCGTAAGCCCGAAATTCCTGGCCCGGGTGTGATCAATGCGAAGGCGAATTTCATCTCTTCCCGTTTCGGCTTCCGACTTCACATCCGAGAAGCCTTCCATCTGGTTCATTCTCCATTCAACTTCTTCAGCCAGCTCTTCCAGTACTTCCATGGACTCGCCCTGCACATACACCCTTACCGCTTCCTGGCCTGTTCTGGACTTAAACTCGAAAGCAGGTTCACCGATCGTGATGACCGGCAGGTTTTCTTCAATCTCTTTTTTGATTTGCTGAACCGATTTTTCGGCCTCATCTTCATCCACCAGGATGATGGTGGAATTTGCAAATTCAGGCTGATAGTAGGTGTACACCGATTCTATCTCGAACTTATCCTTGTTGTCATATAAATATTTCTCCACCTTATCCACCGACTGCTTTACGCGATCCAGCGTGTAAGAGGCGTTCATGTTATACCGAAGCTGGAGTTCTCTTTCTTCCACATCCGGGAACATATCGATATTGATAAATGACGCCGGTATGATGACGCTCATGAAAAGCAGCAGGATACCGGTTACCGACACCCACCGACGGTCGATAAACCAGCCGAGGAAGGAAGAATATTTCACGGAAAGCTTGTCAATGACCGTTTTTTTGTCTCTCTCCCTGGGCGGTTTCAGCTTAGAAGTCAGCAGGGGGATTACCGTCAGGGATATGAACAGGGAAGAGATGAGAGAGATGATGATCGGCATCCCGATGTAATACATGTAAGGAGCAATGAAACTCTCGTTCACGATGTTTGGCAGGAAAACCACGATGGAGGTGAGCGTACCGGCCGTTACCGCGATACCGACTTCCTTGGCTCCCAGTACCGCGGAGATCGTCGGGTTGTCTCCTTTCAGCTGATGGCGGTGAATGTTCTCGGTCACCACCACCGCATTGTCCACCAGCATACCAATGGCAAGCATTAAGCCGGTCATAGACAGGATATTGAGCGAGATATCGAGGAAAAAGAAGAAGCCCAGCGTCACGATGAGCGAAAACGGAACGGCCGTGGCCACGATCATGGTGGTGCTGAACTGCCGGAGAAAGAAGAATAACATGATGATGGAGAGCCCGGCGCCCAGTACCCCGGCATTGAACAGCTCTTTAAGCGAACTCAGGATTCCGTCCGCCTGGTTATTCATTTCGTAGATCTTGATGCCGTTCATTTCAGGCAGTTTGTTGATTTCTTCGATCTCTTCCAGTATCCGGTCCACCGTAGCAACCGTATTGGCTGATGATTCTTTGACTATATCAAGTCCCACTGCGTACTTCATGTCCAGATGGCGGGCGTAGTTGCGAACGGGTTCGGTGTATGTTACTTCGGCAATGTCTTTCAGGCGAAGATTCTGATCATTGATGATCAGGTTCTCCAGATCTTCAACTCCGGTGAGTTCGCCCATCGGCCGCACCGTATAGCGCATCCCTGAGTCGGTGATCTTTCCGGCAGAGGTGGAGAAGCTGGCTCCGTTCAGCCTCCGGGTGAGTTCGTTTACATCGATGCCGTATCCCATCAGCCGGTCGGCCATCAGTTCGATGCGGATCTCTTTCTTTTCCACGCCATAGAGCGTGACCTGACCGACTCCTTCAATACGCTCAATGCGCTGTTTCAGATTACGGTTCAGCATATCGTAAGCGTTGGAAAGATCCCGGTTGCTGGAGATCCTCAGCTGGAGCATGTTGTCTCCGCCATCGGCAAACTTGTTGATATTGTAGTACTCAAAATCGTCCGGCAGCTGATTGCGGACACTTTCGATCTTCTCCTTAATCTCGATGGCTTTGAGGTTGATGTCGCTTCCCTGATTGAAAGTAATGAGGATACCAGCGCTTCCTTCGTTCGAGAAGGAGTTGATCTGCTCGACGCCACTGATGGTGGCCAGCGCCTCCTCGATAGGGCGTGCGATCTGTTCTTCTACCTCAGAGGGAGTGGAGTTGGGATAAGGCACATTGATGAAGGCTCCCGGGAAAGTGATCTCAGGAAAGAACTCGATAGGCACCAGGCGGGTGGCAATGGTACCCACTACCACCAGGCTGATGAACAGCATGATGGTGGTTACAGGTCGCTTGATTGAAATTTCGGTAATACTCATAGGGAACCTCGTTAGCTAAGTTCAGGCTGAGCGTCGTACTTCTTTCGGTCCATGATGGAATACATCACCGGAATCACGATCAGAGTCAGCAGGGTGGAAACCAGAAGCCCGCCAATTACCGTGATGCCCATCGGCGCCCGGAGTTCGGCGCCATCTCCGAAACCAATGGCCAGAGGCAACAGCCCCAGGGTGGTGGTCAGGGTAGTCATCAGGATCGGTCGCAGCCGGGACTTACCCCCTTCAATAATAGCTTCCATCTTCTCCATACCGCGCTGGCGCAGCTGATTGATGAGGTCGATCAGCACGATGGCGTTATTTACCACGATACCTGCCAGCAGGATCAGGCCTATGAACACCACCACACTGATGGTGCTTCCGGTGATCCAGAGTGCCAGTACGGCACCCACCAGTGCCAGTGGGATGGTGAACAGAATGATAAAAGGGTGGAGCAGGGATTCAAACTGTGAAGCCATCACCAGGTATACCAGAAATACGGCCAGCCCCAGGGCGAAGAGGAGGGAGCGGAATGAATCTGCCATCTCTTCATTCTGACCGGCTACCGTGGCAAAGATACCGGTTGGCATGGTGGTTTCATCAATGATATTCTGTACCTCCATGGCAGCCTCGCCCAGGTCACCATAATTCAGGTTCGCGGAAACAACAGCCACCCGCTGCTGCGAGACCCTCCGGATCTCCGAAGGACCGTTGGCGATCTGCACCGTAGCGATCGCGCTTAGCGGGATGGCCCGTTCAGCACCCGGGTTAACGACAATTTGCTTGATCTCATCGATAGAGGCCCGGTCCTGTTCTCTGGCCCGAACCAGCACATCGATCTTACGGTCTCTCCACGAATAGCGTGTTGCCACGTCTCCCCGAACGTTACTTACCACCCGGTCGGCGACCTCATTGACCTGCAAGCCTAAAGCTGCTGCCCGGTCGCGGTCGAACAGGATCTGTATTTCCGGGCTTCCTGTTTCCATGGTGTTCTTTACGTCTGCAAAACGCCCGTTACTTTCCATCCTGCGGCTGATCTGATCAGCAACCTTTTTAAGGTTGTCCAGATCATACCCGCTGATTTCAACTTCAACGGGAGTTTTAAAAGAAAACAGGGAAGGGCGGGAGAATTTGTATTGCAGCCCCGGAACCCTGGCCAGAGAGCTCCTCATGGCATCCATCGTGGAAGCTTCCTCAGCCGTGGAGGCCCCCGATACCAGCATCACGTTCAGTTCTCCCCAGTTTTCACCACCCTCATCGGGGTTGGCATCCATTCGGTTACCGGTACCTGCCACCGCAAAAGTGGAGCGCACGGCCACACGATCTTTGGTCGCGTTCTGCACAGACCGCAGCGCGGCATCCGTTTGCTCTATGGGAGTACCGGGAGGGAGTTTAAATTCAACTTTGAACTCACCCTGGGCAAGCTGCGGGATCAGCTCAATGCCGATCTGTTGCACCATAAAGTAAGATCCGACGAGCGATGCGGTAGCCGCCAGCAGCACCACCGTCTTGTTGCGTAAGGATGATTTCAGAAGCCCTACATACACCGCTTCGGTAGCCTCATATCCTTTATCAAAGAGAAAGGTAAAGGGCACAAAGATGTATTTCAGAAGAGTTCCGGCACCCCGGAAAAGGAACCGGAAGAATCTGGCTATATAGGTCGGAATGGTGTAAAAGAAGAACAGTCTTAAGACTCTGAAAAACCGGCCAACGGCGGTTCCCGGTTCTTTAAGCTCCAGCGGGGCATGCTCTTTTTTTCGATCTCCCAGCGAGGACATCATAGGGATCAGGGTTATGGCCACCGCCAGGGAAGCAAGCAGTGAAAAGGTCACTGTAAGTGCCTGGTCTCGAAATAACTGGCCGGCAATACCGTCCACAAAGACTAAAGGAAAGAATACCGCAATGGTCGTCAGGGTGGAGGCTACCACAGCGGTACCTACTTCACCGGCTCCATCTTTGGCAGCCTGGAACGCGTTTTTACCCATATCCTTATGGCGCGCGATGTTTTCCAGTACCACAATAGAATTATCCACCAGCATACCGATACCAAGAGCAATGCCTCCGAGCGACATGATGTTCAGTGTGATGTCATTTCCGTACATCAGGTTGAAGGTCGCAATGATAGAGACCGGTATGGAAACCGAAATGATCACGGTGGCCCAGAAGTTTCTGAGGAAGAAATAAAGAACCAGTACGGCAAGGATACCTCCGATGATGCCGGCGTTCCGAACTTCATTGACCGCAGACGAGATGAAGATCGACTGATCGTACACCTTCTCCAGCTTCATGTTGTCGGGGAGATTACTGCGGATTCCGTTGATCCGTGATTCCAGAGCCTCTGCTACGGCAACCGTATTGGCGTCGCCTTCCTTGTAAATGGCGATCTCGACTGCTTCCTGGCCGTTAAGCCGGGTTATGGCCTCCCGCTCCTTATACGCCTGTTCCACGGAGGCCACGTCTTTCAGGTAGATGGCATTGCCTTCATTACTCATCAATACCACATTACGGATCTGTTCCAGATCCCTGAATTCGTTGAGTGTCCTGACCAGGTATTGCTGGGTTCCCTCTTCCAGGCGGCCGCCTGAAAGGTTTACATTTTCAGCACTCAGTATCTGGGTGACCCGTTCAATCGGTATGTTCAGATAACTCAGGCGCTGCTGGTCAATGTTGACCTGGATCTCCTCTTCCAGCCCGCCACTGATCTTTACCGATGCGACTCCGTCTGAGGATTCAAGATTCTTTTTGAGCTGTTCATCCGCCATGATCCTGAGCCGCTTCAACCGGTTGATCGCGTCCTCATCATTCAGATCTTGTTCCTGCAGAGAAGTGAAGGCAACATCGGGATCAGCGGGGGATGCACTTTCGTCCTCCTCAGAGTAGTACAGTGCGTAGCGCATGATGGGATCCAGTGTCGGATCGAACCGTAAAGTAACCGGCTTTTTGGCCTGCAGAGGAAGCTGAACCGCATCCAGTTTACTGATCACATCCAGATTCGCAATATCCATGTCGGTACCCCAGACAAACTCGAGGACCACATCCGACTGGCCTGAACGGGAGATGGAACGTACCTGCTTGACCCCCTTTACCACGCCTACGGCCTCTTCAATGGGCTTGGTGATGAGGTTTTCAATTTCAACCGGAGCGGCCCCTTCAAATTCGGTACGGATGGTGAGGGTAGGGTAGCTGAGGTCGGGAAGCAGGTTAACATTAAGGCGGGTCAGTGATACAATTCCGAAGAGGAGAACGGCCACCGTGAACATGCTCACGGTTACTTTTCTCTTAATTGAAAAATCGATGATCTTCATGAGGAGTCTCCCGTTAGCTTAGCTGCGTACGATATTTACACGGGTACTGTCCTGAAGACTTCCCTGGCCGGTGGTCACAACCACTTCGCCGTCTTCCAGCCCTTCGAGAACCTCGATATTGGATCCGTTCACGTAGCCGGTACGGATCACTTTTTTGTATGCTACGGAGTCTTTAACCACGAATACGGTCTGCCGCTGATCTTCATTGATCACAGCTACTTTAGGGATCATTTTGGTGTTGGCACGGGTATCGTACACGATTTTCAACCGGCCGAACATTCCCGGCTTCAGTCGGGTACCTTTCTCATCGATATAAACCGTCACTTTAAACGTTCCGGTAGCGGGATCCACAATCGGACTGATGCGCTCTACATGTCCGCTGAATGTCTGGCCCGGCAGGGCATCAACGGTAAGTTCCGCGCGCTGACCTTTATCGATCTTGGCCATCTCGTGTTCCGGTACAAACAGGATCGCCTGAAGCGGATCGAAGTCGGTTACTTTAAACGCGTTCTGGTCGGTTCCGATCATATTTCCTCTCTTGACCAGCCGCTCAGAAATCACCCCACTGATCGGAGACCGGATGGAGGTGTGCTCCTGATTCAGTTTCGCTAACTCATAGGCTGCCTTTTGGGCTTCATATTCGTAGCGCGAGTTTTCGTAGGTTTCTGCAGCAATCAGGTTTTTCTCGAACAGCTCTTTGTTTCTTTGATAGTCATTATACAAACGATCCATGGTCGACTTGGCCCGTTGTGCCTCAATCCGGTACTGATCATCCTCGATCTTGGCGATCACCTGTCCGGCTTCTACCCGGTCGCCTTCTTCAACCATAATTTCTTCGATGATTCCCCTCACTTTGGCTACAACCATGGCTTCCTGTTCGGCTTCGAGGGTTGCGGTATTGGAGTAGTATGCAGAAATATCTCCGCGTTCAACAAAACCCGCTTCAACGGGGATCACAAGAGTAGAGTCGTTATCCTCATTTTGACCATTGTTTTCGCCATTGTTATTACAGGCGGTAAAAGAAAAGAAGACCAGCAGTGTAGCCAGTAAACCCTTCAGCGTAGAAGATTGGAATTGTTTCATAGTGTTTGGCAATTGTTGTTTCCCGATTCGGTGCTCCGTACGCATGCCCGATTACATTGTTTCGGAACGGATTGTTAGAATCGGATATGCTTCATCCAGATGGGCTGGGATATCAAAAAAGAAGAGGGGAGGAGAGCGGGCTATTCTTTCCTGAAAATGATATCGCCATAATAGGCTGTAGCCGAACCGTTGGTATCATCGGAATCGGTCATAATGGCTACGCCGTTAATTCGGGGAGGGCTTTCACCAAAAGCTTTTTTGTAGTCAGCAACCAGGGGATACTCTGTACGATCTTTTTTGTACGGGTTAGTTTTTCCCATTTTTTCCTTGCGCATTTCCGTCTAATTCAGCAGGATTAAAAATGAGTAACTGGAACTACCAATGAATCCTGGGCAATACTTATCCTGATAGTTAGTAGTGAAAAAATTAAAGTGTTGAATGGCGTTTTCACAAAATTTCTTTTTGTCTGTAATTACCAAAATAGTCTTTGTTTAGATTTCTAACAGAAATTAAAAGGCATTTGTTTGATGTGTATCACGAATCTGCAAAAGGTCAGTATCCAATATCCATCAAGGAGTAACCAATTTCCAAGTTGTGAATCGAATATTCTTCGGTTTAGGGGTCATGTACACTTGCATTTCCGTTGACTTTAAATCCCGCTATAACTTTATTATCTACCAAATCAGGTGACATTTGGAACTAAGCAAAATAATATTAAAAGCTGTAGATGGTGACTCAGTAGCGGAGCAAGAGTTGATTAAGCTGTGCTCTGATTTTGCGGAGGCTTATCTGAAGATGCGTTCAAAAAAAGATGCACGCCTTTTTTCTCTGATTTCAGAAAAATACAGAGATCTTGCATTAGATTGTGTTGCAGAGCTTTTTCAAAAAAAGAATGGGAAACTCATTGTTTTTGAAGGTTATTTTCAGAATTTGAACAAAGAAATATTCAAGGAGAGTGAATATCAAACCCTATTTAGAAGATTGGTTTTTAGTAAGGTAAACGAGGAGTTGTTCAACTATTACAAAGCGTTTGATCCTTCATTAAGCAAGATCATTCGAAATATTAAAAGAGTTTTCCGGGAAGATGAGATTTTACTTTTGGAGTATGATCCTGCAACTAATTTTGTTTTTCATCTAAAAAGAGATCTTAAAAGGCCGTTAATGCCATCTGATTTATTGGAGCAAAAACTGAGTACTACATTCAAGAGTGCATTATCAACCAAAGACATTTTGGTTAGGGTTGAAGAAATATTCCACTATTATGACCATTACAACGGACGTATAAAAATAAGTGTATTGGCGGAAGTGATACGAAGGTTGCATCAATTGTATAGTGATGAAGAAGAACACTTTAACTTTTCCGCTCATCAGGATATCCAAAACAATGAAGTTGAAAGCATGTTAACGGAGGCAATCAAGATGACAAAACTGGATTTATATCCATCCTATGTTGCCAATTCAAAAATGAACGGAGAAGATTTCAGTAAGTATTTTGTAATCGCTGAGCGTATTCTGAAAGGGGAATACATTTCAGGATCTGGAAATGGAAAAACGTTTTTCGAACACTTTGCAGAAGTTGATGAAGATATTTCGAAGAACGAGTATCGGGATCGGCACCGTCATTATGTAGAATATTTTGTAAAAAAATGTCGGTACAATTTCATCACATTATTGAAAAAGGAAGAACAATCAGCAAGAAAGCGACTTTGAAAGGAATACTAAGAAAAGAAGGAATTGTCTGAAGATTTAGAATATCGCATTGAGCAGTTTTTGAGATTTCCGGAAGAACTCACCCTTGAAGAGTATGCGGAGATGGAGCGGCTTATCAAGCAGGACGATAACGCCCGGCAAATTGCGGAGTGGTTAGGTGATTTTTATGGCGAGTTAGATCAGCTCAACAGACCAACTGTAATTCAGTTGCATCCAAAATCGTATGATCCCAAAACATCCGGTCCGATGGTGCTTGCGGCTATGACCTCCGAAACGTTGGAATCGGGATTGGCAACACGCGCGGTGTTAGCCGCTGAAGAGCACAAAACATTGTTGAGAGTTCTTGAAGATCGAAAACACAAAGCTTTCCAGTTCCATGTAATTTCTAAATATGTCGGTAAGGAAGACCGGGTATTGGTTGAGATTCAGGAGTCAGGATTTGAATTTATAACCGGAAAAGGCGGGTCGCTAAAAAATATCCGTAAAAAGGAATTGTATGATCTTAATTGGGATGAAGTACTTGCTATGGTTCGCGTTCCCTCGGGTAAATGTTCGTATGATCCGGGTGATCAAAGCTTTATTGTTTGTGAACGATGCAGTATTTCGACCAAAGAGAATGCTTGCTTTGTGGATTTTGCCGATGATTTGATTTCCAGACTTTTGGTAGTTCAAAATGATCAAACTGAGCTCTACTATCGAAATACAGGCAGTCTCGAAATCAAGGTTGATATTAATCAGCCATTCTCGGTATATCTTTATTCCTGAAACGATATGTCCGGATTCGATCCCTTTCTTATCGAGCAAAAATTTAACGAGACCGTTCGGATGATTCAAAGCTCTCCTTCAGAACGAATACAGATTACCTGTATCGATCTTTTTATTAAAGAAGTCTGGGAGTTTCGATCTAAAGCAATTTCGTACCTGGAACAGCTTATGCAGTATCTGCCGGATGTTTCCAATCCCTTGCTGCTGGCAGGAGTTAATCCTGATGTTTTTGAAGAATTCATACACCGGATTAAGATCATAAGCGAAGAATTAGATACAAATGCCACAGCTGATTATAAAATCGCGGAGTATCAAAAAAGTTTAATGATGCTCCGATCCTGGTTGGGGGAACGACCGGAAGAGGGAACTGGAAACATCATTCAATTGGATGAACGAAGCAAACCTGATTATAAACCCGGTGAAGTGTTGATTCCGGTAGTGGAAGAATTAAAAACCATGGAAGGAAATACCGGAATTGGTCGGCTCAGGCAACTCCGGGTGGATATTTTGGGTGAGAATAAGAAAGGAAAAAGTGAGCTGAAACCCGCATTCGGAGTGGTTGGAAAAGATACCGGTTCCTTTTTAGAGGGCGTTGCTACATGTGCTGAAAAACTGCTTTCGGTAAGCAAAAAAGGGAAATACAAACACTGGGAAGCCACCGCGAGTTTGAGTATGAGTCACGCCTGGCATGCCGGTCGATCTGCTAATCTTGCCTTAGCAGCAGCTTTCTACTGCGAAATGTTGAAAGCCGAGGAAATGGCGGAGTTTTTTCGGTTAAATCCTGCAGTGTGTATAAGCGGAGATGTGGACGAATTCGGAAATGTATTAGCCGTAGAGGAAGAAAGTCTCGAATTAAAAACCGAAGCCGCTTTTTTTTCGTGGGTGCAGGTATTAGTGGTTCCGGCAGCACAACTGAATCAGGTGCAAAAGAAAGTCTCTAAGCTGAAAGAGCGTTTTCCGAACCGCGAACTTCCGGTATTTGGAGTACATAAAATAGAAGAGATTTTTTTTGACCGGCGCCTGACGATCCATCACAAAACGGATGCCATTGTTCACAACTTCCGAAGAGTCTGGAAACGTAAATTTAGTGTGGCTTCTGTGATTACTGTTTTAGTTTTGTTGGGGATTATTGCAAGGTTAGTGTATGGACCGGTGGATAGGAATCCTACACATGCGACTTATGAAGGGGAGTATGCTTATATCAGAAATGCAAGTGGGGCAGTATTAGAGGAAATATACGTAGGTGAATTTTTGATAAGAGATATTAAAAGCAGGACCATATCTGGAAAAACTCATCTTCAGTTTAATGATTTGGACAATGACGGTATCAATGAGGTTATAGAAAATAAAGACGTGACATATTCACCAAATGGTGTAAGACCCAAAGAGTTTCTTATTTATGATATCGATGGAGATACAATATTAAATGCGGATTTTTTTCTTGATATACGATTTGACAAACATCCTTATGTAAAAGGAACTCACTATGCCGTGCGAAATTTTATTGTAGAGGATTATGATCAAAACCTGGAAACAGAAATTTTGTTACTACTTCAAAGTCAGGATTACTTTCCACAAGTTTTTGGAATACTTGATATTAGAACTAAAGATATTACTCATAAATATATAAACGCCGGTTATTTAACTGATTTAGAAATTATAGATTTGGACCGCGATGGTTATAACGAAATTTTAATTTCGGCTGATATTAAAGTTGAGGAGTCAAGTGCTTTTATAATTCTTGATTCGAGATTTATTAATGGAGGTGGAATTTTAGGTGATCGCTACCAAAAATCGGACATTGAGAAAGCTATTGAGAAAGTAGTTATTCTTATACCTCAAACCATACTTGGGCGCAAGGTTGTTGAAAGAGATACTAATACTTATTATGGATATAGTCTTCCAAGAGATCTGTCTTTTAAAGATGAAAATATAATCAAGTTTGCCAATGAGGATTGGAACTTGAAAGGTAATCTTAATGGAGGCTTAATTCTTTATGAGTTCTATTCTGATCTAAGTCTTCGTTCTATAGTTTCAAGCGATGCTTACGATGTTAAAGCGAAAGAATACTTTCAAAATGGATTTTTAGATTTCGAAATAGATGCGCTGTTCTTAGACACTTACCGCGACTCACTCCAATACTGGAACGGAACCGAATTCCAAAGCGAGCCCACCTTAAATAAGAAATACCTGGAAGCGGTTGGGGACGATTCTACGTTTTATAAGGAGTTTTACTTTAAGACGGTAGAGTAAAATCCAATCAAGATGCCCGTCACGAGTTTTGAACCACGGATTTTACTGATTATTGGATGAACACAGACAATGGAAAGTCATACAATCTGCGATATCCTTTAATTCCATTCATCCGTGGTTCAAATTCTATTAGGCGTACTTGAAAATAATTTCAATTCTTTTTCTGCAAGTCTTTTTGGTTGTAAGGAAGTATAATTGAACCAAAGAATTATCGGGGTTCAAAATACTTACTAACCAAAAATGTCCTTTCCTCACTGTATTGGTGTGAGTGGGGTTTTTAAATTATGAGATATATATTATTTATTGCGATTGGCATAGGATTATTATCCTGTAAATCACTCGATTATTTCAAGCCTAAAATTCGAACTGAATATAATATTTCAGATAAAGAGCTCTATTATTTGCAATACTACCTTGAGGGAGCTGTACAGCTGGAATACATTAATATTGAAGCGGAAAATGAAGTCAATGCTGATAATAGTTTAAGAAGAAATATTACTGAATTTGAAAAAACCATTTTAATAGGTTCAGGAACACCAGGAATTTTAGACAGGGCTGACGGCAACATATTGCATATCAATGTAGATGACAGAATCATTCTTGGTTTTACTCCGGCCAATAACAATCCTGAAAGTAACTACATTTTAACATTTGTGAATAACAAACGTGTTAGAAAAGGAAGCAAAGTTGAAATAGAAGGCTTAGAATATATCATTGATTTTGGCACAAAAGGATCTAAAACAGTGTTTTTTGAAACGAATGAAGTACCAAAACTGAAATATGATTTTTCTGAAAAACTTAAACGGGTTCGTGAAGAAGAAAAAATTAAAGGAAAGAGGCTTTAAAAATTAGATTCTAATTCGTGACTTTCTGTAAGTCCCTTCAGTTGTAAGGAATAGTGATTAAATAAGCTGCACAATTAGACTGATTACTATATTTATTAGAGCATGAAGAAAATTCCATACATATTAATTTTACTGATAAGCTTAAATTTTGGGGGATGTTCTCTATTTATTGGTTCAGATGGAGAAGATGGACAAACCTTCTTAAGTATAGATTGGATAGATCAGCCTGAATATTATACTGATGATAACCCATCGATTGCTATAAATTTTGAAAGAGGTGCAGAATATGAAACTGAACCTGGTAGCTATAATTTTGAGTATGGTTATAGCGATGGTTTTGGCTGGTCTGGAATCTACATAATTGAAGAAGCAGAGCCCGGGGAAAATGGCAGTGCTCTTTGGAAAGACGGAGCAGATGGCCAACACCTTTTTTATAGAATGCTTCTCTCATATAACGGAAGCAGTTTTAACAATGAATACCACTCTAAAACGATTCAAAAAAAAGATTCTTTTTATAAAATAACAGTTTTTGCTGAGGCCATTTCTTGGGATACTAGCAAGGCAATTAAGTTGAATAAATTGAGGCAATAATAATGGATATTAAAAAAATATTGCTCATTCTGTTGTCTATAGTTTTGTGGGGTTGTTCAAATAATTCAAGTAATTATAATCCTGATGAAGATCCCAAATTGGTAGAAAGTTCTTTTGGTTCAGCTTCTCTTAATAATAATACAAGAATCATATCTGAAGAATCAGCGAATAGTATTTCAATTATTTCACAAGATGGCACTTCAATCACTTTTGAAAATCCTGATCTATCAATTTCATCTTTAGAATCAGGCGATATAATTATAATTGGAATATCGGCGCGTACACCAAATGGCTTTTTAAGAAGGGTGAGCTCAAAGCAAGTCTCGGGAAATAGAGTAGTTTTAGAAACCGAACAGGCAACCCTAGAAGATGCGTTTAATGAACTTGAACTGTCATATAATGAATCCTTAGCGTCGAATTCTATACAAAAAATTGAATATATCGTTCCAGAAATGGGGATACATGAAGTTCTGCCTCCTTCTCGCTATAAACAAATTAATGGTTTCTTTCGGATAGAATTTGATCAAGTTGTTTATGATAGCGACAAGGATACTTTAACTAAGGGAGATCAAATAAAGTTAAAAGGCGAAATCAAAATGAGTCCTGAAATTGATTTTAGGATTAAAATTCAGCGAGCCCAGTTAAACTGGCTTAGGTTTGCATTATCTAATGATATTGAAAATACAATAGAAATTATTGCAGGTTTTAGCGAAGATTTTAAAAAGAAAACCTCAAAGATAATCTTAAAGAAATGGTTACAGCCAATACCAATTGGGCCTATTGTCATTACTCCAGTATTTGAAATTGTGGTTGGTGTTAAAGGAGAAGCCAATATTGGTATAAAATCACAAGTTAGAGCGAATGTATATTCAAAAGGAGGAATAGAATATAGAAATGGGCAATGGGCACCGATTGTGAATTTTGATTCAAATTTTGAAGCAGATCCGCCAAATTTTGAAGCTAACGCTTCCTTGAAAGGGTATTTAGGGCCACATTTTAATTTATTTATTTATGGAATAACTGGCCCCTATTTTGCCGCTGAAGGTTATGGAGAGGTATCAGTAGACTTGTTTCGTGAACCAAAACTACAAATATATGGAGGAATTGAATCTTCTGCTGGCGTAAAATTTAAATTGTTTAAGTTTTTAAAAGCAGAATACAAAATCCCTAATCTATACAATAGAAAATGGTTGCTTTATGAAGCGGGATATACCGGTTCTCCTGAACTTTCAACACTTGAAGTAACAAATATTGGACCGGATAGCGCAGTAACGGGTGGCTCGATACTTTATGGGGGGTCAAGTGAAATAATTGAACAAGGCATATGTTGGGGTGTTGAGCGTTATCCAAATCTTTTAGATAGTTGTATTACTGGAGATCGAAGTGATCAATTTAGTTCCATAATTAATGGTCTAACTGGTTCCACTGATTATTATGTCCGCGCATATGCTAAAAATAATTCAGGGGTAGCATATGGGAATGAACAATCATTTCAGACTTTGCCTCCAACTATACCGGTAATTAAAACTGCTCAGGTTAAAGATATTACAACTAATTCAGCCATTATTTCTGGAAAAATAATCAGTACGGGAGGGGCTGATGTTGAAACTACAGATCTTGGCCGAAGTTATTTAAAAAACCCGTTCTTAAAAGGTTATGGAGCTTGTTTATATATATGGACCGAAGATGACCCTTTAGGTTGTCATTATTCTTCCTCACTAAATGAGGATAAGTTTGAGGTTAAAATTGGTTACTTAATAGAAGGGTCAAGCTACTATGTTCGTAGTTTCTTAAGAACAAAAGAAGGCATTGGTTGGGGTGATTTTTTATTTTTTACGACATTGAAAGGTAATACTAAACCAGTCGTTTCAACTAATACCATTCAGTCAATAACTGCAACAACGGCTATTTCTGGTGGAAGTATAACAAGTACAGGAGGTGGTTCAATAACTTCAAAAGGTATATGTTGGAGCACAAATACCAGTCCTGACTTAAATGACAATTGTGAAAGTGGGGGCTCTGGCTCTGGTAGTTTTACCGAAACAATGACTGGCCTTAATCCTAATACTACCTATTATGTAAGGGCTTATGCAAGGAATAGTGCCGGGACAGGATATGGTAACCAGCGCTCTTTCACTACTCCCGATGCAGATGAGCGGGTACTTGACTTGAATGTATGTGAAGAGTGGAGTGTATCACAATCAGGAGGATATGGAGTTACTGTCGATAATTGGAATATTGATGAAATTCCAAGTGGAGCTGTATTTGATATTCGATTTGATGCAATATCTATTCCAGACAAATTTGTTGTTGAATATCCTAATGGTAATTCAAGATTCGATTCCGGATGGCGGGGTGATAGTGAATATGATGGAGACTCAAATTATCCTGGTGGTGTAACTAGTCCTGGCAATGATGAAGAATTTGGAATATTTACTAAGTCATCTAACAATCAATTTAGGGTGATTGTTACTGGTGTTGATAACGACACACAATGGAATTACTCAGTACGTTGCAGGTATTAAGATCATGAGCAAATTTAAATATTTTACAGTTATTCTTACACCATTATTACTGCTAATTATTAGTTGTAGTAAATCAACTTCCTCTGAAGATGTTTCATTTCTCGGCATCTCCGTTAAAGCCGTTCCAGAGGGAAGTGGAACTTTGCCTTTCTCAAATCGAGAAGTCGAAGTGGGTTCAGAAGTAGAGATTTTGGCAACACCAAATAGTGGTTGGCACTTTGTAGAATGGAAAGGAACGCAGGAAGGAACAGATAACCCCCTTTCATTAACAGTTAATGATGATGAAGCTCTTTTAGCTGTTTTTGAAAAAAGTGAGTACGACTTGACTGTTGAAACGGTTGGTGAAGGAACAGTAATAGAGTCTATTTACAGGACAAAAAGCACAAGTTATGAGGATGGCACTCAGGTATTGTTAAGTGCTGAGCCCGATTCAGGATGGAAGTTTGATCACTGGGAAGGTGATTTGAATGGCCAGAATCCAAATGAAGTAGTGGATATAAATGACTCAAAAAGTATTACCGCTCATTTTGTTAAGAGGACCTACCCACTAGAAATTGAAATAATAGGCTTAGGAAGAGTTGAGGAAGAAGTCATTTCCGGTGACACTAGTTCCTATTCTCTTGGTACAGAAGTTGAACTAAATGCAATTCCTGATTCTGGGTGGTATTTTAAAAATTGGAGTTTAGATTACAATTCTGTAGAGAATCCAATCTCAGTTAGAATTAATTATCAATTAAATATTAAAGCCAATTTTGTAACAAACCCAACAATTGGAATTATTGATTTAGTATCAAAAACTGATAAAAAATTTACTATAACTTTTAATTTAGTTGATAGCGGTAAAAGTGAAGTAATCGATATGGGGGTTTGTATTTCACAAATAAAATTTCCTAATAATCAATATGAATGTAAAAATGTAAATGTAAGTTATGAACCCCAACAAATAATTTTTAATAATTTAAAAAATGATGAGCAGTATTATTACCGTGCATATGCAAAAAATGATTTTGGAATTGGGTATAGCGAACAATATTCAAATAGAACCTATCCTTTTCTGAGTGAAATAGTTGCAATAGGTGACCCATTAGGATTTTCTTTACCAAATTATAATTCTAGTCTACTGAAAGAAATCGATCTAAATGAAAGCAATTTTTCAATCGTTACTGCAGGTATCACTCATGAGGGTAGAGTAATACAATGGGAAAATGATTATTATGATTTTGATTTTGTTATCCCTGAGAATTTAAATAATGTAAAGATGATATCAACTTCGTATTTAAATGTCTTTGCTTTGTTAACTGATGGAAGTTTAGTAGCATGGGGATATAATGAAAGTGACATAGCACAAGAAGTATTAAATATCCCCAATAATATTTCTAATATTGATTATGTTCAAACTGGAGGTAAATTTGTAATAGCATTAAAAAATGATGGGACATTGATTGGATGGGGGGATAATTCACAAAATCAGCTAAACTATCCATCAGATCTACAAAATGTAAAAAAAATATCTACCATGTTTGATAATACTATTGCTTTAAAAAATGATGGAACATTGGTTGGTTGGGGGGAGCGTGAGGATATAAATAATATACCATCTGGGTTAGTTGATATAGTAGATGTATCGGTTGGTGGAAGGCATGCAATTGCCTTAAGTTCTGATGGTACTGTATATGCTTGGGGAGATAATTGTTGTGGGCAACTAGATATACCAGAAGAACTTACTGACATAATTAGAATTGATGCAGGTCGATATCATAATGTTGCCATTGATAGAAATGGAAAAGTTTTTGGATGGGGTAGTAATGACAGGGGGCAAATTAATTTTGCAGATGATTATGGTGAAATAGTTGACTTTGAAGCTGGTGATAATCATACATTGATCTTAAGAAAAATCAATTGAAGGCTTATTTACCATAAAAAGCAAGTACGCAGTATAACAATGCGCTACTCTTAGATAAAAGCCAAGAAATAGTACAAAATACCAGCCGTTAGACATTCCTTCTCTATTAATGGGTGCATTCAGTTTAAAAAATAACTTCGTTGCTACCCTACACAAGCCAGGCTCCCAGACACACTACTTCGGTAAGTACCGCGGAGAGCGGGCTATTCTTTCCTGAAAATGATATCGCCGTAATAGGCTGTAGCCGAACCTTTGGTATCATCGGAATCGGTCATAATGGCTACGCCGTTAATTCGGGGAGGGTCTTCTCCAAAAGCTTTTTTGTAGTCATCAATGATGTTCTGAGTGTGAAGGATCCATTGTCCGGCATTAGCATTACCGGATTCAACAGCGATCATATACACCCAGTCGGTATAGGCATTGGGAGCGATGGTACCTTTTTCAGCCTTATTCGCCCAGATGTAATTAATGGCCCTAAGAGGGATATTATATTTGGTGAAGGTGCGGATAAAGCCGTACTTCACCCGATCGGGCAGACTTAGATTTCTTTTGTCATAATCAAAAGTGATATAGATCCTTGCGGGATAGTCATCTCCCTTCTTGGACCGGAGGTCTCCGTCCTTCAGGACACCCTCCACCTTCCATCTCCATTCAATGATCGGATATTCATAAGGGTCAATATCCACTTTATATACCAGGCCTGAGGCGCTGCCCGTACTAACCGCCCGTATGACCTCTTCGCCATCCAAAAGGAGGCGTTCATACTCAGTGGCATCTCTTTTGGGGAGGGTAAGAACATCCCATGTTGATGTCTCCCCCTCCGGCTGACCCAGTTGATCAGGGTCGAAGTCGGTAACCGGGATCCGTAAAGTATCCTGAGCAAAGCCCTGATCCGGATGAAGGGCCGGCAAAAGAAAGAAAATCAGGCAAGCTTTTAAGGGCATCAGCTTCGGGGTTGTTGTGGATATGAAAAAAGTAATTTCCATAAGACCGGGTCTGTGTGGTTTCTAATGTAGCTATTCAAAGGAGGATCTCCGAATGAGCATTCCCGGGACGATGCAGCACCCGGTTAACCGTGGTCGCACTTCCCTGATAACAGATGGAGGTGGCCAGCTCTGCCGATGGTTGGGGAATTACAATCATCCTGGGTTTGATCGGTGGCTCTATATGCGGGAGGGCGTTTTTCAGAAAGTTATCCACATTGCCGGGCTATAAATATTAGAAAACGCGCAGGTCCCTGGGCGGTAGAAAAACATGAAACCGAATGAGGATTTATCCCCGGGACTAAATTCAACCCAATCTATAGTTGAATTTCATAATTACCGGTTCTTCAGGGCGGGCGGGGTTTTTACAAAAAGGCATCGGGCAATATCAAAAAGCGAAATATTTACATTTAAAATGAATTAAAAAATATAAAAATTTTATTCCGATTAATCTTGCCGGTCAGTGAATATTAAAATCCATTATGTTAAAAAAAATAATTATATAATGATTGAGATTTAAATATATGATGTGGAAAACTTCCGGATTTAAGAATTGCCAAAAAATGTTTAAAAACAGGCTTTATTTGTTAATAAAAAGCACTTTGACCAGTTGGGTTGTATAAGTAAAAATCATATTTAAGTATATTTATATTTCAATTCTTTGAACTGGAAATCAGTCGGATAACCAAGTGTGGATAAGTATGTGAATTTGTGGAAAAGTAATTGATTTTTTTCTTGCCCACACCGGGTTGCTCGTCTATATTTGTTTGCACTTCTAAAGGAGAATCAGCTCCGGGATCTGGTGAAACTCCCTCCCTTGAAGACAATGAATACTAACGGTACTAAGGAGTACATCTATGAAATTTTCGCGCTTTTATACTAAATCTGACTGGAAGACCCCCTACGACACGATGAAGTTTGTTTCCAGAACTTCCGAGATCAAGAATCCGGATGGTTCACAAGTTTTCCATATGGAAAATGTTCAGGTTCCGGAAAGCTGGTCGCAGGTGGCTACCGATATAATTGCGCAGAAATACTTCCGAAAAGCCGGGGTTCCGGTAAAGTTGAAAAAAGTACCGGAGAAAGGCGTTCCTAAGTGGCTGCAGAGATCCGAGCCCGACACCAAAGCACTGAAAGAACTGGATGAAAGTGAGCGGTACACTCATGAAGTGGACAGCCGTCAGGTATTCAACCGGCTGGCAGGCTGCTGGACTTACTGGGGATGGAAGCACGATTACTTTGACTCGGAAGAGGACGCCAGGGTCTTTTATGATGAGCTGTGCTATATGCTCGCCAATCAAATGGCCGCTCCCAACAGTCCTCAGTGGTTCAACACCGGGCTGAACTGGGCGTACGGCATCAACGGTCCCGCGCAGGGCCACTATTATGTGGATCCTAAGACCGGCAAGCTGACCAAGTCGAAAGACTCCTATACCCATCCGCAGCCTCATGCATGCTTTATCCAGAGTATTGACGATGATCTGGTGAACGAAGGAGGGATCATGGATCTGTGGGTCCGGGAAGCCCGCCTCTTTAAATACGGTTCGGGTACCGGCTCCAACTTCTCCAACATTCGCGGTGAGAATGAACCGCTAAGCGGAGGAGGCAAGTCTTCCGGCCTCATGAGTTTCCTGAAGATCGGTGACCGGGCGGCCGGTGCGATCAAGTCAGGCGGTACGACACGGCGGGCCGCCAAGATGGTGACGCTGGACCTGGATCACCCGGATATTGAGCAGTACATCAACTGGAAGGTGAAGGAAGAGCAAAAGGTAGCCGCCCTTGTTGCCGGTTCCAAGATCACCGAAAAGCACCTGAAAGACATCATCCGGCTGTGCCATACTCCGGTGGAAATTGAAGGGCGCACATTCAACGGTGCGGTAAGCCGCGACCCGCTCAAGAACAAGGAACTGGGTAAAGTGATTCGCCAGGCCAAAAGAGACCGTGTACCGCTTAACTATATTGAGCGTGTGATTCAGCTGGCCGCGCAGGGCGTGACCGACATTGAATTTGATACCTACGATACCGACTGGAATTCGGAAGCCTATGCAACCGTCGCGGGGCAGAATTCCAACAACTCGGTTCGGGTTCCGAATGCTTTTATGCAGGCGGTGAAAGAAGGTGGAAGCTGGAATCTGTACCACCGAACCGAAAAGGCCAAAGCCGAGAAAGAAGGCCGTGAGCCGGAACCTTGTAAGACACTCGACGCGAACGAGCTTTGGGACCAGATCGGATACGCCGCCTGGGCTTCCGCCGATCCCGGCACTCAGTATCACGATACCATCAATGAATGGCATACCTGTCCGGAAGACGGGGAGATTAAAGCAAGTAACCCTTGCTCGGAGTACATGTTCCTGGATAATACGGCATGTAACCTGGCCTCACTGAATCTGATGAAGTATTTCAAGGATGAGGACTGCACCACTTTCGATGTGGAATCGATCCGGTACGCCTCCCGCATCTGGACCACCGTACTGGAGATTTCCGTACTGATGGCCCAGTTCCCATCCAAAGAGATAGCGGAGCTTTCTTATGTGTTCAGAACGCTGGGTCTCGGATACGCCAATATCGGAGCCGCTCTGATGGTACAGGGAATCCCTTATGACAGTAAAGAAGGCGCGGCCATTGCCGGAGCCATTACCGCCATTATGCATATGCAGGCGTATGAGACCAGTGCCGAAATGGCGGGCGAACTGGGTGCTTTTGAAGGGTATGAGCGCAATAAAGAGCATATGCTTCGGGTACTGCGTAACCACCGGCGTGCCGCCTACAATGCGGACCCTGAAGATTATGAAGGCCTCACCGTAAAGCCCATGGGGATCGATGCCTCGATCTGTCCGGATTACCTGGTAAAGGCGGCCCGCGAGAATTCAGATCGTGCGGTTGAACTGGGTGAGAAAAACGGATACCGCAACGCGCAGGTGACCGTGATCGCCCCAACCGGAACCATTGGCTTGGTGATGGATTGCGATACCACCGGTATTGAGCCGGATTTTGCCCTGGTGAAGTTCAAGAAACTGGCCGGTGGCGGGTACTTCAAGATCATCAACCAGAGTGTGCCCAAGGCGCTCAAGACCCTCGGTTACAGTGCCAAAGAATCCAAGGCGATCATTGACTATGCCAAAGGGGCCGCTACCCTTGAGGGCTGTCCGCATATCAACCCGGAAACCCTCAAGGAAAAAGGCTTTACCGATGAAAAACTGGAAGCAGTGGAAGCAGCCCTGCCAAGCAGTTTCGATATCAAGTTTGCCTTTAACCAGTGGACGCTGGGCGAAGATTTCTGCAAGGATGTATTGGATATTACCGAAGAGCAGCTGGGCGACCCGGCCTTTGACATGCTTCGTCATCTGGGCTACAGCCGTGAGCAGATCCAGGAGGCCAATGACTATGTATGCGGAACCATGACTGTGGAAGGGGCTCCTTATCTGAAAGAAGAGCATCTGCCGGTGTTTGATTGTGCAAATAAGTGCGGGCGTATCGGAACGCGTTACATCTCCGCGGAAGGCCATATTCGAATGATGGCTGCCGCGCAGCCTTTCCTTTCAGGGGCGATCTCCAAGACCATCAACCTTCCGAATGAAGCAACCATCGAAGATATGAAGGATGCCTACATGCTGTCATGGGAGATGATGCTGAAGGCCAACGCCCTCTATCGTGATGGTTCCAAGCTAAGCCAGCCGCTGAACAGCCTGGCTGATGTACTGGAAGAACTGGATGAGGAAGAGGAAGCGCCTTCTGATGCGCCTACCACGGCTGCACAGGACAAAGTGGTGGAAGTTGCCGAGCGTATCATTCACAAATATGTGGCCCGCCGACAGCGCCTTCCGTTCCGTCGTGAAGGATACACCCAGAAAGTAAAGATCGGCGGACAAAGTGTGTATCTGCGCACGGGTGAGTACGAAAACGGACAGCTTGGTGAGATCTTCATCGATATGCATCGCGAAGGGGCCGCTTTCCGAAGCCTGCTGAACTGCTTTGCGATATCCATCTCGCTGGGTCTGCAGCATGGTGTACCTCTGGAAGAATTTGTGGATGCGTTCGTATTCACCAAGTTTGAGCCAAGCGGAATGGTGAACGGGAACCCGCACGTGAAGATGAGTACTTCGGTTATCGACTACATCTTCCGTGAGCTGGCTGTGACCTACCTGGGCCGTGAAGACCTGGCCCATGTACCCGCGGAAGAGATCACCACTCGTAATCTGCGTCCCACACCGGGCGGTGAAGTAGTGGAGACGACCACCACCGCCAAAGCTCCGGAAACGCCGGTGGCTGCGCCCGAGCCCGCTCCGGTTTCGGTTGAAGAAGCCACCGCCAATGCGGCCCGAGCCGAAGCCAAAGTATCGTCCAGTTACGAAAGCGATTACGAGAAGGCCAAGCAATTAGGATATACAGGCGACGCCTGCCCCGAATGCGGCAGCATGACCATGGTACGAAATGGTACCTGTATGAAGTGCATTACCTGCGGTTCAACGTCAGGTTGTAGTTGAAGTTTAGTCATTGCGAGGGTTGTTGGCTTGCCTCAACCCGAAGCAATCTGCTTTAATTAATTGGAGATTGCTTCGTCGATAAGAATCTAAGACCTACTTTTAGTTTTAGACTCCTCGTAATGACAGCTGAATAAGTTTTCTTTCATGGAGAACAGGATAAACCCTGACCGGCTGAATGCCGGTCGGGGTTTTTTAATTAATGCCGGTTCTTACCTTTTTCCGTAGAGAAGGAATCCTGGATCTTGCAACTTTATGAGTGTCTCCGGTATTTAGAACACTAAAATATTTGCCATCTTCTGAATAAACCTTATCCAACTCGTTCAGGTTGATGATCACACCCCGGTCAATTCGTAAAAAATTGTCAGGTAAAGTCTTCTCGAGTGATTTGATACTTTCTCTTATCAGGAATCTTTTACCTCCAGGCAGATTAATCCAGACATAATAGTTTTCCGATTCAAACCAGATTACATCGGATAATTTAATGACCTTAATCTGGTTCCCAATCTTTACTGAAATAGTAGCTTCAGATTTATCCTCACTGTTGAGTTTTTCTATGATCTTATCTCTCTCTTCTTTGAATTTATTCACAGACTCTGCGAACCGTTTGAAATTCTTTTTAAACTCAAAAAGGAGTGTGAATATCAAAACGAGTACAATTCCTAGCAGATACTTGTACAAATTACTTATACCAGAGTAAACAAAGTCAGACCAAATGCCAGGGATACCTCTGGACATTCCACTAAAGTTAAGCATGATCGACGCCAGGAAGGGTACAGCTGTGAGAAAAAGAACAAATTTTAATAGAAGCAGAGTAATCTTTTTTTTACCGAATTGTAATGCATTCAGAAGTGAACTTTCGGGATAGAAATAAAAGGAAAGTACCATCCAGGGGAGCCAGTTATACAAATTATATACGATGATAGAATAGACTTCCGGAGTTATCAGACCGGTTGTAATCTGGATATAACGTAAATCATAATAATCTGTCATAGACTCTAATAATATCAGAGAAATGCCTGTGACTATGACAAGACAACCAAAGGAAACAATGCGTTTTTGAGCAATAATCATTTACTGAATACTTGTCTGTTTATCTATGAATAAAAGAAATTTTA
Organism: Balneola sp.; assembly: GCA_965267385.1. Lineage (GTDB taxonomy): Bacteria > Bacteroidota > Rhodothermia > Balneolales > Balneolaceae > Balneola. The sequence continues at coordinate 800,663 of OZ253957.1, forward strand.
TTCCCTACTTCGATTAAAAGCACCCCGGCACACTTCAATAATTGTTCAGCTAGCTTCAAAAAGCCATCAAACGACAATATTAAGCTAATCTTTTTGATATGATGGTGTTGAATAAATGAACAAATGTATGCGATTCATAATTATCACAGCAATTATAAGTGTCTCCACCGGTGTGCTATCAGCGCAACCAAATTATCCCACAAACCCTCTTGAAGCACAACTCATATACTCTGATGTTGAAAACTTTATAACAGCTTTCTCAAAGTTGGATAGTTCCGTTGATACCATAAGGATTCTACAGGAGTACTATTTCAGTAAAGCCAGTCCCGGCTTAACTGAGTACATTAACAGGCACTCGCTTACCCCTGAGATACTAAGGGACGCCATAAAAAATAATCCAACTGATTATGAACACATACGCCTCTTTATAGCAGGTATTAAAAGCTTTGAGAACAGATACCGGGAAACGTTGTTTAAATATAAAGCTACGCTCCCTACTGCCATGTTTCCCCCAACCTACCTCTTGGTTGGGGCGAATCGTGGTATTGCTCAGGCTTCAGCTGTAGGCCAGCTTGTTACAATTACAAGAATTGTCAGCAGGGAGGATAGGATGTTGCATTTTATAGTACACGAGCTCACCCATTTTCAACAGGTTTTAGCTTTGGGTTATGAAAAATACAGTGCGCTGTACAGACAAGAGAATAACATGCTGGGCCTCATTTTGCGGGAAGGTGGTGCTGAATTAATCACTCAGTTAATTACAGGGGAAATCACACAGTCAGCTGCTCTGGAATATCTGAGTGAACATGAAGCAAGACTCAGGAAAAAATTCAAAACAGATCTTGTTCAACAAAACAAATCGTACTGGCTGTGGGATACAGTTAATAACAAAGAAATACCCCCTCTGTTAGGCTATGCCATTGGGTATCAGATATGCAAATCTCATTATGATAAAGTGCAAAACAAAAACAGAGCTTTAGTTGAGATTTTGGGTATGGAAAATCCGGAAGAGTTTCTTTCCGTTAGCGGCTATTTTTCAATCAATAATTAGTTCAACCTATGAAGAAGATAATAGTATTCGTCTCATTCTTAACCATTAGTTATGCAGTCCCGGCACAGAAGGTCTATAAATATGCGGCATCAGAAAAACAACCTTATGGAAAACTCAATCCCGATGCCCCACCCAGTACAGGTGATTATGCCCTTTTGATAGGACGGTCTAGGTGTAAATCGTACAGTAAAAAACAGGACGGTAATTGGGCAGCACCGGTTGATATGTACTGGACGTTCAAATATATCATGAATGGTACTGCAGTTCATGATGAGACGCTCAAATCAGATGATGGGCATACCGGAAGTATCCGTCAATATGATCCAATTCTGGATAAATGGTATGTACATTACTTTACTTCTAAAGCTCCCACCCCTGTATTGGCAGTCTGGGAAGGTGGGATGAAGAATGATGAGATTGTTTTGTACCGATCACAAAAAGCCCCTAACGGAACCGACGGTTTCTACAAGATCCGTTTTCATAATATTTCTGAAAAATCTTTCGATTGGATCGGAGCATGGACCACACCTTCCGAAAATTTTACACTGGAAACCTGGAAGATAGAGTGTAAAAAAGTGAATGATGATTAAAATGAATTACCTACTTCAGAAATTGAGGGTCGCCGTTCCACTCCTTTTAATCATAGCAGGATTTTCCGGTGTTATTCTGGGCCAAAAGGTCTTCAAAGATGTGACGATACGTACAAGTGACGGAGCCACTCTTGCTACAGATGTATATCTGCCTGCAGGTAAAGGCCCATTTCCTATCATATTGATGAGAACCCCTTATGGTAAGGAATCGAGAGGGCGTCATGCTCATATTTTTAATGCCAGGGGGTATGCCTACGTAGTCCAGGACGTACGAGGAAAATTTAATTCATCTGGTGTTTTTAGGGCATGGATAGATGAAAGACTGGATGGGTTAGAAACTTTAGATTGGATTTCCGAACAAGAGTGGTCAAATGGCAAAATCGGGTTTTTGGGTTCCTCCTATTCGGGGTATCTGGCTATGCAACTAGCTGCTTCAGGTCATCCTTCACTAAAAGCTATCGTGAATAATTCAGGCCCTATGAATATGTATACAGTAGTTTTTCCGGGTGGCGCATTTCATAACACATCTTTGCTTCCTTGGACTATTGGGTTTACGAATAACAAAACTGTGAATCGCCCCCCATATGAAGGAGGACTGGGATTTGAAGAATTGGTTGAAATGCTGCCACTTGATAGTGCGATTGAGAGCGTAAACTATGAAGGATTATTCTGGAATTATGTCCTCAATCACCAAGTATTAGATGACTATTGGGAAGTCATCAATATGCATAACCCGGAGAAAGTTGACATCCCGGTTCTGCACATAACCGGCTGGTACGATTTTATTGCAACTTCTCATCTGGATGGATATTTCCAGATTACAAACGGCCAACGGGCAAGGCAGAAAAAAATAAATCAGATATTGATTGTAGGTCCCTGGGTTCACGATGCTTTAAAAAATGGCATTTCAGTAGTTGGGGATATAGACTTTGGTGACATTGTACAAGTAGGTGCTGTAGCTCATTATAATGACGCGATGGATTTTTTTGATCCATATCTGAAAGACAATGCGACGAATCCCAGACAGTTTCCTCCAGTAAGAATTTTTGAAGTTGGGTCTAACCAATGGTTTGATTTTGAAAAGTGGCCGGACACAGAAACACGAAGCTGGTATTTGACATCAAAAAAGGGGGCTAACAGTATAGCTGGTGATGGACAACTTGTCTTAAAGTCATCGGAGACTCATGCGGAAGATACGTTTACTTTTGATCCGGATAATCCAGTACCTACAAAAGGCGGAGCAAACTTTCATTTTCCGGTTTTTAACGACCAACTTGGAATAAGGGATCAGAATGAAGTTGAGAAAAGAAAGGATGTATTGGTCTATACATCTGCTCCATTATCTGAAGAGCTACGTATCCTGGGTAAAATAAAAGCGAATCTGTATGTATCAACGACAAGTAAAGACGCTGACTTTACAGCTAAAATAGTCGAAGTAAAGCCTGATGGTTCTGCAAACATAATGCAGGAAGGTATTAAGCGCTTAAGTACTGCGAAGTCATATAAAATTCCCTCAACATATAATGAGAATGATGTCGTCCAAATCACTATTGACATGGGTTATTTGAGTCACAGATTATCATTGGGTTCAAAGATCAGGGTTGAGATTTCCGGAAGTAATTTCCCAAAATATTCCTTGAATCCCGGTACAGGTGAAAATCCGTTGACTACGAAGAAATTCTTAAGAAGAGCACAGTCTATCCATATGTCACCTGTCTACCCCAGTAGCATTGAGCTTCCGGTCATAGAGAAAAGTGGACAGTGAAACATGCTGAGAACCCGACGTCAAAAAATCAAGAGTATGTCATGGAGGTTTATGTTTGAGTTTTTTGTGGTCTTTTGGGGAATCGTTATGGCCTACTCGCTAGAAGTCTGTAAGGAAAAACAAAAGAAAATCAGAGGTGGAAGATACACTCATGATGGATATCAGCAATGATAAGGAATCGAATCGATACCGTAGCTCATGAAGCTTCCTCGTTTGGGAGTTTCCTCCAGTGTGAGTCCAGAAAATTCACATTTCTTGCCATGAAGGAAGGTGGCTATTTAATCTTGATTAAAGATCAGAATATTCGTCGAAAGGTCATTCAGTATTACGATAGGGTTGCTTTTGCCAATGTAATTAATGATAACCTGAGGTCAAGTAAATGAAATGGTCTAAAGCGAAAATATATTTTTTCCGAAATCTCGCCCTGGTCGTAGTTTTTCTTTATCCACCAATTAACATCTTTGCGCAATCTCCAGAATTGAATTTTACGATTAATTCAAAAGAAGCAGACAGAGAGTATAATATCCAGATCGTTCTACCAAGCAATTATGACCCGGGAATCAGTTATCCGGTGTTATATTGTCTTGACTGGCTCGCTTATTCCGGCCTCATGAATAATATTAAAGGGTTGCTTGAGTTCTCGAATCTGTTAACCCCTTTGATTCTGGTTGGTATCACCGGGAGTGGAGGTTGGGAAGCTTTTTTTACCAACCGACAGCGTGATTTTATCCCCCCAGAAAATGATTCCTCAGTGGGTAGGATTAAACAAGGGTTGGGAGCCGGTGAGGCAGATAAATTTCTGAACTTTTTGAAAAATGAACTTACCAAGGAAATAAAAAGCCGGGTAAACACCGATCACAAAAAAATGGGGATTGCGGGTCATTCCTATGGAGGGTTATTCGCAACATATGCCTATTTAAATGAACCTGGATTTTTTAAATACTACGTCATAGGCAGCCCGTCCTTATGGGTGCATGACTTCAGTTTATTAAAAGAGCTAAGAGAAAACAATAAAAGAAAGTGGGAAAAGGGGGAGGCTATTTTTCTCACAGTAGGAGAGAACGAGGTCGGGGACCAGTTAACAAGTTTTGGATATCTGAGGGATTATTTCGCATTGAGAATTCCTTCAGCCAATTTCAGAAGCGAAATAATCACGGATGAACCTCATAGTACAGCGATAGTAAATACCTATATGAAAGGGTTGAGGTTTCTTTATGGGTACAAAAAGGAATAAAACGGGGTGCAAACAAGATGATATTAGTTCAATGTATCCTTAAAAAATCCCAGCGGAGCTGGAAAGAAGTATTTGATTTGCGCTTGTGGCATCTGTTAATACCTTTCTTGCTAGTGCTTTCTTGCTCTAAGGACAAAGAAAATCCTCAAAACGAGAAGCTGGTTGTACCCCAGGAAAGTCGGAGGGATTTCCAAAGCTCATTAATTGGGAAAGACTACCTCATAGATCATCAACATTCATATGTGGGGTTTAGAATAAAATATTTCGGTTTTAGTCCAGTTCGGGGCCGATTCAATTCCTTTGATGGGACTGCTTTTTATGATCCTGAGAACCTTGGTTCACTATCTGTAACACTGTTCATTGATGTTAATAGTATTAACACTGGCGATGCTACCAGGGATGAAGACTTGAAAAAAGAAGGAAGCTGGTTCAATGCGGCCAAATATCCGTATGCGAAGTTCCAAAGTTCAGAAATAGTAGTTTTTGAAGATGGTTCTTTTGATATGCTTGGGAACCTCACCATCAAAGGTATTACAAAACAAATAACGATTAATTTCGATAAGCCAACATCTATAACCAGGGATTGGGCAAAGAATGAACAGGTAGATTTTTCCGGTACTACCACCATAAACAGACAGGATTTTGAAATTTTTGGGGGAGATTTCTGGAGCTCAGTTATGGAAAACGGGTTAACTCAGCTATCTGATGAAGTGGAGTTGGAGGTAGATATTCATTGTCGAAGACCAGATTATCAAGCCCGGTATGAAGATGCCCAAGCTACCGACACAGATAAGATCGTTCTGGACATAATTAAAGAATCCGGTATCGATGCAGGGTTAAAAAAGATTAACAATTTGTATAACAGTGAAGAGATTAGTTCAGGAAAACTTTCCACCATCGGATCTACTCTCAATGAATGGCAGATGTTTGAAGATGCAAGGCAAATATTTGAATTGAAGGGCGCGTTGTTTGGCAAGTCAGATATTGTATTCAATCAACTTGGAATTACAGACATTTTTTTAAAAGACACTGATCGGGCCAGGAAAAATTTTAAGAAGGCATTGATTGTGGATTCAACAAACTCAAGAGCCGTTGAGTATGAAAGACTAATAGATATAATCAACAGACAATGAAAGCTATTTCTTTTTTTTATGGAACGCTGCTCGGTGTCTTATTAGGTCAGAGTTCGTTGGTTTATCAGAGCGGTAACTTCATGGATGTTAGTAAGTCAGACATAACAGAGGGTGTCATTGAATATGAATACGCAATTAACATCAAGGCAAGACTATCAAAGATGGGATTGGAAAAACTGCCCGATAATGTGCCTGAGTATCAGAAAATGGGGATGAAGGTTTACTTTGCAGGAACAAAGCATATTACGGAAGTACTAAAGAACAACCCGAAAGTATTAGGTGAATTTAAAAATTACTACCTGGATGATAGTGGAGTAGAGAAATATTCATTCTACACATTCAGAGCGAATCAGGTTGGTGATAAGATCGCAACCAGTGTTGAATTGTGGAATTATGAAGGCATAGCTACGGGAGAAACCAAAAGAATTCTGGGCTATGAAGTGCGGGAGATCCAGGTGTCTACAGAAAAGGGATTAGCTGTAATTTGGGTTACTGAAGAACTTCCTTCGTATGTGTCTCCATCTTTTATTTCAAGCGAGAAAGGTACCATACTTGAAGTAACCACACCCAATGGGGATATCCTGAAGGCCATAAGAATTGATCATCAGGAAGTGCCACCTTCAATATTTGAGAGCTTCAATCAGTATGAGAAGAAAACCCCAGAGCAGCTGAACCAGCTTCTTGGCAATGCAAAGAAAGAGTATCAAAATGCATGGATAGGTAAGTCTGTGTCATACAGCTTCAGGGATCTGAAGGGAACTAACTCCAGTTTTGAAGAACTAAGGGGGAAAATAGTAGTGATTAATTTTTGGTTTGCCGGGTGTAAACCCTGCTTGAAAGAGATGCCGGAATTAAACCGGCTGGTACTGGAGCATAACAATAAAGAAGTTGTTTTTTTGGCTTTTACTTTTGACAGCGAACACGTACTGAACCGGTTTTTGGCCAAGAGGGAATTTTCTTACAAAATCATCCCTTCTTCGGAACCCTTTATTTCGGAAATGAACGTCGAGTTCTACCCAACCCACATGATTCTCGATAAAAATGGAACTATCCGTTTTGTAATGACAGGAGCAGCAGAAAATATTTATGAAATTCTGAACGCTGAGATTAATAAATACAAAAACTGATATTTTTATAACATCTTATGAATAAATTTCTCTTCCTGATTTCATTTTTTTTGTCAAGTTCAATAGTTCAAGCACAGAACCAGGCTGACTTACTACCATATAGATACCAAGATATTACTCAGGGATTTAACGAGGGCTGGGTTGAAAATAAGGGAGTGAACATCCATTATGTAGAGAAAGGGGAAGGAGAACTCATTCTATTTCTTCATGGCTTCCCGGATTTCTGGTATTCTTGGAGAAAAGTGATGGACATTCTTTCCGGCAATTACAAGGTGGTGGCAATTGATCTTAGAGGATATAATAAAAGCGATAAGCCCAGAGGGGTATATAATTACCGAATGCAATTTTTGATGAGCGATGTTGTTGCGGTGATCGATCATTTCTCTGAAGACGGGGCGATACTAGTAGCTAATGACTGGGGCGGTGCGATAGCTTGGTATACTACGGCATACTTTCCGGAAAAGGTAAAAGGGTTGGTTGCGTGTAATATTCCACATCCGGTTAGTCTGACTCAGTATCTGGCAGATAATCCGGATTCTGGTGCATATACTGAAAAGTTTATGGCAGAAGATGCAGCTGAGAATTTTACCGCTGAAGAACTGGCCCGCATGGTTGTTTCTGATGAGCGTGAGTTGGATATTTACACCCAAGCAATGAAGGCTTCCGATTTTGACGCCATGTTTAATTATTACAGAGCGAGTTACAGAATCCCCTCCGTAAAAGAAGCTTCAAATCAGTTTAGTCCTATGCCAAAAATAGAAAGTCCGGTATTGGTTATACACGGATTAGAAGACCCTGTTTTTCCAGTGGCTACTTTAAATGATACCTGGAAATGGATTGAAAACAGAGTTTCAATTCATACGTTGCCCGGGGTAGGACATTTTGTACAGAAGGAAGACCCCGAAACAGTAAGCAGTTTGATAAGAATATGGTTATCTAGACTATGAAGAGAAACCGTTTTTTATTGAACTGCTCGGTAGGTTAAGCTCCACCTGAACCAAAAACTCCTATAACATGATCAGATAGGTCAGCTTTATAATGGCGGTTTCATTGTTCAGGATCAGATCTCTGTTGGGATCGAAGAGTACTTCATTATCTCCGGTAAGATGATAGGAAGTGTTGAACACAAAGAAGAGGTCGCTGCCCGGAGTATGGATCCAGTCCACCCTCAGGTTGGCCTGAATGTTCCGGGAGAAGTTGTCATACTGAATGAGGGTTTTGGTAAACAGTTCACGGCTGAAGGCCCCCAGCACTGATAGTGAAAGAGTAGTGGCTTCGAAATCCCCGTTGGCTACCGGAAGCTCGATAACGGAGTGATCGAATCCCCCTTCAAGGGTCAGGTGCTGGGATTGGCGGAATCCAAATCCTCCGGTATACCGGGTTCGTGTTCCGTTGAAGAAGTCTCCCCGGTAATAAGAGGCATGCCCAAAGAGGCGGCGGCTGGAGTCTGTTTCTCCACGAATTCCCACTCCGGGGAAGGTGTAGTCGCCGGAAGGAATAAAAGCCCCCGGACGAATTTCAAAAGGAACAAAGAGCCGCTCGAACTGCTGCTCAAACTCAATATTGACCCGGTCTCTGCTGCTGAATTCCAGTCCCGTTTCAAATTCCAGCTCGGAGGATTGTTTCACGCCGTCTTGCCCCTCAATGTAGTTGTACAGGCCCGATACACTGACACGATTCAAAGAACTCAGGTTCTCCCACGAAACACGTGGTGTGTACCCTCCGCGGATATCATATTGTCTCATATCACGACGACGCACAAAACCGAGTGCGGGATTGTAATTGCGCCCTACATTCGTGTAAGAAGCCTGTGCGAAGTAGGTGTCGTTTCTGAGCCGGAGAGAGGCATGGCCGGCAGCGTCGTTGAGATCCTGCGTATCGTCCCAGACGTTCGTAAACCAGGCATTGAAGAAACTGGAACTGCCGAATCGGTACTGGGTATCAAAACCCAAAGCCCGGTTGTAGTCCCCACCTCTCTCATAGTTAGTAAAGATAGCCCCGGCTGTTGCTCGCGGGAAAAGGTCGTTGCGCAGACGAATAACGGTATTATTTGCTGAACGACTACCCAGAAAATCTTTCATTTTATAACCGGTCTCAATGTTGAGAGCGCCTACAGAAAATTTGCCAATTTGCCCCGTCATTCGTGCACCCGCAAGAATCTGATTGCTAAGGCCAATACGCCGGGAGAAAAAGGTCTGGGTAGAACGCAGATTCCCATGCTCAAACAATCCGGAACGCTCCAGGAAGAACTCCCGCTTTTCCGGGAAGAAGAGATTAAAACGGGTCAGATTTAACTGTACGTTATCCGATTCAACCTGAGCAAAGTCGGTATTTACCGTTAGATCAAGGGTCAGGTTAGAACTGAGTCCATACTTGATATCCACTCCGATATCCTCCGTGTAGTCCACCCCGGTATCCTCACTGGACAGGTCGGGCCGGATCTCCTGAGCTCCGGTGATCACATAGGGCTTGATTTCCAGATTCTTTCCCCGCCTCACATTCTTGATCCCTTTCAATACACCGTATTGAGATACTGCAGCGAGGGCAGTGAAATTTCCATACTCAAGCCCGATCCTGGGCCACATTACGCGCTCGTTCTTCCGGTTGATGGTTCGGGAAAGCATCAGCCCGAACTCAAGCTCTTCCTCATCCGGAAACCGGAGCTGCCGGAAAGGGATAGAGACCTCCAAAGACCAGCCTTCGTCGTCAATAACGGTTTCACTTCGGAATACGGCATCCCATGAAAAGCTGGTGATGGAGATGGATTCATCTGTAATGGTGGCATCGTCCTGTGTTCCCAGCGCATTCATTTCAAAAAGGTAGGCGTTACGCCCGTCACGGTAGGTATCCAATGCGATGTATGCATGATCATCCCGGTCGTTACGCCCGCCGCGTTCCAGGTTCTTGGCCCGGATCAACTCCGGATTTTTGTCATAAAATTTAAAGGCGAAATAAAGATGATCCCGGTCGTAGGCTATCCTGACTTCGCTTTTTTCGGTTGCCGGCTCTCCATCATTGGGCCATACCTGAATAAAGTTAGTGATAGGGGGGATGGTGCTCCAGATTTCGTCATCCAGATAACCATCAATGGTGGGTGCACTTTCCGCAAAGACGGCAGTCACTTCATTTTGATAGGAAGACTGTGCCTGAACCGGTTCAGGCAGTATCCATCCTGCGAGAAGGAGAAATAATAGAAAGCGCATAGCAGGTTATTTATTGTTTGGTATTGTAAGCTTAGCCTATAGGAGATAGGAAGTTAGCGGGGAGAAAAAGTGATAAAAAAAAGCGATGTCTGCTAATGGGTTTACAACTTGTTTCAAATGTACAAATTGATCATACTCGGTGTGATTAATATCGAGCTTTATGTCAGAAAAAGATCTTAAAGGATACTGGAGGAAAAATCTGCAATACCTGGGAGTACTGCTCAGTATCTGGTTCATCGTCTCTTATGGCTTCGGGATACTGATGGCTCCCTGGCTGAATGAATTTAGAATGGGTGGATTTAAACTGGGCTTCTGGTTCGCTCAGCAGGGGTCGATCTATACCTTTGTGATTCTCATTTTTACCTATGTATATCTGATGAACCGGCTCGACCGGCGCTTCGGGGTCAATGAGGAGGACGCCTGATGGATGTACAGATCTGGACCTATATCATCGTCGGTATCACTTTTGCCATTTACATCGGGATCGCTGTTTGGTCGAAAGCAGCCAGTACCAGTGAGTTTTATATCGCAGGGGCTCATGTCAATCCACTGACCAACGGGATGGCCACAGCAGCCGACTGGATGTCTGCTGCCTCATTTCTGTCCATGGCAGGACTCATTTCCTTCATGGGCTACGACGGTGCGGTATATCTGATGGGGTGGACCGGAGGCTATGTGCTGCTCGCGCTGTTGCTGGCACCTTATCTCCGGAAATTCGGGAAGTTCACCGTTCCTGATTTCATCGGCGACCGCTATTATTCGCAGGTGGCAAGAACCGTAGCGGTGATCTGCGCGCTCTTTGTTTCATTTACCTATGTGGCCGGGCAAATGAGAGGTGTGGGGCTCGTCTTCTCCAAGTTTCTCGAAGTTGATATCTTCTGGGGCGTCATCATCGGCATGGCCATTGTGTTCATGTACGCGGTGATGGGAGGAATGAAGGGCATCACTTATACCCAGGTGGCACAGTATTGTATTCTGATCTTCGCTTTTATGGTACCTGCATTCTTTATCTCCATCCAGCTCACCGGGAACATCGTCCCTCAGATCGGTTTTGGCTCAACAGTTTCGGATGGTTCCGGTATGTTTTTACTGGATAAACTGGATCAGCTGCACACCGAACTGGGTTTTGCAGAATACACCAGCGGCACCAAGAGTATGCAGGACGTATTCTTTATTACTGTGGCGCTGATGGTGGGCACGGCCGGACTTCCGCACGTGATCGTGCGCTTCTTTACCGTACCAAGAGTCCGGGATGCCAGAATATCCGTTGGTTATGCACTGATCTTTATAGCCATACTGTACACCACGGCCCCGGCTATTGCGGTGTTTGCGCGAACCAATCTCATCGAGACGGTAAGTGAGCAGCCCTATGAACAAATGCCGGACTGGTTCAACACGTGGGAAGAAACGGCATTACTGAACTGGGTGGATAAGAACGGAGACGGGGTGATCACCTACGCTCCCGGTCCGGCCATTCAGGGAGCACCGGATATTCGGCGAAACGGAACTGAGATCGTGAGAGGTGAGTATGGACAGGCTCTGCTGAATAATGAACCCACAGACACCAGGAACGAGCTGTATGTGGACCGAGACATCATGGTTTTGGCCAATCCGGAGATCGCGCAGCTTCCTGCGTGGGTTGCCGCGCTGGTTGCAGCAGGCGGACTGGCAGCGGCACTGTCAACGGCGGCCGGACTGTTACTGGTGATCTCCACTTCGGTATCCCACGATCTGATCAAGAAGCAGCTGAATCCGGGCATCACCGAAAAGCAGGAGCTTCGGTATGCGCGCCTGGCCGCAGGTGCCGCGGTGATCGTAGCGGGATACTTCGGGATCAATCCCCCGGGCTTTGTGGCTCAGGTAGTGGCCATTGCGTTCGGATTGGCAGCGGCTTCTTTCTTTCCGGCTATCGTACTGGGTATTTTTTATAAGAAAATGAACAGGGAAGGAGCTGTAGCCGGCATGATTGCCGGTCTCCTGTTTACCCTTGCCTACATTGTATTTTTTAAGATCGGCTTCCCCGAGTATAACTCCCCCGAATACTGGTGGTTCGGGATATCCCCGGAGGGTATCGGTACCTTGGGGATGCTGGTCAATCTGGTGGTGGCGATCTTTGTAAGTATGCTTTTTCCCGAACCGCCGGAGGATGTACAGGAGATGGTGGAGCGCATCCGCTATCCCAAATGATAGCCGCACCTCATAATGAACGATGGCAGCGGGGAAAAAAGTTGTTAGATACTGAACATAAATTCAGAATAAAGGTGTCCTATGAGTAATACAGGAATTATGAAGAATAATGATCTGGCGTTGTTGCTGCTCCGGCTCGGTGTCGGCGTAATCTTTATCGTGGCCGGCTGGGGCAAGCTGAACGGAATAGATGGAACCGCAGGTTTCTTTGAAAACCTGGGTATTCCGCTGCCGCTGTTTATGGCATGGGTGGTAGCCTTGGTTGAGTTTTTGGGAGGTATCATGGTACTGGTAGGTTTCAAGGCCCGTATACCCGCCCTGTTGCTGGCATTTATCATGCTTGTGGCTATTGTCCTTACCAAGCTGGGAGGAGAGAATCCTTTCAGAGCTATGCGGCTCGATCTGATGCTCCTGCTCACCAGCCTTGCTATCGCCATCCTCGGTGCCGGTGGATATGCGGCGGAGGGCATGCTGAAAAGATCCGGCTCACCGGACTAAAACGAACAGGCATTCATAAAAAAAGCGATGCACTTGGTATGCATCGCTTTTTCATTTTATGGTAATAAACTCTTATCAGCCTTCCTCGATGTTGCCGACTCCGGCTGTTTGCTCACCTTTAGCCAGCGCGTTCAGGCGCTCCACGGCATCCCAGAGATTCATGGCTTCTTTGAGTGTGGTGTCAAACACATCGTTAACGATCGGGTAGAATTTTTTCAAATCCCACACCTGTCGGGCGATCTCGGCTTTCATGCGGCCTTCCGCCATCCAGGAAACTTCTTCAAAGTGCCCCGGGGGTATGAACAGAGAATCGTTCTTGAATTCCGGCTCGCTGACCTCATCGGTTATGACCATGCCTTTTTCGAGGAGTGAAGCTTTGAACTGCGCCATGTCTTCTTCCGTCCAGCTGAAATCGCTGCGGAAGCGCTCAAAATCATCTTCCCACTCTTTCCGGAACTCATCGCCTTTTTCATCCAGGTAATTACGCACAAAGTCGAAAGCAGCCCGTTTCCGTATGGCAAAGTTGATCACATAGCCCGAACGGGTGGTGTCTTGCTGAACGATATAATCGGGTACGATGCCTCCGCCTCCGTACACCGTACGTCCGGCGTCGGTCTTGAACTTCAGTGAATCGGGAATATCATCCACGAATTCGATGGCATCACCCATGGCGTTGTTGTCCCGGCGGTATATTTCATAGGCATATTCCTCTCCGCCTCCCTCAACGAAAGGCTTCTGGATAAGCCGTCCGGAAGGGGTGTAGTACCGGGAAATGGTAACCCGGATGTTACTTTTGTCGATCAGCTCATACTGCTGCTGCACCAGTCCCTTGCCAAAGGTTCTTCTTCCCACGATCAGGGCGCGGTCATGGTCCTGTAACGCGCCCGAAACGATCTCGCTGGCGGAGGCGGCCCCTTCATCCACAAGGACGATGACCGGTTTGTTCAGAAACTCTCCGTTTTTGCGGGAGAAATAATCTCCGTTAAAACGACTGTGTTTACTTTTGGTGGATACCAGCTCAGTGCCCCGCGGGAAAAACTCTTCAGCAATGGCTACGGCCTGACCAAGATATCCCCCGGGATTCCCCCGCAGATCCAGTACCAGGCGTTCCATGCCCTGCTTTTTTAGTTCTTTGGTAGCCTGCATAAACTCATCATGAGTAGTGGCCGCAAACCGGTTGATCTTTATGTATCCTGTCTTGTCGTCCAGCATGTAGGAGGTATCAACCGTGTACAAAGGGATGTCGTCGCGGATGATCGTGAAGTCGAGAGGTTCACTGACCCCCGGCCGCACAATGGTTACATCCACTTCAGAGCCTTTTTCTCCCCTGAGGCTGCGAAGTACCTGATCATTCGTGAATCCCACAGCGGTACTGTCGTTGATCTTGACAATGCGGTCCCCGGATCGGATTCCCAGCTGATCACTGGGACCACCCGCTATGGCTGTAATCACGGTAATGGTATCCTGAATGATATTGAACTGTACGCCAATGCCCTGAAACTTACCGGCAAACTCTTCCTGCACGCGCTCACTGTCATCAGGTTCGATGTACACAGAGTGAGGATCCAGGGTCGAAAACATTCCCCTGATCGCATATTCCGTGAGCCGATTCATGTCCTCATCAGGGCTGTTGTTCTTTATATAAAAGTATGCCTGCTCAAAGCGGGTATAAGAGTCCCTGAGGGTTTGGATGTTCAGATCCTGAAAAGTAGTATCGACCGGAGTGTTGTCTATGGCCAGAGTTGAATCTTCCAGCGCGTTGACCATCCCCTTAATACTGGCTTTGTACATCTCCTCGAGATCGGCATCAGCAAAATAATTGGCGATGATGCTTCGGGTGGCCTGTGCATACTTGGTGATGTTGATGGAGTCATCATTATTGGTCTGCACAACCGTGTCGAGACCCAAATAGCTGACGGTCATCAGGATGACCGCTATAAACACATTGGGCGCAATAAGTTTCTTGATAGACATAAGCTTCAGTAAGTAAGGTGTTCTATACTTCAACCGAGAGTATAGTGAATAGTTTCATTACTAACGATAGTAACAAATATAGGTGTGTAAGCCAATGTTAAAGGATGTAATGACTGAGGTCCTTGTCCTTAACCAGGCTTTCCAGCTGCTTGTGTACATAATCAGAGTCGATCGTGATTTTCCCGGAATTGATGTCGTCGGGCACGGCAAACAGGAGCTCATCAAACAGTGAAGACATGATGGTATGCAGTCTTCGGGCTCCGATATTCTCGACCTGGGTATTTACTTCGGCTGCGATTCTGGCCAGGTCACGCACAGCTTCATCGGTGAACTCGATGGTAACCCCTTCGGTATCAAGCATGGCCTGATACTGCTTGGTAAGCGCGTTCTTAGGTTCGCTGAGAATTCGGTAAAAATCCTCTTCGGTTAAGGAATCCAGCTCCACACGTATCGGGAAGCGTCCCTGCAGTTCAGGGATCATGTCTGAAGGTTTGGATACATGAAAGGCACCTGATCCGATGAAGAGGATATGATCGGTCTTAACGATACCGTGTTTGGTGTTCACGGTGGAACCTTCCACGATAGGAAGCAGGTCGCGCTGTACTCCCTGGCGGCTTACATCAGGACCGCTTTTGCCGGCACCTGTTGAGGGCTCAGCGATCTTATCGATCTCGTCAATGAAGACGATGCCCTGTTTCTGAACTCTTTCCAGGGCTTCCTGAACCGCAGAATCATGATCGATGAGTTTTTCTGCTTCCTCCTCCAGGAGCACTTCCCGGGCTTCTTTGATGGGCAGTTTCCGTTTAGACTTGTTGCCCCTGCCGAGGCCTCCCAGCATTTCCTGCAGGTTCATACCCATTTCTTCCATACCTCCTGGTCCAAAGACCTGCATCATGGGGCTGCGATTGGTTTTTACCTGAATTTCGATCTCCCGGTCTTCCAGTTCCCCGATGCGGAGTTTTTCGCGGAAACGCTCCCGGGTTCTCTCATTCAGTTCGGTGTCGCTGGCTTTGGAAGGGTCAAATTCGGGGGGTGAGGAGCTTTGGGAGCCTGTAAAACCCACTCCGGTTTTCTTTACCGGGGGAATGAGAATATCCAGAATACGGTTCTCCACGGCCTCTGCAGCTTTTTCTTTCACCCGCTCCTGCATTTCCGTCTTCACCATATTCACCGAGATATCGGTCAGGTCACGGATCATGGATTCCACGTCACGTCCCACGTATCCCACTTCAGTGAATTTGGAGGCTTCCACCTTTACAAAAGGGGCCATAGCCAGTTTGGCAAGCCTTCGGGCGATCTCGGTCTTACCCACACCGGTAGGCCCGATCATGAGAATGTTATTCGGCACGATCTCCTCCCGGATCTCTTCATCCGAGTTGAGTCGTCTCCAGCGGTTCCGCAGAGCAATAGCCACGGATCTTTTTGCTTCTTTCTGACCAACAATGTACTTGTCCAGTTCCCGGACAATCTGCTGGGGGGTCAAATTCTTTTGTTCGATCATCTGATTAGTCCTCAATTTCAAGAATGGTCAGATTGTGATTCGTGTAAATGTCAATATCGGCAGCGATGTTCAGTGATTCCTTCACAATCTCTTTAGCACTCAGCTTCGGTGCATGTTTACTTAACGCGCGTGCTGCTGAAAGGGCATAAGATCCCCCGCTGCCTATAGTAGCTATATGATCGTCAGGCTCGATCACATCACCCTGGCCTGAGATCACCAACACATTTTCGTTGTCCATCACGATCAGCAGTGCTTCGAGCTTTTGCAGGAACTTGTCTTTTCGCCAGTCTTTGGCGAGTTCCACCGCCGCGCGCTGCATGCTGCCATTATATTCGTTCAGTTTTTCTTCGTACCGCTCAAAAAGGGTAAATGCATCGGCTGTGGAGCCGGCGAAACCGGCAAGGATCTTACCTTCATACAGCTTCCGTACTTTCTTGACGGTTGATTTCATGACGGTCTTGTCCATCGTAGCCTGTCCGTCGCAACCCAGTGCAGCTTTTCCGTTGTGTATAATGCCCACAACGGTTGTTGCATGTAAATTGAATGCGCTCATTTCAATAATTTAATGGTTAGTGTGGCCTGTACTCAGAACAAAAACCGAGCCACTATATTATTGATGCGACTTGTAGTAGCGGGAATTCTTTCTTCCATCCGATTTGTCAGACCGGCCTGACGTACCGTTGTTCCCGCTGTTGCGGTGATTTCCTGAATTCCTGTTGTTCCCCGACGCACTTCTTTTGGAGTACTCCAGCCCGGAACGGTCCGGTACTCCACTGTCGAGCGCTTCCAGCTCTCCTTCACGGTCCAGGATCTCCTCGATGGATTCACCCCGCATCACCACATCCGTGATATCGATGTCGGAACCTGCCAAAGTGACCTTGAATTCATTGAGGGAGACGGTCTCGTCGCCGATCACCGAAATCTTCAGGTGGTATTTGCTCATCCACTTCCAGCGTTTGCTGAACAGGCCCTTGGTGATCATCGAGCGCAGGTAAGGGTTTACATACAGGTCGATCGCCCGGTAGGCCGTACTGTGTTTAAACTTACTGAGCCAGCTTTCAATATCGGTGAGGATGGTGTCTTCACTAACCACGTTGCCGGAGCCTCCGCACATCGGGCATACCTTGGATACGGAGTTGACCACGCTTGGCCGGATTCGCTGACGGGTGATCTGAACAAGGCCAAAATCACTCATTCCGATCAGGTTGGTCTTGGCAGGATCTTTCCGGAACTCCTTCTTGAGTTCGTCATAGATCTTTTTCCGGTTCTTATCATCTTTGAGGTCAATGAAATCGACCACGATGATGCCCCCGATATCGCGCAGCCGAAGCTGTTTGGCGACCTCGCGGGCTGCTTCCAGGTTTGTTTTTAGGGAATTGTCTTCCTGTCGTGCTTTGGCGGCATAAGGCCCGGAGTTCACATCCACCACGTACATGGCTTCGGTTTGCTCAAAGATGAGATAACCACCCGACTTCATGCGGACCCTCGGGCTGAAGATGGAATTCACATCTTCGGAGATCTTCATGAAGTCAAATATATGTTCTTTGCCTTTATACAATTCCACATTGGGCAGCATCTTGGGGGCGATCTGACCCACATATCCCTTGATCTTACGATACATCTTCGGGTCATCGATCAGCACGCGATCATAGTTCTTTGCAAACAGGTCGCGGATCAGGCTTTCGGTCATGTCAAGGTCGCGATGCAGCAGGGAAGGGGGCTTGGCTGTTTCCAGCTTGTCCACGATTTTCTCCCATTTCTTCAGAACGTTACGGAGATCGTCCTCAATGGCCTGATCGTCCTGGCCCTGGGCGACAGTGCGTACGATCACCCCGAATCCTTCCGGCACCATATCAGAAAGTATATTCTTTAAACGGCGCCGTTCTTTGTAGTTATTGATCTTCTTTGACACCGCGATGTAATCACCCATAGGGATGAGGACCAGAAAGCGGCCGGCGATGGTGATATCGGTGGAAACACGCGGCCCTTTGGAGCCAATGGGTTCCTTTACGATCTGAATGAGCAGTTTCTGCCCGCTTTTCAGGACTTTGCCAGCCAGGATCTGCTTTTCAACGTTGGAAAGGTTTTCCTTTTTCTTGATGTCTTCTTTCGCATAGTTCGGAATGGCATCGGGGCCATTCAGCATGGCGATATATTCGTCAAGATGGTCTCCGGCATCGGAAAAGTGGAGGAAAGCATCTTTAGGGGTCCCCATGTCAATAAAGGCGGCGCGGATACCGCTCATCACCTTGTGAACACGGGCTACATAAATGTTACCAACCGTGCGCTGGTTTTCTTCCGATTCTATGAATAGTTGTGCGAGCTCTCCGTTTTCGAGCAACGCGATCCGGGACTGATTCCCGGATGAGTGGATGATAATTTGATTCTTCATTACTGAATTTCTTTTTAGTGCGGCCGGCACTTGCTACACAGGCAATCCATCGTCGTAGCTTAAAATCTGAATCCGGACTGTCCAACGTTTTAAAAAACCATGATTCTTCGTTGGGTAGAGCGGCAATTCCGGCCTTAGTTTCTTGAAAATTTGTTTGTGAAAAGGGGGATTCCTTTGAGGAATCAGTGGCCTGTTTCCGGGTGACCAGAGTGATGACAAGACTACAGAAACAGAGTAAATCGATGTACAAATCACTAAAGAAGTTTTTGAGTACTTCCGGCAAGCTTTGTTGGTATGTATTTGCTGCGTAAGGCAAAAAATTTGTTGTATTTATTGAAATATCTTTGAATCGATTTATACCGGTACAAATATACCATACAAACGGAAGGAATAAAACGATTAATTATAAGGGAGTTTAATCGTCAGATACGCGGCGTATGGAAGCTCCGACGGCGTTTAACTTGTGTTCCAGCGACTCATACCCCCGATCCAGGTGGTACACCCTTAACACTTCGGTTGTATTGTTTGCCACCATCCCCGCCAAAACCAGGCTTACACTGGCCCTGAGGTCGGTACTCATCACAGAAGCGCCTTCCAGCCGGGTTTTACCTTTTATTTCCACAGTGTTCTTGTGGGTGTGCATATGCGCGCCCAAACGGGTGAGCTCGGGTACATAACTGAAGCGGTCGAAGTACACCGTATCCGTTACTGTGGATATGCCATCGGCCTGGGTCATCATCGTGGCCCACTGAGCCTGCATGTCGGTGGGGAAGCCGGGGTAGATCTCCGTTTGTATGGAAACCGGCTTTAATTGCTCAGGTGCCTTCACTCTGATGGTGCTTCCCTCGATATCGATGCGGGTTCCGGTTTTCTCAAGTTTGTCAGTGAAAGTTCCGAGATGTTCCGGGTTACAGCCGGTGAGCGTGAGTTCCGATTCGGGATGCATGGCGCCCGCGATCATGAAGGTCCCCAGCTCAATGCGGTCCGGGTCGTTGCTGAATTCAATGCCCTCCAGCGAATCCACACCGTGTACCGTCAGTGTATCGGTGCCAATGCCTTCAATATGGGCCCCCATCTGCACAAGAAAATTGCAAAGCTGAACCACATCAGGTTCTCTGGCCGCGTTCTTGATGGTAAAGCGCTCGGAACGAAGTACCGCCGCCAGAACCAGGTTCACCGTTGCTCCCACACTACTGGGATCCAGCGTGAAGGTGGCGGGACTCAGTTTCTTCGCCCCGGCTTTCGCTACCACATATCCCTTGTCCAGAGAAATGTCAATGCCCATCGCCTCCATTCCTTTCAGGTGGAGGTCAACCGGCCGCGGGCCCCAGGCACAACCTCCGGGAAGAGAAACACGGGCTTCTCCGTACTTGCCAGCCAGTGCCCCCAACATGTAGAACGAAGCCCGCATCTTACGAACCAGATCGTAGGGAGCCTCGAGATGTGAAACGCGGGAGGGATCGATTACCAGCCTGTTTTCCGAATCCTGAAAATTCACGCGGGCGCCGACCACACGAAGTACGTTGTTAAAAGTGTAGATGTCCTGCAGGCGGGGGATGTTGGTAATGGTGCTTGGTGAATCCCCCAGTATGGAAGCCGCTATGATGGGGAGTGCCGCGTTTTTTGATCCGCTGATGGGGATGGTTCCCTGCAGGGGGGTACCACCTTCAATAATAAATTTATCCAAGGGTTTCTATCTCCAGTATGATTTCATTTTTCTCCAGCGACTGCCCAACCTCGACTTCAATACCGGCTATGGACCCGGCTACCGGCGCCTTAAGCTCGTTTTCCATTTTCATGGCTTCCAGAATCACAAGGGGTTGATCTTTTTCCACATCATCGCCCACCGCGACCATGATATCCAGGATCTTGCCGGGCATCGGGGCCTTAAGGGTTCCTTCAGCCGCAGCTGCTCCCGTTTTGAAGCCCAGCCGGTCCAGGAGCAGTTCCTGTTCATCTTTCACGGAAACGGTATGCCACTCACCATTGATGGAAAACTCAATGGCTGAACCGTCATACTGTACATTATCGATCTTATAGAGTTTTGTTCCCAGCCGCAACAAGTAGCGATCGTTCTGCCTGATGAATTCATAGCTGCCTGCGGTTTCACCGGACTGAAAGTTTCCCGCTTCGGGAGTTATTTCAACCTTTATAGGCTGGTCTTTAACGGTTGCTTCAAATTTCATGTGTACTGCCTGATGGTTTTTAATCCGGTTTTCGTGGCCCTGAACCGACAGTCCTTGATATTGTCACTGTCATAAAAAGGGGTTCCCCGGTCGTCATCATCCGGCTCCACCACTTCCACAAAGCGGTAATTGACCAGATTGATCAGATCGTCCCGCAGAGGCCCGTAGGCCATTTCCGTCTCCTCCATGATCACATCAAAAGGTTCCGGGAAGATCAGTCGTTCGAGGATGGAACGTTCGGATGGGGTTAATTTTCTCATTCGATGAAGATAGAGCAGCTCTTTTTTTATCACAAGTTATTCAACCTGAATATCGCCGTAGGAGATGAGCCGCTGATTCAGGTCAAACAGAAACACCCGGTGCAGCCCCCGGGCAGACTCCGCATTACTGAACTGCCCAAGCTGAATGGGATCGACCTGAAAAGTGGTGACACCCGCGGGTAGGGGATTATCAAAACTGGTGTAGAGATTATTGAAGGTACCGTTGGCATACCGGACCTGTACATCCAGTCCCGGTACCGATTGAATACCAATCACGTTGATCTCAAAGTTGATGGGTGAGCCGATGGAAGCGGGATTCGGAAAGGGCGGGTTCACCCGGATAAGCCCCTGATACAGCGGGCTGATCCTCCAGTCGTCCGGATCGGTGTTTATGATCTGTCCCTGTGCGTTCACTTCGGTATATCCCGATGGAGAGCGGAAAGCCTCCCGCTCAAACTCATCCTGCGCGTCGCTGCTGGAACAGGAAAGGAACAAAAACAAGGCTGCAATGGGTATGAAGTGAACTATTTTCATTTAAAAAGGGATATTCATATGCAAATACGGATTCGTTATTCAGCGATCAACCCGTATCTTTGAAGTCTGAAAATACAAAACATAATCAATGATTATCCATGCTACATGTTATCGGCATAAAAAACTGCAATAAAATAAGAGATACCCGGAAATGGCTTGAGGAGAGGGAGGTGGACTATGAGTTCGTGGATGTTAAAAAAGAGCCGCTGAGCAGGGAGGAGGTCAAAGAGCTTGCGTTCAAGGTGGGCCTCGACGTGCTGGTCAATAAAAGAGGCACCACGTATCGTAATCTGGGCCTGAAAGACAAGGAAGTGTCAGAGGAAGCAATGATCGATCTGCTGGTGGAAAATCAGTCGATGATCAAGCGGCCGGTTCTGGTGCAGGATCACGCCGTACTGGTGGGCTACGACGAAGACGCCTTTGAGGCTTTTGTACTCAGTGACCAGGAAGAGGAAGCATAGTTGACCGGTGTGATGTGAGAAGTCCTTCCATGATGAAATTCATCCTTCTTGTTCAGTTTCTGATGCTGCCGCTCTCCCTGTTTGCCCAGCATCCGTATCCGGCCGGTAATGACCGTCCTCCTACCATGGAAGAGTTATTTTCGGTGAAGGAGACCTTTACCTATGAGGTCAAGTACGGCTTCTTTAAGCTGGGAAAGGTGGAAGTAACCTTACTCTCCGATACCCTGTATGAGGGCAGGCAGATGAAGCACCTGTACACGGAGATCCGGTCGAATCCGAAGATCCCCTTTATGGGCACCGAGATTGATCAGTTTCACTCCCTCTTCTTTGTGAATGAAGAAGGCTTGCCGGTTACCGCGACCTACTGGAAAGACAATGTGGACGAGGAGGAGTACAATGAGATCCGGTACGACTTTGACCGCGAAAACGGAATTGTAACCTACAAGGAAGAGGACAACAGCCGGGATACACTGGCACTGGAAGAACCCGCCACCGCCGGACATATCATTTTTTATTTTTCCAGGCTTTTTGCAGGAAGTGACAGCTCCAGCACCATGCCGGTGTACGTGACCAAACGGAAGGGCTACATCCATATGGAAAACCCTTCCAACATAGAAATGCGCAATTACCGGCCGTTTGACGAACCGGTAGCCACGTATCTCAGCAGGGGCACCACCGAAAACATCGACGGCCCCTTTGGGTTTTCTGGCGATTTCAGGGCGTGGTATCTGGCGGATGACCTGAGGGTTCCGCTGGAAGCCCGGGTCAGAGTGTTTCTCGGGAATGCCATTGTACGAATCATCGAATATAAACGGGAAGAATTATGAGTGAGATCCGGTTCAGACAATTACCTCATGCGGGGGACCTGCCCCTGCCGGCCTATGAAACCAAAAGCTCGGCAGGCATGGACCTGCGCGCGGCTCTTCAGCAACCCATCGTGCTGAAGCCGGGAGAGCGAACTCTTGTCCCGACCGGTCTGCAGATGGCTCTTCCGGAAGGTTTTGAAGCCCAGATACGGCCCAGAAGCGGCCTCGCTATCCGAAACGGGATCACTATGCTGAACACTCCCGGTACCATAGACGCGGACTACCGCGGTGAGTTGAAGGTGATCGCCGTCAATCTCGGGCAGGATGATTTTGAAATACGGCACGGAGACCGAATAGCCCAGATGGTGATTGCTCCGGTACAACAGTTTCCGGTAAGGGCAGTTGATGAGCTTGATGAGACTGAGCGGGGTGAAGGCGGCTTTGGGAGCACAGGGGTTCAATAACGAACATTCAACATTGAATAACCAATACTCAGTTAACAAGTTGTTATTGCACATTGAGTGCATCTTGTTGAATATTGAAAACCTGTTTTGATTTGGCCAACTCCCTGAAGCCTTACTTTCTTCTAGTTAAAAACAATACGCACTTCCGGCGTCTGTGGCTGGCTCAGTCCATATCCAATTTCGGGGATTGGTTCGGTCTTCTCGCGCTCTATGCGGTGATCGCGCGGTATTCCGATTCCGAGCTGCTTCTCGGGCTTATTATCATCACCAAGATGTTGAGCCTCGCTTTCTTTTCACCGATTGCCGGTTATATCACAGATCGTTTTAACCGGCGAAGACTGATGATCGTTTGTGATGTTCTGAGGGCGGCAGCCATCGCGGGCATCATACTGGTACAGTCGGCCTCCATGTTATGGCTGGCCTATGTATTAACCGCTGTCCAGATGATGCTGTCGGCCGTATTTGAACCGGCCAAAACCTCCTCCATTCCGAACGTTACCACGGAAGAGGAGTTGGTTAATGCCAATATACTGTCTATGGCCACCTGGAGCGTGATCTTCACCACCGGGATGGCTCTGGGCGGTTTTGCAACTGAATGGCTGGGAACGGATGCGGTTTTTGTGCTGGATGCCTTCAGCTATCTGCTTTCGGCCTGGTTCATATACCGGGCGGCTGTTCCCCAGACAGAAATGAGTGCAGAAGAAAAACACCGTACGCGGAATCCGCTGAAAGGTATCCGGGAAGGCTTCGGCCACTTGTTGAGCAACCCCCATATCCTCCGGCCCACGATCGCCAAAGGCACTTCCACGGTGTTCTTGGGGGGGCTTGTCTATTTGCTGATCATTGTCAGCGAAGAGGTACTGATGATGGGCAGCATCGGCCTGGGCTTACTCTATGCAGCCCGGGGTATAGGGACCGGCATCGGTCCGGTGATCGGCCGCCGCTTGTTCAGCAACGAGAAGGACTGGGTGATGGTGATGGGAGGTGCTATCCTGACGACCGGACTGATGTATATGATCGTTGGCTGGACCTCAAGCATATGGGTTATGATCATATTTGTGCTTCTGGCTCACTCGGCGTCAGGGGCAAACTGGGTGATGAGTACGGTGCTGCTCCAGCAACGTACCATCGATACCTACCGGGGGAGGATATTCAGCACCGAATGGCTGCTGTTTACTGTCGGAAACTCGGTTTCCACCATCATAGCCGCCCTGTGCCTGGAGTTTGACCTGATCTCGGTAAATGCGCTTATCATGGTTTATGGTGGTATTATGGTACTTGCGGGGATCATGTGGAGCCTAACGGTGACCCAACAGGAGAGAAGCTGGCAGCGGAAGATGGCGTCATAAAAAAAAGCGTGTGCCCCGTCAGGAACACACGCTTTAAGAGAGAGAAAAATTCTTCGGGCTAATCTTCGTCTTTTGGAAGATTAAAGTCAACATTAGTTCTGTAATCTCCCAGAAGGTGCTCCGCAAAGTAGTACCAGGTCATGCGGTCGAAGTACGGCTGGGACGGCCCGAAGCCGTGTCTTCTTCCCGGTAAGATCATCATATCAAAGCGTTTACCTGCCTTGATCAGCGCGTCGGCCAGCCTGAGGGTGTTGGCCGGATGTACGTTGTTATCCATGTCTCCGTGAACCAGCAACAGGTGGCCTTCAAGGTTCTCGGCGAGGGCCGCATTGGTCTCGATCGGAGCGTCAAAAGTGATTTCTTCCTTTTCGACCATCACGCTGTCTTCGCCCATTTCCTTCACGGTTTTCCGGTTTTCCTTCACACCGTTGTGAACTTCACTCCACCAAACGTTATACACATTGTTGTCGTGATTCCCGGCGGATGATACCGCCACATCATAGAATTCAGGGTAGGTGAGAAGGGCCGCTGTACTCATAAAGCCCCCTCCGGAGTGCCCGTAAATACCCACGCGGCTGGCATCGATAAAGTCATGGCGTCCGGCCAGCTGCTCAATTCCGTACTTATTATCCGCCAGCGGATAGTCGCGCATGTCCCCGTATCCATAGTTGTGATAGTATTTGCTTCGGATGGGGCTGCCTCCGCGCTGTCCCATCGCCACCACAATGAAGCCCACCTGGGCCAGGGTTGAGGTTCTGGCCCGGGATCCCCGGATGGTGAAGTTGGCCGGGAAAGGCTCGGTCTGCGGACCCGGATACACATAAGAGATGACCGGATATTTTTTCTCAGGGTCGAAATCGAAGGGTTTCCACATCACCCCGTAGATGTCGGTCACTCCGTCGGCG
This sequence comes from Balneola sp., assembly GCA_965267385.1. Classification (GTDB taxonomy): domain Bacteria; phylum Bacteroidota; class Rhodothermia; order Balneolales; family Balneolaceae; genus Balneola. The sequence continues at coordinate 826,283 of OZ253957.1, forward strand.
GCTTTTACGCTGAAGGTTTCCGGCGCCTGCCATCCCTGCTCGATCATTTTCGAAATATCGGTTTCCTGCAGCTTGGTGATAACGCGTCCGGAACCGTCTCGCAGCACCGATATGGTTGGCAGGTCAACTCTTGAGTAGTTATCCACGAAGTAATTGCCTTCTTCCGAAGCATTGATGCTGTGATTGGCATCCTCGGGCGTCAGGTGCCTGAAGTTACTTCCGTCAAACTTTACGCTGTAGAGGTTCTCGTAGTAGGGGTTCTGTCCCGGTTCGCGGCCATAGGCCGTAAAGTAGATAGTGGTGGCAGTTGTATCGATGCGTTCGATGTCTCCGACCACATAAGCGCCGGTAGTCACGCGGTTTTTGAGGTTGCCGTTTGCATCATACCGGTAAAGCTGCCCCCATCCGGTACGCTCACTCCACCAGATGTACTCCTCGCCTTCATTGATAACGGCGAGCTGGGCAAAGCGGGTATTGAAGTAGGGTTCGCTTTTCTCTGTCCAGAGTACTTCCACTTCGCCGGTCGATGTGTTGGCCTTCAGTACATCAATTTCGCTCCACATACGGTTTCTGCGAAGTATATACAGGTAGTCGGAGCGCTGGGTTTCCCAGATGCCCCCGTCGTTGAAGTAGGCGCCGCCCAGGGCCTGGTCTTCCCATTTGTCCGTATCCATTCTTACGCTGGTTTGTGCCTCCGGATCAAAAACCATTATGTGATCCACATACAGCTCTTCCTCTCCGGGCATCGGGTACTTGTAGGTTTCCAGTTCCGGGCGCTTTTTCAGCGAGTTGATGACCCACAGCTCAGGCACTTTACGCCGGTCAATGCGCTTCACCCACAGCTTTTTGGAATCTTCGAACCAGTTGGCCCGCGACCGCAGGCGCTCACCGGAGGTAGTGTCTGAGTCATCGGCCTGGTAGCTGAACCATTTCTCACCGTCTTCGGTAAGCTGAATTTCATTGCTGTCCGGATCGTCGGTACGCATTACGTACAGGTTATGGTCTTTGGCGAAGGCGATCCAGGTGCTGTCAGGAGAGTAGGTAGCCCAGCGGTTTCGCTCCTCAGCCTCCAGGGAATCTCCTTTGATCAGCTGGTTGCCGTTCAGATTATAGGTAAACTGGATACTGTCCACATGAAAGGTGAAAAGCTCTTTGTCGGTATCGTATTCAAAATCCTTGAGGTCCAGGTCTTTGGCATTAAAGGTCCTGCTGAAGGTCTCTGAGAGCTGTCCGGCCAGTTCTTCCTGGTCAAACAGGAGTCTTTGGGTGCCCCGCTCGGCATTGACGAAATACCAGTTTTTACCTTCCTGATTGTCGTATGTGTACCAGAAATTGTTGGTGTCTTCGATCCACCGGGGGAATACCGAGGTGGACCCTACCATCTTCTGCATGCGGTCGGTGGTGAAGCGCTCAGCCAGCTCGAAATTTGCTTTCTGTGCATAAGTGGTTGGTGTAGAAAAGATAAGCCCCAAAAGAAATAAAGGGAGAAATCTGTTAATTAGTGAATTCATGTGCTTCCGTGTTAGAGTTGAACGGGCTAAAGAAAGCACTTTTATTTGTAAAAGAGTTAAAAAGGGCTAAAAAGGGAGAAGAAGGAATAGAGAATTAGGAATCAGGAATGGAGGAGACATCTTTAACGACTAACGACTAACGACTAACGACTAACGATTAAATAGTCATCCTGATTCCGGGTACTCGGGATTCCGAAGGATCTGGCCGTCTATGAACCCGTGCCTAACCCTCAAACTTCTTGCGCTCGTTCTGATAGTCCTCATCGCTGAGAAGTCCCTGCTGCCACAATCCGGTGAGGGTATCCATACGGTCCATGCTTCCGGGCTTAGGATGTTCCCGCTTCGGCTGAGCCTGTCTGGAGGCTTCGATCCTCTTACGCTCATATTCCACAGCCAGGTCGATCTTTTGTTTAAGCTCTCCGGGGTTCTTCACTCCCTCCAGTATTACAGAGCTCTCATGGGCTTCTAGTAGCAGGTTTCCGATCCCGAACCACTGCTGGGTTTTGTTCTGGCGTACTTTCGTGGAACGAATGTCTGCCAGTTTAAGAGTCTGTGAATACGATCCCTCCTCAACAGTGATATCATGGTCTGTGATTATATAATTCAGGCTTTTCTGCCGGCGGAGGGCCACCCAGATCAGCAGCAGTCCCAAACCAACAGGAATCAGCAGCACACCAAACAAGTAATACCAGAAGTAGTGCGTCCAGGAAGGGGTGAGGGTTAGGGCTCGGTCTTTGTTCTTCATAATGCTTAAAGATACAGAATGATTAAGAGTTGTGTGAGCTAAAGAACTTGCCTTCAGAATTTTAAAGATTTCTTAAGTCTGTGACTTAAGAATTGAAGCTGTGCAAGTCTGAGACTTGCATTACTTCCAAAAAAAAAGCTAAGGCAGATTGTAAGGACCAACCAGATTTGAAGTCTGACCTAGGAAAAGCGGTCTAATGCCGGGCTTCAAGATTTATAATCCTCAACAGGTTCATTTTATCACCTTTGCTGTGGTGGACTGGATCGATGTATTTACCCGACCTCTTTACAAGCAGATCCTTTTGGATAGTCTGGAATACTGCAGAAAGAATAAGGGATTGAACATTCACGGCGGGTGCATCATGACCAATCATCTGCATTTGATGGTAAGTGCTCGCGAAGGATATAATCTTTCAGACATTTTGAGGGATTTCAAAAAGTATACGGCCAAGGCCATTATCAAAGACCTGCAGACTAGCAAAAAGGAAAGCCGGAGAAGATGGATGCTCTGGATGTTTAAAAGAGCCGGAGAGATCAATCCAAATAATCAGGTGTATCAATTCTGGAGACAGGATAATCATCCTGTAGAGATCAGCAGTAATAGATTCTTTCAGAGTACATTCATTTCAACCCGGTCAAAGAAGGGTTTTGTTTTAAACCGGAAGAATACCCATACAGCAGCGCCCGATGGTATAAGGAGAAGAAGGGGTTGCTGAGGATGGATGAGATACTGATCTGAAAAAGCAGTCACAGACTTCAGGAGCAGGGTTAGCAACATCTTTTCGGATGTTATTGCACTTTGAGTCAGGGGCTTTCAATTCGAGTGGTCCTGGCCTAGAAGAATGTTGTTCTTTGAGAATTTGTCTCACAGAGTTGATTGTATGAAAATTTTTTTTGGGCTCTCCATTTTTTTTATTACAGTCGTAATTAACTGAAAACATATGCACTACCCTTAACTTAATTGAGAGTTTTGCTTTTTTTAGAGAAGACAAGCCAGTTGAAAAATTCTATATCCATATCATTTGTGAATCTCAAATCAATCAAGTGGAAACGTTAGGGGCTTTATGAACAAAATTGTAGTAGTGTTTTCTGTATCTGTAATAATTTTTATAGCCACAGGTATCAAGTTTATAAACAGTTTAGATACTCATTCAAGAACTTCTACAACCGAATTTTTACCCGACTATAAACTTGAATCTGAGAGTGTTGATCCTGAATTAATACAAACAATTAAGAAAAAAGCTATAAAGTCCAGAGTAATTGCTTTGGGATTTGTCAAACAGAATTCTTGCTCAAGTTGTATCCCCAACCTGGCGCAAGCGTCCGCTTGTGCCGAAAACTATTATGGTAAAAAAGGGTTGCTGGAAATTTAATATGATCTTTAATGATGGTTGGTTAATAGGGGTGCAAGCGGACGCTTGCACCAGAGGGTGCTTATCCATAAGTAACGGCTTTTTATATTGATATGAACAGAATAATAATACTTTCTTTGCTCGCTATATTTATAAGCTGTGTTGATACAACTTCTGAAGTATATCACCCAATAAAGGATCAATATCCATACTATGATAAGGATCTAGATCCTATAGCAATAGAAAGAAAATATGATGAATCTGTTGAGGAAGAAGTCATTGTAATTGGTACACCATTTTATGAAATGAGTGTATTCAAAAATAAGTTTCATATTGAATTTGTTGATTCTGTTGCGCTCCCGGAAGGGGAAATAAATTTTGGCCTTTTTGCGAGCCCAAGTGATACTTCTGTAATTTTTTCTGATACTTTTATTAATAATCTTTTTGAGTACAGAAAGGGAGATGAGGGGTGGAACTTGATTGCAGCACAAGGTAGAGGACCAGGAGAAATGCTCTTTACTTCTGATATAACAGTAAAGGATCAATATCTTATTACTGTACATAAAGATTCCCGAATTAATTATGGGTCAAGACAACTTAAGGAAATTTAAAATTCCGTAAGTTGTTGAATGCCAATCAATAACAAATATGTTTACCGTTCACGAATTTCAGAGGCCAAATTCAGGCAGCTTTTAAAGCTTTTTTGCCTGGATTTGACCGCCACCCAGATAGCCGAATTGACCCATCTGAGTCGTAATTCTGTGAACAAGTATTTGAAGGCGATTCGCCAGCGTATTGCTCAGCTTTGCGAGAGCGAATCTCCTTTTAGTGGTCAAGTTGAAGTCGATGAATCGTACTTCGGTGCCCGTCGAACCAAAGGCAAACGAGGCCGGGGTGCCCGAGGTAAAACCATCGTCTTCGGAATCTTTAAGCGCAATGGAAACGTGTATACAGAAATCGTCCCAGATGCCTCGAAAAAGAGCCTTCAACGCGTTATTCGAGGCAAAGTCAGTCCCAATAGCATCATTCACTCTGACGGGTGGAGAGGCTATAATGGACTGGTGGATCTGGGCTATGCCAAACATCTTAGAGTCGATCATGGTCGCAATGAATTTGTTACTTCAGCCAGTCATATAAATGGCATCGAAGGATTCTGGGGCTTTGCTAAAACCCGATTGGTTAAGTGCCGGGGAATGTACCCGTCCACGTTCTATTTGCATCTAAAAGAGTCTGAGTTTCGGTTTAATTATCGCAAAGAAAATATTTATCCAAAATTGTTAACATACATCCGTCAAGAACCGCTTAAGTTGTCTTGACCCAAAAAATATTATCAGTTTTTACTTTTCTTTGTATTTTCAATTTGCTTTGTAGTAGCTACTGATGTCAAAGCCAATTTACCAGTTTGCAAAGAGTGCCAACAAGACCCACAAAATCCAAGCAATAGCGATTGCATGCCAGTACAAACAGGTGGGCATAAAACATGTATGGCTTATACTGATGGGAGGTGCAATGAAGGATCTTCTTGTTAGTCCCTGATAAGTTCTGAATATTAAAATAGTTTATCGCAGCAAGTAATGACTTGCTGCTTCATATATAAAAGGTTTGATATGCTCTCAAAGAGTTTTGCTTTAATAGTTCTGGTTTTGGTTGTGGCTTCCTGCAAGCCCACCAATAAAGAGAGATGGGAGAGAATTAATAGTAACATTACCTACCTTGATACTTTAGGTGCAGAATCAGACAGCATCTTTTTCTCTTTTCCTGAATTCGTTGTCACAGATTCGTTAAATAACATAGTAGTGGGAGACCCCGGGCTATCAAAATTGCTAGTTTTTAATAGGGATTTCGAGTTTTCTCATACCATAGGTAACAGAGGGAGAGGTCCAAAGGAATTTATCAACATAGAGGGGCTGGCGATTGATTCCAATGACCAAATAACTGTGTTCGACAGATCCCAACAAATGATGAAGATATTTAACGTTGATGGACACATTGCAGAGGCTTATAGTACCAAATTACTAGAGTCTCATACGGTCATCATTCCTTATAAAGGCGGTTACATTCTTGTGTATTTGGGGGATGGTGAAAACAATGAACTTGTTCATTTCATAAATAGTGACTTCAGCAAGTTTTATTCTCACAGTTTGCCACTGGCTGATTTACAAAGGATGGAAGATGAAAATGCTTTTTCAGGTCTATTCGGGAGAGCAGGCAGTACTCTATTGATTGACAATAAATTGTACTATTCGCCTACAACGTACAATGGATACATTTACGAACTGACCTTCGATCCCTTGAGCAAAAAATTTGACTTAACAAGAGAAATTGAAGGCAGAGTGTTTTTTGATCCGATCGAAACAATTACTCAACTAAATAATAAGAATATCTACGTTGATGCGCGTTTCAGCTCAGGTAATGAAGTTAGCGGAATACTTCATAGGAACTGGTCGCTTGGACTCTTCCAGGTATCATCAGGAGAAATATATCACTTTGCTTATGTTGAAAATAAAGATGGAAATGCCAGAGAATTAGTAGTAGAACGATATGACGAAAACTTCAATCCGTTAGGTTATGGCGTTATCTTAGAAAAGCGGTTCAGCTCAGATATCAAACAGAGCCGCTTACTGAATTGGGATATTCCATGGATGGACAAACAGGATAGATTCTATATAATTGATCGTGAGGGTGAAGTGCCTCTTATTAAAATCATGAAATTGAATTTTGATTAGGGATCAAGTGTCAGCTTCCCCAACTTGGCGCAAGGGTCCGCTTGTGCCGAGAACTATTATGGTAAAAAAGGGTTGCTGGAAATTTAATATGATCTTTAATGATGGTTGGTTAATAGGGGTGCAAGCGGACGCTTGCACCAGAGGGGGAGGTGGATGAGGCCGTTTCCGAATCAGCACCGGATTCTGAACTTTGGCGCTATGTGGTCTACGAGGTAAGTTGTTTGTTGGTCCGATTCGTAATGATCCAGGATACCCAATCCTTGTGTGCCTGGTCAAACCGTTTGCCCGTATTAACGGGGTCAATTTTGGGAGGTCCGTTGAAGTTCAGGTTTTTTTATGATTTTTTGAGAGTAAATCCTTAAGAAAATCAGAAATTAATGAACAAACTTATGCGCGCCCCCCTTATTCTGTTCCTTATTTTTTCATTCTCCTCTGTACTGGCAGCTCAGGAAAAAGGGGAGGCTGAGATCGATTCAGTGTTCTCCAAGTATATGAACCAGGCATGGGATCATGTGGAAAGGGAGAATTATTCCGACAGCCTGCAAAAGGAATATGCGGGTATCTTTTATAATTATTACAAAGAAAATCCCGGATCAGAGACCGGCAAACAGGCATTTCAAAGTGCGTTCCTCATGTGGGGCAATTCCGGGGCTGCTCCAGAGGTGGATGAGGCCGTTTCCGAATTAGTACCGGATTCTGAACTTTGGCGCTATGTGGTCAATTCCATGGGGAACGCCTTCATGAAGAGCAAATATATGACTCCGGAAGAGTTTGTGGATTATCAGCTAAGGCTTACGCAGAGGGTGACCAACAAAGAAGGGCTTTCGAGTCTGTATTTAAGTTTGGCCAGGTATTATGATGTAGTTGGAAAAAAAGATGAACTGAAAGAGGCCGCGCGGAAACTGGTAGAGCTGGATGCCGGTGAGTTTTATGTGGATCAGGGGCTTGGGTTCCTGTACTCTCTGGAAGCTCTGAATGTTGGTCAGGCCGCGCCGGAGTTCACTGCTAAAGCTTTGGACGGGAGTGAAATCAGCCTTAACGATTATGATGACAGAATAGTAGTGCTCCAGTTTTGGGGGACCTGGTGTGGACCCTGTAAGCCTGAACTTCCCTATCTGAAGACCATTGACTCGACCTACACCTCCGAGGAGGTACAGATCATCGGCATTGCACTGGATGACGACATGGAAAAGCTGGAACGTTTTCTGGACGAAGAGGGAATGAACTGGCCTCAGATCGCCGAACCGGCCCGTTGGGATGGAGAGATCACCACACTATACAATGTGAACGGAGTCCCGAAGACCTACATTCTGAAGAACGGTTCAATCGCAGCCAGAAATCTCAGAAAAGAAGCGCTTGTTGCGAAAGTGTCGGCTTTGGTTGAAGGACAATGAGGTATACTTCTGAACAAGCACATCACTGCCTTTAAGGATTTCTTAAGTCCGGGGCCAGGCATCCCAACCTGGCGCAAGGGTCCGCTTGTGCCGAGAACTATTATGGTAAAAAAGGGTTGCTGGAAATTTAATATGATCTTTAATGATGGTTGGTTAATAGGGGTGCAAGCGGACGCTTGCACCAGAGGGGGCCCGATGGTATAAGGAGAAGAAGGGGTTGCTGAGGATGGATGAGATACTGATCTGAAAAAGCAGTCACAGACTTCAGGAGCTTGTACTTTCAAGTTGGAAACTTGAAAGATCTTAGGGGCAAAACATAAAAATTAAGTAATGGCATTTACTTTGATTTTCACAAATAAATTACATTACTTATTTCTAAGTGTATAAAAAAAGTTTTTTGGGCTAGTTAGGTTCAGCTTAAGTAACATGAATTAAACGTTATTTAAGCTTAGGAGATGGGAAAAAACATAAAGAATGCCGTAGAAGTGCTGGATGAAAACCTGGCCTCTATTTGTACGGTTGCTGAATGGGTTGAAAAGCTTGGATATGACTCCAGTAAGTATTTTTCGAGGGTTTTTAGAAATTATTATTCAATTCGCCCTAAAGAGGTTTTAGTAGAAAGAAAGGTGCTTCACTTCAAAAAGGTAATTAGTACGGATCCTGATCTGATCCATTATTCCGTAGCACAGAAATTAGGATTGAAAGATGAGTTTTCACTTTACAAATTCATTAAGAGGCATACCGGTAAGTCTCCCACCTATTGGAGAAAAAGGATAGTTATTTCTTTTGCTACATTTACTTAAAAAAAAGTTATTAAAACAACCATTAACAAAAAGAGAAAAAGTATGAATTATCGTATCATTTTTGTTTCAATTCTCACATTTGTGTCATCGTTGTCATTGAATGACTATATAAGCCCTGAAATTACTGCAAATGTAAGTTACAACACAGAAGAGGCTGTATCTGTAGATGAGAGGGCTTCAAATGAAGTGACTCCAATTTATGCACTACCACTTGTAGATTGTTCGGTCCCAATAAATGGTTCTATGCCAGTTTGTACTGCAGGAGGAGAAGGGGCTTCATCTTGCATGTATGCGTGGGCCTCACAAGGTGGCGGCAGTTGTAGTGTAACTTGCAGAGATGGTTACTATGCATGTTGTGGTTGGCAAAACTGTTCCTGTGAGAAAGAGGAAGGGAGTCCAGGAGAAAGCTCATAGCTAATCATTTTGTTTGAACTTTATACCTAGAATTACATAATGTAAACATTAACTTGAAAAACAATATGGCTTCTAGGTATTATTTTTTAATCGCATTCTTTTTAATAGCATTTTGTTGCTCAGACCAAAAGTATGACTCTACAGCAGAGTTAAATTGTAATTATTTTATAGATCAAAATTATGAAGTAGTTCTGACAAGCGAAGAAGTAACTCTTGATCTCACTAGACTTACAATTTTAGCTATAGCTAATAACGAAATTTTATTTACAGATGGTACTCAAGTCTTTGAGTTTAATCTCAAAAGTAAAGAGCTTAAAAAAATTACAAAAATTGGAAAAGGGCCAAATGAATTTTTAGCGATTGAGGCTTTAGTACAAGGAAATGACATTTACTTTTTTGACCCCCAAATATTCAAGATTGCAAAGTATAACATTAGCAATAGAGTAGTTGAAGAAGAAACCTATTTAAAGGATTATGTATCAGGTCCTTTAATATTTGTAGAATCAAACTCTGAAGGAGATATATTTTACTTTCTAACAGAAAGAAGGTTAAGTAAATCACAGAAAACATATAAAGACTTAGTTAAGACCAATAGTAGTTTCTCTGTTTTTGACACTTTATTTACGTATTCTAATAATTCGAGATTGATTTATTATGATAAAGAACGTGAATATGAATTTGGTTTTTTTGTTCCGTTGTATAGGCATCAAATTGTTAAAGCAAATAGTGATAGTTTTTTAGTTTTTGATAGCAAGTTTTTTGGCAATTTAAATGCGCCTAATTTTAATAACTTTTCATATAGCCCGGATTATAAAAGCTATTTATCAGATTTTGTTAATGATGTTTTTGAGAGGGAGAGAGATTCCAAACTAATGAAAGTATCGTTTGAGAAAGCTATTGCAAAAGATCATAGGGCATTCGAATCTTTATATACAGATGTTCTTATATCTGATGACCTTATATTGTATTCACTTATTTCAACAAAAAGTGCATTTCTTTTATCAAGATTAGAGAAACCATATTTAGAGCATGTCTTATGCAGTGAAAAAAAACTTATTCCAGTTGGGTTTTCTAAAGGTCAAATTTTCTTAAGAAGTGAAAAGTCTCCGACGACATTTGAGATCATTAAATATAAACTTAATAGGAAACAATAGATATGAAATCATATACTTTCTTTACATTTTTAGCTGTTTTACTTCTTACGCTAGACACAAGTTATGAGCAAGAAAGGTTTGAAATTTCATTTAATATTGGAACTTTTGAAAAAATAGAGCTGGAATGTACTAAAGGCTGTGCATGGAAAAGGCTTGAATTTTCATGCAAGGATAAGAAGTGTTCTGAAGAAATTGATCAATTTGGAATTTACAACGGTAAGAAAACAATTGACAAAGGTTTAGCTGACTTTCAAATAATGATTACTAGGAATAATTTTGAATATGCCTTTGAATGTAGAGAAGGTTGTAGATGGAAGACTATCAAAATGAATACCGAAGAACCATCAATGGTAGTTTCTGATATTGGAGTTAGTATTAATAATTAATCATTGAGAAGTTTACAGTACTCATATAATTATTAGTATGAATTACTTTTCTATCAAAGATTAGCTGGAATAAGAACTACGATTTGGATAGAATATAGACCCAACCTTGGCGCAAGCGTCCGCTTGTGCCGAAAACTATTATGGTAAAAAAGGTTGCTGGAAATTTAATATGATCTTTAATTAATAGGGGTGCAACCGGACGCTTGCACCAGGAGAGCACTAGTTGAACACTCGTGAAAAATGAGAGCGAAGCTTTATCTGAAACTAATGTAGCTGAACATTTAATGGGTGGATCCTCACCCAATCTAAAATCTGTTGATAAGTCTTACCACCTTACTAATTAATTAGTTATACTCACTCAGAACTAATTAATCATCCCATTTGCTCCTTCGAAAACCCATAGCTTCCGTTATCCTGGTACTGGCCGTTCTGATCTTCGGAGGGGTAACGCTTTCACGGCTTTCGATTGAACTGCTTCCGGACGTGAATCCCCCCACCATTCTGGTTTCCACCGAATACCCCGGAGCTCCGGCTGCCGATGTGGAGTACCGGATCAATGAATCCCTGGAAGGGGTGCTGAGTTCGGTTCGGGGCGTTAGCGAAGTGCGGGCCCTGGCACGGCAGGGGCAAAGCCTCATCTTCCTCACCTTCAATTGGGGTACCGATATGGATCTGGCCTTTCTGAATGTGCGGGAGAAACTGGATCAGAACCGGAATTTCCTGCCCGATCAGGCCGGGCGGCCTCAGCTTATCTATTCCTCCGCATCAGACGAACCCGTAGCCACCATAGCCCTTACCCTCAAAGGGGTGTCGAACCAGAGTTTTGACAACCGCCTTTCCCTCAAACGATGGGCCGAACAGGTGTTCACCCGAAGGCTGGAGCAGCAGGAAGGCATCGCGCAGGCTTTACTGGTCGGAGAGGTGGAGCCGGAAGTACAGATCCGCTACGATCCAAAACTGCTCGACCGCTACGGGCTGACCCTCTCGCAGGTCCGGCGGGTGGTAAGTAGTGCCAACATCTTTTCCTCCACGGGCGAATTGCGGGACGGATGGTACCGCTACGCGCTGAAGATCCAGAGCCGGATCCGGTCGCTGGAAGACATCAAATCCATTCCGGTCATTTCCCTGGCGAACGGCCGGGTGTTACTGCTGGATGAGATCGCGGAGGTGGTGATCGACGAAGCCGATCCTACCTCATTTGCCCTGCTGGACAATCAGGAAGTGTTGAACGTGCTGGTCAAAAAAGAGTATGGCGCTAATACCGTAACGGTTTTCCGGACCCTGGAGGAAGTGCTGGAAGAACTGCGGGCACAGCACCCCGATATCGACATCAGCGTGATCCGGGAAGATGCCACCTACATCGAGAATTCCATTTCCAATCTGCTTCAAACGCTCATCATCGGCGGTATCCTGGCCTTCATCGTCCTCTTCCTGTTTTTGGATGATGTGCGGAGTCCTTTTACCATCGGGGTCTCCATCCCGGTGAGTATTTTCCTGACCTTCGTGATCATGTATGTGTTCGGCATTCAGCTCAACATCATTTCGCTGAGCGGCCTCACCCTGGGTATCGGACTGCTGCTGGATAACTCGATCGTGGTGCTGGAGAACATCAACCGGTATAAAAAGCAGGGATACGACCGCTTTGAAGCAGCCTCCAAAGGAACCAAAGAAATTGCGCTGGCGGTAACGGCTTCCACTTTTACCACCATCTCGGTATTTCTGCCCCTTATCTTTCTCGGAGGTTTCGAAGGAGCTTTCTTCCGGGATCTGGCAGCGACCCTTTCGATCAGCCTGGTGTCGTCCCTGCTGGTGGCCCTGGTGTTGCTGCCCGTATTTGTGGCTCACTTTAGTGGAGATGGAGCCTCCGGTTTCCTGTCCTCCGTAGCCAATCTGCTGGAGCGGGTCATTGAACGTTATGAGCAAAGCCTGCAGTCGGCGATACGGAAACCCTTGTTGGTCAGCGGACTGACCCTGCTGCTGGGCGCCATCGCCTTCTGGATGTTTCTGAATGTGCCCAAATCGGCACTGCCGGAGAACGAACCCGAACGGATCGAGTATCTGGTCGGCATGCCCGGCAACACCGCCCTGCGATCGGCCAGGGAAGCATCGGTCACGGTGACGGAAGCCCTGAAGAAAGAAACGGACATTACAGGAATTCTATCCATCGGAGGGTACACCGACAACACCAGCCTTTCTTCTTTCCAGAACGAGGGACTCAACAAGTTTGTGATCTCGGTTCCGGTTTCTGGGTGGGATGAGGCGCGGAGCGTGAAAGCGGTGTTCGAAGCCCTTGCAGACATATATCGGGGTTGGAGTTTCAATGAGCTGGGAGATACCCGTTTCGGGGAAAGCAGCATGACCGAGGAGGCCCCGATCCAATTTAGTGTGGTTGGTACCGACCGGGCACTGAGCCGAAGGGTAGGGCGTGCTCTCGAGGACTATTTAAAGGAACGCATGGAGGACCCCCGGATGTCGGAAAAATATCCCCAGACGGTGGATGCCTGGCAAATACGCCTGGACTCCGATCAGTTGCTTTTCTATGAGATCTCGGAACAGGAAGTGATCAGCTATCTGGAATCCCTGACCCGAGGGTCGTGGGTCACCGACTGGAACCGGCAGGACGAACAGATCGCCATCCGCATACTGGGAGGTCAGCGCGAGATTTCCGATCCCGCCCATATCCGCCTGGATATTCAAAATAAGGTGATTCCTCTTGCAGACCTGGCCACCATTAAGCTGGTTAAAGAGCCGGAGCAGATCGAGCGACAGGCACAGTCTGCCATCCTGACCTTTAACACCGGATACAGTTTCGCGGACTGGTGGTGGCAATCCGATGAGATCCGGGATCACGTCAATCGCTTTATGCAGCAGTCGGGGTATGAGATCCGGATCAGCGGTTCCGCGATCCAGCTCATCAGCTTACTGAAAGAGCTCGGCGTGTTGTTGTTGGTCAGCGTGGTGCTGATTTACCTGATCCTGGCCATACAGTATGAGAATCTGAAATATCCGTTAATCATCATTCTGGCCATTCCCTTCGCGTGGATCGGCTCACTCGTTGCCCTCTACCTAACCGGTGTAAGCCTCAATGCCCTTTCATTCATGGGAGTACTCATACTGACCGGAATCGCCGTGAATGATTCCATTCTGAAGGTGGATTTCATGAAGCGTTATTATCAGGAGTCGGGAGACCTGGATGAGGCGATCCGGCAGGCAGGTATCCATCGGTTCCGGCCGGTGGTCATGACCAGTTTAACCACCATCCTGGGGCTGATTCCCATGATGATTCCTTTCGGGGACGGGTATGTACTGCGCCAGTCGCTCGCTATCGCATTGATGGGAGGGATGGTCACCAGCACGTTGCTGACCCTGTACCTCATCCCGATGGTATTCAGAGTTATCGAACGAAGAAAGCAAACACAACCACAGGTCGAACAATCTACAGAAGCATGAAAAGTAAACAACACCATTTTTTGATCCCGTTCTGGGCAATCGCAGTGTTTATGATGAGCTGCATCGGCAATCAATCTGATACCGAACGGGAAAAACCGGAAGGCGTGGAGATCTATCCCGAAGTAGTCTTTCAGATAGTGGATGACGAACCCCTTAGGTTCTACATTGAAAGCCGTGGTGTGGTGGAACCCATCCAAAAAATTACGTTGATTCCGCGGATCAGTGGTTTTGTGGAGGAACATAATCTGGAAGAAGGTAAACGGCTTGAGCAAGGAGATCTGATCATTCAGTTTGATGCGTCTGAATGGGAGCTGAATCTGGAAGAAGCGAAGTTAAGATATGATAAAGCTCAAAGTGATTATGACATTCAAAAAAGGCTATCAGGAGATCTTAATATTCAGGACGGACTGGTAAGAATAAATTCAGGGCTCGCAGAGGCGGAAACCGCCTATGAGCGGGCCAAACTCAATCTGAGCTACACCACCATGACGGCGCCCTTCGCCGGGACGATCTCCACAAGGAAGGTGCTTACAACCGGCGCCTACATTTCAGCCGGAACGGAGCTGGGAAGCCTGGTTAACACCCGGACCGTGCGTATCCGTTTTGATGTGCTGGAATCGGAAATATCCTCTCTGGAGGAAGGTATGGAAGTGGACCTTGAGGACCCGGCAGGCAATGAACTGAAGGGCCGCATTGTGGCAGTTTCACCGGAGATCGACCGGGAAACAAAGACGGGACAGGTTATTGTTGAAGTGGATAACCGGGACGGAATACTTAAGACCGGAATGACCGTGGAAGGGCGGGTGTACGTGCGCAGCGTAACCGGAAAGGTACGCATGCCGCGCGAGGCGCTGCTGGAAAGAGACGGAAGAACGCTGGTGTTCCGGCTGCAGGGAAATGAAGTAGAGTGGATCTATGTAACCCCCGAAGCCATGAACAACGAATGGGTGATCATCAATCACGAAGACATTGCCCCGGGCGATACGCTGGCGGTTGACAAGCACTTCAGCATCAGCCACCAGCAACAGGTGATACCGCTGATGGCCAATTAATCCGGGATCATGCAGGAACTCTTCAGGCGTAAATATCTGATTTCCTTTTTCTACCTGATCGTGTGTATCGTCGGGTACTCTGCCTGGAAAGATATCCCTATCGAGAATGCCCCGGAATTAAACCTCCCATCACTGACGGTGAACTATACCTGGGGCCGTACCGCGCCTGAGATCATTGAGCAGGAGATCACCCGTAAAGTGGAAAGTGCGGCTAACCGGCTGAGGGATGTTTCGCAGATTAACTCGGTTACCCGGGAAGGACGTTCTTCGGTCACCATCCGGTTTTTCAAGAATGCCCCTGTTGAATTCAGGGCACTGGAGCTGAGGGAGTATCTCTACGCCCTGGAGGAGTCGCTCCCCGTCAGCGTGAGTCCGGCTACGATCAGCCGGCAAGTTCCTGAAGAACTGGAGGATCAGCAGACCTTTATGGTGCTTACGCTCATTGGGGACCAGGATGCAAGAGCGCTGTTAGAATATGCCCGAAGGTCGGTGAAGCCTGAATTGCTTGGCCTGGAGGGCCTTGGAAGGGTGGAGCTGCAGGGGGTGCCGGATCCCGCGCTGATGGTCGAGTTTGACCGGGCCGAGCTGGAGAAATACGGGCTTTCAGCAAGGCAGGTGGTTGTACAACTCCGCCAAAAACTTCAGTGGCGTTCTTCCGGATATGTTGAATCCGGCGGCAATCGTTACAGCCTGATCATACCTCCCGAATTTTCGAATACAGTGGAAGTGGAAAATATGAAGATTGCCCTTCCCGGCTCATTGAAGCATCTGTACCTGTCCGATATCGCAACAGTGAGCGTGCAGGACTCTCCCGTAAAGAGCCTCAAAAGAGTGAACGGGAGTCCGGCCCTCACTATTGAGCTGGTAAAGGAAGGAGGGGCCGATGCCATGGGGCTGGCCCGCGAGGTACTCAATAAGCTGGACGAGATCCGTGCTTCACTGCCCTCCGGCATGGTACTGAGGTTACAGGTCGATTCTACCGAACGACTGAGGGAGCAGTTCGATCAGCTGGCTCTGCAGGCTATCTTCAGTGCGGTGCTGGTTTTTCTGGTAGTACTGCTGTTCATCCGTAAGATCCGTGCCCCTTTTGTGATCATAGGGAGTGTGGTGTTCTCCATACTCATGAGTATCACCGCGTTATATCTGTTCGATTACACCTTGAATGTGATCACCTTAGCCGGGCTTACGATCGCCCTGGGAATGCTGATCGACAATGCCGTAGTGGTGTTTGAACAGGTTAATCCCGGACTGCCGGAGGCCCGAAAGGACCGGATCAGCCATATCCGAAAGCAGCTGCCGGGGGCGGTGGTACCCGTGCTGGGCAGTACCTTCACGACCGTGGGCATATTCCTGCCCTTGCTGTTTGCCCTGGAAGAACTCCGGATCTTTTTGCTGCCGCTGGCCATCGCACTGACCCTTACCCTCCTTAGCTCGGTGATCATATCCTTCAGCTGGATCCCTTATTCGCTGATATGGCTGACCCCTCATCAGAAAGAAGATGAGCGGAAGAAGACCGGAAAAAGATCCCTGGGTTTACAGCGCCCCTTACTGAAGCTGATGTACTGGAGAAACCGGTTGAGGTGGGTATTCATCCTGGGGGTGATCGCTACGATCGGAATTCCTCTTTTCCTGATCGGGACACCGCAGGACTGGGAAGACACCGCATGGCCCGGATTCACCCGTATCTATTTTGACAATCGCGACGACATTGATCCCTGGATCGGCGGACTCACTTACCGTTTTGTGGAAGAAACTTACTTTGGCAACCCATGGAGAGGAAGGTCACAGGAGTTTATCACGGTCTTCATCCGAAGCCCGCAGGGAACTCCGCTTTCAGAGATCGACAAAGTGGTATCCAATTTTGAAAGAATCGCCCAACCTTACGAAGACGCATTCGACTATTACGAAGCGCAGATGTCAGAGTACTACGGGGCAAGCATGCGTTTTGCCATCAAGCCCGAATATCTGTCCCAGGCCGATCCTTACCTCTTCTTCGGGAGCGCTATGTACCTGGCGGCCCGCACCGGAAATGTAGCGATCTCCGTTAGTGGTTTCGGAGATGGGATAAGCACGGGCTTTGGCGGCACTTCCTCATCCCACCGCATCCGCTTAACCGGCTATGCCTATTACGAGTTGCTGGAACTTGCCAAAGAGATCGGGCGCAGACTCAGTACCAACCGCAGGGTCCGGGATGTAGATATAAACTCGGGTTCCTTTTACTCAAGGGACGATTTTTATCAGTACGAACTGGATCTGAATGAAGAAAAACTGCTGGCACTAGGGCTTGACCGGAGGGAAGTCCTGGATGCCATTGCCATCGACATTAACCCGGAAAATACCTTCGGGAAGATTGAGTTTCAGGGACAGGAGATGTACCTGATCGGGCGGAGTGAAGCCGGGATGTTCTATGCGGAAGACCTGATGGAAGGCATCCGTGAAACCGAATCATCCAGTTTCAGCCTGGCTTCGGTCGGTGAGATCAGGAAGGAAAAAGCGATGAACCAGATCCGAAGAAGCAGCCAGTCCTATGAGCGGACGATCTCGCTGAATTTTTTGGGGAACTACCGAATGGGGCACGACTACATCGAGTCGGTACTTGAAGAGGTTCCTGTTCCGGTGGGCGCGGATATCGATTACGGGGGTTCCTTTTTCAGCTCATCCAGCGATGATAACACCCGAAACCTGTGGATGATCGCGCTGTTAAGTATTCTCAGCGTTTGGATGATCGTTTCAGCCCTGCTGGAGAGCTGGAGCGGTCCACTGTTTGTTCTGTTAACGATTCCCTTCAGCGGGATCGGGATCATGCTGGGCACACTGTCCAATGATCTGGCTTTTGACCGGGGCGCCATCGCGGGAGCATTACTGTGTGTGGGAGTAGTGGTTAATAATGCCATTCTGCTCATCCATCAAACAAAAAGAGAGCATGACCGGGGGGTATTCGGGTTGCGGTGCTGGTACCGGGTATTCCAAAGCAAGATGAGGGCTATTCTCATCACCACCACCACAACGGTAGCCGGTTTATTGCCCATGATCTTTTACGGGGAGGATGAATTCTGGCAAAGCCTGGCCGTTATAGTTTGCTGGGGTTTGCTGTTCAGCACGGCCTTGCTGCTTCTGCTTGCCGGTGTGAATGAGCGGAAACCGGTTCAGTTTGATAAACAATGAACTATTAATCGTATGAGAGAAGGGAGGATGAAAGCGGATGTTCACAAACCGGTATAGTTCTGTAGTCCTTTTGCTGCTTGCGTTTCTCTGGAACTGTGCGACCTATATGCCCGCCAGTGAGGGAATCATCTATGCTGATGAGGAAGAGCCTTATGGAGTTAAAAGCTCGCTGCCATTCAACACTGGTGAGGGGGTAACCGGAGTAACGAAAGTGATTTTACCGGGGAAAGCCCGGGAAGCAATCAGACAGGAGTATGAGCCACTCGGTCCGGATAGTGCTAGCCTGGAATTTGCGGAGGAATTACTTACATCGTATCCGGTACCTGTTGTGAGTGTTCCTCTCGCACCTAAAGCTGCTTTAGGATTCAGCATATTTCCTTTGTTCCCAGGATTAGATATCACAACGGAGGTGCTGAACGACCTATGGCTTACGGGTTCAGTACAAAGTCCACTGTATCAGAAAGTGAATATTCAATTGCTGCTTCAGCGGCCATTCTATAGAGTTACTAACGGAGGAGTTTCATTGGGTCTGTTCTATAAAAACGAACACCTTGCAATACAAAGCAAAGGAGAATTAGTGAGTTTGTTTGACCTGTTTCCGGTCGATATACCCATGGAATCTGCGGGTCTGAGAGTAAGCGGGCAGGTGCCGGATGCGGAAAACCGGATACGCCTGAGATTTATGACAGAAGTGGCGTACACTCCAACCTATATGGCTCCTGTTTTTGGTATTGGTATATCTCTGTCCCTTCGTCCCAGACCCGATCGAAGAACCAATGTATTCATCCGGGATCCGGTTCGGTACTAAATTCTCTGCATCATCTACAACTAATGACTAACGATTACCCAATAACGACTAACGACTAAC
This sequence comes from Balneola sp., assembly GCA_965267385.1. Classification (GTDB taxonomy): domain Bacteria; phylum Bacteroidota; class Rhodothermia; order Balneolales; family Balneolaceae; genus Balneola. Next base: position 845,302 of record OZ253957.1, read on the forward strand.
GAATAACGATTAACCAACCCTTACAATTTTCAGCCACAGATTGAGGACTTATTTCCTATCTTTGAGTGTTTCAAATCCGAACACAATAAGAAGCAGTTGAAGATCTGGAAATACATAGTGGCAGTGGCAATGACTGCGGTTATCGCAGGGGGTTTTCTTATACAGGTTCCCGATATTCCCATATTGGAGCAGACCTCGCGAAACCTGTTTTTCCATGTACCCATGTGGATGGCCATGTTCGCTATGTTTACGATCAGTTTCTGGTACAGTATCAGGTATCTCAATGAACCGGATCATATTTCGGACATCAAAGCGGAATCAGCGGCCAGGGTAGGGATCGTATTTGGGGTGTGCGGATTGCTCACGGGCTCGCTCTGGGCGCGCTTTACCTGGGGTACCTGGTGGACCTTCGCGGAACCCAAAATGAATCTGGCGGCCCTCGCTCTTATGATCTATTTCGCTTATTTCGTCCTGCGGTCCGCCTTCGACGACGAAAACAAGCGGGCTAAACTTTCCGCGGTGTATAATATTTTTGCGGTAACCACCATTCCGTTTTTGCTCTATGTGGTTCCCCGCCAACTGGAAAGCCTGCATCCCGGCGCAGACGGGAATCCGGCCTTCAGCGATATCACCGCCCCGGAATTACGCTTTATTCTGTATCCGGCTTTTATCGGCTTTATAGCGCTGGCATTCTGGATCTACGACATTCTTCACCGGTATAAAACGGTACAACATCATCTGGAAAATTCGTAGTTTCAGGGCTGAACGATGCAAGAAGATTCACTCATAGCCGTTGACACGCTGTCTCAGTCGTTCGCTGACAAATGGAGCGGAGCAGAGCCGGAGCAGTCTAACGCATTTATTCAATTTATGTATTCAAACGACCTGATCTTTGTGGTACTGGGGGTTACCCTCATCATATGGCTGGTGCTGCTGGTTTTTATCTTAAAAGTGGACAGAAAAGTAAGCGCACTGGAAGATCAGTTAAATTCATCAGGAGATCATGAAGCCTAAACTCATCATTGGTATTGCAGCGATCATCGGTTTTACCTCACTATTGATGTACAACCTGGGTGAGAGCATTAGTACATATACCACCTTCGAAGATGCTACTGACCGAAGCTCTGCTCACGTGGCAGGCACCTGGGATGACACCCGGGACTATGGTTTTTCCATGGAAACCAAACTGTTTACTTTCTACATGAAAGATGAGGCCGGCGATGTGAAGCGGGTTGTGTATCCCAAGCCGAAACCCAACAACTTTGAACAGGCCGATCGCCTGGTTGTGATCGGGGAGATGCGGGGCGATACTTTTTACGCCAACGACATGCTGATGAAATGCCCCTCCAAGTATAACGATGCCGATCCTTCCCAGTTTGTAAACGCTTCAGAGAGTTAACATGATCGGGATCATCGGTAAGCTGCTGATCACCCTCTCTTTTGTATCTGGGCTTGGTTCGCTGGTGCTTTATTTCCAGAGCGCCAGAAATGAACACGAGGGCAAGCTGAGAATCGGGAACTGGTTGTTCGGAGCGCAGGGGCTGTTTATGATCGCTGCTTCCGCCATACTGGTATATCTGATCTTTACACACCAGTTCCAGTACTACTATGTATTCAATTATACCAGCCTGGACCTTGCCCCGAAGTATCTCTGGTCAGCGTATTACGGCGGGCAGGAGGGAAGCTTCATGCTCTGGATCCTGTTCTCCTGGCTGCTGGGCCTCGGGCTTATGAAATGGACACGGGCACCCTATAAAGCGCCGGTCCTTTTCTTTCTGACGATGACTCAGGTCTTTCTCATTTTTATGATCGTTGGTTGGCGGATCGGTGATCTGACCATCGGCGCCTCTCCGTTCCGTACGCTGGCCGAAGAAATGCCGGACGCGCCCTTTATACAGGCCAATCCGGATTTTATCCCTGCAGACGGCAGCGGGTTGAACGACCTGCTGAAAAGTCCCTGGATGATGATCCATCCGCCGATCCTCTTTCTGGGCTTTGCCATGATGACCATTCCGTACTGTTTTGCAATGGCGGCCCTCTGGAAACGAAAGTATAACGAGTGGGTGGGACCGGTGCTGCCCTGGACCCTGAGCGCGAACGTCGCCTTGCTGACCGCTATTTTTCTGGGTGGGTACTGGGCCTATGTGACCCTCTCTTTTGGAGGATTCTGGGCCTGGGACCCGGTGGAGAACGCCTCTCTGGTGCCATGGCTGATCGGTACGGCAGGTATTCATACCATGATCATACAACGAAAGAGCTCGGTGGCCCAGAAGTCATCCATACTGTTCGCCATTCTGGCCTACGTGGCCATTGTATATGAGACATTCCTGACCCGGTCAGGTATTCTGGCGGATGCTTCGGTGCACTCTTTCGTGGATCTTGGGTTGTACAATCAGCTGCTGGCTTTTATGCTGGTGATAACCGGAGTGGGGCTGGGGATGTTTTTCTGGAGGTACAAAGAACTGCCCAAACCCGAAAATGAAGCAAAGATCCTGAGCAGGGAGTTCATGACCTTCACCGGTGCCGTACTGCTGCTGGTGCTTGGCACGGTGATCATACTCGGTACCAGTTCGCCGATCATCGGGCTGTTGTTCAATGATAATCCTACCCCGCCGGAGATCAGCTTTTACAACAACTGGAGCATGCCCATCGCCATCATCATGGCATTCTTCACGGTTCTTGGGCAATATCTCTTCTGGAAAAAATATTCCTGGGAAAGTTTATCCAAAGAGCTGGTTAATCCGCTGATCGTTACTTCCTTATTCACGGTACTCTCCATTGTTCTGGGAGATGTGCGGAATTTCTACTACATGGTGTACCTGTTTGCAGGCTGGTTTGCCGTGATCGGGAATGGCTGGGTCATGATCAGGCTGGCGCGGCAAAAGCCGAAACTGATCGGTGGCTCCATGACCCACGTAGGCTTCGGGGTGTTGTTGATCGGGATCCTGGCTTCTACGGCCTACAACGAGCCTATGCTTGATCAGCGAACTGAGCAGTATAACGAGCGGGTGAAAGCCGGGGAGGTATTCGATGAACAGGGTTTTAGAGTGACCCAGGAAGTCAGCATGCTGAATCTGGAGCTGAATCAGCCTAAGCTGATCAATAACGAATATATTGTTACCTATGAAGGGTACGAGCTGGACAATCAGAACAGGCCGGGGCAGCAAACCTATAAGATCTTGTTTGAACCCATCGACGGGGGCTCCCCCTTCTACCTGCGTCCGGAAGTGTATCCCATGCTGGCTACTTCTACCGAACAGAATGTACAATGGTCAGTAGATCCCGATGTGCGAACAGGGATCATGTCAGATATCTACCTGTATGTGGCAGGGAGTTCTTACGTCACCCAGCGAAATGCACGGATAGAACAGAAAGCAGGGATGCCGGGAGCTCAAAACGTAGCGAGTCAGGAAGTTCCGGAAACCCAGACCATCACATTCAGCAAAGGGGAAACGGTGGTTGTGGGCGGTTTTGAAATGAACTTTATCGACTACGCGATGGAGGACACCACCAACCTTCCTGAAAACACCAATATCGGGGTTCGGGCCCAGGTTCAGCTTACACATCTGGCAAGTGGCCAGCAATATATGCTGGAGCCTTTGTTCGCACTCTATACCGACGAGGAGGGGAAGACCTTTATTTTTGCTCCGCCGGTCGAGCTCCCTGAGTACGGACTCACCTTCAGTTTCACGAAGGTATATCCGGAGACGGGAGAGATCGATCTGACGATAAACGGACTTGATGAAGAATATCAGGACGAATGGGTACTCATTGTTGCGGAGAAAAAACCTTTTATCTCGGTGGTATGGACCGGTACCTTTCTGCTCATGATTGGATTTAGCGTTTCTATTTTCCGACATTGGAGTCGTGAGAAGGATAAGAACAAAAAATCGTAAAGAGCCGGAAGCAGCTGAAATTCAAAATTCAAAATTTAAAATTTTGAATTGTTGCCTGTGCTTACTCCTTTTTTTTGCACCGGGTTATGTGATGGCACAGTCTTCTGAACCGAATTTACCATCTCAGCGGCAGGCCCTTCTCCGGTCCTTCATTATTCCGGGGTTGGGACATCAGTACATAGATAATTCGGACTGGAATCGCGGTAAGATCCATATGGCGGCAGACGTGGGAATGATCCTGACTCTGGTGGGGATCAGGGTTCATGTGAGCCAGCTGGACAGAAACCTGAATACGCTTGCCCGGTCCCGCGCCGGTACAACGCTGGAAGGTAAGGGCCGGGCTTACGAGATCGCACTTTCCAACTTCAAGAGCCTGCAGGAATACAATGATTTTCAATTGCGATCCAGAAACTGGAACAGGCTGATCGCTGACACCCCTGACAACCAGTGGAACTGGGAAAGTGAGGAAGACCGGTTACGCTTCTCGGATACACGAAGCAGAATCTCCAGATCCAACAATCAGGTGCCGGTACTGATTACCCTCCTGGTAGCCAATCGCGTACTGAGCGGGATCAATGCTTTCAAAAGGGCCAGAGAGCTGGACGGCTTGCCGGAGGCCAGACTGAGTTATATGAATGCACTTGGTCAGCCAGGTTTTACCGCTCATCTTCGATTTGACTTCTGACCCATGCCCCGGTATAAACTTACGATCGAATATGACGGAACCGACTTTTCCGGATGGCAGATCCAGCCCAATGCACCGACCATAGAAGAAGAGCTGGAAAAAGCCTGTTCAAAAATTTGTCAGCAAGAAATTGACCTGACAGGGCAGGGCCGAACCGATGCAGGAGTGCACGCCAGGGGGCAGGTGGCCCATGTGGACCTGCCGGAAAAGGTGGATCCACAGAAACTGATTTTCGGTGTCAATGGTATCACCGGCCCGGCCATCCATATCCATTCCATTGAAGAAGTAACCGACGGTTTTCATGCCCGCTTTGATGCCGGATGGAGAGAATACAGCTATACGCTGATGAAAGAGGCGTCTCCGTTAATGCACAGATTCAGCTGGGTGCTATCTGAGAAAGCGAACCCCGATCTCTTAGACGCCTGTTCAGGCCTGATAATGGGGGAGCACGATTTTGCCGGTTTTTCCAGAGTCAGTGAAGAGAATTTAACTACACAATGTACCATTTTTAAATCCGAATTCGAAGAACACCAAGACCGGTGGGTGTATCGTATCCGGGCGAATCGCTTTTTGAGGAATATGGTCCGCCGGTTGGTGGGCGCCATAGTGTGGACGGCAGAGGGCAGGTTGAACCTTGAAGAATTCAGCCGGCTGTTAGAGGCCCCTGAATCAGAGATCAAAAACTATACAGCCCCTGCAAAAGGCCTGGTACTGGAGTCTGTTTTTTATCCAAAAAAGTGACAAAAAACCGTTGACTATCGGTCGGGTTTCTCTTTATATTTGTCGCCCCCTTCAGCGATGAAGGATTTATACTGAATTCCTCGGTAGCTCAGTGGCGAGTCCCGAGGGATCGGGAGCTGTTATCCCGACGTTGGTTCGCCAACAAGTTTTAATGATGAGCCACAAATGAATGTATTCCTCGGTAGCTCAGTGGCAGAGCAATCGGCTGTTAACCGATCGGTCGTTGGTTCGAATCCAACCCGGGGAGCTGTTAAGAAGGACTAATTGGCAATGCCGATTAGTCCTTTTTTTATACCCATGGGTTATTTTGTACTGTCAGCTTCCCCGAAAGTTGACCAGTCGAAAGTAGATAAAACTCCCACAACCTGGCGCAAGCGTCCGCTTGTGCCAGAGAGGGATTTCGGGACGGGAGGTGGGTATTTTCGAATCACCTGGAAATCAGGAGAGCTGTTAAGAAGGACCAATTGGCAATGCTGATTGAGAGCAAATCCAACTATTTAGAAGAAGAGGCTGAATACTTTTGTCCAGTTAGATAGTCTTTGAGAAAGTATCTGCAGATTGTAAAGCATGTTCTGTTCGTGAGACTTTATAACAAGTAACAGGAGTAAACACTGAGCATGTGGAGCATTCATGCCACTCAATTCCAGAAACTGACCGGAACAATAGGCTTCTGAAAGAACACTTTTACCGGACGGGTCAATAACAGGGAGAAATATTTGATGCTATTTTAGCAAGCATATTGTACTTCACATTTAAACAAGAGGATAAATATGGGTTTCAGAGTTCTTCTTATGTCCCTGTTTGTAATTCTGGCAAGCCAAGGATCAGTTGTAGCACAAAGCACTTCAGTCCTGGATTCCATCCTTACAGAGAACAAGTATACTTTTACTATTGAAAATGGAATCATCAAAGGGGAGGGGCTCAGTTTTCTGAAAAAAGAAGCCAATAGCTCACAATTTTTCATGGTTGGTGAACTACATGGCAATCAGGAGACCCCTGCTTTCATCTCGGCTCTATTATCTCCACTTAAGGAGGAAGGGTATGGGTATCTTGCATTGGAAATCGGGCCTTACTCTAACTACAAAATTACAGAAATAATGAACAACGGGGGTATTAATGAGCTCGCCCGTTTTTATTCAGCATACAGTAATGGCCGTGAGATTCCTGTTCCTTTCTTTAACATTTTAGATGAAGCTGAGATGTTTAAAAAGGCTCTGAAGGAGGACTTTACCACATGGGGTGTTGATCAGGAATTTGTGTTTTCTGCTCCCTATTTCTTTGATGATATCTATAATCATATTGTAAAGCGAAAGCACCCATCAGAAACTTCGGCCTACACTCAGGATTACAAAAACGCAGCTCGTACTATCAAAGAATTACTTCGCAGCGAAGACAGAAACAGGTACCAACAGATATTCTCAGACCCGGATATCAATGCCTTTCTTCTTAAATCTTTAGGCTATGATAAATTAACAGATGACAAAATTAAGGCACTTCAGCACACCTGGAGAATCTATGAAGATCATGCATTGAGAAGAAGCTATCGAAACAACAATACCCGTATTGAGCTAATCAAGAGATACTTTACACAGCAGTACAAAGAGGCACATAAAGAAGAAGAGTATCCCAAGGTACTGGTAAAAATGGGAAGCATGCATACGGTGTACGGGTATACAGCATTGGGTATATACGACATAGGTAATTACCTCAGAGAATTAGCCATTTTCAATGGAAGTAAGTCATTTAACATCGCCCTGGCTGGCAGATATTATGTCAGGGATACCGGTGAAAGAATAGACCGGCTGGAATTTGTACCTGAGTACGAAGAATTGTTCAAATATGAAGAACAGGGGGATGATAACTGGACAATCTTGGATCTCAGGCCTCTGAAAATGGCCTTGATTGACGGCACATTTAAAACGGAAGACCGGGCTTTTATGTATCTGCTGCTCAGGTACGATGCTGTTTTACTAAAAACATTAAATAAAGCCACTCGGGAGACTGATAGTTTTCTAAATAAGGATACCAGCAGGTGAAAGGTTCATCCCAAGCCCGACTAATGTTCTTTATCTGGCTTTGCCTTACGCTGGCTGGGGTAAATGCTTGTACAAACAAAGAGAAGAAAGAACATACCCATTATGATGTTGAATTGAACATCGATGTTGCGAGCCAGCAAATAACATCAAGAATAACCATTCAGCATAAGATTACTCAAAAAGAAATAGACTCCCTGGTCTTTTTAGTTCATGATAATATGAACTTTAGCACAAAGCTGGCTCAGGGGTTTGCTACTGTAAGAGAGCATGATCTTAAAGACTCGAAACTAAAGAGAATTCTATTTGATGATTACCAACATTCAACAGATATAAAAGATAAGATTGAAATAATCCTGGAATACCAAGGCGTTTTAAAAGATGAAGATATGCCATGGGGGATAGATAAAGTCTCGGAGCATTGGGTAGAGTTGAGTTCAAATTCAATGTGGATGCCGATTATTGAAAGCTTCGATACACATGTGATTGTAAGTGCAACAGTAACGTTAGAATCCACAAAGGACATGAAGGTTATTTCAAGTGGGGAAGTAGCAAGGGAGTCAAAGAATAACTTCATAGTAAATAACCATATACCTCAGATTGATTTCGTTATTATAGGCTCCCCGGAAGTGCATGTGGTATCCAGTGATAAGATGGTGCTGTTTACAAAACAGGAGCCAAAGAAGCTCCATAAAGATTTTTTGGAACGTAGTGAGCAGAGTCTTTACTGGCTTAATGATCATTTTGGAAACGTGAAACAGCTGGAGCATGGAAAACTTGTCATAGCTCCAAGAACCGAGAGCGGATATGCCAGAAAGAACTTCATCATATTAACCGACATACAGCACGAATCTGAAGAGTTTCTGACGGAATTCATAACTCATGAATTCGTTCATTTCTGGAGCAGTAAAACGAATCCCAGAACAAGGCACCGATGGCTGGATGAATCCATTGCTCAGTATTTAGCATTGGTATATTTCAAAGAAGTTTATGGAAATGAAAAGCATGAGGTCATCCTGAAAAAATATAGAAAGGAAGCAGCCACTCTTCCGCCAGTATACGATGAGAGCAGAACGGGAGCTCCTCCCCACGCGGTAATGTATAGAAAAGGAGTAGCCAAATTAGACTGGCTGGAACAGCACATTGGTCAGCAAACAGTGATCGAAATCCTGAACACCTGGTTTGCTTCTGAGGGCAGAGAGACAGAAGATTTTCTGGTTATCGTTGAGGGAGCTACAAATAAACGAATAGCCAATGCTTTTAGGAAGGAGCTGGCAAAATGAGATTTACTTTGTTCTGTTTATTGATTCTTATAAGCTGTAGTCAGAATCGGGGGATAGAATCATCAGGAGTCTCATTTTCAGCTACGAAAGGTGAATTTACTAAAGACCATTCGAGTACCGGAGGAATAAGCCTTATTGATATCGATAATGACCTGGACCTGGATGTATATGTAACCAATGGATACGATGTCAGTGCCGATGAAGCCATTCCTCAGAAAAACAGGCTTTACATTAACGATGGTAAAGGTCATCTCAGCATAGACAAGGAAAGCGTACTTAGCAACGATTCTTTGTTTTCTTCGGGAAGCAGTTGGGCAGATTACAACAATGATGGGTTTGTTGATGTTTTTATTTCCAACCAAAGAGCTCAGAATAACACACTTTTTAAAGGCACGGGAAAAGGTTTTATAAAGGTCGATAATATCACATCCAATGATCAGGGGTACTCATATTCTGCAAATTGGGTAGATATTGATCTGGATGGAGATGTAGATCTATATGTAGCAAATGGTGGTTTGAGTCACAGTCAGGAAGATTATCTATATCGAAATGATGAGGGAGATGTATTTACAAGAATAATAAGCACTCCTGTTACAAGAGATACTATAGCTACAATTGGGGGCTTATGGAGAGACTTTAACCAGGATGGATATCCTGATCTGTTTGCTTCCTATCGGTTAGCAATTGACAGAGTATATATAAATAAAGGCAACTGGGAGTTCGAAGAAGTTTTATTGGACTCTCCGGTCAAAGAGCGATATGCCTTTCCGAAGAGTGCAGGAACAGTTGCTGATATTGATAACGACGGGGATCTGGATATATATCAAACTTCATTAATGGGAGGAGCAAATTTTCTATTTATAAATGATGGTGACGGATCGTTTACATTCAAGGAGGCCGGTGCATTGACATCGGCAGGGGGACACACTTATGGGGCTGCTTTTTCAGATTTTAATAACGATGGGGTCAAAGAGGCCATCACCGCAAATTGGGGTAGTTCAGTGCAATTGTTTATTAGAAATGAATCTACTTATGTATGGGTAAATGAAAGTTCACTAAGCGAACAGATTCTTTATGCTTCGAGTATCTCCGTCGGAGATGTAAACGGGGATGGAAAACAGGATGTTTTTATACCACAATGGCCAAATTCAAGAGGTGATTTCGAGAGCAATTTATTCTATATAAATACCACAAGGGAAACGGGTAACTGGGTGAAAATTAAACTCACCGGTACACATTCGAATCGGTCGGCTTTAGGAGCAGGTGTGAAAATAAATTGCAGGCAGAAAAAGGGGGATTTAACCTTATTTGAGAGCCTTTCATCCCAAAAATCCTGGAGATCTCAATCCGGTCTCATACTTTTTTTTGGTGTTGGGGACTGCGAATACCTAGAACGAATTGAGGTTAAATGGCCTTCGCTAAAAACCTCGATACTACATGATATATCGGTGAATCAGCTATTAGAAATTGAAGAGCCAGGAAACTGAGACTATGAGTAGTCTTGATAACAATACAGGTATAGTTACGATGAAAAAGTATAAAGAATCTGACGGAAGCAGAATCTTGCATACTTTTCGTTTAAACATTCCGGAATTTTTTGCAGCACAGGAAGAAAAGGACTTTTTAGACTATTTGGAATCTTATTCAGGGAACTATTTCTCGATACGAGTTCATGGAGTTATCGTCGGGGGTGCAGGATATAAAGTTGATTCTGACTCGGCAATCGCGTCTATATCCTGGATTTTTTTGCATCCTCATTATACCGGTCAAGGAATAGGGAAACAGGTAGTTAATTTCCTTATAAATAAAATGAGAAGCTATGAAAGTATTAAAACTCTACGGGTAGAAACATCACAGCATGGCTACGAGTTTTTTGGATCATTTGGCTTTACAACAGTAGAAAAGAAAAAAGAGTATTGGGGAAAAGGACTGGATCTGTACAGGATGGAAATGTCAATGAGCCAGATCTCTGGTCAAAATCCGATGGTATGAATGGGAATAGTCTTAACATTGAAAAGATATCAGCAGTTCTGTTACTGCTTTCAGTTTCGATAGATGTCTTAACACTTAATGGGTGGGATGGGAGTAAGTTTTATGAACCGGGCATACAGAAAAAGGAGCTCGTGGCATTAAAAGGTTCCGTCTACGATTCTGAAGGTAAACCATTGGACGGAGCGCGGTTGCGGATGGTTTATGGGGGGACACAAAAAGAAATACTTGTCCATATGATAGAGAACGGTCGGTTTGAGATAAGCTTCGAACGGGCCGGCAGCTATCATTTATTCATAAATAAAGAAGGTTATCGGTCTGCGGCAACCCCATTACTCGATGAATACCTTGAAGGCCTGGAACTCAAGGTCGTGCTTGGTGAAAGAGGATCTGAAATCCGATCTAACCAGGCAACCTTTAATAACGCTCTGGAAATGTATAACAGAGTTTCGGGCCGGGAGCAGCAAATGTTGGGTCGGCTGATGGCTTTTTACAATACACCCAAGGATGAGAGAGATGCATTTAAGCCCATAGATTTCAGCAGGAAGATATTAGAGATGGAACGGGAGATACAGAATCTTCTCAGACAGGATTCTGAATCCGAAGAGTTGAAAATTATGCTGATCGAGTATCTTAGTTTTAAAGGAATTCAAACCAAGGTTAAAATAAACAGAAAAGTCTTCGAGGGAGATATTTCACCTGCTATTGCCCGAAGAGCCTTAAACATTATAAGCCCCGGTTCTAACCTCTGGTATTTGTATCCGGAATCGTTTTATGCGGTATCACTGGCCCTTGCTGAAGAAATACACCTATTAAAAACCTACGCGGATAGAATGATCACAGAGTCATTGAGTAATTATACTATCTCACAGTGCCTTCTGTTTTTACTAAGGACTGCTGATCGGTATCAGAATGAACCGGTTTTTGATGAATATTTGGCTAAGCTATTGAGTTATTATCCCACTACTGCCGCAGCCTTCAAAGCACAATCTGAATTCGAGTTACCCACTTCATTATCAGTAGGAGAAACGGTTCCCCCTTTTGCTGTCCGGGATATGGATAGAAGCCAGATTCTAATCACGGAACAGTTGATGCTCGGGAAATACTATTTGATGGATTTCTGGAGCACATCTTGCGGAGGATGTATTCAGGCTATGCCGGATCACACCGAGATGTATGAGAAGTTCAGGGACAGAAATTTCACAATACTGAGTACCAGTCTGGATCAGGACATTGAGCGGGTTGAACGATTCAGGGAGAGCCGATACCCAATGCCCTGGCTGAATGCCTTTGCGGAGGATGGCTTCAGTAGTAAGATTGCCAGAGATTTCGAGATCGGATGGCTACCGCGATTGTACCTGGTAAATCCGGAGGGTATCATTGTCGCGAAAGATGATGAGCTAAGGGGTAAAGCGCTCAAACAAACACTTGCAAGATTCCTGAAATAAAAGAAGTGACATACTGTGATTTAGATGCAGATCTGAATAAGAAAAGTGATTGCTATCAAAAAACTATTACTCAATAAGTGAAATATAAATCTCAATCAATTCTCTGGAAATCTATCAAGTTATCTGAAATATTACTGATAAGCTTTTTTTTCTTGTCCATTACACAGGGTAATACTCTTCAATGGTACCTAAGTAAAAATTGAGGTTTAGAAAGGTATAGTCCCCCAAAAATTAAAACAACCGGATGCTTCAACATGGCGAAATTAAAACTTTACTGTCTGACACTATTTTTAATGGCCTCATGCAGCTCTGAAACTCAGGAACCTGATGATACCAAGGATCTGCAAATAGCTACTGATATTTCTGAACTAGTTTATCAACCTGAAATGGTTGCCCCGTATATAATTTCCAAAGCGTATTTTGAAGGCCATGCAAGCATAACGCCTTCAGGAAATGAGATGTATTTTACTGTTTACACAAATGATCATAGCTACAGTACGATCGTATATTCAAAAAAATACTTGGATTCATGGACAGAACCTGAAATAGTTAGTTTTTCCGGGAGCTTTAGTGATGGTTCTCCGGCACTTTCACCAAATGGAGATAAATTGTTCTTCAGTTCGCGCAGACCTGTAGATAATTCAGAGGTGTTGAACCCGTCTAATGATATTTGGTACGTCGAAAGAATTGATCAGGAATGGGGTGAACCAAAAAGATTGCCTGCTAACATAAATACTGAATTCAACGAATTCTCACCTTCAGTGGATAGGGATGGGAATCTCTATTTCTCCTCAAACAGACCGGGAGGATTTGGAGACATGGATATTTATTATTCTGAATTCAGAAACGGAGAGTACCAGGAACCAGTATTACTTGACGGTCGCGTTAATTCCGAATATCACGAGGGAAATGTAGGGGTTTCACCGGATGGGAAAATGTTATTTGTAATGGTTCAGCATAAACCGGGAGACTTTGGCTATGATGACATTCACTATAGTGTTAAGACAAAAGAGGGTTGGTCAGATGTAAAAAATATTGGCCCTGTAGTAAATACATACTCCTATGACTTTTCCCCAAAAGTTTCTCCGGATGGAAAAACACTTTACTTCTCAAGCAGGGTAAACCGGGATTACAATTTAAGAGGCACCAAATACAGCTATAGCTTATTTGAAAAATACTTGAACTCACCCTTAAACGGGTTGGGAAACATATATAGAATTGAGCTGAGTGAACTGGGACTGGAAAATGAGTGAAAGTTGGAAAAGAATTTGCAAGGAAGCTGAAGCTGAATCCGGCATCATTCTCAAAAAGCACATAGAGTCGTACATTATAAACAGTTACAGCCTTTCAGAAGTACTCACCAAAATGTTTGCAGTTAAGTTTGCTGATCAGGATCTAAGCAAGGATGTTCTACAGGACTTGATAACAAGCAAGTTGTGCGAGCTTGAAGTTGAACAGGATCTATTGGCTTATTTTAATAGGGACTTTGCCTGTAAAACCTTTCTCGAAATTCTTTTACTTAACAGAGGATTTCATGCTGTAGCAGCTTATCGAATTTCTCACCGCTTATGGAATAATAAAGATTACTTTGGGGCAAAATGGTTTAACAGGCGAATCAGTGATCTTTATGGTGTTGATATACATCCCGCTGCGGAAATTGGAAAAAGGTTAGTACTGGATCACTGTTTTGGCACAGTCATTGGTGAAACTTGTGTCATTGAGGATGATGTATTTCTATTTCACAACGTGACTCTGGGAGGCACCGGGCTCTCAGGCGGAAAAAGGCACCCTCAAATAAGAAAACATGCAGTAATTGGTACTGGAGCTATTGTTCTTGGCAATATAATTGTTGGCGAAAATGCTGTAGTAGCTGCGGGCTCTGTTGTACTTAACGATGTGCCAGATAACGAAATGGTAGCGGGTATCCCGGCTAAGTCAAAAGGATTCGCAAAAAAAATGCAGGATACTGCTTAACTAAAATGGCTGGGAATTTTTTTATTGATTAATCAATCACTCATAAGCGAGAGTAAAATGACCGCATTAAGACTTACGATACTTATATATGCGGGGCTTATACTTCTGAATCCTGCAATCATAGCACAGAATAATGGTGATGGATCTGATATCAGGTTGATTGAGTATAGAATGGAAGCAGAGCACCTCGAGCTTCTTATGAAATTCCTTTCTATACCAAATGATGCCAATTACAAGGAACAGATTGACCTGAATATACAATGGCTATCCAACCAATTCGAAGAGCTTGACTTCAGAACCTCAACCCTGAACACAGAAGCGCTCCCCTTATTCTTTGCAGAGAAGAATATCGATGAGGACTTGCCAACGGTTCTTTTCTACATGCATTTTGATGGCCAACCGGTAGATTCTTCCAGGTGGGATCAGAGAAGTCCGTATGTACCCGTAATAAAAGAGAAGACGGAAGCCGGGTGGAAAGAGGTGAATAATTACGATGCCGGGAGTATAGATCCAGACTGGCGGGTTTTTGCGCGTTCTGCTTCTGATGACAAAGGACCTATCGCCATGTTCCTTTCTGCTCTGCAGGCACTTAAGGCAAAAGGTGATCAGCCCAAATTTAACATCAAGGTTATCCTGGACAGCATGGAGGAAAAAGGCTCACCAGTCCTGGCTCCTGCAGTAGCTGTTCACAGAGAGATTTTGACGTCAGATTATCTGGTGGTTTTTGATGGGCCCATGCATGATTCCGGTTTACCCACCCTGTTATATGGAGTAAGAGGAATCACCCGGCTGACCCTGGAAATTTATGGGCCATCTGAACCACAACACAGCGGCCATTTTGGGAATTATGCGCCTAATCCGGTGTTCAGAGCTGCAGAGGTACTGGCTTCTATGAAAGACGAAGACGGGAAAGTGATCATTCCGGGATTCTATGACGGAGTGGAGCTAGATGACGCAGCTAAAGCAATAATGGCCGCCGTCCCGGATGATGAGAAAGGGATTCAACGAAGGGCAGGCTTCGCTGAGCCTGAGAAAGTTGGAAGTAATTATCAGGAATCCATTCAGTATCCATCACTATCTGTGTTAGGCATTCAGTCGGGATGGGTAGGGGAAAAGGCCCGGACCATTGTTCCTGATAAAGCAGTAATCGAGATGGATATCCGGACGGTTCCCGAAAGCGACAGCTATCGTCTTATAGAATTGGTTAAAAAGCATATCGCAGCGCAAGGCTTTACCATTCTTGACCATCCTCCTTCCGCTGAAGAAATGCTCACACTGGAAAAACCACTGTATTTCAGTGCCAGTGCGTTAATGTTTCCGTTCAGAACGCCCATTGATTCGAAGATTGGAAGCTGGTTAAGGAAAGCGGTTCACCGGGCTCACCAAAAAGAGATCGTACAGATCCGGATAAGCGGAGGAAGCGTCCCACTCTCATTCTTTATTAATGAACTGGATGTGCCGGCGGTTCTCGTCCCTTTGGTTAACCCCGATAATAATCAGCACAGCCCCAATGAGAACCTGAGACTGGGGAATTATTTTGACGGAATAGAAACCATGATCAGCATTTTTACTGAACCAGTTAATTAAAGAAGCACTTGTAAACTTCTGAAGTGAGTAGCAGACAGAAGTAGATGCAATTGAATGTATACGTCATTCTGTATGATGATGTATTATCTCTCAATAGGCTTACCTGCACCAACCCTGGGGAATAGCGACACGTGAGCTCAGTGCTCCATACTCTACCAGTACTTCCGAATCAATTTCAGGATTATTTGAGAAGCTCCCTTCTGATCCTAATTGAATATCGCCCACAGTAACGGTGTACGTTGCTTTATGAGCTAAGGAATATTTTATACCATGCTGCAAAGAGACTACGGGATTAAGTCTGCGAAACTTTCGCCCGGGTACGGATTGGCTGGGAATACATTGAAGGTGAACATCCATTGACTGCGGTTCGGAGTTCTTTTCGGTGCCATAGAACAGGGTAAGAGGTATTTGCAACCTGTTAAGCCAGTATGGGGAGCTATGTTGTCCACCGGGCACTTCATAATAATAGGATTGCTCACCTGCCTCGAATCCCTGATCATCCAGGATCTTATAGAGGGGTACGTAGTAATTCCATTCATCGGTACCGATATCAAACCAATAAATTTGCCCCGAATTTTCAATGGGTCCGGCTTTGGCTTCGTTAAATAGTTGGTGATCAGAAACCCAGTAAGATCCCGACAACGACGCTGAGTACTTAAATTCATCAGAAAAATGAACTCCCAACCAGGTGGAGATCAAACCTCCCAAGGAAAAACCCATTACACCGGTCCTGCCTTTAGTGATATGATATTCAGATTCTAAATATGGGATCACATCCTGAAGGATGAGCCGCGCATATTCATCTGAAGAAGGGGTATATGAACCCCAGTTTCGTCTGATCCAGGGATCCTCATAAGGGATATACCAATCGTTTCTCTTTCCCTGGTGATGGATGGCTACGGCGATAATGGGTTCAATACGTTTTCTGACAATGAGATCATCAAGTACGGATGCCAGGTTCCAGTTATTTTTATCAAAGATGACTTCGCCATCGTGTAAAAGCAGCAGTGGGTAATCTCTCCTTTCGGAATACTCAGGCGGAGTATAAATATCGATCAATACTCCGGCTTCAAGTTGTGTTCTATGAACTTGTCCGGGAACCTGACTCATTACATCATGCATACATGAGCTACAGACTACCCAAATCATGAATAAGAGGAATGGCATCGGGTGCATGGCAAAAGGTTATTTTGATGCGAAAATATGACTCAGCTCTTAATGATAAATGTTTGCGAAGCCGGACTGACAGAAATCACCGATGAAAGTGGAATTTAGCGATCTGTGGTCCGGTCTTCTCCGGTATATTTTCTTCATCCTGAAAAAGTGCTGTTTGAGAGTATATTGATGCAAATGGAAAAAGGAATATTCATACGTTTAAATAACACTGAATTTTAGATATATATCATGGTTCAACGATTCTCAATACTGTTTTCTTTTTTCCTGCTCTCTTTTTGCCCGGTTATGAATGCCCAATCCTATGTGGAATACTATAATCAGGGTCATACAGCTTTTAATAACGGGGACTACAGCGGCTTTTTAGAGAACCTGATTAAAGCCGATTCTGCCCGACCCAATCACCGGGTCATTCTTTTTAGCCTGGCCAAGGCATACAGTGTCAATGAAAAGAAAGAACTGGCATTGGAAACCCTTGAAAAACTGGTTTCTTTTTATGCATCTGAAGCCATACTTGATTCTGTAAACTTTAAAAATTTAGTACACCACGATGGTTGGCCCCGCCTGGCTCAAAAAGTAAAAAGCGCCAACATGAGAATCAGCAACAGTGAACTGGCTTTTGAAATAGAGGCGGCTGGTGTTCATCTGGAAGGGATTGAATACGATCCGCAAAACCAGTCGTTTTATCTGACAGATATTCGTTCGGGCAAAGTCTATATAACAAACAAGGAGGGAAGCAACCTTGAGGTGCTGCTGGATGTGAAAAGTTCCGGCTACTGGGCGCCTATGAACGTAAAGATCGACCCATTAGACAATAAGAAGCTATGGGTGGTTAGTTCTGCAGTTAATATTCTGTCAGATTATGATGAAAGCCAGAATGGGAATTCTGTTCTGCTTTTGATAAATAAAAAGACAGGAGAAATCATAGAGGAATACTTTCCACCGGAGGGAGGGCATTTGTTTGGCGACCTGGTTGTAAGTACAAACGGGGATGTCTATGTGACGGATAGCCAGATGCCGAAAGTATATAAAATGCACAGGAAATCAGGGCTCTTTGCTGAGGCTTTTTCCTATAAAGACTGGTGGAATTTACAAGGGATCGTACTGTCTGAAGACGAGCGCAGGCTGTATATTTCAGACTACATTACAGGGATCTTTCTAATTGATCTGGTTAACGGTCAGGTCAGTCCGCTTCTACCGAATAACGAGTTGTTAAGAAGCACCGATGGTCTGTACATCAAAGAAAACCGCCTTATTGCGATACAGAATGGAACTCTTCCGAAAAGGATCTCAGTAATACACCTTGATGAGGAGGGAATGGGAATCGGGGATTCTATCACCTATCTTGATCAGGACAACGAGCTGCTGGAAGAACCGACTTTGGGGACATGGGTAAACGGAGATTTGTACTATATTGGAAACAGCCCCTGGGGTTACTACGAAGACAACAATCCCAAATTAGGTGAATGGCCCGTTTTAAAAATTATGAAGTTAAAAGGCAGTAAGATTTGATGAAATTCAACAGGCTGAAAATTAGATTACTGATCAGCTTTTGCCTGGCAGCACCATCTTATTTGTTGCTTTGGGGTATCAGGGGGTATGACTTTAAAGACTTCACTTTTTATGGCCATGCTGAGTATTCTACAGCCGTGTTCATCATACTTGTTCTGCTGTTCGAAGGGCACAATCAGAAAAGTAAATACCTTGAAAAGAAATTTTCCTGGAAAGATTCACTCGTATCCAGATTCTGGCTCGAGTCAATTTTCACCGTTCTCTTTACCCCCCTGGTTGTGACTCCGGTTATGGTATTATTGTACAGTACCATATGGGACATGTCGGTTTGGTTTCCGGGTATGCTGGAGTACAACCTTTTTGCCCTTCCATTTTCGTTTCTGATACTTGTTTTTGTAAATGCGGAAGGTATCATTGCGGAGTGGAAGAGGTCTATACTCAAAAATGAGATGCTCGAAAAAGAGAATGCAAAAGCCCGGTTGAGTGCTCTTCAGGCTCAGATAAGTCCGCATTTCTTATTTAATAATTTTAATGTACTCAACGCTCTTATTGAAGATAATCCTAAGCTTGCACAGCAATACCTGGATGCACTGAGTGACATTTACCGGTACGTTCTTAACTACAAGAATGAAGAGTTAGTAAGACTTGCCGATGAAATTGAGTTCATAAAAAAATATCTGTTTCTGCTTCAGATCCGGTTTGATGAAAAATTGATGTGTGAAATTGATATTGAGGGGTTTGGTCAGTACAAAATTCCTCCGGCAACTTTACAGATACTTGTTGAAAATGCAGTGAAGCATAATGAGATTTCAAGCCGTTGCCCCCTATCCATAGGGATAAGGATTAGTTCGGACAAGAAACTGGAAGTCAGAAACAACTATCAGCCTAAAAACGGATCCATAGAAAGTACCGAAGTAGGTTTAAAAAACATTGCTGATCGTATTAAGTATTTTACAGACGAGAATGTGGAGATCATGAAAAATGAAAAGGAATTCATAGTTCAGGTACCCCTATTCAAATTGAATAACCATGAATATTCTTATATGTGAAGACGAGGCACCGGCTCGAAAGCAAATCTCCAGGCTCATCGAGGAAGTTTTTGAATACGCAAAAATCATAGGGGCTGTGGAAACCGGTGCAGAAGCCTTATCAGCCATCCGAAAGTACGACCTGGACCTGATCTTTATGGATGTTGAATTGGCAGACGGACCGTGTTTTGAAACTCTGGATAAGATCGAAGTGAGGACGCCGATAATTTTTACTACGGCATACGATGAATATGCACTCAAAGCATTCTCACTCAATAGCATAGATTATATAGTAAAGCCAATCACTAGAGAAAACATAGAAGGGGCTTTTAACAAATACCAAAGAGTCAAAAATGCCTTTGGGAAAGCCCCCGGCTTCACGTTTTCAAAAAAAATGATTGACCGGAATGATTACAAGGAACGGTTTCTTGTCAAACTCGGCAGAAAACTCTTTCCCCTCACGGTAGAGGACATCGCCTATTTTATGTCTCAGGATAAGATGGTGTGGATCGTGACTCACGAAAGGAAAAGATTCATTATAAATTACACTTTGGGAGAGCTCGAGGAGATACTGGATCCGGACATGTTTTTCAGGTTAAATCGTCAGTATATCACCAATATCCAGTCGATCGTTGAATTAGAGCCATATTTCAAGGGCCAGGTTACTGTAAAAATAACTCCGCCAGTTGAAGAGGATATCATCATCAGCAGATCTAAAACCCCTGATTTGAAGAAATGGTTAGGGGTTTGATTTAGTAGTAGTTCATACCTCAAATGTGACAGTTGAATCCGTAATTCAGGTTTGATCCGGGTGAATTACTGAATTTAGAGGCCACCAGTAGTTTCTAAATGTACTCAATATGAAAATCCTGATCTGCGAAGATGAAAAGCCTGCCTCAAGGCATTTGGTCAGACTGATCCAGAAAGTCAGAAAAGATGCAGAGATTGTAGCCCAGGTGGATAAAGCACATACTGCGTTGCAGCTCCTCGATGAGATCAAGCCGGACTTGATCTTTATGGATGTAGAGTTGGCAGATGGGCCCTGTTTTGAAACATTAAGAGATACTGAAATACAGTACCCTTTGGTTTTTACCACTGCTTATGACGAGTATGCATTGAAAGCCTTTAAATTGAATAGTATCGACTACCTGCTTAAACCTATCTCGGAAGTTTCAATAGAACGTACGTTCCGAAAATATGATAACCTCAAATCTACCTTTACAAAAAGGGGAGAGGAGAAAAATCAGTCCATGGCAGAAGAGTATGATATTGAAGAAAAAATTGAATCTATCCTCGAGAAAAAGTTGTCAAAAACCGGCTCGGTAAACCGGCTGTCCGTTAAACAAAACGGGACCATCAGGTTAATCAATATTTCGGATATTCAATGGGTTGAATCAGACGGTAATTACGTACACATTCATACTGAGAAGAAGAAGTTTTTCATGAGAAGCACACTTAGTGGTTTTCTTAAACAGCTCGATCCGGATAAATTTTATCAAATTCACAAATCCCTGATCCTGAATATTGATTTCCTGGATTATATAGAACAGGCCGAACGGGGTGATTATATAGTTGTGCTTATGAACGGTGAGAGATTAAAGATGTCCCGCAATTTCAGGGATATGCTTGATTCTGTTTAAGCTCCCTTTTGTCACTGTATAATCCTTTTCATCACATAATGATCCATGATTCCCAGCTAAACCTATATCTATAACAGAATAACATTGGTTTTTAAACCAATGCTCTAATCTTAACCATATAGATGAGGTTTATATGCATAAAAAGCTACTAGCATTTTTTATTATTGCTGTGTCTTCTGCAGGTCTGTATGCTCAGGCTACCATCTCTGGTACCGTTACAGACGCTGAGTCTGGTGAGACCTTGCCAGGCGTAAATATCTTTATTGTAGAGTTACAACGAGGTGCCGCCACGGATGCCGACGGTAACTATACAATTCCTAATGTATCTGCTGGCACCTACACGGTCCGAGCTACCTTCGTAGGGTACCAGGAGTACAATGCCACGATTACCGTGGGCAATCAAAACATGGATTATGACATTTCCTTACAGCCCAGCGTGGTTGGTCTGGATGAGTTGGTTGTATCCGGGTATGCCGTGGTTCCCAAGCGGGAGCTGACCGGTTCGATATCCAGTGTGAACTCACGGGAGATCGAGAATGTATCTCTGCAAAGTACCGAAGGTCTTCTGCAGGGTCGGGCAGCGGGTGTAACCGTAACGACGACCTCCGGGAACCCGGGTGGAGCCTTTAGCGTGCAGATTCGGGGTAACGGATCGATCAACGCGGCTACTGAGCCCCTGTATATCATTGACGGGGTACAGGTAGAAATGTCCAACACGTCCAACCTAACCAGTACCACTCCGCTGAACGCTCTGAACCCGGCGGACATTGAGTCCATCGAGGTACTCAAGGATGCGGCTGCATCTGCGATCTACGGTGCTCAGGCGGCTGCCGGTGTGGTGATCATCACCACCAAGCGCGGTGTTCGCGGTACTTCCCAGATCCAGGCGAATTACGAGCGTGGGGTTCGCAGCCTAGCCCGTAACGTAGACTATATCTCTTCGGAGCAGTATCTGGACTACATGGGAGAAGCCCTGTTCAATACCGGCCAGGCGGCCACTGTACAGGACGGGCGAGATACCTATGAGACCTTTTTTCTGGGCTATTACAATGTGGCTCAGACCGAAGGCTATGATCCTTCTAACCCAACCCTTCCGAACTTTGACTGGCAGGATTTCATCTTTGATGAAGGGGTAGCCGAGAAGTACAACATGTCGGTATCCGGTGGTAACGAAACAACGACCTATTATCTGGCCGGTGGTTTCGAAAACACAGAGGGTACGGCCTACAATACTGACTTTACCCGTCTGAACCTGCGTACCAACATTGATCACCGCATCAATGAGAAGCTGTCGACTTCAGTTCGTATGAACGTATCGCGCAGCACGCAGTTTGGAGTGTGCCAGGATGGTAACTTTGTGAACTGTCCGGTATCGCAGTCCATGTTCACCCCGCCTATGGCTACGGCATTCCTGGCCAATGGTGACCCGAATCCGGCCAGTGGATTGTTTGGTCGACTGGACTGGGCTCCTGCGGTTATTCGCGACGAAGTAGACCGTAACGTGACCATTAATCAGATCCTTGCTGATGCAAGCCTGACCTACCTGGTGACCGACTGGCTGAACGTTCGTGGTTCTCTGGCGGTGGATTACCGTAACAACCAGGACGAGCAGTATCGCTCTGCGATCGCCGCTCCGGTGCAAGGCGGTTGGATCTCTTATGTGAACCGAAACGTGGAAAACGTACAGGCCCGCCTGGTTGCCAATGGCGCGCGCACTTTTGACGAAGTCCACAGTGTATCGGGTCTGGTAGGCGCGGAGTACAAAGACGTGTATTCTGAAGTGTATAACACCCGCGGTGATGGTCTGGCCGGCCCGTTCTTTAACGTACTGAACTCGACCTCTACTCCTGTAGCTGCAGGTGGATCTAACACTCAGTATGTGGTAAACAGTTACTTCACCAACCTGAAGTACAACTTCGATGAGAAATATTTCTTCTCGTTCACCGGCCGCTACGACGGACATTCCCGTTTTGGCGCGGACGTACGCTGGGCCTTCTTCCCGTCGTTCTCCGGTGCATGGAGCATTTCTTCGGAAGACTTCTTTACCGTTGACTTTATCAACGACCTGAAGCTTCGCGTGGGATACGGTGAGACCGGAAACTCCGCGATCGGTAACTTCCAGTCTCAGACTCTGTATGCTCTGGCCGGAACCTACCAGGGTTCTACCGGTATTACTCCTTCTCAGCTGGCGAATGCCAACCTGACCTGGGAGGAAGCGCAGGAAACCAACATTGGTCTGGACTTTGCCGTGTGGGAAAGCCGCATCACCGGTTCGGTGGATGTGTATCGCCGCAGCAACACCAACCTGCTCTTTAACCGACCACTGCCAAGCGATAGTGGATTTGGTTCTATTACAGAGAACATTGGTGAAGTACAAAACGAAGGACTGGAGTTTCAGATTAACTCTACCAACGTAAACACCGGCGACTTCCTGTGGTCATCACGCTTTAACGTGGCCTTCCAGCGCAATGAGATCATCTCACTGCCGGACGGAAACGATATCAGCCCGGATTCACAGCTTGGTTCGCTTCGAATCGGTAAGCAGATCGGACTGATCCAGGTTCCGCGATGGGCGGGTGTAAACCCTGCTGACGGCCGGCCAATGTGGTACGACGCCGATGGCAACATCACCTATACTCCTGGCACCGACGATCAGGTCGAGTACAAAGACGGACAGCCCGACGCGGTTGGTGGCTTTGGAAACACCCTGAGCTACAAAGGCTTTACCCTGGATGCGTTCTTCCAGTTCAGCTTTGGCCAGTGGGCGTTCCCAGGCACGGATTACTTTTTTACACGTACGCCTGACTTCCTGATGAGCCTGCACGAAGAGGTGCTGGATCGCTGGCAGCAGCCGGGTGACATCACGCACTATCCTTACGCGGTAGAAGGTGGTACGCAGTATCCGGAGACCGACGACTATCGTACGCAGCTGGGTACACAGTCAATCTACAATGCCAGCTACATTCGCCTGAAGAACGTATCGCTGAGCTACAACCTGCCGGCTGACTGGCTGGATGAGCTGGGTGTTCGCAACGTGCGTCTGTATGCTTCTGCTATCAACCTGGCGACCTGGACCAAATGGCCATGGTACGATCCGGAGGTAGCTTTCGATCCAAGAGATATTTTTACCAACCAGACGTTCGCCTCCTATCCAACGGAGAAGCAGGTGTACGGTGGTATAGATATCAGCTTCTAATCTAGAATCAATAAAGGATATAGACACATGAAAACAACTAAATTGTTTAAACTTGTAGCGATGTTCTCCTTATTGATTGTAGGAGGAATAGCGTGCGACGATATTTTTGATGTACAGCCCGCGGATTCAATATCTATTGATGTCGCTTTAGGTACCGAAGCCGGTATTGACGGGATCCGAACATCAATGTACGATAAGCTGATTCGCAGCTTTGATATGACCACCGAACACTTCATTGGCCCGAGTGCACTGGCCGATGAGACGTGTAACCGCCAGGGTTCTACCCGGTTCCAGGCGCTGTGTACAGCCCAGGGAACCAGTGGAAACGCCCACATTGGCGCGTTTGGTGCCTATAATATCATTCAGGATGCCAACATTCTGATTAACGCCATCCCCGATGGTGTGGTATCAGCGGCCAAGAAGGATCAGTACATCGGTGAGGCGCTGGTGATTCGCGCCCTGGCCTACCATTCACTGGTTCGTTCTTACGGCTATGAGCCGGGCAACTTCAGCCAGGGGCCGGTGGCCAACTGGGACTTAGGCGTTATGCTCCGCACCGAGGCGGTGTTAGACCTGGAGCAGGCGCAACCGATTCCCCGCAGCACGGTGAATGAGGTGTACACTCAGATCATCACCGATCTGACCGACGCCATTGCCATTCTTCCGGCCGGTGGGGATAACTCCTATGCCAACCGTGAGTTTGCCCAGGGGCTGCTTGCGCGGGTGTACCTGTACCAGGGCGACTGGTCGAATGCAGCAAGCCAGGCGGCGGCAGCTATTGCAGCCAGCGGCCTTGCCCTGCAAAGCACCCCGGCCGGTGTGGATGACATGTGGAACATGCCCAACCCGGAAGCTCTGTTTGAGCTGACGGTAAACGCCAGCACCGAAAACATTGCGGGTAGTAATGCAAATGCTGGTCTTGCGGTGTACACCTCTCAGCAATGGGTCTCACAGGTTCCAACCAACTATACGATGAACCTGTACGATCCGGCGGATTACCGTCTGGGCTGGTACAGCCATTGTAACACGGTTGGAACGGCCGGTTGTGAAGCCACCAACGACGACACGCTCAAAGTGGACAAGTGGAGCGGATGGAAAGGCAATTACGTCAACAACATCCCGTACATGCGTATTGCGGAGCTGTACCTGATCGAGGCGGAAGCTGCTGCGAAAGCGGCTAACGACCCTGATGCAGGCCTGGCAGCTCTGAATACCCTGAGAACCGCTCGCGGACTCACTGCTTTCCCAGCCGGTACGTTTGCTACCGTTGGAGATCTGGAGGATGAGATCCTTGCCGAGCGCACCAGAGAGTTGGTCGTGGAAGGCCATCGTTTTTGGGATCTGAAACGTCTGGGCAGAAATGTGCTTGACGGATCAGGAAACATCAAGATTCGAGCCGATTCCTATCGTATTCTGGCACCGTTTGGTACGGGTTACCAGGGGGTGAATCCACTGTTTGTGGAGAATCCGGAGTATGAAGTTCTGGCCGACGATTAATCCCAATTACAAAAAAGGTTTGGGTCTAGTGAAGCAAACACCTCAGAGAGGGTCCTCTCGAAGGTGAGTAAGTAAAATCTTGTATAAGTTATCGTTTCGATGATTAAAGCGAAATTCTGTTTCTTTCAAATGCAGATAAAAGGTTTTCTTAGGCACGCCATTAAATTGGGTCAACCGACGTTTTGCGAAACTCCAAAACGACTCAATGCCATTGATGTGACGGTTGCCATTGGCGAATTCATCCTGGCCGTGATTCACTCGGTAATGCTTGTCGTAGCCGACATCTACCAAGCCGTCATAGCCGCGCCAGCCATCGGAGTGAATGACACTGGCTGGCTTCACTTTTCCACGAATAACGCGCTGCAGGGTCTTTTTTCGAGCATCCGGCACAATTTCGGTGTACACTTTTCCCTGGCGTTTAAAAATGCCAAAGACAATTGTTTTTCCCGACGCCCCGCGTCCGCGCTTGCCTGGAATCCGCCGGGGTCCAAAGTAGGATTCATCGACTTCAATGGTTCCGGCCAGTGGGGCTTCCTGCTCAGACCACCGGGCAATTTTATCGCGCAGACGCTGGAAAATATCAGTGACCGACCGCCGGGAAATGCCGGTAAGCTCAGCAGCATCCGTGGCGGTAAAATCCATCGCAAAATACCGAATCAATTGCCGAAATTTGGCTTCAGAAATTTTTGAACGATTGTAATACTTGTTATTCATTGCATAGCAATATGTTACAAAGATTTATAACATGCTATGCTTCACTAGACCCAAGGTTTTACAGTTATGAAAACTAAACTATTATCATTCGCACTTTTGCTTTCCCTGATCTTTGTGGGCTGCGACAGCCTGTTCGACGAGGGAGATGTAAGAGGAACGTATGACGGACCGAATCAGGTAGGGTTCTTTCCACTGGAAAGCAACAACAACGATGGGGATACCATTACCATCGAAGTACAGCTGATCACCAGCAGTTCAAGTGGTTCCAGTTCTGATATCACCGTGAACTTCACCACAGGTGGAGATGCGGTAGCAGGCACGGACTATACGATCCCTGGTGGGAACTCGGTAACCATTCCAGCCGGTGAGTTCACCGCTGACATCACCATCAACGCATTGAACAATGCGGGTAACGGGGAGGTTCTGCTGACCCTTACCATGGATAGTGTAAATGGTGCTGAGATCGCTGCTAACCTGAGTGAATCAGAAGTATTTATCGCTGATTAACTTTAGCAGGAAGTAATGCATAAACAAAGAGCCCTCTCAGGAGGGCTCTTTCTGTTTGGGAGAATACCATTCATCACATTATAAGCCGGTTTGTCACAAAAAGTAAGAAGAGGGTTAACTATGGAATTAAGTTCAATCCACCTGATTAAAATGCAGTCAAAAACAAGGGTGTAGCTACCTTAACATAGTTGACCTCATGTCTTGATCAGGAATTAAGATTTATTAAATCATAATCTCTAAGTTTAATAAATCGTTTAGTGAATAAAGCCCTTACTTTTGGTAAGGGCTTTTTATTTTTGGCGCATTCGATCGCTTCTATTTGACCAGAGGCCTTTCTGAGCTTTAACCGGAGTGCTTATATCAACAAAATCTTCTCCCATACAGAACTTCATTCATAGGATATTCGCATATCCTTATGTCATTGAAAATATCTTTCCTCTCATTGTAACAAATCAAGCCGGTAAGACTCCTTCAAACCTGGCATTTAACCCGGGCGGATACCCGGGTGATCGGAATCGGAATAGGAGTGACTAGACGGTTCTTGGGTCTTATAAAATTCAGCCGGGCAGGGGCGGCCAAGAAGCAATCAGGTGATTGGGAATTCGTGAAACAGGTCCCAGATTTCATACTTTGACGGAGCTATATCTATTTAGGTTTGTTATGGCAGATATTTTTTCATTATATGTACGTTGGGATAGGGTAAGAATAGCGGTTGCTGTACGAGGCAGGGGCTTTTATCAGATCCGTTCGTGTTACTCATTTAACATTTGAGGAAGATCACGTGCTGTCATCGAGAATCAAAGGATTCCTTGTAGGGGTAACGGTTCTGCTGATAGGTTTTTTGATTGCTCATCTGCGAAATCAGGTTGTGCAACAGGAACGTAACAGAGAGCTGCAGGAAGTGCTGGAGGTTGTGGAACAGAACATTGAAGCAGCCATCGGGGAATCCTATGCCACCGCGTTAACCCTGGCTTTAACAGTGAATACCGACGGGGAAGTGGAGAATTTTGATGAGGTAGCTGCCCAGCTGCATCAAAACAGCGTGGTGGATGTCCTAGAACTCGTTCCGGATGGGGTTATCCAGTATGCGTATCCGCTGGAAGGCAACGAAGAAGTTATCGGTTATGATATCCTGAGTGACCCGAAAGTAAACCGGGAGGTAAAGAAAGCCGCGGAGCTGGGTACCATTTACTTTGCCGGGCCGCTGGAGCTCAAACAGGGTGGTATGGCCGTAATTGGCCGTCTCCCCATTATCATAAACGATGAAATCTGGGGATACTCCGCGGTATTGATCTATCTGGAAACACTCATTCAGAGATCGGGAATAAACGGCTTTTCAGCGGACCGCTATTATTTTCAGCTCAGCAAAACTGATCCCAATACCGGAGAAGAGGAGTTCTTTCTTCCGGTTAAAGAAGGCGCGGACCTGAACAGTTTTGAGCTGGTTCAGTTTCCGGAAGGAGACTGGAAGCTTTATGCCGGGCTCGTAAACCAGGGGCTTATCGACGAGGGCGGCTATTTATTGCTTATTTTTGTATTCATTGTCAGCCTGTTGAGCGGATACATATCCTACAAATTATTCAATAAACCGGCTGAACTTGAAGAACTACTGGAAATCAAATCGGAGGAGATCAGGAAGAGCAACGAGCAGCTAAGACGAAATTCCAAACTTCTCCAATCGGTATTTGAGAGTCCGAAGAACATGATCATTTTTTCTATCGATCAGAATTACCGGTACATGGCATTTACAAAAGCGCATCAGCGGTTTATTAAGAGTAACTGGGGAAAAGAAATTAAGCTAGGTGATTCCATACTGGACATTATTCCGGATGAACGGATGCGCGAGAACGTAAAAGCCCGGTACGACCGGGCGCTTGGTGGGGAATATTTTCAGGATGAGACAGAATTCACTGATTCGAACGGAGAGAAAAAGTTCTGGGAGAACCGCTTTTCACCCATCAAGAGTGAAGACTCCAATGTAATAGGCATCACGGTGTTTTCTTCGGATATAACTTTCCGCAAAGAAGCGGAGAGGAAGATTCAGGAAGCTTTGGACGAGAAGACCACCTTACTGGCCGAGATCCATCACCGGGTGAAGAACAACCTGGCCATCGTATCGGGCCTGCTGGAATTGCAAAGCCGTGAAATAGATGACGAACGCATAAAGATCCCCTTTCAGCAAAGTGTAAACCGAATCATGTCGATAGCGATGGTTCACGAGCTCATGTACAAATCCCCGGAGCTTTCATCCGTAAACATACAACTGTACCTGGATCAGCTGCTTCCGGCCATTAAATCGACCGTGCAGGATGAGGACAAAAAAATAGAACTGGATACCAGCATTGAAGATTTCAGACTTAATATTAACGAAGCCATACCACTGGGACTCCTGTTCAATGAGTTATTCACCAATTCCTTTAAGTATGCCTTCAACGGCAGGGACAGCGGCCGAATAGAAGTAATACTCAGCTCACAAGGGGATAAGGTTGAAGTACACTATTCAGATAACGGGGTTGGTTTTAGTGAGGATGTGGACTTTGACAACCCCAGTAATCTTGGTCTTACACTAATCCATACGCAGCTGGCGCAACTAGAGGCCGAATACGAGGCGGACACCAACAACAAATTTCAGCTGACCTTCCGGTTCAAAGCGGGAGCGTACAGCAGTTAGTGCAGTCTGCACGCCCGGTCATTTAAGGTTGGATTAAAAGGTTGAAGTAAGCTACTTTTCCAAGCTCAAAAACTCATTTCGTTCACTCATTATTATGAATCACAGATCTCTTGCACTTGCCTTTTTGGGTGCATCACTTCTTTTGATTTCCTGTACAGATTCTATCCGGTTTCAGAGGATGGAGACTTCCCGTACCGGGGTCGATTTCCAGAACAGGATTGTCGAAGACACCACGTTTAACTTTCTTAACTACCTCTATTATTACAACGGTGGCGGTGTAGCAGTGGGCGACATTAATAACGATGGTCTGGATGATCTGTTCTTTACATCCAACCAAAACGAGAACAGGCTCTATCTGAATAAGGGCGATTTTAACTTTGAAGACGTCACCGCTTCTGCAGGAATGGTCCATGTGGACAGCAGCTGGTCAACCGGGGCGTCCATGGCTGATGTGAACGGAGATGGCTGGCTGGATATTTATGTGAGCAACGTGAACTACCTCTCCAAAAAAGGGAAAAACCAGCTCTACATTAATAACGGGGACGGCACCTTTACGGAAAAGGGAGAAGAATACGGATTGGATTTTGAAGGATATTCCGTACAGGCTGCTTTCTTTGATTATGACAAGGACGGAGACCTGGATATGTTCCTGCTGAACCATTCGGTGCATTCGGTGTACTCTTATCAGCCGGTTGACAGCAGAAGAGAAACCGATCCCAAATCAGGAGATCGGCTGTTCAGGAATGACGGAGCCCGTTTTACAGACGTTAGCGAGGAAGCTGGCATCTACAGCAGTGCACTCGGATTCGGCTTGGGGGTGAACATCAGTGATATTAATCTGGACGGGTGGCCGGATATTTATGTGGGCAACGATTTTCATGAGGATGATTACCTGTACATAAATAACGGGGATGGTACTTTTCGCGAAGAGATCCGGGAAGCGGTGCGCCATACCAGTCAGTTTACCATGAGTGTGGACATTGCCGATATCAATAACGACGGTAAACCGGATATAGCCACCACCGATATGCTGCCCGGTGATGAACGCATTCTGAAAATGTCCGGGGGAGGAGATACGTATCAGGTGGAAGCGATCAAACGCAGGTTTGGCTACTACCCCCAGTATGCACGGAATGTGCTGCAGCTAAATGTCGGAACCACGGAGGGAAACATTCCGGTGTTCAGCGATATAGGTTACATGGCCGGAGTCGAAGCTACCGACTGGAGCTGGTCGGGATTACTGACAGACCTTGACAACGACGGCTTCCGGGATTTTTATGTGGCCAACGGTATTTTCCGCCGGCCCAACGATCTGGACTACATTAAATACATTTCCACACAGGAGGTTCAGGAATCTCTGGAAAACGGCATCGACCCCGAAAACCTGAAACTTATTCAGAGAATGCCACAGCTAAAGATTCCGAACGCGGTATTCAGGAATAACGGGGATCTGAGTTTTACCGATGAATCCCGAAGCTGGGGCCTGGACGATCCCAGCTTTTCAAACGGTGCTGTGTACTCTGACCTGGATAATGACGGGGACCTGGACCTGGTCGTGAATAATGTGAATCAACCGGCTTTTCTGTACAGGAACCACACCATGCCGGATGAGGAGCCTGCCAACTATCTGCAGCTGAACCTGAAGGGGGAAGGGAAGAATACTTCAGGAATCGGAGCTAAAGTCTGGATTCATGCCGGAGACAAGGTGTGGTTACTTGAACAATCGCCTGCCAGAGGGTTTCAGTCATCGGTGAGCCATCGTCTCCATTTCGGGCTGGGCGAAGCGAGCCATATTGACTCGGTTAGGATCGTATGGCCCGATAACCGGTATCAGACCCTCACGAATGTGGAAGTCAATCAGATACTGGATCTTCATCAGTCAGAGGCATCGGGTGAATATGAGTACGGATATGCGGACGACGACGCACAGACGTTTTTTACGGAGATCACCGATAAGGCCGGTGTCAGCTTCAGCCATAAAGAAAACAGCTTTGTGGACTTCAATTATGAACCCCTGATTCCACACTATCTGTCAACACAGGGTCCGCCGCTGGCTGTTGCTGATGTAAATGGCGATGGGTTGGAAGACTTTTTTGTGGGGGGAGGACCGGGGCAGAGCGGAAAGATCTGGCTACAGACCCGGAGCGGTTCCTTTACAGAAAGCAGTCAGCCGGCACTCGAACGTGACAGAATAGCCGAAGATACCGATGCATTGTTCTTTGACGCCAACGGAGACGATCACCCCGACCTTATGGTTGCAACCGGGGGTGGACAGGCCATCGGGGAGATGGAAGAACTGCTGGACCGCTTATACATCAATGACGGGGAAGGAAACTTTACCAGGTATATTCGGATGCCCCTCAGTTTCTCAAACACGGGAGCAATAAGTGCGGGTGACTTTGACGGAGACGGGGATATGGATCTCTTTATCGGAGGAAGATCGATACCTACGGTTTATGGGCTGACCCCGCGAAGTTTTCTCCTCGAGAATGCAGGGGAGGAAGGCTTTAAAGATGTCACTGACGAAGTGGCTCCCCAGCTCCGGAGAGTAGGAATGGTTACCGGTGCAGCCTGGCTGGACCATGATAATGACGGAGACCAGGATCTGATTCTGGCCGGCGAGTGGATGCCTATAACCGTATTTGAAAATCAGCTATCAGAAGGCAGCAGATCAATGATTCACGCTACCCAACAGGCGGGCCTGGAGTTAACAAACGGTTGGTGGAATTCCCTGGATGTGGCAGATCTGAATGGAGACGGCCTGAACGATCTGGTAGCAGGGAACCTGGGATTGAACTCTTATCTGAGGGCATCCGAAGAAAAGCCACTCGAGCTGCACCTGAACGACTTTAATAATGACAACCGCCTTGATCCGGTGATCACTCTTTATAAAGGGGAGAACAGCTATCCGTTAGCAACCAGAGACGAGTTGTTTGAACAACTGAACGAGCTGAAGAAGAAATACACTTCGTACAAAGACTTCGGTGCCCAAACACTGACCGATATTTTTACACGAGACCAGCTGGACAGCGTATTCGTGAAAAGAGCCTATACCTTCGAAACTTCCTATTTTCTGAACAAGGGAGACGGGACTTTTGAAAGGAAAGCTTTTCCGAAAGAAGCACAATTTTCCCCGGCCTATGCGTTTGTGGTAGATGATTTTAACGGAGATCAGATCACCGATATATATAGTGCAGGAAATTTTTACGGAGTAAGGCCAGGCCTGGGGAGGTATGATGCGAGTTACGGAGCTTTACTTTTGGGAAATAAAAATGATATTTTTAAATCGTCCGAACTGGACAAATTAGGATATAAGTTAAAGGGAGAAGTAAGAGATATGCGGCTAATTCACTTAGCTGATGGAAATAAAGCAGTGATTATTTCCAGAAATGATGACCATCTACTCATCTTAAGGCAGAATTCATCAGTTGATTAACTCTTCTTCTTATTAGCGCAGGAAATTCAGGATACGATGGAAAAGATCAAATCTCTCAGGTTACCCTTTATTGCAGCCATTACAGCTATGGTTTTCATAAGCTGTACGGACCCAAAGACTCCGGAGGAAGTCGGGGTTAATAATCCGCAGCTGCTGCGGGACTCCATGCACAAGCTAAGCATGGTTATGGTGCACGATATATTTTCCCCGCCGGTGGCCAGTCGTATTTATGGCTATGCGTCCATAGCAGCTTACGAGGCCATTGCGCTGAACGATCCTGAATACCGTACACTTGCCGGTCAGTTGCACGAATTTACGGAGGGACCTAAGGCACCTGAGCAGGAACTCTCGCTGGAGCTGGCAAGTCTTCACGCCTTTTTGAAAGTAGGAGAAGCGCTTGTGTTTTCCACAGAAGAAATGGATGCCTACCGGGACTCATTATATGCGGATATGAAAAATAAGGGGATATCCAGAACCATCTTCAATAATTCCGTTGAATACGGAGAGCGGGTAGGTGAGCACGTGCTGAACTGGGCGGAAGGCGACCGCTATAAAGAAACGCGGGGTACTCAGAAATATACCGTTACGGATGAACCGGGAAGGTGGATCCCGACACCGCCCGCTTATATGGATGCCATTGAGCCAAGCTGGCATACCCTGAGAACATATGTGATTGAGTCATCGGATCAGTTTAAACCTGTTCCTCCGGTGCCATTCGATATGACCAAAGGCTCTGAGTTTTACGATCAGGTTATGGAGGTGTACGAAATCAGCAAGGATCTGACCCCGGAAGAGGAGGAAATTGCAAAGTTCTGGGACTGTAATCCGTTCGCCACTCAGGTGAAGGGGCACTTCATGTTTGCCGTCAAAAAAATCACACCCGGCGGGCACTGGATAGGGATTGCCGGTATTGCCTCTGAGAAAGCAGGTGCAGACTTTGCTAAAACAGCAGAAACCTATGCTCTGACTTCCATCGCGCTCTATGATGCTTTTATAAGTTCGTGGGACGAAAAGTTCAGGAGTAATCTCATCCGGCCGGAAACCGTGATCAACCAGCACATAGATCCCGACTGGAAGCCTCTGCTTCAAACTCCGCCTTTTCCGGAATATACCAGCGGGCACAGCACCATATCCAGAGCCGCGGCTGAGGCACTGACCAGCATTTACGGCCCGGACTTCGAATTTGATGATACCACGGAGGTTGAATTCGGTTTACCGGTACGCAGCTTCGATTCATTTATTGAAGCCGCCGATGAAGCCGCCGTCAGTCGTTTATATGGGGGCATTCACTACCGGATGGCTGCTGAACACGGTATTACTCAGGGAAGAGATCTGGGACAGTATGTGGTAAACCACTTAGAATTAAGCACGACATCCTCTCCCTTGGCAGAAGCACAGCAATAATATCTGTCTGTGGTTGATGCCCGCTTCACAGAGCCCCTGCAAGCCTAACAGAATGGGGTTGTTTGGCTTTGCAGGATCTTTCTTTCCAGGGTCCGTCTTTCAGCTTTCAGAAGCAGGTGCGTATTCCCCCAAAGAAGGCTCTTAAGTTAACCTAAAGTTAATTTATACTTGCTTTTTGATTCAAATGTGGGTATCTGTGTATGCGCTTCCATGGAGTCCGCGAAGAGCACAAAATGTGTAATTCAAAGTTACAGTAAAGCAGCCATGTTTTGCTGTGGGAGGCGTTCTCACTTATATCGGCAGCTAAGCCGGTATATACACTCAACACTAATTCAAATTTCTGTTGTTATGCTTAAAAATTGGATACCTTCCAAGTTTATAAGCCGGATACGTTCATTCGGCTTATGTCTATTCTTGGGTATTTTTGCTGTCTCTTTCTTTACGGAGGCGGGGATGGCTCAAAATCGCCGGACGGTAACAGGACAAGTTACAGATGCAACGGATGGGACCACCCTTCCGGCTGTAAATGTAGTTGTTAAAGGTACAACCATTGGTACAGCTACCGATGGCGATGGTCTTTACTCCATCAATGTTCCTGCCGGCCGCGATACATTAGTTTTCACTTACATTGGTTATGTTCAACAGGAAGTTGTCATTGGCGGCCGCAGCGTTGTTAATGTCCAGCTTCAACCCGATGTACAATTCCTGGATGATGTAGTCGTGATCGGTTACGGATCTCAGGAAGAAAAAGAAATTACATCAGCTGTTGCCACGGTAGGCGAAGCTGAATTCAACAAGGGAAATGTTAACGAGCCCGCCCAGCTTTTACAAGGTAAGGTACCTGGTTTAAGTATATACAACAAAGGTGGAGATCCTAACAGCAATCCAACCATTCGTCTGAGAGGTATCTCAACGGTGGGTGCGAATACCGAACCCCTGGTTGTAATTGACGGGGTTATTGGCGCTTCACTGGATAACGTGGATCCTGCCGATATTGAATCCATCAACGTATTAAAGGACGGTTCTGCAGCTGCCATCTATGGTACCCGGGGGTCTTCCGGTGTGATCCTTGTGACCACCAAGAAGGGGGTCAGAGATACAGGTGTTGCTACAGAACGCCCACCGGTACAGGTCACTTATAACGGTTATGTTGCTGCAGCAACGGTAGCTAACAACCAGCCCGTGATGACCGCCTCTGAATATATTGACGCCGGCGGAAACGATCTGGGAAGCAGCACAGACTGGCAAGACCTGGTGACCCGAACGGGAATCTCCCAAACTCACAACCTCGCTATTGCAGGGGGTAACGGGAATACACTTTACAGGGTATCCACGAACGTTCGTGATCAGAATGGTATCCTTGAGGGATCAGGTTTCAACTCCATCAACGCACGCGCTAACATTTCTCACTCCGCGATCGAAGATCGTCTGAGCCTGAACCTGAACCTTTCTACTACAAAAAGAGAGCAGGATTTTGGCTTCCGTGAAGCACTTCGTTACGCAGTACTTTACAATCCTACGGCTCCTGTTCGTTTTGATAATGGGGAGTACTTCCAGGCTATCCTTTTTGATAACTTCAACCCTGTAGCCATTCAGGAACAGAATATTAATGAAGGACAAGGAAAAGACCTGAACTATAACATTCAGGCTGAGTTTGATATACTTGATGAACTGACACTTTCTGCCAACTTCGGTCAGCAGTTCAACTCGTTC
Source organism: Balneola sp. (assembly GCA_965267385.1). Taxonomy (GTDB): domain Bacteria; phylum Bacteroidota; class Rhodothermia; order Balneolales; family Balneolaceae; genus Balneola. Next base: position 881,429 of record OZ253957.1, read on the forward strand.
TCATCCGGTGAGTTTTATCCAAGCACCTCGTTCTTCCGCGGACTTAACCGTGGTGGTCTAGCAAGACGCTACTTCCAGGATAATGAGTTTACCTTGCTGGAAACTTACGGTACCTACCGTGATTCTTTTAACGACAACATTAGCCTGACCGCCACTGCAGGTTATTCTTTCCAGGAGAATTTTGCAGAAGGCCTTACCCTTGAGCTGGGTAACCTGCCTACCAACGAGCTGGGCTATTACGCCATTGATCTTTCCGGTGACCGTGTACTCGGTAACGCAAGCAATGTAGTGGTAGACAGCTGGGCAACTCCGGAAGAGCGTATCATCGCCTTCTTCGGTCGGGTTAATATGACCTACGATGACGCCATTTTTGTTAACGCCTCTCTCAGACGAGAAGGCTCCACCAAATTAGGTGTCGATAATCAGTGGGGTCTTTTCCCTGCCGCCGGTGTTGGTGTTGATATCACTCGCTACTGGGAAAACGATATTTTCAGCCAGCTTAAAGCCCGTGTGGGTTACGGTGTGACAGGTGCACTGCCTGGTCCGTCTGGTCTTGCTCAGGATCTCTGGGTATATGACTTCGGTGGTGGTGGTACCGTGTCCAAAGGACGTGACGCCAACCCTGACCTGAAATGGGAAGAAAAGGCTGAGATCAACATCGGTGTTGATTACACCATGCTTGATGACAAACTCAGAGGCTCTATTGATGTTTATCAGAGAAACATCACTGACTTCATCCTTGAAGTGGCAGTGGATGTAACTCAGTTCCCTTCCGGAACCCAGTTCCAGAACGCAGGTGAACTTCAGACACGAGGTCTGGAAATCTCCCTTGATTACGATGCTATCCAGAACCAGGATCTTTTCTGGAACACTGGACTGGTATTCAGTACATACAAAACCACTCTTGAAGAGTTCATCATCGATGAGCAAATGCGAGCCAACCTTGGCGCGCCTGGTCAGAACTCTACCAATATGGTTCGCGTAGCCGTTGGGGAAGAGATCGGTCAGATCTGGGGTCCGGTATTCTCCGGTCAGGTTGCTAACGACGGTTCACCTATCATGGTTGACCTGAATGGTGACGGAAACCTCATCGTGGATCAGGGTTCTGCTCTGGCTGATGACGGCGACTTCAAGCAGCTTGGTAAGGGTACTCCCGACTTTGAAATTGGCTGGACCAATAACTTAAGCTGGAAGAGCTGGGATCTGAATGCTTTCTTCCGCGGCGCTTTCGGTCACAGCCTGGTTAACACTTATCGCGCATTTTATGAGCCGATCGATCCGGGTGCGATCAACTCGTACAACCGTGTCATCACTGATAAAGCAGTTGACGGCTTAACAGTAGCTCAATTCAGTTCGCTGTACGTTGAGAGAGCTGACTTCGTGAAGCTTGATAACGTAACGCTTGGTTACAACTTTGATGTAAGTGATATCGAATCTTTCCGATCTGTACGTGCTTACTTCAGTATCGAGAATGCGTTTACAATCACCAACTACACGGGTATAGATCCGGAGCCAGTATTGGTTGATCCGGGAACAGTAGATAACGGTGGCCGTCCGGGTGGAGGAGATGTTCTTTCGCCGGGTATCGACCGTCGTAACAACTACTTTACCGCCCGCACCTTTACCTTCGGTGTAAACATCGGATTTTAATCTTAAAACTGAATTACAATGAAATACTTATATAGAATATCACTTGCTGTCCTGCTTTTATTTGTAGGGTACGCTTGTACCGACTTGGACGAGTCGCTGAATTCAGATTTTACGGAGAGTTTTGATCCGAACAATCCTGGATTTGGTGAAAGCTCGAATGTGAACGGGTCTGTACCTAATGACGGACTGAACGCTGCATTCGGAGCGCTAAGAAACGGAACCGCCAACCACGGTGGATACTTCTCCGTTACGGAGATCCCTACCGACGAAGCTGTTATTACCCAGAAGGGTGGTGACTGGTTTGATGGAGGTATCTGGCTGAATATGCACCGTCACGACTTCCGTGACACCAACCCTGGTTTAAATGGAGCATGGACCCAGAATTATGGTGGTGTAACTCAGATTAACACCCTTCTGGAAGGTGGCGGGCTTGATGCCAACCAGATCGCCCAGCTGCGTGTTCTCAGGGCTTACTTTATCTGGAGGCTTCAGGACCTCTTTGGACGGGTGAAACTGCCTACTGAAGGAAATCCTGATCCTGCCCAGACTACGCGTGTGGATGCCTTTAACTTTATCGTTTCGGAAATTCAGGCAGCATTGCCCAATCTTTCTGACAACGCAGGTTATGGCCGTATCTCTACAGGTGCAGCAAATGCGCTGCTGGCGCGTGTGTATATCAACGGAGAAGTTTATACCCGTTCGAACGCCAATTCATGGGCTGCCGGAACCGGCGACCTGACCTGCGGCACAATAGCGAGCAATTGCTGGGCTGAGGCAGAATTCTATGCCGATGAAGTGATCAACTCCGGCATGTATGAACTGGATACTGCTGAAGGCTGGGAAGAGCGCGTGTTCGGCCCTGCCAATGTGGATGCAACCGGTCATATCTTCATCGTGCCTTTTGATGAGGCTACCGGTGGAGGAATGAACTTCGCTCAGATGACGCTTCACTATCCAAGTCAGCTGACCTACGATCTGCAGCAGCAGCCATGGAACGGATACTCTACCCTTGAGGCATTCTACAATTCTTATGATGATGCGGACAGCCGCAAAGAGGCTTTCTTCATCGAAGGACCACAGTTTGACCTCAATGGCAACCCGATCCTTGATGTGGCTTTCGATCAGGCTGACCCTGATGGAGCTCCGGTAAACTACACTCCGTTCATTAACGAACTGGCTCCGAATGGCTCACGTCAGGCCGGTGCCCGTATGGGTAAGTTTTCCTTTAAGATCGGACAGCTTCCTGACATGGATAACGACTTCCCGCTGATTCGTTATGCGGAAGTTCTCATGATCAAAGCAGAAGCGGTAGCCCGTCAAGCTGATGATTGGAATGCTGCTCTTCCATGGGTAAATCAACTCAGATCTCGTGCCGGACTTCCTGCAGCTACTTCGCTGACGGAAGAAGAGTTTCTGGCTGAGTTAGGCCGTGAGTTCTTCCAGGAGTCTAAACGACGCACCGATCTCATCCGCTTTGATGCGTGGGGAGATGGCTGGTGGGAAAAAGCTGCTCACAGCGATTCCTATAAGAACGTAATGCCGATTCCTCTGGATCAGATTAATGTGCCAGGTAGTGGCCTGACCCAGAACGCCGGTTATTAATCAACAGATTAACAACAAAGGGTTGCTATTTAAATAGCAGCCCTTTTTTTTGGCTTATGCTGAAATTTAAAATTGTTCTGCTTTCTGTATTCACCGTCTTTTTTGCCTGTACCACCAGCGATGACCGTTTATTCGAAGAAGTATCGTCTGAGTCAAACATCGGGTTCGTAAACTCGCTTTCATTTACTGAGGAGTTGAATCCTTATACCTACCGCAATTTCTATAACGGTGGAGGTGTTGGAATCGGCGATATCAATAACGATAGCTTACCCGACATCTTTTTTGTAGGCAATATCGTTGACAACAAGCTGTACCTGAACAAAGGGAATTTCCGGTTTGAAGATATCACCGATAAAGCCGGGGTAGCCTCTCCGGGTGTCTGGTCAACCGGTGTGGCGATGGCGGATATTAACGGAGATGGCTGGCTGGATATCTATGTTTCTAAATCAGGTACTCCCGGAGGCCCTAATCGGCATAACGAATTATTTCTGAATAACGGAGATCTTACTTTTGATAAAAAAGCGGTAGATCTTGGAATTGCTGATGAGGGATTATCCAATCATTCGGTCTTTTTCGATTACGATAAAGACGGGGATCTCGACCTTTATTTACTCAACAACTCTTTTTCTCCTATAGGCGTGTTTGATATGGTTCCGGATCAGCGGGAGATCAGGGATCCAAAAGGAGGGAACAAGCTCTACCGCAATGACGGAGACATCTTCACTGATGTAAGCGAAGAGGCAGGTATCTATGGAAGCAAGATCGGATTTGGCCTGGGTGTAAGCATCGGTGATTTTAACCGGGATGGCTGGCAGGACATCTTTGTCTCCAACGACTTCTTTGAGCGGGATTACCTGTACATCAACAACCAGGACGGAACTTTTGAGGAGAGCCTGGTTGATCGCATTCCTTCCACCAGCCTCAATTCCATGGGCGCTGATATTGCCGACATCAACCATGACGGATACCCGGAGATCTTTGTCACGGATATGCTTCCCGAACCGGATGACCGGTACAAAACTAAAACAGCTTTTGATTCCTGGGATCGTTACCGGCAGAAGACCGATAACGGATACCACCATCAATACACCCGCAATGCACTTCAGCTGAACCTGGGCGGTGCCCGTTTCAGCGAAATCGGGAGGCTGGCAGGGGTGGAAGCCACCGACTGGAGCTGGGCGGCCCTGATGGCCGACCTGGACCACAGCGGGACCACCGACATCTTTGTGGCCAACGGCATCTACCAGGACCTCACCGACCAGGATTACATTACCTATTATTCTAACCCTGAACTGTTTCAGTCTGTCTTACAGGATGATCAACCGGTCGATATATTATTTGAGTCCATACCCTCTGTTGCCATCCCCAACTATGCATTTTCGGGGACAGATGGGTTGCGTTTTGTCAATAAGGCGGAGGAGTGGGGGCTGGCCCAGCCCAGTTTTTCGAATGGATCGGCCTACGGTGACCTGGATAACGACGGGGACCTGGACCTGGTGGTCAACAACGTGAATATGGAAGCTTTTGTGTACCGCAACCGTGCCAGCGAGCAGGGCCGCGGGCACTGGCTGCAGGTGCGCCTGGAAGGGGAGTCGCCGAACACTTTGGGGGTGGGAGCCCAGCTGAGCGTGTGGGCCGGCGGGAAGCTCCACTGGCGCGAGCAGATGCCCCAGCGGGGCTTTCAGAGCTCAGTGGACCCCCGGCTGCATGTGGGCCTGGGAGAGGCCTCCCGGATCGACTCCCTGCAGATCGTCTGGCCCGACGGGAAGGTGCAGCGGTTGTATGGGCTGGAGGCTAACCAGCGGCTGAGCCTGCGCCAGTCGGAGGCCACCGACCAGCCGGCCTGGAGCCCGCAGCCCCCATCGAGTCCGCTCCTGGGGGAAGCCACCGGGGAGGTCGCCCTGGCCTGGAGCCACAGCGAGAACGACTTTGTGGATTTTGACCGGGAGCAGCTGCTGTTCCACATGCGCTCCACGGAAGGCCCGGCGGTATGCACGCAGGACCTGAACGGGGACGGCTACCCCGAGCTGTACCTGGGCGGGGCCAAAGACCAGCCGGGGAGCCTGTGGAGCCCGCAGGGAGCAGACCGCTGGCGACAGCTGCCGGCTCCGGCCCTGGCCGAAGATGCTCTGGCCGAAGACGTAGCCTGCGCCTTTTTTGACGCCGACGGGGATGGGGACCAGGACCTGTATGTAGCCAGCGGGGGCACCGAGTACTCCTCCGGCTCCTCGGGGCTGTTCGACCGGCTGTACTTGAACCAGGAAGGCCGCTGGGTGCGCTCGCAGGGGCTTCCTGCGCGCTTCAGCTCGACGGGGGCCTTAGCGGTGGGGGACTTTGACGGCGACGGAGATATGGATGTGTTTACCGGAGACCGGCTGCGGCCGTTCTACTTCGGGCAGCCGGTGGACGGGCGCCTGTGGGCCAATGACGGGCAGGGGAGCTTCACCGACGTGACCACCCGGGTGGCTCCGGGGCTGCTGGCCTCGGGGCTGTACACCGGGGCGGCCTGGGCCGATGTGGACGCGGACGGCGACCTGGACCTGGTGACGGCCGGGGAATGGATGCCCATCCGGGTGTGGGGCAACCAGCTGGCTGAGACCGGGGAGGCCGTGTTCAAAGAGCTGACCACCGAGGCGGGACTGGGAGGCACCAGCGGCTGGTGGAACCAGGTGATCGCCGCCGACCTGGACGCCGACGGCGACCTGGACCTGCTGGGGCTCAACCACGGGCTGAACTCCCGCTTTTCGGCCAGCCCGGAGCGTCCGGCGAGCCTGTGGGTGGGCGACTTTGACGCCAACGGGAGCACCGAGCAGATCCTGAGTGTGTGGAACGGGGAGGAATCCTACCCGATGGTGCTGCGGCACAACCTGGTGGGGCAGCTGCCCGGGCTGAAGAAGAAGTACCTGAAGTACGAGGCCTATAAGGAGCAGACGATAGAGGATATCTTTACCCCGGAGGAGCTGGAGCGTGGCCGGCGGCTGGAGGCGACGACCCTGGCCAGCATGGTGTTCTGGAACGACGGGACGGGGGTGTTTACCGGGCAGGAGCTGCCGGTGGAGGCCCAGTTTGCCCCGATGTATGCCGGGGAGGTGACCGACCTGGACGGAGGGACCCCGGAGGTGCTGTTGGGGGGCAATCTGTGGGAGGTCAAGCCGGAGGCGGGGCGGTACGATGCCTCTTATGGGGTGACCCTGAGCCTGCAGGGCGGCAGCTACCGGACGATGCCGCCGGAGCGCAGCGGCTACCTGACGAAGGGGCCGGTGCGGGCCATCCGCCGGATCAACACCCCGGAAGGCCCCCGGCTGCTGGTGGTGCGCAACAACCTGCCCCCTCAGTGGTTCAAACGTAATTGATATAACAAGAGAAGTATGCGTAAAACGATAAACAGGAGAGTACCAGCCGTGTGGACGGTAATGGGTGTATGGGTACTCTCAGGTTTATTTTCCGGTATCAAGGCGCAGGCGCAGCAGGGACGTGATGTGGTCTCTGCGGACAGCATTTGGCAACAACTTGAATCAGAATATGTCCTGTCATCCAATGAGCTGAATCAAGGCCTGACGGTTTCACCTTTGGAGCTGCTTAAAGGGAGGATTCCCGGTTTAAGCGTCTACAAAAAGGGGAGTGATCCCAATGGAGAGTATGACTATCAGCTGAGGGGCTTTGCTACTTTTCAAAATGTAACGCCTTTGCTGGTCGTTGATGGAGTGATGGTCAATTCAGAACGACTTATAGACCCGGCCGATATCGTCAGCATTCGTGTCCTCAAAGAGGTAACGGCGATTTCGAGCTATGGGAGCCGGGGGGCCATGGGTGTCATAGAGATCACTACCTTCGAAACCGGAGAACTCAATGACGGCGCGGTTGTTGTTGATGCTAGCAGTCAGACTGCATTTTCCAAAGTATCCGGATTTATTCCCGTTATGGGCAGAGACCAGTATCTGGCAGCGGGAGGCGTTGACCTGGGTGCAAATACGAACTGGCAGAATCTGACCAGCCATAATGCGTGGTCTCTGGCGAGCAACATCACGGTGAAAGGGAGAAGAGGGAGTACAAACTATTCGCTTTCCGGTACCTTCAGGAACATTGAAGGGGTGCTCCTGGGATCAGGTTTTGAACGTATGAATGGCCGCGCCCGAATACAGCACAAAGCGGTGGATGACCGGGTGAGCCTGGCAATGGGAGTGGCTACGGCCAGGCAGGAAACAGATTTTTCGTTTAGGGAGGCCTTCCGGTACGCGAACCTCTTCAACCCAACTGCTCCGGTCAGGTTTGATAACGGTGCCTTCTATCAGCCCGTACTTTTTGATAATTACAATCCGCTTTCCATCCCTGAGCTCAACATAAATGACGGGCAAAGCAAAGATCTGAATTATTTTGCGGAGGCCTCATTCAAGCTTACGGAACAGATCTATCTGAGCTCGCAGTTTGCGCAGGAGTTTAATGCCGCTACATACGGGGAATTCTATCACAGTACCTCTTTCTTCAGGGGCCTGGCGAATAATGGATTGGCACGACGTACATTTACAGATAACAAACGTACCTATTTCGATGCGGAGGGGATTTTTACAACACAAGTCACTCCGCAATTAACGCTGACCAGCATATCCGGTTATTCCTACCAGACCGATTTCCATGAAAGTCTGACTGTTCAAATGGGGAATCTTCCGACCGATGAATTAGGATACTACGCCATTGATCTCTCTGCAGACCGGGTGCTTGGCCTCAGTGGTAGCGGCTTCGGATCTGCTTTCATTGACAGTGAAGCTTCTCCCATTGAAAAGCGGATTGCCTTTTACAGCCGGCTGTTTTTTTCCTTCGATAATTTTTTGACCGGAATGTTGGCACTCCGAAGGGAAGGGTCCAATAAACTCGGAAGGAATGCGAGGTGGGCCACTTTCCCTTCATTTTCGGCGGGAGTTGATATAAAGCATTTCTGGAACACCGGGCTTTTTGATGACCTTATGCTAAGGGTGGATTCCGGGCAAACAGGAATGCTTCCTGATGAAGCCGGCCTGTCTCAGAATCGATACAGATATGACTTTTCAGGAGGGGGAAGCGTTTTTCAGGTTCATGACGGGAACCCCGAACTGGGCTGGGAAAGAATGAAAGAACTTTATCTGGGCATGGATTTCAGGCTTCTGGAAGGCGACCTGTCGGGCTCTTTCGATATATACAAAAGAACTACTAGCGATTTGATTCGTGATGTTTTTACCGGCTTTTCCGGCTCTTCTTCAGGTACACAGTATCAGAATGTCGGAGAGATTGAAACGAAGGGATGGGAGCTTGCACTTGACTACAAGATACTCCGGAGACAGAATCTTCAGTGGGTAACAGGTATTAATCTGAGCGGATATCGCAGCAGGTTAACGAAGTACCATCTGGAGGAGTTTGTAGTGGGTAATCCGGGGGCTCCGGGCCAGGGCTCCACAAATATGCTCAGAGTAGCCGTTGGGGAAAAACTGGGTCAATTCTGGGGAACTGTTTTCACAGGTGTGGTCAATAACGGTTTCCCCGTTTTCAAAGACCTGAATAATGACGGGAACCTTATTACAGATATGGGGAGTGCATTATCAGAGAACAACGATTTTACGGAATTAGGCAGTGCCGTACCAGACCTTGAGCTGGGCTGGAGCCATAACATCAGATACAAGCGGTTCACCTTTGAACTTTTGTTCACTGGGGCCTTTGGTCACAGCCTGGTGAATGTATACCGGATGTTTTATGAACCCGTTGACCCCGGAGCTATTAGCTCCTATAACCGGGTAATCACTGATAAAGCAGTTGATGGGCTTGAAGTGAGTCTGTTCAGCTCAATGTATGTGGAAGAAGCGGACTATTTAAAGTTGAATTACCTTCATGCCTCCTATTCTTTCAGTGTACCTGAGGGGAAGGCCATTCGACAAGTTACGGCATTTGCAACGGCTGAAAACGTATTCACCCTGACGGGATACACCGGCTTGAGTCCCGAACCGGTAGTTTATGACAGAGGACCGGTGGATAACGGAGGAAGGCCCGGACGTAACACCCCATTTGTTATGGGGATCGACCGAAGAAATTCTTATTTGCCGGCCCGTTCTTTTATTTTAGGTCTTAGAATGAGTTTTTAAATTCAGCATTCCAGAATTTGAGGAAAAGAGTAAAATATTTAGACATTTGAATCACCGATTGAACAGAGGAAACTTCATCCTGGCGCTGGCCGCCGTTTTGGTATGTTCATTGAACTGTGAACAGAAGACGGAATATCAGAAGCTGGTAGAACGTGAGCTGGATTCGGGAATCCGCTACGATACACTTTTTCTCGGATATTACTTCGGGATGTCCAAAGAAGAGTTTTTCGAACATTCCTGGGAACTCAACAAAAAGAAGCTGGTGGTCAACGGAACGGGTGCCGAAATACAACAGGAAGTGCCGGGCCTGAAGGCCAGAGCAGGAAGGGTCTTTTATCCTGAATTCCTGGATAATAAGATCTACCGTATGCCCGTAAGGTATTTTTATTATGGCTGGGCTCCGTGGAATAAAGGCCTGTGGGCCGATAGCCTGATACTGGAAGTAAAGGAGCTGGTGGCGGATAAATATGATATTGAATTCAGGAGTGAATTTGATTCGGTATCTCAGAAAACCATCTATTATCAGGTAACCGGAAATCTACAAATTAACATTAAAGAGCAAGATCAGTCACAGGTGCTTGTGGAGTACATTGATCTTTCTCAGATATATCGCGATTCATGAGAATACTTTTTTCTACAGATCTATATCAATCCATGAAAGACAAATTCCGGATACTTCTGCTGGTAACCGTAATAACCGGCGTTTCCTGTACCGCATTTACAAATGAGGAACAGCTTTTTGAAAAGCTGCCCGCTTCCCGGACAGGTATCACCCTCAGTAATGACCTGTCCTATGACGAGGATTTTAACATCTATAAATACCGGAATTTCTATAACGGAGGTGGGGTGGCCATCGGAGATGTGAACAACGATGGGTTGTTAGATATCTACATGACGGCCAATCAGAAGCCGAACCGCCTGTATCTCAATAAAGGGGATTTCCAATTTGAGGATATCACAGAGTCGGCCGGAGTAAAAGGGGAACGGGCGTGGGCTACCGGTGCCAGCTTCGCTGATGTGAATGGAGATGGCTGGCTGGATATCTATGTATCCAACTCCGGAGATGTGAAGGGCGACAATAAGCAAAACGAGCTGTTCATCAATAATGGTGACCTGACCTTCACAGAACGGGCTGAGGAATTCGGCGTTGCTGACCGGGGGTATTCAACGCAGGCTTCGTTTTTCGATTATGACAAGGATGGGGACCTGGACCTGTACCTGTTGAATAATTCCTACAGGGCCATCGGCAGTTTTAATCTGCAGCGTAACGAGAGAGGGGAACGAGACCCGATAGGTGGAGATAAGCTCTACCGCAATGACGGGGACACCTTCACTGATGTAAGTGCGGAAGCGGGGATCTACGGCAGTATTATTGGCTTCGGCCTGGGAGTAACCATCAGTGACTTTAACCGTGACGGATGGATGGATATGTACGTCTCCAACGACTTCTTTGAGCGGGATTACCTGTACATCAACAATCGGGACGGAAGCTTTAGTGAAACACTGGAGCGATCCATCAACAGCATCAGTGGTGCATCCATGGGAGCTGACGCCGCCGATATGAATCATGACGGATACCCGGAGATCTTTGTCACGGAGATGCTTCCCGAACCCGAGGAGAGAGTAAAAACTGTGACCACCTTTGAAAACTGGGACAAATATCAGTTCAGCGTTAAAAACGGATACTATCATCAGTTTACCCGAAATATGTATCAGCTGAACCTGGGCGGTGCCCGTTTCAGCGAAATCGGGAGGCTGGCAGGGGTGGAAGCCACCGACTGGAGCTGGGCGGCCCTGATGGCCGACCTGGACCACAGCGGGACCACCGACATCTTTGTGGCCAACGGCATCTACCAGGACCTCACCGACCAGGATTACATTCAGTATGCATCCAGTAATGAGATCATTCAGTCGGTTACTTCCGGCGACAATGTGGACTACAAAAAGCTTATAGACCTGATCCCTTCCAATCCCATCCCCAACTATGCATTTTCGGGGACAGATGGGTTGCGTTTTGTCAATAAGGCGGAGGAGTGGGGGCTGGCCCAGCCCAGTTTTTCGAATGGATCGGCCTACGGTGACCTGGATAACGACGGGGACCTGGACCTGGTGGTCAACAACGTGAATATGGAAGCTTTTGTGTACCGCAACCGTGCCAGCGAGCAGGGCCGCGGGCACTGGCTGCAGGTGCGCCTGGAAGGGGAGTCGCCGAACACTTTGGGGGTGGGAGCCCAGCTGAGCGTGTGGGCCGGCGGGAAGCTCCACTGGCGCGAGCAGATGCCCCAGCGGGGCTTTCAGAGCTCAGTGGACCCCCGGCTGCATGTGGGCCTGGGAGAGGCCTCCCGGATCGACTCCCTGCAGATCGTCTGGCCCGACGGGAAGGTGCAGCGGTTGTATGGGCTGGAGGCTAACCAGCGGCTGAGCCTGCGCCAGTCGGAGGCCACCGACCAGCCGGCCTGGAGCCCGCAGCCCCCATCGAGTCCGCTCCTGGGGGAAGCCACCGGGGAGGTCGCCCTGGCCTGGAGCCACAGCGAGAACGACTTTGTGGATTTTGACCGGGAGCAGCTGCTGTTCCACATGCGCTCCACGGAAGGCCCGGCGGTATGCACGCAGGACCTGAACGGGGACGGCTACCCCGAGCTGTACCTGGGCGGGGCCAAAGACCAGCCGGGGAGCCTGTGGAGCCCGCAGGGAGCAGACCGCTGGCGACAGCTGCCGGCTCCGGCCCTGGCCGAAGATGCTCTGGCCGAAGACGTAGCCTGCGCCTTTTTTGACGCCGACGGGGATGGGGACCAGGACCTGTATGTAGCCAGCGGGGGCACCGAGTACTCCTCCGGCTCCTCGGGGCTGTTCGACCGGCTGTACTTGAACCAGGAAGGCCGCTGGGTGCGCTCGCAGGGGCTTCCTGCGCGCTTCAGCTCGACGGGGGCCTTAGCGGTGGGGGACTTTGACGGCGACGGAGATATGGATGTGTTTACCGGAGACCGGCTGCGGCCGTTCTACTTCGGGCAGCCGGTGGACGGGCGCCTGTGGGCCAATGACGGGCAGGGGAGCTTCACCGACGTGACCACCCGGGTGGCTCCGGGGCTGCTGGCCTCGGGGATGTACACCGGGGCGGCCTGGGCCGATGTGGACGCGGACGGCGACCTGGACCTGGTGACGGCCGGGGAATGGATGCCCATCCGGGTGTGGGGCAACCAGCTGGCTGAGACCGGGGAGGCCGTGTTCAAAGAGCTGACCACCGAGGCGGGACTGGGAGGCACCAGCGGCTGGTGGAACCAGGTGATCGCCGCCGACCTGGACGCCGACGGGGATACGGACCTGCTGGGGCTCAACCACGGGCTGAACTCCCGCTTTTCGGCCAGCCCGGAGCGTCCGGCGAGCCTGTGGGTGGGCGACTTTGACGCCAACGGGAGCACCGAGCAGATCCTGAGTGTGTGGAACGGGGAGGAATCCTACCCGATGGTGCTGCGGCACAACCTGGTGGGGCAGCTGCCCGGGCTGAAGAAGAAGTACCTGAAGTACGAGGCCTATAAGGAGCAGACGATAGAGGATATCTTTACCCCGGAGGAGCTGGAGCGTGGCCGGCGGCTGGAGGCGACGACCCTGGCCAGCATGGTGTTCTGGAACGACGGGACGGGGGTGTTTACCGGGCAGGAGCTGCCGGTGGAGGCCCAGTTTGCCCCGATGTATGCCGGGGAGGTGACCGATCTGGACGGAGGGACCCCGGAGGTGCTGTTGGGGGGCAATCTGTGGGAGGTCAAGCCGGAGGCGGGGCGGTACGATGCCTCTTATGGGGTGACCCTGAGCCTGCAGGGCGGCAGCTACCGGACGATGCCGCCGGAGCGCAGCGGCTACCTGACGAAGGGGCCGGTGCGGGCCATCCGCCGGATCAACACCCCGGAAGGCCCCCGGCTGCTGGTGGTGCGCAACAACCTGCCCCCTCAGTGGTTCAAACGTAATTGATAATGAAAAACGATACTGCTATGAAACTCATTCTGATCACTACTCTCATGTTTACTTTCGCATTCATATCGCCTTCCCATGCTCAGGCACCCAACACCCTTACGGACGCCGAAAAGAAGCAGGGCTGGAAGCTTCTCTTTGACGGGAAAAGTTCAGAGGGCTGGCGGTTGTACAACCATGACCAGTTTCCTGAGAAAGGGTGGAAAGTTGAAGATGGTCTCCTCACTTTTGATCCTTTTGATGAAAACGGAGAGCGTATTCATGTAGGAGATATCATTACTACAAAGAAGTATGAGAACTTTGAATTAAAGATGGACTGGAGAGTTCAGAAGGCGGGGAACAGCGGAATCTTTTATATGGCGATCGAACAGCCAACCCAGCCTATCTACTGGTCAGCACTTGAAATGCAGATACTGGATAATGAACACCACCCTGATTCGGACCGGGGTAAAGACGGTAACAGAAAAGCGGGTTCTCTGTATGATCTGATTCCTGCCAAACCTCAGAACGCGAAGCCCCACGGGGAATGGAACAGCATAATGATCCGTGTAAAGGGGGCGAAGGTGGAACACTGGCAGAATGGCGAAAAAGTGCTGGAGTTTGAACGATGGACCCCCGAATGGTATGAGATGTTGCGAAACAGCAAGTTCGTGAACCATCCGGAATTCGGAGACGCCCGCGAAGGGTATATCGGTTTGCAGGATCACGGAGATCTGGTGAGTTTCCGCAATATCAAGATCAGGGAACTGAAGTAGGCCGAATGCAGAAACGCATCAGGACTTGCAATAAAAAAGCAGCTTTCATTGACGAGAGCTGCTTTTTTAATTTGGGGTGAACTTAAAGCGACCAGGCCTTGCCTCCGGTCGCCTCTTCAACGGAAACACAGCCCCTTTGTTCGCCGGGTACGGGAGCATAAGCCAGTACCTGCTCTCCGATATATTCGCTGTTCTTATAGCTGGAAATGCACATATCACGCAGATTATGCATAATGGAAAAGATCGCTGCATCATCAGATATGCTTACTTCCTCGCCGTTTCTTTTGGCTTCGGTATAGGTATTGATCTGGTCATAGAGCTCTCGTTCTTCTTCCTCACTGGCATTGAGTGACTTTTCAACCAATTCCTCCATAGGAGTATTCTTTGATCGTCTGGCCAGTCGGTCCACATATTCCCTGATCTGAGGCTGCTCCTCCAGAGAAACGACTTCATCCACATAACTGTCGATATACTGAGGCACTCCCACTTGTGAAGCGGATGGAGCGTTGTCGGTTTCCGGCAGAATCACATCTACAGCCTGTGTAAGGGCCATAAACTGCTCCTGTGTAAAGAACTGTGGCTTGAATGACGAGAGGGAGGGCATAGCCGAAAATCCGTTGGCTTCATAGCTTCGGAATAGTGCCGGCCCTGTCATGACCAACCCAAAAGTAACACCCAGTTTTTTTAATGCTTCTCTTCTGTTCATAATTGCGGGATTAGAAGTTCATTTTTTTGAGTTGATCCACTGCGTGATTGGCAGCTCTGGCTGTTAACGCCATGTAAGTCAGCGACGGGTTCTGGCAGCCTGCTGAGGTCATGCATGCTCCGTCTGTTACATACACATTCTTGACGGCATGGATCTGGTTGTTGCCATTAAGCACGGAAGTTTTAGGATCCCGACCCATGCGCGCAGTGCCCATTTCATGGATACCCAGCCCGGGAGCTCCGATGTCATCATAACTGTACACGTTCTTAAAGCCGGCCCTTTCCAGCATCTCGACGGCCTGCTCTTTCATATCTTTCCTCATTTCCAGCTCATTCTCTTTGAACTCGGCATCAAAAGTAACGGTAGGCAATCCCCATTTGTCGGTTTTGTCGTAGTCCAGCATCATCTTGTTCTCATGATAGGGGAGTGTTTCACCGAACGCGGTCATACCGAATGACCACCTGCCGGGTTCCAGCAGTGCTTCTTTCATCTCGGGGCCGTACTTCATTTCCTGAACCACGGACGACCAGTCACCACGGCTTCCACCGCCCTGATAACCATATCCCCTGAGGAAGTTCTTCTGATCAGTATCACCACCCAGGTTTCTGAAGCGTGGGATATAAATTCCATTCGGCCGGCGACCGGTGTAGTATTTGTCTTCGAATCCGTCGAATGTTCCCCCGGCTCCCACCCGGAAATGATGATCCATGATGTTGTGGCCCAGCTCTCCGGAGTCGTTACCCATACCTTCAGGGAAGCGGTCCGACTTGGATTGCATGAGGATGGCAGTTGAGGCGATCGCAGAAGCGCAGAGAAAGACAACCTTGGCTCTGTACTCATACGACTGATTGTTCTCCGCATCGATCACACGCACGCCGGTTGCCAGTTGTGTTTCCGGATCAAACATGACTTCGTGCACAATGGAATTTGGCATCAAGGTCATATTTCCGGTGGCATCAGCGGTAGGAAGGGTAGAGGAATTACTGCTGAAATAGGCTCCGAAAGGGCATCCCCGCATGCAGCGGTTACGAAACTGGCAGTTTACCCGTCCCATGCCCGGCTTGGTTCCTTCCGTAATGTGGGCAACGCGGCCGATGGTAAGGAGGCGGTCATCATAGTTTTTGGCAAGCGATTCCTGTAGGTGTTCTTCCACGCAGTTCAGTTCCATAGGCTTGAGGAACACCCCGTCAGGTAGCTGCGGAAGGCCAAGGTTTTGTCCGCTTACACCGATAAAACGCTCTACATAATCATACCAGGGCTTGATATCACGATAGCGTATGGGCCAGTCAACTCCGATACCCTCTTTGGCATTGGCTTCAAAATCGACTTCACCTAAACGGTAACTTTGACGTCCCCACATCAGCGAACGCCCACCCACGTGGTACCCCCGCATCCAGTCAAATCGTTTTATCTCATTGTAGGGATGATCAATATCATCAACAAAGAAATGGCTGTGGGCTCTGTTGACGGTATATCCGGTCCGGGCCTGTTTGTATTGACGCGCTCTTTGTTCCCGGGTTGGCTGCCCCTGGTGCTTAAAGTCCCAGGGATCCATATTCATGGTTGGGTAATCCTCAATATGTTTGACCATTCTGCCCCGTTCCAGCACGAGGGTTTTGAGGCCTTTTTCACAAAGTTCTTTCGCAGCCCAGCCGCCACTGATACCTGTACCTACGACAATGGCATCGTATTCGTTAGTAGGCTGCGAAATGTAGATATTCTTCTTTTCCATCTTCGGTGAGTGAGATTGGTGTTAAACTCCGCTTAACATAGATTAGACGGGAGTGTTATGCAAGCTGATTTTATGCATTTTGAATTCAGTAAGTGTAAAAGTTCGCATCAGTTTTAAGGGCATCAGGCCGAACAACTTGCTCCACCCAGGACACAAAACTGAGCGCAGTACGGATGATTGAGGTACACCTTCTGAAAAGACTCTTCCAGGCTGGATCCCATCTCAAAAGACTCATCGTATGTGATGAGGGTGCAGGGAAGGACGACGGGATATGTCTGGCCTTTTCTTTTTACGACCATGCGCTCGTGTGCACACATCTGAGCATGGGGAGATACATTCAGAATGTCCCAGCAGGCGGTAGTGATCTCCGGAACGTCTTTCTCGGGCGACATCTCCGGGAAGATGACCATGTTTTTACCCTCTTCGAGCTTTAGCGCTATATCCGATCCATCAAAGAGTTGCTGATAGGATGAAACGGCCTCTGAAGCAGCTTCATCGGTCAGGCTTCTGCCGGCTATGCTTACATCGAACCCCCATTCTACCAGTTTTCGGATGGTGTCCAGCGTGCGGTCAAAAGTTTTTGGCCCCCGTTCTTTCTCATGCTCTTCTCTGGTGTGATGATCCAGGGAAACCCTAAGCTTCAGCTGCTCCGGATAGGTACTTATCAGTCGCTTTAAGTCGTCAAAATAGCGATCAATGGCCCGGTAGGCATTGGTCAGCACCAGGACCTCATACCCTCTGGAGAGACATAACTCCAGGATGGGCAGAATTTCTTTATTCAGAAAGGGCTCACCGCCTGTAAAGGCTATTTGTTCGGTATTCAGTCCGAGAGTATCGATCTCATCCAGAAATGATGCTACCTCCAGAGCAGAGATATAAACCAGTGAGTCATTGGTCGGGGAAGACTCGATGTAGCAGTTCTCGCAAGCCAGATTGCACCGGGTACCGGTATTGAACCATAGCGTTTTAAGTGTTTGCAGCTCGATGTATGCCCGCTCTTCATTCGTAGCGGTGGTGGTCATATCCACGAACTTGCCCTTAGACTTGAAGCGCTCCGCGATCATCTGCTCGTTAGATGAGATCATATCTGTTTGAATAGCCTTTTAAAAGTTGTTGCCCCCGGAGTTTAGATAAAATGTATCTATAATGCTTGATTTGTCATCAACACAATGATCTGGGGCGTTTACTCTCACCAACTAGTGGTACCCCCTGGAGTTGATTGTAATAGGCGTACAACACGAACTAAATACGCCTATTATGAATAAACGGTCTATGATTTCTCTTTTTTCGGCTGCACTGCTGATCAGCATGATTGGTATAGGTTGTGAAGGGATTCTGAGTACACAACCCTCCGAAGTATCACAACTTAAACTATCCACACGTTTGGCGGGCACCTCAGATATACAGCCTAAAGCCGGTATGCCCGGACTTACCATCGATTCGGCAAGGATCCTTGTTCGATCGGTCAGGCTCCATCACGCAGAAGATATCGACTCTCTGGATTTTCAAACCGGAAGTTTTGTATTGACCCTGAAGCCGGATGAACCGATCAGGGAAGTAGCGCTGAATGAAATTCCATTTGGGGTTTACGACAAGTTTTCATTCAAAATTCACAAGCCGGAGGAAGAAGAACTGGAGTTGTATCCTGATTTCACGGATGGTGAGCATCGCTATTCCATTATTGTTAACGGAACATTCGAAAACGAGCCATTTGAATACAGGTCCAGGGAATCGTTCAAACAGGTTGTAGAATTCGACTCCAGCCTGGTCATCAACGAGAATACCCCGGAGACGATCAACGTGACCCTGGAAGTGGATATTTACAGTTGGTTTGAAGACGACGGCCAAGTAATCGATCCCTTCCTTGATGAAAACGCTGAACGCATCGATCATGCGATCAAACAATCGTTCCGGATATTCAAAGACAATGACGAGGACGGCAAAGATGACGAGAAGGATGGAGAGGAAGACGACGGCAAGGACGGTGATGAGGACGATGATGAGTTCGAGCCTGTAGAAATCCATAAACAATTCGAGAGCACACAGGCCGATTCTGACGCGGTAGCAGCCCTGGTCTATATAGAGGAAAAAGAGTGGAGAAAACTAAAGGTTGAAGTAGAAGGCCTGGATGAAGGTACCTATGAACTTATTGTTGAGGACGATACGGTTGCTCATTTCGAAGTGAAAGCCTGCGAAGACGGAACGAAGGGCGAAGTAGAGTTCAGAGACCCTGAAGAAGAAGGTAAGTTATACCTGAGCTTTAACCCACTGGATAAGAGAATAGAAATCGCTCGTGAAGGGGTCGTGTACTTTGTTGTCGAGTTATGATCCCTGAGTACATATTCTCTTTCCACCAAAAAAGCCGGACCTGAAAATCCGGCTTTTTTTTGTATCAGAATGAATACATTCAGTGCGAATGCACTAACATGATACTTTGGTAGCAACTCCGATTATACAGGCCCTGTTGATCCTGCTGTCGTTAGAACCTGATAGCAGGCTGGATATGCGTTCTTTGTCCCGAAGGATCAGGGATGGAGACCGGGAAGCCTTTAAAATCCTGTTTGATGCCTGCTACGATAAGTTGTTGAGGTTTTTGATAGCCAGGGGAACACGAGACTCAGTGGCTCAGGATATCATACAGAATGCGTTTTTATATATATGGGAAAACCGGTCGAAGATCGATGAGGGAAAATCGCTCCGGTCCTACCTCTACCGGATCGCATATACCCGTATGCTAAATCATATAAAAGCTCAGAAGAAGTATGATGATACTGAAGAGGCTCTTCAGAAAGAGCTTTCAGACAGTGATCCGGTGGAAGAACTGAAAGCCAGGGAATTGATGCAGGTGGTGGACGATGCCGTCCGGAATATGCCTCCGAAAAGGCGGGCCGTGTTTGAACTCTGTTTTATGCAGGAATTTACTTATAAAGAGTCTGCGGAAATGCTGGAGATCAGCGTCAATACCGTGGAAAATCATATGCAGAAGGCCTTTAAAGATGTGCGATCCGCTGTAAGCTCGTTTTATGAAAAAACTTTGTCAGATACCTAGTGGTTGCCCACACGTTGTGTTGTATTAGGATATATGAGACCATACCCGACATATAAGTCAGCTTCTTCGATCAACCGGATTCCGGTATGTATGCTCCTCATGGCTTTGCTGTCGGCCTGTTCGCTCAATGTCGATGTCGATCAGTCGAACACCATTACCCGGGAAGATGTTGACGCGGTGAGCCAGATCATCGGCGAATCCCTGTCTGACGAAAACTCGGGAATCACCGGGAGCTTGTACGACGCAATTACCGATATTACTTCCTCAGGATTTGCTCCCGGATTGAAACGGCTGAAGCAGGCCGGCCATGATGATAACACGGGCAGAGGGCAGGAGCAGAACATTAGCTATTCCTACAATCCCGTGACCGGAGAACACCGCCTTAGTTTTGAGAGAAGGGTAACAAGAACAGGGTTTATTAAGCAGGTGGCAGATACCGTCCGGTATGTTTATACCGATGAAACCGGTCGGTTCATTGCCTCTCCCGAAACACAGGCCGGGCAGATCAGGACCATCAACTTCAAAGGAAGCCGGGACGGGAATATCGAGACTCCGTTCCGGACTTCGTTCTTTGTGCGCAGGGATACTTTCCTGATCGATGGGGTGGGAGATTCTTCGGAGCTGCTCGTCATTGACGGAGTACACAGAGGTAGCGGTAGCTTTCAGGGGATAAGCTCTGTTGACAGCTCGATGATCGAACGAAACTACGAACTGGAAGTCAACTTTCTGAATGTTGAGCTGAATCAGGTAACAGCGGAACAAACCGGAGTAGAGCAGGCCATTAAAGGCGCCCTCACTTATTCCCTGATCATCTCCGATCCCAACTCCGCAGATGTATCCAGAACGGTAAGGGGAAGTATCGATCTTGTGGGAGACGGAACGGCCACATTAAGGCTCACAGAGCAGGAGAGTTTATTTCTGGTCAATCTGGACAACGGGCAGGTCACTAATCAGCAGGAAGAATTTGAAGGAAAGATCACATCGGTGAGTCCTGAAGAATCCTCTTTTACCCTGGCAAGTGGCTTACAGGTACAGATGGACAGCAATACGGTGATCGATCTTTCGGGAGACCTGTTTACACTGGAGGCCGTTGGGAATGCATTGCTTCAGGGGCATGAGGTACGGGCAGAAGGAGAAGGAAGCCTGAATGAGGGCCGCTTTTTGGCAACCGAAGTAGAGTTTGAGCTGGATAATGATGCCGATCCTGAAAATAACGACATCAGTTTCAATCAGCTGATCGAAGAAGTAAACCCGGAGGCCTCCACTATTACCCTGTCAGACGAAGTTACCATTCATTTTGACGAAAACAGCGTTATCGACCCCGACAGCGACCTGGAAAACCTCGAACAGGTAAAAAATGCCCTGACGGAACAGTTCTTTGTGAGAGCTGTGGGTGATGCCCGTTATGTCAACGAGGGAGACACAACCTACATCGTGGAAGAGGTCTTGTTTATCCTGGATGATGAAGAGGGGCCTGAAGAGACGATCGGCTTCGAAGGGTTGATCGCCGAAATAAGCCTTGAAGCAAAACTGATCAGACTCGAAAACGGGGCGGTCATACGCATTTCCGATGAAACCGAGATCAGGGGTGACTTTGAGTTGCTGGAGGATGTTAAAGAGGCGCTTAACGCGGGTTTTACGATCGAAGCGGAGGGGTACGGAGTGGAGGACCCGGAGTCCGGAGCGGATATCCTGGCCATCAGAATAGATCTGGATAAAGTACAGTAAGGTATTATGGCTGAAAAAAATCCCAAAGATAAAGACGCATTCCTTGTTGACACCTACGGGAAATACCTGTTGGGTGAGGGGGATTTTAGTGTGGATGAGGACCCGATCGTACCCGTTTTAAAAGAGTACAAACAGCATAGATTCACAGCTCCGGATTCATCCCGAAAGGAGGAGGTATGGGCTGAATTGCAAAAAAAGATATCGGCACATTCACGAGTGTATTCGTTTCGGGGCAAACAGAGGATCCGCTACTGGGCTGCTGCGGCCACCGTGCTGATTGCAGGATTGATCGGCTGGATCACGTATGACCTTGAATTCAGGACCATAACCGTTGCTGAATCTTACGCAACAGTACGGACCCTGGAGCTTGCAGACGGGACGGAAGTAACACTGAGGCCAAATTCGAAACTACTCAGGAAAGGCAGGCGAAACATCAGAAAGTACCGGCTTAAAGGAGAGGCGTATTTCAATGTGGCGCACAGCGATGATCAGGATTTCAGTGTGCGGACTGAGGAAGCGATGGTGCGTGTGCTGGGCACCCGATTCAACCTCAGGGAGTGGGGAGGGAGGTCCGTTGTGTATTTGGAGGAAGGATCGGTACGGTTTGATAATCTGAATACCGGAGAACATCTTGTTCTTGAGCCCGGTGAGGCCGCTACGGTTCTGGGCACAGAAGCTATTCAACGGGCAGAGAATACCAATAGCCTGGAATACCTGGACTGGAAACAAAATCAGATGATATTCAGGGATAAACCTCTTCAGGACCTGATTACAGAGCTTGAGCATCATTTTAATGTCACCATTACGGTTCCTCGGGAGTTGTCTCAGGAAACGCTGAGCGGCGGACTCACTTTGCAGTCGGCCCGGCAAAGCCTGGACTACCTCTCACTGATCCTCGATGGTAATTTTGAAGAAATCTCAGATACAGAATATCGGTTTGTAGCTAACCAGAACTGACGGTTATGCGAAAGATTTACGGGTTATTGTGGGTACTGCTTGCTCTTCTGTGCGCGGAAGGAACAGATCTCTATGCGCAGTTTTCCTATGACCAGACTCCGTTGATCGAAGTAGTCGGGGACTTACATGAAAAAAGCGGATACCTGATCTTATACCGGGAACCCATGCTGTCAGGAATAGAGGTGTCTTTTTCGGCGAATGAAAACGATGTATTGCAGAAGTTAAAGCAGAGTCTTGAATTCACGCCGCTGGACATCAAGATCGACGACGAACTCCGGCAGGTTGTGTTCTTCAGGCGGAAGAAAGGCAGCCTGGACAGGATGGAGCTGGTCACCGGTCAGGTAATTGATGCCGTAACAGGGGAGCGGCTTCCCTATGCCACCATAAGCTGGCAAACGCCGGAGGGGCGGGAAGGACTGGCTGCGAACGAGGCCGGTGAGTTCGCGATAAGCACCAGCAGGATCAGGAGAAATACACTGATCAGGGCGTCTTACCTGGGATATGAGCCTCTTGAGATCCGGCTCATCAACTCGTTTACATCAGAAACCGGAAACCTCATCTTCCGGTTGAATCCGGTGTACTCCGTCGGGAAAGAAGTGGTGGTGAACGGTATCTATCAATATACCGATAATGAATCGGCCATCAGTACGATCGAGCTTTCACAGGGAAGTATTCTGGGGGAACCAAATACGATCAAGTCGCTGCAGATGCTTCCTTCGGTGGGGGCAGGACCGGCAATGAGTGGCGGAATTAATGTAAGGGGAAGTCCGGAGGACGGATTTCAGTTATTGCTTGACGGTATCAGCCTGTATAACCACACTCATCTGTTCGGATTATTCGACAATTTCAACAGCGACGCGCTTCAGACCGGGGGCATGTACTATGATGTCGTGCCCGCTTACTACCAGGCTCCGTCCGGGGGTACCTTGTCTCTCATAACGAGAGAAGGTTCTCTCAATCAGTTTAAAACACAGGTTGGACTCAGCAACACCTCGGCCCGGGCAACCCTTGAAGGACCCCTGAAAAAGGGGAGTGCCAGCTTTTTGCTTTCAGGAAGGATTTCCTTGATTGATCAGCTGAACTGGATGGGTAATCGCGACCTTGTCAGCTGGGGCTTAGATGTGGACAGGCCCAAAGAAGTAATCAGTGACAGCCTCAGCCAGATCAGAAAGGACCTGGTTCAGGTGAGCGGAACCGGGGCAGATTTCTATGATATACACGGCAAGTTGTATGCAGAAACTTCCCGGGGTACCCGGTACTCGGTCAGCGCGTACAGAGGGGAGGACCGGCTTATGGTGCAGGGCGACCGTTTATTCCGCTCTTTTGATACTTCCACATCAACCGGGGCAACCGAACTGATCCCGGTTGAGACGGAGAATAACTGGAGTAACACTAAACTCAGCTTGCAGGTCGAAACCAGGCTTTCGGAGAAGTTTTTCTCCACCACCAGGGCAGGGGGCAGCGTGTTTAAAACATACTTCAGCAAGGATGATTTTACCTACACCCAGGTGAATCCTTTAAATGGCTCGCTGGAAAGTTTTACCTCGGCCCTCGAAATCGAAAGTATTCTCAACGAGCTGATCGTGCATCAGGATTTTGAATGGGTGGATGGTTATCAGATGGCAAAAGCAGGATTTTCCTATCAGTACTATACCGGAGAATATTTTGAAGATTCATTTGAAAGGCCATTCTACTTTCAGAAAAGGGATGCTCACCAGCTGGACGGTTATGTACAGTTGGACCTGAGGTACCATCGGTTCGCTGAAATGAATGCGGGGCTTCGTACATCCTTCTATACCTCCGGAAACTATCTCAACTGGTCGCCACGAATCAGGCTCCGGCTATTTCCGTACTCATTCGTTCAGATAGGAGGGGGGTACAGCAGAAACTTTCAGTATGTGAACAAGATATCTTTCGCCAATGTACTGAGCTCGGACGTTTGGGTGATGGTCAATGAAGAACAGCCTCCCGCTTCGGTTGATAATATCTCGGCAGGTGTCTATCTCGATGGCGGATCCCTGATCCGGTTTCATGCCGAAGCATATCTGAAGCGATACAATCATCTCAGACTTCATGAAATTGATACCTACTCGGTCAGCCGGGCGTTTAACACAACCCCCTGGTTTTCCAACAACTCAGCCGAAGGAAAAGGGGTGGAATTTTTACTGAGCAATCAGATCGGAGGGCTGCAAATGAGCAACTCCTTTTCAATCAGCCGAATGGAGATACAAAATGTAGAGATCAATGAGGGGGAGCCTTTTTCTGCAGAATGGGATCGGCAATATCAGTACAGCGGAATCGCCAATTTGAGCCTTTCAGAAAAGATAGCGGTTCGTTTAAACCAAATAATTACCTCGGGTCAGCCCGATAAGCTGGCGGTATTCGGAGCTTCGGAAGAGCGGCTGGGTTGGTATTACCGTACCGACCTGAGTGTCAGCTATACCCATACAAACGACATCCGAAGCATCGAAGCGGGTATTTCGGTTTATAACCTTTTTAACAGATCCAATCCATGGTATCGTGAGATCAGCTTTGTGCTGGATGAAACCGGAACCATCGATCGCTTTCTGACTCTTCCGACCACTGTGTACGACCTGGGATTTCAGCCTTCTTTTTCATTAAGCATTCGTTTTTGATCTCACCCGTTTACAAACTTGAACAACAGGACTGACAGGAATTGGTTTAATTGCTCCTGTATTCTTAACCAAACTATTGATATGAAAAAGACAGTAAGTGTACTGATACTGATTGTGATTGCAACCACAGGGCTCTCCACCGCTCAGCAGTCTGAAGATCAGCAGGCGGTAATGGCTCAGATCGAACATTTGTTTGACGGTATGCGGGCCGGTGACAGTTCCATGGTGAGCAGTGTATTTCATGCCGATGCCACCATGCGATCCATAGGCAGAAACCGCCAGGGAAACATCCAGCTTTTTGAGGGATCTCTGGAACGCTTCCTTCAGGCGGTCGGTACCCCTCACGATGATGTATGGGATGAACGTATCGCCAACACGGTGATCCAGATTGACGGGAATATGGCGCATGCCTGGGTTCCCTATTCTTTTTATTTGGGTGAGAACTTTTCGCATTGCGGAGTGAACTCTTTTCAGTTTTTCAAAACCAGCGAGGGAGAATGGAAGGCGATCTCAATAGTGGATACCCGCCGACCGGATAACTGCGTGGAGGGTCTATGAAAAGGCTAACCGGCATCGTGTTGCTGAGCCTGGTGATGACCGCAGGAGGATATGCCCAATACGAAAAAGATACCAGGTCTATAGACTCCATCATCGAGGCATTGTATGAAGTGATATCCGGAGATGCGGGAGTGGAACGGGACTGGGACCGGATGAGGAACCTTTTTATACCGGAAGGCAGGTTAATGCCCACCGGCGTGAACCCACAGGGGCAGGCCTTATACAGAACCTGGACGGTGGATGAATATATCGAGCGGGTAGGGCCTCAGCTAACGCAGGGAGGGTTTCATGAACGAGAGCTGAGCAGAGAGGTGGAGCGGTTCCGAAATGTGGCTCATGTATTCAGCACCTATGACTCTAAACGAACGCTGGAAGGAGAGGTGATCGCCAGGGGCATCAACAGTATCCAGCTTTTTTATGACAACGAAAGATGGTGGATCGTGTCGGTGTTCTGGTCGTCCGAACACCCCGATCATCCGATCCCTGAACGATACCTGAAGGGAAACTAATTGACTGCAATAAAAAAGGCTCTGATGATGTTCATCAGAGCCTTTAGTTGAAACTGAGTAAAAATGCTTACATAGCGTTTTTCTTAGCTTGAATCTCCAGACGGATCTCTTGCGCAAGCTTTTTCAATTCCTGCAGCCCTTTACGTGCACGTGTACCCGCAGCCTTGTTGCCTTTCTCGTAGAATTTTTCCATTTCTACTTTTGTCTCGTCAACCAAGCTTTGCAGTTCTGATACTCTACTCATTATGTAACTCCGTTTTGTTGTTGTTAGAAAAAATTGTCTTCCTTAATCGGAAACTGCGTTGAAGCTATTCAATCGGGGTTATCAAATCAAATTAAAAAGTGCTTTTTTTCACTTTATTTGAAGAAAAAAGCAGATTTACCGAATAAATATCCCGTTTTTCGGATCAGGCCACTCGGCGAACCCCAGGGATGAGGTCAGTAAGGCAGATGTTTTTAAGGTTGTCTGCTCTTCTGACAAATGCTTCTCTGCAAAGTCCTCGTCCAGTTCGTCCCACTTAAGCTCACTAACCGCCTGTTTTCCGGTAAGGATCTCGGCCTGCTCATGCTGAGAGAAGATCGTGATCTGATGTCCCTCCAGCTCTCTTGCCAGAAATTCAGCCAGCCGAACCGGAGGAACGTAACGCCCCTGAGGATGCCCGGCATAGGCAACTAGGCTTGACAGTACAAGTACCGGGTAAGACGGCAGCGAATTCAGAGCTTTCAAATTAAGCCGGAGGCCCTCCTCCGAATAGGATACAAGCTCTTTCTGGAAGGCATTCAAACCAAGTGCAGAGACACCATGGTCGGCCAGCAGGGCAATCAGCCTTCGGTTCAGGTCCATGATCGCTCTTTTACGGGCGTCCTCCCTCATCATCCCGGTCTGTATGAGCCGGTCGGTGTACTCACTGTCGCCATGTATGACGATCCCTTTGCGGGCACCGTGTTTTGCCAGAGATTGAGCAAAGGACTTAAGGAAGATCGGATTTTCGAGATGCTCATAATCGAGCAGGGCCAGATAATTCTTCAACAGAATGTTGCTTAGAGATTATTGGATTTAAAACTATAGGGTAGCAGGTCAACAGTGTAATGACGGGAGAGTGTTCCATCGGGATGGAAGAGCTCCAGCGGGTGATCATCAAGATGTTCGAAGACCACCTGCCGGCAGGCTCCACACGGACTGCAAAACTGGCCGCTCTTTGTGTGAACAGCCATGCGCTGAAAGCTGGTGATGCCATAGGCAAATGCTTTGGAGAGAGCTACTCTTTCCGCGCACAGGCCTTTGGTCCAGTCGCTGACTTCGACATTAACTCCGCTTATAACTCCTTCATCTGTGAACAGAAGGGCAGAGACCGGGAAATCAGAATTGGGCGTCACGGCATTTTCCAACAGTTCGATGAGTTTCTGCCGGACCTGCTTCCCCGATACTTGAATAAGAGAGGTCTCCAGGCTGATCCCTTCCAGGCTGTCTGTGACCTCTAATTCCATATCAAATTCTTTCAGCCAGAAGTCCATCTGCTCCAGGTGTTCCTGCGAGGAAAGAACTCTGACGGGGATATCCGCTTCGGATAGGCAATAGCAGCAGGCGGCCTGAATGGCCGGAATAGTGACGGGGAAAGAAGCATTCTCAATTCGTACTCCGGCGTACCAGGACCCCGAAGCTCCTTCGACGATGCAGGCTGCCGGATAGCCTTTATGGCGATGATACGATCGTTTGTAGAGTGTCTGCCAGTTCATCGGTCTTCAATTATGGAGGAGTAAGCAATATCAGCGATCTCAGCCCTTATGCGGCTGATACTTTTTCCGTAGCTGCGGTGGGGATGAACCCGGTTTGTAAGCAGGATCACCGCCATGTTCTTTTCCCGGTCGATCCAGAGGCTGGTTCCGGTAAAACCGGTATGGCCAAACGTATCATCGCTGGCAAGCTGACCCGCGCTGGTGAACCCTTCAGCGCTTTTCCGGTCCCATCCGTATCCCCGGCCACTGAGTTCTGACTGAAGAGAAGTAAACATTCTGATGGTTTCGGGCTTCAGGTACTGTTTACCGCCATAGGTTCCGTCGTTCAGGATCATGGTGGAATACTTGGCAATATCGGCAACGGTCGAGAATAAACCGGCATGACCTGCGACGCCTCCCATGAACCATGCCCGCTCATCATGTACTTCAGCACGCACAAGTCCGCGCCCGTACACTTCGTCCACTTCGGTAGGCGGAATACGGCGTACATACCACCGGCTCAGCTTCTTCGGATTGTAATAGGTTGAGTTCATGGTCATCGGGTGGTGGAAATGCTGGCGGATATAGTGATCGATGCGTTGCTTTGTGATCACTTCCGCAATTTCCGCCAGCAGGATCATTCCCAGGTCGCTGTACACATATTCGGTGCCCGGCTTGTAGGTAAGCGATTCATTACGCACGGCCTGCAGGATCTCTTTTCGGCTTTTGAGTGAATCCACATACACTCTGAAAGGGGGTAAGCCCGATTGATGAAGCAAAAGATCCCGTATCGTGACATCCCTTTTCTCATCGGTATCGAACTGGGGAATGAATCTCCAGACATTGTCGGCAAGGCTGAGTTTCCCCTCATCAACCAGCTTCATGACCGCCGTGGTGGTAGCTAGAACTTTGGTTAGGGAAGCCAGATCGTACACATCAGAGGTTTCAGTTTTCCGGATCTTGTGGTAGTCGTGGTAGCCGACCCCTTCATGGTAAACCAGCTTACCGTCTTTGACGATACCGACAACAGCCCCCGGAAATACGGAATCCCGGACTGCATTCATCAGCACGTCCCCGATCCGGTAAAGCCCCGTGGAACGAAGCCCTGCGTCTTCAGGATCCCCAAAGCCCAGCACGGAACTCCTGAACTCGAGTCCGTCCCCGATCGCGTGGTAACCCGGTATGTTCGTTGTTAATTTACCGGTTACATCATGAGCTCCGAAGAGGGCATGAGCCGCGGCGGCCGTCTGATTCCTCGTGTTATCCCATCCCACCATATGAACATCCATACCGGGAAGCTCCTTAAGCACGTAGGGATTTCCGAATGCCACGTGAACCGATGGTTTTTTAACCCGTAGCAGTTTGCGGAGGAAGTTCAGCTGGCGCTTACTGTAATGGATAGACGACCCGGTTTTGAAATTGATAAACGAACCAACGATCACCAGGTCTGTACTCCGGGCCTTCCGGATGATGCGCTGTTCATCCTGTGCGCTGCTGCGTTCATCGTAGGCGTAGAAACTCACATCCGGATGAAAGTCGCGCAGGTCGCCTACAAAATTTCTGCCGGTTGTCCCTTCCTCGTCATCGGCGACTCCCACTACCAGGATACTCTTGAAACGGTTGGGATCTATGGGTACAATGGAATTCCTGTTCTCAAGTATGGTGATGGACTCTCTGGCTACTTTGCGGGCTACGGCTTCATTTTCAGGGCTGGAAATAACTTCGTCCAGCTTGTCCAGATCCACCTGATTGTCGGAGTCGAACAGCCCGTATTCCATTTTCCAGAGCAGAAACTTCCGGAATGAGCGGTCAATTCTTTCTTCTGTGATCTCTCCCGAATGCACAGCAGCCAGCACTTCGTTGATGGCTGTAAATATATCGGGGCTGATCAGCATGATATCCGCACCCGCGTGCAACGCTTTGACCACGGCCCGCCCGGCAGAAAATTTTGAGGAGATCCCGCTCATTTCAAGTCCGTCCGTAACCACCAGCCCGTCAAAACGGAGGGAGTCGGTGAGTATTTCGCTCAGAATGGTTCGGTCCAGCGTGCCGGGGATACCGGGTTCTTCACTGATTTGTGGAAAGGCTATATGGGCCGTCATCACGCTGGTTACCCCCGCGTTGATAGCGGAGCGGAAGGGAATGAGCTCGACCGAATCCAGCCGCGAGTAATCGTGATTCACTACCGGCAGATCGATATGTGAATCGGAGTCGGTGTCTCCGTGTCCGGGGAAGTGCTTAGCGGTGGCCACCAGGCCCTCGCTGTGTACTCCTTCGATATACGCTTTGCCAAAGGCCGCGACCATTTCAGGATCTTCGCCAAATGAACGGATGTTTATGACCGGGTTATCAGGGTTATTATTGACATCCAGCACCGGCGCAAAGATCTGGTGTACCCCCAGGGCTTTGGCTTCTTTGGCGGTGTATTTACCGATCAGATAGGCGTTTTGGGGGTCGCCGGTAGAGGCTACTCCCATGGCCGGGGTAAAACGTGTAGTCCCCGATACCCTCATGGCGGCTCCGAACTCCATATCCTGCGTGATCCACAACGGGATCTTACTCATCATCTGGAGCTTATTGGTCAGTATGGCCTGCCCGTAAATATCCCCCCGCATGAAGATGATTCCCCCAACCTGATGCCTGGTCACCAGGTCCCTGAGCTCCTTAAAACGGCGGTCATCTTTGTTGACAAACCTGCCGGATGCCGGTACGATAAAGAGTTGCCCGATCTTTTCACGAAGCGGAGTGTGAGCAACCAGCGAATCGATGAAGGCATAGTCAGAAGGGGAGATGCTGCGTTCCCGCGAGGATTTGTCCGGGCCTGAATGCGTTGCAGGGAAATAAACAAAGCCCCCGGCTAATACCAGAAATAAAAGAACCAGAAGAAGCTTGTGACCTGAACGCATTGTAATTTAGCCCGTGTAGATGCTGTAAGTTAGCTAACGATAGGATTAATCATATTATGCTGAAAATAATTTCCTAAGACCCTGCAGGCAACAACCTCATCGTGCGGATCTCCGCTTTTTGAAAGAGGGAGCTGTCCTGTATCAACGTCCGGTACTGCCCATTAAGCCATAGCTCGGTTTGATCTCCGAAGTGTTGAGACAGCGGGTTTGCGGATTGCCCGGTCGGGATCACCGTTCGTACCTCCCCGAGATCAGACAGATCAACGATCCTGCGAAGTGAGGGGCCGAGTGTCATCTCAAAAGGCTGATTCCACTTATACTGCCCGTTATTGACGCTCATCCCATGCCCTGCAACGGGATAGGGGCCTTTACTTAATAAATTTGATACAATCAGCTTAAGTGATTTGGGGGCATCCGGTTCTTCCGAAGCCTCAGCAAAAAGCGGGGGTTTTAAAGTGAGGGTGTGCAGCTGTTCCCATCGCCATTCCAGTTCTTCCTGCCCAAGGGAATCACTAAGGAAAAACAGGGCATCCTGCATGCTTTGTACCACAATGTCGGTTCGGCTTTCTGTTTCAGGAGTGGTTACATCGTCAAAGAGACTGCTGCTGTCCTGCAGTAACGCGGACATGGTTCGAACGGGAATATTTTCATGATGAATGAAATTCTCGTAGGTATCCTCACCGAACTCATCCAGCAGTGTATTTCTGGTCAGGTTCAGCAGAAACGCATCGAAGATGGAGGCAGCGGTGGCGTTTTTCTCATATCGGAAATCCCAGTTTTCCAGGTAGGTCACCGCTGACTCAAAATTATATGCCCGTTGATTCCTGATAATGTCCAGCATGACCGGAACCATATCTTCCGCGAGTTTGGAGTAAGAATCATTCTGAAGTTCAGCGAACAGTTCGGGAGTCAGTTGATCGTGCTGTTCCAGGAATTCAACAATGCGTTCGATCCGGGACTCCGGCTCCCAGAAAGTGGCGATGTAATGGTCATAATTGGGGGTGGTCAGTTTATTGTTGGCGTTGGCGATCCATCCTTTCTCCGGATTGATGATATGAGGCATTTCATCAAAAGGGATCTGTCCCTGCCAGTTGTCTTCGGGGTCCCAACCCTTCCTGAGAGTGATCTTGTCGCCGCTTCGAATGGGAAGATAGGCCGTTGAAAACATCGCGATGTTTCCTTCTTTATCTCCGTACATGAAGTTCTGACCGGGCACCCCGAAGAAGGGCAGGGCATCCTTGAATTCCTGAAAACTCTCTGCCCAGTTGATCCGGTAGAGCGTCCTGAACTCATTGCTCATCTGATAGCCGGTCCAGCTCATCGCGATCAGCTTGCCATCGGTTAACTCTCCGTTGGGATAGATATCCGATATCACCGGGCCGTGTACGGTGTAACGAACCTCGTGCGCCACATCATCGCCATCTTTTACTTTGATGACCTCCCGGCTTTTGGTAAAAGGCAGAAATACGGCTGTGGAATCGTTCAGCGAGTCCGCCACATACCGGCTCCGGTCTTCGGGATCCATGATCTCCAGAAAGAAGTCGGTATCGTCTGCCATGATATTGGTAAACGACCAGGCCATTACGTCGTTCTGCCCAAGCACCACACCGGGTACCCCGGCCAGCGAAGCTCCGGAAACATTTTTTCCGTTCAGGTTCAGATGAACTTCATACCACTTTCCGGGCATATCCAGTCCGAGGTGCGGATCACCGGCCAGCAGCGGATATCCGGTCTTGGTCTTGCTCCCGTCCACTACCCAGGCATTACTTCCCACGTGGGTTCCTTCGGTCTGCAGCAGTTTTCTTTTGTCAATTTCCTGCTTCAGCATGGGCATAAGCGACGCTGTAAGCTTGATGGATTCATCGTCATTGAGGGTGGTGGGGGCATCGTCCGGATACCGGAGGCGTAACTGCTCAAACTGATCCTGGGGCAGCCGGGCTTTCAGGTAGGCATAGGTCACTTCCGTCCACCAGCTCATGTTCAGTTCCCAGGCCATGAGCCGGGTAATCGCCAGCGATCGTTTGGGGCTCCACCGGATCGGTTCGATACCCGTAAGCGCGAACTCCACGGGCAGTTTATTCAGGTTATTGTCGATAAAAGCGTTGATGCCATCAGAATAGGCATCGAGTATACTTCTTTCATGGGTGTTAAGTACTTCCTGCTCAAGCCGTTC
The DNA here is from genome assembly GCA_965267385.1 of Balneola sp. Lineage (GTDB taxonomy): Bacteria > Bacteroidota > Rhodothermia > Balneolales > Balneolaceae > Balneola. Next base: position 914,179 of record OZ253957.1, read on the forward strand.
GGCTGTTTTCCAAAAACCCAGCGTCCGCTGATACTTATCCAGCTCAATCAGCTCCGGTCCAAAAAATTCGGCGAAACGTCCTTCCGCCGCGATCTGTGAAAGCGTCATTTGCCAAAGCCGGTCCTGGGCGTGTACAAAACCAAGAGCGAAATACAGGTCCCGCTCGTTGGTGGCATAAATGTGCGGAACGCCGAATTCATCCCAGTGTATATCCACCGGCTGATCTAACTGATCCAGTTCAATGCTCGCTTCATAATCGGGCAGTGGCTTATAAAAGGTCCAGTAAAACGCCAGACCCGAAAATCCGATGATGAGGATGAGGAAGAAAAGAAGGAGCTTGGTGATCGTCTTCATAGATGAAATGGGTTCAGTTCAGTGGAAGATACAAAGCGGAGGAGGGACAAAGAAATGCAAACTTGGGTCCGCGCAGAGCTACACCTGTTCTTCTTTGAGTTGAAAAGCGCTTCCAATTCTGTGTACCTTTAGGGATAATCTGAATCCTAAAGAATCCTAAGAATGAGCATCAAGAAAGTAGCAGTTATCGGTGGCGGTACCATGGGTAATGGAATCGCGCATGTTTTTGCCATGAACCGAATTCCTGTAAATCTGATCGAAACCAAGCAGGAATTTGCAGACCGGGCTCTGAGTACCATCGAAAAGAACCTTGACCGGATGGTGAAAAAAGAAAAGATTACGGCGGAGGAAAAAGTTTCTACACTGGAGAGTATATCGGTGTACCTGAACATTGAAGAGGGAGTGAAGGATGTTGACCTGGTGGTGGAAGCCGTACCTGAAAACTTTGATATCAAAAAAAGTGTATGGGAAGCTGTTGATAAGAACGCGCCTGAAAATGCCATACTGGCCAGCAATACGTCATCCATCTCCATCACGAAGCTGGCCGCCCTCACCTCACGCCCTGATAAATTCATCGGGATGCACTTTTTCAATCCGGTACCGGTAATGAAACTGGTGGAGATCGTACGGGGACTGGAAACCAGCGACGAAACCTATCAGCTGGTTGAGGAAACCTCCAAACTGCTGGCTAAAGTGCCCGTTCCCGTAAACGACTTTCCCGGTTTTGTAAGCAATCGGGTGCTTATGCCTATGATCAATGAAGCGATCTTTTGTGTGCACGAGGGGGTGGCTACTCCTGAACATGTAGACGAAGTAATGAAACTGGGCATGGCTCATCCGATGGGACCACTGAGACTGGCCGATTTTATCGGACTGGATGTTTGCCTGGATATCCTGAATGTGCTGTATGAAGGGTTCAAAGACCCCAAATACCGTCCGTGTCCGCTGCTGGTAAAAATGGTGGATGCCGGCAAACTCGGGGATAAGACGGGAGAGGGATTCTACACCTATTAAAAAAAATTTTGTAAGGAATGAATGAAAAGTGGCTCTTAACAATAAGGGTCACTTTTTTTTTGGCTTGCAGTTAATTCTAATGGTTTGTGAAAGTGGCTTTGGTTACTATGGTACGCAATAAAATAAATGACTTATGAAGAAAAGAGCGTTGTACGGTTTTTGTTTGGTTTTTCTGGTTACCAATCCTCTTGCTGCTCAGAGTGCCGGTGATATCGCCTTTATCGGCTTTAATGCGGATTCCACTGACAATTTTGCAATTGTTGTGTTGAGTGACCTCCCGGCCGGTACGATCTACTTCACGGATAACGAATGGGACAGCGCCTCGGCATCTTTTACTTCCGGGGAAGGAGCTTACACCTGGACTACGCTTAGCGCAATTTCAGCTGGTACTGTCGTAACCTTTGATAATACGAATACTCTGACTCCGAGCGCTTCCATTGGAATTTTTACAGAATCAGATTTAGGGTTTGACATAACGTCTCAGGATGAAGCTTTGTATGCCTTCATAGGAACTGACGATTCCACTCCCACAACATTTCTGGCTGCCATAAGCAACAATGATTTTGACAATGGCGCTTCGGTTGGCTCGCTGTTTGGAACGGGACTGACCGAGGGCACCGAGGCCGTGAATCTCGGAAGTGTGGATGCGGATGCGGATGTGGGAGAATACACCGGACTCAGAAAGGCGCTTAATAAACCCGCGTTTTTAAGCCGGATAGGCGATGCGGCTAACTGGACAACAGCTGATGGATCGGGTAACCAAAGCGCTTCTTTTCTTCCTTTTAATTCCACGAGCTTCGTATTCAGCGAGAAAGTCACCATCACCGGTGATGCGGGGTGGCGGATGCTTTCCTTTCCGGTGGACGGGGGAACGGTGGCCGATATCTCTGACGATACGGCCATTCAGGGGATTTCGGGGGGCAGCAACTCCGGTAGTGCGGCAAACATTTATTATAATGACGGGTCCAATCAGAATGGAACTGCCAGCGGGTGGCATACTCCCGCTGATATGAATACCTCCTGGGGCAATGGGCTGGGATTTATCGTTTATTTCTATGACAATACCTCTGCCGGGAGTTCGGAACTACCCTTGGATCTCGACATCACAGGGGCTGAACCGACCGCAGATGTTACAGTGAACCTGGACAGTACTTACACGCTCGTGGGTAATCCTTTTGACTCCAATATAGAACTGGATCTGCTTTCAGGGAATGGAGTAAACGGTGGCACGGGCGTGCTGGGAGGCATCGTTAGCCCAATTCATGTTTGGAATGACGCCACCAGCAGTTACGAAACCTTTAACATTGGGGAAGGTTTAAAAATAAGTACCTGGCAAGGATTCTTCCTGGAGACTGGAGGAGACACTCCGGCCAGCATTCTCACTCTCCCGGTTTCGGCTAAAACAGACAGTGCAGAGGATGTATCCGTTTTCTCTAAGAAGCATCAGAGCTGGAGAAGGATTAATCTGGAGTTACGTACAGCCGGTTATTCAGATATCTCAACGAAACTTTATTATAGTCAGCATGCGATATCCGGCCGGGATGCCTTTGACGGTTCCAAGCTCAATCCGCTGAACAACGCCCCTTACATTGCCTTTGTACAGGATGCAGAAGAGGAAGAACGGCTGCTGGTGCAGGACGCCCGTGAACTGAATCCATCAGAAATACAGAGCTACACCCTTACTTTCAACGATATGGGAGTGAGCGGGGAGTACACCCTCAGCTGGCCGGAGTGGAAACACATCCCGGATGACTGGCAGTTTATACTTACCGATAGCGAGACAGGCATTCAAACCGACATGAGAGCCCATGATGCCTATGTGTTTTCGGTATCCGGTCAGCAAAAAATGCCCACTTCCGGTTTTTCTGCTCCCAAGCTGAAGGCTCAGCATGCCGGTGGGTCACCGCGTTTCACCATTACCCTGGTTCCGGGAACCTCCGTTGGCAATGAAGCGAAGGATACTCCAGAGGCCTTTAGTTTGTCTCAGAATTACCCAAACCCCTTTAATCCCTCCACCACCATACGATACACACTGGATCAGTCAGGGTTGGTTAGCCTGAACGTGTACAACATATTGGGCCAGAAAGTGGCGGAATTGATTAATGGTGTTCGTCCGGCGGGCAGCTACACGGTAAACTGGGATGCTTCTTCGGTGTCCAGTGGTATGTACTACTACCGGTTGGAGTCCGGCGGTCGTGTGATCACCAAAACCATGACATTAATTAAATAGAAGGGAGCATATCATGAAGAATCTCTTATTTGTACTCGGCCTCATTTGTATGGCAGCCTTGATGACAGAGGCTGCGGATGCGCAGCCATCCCTTCCCGCACCCCCGAGTCAGGCCCCGATCGACGGTGGCCTGGGCTTGCTGGCGGCTGCTGGCGGTGCTTATGCCTACAAAAAGCTGCGCGACAGAAGATCGCAGGAAGAAGAGGATACGGACCTCTGATACATGAACTGAGTTGCTTTCTATCCGAACCGGTTCGGGACCTGTTCAAAGACACTCCGGAGGAATGAAGGGCTCTTCCCGCTTCGGTTAATCCAAGAAATCAGAGAAGAAAATTCCCTATCATCACCGCTATGAAAAGAGTTCGTCAAACAGTGATGACCACGGTGGCGGGAGTCATAATCGGGTATGTTGTGGTCTGCATCTATTTTTATTCCGCTCAGAATGGAATTCTGTTTAAACCGCGGCCATTGCCGGAAAATCACGCTTATACCTACAGCTTTGAGTTTGAGGAGCGCTGGTTTACCGGAACCGATGGCAACCGGATTCACGCCATTCACGCCAAAAGCCCGGATTCTGCCCAGGGTTTGGTGATATTTTTTCACGGCAATGCCGGAAACAACGATACCAGTCCCACCAAGTTCAGGTATTTTCTGGAAGCCGGGTATGACATTCTGTATCCCGATTACCGCGGCTACGGCCAGAGTACCGGAGAGCTGAACGATGAAGAAGACCTGGTCGGGGATATGGAAGTCGTGTATCAGGAGATGACTCAGGAATACAAGGAATCCGATATCGTGATCGTGGGGTATTCCCTCGGTTCGGGTATCGCGGCCTTAGTGGCTGCAGAACATGATCCCAAAGGGGTGATTCTGTGGACTCCCTATTACAGCATGCTGGATATGAAGGAGAGTGCCTATCCGTTTCTGCCTGATTTCCTGGTCCGGTATCCGCTCCGTACCGATCTTGCTCTGCAAAAGATCGAAGAACCGGTCACGATATATTTTGCCGAAGACGATCAGGTGCTTCCGGTTGAACGTTCGATAAGGCTGACCGAACACCTGAAACAAAGTGACGAATACATTATACTGGAAGATCAGCGCCACGGAGGCATATTTAACAATCCGAGGCTTGTTGAGGAAATCCCAAGAATTTTAGCTAAAGAATAGTTTTTAATGGAGTACATCCCCGCAATCATTGCATTGATCGTTGGTGCCGCAGCCGGCTTTTTCATCGCTCATTTTAAATCAAGATCCGAGACGGGAAGGCTTGAGGAGCGCAATGCCGGTCTGGCTGAGCAGCTGAAAGAGGCAGAAGCGAAACTGGAGCAGGAGTCGGCCCGGGCCAACAGCCTGGACAAGCAGCTGGCGGAACGGAATGCCGATTACCGGAATCTTCAGGAGAAGCTCAACGAGCAAAAGGGAGAGCTGGCGAAAATGCAGGAAGAGCTGAAGCATCAGTTCGAGAATCTGGCCAATAAGATACTGGACGAGAAATCCGAGAAGTTCACAAAGCAGAACAAAGAAAGCCTGGACCGGCTGCTGAATCCGCTGGGGGAAAAGCTGGAGTCCTTCAGGAAGAAAGTGGAAGAGACCTACAATGAGGAAAACCGGCAGCGGGCCACACTGAAGGAGCAGATTCGTCAGATGGCGGAGATGAACCAGAAAATGAGCGAGGATGCCAAGAACCTGACCAAAGCGCTTAAGGGAGACAGCAAAGCTCAGGGGAATTGGGGGGAGGTGATCCTGGAACGGATCCTCGAGAAATCAGGGCTTACCAAAGGACGGGAATACGAGGTGCAGCAAAGTGCTACGACGGAAGACGGCCGCCGGCTTCAGCCCGATGTTGTGGTGCACCTGCCGGACGAGAAGTACCTGGTCGTGGACTCAAAGGTTTCCCTGACGGCCTATGAGCGTTTTGTCTCCGCGGAGGAGGAAAGCGAAGCCGATGCGGCGTTAAAGCAGCATATTAACTCCATTCGGGCGCATGTAAAGGGGCTGAGTGCCAAAGAATATCACCAGATCCACGGAGACCGAAGCCCGGATTTTGTGCTCTTATTCATTCCAATCGAATCGGCCTTTGGGGTGGCGTTGCAGAATGATGCGAACCTCTACTACGAAGCCTTTGACCGGAATATCGTGATCGTGAGTCCTTCCACCTTGCTGGCTACCCTCGCAACCATCGACAGCGTCTGGAAACAGGAGTACCAGAATAAGAATGCGAAGGAGATAGCGGAACAGGCCTCCAGACTTTTAAATAAATTTGCAGGTGTTTTTGAATCCCTGGAAGATTTGGGCAAGAGAATTGACCAGACTGAAACATCTTACCATCAGGTAATGAACAGAATTAGAGATGGTAGAGGAAGTCTGTTATCGTATGCCAAAAAACTGGAAAAATTGGGCGCTAAAGCTCCCAAGCCTCTCCCCAAAAGTAATTATCTAGATGAAGAAGAGTAGATAAATATATGAGAAGGGTGCCAAAGCCAACGAAAGGCTTTCGGAAAGTGTATTCGGATTAGAAAAGCGAACATTTTGGCATGAAGCTTGTTTAAGTGTTGGTATGGAGATGAAGAGCATCGCACCCACACTTGTACGGATCAGGCGCTTTGTGCAGCAGTTGCCCTGGAAGCGCTATGTGAAAAGAACGATGGCGGCATTCCTTTCCCTGGCCGTCATTTTTGTGCTGCTGGTACTCTCGCTTCGCTGGATGAACCCTTCCTTCACGGCTTTTACACTGCAGGAAGATTGGGAGGCGCTTGGTATCGAGCGGTATTCCCTGAAAGACCACTGGGTTCCCTATGAAGAGCTTCCCGAAAATATAAAGTGGGCGGTGGTAGCCTCCGAAGACCAGCGGTTCTGGGATCACCATGGGTTGGATCTGTACGCGATTGGCAAAGCAATACAGGAAAAGCGAAAGGGAGGAAGGATACGCGGGGCGAGCACAATTTCTCAGCAGGTGGCCAAGAATCTTTTTCTCTGGCCGGGAAGATCGTACTTCAGAAAAGGGCTGGAAGCAGGCATCACACTCACCATGGAAGTCCTCTGGCCCAAAGAACGGATCCTGGAAGTGTATCTGAATATCGCGGAATTCGGCCCGGGCATTTACGGCATTGGGAAGGCTTCGGATCATTTCTTTGCCAAAGAGGCATCGGAGCTTGAAGCCGGGGAAGCAGCCAGAATGGCGGCTGTGTTGCCAAGCCCCAAGCGGATGAGGGTGGAACCTCCGACCCCTTATGTGAAGGAGCGGAAAGACTGGATCCTCCGCAACATGATGAACCTGAGCGGGATCGCCTACTACAAAGAAGCAGAGAAGTACAACGGGATTCCTGTTGACTCTATCGATGTCTTTAAAGACCCGGTTCTGCCCCTTATCAGGGTCAGGAGCTTCAGGATCTCTGACATCATAAAAGCGGACAGCGCGAACGGTGACAGTTTAGTTCAGGGAGCGGAACTGAGCTCCAGAATGTAAAAGCCTTTGAGCACCGGCAGGCCTAAGCCCGCGGGTTGCACCAGCTCTGCCTCCATTTTTCTATGATCGATCTCTTTCTGCAGATAGTAACCCAGGCTTTGAAGTTCATTCAGCATCCCCTCGTAATTGAGCGGCAGGCGTATGGCTTCCCCAACCATGGCCACACCGCTGGTAAAGCTGAGTCGGTGAAAGAAATTCAGTTCTTCCAGTGAAAACAGCGTAGTGATAAGTCTGTGATCAGGCGCGAGTACAGCAAGCTGTGAAAGCACAGAGCGGGTGGTTTCCAGGGTGAGGTAATCGAAGAAGCCCTCTGCGACAAAGAGCGTTTTCTGGTCGGCCCGAAAGTCCTCCTGCTCATTCAGAATATCCTGCAGCTGCTTGCCACGAACATCGAGAGCACAACAGTGATGGTATGGGGATGTATAGCCGTGTTTGTTCAGGAAGAACTGCTTTTGACGGACCATAGCAGGGGTGTCTATCTCAAAAACGGGTATTCCGGAGGATGCGGCATAAGCCCCGAGATGATCCAGTCCGGCACCGAGGATCACAACCTGAGAATAACCCTGGGAGATTGCATCCTTTACCCATTCCATGATGTAATACTTCCGGCATACGATGTGCATCAGGTCGCCGGGTAGGAGGAATTCTTCAGAGCCGACAAAGAGCTTTCTCCAGAAAGAGGAAGCCAGGCCTTTGTAATGCCAGCTCAGATGACCGGGAAGAAACCGGACCATCCGGGAGTAAAACTCAGTGACAAAAGGGTCAAAGAGTTTACCGAGTTTCGGATTCAGGGTGAGTCCGTAAAACTTAACGGTTATGTATGCCGCGGTATAGGACAGCTTTTGCTTCAAGAGGGATCAGTAATCGAAGAAATTCCACGGTTGATCTTTGGGCACAGGGGCGGTGAACTCCATGATCTCTTTTTTGGTGGGATGCTTAAAGCTCAGCTTGACAGCCCTCAGCCCCAGTTTTTTGCCATGCTTCCGGTTCTCTTCTCCATACCGGTAATCGCCCCAGAGCGGAAATCCTTCTTCCGCAAACTGCACCCGTATCTGATGCGACCTGCCGGTGATCAGCTCCACTTCCACCAGACTGTAGTTCGCGTTCTGTTTCAGGGTGCGGAAATGCAGCCTGGCCGGTTTGGTGAAGCCTTTTTCCGACTTATAAGCTTTCACGTGATTACTCCGGCGGTCTTTAGCTAAGTGATGTTCCAGGGTACCCTCAAGAGGAGTACGCCCTTCCACCATAGCCCAGTAGATCTTGTCAATGTTATGTTTCCTGATCTGTTCGGATAAACGGGAAGCGGCTTTGGAGGTTCGTGCCAGTACCATCAGTCCGCTTACTGGTCGATCCAGCCGGTGAACCAGACCCATCCAGGCCTCGCCCGGCTTGTTGTACTTCTTTTTGATGTACTTCTTGCACAGATTCAGTACATCGGGATCACCGGTATGATCTTCCTGTGAGAGAAGTCCGGCCGGCTTATCGATCACCAGCAGGTGATTGTCTTCATAAATAACGGGGATATCGGGCTTTGTGCGGGTCGTGCTCATCTTCATAAGCCCAAAGATAAGATATAATTGAGGGCTTTATAAGTCAGGAACCGAAATGATTTGAGTTTCCGATTGGAGCCTCATTTAGCTATCCTGCACCAAAAACATCACAACTATGGAGTACGACAGTAAAGGCAGGCTAAAGAAAGAGATCTATGAGAAGGAACTGGACCGGTTGCAGGCCGAGTTATTAAAGCTTCAGTACTGGGTGAAGGAAAAGAAGCTGAAGGTATGCGTTCTATTCGAAGGGAGGGATGCCGCCGGAAAAGGCGGTGTGATCAAAAGGATTATTGAGCCGTTAAATCCCAGGCTGGTCAGGATCGCGGCTCTGCCTAAACCCACGGAAAAAGAAAGAGGGGAGTGGTATTTTCAACGCTATGTAAAGCACCTGCCTACGGCGGGCGAGATCGTGCTATTTGACCGGAGCTGGTATAACAGAGCCGGTGTGGAGAAGGTGATGGGCTTTTGCACCGAAGAGGAGTACCGGGAATTTTTGCACAGCTGCCCCCGGTTCGAGAATATGCTGATCCGCTCCGGGATCGTCCTGATCAAATACTGGTTTTCTATCAGCGACCGTGAACAGAAGAAGCGGTTTCTGGCCCGGAACGAAGACCCCATGAAACGCTGGAAGCTGAGCCCGATGGATATAGAATCCCGCACACGGTGGGTGGAGTATTCAAGGGCTAAAGACGTAATGTTTCAGCATACCGATACGGAAAGCTCTCCCTGGTTTGTGGTGAATGCGGACATCAAGCGGCATGCGCGGCTGAATTGCATCAGCCACCTGCTGAATCAGATCGAATACAAGGACCTGACGCCGGACCCTATTGAGTTTCCCAGGGTTCAGAAAGATCCCGATTACCTGCGGCCTCCAATTGAGAGCATGAACTGGGTGCCGGCTGTGTACGGTGAGAACCCGATGGATGCAGAGCGGAGCTGAGGGATCATCATTTTTCAGAAGCTTTCATTCTCTGAATGGAACAGAACCCTCGTGACCTGCTTCACCAAAATTACAGCTTGATGAACCGATCGATGCGCTCTCTCTGCTCAGGTGCGGTAGAAAGGCTGACTCCTGTCAGGAGTACGATATTCACGATCAATCCGTAGATCCCTTCGTGCATAGGCAGCGGTTTGAACTCCGGATTGTAGAGGAAAAAGAGGGTGGCCAGAATACCACCAATCAGTCCGGCGAGCGCCCCTTTACAATTCGCACGGGGCCAGTAAAACATGGCAAAGACCAGCGGGAACATCTGCGCGATGCCCCCATAGGCTCCGAGCAGCAGCGACACGATATCGGTTTCGGAGAACACCGCGAAGTAATAAGCGATCAGGCTGATGATGACCACCAGAATACGGATGAGGTACCGCTCATGAGTTCCCCGACTCAGCCAGTCAGCAACAGAGGGTATTTTTGACAGTCCGTCCCGGACCCCCACTGATGCCGCAGCGTGTACGATGGCATCCCCGGATGACATGGACGCAGCGAGCGTTCCGGCGCATACCAGCCCGATGAGTACCACAGGAAGATCCATCTGCATGAGCGAGTAAGGAAGGATGGAGTCAGCCGGTGTTACTCCCGGGTAGGCCAGTACCGATGTAAAACCGATGATGAGTATCGGAACCAGGAAGATTTGAAAAGTGGGGTAGAGCACCACCGTCAGCTTGATAGTGCGGTCACTCTTGGCTGCAAAGGCCTTCATAAAGAAGTGCGGCCACATCGAAAAGCCTATGGCGGATACGATAACAGCGGAACTGAAGCCCCACCAGTCCCAGGGCCGGCCATCGGCCTGCAACCCGGGCGCTGTGAGCGCCTGCTCAAAATCGGAGTTAATCAGCTGATCAAACATCGGGCCGATGCCGCCATACATCTTTTCCGGCAGATAGATTCCCAGAAACCACGCGATCACCAGCATGAATAAGCCCTGAAATGTATTGGTCCAACCGACTCCCATTACCCCGCTGAAGAACACATAGGCCAGAACGACCAGGTAAGCGATGCCTGCGCCCAGCCAGTCCGGAATAGCTCCTTCGCTTATGGTACTGAGGACCAGTCCGGCGCCTTTCATTTGGAGGGTCAGGTAGGGGATCAACACCACCACGGTAAGCAACGCGAGTAATCCGGAGAGGAATCTGGAGTTGTAACGGTCTTCAAGCAGCTCGGCCTGGGTAATGAAGCCGTATTTCTCTCCCAGCCTTCGGGCTTTCGGGCCAAAGAAGTAGAATGGCACCATGCCCATGGCACCGTAGGCGATGATGTAAAAGGCGGCTGCTCCGCGGGAATAGGCCCATCCGGGTCCGCCCAGAAAAGCGAAGGAAGAAAAGATGGATGCACCCAGCATGAAATAGAGGATCAGTACATTCATGGAGCGATCCCCCGCTACATAGCCGGTGGCGCTGCTGGTTACTTTCATCCCGGGGATGATACCCATCACCAGGGTGATCAACAGGTAGATCCCGCAGATGCCTAGAATGATCATCCAGCTTTCCACCCTTACTCAGCCTCCCTGATGTCTTTCAGGTAATAGACCAATACACAGGTGAATGAGAGCAGCAGAATGGCGATCACCCACGCAAAAGACTGGGGAAGTCCGAGGATGAGCGGACGGGGTGAACTGAACAGGGGATAAACCGGCCAGATCAGGCACAACTGAAGGAGGCTCAGGATGGCGATCAGGAACAGGCTTCTTTTTCTTCGCTTTGGCGAACGGGAAGAAAACACGAGTTTGTTTGGGATTTTCTCAGACATACCGAAAGAGTATCGCTCAAATGTGGCAAAGTTCAAAGAAGGCCCCTTTCTTTTCTATTCTAAAAAGTCCATTGCCAGTATAAATAAGGGAAGATTGGTACTAAGGATTCTATTTCCTCTTTGGCATCAGGCATCCAAATATAAAAACCGATCAATTCTGCTCTTAATGTTTGCAGGAATCCGGATTCTTTATTCAGGAATGGAGCTACCCTAAATCCATAGGAGACTTGATACTTTCTCGGAATGTTGTCCAGATATACAAAGGTAGTGCCATATGATGTTGTTAAATGAGAAGACAACCAGGGCTTTGGCCTCCAATCGAGACTTAGTGACAAGTCCGGGTTGATGGTTCTTTCAAAAAATCTGCCATTGTAATTTAAAGGGTCTTTGTTTTCAATTAAAAGATTTTGGGTGTAGGTCAAGCCTGTGGAAATGTGAAAATGTAAATCTCCTCTTGTTTGCCAACTGAAATTAAATCTATTAAACCAGCTGGAACCTTCCCTTTCAATCCTCAAGTTGCTCTGATCAAACTGGTTTTGAGTTCTCCACAGGTATTGAAACATTGTTTCAAAAGCGATGGACGGTTTTATTGATTGTTGGTCGGAGATCTTAAATCTAAAGTTAAAGCTTGGTACCGGTAAATATGGTTCTTGAAAAAAACCTCCAAGAAGGGGGAGTAAATCAATTTCAGCAGTAATGTTATCAGTGATACCCCACCAGGCCCAGCTTGGCATAGGAAGAGTAAAAGGAGATTGAGCGTACACAAATTCATTCTTTTTTAGTGTGTAAGCAGTAAATCCGTCTGCGGGGTGAAGCAGGATCTCGGATTGCAATCCAATGCGTGTCGTATCCTGACCGAATACAAAGTAACTCGGCATGTTAATCAGAAGCAGTAATACGGTTATCTTTAAAGTCTTCATAAATGGCTAACAACGGATCAATGCTTAAAAGGGGGCAATTTCGAAGTAATTCATTTTGCGGTTTCAACTCACTGAAGCATCAAATCAAAGTCCTTCTTTAATTCTATGCCAACGGCTGTGTTCATCAAGTTGAGAACATCACGCTTGTGTATTTATGGGTTAAAAATCTTGTTAACAGCAGGCGGTTGATCCTGGGCCTCCAACCCGTCAGAAAATTTGAAAAGTGGTTCATTGTCAGGTTGCAGGGTGCCTTAAGTGTTTCTATCTAATTCACCACACATGGAGAGTAAAATGAAGAAATCAGTTCTGACATCAAAGTCAAAACATCCGCTTACGCTACGGAAGTACAGTGAGAATCCGCTACATACCTATGAAAACAAGCTGAATGAGGGAATTACCTGAGCCCAACTTCCTTTCTGCAAGGCACCTTTTTTATATCTTCAGGCATGGAAGAACTTTCAAATGGCATTCAACTTTCAGATAAGGTCGCGAATCTGCCGCAGGCACCGGGGGTTTACATCTTCAGGGATCACAAAGGCAGTGTACTCTATGTAGGCAAGGCCAAGAAACTGAGAAACCGTGTCCGCTCCTATTTTCAGGATTCGAGGCCGGCCGATGGCCGCATCAAAACCATGGTTTCCAAGATCGATGACCTGGAAGTGGTAGTCACCGACTCGGAGGCGGAGGCGCTGATCCTGGAGAATAACTTCATCAAGCAGTACCAGCCCCGATACAACATCATGTACAGGGACGATAAGTCTTACCCCTACATCTGCATCACCAATAATGAAAACAAGCCCCGGGTTTTTCCGACCCGGACGGTGATAAAGGACGGCAGCAAGTATTACGGTCCCTACGACAGTGTGGTAACCATGAAGAAAATGCTGGAGACCATCCGAAAGGCCTTTGACCTTTGTACCTGCGCGGTTTCCCAAAAGAATGTGGATCGCCACCGGGGCATCCCCAAATGGCATTCCTGCTTCGACGATTACCTGCAGAACTGCTCGGGCGACTGGGAGGATGAGCGCTACCGCGAAGTCATCCGGAAAGTGGAGCGGCTGCTAAACGGCCAGACCGACGCGCTGATCCGGGAACTTAAGGAAGAAATGCAGATCGCTTCCGATGCACTGGCCTTTGAGGAGGCCGCCAAACTGAGGGACAGTCTGGCGGCTGTTGAGCGGTACAGCCGAAAGATGAAGATGGTGGCAGAGAAGAAGGTAGATCGCGATGTATTTGCCATCGGTATTGACGATGAGCTGGCCGAAGCTTGCGGAGTGATGTTTAAGATCCGGGAGGGTAAGCTGATCGGAAAATTTCATCGGTTTCTGAAAAATATCGAAGGGCTCACTACCGGTGAGATGTTGCAGTCTTTTGTGGAGGACTATTATACCGGCCAATATACCGCGGCCATTCCTGACGAGGTATATCTCAGCAATGAATTGCCTGATGAAGAACCGCTGGTTGAATACCTGGTTCAGGAGAGGGGAAAGAAGGTGCCGGTTCATGTTCCTCAGATCGGGGAAAAAGCACAGCTCATTAAGATGGCCAGGGCCAATGCCCGCCTTCACTTGAATGAACGCAGGCTGGAAAAAGAGAAAGCGGAACGCGACCGCGTTCCCCATGCAGTAAAAGAACTCAAAGAACACCTGAAGCTGAGCCGGCTTCCTCGGCGGATCGAATGCTTCGATAACTCCAACTTCCAGGGTTCGGATCCGGTAGCCTCGATGGTTTGTTTTGTGGACGCCAAACCCCGAAAAAGCGAGTACAAGCGATTCAATATCAAGACGGTAGAGGGCCCGGACGATTTTGCTTCCATGAAAGAAGTCCTCACTCGCCGCTATTCCAGAGTAATGAAAGAGGGTTTGCAGATTCCGGACCTGATCGTGGTGGACGGAGGCAAGGGCCAGCTTAGTTCCGCGGTGGAGGCCCTCAGGGAGATCGGGTTTTACGGGGAATGCGATGTGATCGGGCTGGCCAAGAGGCTGGAGGAGGTATTCTTACCCGGCAGGTCTGAACCCGTCATGATCCCTAAGAAATCCACAGCCTTGAAACTGCTGCAACAGGCCCGGGATGAAGCGCACCGGTTCGCTGTCACCTTTCACCGCAAAAAAAGAAAGAAAAGAACCCTGGTCACCGAGCTGACGGAGATCGAGGGGGTGGGGGATAAAACTTCGAAAGAGCTGCTCCGAAAATTTGGTTCCGTCAGCAGGATCAGGGAGGCATCACTGGAAGAGCTCCAGAGCACGATTGGGAAAAAATCCGGAGCAAAAGTGTACAACTATTTCCGGAACTAATTCGTCCTTACTGAATGTATAGCTTAGTAAAAGGCTAGCATCATCATGTGATATGGATGCTACATGCTGTGTATTAAAATAAACCCAAGCCAATACGAAAGCTCTTCGTTTCAGCTGGGTGATTGGAGAAAACAGTTCTTTGTAAAAGGATGTGTTAAACCGGATCTGAAGGAGGTCATTGAGGTTTAAAGTTCACATCTTCAAAGAACTCAACCCAAATGTTTCAGGGTGACAGCCATGGAATTACTTAAAAGAACTACTAAGGCATCTTACAAAGAATTAAGAGACAGAGATCTTGTTAAATTATTTCGACGTCAGGCGGATGAAGCGGCTTTTAACGAGCTGATGAACCGTCATCAGGCCAAGATCTATTCATACATCTACAGTATGGTGAACAATCCCGAGATCGCCAATGACATATTTCAGGAGACTTTTACCAAGGTAGTCACCAAAATGGATGATACCTACAACGAGCAGGGGAAATGGATTGCCTGGGTGATGAGAATTGCCCATAACGCAACAATCGATCATATCAGAAAACAAAAACGCTATGTCGACGTTAACGCGTGGTACGACGAAGAAAACTCTTCTGCTGATTACTTTGACCGGTTATCGGATGAGAGTTGGGTTGACGCCGACGAAAAGATGGTAAACAGCGAAACGAATTCAAGTTTAATGGATCATATCGCTAAATTACCCGAAGAACAGCGCACCGTTGTACTTTTGAGGCATTATTATGAAATGCCCTTTAAAGAAATCGCAGAATTGACTAACGTATCCATCAACACGGCACTAGGCCGCATGAGATATGCGTTGATAAATTTACGAAAGTACTTTGAAGAAGAAAGACAACAAGAAATCAAACATGCTAAATAGTGAAGAAGGTTGTATCCGCTACCTCATGAGGGAGATGGATCCCTCTGAGGAAGTGGAATTCGAACGGGAGATGATGCAAGATGAGAATCTCCTGATCGAAGTTGAAAGCCTCAGGAGTACGTACAAGAAACTCGGGAAACTTCCCTTAAAAACACCTCCACGTCACATCTCAGAGAAGGTGCTGGCTGATGCCGTAGCCATCCAGAAAAAGGAAATCAGGCGAAATAGCCTGATCGTGGGCTGGCTGGGTAAAAGCGTTGCGGCCGCGGCTGTGGTGATTCTGAGCGTTTCAACCGGCTACCACTTTATGACGGAGCATTCCGATGCAGATCCTTCGACCACGAACAGCACACAGGTAGTCCGCTCTTCCATGGTTCAACCCTGGGTTGACCGGAATCAGGTGATCAGCATCAGTGACAACCAGAACGCGGGCCGGTCCCAGCTGCTGGATGAGGCGTACTCGGACAGCTATAACAAGCTTATTCTGGTGGAAGACGGCCCCGGAGTAACGACCTCAGGACAACGCGTTCTGCTTACCAATTCCCCCTCCGATCAGTGAGCGCCCTGAATTGTGGATAACTTTCCAATGCTTTGTGAATAAGTATTTTTGTATAGGTTAGTGCCTCGCTTTATATTGGTTTTATGCCAACTATTCAAAGAATAAAGCAGGAGTTTAATGGGTAAAGTGATCTCCATTGCCAATCAGAAGGGCGGAGTTGGGAAGACGACTACGGCAATAAATTTAGCGGCAAGTCTGGCTGCCATTGAGCACCCTACACTGGTCATCGATATAGACCCGCAGAGCAACACCACCAGTGGCCTGGGTATTGACGTGAAGACGGTCACAAACTCGGTGTACGAGGTGATGATCGGGAGTACTGATATCAATGACACGATCCGTCAGACTGAACTGGATTTCCTGGACCTGGTTCCTGCACATATCAACCTGGTTGGTGCCGAAATTGAGATGATCGACCGGGAAGAAAGGGAGCGGATCCTTACAAGAGCCATCGGTGAGCTTCGTGACAAGTATGACTTCATCATTATTGACTGTCCGCCTTCTCTGGGTTTGCTTACCATCAATGCCCTGACGGCATCCGATTCCATCGTTATTCCCGTGCAGTGCGAATATTTTGCTCTGGAGGGACTCGGGCAGCTGCTCAATACCATTAAGATCGTGCGCCAGCATCTGAACAAAGAGCTGGATATCGAGGGGGTACTGCTTACCATGTATGATACCAGAACCCGGCTTTCGAACCAGGTCGCGGAGGAGGTGAAGCGCTATTTCGATGATCGTGTGCTCAAAACCGTGATCGCCCGCAATATCCGACTGGCTGAAGCCCCGAGTTTCGGTAAGCCCGCTCTGTTGTACGATTCCACCAGTACCGGCGCCAAGAACTATTTGTCACTGGCTCGTGAGATCATCAAGAAGAACAGGAAATTATTTAAAAACAGCCCGGTTCTGTCCAATTAGGAGCATCAATGTCTAAAAGGAACGCACTTGGCAGAGGATTGGGAGCCTATTTCCCGGAATATAATACGGAAGGCGATGCTCCCTCCAAAAAGGAAGATACCAAAGACAAAAAAACAGGGGAAAAGAAGCAGCCTGACCCCAAAGAACTGGCTAATGTAGTACTTCAGGTACCGGTGGACCATGTCCGGGCCAATCCTCATCAACCGAGAAGAGAATTCGATGAAGAGCGACTCGATGAACTTGCCGAGTCCATCAAGAATCACGGGATCATTCAACCCATTACGGTTCGGTATCTCGGGGAAAAGCGCTTTGAGCTCATCAGTGGTGAACGCCGTTTGCGGGCATCCAAACTGGCCGGCCTCGATCTCATTCCGGCCTATGTGCGGGAAGCGGATGACGAGCAAAGTATGGCTTTTGCCCTCATTGAAAACATACAGCGGGAAGACCTGAATGCGCTCGAGGTCGCTCAGGGATACCAGCGCCTGATTGAGGAATTCAACTACACTCAGGGCCAGGTGGCGGAGAGGGTCGGCAAGAGCCGGACGGCCGTGACGAATATGCTGAGGCTACTCAATCTGCCGGATTTCATCCAAACGGCGCTGAAAAAAGAACTGATCTCTATGGGGCACGCCCGGGCACTCGTATCGATTGAGTCGGAGGAAGACCAGCAAAAGCTGCTCCGGAAAACAGTCCAGAACGACTGGTCGGTTCGGGATATCGAAAATGCCGTTCGCACAATAGGAACTCCTTCCACACGTAAAAAGGCTTCCAGAAAGCCGAAGACGGACCCGTTTTATGATGAGATTTCATCCCGGCTTCGCAATACCTTCAGCACTAAAGTTCAGGTTAAACCAAAAGCCAAAGGTGGGGAGATCAAGATCGAATATTATTCCGAAGAAGACCTGGAGCGCATCCTTGGGATACTCGACTCCATTTAATACCACCTTAGTAGCACTGATCATTTTCTTATCCGGTGGAATACAGGCTCAGAATAGCTCTGATGCCGGTTACCGTTTTCTTCTGACTGCTTACGAGCTGCAGCAGATACAGGAAGACAGCACCCAAAAAAGAGAGTTTCCCAATCCCAAGGCGGTATTCAGAAAGTCGCTGATCGTTCCCGGCTGGGGACAGGTCATCAATAAGCAGGCCTGGAAAGTTCCCATTGTATATGGACTGATTGGGGGCCTTACTTACTACAGTATAGACCTGACGAAGAAATATCACGATTACCGCGCAGCCTATTTCAATCTGGTGAAAGAGGATCCCGACGATTTTCGGTTTGGCCCCACGCCGGATTACCTGGCGGGATCGGCCAATGCCAATGCGCTCCGCAGCAACAGAAATTTCCTGAGGAACAGAAGGGATTTCATTTATATCACCATTGGTCTGGCCTGGCTTCTGAACGGTATCGATGCGTATGTGTTTGCCCATTTGCGGTCCTTTGATGTTTCGGATGACCTGTCCATGAACGGGACCATTCAACCCGATATCATACGATCACCCTACTTTGGTGACCTTCCTTCGGTTTCGGTAACGTTAAATTTGATACGATAGAATTATGACAGAAAACAACGGTAATGAATTAAAGCAATTTTCCGGAAGCTACCAGGACAATAACACCAACGACATCTGGAGCATCTTCAAAATAATGGGGGAATTTGTTGAGGGTTTTGACAAGCTTTTCAAAATAGGCCCCTGTGTATCTATTTTCGGGTCGGCCCGCACCAAACCCGGCGAAAAATACTACGAGATGGCGGTAAAGACCGCGGATCTCATCACCAAACGCGGTTTTGGGGTCATCACCGGAGGCGGCCCGGGAATTATGGAGGCCGGAAATAAAGGAGCCGCAGAAGGGAACGGCAAATCGGTAGGCCTGGGGATCGATCTGCCTTTTGAGCAGGGCACCAATCAGTATGTAGCGCGCGAATATGAGATCAATTTTCACTACTTCTTTGTCCGGAAAGTGATGTTCGTCAAGTATGCGCAGGGATTTGTGGTATTCCCCGGAGGCTTTGGCACTATGGACGAGTTGTTTGAGAGCCTGACCCTGATCCAGACTCATAAGATCTCCAAGATCCCCATCGTACTTGTCGGAACTGATTTCTGGGGAGGGCTGGTTGACTGGATCGAAGGTACCATGAAGGAATGGGGAACCATATCCGATAAGGATACGGACCTGTTTCATGTAACCGATGATTGTGAAGAGGCGGTGGACATCATCTGTGATTTCTACAAGAAAAAGCAGCCTATGCCAAACTTTAACTTCTAGTTATCCCGTTTATTTATCACATATACATGTGAAATGAGCAATAAAAAAAGATTTTGGCCAGTTATGGCTTTAAAAAATGGAGCTTTTTTATTTATTTTAAAGGCTTCAAAAACTCCTAAAAAACTAAACATTGAGATATGAAGGTTTTACGAACAACGTTGTTGGCGCTTTTTGCAGGTTTGATTGCAGTTAATGTGTCTGCTCAAAGCAGAACTGACCTGATCACGGCTTACAATAACGGAACGAACGCAGCCAGTGAACAAAATTATGATCAGGCTATTTCAGCATTTACCCAGGCCATTTCGATCGGAGAGCAGCTTGGCGCTGAAGGACAAGACATCGTTGAGAAAGCCAAAGAACAGATCCCTAAAGTATATTACCAGAAAGCGCTGAGTTCATACCGGGCCTTCCAGTCGTCCAAGTCTCTGGATGATCTGAATGCCACCATCGATGGCTTCGGTGAAACGGCGCAGGTAGCCGTGGAATATGGCAGTGAAGACATCAGCCGAAGAGCCCGTGGAGTTATCCCTCAGTTATATTACCAAAAAGGCTTGCTGCTGTATAACCAGGAAGACTATACAGCCGCGGATAATGCCCTGGATGAAGCCATTAGAGCCAATTCGAATTATGCACAGCCTTACTATCAGAAAGGGCTGATCGTCAAGAAGACGAACCGTGAAGACATTGACACCATCATTAACTGGTTCAACCAGGCCATCAATATTGCCGAAGCAACCAATAAAGAAGCGGTAGCCCGAAAAGCACGGGAGTCAGCACATGACGAACTGCTGTATCGTGGTGCCAAAGCCACTGAAGCTAAGCGGTACGACCGGGCCATCGAGTTGCTGGAAATGGGGCTCGGGTATGATGAGAATTCTGCTGACCTGCACTACCGTTTAGCAGAAGCATACAACAAGAAAGGTAATGCCACCAAAGCTCTGGAGCATGCAAATAAATCGCTTGAGCTGGAAAATGGTGGTCGCACCGACAAAGCCAAGATCTATTTTGAGATCGGGCTGGCACATCAGACGCTGGAAAATACCGGAGAAGCCTGCTCTGCTTTTGGTAATGCAGTGTACGGTTCTTTCAAAGCACCGGCAGAGCACATCATGGAGTTTGAGCTAAAATGTAAGTCCAGCTAATTTTGTTCTGAACTTTCTGAAAACCCCGGCCCGAAAGCCGGGGTTTTTTTTATGCAATTCGGTTCGATTTCCGTTTTCGGATTTAATGTGAAGGACGCTTTTCCTATCTTCGGAACCATTCTTACTGACCGGCAAAACTAACTACTTTTTTATGTCTTCCTCTTCTCTCGATCAACTGTGTGTGAACACCATTCGCACGCTTTCCATGGACGCTGTACAGAAAGCCAATTCGGGACATCCGGGCATGCCTATGGGCATGGCTGATGTGGCCTACATCCTTTGGACCCGGTTCCTGAAGCACAACCCTGAAAATCCTGAATGGGCAGACAGGGACCGTTTCATCTTATCGGCAGGGCATGGTTCCATGCTGATCTACAGCCTGCTGCACCTTACGGGGTATGATCTTAGCCTGGAAGAGATCAAGAACTTCCGGCAGATGGGAAGCAAGACCGCCGGCCACCCGGAGTATGGTCTGACCCCGGGCGTTGAGATGACCACCGGCCCCCTGGGACAGGGCTTCGCTACCGGAGTGGGCATGGCGATGGCTGAACGTTTTCTGGCCTCCAGGTTCAACCTGAATGAATACAAACTGGTGGATCACTACACCTACGCCATTGTAAGTGACGGGGACCTTATGGAGGGGGTTTCGCATGAGGCGGCCTCGCTCGCCGGACACCTGAAACTGGAGAAACTGATCTACCTGTATGATGCCAACTCTATTTCCATTGACGGTTCCACCGATCTGGCTTTCACCGAAGACGTGGCAAAGCGTTTTGAGGCCTATGGATGGCATGTTCAGGAAATTGACGGACATGATCATGGCCGGATCGAGGAAGCCATAAAGAAAGCGCAGATCAGCGATCAGCCTTCATTGGTCATTTGCAGAACCCATATCGGGTACGGAAGCCCCAATAAGCAGGATTCCGCATCCTCGCACGGATCTCCGCTGGGAGAAGAAGAGATACGGCTCACCAAAGAAAATTACGGCTGGGACCCCGATAAAACGTTTCACATCCCGGAAGAGGCCCTTCAGCATTTTCGAAAAGAAGTGAAAAAAGGGGCAGAAGCGGAAAGGCAGTGGAATGAGCTTCTGGAAGACTACAAGTCGAAAGAACCGGAATCCGCGGCCTTGTTCATGGAATGGATGGAGCGGAAGCTTCCCGAGAATATCGATGAGCTCCTGCCCCGGTTTGAGGAGGATGCGAAGGGACTCGCGAGCCGTGCCGCATCCGGTAAAGTACTGAATGCGCTGAAAGATGAATTAGGTAATCTGTTCGGCGGATCCGCGGATCTCGAAGGCAGTGTGAAAACTCATCTCAACGACGAAGGGGTGTACGATGCTTCCAATCATTCAGGAAGGAATGTGCACTATGGAGTCCGGGAGCACGGCATGGCAGCCGCACTCAATGGGATGGCTCTTCACGGAGGGGTGATTCCCTTTGGGGGCACCTTTTTTGTGTTTACCGATTACTGCCGCCCCTCCATTCGGCTTGCCGGATTGATGAAAACGCCCTCCATCTATGTGATGACCCACGACAGTATCGGACTGGGAGAAGACGGCCCGACCCATCAGCCGGTGGAGCACCTGGCAGGCCTGCGCGCCATGCCGAATGTACTGGTAGTACGTCCCGGCGATGCCAATGAGGTGTCGTATGCATGGAAAGCAGCCCTTGAATACACCGGGGGGCCGTCGATCATCGTCCTAACCCGTCAGAACATTCCTACTTTTGCCAGAGGTAAAGAGAACGGGGCGTCTAATCTGCTGAAGGGAGCGTATATACTGGCCGATTCGGAGAAAGAAACTCCGGACGCGATCATTATCGGTACGGGCTCGGAAGTTCATCTGGCAATGGAAGCCAAAGTGAAGCTCAGGGCAGAAGGGGTGGACGTCAGGGTGGTGAGCATGCCCAGCTGGGAGTTATTCCAGAAGCAACCGGAGGATTATAAGGAGCAAGTGTTGCCGTCTTCGGTTACCAATCGTGTTTCGGTGGAAGCAGGAGCAACCTTCGGGTGGGAGCGCTGGATCGGCCCCAAAGGAACGGCGATAGGAATCGATACCTTCGGGGAATCGGCTCCCTACCAGGAGCTTTACGAACATTTCGGAATTACCTCTGACGCGGTAGCGGAAGCTGTCCTGAAGGGAAGCTAAGCGGTTTACTCCGGACGGTGAATGCAGGTAAAGGTGATGTCGTCGAGCGGAGCTTCCTGCCCGATGAAGGCTTCCAGTGAGCTTTGTACTTTCTTCACAACCGTTTTGGCATGCAGCGAGCCGTAAATCTCCATCAGCGACTGTATGCGTTCAATCCCGTATTCCTCTCCGCGCGCGTTTCGTGCTTCATTCAGCCCGTCGGTGTAAAGCAGGACCGAATCACCGGGCTTGAAGTGAAATTTCTTCACTTCCAGGTGTTTCTCCAGTAAAGAGCTGCTGGTCATACCCAGTGCAAAACCTTCCGCGCGCAGATTGAAGGTGGTATCCCGCTCCCGGTTGTAATACACGGGGATGTTGTGTCCGGCCCGGACATATTCAAATTCCTCCTTGTCGTGTGGAAAATAAGCCACACAGCCGGTCACGAAGGTCTTATCCCTGCTGTTGCTTTTCACATAGTCGTTCAGCTGTATGAACAGGTCCTTGGGAGAAGGATGTTCTTTATTGACGATCATGTTAACCAGGGCCTGCATACGCACCATGTACAGCGCTGCGGTAAGCCCCTTACCCGATACATCCGCGATCACCACATACGTCCCCTTGTCGGTATCGATCACATCCAGGTAGTCCCCGCCAACTTCTTTGGCTGTATGGGCGAAGGAATACACCTCCAGGTTCTCTTTATTGAGAGAAGTACCCGGCAGCAGACTCAGCTGGATATCACGGGCGAGGTCAATTTCTTTTTGGACATCCGATTTTTCGAGGAGTTCTACCAGCAGCAGCAGGAACATGGACAGGAAACCGAAGGGAAGCAGCAGCTCGGAGAAAAAGATGATGCCGCCCAGATCAAATATGCTGATCAGAAAATCTGCCACAAAGCTGACCGAGCCCAGCCCGAACACCAGCCGCCGGGTGGGATTGAGACGCTGTGTGAGATTCGAAAAGAGACGAAGAAACTTCACATGTCCCGGCAGCTGCGCTCCCTGGCTGCGCTCGATATCCTCAACGGCTTCTTTGTAGAGCAGCTTAAGCCGGTCGGTATCCGCCGTAAGTTCCTTGGAGATACGGTCCCGGCTCATTCCCGAGACATATTCCTTGTAGAATTTTTTGGTGCCGTAACCCGACTGTGCTTCGTTCTTTAAACTCAAAAGATAAACCTTGGTTAATTGCTGGTGCCGTGTTCGTAATTAGCCGCAAAAAGTTTAGTTTCCAGCCTAATTCAGTGGAAAATAACAGATTTCATGTCAAAGAAACTTCTTTTTTTACTCGATGGGATGGCCCTGGCCTATCGTGCTCATTTTGCGTTCATCAATTCACGCCTGAAAAACTCGGAGGGAATTCCGACCGGACCGGTACTCGGCTTCGCCAATACCCTGGTGCGCATGCTGGATGAGGAAAAACCGACTCATATAGCCGTCGCCTGGGATACTCACGCCCCTACCTTCCGGCACGAAATGGATGAGAGCTACAAAGCCAACCGTCCTCCCCAGCCCGAAGAACTCACCATCGGCATTCCTCTGATCAAGGAAATGGTGGAAAAATGGGGTATTCACAATATTGAGAAAGACGGGTATGAGGCTGACGACCTGATCGGGACCATTGCATCCGGTGCCAACGCGGACGATGTGGACGTGATGCTGGTCACGCCCGATAAGGATTTCATGCAGCTGGTACACGACCACATCAAAATGATGAAGCCCGATAACAAAGACGGGGGCTTTAATATCATCGACCGGGAAGGGGTTATGGATTACTTCGGGGTGTACCCCGAGCAGGTGATCGATGTACTGGCCATCATCGGGGATACCTCCGACAATGTGCCCGGCGTTCCCGGAATTGGCAAGAAGGGAGCCCCAAAGCTGATCAAGGAATTCGGATCACTGGACGAAGCCATTGCACAGGCCGATACCATCAAGGCGAAACGCCAGCGGGAGGGGCTGCAGCAGTACGCCGAGCAGGCGCTGCATGCCAAAGCGATGGTAACCATTAAAACGGACGTGCCGGACACTATCGACTGGGAAGAGCTGGAATGGAAAGGGCCTGACAAGAATGCTTTGGGGGCTTTCTTCAGGAGGATGGAATTCCGCACGCTCACCAAGCGCTATCTCGGGGAAGAGCCCATCGAAAACAAGGCCGGAGACCAGGGCGATCTGTTCGGGACCTTTGTGGAGGAGGAACCCAAAGAGAAACTGGATGAAGAGCATCATGCCTACCGGCTGGTTGATACGCCGGATGGGGTCAGGGATCTGGTGGAACAACTAAAAGGGGAGAAGGTACTCAGTTTTGATACCGAAACGGATGCCCCCGATCCCGTAACCGCCCGACTGGTGGGGTTTTCTTTTTCAGCTCTGCCGGGAAGCGGATACTACATTCCCGTGAACGTGGACGGAGGCCTGGATGAACAAGAGGTCGTCGGGATCATACGGCCGCTGTTCGAAAATGAAGAGACCACGCTGGTGGCTCACAATTTTAAGTTTGATTACCTGATGCTGCACCGGGCCGGGATCAGCCTTAAGGGAAAGCCCTTCGATACCATGGTGGCCGCCTACCTGGTGGATGCCGGACAAAAGACGAAGATGGATGAGCTGGCCAAAAAATACCTGAATTATGAACCTGTTCCCATCGAGGATCTGATCGGTAAAGGAAAGAACCAGAAGTCGATGGCCGATCTCAGCCCGGAAGAAGTGTATCTGTATGCCGCTGAGGACGCTGATATCACCCTCAGGCTGTACGAGATCCTGCACAGGGCCCTGGAGAAGGATGAACTGGCGGAAGTGGCGGAGAAGGTCGATTTCCCGCTGATGGAAGTACTGGCAGACATTGAATACCAGGGAGTCCGGCTGGATACCTCCATGCTGGAGAAATTCTCGGAAGAACTGGAAAACGACCTCAAAGAGCTGGAGATGCAGATCTACGAGAAGGCTGGCGAGGAATTTAATATCAACTCTCCGCAGCAGCTGGGCACCATCCTCTTTGATAAGCTGGGGTTGCCGGCAGGAAAGAAGACTAAGACCGGTCAGTATTCCACGAATGAGTCGGTACTGACCAAGCTGGCCGTGAAGTACGAGATTCCCAGCCTGATTCTGGATTACCGCCAACTGGCCAAGCTCAAATCCACTTACGTGGATGCGTTGCCATCGATGGTAAATGAAGACACCGGCCGCATACACACCGACTTCAATCAAAGTGTGGCAGCCACCGGCCGGCTGGCTTCCTCCAATCCCAATCTTCAGAACATCCCGATAAGGACCAGGAGGGGCAGGGAAATAAGGAAAGCCTTTATCGCGGAAGACGGGTATAAGATCATGTCAGCCGATTACTCCCAGGTGGAGCTCCGGGTGATCGCCCATATTGCCCAGGATGAAGCGATGATCGAGGCTTTCAGAAACGGCGAGGATATTCACGCGAGGACGGCCAAGGAGATCTTCCATCTGGATTCCCTGGACAAAGTGACCCAGGACCACCGGCGCAAGGCCAAAGAAGTGAACTTCGGGATTCCCTACGGACTCAGCGCGTACGGACTGGCACAGAACCTGGGTATTGAGAACAGCGAGGGAAAGGAGATGATCGATGAATATTTTGAGCGGTTCCCGAACATCCTGAACTATATCAACGAGACCAAACAGTTTGCCAAAGAGCACGGTTACGTGCAGACCTTACTGGGGCGAAGGCGCTATGTGCCGGATATAAACTCCGGTAACTGGAACACGCGCGGCTTTGCAGAACGCGTGGCCATCAATATGCCGATTCAGGGAACCGCTGCGGACATCATCAAGCTGGCGATGATCAACATTCATAACTGGCTGAAGTCGGAGGGCAAAAAGAGCCGGATGCTGCTGCAGGTGCATGATGAACTCATCTTCGAGATCCACGAAAGCGAACTGGATACTGTACCCGTCAGGATCCGGGAACTCATGGAAGGGGCTTTTGAGATGGACGTGCCGCTGAAGGTGGAAGCAGGGATCGGGGATAACTGGCTGGAGGCACATTGATCAATGATTAATTGATCATTAAGAAGGATTTAATTTTAAACAGGTGAATTAGGGCTGAGGAACCAGGTTAAATTAAAAAGTCATCCTGATCCCGCGGAATCGGAACGAAAGATTTTTCCGATGCCCCTGCCTCATGGCCCCCATGCTGTCATCCTGAAGATACTTCTGAAGGATCTAGTCGATGAAGAAGCTATCGGTTAGATTGACAGACCCAGCCATCTAAACGGCCAGATCCTTCGCTGCCACTCAGGATGACTGATAGAAAGAAGGATACATCCAAAGGATCTGGTTGTCAATTGGTTTGCAATTTTTAGTGGAACATCCAGGTCATTCTGATCTATATCGAAATTTTCAGCACGTATGGTTTAGAGTGATTAAAGAATGATGCAGAATTTTTTGAAACCATACTGAAACAAGTTCAGCACATGGTTCAGGATGACGTCATTCTTGGTTTATAGGATAATTCAATAATGAACGGTTAAAAAAACGTTCATAATGGAACACTCCGCACCCCCTTAGGTGTTCATTGGTCATGAATTCAGACGGCAACTACGACGCAATTATCATCGGTTCGGGGATGGGAGGGATGAGTACCGCAGCCCTGCTGGCCAAAGACGGCTACAAAGTATTGGTACTTGAAGCTTCCTCGGCGCTGGGGGGCTGCAGTTCTTCCTATTACCGCAAAGGATTTGTGTTTGAATCGGGCGCCACCACACTGATCGGCTTTGACGAACACCAGCCCCTGTGGAAACTGGAGCGGGAGACCGGCATGCGGATCCCCAGGGAAGAGATCAATCCCAGTATGACGGTCTGGTTAGACGGAGAAGTGATCACCAGATACAAGGACCGGGAGCTGTGGATCAAAGAAGCCGGCCGGGTCTTTGGAAACGCTCAGGGGCAACGCACATTCTGGGAAGAGGCTCTGGCCGTGACTGATGTGGTCTGGGAGGTTTCTCTGAAGAACCCCTTTTTTCCTCCGAAACAGCTCAGCGACTGGGGCCGGTTGATCACCTCGAATTCTCCCAAAGATGTATGGGTATTGCCGCACGCGATCCGTTCAGTAGAGGATGTAATGCGAGCACATGGGGTGGACACCCCTAAATTCAGGCGCTTCGTGGATGAACAGCTCATGATCACGGCTCAGGCTAAATCAGAAGACACGCCCTTTCTGTTCGGTGCAGCCGGACTTACCTACACCAACTACTCCAACTTTTATGTACCGGGTGGACTGCTGGAAATGATCCACACCATCCGGGATTTCATCCGGGAACATGGGGGAGAGCTGCATACCAAAGAGGCGGCCGAACACCTCAGCCAAACCGAAGAGGGCTTCGAAGTGTACACCCGGAAAGGTAACACGTACCGGGCGCCGGTTGTGGTGTCCAACATTCCGGTTTGGAATATGCAGGATATCACGGCCGGTGATATGAAGAATTATTTCCAGGCAGAGGCTAACGAATACAATGAAGCCTGGGGAGCGATCACGCTGGGAATTGCCACTACTGATACATACCCTGATGAGATGACACTGCACCATCAACTCCACGTGCCCGAAGGAGAAACCATCCCGTTTACCCATTCAGATTCAGTATTTGTCTCCATGTCTGCTAAAGGAGACACCGACCGGGCAGAGTCGGGTAAACGAACCCTGAATGTATCGACTCATGCCTCACCTGAATTATGGTATGCGCTGGATAAAGAATATGAACATGCAAAGGAAACGGTTGAGGAGTATTTACTGAATACGCTGCGGGAGAAACTTCCGGGATTTAAGGAAGCAGAACTACTGTTTGTGGATACGGCCACTCCCATTACCTGGGAGAACTGGATCTCCCGCAAAAAAGGCAGGGTGGGGGGCATACCCCAGAGCATGGCACGAAGCTTGCTCAAATGGACACCGAATCAGACGCCGTTTACAGGTCTTTACCTGGCAGGCGATACCACTTATCCCGGACAGGGAATTCCGGGCGTAACATTAAGTGGTATCAACGTATATTGGCGCATTAAACAAAACAAGACATAGGTTTCTTTTGGATCAATATTCACCCAATACCCAATTCTCAGTATTTCCTCCCGCTGTAAAATACCTTCTTATCTGGAACGGTATTTTCTTTTTGGCTTCGGTCAATGTGTTTGTAGGAGGATGGACCCCGCTGGGATCAGCGCTGGCACCCTATCTGGTTCTGCAGCCCCTGGGTGATGGTTTTTTACCCTGGCAGCTGGTCAGCTATATGTTTTTGCATGCCGATTTCTGGCACATCCTCTACAATATGTTCGCGCTGTGGATCTTTGGTCAGTCGCTGGAACATCTGTGGGGAACCAAACGCTTTTTGATGTATTATTTCCTTACCGGTATCGGAGCAGGGATCATCCATATGTTCATCACCGGCGGCTCAGCCATTGGTGCATCCGGCGCGGTTTTCGGAATTCTTCTGGGCTTCGGTATGATGTTCCCCGATCGCTATATCATGCTGCTCATTCCGCCCATTCCGATCAAAGCCAAATACTTCGTGACCTTTTATGGCGTTCTGGAACTGTACAGCGGGCTGAACCGACCTGAATCCGGCGTGGCTCACTTTGCCCACCTGGGAGGTATCGTGGTTGGTTTCATACTGATCAAGCTTTGGAAACTGAAGAAGCCCGGTTACTATAACGCTTAAGCCTTTTTGAGAAAGCATATGCAAAACAGATCGTACGATTCATTCTGGAATACTTCGAAGCGGGGCTTCATGCGCATGCCCGTTGCCATTCGTACGATCATTGCTATCAACACGGCTTTCTTTCTGGTGCAAAGCCTCGGGGGAAGCATGGTTGACAATTGGCTGACTGTGTATTTGGGCTTTAATCCGGCTTTCCCGGTTTTCATCACTCAGCCCTGGAGGTTAATTACCTATTCCTTTCTTCACGCCGGGTTTCTTCACTTTCTTTTTAATATGCTCTGGCTTTGGTGGATGGGTAAGGGGGTAGAGCAAGTGGTAGGCCCCAGAACATTCACCACGATCTATTTCGGCTCCGTAATGCTGGGAGCGCTTGTAGATGCAGGGATCGCTCAATTATTCGGCGGGGCATTGGTTATTGGGGCCTCGGGTGGTGTGACAGGGATACTCGTAGCTTTTGCAGTTTTATTTCCCCGCGCACCCATCATGTTGTTTCTCTTTCCACCCATTGAAGCACGATATTTTGTAATAGGTTGGGTGGCTCTTGATGTTATCTTCCTTGGAAGCAACGATGCGGTCGCCAGACTGGTTCATCTGGGAGGTGCTCTGGCGGGATACCTGCTAACTAAAGCGCACCAGAACGGAACGGATCTCAGCGTGATCCCCCGTTATTTTGAGTATCTTTATCAGCGGTTCAGGCCTTCGCGAAAGCCAGGGAATAAGAACATGAGCATTGTTCAGGATGTGGAGATCGTGGAAGAAGTGGATCAGTCGGAACTGGACGAGATACTGGAAAAGATCTCCAAACATGGCTACGATGCACTCAGCAAAGAAGAAAAAAAGAAATTATTCGAACTTAGTAAGAAAGAGTAGGGCAACAATACATGGCGGCAATTAAGCGACGAGACACGATTCAGGTAATGGTGGGCAATGTACCCGTGGGAGGAGGAGCTCCCATTGTTGTCCAGTCTATGACCAACACGGACACAGCCGATATCGATGAAACGGTAGATCAGATCGACCACCTGGCCGCCGCCGGGTCCGAGATCGTGCGCATTACCGTTAATAACGACGCGGCAGCCAGGGCGGTGCCCCATATCAAAGAAAAGCTCATGAACCGGGGCATCCCGGTGCCCATCGTGGGGGATTTCCACTACAATGGCCATGTGCTGCTGACCAAGTATCCGGACATGGCGGAATCGCTGGCCAAGTTCCGGATCAATCCCGGTAATACCGGAACCAAAGCCCGCGACAAGAATTTTACGACGATCGTTGAACAGGCCATAAAGTATGATAAGCCGGTTCGTATCGGGGTGAACTGGGGCTCGCTGGATCAGCAGCTGCTGGCGGAAAAGATGGATGCCAACAACGCCTTGCCGGAGCCTAAATCCGCTAAAGAGGTGATGCTGGATACCATGGTGGAAAGCGCGAAGCGTTCATCCGCGTTGGCCGAGGAGGTGGGCCTGCCATCCAACAAGATCATCATAAGCTGCAAGATGTCGGGAGTGCAGGATGTGATCAACGTGTACACCCGTATTGCGGATGAAGTGCCTTATCCGCTGCACGTGGGGCTTACAGAAGCGGGCATGGGCATGAAAGGGATGGTCGCCAGCGCGGCCGCACTTTCCGTGATCCTGCAACGGGGTATCGGTGACACCATCCGCGTTTCCCTGACACCGCAACCCGGCGCCGACCGGGCGCTGGAGGTACAGGTTGCCCAGCAGGTGCTGCAGTCGCTCGGTATCCGAAGCTTTATCCCGCAGGTTACCTCGTGCCCGGGATGTGGCCGCACCAAAAGTACTTATTTTCAGGAACTGGCCGAAGAAATCCAGGAGTATATCAAAGAATCCATGCCCGTGTGGAGACAGATCTATCCCGGAGTGGAGGAGATGGATGTGGCCGTAATGGGATGCGTGGTGAACGGCCCCGGTGAATCCAGAGCGGCCAATATAGGCATATCCCTTCCCGGTACCTTTGAAGAACCCAAAGCCCCGGTGTATGTGGATGGAGAACACTACACTACTCTGCGGGGCGATCATATCGGAAAAGAGTTCAGAAAGATCCTGAACGAGTATATCGAAAGGAATTACCGCAAAGAAGAGGAACAACCGGCCTGATTTTTCAGGGAAAAGGGGCTCTTTCCAGGCTTAAAAAATCTTGGAAATATGCAGGTGCTTTCGTTATGTTTTTCGGGTTCTTCAATCACTCACCCGTTAACATACCGTCATGCGTCGACTCTTTTCTTATCTGCCGATCCTGTTCGTCACCGTGTGGGCGTGGGGCTGCATGCCCTCACAAGAAGACGACGGCTCCATTCCCTACCAGCCTGAATGGACCAAAAGCGCAAACATCTATGAAGTGAACGTACGGCAGTACACCGAAGAAGGCACCTTTAATGCTTTTCGGGAAGAACTGCCCCGCCTGAGCGAGATGGGGGTGGACATCCTTTGGTTCATGCCGATCCATCCGATTGGTGAAAAAGAGCGCAAGGGAGAGCTGGGAAGCTATTACTCGGTGAAAGACTACAAAGGGATAAACCCCAATTTCGGGACTCTGGAAGATTTTAAAGCCGTGGTTGATGAGGCTCACGAGCTTGGAATGAAGGTTATCATAGACTGGGTTCCCAACCATACGGCGTGGGATCATCCGTGGATCGAAGAAAAGCCCGAATACTATGCAAGGGACGAGGAGGGAAACATTACCTATGAGGCCGACTGGACCGATATCGCCCTGCTGGATTACCGGAACAGTAAAGCGTTATGGGCCGATATGACCGATGCCATGAGCTACTGGGTGACCGAAGCCGATATAGATGGCTTTCGGGTGGACCATGCCGCTCATGAAATCCCCATGGATTTCTGGGAAGAAGCGATCCCGGCTGTGGATCAGCTGAAACCCGGCCTCTTCTGGCTGGCAGAGTGGCACGGACCGGATCTGTTCCCCACCTTTGACGCCTCATACGCCTGGGAGTATTTTCATATTACCACCGCAATTGCAAGGGGCGACACTACATTTGATGCCTTGGATGGCTATATGAAGCATATCGCGGAAGAGTATCCGGATAACGCCTACCAGATGTATTTCACGAGCAACCATGATGAAAACTCCTGGAACGGCACCGATGAGCAACTGTTCGGGGATAACTTTGAGAATTTTGCGGTGATGGCCGCGACCATTGACGGGTTCTTCCTGGTGTACAGCGGGCAGGAAACCGGCCTGGACAAGCAGCTGGAATTTTTTACCAAAGACCCCATTGAGTGGGACGGGTATGAATATGCCGAGTTGTACAGCACTCTGTTCGATCTGATCGATAACAATGAAGCCCTCTGGAACGGGGCGTACGGAGGCAGCTTTACACGGATGAAAAGTCCGCCCGGGACCTATGCCTATTCCCGTGATAAAGGTGATTCTCAGGTTATTGTATTGCTGAATTTTTCGGGCCGGGAACAGGTGATCTTTGTGGATAACTCAACGGACGATACTTATAGCTACACCGCCAAAGACGGAACGGAGATCACCATCAATACAGATTTTGCCATCGGTGATAACGGAGTGACACTGGCTCCTCATTCATGGGCAATTCTCAACAAATAATCGAATTCATCATTATATCGGGGAAGGACGATGTCAAAAAAACGACCTAGATTAGGAACTGCTGAGATCTGGAATATGAGTATGGGCTTCTTGGGGATTCAGATGGGGTTTGCCCTTCAGAATGCCAATGCCAGCCGCATCCTGCAAACCTTTGGCGCCGATGTGGAACATCTCTCATGGTTCTGGCTGGTAGCACCCATTACCGGTATGATCGTTCAGCCCATCGTAGGTCATTACAGTGACAACACCTGGACGAGGCTGGGCAGGAGGCGGCCTTTCTTCCTGACGGGAGCCATCCTAGCCAGTGTGGGCCTGATACTGATGCCCAATGCAGGGATCTTCGCGGCGGTGATGCCGGCACTGTGGGTGGGAGCGGGAATGCTCATGATTATGGATGCTTCCTTCAATATCGCGATGGAGCCTTTCCGGGCACTGGTCGCGGATAAACTTCCTAGCGAACAGCGCACGCTGGGGTTCTCCGTGCAGACCGTACTGATCGGTGTAGGGGCTGTGGTCGGCTCATGGCTTCCTTATGTACTGGCCGAATGGTTTGATATCGGAAAAACAGCTGCGGAGGGTGAGATCCCGATGAACCTCATCGTTTCTTTTGTCGTGGGGGCGCTCATCCTGGTCGGTACCATCGTTTGGACGGTGGTGACCACCAGCGAGTACTCCCCCGAGGAGCTGAAAGAGTTTGACGATCATGTGGAAGAAGAGGGCATAATTGAGCAGGCCAGTCTGAAGGATATCTTTGTCGATTTCGTGAACATGCCCAAAACGATGCGTCAGCTGGGACTGGTACAGTTTTTCTCCTGGTTCGCGCTTTTTTCCATGTGGGTATTCACCACTCCGGCGATCGCTCAGCACGTGTTCGGGGTTGCTGACGGCGACACCGCCTCTCCGCTCTTCCAGGAAGCTGGTAACTGGGTGGGTGTCATTTTCGGAGTGTACAATGCCATATCGGCCGTATTTGCCTTCTTCCTGCCGGGTATCGCGGCCCGGATCGGAAGAAAGAAAACCCATGCCGTTTCACTTCTTCTGGGTGGGCTGGGCCTCATCTCCTTCTTCTTCATTCAGGATAAATACTGGCTGATCGTCTCTATGATAGGGGTGGGTATTGCCTGGGCGAGTATATTGGCGATGCCTTACGCCATCCTGGCCGGGTCGATCCCGATCAAGAAGATGGGGGTGTATATGGGGATCTTCAATTTCTTCATCACCTTTCCACAGATCGTAAACGGTATCCTGGGCGGACCCATTGTAAAATACATCTACGGCGGCGAGGCGGTCTATGCCCTGGTGTTCGCGGGAGTGTTCATGATCCTGGGCGCTGTTTCCGTGCTGCGTGTTGATGACGTGGACGCGGTAGTCACGGACGAATAGCCGAATCATTATGTAGCAGGAAGGGGCATTTCCCCCCCCGGAAACACCATACCATCACCACATGATCTCAGTATCTTCCCATTTCTTCAGGATGTCAATTCTTTCAGCGATCGCTTTGATGATGATCAGCTGCGCCCCGGACTATGAACTGGAGTCTGTATTTATTGTTCAGACGGATGAAATCAAAGTAAGCGTGAGCGGAGAACCGGGCGGGCTGTCGCTGTCTGTACGCTCGGCGGATAAGCCTATCGCTGTCCGATCGATATCCGAACCGGAAAGCGGGGTGTACCTGATCAGGACAGCAGAGGAGCTTGACCTGAGCGCCAGATACGAGATCGTGACTGAGCGCCTGGTTAAGGAAGCGCAGGTACACTGGAAGCTCATTGATGAGTTGTACTATTATGACGGGGAGCTGGGCCTTCGCTATTCAGAGGAGGAGACCTTATTCCGGCTTTGGGCGCCATTGGCAACATCGGTGACCCTGAATCTCTATGAGCAGGGGACAGACAGCGTACCTTATAAGCAAGTGGATCTCACTAAGGGAGCAAAGGGATTGTGGACGGCGAGTGTTGAGGGAGATCTCTGGGCACACTTCTACAATTATACCGTCACCAATTACGGAGTCTCCAGGACCATTCTCGATCCTTACGCCAAATCCATGGCGGTGACGACCGGGGATCATACGGTGGCAGGCAAAGGGGCCGTAGTGGATCCGTCACTGATCGGGCCGGAACTGGAGTTTGCGGATATACAAGGGTTCGAAAAACGGGAAGATGCCATCATCTGGGAAATTCATGTCCGGGATTTTACGTCCGATCCCGATATCACGACCGATGCACAGTTCGGTACATATAAGGCGTTCATTGAGCGGCTCGGCTATATAAGGGAGCTGGGGGTTACCCATATTCAGCTGCTGCCCGTGTTGAGCTATCGCTGGGGAAATGAGCTGGAAAATCATAAGAGAATGCTGGAATACGCGGTCAGCAGTAATTACAACTGGGGCTATGATCCTCATAACTACTTTTCACCGGAAGGAATGTATTCCGAAGATCCCACCGATCCTGCTTTACGGATCAGAGAGCTGAAAGAACTCGTACAGGCGATCCATGAGCACGGAATGGGGGTGACCCTGGATGTGGTATATAATCACACGGCAAGCCTTGAGCTGTTTGAGGACATCGTGCCCGGGTATTATCACTTCATGGATGCCCGGGGAAATCCGAAGAGCAGTTACGGGGGAGGCCGGCTGGGAAGTACCCACAAGATGGTGCGCAAGCTGATCATAGACTCCATGGTTTTCTGGACCGCGGAATACAAAGTGGATGGCTTTCGCTACGACCTGATGGGCGATCTGGATTCGGAGACCGTACAGATGGCTTACGATCAGGTTAAAGCGATCAACCCGATGGTGATCAAGGTGGGCGAAGGCTGGAGAACCTATGCCGGGGATGACAACGATGAAGTAACCCCGGCCGACCAGGACTGGATGGGATCCACCAACAGTGTGGCTTCGTTTTCAGATGAGATCCGGAATGAGCTGAAATCAGGCTTTGGCTCGGAGGGAGAACCCCGCTTCATTACCGGCGGACCAAGGAACATCCGGACGATATTCAACAACGTGATCGCCAAACCGGGTAATATGACGGAAGACGACCCGGGCGATGTGCTTCAGTACATCGCTGCACACGATAACCTGACCCTTCATGATGTGATCGCCTATTCCATAAAAAAAGATCCCGCCCGCCATCAGGAGGAAATCCAACAAAGAATTCGACTGGGAAACACCATCATCCTCACAAGCCAGGGAACGGCCTTCCTTCATGCCGGCCAGGAATACGGACGTACCAAGCAGTGGAAAGGTGAGGAAGCCCCAGAGTCGGATTATACCTATGTGGAAGGGTTTGAGCATCCCTATTTCATTGAGAATTCTTACGATGCCTCCGATATCATTAATCATTTTGACTGGGATAAAGTGACACGGCCGGGGATACACAAGGAAACCATGGCCTTCACCAAAGGCCTTATTGCACTTCGAAGGTCAACAGACGCCTTCAGGCTGGGTACCGAAGAGGAGATACGGCGGAAGGTGCATCTGATCCAAAGCGAAGACATTCGTGAAGAAGACTTGGTGATCGGATACCGGGCGGAGTCCACGCAGGGAACGCGCTACTATGTGTTCGTGAATGCAGATTCTGTTTCAAGAGACATACGCCTGGATACCAACCTGACCAGCGGTGTGGTACTGGTTGACAGTGATGAGGCGGGTACCCGGGAAGTTAATTCACTGAGCGGGGTGCAGGTGTATCCCTCCTTCATCAGGCTGGACGCGTTGACGGCCACAGTGATAAAAAGGGATTAAATCGGAGCCCCTTTTTTCTTAGTTTTAGCCTCATGAAGCTCGACAAAAAGTACTTTCCCCATTTTATGGCGGTGATGGCCGTGCTCTCCGCCATGATCATCGTGTATTCTTCACTCCGCTACCAGGAAACGCGGAATGAGCGTTATTTCCGGAGCATTGCTGAGAATGACTCGCTCACCACGCAGGAATTCCGTTTATTGACGAGTGAGGGGGGCGTCACAATAGCGGATTACACAGGCGAGCATGTGGTATTGGTTTTCTGGGCAAGCTGGTCGGATATGTCAACGCTTATGCTGGATGAACTATACACCCTGTACGATCAGAGAAATGACCTCAAAGTGATCGCGGCACTGGTGAAAGACGCCACGGAAACGGTTGACTTTGAAACCCTTCAGGACGGACTGATCTATGTGGACGGGGCCGATATGTACAATCAGCTCAAGGTTCCCGGTATCCCTTCCTATGTGCTGTTTGGTCCGGATGGTACGTACAAATATGCACATGTCGGATATCAGGAAGGAGCGGGCTACACATTACTGGAAGAGAAAATGAATGAATGATCGTTCTGCTTACATACTGTATAACGGTCAGATCCTGCCGGAATCCGAGGTGACTATTTTCCCGGTTAACCGGGGGATGATGTACGGAGACGGGTGTTTTGATACACTGACCGGTTATCAGGGAAGGTTTCTGCATCTTGAGGAACATTTTGACCGGTTGAAACAGGGAGCCGGCTATCTTGGGATGGATGTGGATTTTGATTTGGCTTCTTTTCGTTCAAAACTTCAGGAACTCTTGAGCGCAAATTCCATGGAGCATGAAGATGCGGTTCTTCGCGTTCAGTGCTGGAGAGAAGGAGGAAGAGGCTATTATACAGATTCCAGGAAGGCCGCCTGGTTAACCACCTGCTCCGCCCGGCAGGAAAATGCCGAACCCCTGCGCCTTGCAACAGCCTCGGTAAGGGCGATCCCCCCGGAAGCGCTGGCCCGGAAATACAAACTGTCAAACGGACTCAACTATATTCAGGCAGCAAGAGAAGCACGGTCGCTTGGAGCCGATGATGCACTCATGCTCACGGTGAACGGTGTGGTCAGTGAAACAAGTGTTGCAAACATATTCTGGGTGAAGGATTCCACCGTTTACACTCCATCCGAAGAATGTGACCTGTTGCCCGGGATCACCCGTAAAATTCTTATCGGGCTGATACGGGAGATGAAGGATACGCAGCTGGAGGAAGGACGTTTTACACCGGATGCAGTACTGCGGGCCGATGCCGTATGGTGCTCCAACTCCGTGAGGGAGATCCTTGCGGTGCAGTCTCTGGACGAGCAGCGCTTTGATCCGGATCATGCCTGTATCCGTGAGCTCCGGTCCCACTTTAAGGCCTATAAATCACAGAACCTCCGATGACATCCGGGTTCCGCTCGATAGAGGATGTATGGCGTTTTCTGGACCGGATCCCCATGTTTGGAAAGCAGGGAGCTTCGGCGGCTAACTTCGGGCTCGGGAATATACTTGAGGCATGCAGCAGGCTGGGAAACCCGCATCAAGCCTTTCTCGCTATACACGTTGCAGGAACGAACGGCAAAGGGACAACCTGCCACCTGTTCGAGCACCTTTACTCCCAAGCCGGATACCGAACCGGGTTGTTCACTTCGCCGCACCTGGAGAGCTACAATGAACGGGTGAGGATCGGTGGGGAGAATATCAGCGACGATCTCATACTTCAGTTCTTCCGGCAGGCCGAAGAGATCCTGGATGAGATTCCCCTGACCTATTTTGAGATCAGCACGGCACTTGCGTTCTGGGCGTTCAGGGAGGAAGAGGTGGAGCTGGCAATGATCGAAACCGGGCTGGGCGGCCGGCTCGACTCAACCAACATCATAGATCCGGAACTATCCATTATTACCAGTATAGGCCTTGACCATCAGGATATACTGGGAGAAAGCCTGGAAGAGATCGCCGCGGAAAAGGCCGGTATCATCAAGCCGGGAAAGCCGGTGATTCTGGGGGGAGTGGACGAAAAGCTGGTGCCCGTGTTCCGTGAAAAAGCCGCTTTGGGCTCTTCGCAGCTCATAGAAAGCGCCGACGCGAATCCGGGCTGGAATCAGGGAACCGTAACGGTGGGAGGGAGGGTGATCCCCACCCGGTTCATAGAACCGGTCAATCGATGGAATGTGGCCTGCACAGTACTGGCTGCGGAACAACTTAAGGACAGATTTCCGGTCAGTGAAGACCGGCTGACCTCCGCATTGAGCAGTTTTGAAGGAGCCCCCGGCCGATTTGAAAAGCTACATCCTGACCGGGATTGGTATTTCAGCGGTTCCCACAACGCGCAGGCCCTGGAGGCCACAATGGAAGCCCTGGATCGTTTCAGCGAACGGCCGGTGATGGTACTGTCGGTGTTGAAGGATAAACTGGCCGGCCCCGTCCGGGAACTGTTGAATGAAACTCAGGGGGGCTATTTCTACGCTCAGGAGGGCATCAGGGCGGCAACGATGGAGGATGTGGCAGCCATAAAGGGCCTGAAAGAGATCAATGAGGCCAACAAGGGCGGCATTCTGAAAGAACTTGAGAGTTCGTTAGTAATTTTTACAGGAAGTTTTTACTTTTACGCCACAGTAAAACGGTGGATGGAAGAAATATCGCATTAAGCCCGCCGATCCTATTCTATATCTGACAGAGTATCCGACCTAACGTTGTCTTATTTGATAGCAGGCTACTCACCCCAAATTCTGTAAGAACAAGATTTTTAGATAACAGCTACCATAATTTATGTCTGATAACAAGACCGTTGATATCACGGCAGGGGATTTGGAAACCCTTGAAAAGAAGAAATTGCCTGAACTCCAGGTACTGGCCAAAGCCGTAGGTATTAAAAGAGTAACAGGAGTTAAAAAGCAGGTTCTGATCGATCAGATCAGGGAGAAAGCAGCTTCAACGCCGAAAGGGGTTACGGTTAAGCTTCGGCCAAGGAATAAAAACCGTAAGGACAGTGAGAGCGGACAAAGCACCATGGCTTTCGACGAGTCCAATAAAGTGGATATGAACGAATTTGCGGATGAAAAACCGGAAG
Source organism: Balneola sp. (assembly GCA_965267385.1). Lineage (GTDB taxonomy): Bacteria > Bacteroidota > Rhodothermia > Balneolales > Balneolaceae > Balneola. Next base: position 953,721 of record OZ253957.1, read on the forward strand.
AGGAGCATCAGCCTGAAGAAACCGGAGAGCGTTCATCCCGAAAAGAAGACGAGCTGACCACCTACGGAGGCCAATCTCATATCGTTTCCTATAAAAAGAAGGAAGAGGAACCGGAAGAGAAAGACGATAAAAAGAACAGGAAGAACCAAAACCGAAATACCAATAAAAACTCCGGCAACAATAAGAGGAAGGGCCATGAACATGACCTGCTCCCCGAATCTGACGCGGAGACTCTGGCAGAACGAATTGAAGAGCTGGAGCCTAACCTGGGGCCGTATCTGTTCAATGAAGGAACCCTTGAGATCCTGCCCGATGGATATGGCTTCCTGCGGTCCGTGAACTATAACTACAAAGCGAGTCCCGACGACATTTATGTTTCTCCCTCACAAATCAAGCGCTTTCGCCTGAAGCAGGGCGACTGTGTGATCGGTATTATCCGTCCACCCAAGGTAGGGGAGCGCTATTTTGCGCTGCTTCGTGTGGAAGGGGTGAACGGCCGCATCCCCCGTGATATGGACAACCGGGAAGATTTTGACGATATGCTTCCCATCCATCCGGATGAGCGCTACATGCTGGAGCATGATCCCCGCGAGTATTCAACCCGCTTTGTGGATATGTTCGCACCGATCGGTAAGGGAACACGAGGGCTCATCGTGGCACAGCCCAAAACCGGAAAGACGACCTTATTGAGAGGCATTGCCAACGCCATATCTGCCAATCATCCGGATGCCAAGATCCTGATCCTGCTGATTGACGAACGTCCGGAGGAAGTGACTGAAATGGAGCGGAATGTGCACGGCGCAGAAGTAACCGCTTCTACTTTCGACGAAAAGCCGGAAAACCATATCGGCCTGGCCGAGTTGGTGTTTGAAAAGGCAAAGCGACTGGTGGAAAGTGGTCACGATGTGATCCTGCTGCTCGACTCCATTACACGCCTGGCCCGAGCCTACAACGTTACCGCCAGCAATAAAGGCCGCACAATGACCGGCGGTGTGGATTCCGAAGCGCTCAAAAAACCCCGTCAGCTCTTTTCTTCTGCCCGGAATATTGAAAACGGAGGATCACTCACCATCATGGCGACCGCCCTGGTTGAGACCGGCTCACGTATGGACGATGTGATCTTTGAGGAATTTAAGGGAACCGGTAACATGGAGATCGTCCTGGACCGGCGTATTTCGGACCGGCGCCTTTATCCCGCCATCGACATCTTCCGAAGCGGTACCCGCCGGGAAGAATTGCTGGTCACCGAAGAAGAGAGGGAAAAGGTGGTCTTGCTTCGCCGCTATCTGGCCAATATGAATCCATTTGAAGCCATGGAGTTCCTGTTGGATAAGATCAAGGGTACGAAGAACAACGAAGAGTTCCTGATCTCGATGAATAAGTAACCCCGGTTACAAATTTTTTAAAAATTCGGGAACTAAGCTTTTCTGCGGGCAGTTATGTGAGCGATTTATGAAATCTCTCGACTACATAACAAAGTTTGGATGTGCACTGCTCTTGCTCTTTGCAGCAGCAGAAACCGTCCATTATGTCAGTGATATCATCCCATCCGATGTCATTGAACACGCGCATGTAGATCATGAGCATCATGAAGTGGAAACCGGTGAAGAAACCGTTGAGAACGTCACTATTCTTTCTTTCACCGGTGTTTTCTTGAACCAGGATGACGTAGGGAACAACCGTTTTTCAGCTTATCTGCCCGGTTCCAAAGTCCATTCTGTGCAGACTCCTCCGCCCGATTCCATAGTCTGATTCCCCATTTCGGCCTCATAAACCCGATATGTCCGGGATAGGTCTGTTCGTCAGATCCCGGGGAGTCCTTTTCATACCCTTTTACTCTTAACACAACCAACCTATAAAACAACTATATCATGTTGAACAATAAAACTTTATCCGTACTAGGCCTGATGGCCATTTTCTTAATGACCGCATGCACCACGAATAACCGTGGCGACGACTACAGCGCAAATACCGAGCTGGTCAGTGAGGTGCTGACCGCGGAAACCCAGGAGTCACTGACTCCGGAACAAATTCTTCAGGAGCTGAAGGAAGGTAATGAGCGCTTTGTGACCAACTCATTGACACCGCGGGATTACCAGTCTCAGGTTCAGAAAACAGCTTCGGGACAGTTCCCGGGTGCCGTTATCTTATCGTGCATTGACAGCCGTGTACCGGTTGAGAAAGTCTTTGACAAGGGAGTAGGTGATGTCTTCATCGCCCGTGTGGCAGGCAACACTGTAAATCCGGATATCCTGGGCAGCATTGAGTATGGCGCAGCGGTAGCAGGTTCCAAGCTTATCGTTGTAATGGGACATGAAGCCTGCGGTGCCGTTAAGGCTTCAATCGATCAGGCGGAGCTAAGCGATAACGCTGATGTTCTTCTCGAAAGGATCAATCCTGCAATAGCTGCGGTTCAGGGATATGACGACCGCAGCTCCAGGAATGCCGAATTCGTGGATGATGTGGTCAACACCAACGTAACGATGACCATCGATGAAATGCTGGAGGAAAGTCCGGTGTTGAAGTCGCTGCTGGACCAGGGCGAAATCATGGTGGTAGGAGCCTACTATGACCTGGATACCGGTAAAGTTACCTTTGTGAACAGATAAATTCACTCTTAAAAGGGAGGGCAACGGGCCCTCCCGTTATTTTCCAAGTTATGAAGAAACTAGTTCTGACAGTTTTACTGAGCAGTGTATTCCTGGGAGCCTCGCTGGGGCAGGAAACCGATAATTTCGAATGGTACGGCAATATTCGATTCGCTTATCTGGGCTCAGACACTCAGGGTGACGGCTTCGGAGGCGAGAATACTTCAGTTCGGTTCCGGGTCGGGGGTATTTATACCATCAATGACAAAAGCACCTTCCGGGCACGACTGGCAACGACGATCTCGCAGGACTTTGAGTCGCTGAGGTTTACCGTTCGCGCCGATGGTGGAGGCCTTGATTACGGCTCTGTTTCTTTTGACGAATTTTACTACCAGTATGAGGATGACTGGGGCTTCCTCAGGGTCGGGCGTTTTCAGGGATCCATACCCGTGTATTCTAACGCCAGAAGGAGTCACCTCCGGTTTCACAGCAATGTTAACTTTATTCACTGGTCAGATGGCCTGTACCTCAAGCGATACGTCAACGAGGAATGGTTCACGCAAGCCATTGTGGAGTATCAGCCCAAAGGCTATACCACCTTTCCGTATCGCAACAATTTTAACTTCGGGGATAATGATCATAACATCACCTCGTATCTGGGGCTTGAGAATACCACCCGTGATGACCTCAACTTTATCCAGAAAGGCTTCGGAATTCTCTACAGTCCCGGTACTTACCTGAAGCCCTCGGGGTATTCGGATTACCTGGCGTTCTCGGCGAGAGCCGCTGTGGATGTTCCATCAGAACCACTTAATGGTGGTTCCTGGAGGTTTGCAGGCGAGATCGGCCAGAACCTGAATACCGATCCTGAAAACGGGACGAGTTTAGTGGTTTCTGCCGGAGTCAATAAGGTAGCGGACAAACACGAGTTTATGGTGGAGTTCGCGAAAACCGGCAGCCAGTGGCTCACAGCTCCCGTTTACGGTCCGGACAGCGACGAGGTAGAGTTCAGATATCGCTATTTCATTTCCCCAAAACTGAATTTTGACGCGCGGTACCGGATCCGCGATCCCAGACCGGACGGTATCCCGACCGTGTACAGCACGTTTTTGCGACTTACCTACAGCTTGTAGTAAGTAGCTTCATCAAGAGAGAGAAATGCCCGAAAGGGCATTTTTTTTGTTTTTTGTTTAAAAGTCAGCCTGAAGGGAGAACACATAGTTTCTGCCGGGACCTGATATTCCGGAGCTGTAAGGACGGTACCTCCGGTCCGTGATGTTTTCAACGCCGGCATTGATGGTAAGCTGCTCATTCAGTTCGTACATGGCCTTGAAATTCAGGGTATGCCAGGCGGGGGAATAATTATTTCCGTTGTCATCCTGTGCATAGATCTCATATTTATCCCGTTCTTCCACAGAAAGCTCTGAATATGACTTCTCTCCCTGGTACATGGCATAGAACTGAAGGTTCAGGCGGTCGGCAGCATAGCTCAGCCGGGTCATCCCGAAAAGCGGAGCCGCATGTCTGGAAGGGCTGGCAGAGCCGTCATCCAGTTCTTCTTCTCCTTTCTGAACATTGAGATCCGACGAGAGGTTCAGGTTCCAGGGAAGTTTAAGCTCAAAGCCCACCTGCAGCCCGTACACATTGGCCCTGGCTGCATTCTGAATAGCCTGAACCTGGCTCAGCACCCCGTCATACATGATGCTGTCCTGCCCGTTGAGCTGGTAGTCTCTTCTGACCAGCGCGTTGTTCAGGATCGTATAGTATCCGGTTACATCCACCTTCATGAGTTCTGGAAAGATCTTCGCCGCTCCGATATCAAAATTGTAGGCGTACTCGGCTTTCAGATCCGGGTTAGGCACCGTGACAGCTCCGGGCTCGGAGTCGAAGATCTTGCCGGCATCGTCCACATTCGGGGAGCGGAAGGCCGTGCCGAAGTTAGTGCTCAGGACCCAGGTATCATCCGGACGCCACACTCCTCCTACGGTTCCGGTCAGTGATCCGTTGTTGATCTTTGCAGAACTGAAAGGGAGCGGGTAGAAATCCGTATCAAAGTCAGCATTGAGTATATACTGGTTGTAGCGGAGCCCTGCCTGAAGGGTGAACTGCCCCGACATCCTGAATTCATTATCCAGATACGCGGCGACCGAAGACCATTCGGCCTGAGGATACCGGGAAGGGCCGGGCCGCGCGCTTCCGTCCGTGATGTCGGTGATACGGCCCCGGGAGTCAACCTCATTGAGTATATACTCCAAGCCGTAGTAGAGCGTGTTTTTCCGGTTCAAGGCTTTAGTGAAATCAATATTCACCGAGTAGGCATCCACGCGCTCGGTCTGCTCTGAGCGCTCGGTATCATTCAGGGAACGGTCGATGCGGCTTTCCTCAAAATTCTGGAGCGCAAGGCGTATGGTCATCTGATCGTAGGGAAGGGTCTTCCCGGTATGATTGACACTCAGCTTATTCATCTGCCAGAGCTGAGGCCCGTAATTCCACAGGGCGTAGCGGGCTGTACCGTTCCGGGTGCGGTTATGGCGGTCATACCGCCCGTAGGGTGATGTCTCCGAAAAATGGAAGCCATACTGAAGATCCCAGGTATCGGATGGCTGAAACCGTACTTTCTGCATCAGATTGATCTGAGAGTATGCCGATGGCCTCTGCAGCAGTGGATCCTCCTGTTGAACGATCACATCTGTATCGTTTATTCGCTGTACAAAATAATCTTTTACGTACTCCTCGGGGCCTTTGCTTCCCTGACGGAGGTGATCAAAATCCCAGCTGCTCAAACTGGAAACGAAGGCCCATTTCTTCCATCCCAGATTTATGTCAAGATGATAGGTGTTTTCATTGTTTGCGGAAGAAAACCGCCCGACACCTTTGCCGGTTACCAACGGTTTATCCGTAAGTGAAAACTGCGGAGTGAGGGTCTGGAAACTCATGACACCCCCGATCGCGTCACTTCCGTAAACCACGGAGCCGGGGCCGAACAGTACTTCCGTGTTTTCCACGGCGAAGGGATCGATATTAATTACATTCTGCAGGTTCCCACCACGGAAGATGGCGGTATTCATCCGAACTCCGTCAACGGTGTACAGAAGCCGGTTGGTGGCAAAACCACGGATCATGGGGCTCCCCCCGCCTTGCTGGCTTTTCTGGATATATACTTTTCCGGAAAAGGAGAGGAGGTCGGCCGCAGTCTGTGGATTTTGAAGGGAAGAAACCCTCGGGTAGATGGTGATCACCTTAGAGGGAATGTTCGCCCTCAGCTGGCGCCACCGGGTCGCAGAAACCACCATTTCATCCATCATGAGATTCGAAACGGTCAGGAATACTTCGAAGTCCATCTCCTCGATTTCCTGATAGCTCAACACTTCAGTCCGGAAGCCCAGCGACCGGATCTCGATACGGTCAGCGTTTTTGAAACCGGATATATCCGCTTGTCCCTTTGCATTGGTGATGGAAAAGGCTTTGGGGCGGTTGCTGGAGAGTGTAGCCAGAGAAACAGGTTCTCCGGTGTCTTTATTGAGTATGGTCACAGTCTGAGCAAACAGCTGCATCCATAAACCTGAAAGTAACACTACTATAAAAGCCGTTGTGAGACGCATCGTCCGTTTTATCTGAAGGTCATTAATGGGTGCGGTCAACAGCAAAGACCTCTTTTCTGCCGGTAAAGTTACAGTAAAAGACATCAGCTGAAGGCGCCCCCTGTTTTGATGATATCCGAATTTTCTCTTTTCTCTAACTGAAAGGGGGAGAATTTATTGGCGTGGAAAATCTTAATAAAGGCATTTAATTCAAAGGAGGACTTGCTAAAAGAAGTCTGAATTTCATAAAAGAGCTGCGGAGTGCCGGGTTTTTGATCAGAGTTGGCATTGAGCGTTCAGAATCGCATATTCAGCGACCTTTGATTTAAACAACCAAATTCCATCTGTCGGGGTGTATTTATGATCTTATCAGGTTTGGATTGGGGGATCATCGTCCTGTTTTTTGCCATCGTTTTAGCGATCGGGTGGGTGACTTCCAAAACTGCGGGGAAGAACACCAGCGAATTTTTTCTGGGAGGCAGAACGATGCCCTGGTGGCTGCTGGGGATATCCATGGTGGCGACCACCTTTTCCGCAGACACCCCTAACCTGGTCACCGGTTTTGTGCGAGAGGGAGGTGTGGCTAAAAACTGGGCGTGGTGGGCATTTCTCATTACCGGGATGGTGACCGTGTTCATATACGCCAAATTATGGAGACGCTCGGAAGTGGAAACCGACCTGGGGTTGTACGAACTGCGTTATGGAGGCAAGGCGGCTTCGTTTCTTCGGGGATTCCGCGCCATCTATCTCGGACTGTTCTTCAACTGCCTGATCATGGGAACGGTGACCCTGGCGGCTATCAAACTAGGGGCTGTGATGTTCGATCTGAGCCCCGTATCCACAGTCCTCATCATATCCACGGTGGTAGTGATCTATTCCGTTCTGGGAGGCATCAAGGGAGTGGTATGGACCGATTTCTTCCAGTATGGCATTGCGACACTGGGAGCGTTATATGCGGCCTATGTTGCGGTAAGTCAGCCCGGTATAGGATCCCTGCAGCAACTGTTCAGCCATCCCGCTCTGGAGGGCAAATTAAATATCCTCCCCGATCTGGGAGAACCATCGGTATTTCTGACGATGCTCATCATCCCCATTGCTGTACAGTGGTGGGCGGTGTGGTATCCGGGCTCGGAGCCGGGAGGAGGAGGCTATATTGCTCAACGCATGCTGGCTGCTAAAGACGAAAAAAATGCAGTAGGCGCCACGCTGTTATTCAACTTTGCGCATTATGCACTTCGCCCGTGGCCCTGGATCATCGTAGCCCTGGCATCGATCATACTCTATCCTGATCTGGCATCCATACAGGCGGAATTTCCCGGTATCACCGAACAGTATCTCGGCGATGACATTGCCTATCCGGTAATGATGACTAAACTTGGTGCAGGCTGGCTGGGCCTGGTTGTAGCTTCCCTGATCGCGGCGGTCATGTCAACCATCAGCACGCATTTGAACTGGGGTGCTTCCTATCTGGTGAGTGATGTGTATCAGCGATTCATCAAACCGGAGGCTTCCGAAAAAGAACAGGTTCTGGTGGGGCGTATATCGACGGCACTGCTGATGATATTATCCGCGATCCTGGCCCTCACCATTCTGGAAAATGCAACACAGGCATTCGATATCCTTTTGCTATCCGGTGCGGGCTCGGGAGCTATTTACCTGCTTCGGTGGTTTTGGTGGCGTATCAATGCCTGGACGGAGATCATTGCCATGCTTTCAGCCACAATCATGGCATTTATCCTGGTTTTTGCTGTACCGGATGAAGCGGTGGAGACAGCGGTTTTGAATGCGTCCTCCGTTAAGCTGCTCATCGCAGTCGCTTTCACAACGGTAGTCTGGATACTTGCCACATTCCTCACCCGCCCCGAGCCGATGGATGTCCTTATCCGCTTCTACAGCAAAGTACATCCCGGTGGCCCCGGATGGAAAAAAGTAATTGCCGCCGCAGAATCGCAGGGTGTTGCTCTTACTGCGAACGAAAGCCAGTGGGATATGCCGAGCAGTCTTCTGAGTGTATTCCTGGGATGTATTGGTATCTACAGCGCGCTCTTCGCTATAGGAAACTTCCTGTACGGAGAGGTGCTGTCTGCCACTATTCTGACCCTGATTTTTGGGGGCTCCATCTTCCTGTTGCTGAAGCTTTGGGGCAAACTAAACATACAATCTTAAACTGTCGCTTCCATGGATCGAAAAACATTCGTCAAAACCACCACGCTTGCTACTTCAGGGCTTGCTCTCGGCGGGCCTGCACTGTTGGATCTCACTAATCCTTTAAAAGAAACGGTGCGCATCGGTTTTGTGGGAACAGGGCTGAGAGGCCGTAACCATGTGAATAACTTACTGGCCTACGACGGAGTGGTCTGCCCGGCTATTTGTGACATTGATCCGGATGCGGTAGAACGTACCAAAGCTCTTTTTGAAAAGTATGGGAAAAAAGCCCCCAAAGTGTATGGGCAGCACGAATATTCCTTCAAAGAGATGATGGAGGAAGAAGATCTGGATGGTGTGATCGTGGCAACCAACTGGAAGTGGCATACGGAAATGTGCCTCACCGCTATGAGAGAAGGTATTTATGTAGGAGTGGAGGTCTCGGGTGCCTTTTCGGTGGATGAGTGCTGGGATCTGGTCAATACGCATGAAGAAACGGGTACTCATCTGATGTTTCTGGAAAACGTATGCTATCGCAGAGACGTGATGGCGGTGCTGAATATGGTGCGGGACGATCTTTTCGGAGAGTTGATCCATTTCAGGGGTGGATATCAGCATGATCTGAGGACGGTTAAGTTTAATGACGGAGAGGGCGGACTTGTATTTGGTGAGGGTGCTTACGGAGAAGCGCGCTGGAGAACCCGGCACTCATTGAAGCGCAATGGTGAACTGTATCCGACTCACGGACTGGGCCCCATTGCGACCTATATGGACATGAACCGGGGAAACCGACTGACGAGCATCTCATCTTTTGCCACAAAGTCCAGATCCCTGAAGAATTTTATCAAAAATCATCCGGATGGAGGGGAAGGGCATTCCTACTACAATCTGAACTGGGAACTGGGCGATATCGTAACGTCAACGATCACTACTGCCCGGGGAGAAACCATCATCCTCACTCACGACACAAATCTGCCGAGGCCCTATTCACTGGGTTTCAGGGTACAAGGGGTGGAAGGTCTGGCCGAGTTCGATTACCATACCCGCCGGGTATATGTGGAGGGCAAATCAGAGCCGCACCGCTGGGACGATGCCACAGCCTGGTTTGAGAAATACGATCATAAATTATGGAAACAGTTTGGTGAACTGGCCGTGGGCGGGGGTCATGGGGGAATGGACTACTTCCTGGACCGGGCGTTTGTGGAAAGCGTTAAGGCGGATCAGGCTCCGGTTCTCGATGTCTATGACGGAGCAGTGATGAGAGTGATCACCCCCTTATCGGAGATTTCCATTCAGAACGGGGGAGCACCACAGCCTATTCCGGACTTCACCGAAGGAAAGTGGCTGACCCGGGAACCTGTATTCGGCCTGGGCGAGATTTAACTTCGGGCTATGAAACCAACACTGGTAGTATTAGCGGCCGGACTCGGCAGTCGGTACGGAGGGCTCAAACAAGTGGATGGCCTGGGGCCGGGAGGGGCAACACTCCTGGAATACACCGTTTACGACGCGGTCCGGGCGGGCTTCGGAAAAGTAGTTTTTGTGATCCGGAAAAACATGGAGCAAAGCTTCAGAGAAAGGATTCGTACCGGGATCGCCGGTCGCATTGATACCGAACTGGCTTTTCAGGAAGTGGGCCGGTTGCCAAAGGGTTACTCAGTGCCGGCAACCCGTCAGAAGCCCTGGGGGACCGCTCATGCGGTGTGGTGTGCCCGCGGGCACGTGGATGGACCTTTCGCGATCGTGAATGCGGATGATTTCTACGGCAGAGAGGCCCTGGAAACGCTCTGTCATTTTCTCGGCAGTTCTGATGCTTCTTTGGATTGCATAGCCGCCCTGATCGGGTACCGGCTGGAGAATACCCTCTCGGATCACGGCAGCGTGTCCAGGGGTATTTGCCTAACGGACGGGAACGGTCACCTGACCGGTATCGAAGAACGAACGGCGATCAGCCGGGATGAGTCCGGGCGCATTTATTACCAGGATGATACCGGAATACATTATCTGGACGGAAAGATGCCCGTGTCCATGAATCTCATCGGTTTTGATCCTGCGATATTTCCCCTCATAGAAGAAGGCTTCAGTGACTTTTGGAACAGAAGTTCGGAGGACAGGGGAGCGGAGTATTATATTGCGGAAGTTCTCAGGAAAGCTCTGTCAACGGGTGCGGTTATCCCGGTAATGCCTACTCCTTCTCCATGGTTTGGTATCACCTACAAAGAGGACCGGCCTTTGGTAAGGAGACAGCTGGAAGAACTGGTAAACCGGGGAGCGTATCCTGACAACCTATGGGAGTAACATGAAGCTTATCGAAGTGATGGATCGGTTTAAGGTGGAGGGCTCCGTAACACAGATCCTGGAATACGGGCACGGGCTCATTAACGACACCTACAGGGTAAGTACCGATGCCCGCGGACATCCCGGGTACCTGCTCCAGCGTATCAACCACCGGGTCTTTAAAGATATTGATGGACTTGTGGATAATATCCTCCGGGTAACGAAACATTTGAATGCCCAATCCGGCGACGAAGCCTGGGATCTTCATCTGATCGAAACAAAAGAAGGTTCCTGTTACCTTTCAGCGGAAAACGGATGCTGGCGGGTTTACCGGTTCATCAAGGGTGGACAGTCGTTCCGGCAGTTTCAGAATGAAGGGCATGCCCGTGAAGCCGGAAAAGCCTTTGGAAATTTCCTTCGTGCATTGAGTGATGTTCGGGTTAACGAGCTTACCGTTACCATCCCCGAATTTCATAATATAGAGTTCAGGCTCCAGCGTTTGAACGGTGCTCTCGGCGGGGCGGAAGAGGAACGTGTTGCTGCCGCTGAGGAACACATCGAGATGGTCGGGCGCATGTCGGGAAGCATGGTTTCTCTGTACAGGGATGCTGCCGGGGGTAGACAACCGCTTCGGGTCACACATAATGACACCAAGTTGAATAATCTGCTGTTTGATCGTGAGGGAAGGGCTCGTACCGTCATCGACCTGGATACGGTTATGCCGGGTTTCACTTTTTATGATGCCGGAGACGGGGTTCGTACCGGTGCTTTCCTGAATGCGGAAGATGAGGGAGACCCGGAGAAGATCTCATTCAATATGGACTACTGTGTGGCGTATCTCTCGGGATATGTGGAGGGAACTTCCGGCATTCTGACGAGAGCGGAAAGGGATGTGCTCCCCCGGGCAGGGGCTTACATGGCATTCATAATGGGGGTTCGCTTCTTGACCGATTATCTTGAAGGAGATATCTACTTCAGGACGGTATATCCCGGTCAAAATCTGATGAGAGCGCGATGCCAGCTTCATGCGGCCGGCATGCTTATGGACCGGGAAGCCGGGATACGGGAGCGCCTGAGCACACCCGGCCAATGATCAGCTCACATCTTCTAGCACATACTTGCGGTCCACATCTTTCATGAGGCGACCCGCCTTAGTGTGGATGGAATGATAAAAAAGCAGTACGGCTCCTTCTTCATAAGCCTGCTTCAGAATCAGCGTTTTAGCTTTTTTGGACTGCAGAGGATCTACATCCATCTGCTTCATGGCATAATGATTGAGGTGATGCTCGGTGGGAACAAGGTCGCCCAGAAAATACGCGCATTCCCCGCCGTCATGAATTTTGACGATCTGGTGCCCCGGGGTATGGCCTCCCGTGCGGATCAACTCGATGCCGGGCAACAATTCGAACTTGGCATCTACAACAAAAACAAGCTTATCGAGTGCGGCTAGCTTGTAGAACTCATCCAGGTCGTAGGTTCCTCCCTTGAGTGAACTGGGTTGGTCAACCTGACTGAGCGCATAGGCCCATTCCTTCTTCTGGAGAAAGTAATTGGCATAGTTCATGGTGGGCTGTGTTTCGGAACGGTCATCCACATAAGAACTTCCGGCTGCGTGATCGAAATGCAGGTGAGTCAACACCACATGGGTGATATCCTGCGGAGTGAGCCCAAAGATATCCAGGTTGGTTTTCAGGTTGGACGTATTTTCATACTCACTCGTGGAGTCGAGTCCCCACCCAAGGCCGGTATCGATCAGTATATTGTGTTTTCCGTCCCGGATCAGTATCGGGTCGATCCCGATCATAGCCGATGCGAGAGCGACTCCCTCCAGCTTTGCGGGGGGACTGGTGATATCACCCGAATCCACTTTTCGGAAAACGCCGTCTTCAAAAACTTCGAAGATGCCTTCACTGAGCTGTTCGATCTCAAAGCGACCTATTTTCATTACACTGAATGTTCGGAAGGGTTGGGTGGTTCCATGGCTTACAAACAACTTAATAAATCCATGCTTTCCGTCAATTCTTTTATCTTCCTTTTATGAATCACTACGACGCTATTATCATCGGATCCGGCCACAACGGGCTAACCACGGGATGTTATCTGGCCAAAGCTGGGAAAAAAGTATTGGTCCTTGAGCGAAGGGATACGATCGGTGGAGCCGTGTGCACCGAAACGATGTTCAAATCTGAAGAGAATCCCAATGGCTTCCGGATGGATGTCGGTTCATCCGTACACATCATGATTCATCAGACAGGGATCATTGAGGAGCTGGAGCTGGAAAAATACGGCCTGGAGTATATTGACATGGATCCGATCATGTCGTATCCCGTGCCCACCGGAAAAGGGGTGATACATTTCTGGAAAGATGTGGAGCGGACACTCGAGTCAATCTCTAAGGTGGCACCCGAAGACGTTAAGAATTATAAAGACTTTGTTGAGTTCTGGGGGAAGATCAACAAAAGCGTGCTGAAAGCTTTTATGACCCCACCTACCTCAAAGAACCTTTTTACCGAACTTGCGAAGGCGCAGATACGCGACGGGGCCATGTTCAAAAAAGGAGAGCAGGCAGCAGGACTTCAGAAGATCCTGTCCAGCTACGGAAAAGTAGTGGACGACGCATTTGAAAGCCCCTATATGAAGGCAGCGATTCTGTGGTTCGCGGCCCAGTCGGGACCCCTGCCGGACCATTCCGCTACCGGAGATTTTGCAGGCTGGCAGTCCATGCTCCATGAAAGTGGGGCCAAACATCCGCGCGGCGGCAGCGGAATGCTGACCCAGGCCATGAAGAAGCTCATAGAGTCGCATAACGGAGCGGTCAAAGCAGATTCACCGGTATCCAAAATATTAATTGAAAGTGGGAAAGCAATCGGGGTTCGAACGGAAGGCGGGGAGGAATACCGCGCTCCCATCATCGTTTCGAATGCGCATGTACAAACCACAATGATGAAGCTGGTGGGGCGGGAACATCTGGACGATTCCATGTTTAAAAAGGTGGAAGACATACATGTGGGAAACGGTTTCGGGATGGTCATACGATGCGCGGTGGAAGAACTGCCCCGCTACACGGCCGCCCCTGACGATCCCTACATCCATAACGGAATTCAGCTTATGGCCCCTTCTGTGCAGTATATGAACGATGCCATTGGTGACTATATGAAGAAAAGACCTCCCGAAAAACCGGCCGTGCTGGCAATGACTTTCTCGAAAATTGATCCGGATGTAGCCAAAGACGGAAAACATACCATGTTTGTATGGGCACAGTGGCATCCTTACGAGCTGGCCGGTGGATTGCATTGGGACGATATCAGGGAAAAGGAGGCAGAAAAGATCTATGATGTGGTGGTGGACTATGCCCCCAATATGAAAGACAAGCTGATCGACTGGTATATTCAAAGTCCGCTCGATATCGAACGGAAACACGGCCTTTTACGGGGTAATGTGATGCATGTGGAAATGAGTTTTGACCAAATGTTCATGTTCCGCCCGATACCGGAAATGAGTAACTACGAAACTCCCGTAAAGAATCTATATTTGTCGAGTGCCTCATGCCATCCAGGAGGAGGTGTTTTTGGAGCGGCAGGCTATAACGCGGCACAGGTCATTCTAAAAAAACACAAAAAGAAGTTTTTCTAGGAGCACAGATTGCGGTCCAGATTGATCATACATACAAACAGGCTTTCGTCCAACCTCAGAGCCATCGAAAAGCGCCTGAAACCCGGTGTCAGGAAAATGGCGGTTGTCAAAGACAATGCCTACGGCCATGGGATGAGCGGAGTGGCGCAGCACCTGGCGGATCAGGTGGAATGGTTTTGTGTGGCCCGGGTTCAGGAAGGTATTCAGCTCCGCAGAGAGGGTATCAGGAACCCGGTTCTTGTCTTCGAGATGCCGGAGCCGGAACATGCACCACTGTATCCGGAATACGATCTGGTGGCCACCGTAGCTGACCTGTCCACCTTCGAACTGCTGAAAGCCGGTACAAAGTATCACCTGAACTTTGATACCGGAATGAAAAGGCTGGGACTGATTCCCGGTCAAACTCCGGAAGTTCTTGAACAGGTTCGGAACAGAACGGATCTGGAATGCACTGGAATATATACCCATTTTGCCACTGCGGATGAAGACGGAAGCGAAGGAGTTGATGAGCAGCTCAAGCTTTTTAAATCGGTTCGGGCTCAGTTTCCCTCCGAATTAATGACGCACACGGCAAATACCGGCGCCATATTTTACTATGCGCATAAAGACCTTCAGTTTGACGCGGTCAGGCCCGGTGTTTGTCTTTACGGATATCCGCCGGGGGGCACCCCCATACCTGATCTTGAGTCGGTACTGGAGTGGGAATCCTACATCATGCAGTTAAGAAAAGTCCGAAAAGGAGAGAAAGTGGGGTACGGTGCCTTATGGACGGCCCCGGAAAACGGCTGGATAGGCACGGTTCCGGTGGGGTACAGTGACGGCATTCCAAGAACATTAAGCGGTAATTTCAACATAGAGGTAGCCGGCCAACCCGTGCCACAGGTAGGCAGGATTACCATGGATTACCTGGGGGTATTTTCAGAGCAGCCCCTGAAACGGGGTGAACGGGTACTGCTTTTCAACGGCGATGACCTGAACCCTGCAATATGGGCTCAAAAGGCCGGCACCATTCCGTACGAGATCACTACAGGCCTCAATTCCAGGATTGAGCGGTGTTATAAGGGGTGAGGGATCAGTTACTCAGAATGGCGTCCAGCTCAACGTCGAACCGGAGTGTATCATCCCTGAGCACGTTCGAAGTACCGCCGTATCCCAGCTCCGGAGGTATGATGAGCACTCTGCGGCCGCCTTCTTTCATGCCAAGCACGCCTTGTCTGAATCCCTGAATGAGACTCAGCACTGATAAACTGGCCGGGTCGGTGTTGGAATTCTTGTAGCTGCTGTCAAAAATTTCACCATCCAGCGTGCGTCCTGTGAAATACACCGCGATCTGATCCCGGAGCTGGACGGTGAATTCGCCTTGCCCTTCCTCCAGCACGTAGATGATCAGGCCGGTCTCCGTCGTGTCAGGGACGGTATCACCGAGCTCATAAGGTTCAGGCACCGTGGAGAAATCGTCACGGATAACGAACGGGTTGTCTCCCCCGCAGGCACTGATGAGAAGGCTGGTCAGGAGAACTGTCAAAAAGGCTTTAAAGCTTCTGGTCATGAAGGCAAATGGTCTGTGTTGCAAAATTTGATTCGCTGATAAGCACTAAAGATAAGGGAACTCAGAGTAAATCTGTACCGCTCATCGTTAATTACTGTTTTCTTCTTCACCGAACGCAAGGCGCAATTCTTTATTTCTTTTTCGCAGGGAGAAATGGCTCACCCAGATGGAGAACTCATACAGGATGGTCAACGGTACGGCGATCAATACCTGGGAGATGGGGTCAGGCGGAGTCAGGAAGGCCGACATTACCAGGCAAACCACCAAGGCATGTCGTCGGTATTTTTTAAGAAACTCAGGAGTCAGAAGCCCGATTTTAGTCAGCGAATAACTGACAATGGGGATCTGGAATATGATTCCGCACGATAACACCCAGGTTGCCAGGGAGCTGAAATAGGCATTGATATCAAAATCATTCCGTACTACATCCGATATCACAAACTGAGAAAAGAACTGCATGGCAAAAGGGGCAAGCACCAGGTATCCAAAACTGATACCGAGCAAAAAGAAGAAAGTGATAAATACGGAAGTGATGAAGGTTTTCCACTTCGTGGTGGTTTTGAACGCCGGTTCTACGAATGCCCAGATCTGATAAAAGAAGACGGGCGAACCGATCACCGCTCCGATGATGAAGAGCATACCCCAGTAGGTGAAGAACTGTCCCGGTAGTCGCCGGCTTTGCAGCGTGAGGTCGATGGCATCCACTTTCAGTATATCGTACATAAAAAAGGTGGAGCGGGTGGGGCCGAGCAGAAGCTCATTCATGATGAAATCAGAAAATGCAAAGGCGGCGATCACACCCAGCAGTACTCCGATCAGGCCTTTAACGATTCTCCAGCGCAACTCTTCCAGATGCTCAAGGAAGGTCATGTTATCGGTAGTCCGGTCCTTGGGCTTTTTGGCCTTTGGAGGATCTTTCGGCATTAGCTGTCGTTCCTGGCTCAAAGCTTCTTCTGTTACACCGTTACGAAATCGTAGAGCGGAAACTGTTCGCAGAGCGCCCGCACTTCAGCGGCCACCTTCTGATGTACATTCTCGTCTTCCGGTTTTTGAAGCACCTGATCCATCAGAACCGCGATATGTTTAAACTCCGCTTCTTTCAGTCCGCGGGTGGTCATGGCGGGTGATCCCACCCGGATGCCGGATGTGACGAAGGGGCTTTCCGTATCAAAGGGGACCATATTCTTGTTAACGGTTATGGCGGCTTTACCCAGAGCCTCTTCCGCTACTTTTCCGTTCAGGCCTTTATTGCGAAGGTCAATGAGAATGAGGTGATTGTCCGTGCCATTGCTCACTATATCGTATCCAAGCTCCATGAATTTGGCAGCCAGGGCTTTGGCATTCGCCTGAACCTGGTCCTGGTAGCTTTTGAATTCGTCCTTTAATGCCTCACCAAACGCCACCGCTTTAGCGGCGATGATATGCATCAGCGGGCCGCCCTGAGTTCCGGGGAAGACCGCTGAGTCCAGAAGCTCACTCCAGTTCTTAACCCGCCCGGATTTGGGGGCAACTTTGCCCATGGTATTCTCGCCGTCTTTTCCGATCAGTATCATGCCTCCGCGTGGCCCCCTTAACGTCTTATGGGTGGTGGTGGTCACCACATGGGCATGAGGAAGGGGATTATTCAGGTTTCCCGTTGCGATCAGTCCGGCAGTATGTGCCATATCCATCCACAGAAAGGCGCCGACTTCATCAGCGATGCTTCGAAAAGCCTCATAGTCATAATCCCTCGAATAAGCGGAAGCGCCGATCGAGATCATTTTAGGCTTAACGGCCTTGGCTTTATCACGGATCTTATCCATATCCAGCCGGCCGGTATCCTTATCAACCCCATAAAATTCAGGTTTAAAATAAATACCGGAGAAATTAACCGGAGAACCGTGAGTGAGATGTCCGCCGTGAGAAAGATCGAAGCCCAGAAGCGTATCCCCCGGCTTCATAAAGGCCAGATATACCGCGGCATTAGCAGAAGCACCGGAATGCGGCTGCACATTCACCCAGTCGGCATCATACAGTTGCTTGGCACGGTCGCGGGCGATGTCCTCGACCACATCCACAAATTCACACCCGCCATAATAGCGTTTACCCGGATATCCTTCCGCATATTTGTTCGTGAGTACGCTGCCGGAGGCTTCCATGACGGCACGGGATGCAAAATTCTCCGAGGCGATCAGCTCCAGGTTGTAATTCTGCCGGTCCGTTTCCTTTTCAAGCAGTTCAAATATCTTGGGATCTTGTTCCTTGACTGGTTTCATCAGCGGAAATTACTTTTGAGTTAGGGATTCAATTTTTTGGATACGACGCTCGTGCCTTCCGCCTTCGAAATCGGTTTCGAACCAGGATTTCAGAATGGCTTTGATCTCTTCTTTATTCAGTGAACGCCCGGGGAGGCACATGATATTCGCGTTGTTATGGAGACGGGTCATGTGCGCCACCTCAGGATCATACACCAGTGCAGCCCGCACTTTGGGATACTTGTTTGCCGTCATGCAGACGCCCTGGCCGCTTCCGCAGATCAGGATTCCTTGTTCATGTTCGCCGTTGTTAATCCGCTCTGCCACCTGTACGGCAAAATCGGGATAGTCCACTGAGTCTTCGGAATGAGTGCCAAAATCAACGGGAGTATGTCCCATTTCTTCCAAAAGCTGTACCGTCAGTTCTTTTGCGGGGAAACCAGCGTGATCGCTGGCGATGGGAATGATCATAGATCAGTGGTTATGAGTGCCGGATTGAATGCCAAATATCTCTAAATTTTAGCTTAGATTAAAGCCGATAAAAACGAAGAACACACTTAAACGGAGGGCAGATATCCCGATGTTCCGGAAAGAACTTGAGGTTGCGCAAAAAGCGGCCAAAGAAGCTGCGGCTATCATCAGAGAATACAGCAATAGGGAGTCTTTTAAGGTAGGCCTGAAAGCCAAGAACGACCTGGTGACCGATGCCGACCTGGCATCTGAACGGAAAATACTGGAAGTCATAAAGTCGTTTTTTCCGGACGACCGGTACCTGGCCGAAGAATCAAGCCATTACTCAGTATTGCCCGAGGGGAGGATCTGGATCATCGATCCCATCGACGGAACCACCAATTTTGCCCACGGATTTCCGGTCTATTGTATTTCCATCGGCTTTTGGGAAGATGGAGAGCCCAAAGCCGCACTGGTGCTTGAGGTGGCTAACGGGGAAGAGTTCACCGCCACGCAGGGCGGAGGGGCCTTTCTGAACGGACAGCCGATCAAGGTATCCGCCACCACCGATCCGGCATCCTCATTGATTGGAACCGGGTTCCCTTACACGGATCTTCACTTGGTTGATGAGTACCTGAGCCTGTTCAAAACTCTGATGGGCAAAACGCACGGAGTACGGCGTCCGGGTTCGGCGGCATGGGATCTGTGCAATGTGGCCTGCGGCCGGATTGAAGGGTTCTACGAATATGGCTTAAGTCCATGGGATGTAGCGGCTTCCGCCCTTATCATCAAAGAAGCAGGGGGTGTGGTCACCGACTGGAATGGAGAGGGCGATTGGTTGTTCGGAAAAAGGATCATAGCCGGCAATGAGGCGCTGGCCGGCTTTCTGCTGAACGAGATCCGGGATCACTTCAGTGAAAAGGATCTGAGTGCGTAGCTACCTTTTCGGCTTGTGCTCAAAAAGAAAGTCGAAATCGCGGATTCCTGCCGGACCGTTATAGTATTTTAGCGGTTCGCCGTACTCAAAACCTGCCAGGTGACCGAAGTATCTCGCCCGGGCTTCCATTTGTTTGAAATAATGTTCTGAAGAGAT
Organism: Balneola sp.; assembly: GCA_965267385.1. Lineage (GTDB taxonomy): Bacteria > Bacteroidota > Rhodothermia > Balneolales > Balneolaceae > Balneola. Next base: position 973,271 of record OZ253957.1, read on the forward strand.
ATAGGTCTCGGGTTCGCTTTCCGGGTCCGAAACATTGAACTGGGACGAGTAAGCCAGGATGGATGCCTTTTTGGTTTCCCAGAATTCGCTGATGTCATAGATGAAATCCGGTTTAAAAGGACGGTCCTGCATGTAGTGCATGATATGAGCAGGGCGCCATGCTTCCAACGCTTCGGCTTTCTCGTTGAGTGTCTGAATTTTTTGCAATCCCGAATAAAACAGAGCATCCAGTACCAGCCTGGTTGCTTTTCCGTGATCGGGATGGCGGTCATGAGGAGCGCCTGTGATGCAAATATCCGGTTTCGTTTTCCGGATCTCGGCAATGACGTGCAGCTGATTATCACGGTTGTTTTCTATGAAGGAATCCCCAAGATCAAGATTCGCCCGGTATGAGATCCCGAGTATTTCCGATGCTTTCTCTGACTCACGCTTACGTATGTCGATGGTACCGCGGGTCCCCATTTCTCCCTGTGTCAGGTCAATGATCCCGACTTTTTTTCCGGATGAGGTCAGGGAAGCGATGGCGCCTCCCAGGTTGAGTTCGGCATCATCAGGGTGTGCGGCAAAAACTAAAACGTCTAATTTCATGGCGGAGTTAAGATAACATCTTTTAATAGTTAATCGGGGAAAAACGTAGTATCGGGAAATAATTCAGTTTATTTTGATAAATAGTGAAACGAATCATGTGATCGAACCGTAGCAGGTTGCTGAACCAAATTTTGCCCAATGAGATTCCTGTACAGCATTTTTGAAGGCTTTAAAGTGGCGTTTAGAGCCCTTCGCATTAATAAGGTCCGTTCGGTGCTTACGGCCCTGTGTATTATCATCGGTATTACCATGGTCACGGTTGTGGATTCGGTGACCACCGGAATGGATGAAAGTTTTGACAACAGCATGGCCATGTTGGGTCGAAATGTCGTTTATGTAGAGAAATGGCCCTGGGACGGCGGAGGAAAAGAGTGGTGGGAGATCGCCAACCGCAAAGAGATGAAAATTGAATATGTCGAATTCCTGGAAGAAAGAAGCCGCCTTGCCAGTGATATCGCAGCTACGGCGAGCCGTGGTGCCACCATTCGCTACAAAGATAAGAACGCGGAGAATGTGGGCCTGGAGGGAGCGACCGCCAATTACCTGAACATTCAGGGCCTCAACATTGAAAGAGGAAGAATGTTCACCGAACAGGAAGCCCGTTCTGCAGTAAAAGTAGCCGTTATCGGAAAGTCATTGCAGGAGTCCCTTTTTGAGAACGAAGAACCACTGGGTAAAGAGATCCGCATAGGGGGGCAAAAATTTATTGTGATCGGAATCCTGGAAAAACAGGGCAGTTTTCTGGGGCTGGGAGATGCAGATAACCGGATCATCATTCCTATTAAAGCCTATGGCCAGATATTCGGATTGCGCTGGGGAATTCAGTTAGGTATAAAATTTCCGAACGAGGAGGCAGCCGAGGACGGTGAATATGAGATCGAAGGGCTTATGAGGCAAGTGAGGCAACTGGATGCCACCGAAGAAAATGATTTTGCCATCAATAAGCCTCAGGCTTTCGAAGAACAACTCGCCGCTTTTAAAAACGGATTGTATTTGGGAGGCTTTGTGCTCGTTGGCCTGTCCTTACTGATCGGCGGTATCGGAATTATGAATATCATGTTTGTATCCGTGCGCGAGCGGACCAAGGAGATCGGAATACGAAAAGCGGTCGGGGCTAAGTCCTGGGAGATCATGGCCCAGTTCTTGATCGAGGCCATTATGATCTGTATGGTTGGTGGGATATTTGGTGTTGCGCTGGCAGGAATACTAACGGCCCTGATCGATCAGTTCTTCACAGCAACCATGAATATGGGAGTGGTGTTGTTCGCGTTTCTGCTCTGTACTTTCGTCGGAGCCCTGTTTGGCTTTATTCCGGCTTACAGAGCAGCAAAATCTGACCCCATTGAATCCTTAAGGTTTGAATAATGCAGCTATCTGAGACATTTAAGCAGGCCGGCAGTTCATTGATGGCGAACAAGATCCGTTCGTTCCTGACGCTGCTTGCCTTGGTGATCGGAGTTTTCTCGGTGATCGTATCCACCACGGCTGTTGCCGTACTCGATAACTTTTTTACAAACACCATGAGCGTACTGGGTAGTGATGTGATTACGGTACAAAAAAATCCTGCCGTACAGATGGGACCGCGTGATGCCAGCCAGCGAAACCGGAAAAACATCCGGTTTGAAGACGCGGAGGAACTGGAAGAACGGATGCGGGTAGGGGAAGGCCTGAACCCGGTCACCACCTTCAGTTTTACCAAGATCGTATATAAAGACAAGGAAACCGATCCCGATGTGAGGGTAAGGGGAGGAAACAGCGAGTTCTTTGAAAACAACGCCTTTGTAATTGAGGACGGCCGGAACTTCAATGAGGACGACATCCAGTACAAACGGCAGGTGGTGATTATTGGTAAAGACGTACAAACCGAGTTGTTCCAAACGGAGTACCCGCTGAACAAGGAAGTCCGCATCGACGGAAAACCCTACACGGTGATCGGTCTGCTGGAGAAAAAGGGGCAGATCTTCGGTCAGTCTTTCGATAACATTGTGGTCATTCCCTACACCACGGGCATTAACAATTACGGGGGAAACCGGGGGATTGGCATTCAGCTTCGCGCCCCCGAGATAGCAATGATCCAGGAAACCATTGATGAAGTGACCGGGATCATGAGGGTGATCCGCGGAGTCGGGCCGTCGGAAGAAAACGATTTCGAGATCGTTACCAACGACTCTCTTTCGGGGACCTTCGATGCATTTACGGGGGTGCTTTATGTGGCTGGTTTTGCTATCGGTTTCATTACCTTGCTGGGTGCGGGTATTGGTGTGATGAATATTATGCTGGTTTCAGTAACGGAACGAACCCGTGAGATCGGGGTCAGAAAATCAGTAGGTGCAACCCGTAAGGCCATTGTAAATCAGTTTTTGATGGAGGCCATTTTTATATGTCAGATCGGGGGAATCATCGGAATGCTGATTGGCGTTGGAGTGGGTAACCTCGTAGCGGTTTGGATCGACACGGAACCTGTGATCCCCCTTTGGTCGGTATTTGGAAGTTTCTTTGGCATGACCATCATCGGTCTGCTGTTTGGAGTGTACCCGGCGTTCAAGGCGGCCAAGCTGGATCCTATTGAAAGTCTGAGATACGAGTAATTTCTTTAGCCCGGAATGAATTTAACTTCCGGTTGATTAATACTTTAGAGTAAATTAAAGGGCATTTGATATGAATGAGGAAATCATACATAACCTGAATGAACGCCTTGACCGCGCGCTGGTCAAGGGCAAGGAGATCATCAACGATGAAGATTTTCAGCAACGTGTGCAGGAAGCCAAAGAAACAGCGGAAAATGCCATAAGAAAGCACCCGGTCAGAAGTGTGCTCATAGGCCTTGCCGCTGGATATATCATAGGAAAGTTTTTAGGATCGGACGACTGATGGATCAGCTGGGGAACAGAGTCAGACAGATCACGGCTGAACTTCGGGATTATCTGGAAACCCGGTTCGAGCTGGTGGTTCTCAATGTGAGTGAAAAGATCACGCTGTGGATCGGAGAAGCGGTACAGCAGGTGATTGGGTTTGTGATCCTGGCCATCGGCTTACAGTTTGGCCTGGTTGCCCTGGGCTTTTATCTGGGTGACCTGCTCGACAATACCGCGCTGGGTTTTGCCTGTGTGGGAGGGCCGGTGTTTCTCATCGGGCTGATCATTCTGCTGCTAAAACCAAAAGGAATTGCCCGCAAAGTTCAGAATCAGTTTATGAATGATGTGCTGGAGGCGCTGGAGGACAAGCCCCTGGAAGATCCTGTATTACTGAGTGAAGGAAATAAAGAAGAGGAACAGACCAATGGGTAATACGAAGATTTCGAACCTTGAAAAAAAGAAAAAAGAATTAGAGGAAGAGCTGGTGCGTATCCAGGATGGTATCGACCGCTCAATTGATGGGGTTAAGGAAGATGTCACCGAGAATCTGGCTCCCAAGAATCTGATCCGTAAGTACCCGTTGCCGGTGGTGGGAGGTGCATTCCTACTGGGCATACTGCTAGGCAAACCCAAATCAACCCGGCCTTACCCTTCAAAAGACTCAGGAGGACTGGGATCGGTGATCGGCAAAGAACTTCGTAATGCCCTCACCAAAAAGGCGGTATCCGTTTTACTGGATATAGTGGATGATCAGTTAAACCCACGAAAAAAGGATCTGAGGGAATAACTACAGTAAAAGCATTTAAATCCCCGGGATAAACCCGCCATTTTTGAAACTAATTTCGTCTAACAACGTGGAAACCGCGTCTTTAAATCGCGGATGTTAAATACCAATGAAAATCATCAAAAACCTGATATGAAAAGATCACTATTACTGACGGCACTTCTGGCCATGCTACTCACCGGGATGACCGCTGCACAGGCAGTTCAGAGAATAACTATTGAGGAAGCCATTAAGATTGCCCTTGAGAATAACTATTCCCTGAAAGTCGCGGAAAATAACCTTGGGTTAGCTGAAGACCGGATCACCAGCGAAATGGCGGATTTTCTTCCCGGTATATCCTCAAGCCTCAATGCCAACCGACAAACCGGTCGCCAGTTTGTTCAGGAAACGCTCTCCTTCACGGATGTGACCTCACAGAGTATTAGCGGACGCATTAGTGCCAGCGTGCCTATTTTTAATGGTTTTGAAAATATCCTTTCACTGAGAATCAGTCAGAAAAACAAGCTTTCCAGCGAACAGGAACTTCAGCGCGCTAAAGAGAATATTATTTTTAACACCGCCAGCCGTTATTTGCAGGTATTGCTGAGTATGGAGCTCCTTGAGATCGCCAAAGAGAATCTGGAGACCTCAGAGCGTCAGCTGGAACAGATCCGTGCGCAGGTTGAGGTCGGATCACGGCCTATGGTTGATCTGTATAATCAGGAGTCCACCGTTGCTCAGAACGAACTAACGGTCACGGAGAGAGAAAACACGTTGAACCTGAACAAGCTGATCCTGATCCGACAGCTTCAAATCGACCCCCTGGGTAACTACGAATTTGTAACACCTGAACTTGAAGTCTCTTCTGCGACTCCCATGACGGCTTCTCTTCGTCAGCTTATAGATGAAGCATTAAGGAGTCGCTCCGACCTGAGGAGTGAAAAGCTGAACGTGGATATACTGGCTCATCAGTTGCAGCTGGCCAAGTCGAGCCTGCTTCCCACACTTAGTGCCAGTGCCTCTTTATCATCCGGATACAGTGACCAGTATACCTTTGGAGGACAGGATGTAAGCTTTCAGGATCAGTTTTTTGATCAGCGCGTGAACCGAGGGGTGGGATTGTCATTTTCCTTGCCGCTCTTTAACAACTGGAACCGCATGTACAACATTCAAAGCGCGAAGATCAACTTAAAGAACGCTGAACTGAACTATGAAAACTCGGAACTGGGTGTGATTCAGGAAGTGACTCAGGCGTACAATGATTACATCGCATACCAGAAACGACTGGAAGCATCCAACAAAGCACTGATAGCCGCTGAGAAAGCCTATGAAACGGAGCAGGAGCGCTACGATGTGGGCGCCAGCACCCTGATCGAGCTGAGTCAGGCGCAGGCGAGTTATGTAAGCGCTCAGTCTGATAAAACGCAGGCGGAATTCAATCTTATTTTTCAGGCCAAGCTTCTGGATTTCTATTTGGGTAAGCTCTCCGGCGACTCCATCGAATTTTAATAAAACAACAAACAAGTATTTGGGATAGGGAATTATGGCAAAGAAAAAATCATCATCAGGAAAGTTAATACTCTACCTGGTCATTGGGTTGGTCGTGGTCATGGGGGCGGGACTCGGCCTTCGTATGGCTGGTGTTATCGGTGGCGAAAGTCAGGGTACCAACGTGGAGACCGCCGAGGCCAAGCTGAAGACCATTACCCAGGTGGTTTCGTCTTCAGGTAAGATCCAGCCGGAAATTGAGGTGATCATACGTCCGGATGTATCGGGTGAGATCATTGAGCTGGCCGTAAAAGAAGGGGACTTCGTAAGGAAGGGAGACCTGCTGGTACGTATCAAGCCCGACATCTATCAGGCTCAGATCGATCAGCTGAACGCGGCGCTGCTCACCACCAAAGCCAGGCTGGAGCAGACCCGCGCCAGCCTTATTCAGGCCGAGGCGGCTTATCTGAAGAATAAAGAGCTGTATGAAAAGAACGTGATCTCAGAACTGGATTTCATTCAGACCAAATCAGCCTATGAATCTGAGAAGGCCAACCTTAAAGCGGCTGAATATCAGGTGCAAAGTGCGGAGGCTCAGCTTCGTAAGGCCAAAGAGGAGCTGGAGCAAACGGTGATCCGCGCCCCTCAGGACGGAACCGTTACAGGCCTTGCCGTTGAACTGGGTGAACGGGTGCTGGGTAACTCTCAGATGGCAGGTACCGAAATGATGCGGGTTTCTTTACTGGACCGGATGGAAGTTCTGGTGGAGGTGAACGAAAATGACATTGTGAATATCTCTAACGCTGACACCGCCCGGATCGAAGTGGATGCCTATCCGGAACGCATCTTCAACGGTATTGTAACCGAGATCGCCAACTCGGCCCGGATCACGGGTGCCGGTACCAACGAGCAGGTAACCAACTACCAGGTGAAAGTACGCATCGTGACTCCCCATAACCTGGCGATGGCCGGAAGTGAGCTGGTGATGAACCAGGCTTCTGAAAACCCCGAGAAGAACTTTGTGCCAAATTTTAAGCCGGGGATGTCCGCGACGGTGGATATTGAGACCGAGACGGTAGTTAACGTGGTTTCGGTTCCTATCCAGGCCGTAACCGTTCGGGATTTTGCGAAGGATAAAAAAACCGGTACGGACAAAAGGGAAACCGGGGAAAGCACGGAAGATCAGGAAACAACGGACCCTGAAACAACCGACGAGTCTCTGTTCATTAAGCAGGAAGACATACGCAAGGTGGTGTTTGTTGTGGAAGACGGAATTGCTGTACGCCGCGAAGTGGAAACCGGCATCAGCGATAACAGTCACATTCAGATACTATCCGGCGTTGAGGCCGGTGAGGAGGTTGTAATAGGAAGTTATCGCGTGTTGTCCAGAACGCTGGCCGATGGCGATAAAGTAAACGCCCGCAAAGCTTCGGCAACTCAGGATTTAGCATCACTTTAATCACAGCATATGAATAATCAGAACGAAAAAGTCATTCAGATCACCGATCTCACCCGTTTTTACCAGATGGGAGAGACGCTGGTAAAAGCGTTGAACGGAGTCACGTTTGATGTTCGGAAGAACGAATACATCGCCATCATGGGGCCATCCGGTTCCGGTAAGTCCACACTGATGAATATGATCGGTTGTCTGGATACCCCAACTTCCGGGGAATACATTCTGAACAACAATCGCGTAAGTGAAATGGATGATGCGGAACTGGCGGAAGTCAGAAACCGGGAGATCGGTTTCGTGTTTCAAACCTTTAACCTGCTGCCCAGAACCACTTGTCTGGCCAATGTGGAGCTTCCGTTGATTTATGCCGGAGTCAAATCCTCCGAACGCAAGGAGAGAGCTATCGAAGTACTGACCAAGGTTGGACTGGGCGACCGCATCGATCACAAGCCCAATGAACTGTCGGGTGGGCAGCGTCAGCGTGTCGCCATTGCCCGTGCCCTGGTAAACAATCCTTCAATACTTCTGGCGGACGAGCCTACGGGTAACCTGGATACCAAGACCGGGGAAGAGATCATGCTTCTGTTTGAAGAGCTCTACCGCCAGGGAAACACGATCATACTGGTAACCCACGAGAATGATATCGCTGAACATTCCCGCCGTATTGTGCGCCTCAGAGACGGAGTCATTGAATCCGATGATCCGGTGGCAAATCCGACTTTGGCTAATAAGGAATTCCAGGTGTAGATGATACCTGTGAATAATAAAAAAGGCGTCCTGCTTATGCACGGACGCCTTTTTTATTTTCGAAATAGGGATTAGTTTCTCAGCCCCACGCCGATACCGGCATTGGCCGTGATGTATTCCGCAGCGGTGGCTTCCGCATAAATGCGCAATGGGCCCAGCTTGAATTGCACACCCGCCAGCGCGTGAAATCCTGCATCGCTTTCATCTTCATAAGAAACCGGATCCGAAAGGACCTGACCTCCGCCCAGATCGTAGTCTCCGAGCATGTTAAGCTCAAAGGTTCCTTTCTGATAGCCCACTCCCGCGTAACCGGAGATAAAGGGAAGTGTTTTACCAACCAGGGCATTTAAAACAAAGGTGTTGGTATTGGTTTCCACTACCTGATCGGTGGCTCCCGGGTTAAATTCCAGGTCGGCACTCAGGTCCACCGTAGAAAAGGCGCCCATGACCGAAAGGTCCACCGGTAAGAGTTTTCCGCCGGGGATCCATTCGTTAATGCCCACTTTAAGGCCGGCTCCAATCACAGAGAACTTTCCGTAATCCCCAAGTTCGGTTTCAGGGATATAGCGAAGTGTAATATCCGTGGATTTGATCAGCCCTACATTGGCCTGTATCATCGCCGTTGGCACATAGGAAAAATTGGTACCTCCGGGTAAGGTAAATGAAAAGGTATTACCGGGATCAGTCGAGGAAAGTGTTTGTCCACTTTGATCGGAACCTGATATCGTGCTGGATTCGGCTCCGGTAACCGCAATGTTCTGAAGTCCCAGGTCGGAAGCATCGAAAGTCTGACCGCTGGAAGGTACAGCGGCAACCGCTCCCCGAATCTGGATACTGAAGCCCAGCGTTTTAGTAGGCGCGGCTTTGGTGGTCCATCCGGAATTCAGTGTGGTAGCCAAACCGGTGGGCAGAGGCTTCAGATAAGCTCTGGTGAGTTTTGTTGCGTTTTCAGGCCCTGATTCAAGAAATGCCTCGATCTCATCGAGTTGTGCCTGGGCAGAAGCCAGAAACATAAATCCCATTACCAGGGTTGCAAACAGGGGTTTCACCCATTTTGTATCTTTTAATATCATGTTTTCTCCTGTTGTTTATAGATGGTGGCTTAATATTAGGATTATTTTCAAGACTTAGAACTTGTATCTCTGTTTCAAAATATTCTAATCCTTCAGAGATTCCAGCATATTTATGTAGGAATGATACCTGTTGGCGTCAATTTCGCCGTTTTCAAAGGCCTCAACCACTCCACAGCCCGGTTCGTGCAGATGGGTACAATTGTTAAACTTGCAATGTTGGCGGGGCTTCAGCATCTCAGGGAAGAAAAGGGAAAGCTCCCAGGGCTCTATGTTAACCAGCCCAAATTCTCTGATCCCGGGTGTATCCACCAGGTATCCGCCAATACTCAACGGGATAAGCTGAGCAAAGGTCGTGGTATGCTTGCCTTTATTGGAGAAGTCAGATACTTCAGCCACTTTCAGGTCATACTCCGGGTCGATGGCGTTGAGTAAACTGGTTTTGCCCACACCGGAGGGGCCGATAAAGGCGGCCGTCTTATCTCGGATCCGTTCCTTTAGCGGATCCAGTGAATCCGGTTCTTCGATGCTGGTCAGGTAAACAGGATAGTTCAGATCCTCATAAACCCCGATCATATCTTTAAGGTAATTCCGGTCCCGATTTGTCGCCAGGTCCATTTTATTGACAATAATGGCCGCGGGCACCTCGTAGGCCTCACAGGTAACAAGAAACCGATCGACAAAACCCTCTTTCAGCTTGGGCTTCCGGATGGACTGCACTACAAAGGCGATATCTACATTGGAGACCAGGATGTGTTCTCCTTTCTTTCCGTGGGTGGCTGTTCGGGTCAGGTAGTTCTCCCGGTCATGGATCTTTTCAATAGTCCCCGAACCATCTTCATTGACCGAGATATCCACCCAGTCTCCCACGGTAACGGGATTCGTGACTTCTTTACTTTCCAGCCTGAACCGGCCGGGAAGCCGGCTGTCTATGACCTCCTGACCGGTATCTACCTTGTACCAACTGCCTGTGGATTTGATGACTCTTCCTTTTTTCATGCTGCAAAAATACGGAAGAATGAAGCTCAGGCAAGTAAATTTAATTCTGCTATATTCCGAATGCTTACACAACAATTTATTTGAGATGATACGATGTAGTTTTGGTTGGTTTATTGTATTCCTGATTCTTCCTTTCTGTGTGAAGGCTCAGGCACAGTCCGGGCTTGACCGATACTGGCAGGAGGTCAGTCGTACTGTGGCGGAGGGCGATTTTGAGGCTTATGCCGCATCCTTTCACTCCGACGCCGTTTTGGTAAACGGCCTGGCGGGTAATTCCTATCCCATAACCGATGCGCTGGCCGGCTGGAAACAGGGCTTTTCGGATACCAGATCCGGGCGCATGAGGGCGGGAGTGGAATTTCGTTTCAGCAATCGCATTCACGGAACCGATACAGCCCATGAAACGGGGATTTTTCGCTATGTTTCACAGACAGAAGGAGAGGTAGAGCAGGTTTTTCTGATCCATTTCGAGGGATTGCTGGTCAAACAGGAAGGGGAATGGCTCATGCTGATGGAGTACCAAAAGTCATTAGCCACCGAAGAAGAATGGGAAGCACTGAAATAAAAAAGGCCTGCATCCCGGAATGGGAAACAGGCCCGTCGATCAAAAGGTCGTTTTGATCATGACCTTTTATGTTAATTCACTCTTAGGCTGTCATCTGTTCCTCATGAACACCTTCACGAATCTCTTCAATCATTTTCTTATTGAATGCCGGCAGATCTTCAGGGCTTCGGCTTGTGGTAAGGCCCTGATCCACCACAACCTCGTTGTCAACCCATCGAGCGCCTGCATTTTTCAGGTCTTTCTTAATGGATGGCCAGGAGGTCAGGGTCCGGCCCTGCAGCACATCCGCGTCGATCAGCAACTGAGGACCGTGGCAGATCGCCGATACCGGCTTACCTGCTTCAAAGAAACTTCGTATAAAGGCGATGGCATCCTCATTCAATCGAAGGGTATCCGGGTTGATAACTCCGCCAGGCAGTACCAAAGCATCAAAGCTTTCCGCTTCGGCTTTATCCAGCGTCAGATCTACTTCAAATTCACCACCCCAGTTACCTTCATGCCAACTTTTAATGGTGCCGGATTCTGTAGACACGATGTATGTTTTCGCACCTGCTTTTTGCAAAGCGTCTCTGGGGCTTGTTAATTCGGATTCTTCAAATCCATTAGTGGCTAGAATTGCAACGTTTTTATTTTCAAGTAAACCTTCCATGGTTTCTCTCACTTTTTCTTTTGATTCGACTTTGAATTACACCTATAAAAAAATTCTGAAACATTTTGTGTTCCATTGAAGCGATTGGGATTGTTTATATGCAGTATTGGTTAGTTTTATTCTATCATTCCCATTTACTCAAACCTCAACATAATCCGAGGAAGCGACCTTACTGATTTGGCTTAAGATAGCTTCATGGGGATTGCTTGGTCGGTAAGCTTTCCGGCCTACATTCATATGTACAGCCTTCGCTATGACGGGTTTTTCTGGTTCCGTAGTCTACCTATCGCCTGCCTGCCGGCAAAGGCAGGGCAAACAGGCTCTGCCACGGAACGAGTCCAATTTTAGGAGGGCGACAAGAATAACTGTAATTATTTACTGCCTTACGGCGTAGTTTTAATTTTCTCTTGGGTCTAGTGAAGCATAGCATGTTATAAATCTTTGTAACATATTGCTATGCAATGAATAACAAGTATTACAATCGTTCAAAAATTTCTGAAGCCAAATTTCGGCAATTGATTCGGTATTTTGCGATGGATTTTACCGCCACGGATGCTGCTGAACTTACCGGCATTTCCCGGCGGTCGGTCACTGATATTTTCCAGCGTCTGCGCGATAAAATTGCCCGGTGGTCTGAGCAGGAAGCCCCACTGGCCGGAACCATTGAAGTCGATGAATCCTACTTTGGACCCCGGCGGATTCCAGGCAAGCGCGGACGCGGGGCGTCGGGAAAAACAATTGTCTTTGGCATTTTTAAACGCCAGGGAAAAGTGTACACCGAAATTGTGCCGGATGCTCGAAAAAAGACCCTGCAGCGCGTTATTCGTGGAAAAGTGAAGCCAGCCAGTGTCATTCACTCCGATGGCTGGCGCGGCTATGACGGCTTGGTAGATGTCGGCTACGACAAGCATTACCGAGTGAATCACGGCCAGGATGAATTCGCCAATGGCAACCGTCACATCAATGGCATTGAGTCGTTTTGGAGTTTCGCAAAACGTCGGTTGACCCAATTTAATGGCGTGCCTAAGAAAACCTTTTATCTGCATTTGAAAGAAACAGAATTTCGCTTTAATCATCGAAACGATAACTTATACAAGATTTTACTTACTCACCTTCGAGAGGACCCTCTCTGAGGTGTTTGCTTCACTAGACCCTTCTCTTTTTGATAATATTAGAATCTTTTCAAAACTTGTCTTGTCACCAATCCGGTCAATGATCTGAACTTCATCATTCCGGAAATAAACTTTTGAAGGGATTGAAGGGATCAGTTCTTTATCGAGAATTACAGCTTGAGTATCAACTAGAAAATCGAAGTCAAAATCATTTTTTTGAATAAAGTCTTCTGCGTTTGTTCTATATCTATCTACGACAATGAGAATTATTTCTAGATTATTATTTCTATTATCTAAATATTCATTCCATTTTTTTAACTCCTTTAGACAGTCTCCACAAAAAGTTGGGCGACTAATCAAGATTAAAGTATGATTTATAGGATTTTGATATGATAACTCCTGACTTAAATACTCTTCCCAAGAATTCAGGTCAACAGTTAGATAATTAGGTTCAATTTTTTTCACAGTACATGAAACAAAAAGAGTTAATGTAATTGACAGAGATACAATCAAAACATAGATATCGTTAGAATAAAATTTCATACAACCCAATCTTTAAATTGTTAGAGTTATCGTCTTCTAAAAGATAAAGCAGGTTTTTATTGTCAAAGCCAATTGGATAATAAGGAAGCTTTATATCTCCTAAATACTTGTCATTTCGATTATAAACTTGGATATAGTTTTCAAGATCGTTTGGGTTTCTGAGTTTAAAAGCCTCTTCTGTAAAATTGAAGTAATAGAATAAAAAATAATCCTCCGATACAAAGGAATCTCCTACAAAACTATATTTCATATTAATACGGTTTTTAACTTCACGAGGTGCTGTTGGGTGTGGCCTCTCGTCACTTGTTTTAAAGTATTTTGGGAAAACATCTAGTCTGGAAAGCTTTTCACCACTACTATTAAATTTTTGAATGTATGGACTTGTTCGATGGGTTGTATATATCGATCCATCCTCACTCATAGTGATATTAACATAGTTATAAAGTAACCCTGAGTTTTCCAGACTTGGATCAAATTCACCGATCAGCTTTTTTAGATCCCCATTTTTGTTGTAAACAGCGATTGTTCGGGAGAGCCAATGATCGTTTTCATTCGATTTACCAGATTCCTGAATCCCAAAATATATATTTCCATCATACGTATATAGCCTGTTAGATCGTATCCATATTCCATCATCTAGCAGGCCTTGATATGATTCCAGAAAGTCTCCATCCATATTGAACTTTTTAACCATATCTAGAACAGAGTCATAGACTATTATGATATTTCCGTCAAGACCAAATGAACTAATGTGTCTGAATTCTTCAGGCCCACTCCCAACTCCCCCAAAAACGCTGACCACGGTACCGGTACTGTCAGAAATAATTATCTGGTTCAATCCGGTATCGTAAAAAACCAATTTTTTATCCGAAGCAGATTCATATACGAGCATTGGAGCCTCTATTTTTCCTATTCTACTCTCACCTGGTTTAAGTACAAAGTCTCTAATTTTTTTTAACTCAAGAGTTTTCTGATTTTTTACCGATGACTGCAAATTATCTTTGCTATCTGCTTTGTGCTTTGTACAGCTCATACACAGGCATAACAATATCAAAAAACAAAAATGGCTTTTTAAGAGTGACATTTTTATATGATAATCCAATTTATGGGGTCTGTATGGCGCCTGGCCCATATTCATTTTAGTTTTATTTGAATACTTAACGGTCTTGTTCTCGAAGGAAATCTGATTTAAATGGTGGCCCCATGCTATCAGGGCCACCTAGATTTTTATATCAACCGCCCTCTCCTGGGCAATCCCAAACAACAATACAGGTATTTCCTGCAGGTTCGCATGCCCATCCATCATCGTAATGGTAAGTGATATCGGGGTCTTCACACTCATCAGGATTGGCAACTAGATTAGTAGAGGAGAACCCTACCACAAAAGCTATTAATATCAGAGTGAGACCAAACAATTTTTTTATCGTGCTCATAACTAAATGATTTTGATTAAGGTTGGAGCTTGCATTAAAACTAAAACCTATAATTTCTTCAAGATGAATAATAATAATTTATTACACTCGAATTTCTGACTTTAATATCAAACTAATTTTTTACACTCAGAGTTGAACTCTGAAAGCGACTTGCCAGTGTGACGTTTCACGAATTGATAAAATGAAATATCATTTTTAAATCCCAGATCCAGAGCGACACTATAAAAAATTTCTTTGTCATTCTTCTTCAAATATTCTTTAATCATTTTCAACTTCGTCTCAATTATTATTTTTTTGGGTCTTTTTCCGTATTCATCTCTTATCTTTCTTGAGAAATAATTAATGGAGGTGAAATTCATCTCCTCTGCCCAATCTTTGACAGTGTGAATAGACACTATATTTTTCTCCAAAATATCTACAGCTAATTGAATTTCTCTCATTGTTCTCTTTCCCATAATTTTTTTTAGAGATATTGAATCTCTAAGAAGAAAAAAAAAAACTTAAAAGTCAATTTAACATATGTTTATTGGTAAGTATGATGAGAAATTTATCCAATACTAGCATTAAGCTTGAGATTTATAGGCCCGATCATCGCGAATACTATGAGTCTGACCAATGGACAGGATTGAACCGACGAAGCAATCCTCAGGAAATGGCCAGAGATGAATTCTGCCAGGGCAATAAGAGCAGTCGATTGTTTATTCCTTATAAAATTTAGCATTCTGCTTTTTTCAAATTGGCTAATTTGAACGCATGAAGAAGAAAAATAAAAAACCCTGGCCCACGCGCGCGGTGATGGCTCAGATCTACGAAAAGAATCTGTGGGGCGGGGAAGAAGGAGAGTTTTATTCGGGAAGCGGCTCCCATCATCCCGACCTGGTGGGTCCTTATCTGAAACAAGTGGGTGCTTTCCTGACTTCACGTGAGGAAGCATTGACCATCGTGGACCTGGGCTGCGGGGATTTTAATGTGGGAAGTCAGCTGGTGAAGTATGCGAAGAAATATATCGCGGTGGATATTGTGCCGGAACTCATCGAACGCAACAGAAACATGTACTCTAAGGATCATCTTGAGTTTCACTGCCTGGATCTGGCAAAGGATGAACTTCCGGCAGGGGATTGTGCCATCTTAAGAAACGTGCTTCAGCACGTATCCAATGCGGAGATAGCCCGGATCGTACCGAAGCTAGGCCGGTATAAGTACATCATACTGACGGAACACGTACCGGATGGGAATTTCATACCCAACCTGGATATTATTTCGGGACAGGGTATTCGCCTGAAAAAGGGTAGCGGAGTGGATCTGACTGCGGCTCCCTTTCGTATGAAATTCCGCGATCGGGAGACCTTACTGAGCCTTCCATCCAGAGACGGTAACGGGAAAGAAAAGACGGTTTTGTTTACCAATATCTAAAGAATGCTGGCTACAGCCGGTAGGTAGGTTAACAGGTCCATATTGTATGAATGTGCGGTCCGGTAAACAGGAAGATCGGCATCCAGAGAAGGTAACATCACCTTAAACCACTGTTTACTTTCATTTTTTAAATGGAGTACGTTCATTCATGGAGGAGATGTGCCTGATGACTGGTATTTTGTATTATTTCCTAACTCTTAGCTAAAAGTAGCGCTTTATGGATACATTTATTGTGGGTTAAGGCTAAAGGAAATTTTTGTTCCATCTGAACTACTTGATGGGCAACCACCTTTAGATTTATTGTACTTAGCAGTAGTGGATATGGTTGAATCTCTATATCCATCCGCTGAAAAAGAAATTTCATATATACCTGCCTCAATACCAAAACCGCAAGAAATAGTACATATAAGCAGAGAATCATCAACAGAGATATTATTTGAAATATCATCATCAAAAGAACTAAGTCTTCTGCTTACATTGTCAATTTTGATTTCAGATATCCTGACGGAGTTAATTTCATCTCCATTTTCCGCAGAATTTACTGACTGAATTGTAAGAATAGGATCTTTATAATTATGAACACAAGGACCGATATTCGATTGACAACTAATGAGGAATGCGGATAGGACTAATAATATAGACGTGAAATTTAAGGCCTTCATATCTCTCCAGTTTAAATGTAGCATAACGACATGGCGCATAACGGGCGCGGAGATTATGAGTTAATTAACGCTGAAAACTTTAAAATTAGCAACTTTGAAAACCGAAGCTCCGTCCGCGTCCCAGTTAATGCGCCTTGTTATACCTTTTATTTACAGTCTTGTGAATTTGGCGATTTGAGTTTAAAGATTTCTTTAACATGAAATATTGGACCTGGAATTGAAGTATAGCCTTCCACTTCATGCAATGGCCTACCAGTGAATGAAATAAATTTACGTTCTCCTTCTTCAGGTGACTTTTTCCAAAGCGTAGTATTTTCAGGCCAAGTCGGGACATAGGTTTGCCCATCACAAGTCTCTAAATAGGTACCACCTTCCCATGAATAATAAATATGACCCTCATATCTGGTAGTGTCCTCCAAACCAATTGACCAAGGTGGCCGTTCTAAGTCAGGGCAATCTTCTGGAGTTGAAATTTGATACTTGTACCTTAGATCAACAGTGTCAGCATCTGTTTGAAAATCTAACCATTTTTTGTGGCCAAGGGAGTTTCCACAAACATAAACATAGAGGGAAGTTCGGCCGACTTCTTTGGAAGTAAGTTCCAAACTAAATTTCCCATTACTGTCAGTAATATCGCCAAACCGTGTCCGATAAATCCAGACTTGAGCTCCTGAAATTGGGTTTTGGCTTTCTTTGTCAATTACTGAGCCTGAAATACGATAAGTCGTTTGGGCATGGCCCAAAATAGAAATGCCTAAAGCAAAAATGAGTTGAAGAAAAACGTATCTCAAAATGGATTATGAAATTGATAAAAGGTATAACATATTATTATAAACCGGGTTGATTCTCAGAAAGATAGGAGAATCCACCCAATAAGCAACGGCGGGTATTTAAAAATTAAGAACTTAACCGAAGTTGAGGAATGCCATCAGGAACAACACACCGGACCACCGATCCGGATAACCGTCCGCCCATTACCCCTTAAGCTTATGAAAGAGGGTAAGGGTGCAAAGGGGAAGAACCTGTTTTTATCAGGCTGCTTCCAGGTATGCCGAATATGAGAACCAGAATAGCCCGCCCAGCGTGGCGAAAATACCCAGCATCACCGAAATGGCCCCGATCCGGGATAGTACCCATAACCCGGCGGCATCCCCGGCCGGCACGTTCTTTAGCCAGCTAAGGACAAGGTCAAAGAGCAGGAAATAGACGAGCTGAAGGCCAAGGGCGACGGAGGCGATTACAAAAGCCGGTTTCGGATATCCGAGCGCGATGGCAATGGTACATGCTATTGCCACCACCGCAGTCTCAAATAGGGGCCCTCCCGCGATGAAAGCAAATACCGATCCCGATGTATGCAGATACCGATCCGTTGCCGACACATACCGTCTGTAGTCGGAGGGACTCACCCAGCCCTCACGATCCAGCAGGGCAACGTGCTGAGGAAAAGTTATAAGGCGAATACGGATTGCATGAGCGGGGATACCTGCGATGCGCCCCGCGAGATAATGTCCGGCCTCATGAATGATGATAAGGACAGCTGCAGTCAGAGAGTAAGCCAGTGCCGTGATAAAGATACCCATGGGTTTAAGAGCTACATTTCATACAAAGTCGGAAGTGGACAGAGGGGTGATCCCGGAGCTGGTGCCCGGCCAGGAACCTTTGATCGGGCAAAAAACTGATAAAGCCGGGAACTACGGACTGTGATAGGTCGTCATCACTACTTTCCATTCGCCGTCAACAGGTTTCCAGACGGCTATCCAGGTACCGGATACATCGCGGGTTTCACCGGTCTCGCGGTTCCGGAAACGTTCCCAGTAATCGTTATAGGTCAGGATCATATCCCGGCTGTAGATGATCTCCGGATCATCATATTGGAGGGAATCGATGATCATTTCCTTAAAATTCTCTTCCCAGATCTGTTTGTAATTGGCGGCTCCGCGCTCCACGGCTCCGGTATTATCCATATTGATGAAGTCCTCTGCATAATAGTCCACAAAATCAGCATTGGAGGAACCATATACCTCATAAAAGGTGTGAAAGTGTTCTTCAAACTCCCGCCTGATCTCCTCATCGGATTGCTTCGTCGGAGAGCCGCAGTTCAGCATGAGAAGAAACAGTAAGGGGATACACAAAATGCGCTTATACATAAAATCCATAGGTAAATGTGAATAATTAAACCTCGGACTGAGTATGGGGATTAATTCAAAAACCTTCAAATGAGCGTAAATCATGGTACCGGGAGTGGGCTTTGATTCCCTTTCAGCTACATCTTTTTACAGGCTGATTGATGATCCGGAATTATTTTTAGTCAAATCAAACTAACAAGGAGAACACGGGTTGAAATCATCGGTTGTTACTATCGCGGTTTGTCTTTTATTTGTTGCTTCTGCAGACCTTGGGGCTTTTCAAATTTCCGGGGATGGGGAAAGAAAAGGCCTGAAGGCCGTCCGTTTGACGGATCAACAGGTCTCGGATTTTCGATTCGATGGCCATGTGGATGAGTCTTTCTGGGAAGGGTTCGGTCCTGCCACAGGTTTTAAGCAGCAATCACCCGTGGAGGGTGCCGCCGCAACTGAACAGACACAGGTTCGGATTGCGTACGACAACAACTATCTCTACATCGGAGTGATCCTGTTCGACAGTGAGCCCTCGCAGATCAAGGCATTTCAGAAGCGTAGAGACCAGCGCATCACCGCTGATGAACGATTTGTCTGGATTTTTGACACCTTCAACGATCAGCGGAACGCCTACTTCATGGAGATCAATCCGAACGGGCTCCGCACCGACGGACTGGTAAGTACCGGTCAGGGAAACAGCATAAACCTGAACTGGGACGGGATCTGGGATGCCCGTACACAGATCACCGATATTGGCTGGACGGCGGAGATACGAATCCCGTTCAGCACGCTCAACTTTGACGAACGCAGCGACCGTTGGGGGGTTAACTTTATGCGGGTAATACGGCGTAAAAATGAAACGGCGCTTTGGACGGGTTTCCGCCGTAATCAGGGTATCGATCGTCCGCAGGATGCGGGCCTTCTGACCGGACTGGAAAACATCTCTCAGGGTATTGGCCTTGAAGTGGTTCCTTTCGGTATTGGAAGCGTCAATAAAGATAATTCGGAAACCGATTTCAGTCCCGATGCCGGAGTGGATATCAACTACAGCATCACTCCCAGCCTGAAGGCTTCTGTAACCTTCAACACTGATTTTGCGGAAGCGGAAGTGGATCAGAGGCAGGTAAACCTGACCCGCTTCCCACTGTTCTTCCCGGAAAGAAGGGACTTTTTTCTGGAAGGAGCCAATATCTATTCTTTTGCTCCCAGCAGTGGCATCAATCCTTATTTCAGCCGGCGTATTGGTCTTTCCGGGGGTAATCCGATTCCCATCACGTACGGCGCGCGGTTATTGGGAAATGCAGGAGCCTACAACATGGCTTTGCTGCACGTAAGAACAGGGGAGAGTGGCAGTACACCAGTAGAGAATTTTTCCGTGGCCCGTTTAAAACGGAACATTGGTCAGGAGAGCACGATCGGAATGATTTACACCCGTCGCGCCACAGACGATGACGGCACCAACCCAACGCTTCAGGACCGCCATACGCTGGGTGCCGATCTGGAGCTGGGAACCTCAGGCTTTCTGGGGGATAAAAACCTGCAGTTTCAGGCGTTCTTTGTGTTTCACAACCCTTCAATGAGTGATGACGACACAACGACTCTCCTGGATCGCTCTTCACGGGGAATACGGCTTAATTTTCCAAACCGCCCGTGGTCGGGACACGTTTCGTACCGGGAATTCGGCAATGCCTTCGATCCGGCTGTGGGTTTTACCCGGCGGGTCGGCTTCAGAAGGCTGCAACCCTCCATTGGCTATACTCCTCAGTTTCCGAACAGCGAGCTTATACAACAGGTGGAATGGGGAATCCGGTTTGAGCATCTGACCGACCTGGATTTCACCCTTCTGACGCAGGAGCTGTCCTTCAATCTGGGTGAGATCGGTTTTTCGAGCGGGGATGAGCTGGGTATTGGCGTGGGCCGTGAATATGAGTCGTTAACGGAACCTTTCGATATTCGCCGGGACGGGAGCATCATCCTTCCGGTGGGTGAATACGTGAATTGGGGGACTGAAATAGAACTCAGAACGGCAGCCTACCGGAAGCTATCGGCCGGCCTGGAATGGGAATACGGTGAGTTCTGGTCAGGAACTTCTTCGGAGATCAGTGCCGAGCTGACCATCCGTCCTTATTATGGTATTGAGCTGGTACCCAGCTACAGCAGAAACAATGTGGACCTTCCGGAGGGGAATTTCCATACGGACCTGTTTCGTTTTGAGGGTAATTTCGACTTTACCACCAGCCTGTTTCTTACCGTCAATCTTCAGTACGATAACCTGAGTAACCTGATCGGCATGAACAACCGCCTGAGGTGGATCATAACCCCGGGTTCAGATCTCTACCTGGTGTATAACCACAACTGGCTGGAAAATCCCATGGGGCGATTCGATACTTTCCAGCAGTCGGGAGTGGTGAAACTGAGCTACACCCACCGATTCTGATGCCCGGGCGGGATGCCGAACCGGGTTCACGCAGGTAGCTTTGGCCAGCAGGCTGTCGGCGGCGATGGAGCAAACCAACCTTGTCATGCTGAATTTATTTCAGCATCCGGAACATGGCAGGTTCAGGGGATGGATCGAAAAGAAAGGCACCATCTTCCTTTGTCGCCCAGTGATCCTATGAACCGCTGCTCACGGGAGCCGGATCCGTTTTTCCATTCTTGCCGGCTACGGCTTTTTTATGGGCATCGCTGACGGCAAAGAATTTCTGAGGGTCTTCGACAGGTTCCTTCTCCAGGATAATATCCAGCAGCGGATCCATACGCTCGAGGTATTCGATCCTGAGATCACCGATCACCTCTTTTTCGATCTCAGCCACGTCCTTCTCGTTCTTTTTGGGCAGTAGCACTTTTTTTATGCCGGCCCGCTTGGCGGCCAGTACTTTCTCTTTGATGCCGCCCACCGGAAGCACAAGCCCGCGCAGAGTGATCTCACCGGTAAGGGCGATGGTGCCTTTCACTTTACGCTGTGTGAAGATAGAGGCGATGGCGGACATCAGTGAAACACCGGCAGAAGGACCATCTTTGGGAACGGCACCGGCGGGCACGTGAATATGGAGATCCCAGTACTTGAAGGCCTCTTCCGGGATGTTGAATTTTTCGGAATGGGCTTTCAGGTAAGAAATTGCAAGCATGGCCGACTCTTTCATCACATCGCCTAACTGTCCGGTGATGTTCAGCTTGCCGGATCCTTTGGAGACGCTGGCCTCGATAAAGAGAATGTCTCCACCAAAGGGGGTCCAGGCGAGCCCTGTGGCCACGCCGGGAACGGTGGTTCGCTCAGCCACATCACTGAAGAACTTCTGTTTTCCGAGGAATTCTTCCACATCGTCTTTACCAACCTCAAACTGTTCGATCTCCCCGGCGGCCACTTTGGCGGCTACTCCACGGCATACCCCGGCTACCTGTCGCTCCAGGTTCCGGACTCCCGATTCCCGGGTATACTGATCGATGATGAGCTGGATGGCTTCATCCCGGATCGTGATCTGATCTTCCTTCAGCCCGTTCTCTTTAACCTGCTTGGGGATGAGGTACTTCTTGGCGATCTCGGTTTTCTCCTCCTGCGTGTATCCGCTGATGTTGATGATCTCCATTCGGTCGCGGAGTGGTGCAGGGATCGTTTCCAGAGAGTTTGCCGTGGCGATAAAAAGTACCTTGGACAGGTCGTATTCAAGTTCAAGGTAGTTGTCGCTGAAAGTATCATTCTGTTCAGGATCGAGGACCTCCAGAAGGGCGGAGGTAGGATCGCCGCGATAATCGGAACCTACCTTATCGATCTCGTCCAGCATAATGACCGGATTTCCTTTCCCCGCTTTTTTCATGGCCCGGATAATGCGTCCGGGGAGGGCTCCGATGTAGGTTCTGCGGTGACCGCGGATCTCGGCCTCATCACGGATTCCGCCGAGGCTGAACCGTTCAAACTCACGGTTCAGAGCTCTGGCGATGGATTTACCCAGCGAGGTCTTACCTACTCCCGGAGGCCCGTAGAAACAGAGGATAGGCGCTTTCATGTCTTCTTTCAGCTTGAGTACGGCCAGATACTCTATGATGCGCTTCTTCACTTTTTCCAGGCCGTAGTGATCCTCATCCAGCACTTTCTTGGCGTATTCCAGATCCAGGCGATCCTCCGAGAACTCTTCCCAGGGGAGGTCCAGTATCCATTCCACATAGCTGTGGATGATGCCGTAATTCGGGGAAGCGTTGGGTGTCATTTCCAGTCGGCGAAGTTCTTTTTCGGCTTCTTCCCGGGCATGATCGGGCAGGGTCTTGTTAGCCAGTTTTTCCCGGAGCTTGTCAATTTCCTGCTGTTCGGCATCTTCACCTAGCTCTTCCTGGATGGCCTTCATCTGCTGGCGCAGATAGAACTCGCGCTGCTGGTCATCAATATCGGATTTTACCTTGGTGCGGATCTTTTCGCTCATGTCCAGCACCTGGACCTCTTTTTCAAGGTATTCCATGACCTGATCCAGGTTCTCAGAGAACTTCCGGATCTCCAGCAGTCCCTGTTTTTCGCTCAGCGTCACATTCAGGTTTGAGGATATGAAGTTCAGCAAGAACGTCGGGCTGTGAATGTTGTTGATGGCGATGGTCGCTTCACTCGGGATGTTGGGCGACATGTTGATGATGCGCGTGGAAGTTTCCTTGATATTGCGCACCGAGGCATCCAGCTCCACGCCCTGAATATCCATTTCCTTGGGGTAGGGCTTTACATTGGCTTTGAAGTAGGGCTCCTCCTGGGTGAATTCGTCTACCTCAAAAGCGGTTTTCCCCTGTATAACGATGCTTTTGCTGCCATCGGGCATTTTGATCAGCTTGATGATCTTGGCGAGCGTACCAACGGTATAGAGATCATCGTAAGTAGGGTCTTCCACATTCTCATCTTTCTGGGTAACGACCCCGATAATGCAGTCGCCGGCATAAGCTTCTTTAACCATAGCGAGAGAGCGATCCCGGCCAACCGTGATAGGGACGACCACACCCGGAAAGAGGACGGTGTTCTTGAGAGGCAGGATAGGAAGGGCGTCAGGAACAATGGATTCCGTGAGTTCGCGCTCTTCTTCCTCCGACATCAGCGGGATGGCCTGCTCAAAGTCATCGAAGTTGTCGTCGTCTCCAATCTCATCAAAGATGCTAAATCGGTCTTTCATAAGTAGTATTTAAAATATCTATTTCTCTTTGGGTTGCCTAAGGCAAATACGAAGCCAAAGTGAGCGCATACGCAAAGCGTCATGCAATTACGCCCGTTGACAGGGATATCAGGCAAAGTGTCAGTCTGCTAAAAATGAAACTGCAATGCTCCCATGGTAATTCCGGCCAGCGCGGGATTCGTGGTTATTGAACGTGTAGAAAGCTGTGTGGACACCGAAAGATCCCAGTAGGCGGTTTCGATAGCCGCCCCAAAGCTGAAAAAACCCGGTAAGCCCGGAGCCAGCTGCGTTCCGGCACGGATAGGCAAAAAAGTGAGTGGCCGGATCTCAACTCCAGCCGAGGTAACAAGCCTGGTCGTCGTAAAGGCCGTGTTAGAGAGCCCTATGCTCAGGTCGCCCATCAGCTTCAGCCGGTTGAGTTCCAGCAGTACACCCCCATTGAGCGTGGTGGGCAAAAGGGAGTTAAAGCTGTTTCTTTCAGATGACCTGAACTGACTGAAGGGATCTGAGGAAGCAAAGCGGTGTGCGAAATCGAGGAACTGCCCGGGCGCTCCCACAAAGACGTCATCCGCCTGCGAAGGCAGGGCCATAACCGCAGCGGTATCGGTCTGGGCTTCAAAAACGATACCACCCTCCCGATATCTTACAAAGCCGATATCAGTGACTGAAAAGGAAAGACGCAGTGACCTGGTGGTACGTTCGTCCCCGGTGTTAATGGTGGAGAGGTCGCTTCCGATGGTGATCAGGTAGGTGACACCGATATCCAGTCCGGCCCCGATTCCCTCTATTTGCCGGGCCATGTCTTCTACGGAAGAGATATTATCCCGGATCGCCTGTGCGGCAGCTGTACCGGTCATGTAGGCCGCCGTGGCGTCACTGAAGTCACCCGAGGAGATGTATTCGAATTGCTGAGCATGCTCGTAAGTACCCGCACCCGAGGAGGTATACCTGTTGATCCAGCTGGCACTCTGATAAGGCCCGGCCAGAACAAGCTTGGGAGCAATACCAATCAGGAAATTGTCCAGCCTGGAGCTGAGCCCGTTAAAATGGCCGATTGACTCGGCATATCCGAAGGAGACCTCATGAAGGATCTGATACCGGTGTTTTAGCGTCTGATCAATCAGGGAGCCGTTATCGGTTGTGACAGCTACCGGCGAATACCAGCCACGGCCGGCTTCGAAGGTTGAGGCAGTGCGGCTTCTGATAGCCAGCGAAAAGGAACGGTTTTCGGTCCACCAGCGCATACCGGCCAGGGTTGATTCAAACCGGGACTGATGGACGGAGGAGAGCCTGTTTCGCTTGTAATTGACGCTCAGGATGTCGTCCTTGTCCTGTTGCGTAATGGAGTAGGCACCGGGCTGGAAAGATCTCAGGTAGTTCCGGTAATTTTTCGCCTGGTCATACACATTCAGTTCGTTAAGGACTCCGTTGTAGTAAGCTCCGCTGATCCCGAAACCAAAATCGAAGGTGTTATTCCGGTCGCGGATCATCAGATTAGCGGGGTTGATGAAATTCGCGTTGTAATCGGTAATGTAGGTACTTCCCCCTCCACCAAGTCCGATATTTCTTGGTGTGAGCACAGGCTGAGCATGGCCCGCCAGAATAACCAGCACAGCCATGGCTATGGTGAAGAAACCCACTCTCATACTAACTGTTCCGTCTGTACTACTTACTAATCGATTACCTGTAATGGTGCTGCACGCAACATTAACTTTTTCTGTCCTCTCTGCTTGAAAAATACGACAACTTTGGCATCCATTCCTAATCCCGTGCGATTGATGATCTTTCCGGGGCCAAATTTGGCATGCATGACCTTAACGCCTACCTGAAAAGGATCCTCTCCGTCTTCATAATCATATTGAATGGTACTGCCCGATGCCGATTTCACCGACCGTTTACTGACGGGGGTCTGCCAGTCGTATTCTATGCGGGTGGAGTCTGTATCGGAAGAGGAAGCGGTATCGTCCTGGGAATAACGGTCTTTTTTCTGGCTGATGGTTGCGCCGGTCTCGGTACGTACCACACCGGGGTCCACTTCATCCAGAAAGCGGGAGCGCATCTGCCGCTGTTCTTCCCCAAACTTGTATCGTGTTCGTGCAAAGCTGAAGTAAAGCCGCTCTTCGGCGCGGGTGATAGCTACATAAAACAATCGTCTTTCTTCCTCAATATCGGCCTCGAAGCCTTCACGGCCTCCGACCGGAAACAGGTTTTCTTCCAATCCAACCACAAAAACCACCGGGAACTCGAGTCCCTTGGATGCGTGAACGGTCATCAGGGTGATGGCCGGTTTATCTTCATCAAATTTATCGGTGTCCGTGATCAGGCTGATCTCCTGAAGAAATGCGCTCAGGGAAGGTTTACTGGTTCCTTTCTCGTAATAGGAGATGGCATTCTGAAATTCGAGGACGTTGTCACGCCGCATCATGGATTCCTGCGAGTTTTCCTCAACCAGGGCTTTCATATATCCCGATTGTTCCAGAACGGCCTTGGTGGTTTGGGTGAGGCTTTTCCCCTCCTCAAGTTCTTTCCGAAGCCCGTTGATCATATCCACAAACTGGCGGATGCGGGCTTTGGCCGGCTTGTACACATCGCTGCTTTCCACCTGCTCGAGTATCGACCATACGGAGCGGCCTTCACTTCGCGCCTGGGCCAGCAGATCCTGGATCGATTTATGGCCAATGCCCCGGGAGGGCTCATTGATCACCCGCAGCAGGTTTGTTTCATCGTGTGGGTTCACTAGCAAAGTGAGGTAGCCGAGCACGTCTTTAATTTCCTTCCGCTGATAGAAGGAAAGCCCCCCAACCAGTTGATAGGCAAGGTCTTTGCGGCGCAGCGCCTCTTCAAACACCCGCGACTGGTAGTTGGTGCGGTACAGAATGGCGAAATCATTGTTCTTATATCCAAACCGGAGCTTGAGTTCATTGATATAACTCGCTACCCGGTTGGCCTCATCCCGCTCGTCGTAGTTGTCGAGCAGGGTGATGGGTTCACCGAGATCCTTATCGGTCCATAAGGTCTTGTCGAGCTGCTTTGTATTTTTTTTGATAATGGAATCGGCGCACTGCAGGATGGACTTGGTGGATCGGTAGTTCTGTTCCAGCGGCACCTGAACCGCATGGTCATAGTCTTCCTTGAAATTCAGGATGTTTGAGATGTCGGCCCCACGGAAGGAGTAGATGCTTTGAGCATCATCGCCCACCACGCAGATGTTCTGATATTTGGCCGCCAGCATTTTAGTGACCTTGTACTGCGCGTGATTGGTATCCTGATACTCATCGATGAGGATATACTTGAAGCGGTCCTGATAAGCTTCCAGCACATCGGGGTGCTCCTCAAAAAGCTCAATGGGTTTAATGAGCAGGTCGTCGAAATCCATGGCGTTACTCTGCTTGAGCCGCTTCACGTAAATATTGTACACCCTGGAAGTAATATCGTCCAAGGTACTGCTTACGAATTTCTGTGCGTACTGCCCGGGATCCACCAGCTGGTTCTTGGCATCGCTGATCTTGTTATGAATAGTGCGTGGTTTGATCTCCTTGGGATCGAAATTCAGTTCCTGAAGGATCTGTTTGATGACCGTCTGGGAGTCGCTGGTGTCGTAGATCGTGAAATCTTTGCCATAGCCCAGTTTTTCGGCTTCAAACCGGAGGATCTTGGAAAAGATAGAGTGAAAGGTGCCCATCCAGAGCTTCTGCGCTTTATCTCCTATAAGATTGCGGATCCGTTCTTTCATCTCCCGCGCGGCCTTGTTGGTAAAAGTGAGGGCCAGTATTTCGTTGGGTGCCGCTTTGAACTGCTGAAGGAGGTAGGCAATGCGATAGGTCAGAACCCGGGTTTTGCCTGAACCTGCACCGGCTACGATCAGCAGGGGCCCGTTGGTGTGGGTCACGGCTTTCCGCTGCTGCTCATTCAGCTTCGATATAAAGTCGGGCTTTCCCCGGGGTTCTTCGGGTTGTAAGGAAAAGGTTTTCATAGTTTTCAGTTCAACACAAAACAGTCAACACTCGACACTCAATATGCAAGTGTGGTTGGTTATGAGGGATCTGATGTAAGGCCTCTCAGCCTTCAAAATCCTTCAGTTGTTCCCGGAGCTTCTCCAGTTTTGCTTCACCGTCCCGCTGTTTATTGCGTTCGTTTTCAACGACATCGGCAGGCGCGTTGTTCACAAAACCGGGATTGTTCAGTTTGGCATTCACTCCTTTGAGGAATCCTTCCATACGATCGATCTCTTTCCGGATTCGCTGGATCTCTTTATCCACATCGATGAGTCCCGCCAGCGGAACATAAAGCTCATCTTTGCCAACCAGGGAAGAGGCAGAGGCTTTGGGTTTCTGCACGTGGGTACCTATTTCGAGTGATTCCAGCGACTGCAGCTTGCGGATGATCCATTCATTGGCTTTCAGGGCGTCTGCTTGGTCTGAACGAATGAGCACCTTGATCTTTTCTTTGGGGGAGAGCCCCATTTCGGCCCTTATGTTTCTCAGGGAAGAGATGATCTCCTGAATTCCGGCGAAAAGCGCGGCGTCAGCCTCCTTATCAAGCTCCGCAATATAATCCGGCCAGTCGGAGACGCATAAGGCTTCATCCGGCTTGCGCTCCGAGATATGCTGCCATATTTCTTCGGAAATGAAGGGCATAAAAGGATGAAGGAGCTTCATCAGCTGCTCAAACATACCGAGGGCCACGTTCATTTTTTGCTGATCAAAAGGCTCCCCGTAGTTTTCCGGCTTTGCCAGCTCGATGTACCAGTCACAGAAATCATCCCATATCAGCGAATACACTTTTTTCAGGGCATCATTCAGCCGGTACCGCTCAAAATCCTGTTCAACCCCTTTGATGGTTTGCTGAATGCGGTTCATCATCCACCGGTCGGCCAGGTTATCCTGATCGATCTCCAGCGTGGGTTGATAGGTGGTTCCTTCCTCCATATTCATGTGCAGAAAGCGGAAGGCATTCCAGATCTTATTGGAAAACTTGCTTCCCTGTTCGCAGAGTGATTCATCGAATGGGAGGTCGTTACCGGCGGGAGTGGCGAACAGCATGCCCATCCGTACACCATCGGCTCCGTATTTGTCGATGAGCTCCAGCGGATCGGGTGAGTTGCCGAGGCTCTTACTCATCTTGCGCCCCAGCTTATCTCGTACAATGCCGGTGTAGTACACGTTCCCGAAGGGCTTATCGTCCATGTATTCGTATCCGGCAATGATCATGCGGGCAACCCACAGAAACATGATCTCGGGGGCAGTTACCAGGTCCTGGGTTGGGTAGTAATAAGCCAGTTCCTTGTTGGGCTCACGCTCGTTATGCTCACGGATGTAGTCAGGATCAAATACGGAGATGGGCCACAGCCAGGACGAGAACCAGGTATCCAGTACATCCTCATCCTGCCGCAGGTCATCCGCCTGCAGCTGTGCATTACCGGATTGTTGCCTAGCCTTTTCCAGTGCTTCTTCCTGAGAGCGCGCCACTACATAATCGTCATGGCCTTCTCCGTAGTAGTACACCGGAATACGATGTCCCCACCACAGCTGCCGGCTGATGTTCCAGTCGCGGATATTTTCCATCCAGTGGCGGTACGAGTTCTTGAATTTAGAAGGGTGGAAGGTGACGGTGTCGTCCATCACGTTATCCAGGGCGGGCTTGCTGAGTTCCCCCATATCCACCCACCATTGCAAGGAGAGGCGGGGCTCAATAGGCACATCGGTTCGCTCAGAAAAACCAACTTTGTTCCGGTAGTTCTCGACCTTAACCAGGTGACCGGCTTCGTCCAGGTCTTTGGCGATCTTTTTGCGAACCGTGAAGCGATCTTCTCCCACATAGAACTGAGCCGCTTTGCTCATCGTACCATCGGCATTCAGCACGTCTATGATCTCCAGGTCGTGCCTCTGCCCAATTTCATAGTCGTTTACGTCATGTGCCGGGGTGATCTTTAGACAACCGGTCCCAAACTCCATATCCACATAATCGTCCTGAATAACGGGTATCTCGCGTTCCACCAGCGGGACGATCACTTTTTTCCCTTTGAGGTGGCGGTAGCGGTCATCCTCCGGGTTTACACACACCGCGGTGTCTCCGAGGATGGTTTCAGGCCGGGTGGTGGCGATGGCCACATATTCATCTTCACCGGCGATCTTGTAGCGCACATGATACAGTTTGGAATCCACCTCTTTGTGGATCACCTCTTCATCGCTGAGAGTGGTTTGCGCGGCGGGATCCCAGTTGATCATGCGTTCACCCCGGTAGATCTTACCCTTTTCATGAAGGTCGATGAACACATCGATCACGCTCTCCGAGTACTTTTCATCCATTGTGAAAGTAGTACGGTCCCAGTCGCAGCTGGCGCCAAGCTTTCGGAGCTGCTTAAGGATGATGCCCCCATGTTTGTGGGTCCAGTCCCAGGCGTGTTCTATAAATTCTTCCCTGGACAGGTCGCTTTTTTTGACGCCTTCTTCACGAAGTTTGCGTACTACTTTGGCTTCGGTGGCAATAGAGGCGTGATCGGTTCCCGGTACCCAGCAGGCATTAAATCCGCTCATCCGGGCTTTGCGCACCAGCACGTCCTGAATGGTATTGTTCAGTACATGGCCCATGTGTAATACGCCGGTTACATTGGGAGGGGGGATCACGATCGTAAATGGGCGTCGTTCGTCCGGGGTGGAGTGGAAGTGTTTGTGTTCTGCCCAGTAGTTATACCACTTGTCTTCTACCTTGGAAGCGTCGTATTGTGCGGGGATTTGGTTCATTTATGAAGAATACTTAAAACAGAGATAGTACTTTTTGAGGGGGCAAAATATAAGGAACAGAAAGGGAAGTTGTGATGAAATTATAAAGATACTAGGATTTCATTTTTTTTTTTTACTTAATTGCAAATACAATTTAAAATGAACACTTAGAGGTTACTATGAAAACACTTAAGTATATGTTTACAACATTATGCATGATTATTCTTATAGGAGTTAATGCATCTGTTCTTTCTGAATCGCAAGAGGAAATATCGGCACAAAATAGCGTAGAAGCTACAGAGGGAGCTTATTGTTATACCTTTGACTGGACAATGCAATTCATGGGTACGGGCTTCGGTTGTGGTCCATCAACTAGCTGGTGCTCAGATATCATAGATGACGTGAATTGTGTTATTTATCGATTTTCTGGTGACCCTATTATTGTAATAGAGAACTAACTAATTACAAATTCACCAGTGGTTAATTCCTAGTCACTGGTGAATATAACAATGGTTATGTTTCGGCTTAAGTTTGCGCTGATAATTGTGATATTTTTGTTCTGCTTTAGTACTATAGGGAAAACCCAGCAAAATGAAGTAGAAGATTTTAAATCCCTGGTGATACGAGTCGGAGAGGATACTATACAATTAGAGGAGGGGTATAGCTACTTTTATTTCACTGCTTCAGATAAATATTTGGCTTGGTATGAAGGGTACACCGATCAAATTTACTTCCAGGATTTGATGACTAACAGAATTTCAAGGGTTGAATTTGATGCAGGAAGGGGGCCTTATGAAATAAACATGATTAGAGGTCTGCAAGTCATTGATAATACCCTTTATGTATTAGATGCGAAAAACAGTAAAATCGTTGAATTTGATTTAGATACACATACTTTTAAAAATGAAATTTTACTTGAGGGAGAAAGAATTTCATTCATTACTAGTACAGAAAATAAGATTATAGGAAAAGGTTTATCTAGAGAAGGAATATTTTTTCAAATCGACCCTGCTAATCAATCTGTGACACCAATTGAAAACACATTTGATGAAGAAGTAGCGACTGATTTTATTAAAAATCCATACAGGTCTGATGGACCATTTATTGCTAATGATGAGTTTGTTTTAGCATTCCGAAATTATGAGACCTCTGTTGTAAAATACAATCTTATAGACCATGAGTTTATCGACTATTTTTACGATCAAACAGACATTAAAACGGAATACCAAGTTAACCAGTTGGGCTTTGCAAGTCCTCCTGAAAAAATCAACTTAAGACTATATGATGCCTCCTTCAAACCTGGTACTAATATTGTATATCTGATTGGTAATGGAAAAACGAAAAGTATTCGTTTTGATCCGAATACTATATATTTATTTGATATAGAAGAAAATATGTATATCGGCAAAATAATTACTGAACTGAGTGACTTAAGATATATATGTACGAATACTCAATATATATATGCTTATGATAAAGAGAGATTTATGATAAGGAGGTTAGAAATTGACTCTTAAAATTGGTTTTACTGTACTTCTTCTTTTTAATTTACTTCTTATTTATCAATTAAAATATAATGATGAGCCTGAAATAAATTATTTAAATAAAAACAATTATGCATTAGAGTTTGTAAAGGAGCCTGTACGTAATGATATAATTACTGCTTACGGAGGTATTGGTGTTTTCGGCTTAATTGTTATCAATGAGCAGGGCTGCCTGATGTGTACCCTCACTGAAATAGAGTTGGTGAATAATCACATGAACGAACTGGAGAATAAATTAGTCATCATTTCAATAGGGCCGAATCCTGATTTTCTAAAATTACAAGGAGCTCAATTTAACTATTTGCATTATCCTTCTGTAAGTGAAGTTTTTGCTCATCCAATACCTTTTACCAATCCATATTCATTTATAATGGACAAAAATTTTGCATACGACATGAATTTCACAGATACAAGTAAGCCTCATAGCAGGGAATTAAGACAAGCTTACTACAAATTTTTATCAAACTTTTTAACTCAAGCTATTTGACTCTTTTCAGCAGTACACCAAAGTGACCGTCGCAACCGTGTTTATGAGGGAAGGTCTGGTATGCTTTACCGTCTTCGATCAGCAGTTCTTCCGGGACGAAGTCTTCGAGCGGCTGGAGTTCAAAGTTGTCGTCCATCTTATCAAGGAGTTTCTGTATTTGCTCCCAGTTTTCTTCCGGCTCGATGGAGCAGGTGCTGTACACCAGGCGCCCGCCTACTTTGACCATATTGGCGGCCTCTTCCAGAAGCTGCTCCTGCAGCTCCACGGCCTTTGCAAGGCCTTCTTCATCCCGCCTCCAGCGGAGGTCGGCTCGCTTACTGAGTACTCCTGTACCGGTGCAGGGTGCATCCAGAAGAACAGCATCGGCCAGGGGAAGTGAAAGTTCGAGCACATCGCCACGGCGGATCTTGATATTTTCGGCTCCGTAATTCAACGCGCTTTCGGCCAGCATCTCCAGCCGCTCGGATGAGATATCCACGGAGGTGATCTCACTTTCTCCATCCGTGAGGTCCGCGATCATAATGGATTTGGTACCCGGTGCGGCACACAGGTCATAGATCTTTTCTCCGGGCTGAGGGTCCAGCACAAAGGGGGCCAGTCCGGCCGCCACGTCCTGTACGCTGCAGAGCCCTTTGCTCAGCAGTCCTTTTTCGATGAAAGGCTGCACGGAATCCACTTTATAGAAATTCGGAACCCAGTCGCTGGCTTCAAATTCAACTCCCATCTTTTCCATGCGCAGTTCAAAATTCTCAGGCTTGGTACGCAGGGTATTCACCCTTACATAATAGGTGGGGCGGCTGTTATTGGCCTGCATCAGCTGGAAAGCTTCCCGTTCCCCAAAACGCTTGCTCCAGCGGGCCACCAGCCATTCCGGATGAGAAAAAGTGGTTGCAACCAGTTTGGTCCGGTCTTTATATGCCGGCTTCGGCAGATTATCGATTTCGCGCTGGAGATTGCGCAGAATGGCATTCACCAGGTCGCCGGTCTTGGAACCCAGCATATACTTCGCAATTTCAACCGCTTCGTTGATGGCAGCGTAATCCGGGGTGCTGTCCATGAACAGCATATCATAAATAGCGAGCCGAAGGATGTTCTTGAGTTCCGGCTTCATCTCATCCACACCAACAGAGGAGAAATGATCGATCAGGAAGTCGAGGTAACTTCTTTTCCGAAGGATGTTCTGAACGTATTCTCTGACCTGTGCACGTTCTCTGGCTTCAAGTTCAATAGCGAGCGAATAGTCCAGTGTTTTTTCTCTGTCAAATCCGAGTAGGATCTCAATACTTACCGAGCGTTCTGATAGTTCAGGTTCCAAGGGAGTGAGGATTTTAAATTCGAGGTTATTGCTAATAAAAAAGGTGATCGAGCCACCTTTTATTTCTGAGTCTGCTACAACAAAGCAAGCCGGTTATTACGCCGGCTTGAAGAACTCATAAAGATAAAATTTTAGAAGGGGAGTTGCTAATACAGACTCAATAAATTGATCTAGAAATTAATACGCTTCCCTTTAGGATATTCGATCTCAAAATCCAGCCGGAGTGTTCGTGTGTTACCGGGTTCGATGGTGAGATTCCAGTGGACGATACCGGCTCCTTTATCATGGGTTCCGTTACTGAGCTCTTTCGGGGTCACTTTAATTTCCTCGTTGGTGGATACTGGAATCTGATCCTCAACCCGGATAGTGATGGGTTCCGATTTGGTGTTCCTGATTCTGATCTCGTACGAGTGATATTCACGCACCCTGTTCCGGAAGAAATTTTTAGAGGAAAACTCGTTCAGTTTTTCCCGTTCCACCACAATTCGCTCATCCTTGCCTAAAGAAAGCTGAAGAGTATCTTCAAGTGAGGCCGGGTTCAAGTAGGTGGTACCCACAAAGCTGTTATCGAAATAGATGTTGGCTTCACCTTCAATTAGGTTGAGCGAAGACCAATCCGGAATGTTGCCCACCAGGTAGGCATAAGAAGAAAGCTTGGGTACGGTACTGAACTGATAATCGGTTGAAACGGATTCTCTTTTGATCTCCACAGCATGATCCTTCCCGTCTGAAGGTACGGAATAGGGCAGGGACAATTCATAACTGAAGCTGGTCTGGTTTGAGACCAGTTCATTACTCACGGAGCTGCCGTTTTTGGTGGTAACGACCACAACGCCACCTGCCGATCGTTCTCCGTAGAGCTGTGCAGCTTCGGTATCTTTCAATATCTCTATTGAAGCGATATCATCCGGATCTAATGACTGGAACTGGTCGGTTCCTTCATACATGATCCCATCAATGACATACAAGGGAGGATTAGTAGCTGCGTTTATCGAGCTGTTTCCTCTCAATTGTACAGAAAAAGGTTCTTTACTCTCTTCAAGAGCATATCCGGTTACTACTAACTCATCCAGACCCTGCACATCAGCAGCCATCGGCAAATTCATCATTAATCCATTATTTGAAATCCTGACGGGAACTTCAGTAAGAACATACCCAACAAAGGTCGCCCTTAAAGTATAGGTCCCGTTTGGGATTCCCGTAATTTGAAAATTTCCCTGGTTGTCTGTTGCCACTCTTCTGTCAAGTTCAGGGATGTACAGAGTGGTTCCAGGAATGTTTTCGCCGGTTTCGGCATCATAGACTCTGCCTTCAATCACCCCTCTGCGGTCGGTTTGTACTGGACGAATCACAGAGGTTCTGGTCCTCGCTACCGGGGGCTGATAGAAGCCCACATAAGCCGGGTTGAGCTCCGGTTTAGTGGAATTGGAAGAAGGATCTCCGGAGTTAATGGTGAATGCAACCTGATCCCAGTCCACCCCTGTATTCTGATAAATATTGGCTCTATAGGATAGCTCCAACGGACTGTCCGTATTCTCGGACCGCAAGTCATAGCTGGCTCTCCATCCCGCGTTGCTAACCAGATAGTTCAAAGTAAAGGTGATCGGTTGGGCCAGATCGGTACGTACCTCTGCAACTACCTCTTTAAATCTTGTTCTTTTAACGACACCGCTTTCGTTAATTTTCTGGTTCAGCAGTCGTATCCGGGAATTGAGTTCATTAATATCATTTTGAATGCCATTCCTTTCCTTCAAAAGCCGGGAAAGATTCTCCCTGTAATAGCTTAACAGCTGACTCAGTTCCATACTGCTGAGTTTATTATTGTTTATAATGTTTTGTGTGGATCTCAGGAGTTCTATTTCACTGTTGACCACTTCAA
Organism: Balneola sp.; assembly: GCA_965267385.1. GTDB lineage: Bacteria > Bacteroidota > Rhodothermia > Balneolales > Balneolaceae > Balneola. The sequence continues at coordinate 1,008,816 of OZ253957.1, forward strand.
GATCAGCCTGCCGGATGGTTCTTTGATCGATCAACTCATCCCGTTCTTCCTCCAGTTTTTGCAAGTCGGCACGGGGGGTGTGCTCTTCTCGGAAATCCGTTCGGTTGGTAAGAGATAACAAGGTGTATGAACCGTTTCCCTTTAGCTGAATACTTTCCGGTACCAGGTACTCCGAAAGGTCAGTGAAAACGATCTTTGTGGTACCTTCCTTTAATTGTACTTCAGCGGAGCGTTCGATCTGAGCCCTGTTCTTAAAAACCGTTACCTGATCGATTTCGGTCGTTAGTTCAAGGGTGTCCTGTGGAGATATGAAACTACTCAGGAAGAGTAATGAGGCAAATAAGGCAGACATAAAAGTTGCTGGTTATGTTTATGATATTCATGGAACATAACTAAAACTCTCAAGATGCAACAATTAGCCTGGAAATTTATCCCGGTACACCCGCTTTCACCTGGTTTCTGTGTATCGATAGTGAAGAGTCGTTCCGGATCACCTGGTATCCTGCAAAGATGAGGAGGATGCCGAGCAGCTCCGTCACATAGAGCACGTAGGTATAGCCGAATTTAGTGGCTGTTCCTCCGATACCGGGAAGTATCGCACCCACAGCGATAAGGATGTTGCCCCAGAAGCGCCCTTTGAATTCTGCATTGCCGTAATATTTATAGGCCGAGTAAAAAGCCCCACCCACCAGAAAGATCACGGCATAGATATTTACAAAAGGAGTGATCAGCCGGATATAGCTCCATTCCAGCACGTTGCCGTTCAGCATGTCCGTGACTTTGGTCGTATCGAGGGGAGAGAGTATGACCAGCACTGAAGAAATCACAAGGACCACCACCAGTACAGCGGTCATGACATTCGCGGTTTTGCGCTTCATGAGGAGGTAGATGGTACCCTGAGCCAGCGGAACTCCCCCCAGGAAGGCTCCGGCGATGTACCAGGATTTGAAGAGTACCGGACTCCATCCGAATATGGTATGTAAACTTTCCGTAGTGGTACCTACCGCATAAGTGAATACCCCGATGGTCCACCACAGCAGGTACAGGGCATCCGGCTTCTGACGCCAGTGGTTATAAATTACATAGAGGAAATAGAGGCTAAAAAGCGTAGTTACAATGGGGATATATGCTACCAGCGGCATGATGAATAGATTTGGCTTGTCTTGGGTTCTTAACAAAGCCGTGAAGAAAAAAACAGAATGTGAAGATTTTGTGAAGGAGGTTTTGGACCTGGCCTAACACAAGCTTTGGTCATTTTCATGATTTTCAGCATTGCCTCTCTGAACAGTTCTCCCTATCTTTATCAGCCTTTGCAGCAGTGCAATTTTCCGCTCCCGGCAGACCGGGAAAAAGAGCTTTAATTTTTAAACAAACCGCAATTTCGCACATGAATAAAGGAACAGTAGCTCAGGTAATCGGACCTGTTGTCGACGTTGATTTTTCAGAAGGCACCACACCTGCCGTACTAAATGCTCTCGAAATTAAAAATGATGATGGTTCTACGCTTGTTTTGGAAGTAGCTCAGCACCTGGGTGAAGATCGTGTGCGAACCATTGCGATGGATTCAACCGATGGACTGGTTCGCGGCAAAGAAGTGATCGATACCGGAGAAGCCATCACCATGCCGGTTGGGGAGGACATCCGTGGACGGTTGTTTAACGTGGTGGGCGATTCCATTGACGGCATCACTTCTCCGGAAGGAAAGCGTTCGTATCCGATTCACCGTCCGGCTCCAGATTTTGACGAGCTCGCCACTTCTACCGAGATGCTGGAAACCGGTATCAAGGTTGTTGATCTGCTCTGCCCATATGCGAAAGGGGGTAAGATCGGTCTTTTCGGTGGTGCCGGTGTAGGTAAAACGGTACTTATTCAGGAGCTGATCAACAATATCGCCAAGCAGCACGGAGGTTTGTCTGTGTTTGCCGGTGTGGGTGAGCGTACCCGTGAAGGAAACGACCTTCTTCGTGAGTTCATTGAGTCCGGAGTAATCAACTACGGCGATGAGTTCAAAGAGTCTATGGAGAAGGGAGAGTGGGATCTCACCAAAGTGGACCAGGAGAAGCTCAAAGAATCTCAGGCTACTCTCGTGTTTGGTCAGATGAACGAGCCTCCCGGAGCCCGCGCCCGTGTAGCCCTTTCGGGACTGACGGTTGCCGAGTACTTCCGTGATGAAGTATCCCGTGACATCCTGCTCTTTATCGATAATATTTTCCGGTTCACCCAGGCCGGTTCCGAGGTATCCGCCCTGCTGGGCCGTATGCCTTCTGCCGTAGGATACCAGCCAACGCTGGCTACGGAGATGGGTGCCATGCAGGAGCGCATTACATCCACCAAAAAAGGTTCTATTACCTCGGTACAGGCTGTATATGTACCTGCCGATGACTTGACGGATCCGGCGCCTGCTACCACCTTTACCCACCTGGATGCCACCACGGTACTATCCCGTGCACTTACACAGATCGGTATTTATCCTGCGGTGGATCCGCTCGATTCAACATCCCGTATCGTGGATCCAAAGATCGTAGGAGAGGAGCATTACAATACTGCTCGTCGCACAACCACACTGCTGCAGAACTACAAGGATCTTCAGGATATCATCGCCATCCTGGGTATGGACGAACTTTCTGACGAAGATAAACTGGTGGTAAGCCGTGCCCGTCGTGTACAGCGATTCCTGTCACAGCCGTTCTTCGTAGCCGAGCAGTTCACCGGAGCTCCCGGTAAATATGTGAAGATCGAAGATACCGTTAAAGGGGTGAAGATGATCATCGATGGTGAGCTGGATCACCTGCCTGAAGGAGCCTTCTATATGGTGGGTGATATCAACGAAGCCATTGAAAAAGGTGAGAAAATGCTCGCCGAATCAGCAGCTTAACCCGAGGTATTGATTCATGAGTACATTTCATGCACAAATACTTACTCCTGAAGGAACCCTCTTTGAAGGGAATGTGACCGGCGTTCAGATGCCGGGCTCTCAGGGTAGTTTTGAAGTGAAAGCCAATCACGCTCCGATCGTGTCAACCCTGGATAAGGGGACCGTTCTGGTTCGCAAAGAAGACGAAGATGTGAATTATCAGATCTCCGGCGGATTTGTGGAAGTGAACAACAATAACCTCACGCTGCTGGCAGAATCAGTAGTAGAAGAAAGTTAGAACAGATTTATTCTGATTCTCTATGAAAGCCCAAAGCCGGTTAGTGAAGACTGACCGGCTTTTTTTTATGCGGATAGTTGTCCGGCCTTGGAAAGAATATGATCCACAATGGAGTAGGAGTTCCTGGCAACCACAGGCAGGAACTCATTGAAGTTGACCGAAGCTTCCTCATCGGCTTTGTCAGAAATGGTTCTGACGATCAAAAAAGGAACCTTGTTGAGCGAACAGACTTGCCCAACCGCGGCCCCCTCCATCTCAATGGCATCTCCGTTCAGCTCTTCCGTAAGGTAGGCGCTCTCATGAAGTTTCTTTCGGGTAAAGAACTGGTCTCCGGTCAGGATGCGCCCCGAGTGAATTGGATGATCAACATCAGCCTGCTTAGCGAGTTCAGCTAATTTGGGGTCAGCTTTAAAGATCTTATAATCAGTGTAGGGAATACGCCCCCGCTCAAAACCCAGTGCCGATACCTCCATATCGTGCTGCACGCAGTCTCTGGAGATGACCACGTCGCCGATTCCATAGTCCGGGTTCAGGGCTCCGGCCACTCCGGTAAACAGGACATGGGCGGGAGTGTAGAAATCAATCAGGTGCTGGGTGATCATGGACGCGAACACCTTACCGATCCCGGATTTTACTACCACCACCGGGGTTTTGTGAAGGGTGCCTTCATAAAAAGTAAAGTCATGCCATCTGCGGACATCCTGGTCTTCAATGTGCCGGAGATATTCCCCGATCTCGGCATCCATCGCACCTATGATGGCGAATAAAGACTTAGTGCTCATGGCGCCTACCAGCCAATGCGGCCTTTGTTCTTGTCCCGCACCAGCTCATTATTCACCTCGTTTGGATCCTCCGGCATCACGAATCCGGGCGGTGGCTGAAAAGCGTCATACCTCCAGTAAGCATCGGGATCGGCGGTTACATAGTTGATGAACTCTCCTACGATCGGCAGTGCTGTACGGGCGCCCTGTCCGATCGTGTAATTCAGGTCGGTCGGGAAGCGGATACGCCGGTCTTCGCCCCCTACCCAGGCTCCCATCACGATATGGGGCATCATGGCGACAAACCAGTTGTCGGCTGAGTTCTGCGTAGTTCCGGTTTTACCGGCCACATCCTGTCGTACGCCATAGATATTCCGTAGTCTGACCCCGGTTCCGTTATAGCCATCCCCGCCTCGTATCACTCCCCGCATCATATCCACCATGATGTAGGCCGTCTCCGGGCTGATCACTTCCTGGCGGTATTCGGGATAGTATTCGACCAGAATGTTTCCTTCTTTATCCTCAATGCGGGTAATGGCGATAGGGTCGATGTGGACGCCGTTATTGGCAAAGGTAGTGTACGCGGATGTAAGCTCGAGCAACGAGACCTCCGCCGTTCCCAGCGCGATGGAAGGGTAGGCGGGAGTATTGCTCATATCAATTCCCAGATTAGAGGCCATCTCTTTGATCTTCCGCGCCGCCGGGTCCAGTTCCCACAGCTTATTGGTTCCGGGAGCACCGGCAATTTCAGGAAGCAGGCGCACCGTAACGTTATTCATACTGCGTGCCAGGGCTTGCCGGAGGGGAACCATTTCAGGCCCGTCGGGAATGGACTCATCCTTCGGGTTCCAGGTATTTCCGTTCCGGTCCCTGAAGGTAGTGGGGAACTTGGAGAACTTGTGATAAGGCTTATATCCGTTGTCAATAGCAACGGCATACACAAAGGGCTTAAAAGTAGAGCCGGCCTGGCGTTTGGACTGGTACACATGATCGAACTGCACATTGCCGTAATTCGATCCTCCTACCCACGCCAGAACATTCCCGTTGGTCGGATCAATGGCCACGAAGCCTGCTTCCAGGCGGGTGCGGGATTTCATGACCGAATCCACGAACATGGAGTCAGCTTTCAGGCTGTCGAGTACCACACGCTCGATCTTGGTGTCCCATTTCTGGAAGCCGTTTTTATATTCGTCGGTATCCCTGAGGAAGCTGTCTTTGAACTGAGGGTATTTTTCCCAAAGCCGGTCCATGTACTCACCGCTGCCTTCGGTGGTCCACTCGGCCTCAAAGATCGTCTGCAGGGAATCCAGCTTGGTCCTGAGCGCCCGTTCTGCGTGGCGCTGTAACCTGGAGTCGATCGTGGTATAAATGACCAGCCCGTCTTCATAAATGTCGTAGCCGTTCTCTTCAGCCCAGCCGGATACTTTCTGCCGGACATACTCCCCGAAATAACGGCTTACCCTGCCTGCTTTTGAAGGGGGCTGATAATCCAGTTCGATGGGCTCAGACTGAAGCCGTTCTTTCAGGTCCTGATCAATAAATCCTTTCTGAGCCATCAGATACAGTACGATATCCCTGCGCTGTTTGGAGCGCTCGGGAAACAGCCGGGGGTTATACCTGTAAATAGCGTTAACGGAACCGACGAGGGTGGCTGCCTCAGAAATAGTGAGTTCTCTGGCCGGCTTATTGAAGTGCGTTTGCGAAGCGGCTTCGATACCAAAGGTACTGTTCGGGTATTCCACCGTATTCAGGTACATCTCAATGATCTCCCGCTTGGTGTAATTTCGCTCGATCTGAACAGCGGTGATCATTTCTTTGAACTTTCTGGAAATAGAAAATGCCAGCCCGATCTTTTTGTAGAGGTTCCGGGCCAGCTGCTGGCTGAGGGTGGACCCTCCCTGGGGATTTCCGGTCAAAATATGATAGGGGATGGCCAGCGTACGGATCATATCCATTCCCCAGTGGTCGTAAAAGCGATGATCTTCGGTAGCTACCAACGCATCGATCACATGGGGTGAGATCTGATCGTAGGGAACCCAGGTGCGATTCTCGGTAAAATACTTATCTAGAACTACCCCGTCGCGGCTGCGAACCTCAGAGGCAATATAGGTCTCGGGATTTTCCAGTTCCTGGATGGAGGGCAGCCCCTGGAACAGGTAATACACATATCCGCCGATCGCCAGTAAGAACACGGCAGCGATGCTCCCTCCCCAGATGTAGATCTTCTTTTTCAGTTCAGACAATTCCGGCCTGGATTGCTCTTTCTTTTCCTCAGCTTTCCGGCGTTCTTTTTCTTTGCGCTCGGCCAGGATCTGCTTCCGGTATTCCGGATCATTGAAGTATCGTTGATGATCGATGGGGTCGTTACCTTTACTCATACAGCCGTTGTTGATTCTTTCAAAGGTACAAAATCTTTGCCAGATGCTCTCCACTTAACGAGGCCAAAACCCGAATTGTTATGAACTGCCACAGTCCGGTGGCTGAAGAACGTACCGGTATTTATATACGAACCCAGGGCAAATGTTTCCCGGCGCGGTAAATGGTCATGCCCCATGATGACCCAGTCCACGTCCATGGTTTCCAGAATAAGCTCCGCCTGATTGTTGAGGGGGAACAGATCTCTCCGGTCCACTTTACTGGTAGAATGAGAAAAACTTTTCATGATGCGGAGGGCAAGTTCCGGCCTAAAAAGCTTCTGGTAGGCGGAAATGAAACGCTGGTTGCGCAGCAGGGCATGGAGTCCGGTATAATGAAGCCGGTTACCACCCCGGTATTTTCCGTCTCCGTGCATCAGGAACACCTTCTGATCGTCGATATTCAGTATCCTGAAGCCGGGCTCCACGTCAAACCCGCGCTCCTCAAAATGGCCGAAGGTCCAGTTATCGTGGTTCCCGGTGATGTAGAGCGCAGGCTGTACCCTGCGGTTGTATTCTTCAAAGACATCCAGCACCTCAGCGCCTGTATCGGGGACGTACTGTTGGTCAGGAAACTCCATCCAGTAGTCGAAGAGGTCTCCCAGGATACTCAGCCGGACGCGATGCTCCGTACAGTAGCGGATAAGAGCGATGAGGTCAGACTCCACGCTCTTTTTGGCTTCTCCCCTGAACGCACCGAGGTGCACATCCGAAATAAAAACGTGACTGGGTACCGTCATTATTTCTTTCGGGTAATTACATAGTGAATGAGATCCACAAAATCTTCTTTTACCTTTGAATCAGGGAGCCGGCCGAGCCCCGCGATCGCCTTATTGGCGTATTCGTACATCGCTTCCCTGGCCTTATCGATGCCGCCGCTCTCATGAACAAAACGCACCAGCTCATCCACATCGGAGCGGCTCTTCTTTCTTTTCTTCATCAGAGCCCGGTAGTGAGAAGCTTCCTTTCGGTCGGCGGTATCCAGGGCTTTTATGAGGGGTAGCGTGACTTTACGTTCCTGAATGTCATTGCGCTTGGGCTTCCCGATATCATACATTCCGTAATCAAAGAGATCGTCCCGGATCTGAAAAGCGATGCCGATGCACATCCCGATCTCTGACATCAGTTTATGCATTTCCGTATCGTCGGTGGCGGATACAGCGCCACACTCGCAGCAGGTTGAAATGAGGCTGGCCGTTTTTTCTGATATGATCTGGAAATACCGCTCTTCCGTCATGTTGAAGAGTCCGGCCGTTTTGAATTGGCGAAGTTCGCCTTCACTCATCTTCTGAACGGCGCGCGACTGCACCTTGAGCAGCTGGTATTCTTCATTTTCAAGGGCAATGAGCAGGCCCTTTGAGAGCAGGTAATCGCCCAGCAGTACACCCGCTTTGTTCTTCCAAATCTTGTTGATACTCACAAAACCCCGTCTTGTATCGGCTTCGTCCACCACATCATCGTGGATCAGGGTAGCGGTATGAAGCAATTCGATCATGGTCGCGGCCACATAGCTTCGTTCGTTGATCTCCCCGAAGAGGTTGGCCGTCATAAACACAAGGGTAGGCCGTAATTCTTTCCCTTTCTGGCGAAGCAGATAGCGAATGATCTGGTCCAGCAAAAACACATCTGAGCGAATGGTTTCCTTAAAAAAGCCCCGGAATTCACTCAGGTTTCCGGATACCGGGGCAGTGATTTCTTTAAGCGTTTTTCTTGAAACCGTTTCCGAGTTAATGGTTGGAAGGGATTTGGGTTCGGCCATCAAATGTGTTGAAATTTTCTTATTCTTGAACGGCTTTAAATTTAGTTAATAATTACTACAAATATTTGAAGCCATTCACTCACTCACACTTATCGAAAATTAAAGATGTCAACAAATTTGAAAGAGATTAAAACCATCGGGGTTTTAACCAGTGGAGGGGACTCTCCGGGAATGAACGCCGCGGTGCGTGCAGTAGTAAGGACAGCAGCACGCCATGATATCAAAGTGTATGGTATCTGGCACGGATATCAGGGACTTATCAACGATGAGATTCAGGAGATGGGCACCCACTCCGTCTCCAATATCATACAGCGGGGAGGTACCATTCTTAAGTCGGCCCGCTCAAAAGACTTTCGCAAGAAGGAAGGGCGCGCCAAAGCGGCCCGGAACCTAAAAAAATATAATATCGATGCATTGGTGTGTATCGGGGGGGACGGCACCTTTACCGGAGCAAATATCTTCAGCAACGAACATGATATCAATGTGGTGGGGATACCGGCCACCATCGATAACGACATTGTGGGAACCGATGAGACCATCGGGTATGATACCGCACTGAATACCGCACTGGACGCGATCGATAAGATCCGGGATACCGCCGACGCCCATGAGCGTATGTTCCTGGTGGAGGTGATGGGGCGCGATGCGGGCTTCATCGCACTGGAGACCAGTATAGCCTGTGGCGCAGAACTGGTACTGCTTCCGGAAGAACTCACGAATGTGGAAGAGATCAAGTCTCAGCTCAAGAACATGCTGAAGGAGCAGGTTCGGAGTAGTCTGGTCATAGTTGCGGAAGGAGATGAAACCGGGGGAGCCATTAAGCTGGCCGATAAGATCCGCCCCGATTTTGAGCAGTACGATATGAGGGTGTGTATCCTCGGTCACATTCAGCGTGGAGGCGCACCGTCAGCCCACGATCGTGTTCTGGCCAGCCGGCTGGGGTCTTCAGCCGTTAAAGTGCTGTTGGAAGGTCATTCCGAGATCATGGTGGGAATTGTCAACAATACCCTGAAGATCACCCCACTGAGAGTGGCGGTAGCCAAAAAGAAAGATCTCGACTATTCACTTCTGGACTTAGCAAGAGTTTTACGATAGCATGATTTCATCAGATATAAGCAATGCCCGTTCATTTATCACGGACCAAGAGTGCATTTCAGCAAAACTGAAGGCCGCCCAGGCTTTAGAACAGTTAAAGACCAAAACGGGTCTGGGTGCGGAATGGCTGGGATGGCGCGATATGCTGGCCGGACCCAACGATGCTCTTCTGGATCAGATCGATGAACTGGCAAGAACCATTCGAAGCAAAGCAGACGTTTTTGTGGTATGCGGAATCGGCGGGTCCTACCTGGGGGCCAAGGCGGTCATTGATGCCTTGAGCCCTCATTTCAGGAATCGGGGCGTCGAGGTGGTGTACGCCGGTCATCATATGGGAGGTAAATACCTGGAGGATCTTCTGGACTATCTGAAGGCTCCGAATGCAGACGGATCACAAAAAAGTGTCTATGTAAATGTGATCTCCAAATCGGGAACCACCCTGGAGACCGCGCTGTCTTTTCGTCTGCTGCGGAAATTGCTGGAAGAACAATATGAGGACGCCTCTGAACGGATCATCTGCACCACCAGTGAAGAGGGGGGAGTACTGAATGACCAGATCGAACAAAAGGGATACAAAAAATTCGTGATCCCCGATGACGTGGGCGGCCGGTTTTCCGTCCTTACCCCGGTGGGTCTGCTGCCTATAGCAGTGGCCGGTATCGATATCAAAACCCTTTTTTATGGAGCTGTGAGCGCCTACAATGCCTTTGAGGAAGACGCGGAGGAGGTGCTGGAATACGCGGCACTCCGGTATGCCCTCCACGAGAAAGGATATACCATCGATATCTTTTCCTGTTTTGAGCCGGAGTTGCGTTCTTTTGGCGGCTGGATCCAGCAGCTGCTCGGTGAAAGCGAAGGAAAGGAAGGAAAAGGAATTTTTCCGACCGTGGCTTCTTTCTCGACCGACCTTCACAGTCTGGGCCAGTTCATTCAGCAGGGCACCCGTTCGCTCATGGAAACCTTCATTATCGTGAAGAAACCCTTTTCAACCATCAAAGTGAATGAAATGGAAGGGGACGGCGACGGATTGAATTACCTGGCAGGTAAATCATTCCATGACATCAATACCAAAGCGAGAATAGGAACTGAAGAGGCGCACAGCGAGGGCGGGGTTCCCATCATAAATATTACCATTGAAGCGCTGAATGAGCAAAATATCGGAGCGCTGATTTACTTTTTTGAGCTGATGACGGGGGTTTTTGTGTACAGCCTGGGAGTAAATCCTTTCAACCAGCCCGGTGTTGAAGATTACAAAAAAGCGATGTACCGTTTGCTGGGTAAAGAATCATAAACGATCTATGTCTGAACAGGAAAAACCGAAGTCGAAATACATCGCCGTTGCCGGAAATATCGGGGCGGGCAAATCATCACTTACGGGTTTGCTTTCCAAGCATTTCGGGTGGGAGGCTTTTTATGAGTCGGTGGACGACAACCCTTACCTGGCCGATTTCTACGAAGACATGAGGCGATGGAGCTTTAACCTTCAGATCTATTTCCTGTCCAGCCGCTTTCGCCATCAGAAAGAAATGCTGGAGAATGATGTAAGCCTCATCCAGGACCGCACGATCTACGAAGATGTGGAGATCTTTGCGAAAAACCTGCATGAAATGAGCCTGATGAGTGACCGGGATTTTAAAAACTATGAAGCTCTTTTCCGTGAGATGAGCCATTACCTGCGGCCACCTGACCTTCTGATCTACCTGCGGGCACAGGTGCCCACCCTGGTAAAGCAGATCCAGCAGCGGGGCAGAGATTATGAGAATACCATTCGCATTGATTATCTGGAGCGGCTGAATCGCCTGTACGAAGACTGGATCGATCGCTATCCGCATGATAAGCTCATTATCGAGACCGACGATCTGGATTTTGTGAATGATCAGGAGGATATGGGAAAGATCGTAGAGCAGGTGGAGACCCGCCTTTTCGGCCTGTTTAATTGATTGTACTCCACAGGGATTATCCTTATATTTGCAAGCTGTAACGGAGACCCTATATGTTGAAGTTTAAGATCTTTGAAATTCCTGAAGGCCAAAGCAAAAGAACCGTTCAATTAGGTTCTGAAGACCTGGAACTGGGGGACATCCCTTTTCTGGGCGCTGAAGTCCGGTTCGATTTTTACCGGGCCCCTCAATTCATCAGGGTTCAGTTTCACCTGGATGCGGAAGTAGAGCTTATTTGCGACCGATCGCTGGATACTTTCAGATATCCCGTCAGCCGTGACTATGAAGTGCTTTACAAAGCCGAAAAGGTGGAAGAATCGGCAGATGAACATGGCGCGATCAGGAATTTTGATCTGAGCTCCAGACAGATAGACCTCGAGCAGGATGTACGTGACACGATCATGCTCGATCTTCCGGTAAAGAAATTACATCCCCGTTTTCTGGATGAAGATGGCAACCCCAGGGAATTTCTGAATCAACAGTTTGGTGAAATTCCTGAGGATGAAGAGGAAGCCATGGATCCAAGATGGGAAGCATTGAAAGAATTAAAGAAATAACGAAAGGAAACAATGGCACATCCTAAGCGAAAGACCTCAAATGCCCGCAAAAACAAGCGCCGTGCACACCACGCCATCTCTGACGTGACTCTGGCTAAATGTTCGAACTGCGGAGCTCTGCATCGTTACCATCATGCATGCGATGAGTGCGGATTCTACCGCGGTCGTCAGGTGATGAAAGCAGCTAACTAAAATACATTTCAATGATTGTTGCAGTTGATGCAGCCGGCGGAGATTATTTTCCCAAAAATCCGGTAGAAGGGTCGCTTCTGGCCCTTCAGGATAATGCTGAACTGGAGATACTGCTGATCGGTCCTGAGCAATCGATCAGGCAGGAACTCGAAGGCAGGGAATATGACAAAGCCCGCATTCACATCCAGGACGCCCCGCAAGTAGTGGGTATGGACGAATCTCCTTCCTCAGCCATTAAGAACAAGCAGCAATCATCAATTGTGGTCGGTATGGGCCTTCACAAAGCCGGTGAATGCCAGGCTTTTGTAAGTGCCGGTAATACCGGTGCGCTGCTGGCCGCATCCACACTCATCCTCGGCCGGCTGCAAGGAGTAGCGCGCCCGACCATCGCTTCCTACTATCCCACCATCAAAGGTTTCCGCATCCTTGTTGATGCCGGTGCCAACCTGGAGATCAAGCCCGAACTGGCGCATCAGTTTGCCATTATGGGGCAGGTGTTCTGTAAACACATCATGGGGATCGATGAACCTAAGGTGGGCCTTCTGAATGTTGGTGAAGAACCGGAAAAAGGCACCGACGAGCTGAAAGAAATTTTCAAACACATCCGGGACCTGCCCGGTTTCATCGGCAATGTGGAAGGCAGAGACGTGCTTTCCGGTAAGGCGGATGTTTACCTCACAGACGGATTGGTGGGCAACATCCTGTTGAAATTCGGTGAGTCCATCCCGCAAACCCTTGCTAAAATGGTGGAGATGGCCATTTCTAAAATGCAGGTGGATGTGGATGACGTGGTAACAACTCAGAAGATCTTAAAATCAGCGCTTGCTCCTTTCAACTATGAAAGGGTAGGAGGTATCCCATTCCTCGGGGTTAACGGGGTAAGTGTTGTAGGTCACGGCGGAAGTTCCCCTCTTGCAATTAAAAATATGATCAAGAATGCCGTGCGTTGCATCCATAACGATGTTAATGGCAAGATTGTCGCATCTCTAAACTGATAAACCCATTTTATGGAAGTAAAAAGAGCGAAAATAACTTCGGTAGGGCATTTTTTACCTGAATTCAGGATGACCAATTTTGAGCTGGAAAAGATCATGGATACCAGCGATGAATGGATTCGAACCCGTACCGGTATTAAAGAGCGAAGAATACTCAAAGACCCTGACAAAGCTACTGCTTATATGGGGGCGGAAGCGGCAAAGGAAGCTCTGACAGAGGCAGGCGTAAAGCCCGAAGAAGTGGACCTGGTAATTCTTGCCACCGTGACTCCGGATTACATGTTTCCTGCCACGGCCTGTCTTGTTCAGAATATGATCGGAGCCACCAAAGCCTTCGCCTTTGATCTGTCAGCTGCCTGCTCCGGCTTCCTCTATGCCCTGAGCACCGGCGCTATGTATATCGAAGCGGGAAGGGCGGAAAAGGTACTCGTGATCGGGGCTGATAAAATGAGTTCCATACTGGACTATGAGGATCGCACGACCAGCATCTTGTTCGGAGACGGTGCCGGCGCGGTGCTTCTTGAAGAATCAACGGACGGAACCGGGCTCATCGATCAGATTCACTACACCGAAGGGGATGTCCAGTGCAGCCTGTATCAGCATGCGGGCGGAAGCCGGAATCCAGCGACCAAGGAAACGGTGGAGAAAAAACAGCACTATATCTCTCAGGATGGCCGGGCGGTCTTCAAGAAAGCCACCATGGGCATGGCGGATGTATCGCTTGAGATCATGCAAAAGAATAACCTGGATCCCGAGGATGTAGCGTGGCTGGTTCCCCATCAGGCCAATCTCAGAATCATTGACGCCACGGCCAATCGCATGGGCTTGTCCAACGAAAAGGTCATGATCAATATTGATAAGTACGGAAATACCACCGCGGCGACTATTCCGCTGTGTCTGTACGATTGGAAAGAGAAACTGAATTACGGCGATAACCTGATCCTTGCCGCTTTTGGCGGTGGATTCACGTGGGGTGCCATTTATCTGAAGTGGGGGATGAAGTAATGAGTAGTGCCTATTTATTTCCAGGACAGGGTTCACAGTTTGTGGGGATGGGTCAGTCCCATTATGAAAATGATGAGCGGTTCAGAGCGCTGGTTGACCGCGCGAATGATGTGTTGGGATTCGACCTCAAGGCCATCATGTTTGAAGGGCCGGAAGAGAAATTAAAGCAAACCGAGTTTACGCAGCCCGCCATTTTTCTTCATTCGGTAGCGCTTTACCACACTCTGGATGCCCATCCTGATATGGTAGCCGGACACAGCCTGGGTGAATTTTCAGCCTTGGTTGCCTGTGAGGCGGTGGGCTTTGAAGATGCGCTGAAGATCGTGCGTCGCCGTGGCGGGTTAATGCAGGCCGCCGGAGAGTCCAACCCGGGGACCATGGCCGCCATTATCGGGATGGAAGATGAAGCGGTCGAGGAACTTTGTGCAAAAGCTACCGATCTGACCGGCAAAGAAGTGATAGCAGCCAATTACAACTGTCCGGGTCAGCTTGTGATCTCCGGTTTTGTGGAAGCCGTGGAGAAAGCTGTGGAACTGGCCAGGGAAGGTGGTGCCCGGATGGCCATGATGCTGCCGGTATCCGGTGCTTTTCATTCTTCGCTGATGCAGCCTGCCTTTGACGGGCTGAAAGAGTCACTGGAAAAGCTGGAGATTCAAACTCCGGTCTGCCCGATCTACAGTAACTATACCGCTGAACCAACCAGCGATCCGGAAGAGATACGCTCGAACCTGCTGAACCAGCTTATGAATCCGGTACTCTGGACTCAGACCCTTCAGAATATGATGGAAAACGGGGCGGACAGCTTCATCGAAGTTGGTCCCGGTAAGGTACTGCAGGGACTGGTGAAGCGTACCAATCGAAAAGCAGAAATTTCAGGTCATCAATAAGGAACGATTATGTCGCTAACATTAGAAGGAAAAACGAGTTTAGTAACCGGCGGTAGCCGTGGTATCGGACGATCTATTGCCATGAAGCTGGCCGAACTAGGTTCGGATGTGGCCATAACCTACGCCCGTTCTGCGGACGCCGCGAATGAAGTGGTAGCTGAGATCGGGAAGATGGGGCGCAAAGCTAAAGCCTTCCAGGCCGATGCCGTAGATTTTGCTCAGGCCGAAGAAGTGATCAACGCCATCACCGAAGAGTGGGGGAAGCTTGATGTGCTGGTAAACAACGCGGGTATCACTAAAGATAACCTCATTCTGCGCATGAGCGAAGAGCAGTGGGACGACGTGATCACCACCAACCTGAAGAGTATCTTCAATTACTCCAAAGCCGCTGCCAGGCCCATGATGAGAAACCGCGGAGGCTCCATCATCAATATCAGTTCGGTGGTGGGACTTTCCGGTAACGCGGGCCAAAGTAATTATTCCGCCTCAAAAGCGGGTATTATCGGTTTTACCAAGTCGTACGCCAAGGAGCTGGCTTCCCGTAACATCCGAGCGAACGTAATAGCTCCCGGATACATATTGACGGACATGACAGACCAGCTGGACGAAAAGGTGCTGGAAGGCATCAAAGCCGAAACTCCGCTGGGCAGGGCAGGCGACGCCCATGAAGTTGCTGATGCGGTGGCATTTCTGGCCTCCGATATGAGCAGTTATATCACCGGTGAAACCATCCGGGTGGATGGCGGCATGGCCATGTAGCTCTTGTTGCACATGCCTGAATGAATTTTTAAGTTCTTTTCAATGTACATTAATCTAACTATCAAATAACCTTAAGGAAACGATATGTCACAAGATGTAGAAGCTAAAGTAAAAGACATCATCATCGACAAGCTCGGTGTGGATGAGTCTGAAGTAACTGCGGATGCAAACTTCACAAATGATTTGGGTGCAGACTCTCTTGATACAGTGGAGCTGATCATGGAATTCGAAAAAGAATTCGATCTGAGTATTCCTGATGAAGATGCTGAAAACATTGCCACTGTTGGCGATGCAGTTACCTATCTGCAGGGAAAACTCTCCTAATTACTTACTCACTATTTTATGACTACACGCAGAGTTGTTGTCACAGGAATCGGCGCTTTTACCCCTATTGGTAAAAGCGCTCCTGATTTCTGGAACGGATTAATATCGGGCAAAAGCGGTGCCAAAACCATCGAACGTTTTGATACCACCGGTTTCGCTACCACCTTTGCTGCCCACATAGACGACTACGACCAGTCCAGGTATTTTGACCGTCGGGAAGCACGTCGTCTGGATGATGTTCAGCAGTACGCCCTCATTGCCACGGAAGAGGCTATTCAGGACAGTAAAATTGACCTGGAAGCTATCGATAAGGATCGGGTTGCTGTTATCGTGGGAAGTGGTATCGGAGGTATGAGAACGTTTTATGAGCAATCGGTTTCGTTTCATGAAAACGGACCAAGAGGGGTATCGCCTTTCTTTATCCCGATGCTTATTCCCGATCTGGTTCCGGGCCATATTTCGATCAAATACGGCTTTAGGGGCCCGAACTATTGCGTAGTATCAGCCTGTGCGACAGGGTCCAATAATATCGGCGCAGCATACGATGCCATTCGTTACGGACAGTGCGATATGGCCATTACGGGTGGCTCGGAAGCACCGGTGACCCGCATAGGCATTACCGGCTTCAACGCGCTGAAAGCCATGAGTACCCGTAACGATGACCCCCAAACGGCTTCCCGGCCTTTCGATAAGGACCGGGACGGCTTTGTGCTTGGTGAAGGTTCCGGTATCCTCTTCCTGGAAGAGATGGAGTCGGCGGTCAAGCGCGGGGCGCGTATCTATGGGGAGATCGTTGGCTATGGATTTTCATCAGACGCCTACCACATTACGGCTCCCGATCCGGAAGGAGGAGGAGTGATGCTGGCGATGAATCAGGCACTGGAATCGGCCGGTATCAAGCCGGAAGATGTGGACCACATTAATATGCACGGTACCTCAACGCCTCTGGGTGATGTGGCGGAAACCAACTCCATCAAAAAAGTTTTCGGAGACCACGCCAGGAAGATCAACCTGAACTCGACCAAGTCGATGACGGGCCACACTCTGGGTGCAGCCGGAGCTATTGAATCGCTGGCCGCGCTGCTGGCTACCTATCACGACCTGGTACCCCCAACGATCAATATCTTCAATCAGGATCCGGAATGTGACCTGAATTACACGGCCAATGAAGCCGAGGCCCGCGACATCAACTATGCATTGAACAATGCATTCGGTTTCGGTGGCCACAACACCACGCTGGTATTCAAGAAATTCAAGGGCTAAAGACCGATGGCTTCATGGTTTCGGTCTTTATTTAAGGGCAAGAAGACACTTGGACCTGAATCCAGAGACAGAATCAGAAATTTAGAAAGGATCATCGGTATTCGTATCGATGATCCTTCGCTGTTTTTAAAGGCCCTGCGTCACCGCTCTATGCTCGCGCAGGAAAAATACAAATCCTACGATTCCTACGAGCGGCTGGAATTCTTAGGGGATGCGGTACTCGACCTGATCGCGGCAGAGATCCTTTTCCAGAAATATCCGAAGAAGGACGAAGGCTTCCTTACCAGGATTCGCGCGAAGTTAGTCCGCGGCGACACCCTTGCCGATTTTACCATCGCTCTCGGGATGGATCAGCTGCTGGAGCTGGGAGAAACAAAACACCGGTCGGAGGTCTCGAAAAGTATACTGGCCGACGCATTCGAATCGATCATAGCCGCTATATACATCACCAGGGGATACCCCGAAGCATACGCCTTCGTGGACCGGGTGATCCGTGACAACGTGGATTTCGAAGAGTTGGTGAATACCGTGGACAATCACAAAAGCGCCCTGCTTGAGTACACCCAGGCCAACAAGATGCCGCTGCCCAGGTATGAGCTGATCGGTGAATCGGGCCCCGGGCACGATAAAGTATTCGAGATCAAGGTTTGGGTGGACGGCAAAGAGCTGGGCACCGGGAAAGGAAAAAGTAAAAAACGTGCTGAACAGAAAGCCGCGCAAAAGGCACTTAAAACTCTCGGAAGCTAAGCTATATTATTTGTTTTTTGGCTGATTTACCCCGATTCTTAGCCCGTCCTCCAGCGCTAAAACCCATCGGGCAGGAACCATGTTGGCACAACTCATAAAACCTGAATTTGACGAGCTTATCCGGGCAAAAGACTGGGTGGCACTCAAAGACGTATTGGCAGATGTCCCGCCTGCCGATATCGCGGAAATGCTGCTGGAACTGGAAGGCAAAGTGGCCGTTGTTGTTTTCCGGCTGCTTAAAAAGCCCATCGCCGCCGATGTATTTGCGTATCTGCCCTCCTCAAAAGGAATTGAGCTGCTTGAGTTATTCAATAAGCAGCAGCTTTCCGATGTGATGGACAATCTGGAACCTGATGAACAGGTGGCGCTGATGGAGGAGCTGCCGGGCCACCTTACCCAGCGGGTGATCAACTCCATGAATCTGGAGGATCAGAAGCAGATCAAAAAGCTGCTGGGCTATCCGGAAGAAAGTATCGGGCGTTTGATGACGCCGCGCTATGTACGGGTGAAGTCGGACTGGACCATAGAACGAAGCATGAGGCACATCCGGAAATATGCGGAAGTCGCTGAGACGCTCAACCGGATCTACGTGGTGGACGATAAAGAATACCTGATCGATGACCTCCGCCTGACAGAACTGATCCTGGCTGATCCTGAGGACCTGATCGAATCGCTCATGGACCGTTCTTTTGAAGCGCTTATGGCATTTGACGATCAGGAAGAAGCCGTTAAGATGTTTGCCAAGTACGACAGGGTGGCTCTGCCGGTGGTGGATTCCGATGGTATCCTCGTGGGCATTGTAACTGTGGATGACGTGATCGATGTGGCGGAGGAAGAGACCACCGAGGATATGCAGAAGATGGCCGGTATGGACGCCCTGGATAATTACTATTCCCAGACGCCTATCTTTGAGATGGTAAAAAAGAGGCTGGGCTGGCTGATCGTGCTTTTTGTGGGGCAGATCATCACTGCCCTGACCATGAGCGGATATGAGCATGTACTTCAGGAGATCGTCCTGCTCTCGTATTTTGTGCCCTTGCTGATCTCGAGCGGGGGTAATTCCGGTTCACAGGCCGCTACGCTCATCATCCGGGCGCTGGCTACGGATGATATTAAGTCGGAAGGGTGGAAGGCCATCTTTTTGCGGGAAATGACCTCGGGTCTGCTGCTGGGCACTCTTCTGGGCATAATGGGTTTCGCCACGCTGATATCGTGGGGGATCATCGACGGGGACCCCATGGATCTCGCTCTGGTGATGAAAGCCGTTGTGGTAGGGTTAAGCCTGCTGCTGATCGTACTTTTTGGAAACATCATAGGAGCGATGCTTCCTTTTATACTGAACAAGATAGGGCTGGACCCGGCCGTGACTTCCGCACCTTTTGTTGCAACTTTGGTGGATGTAGGGGGAATCATTATTTATTTTACCATCGCAGTTTTTCTGCTCCGAGGAATACTACTGTAAAACGACAAGCAATCTATGAAGCAATATCACGATCTGGTGAAAAGCGTACTGGAAAACGGGGTGCGCAAAGAAAACCGAACCGGAACCGATACGATCTCTAACTTCGCCGAATTTTATAAAGTGGATCTTTCTGAAGGTTTTCCGCTGCTCACCACCAAGAAAGTTTATTTCCGGTCCGTTATCCTGGAATTGCTTTGGTATCTGAGGGGAGAGGACCATATTCGATGGCTCCGGGATGAGAATGACTGTCATATCTGGGATGCCTGGGCCGATGAGGACGGATATGTAGGCCCGATATACCCGGTGCTTTGGCGGCGTTTCCCGTACCTGGAAAAAGACACCGTGAAGCTTGAAGGGGACGGCTGCACCATTGAGCATGAGACCTGGGTGCGCAAGGAATTTGATCAGGTACAGCGCGCCATCCACTTACTCAAGACCAACCCAAACAGCCGACGGATCGTGGTGAGTGCATGGCATCCGGGACTGCTTCCAGAAATGGGACTGCCGCCCTGCCATATCATGTATATCTTTAACGTAGCCAACGGCAGGCTGAACTGCCACCTGACTCAGCGATCCGGGGATATCGCGCTGGGCATCCCCTTTAACCTGGCATGCTACTCGGCCTTAACGATGGCTATTGCTCAGGAGGTAGGCCTGGAGCCCGGCACTTTTGCCCACACCATTGTGGATGCTCATATCTATGAAAACCATGTGGAGGGACTCAAAGAGCAGTTGAAGAGGAAACCCAAGCCCCTGCCGACCCTGAAGATCGCCAATAAGCCGATCGATGAGCTCACCTTTGATGACTTTACGCTGGAAAACTACGATCCCGATCCGGTGATCCGTTTTGAGGTGGCGGTGTAGTGGCAGAGATGATCATTGTGGTGGCTCACGATCCGAACCTGGTGATCGGGAAAGACGGAGGGTTGCCCTGGCGATACAAGGAAGACCTTCAGCATTTCAAGAATACCACCATGGGCGGCACTATGATCATGGGTAGAGGGGTATTTGAAGAGTTGAACGAGATCCCGCTTCCCGGACGAAAGAACATCGTGTTATCCCGTTCGCGCACGTACGATCATGTGGATAGCTACACCTCGCTCGAAGAGGCCCTGGATGCCGTGGAAGACGATAAGGTGTATATCATTGGCGGGGGAGTGCTGTACCGGGAGGCCATCGGTCAGGCCGATAAGATGATCGTAACGCTGATCAAGAAAGAATATGAGGGCGATACCTACTTCCCGGAATACCGGGACGAGATCGGGGACACCTGGATAGAGACCGACCGGCGGGAAACTGACGAGCTGGCCTTTATTGAGTACGAACGGGCCTGAGTAAGTACTTCATCCCGTCCGCCAGCTAAGGGATCAGGATTCTGATTCTTTTTTGTTATTTGGAAGGAGCTTCCCGACTGAGAATTCTAGTGTACTGTTTAGAAACTCTTTAGATTTCTCACGTGGTTTGAAGGTACGAAATGACAGAGAAGAGAAAAGATAAGCCCGTCTAAAAACTAATCTCTTTCAGATGCACACAGTAGTGCTTGACCACCGGCTCGGTGAGGGCGAGGATGTTCTTGGTATCCGCGGCTTTGGAGAACTCGATGGCATGATCTTCATCCAGGATCCAGATGCTCTCATTCTTGTATTTGTAAGCTTCGGAATAGCTGCGGTCAAAGCTGTAGTAGTACTGAAGGCTGTCGTCGCCGTAGGGCAGGCCTGATTGCTTCAACTGCTTTTTGGTGTCTTTCAGGAGTTTCTCCGTCTGCTGCCCGGTGGGTGCCTTATCAAAAAAGGTGGTGCGGAATAAAGAGCGGTTCAGGAACCGGTTACACAGATCGGAGAGGATCCGGTCAGAATGTTCCGCCCAGAACTTGATACTCAGATACACATCATGATCATCCAGCTGTGCATAAGCCCGGATCATTTTCTTGGTGAGTTTCTTTTTTGCAGAAGGTTGCTCCACCAGAAAATACCGCAGGTTTTCGGAGGCGAAGGGAAGATCCGATCCTGAATCGATGAGATGCCGCACCCTCTTGAAGATGTTGCGAAGCAGCGCATCTGCACTTAAAACCGTTTTGTGCAGATATACCTGCATATACATCAACCGGCGGGCAATGATGTAGTTCTCGACCGCGTAAATTCCTTTCTTTTCAATAACGATATTCCCCTTGAATACCCGCATGGTCTTCAGGATGCGGTTAATACCGACAGAGCCTTCCGAAACACCGGTAAAGAAGCTGTCGCGCCGAAGGTAGTCCAATCGGTCCAGGTCCAGCTGAGAGGAGATCAGCTGGTGCAGGAACTTCTTTTTGTACTGATTGGTGAAAATGGCGATGGCCATATCCAGTTCGCCTTCAAATTCTTTGTTCAGCTCGTGCATGATAGCCAGACTCATCATCTCGTGATTGAAGTCTTTGATGAGCGAATGCTCTAAAGTATGAGAAAGAGGGCCGTGTCCCACATCGTGGAGAAGAATCGCGATAAGGGTGGCTTCATACTCCTTGTCGCTGATGGTGGTGTCTTTCTCCTTCAGGTTATTAAGTACGCGCTGACCCAGTTCCAGAGCACCCAGGGCATGGGAAAAACGGGAATGTTCGGCCGCCGGGAAAACCAGGTAGCCCAAGCCAAGTTGTCTGATTCGCCGGAGGCGCTGAACGTAAGGATGGTCGATCAGTCGAAGGATCAGTCCCTTCGGGATGGTGATGAACCCATGGATAGGATCGTTGAAAATCTTATATCGGGTGCTCTTATCCATGATCGGGGCTTTTGATGAGCATACTGTCCAGATTTTTGATCTCAGGGAGTTTGACCGGCCGCTGGTTGTTGACATCGAACCAGACCCCGGTAGATTCCGCAGCGCACAGTATCTTTTTCGTATCGGCATTGTAGATCGCCTGAAGGGCAGTGAGGCTGGAGTTCCCGACTTTGAGGATGCCGGTACCGATCAGAAGAGGATCGGGAAACTTGATCTGCCCCAGATATTCGATCACGGCTTTCACCATCACAAAAGAACGCCCCTCATGAAACTCATCATGCATAGAGAAATACTCATTCAGAAACCGAAGCCGGGCCTCTTCCAGATAGGTGTTAAACACGGCGTTATTAACGTGCTGCAGCGCATCCACATCGCTGAAGCGGACGGTAAGTTCATGCCAGTGATAAAAGAAGTCAGGGTCATAGGGTGGTTTCAGCATGGCCCAAAGTAAGGGCTTAGAGAGGGAATTATCAATTAAGAATGAATCAAATACTAATTAAGAATCAGGATTATCGGACCCGGGATGAGTTTTTAAAAAGTCATCCTCGCGAAGGCGGAGATCCTAAACTTTAAAAGACCCTGGATTGCTGTTTTCACACGAGTGACGAAAGCGGTATTCAATTTGATTCTCAAAGGAAAGAATTCACCTTTAACGAATAACGAATAACGAATAACGAAGTCTTTCTTATATTCCGCACCAATTTTGAACTCCAATACATCTCACATGGCTAAGGCTGCTCCAAAAGAATTTCTGGAAGATCTCCTGATCACCCCAAGTCCGACAGGTTATGAACGATCCGGCGTACAGGTTTGGAAAGATTATGTAGATCAGTTTGCCGGAGAAGTGGTAACCGACGCCTACGGATCCTGCGCGGCCAAGATCAACACGAGTGGGGATGTAGCCACGGTGATGCTGGAAGCGCATTGCGATGAAATCGGCATGGTGGTTCAGCATATTACCGAGAACGGCTTTGTGTATGTGAACAAACTGGGGGGGAGCGACTCCACCATCGCACGGGCTAAGAAGGTATTCATTCACAACAAAAGAGGCCGGGTAGTGGGGGTGACCGGAAATACTGCCATCCACCTGCAGAGCAATAAGAACGGGGGCGGGAAGCAGCCCGCCTGGAAGGAGATCTATGTGGATATCGGCGTCAGCTCCAAAGAGGAAGCTTTAGAGCTGGTCCAGATCGGAGACCCGATCACCTATGCTTCTGACCTGGAATACCTGAATGATGATATTCTTACCGGCCGTGCACTCGATAACCGGATCGGGGGATATATCATCGCGGAGGCCTTACGAAAGATCAGCGAACGAAAGAAAGATCTGAAAGTAAATGTGATCGCGCTCAACTCGGTGCAGGAAGAGGTAGGTGGATTCGGGGCGCGTATGATGAGCTATCGCTTTATGCCGGATGTGGCCCTGGTCACCGATGTAACCCATGCCACAGATACCCCGGGTATCGATCAGAAAGAGCACGGAACGGTGGAGATGGGCAAAGGCCCTACTCTTCAGCACGGAGGAGCCAATCATCCAAAGGTGGTGGAATTTCTGGAAGATGTGTGCGCAAAGGCGAAGATCGAAGTGCAGCACGAAGCTACCAGCGTGCGGACCGGCACCGATACTGACAGCATTTTTTATCAGCAGACCGGGATTCCCAGCGCACTTATCTCGCTTCCGCTTCGATATATGCATTCTCCGGTGGAAACCTGCCATATGAAAGATGTGCATCACCTGATTGATATCATGGTGGAAGCAGTGTTAGCAATGAGGCCGGACCAGACCTTTAGTGTATTTGGTGAATGATCAGAGGTTAAACTTCTTCTTCATTGCCACCACTACTCCGTTACTCCATCCGAAACCATCCTGAAGGGGATACTCTCCGCCCCCGGCATGCAGCGACAGATCCACCACATTGTACTTTTCCATCATCTTGCCGGTGCGCTGGAAAACGGAATCATTCAGCATGACCCACCGCGATGCGATCTCCCGGGCCAGTTCATCGTACCCATAATTAACTAAGCCCTGAACACAGACCCACTGAAGGGGAGCCCATCCGTTGGGGGCATCCCACTGCTGGCCCGTTTCATGAAGCGTTGTGACCATACCTCCAGCCTTCAGGAATTTATCTTTTAGATGTCCGGCCACATGTGCGGCCTGTTTCGGTTCCGCGATCTTCAGGAACAGGGGGTAGGCTGCTGCCAGAGTCCACTCCAGGGTCTGGTTCCCGGATTTGAAGTCATAATCGAAATAAAACCCCTCTTTCTGATTCCAGAAGTACTGATCAAAGGCAAAACGGGTCTGCTTTGCTGCTTCAGCATACATATCCTTTTGGGTCCACTCCGCGAGTCGTGACTCGAGGTACCAGATCAGCGTGTTGAGATCCACCGGTAACAGATCGGCCGTGCGGATGGTGGAAAGGTCCATCGGATCCCTGAACCACCTACTGCTGAAATCCCATCCCGATTCGCAGGCAGCTCGAATATGGCGCATGAGCTGTACAGAGGATTCTTCATCGAGCCCTTCCTGAAGTTCATAGTCCTCCCGGTAGGACTCTTCACGGGGCACCGGGTTGTCATCATAGTAGCGGGTCATCATCATTCCGTTGCCCATGTCCACCGATCGCTTTTCGGTCCAGAACCTGTATTCCCTTTCCAGGGCCGGCAGGAACTCTTTGTACGCGTTGGGATCATCGTATTGAGTGAGAAGGTCTACCAGCAACACGGTAAAGGGTGGTTGTGAACGACTCAAATAGTACACCCTGTTTCCATTGGGTACATGGCCGAACTGCATGATCTGATATCCGAAGTTGCGGGCCAGGTTTTTCACCATCTCAATATGCCCGCTTTCTGCAAGCCCCAAGGAGGTGAAGTAGGTGTCCCAGTAGTAGATCTCCCGGAAACGTCCGCCCGGTACCACGTAAGGATGGGGCAGGGGGATCAGTGTGGAATGGGGCGATACCTCCTCATCAGGGCTTCGGCTGAGTACTTCCCAGAGATGAGCTATGTGTTCATCCATGCTATCGAACTTGGGAACCGGCACCTCATCCTGCTTGCCCGGGACCCTGAAGTGATATTCGACAAAAGCCTTCAGATCAAAGTTATCGTTACCCGACTGCTCCCTGAAATACTGGTCTATTTTAATAGGGTCGGTTCGGGGTACCGAATCCACAAATGTCTTTGAATCCGGGAAGATCCCGGATTTCTGTACCGCTTCAAACAGAGGGCCGCTGGTCTGTATGTAAGATTTCACTCTGCGCCCTCCATTTCGTTGGCAAAAGTTGGCCGCTTCTGAAACTTGCGGTAGGGAAAGAGAATGAGTAAAAGGATGGCCATGGGTACCAGCGTGAAGTAAAAAGCGGTGGTTCCATCCAGTCGCCCGAAGATAAATCCGGTGATCACAGAGCCGGTGGTACCCCCCAGGGCAGAAAAAATCACGATCAATCCGGTCATACCCGATTGTTTGGCCTTGGGCAGTTTTGAGAGCACGGTTGAACTCAACGTTGGATAAATGGGAGCCAGGAACAGTCCGATCATCGGAAAGATGTAGGCGGCGAAAGGAGCCTCGGCCCAGCTCTGTACCTGACCAGGTTCCATACCGCCAGCAAGAGGCAGTACGAGTATCACCAATACCATCGCCGCGGAGATGGAGAACACGAGGACCCAGAACCAGGGGATCTTCTTCATAATAAAACCGCTGGAAAGCCGGCCGATAGCGGTAGTGGCCGCGAGAATGCTGGTAAGCTGTACGCTCATCGCATCCGGTAAATAGAGGATCTTGTTGTTAAAGGTCGGCATCCAGGTACCAATACCCTGTTCAATATAGACGTAGAGAAATACACCCAGGATAAAAAATAAGACCAGTGGAAGCCTGACCAGCGCCACCATCTCCACAAAACTCTCGCTGAAGCTGGTGACCTCTTCTTTGACGGGGCTTTCATCCAGATCCGTAAAAAAGAGAAGAACAAAGGCGGCTGCGGAAATGGCCGCCAGCACCCAGTAAACATCCAGCCAGGAGCTGCCAAAGACTCCGTCGATAAACCATCCGAAGAGCCAGTAGGCAAACAACACCCCGATCATGAAGCAGCCTTCCATAATGTTCATGAAGCTGCTGTGGTCGTTGGGAGTATCGGTGATGAGTCCCACGGTGGAGTAGGCGGATATCTTTATAAGTGCAAAGCTCACTCCCACACAGGCAAAAAGGATCTTGGTCATGGTGAATCCACCCACCAAAGGCATGGCGATAGCGCCCACCGTTACAAAAGCCAGTCCGGCCAGCATGGACTTCTTATAGCCAAATTTGGGGATGTAGGAAGCCACGAGGAAAGAGAAAATAGCGATGGAAAGATCTTTAAAGCCTTCCAGCTGACTGGCAGAGCTTTCGGTGACCCCATACTCATTGATCACCTGCAGGATCACAATACCCACGCTGTTCAACAGGATCGCGAATACAAAATAATTGAGGATGAGAGAGAGTTTAACCTTCCAGAACTTCATAGATGTATGTTAGCTGCTTGCGGTTTAGAATGCCGCTAAGATAAGAGAAAGGGAGAGAAAGTCGAGTTTCTTACCGTGTGTGAATCGGGTTGAACGAATCTAAAACACCTAAGTTCTTCCAGGATAGGAAATCATAGGGAATAAATATTTTTAACAACCTACAGAATCTACCATAAAATGAAAGTTATATAAGCTATATACAGGACCAGTAGGAGGACTCCTTCCCACCGGTCAAGCGTTCTTTCACCACCAGAGAACATAGCCAAAAATAAAAGTAAGGTGCCGCCCATCAGTACGTACAGATCCAGATTAAAAACCTGATCGAAATCGATGGGTACGATCACTGCGCTTACGGCAAGTATCAACAGGATATTAAAGATATTGGATCCGATAATATTACCTACTGCGATGTCCATACTCTTTTTAAAGGCTGCTACCAGAGATGTGGCGAACTCGGGCAGGGAAGTCCCCGCGGCAACAATCGTAAGACCCACAATGCGTTCACTTATACCAAAGAGCCTAGCTATCTCAGTTGCGCTGTTCGTTACCATTCGACCTCCGATGATCAGTCCGGTGACCCCGAGAATGATAAAGCCCCAGGTTTTGTAAAATGGCACGTGTTCTTCAGTTTGCTTTTTCTTTTTGGATGGGGTATTAAGCTGTTTGAGCAGATAGAACAGAAAAAAAGTGAACATGCCCAATAACAGTACTCCATCGAGCCTCGACAGGATGCTACTTTCATTAAAGTAATCGTTGCTGAGAATCAGAAGGAAGAAGGCAGCAAATCCTGAAACAGGTATTTCCGTCCAAACGGTACTGTGCTGAACCTTCAGTGGATAGATGAGACCTGCCAGTCCTAATATGACAAAGAGATTGAAATTGTTACTTCCGATTATATTACCAAATACCATATCCTGATGGCCTTCCAAAGCAGCCAAAATATTGATAACCATTTCAGGTGCGGAGGTCCCAAAAGCAACAATGGTAAGACCTATCATCAATTCAGAGACTCCGTACTTTCTTGCTAACGATGAAGCTCCTTTCACAAACCAATTAGCGCCGCTAATGAGTAAGACCAGTCCTACAAATAAGAATATTGAGCTATAAAGCATTATATGAATACAATTATCACGCCCTGAGACTATTGAGCATTAACAACAGCAAAATAGAGCAGACTTACAAAGACTTATAATAGCACCTGGTAAACTCATATAATAGGAAAAAGGGTAAGGGCTATCCCACATTAGAATTGATCCAATAAAAAATGCCCCATCAATCAATTTGATGGGGCTGAGAGATAATCAATCAGAGATCAATCATCGTCGTCTTCTACTTCTAAAGATTTGAAACTGTTTTCAATTTCAAGCTCAAACTCCAATAACTCCTGGGTGGTTTCATAATCGTATTGAGACAGATCTATGACGGTATTGTCAGCTCTGAGAAACCAATCGACCGGATTGATATTCAGTTTTATGAGTTTACTTACAGAATTCTCTGTTATTTCTAATGGGGGATTAAATTCCAGTTCAATTTCAATTTCTGCTTCCGCATAAGTCTTGAACTGGGTAGTATCGCCCTGACTGGAAACGAAGCTACCGGTGATCACCATGCTGGCAGAAGTGGGCCAGTCGGAATAAACGGCCCTGACCGCATTGATGAGATCCTGTTTTTGCTGCTGCTCAACGGGATCTTCTTCTTCACTTACGTCCAGGTCGTCGGTCTCAAATTCCAGCTCAACATAAAGACCGGGTTCAATGAGTGAATTCCCAAGACTAATGGAATCAGCGGTAAGCGGCAGGTCTACGAAGAAAGGATCTGCTTCAAATTCCTCGCAATCATCTTCATCGGGAAGGCCTTCACATTCTCCGCTGGACCTTTCAAGTTCAAAATCCTCGACGATGAACCGTATATCGTCAATGATGAGTGTACCGTTACTTCCTTCAATCCTCAGAGTATCGTTATTCAGCGAGCTTTTGGCTGCAATCTTGGGGTTTGAATTGGTAAGGGTATTGAACTGAAGGGAGACGGAGGTCATGTCATCGCCTGAATTGGATGTACAGGCAGTAAGCATCAGTCCTGCAAGTAGCGCAAGAGAAGCAATTCTGGTTAATAGGGTATCTGTTTTTCTCATGACAATTTTATTTAGGGTTGTTTAGGGGTATGTACCATGGGTATTACAGTTGAGTGATAGGACTACCACTACTAGTACTACAGAAATTTTAATACTTCGAGGATGAGTATTTAACTCATAAGAGATGGAATAGTTCGGAATTATAAATTTTGCGTTCTGGGGATTGTAGATTTCGAACTATCCCAGGGCGCGCTCTACTCTGTTCAAAAGGGCTGAATAAAGGGGGGAAGAAGTTGCTTCGTCCGGTTTTTGAATAAGAACCCGTTCACACCCTTCGTGATCGGCCTGCCGGAAGCGGTCATAGAGTTCCCTGGCCATTCGCTCCAGGTCACCGCCATAGCGTATGACATTTGGAGCTTCCACATCTGAATCCTGCATCAGGAAAAGGGAAGAGGATGAATTCAGGTCTTCTCCCTCATACCATTTTACCATCGCTTTGGGTTTATAGTGGGAGTATTTCTGCCCGGGACTGCGGGGTCGCTCCAGGTGATGAAAAAAGGTCTCGGCTACTTCCGTATCCAGTACTTCTTCAATTTCTTTGCGGCTTATACTGCCGGGCCTGAGAATGGTGGGATGATCGTCTGTCAGGTCAACCACGGTGGATTCGAGCCCCACTTTGGTGGCTCCGCCGTCAATAACCGGGAAGTCCTCCCCGAAATCCTCCCGGACGTGTTTGGCTTTGGTTGGACTGGGTTTGCCGGATTTATTCGCAGAGGGTGCAACAAGGGGGCCTGTTGCTGAAATGAGTTCCAGGGCAAGAGGATGATCCGGCATCCGTATCGCCACCGTATCCAGTCCGGCGGTAACCGCATCCAGCACTTCCTTCCTTTTTTTGAAAATGATAGTGAGTGGTCCGGGCCAGAAGGCATCGATAAGCTGCCGGGCTGCCGCAGGTGTTTCGGATGCAAAATCTTTGATCTGGACAGGATCGGAGACATGTACGATCAGGGGATTATCGGAAGGGCGCCCTTTGATGTCGAAGACCTTTTGAATGGCAGATGGGTCCCAGGCATCGGCACCTAATCCGTACACGGTTTCGGTTGGGAAAGCCACGATGTTTCCCTGACGGATCAGCGCTATGTATTCCGGGTCAAGAGCCATTTTTGAAGGTAGGGATAGGAGAACTAGTATTCTAGCACCATATGGTCATTTCTTACCCGGATACGCAAGTTCGAAATAACAAAAAGCATTTACTCATGTACCGGTTCTTTAAGGCTGTTGACAGCAGGCAGCTGCTTGAGAAACGAAGTGGCCGCGAAGATGTCCTCAATATCCTGGATGGCGAACCGAACGGCGTCATTCTTCTGAATAAGCTGAAATTTACCGGATCGCAGCTCTTCCAGGGCCTCCAGCTGCTTCTGAAACAGCCCGCTGTCATAATACTGTTCTGCAAGTCTGGAATCCGATTTGGGACATACCGTCCACATGCGGTTGGAACGAATCGTTACTTTGCTGAACAAACAGCGGGAGGCATACAGCTTGATCTTGCTGGCTTCGATCAGATAAACAGCCTCTTTCGGAGCTTTACCGA
The DNA here is from genome assembly GCA_965267385.1 of Balneola sp. GTDB lineage: Bacteria > Bacteroidota > Rhodothermia > Balneolales > Balneolaceae > Balneola. Next base: position 1,039,041 of record OZ253957.1, read on the forward strand.
AACGGTCTTCAATTTCTTCTTTCCAGTCGTCGATCTCTTGTTCGGTACGGGCCTGGGCCAGTTTTCGATACAGGTTCAGCCGCTCCACGTTGTCGCTTACGTACCTGCCTGGAAGCAGGGCGGACTCATCAAATTCGACGGTAGTTTCGGGGTACTCGATCTCTTTCTCAACCCCTTCAAAGAGATCGCTGAATTCAGATTCTTTAAGCTCGTTGACCGCCTCATTGAGTATCTTGGTGTAGAGATCGAACCCTATGTCATTGATGAAACCGCTCTGTTCAGCTCCAAGAATATCTCCGGCTCCGCGGATGTCCAGGTCCCGCATGGCGATGTTGAAACCGGATCCGAGATCGGAAAATTCTTCCAGGGCAAGCAGACGTTTTCGGGCTTCCGGGGTGAGCGTCTCAATGGGTTTGGTGATGAGGTAACAGAAGGCTTTACGATTGGACCGTCCCACACGGCCCCGAAGCTGATGCAGTTCGGCCAGCCCGAAGTTCTCGGCATTATTGATGATGATGGTGTTCGCATTCCCGATATCGATGCCATTCTCCACGATGTTGGTAGATACGAGTACATCAAACTTATGATTGTAGAAGTCTGTGATGATTTTCTCTAATTGAGAGCCTGTCATTTGCCCGTGCCCGAAACGTACCCGAATGTCCGGTACCAGTCTCCGGATCATCTCGGCGATCTCCTCAATGTTCTTTACCCGGTTGTGGATAAAGAATACCTGTCCGCCCCGGCTGATCTCCTGCAGGATGGCGTCCCGGATGAGCTCTTCATTGAAGCTGTGGATTTCGGTATAGACCGGCTGCCGGTTGGGAGGGGGTGTATTGATGATGCTGAGGTCGCGGGCGCCCATCAGGGAGAACTGCAGCGTTCGCGGAATGGGAGTAGCTGTGAGGGTGAGCACATCCACGGCGGCCCGGAATTTTTTCAGCTTCTCCTTGGCGCTTACCCCGAAGCGCTGTTCCTCGTCCACAATAAGAAGGCCCAGATCCCTGAACTTAATGTCTTTGGAAAGGATACGATGCGTCCCGATCAGGATGTCCACATCTCCCTTTTCCAGTCGCTTAATGACTTTACTCTGTTCAGCCTTTGACTTAAAGCGCGAGAGTACTTCGATCTTGACCGGAAACTCTTTCATCCGCTTCATGAACGTCTTCCCGTGCTGTTCGGCCAGAATAGTGGTAGGAACCAGTACTCCCACCTGCTTGTGGTCCATCATGGCTTTAAAGGCAGCGCGTACAGCCACTTCTGTTTTACCGAACCCCACATCCCCGCAGACCAACCGGTCCATAGGCTGTTCGCTTTCCATATCCCGTTTTACCGCCTGTATTGCCTCATCCTGGTCGGGTGTTTCCTCAAACTGAAAACGGGCCTCCATTTCGGTCTGCCAGCCGGTGTCTCCGCTGAAAGCGTAGGCTTTCTGGGCTTTGCGTTTGGCATACAGCTGTATGAGTTCCCGGGCGATATCCTTTACCCGCTTACGGGTTTGTGCTTTTTTACGCGCCCATTCGCCGGATCCCAGCTTTGTGATGCGCGGTTCTGTCCCTTCCTTCCCGGAATATTTTTGCAGCTTATGAAGGCTGCTCACATTCACATACAGTACGGAATCTTCCTTATAGCGCAGAACCACCACTTCCTGCTCTGCTTCTTTCACCCTGATTTTTTTAAAACCCGCGAACTTACCGATGCCATAATCCACATGGACCACAAAGTCCCCGATGCTCAGGTCTTTCAGTTCTTTGAAAGAGATCCCGCCGCTGTACTTTCTTTTTCTGACTTTCGGTCGGTGATAGCGATTGAAGATCTGGTGGTCCGTATAAAGCGCTATTCCCGCATCGGGACAGACAAATCCCTCATGGATGGATTCTATGACAAGTGAGTAATTAAATTCCGGGGAGGTGTCACCCAGCAGTTCCTGAAAACGCTGAAACTGCCCTTCATTATCACAACAGATCACCGTGTGAATGCCTTTCTCGCTGTACTCCTGAATGTTATTTCGGACCAGGTCAAAATTACCGTGGAAATCGGGCTGGGGTTTGGTTCCCAGCCTGACGGGGTTCTGCCCTCCGGTATCGGTGCGCCCGAATATCACGTGGTTCGGGAAGGCTTGAAGCTCCGCATCCAGGGTTTCTGTGTTCAGGTACAGCTGACCGGGTGAGGGGAGGCTGCTATCGCTCCTGCTTTCAAAGGCTTCGGATGCTTTCTCAAATAATCTCTCCACGCCGGCTCTCACCAGTTCAGGCTGAATCAGTATCAGCAAGGTATCCTTACTGAAATAGCTGAACAGGCTGTCCTTTTCTGCATCCGGAAGGTTGGTCAGATCCGGGACGAAGCGGGCCTGATTCAGGAAAGCGATGGATCGCTGAGAGTCGGCATCAAACTCCCGGATGGAATCGAGCTCGTCCCCGAAGAATTCAAGGCGGATCGGGTACTCCACGGAATAGGGATATACGTCCATGATGCCGCCCCGTACCGCAAATTCGCCCGGCTGGTCCACAAAACGGACCGGGTTATAGCCCTGATCCACCAGCTGTTCCCTCAGCTGCCCGGGATCGTATTCCTTACCCTTATCCAGTATGATACTGACCTTATCCAGCACACCGGGCGGAGCCACCTTCTCAAAGACCGCTTCCGCGGAGGAGATCACGATCTTCTTTTTATGATGCTGAATGGCGTCTATGGCCTCCGAGCGTTGAACCAGGAGCGTGGAGTCCGTGATCTGTTCCTGATCATAAGGTTTGTGATGGGTGGGGGGAAAACTGATCACCGTTGTGTCACTGATGATATCCAGGTCGGATTTCAGAAAACGTTCATTTTCGTCGGTATCCGTGAGTACCAGCAGCGTGTTGAACCGTGTGCTGAGCTTGTCGATGGCAAATGCCGTAGCAGACCCCACGCTTTCACGGATGTGCAGAACCTGTTCAGATTCCGCCCGCTCCGCGAGTGAATTAAAAAGTTCGGTATCGGATATACTCTTTTTGAGAGCTTTGAAGTTCATTTAAGCAATAAGAGTGAGAAATTCGGAGCCTGATAAACTACGGAAAAAATCAGCCTTTCAGGAGTGGATAATACTTCGGATATAAAAACGATCCAGCAGAAAGGCAGGCAGCAGGAGGCCGAAGGATATTCCCAGATAACGAGGGTACAGGTCTTTGTAGTCGGTGTAGATGAGCTCCTCTACTTTAGAACGTTCCAGCTCATCGATCTCCTCATAGATCTGTCTCAGTTCTTCCGTATCGGTAGCCCTATAGTATTTGCCTCCCGTGAGGTCAGCCACGGAACTGAGCATCTCTTCATCGATATTCACGGGAATATTCTGATACCGGCGCCCGAATATCGGATCCTGAATGGGATAAGGAGCCGTTCCCCGGGTTCCCGCTCCGATGGTATAGATTTTGATGCCATATGTGAGCGCCAGGTCCGCGGCCGTGACCGGGTCAATCTCACCGGCATTGTTCTGTCCGTCAGTCAACAGGATGATCACTTTACTCTTGGTCTCGCTGTCTTTCAAGCGGTTTATGGCCGTAGCGATGCCCATGCCGATGGCAGTGCCGTCTTCGATTACTCCCATCTGTAGATCATCGATAAGCTGTGTCAACAGGGTGTAGTCCAGGGTAGGGGGGACCACGGTGAAGCTTTTCATGGCAAAAGTAACCAGCCCGATCCGGTCCGATATCCGGCCTTCTACAAATTCCTTGGCTACTTCCCGGGCCGCTTCAAAGCGATTCGGCTGAAGGTCTTCGGCCCGCATCGAAGACGACATATCCAGAACCAGTACTATATCGATCCCTTCCGCATTACGCTCGATGGTGGTGAGGCGTTCCTGCGGCCTTGCCAGCGCGATGATCAGGAATACCAGTCCGCTCCATATCATAATGGCGACCAGCCAGTGGAGATGAGCCTTCCAGTTGCCGGATAACCCCTGGACACTACTCAACGAGGAGAAAGTAAGGCTGACCCTTCTGTTAGCGAACACGCGGTACAGATAGGTTCCGATAAGGACCGGAATCAGAATAAGCGCCCAGAACCATTGAGGATTAGCCCATTCCATGAGTGCCCTCCTTCGCATCTTCTTCAGTGTTGAACCGGGCTTCAAACTGTTCCCGTTTTCGTTCGATGCGCTGCACATCCACCACCTTCGCCCGGTCGAGGAAAGAATGAGCGGCATGATAGGCATTCATGGATGCATCCAGCGTTGGGGTGAACTTGGCAAACTTAACCATATCCGCTTCCCTGAGTACCGATCGCATATGTTTGATCATCTCAGTATCTACTCCAAAAGCGTCCATATACCGAAATACTTCTCTGGAAGTGGATTCCAGTGCCGGTATATTATACAGTTCTTCAATGTACAACCGGAGAGCATCACCCAGCTCACTGTAAAACCATTTGTAATCCTTTTCTGCAGCCTGCCGGTGCTTTTCTTTGATTGTTTCCAGCTGTTGCTCCAGGGTGACGACCGGATTTTCGAATTCAGGGACAGAACGGACAGGTTCCTCTTCAGGCTCGGTCGGTCGGAAATACTTCCTGTAAAGGAAATAGGCCAGCGCGGCCAGTATCAGCAGGCCCAGGATAAAGGGCCACCAGCTCCTCGGAAAGAGGAAATTAGGTTTTACCGGTTTAAGCGGTTCCTCATCACCGGCAAGTACTGATCTGAAATACAGCTGATAAGGCTCAGTGAACAATGTCGCGGTGTCGGTACCCGAGATCACGTAGACAGGGAGCGGGGAAATGACGACATCATCCGTTGAAAAGAACTGCAGGCGGTAATGGGTGCTGTCAGAAAAATCGGAAAGCCTGAACTGTTGCTTGTCAAGAAACTGGATCGCTGAACGAAATTCCACGGAATCAGGGAAGGCGATACGGTCGTAGGCCTCCTGACTCCGGACCGTGATGGAAAAATCAAATACCTGGCCTGCACGGAGGGAATCCTCCGGGCCACTGACGGACAGAGTCTGGGCGTTGGAAGGAATGGCCGCCATTCCCCAAACACACAGCAAGCAGTAAAAGGGTACCTTTAAATGCCGAATAAGATGATTCATTCTGATGTTGAAGGCTCTGAGAAAGCGATAAATATAGGAGTATGAACGGAAAGATGAGATCGGATTCCGTTTTGTTTATTCAAATTTACATCTGCCTTTTTAATGAAAAATAGGAGAGAAAAGCTTAGCTTGACGCGGCGACAGTCATCTACAACAAACAATATGCAAAGTAAGTGGGTTAAGCCGGTATTACTAGGAGCCGGAATTGGAGTAATTTTAACGTCTTGTACAGTCTTTCAGAGAGAGGAAGTACCACAGGCGCCCTATATCACGATCAGTAACCTTGAAGAAATAGAAGAGCTGCCGGGACGAGACAGTTACGGATTTCTGAAGGGTGAGGCCGTGGTGAAAGAGGCCCGTGTAAAACGGAATGAGAGCCTGTATATCATCCTGAGGTCGCTGGATGTTTCTCCCCAAACCATTTATGAACTTCAGCAGGAGGCTAAGGGTAAATTTCGTCCCAATCGCATCATCCGGAATCAGAAATATTACACCTATCACGATCCGGAGGATGATCAGGCCTTTCGCCTGATCTTTCACAGCTCGGCTACCGACTACGTGGTGTTCGACTGGGAGGATGAGATCAGCGTGACCACCGGGCAGAAAGAGATCCGCAGAGAGATCCGGGAGGCCAGTGGAGTGATCACCTCCTCGCTGTACGAAACCCTGGTTGAAAAAGACATCAACATACTGGTGGCCAATCGGTTAAGTGAAATTTTCGGGTGGCAGGTGGACTTCTTCAGATTGTACAGGGGAGATAAGTTCAAGGTGATTTATGAGAAGCAGTTTGTGGAAGACAAACCATACGGTATCGGGAGGATCCTTGCGGCGGAGTTTGAACATCGCGGAGTGAAATACGATGCTTATTACTACGAAGATGATGAAATGGCCGGATATTTTGACAGTGAAGGCAATGGCGTTCAGAAGGCGTTGCTAAAAGCTCCCTTTACTTATTCCCAGAGAATCAGTTCTGGTTTTTCGCACAGCCGTTTTCATCCGGTGCTCAAAGAACGCCGCCCGCACTACGGGGTTGACTACGCCGCCCCCCTGGGCACACCGGTGATTGCAACCGGGGACGGGGAAGTTATCGAATCCCGGTACCGGGGAGGCAACGGGAATATTGTGAAGATCCGTCATAATTCCACCTACACCACCGCCTATCTCCATCTGAACGGTTTTGCAAAAGGAATCCGAAAGGGTGTTAAGGTAAAGCAGGGACAGGTGATCGGTTATGTAGGCAAAACGGGGCTGGCGAGTGGTGTTCATCTTGATTACCGGGTGTATAAGAATGACCGACCGGTAAATCCGCTTAAGATCGAGCTGCCACCGTCCAAAGGGATTTCCGGAGAAGACATGGACGATTTTAAGAATGAAATCAGGGAACTGAAGTCCCGGCTGGAAGGATTGACGTACACCCTCAGTGAAGTGACGGAGGCGGGTTCCTAATAGCGGTTCATCCTGCGGACGAAGAAGTTCATGAGCGGCCGCACGTACGATTGATTAGTCCGTACCTCAACGGAATCAATTTTCATTCGGAGTAATTTTTCAGCCAGTTCCTTCTTTTCTGTAAAACGGCGCTTCCTGTATTCTTCCCGCACTTTTTTGCTTGAGGTATCGATGAGGATCTCTTTTCCTGTTTCCGCATCTCTTAGCGGGATGATCCCCGCTTCCGGAAGTTCGTCTTCCAGTTCATCGTTCACGATGATACTGACCAGGTCATGCTTCTGGTTGGTGATGCGCAGGGGCTTGTCGAACCCGGAGTCCTGGAAGTCGGAAGCCAGGATCACAATGGCCCTTCGGTCCAACAGCCGGTTCACATACGAAAGTGCGCCTCCGATATCGGTTCCGGAACCGGTCGGCCTGGTGGTGTAGAGCTCCCTGATAAGACGAAGCACATGGGTTCTGCCTTTCTTGGGAGGAACCACTTTTTCAATGTGATCGCTGAAAAGGACGAGGCCTACCTTGTCGCTGTTCTTGATGGCGCTGAAAGCCAGAACGGCACAGATCTCAATAGCAAGATCCATTTTGGTTTGAGACTGACTGCCAAAGGAACCGCTGGGGGAGATATCCACGCATAACATGAGGGTTTGCTCTCGTTCTTCCTCAAAGATCTTGATGTACGGATCTCCGGTTCTGGCCGTCACATTCCAGTCGATCTGCCGGATGTCATCTCCGTAGTTGTAGGAGCGAACTTCCGAAAACTCCATTCCCCTCCCTTTAAAGGCTGACTGGTACTCTCCTCCAAATAAGGTGTTTACCAGGCCTTTGGTCTGGATCTCAAGCTTACGGATCTTTTTAAGGACTTCTTTTGAAATCATAATGAACAGAGGATGTACTTCAGTGCCAAGGTAGCCGTAACTTGATCATTAATCCAGTATAGCTAAGAGTATAAATACATAAATTTTTTATTCTATTTTAAAATATAGAATAACATAAATTCTGATTACTCATTATACTATTCATTAATCTTTTAATGAATGTAAAATATTGCTCTAAATACTATTAGAAGGCACTTTAAAGTATTAAGACTCTCTAATCTTAAAATAGAAAAAACAGGCTCTTTTATTAGAGTCATTTAACTGCCCGCTACAGCTCCTCTCCGTACCTTTTTTAAGCTCCTGAAAAGGGCTGAAAAACCAAAAAAGGATTACACTATGAAATGCAAAACGATATCTATCATTCTGATTTTTATGAGTATGTCCGTGCCCATAATGGCGCAGGACAGTGGTCCGGTTTCATCCGTACTCCAGGTATTCAGGATAACTGAAGACGCTGAGGGGAATGAAGTTGCGACTGAAACAACGGAGGTGAAACCCGGTGATCTTCTTGAATACCGTATCACCTACACCAACAACGATGCAGGTCCTATCACAGATCTACGGCCTATGCTTCCGGTTCCAACCGGGATGGCTTATGTGAAGGAGTCAGCACAACCTGCACTGGAATCTGCCAGCCTTTCAACGGCCGGTGGAGAATTCCTTCCAATCCCTATAACCCGACAAGTGCGACAACCCGACGGGACGCTTACCACTGAGGAAGTTCCCGCCCGTGAATATCGCAGGTTGCGCTGGTTGATCGAGTCTCTGGACGTAGGGGAAAGTGTAATTCTTGTCGCCCGGGTTACGGTGAATGACAACTAGGCCTTTGGAGGAATGAAAATGAACAATCAAAAAATCAATAATTCTAAACCTATACAGGATAGAAATATGAAAACAAACACACACATACGAGGAAGCAAAGTCTTTCGCTTTGCGAGTATGGTGTTGCTTTGCGGTTTGTTTATCGGGGTAGCGTCTTCGGACGTTTTTGCTCAGGTACCGCCTGCTGGTCAATCCATCGGGAACACCGCTTCAGCAACCTATACGGATAGTGGTAACAACGTTCGGAATACGACTTCGAACACCGTTAACACTATCGTGCAGCAAGTTGCCGGTATCTCCATTACAGCGGGGGTATCCAAGACGGTGAGTCCCGGTAACAACATCCAGTTTTCTCACACGATCACCAACACCGGTAACGGTAGTGATAATGTGACGATTAGCGCGGTGGATGCCAACGTCGGAAACTTTAATTACAGCAACATCAGGATATACGGGGATAACGGAGGAGCCCCCGATCTCGGTAATGAGATCACAGGTCCGGTCGCGATCCCGGCCACTGGTTCCAACACCTTCAAATTCTGGGTGGTTGCTTCTGTTCCTGCATCTGCAGTTGACGGAAACACGGAGAGCCTGACAATCACGGCTACCAGCGGTGTGTCACCGAACCCTTCTGTGACAGCTACCGATGTGGGTACTGTAGAGGAAGACGCGGTCATTAATGTTGGTAAATCGGCCAACACCAATATCGCGGAAGTCGGGGATACGCTGACTTATACCTTTACCTACAGTAATACCGGTAACTCCACTGGTACGAACCTGAGAATTACGGATGAGCTCCCTTCACAGGTTACCTATGTTCCCGGTTCCGCAACCTGGTCAGGTTCCGCATCTCCGCTTACTGATGCTGCCGGTGGTGATCCGGTGGGGATCAGCTACGAATATGTGGACGACGTTACTGATTCTGTTATCTACGTGATATCCAATGTTCCAAGCAGTAACAACGGTACGGTTAGCTTCAAGGCGGTTATCAATGCCGGTTCCGAAGGTGCCACGATCTCTAACGAGGGTTTCTTTTCTCATAATGATCTTCCAACTCCGTCTTCAACAGGACAGTGGGACGTAAGCATCAATGAGGTGTACGGAATCGAAGTGGTTGGAAACAACGTGGTTTCTTCTGACTCTGTAGTACAGGGTGCTACGGTTGACTTACTGAACCGCTTCGTAAATACCGGTACCGACACGGACGGATTCAATATTTCGTATTCCGGAAGCACCTTCCCGGCCGGTACTCAGATCCTGTTCTATCAGACGAACGGAAGCGGTGTTGCCACCAACCCTTATTCCGGTAACACGGTAACAGGTGTTGCTCCCGGTGATACCATCGAGGTAGTAACCCGAATTACCCTTCCGATCAGTTCTACCGGCGGACCTTTTGTACTGGACAAGACCCTGACCTCACAGGCTGATGGAAGCAAATTTGCTACCATTCGTGACTCCTTGGGTGGTATTTTCCCTTCCACAGTGAACATTACCAATGACGCTGCTGCTGGTGATGCCGGTGCATTGGGTGAAACGATCACAACCACCGGGGAAGCTTCGCCGGTTAAAACACTCTCAACGCTTCCGGCCAATACGGTAGACTTTACTCTTTTTGTAAAGAACACAAGCTCTATCCAGGACAATTACAACCTGGCCGCAAGCACGGAGAACACCTTTGGTTCCATCACGCTTCCAGCAGGCTGGAATGTGGTCTTTAAGGATCCGAATAACAGTAACAACGTGATCACCCAGACCGGTAACATTGCCGCCGGGGCGAGCAAAGAAGTTACGGCCAGTGTAACGGTTCCTGCCGGTTACGCTCCGGGCGATGTGGAGATCTATTTCCGCTCCCGTTCGGGTAATACCCTGGCTTTTGACGTTATTCACAACCGGGTAACGGTTCAGACCAACCAGAACGTAACGCTGAGCTCAAGTCAGACCGGTACGATCTTCCCGGGTGGTTCTCAGACCTTTGTTCACACTCTTACCGTGAACTCGAACGTTGCCGAGAACGACGGAACGAACTCTCTGTTCGAAGTGAGCCTCTCGAATAGCGCGGCTCTGTTTACTGCTCAGGTTTACCTGGATAACGACAACAGTGGTACCATTACCGCTGCTGACTCCCTGATCACAAGTGCGGCCGACGGAGCTGCCGATCTTCCGAACACTGTAGGGGCGCTTAACTTCGGTGATCAGCTCAAGTTCATCGTTAAGATTACGGCCCCGGGCGGTGCCACAGTGGGTGATAATAACACCACGACTCTTACGGTGACGGATACCCAGAGTAACGTACCTACACTGAATAATACGGATCAGGTGACCGTACAAACCGGAGTTCTGGCCATCGATAAGTACCAGACCCCCGATTCAGTAAATGTAGCCTACACGCAGTCTGATATATCACTGGCACCCGGCGATACGGTGTACTACCGACTGGTGGTTTACAACGACGGTTCTGATGCCATCACCAATATCGACATCAGCGACTCTACTCCCGCATTCACTAAAAAGGTTGGTTCAGCAAGTATTGAATTCACGCCTTCTGACTTTGCGGGTATTGCCGGTGACCTGGCACCCTATATCGTGTCAGAGCCTGCGGATGGAGCCTCCGGTTCCATCACGGTACGGATCGATAAGCTTGATCCGTCTGACGGCGATGTCATCATAGTGTTCGCAGTCAAAATCAATGAAAACTAGCGTTTTGCATTAATCCCATGAAGCGGGGGGTGAAAGCCCCGCTTCTTTTAAAAAAACTCCTTTGAGAAATTTCCTGAAACATATCGCTCTCCTTTTACTGCTGCTGGCCGGCATGGGAGAGGTGTATGCTCAGGACGGCAGACCGCCTGCAAATACGGTCATTGAGAATATTGCCACCGGAACCTACACCAGCGTTCACGGTACCGGTCTGGCAAATTCCAACGCAGTTAACATTATTGTGGATGATGTGGATCCCGATCCGCAGAACTTCGATCTGTTTCCTTCATACCGGGCGAAATTTTTACGTGGCAGCACGGTAAGCTTCACGCATTATCTGGAAAACTCGGGAGATGTTTCCGCTTCTTTTAATATCTATGTATTCAATCAAACCGGGGAAGGTTTTGATGTGCAGGATCTGTCCATAGATTCAGAAAGGAAGAGTAAAGCGACTGCCTACACCGATACGGCACGAACCACGGTTACGCTCGGGCCGGGAGAATCATTTGAATTTACCTACAGCGGACTCATTGAGGCGAATGAGGACACCCTGCTCGAAGCCTACATAAATGTTATGGCCGAACCGGTACAAGGTGGCTTTAATCTCATCAGGGTCGATACCGTTGAGATCGCCTTCGGAACGGAAATCGAACTAAACAAGGATTTCGAAGCGGGATCCGAATTCGAGAAAGGAGAGCCGTTTAACTATGTGCTTTCGGGGAGGAATATCGGCGATATTCCTGCTTATGGTACAGCCATCACCCTCAACGGAAGCTCACAGCAAAAGGTGGTTCTGAGAGACCGTATTCCGGCCAATACCACCTTTAACGGCTTCGTGGATACGGGGGTGGGTACACCGGCGTATCATTATTTCGGTGATCCTGAACTGACGTATTCGACAGTGCCTCCGGCCGATCCGACCGATATTGATGAGATCGCAGTACTGTATGATTCCATCGATGTGGCTCAGGAATTTTCAACCATCTTTAGTGTGGTTATTAATGAAGCGGCTACGGACTCTATCTTTAATATAGCGGAGGTTACTTATGTGGATCCCGAAGGTTCCGTAACCAAAGCGGCCGCTTCCCAGGAGGTCGTTGCAACCATTGAAGACGCTGAAGCGGTCATCAATTATTACACCGATAACACCTATGGTCAAAGTACCACCACGTCGACCATCGGGCAGCCCCTGTTTTTACAGGCGTCAGCCGGAGCCTGTAACGAAGATCCTCTTACCATAGAGACGGCGCTCATTGAGATCACTTCCCAGCTTACAGGGGATATGGAGATCTTTCCCATCACCGAGACAAAGCGAAACAGCGGTATATTCAGGGTTGATGATCCGGTGCCAACCCGAAATGCCGATGAATTCGAACAGATCTCGGGTAACATGATCCTTGAAGTGCTGGAAGAGGACGAGCTGATTGCCGTCCTGGATTGTCAGAATTCCAAAACCGACAACGCCACGATCTCCACACGGGTGATTCTGGATCCATTCGGGGTGGTCTTTGATTCCGAGACCAACGCGCCTGTTCAGGGTGCGGTGGTTCGCCTCATCGATATTGACGGAAATGGTAACGGAGGGAATGCCGGTGAACTGGCCAATGTATTTGAAGCGGACGGAACCACTCCGGTTCCTGCAGAACAAACCACCGGCCCGACCGGCGAATACCGCTTCCCGTTCATACTGCCGAGCACCTATCGGATAGAGGTCATACCTCCAAGCGGCTATACCGCGCCTTCGCAGGTTGCGCAAAGCCTGCTCGATCCCGGACGTGTGATTAACGACTCACTATCCTACGGAGGGTCCTTCACCTTTACGAATACGGCGACAGCCGTCGAGAATGACATTCCGCTGGATCCGCAGGGAACAAACGTCCTGTTCACCAAAAAGTCGGTGAACAAGTCCACAGCCGAGATCGGGGATTACCTGACTTATACCATCACCGTTACCAGCGAGGCTGTAAATGATGTGGATTCCATCCAGGTGGAGGATACGCTTCCCTTCGGTTTCGAATACCAGCCGGGTTCCGCGCGACTGAACGATCAGGCGATCGGTGATCCCCAGGGTGGAAATGGCCCCGTTCTGTTATTCAACATCGGAACCCTTGCTCCGCTCGAGTCCGCAGAGCTGACCTATAAAGTATATGTAGGGCCGGGATCTGAGAGGGGAGACGGGATCAATACGGCGGTTTCCAGCAGTGAAGCAGGGGTGATTCACCGGCAGAGCCTGCCTTCCAAAGTGAAGGTTGAAGTTCGAGGCGGTGTGTTCAGCGATGAAGCCTTTATAGTGGGTAAAGTCTTTGCTGATTGTAACCAGAACAACGTTCAGGATTATGGGGAGGCGGGTGTTCCGGGCGTTCGTTTGTACCTGGAAAACGGATCCTATATCGTAACCGATGAGAACGGTAAGTACACCTTCTACGGAATCAGTCCCAACAAACACGTTCTGAAACTGGACAACACCACCTTGCCGGCCGGTTCCAGACTGGGTATACTGGATAACCGCCTTGCCAATGATCCATCCAGCCGTTTTGTGGATCTTAAAAAAGGAGAATTGCACCGGGCCGATTTCGCTATTTGTAATTGTGAGGAAGGCACCATCGAGAAAGAGATCGCGGCCCGCATCGCCGCCTACAAAGAAGGAAGCGATGAGCTAAAATCAGCCATGAGTAAGAGCTTCTCAATGGAAGAACAGCGAATTACCAAGACCAGCGGGTATGGCAATATAAGTGGTGTGGTCGAAGGCGGATCTGTAAAAGAGGTGAAGCTGGAATCACCCGATATGCCTTCGGGAGTTGTGATGACAGCTGCAGACGGCTTGGCGGAAGAAAAAGACCCGATGATGGAAGCCGCCGAAAATGGCGATCAGAAACTGGAGTTCCTGAATATCAGTGACGGAGATACGCTTGCATCACAAAGCCTGAAGCTCCAGGTTAAGTCAAATGCTAACGCAACCCTTTATCTCGAGGTGAACGGCGATCTGATCGGAGTGGAATCGGTAGGAAGGAGGGAAATCAATGAGCAGACCTCGGTGCAGGCTCTGGAGTTTGTAAACCTGCAGCTGAATCAGGGAGCCAATGAGCTGAGTATCCGGGTCAAAGATCCGTTTGGCAACATCCGTGAAGAGATCTTTGCAACCGTTTATGCACCGGGCGAACCCTCCAGAATCAAGGTATCGGTGCCTGAGAACTATATCGACGCTGACGGGAAGTCCAAAGCCTGGGTATCTGTTGAACTGATGGACAACCAGGGTATTTTCGTTCAGTCCGAATACCAGATCACGCTGGACATCAGCGAAGGGAAGTGGCTTGTTCAGGATCAGAATCCGAATGAGCAGGGTACTCAGGTCAGCCTGTCGGGCGGAAAAGGCCGGTTCGCGGTCGCATCCCCCATAGAGCCTGCGGAAGTGAAGGTCTCAGCAAATCTGGGAGTCATCCGGGACGAAGCGGTCATTCACTTTGTACCGAATCTGAGACCTTTAATTGCTGCCGGTATCATTGAGGGTACTTTAAGGCTGAATGAGCCTCTCAATATAACCTCAAGCACCAGCGCGGATGGCTTCGAGCGGGAACTTACGGCTCTTTCTTACGGGGTGGATACCTTTACCGCCGATGGCCGCCTGGCATTCTTCCTGAAAGGTAAAGTAGCAGGAAGCACGCTCCTGACGGCTTCCTTTGATTCCGAAAAATCTGCAGAGGATCGCCTGTTCCGCGATATTCGCCCGGATGAGTTCTACCCGGTTTATGGAGAGACTTCACTGAAAGGGTATGACGCCCAAAGCTCCGGGCGATTGTATATCCGCCTGGACCGGAATAAAACCTATGCTCTGTACGGCGATTTCATTACTCAGGAACGCAAGCAAAGCCGTCAGTTGGGAGACTACAGCAGGGCGCAAACGGGTCTGAAATCCCAGTTTGAGAAAGGAAAGGTAAAGGCAAGTGTGTTCGGAAGTCAGTCGTTTTCGAACCGGGTGGTTGAGGAAATCAGAGGACAGGGGATCTCCAGGTACGAATTGCCTGACGAGAACATCATCAGCAACAGCGAGATCATTGAACTTCTGGTTTATGACCGCGAACAGCCTGAAGTTCTGCTCAGCAGTACACGGCTAAAACGCTTCAGAGATTACAGCATTGAGCCATTCTCAGGTACACTGGTATTTACTTCACCGGTAGCCAGCGTGGACGAAAATTTCAATCCGGTTATCATTCGGGCTACCTATGAAGTTGAGAACGGCGGGGATAAATACCTTGTGGCCGGCGCCGATGTATCGGTTAAACCCATGGAGAACCTGGAGATCTCAGCTAATGTGGTTCAGGATCAAAACCCGGACAATAGCTTTAACCTGACGTCAGTAAATGCAAGCTACGAGCTGGCCAGGGGAACCAAGGTTACGGTTGAAGGGGCGCAGACCATTACCGATAATTCCGGCACCGATCAGGCAGGAAGAGTGGAGATCCAGCACCGAAATAAAAACACCAATGTGATTGCTCAGGTAGGAAGATCAGGCAAAGATTTTGCGAACCGAGCAACCACTCTTGGAAAAGGAAAGACGGAAGCCAGATTAAGAGGACGCTACACGCTCAGCAGCTCAACCAACATCGGTGCTGAAGCCATTTACAGCCGCAACGATACAACCGGCAATGAAACCGTCGGTGGATTGATGAGCGTGCAGAATCGCCTCGGAGACGTTATAAATGCCGAGGTAGGGTTGAGATATTCACGTCAGGAAAGCGGAAATGATCCTTCTAACCTGAATGTGAACGAGAATACCAACCTGCGAACGAAAGTGACGGCAGACCTTCCCTTTGCAGACGGACTATCCACTTTTGCAGAGTACGAGCAGGATCTCAAGACTCCCGATAAGCGCCTGCTGGCACTTGGCGGGGATTACACCTTCAATAACTTCGCAAAACTGTATGCCCGCCATGAATTCGCCTCAACGGCGGAAGGACGTTACACCCTGAACGAAAACGTACGCCGCCAGAACACGGTATTCGGCATTAAATCGTCTTACATGAAAAACGGAGAGGTGTACAGTGAATACCGGGTAAGAGATGCTTTTGACGGCGAAACCGGTCAGGCTTCGATCGGTCTGCGAAACAAGTTCAGGATCAGTGAAGGCTTTAATATCAATGCGGGCTTTGAACGTATTTTCACCGTAAAGGGAAGTGCCGGTGGTGACGGAACGGCCATTTCAACCTCTGTGGATTACACCGCCAATCCCAACTGGAAAGCAACGGCACGTGCGGAAGGCCGGTTCACCACCACAAACCGAACCTATATAAACAGTGTGGGTTATGGGGTGCGAATTACCGATGACTGGACCTTCCTGGGTAAAAACATCATAGCGCTTACTCAAAAAGCAGGCGTGGGTGGTTTCAACAAAATTCAGGAGCGCCTGAGGCTTGGTGCTGCTTACCGGGATGTTGCAACAAACCGATGGGATGCCTTATTCCGCTACGAGTTTAAATACGTTCAGGATAAGAACATCAGCGACCGGTACAATTCCTTTGCTCACGTATTTTCCAATCATGTGAACTTCCATCCGGATAGCGACTGGACCTTCTCCGGAAGAATAGCGGCAAAATACGCCGTAGAGAACGATACCGAATTCAGGGAAACCAGTTTCCTCGAATTGCTTTCGGGTCGCGCGCTGTACGACATCAACGAGAAATGGGACGCCGGTATCAACGCCAGCATACTTGCGAACAGCGACTTCAGCACCAGGGATTACGGCCTCGGATTTGAAGCCGGATTCCTGGCCGCCACGAACCTGCGTGTAGCAGCAGGCTTCAATCTCTTCGGATATGAAGATGAGGACCTGGCAGGTAATTCCTACACCCGCAAAGGAGTTTATGCAGGTTTCGCCTATAAGTTCGATGAGCGCCTGTTTGAGCAACTGGCCCCGAGAAAGCAAAAACCTTACATCGATCCGACACTCTATCAAACGTGTAAC
Organism: Balneola sp.; assembly: GCA_965267385.1. Classification (GTDB taxonomy): domain Bacteria; phylum Bacteroidota; class Rhodothermia; order Balneolales; family Balneolaceae; genus Balneola. The sequence goes on from OZ253957.1 coordinate 1,055,885, forward strand.
GCGGTAGTAGAGATCTGTGATCCGGCTCCTGTTGAGATCCTTCCTTTTGAGCTCTCAACCGCTTATGAGCCGAACCTTCCGGTTGCTTCTGTAGTGGCAAGAGACCTCGCTTTCGAGAAGCTGGAAACCCTGACCCTGCTGCCTAAGCAGATTCACTTCGACAACAATAGTACCTACATTAACGCGCCTGCTGCACAGATGCTGGATAAAGTGGCGCGCTTCCTTTTTGAAAGAGATGATTACAACATTGAGGTGACCGGTCATACCGATAGCAAGAGTTCCTATGCCTACAACCTGAAACTTTCTGAGCGACGGGCGATCGCGGTACGCGCCTACCTGGTAGCTGCAGGGGTTGATCCGGAGAAACTGGTCTTCAGGGGCCTCAGTTTTGACAGTAACGATCGTCCTGAAAATGACCGTGTGGATATGGCGAATAACCGGCGTGTAGAGCTTAACCTGGATGTGGAGAATCTGAATGTGCGCTTTGTGGATCAGGTTGAAGACCTTCAGGTGAACCAGCGTATTCCGGGTATCGGAAGCTGGGATTATATCTTTAACGCTCAGCACGAGGCCGTGCCAGCCAACATGACCCTGACCAACGGCTCCGGTCCTCTCAGTCCGATCAATCAGTATCTGTTGCGCCGCATCGCGTTAACCATGGCTGAACTGGAGGAGATCAAACTTACGGTGGGTCTGTCCGGTGACCACAAAGACGGAGCGGCAGAAATGATGATCTACAGAGCCCTGGTCAACAATGGTATAGCAGGAGAACGTATCGGGTTCGAAGCCATTGAAGGCGATAGCGATGCCGTACAGTTCACTTACTCAGATAGCCAGATCCTGTCAATTATTCCACAGAATGACGATGTGAAGTTTGAGGGTAACGAGCGGGTGATCAGCATGCTGAGAAACCTCGAGCGGATCCTCAGCCAGCGACAGGATTATGTGCTGCTCAGAGACTACTCTCAGACCTACGTAGTACCAGACCGGTTAATGTTCGAAAATGCGACCTCCGAACTCAGCATAGAGAATCAGGCGGTGCTGTCCAGAGTCGGTTCTTATCTGCGCAACGCGGCCGAAGTGACCATGGAGATGCGCGGAGATGGCAGCCGGGTATCTCGGAACCGAATGGAAAAGATAAAAGCGTATCTGACGGAATGGGGAATTTCTGCAGATCGCATTACAATGGGAAGCACACCGGGTAACACGGAAAATAATGCAATCCAGTTCAAATTTATGAAGGCAGATTCTATACATCTTCTGGAGCTGGACAAAAAGACAATGAGAAAGGGTAGATAATTGAAGCGGTTTAAAGACATATCGACGTTCTGTTCAGCCTTATTGCTGGCTGTGATCGTAAGCACGGGGGCCACGAAGCTCTCGGCACAGGTCATCATCAATGAAACCACACTTACTTCAGGGACTTACACGGTACCTTACAGCGGGCAGATCACGATTACACTGCGCGGTGGTGACGGAGGAAACGGAAGTAATACCGCGGGTGGTGAGGGCGCTGCCGTAACCGCCACTTTTGCTGTGAATGCCGGAGACGTGATTCGGTATGTGGTCGGAGAGGCCGGAAACACGCACAATGGTTCAAGTGCCGGTGGTGGTGGAAGCTCCGGAGTATATATCAACAACGCGCTGGTACTGGTTGCCGGTGGCGGTGGTGGGGGAGATAACTCCAATGGCGCGGTCGGTCTGGGTGCGAATACTGGTACGGCCGGCGATGATGGTACCGGAGGCGGCCCCGGAGCCGCGGGCACGAATGGCAACGGAGGCGGAGCCACCACAACGACAGCCGCTGCCGGCGGTGGTGGAGGGTTTAACTCCGCGGGAGGATCAGGCGATGCCGGGGGTGGTGCCCGTTCGGACGCGACCACAGCTGTGCTTACCGAATTGTTGGCTATCGCTGACGGTGGCGCGGGTAATGGTACCGGATCAGCCGGAGGCCGGGGTTTTTCCGGTGGCGGCGGTGCTGATTCCAACTACTCCGGAGGTGGAGGAGGATATTCAGGCGGTGGTGGTGCCGGCAGTAACGGAAGTGCCGGTGGAGGTGGCTCCTACATAGCGCCCTCCGCACTTTCGAGCAGCTCAACCCCGGGTGGTGACGGGGCCGGTTCTGAAGCGGATGGCTCTATACTTGTAAACTATGCACCGGATACCGACGGTGACGGAATCCTGGACTCTGCGGATCCCGACGATGACAATGACGGCATACTGGACACGGTAGAAGGTTCCATTGATACCGACGGGGATACCGTGATCAACAGCCTGGACCTGGACAGCGATAACGACGGAATAAGCGATATCCTTGAAAGCGGCGCTGATGTCGCATCACTGGATCCCGACAACAACGGTATCATTGACGGGCCTCAGTTTACGGACGGAGACAGCGACGGCCTGTCGGACGCGATAGAGTCCGAAAACGGCGCGGACACCGGAACTTCCCCATTAAACTCGGATGGCTTCGGTCAGCCCGATTTTCTTGATCTCGACACCGATAATGACGGTATCCCGGACAATGTGGAATCGCAAACTACATCCGCTTATTCGGCTCCTGCTTTTACGAATAACGCTTCCAACCGCGGGGTCAACGACAATGGCCTGTTCATTCCGGTCGACTCGGACGGCGATGGAGTTACCGATGTCAAAGATGAGAACAGTGACGGAGATAGCCTTACGGATACCCAGGAGGGAGGAAGCTCTGTATCCGGAGTCAGCTATACCGATCCCAACGGCAGCATCAATGATCCCTCTTCGGATCTGCCGAATCAGCACGGGACCAGTGCCGAAGTGGCCTATCGTGAAAACCGGCTTGTATGGAGCATAGGCGGGCCCGCTTCAGCGGATGAAGGCACCACGGCAACGTACACGATCAATCTTTCCGGTCAGCTTGGCCTCAATCAGAGCGTCTCTGTTCAGCCTTTTATAGCAGATGTAACGACTACCTCGGCCGACTATACCAGTTTGAACGACTCGGTGGCCGCTGCCGTAGCCTCTTATGAGCCGAATGCGGGTCAGCTGAGCTGGGATGGTAGTACGCTCACCTTCACCGCAGATGATGCTGATGCCACTGTTATGCCCCCGCTCAACATCAATATCGGCCTGGTTGGGGATACGGAATCCGAAAGTGACGAAGAGTATACGGTCGGTCTCAGCAATCCTGCGGGTACTTCTGTCGCGTCCTCTGTGGTGAGCGGAGGCAGCGGATCGGTTACCACCACCATTCAAAATGTAATACCCGACCTGACGGCTCCTGTGCTGAGTTCAACGTCTGTATCCGGCAATCAACTGGTGCTGGATTATGATGAGACGCTGGATGCAGGATCGAATCCGGCTACGGGCGATTATGTACTTCGAATCAATGCCGTTCAGGCCACTGTTAATGCAGTCACGATCAGCGGAGACAAGGTTTTCATCAGCTTTAATCCGGCGGTTGCGCCGGGTGATAACGTGGAGCTGGATTATGCTCCCGGTTCCAACCCGGTTCAGGATGCCTCCGGAAATGCGGCTGCGTCATTCAGCAGTCAGCCTGTAAATAACCCTGCGGCCTATAATTCAGGCTTTGGACCCGATCCTTGTCCGATCGCCAACGGACAGGATGCGGCTTGGGCCTGTTTTGACGGTGCCACCGGGGGCACCAGCATGACCGCGGAGGTAGGCGGACTGGTGATCGCTACGGTAAGTGCCGCTTCCGGAAGCCAGACTACTTTTGCGCCTAACGCATTACAGAGCTGGGCAAGCGGAGCCTTTTCCGGTGACCAGTTCAATGGCCCTCAGGCCAACCCGGGTGGAAGCAGCGCCAATGCTACTTCGCTGGACATTGTGATTCCTGATAATGTTCCATCTGACGCGATCATTCTCTCATTTAACCGGTTGCGGCCCGATGGAGGGAATACCTCGTACACCCTGGAAGCCTTTGACGCATCGAATGCCAAAGTGCCACTCAACGGATGGATCACCGGTCAGGGTACCGATGGAGGTGTTTGTACGAACAACATCAATCTTTCCTATACTAATGGAGGTACTACTATCGAGTTTCAGCCAACCGTATCGGGATTACAGGCGTGTGCTTCCTCCTCAACTCCGATCTGGTTCCGCATTACGGATGACAATGTGAAACGTATTGAGCTTCGTAAAGTGACAAGCCAGCCTGATAACATCTATCTGGGACTGGCTCTGGTTGCGGATTTTGGTGATGCGCCCAATAGCTACAATACTTCTTACAGTTCAAGGACAGCACCTCCGGCCTTCCACCTGCTCAACAACCTTGCTCCGAATACGGTGTACCTGGGCTCAGCAGTTGACGGTGACGGAAACGGTTCTCCCGGAGGTTCTTCCACCGGCGATGATAGTGAAAGCGGCGGCATCGGCAGCGGGGATGACGAAGATGGGACGACCGGATTAACCGAGATAAACACGGATGAAACCACCTACTCGACCACCCTGAGCTGTACGGACGGGGGATATGTAGGAGGATGGATCGATTTCGACCAGTCGGGCACCTTTGACCTGAATGAATTTGACTCCGGAGTCTGTGCCTCCGGTTCAGTTACCCTGAACTGGTTCAATATTTCGGGTTTGGTGACCGGAACCAGTCATGCCCGTTTCCGCATAGCCAGTAACGCTGACGAAGTAGCGAATCCCGGTGGATACGCGAAAGATGGAGAAGTAGAGGACTACAGTATCCAGATCACGGATCCCCCGACTCCGGATCTGGCGATCGATAAGATCGTGGACAGCCCAACGCCCATAGAAGGCGATACGGTGGTATTTACGGTATCGGTGACCAACCCCGGTAATTTTGAAGCAACTGGAATCCAGGTAACGGATGTACTACCGGCAGGCCTTACCTATCTCAGCTCGGTTGCGAGCCAGGGTACTTATGTAAATGGTACAGGCATCTGGAATATCGGATCGCTTCCGGAAGGAGCTTCCACAACGGTGACCCTGAGCATTTCGGCCATAGTAAACAACGGTACTCTAGGAACCACCATTACCAATGAGGCCGAGATCACCAGCCTTAATGAGTCAGATCCCGATCTGTCAAATAACTCGGCTTCTTCCGGTATTACCGTGGTGCCTGAGGCCTCGGATATAGCTCTGACAAAATCGGTGGATGAGGATCAGCCCATCGAAGGGGAAACCATTATATTTACCATCACGGCTACCAATAACGGCCCCAAGAATGCTACGGGGGTCACCATCATCGATCAGGTGCCAACAGGATTGAATTTCCTGTCGGCCACCACCACGACCGGGACTTATAATAACTCCACAGGGATCTGGGACATAGGCAACTTGGCGAACGGTGCTGCAGATACCCTGGTCATCACTGTAAGTGTGGACGGGGGAACCGAAGGAAGCCAGATCATCAATGCAGCCGATCTTAACACTATTGATCAGAATGATCCCGTAGCGGCTAACAATACGGCCAGCGTAACAGTGGACGTGATCACACCGGGTGTTCCGGCCAACTGCTCGGAGATCCCGAACCTGGTATTTCAGAATGCAACGCTGATCAGCGGTACGGCTGGCCAGGTGGGGGCGATCTATGAATTTCAGAATATCACATCCGGAGTGGACGCGGAAGTAGAGATCCTGACTGTAAATAACGCTTCCCTTGTCGCCATTGATCAGAATGCCTCCGGACTGGATACTAACTTCCAGCCTCAGATCGAGGCGGTCGACAAGACTCTGCCCGAGGGATTCATTGACTTTGAGGTCCGGTTCAAGGACGCCATTTCAGGCAACCCCCGGTACCTCACAATGACCGCCTCCGGTGTGGATGTGGACGGCGACAATCAGGACACCAGGGAATTTGTTGGGTTCCAGAGGCTTACCTCTTTTACCGTAGAAAGCACCACGAATCTGTCTGTAGGTTCTGAGGGCATCTTTACAACCTTCGAGTCGGCTACTTCAGCGGTGGTTAACGGAATCGATCCAAACGACACGGATAACCTGGCCTATACCACCTATACCAACGAACCACAGTTCCGTATTCGGGCGGGGATCAAAGATCCCACCGACGGAGCAACGGGAGGAGCTGCACAGCGATTGTTTGCATTCAGTTTCGATGCCTGCATCATCAACAACTTCAATAATCCGGTGTCGTCAGATATCGTCGATATCTCGGTGATCAAGACGGTCGATTTCGTTACCCCCAATGTGGGAGACACGGTAACCTACACGCTGGATATAGCCAATGAACAGGGGAACGCTGTCAGTAACATCGAGCTTACCGACCAACTGCCTTCGGGGCTTACTTTTGTGAGCGCTTCTACCACACAGGGCAGTTATAACAGCACTTCAGGAATCTGGGACATCGGAGGACTGAATGGCAATGATACGGCTCAAATGATCCTGAAAGCTACGGTGGATGCAGGCCAGGAAGGAAATACCATCAGCAATACGGCTACATTCACCAATTACTCCGGAACTGACGGAAACATATCCAACAACAGTGCTACTGTGGATATTGTGGTGTTTGATCCCGGTTCAGGCCTGTCGTGTAACGAGCCTCCATTGTTCAGTTTTAATAATCATACGCTGGACCAGGGCTCTCCGCTGCAGGTGAATGCGGTGTACCGCTTTAGCAATGTGTCTTCCGGTGTAGACGCCCTGGTCAGGATCGTGGCCATCAACAACGCCACGCTGGATAACGTTGACGACAACGGTATCGCCAACAGTCCGGCTAACTTCAGCCCGCTTTTCACGGCGCTATCAGGAGGGGGGTATATCGACTGGGAGATCACCTTTGTTCAAACGGGGACCAATACACCGATAAAACGAAACTTCGCGCTAACCGGGCTGGACATTGATGGTTTTGATCAGGGCGGGGGGCAGACCATCCGTGATTACCTGGGCTTCTCGCAGAATCAGGCGAACGCGGTGGAAACAGGCACCAATCTGGGTATCAGTAGTGCAGGGCCTTTTCAGCTGTTTGAATCTTCCGTTGCCACCGATGGGAACGGTACCTTCGATACGGACCACATGGCCTATATCACCTATTTTTATACCTCGGTATTACAGATACGCACTGGCTCATTCACCACCGGAGGTTATTCCGATGACCGATTGGTTGACATAGACTTTACGCAATGCAGGATTCAGGATTTCAACAACCCCGTTACCACAACCCGGAATGCCGATATACAAGTTGTGAAGACCGCAGATGAGGCCAATCCGCTTGAAAACGAGACGGTCAATTTTACGATCACGGTTACAAATAACGGCCCCGAGAATGCAACGGAGCTGGACATTAACGAAAGCCTGCCTGCCGGACTTACCCTGGTTCAGGCGACCCCAAGTCAGGGTGTTTACAATCAGCTCACCAAGCTGTGGACAGTGGGTACTCTTAACAGCGGAACCTCGGCAACCCTGGAGCTTGAGACAACGGTGAATTCGGGAATAACCCAGGATTCGCTGGTCAATACCGCGTATGTGAACGGTTTTAACCAGTTTGATCCGAATACGGCCAACGATTCCTCAACGGTAACGCTGGAAGTCAGTGTGCAGGTCGATGGAGTGGTATTTCTGGACAAGACTGGTAACGGCATTACGGACGGGGATGCGAACTTTGGCGATGCCACCGGTGATCAGCAGGCGGTCGAGAATGTGGAGGTTCACCTGTTCAAAGACGGTGGCGACGGACTGGCCGACGGAAATGACGATCATTACATAAGTACGGACCTCACCGACAATAAAGGGTTCTACAGTTTCCAGATAGGTGATGAGGATACCTACTGGATCGTTGTGGATTCCAAGACCGGAGGGCTTTCCAGCGGAACGACCTGGGCGGAGCAAACCTATGCTCCTGTGGGCGCGCTTTGCACTGATGGTACCGGCGGAACCGATACCACTTCCGTAGCCGGCAACTGCTTCGGAGGAAGAAGAGGTGGAGTCTCCGATAACATCTCTTCCACGCCGGTGGCTTCCGACCTGGCCAATGCTGAGCATATAGCCCGGTTTTCAGTCAGCGGAAGTGGCATCACGGACCTGGATTTCGGATTCAGCTTCAATGTGGTTACGGATATCAGAGACGGAGATGACGATACGGGAGCTTCCAGAAGCATTCAGGGGTCTCTCCGGCAGTTCATTACCAATGCCAACTCCAGAACCGGAGCCAACGGAATGCGGTTTGTGCCGGCTGTTTCGGCCAATGAGACATCCGGAGGGGCCAACTGGTGGTCCATTACCCTGACATCGGAACTGCCTGCAATTACCGACGCCCTGACAACCATTGATGGTACGGCTTTTAGCCTGACAGCTCCTCTGACGGAAGTTGACAGCAACCCCGGTTTCACAGGCTCAGGAGGTTCTGTAGGACTGGATGCGCAGGGATTGAACAGCTTTGCCCTGAAGGAGCTGGAACTTAACCTCGCGGACGCGGGGCAGAATGCGCTGCTGCTCAACAGCTCAGGTTCTGTTGTGATCAGGGATATCGCTGTTTACAACGGAGTGGGGGGTATTAATGTCGCTTCTGTATCCAGCGGTACGATCTCCGATAACCTGATCGGTTTACGTGCAGACGGTACAGACCCGGGAGGGAACTTACGAAACAGCACGGGTATCGTGCTCACGGGTAGTGGATCGGTCAGCGCGCTTATACAGCAAAACTACATCGCTTATGCATCAGGGGATGGTATTTCGAGTGATAATGCCGGTGCTGTACTCACCGTTCACAAAAACGAAGTGGCCCAGAACGGTCTTGGCTCTTCCGACGGAAACGGCATTGAATTCACAGGTACGTGGACGATAACGCAGAACCTGATCCGTGACAACGGTAGCGCAGGCAGCTCCCCGGTGAACGGAGGAAATGGTATTCAGGTGGGGCGGACCAGCGGCTTAAACACAGGCAGCACCATTCGAAACAACACGATCATCGACAACAAGGTGACGGGTATCAATGTGTTTAATAACGTCACTAATACTTTGATCGAAAAGAATATCATCAACGGCAACGGCACCAACTATTCGGCATCCCCCACGAAGCTGGGAGCCGGTGTAAAGCTCACGTTCCCTGATGTGCAGCCTCAACAGGGCGTCAAGATCACAAACAACAGCTTTGCCAATAACTACGGTCTCGCAATCGATATAGTGACATCGGGATCCGGTGAAGCGGACGGAGTGCTGGTCAATGACGGGACGCTGGAGTCCGGTTCAACGGAACCCAACAGAGGGCTGGACTACCCGGTTTTCACACTCGCTACCATAGATAACGGGGTGCTGCATGTGGAAGGGTATATCGGAACCTTCTCTGGCAAGTTGAACAGCACCTATACCATTGAAGTATATAAAGCCCTTAATGACGGGGACAGTAACGCGCTGATCGAGGAGGGAGGCGCGCTGAGCAGTCCGCATGGCGAGGGTAACAAACTGATCGGTACCATCACAACCAATCCCGATGGCACTTTCAGTCAGGACATAACGATACCGGGCACGGTTTCCCTCGTCCTGAATGACAGGATCACGGGTCTCACGATAGGTGCCGCCAACAATACGTCCGAGTTCGGAGCCAATCACCGGATCGTACCTACCGGGGTTACTATTAACGGTACGGTATATCACGATACCAACTTTAATTCGGTGTTCGAAAACGGAGAATCGGGTATACAGGGCGTAACCATTGTGCTGTATAATGTAGCGGAAAATAACTGCAGGAGCGTTATTACTAACTCAAACGGGCAGTACGAGTTCACTAATGTACTTAATGGAGAGTATCAGGTGATTGAAGCCCATGGTGAGGCTGTGCCGACTCCGAATGTGTGTGTGCCGGCAGCAGCAGACCCCGCCGATCATGTATCCACGAATCCTAACGTGCGCACCGTTACGATCAATAACCTTCCTTCCACCCAAAACTTCGGAGATTTTGAGGGTACTAAAATCCAGGGCAGAATATTCACCGATAACGGCATCGGCGGAGGTATTGCGAACGATGCTCTTCAGAATGGCGGCGAGACGCCGATCAGCGCGGCAACGGTGGCCGCCTATAACGCCTCCGAGGTGCTGATAAGGCAGACCGTTACCAACGGGGCGGGCGACTACACCCTGTATCTGCCCAAGAGCAGTATGCCAACCGGTTCCGTCGTCAAAGTGAGGCAAACGAACAAGGTTGGGTATATGTCAACAGGAGCCAAAGTGGGAAGTACCTCCGGAAGTTACGATATCAATACCGATCAGATAACCTTTACCACCACTGTGGGCACGACCTATACCGGACTCACCTTTTCAGACGTGGAGACCAGTACGCTGCTCAACGACGGGCAGCGACTGATCGCCGCCGGCTCCTCAACCCTGCTGACCCATGTGTTCCAGGCGAAGACCGGAGGGGAGGTAACCTTCACCACGAATACTGTCAATGATCCGAACAACATAAGCTGGCCGGTATTGCTGTACCAGGATCTGAACTGTAATAATGAGATCGATTCCGGTGAACAGATCATCAACGGATCTACTTTTACCGTGACGGCGAACGAGTTTATGTGCCTTATTTTAAAAGTAACGGCCCCAACCGGTTTGCCGGATCAGTCAACAAGCACAACCACCGTTACCGCATCCTTTGAACTCACCAACTCATCGCCGCTGGTCACGCAGACCCTCACGCGTACCGACCTGGTGACCATAGACAATCAGCAGGGAGGGTTTTCGATCACCAAAACTGTGGATAAGAATCAGGCGCTTCCGGGCTCTGTGCTTACCTACACTATCAATTATATCAACAATGGAACGGAGCCGATATCCAATATCAAGATCACGGATACCGTGCCGAATTATACTACGTTCTCGACCGCCTCATTCAGTACTCCGCTGCCCGATAACCTCACAAATTGCACGATAACGGCGCCTTCGGTAGGAGGAACGGGGCAAATAAAGTGGGAGTTTACCGGTACCCTGCTGCCCGGACAGAGCGGCACGGTGAACTTTACGGTAACGATCAATCAATAATTTGAAAGCCCCCATATTAGAAGCAATTAATCCTTCTTAAAGAAATATTTAGATACCTTATATGCTATGCAGTCACTAAAAAGCACACATAAGCCAATGGTGTTCATTGTGGAAGACAATGAAGCCTATCGCATTCTTCTTGGGCGTATGCTCGAAAAGAGGGGCTTTTCAATTATGATGTTTGAGCATGGCCGCCAGGCTATAGACATGCTGGCTTACTGTGAGCCCAAGCTGATCCTTTCGGATATACAGATGCCCTGCATGGATGGGTTTGAACTGTATGTGATGATCAAGAAGAAGTTCCCCAAGCTGAACATCCCTTTTGTGTACATCTCCTCGACATCGTCTGCCAAGCAAATAAAACGGGCCACCAGCTTAAGTGCCCGTAACATGCTTCCCAAGCCCGTTCATCCCGATATTCTCATGGAATCCATTTACGATGCCATGGAAGAGGGGCCCGCACTGGCCGGATAAATAAACTGAACCGGCGGTTTTCTTTTTGTTGATGGGAAGAATAAGTTCAACCCATGATCACAACGGCACGGGCAATCATATTACGATCGGTTGATTTTCAGGAATCCAGCAGGATCGTTACGGTACTGAGCGACCGGCACGGAAAGATGGCGCTCATCGCCCGTGGAGCCAAAAAACCTAAGAATAAACTGGCCGGTGTTATTGAAACAGGGAACATCCTGGATGTGGTCTACTACTACAAAGCCACACGTGAGGTCCAGACGCTCAGCGAAGCATCCATCAGCTATCAATCGCGGAGTTTTCGCCAAGACTTCGAAAAAGCATCCGTACTGTTTGCAACCCTGGAGCTGATTACTCAGCTTGTACATGAGCATGAGGAAAGTTATGAGCTCTTTGAGTTTACCGAGTCACTGATCAGATGGCTTGGAGAGGAAGAGAAGGTCAGTGCCTCGGTTTTTGCATACACGCAGTTAAGGCTGGCAGCTTTGGCAGGTTTTGGTTTGATTAACAGGATCGAGGAGGAAGACGAAACAGTTTTTCTGAATATCAGTAGTGGAACCTTGTCGAACCAACCCGATTCTGAACTCTCTTATAAACTGACCCGGACACAGGCTGTATTTCTTTCACAGGCACTGTCCAGCAGGAATAAGGGCATATTCAGTCTCGGTTTGCAGGGCGGGGAACTAAAACAGCTGATTCATCACTTAGATGTATACTTTAAGTACCACGTCGAAGGTTATAAAGAACGAAGATCCGACAGCATATTTGAACAATTGATCCAGGAGCCGGGAATATGAAGAAAAGAGACTTAATACTTACTGGGATATTATTGATCCTTGTTGGTGTGATGATGGGAACCATCTTCGCCCTCTATACCATCAATGAAGAACTGGCTCCGCTCGCGGAAGTAAGAGTAACCGAAGTAAAAAAGAGTGAATCCCCTCTGTTTGAAGATGAAGATCTCGCAGCCACCGATGCACGATTCCTGTTCAAAACCATTGCTGAATCGGTTACTCCCTCCGTGGTGTATATCGAAACGATTGTACCCCTTGGTGAAGAGATGCCGGATGATGGCAATCACGAATTTGATGACAGCCTGTGGGATCGCCTGATGCCGCGCCGAGCCCAGACCATAGGATCCGGGGTTCTGATCACGGACGACGGGTATATCCTTACCAACAACCATGTGGTGGAAGATGCGGTGAAGCGGGGCATCAAAGTGGTGCTTAATGATAAGCGCGAATATCCGGCCAGGATCGTTGGGCTGGATCCGAGTACCGATCTGGCGGTGATCAAGATCAATGCGGAAAACCTGAAGCCCGTTACCGTGGGAAATTCCGAGACCGTTGATGTGGGGGAGTGGGTGCTTGCTATCGGGAACCCGTTTCGACTGCGTTCAACCGTTACAGCCGGCATAGTAAGCGCACTGAGCCGCGATGTACAGATCATCGATGATACATTCAGAATAGAAAGTTTCATCCAGACGGACGCGGCCATCAACAAAGGGAACAGCGGAGGGGCGCTGGTCAACACCAGTGGCCAGCTGATCGGGATTAATACCGCCATTGCCTCTCAGAGCGGTTCTTATCAGGGATATGGATTTGCCGTACCCAGTAATCTGGCTATGAAAGTAGCTATGGATATTATTCAGTATGGTGAGGTTCGTAGGGCTTTACTGGGTGTGAATATTGCGTCAGTGGATTATGACCGGGCAGTGGAAGTGGGACTGAGTGAAGTAAAAGGAGTCGAGATCATCGCGATCTCTCGGGATGGCGCCGCTTATGAGAGTGGGATCAGGGAAGGAGATATCGTACTGGCCGTGAACGGCAGAGAAGTAAATGAGTCCAACGAACTGCAGGAGAAGATTGCGATTATGAGGCCGGGAGAGATCGCGAACCTCCTTATCTGGAGAGGCGGGGATGAGTTTGAAAAGCAGGTTGAGCTCAAGATGCTGGAACAGCCTGATCCTGAGGAGCTGATCTTTGAGGAAACGCCTGTGGAAGTGGAGGAGATACCGGAAGGAGAGACTGAAGGAGTGCGCTTTCATGAATTCGATCTCGGCTTCAGAGTGATGGGAATTCCGGATGACCAAAACCCGGAAACACAGACCCTGATCGTAACGCGCGTGTTTAAATATTCAGAGGCGTGGAACCGGGGGCTCCGTGAAGAACAACAAATTGTGGGTATCGATGAAGAAAAGGTTGAAGATCTCTCAACTTTAAAAGAACTTGTAAGCAAGCAACTAACTGACAACGGATCGGTGACACTGGAAATAATTGATCAGGAAAACGTCCGGGGATTCATCGAATTGAAAAACAACTGATGCATAAAAATACGGGCTTACTCACACTTCTTTCATTCACCATACTTATCGCAGCCTGTACCGGCGCCAAAACGGCAACCCGGACGGCCTCAACGAGCTCCGTTTTTCCGGTCTGGTACCAGCCCAGCTTTACCAGTGATTCTCTGGGCTACCGTTCAGGAGCTACGGCCATGGCCTCTGACTCCCTGACGGCGATCCAACGCGCGGAGATCGCCGCACGGGCCGAACTGGAAAGCCATATAGCAGCTAAGATGGAGGAAGTAAGAAAAAGCCTGGAAACGGGATCTTCTTCCTATGCTTCAAAGGCTGATTTCATCATTCTGCTCAGAAACGCCCATGCCCGGGTCGAGTCTTCAGCGGAGGTGGCAGACCGCACTTCCGTAAGGGTGCCAAATGGTTACCGGGGTTTTGCAGTAGCCTCTATCACCAAAGAAACACTGCAAACACTGATGCGCAGGGGCTTTTCATCCAACCAGGAATACTGGAGAGCGCTCAGTTCTTCCTCTCAGTTTAAGGCGCTCTTCTAACACCGCTTTACAACTTTTTGAACTTGACAGCTTTTTAAAAACTGAATTATTGCGGTTCTTATCCCCTCTAATTCAAACTAATTACGAATATGAAAAAGCTGTTTCATTCTATCGTTGCGCTTGTTCTGGTTTGTAGTGCCGCAGGGGCGCTGTACGCACAACCACCGGGACAAAGCTCAGGTTCAGAGCTGAACCTGAAAATACCGGCCTATGCCTTAACCAATATCACCCTGCATAAAGCAGACGGTTCCGTTACTGAAGGAGCCTCCATCGTCTGGAGAAATGGCGTTATCGAAGCCGCAGGAACTAATGTGAATGTCCCTTTCGATGCCTATGTGATTGACGGAGGCGACAGCCTTCACGTGTATCCCGGGTTCATTGACGGACTGGCTATGTGGGGGAGCCCGGAAGCGGAACGCAATCTGCGCCAGCTTCCTGATCCCGGCAACCCGCCGTATGCACGCGGGGGAATTCAGCCCGAGCGAAAGCCTTCGGAGCTGCTGACTTCAGACAAAGCATTTGAAGCCGCCATGAAAGCGGGCTTCACTACCGCGGCGGTCAGCCTGGAGGGAAATATGCTGCCCGGTCAGGTTCAGGTGTTTACGCTGAAGCCTGAAGAGATCAACGATGGTCTGTATGCCGACCGAACCGGAATGATGTTCCAGTTTGAAGATGCTCCGGGAGGCTGGGGTAACGGAGCCTACCCGTCCACCCTGATGGGGGTGATGGCCCAGTTCCGGCAGCTGATGTTTGATGCTATCGCCCTGCGCGATCATATCAACTATCATGAGATGAACGCCGAAATGCCGGCACCTGAACGGGATGCCGTGCTGGAGTCTCTGTTTCCGGTCATTAACAAGGAGATGACGGTGTACTTTAACGGTGATTCCAAAGAGGACATCGAACGCTTCTTCCGTCTTCAGGATCAGTTTGGCTTCCAGGCAGTACTGGTATCGGGAAAGGAGGCTTCCGGAGTAGCGGATGAATTAAAAAGACGGAATATCCCGGTTCTGGCTTCCGTGGATGTAACGAAAGCTCCTGAATGGTACGCCAAGTCCAAGAAGGAGGCAGAAAAAGAGAAAGAGAACGAAGAGGCGGAGGAAGCCGGGGAAACGGAAGAAGGTGACGAAACCGAAGACGAAGAAGAACTCTCGGAAGAAGAGCAGGCCTACCGTGACCGTCAGTTGGCAGCCTGGAAAGACGAAGTCATGAATATCAAAAAGCTTCGGGATGCCGGTGTCATGGTCGGTTATGCCTCCGCGGGTATGGAGCTCAAGGATCTTAGATCAAAGCTGGAGATTCTCCTGGATGAAGGCGGGTTAACCGAAGAAGACCTGATAGACATCATGACCCGGAAAACTGCAACCATACTGGGGATCAACGCTGCCTTTGGGGAAGTGAAAAGAGGCGCCAACGCCAGTTTTACCGTGTTTGACAAGCCCTTCACGGAAAAGAAAGCGAAGGCTACACACAGCATCAGCAATGGAAAAATCCACGAATTTTAAGAGGAGAATCAATTATGAATAAGTTATGTACACTCTTGCTTCTGTTGCTCTTCGCTTCAGGAGCCTATGCCCAGCAAAAGGGCTCTGTGCTTGTAAAGAACGCAACGGTCATCACGATCACAGGTGAGGACCTGGAGAATACGGATGTGTTGGTTCGGGACGGGATTATCCGGGAGATCGGACAGAACCTCTCTGCGCCCCGTGGGGTGGAAACGATTGACGCGACCGGTAAATACCTGATGCCCGGTATCATCGATGCCCATTCCCACCTGAACACCGTGGATACCAATGAAGGGATGAATCCGGTTACTGCGGAAGTAACCATGGAGGAATCCATTAATCCTAATACGGTCGCAATCTACCGGGCCCTGGCCGGAGGTGTGACCAGCATTCACCTGATGCACGGTTCCGCCAACGTGATAGGCGGACAGGGAGAAACCCTCAAGCTTCGTTACGGCGCCTCACAGGACGGCATGCGCTTTGAAGGTGCTCCGCGCACGATCAAGTTTGCTCTTGGTGAGAACCCCACCCGAGTTCATGGGCAGGGAAGAAATATTCAGCCCCGAACCCGTATGGGGGTGGAACAGGTGATTCGGGAGACCTTTGATGCCGCTCAGGACTACAAACGCAGGCGGGAAGCATACCTGGCTGCCAAGCAGCAATACGACCGTCGAAAAAGAGGAACCCCACCGGTACCCGTTGCTCAGAACCTGCGCTATGATGTAATCAATGACATCATAGATGGAAACATCCTGGTACACTGTCACTCCTACCGTGCAGACGAAATTCTGATGCTGATGCGGGTCTTCAAAGACTATGGCATCAAGAACTACACCTTTCAGCATGCCAATGAAGCCTTTAAGGTAGCCCCGGAATTGGCAGCCAACGGAGCCTATACATCGGTATTCTCGGACTGGTGGGCCTACAAATTTGAGGTGTATTATTCCACGGCCTATAACGCTTCCATCCTGAATGAGAACGGGGTGGTGAACAGCATCAATTCGGATAGTGGAGAACTGATCCGCCACCTGAATCATGAGGCGGCAAAAGTAGTGCACTACGGGGGTACCAGCAAAAATGACGCCCTGAGGATGATCACCATCAATCCGGCAATTCAGCTCGGCATTCAGGACCGGGTCGGAAGCATTGAGGTGGGTAAAGATGCCGACTTCGCGATATGGAGCGGACATCCTCTGAGTATCTATTCCATCGCGGAAATGACCTTCGTGGATGGCACAAAATACTTTGACCGGGAAAATGACGCCGATGACATGCGAATCGATATCAACCCATCCGTCGATTATGAGGATGCGGCCAATGTCAACAGGATCATCTCCGGCCGGTCGCATGATGCCTGTCTGGAAGGCGCATTCATACTGAGCGAAACAACCCTGAACAACTAAGAGGAAGCATAACGATGAAAAAGACATTTTTACTTCTGATAAGCGTCATCGTTCTGGGTGCAGCACAGCTGAATGCTCAGATCACTGAAAAACCGGAATACGGCAAATTTGCCATTACCGGCGCCACCATTCATACGGTAACCAACGGTACCATTGAAAATGGAGTCGTACTCATTGAGAACGACAAAATAACGTTCGTGGGAAAGAATGCGCGAATCTCGTCTGATTTCACCAGAATTGACGCGGCCGGAAAGCATGTATATCCCGGATTCATTGATTCTTTCAGTCAGCTTGGATTGGTGGAGATCAATGCCGTAGCGGTAACCGTCGATAGTCGTGAGCTGGGTAACTTCAAACCTCATGTCCGCGCATTTACCGCTATTAACCCGCACAGCGCACCCATACCCGTAACGCGGGTCAACGGAGTAACGAACGTGGTGTCGGTTCCTGTGGGAGGAAGCATCGCCGGTAAAGCCACGCTGATCGACCTTTGGGGTTATTCTCCCGATTCGATGGCCGTGGTTCCCAATGCCGCGCTGCATATGAGCCTGCCTTCCAAAGAGCGTGGAGGATGGTGGGATAACCGCTCCGACAAGCAGGTCAAAGAGCAGTATGAGCGTCGTATAGGGGTGATCAATGAATACTGGGAAAAGGCCGAATTCTACAACGAGATGATGACCGCTTATGAGAACGATCCCAAAGGAAAAACTCAACCCGATATTGACCGTGGCCTGGAAGCCATGCGCGAGGTAGTGACCGGCAAAGTTCCTGTCATTATCTCCGTAAGCTCCGAAAAAGATATCCTGAACGTGCTGGACTGGATCAAGGAGCGTCCCGAGGCCCGGTTCATCCTTTCGGGAGTACAGGAGGGTTTCCGGGTAGCCGCGGAGATCGCTGAGGCGAATGTTCCTGTGATTGTCTCAACCCTTTACACTCCCAGAAGGGGATACGACAACTATCAGCGTCCCTATCAGAATCCCGGAATGCTTCAGAAAGCCGGGGTTAAAGTGCTGATGTCGGCTTTTGAAACGGAAAACGTTCGTAACCTGAACTATAATGCCGGTTATGCGGCGACATACGGTATGGGAAAAGAGGAAGCTCTGAAGGCGGTGACCATCAATCCCGCTGAAGTATTCGGAGTAGCCGATAAACTGGGCAGCATTGAAGCCGGAAAGCAGGCGAATTTATTTATCGCAGACGGCGATCCCTTTGAGCCTTTGACCACGATTGAACAGGTGTTCATCAGCGGGCATAAGATCCCGATGGTGAGCAGGCACACTCAGCTCTACGAAGAGTTTCTTGACCGGAACGCGGTAAACGAGTAAAAACACCACCATTTCCAAACCCGCTTTTAAGAAAGCGGGTTTTTTTTATTTTGGTTCAGGACATAAAGCAGTAACAATAAGAAAGGAAAATTGAGGCTTACACTATTTTCCGTTTTTCTTTTTCTGGGTATTAGTACAGGTACGGTTGCGCAGACTTCGGAAATACGGTTCAACAATTATTCGATCGAGGAAGGGTTATCCCAGTCCACGGTATATGCTATTCTTCAGGATCAGCTGGGATACATATGGATCGGAACACGGGACGGTTTAAACCGTTTTGACCAAAGTACGTTTCTGAAGTTCTATCCTTCGCAAGCCGGTGATGGTGCTTTGAGCTACCGATCCATCCGTGCACTTGTGTCAGACGAAAAGGGGGATATCTGGATAGGTACGGATGGGGGAGGCGTGGACCGGCTCGATCCACAGGAAAATTCATTCCGTAATTTGTGCAGTTTTCTGAATACAGCTAATTGTCCGGTGAAAACGAATGTCACTAGTCTGGAAGTGACGGATTCACTGCTCTATATAGGCACCAGAAATGAGGGGGCTTTCGTATTTAATATGATTGAAAATTCGCTTGAAAGGCTCTCCAATGGTAACTCAACCATCTGGGATATGTACAGCATCGGAGAAGAGCTCTGGATTGCAACATCTTCCGGTATCAAGCTGTTAACCGAGGAGGGTGAACGTAGCTTTTTGGAGTCCGATGAGATCAGAGCCATTGAAAGAATCTCCGGTGGCAGGCTTCTTTTCGGATCAAGGGACGGAGGTATTTATGTATTGAAAAGAGGTACGTATGAAGTCACTTTGTTCTCTGAAGCTCTGAAAGAAATTGAAATTTCCTCACTCACTGAATACGACGAGCAAAGCATTTGGGTGGGCACGGATCAGAATGGGGTATATATTCTCAGTTCTGATGGTGAGCTGATCCATAACCTGCATTCTGGTAACCAGTCAGAGCACCGTTTAACCACCACCAGCATCCGAACGATATATAAAGATAAGAATGGGATGATGTGGGTGGGTACGAACAACGGGGGAGTAGCCAATTATTACAGAGGCAGATATCAGTTCAAAGATTACACTCAGGAAAATACTCAGGGTCTTCTGAATGCCCGGGTGATCCTGTCTTTTAATGAGCTTGATTCAGGAAAGATGCTGGTTGGAACTGAACAACAGGGCTTGTTCCAATTTGATCCTCAAACTAATTTATTTGAGGCCGTTCAGGTGTTCAGTAATTCGAGCATCATAGCCCTTTTGAAGGATGCTTCCGGTAAAATATGGGTGGCCACAGATGGGGAGGGGCTCTTAGTACTCGGGGATCAGGAAAATTTGAATGCCCGGCGTTTTGTGAACGGTCTCACTAATGAAAGCGTGCTGAGTCTCCATGAATCGCCTACAGGTCTTATTCTGGCCGGTACTTACAAAGGTTTAAACGTCATTGATGGTTACAGTCCCGTTAACCTCGATTATGCTCCGGTTTATTTGCAGGAGGACCGGGTACTGGCTATCGGATCCATAAGTGACCATGAGTTTCTTCTGGGAACCTTCAGTAACGGGCTCATTTACTACAACATGAGAGAGCAGACATTTACAAGATATCTGGATCAGGAGGAAGGAGATTCTGATGCTATCATACCGGAACGGGTTCAGTCCATTTATCAGGACAGTGAGGGCGTTTACTGGCTTGGGACCTATTCGGGTTTGTCAAAATTTGATACAGCGTCCGGCACTTTTGAAACCTACACTACGGTTGACGGGCTGCCCAGTGATGTAGTGTATGGAATACTGGAGGATGAGGAAGGAAGCCTGTGGCTGAGCACGAACTACGGTATTTCGGAATTCAACGCTCATTCAGAGAGCTTTACCAATTTCTCGCTTCAGGACGGTCTCTCAAGTATGGAGTTCAACGGGGGAGCCTATTTTGCAGCGAGTACCGGGGAAATGTACTTCGGGGGAGTTGATGGCTTTGTCAGTTTCCTTCCATCTCAGCTTGAGGATACCAAAGGAAGGGGGAATATCATCATTCATTCCCTTAATGTGGATGGGGTTGAATACAATGCATTGAACACCCGGGATTTCAGTCTTAAATCAGGACAGGATTACCTTGAAGTGGGATACTCCTATTTGAATTTTATCAATCCTGAAAAATATAGCATTGAATACCGCATCAATGGACTCAGTGAACGCTGGGTTCCTGTCAAAAGCGGAAGCTCTTTGAATTTCTCTGGTCTTGCTCCCGGCGATTATGCTCTTGAAATGAGGGCACTGGATCAGAAGAATCAGGTAGCTGCACGTTCACAGGCGATCAACCTTTCCATTTTACCTCCGCTGTGGAGAAGGTGGTATGTAATCCTTCTGGGGATCGGAATATTATCGATAGCTATTACCGCATTGTTCAGGTACCGGATGTTCTATTTACTGAAAGAGGAAGAGACCCGCAACCGAATCGCCCGGGATCTTCATGATGATATCAGTGCAACTCTGAGCAGCATCAGCTTCTTCAGTGAGGCGGCCCGACGGAAGCAACAGGAGCCCGAAGAAGGCAACGAATATCTGGGACTCATCGAAAAAAGCGCCGTTGAGGCCAAAGAAAAGATCAATGATATCATATGGTCCATTGATCCGGAGTACGATGACCCAATTGGCTTACTTACCAAGTGTAAACGCTTTGCAGGGGATATGTTCGAGAGTAAGGGCATCAGCTACCGCCTCGATTTTCAGGAGGAAGTTCTTATCCCTGCAAAACCGGAAATCAGAAAGGATTTCTGGCTTATCTATAAGGAACTCATCAATAATCTGGTTCGTCATTCCGGAGCAGCCACTGCAAATGTACTGCTCAAAAAAGAGGGCAACGTGCTGATTCTTAAAGTACAGGATGACGGAAAAGGAATAAGGGAAGAGGAAAAAATCAAAGGCAACGGAATCCGAAATCTTCAGTTTCGGGCAGGCCGGCTGAAGGGTGAGATTGTCCACAAACAACCGGAGGAAGGCGGAACCATATGGGAACTGATGATACCGGTTTAAAAAAGCCATATCGGGTACTGCCTGAACAGGTAGTTCCTAAGAGATTTAATTATGTTTAATTGAGTGATGATCAGAATCGGTATCGTAGAAGACAATGAATACATGCGTCAGGGCTGGCAAACCATTCTCGACTTTGAGAAAGATATGTGTGTGGTTGCTACCTTCGACAGCTGTGAGGCTGCTCTTGATGAAAACGGGCTTTCAGGGATAGATCTCCTGTTACTCGATATCGAGTTACCCGGACTCAGTGGTACCGAAGGACTCAAACTCATCAAGCAGCAGCATCCGGATCTGCTGGTGCTAATGGTGACCATGCACGATGAAAATGAAAAGGTGTTTACAGCTCTCAGAAACGGTGCGTCGGGCTACTTACTCAAAAAAACCTCACCCGGCGATCTGATTGAAGCCGTGCGCGTTGCCATGGACGGAGGAGCTCCGATGAGTCCCAAAATTGCGCGCCTGGTCATTGAGTCTTTTCAGCAACCAGCCGATGCTACCGTTGAGCTCAGCGAGACCGAGCAGGAAATCCTGACTCATCTGGCCAGCGGGCTTTCCTATAAAGCCATTGCCGAAACTGTTCATCTCTCTGTGGACGGAGTGCGCTATCACATCCGCCATATCTATCAGAAACTGGAGGCCCGCAACCGATCGGAAGCCGTGGCCAAAGGCCTTAATCTGAAGCTCATCCGTCCTTAAAGTACTTTACTATCTGAAAACCGCCTGTTCGGGTAGTGTGTAAGCGAAGTGGATTCTATATGATGTGTCCAAATCTGAACTTGATCGGGGACATCGACTATGAAAAAACTGGAAATCACTTCGCTCTGTGCCATTTTTGGAACGCTTTTCTTTGTCATTATGGCCATAACTCCTATTCAACCTGTAAATGCTCAGGTAAGTCACCAGCCGGTACTCGATACCTTCGATATGGGAACGGCTGCTATCACGGCCATGGATCAGGATGCGGAGGGGAATTTATATCTGGGAGGCTACTTTGATAAAACCTTCTCCATCAATGGAGAAAGCTTTACCGGAAATCCCGGAGTCTCAAGAGGGGTTATAATTAAACTGGATAGTCTGAGAAATGTCGTCTGGAAAGTGATCTTCAATGAGGGCGGCACACCCTCTAAAGTAAATGATTTGCTGGTTCATAATAATGCAATCTACGTGACCGGAGTGCTGAATGAGCGGCTCACGCTCCAGAAAAGATCTATAGTAGATGGACTCTTAATAAACGGAGATTTAAGGCACAGGGTAAGTGGTACCACCCTTAATTCAGAAGGGATGAATATAACCCTAAGAGCAAGTAACATCACTTTTACCGGATATTTTGAGGGTGCTGATTTTAATATGACCGCGGATGGGAATGCGAACGACTTGTTATCGTCAGACCTACAGCCACTCGGCCCGGACGATTTTTTTGTAGCTTTAGTGGATACAGGATTTACCAAGGTATCTTTTGATTCAACTAATGTGGGAGTCCGCTTACCTGTTCTTCAGTTTGGAAATAAATCAATTGCGGAACATAAGGATCGACTCAAACAATCACTTGGTCCTGCCGGCGCTTTTGTTGCTTACGAAACAGAAGATGACTCTTCCTATATTGGTACTTTGAATTATGGAAAATCAGTATCAAATACCCGTGACGCCTATGTTTTTAAGACTTTCTACTCTTTAGATTCCTTACAGGCCTCAGCACCCTATCATGTCCAATTGTATGATGTGAACACGATTGACTTGATGCTAAGTAGAGTAAGCGGAACGGGTATGAACATTATGGTCAATAACCGGTTTTTCAGGTTTGACTCAAATCTCTCAAACACTGGAACGGTACAGTTGGCTAATGGAACAACCGGAAACACCGTAGATCTTAATTTCATTGGAGGGTACGCTGACCCAGTAGCTGTTGATCAGTATTATTTATTGGCAACAAATAATCAGGATGGTAGTGTTCAAAGCAAAGCTATTAAGACCAGAAAAGCGAATGGAACGAAAAACATATACGTAATCTATATCAGCGGCAATTCGGTAATTGATATAGATAATCTTGGTGAAATAGATGGACCTAGCAATTATGGCAACCTCACTGTAAATCCGGGAAAGGTCAAACCCTATATCCTTACAGGTTCTGTAGCAAGAGACACCACTTTACTGTTTGGAAGAGAGTTTCTGGGTGAGGACCTGAATAATAATTATCAGTTCCTTTTGGAGTATCCTGATACCTATTTCGAGTTCCTGGAGCCCAATGAAATGACCACAATTCTTCAGTTTCGGCCTGATACCATCACATATGTAGCTGAGGACGTGCCTTTTTCCGGTGTGTTCTTCCAAAAAGAAGGATCGATTACAACGAACACAATAAGTAGTACCAATATTAACGGATCCCAGGAGATCTGGGCCAAACCTGATTCACTGTTCGGAAATGTCACCCTGGGTAAAGCCGGATACGACTCCACCAGCTATACGATCACAGCGGAAGGGCAGCTCACCCTGAGTAAGTCACTCTACAACTTCGGGGCCGTCCTCAACAACCGGGTTCGCTTTGATACCCTGACTGTGGAGAATACCGGGGATGCTGAGCTAACAATTACTTCATCAGCCCTGAGAGGGAATCCTGAGTTCTCGGTAGAACGAAACTTCGCAAGCGTTGAGACTCCATCTCCGCTTAGCCCGGGAGCTACCGATACCTTGGTGATCCGGTTCGACAGTCAGACTGACACCGATGTGACCCGTGATACCCTGGATATCCTTCATACAGGAGTGAATTCGGAACTGGAATACAGCGTGTATGGACTGGGACTTGCAATCACTGCCGATGCCCAGTTTAATTCAGATACCTCAGGTGTAGGCCAGAGCACCAGTCCTTTAAATTATTTTGCAGGCGCTGATACTCAACTAGGTCAGTCAGATACACTCACGACCTATATCATCAATGAAGGAACGGACAGTTTAAGGTTGACCATGCTTGAATTTTCTGATCCAGCATTCCGTTTAACCGATACGACCCCGACAAGCTTTGTGCTTCCCCCAACACCCGAAACAAGCAGTAATGCTGCACGAGCAGGTAAACTGGAGATCGTATTTGAACCGGATGAGTGGAGAGCCTATAACGATACCCTGTATATTCAGTCCAATGACTCAACGTTTACAGATGGTTTAATCAATCTGAGATTCACTCCGGATGGAATAGACACCTTAGGCCGTATTCAAACACAGAGTTTAGCTTTTCCGGGACCTGTTTACAGTGAGAATGATTCCACAGGGATTACCACCTCGTTCACAAATACAGGGGTTAAGCCGTTAACCGTAGATTCGGTATCCTTTAACCGGGATATCTATTTTACCGATCTGCAGCTACCGGTTGACTTAGCTGTTAGTACTAATCAGTTTTTTGAATTGAGTGTGGAACCCAATTTCCTGAATATTCCTCAGGATACCATACTCATTGATACGATGACCATCCATCATACCGGAAGTGGGGGGCAATCCAGATATCTGCTTACGTTAAACCTGACCCGTTCCAAGCCCATCATTCAGTTCGATCAGACCAACTTCAGTACCTTCACCTACGACTATCCGAACGGGGAGGTGAGTGTGGGTCTGGGGCAGGTACCCATACAGGATTACCGGACCGAACGCATTGAGTTCTACAACATAGGCCAGGATACCATGACCTATTCCGGCAGCCTTCTCCTGAAGGGGCTGAGCAATACCAGTGGCGATGTGGCCGAGATTGAGATCAGTGACGGCTCAAAGATACTGGCTCCGGGGGATACGGGATTTGTCTCTCTGGATTATGAATTGTTCAAATTCGAGCCTTTTGCTTTTTCAGTGGAAATCTTTACCGATGCGGAAGAGGTCAAGTACGAGACCTTCAATAACTCCGCCTTATCGGCTGCAGATAGCGACAATGGGGATTTCAAATACACTTACACCGGAGAAACCACGGTGCCTTCAAAAACGGTAGTAATGACCGAGTTACTGACCGATACCCTGCACCCGAGCTTTGTGAATATTCTCTTGCAGGCTACCGATAATCAGGGGGTAGGCATGACCTTTCTGGATCAGGATAATCCGAGCGATCAGAGCCCGGACGGAACCGGTTTCTTCTCGGTCACAGAAAATGGTAACACCGTGGATCCGAATGCCGCGGAACAGGATTTCCGCATCTTCAAGCAGGATGCCATCGATTTTGAGATCAACACGGCACTGGTGCTGGATATGTCGACCTCTATACCGCTACAGGATCTGCCCAAGATTAAAGAAGGGGCGAAGAATCTGGTCCGTAATCTGGAGGAAACCCAACAGATGGCGATCTATATCTTTTCGGATATCGTAGAGGAAAAGATCTCCTTTACTTCTGATACCACCGCCCTGATCAATGTGATCGACGGCCTGCAGCGAACCGGTTCTTCCACGAACCTGTTCGGGGCGGTGATCGAAGCCGCCAACGACCTTAATCCACTGACCGTGTCAACACGGGATAAGATCGCCCGTGGTAACATTGTGGTATTCACGGATGGGGCTCACAATGCAAATAACCTGACCAGCAGTAATGTAAATGCCGTAACAACGGATCTGGACATATATGCCGTAGGGGTGGGTTCCGCTAATAGTTCGGAGCTTCAGGCCATCACCGGGTTCTCAGGCCGGGTATTTTCAGCAGCTGATTTCGATGCTCTTAATACTGAGTTCAGAAAAGTGCAGCGCGAGATCGCCAAGACCGCTGATAGTTTCTATGTACTTTCCTATATATCTCCAAGCAGAGAAACCGCAAGTGTACCACTGTCTGTTACGGTGGATTCTCCGTTATCGGGCCAGTCTCTGGGCACTAATTTCTCTTCGGTTGGTTTTTCCAGTCTGTTCAGCCAGGTAGTGGTAAATCAGAATTTCCCGGAACTGCTTGGAGTGGATACAGTATTCGTGCCCGCCAACCTGGGTAAAGATGTGTTCGCTTCCACGATTCTCAACGCGGCCACTCCGACTTATAAATGGCAAAGCAGTAATCCCGCAGTCCTAACCATACAGGATGATGATCCCTCTGATGACATAGGGAAGCTGATTCCGGAGGGCATGGAAGGGCAGTTTGCCGAGGTGACCGTAACCGATACCTCCAACTTCAATCTTGCGGGTACCGAGTTTCTCAGCAAGACCTTCACGGTGGTGCTCGGTGCAGAGGTTGAAATACCCGTTTTTAATCTGAGCATAATCGCCGGGCAGACCGGTACTTTTGAATTAGGAGATACCGGAGTGAAACTCACCATACTTTCCAATGCCGGAGATAATTTCACGATCACCGCGGTGAGTGGCCCGGATACCCCCGGTATCGCTCCCGCCGGCGTGGATTCGGTTCTGGCAGATGACATACTAACGGTTACAGCCACTTCCTCCGGAGTGATAGATATTGAGTACAGTCTTCAGGGTGACCTGAAAGACCAGCCGGGAATCGACATTTCATTATTTACCGTTCTCAAGCGGGATGACAGCAGCTCAGACTGGGCAGACCTGTCTCAGGATCCGAACCTGACCGTCACGATCAGCAACGACTCACTGATCACCGTTTCGGGTCTAAGCTCCTTTTCACAATTTGCGCTTGGTTTAAAAGATCAGCAAACCGTCAGCAATGAGGATGAAGGCCAGGGAGGATTACCGGTACAGTTCACCCTGAACCAGAACTACCCGAATCCTTTTAATCCCACCACCACTATACAGTTCGGGTTGCCTCAGGCAGCTAATGTTCGTATTGAACTGTTCAATGTGATCGGCCAGCAGGTTATGGTAGTGACGGAGGGCAGGTTCACGGCAGGCTGGCACCAGGTGAATCTGAATGCGGCCGGACTTTCATCGGGTATGTACATCTATCGTCTGGTGACTCCCGGATTTACTACCTCTAAAAAACTCATGTTAATCAAATAGAGCCTTAAACATAAAAGACAAGTTCATAAGAGCCCTGCTGTGAAAAGCAGGGTTTTTTTCAAAGTAAAATTTGTTGTAAAGTTTGTATTTACAGATACTCAGACTTGATTGGGATAATTAATATTGCAGAAAAATTGGGACGACTTAAAACCACCATTCTGTTCTTATTACTGGGAGGGTTGCTTATTGTATTGGCAGGGATTCTCTTTGAGGTGATTCCGGGCGCCTGACATCCGGCGCAGTTATAGCTTTTCTGCTTTCAGAATTTGAAATCCGGCTGTATTTAATTTCAGGGACTGTCGATTTTTCCCGATATTCAGCCCCTAATTTCAGACTAAAACAGAAGAAACAGCCCATTGAAAGAATTTATCCGAATTGCATCGGGACAAGGCTTTTGGGGTGACCTGCCCATAGCTCCGGTAAACCAGGCAAAAAGAGGGCCCATCGACTATCTGGTGATGGACTACCTGGCAGAAGTCACCATGTCGATCATGCAGAAACAGCGGATGAGGAATCCGGACTGGGGATATGCCAGGGATTTTGTAGGAGTGGTGGAACAGATCCTTCCCGAGATCACCGGCCAGGGCCTGAAGGTGATCAGCAATGCCGGAGGAGTCAATCCCGCAGCCTGTAAAGACCAGATCCTGAAGGTGGCTAAAGAAAAGGGCTATTCGGATCTGAAGGTAGCCGTGGTTGACGGAGACGACATACTGGATCAGATCGATACGCTCCTAGCGGATGGCCATATGCTCAACAATATGGAAACCGGGGCCCCGATCACCGATGTGAAAGACCGGCTGCTTAGTGCCAATGTATATTTTGGCTGCCGCCCCATTGTAAAAGCCCTGGAGCTGGGAGCTGATGTGATCATTACGGGACGTGTCACGGATACAGGCCTCACCTTGGCTCCAATGATCTATGAGTTTGGGTGGGAATTTGAGGATTATGATAAAATGTCGGCGGGTACCGTAGCCGGACATATCCTGGAGTGCGGGGCGCAGTCCTCAGGCGGTAATTTCACGGACTGGGAACAGGTTGAGGATTTTGTGGATATCGGCTTTCCGATCGTGGAAGCCTACCCAAACGGGGAATTTTTTGTAACCAAACATGAAGGGACCGGAGGCCTGGTCAACTCCATGACGGTGAAAGAACAATTGTTGTATGAGATCGGAGACCCGAAAGACTACATCACGCCGGATGTGGTTGCCGACTTCACCTCTATTCACGTGGAGGATGTGGGGGAAAACCGGGTGAAGGTTTATGGGATTACCGGTAATCCGGTTACGGACAGCTATAAAGTGTCGGCCAGTTACAACGACGGTTTCAAACTTTCGGCCACACTGGTGTACTCCTGGCCGGATGCGTTAAAAAAAGCAGTCAAAGGAGCGGAGATTCTCGAGAAAAGGGCCAAGGCGCTGGGACTCAGCATTGATGAATTCCATAAAGAGTACATTGGTTACAATGGAAACTTTGAATATCCGGTAACTAATTCGGCCCTTGAAAAAGAATATGATGAAATACAGATGCGGGTATCAGTTACCGGTCAAGACAAACATGATCTGAACCGCTTTGGTATGGAGATTGCTCCGTTGATCCTTACCGGTCCCAGCGGGGTTACCGGTTTTGCCGGAGGACGGCCTAAAGCGAGTGAAGTTGTTGCCTATTGGCCGGCACTCCTCAAAAAAGAAGCAGTTGAACCCAGAGTCACTCTTTACGAAATTAACTAACTGAATTACATACTACACAATTACCGAAATGAAGATTGCAATTATAGGAGCCGGGGTTGCCGGATTGACAGCCGGAAGAGAACTGATGAAAGCGGGACATGAAGTTGTGGTTTTTGAAAAAAGCCGGGGCTACGGGGGCAGGATGGCCACCCGGTATGCCGGTAAGGACAACGCCACCAAGCTGGATCATGGACTGCCTTATATTGAACTGACCTCTCCTGAACTTGAACCGTTCATTAAAGAGCTGGGAGAAAAAGGGATTATTCAACCATGGATTGGCCCTTTTGCCCGCTATACTTCCACAGGTAACATCCGGGAGCTTCGCCCTTCAAAGAAGCGTTTCATTGCTCCCGGCGGAATGAACAAAGTGGGGCAGTATCTGGGCCGTTTTGTAGATGTGCGGACTGAAACCAAAGTGGGAGGATTGACCCACATCGGTGAGGACCGGAAAAAGAAGCGCTCCTGGATGCTGAATTTTTCATCAGGAGCAACCGAAAGTGCGGATGCCGTGATCATCGCAACACCCTCAAAGCAGGCGTATGCGGTGCTCAATACCACTATCGACGAGGTAGCCACCCTCAAGATCATCCGTGAGATTGATGAAGTGGAATACTATCCCAGCTTCTCTTTACTGGCCGGTTACGGTAACACGGACGTACCGGAATGGGCCATGATGGAATGCAAGGATCATCCGGTCATAGAGTCCATTACCAACGAAGCAACAAAAAGGGATAACGGGCAGGAAGCCTCGTATGTGATCCATACCACGCCAGATTTTGCTGAGCGTAACGAAAATACGGATCCCAAAAAAACCGAAGAAGCTATCCTTGATGCTCTCAGCGACATCATGGGCGGATGGGCTGCGGTTCCTCAGTGGAGTCAGCTTCATTACTGGAGATACAGCCGGGTAAAAAATCCGCTGCCCTATCCGTTTATGGAAGTGGTGGGTAACGATGCCCCCGTCGCCGTGATCGGGGGATACATGAACGGGGATACGCTGGAGGCGGCCTATCTGTCAGGTAAAGCCATTGGAGAATACTGGAAAAAGAAATTCAGGGATTAAAAAAGAATGATAGCCTGCCGGCAAAGGTTATCCTGCTAAACAAGAAAGGACCTATTGGGCGCAATCAGGCAACTTAATACTTATCTCAGGAAATACAGGCTGCAGGTCATACTGGGAGCGCTGTTTCTGACCGGGGCGAATTTTTTCCTGGTGTGGATCCCGGTACTCATCCGAAGGACCATGGATGAGGTTGAAGCCTTGTCCGGAACCGATTTTGACGTCCCGTCTTCTCTTGTTCAGACCCTTTTCAGCAGTGAGGCGGGCTGGATACTGGCCCAGAATTCGCTGTACCTGCTTGGAGCCGTGGTTCTTTACGGACTCCTTCTCTTTGCTACCCGGCAAACGCTGATCGTTTCGTCCAGGAAGGTGGAATTTGATATGCGCAATCAGATTCTGGCCAAGCTGATGAAGCTTTCCCAGCGCTTTTATGCAAAATATTCTTCGGGGGAAGTGTATGTGCGTGCCACGGAAGATGTGAATAAAGTCCGAGAGTACTACGGGCCGGTTATCATGTACAGCATCAATACCGTCACAAGGGCAAGCTTTGTGATCACGATGATGTACGTGGTGAATAAGGAGCTTATGCTGTGGGCTCTGATCCCTTTACCCTTCATTTCACTGTTTGCATATTGGATCACCGGATACATCCATACTCATTCCACCATTATTCAGGAGCAGTATTCGGTGCTGGCAGGTCAGGCCAAGGAGACCTTCTCCAGTATCCGGCTCATCAAGGCCTATAACCGCATCGAGAACGAACAATCCAAGTTTGAGACCCTCAGTGAGGACTACCGCAGGAAAAAACTTCGCCTGGATATGATCGAGTCTCTTTTTCACCCCGCACTTAACTTCCTGATCGGTATATCGCTCATTATCGTGATCTGGAAAGGAGGGAGCATGGTGATAGAAGGAACCATCACGGTAGGTAACATCGCTGAATTTCTGATCTATGTGGCCTACCTGATCTGGCCGGTCGCTGCTCTTGGCTATACCACCAACCGGTTTCAGCGGTCGCTTGCCTCGTGGAACCGTATTGATGAGGTGCTGGAAGAACCGGTCGAGATCGGTTCCGGAAACATTGAACCGGAACAAGGCGTGATCGGAGATATCGAATTCAGAAATGTTAGTTTCAGATATCCCGGGGCTGATGAAGATGTAATCAGAAATGTGAGCTTCACGATACGGTCGGGGCAGAATGTGGCATTTGTCGGAAGAACGGGAGCCGGTAAAACCACCCTGGTGCAAATGATACCGCGGCTCTTTGATCCCACCGAAGGTGAGATCTACATCAATGGGCAGAACCTTAAAGACTACGATCTTGAAAAACTCAGAGCGCGGATCGGTTTCGTACCGCAGGAAACCTTCCTTTTTTCAGATACGATCGGAGAAAATATTGCGTTTGGAGTGGAGCATGCATCCGACGAGATGATCGAGGGTGCCGCCGAAAAGGCACAGGTAAAAGAGAATATTTTGGATTTTGAAAAAAAATTCGAGACTATCCTAGGCGAAAGGGGAATAACACTTTCCGGGGGGCAAAAGCAGAGAACGGCAATAGCCAGAGCGCTGATAAAAAATCCCGGTATCCTGATATTTGACGATTCACTGAGTGCAGTGGACACTAAAACTGAAGAAGCTATACTGAAGCATTTAAGGCACGAGCTAAGTGGCAGGACAACCATTATGATTAGCCACCGGATATCTACCATAAAAGATGCAGATATGATCTACTACCTGAAAGACGGGCGCATTGTGGAAAGTGGTACCCACGAAGAACTTTTAGAGAAGCAAGGACATTATACCAACATGTATAACAAACAGATTCTGGAAGAAGAATTGGCAGAAATATAAAACCGGGGCCATGGCTTGAACGCACAGCCCCTCTCTTAAAAAATAACGGGAGAAAACAATGATAGTAGTACCATTAGGAGTAGCTTCAGCGACACCTACCGCTGTACGACATTTACCGGCGGTAGCCCTTTGGAGGGAAGGCAGCGTCTTCCTTTTTGACTGTGGGGAAAACGCCCAGATGCGAATGCTGCAGGCCGGTATTAAACGCTCAAAGATCGAATGTATATTTATATCACACTTTGATGTGGATCACTTTTCAGGCCTGATCGGTTTGTTATCCACTCTGCAGCTGCAGCGACGTGACCGCCCCCTGAAGCTGGTAGGTCCCAGGGGGATCCAGGAATACATAGAATGGAACCTGAATTTCGCAAACATCGATCTCGGCTTTGAACTCATTTTTGTAGAGGTGGAAGAATCGGTGGAAGAAGCGGTCGTGGTTGACGAAGACGACTATTATGTGGAGGCGCGTCCGCTTAAGCACCGGAAGTTCTGCCTGGGCTATCGTTTCCAGGAAAAGGATAAGCCGGGGAAAGTGGATGCGGAGCTGGCCCATGAGAAAGGGATCACCGAAGACAGCCAGTTCAAGGCCCTGAAAGCCGGGGAGGACGTGGAGCTTGAAGACGGTACCATCGTCAAATCCAGCGAAATTGTAGGGCACCCCCGCCCCGGTGACAGCTTTGCTTACGTCACGGATACCGAGTACTGTCCGAATGCGGTGAAACTCGCCATGAACACCAACATTCTGTATCATGAAGCGACCTTCAGCGACTCGCTTTCCGACAAAGCCAGCGAAACGGGACATTCCTCAGCCAAAGACGCTGCAAGAGTGGCGACTGAGGCACAAACCAAGCTGCTTGTGATCGGACATTTTTCCGCGCGTTACACCAATGCGCACGTTCTGTTGAAAGAGGCCCGGGAGGGTTTCTATCCGGCGTGGCTGGCCAACGAATTGCGCCCTATTTTTACCGATCCTTCACATGAGCGGGGTATCATCAAGCCTAAAGTGGAACTTCGTGAACTAAAAGGAGGGCGTTCCGACAACCGAAGGGGAGGCCACAACCGAAACGATCGCAGAGGCGGAGGCAAGAACTTCCGTCATCGTAAATCACACGGTTCCGGAAGAGGTCGCAGCGGAGGAAGCCGCAACTACCGAAGCGACAGCCGTGGCAGCGGGGATCGTTATAACAACAGGGGGCGTTCTCATGGCAGTAACCGCTATGAGAAAAGAAGTTCCTATGATAAGAACCGAAGTTCAGAACCTGATAATCGTTCAGCGTCAAGATCTTCATACGACGATTTTGACCGTTTCTAAATAATCAGCTTTGAGTACAACGGAAAAGCTTAAAAAAGCCGTCGATAGTAAACTGATTCGGCGGCTTTACTTTTTTATACGTCCCTACCGCTGGTGGGTGGTGCTCGCGGTTGTCTTAACCCTTTCCGCGTCGTTTCTGGGGACTGTTCGCCCTAAGCTTACCCAGATAGCGGTCGATGACTATATTGCCACCCAAGACACCCAGGGCCTGCTCGATATCATTTTCCTGCTGGTACTGGCCCTGGTCGGTGAATTTATCCTGCTGGTCATCAATACTTACCTGACACGCTGGTTCGGACAGGGTACTCTTTACTCGCTCAGGAATACGGTATTCAGGAAGATCCAGTCTCTTAATGTCCAGTTTTTTGATAAGAATCCGATCGGGAGGCTCATCACCCGTACCACCAGCGATATTGAGGCGCTGAGCGAACTGCTCTCTGACGGAGTGGTCAACATTATCGGGGATCTGTTTCGCATCTTCTTCATCCTCTATTTCATGTTCAGCATGAGCTGGGAACTCAGCCTGGTTACCATTGCCGTACTCCCGATTCTTTTTTATGCCACTTTCTGGTTCAAGGCCAAGGTGCGGGTGGCCTTTCTGGATGTGCGGGATCAGATCGCCCGGCTCAATTCCTTCGTACAGGAGCACATCAACGGCATGGATGTGGTACAGCTGTTTAACCGGGAAAAGAAGCAGCAGGAGAAATTCAAGGACATCAACGCCAGCCACAGGGCCGCTCATATTGAAACCATCTTTTACTTTTCCATTTTCTGGCCGCTGGTCGAGGTACTGGCCAGTTTCGCGATGGCCCTTATCGTATGGTACGGAGGGGCAAGAGCCCTGATGGGCGGAGTTTCCTTTGGCGTGCTTCTGGCCTTTATCCAGTATGCGCGCCAGTTCTTTATGCCCATCCGGGGTCTTTCTGAGAAATTTAACACTTTACAGTCGGCACTGGCTTCCTCAGAGCGCATCTTCAACGTGCTGGATACGGAGACCAGGGTGGCAGAGGCAGACGATCCCGTCCAGCTCACCGATGTCAAAGGAAAGATCGAATTTGAGGATGTCTGGTTTAAATACAACGAAACGGATGAAGCTTACATCCTGAAAGGAGTGTCCTTCACCGTTGAACCGGGTGAAAACCTGGCCATTGTAGGCGCTACAGGAGCGGGCAAAACAACGATCATCAATATTCTGCTCAGGTTTTACGATATCGAAAAAGGCTCGGTTAAGATCGACGGTACCGATATCCGTGAGCTTTCACTGAGCGACCTGCGATCGCATTTCGGGCTGGTTTTGCAGGACAACGCCCTTTTTTCTGGGTCCATCCTCGAGAACATCACTCTTGGAAATGAGAATATCAGCAGAGATCAGGTCATAGAGGCTGCCCATAAGGTGGAAGCACACCGCTTTATCGAAAAACTACCCGGAGGCTATGATTATAAGTTGAGGGAGCGCGGAGCATCCCTTTCCATGGGTCAGCGGCAGCTTATTTGTTTTGTGCGTGCACTGGTTTACGATCCGCAGATACTCATTCTGGATGAGGCCACTTCCAGCGTGGATTCAGAAACGGAGGCATTGGTGACTGAAGCGGGCGAAAAGATGATGCGGGGAAGGACCTCGATCGTTATCGCTCACCGGCTTTCAACCATACAGGGAGCCGATAAGATTCTGGTGCTGCATAAAGGGGAGGTGAGAGAAATGGGATCTCATCAGGAGTTGATCAACGTGGACGACGGGCTCTACAAGAAGCTGTACGAGCTTCAGTACAAAGAGCAGCTTACGGCTCCCGCCTGAGCCTTAGCTTCCGGTCTGCCAAGAAACAGAGAATAATCCCACAGTCCCAGATAAGCCGGTTTTCGGTATGCCGCCTCAGGTATGAAGGAGCGTTGCAACCGGTTAAATAAGTCATCCGACATCGAAACAAAATTCTTGCTCATCCACTTGTTAAACCAGGGAAACCGGCTTTGATCAAAATCCAGTACAAGAAGCATCCCTTCTGGCCGGAGATGTTTTTGCAGAACCTCAAGCTGCTTCCCGGGATCATCCATCATCGTCAGTGAATAGGAACAGATGATCAGGTCGAAGGATGCATCCCGAAACAGTTCTTCGGAATATCGGCCCAGGATGAAATTCACCCCTTCAGGGAATTTGGCTCGTGCTTTCCGGATCATATGGGGCGACTGGTCAACCGCGGTGATCGAGGCCCGGGGATAGGCCTGATTAAGAACCGGCAGATGGTGACCGGTTCCGCACCCCAGGTCAAGGATGTCCGGGGCAGGAGGAAGTTCCGGCAGGTATTCGCGCAAACCCGACCTGCCGAACAGAAAAGCCCAGCGAGTAAGATCGTAAACGAAAGAATGGAATTTATAATAGCTTTGGATGTCGTCATACATGGCGGATAGAAGCTAAGAAGGTTCCCGGATACGTACCAACGCGGTCCTTTTCCAGCACCCCGGGTTCAATGGGGAAGAACTCTAACCTGTTGAGAACCCATTCCGGAAGAAAATCGGGTTTTGCCCATGCTGAACGGAATAACACGGTTGCTCCCTCCTCAGCATGACGAAAGATCTGTTTCCACTCGCGGTGAAGTTCGCCGGGATCGGAGGAAGCGAGCCAGTCCATATGATCTAGCAGTACAAAATGGCTGAATCTTTTTTGGGTCCTGCTCAAATATGCGGACACAGATCCGGTATGAGCCGAAACGCGATCCACCCCTGATCGTATCTGATCAAAGTGCGGCCTCATCAGATAATCAGGCCGGTATTCTTCGGTGTAATATCCGTTAAGGTATAGCCTCCAGAAGTAATTATGCCTGGCACTCTGGCGAACAAATACCGTTCGGAAAACCCTGTCCATAAAGTCGTTCATATTGCCAATGGCCACTTTCTGCTCATAGGGAATACCTCCCAGGCTTAACAGACCCGGCCATTGCCAGAGTTTCCCGGAAGGTCCAGACCATAGCTTTTTACGGATTCTTTCATAGAGTTTCTGTCTTTGTTCAGCCTGGGGTGCATGAATGAGTTCGTGAATAAGGCCGCTGAGTTTCTTTGCCCGAATGAATTCTTTCAGAATGAGAGCGAAACGGCCGGAAAGCGCTGAATAGTAAAACCCTTTCCCGCCGGGCTTGAAACATCCGATCATATAGTCCCAGAAGGCAGCCGCATTCTCAGATAAATGAGGCCTCATGCAATGATAAATATCCCGGGAATAGGGCGTTTTACCCGCAACAAAAAGCGCGGACAGCAGTTCATAATTTCCAGTCCTGAAGAGCAGCGTTTTAAACTCCAGGAGTGCATTCTGTCTGGGATTGATATCAACGCAGTCAATAGAAGCGGGTTCTTCCAGAAGGTAACTGAGTGCATTGTCGCCTGCGCTGGTGATCATAAGTATCCTGCTTTGGTGGTCCAGCTTAAGCAGCTGTTTATCAATGGCCGGGTCTTCCCAGCAGCAATTGTAGACAAGAAAATTATTGGTCAGGGTACGGAACCACCACCGGCTTAAGACACTCATATTGCCAGGAAGTTAAAGATTATCCCAGAGGAGAGAGAAGGTATTATTCAAAATATTTAGGCTCTAAATTTGTACATTAAAATCCTATTAATCATCAGGAAAAAGTTATGGCAACATCAAAGAAAACATCCGAAACTAGACAGAAAATTGAGGATACCCTGGAGGAAGCTTCCGAGTATCTGCAGGATCGTACCATTGAGACCTATGATAAGACCATTGACCGGCTCAAGTACGAAATGGACCGGTTGGAACGTGAGCTGAAGCATGAGTACCGGAATGCTCGGCGTTATGTACGGGCAAACCCGGAGCAGGGAGTAGGAATTGCTTTTCTGACCGGCCTGGTGCTCGGTGTGCTTCTGACCCGCGGCGGTCGCGATTAACTAAACCATCATTCTACAGACGAACATCAACCAATGGGTATCAATAAAGACCACCTGAACGAACTCTTTGAGCGACTGGATGCGCTGAGGGGGTATCTTTGACTACGACAAAAGAAAGGTCCGGATTATAGAATTAACGGAGCAAACGCAGGATCCTGAGTTTTGGAATGATCCTTCCAAAGCTCAAAACATCATGAAAGAACTGGATAACGAAAAAAGTCTGGTTCAGTCATGGGACGGCTTGAACGATCTCCGGGACAGTATCAATGTATTTCTCGAGTTTGAAGAAATGGGAGAAGACGTTGAGGAGGAGCTGGAGTCGGAGTACGCCAAACTTGAGAAAGGACTGGAAGCACTTGAGCTTCGGAACATGCTTAATGGCCCCGATGACCACCGTGATGCGGTGGTTACCTTTAATCCCGGAGCGGGAGGTACGGAGAGCCAGGACTGGGCTTCCATGTTGTACAGGATGTATGTACGCTGGGCTGAGCGGAACGGCTTCAAAGTATCCAATATCGACTATCAGGACGGCGATGTGGCTGGTATCAAGTCGGCCACGATTGAGGTTTCCGGACACAATGCATACGGCTTCCTGAAAGCGGAAAGCGGAGTGCACCGCCTGGTCAGAGTATCACCCTTCGACAGCAATGCCCGGCGGCATACTTCTTTTTGTTCCGTATTTGTTTCTCCACTGATCGATGATACCATTGAAGTGGATATCAACGAAAGTGATGTGGAGCTTCAGCGCTTTCATTCCAGCGGGGCAGGCGGACAGAATGTCAACAAGGTAGAAACCGGGGTAAGGCTCATCTGGGAAGGTCAGCTTTCGGACGGCCGTACAGAGAAAGTGGTAGCCGAATGCCAGCAGGAACGCTCACAGCTGCAGAACCGCGAAAAAGCGATGATCCTGCTTAAATCCCGCATCTACGAACTGGAAAAAGAAATCCAGGAAGCCGAAAAAGCCCGGCTCGAGGGTTCCAAAGGAAAAAACGAGTGGGGGTCGCAGATCAGGAGTTATGTGTTTGATGATCAACGCGTGAAAGATCACCGGACCAATTATGAGACCTCCAATGTAAGCGCCGTTATGGATGGAGACCTGGACGAGTTCATTAAAGCTTACCTGCTTACCATCTCAGCGCAGGAGCAATGATCACGGTCGGCATTACAGGAGGGATTGGTTCGGGGAAGACGACCTTTTGTAAGTTCTGGGAAAAACAGGGCGCATTTGTGATCTATGCGGATGATCTTGCAAAAGAACTGATGGTGAAGGACATGGAATTGATCTCCGGTATCAAGTCCCGGTTCGGAGATGAATCCTATCATGAGGATGGAAGTTTGAACCGAAGCTACCTGGCTGAGGAGGCTTTCAAAAAAGGCAGGGTGGAAGAACTGAATGCGTTGGTTCATCCCGTTCTTCATCAAAAAACCAGGGAGCTGGCCCGCGAAAAAGCTGATGAGGGAGTGGAAGTTTTTGCCGAAGAAGCCGCCGTATTACTGAATGACGGCAGGCCAGGCTGGCTGGATTATGTGGTGCTGCTTACGGCTCCCAGGCAGCAACGGGTGGACCGGGTGGTTCAGCGGGATCATTCGGATGAGGAGCTGGTGCTCGATCGCATTCAGAAACAACCGGATTTTGAAAGCTTGTATCCTCTGTGTGATTTTATCATTGAGAACGAGGGTGGCCTCGAAGAACTGGAACAAAAGGCCATAGAAGTATATCGTTTAATCACTGAAAAAGCAGATTGACTCATTCGGGTGATTTTGTGAATGATTCCAACATAAATCATTCCTATATTTTTCGGAAAAGCGCTTCCAAAGCTAAATCAGAGACATGACAGACACACTAGACAATCGCCTGGTCACACTGGAGGAATTTATTATCCAGGCACAGAACCGTTTTCCGGGAGCAACCGGTGAGCTTTCTCAATTGTTAAGGGATATTGGCCTTGCTGCGAAGATCATCTCCCGGGAGGTCAACAAGGCGGGGATCACGAACATACTGGGTTTTGACGGTTCCACGAACGTTCACGGAGAGGCCGTTAAAAAGCTGGATCTCTTTGCGGATCAGCAATTAATTTCTGCCTTGGAGCGATCTAAGATTACCTGCATGGTTATTTCTGAGGAAAATGACGGGATCGTTCAGCTCAGAAGTTCAGGCGGTAAATACATTGTGTATCTGGATCCGCTTGATGGCTCTTCTAACATAGATGTGAATGTGTCGATCGGCAGTATCTTTTCTATCTACCAGCGGGAACCCCGTTTCGACCCGACCATAAGGGAGGAGGACGCCCTGCAACCCGGAGTGAAACAAGTGGCGGCAGGCTATGTTCTGTACGGCTCGAGTACTACGCTGGCTTATACTACCGGTTTGGGAGTGAGCCTTTTTACCCTGGACCCAAGCATCGGAGAATTTATTCTGAGTGACCGGGCCGTCAAGATCCCCAAGCACGGATGTATCTACAGTATTAATGAAGGAAGCTATAATTCCTGGGACCTCGGACTTAAGAAATATATCAAGTATTGCCAGGAAGAGGATGAGGAGTCGGGCCGGCCGTATTCAGCCCGCTATATTGGTTCTATGGTGGCCGATATTCACCGCACGCTGATCAAGGGAGGGATCTTTATATACCCGCACAGCAAGAAGTATCCCAACGGCAAACTCCGCCTGATGTATGAGTGCAATCCTCTCAGTTTTATCATTGAACAGGCGGGAGGGATGGCCACTGACGGAAAGCAGCGGATCATGGAAATTGAGCCTACGTCTATTCATGAACAAACTCCGATTTATATTGGCTCTCCGGAGAATGTTACCCATGTGATGGATTTCCTGGTGGAGTTTGAAGAGGCCCCTGCCCAGACTTCCTAGTCATTCCCGCGAAGCCTGCCTGCCGGCAGACAGGGCGGGCATCCAGGGTGATGAAACAAGCCGGGACATGGATTGAGCACCGGACCCCTGCCTCCGCAGGGGTTACCAGGACGATAAAAAAGCTGGTTCGGCAAGGGTACTCAGAAGCGCACCTTCATCCCTTCACGAATATCGTGGGTAATACTGAATCCGCCATTAGTCTCAATCACGTACTGTGCAGGTTCACCTGAAGGAAGCGTCGTCTGCGAAAAAGGAGTGGTGTTCTGATAGATGGAAACGATCACGCTGTCCGAATTCACATACATGATGTCCAGGGGAAGGGGGGTATTCGCCATCCAGAAGCTTTGCGGTTCCTCCGTTTCAAAGAAGAAAACCATCCCGGCATCTTCCGGCATATAACGAACATCCATCAGCCCCTGATTACGTTCTTCGGGATCGTCAGCGGTGGCATAGCGTATAGTCGTAACCACCTCTCCGTTTTCATCCAGAAAAGAAAGCCGGTCCGGATACTCCAGTACCCGGCCTTCCGGTTTTGAGCTATCAGGCCTGGGGTCTGACTTGCCTCCGCAGGCAGCCAGTAAGGCTGTAAGAAGTAATACGATGAACCTAGTTGATCTTGAAAGGTACCTCATGGCTATTTCGTCCGGTTTTAAATTTAATGGTGTACTCTCCGCGTCCAAGGAAGGTATAGGAGTCGCCATCCTGTTTGGTCACAAGATTCCAATCATATACGTTGAAGCCATGGGAACCTTCAGTACTGGTTTTCCAGACTTCCTCACCCTCCTTATCCAATACGGAGATCTCCACCGTTGCATTGCCCTTGGCAGACAGAAAGTACATAAAGCTGACTTCCGGCATGAATCTGTCCCGGAACGGAGTAGTCTTGCTTCCCCAACGCCCCGAATACCTCATTTCATCCGGGCTAAAGCCGGTGATCTTTTCATTCAGGCGGGGCTTCAGAGAATGAAGTGGGCTTACGTCCATTACCCAGATACTCCGGCCGTGAGTACCGATCACCAATTCATGATCACGGGGATGAACCACCATGTCGTAGGAAGCCACATTCGGCATATTGGCCAGGTAATGCCATTCCTGACCGCCATCCAGAGAAACGTAGGTGCCGTGATCCAGTCCCGCATACAGTATCTCCGGCTCTTCAGGATCCTGAAGA
The DNA here is from genome assembly GCA_965267385.1 of Balneola sp. Classification (GTDB taxonomy): domain Bacteria; phylum Bacteroidota; class Rhodothermia; order Balneolales; family Balneolaceae; genus Balneola. Next base: position 1,097,210 of record OZ253957.1, read on the forward strand.
ATCACATTCACCACCTCATCAGGTAAATTTCCTTTTAATGAGGTCCAGTTTTTTCCGTAATCGGTGGTCTTGTAGATATGCGTCTCAAAGTTATCAAAACGATACCCGTTCAACGAAACGAAGGCTGTAGCTTCATCATATACCGAAGCATGGACTTCGCTGACCCATAGATTCTTTGGGAGGCCGTTATCGGTGACATTCTCCCAGTCCGCTCCGCCACTCCGCGTTAGCTGAACATTACCGTCATCGGTTCCCACCCATATCACGTTCGCATTAAGCGGTGACTCAGCAATGGTTGTCAGGGTGGAGTAGGGGACATCTCCGTTGGGAAGATCGTTGGTCAGGTCGGGGCTTATGGCTCTCCATGTTTCACCCTGATCATAAGAACGGTTGAGTTTCTGTGATCCGAAATAAATGATCTCCGGGTTATGATTGCTCAGGTTGACCGGAGTGTTCCAGTTATACCGGTAGCGGGGCTCACCCACATCATGACGGGGAGTAATACGATTGGTGGTATTCTCCTCCAGATCCAGCAAGAAGTAATTACCGTACTGGAAGCCGACCACTACTTCCTCGGGCTCTTCAGGGTTGGCATATACGTGCATGCCGTCACCGCCAAAGAGGCGCTTCCATGGCCTTTCCCTGTTCGGGGTTGAGGTGGACGGGCCATAAAAGGTTCCGTTGTCCTGGAGTCCGCCATAAATGTTGTACGGTTCCTCCATATCCACCGATACCGTGTAGAACTGACCTACCGCTACCGTGTTGTGATGGATAAAGTTCTCGCCCCCGTCATGACTCTCATAGAGTCCGCCGTCGTTCCCAAGCAGGAGGTGTTCCGAATCATCCGGATTGATCCACAAGGCATGATGATCCACATGAACCGGTTGATTCTCGGCTTTGGCGGTCCAGGTTTTGCCCCCGTCGGTTGATTTAATGAACGGCACCCCGAAGATATAGATGGTGTTCTCATCATTGGGATCAATCCGGATCTCCCCGAAATAATAGCCGTAGGTAAAGTACACGTTATTAAGCGGGTAATCATGGGTTTTGGTCCAGCTGACACCCCCGTCATCCGAGCGATATACCTCAGCGCCGTTGACCTGAGTATCAAACAACGCGGCATTGGCATCTCCGAGAAACTCGGCCAGTGCCTTGGGTTCATACAGTCCGGCAGCTACATCGCGTTTAACCCGCTCGGCGCTGTACTTCTCGGGGAAACCGCCTCTTCTGAGAAACTGATTCAACTTCTTGTTGCTTAGCTTTGCGAATTCCTTTTTGCTCATGTTGATGAAGGAAGTCTGCGTAAGTACATCCGGGTCTGCCTCCCGTTCTTCTTTCGTTTCATACTGATTATCGAGTACTGCATACAGTACATCAGGATTGGTCTTGCTGACATCCAACCCGATTCGTCCCACATAGGAACCCTGCGGGAAGCCCTCTACGGATTTACTCCAGGTCAACCCGCCATCGGTGGATTTCCATATCGCGGACCCATGTCCGCCTTCTTTGAAATTCCAGGCCTTACGGTCTTTTTCCCAGGTAGAAGCCCACAATATGTCCGGATTCTCAGGATGAATCACAAGGTCGATCACCCCGGTACTGTCATTCACAAACAGGGTTTTGTCCCAGGTTTTACCTCCGTCGGTGGTTTTATAGACACCCCGCTCACTGGAATACGAATACAGAGGGCCGAGAGAAGCCACCCAGGCCGTATTCACATCGGTGGGATGAGCAATCACTCTCCCGATGTGCTGAGAGCCCCGGAGGCCCGCAAATTCCCAGGTTTTCCCTGCATCCATGCTTTTGAAAATTCCGGCACCGGCATAGCTGGACCTGCTGCTGTTATTCTCGCCGGTACCAACCCAGACCACATTCGGATCAGCGGGGGAGATCGCCAGGTCTCCTACTCCCAGTGCATCCTGGTGATCAAAGACCGGCTCCATGGTGTTTCCGCTATTGGTGGTTTTGAAAACCCCGCCGGAAGCAAAGCCTACATAAAAGATACGCGGGTTCTCCGGGTGAACGGCAATATCGGTTACCCTGCCGCTCATCACGACCGGCCCTACACTGCGGATGGGATAGTGTTTGAAGATCGAAGTCTCCCTGAGCTGGTTTCTTTCCCGGATAGACTGCTCCAGCTCTTGTGTGGTGGTTGGCTTTACTTTCTGAGCCTGAGCCGAGCTAATGAGTAGCAGCGATATAAGGGCAATTGAGGGGAGAGCAAAAAGACGTTTCATAGCAGTTAGTTAGTTCATGAATTTTGGGATGATATAAAATTGAAAGTAAATAAGTGGAATTAAACTTCGGCCCTCGGGTCAATCATTGTAAAAGAAAGCGTTATCCACCTTTGAAATCTTAGCTAAATAAGGCTATATTTGGAGCCTAGTGAGCGTCGGCAAGGCACTCGCTTTTTTTTGTCTCTGATTTTCAAGGTATGCAGACCGATATCACTCAAAATATTAAAGATTTAGTTACTCCTTTAGCGGAGTCGGCCGGACTTTTCGTGGTTGATGTTGAGGTCAACACTCAAGGTATGACGGAAGTATCCGTCTATCTGGATGCGGAAGACCGCGGAGTTAATCTGGATGAGTGTGCAGATATCAGTCGTGAGCTGGGTTTCCTGATCGAAGCCCATGAGCTTTTTGAAAGTAAGTACAGGCTGAATGTTTCTTCACCGGGACTTTCCCGGCCGCTTTCGGACCGCCGTCAGTACAAAAAAAATGAGGGCCGGTCTGCCAGGATCAAGTTCAGGCAGGACGAAGAATACAACAAGCTGAACGGATCGATCACCGCGGTAACGGAGGACGGAGTTACCGTGGAAGACGAAGACGGAAATACGGTCCATATTTTGTATGACGAGATTGTAGAGGCCAAAATCGTCCCCAATATTTAAATACACTTTTACCAGATGCAGAACGATTTATCAAAACAGATTATATCCTCATTTGCGGAAATCGCCAAAGACAAAGGCATTGACCGTGACCTTTTGCTATCGATCCTGGAGGATGTGTTCAGGACGATGATCCGCAAGACCTACGAAACGGATGATGCATTTGAAGTGATCCTGAATGCGGATCGCGGCGAAATTCAAATCCTCCATGTTCAGGAAGTGGTTCCCAAGGAAGAGCTTACGGACGAAGTAGCCGAGATATCACTGGAAGATGCTCAGAAGATCGATCCCGATATCGAACTTTATGATGAACTGGCTCAGGAAGTGAAGATCGAGGACTTCGGCCGCCGTGCCGTAATGATGGCCCGCCAGCAGCTGGCGCAGCGCATCCGCGAGATCGAGAAAGACAACATCTACGAAGACTACACCGAAAGAGTGGGTGAGATCATCCTCGGAGATGTGTACCAGGTGCGGCACAATAAAGACATACTCGTGAATCACAACGGGGTAGAACTGCTTCTTCCCAAAAGCGAACAAATTTACAAGGATCGATACCGCAAAGGGGACACCATCCGCGCGGTGGTTACGGGAGTTCACATGCGCAACGGTAACCCGACGGTCATCATTTCCCGTACTTCGGAGCTGTTTCTGGAACGTCTTTTTGAAAATGAGATACCGGAAGTATTTGACGGCATCATTGAACTGAAGCGAATCGCACGGGCTCCCGGCGATCGTTCCAAAGTGGCTGTGATCTCTCATGACGAACGGGTAGATCCCGTTGGTGCCTGCGTGGGGATGAAAGGTATTCGTATCCACGCTATTGTAAGGGAACTGCAGAACGAAAATATTGACGTCATCAACTATACCCCCGACAAGGTTGAATTCATTAAACGGGCCCTTCAGCCTGCCGAGGTCCTGAAGGTGGAACTGGATGAAGAAGCGAAGCATGCCAATGTGCTGGTGCCTGCCGATGAGGTGTCAAAGGCTATCGGCAAGGGAGGGGTGAATATTCGCCTGGCTTCCAAGCTGGCCGACTGCGAGATCGACGTGTACCGCGAAGTGGAAGAAGAAGATGATATCGATCTGGCAGAATTTACCGAAGATTTTGGCAAGGAAGTGATCGATGCCCTGCACGAAATTGGCTGCGATACCGCTCGCGCCGTACTTGAGATGAATGAAGAAGAACTGGTAAGCCGCACCAACGGTGTGATCGATGAGGAAATGGCCAAAAAAATCATCGATGTCATCAGTTACGAGTTTGAAGACGAAGGCTGATCGAAAAGTCATCAAAAATTCATTAGCTTTCGACCCACAGTTAAAACGTATATATGTCCATAAACAGACCAAAACCTTTATTTAAAGTTGCATCAGAGTTTAATGTCTCCACGCAGAGTATTGTGGACTCGCTCCAGGAGCATGACTTTGAGGTAGCTAACCGACCAAATTTTAAGATTACTCCGGAAATGTATTCGGTTCTGGAGGACATTTACGGAGAAGACAAAGCTAAAAGTCAGGATCACGAAAAATCGCGGGAGGAGTACGAGAGCCGTCGCAATCAGATGATGAACCAGCGCAACGAAAGCGTAACGCTGGATTCCGTTCTGGAACCTATCGATGAGGCTGCCGGACTTGAACCCATCGACGAAGAAGATGAAAAACCCAACCCTGAAGCCGAACTTGAACCCCAGGAAGAGCCGGTAGCAGAAGAAACGCCGGAAGCGGATGAAGCTGAGGAAGAAGCCGAACCGGAAGAAGAGGCTGAAGCTGACGAAGAGGTGGAGGAAGAGGTGACCGCTTCCGAAGAAGAAGGGTCTGATGACGCCGAAGATGCGGACGAACAGGAAGAGGACTCCGATGAAGAAGACGAGGATGATGAAGATGAAGAGGACGAGGAGATCATCCGGGGCCGCGCAGGAAAACTGAAAGGAACTAAAGTACTGGGTAAAACTTCCTTTACCAATGATTTAAGCGCACCACCTAAGCGTAAAAAGAGGAAGCGCAAGAAGGATCAGAAAGATGCTGACAGCTCTTCCAAAGACTCCGGTAAAGGCAAAAAGAAATCCAAGAAGAAGTCCAAGCGCACCGAAGTTGACGAGGTGGATGTGGACCGCATGATGAAAGAAACCCTGCAGAAGATACAGGGTAATTCCAATGTGGGGAGTAAGCGGGCCAAGCGTCGTCGGCAGAGAAAAGAAGAGCGCGAAGAAGAAATGCAGCTGCAGGAAGAAATGCAGGAAATGGAGGCGGGCACCATCGAGGTGACTGAATTCATCACGGCAAACGACCTTGCAGATGAACTCGAGGTAGGCGTCAACGATATTATTTCAGCCTGTATGAGCATTGGATTGATGATTACCATCAATCAGAGGCTGGATGCAGGCACTATTGAACTGGTTGCCAGTGAGTTTGGAAAGGATGTCAAGTTCATCGATGCCGAAGAGATGGATGAGGACCTTGAGGTGGAAGAGGACGCGGAAGAGGATCTGAAGCCCCGTGCCCCGATCATTACCGTAATGGGTCACGTTGATCACGGTAAAACATCGCTTCTGGATTACATCCGCGAAGCCAAGGTTGCTGAAGGTGAAGCCGGTGGTATTACCCAGCACGTAGGTGCCTACGAGGTAAAACACGATGACAAGAAAATTACCTTCCTGGATACTCCGGGCCATGAAGCGTTCACCGCGATGCGTTCGCGGGGTGCGCAGGCAACCGATATTGTGATTCTTGTGGTAGCTGCCGATGACTCGGTGATGCCACAGACCATTGAGGCCATCAATCACGCCAAGGCGGCCGGTGTGCCGATCGTGGTAGCCATCAACAAAATGGATAAACCCGGCGCCACCCCCGATAAAATCAAGCAACAGCTTTCAGAGCATGATGTGATCGTGGAAGACTGGGGCGGTAAGGCGCAGTACGCAGAGGTATCCGCTAAAACAGGAATGGGTATTGACGACCTGTTGGAAAAGGTACTCATTGAAGCGGAACTGCTTGAACTGAAAGCCAATCCGGATCGCCGCGCAGACGGTGTAGTGCTGGAAGCGCGCCTTGATAAAGGAAAAGGTATTATTGCCAACGTACTGGTTCAGGGTGGTACGCTCCGTGTCGGGGATCCATTCGTTGCAGGGCCCTGTTTCGGCCGGGTGCGGGCAATGGAAAACGAGCATGGTCAGCGGGTTAAAGAAGCAGGACCGGCTACCCCGGTTCAGCTTATGGGCTTTGATGAGATGCCCCAGGCCGGTGATAAGTTGATTGTGGCCAAAGATGAAAAGACGGCCAAAGAAGTGGCAAGTCAGCGTGCTCAGATACGCCGTGAGCAGGCCATGCGCAAGACCAAGCACGTGACCCTTGATGATCTCTCCAGACGACTTGCTCTGGGTGAGGTTTCTGAACTCAATATCATCATCAAGGCGGATGTGGATGGATCGATTGAGGCCCTTTCCGGCTCACTGCAGAAATTAAGTAACGATGAAGTGGCTGTTAACATCATCCATACCGGTGCGGGTGCGATCTCCGAATCGGATGTATTGCTGGCATCTGCTTCCGAAGCCATCATCATTGGTTTCCAGGTGCGACCCACGCAGCAGGCGCGTAAACTCGCCGAAACCGAAGAGATCGATATTCGCCTCTTCAGCGTGATCTACGATGCGGTGGACGAAGTAAGGGACGCTCTTGAAGGACTGCTGTCTCCGGAGATCAAGGAGCAGGTTATGGGAACCGTTGAGGTGCGTGAGATCTTTAAAGTGTCCAAAGTAGGTACGATCGCCGGGTGCTACGTCACTGACGGCAAGATCGAACGAAACAATCCTATTCGCATCATCCGCGATGGGGTAGTAATCTATGACGGTGAAATTGATGCTCTAAAGCGCTTCAAAGACGATGTAAAAGAAGTTGCTGCCGGTTATGAGTGCGGTATCAGCATTCAGAACTACAACGATATCAAAGTAGGTGATGTCTTTGAAAGTTATAAGATCACCGAAGAGAAGCGTTCGCTCGAAGACGCCTCCAATTAAGCAAAAGTACAGAGGAGATCATGAGTATCAGAACCAAGCGTTTGGGAGAAGTCCTGAAGCGGGATCTGGGAGAGATCATTCAGCGCCATTATCAGCCTGAAGGGGTCTTTGTTACGATCACCAAAGTACGTCTCACCGATGACCTGTCGATCGCCAAGGTATATCTGAGCATCTACGCGCCCGGCAGGGACGAAAAGCAGCTGTATGAATATCTGGATGAGCATGTGCCGGAGATCCGTTATAAACTGGCGGGCCGGATCAGAAATCAGGTCAGGAAAATTCCGGAACTTCATTTCTATGTGGACGACACGGCGGAGTATGTGAATAAGATGGAGAAGCTGTTCAGGAAGATCGAAGATCAGCCCAAAGCCCCAACCGACGAAGAAGAGTAGATCATGGCAAAAGCTCTCCCACTGGAGCAAATTGAGGTGTTCGGAAAGCAAAACCCTCCTGATCCTGACTTCGACTTTGGAAAAGCAGCAATTCTTTTAGTCAACAAGCCCCAGCAATGGACCAGCTTTGATGTGGTGAAGTACGTACGTAATCGCCTTGGTATAAAAAAAGTTGGCCATGCCGGTACGCTGGATCCCATAGCCGAAGGACTGCTGATTCTTTGCTCAGGCCGGGCCACTAAGTCGATCTCACAGATCCAGGAGATGAAGAAAACCTATGTGGCGGAGATCACCTTCGGAGCTTCCACCCCCAGTTATGATGCGGATTCTGAAATTGATGAAACTGCCCCCTTTGAGCATATCACCCTCGAAAAAATAGTTGAGGCCTTGGAAACCGATTTTACCGGGGATATCATGCAGGTTCCTCCGATGTATTCCGCCTTAAAGAGAGACGGCAAGCGGCTTTACGAGCTTGCGAGGCGCGGCAAGACCCTTGAACTGGAACCCCGCCCTGTCAGTATTTACGACCATCAGGTCATCTCTTTTGATGGCCAGAAGCTGATTATCAGCATCACCTGCAGCAAAGGAACCTATATTCGCTCAGTCGCTCATGATCTGGGGCTGGCTCTTGAATCCAGAGCCCACCTCACTCAGCTGATGCGTACGGCTATCGGAGAATACTCGGTGGCCAATGCCCTGAGTCCGGAAGAGATCAACCAAGCACTGCCTTTACATGGCTGATCTGATCCAACTGAAAGACATTGACCGGGTAGAGAACTCGGTGATTACGGTAGGTACCTTCGATGGTGTACATGAAGGGCACCGGGCGCTCATGGAAACAGTGGTTCGCAAAGCAAAAGAAAGAGAAGCCAGAAGCGTGGTCATTACTTTCGACCCCCACCCCAGAGACATCATCAGTCCCCGAAGCGATGGCATCCGTTTGCTCACATCGCTGGAAGAACGCAGCGAGATTCTTAATGACATGGGTGTTGACGTATTGCTGGTCATTCCCTTTACCAGAGATTTTTCTCTGCTCAGTTCAGAGGATTTTGTACGGAATATTGTATTCGGAAAAGTCGGGGTAAGTGAGTTTGTGATCGGCTATGACCATCATTTTGGACGTGATAGGTCCGGCACCATTGAAACGATTGAAAAACTCGGTAAAGAACTGGGTTTTGAAGCCTATGTGGTTTCCCGGAAGGAGATGGGAAATGTGACCATCAGCAGTACCACCATTCGTCGGGAGTTGCAGGAGCACGGAAATGTAAGGCAGGCGGCACGCCTGCTGGGGCGGCCCTATATGCTGAACGGGATTGTAATGCACGGTGATGAGAGAGGGAGAGCGATCGGATTTCCGACTGCCAATCTGAAGCCCGAACACCCCAACAAAGTGATCCCTAAAAAGGGGGTATATGCGGTCAGGGTGCGGGTTGCCGGCGAATGGTACGGGGGTATGATGAATATCGGGGTTCGACCCACCTTTGATGAGCTCACCGAAACCCTGGAGGTTCATATCTTCGATTTTGACCGTGAGATCTACGGCGACACTATCCAGGTTCGCTTTCTTCAAAGGCTCAGAGACGAACAGAAGTTTGATGGCATCGAGGCGCTGGCCGCTCAGCTAAATAAGGATAAATCTGCGGCACTCAGCATTCTGGAAGGGAGAACATAACCAGAACGGTAATACTTGATCCGGTTTTCTTTGCATCACACCCTGACATTAATCCTGAATTCACTGATCCTGTGGTACAAATGGCTGTCAGATACTTCTCCCATACACAGAAAGAGCGGGAAGTTCTTGGTGTTTAAGCATTGTTGCTTAGCTGTAAAACCCTTATCTTTGCAAACTATAAAATCGATTTAAAGTACTAACAGAAATTTTGTAATGAGCATTACAACAGAAGAAAAGAAAGAAATTTTCAAGAAACACGGCGGAGACGAAGCGAACACCGGTAGTACAGAAGGCCAGATCGCTTTATTCACACACCGAATCAATCATCTTACTGAGCACCTTAAAGAAAATCAGAAAGATCATGCTTCCCGCCGAGGACTCTTGAAACTGGTAGGTAAGCGCCGTCGTTTGCTTAACTACCTTATGAAAAACGACATCGAAAAATACAGAGCACTGATCAAAGAGCTCGGTATTCGTAAGTAACTTTAAAGGCTCCGTATATCACGGAGCCTTTTTCAATTTCTCCCGCCTCATTTTTATAGAGTAATACAGCCTATCAACGCGGGGTGGGATAAAGCAGTTAAACAAAAGACAAGACACATAAACACATAATGAAAGAAGATTTTAGAAGTATAGAATTTGCACCAGGCAAGGTGCTTTCCGTAGAAACAGGCCGTATCGCCAAACAGGCAGATGGTGCGGTTGTAGTTAAAATGGGTGATACCATGGTGCTTTGCACGGTTGTAAGTGCAAAAGAGCCGAAACCGGGACAAAACTTTTTCCCGCTGGTTGTTGACCACAAAGAAAGTTTCTCGGCTGCCGGACGTTTTCCCGGCGGCTTTATGAAACGTGAAGGACGTTCAAACGATAAAGAGATCCTCTCCAGCCGGCTGATCGACCGTGTTCTGAGACCGTTATTTCCCAAAGGCTATTACAATGACACGCAGGTGATCAGCTCGGTAATCTCTTCCGATGAAGAGAACGACGGCGATGTACTTGGCGGCGTGGGAGCCTCACTGGCCATCCATCTGTCAGACATTCCTTTTGACGGCCCCATGGCCGAAGTTCGCGTAGGCCGTGTAAATGGTGAATTCATCATTAACCCGACGATCAGTGAGCTGAAAGAAAGTGACATCGACATGGTAGTCGGTGGAACAGCTGATTCGATCCTGATGATCGAGGGCGAAATGGACGAGATCTCTGAAAAGGAGATGCTGGATGCCATCAAAGCAGCTCACGAAGCGATTAAAAAGCTGTGCGCCTTCCAGGATGAACTGCGTGAAGAGCTTGGTAAGCCGAAAAGAGAATTCACGCCGGCAGAAACGCCGCAGGACCTCGAAGAAAAGGTAAAGAGGCTGGCCGAGCAAAAGATCCGCGAGATCGTGAACATCGGGCTTGGCAAAGAAGAGTATAACGCCAAGATCAAAGAAGCGAAAGATGAAGCCATCGCCAAACTCGAAGAAGAAGAGCTGGACGAGGAGCTGATCAATGAAGCCAAGAGCATCCTCAGTACCATTGAGAAAAATGAGCTTCGTAATATGATCCTGGAAAAAGGGAAGCGTATCGACGGACGTAAACCTACCGATATCCGTGATATTTGGACGGAAGTAGGCTACATCATCCGGGCTCATGGTTCTGCTATCTTCACGCGCGGCGAGACACAGGCACTCGTATCTGTGACACTGGGAACCAAGCGTGACGAGCAACCGGTGGATACGCTGTTTGATCAGGAGGCCAAGCAGTTCTTCCTGCACTACAACTTTCCTCCTTATTCCGTGGGTGAAGCCGGCTTCCTGCGCGGACCCGGACGCCGTGAAATTGGTCACGGACACCTGGCCGAGCGCGCTCTGAAAATGATGATGCCGACTTTTGAAGAGTTCGGTTACTCCGTGCGTGTGATCTCGGACATCACCGAATCTAACGGTTCATCATCCATGGCTTCCGTTTGCGGCGGCTCTATGGCACTGATGGATGCCGGGGTGCCCCTGAAGAAGCCGGTAGCCGGTATTGCCATGGGTATGATTGTGGGCGAAGACAAAACCGTTGTACTTTCCGATATACGCGGAGAAGAGGATTTCATGGGCGACATGGACTTCAAGACTGCCGGTACCGCAGATGGTATCACGGCCTGCCAGATGGATATGAAAGTTCAGGGCATCAGCTTCGAGGTGCTCGAGGAAGCTCTTGAACAGGCTCATGAAGGCCGCATGCATATCCTGGGAGAAATGTCGAAGACCATTTCCGCACCTAGAGAAACCATTTCGAAGTACGCACCTCAGTTCCTGAAAATGGAGATCGACGGCAGCGACATTGGTGCGGTGATTGGCCCGGGTGGTAAAGTGATCCAGACCCTGCAGAAAGAAACCGGAACCGAGATCATCATCGAAGAAGATGATAAAGGCAAAGGTCAGATCACGATTTCTGCAAACGATCTGAGTAAAGCCGAAGAGGCCAAAAAGCGTATCAAGATGATCGTGGGACATCTGGAAGAAGGAGCCACCTACAAAGGCGTGGTCAAGTCTATCAAAGACTTTGGCGCCTTCATTGAAGTAGCTCCGAACAAAGATGGATTGCTCCATATTTCGGAGATCGATCACAAACGCGTGGAAAAAGTGAGCGACTACATGTCGATCGGTGACGAAGTGGAAGTGAAGCTTCTGAAGATCGAACATGGCGGCAAGCTGAGGCTTTCCCGCAAAGCACTGATCGAAAATGGCGAAGGATAATTCCTTCCCCTGAACGATTTGAAAAGGCGTCTGCTGCAAAGTAGACGCCTTTTTTGTTATAGAGGGTTCAAATCATCCCGAACTTGTTTCAGGATCTGCGGGGAGTGACTCTTTGAACCACACCTTAGTGCGTCAACCTTGGGATCTTCACAGTCCACGGTTCTTCGGACAGGACGATATCCGCAGGTCGGTGCTGATCCAAAAAAGAAGCTGAGCGCCCAAATCCACTACTGATTCTCCCTCACATCCTTCGTATATTTGTGCCGGCTAAAATCAGCAAACATTCATCCTGTTCCTCTCCATGGAAAACCTCAAAGAAATTGACTTTGTAAGTAAAACCACACTCCCAAACGGGATGCGTGTGGTTACCGAAAAAATAGACAGCGTAAAAAGCATTTCCATAGGAATATGGGTAAAGACCGGTTCCCGGAACGAACGGGCCGAGCAGGCGGGCATCACCCATTTTCTGGAGCATATGCTCTTCAAAGGAACCGAGAACCGCTCCGCCTACGACATCGCACTCAGCATGGAGTCGGTGGGAGGGTATCTGAACGCGTTCACCTCATCGGAGTACACCTGCTACTATTCCCGTTGTGTGGACACACAACTGGAGCGGGCTCTCGACGTGCTGTCCGATATGGTACTGCATCCTTCTTTTCCGGAAGAGGAGGTGGAGAAAGAGAAGAAAGTCGTGATTGAGGAGATGAAGATGTATCGCGACTCACCGGATGACTACCTGTTTGAGGAGTTCAGTAACAAAGTGTTTGAGGGGCATGAGCTTGGCCGGCCGATCCTGGGGTATGAGGAAACCGTATCGGCCTTCAGGCGCGAAGACCTGTACGCCTATATGGCCGATCGTTACACTTCGGGGAATATGCTGGTAGCGGTGGCGGGCAATGTGGAACACGATGAAGTGGTTCAGCGGGTGGAGCAGTATTTTGGCCACCTGGAAGCCTCCACACCCAATGGAGAGGCTCAGCCTCTACATGGATTTGATCCCCAGAAGCTGATTCTCAGCAAGCCGATAGAGCAGACTCATTATATTTTAGGACGCAGAGGGCTAAATTTTGATCACGAGGACAAATACCTGCTGCTCCTGGCGAACACTATTCTGGGCGGAGGTATGAGCTCCAGGCTGCATCAGAATGTGAGGGAGAAGTACGGGTATTGCTATTCCATACAGACCTTCAACCAGTCGTACACCGATTCCGGTTTATGGGGAGTGTATGTGGGCACCGATAAGGAGTATGTGGAGCACGTCCATGAGCTGGTTGTAGCGGAACTGAACAAGATCCGGGAGGAACTTGTACCGGAGAAGGAATTGCAGGAAGCCCGCTCTCAGCTGAAGGGCAAACTACTGCTTTCGCAGGAAAACACCAGCAATCGCATGATGCGTCTGGCCAAAAGCGAGCTGTATTTCGATCGCTTTGTGACGCTGGACGAACTGGTGGAGAATATCGATTCCGTTACCGCTGAAGACATTAAAGACTTCGCGCAGGATTTCTTTGATCAGAAGTATTTCATGGAAGCGATACTCACTCCGGAAGAAAATTGAAGTCATCCTTCGCTCGCGCCTGCCTGCGCGTAGCCTGGCTTTCCAAAGTCTTGTACGGCGGACAGGCCGCATCGGCGCAGGCTGGCCCAGAATGGCAATAACAGTTTTCTTAATTGAATAAATTATAATTCTCAATTGTACAATGACTTACATCCATCAACTCAGTGAATATGTAGATCAAACCGTAACCCTCAAAGGCTGGGTGTATAACTTCCGCAGCAGCGGTAGCCTGGTCTTTATCGAGATGCGGGACGGGACCGGGCTCACACAGTGTGTGGTTGCCAAAGACGATGTAAGTGAAGATACCTGGGAAGCGGCCACGTCCCTCAAGCAGGAGAGTTCTCTGATCATCACCGGTACCGTTAAAGCGGATGAACGCAGTGTGGGCGGACACGAGATCCATGTGAGTGAGGTGGAGGTCATCCAGATCGCGGAGGATTATCCGATCACACCGAAAGAGCACGGGGTGGAGTTTCTGATGAATAACCGGCACCTGTGGCTGCGAAGTCAGCGTCAGTGGGCGGCCATGCGTGTACGTAACGAAATCATTTTCGCGATCCATACCTTTTTCCAGGAGAGAGGCTTTATGCAGATGGACTCTCCGATCTTTACCGGTAATGCTGCGGAGGGAAGCACGACCCTTTTTGAGACCGATTTCTTCGATCAGCCCGCCTATCTGGCTCAAACGGGGCAGCTGTATGGAGAGGCTATGGCCATGGCGCACGGGCTCATCTACACCTTTGGGCCTACCTTCCGGGCTGAGAAATCAAAGACCCGGAGGCACTTATCCGAATTCTGGATGATCGAGCCGGAAATGGCATTCTATGATCTGGAGATGAACATGGATCTGGCGGAGGACCTGATCCGCCATATTGTAAAAACCGTACTGGATAAGCGCCGGGCGGAACTGGAGATTCTGGAGCGGGATGTGACAAAGCTGGAGCCTCTGGTGGAGAAGCCCTTCATCCGCATGACCTATACCGAAGCGGTGGATATTCTGAGGAGTGATGCCACTGCGAAGATGCTGGACGACATGCTGGCCTCACGCAAGCAGGAAGAGAAGGGCCTGAAGAAGGAACGGGAAGAGATCAAAAAAGAGCACGGCTCCGCCAAGAAGTGGCGCAAGAAACAGATCGAGGCACGGCTGATCGAGATCGGTTCCCGGCTGGACCAGATCGAGGAAGACTACCGCAACATCCCGCAGTGGAAGGAGTCGGCAAGGAACTTTGAATGGGGGAACGACTTCGGCGGATCGGACGAGACTGTGCTCATGATGCAGTACGATGTTCCGATCATGGTAACTCACTGGCCGGCAGAGATCAAAGCTTTTTACATGAAACGGGATGAGAGTGGCAGACACGCCCTTGGGGTGGATGTGCTTGCACCGGAAGGATACGGAGAGATCATTGGGGGTAGTCAGCGGGAAGACGACCTCGAGACCATGTACGAACGCATCGAAGAGGAGGGGCTCGACAAGGAAGTTTTTGAGTGGTACAACGACTTACGACGCTACGGTACGGTGCCGCATTCCGGCTTTGGTCTGGGACTGGAACGCACCGTGGCCTGGATCTGCGGCCTTCAGCACGTCCGCGAAACCATCCCGTTCCCAAGAATGATGGGGAGGCTGAATCCGTAAAGGAAAGCTTCAAGTTCCAATCCCAAAGTCTTAGAGTCATCGCGGGCCCGATCGGTACTTACCCAATTAGTGTGTCTGGGAGTCTTTCTTGTGTAGGCTGACAACGTAGTTAATTTTTGAATTAGTTGGTATCCGGCTCTTGTGGGAATAGGGTTGTTTCGTATTTAAGTTTGGGCACCTTTCTTCGATAGCATCGCTTATCCATCGCTACATGCCCTAACAGGGTTATCACCGAGTCTTCATCTGGCATCGAATTACGGGCTTTTAGAACCCTTCGAAAGTCTTTGTTGAGGCGTTCAATCCAGTTGGTAGTATAGATCATGGAGCGCATTCGTGGGTCATAGTTGAGATAGGTAAATGTAGCCCGGTATCTTGGCTCGGTTTTTAGGGTAGCAAACCGCCGGTACTTTCCCTTCCATTTTTCACATACCGCCTGCCAGCGCTTCCAGCCTTTTTCTGGGGTATCGTCACGGCGGTCAGTAGCAAATACGTGCCGCAGATCTTCGGCAAGCAGGGGTTTATCTTCGGTGCGTACTCGGGTCAAAAGCCGCCGCTTTACGTGCGTTGCACACAGCTGGAAGGCCGATCCGGGATAACTTCGTGCCACCGCTTCTTCAAGTCCTTTAAGCCCGTCTGCCACCACCAGGTCGACCCGTTGCAGACCCCGCTGCTGTAGCTCTTCCAATAGCATTTCCCATCCGATCGCGCTCTCAGTGGGTTGATGGGAGATCGCCAACACCTCCCGCGTGCGGTCTTCCTTCACGCCAAGTACCACGTAGAAAGCCTCTTTCTTAACGCTGACACGGCGTACGTTCACCCACAGCGCATCAATAAAAATAACGGGGTATCGGGCTTCCAGGGGACGGTTATTCCACTCGGCCACATCCTGGCGCATCCAGTCGATCATCCGTCCCACTTGGGAAGAACTATAATGGCGACCATACAGGTGCTCAAACACCTCACCAACCTGGCTTTGAGTAAGCCCTTGTCCGTACAAGGCGCTTACCAGTTTATCGGTCTATGCTTGTTGACTGCGAAGCAAGGCCAACACTTTCGGATAGAATTCTCCGTTGCGATCTCGGGGAATCCGAAGCTCTAAGAGTTTCCCGTGCCCATAGACTTTTCCCGGTCGGTAGCCATTACCCTTATTGGATTCAGCGCTTTCCAGATGCAATTCCCGCTCATGTTTCATCATCGCATTGAGGGTAAACTCGAGCACTTCATTGAGCCCGTTTTCCTGTTTGATGTGGTTGGTAATTAGATCATTGAGTAGTACTTTTGAGGCAATCATGGGTCTTCTTGTGTTTTGGGTTCCTGGTTGGTTTGGACGCCGCCAAACCTACACAAGAAGACTTTTTTATTCTACCTACAGACACACTTTTCTGGTAAGTACCGCCCGATCCCGCGATTTCCCTGTTTTAGGTCATCCTGATCCCGAGAATTCGCGAGAAGGATCTAAACGTTTAAACGGTCAGGTCCTTCGCTTACGCTCAGGATGACAATATCGCAAGGAAGTCCTCCCTTTGCCACAGGCATCCCTTTGGGAGACGGAGGTGCCCGTAGGGCGGAGGGTGTTCCTGAATCTAGTTCGAAGCCTGTAAACACCCCTCACAACATCCCCTGAACGGCGATGTTGATCTCCCCTCAAGGGGAGACTAATACTTATTAACTTATCAAAGTTGATTCGGGATCTATGGCTATCTGGACGCTAGTAAAGTCATTTCAGTAATACGGATGTTAGGAGAGGATTTAAGATCTTCGCTACAAATCGACATTGAAGACACAATCAGGTAACGGTTTCTACTCTATCTAAAATGCCAAGAACAATATTTTTTGCTGTCGAAACTTCATTGATTAACAAATCCACAATCTCAATAATCTCTTTTCGAGCTATCTTAAGGGTAGCGTATTTTGTAGGTAATCCAATTAAAGCAGTCCTAAGAGTCTTAAATCCAAATATTGCTTGATCTATTCCTTCAGGAATAGTCTTTATCGAAGCAATTGATTCTTCAATATGTTCATGTATACCCAACCTTTTATTCAAGACTATTAAAATTTCAAAAGACAACATAGGACTTGGGAAAATTTTAGAAAAAAGAGCGATTTCATTTTTTAACCTCTCTGAGGATATTAAGATTTGTTTAGCAAGTGTATTTAAAGCTGCTTGAACTTCTGGATCTTTATCTGAATAGCCTAGAGCGATATAACCATTTAAGGTGTTGGTCATATTTGCAGCATTCTCTCCTAGTTTTCGTGTTTCATCGCTAATTAGATTAATTGACCTTGTACTTTCAGGAAGTAATTTTAGATTTTCAGAATGATCAAAAACTGCTTCTAGGTTGTCTTCTTCTTGGATAGTAAGAACCTTAAGTAAATCGGACTTTTCCTTACCAACTGCTATAGCGTCAAGTTCTTTCAGTGAGGTTTCATCTAACTCTTTATTTAGAGGAATCGTAATTTTCCATTTGGTTTTTGTTTTATGAAGAGTTTCTTCATCTACTCTCTGCCAAATAATTTTTTTCAATGATGGTAAATAGAATACCAAAATTATTGGGATTGATAGTTGAAGCCAATATTCTTTATGAATATTTGAAATATAATAGATGAATTGGCTTCCAGATTTAATCAAATGAGAATCACCGCTTTTGATTTGAAGTGCTACAAATTTGCCGACGGGATCACAATCTACAGTTTTCTCAATTATAGCATCAAGACCAACATCCACTATGGGTTGCTCACGAAAAACCCACTCTAATTTTTCTGTAACTGCAGAATCTACTTTTGAAATACCTATTCGTTCTGTCTGATTGAATCTCGCCATATTCTCATTAATAGTTTTGGGTAATAGTTACCTATCCTCGAAAAAAAACTCTCACCTTAGTGAACTGGTAGATTCCGAAAGCTCAGAGCATGCCAAATTCCAGCATAGGATCATTTTAAATCACCCCTCCGGTAGTGGTAACCTCAGCCATAGCGGCATGTGGTCACTCACATTGTGTTCAAAGCGGCCGAAGAAGGCTTTCTTCTGAGCTGTACTCATCTGATGCAGCGGGGTCTGCACGTTCAGGGCTTCATGAAACAGCTTCACGAAGTTGAACACCCCATAATCCGGGGAACGCTCCGTTTGTCCCATCGTGGCATTATCCTTATAGGTTGGGAGGTTCACTCCATCCCGGAAGAAGAGCCCGATCTGATCGAAGGTCTCGCTTAAGCGGGCGTTGGTGCGGAATACTTCATTTTGAGTAGGGTGCGGATCCAGGAAGGGGAAGTTCACATTAATTTGCTCATCGGGATCGGTTTCCTCATTACCGTCTTTATCGTAGCTCTTCATCGACCGTTCCACATTCACCCGGTCGTTGGCCGGATTGTTGAAATCCAGGTTCAGATCCCCCAATAGCATGAAATTCGGGTAATACGCTTTGTCGTTGTCCTTCACCCGTTCGATGATCCACTGCATGAGGGCATGAAATTCCTGTCGGCGGTCACTCATGTAATCTCCGAAAAACAGATGGGCGTTAACCACCATGAATTCGTAAGGCTGTGTACCCGGAAAGCCCTTGAAACGAAAGCTCACACAGTAGGGCTGTCGAATAAAGGAGAGGAAGGCGGGGAGCTTCACATTCCGGGGTTTGCTTCGATTACCTGCTTTCCATTCCAGATATTTCTCTGAGTAAGGCTCCATCACTTCGCTGATCGCCTCAAAATGCTCTGCAAGCAGCTCTATCACCTTCGATCGGTCATAAGTGATGTCGGATATGACCTCGCCCCGTTCCACCACCGACCAGCGAAATATGAAGCCCAGACGTTCACCCAATCCGCTGGCACCGGGATACACTCCGCTTTTATCAGATACCACCATCCCGTACTCGCTTCCCAGCAGTTCCATGATGCGGTTCATTCCGCTCAGATCGTCCATGATCTCCTGAATGGCGATCAGATCAAACTGCCGGCAGATCTTTGCCAGAAATTCCCAGGTCTCCGGGCTGCGGTTACGGGAGGAGCCCAGCTTCCGTATGTTGAAGGAGCCGACCTGAACGGTTCCGTAAATCCGTCTAGGGAAGCCGAACCGGTCCGGGTCGCTGTCCAGCAGATCGTTGATCACTTTCCATTCGTCATCCGTGAATTTCTGGGCCATGCACTGATCCTGTTAAGATGTTTTTGAGTCCCCGAAGATGATCTCACCCTTCGTGAGCCAAGAGATTCCGAAGGCCCAGAGCATGGCGAACTCCAGCCAGAAGACCACTTTGTACTCCACACGGGCATCGGCCAGGCTGTCGAGGGCGAAGAAGGGCACCAGGGCTACCATACAGCCGATCATGGTCCAGCCACAGATCCGGTAAATGGTATTGCGGTGCCGTTTGGCTTTATGTTTATCCTCTTTGAGCTCCGAGTCGCTCAGGTTGGATTTGGTGAAGAGCTTCAGAGAGAAGTACGCCAGCACAAGGAACAGGCAGGCCGCTGCAGTCAGATGCACGATCCCGAAGAACTCGGCCTTACACATGCCCTCGCAAAACGGCAAATGATCCGGAGTGGTAGGGAAGAAAGCGACCATGAGCGCCAGCAGGGCGGCGATATCTCCGGCCAGGTCATCCTGCCGCTCGTGCCCTTTGTAGCAGAAGAGCACCACCGCGACTGCGCACAGGGTTCCCACGAAGTAGCTGCGCATTACGGTGTAGTAATAATCACTTATGGAGTTCTGGAGCCCGCAAAAGTCACTCAGTGCCGGAGCACCTATGGCTACAACGACCGGCAGCAGAAAGGCCAGAAAACCAACCAGTTTTCGCAGCGCGAGTTCATTGATAACCTGGCGGCGTTCTTCATTTGTTCCCATCTCAACCTCCCCGTTTAGTTACAGGATGGTAGTTTCTAAAAGCCTGAAAGTCAAGGGGTTGTACTGCATAAAGCAATATTGAAGTCCTCTCTTGAGGGAGAGGCCATGCTTTAAGCGCGGCGAAAAGTGTTTCTGTTTCTTGTCCGAAATTTCTTAACTCACCTCACAACATCATCTGCAGGTCACACTGGTCCCGAGTGCTGGGGTTTTCGAAGGGCCGAATCGTGTGAACGAACGGTAAGGTCCTTCGCTTGCGCCTCCCTGCGCGTAGCCCAGCCTTTCAAGGTCTCGTACGGCGTACAGGCCGCTTCGGCGAGGCTGGCTCAGGATGACTTTAGAAATAAAGTCCCAGCCAGAGTATCGCGACAGCAATGAGAGCCAGCATCAGCAAGAGCTTCGAGATGAACTTGATCCAGATGTTATAATCCACGTTCACCATCGCCAGAGAGGGCAGAATGAGTCCGGTTGGCGTAATGAAGAACATGAGTCCGGCCCCGAACTGGTAGGCGTTCACGATTTCTTCCACAGGCACCCCAATAATCTGAGACAGCGAGCTCATGATGGGCATGGTGACCACCGCCATCCCTGAAGTGGAGGATATAAAGATGGCCAGCACAAAATAGACCAGCATGAGGGCGGGCAGAAAGAGGAAGCCGGAAGTGCCTTCAACCAGCTGTACGGCATGATAAAGGATCGTATCGGAGATCTTTCCTTCATTCATGATGATGGTGACTCCACGGGCGATCCCGATGATAAAACAAACACCTAACAGGTCTTTGGCCCCGTTCATGAACTCCTGCATAAACTCACGCTCCGGCGTTCGCTGAAGGAGCCCGATGAGGATAGCACCGATGAGAAAGACCACGGTCATTTCTTCCAGCCACCAGCCGAGGAAAGCGACTCCTATGATCATCACCAGAAAAGCTCCTCCGAATAGGGTGAGCAGAAGGATGGTTTTGAGCGGAAGACGATCTACTTTTTTGTCGGTGTGAACGGCTGAGAAGGGGCTTTGAATGTCAAGGCCGTGCAAAAGGGACCGGGTGGGGTCTTGCTGTACCTTCCGTCCGTAACGCAGGATATAAGCGACACAAATGGTCACACCGGTGACCAGCATGGCGATCCGGCTGCTGAGGCCGATAGTCCAGTTAATACCGGCCGCATCAGAAGCAATAATAGTGGCAAAGGGATTGGTGGTGCTGGCCATCACGCCGATACTGGAACCCACAAAGATCACAGCCATGGGTACCAGAAGGTCATAGCCCGCCGCAAGAAATACGGGAACCAGGATGGGGAAGAAAGCCAGGGTCTCTTCAGCCATCCCGAAGGTGGTACCGCCCACCGCAATCAGCGAAGTGATGAGGACGATGAGAACACCTTCGCGTCCCTGCAGTTTACCTGCCAGAAAAGCAATTCCCGCATTCAGGGCTCCGGAATGGTTGAATACCCCTATAAAGCCTCCGATCATAAGCACCAGTAACACAATGTCGATCACCTGGTACATCCCTTTAACGGGTGCGAGAAAGATTGCCATGATACCCTGGGGCGAAGCTTCAACCTTCCGGTAGGTTCCGGGTACAGATACGGGTTTCTGAATAGCACCGGAGGTGAATTTGTCCAGCTCGGTGGGAAGGCCTAATTCATTCAGCACAGACTGGGTAGCGGGTTTCTGAGTGATTCCTTCTTTTGAATGGATCTCAAACACCTCTTCTGACTCCTTGTAGGTCAGCGTATCATAATTACCCGCCGGGAGCAGCCAGGTGAGTCCGGCAGCCAGCACGATGACCAACATCAGTACCGTATAGGGAGTCGGAAACCTGTACTTCATAAAGTAGTGTTATACTCCCAGGCTCCATCCGTCCCTGTATTCACGGCGGACGAACTGATTGGCAGGATCAAAATTGGTGATCTTCATATTCTCCCCATCCCACAACAGTTTTATGTAACGACCGGGATAGCGGGTGCGCTCCCGTGTCTGCTCGATGCCCTGTTCGTCCAGGTATTTTTCCGTATAGGTTTCCTGAATGTCGAAACTTCGAATGGCGAGATTCCCCATGAGAATACTTTCAGTGAGGGGCCCCGCTTTGTCAAATGAGGCGCTTAGCTCCATATTGCCGTACCCCTCGAGGCAGCCCTTGACCCACTGCACATAATGTCCTTCGGGCACCCTGGGGATCGTTTCCGGAACATCCACGTATTCCATGAGTGAGGTTGGGAGAAGTCTGGGGTTTTGCCCGTAGGTGCTGCACATCATCTTTCCGCGCTCACCAATCATAATCACACCATTGCCGCCATCGCCCATCAGCTCGGAAGGCCCCAGTTCTTCGGGACGGGTAGGCTGAATACCGCCATCCATCCAGTGCATTTCCACAGGCGGTTTATCGTCCGTTTCGGGAAACTGGAGGGTGATATGTGAGGAAGGGGGACAGCTTTCCGGATAGTAAGCCCGTTGAAAGAAGCCGGTATAGATACTCCCCACACTACATTCCACAGACTCAGGATACCCCAGGCCAAGTACAGTAAAGGGTGCCTCCATCAGGTGGCAGGCCATGTCCCCCAGCGCTCCGGTGCCGTAGTCCCACCAGCCCCGCCAGTTGAAGGGGACCAACCCTTCCACATAATCCTTGTAGGGGGCGGTTCCCAGCCAGAGATCCCAGTCCAGCGTATCGGGGACTTTGGCGGTTTCAGAAGGCCACGGAATACCCTGGGGCCAGACCGGCCTGTTTGTCCAGACATACACCGTATGCACGTCTCCGATCAGGCCGGCATTGTACCATTCCATCATTTTGCGCACGCCATCCCCGGAGGCTCCCTGATTTCCCATCTGGGTGACCACCTTGTACTTCTGAGCGGCCTCCGTGAGCACACGGGCTTCGTAAATGTCGTGAGTAAGGGGCTTCTGTACATACACGTGCTTGCCTAACTGCATAGCCGCCATGGCCTGTACGGCATGGTTATGGTCCGGTGTGGAAATACAAACCGCATCGATGTTCTTATGCTCCTTATCCAGCATTTTCCGGTAATCCTTGTAGTAGGGGGCGTCCGGAAAATTTTCGCGGCTGCGCTGTGCCTGTCGGTCATCCACATCACACAAATAAGCAATGCGGGCTGATGGATGCTGGGCAAAACCGGTAAGGTCGCTGGTTCCCTTGCCCCCGACCCCGATACCGGCAATATACAGGGTATCGCTGGGGGCGGTAAAACCATCCCCGCCCAATACATGCCGGGGAACAATGGTGAAGGCCGCTCCGGCCATTCCGATCTTTTTAAGGAAATCTTTACGGTTGATGTGGTTCGAAGAGGAAGATCCGGGGGCTTGTTCTTTCTTACTCATGGACTTGGTTTTTGAATTTGCCTCCAAATAAAATCAAAAAGTATTTAAATGACTAGTGGCAATTCATCAGTAGGAAGGAAGCATTGAAATCCGGAAGCACCTTCACATTTCAATTATTGAAGGATATTGGTTTTATTGGGTCTTCAATCAGCCCCCTTACCATTATGTTCAGCTTTCAGAAAACCATCGGCGTTCTTACGCTGTTATTTGTTTGTATTTCGTGTGAAACCCGTGATTCGGCCGTGACGGTGATTCGTGGCGCTACCCTCATTGACGGGACCGGATCGGAGCCTGTAGAAAACAGTCTGGTAGTGGTGGATGGCGATGTGATCCTGTGCGCCGGTGCCCGGGATGAGTGTACTATCCCTATGGGAGCAAGGGTAGTGGAAGCGCGGGCTAAATTTGTGTTGCCCGGCCTTGTGGATGCGCATATGCATTTTTTTCAGACCGGGTTCTTTGACGGGCGACCCGACGCTATGGATCTGAGTGCGGTGTATCCCTTTGCAGAAACGGTAGCTTATCAGCGTAGGCATCCCCAGCGGTATTACGACAGCTACTTATGCTCCGGTGTTACGGCGGTCTACGATGTGGGAGGGATGAGCTGGTCGGTTGATCTGCAGCAGCATGCAGAAACCAATCCCAGGGCTCCGCATGTAGCGGCTGCCGGACCACTGATCACACCGGTTCAGGGAATAGCTTTTGATCTGCCTTCAGATAAGGTGTTGGTACCCCTGAACAGCGCAGAAGATGGGATCAAAACGGTGAAGTACCTGAGCGGCTTGGGAAGTACCGGTATCAAATTCTGGATCTTCAGGGCGAATGATGAGGAGTATATGGAGCGCATCCGTGGCACAGCTGAAGAGATCGAGCGTCAGGGCAATCAGATGATTGCCCATGCCACTACCTTATCGCAAGCCAAGGCAGCCCTCCGAAACGGCGCCAAACTCCTGGTACACAGTGTGTCTGATGTGGAGGTGGACGATGAGTTTCTTGCTTTGGCGAAAGAAAACGGTACGTATTACAACCCCACACTGATCGTAAGCAGTGGGTATATACTGGCCTACCGGGCCGCAGCCGGCATCGAACCCATCCCTTATCCGGATCCCAATGGCTGTGTGGATCCAAAAACGCTGGACCTGCTGGCGTCAGCGAATCAGTTTGCGGATCATCCCCGCTTTACTGAAGGACTGATGAACCGGATCAATGCCTTTGATCCAGAAAACGACCGGGTGTCGTCCGTCGATGCGACCAATCTGCTGAAAGTGTACGAAGCGGGAATTCCCATTGTGGTGGGAACCGATGCAGGAAATCCGGGAACCCTGCATGGGGTTTCCATCTATCAGGAGCTGGAAGCCATGCAGGATGCGGGTATACCGCCAGCCGACCTGATCGTGATGGCTACCAGAAACGGGGCGGAATCCATGCGCAGGGGAGAGGATCTCGGAACGATTGAGGTGGGTAAGATGGCTAATCTTATCTTACTGGAGGACAATCCGTTAGATGATATAGCCAACATACGATCTCTGACGGATGTGATGATCAAAGGAAGTCTGTCTCCGGTGGAAGATTACCGGCCGGGTTCTCAATAGAAAGATGAAGTGACTAGAAATCATTCACAGAATCCTCATCATTTAATTGGCGGTACTTGGAGACCAATCGAAAGCACAGTCTTACAAAGAGTATGATGGCGATAAGGGTGACGATGCCTATGACATCTATGAAAGCCTCTACTGTACCTTTCGGGCAAAGGTGTCCTGATGATGGAGCAGAAGCTCTCTTAAATAGCTTCCGATGTAATTAATCCCCTCGAAACCGGCATCCAGGGCGGCCTGAGCTTCTTCTTCGGGAGTGGCTTGTATCGCGTTGGCGTAGTCATCAAAGTCTTTATAGACCCCAATGGTGAAATTATCCCAGGAAGGACCAAAAACCCGGGTAAAGATCAGGTTGGGCCGGTGATTAAGGATCCGGTAGAACTCATTCTCCATCTGCCGCTGCTTGAGGAGTTCCTCCTGCTTACCGGCCAGAGCCGTAAAGATCTCGATGTGAAAGAGATTGTATTCCTCAAACCACTCCTCAAAGAGATCCTGTTCGGGGCCTTTCACAATGGCTTCCTCCTGAAAGCTGATCAGGTCATGGATTGGATCACCGTAGGGCTGTTCGATAGTGGCGGATGTGTTTCCGAGATCAAGAGCGAAATGGCCCTCCATACTTTCAATAGGATAAATGAGCATGAGGTCCCACTGACCGCCCTGACTGTGACGAAGTAAATAAGGCTTTTCAATTCCCAGGCTTTCATGATGGTCGATATCCACTTTAATGGAGTCGATGAGCTCCAGCAGGTGGCCCGGTGCGGCACGGAGAAGGGTTACTTTATACTGTTGCTGTTGGGCAAAGAGGGGGGTGCTTAGTCCGATAACACATAGCAGGAGCGTGAGTTTTTTCATTGGAATGTTATTGGGGTGATTGTTAAAAGGGCAGATCTAAGTGGAGTTTGTTCGGCTAGTTCTAAGAATAGCCCGTCATCGCGAGGAATGCAATGAGCGCAAGCGAATGCATGACGAAGCGATCTCCCTGAATATACCTCTGCACATGAGATTGCCACGTCGCTCCGCTCCTCGCAATGACAATGCTTAACATAAGTCAACCACCGCCGTCATCGCGAGGAATGCATGACGAAGCAATCTCCCTGAATATACCCCTGCACATGAGATTGCCGCGTCGCTTCGCTCCTCGCAATGACAGAGGAAGGAGGGGGCGTATGGACCGGAAGAATCTAAGCATGTGAATCTCCCAAATATATTATGACCCGTCTTTGCGAGGAGTAGGGTACAGTGGATGGGGCACCGGGACTCTTCGACGAAGCAATCTCCCTGAATATGCCCCTGCACATGAGATTGCCGCGTCGCTCCGCTCCTCGCAATGACAGAGGAAGGAGGGAGCGGATGGACCGGAAGAATCTAAGCATGTGAATCTCCCAAATATATTATGACCCGTCTTTGCGAGGAGTAGGGTACAGTGGATGGGGCACCGGGACTCTTCGACGAAGCAAACTCCCTGAATACGCTGCTGTTCAAGCAATTGCTTCGATACTTACTTAGACGAGTAGCTTCCAGATAAGGATAAGCGGGGATATTCAGCCCACAGCTCCCGCCATCGGCTGAGGCAAGTCCGCAGACTCTCCGTCTTATTGACACCCGAAAAACTCCCTTAAGATCCACTTTGACCCCCGTTTGTGTTTTAACGCACTGATAAAACAAAAAAAAGGGGAATTTCCTCGAATTGATGGTAGAATAAAATCAAGGGACTATAAACTATTGAATCAGGGAAGCCGGGCTTCATATTCCTTTTCCAGAGGCATATGCACACTCCAGAATCCGCCCGGATTTTTCCCTTCCAGTACATTCCGGAGAATGTTTAAATGGGTATGCCATCCGGCACTGACTCCTATGCGGAAATCGTCATTATCCGGAATACGCGAGTGGATAAGTACCAGCTTTACTTTGCCATCAGCCTGCTCATCCAGCTCGAATGTGACTTCGGAAACTCCGTCTTCACCCTCATCCCAGGTATAGGAGAGCCGGTTATAAGGTTCCCAGCAGGTCACCTTACCACAGGAAGTACTGGTTTCACCAATGTCTTTGTATTTCTCGGGAAGGGGCTCGGGTTTGTCACTGATCCTGCGGTGATCGAAGTGGTGAGTCACCTTGCCACCTAATTCAGGCTCAACCTCACCTCCGGCCAGCCACTTGGCTTTTTTTTCGGATTCGGTCAGATAAGCCCATACCCGTTCAATGGGGCCGGGAAGAAGGCGTTCCAGTACCAGGGTTTCTTTGTCTTTGAATCGTCCGAAATCATCCATGAGTATCCTCCTTGGGATCAAGTTCAGTTAATAATTGTTCCAGCTTATCCAGTCGCTGGTTCCAGAGCCTGCGGTTCTTTTCCACCCAGGCACTGACGGGCTCAAGAGCTTCAGGGTTTAGCTCGCATATCCGTTGCCGGCCCTTCTGCTGGATGTCAATGAGCTTACATTCCTCAAGAATCTTGATATGCTTGGAAACGGCAGGCCGGCTGATGTCGAACCGTTCAGCAATGCTGTTCAGGTTCAGAGGCTCACTTGAAGCAAGAAGAGCAATAATGTCTCTACGTGTCGGATCGGCTATGGCTTGAAAGATATCCCGCGGCATAAATGTAACTTTTTGGTTACGAATATATATGTAACCATTTAGTTACGCAAATAATTTTTGCAGAGCTCGTACAAGAACAGAAGAAAGTGTCAAATTTTGGTACCTTCCTCACCGAAAATGGCAGCCAGGAAATCAAATAGTTCGGATACCTATCAACAGCTTCTGCAGGAGATCAGCTCGGGCAAGCTGAAGCCGGTGTACTACCTCTTCGGGGAGGAGGAGTTTTACCTGGATCAGCTTCTGGAAAAGTTTTCCGCACTGATGCCGCCGAACGAAAAGGATTTTAATTTCGATTTGCTATACGGGCAGGAAGTTTCTGCGGCCAAAGCCTTGAGTATTGCCCGCAGCTATCCGATGATGGCGGAACGAAGAATACTCATCATCCGGAACTTTTTGCAGATTGGAAAAGGGGGTGAGGGAAGCATCCAGGATTTCATACCCTATTTCGAAAACCCGAACCCTACCTGTTTGCTGGTCCTGTTCGATACGGGTAAACCCGCCGCAAATACCCATCTCGGTAAAGCCCTCAAGGGAAAGAACGTCGGCTTCCATCAGTTCGAAGCCCTGCCCGATTACCTCATCCCGGACTGGGTGATCTCATGGGTAAAAACTCAGCACAGTAAAACGATAGAGCCGGGAGCAGCCCAGCTGCTGGCTCAGTTTGTAGGGAATAACCTGCAGCTGTTGTCCACTGAAATAGACAAAGTGTGTACTTTTGTGGACACTTCTGATTCGGTCACTGAGGCCGATGTAAAAAAAATAATCGGCTCATATCGCGAATATACGGCGATTGAGCTCAAAGAAGCCCTGGTAAAGCGGGATCTCAACCGATCGCTCTATATCGCGGAACAGATGTTGCAACATGCTAAATCAGACACGGGAGAATTGATTCGTCTCGTGGGGTTCTTTAACAGTGTGTTTACCAATGTCTGGCAGATCCGACGCCTTGCCGAGAAAGGGCAGAGCAAGGATCAGATCCGGAGCGAATTAGGTATTGCTAGTGCCTGGTATTTCAATAAGCTCTGGGAAGATGCAGCGAATTTCCGCTACAGCGATATGCCCCGCATTTTTGAAGCCCTGCTCGATGCAGACCGGGCCATTAAGGGCTTCAGCACACTTGACTCCACGTCGATTCTGTTTCTCCTGATCAAGCGAATAGCCGGCTGACCCGAATCGTACGGCCGGCTTCGCGATTGAAATCAGAATAGAAATCAAAAGTGGAGCAGGACCATGGACGCATTCAGTGCAACGCAGCTACGCAACTACAGCGACGAAGATTTAATGGAGTATTTTCAGGAGGGCAAAGAACTCGCATTCAATGAGTTAGTGAGTCGCTATCAGGATCGTCTTCATAATTTTCTGTTCCGGTACACCCGCGATCACCACGATTGCGAGGATCTGGTTCAGGAAACCTTTCTCCGTGTTCACAAAAGCAAGGATTCCTACGAACGTATCGCACGCTTCAGCACCTGGATGTACACCATTGCGCTTAACCTTGCCAAGAGTCTGTACAAAAAGAAGCAGCGGATGTACAAGATATCCATTCACAAGGATCCCAACGATTCCGAGGATTATGAATTGCATATTGAAGACAGCAAGATCCTGCCGGATCAGGAGCTCCACGAGAAATTAAGTCTTGAGCAGCTCGAAAAGGCGCTGATGGAGCTGCCGGAGGAATTCCGTGAGGTGGTGATGCTTCGCGACCTGCAGCAAATGACCTATGAAGAGATCGCCGAGATCACCGGTACCCCGATGGGTACAGTGAAGTCCAGAATTAACCGCGGGCGCGCACAGATACAGCAGATGATCGAAAGTTATGTGGACCTGGGAACATCTTTCTGATTTCGGACTACAAGGTACTGAACAAGCACTAGCAAGTACCTTGTATGAAGAATTTTTTGGACAAAGAATACCATCCTGTGATAGAGGATTATATCGCGGATTATTGTGATGAGAATCTGGGCGTGGTCGAGAGAGACGCTTTCGAGGAGGTGCTGGTTCACGATGATGATCTTCGTGAGCTGGCTCACTCCGCGAAAGTAGGAAAAACGCTGCTTCAACAGTTAGCGACCATCAAAGCCCGTGACGGTTTCCTGGAACGCCTGACGAAGCGTATCGGGGAACAAAACTGAACATTCCTGATCAGCGGTTATTATTGCAAAACTTTTGACTGATAGCCGGGAATAAAGTATCCTGACGCGTACTTTTAACTAAGCAATTCTCTATGCGCGTCCGATCTCTCATACTCTTTACCGGCCTGTTTGCCGGTCTTATCTCTTTTCCCCTGAATGCTCAGGGAGTCCTTACTTTCGAAGATGTCATGAAATTTGAAGACATCGGGGCAACGGACTTCTCCAGTAACGGTAACTGGGTGGCTTACAGCGTATGGCCGGACCGGGGGGACGGTTACGTTCAGGTTAAGCACACGCAGGGCGGAGATGCGTTCCGGCTTGAGCTGGGAGACCGTCCCGTTTTTTCCGGTAACGAAGAATGGCTGGCTGCCCTTAAGAGAGTCCCTTTGGCTGTTCAACTCAGGGATAAGAAAGATGCACCGAAGCAGGGACTAAGTTTACTGCGTCTTTCGGACGGGGAGATCCGTGAGTTCGAAAATGTGTCCGGCTATGAGTTTTCGAATGACGGCCGCTGGCTGGCGATCAGGCATTTTCAGTCAGGGGAGGTCGAAGACCTTAAATCGAAAAACAAGTACCTGGGTACGAAAGTCTTGCTGATGGACCTCGAGGAAGGGACGGAAGACAGCCTGGGCTTTGTTCGTGAGATGGCCTTCGATAGTTTATCCACCTACTTTGCATGGTCTAAAGTGGATACCTCGGGGAAGGATAACGGACTGTACGTCCGCACGCTGCGTACAGGTGAGACCACGCTCCTGAATGTTTCTGACAACAGGCTTGCGGCAAACCTGACCTGGGAGCCCAAGAGCTCGAGGCTGGCTTTTACCAACGCAAGACTGGATTCAACTTACAGGGCCGGTGAAGCCAGTTTGAATCTCTGGGATCCGGGTGCGAGAAGAAATAAACATCAAGTTCTGGTAAAACCGGAAGATGTTGCTGAGGGGTACGCACTACAAACAAACAACCGACTGGTATTCACACGCGACGGAGACCGTCTCTTTTTCGGCCTGATGGACCGTGAAATGGTGAAGCCGGATCAATCTCCTGAAGAGGAAGAAGATGAGATCGATATCTACGATATTGATGCCATTGTGGATGACCGTGAAATGGACCTTTGGCACGGAGACGACCCGGAGATCAAAACGCGGGAAAAAGTAACCTGGAACAGCAGAAAGAACCATTTATTCACTTCCGTGTATCACCTGGGCAGTAATGAATGGGTTCAGCTTGCCGACAAGAGCATGCCCAATATTAACATCGCGCACAATCACAGGTATGTGCTGGGCACCGATGATCAGCCCTATCTGAAAGAAGTAACCTGGGACGGTTGGTACAGCGATATCTATCTGGTAAGTCTGAAAGACGGGAGCCGCACCAAAATTCTGGACCGGCACGGTGGGGCTACTTATCTGTCTCCCAACGGGCAACGCGTGGTGTATTATCGCGATAAGAACTGGCATGTGTACAATACGGCGAACGATGAGCACCGTAGCCTGACCCGCGGATTGGACGTCCCGTTTTTCAATGAGGATCACGATTATCCTTCTGCCGTACCCGGGTACGGGATCGGAGGATGGGTCAACGGGGGTGATGCCGTACTGATCTATGATAAATATGATATCTGGCAGTTTCCGCTGATCCGGGGTAATTACCGGAACATCACCAATGGGGAGGGAAGAGCTCAGCACCGGATCTTTCGTGTCATTCAGACGGGAGATACCAACCATTATAAACGGGGAGATAAACTGTTGCTGAGTTCGTACCATGACCTGGAAAAGAATTTTGGATTTTATGAAGCTGAGGTTGACAGAGAAGGTACCCGGCGTTTATTGGAAGAGGACAAGAAGTTCACTTTTGTAGCCAAGGCTGATGATGCCGCCCGTATCCTTTACAAGCGGGAAGCTTACGATGAGTTTCCTAATCTGTGGATGTCTGATGATACATCCTTCAGAAGTGTTGAGCGCCTTTCGGAGCTGCATTTGGACCTGAAAGAGAAATGGAACTGGGGTACCGCGGAACTGGTGGACTGGCTGAGCATCGACGGAACCTACATGCAGGGAGTGGTGATTAAACCGGATGATTATGATCCGGATAAGCGGTACCCGGTCATGACTTATTTTTACCGGTTTTTCTCTAACCGGCTGCATGATTTCAATGAGCCCAAGACCAATCACCGGCCGGTCTTTGCCCAGTACGTGAGTGACGGCTATGTCGTATTTCTGCCGGATATTCGTTTTGAGATCGGCCGTCCCGGCTTCGCGGCTACCAAGAGCCTGGTTCCGGGAATCCACAAGCTCATTGAGCTGGGTATCGCCGATGAAGAGAAGCTGGGACTTCATGGCCATTCCTGGAGTGGATATCAGACCGCCTTTATCGTTACCCAGACCGATATCTTTGATGCTGCGGTATCCGGAGCTCCCGTCAGTAATATGACCAGTGCGTACAGCGGCATTCGTTGGGCATCGGGGCTGGCGCGTCAGTTTCAGTACGAGAAGACCCAAAGCCGCATCGGGGAAAGCCTGGTGGGTGCTCCCGAAAAGTACATCGAGAATTCACCGGTCTTCTTTGCAGATAAGATCACCACACCCATGCTGATCCAGCACGGGGATGCCGATGGTGCCGTACCCTGGTATCAGAGCATCGAGATGTACCTGGCCATGCGCCGCTTCGACAAGGATGTGATCTTCCTGCAGTATCACAACGAACCCCATCACCTGCAGAAATTTGCCAACAAGCTGGATTACTCGATCCGCATGAAGGAATATTTCGATTACTACCTGCGCGGTATCGGTGAACCGGAGTGGATACTGGAAGGAGAGGCGTACAAAGGCGACTAGCGGAACTAGTAATCCAGTATCTTCCGCAGTTTTTGGTTAAGCTCCTTAAGGTTCAGGTATCCGTCCTCAAGCTCTTTATTGAAGGGGATAGGGGTATCCAGCGCGGCGCAGCGCATTACCGGTGCGTCCAGCCATTCAAAACAGTGCTCATTGATGAGAGCGGCGACTTCACTCATGGGTCCCATGGTGAGCGAGGGCTCCTGCAGCAGGAGAGCGCGCCCGGTCTTCTGAATGGTGGCTTTGATGGCCTCCACATCCAGCGGAGCCAGGCAGCGGAGATCCAGTACTTCAATGGAGCGTCCCTTTCTTTCGAATTCCGCAGCCGCTTCCAGTGCCCACTGCACGCCCATCCCGTAGGTGATGATGGATACATCCGTTCCGCCGCGGCGAACCCTGGCTTTACCTAAAGGCTCATAGCGGGCCTTGTCCGATGTGACTTCCCTCAGGCTGCGGTAGAGTTTCTTATGTTCAAAGAAGAGAACGGGGTTCGGATCATAGAGTGCACTGTATAAGAGGTTTTGAGCATCTTCCACGGTTCCCGGAACCACGATCTTCAATCCGGCGTGTGGCATGAACCACCCTTCCGGCGACTGCGAGTGAAAGGGCCCGGCGCCCACTCCGCCGCCGTGTGGCAACCGGATGGTGATGTTAAGCGGAGGCGCCCAGCGATAGTATGACTTGGCGATATTCTGAATGATCTGGTTCATCCCGCAGCTGACAAAATCGGCAAACTGCATTTCCACCACCGCCTTAAAACCTTCCAGAGCAAGTCCCATTGCCGCCCCGAGCGCTCCGGATTCAATGATGGGGGTATTGCGAACCCGGTCTTTGCCAAATGCCTCGGTAAAGCCTTCCGTGCATTTAAACACCCCTCCGTATTCGGCGATATCCTGCCCCATGATGATGAAACGCTCGTCTTCCTCAAAAGCCTGCTTTAGCGTAGAGTGGATTACATCCACAAAGCGCTTCTCGGAAGAAGTACCGTTGGAATGGGAGGGGACCCTGGGATCCTCTTCCGAGAACACCGCTTTCAGTTCGGTATACCTGTCAAACACGGGCTCGGCGGCTTTAAGCGCTTTCTCGAGGTCTTTTTTAAAAGAGGCATCCACTTCCTTTCGGATCTTCTCAAAATCCTTCTGATCGTGCATATGGTGCGACTCCATATACTGCTCAAAACGTAGTATCGGATCCTTCTCCGCCCAATCCCTGAAAAGGATATCCGGGACATAATGGGTTCCGGATGCTTCTTCGTGTCCGCGCATGCGGAAGGTCTTCGCCTCGATCAGGACCGGTTTTCCCTTCAGGGCCAGTTTCCGCGCTTTGGTCACCGCGTCCATGACCTCCAGGATGTTGTTCCCGTCCACATGCATGCCTTCCATCCCATAGCCTTTGGCACGATCCACCAGCCGCTCGCAGGCAAACTGCTCTTTGGTAGGCGTGCTCAGTCCGTAGCCGTTATTCTCAATGATGAAGACAACCGGCAGTTCCCATACGGCGGCCAGGTTCAGCGCCTCGTGAAAATCCCCTTCACTGGTGGCTCCGTCTCCGCAGAAGGAGAAAGCCACGGCGCCTTCCTTTTTAAGTTTCTTGGCCAATGCGATCCCATCGGCGACAGGCATCATGGCGGCAAGGTGAGAGATCATACCTACGATGCGGTGCTCCATCAGGCCGAAATGGAAGGAGCGTTCCCGGCCTTTGGTAAATCCCTCCGCTTTGCCAAACAGCTGGCAGAATAACGGGTAGAAAGGGACTTTACGGGTAGTGAACACACCAAGATTGCGATGCATGGGAAGAATATAATCTTCAGGCTTAGAGGACAGCGTTACACCAACCGCTACGGCTTCCTGCCCGATGCCGGAAAACCATTTGCTGATCTTGTTCTGTCTTAATAGTTTGAGCATTCGCTCCTCAATGCGGCGGGGAAGAAGCAGTGCGCGGTAGATCTCGAGGGCTTTGGGGGTCTCGATTTTTTTAGAAGTCCTGATCATTGATTTTCCGGAAAAAAACGTAAATTTGTGAGCTTTTTTGAAAGTGATGCACAAAGCTCAGCCGATAGCCAAGTATACGTGTTCGATCTTTATTACCAAAGCACACTTAACTGAACTTTAACTTTTTATCTCACAGTGGATTGGAAGCACTAGGCAGACAGATCTTAGTAGAATTTTATGATTGCGACAGCGCGTCGATCAATGATGTGGAGTTCATTGAGCAGTCGATGCTGGACGCCACTAAAGCGGCTAACGCTACCATCATTTCGCATAATTTCCACAAATTCAGCCCATACGGCGTAAGCGGAGTTGTGGTCATTGCCGAATCGCATGTGGCCATTCATACCTGGCCGGAGTATAACTATGCGGCGGTAGATATCTTCACCTGCGGGGATACGATCGATCCCTGGGCCATTCAGGAATTTCTGAAAGACGCTTTCCGGTCCGGGAATATTTCAAGTATGGAAATGAAGCGGGGACTGTTCAAGGTACCCCAGGGTCAGAAACTCTTGTTCAAGCCATCCACCAATCTTGCAAATAACTGAAGGACCGATGAACCTGTCTCAACAACCCAAGGACACCGACTTTCACATGGTTCAAACACCAAACGTGTATTGCCTTGTATCCGGGGCGGCCGAAGGCAATACCCGTCTGAATGCCTTTGATAATGCCTTGCTGGAAGCGGGTGTCGGTGATACCAATCTGATGAGAATGAGCAGCATATGTCCGCCCGGTGCCCAGGAAGTGAGCCGGGAGGAAATTACACTCCCGGGCGGAGGACTTATCCCGCTGGCTTATGCTCACATCGACTCGCAGACCCCTCAGATGTGGATCGCATCTGCCGTGGCCGTCGGTATACCGGAAGATCCGACTCAACCCGGTGTGATCATGGAGTTCGAGGATCATACCCGCCTTGAGTATGTGGAGACGATCGTTAAACAGATGGTAATAGATGCATTTGAGTACCGCAAAAGAGCTTTAAAAGAGATCAAAGTAGCGGGTATTGAGCACCAGGTTAAGAAATGTGGGGCCACCTTCGCAGCGGCAGTACTCTGGTACAAATAAACGGGCCGACATTTAAAGTGGTGAGATGACGGCCTGAAATTTGGCGGCCGTTTTCTATCTGAATCCTATATCCTCAATCTTTTTTTCATACAGTTTCATGCCCTTTCAGTATAACGAATATTACAATGAGCGCACCGGCCTGACGGTCGGAATCCGGAAAGTACTTTTTTCTGAGCAAACCGACTACCAGCTGGTCGAGGTATATGAAACCGATACCTGGGGTAACCTGATGGCCATCGACGGAATGGTGATGTTGTCTGAGAAAGATGAATTTGTATATCACGAGATGCTGGCCCATGTAGGCATGTTCGCGCACCCGAATCCGGAGAAGG
Organism: Balneola sp.; assembly: GCA_965267385.1. Taxonomy (GTDB): domain Bacteria; phylum Bacteroidota; class Rhodothermia; order Balneolales; family Balneolaceae; genus Balneola. Next base: position 1,132,788 of record OZ253957.1, read on the forward strand.
TATTGATCATCGGCGGGGGAGACGGCGGAACGGCAAGAGAAGTATTACGGCATCCTTCGGTACAGCAGGTCGATATGGTAGAGATCGATGAGGCCGTGGTCCGGGCTTCGAAGCTGCACCTTAAAGACGTGGGGGCCTGGGACGATCCCCGCCTGCACGTGCTGTTTGAGGACGGTATCGCCTTTGTTCAGAAGGCGGAGTCGGAATATGATGTAGTGATCATTGACGGCTCTGACCCGGTAGGTCCGGCAGAAGGCCTTTTTGAAAAAGAATTCTTTCAATACTGTCACACTGCCCTGAAAGGGCACGGAGTACTCACTGCTCAAACCGAGTCACCCTGGGTGGAAAGCTATCACACGAGCATTAAACAGGTTTTCAACGCTTTAGATCAGGTTTTTACTGATTCTTCTATGTATCTGGGCTTTATACCTTTATATCCTGCCGGAATGTGGAGTTTTGCTTTCGCATCAAAAGGTATTGATCCGCTTTCAGACGAGGTATTGAAACGGGCAGAGACCGGATTTTCAGCTTTCGGTGAGCAGCTCAGGTATTACAATCCTGACATACATTCCGGATCATTTGCTTTGCCCAATTTTGTAGCCGACATTATCCGCTAGACACCCTGTTTAGCGAACATGATCCGAAAGCTCTTACTTTTTTCCATACTGTCACTATGGGCGACCTCCGGGTCTATGGCACAGCTTATGGTGATGGAAGACGGCGTTATCAGGGAAATCCCCGCCGATACCTCCTCCGCCTCGATACTCGCACATTATGCTTCTCAGGGCTACTTTGATGCCCGGATCAATTCGTTGGAAGGAGATCACATCAGTATTACCAGGGGATGCCGGTACAGCTTGAAAGAGTTGGTACTTGAGCCGGCAGACTGGCCTTCGGAAGCTTTACGTAAGTCCATGAAAGGCTTTTATGAACGGCCTGTCGTGGAAGAAGAAATTGAGGCCGCAATAAACCGGTTCATTGCGGAGGGTTATCTGCAGGCCGAAGCGGGTATCGGGCGACTCGAACTGGAGAGAGAAACCTGCCAGGTTTCCATTTATGCAGAATTAAAACGTGGAAAAAGGTTTTTCTCGTCGGGACTGTTCTTCTCAGGTTTATCCGATTTCTCTCCAAAATATCTAAGCCGTATTTCCGGTTATCGTGATTCCCTTTTGCTATCAGAAAATAATTTAAAAAGGCTACAGGCTGAATTAAGGGGTTCTGAATTGTTTGAGGAAGTAAGTGAACCGGTGATACTTCAACAGGAAGATAAAAGTGTGATCCTGTTCGCCGTACAGGAACGACAGCTTAGCCAGTTGGACGGGGTGCTTGGCTATTCTCCGGATGCAGCCGGCAATGCCCGTATAGTCGGTGATATCGAGGCTTCTTTGTGGAATGTAGCGGGCGAAGGCAATAGCCTGGATGTTCGGTATCAGCGATTACGCCCTGAGACCAGCAGACTAAAACTGGGTATTTCACAGCACTGGATCGGGGAAATACCGGTGGGTTTCGAGGCCGGGTTCGGGATCTACCAGAATGATTCGACCTATCAGACCAGGAAGCTGGCACTGGATGCTTTTTACTGGCTGGGACCCGGCTTCAGACTGACCGGAGGCATCAGTTCCCTGGTATCCTCTTCAGCAGTAACTGATCAACGCCTGAACCGGGAACCGGACGGCAAAAAACAGAGCGCGTCACTTGGCTTCAGCTATAGTCAGCTTGACCGCTACGAACTTCCCAGGTCGGGTTATCGTCTGTCCATAAGTCTGGGATTAAGCAATAAAGACCTGGATGAGGACAGTTTGCTGAGCTACCGGCAGCAGGAGATACGTGGAACGGCAAGCATCTATATTCCGGTATCGGCTCTTAGTGCGGTAGCCATTGGAATACATGGATACTATAACCTGAGTGAGCGATATACTGAAAGTGATCTCGTCCGTTTTGGAGGGGTGAATTCCCTCAGGGGCTATGCAGAAGAACAGTTTCTGGCTTCCGAACTGCTATGGGGTGATATGGAATACCGCTATTTCATCCGGCCCGATTCCTATCTGTTTGGGTTTGGTGCCCTTGCGCGCTACTACCGGCCACCCCTTGTCAATGAATCAGATGACAGCTTCAGTCAGGCCGGATTACTGTACTCTGCAGGACTTGGGATTAGTTATAGGACCAGAGCAGGACGGCTGAAATTTACCTACGCGCTTTCACCTCGTGAAAGTCTGGGCAACGGCAAAGTTCATATCGGGATCATCACTTCACTGTGATCACGTCCTGTTTTTTAGCAGGTCGCGGATCTCCGAAAGAAGGACGATCTCCCGGGGCGTAGGTACAGATGTGTCTTTCTCGTCGTTTGCCTTGCTTCGCAGTTTGTTAAACAGGCGAATAACCACAAATATGGTAAAGGCGATGATAAGAAAATCCAGTACCAGCTGTAGAAAGGCTCCGTAATTGACACTGATCATTTCCCGGGTCACGGTTCCCGAGGAATCGGTGATCTTTTCCTGCAACACCCATCGCAATTCGGAGAAGCTGGTCTTTCCGATCCAGTAAGCAAACAGGGGCGAGATCACATCATTGACCAGGGAGCTGACGATCTTGTTGAAAGCCGTGCCAATGATTATTCCGACGGCCATATCGAACATATTTCCCTTGATGGCAAATTCTTTGAATTCGTTGATGAACTTCATGTTTTGGGATAGTTAAAGGTTACTTAGTTCACGGATCAACTCCTCTCTGAAAGAATCATCCGTGAGGACCATAAGCTCAAACTGATTCATACTGGCGGGTAATCGCAGCGATTGAACAGGTGAGAGGTCTTCCAGGAAGTATGCCATCTCTGTAGTATTACCATCCTGATCCGTAGCGTACAGAGCCTTGGTGAGCACGGAGGCTGTGGACCCGCCTTTTTGTCCCGAGTGTTTTAGCCACTGCTGGTTGGCCGGGTTTTCCATGATCCATTCCACTACCTCATCCAATAGTTCCTGTGTGTCCGGGTTAAAGTAGCTCTTCGAATTCATTTTTTGCATGAGTGAGACATACTCAGAAGCCGTGGAAGCGGGGAGCCTGTCTGACCAGACTTTCTGAACACTTAAGGGCACGTTTTTAAAGGTGGCCTTATAGGTACTGTCAGTAGTGAGTTTTTGATTGATCTGATGGATCAGGCTGATATAGACAGAATCCTCAAGTGCCCGTAATGAATCAATGAGGGCCTGACCATCCAGTCCGTCAAAGCGTTCACCAGGAACAAAAAGGGAGGAGGCCAGATAATAGATCTCCGTGTGATCGTTGATTCCAAGTTCTTCAATACGCTGGTTTACCTTCTCAATCCCAAGCCGGTTCAGGAGCCAGTCCGTATTGGCATTGGAGCTGTATTTGAGCATTCCGTAAGCTATGTCACGAATGGTCGCGCTGTCTGCCAGTACTTCTTTTTTCCAGGCCGGATGAGCACCCCCGTCGGTTCCGGCAATGTAGTACCGGTCGGTCTCTTCCAGAGCCACTTTTGTATCAGGGTCGATGAGCCCGGCAGCTGCCTGTTCCGCATATTCCACAGCTACAATCAGTTTAACGGTACTCGCCAGGGGCATTACCTTGTTCTCATTGAGGCTCAGTAATTGCTCTCCGTTTCTGATGTAAACAATGGAGCTGCTTTCAGGATTATTTTTGATATAGCGGAGTACGTGATTGGCATTCGGCGAAAAGTAATAGACTCCTGCGCCAATCAGGATGGCCCCCAAAGTAAGCAGTACTCCCAGGGCTATGAGTATCTTTTTTAGCATGTCGGTAATTGTGTAGTTGAATATAACTTTATGCCGTCATTACGCACCTGTTTCAGGTTCTCCGATGAGTATAAGAGATGAAATGCCAATGAATCAATACGCTTCAATTTTCTGATCCAGACAGCGTTCAATAAACCGGTGCAAGCGGGTCATTTGTTTATGCCCAAGACGCTGGCCGAAATAGGCGGTCAGGTACAGCGACAAAAACAACAGCAGAAGAACCGGCACCCACCAGAGTATAGCTGAGGGCTTACCCAGTGACCAGAAGGACAAACCGGTCATTGCCACGATCATGGTCACAAAACCTATAAATGAATAGAAGAACACGAACATGGTCCAGACCGAGGGCTGAGGGCCGTACAGTCCGCGCACGAGGCTGCCCTGCGGAAGTTCTTCCATGGTCAGCGTAAGTTGTGGGGACCAGAAATGCTGTTCTTCAGGCGGAGGAAAGATGGTGGCAAATCCTTGGGTGAGCTGTCCGTGGCATAGATGGGCCTCATCCTTTAACCGGCACTTGATTCTATCATGGATTTCGTCAACCGAGTACGGCGTTTCCACCCTGATTCGGGGTCGGATCCTCCTGAAATGGATATGGTCTCCCTCCGTCTCCTTCATATTCAGATCCACTCCTGGTCAGCCACAGAGACCGAGCCTTCAAATAGGGTGTCTCCGGTATGCTTGGTTCCTGCCGGTTCTATCAGCATCACCCAGCATTCCTCGTGAGCGTGGGGGAGATGCTCTACTCCCTTTGGCACCACATACAGGTCCCCTTCATTGAGTATGATCTCCCGGTCTCTGAATGTAAGATGCAGGGTCCCTTTCACGATATAGAATAATTCATCCTCCTCAGCGTGGTTGTGCCATACAAATTTTCCTTTCAGCTTTGCAATCTTTATCAGCTGCCCGTTGGTTTCGCCGATGATCTTCGGAGTCCAGTATTCGCTGAACAGTCCGAACTTTTCTTTGAGGTTGATCTTATCTATCATGTGCGATGAATTTTGAACTCATAATTATGAATAAAACAGAATCTGTCAAACTTATGAATCGGGTTTTTAACACGAAGTGTATTTTCGTTATTTGTTTTCTTTTAGAACGGGGTAAAGCATGAGAAAAGCAACAGCATTAGTGATTGGAATGATCGCCATTTCCTCAGTGGCTTATGGTCAGTGCGTGAAAGGTGACTGCCAGGACGGCTACGGTATTTATGAATATGGTAACGGATCAGTTTATGAAGGAAATTTCGTGGATGGACTGCGTGCTGGCTGGGGCTGCTATTTATACGACAGCGGGGATGTGAACTGCGGGAACTGGATAGCCGGCGACAAGCACTACCTGAATCATTATTTCTGGGCGACTAACGGAGATTTTTTTATAGGAAACTTTATTAAAAACGAGCGACAACGAAGCGGAGTGTATGTTCATTATAACGGCTCGGCTGACTACCGGCATGACCGGTTCTATCACTCAAAACCTTTTGAAGGAACCGGATGTGTGTACGGAGGATGCGGATACTACTCATGGGCAACACTCAATGACAGGGTTATAATCTATAATCCATCCAATAGCACCCATTGGCGTCAATACAGCAAAATGAGTGGCGATGAATGGGGTAATGAGTATCGTACGGGCTGGACTTGCTATTCTTTCGGAGAAAATGACACGGTTCGTTGTGGCCACAACAGTTTAGACGACTGGCATTTAGCGGGCGGGTATTTCTGGAACGAGCCGGGGGATTCAAGAAATGATTTCTTTCTGGGACTGTATAAGGACAATGAACGTCAGGAGCACGGGCTGTATAGCTTTGATTCAAGCTCCAATGAAGACTTTCTTGTAAAAAGAACTTACCTGGATGTGGATAAATACATGGATATGGGCTCTGGTTGTGTGAAAGGAGATTGTTATGACGGCTTAGGAATATGGGTATATGATAATGGTTATTACGAGGGCCGGTTTATGGATGGACTTCGGCAGGGATGGGGGTGCTATGTCTTCAAAGAGGGAGATTTTGTTAAATGCGGTAACTGGAAAGAAGGGAAGTCTCATTATCTGACCTATTCTTTTTGGAATAATTCCCCTTCGGAGGGAGGAGCGGATTTTTTTATAGGGATGTATAAGGAGGGAGAACGTCAGCCCTGGGGAATTTATGTGTATGAAGACGGCAAAGTGGATTACCGGAATACCGTGGTACGTTTCTGACTATGGTTTTTCAGTCGGGTCACTACAAAATAAGGTTGTCTGATCTCTGACTCCGGTTAAAGGATGAGGCTCTGATTCGATAACCATGATGATCAGATGAGGGTCGGTGCTTTCTTCGCAAAGTTTCCGAAAGGTTCTTTTTGCGAATCTATCTGAGGGATATACGGCCACTTTCAATTCTTCCATGACCCAGTTGTTTAACCGGATCCTGTTTTCCGTGGGTTCCACTTTTTCCTGAACAGATGTGGGAAGGGTCTTCTTGAACTCATCGGAGATGAACAACTCAGCCCGGATTTTGTTTCCTGAATACAAAGCGGAGGAAAGACTTTTAGGCCACAGGCCTGGGATGCTGAGCCCCGGAAGTACACCAAAGATCAACAGGTAGGTGCCTTTTGCCGGGGTGCCAATATTCCCGAAAAGGGACTGAAAAGTCAGGTCATATTCATTCCAGAAAAGTAAAAGCAGGAGAATAATGAAGGAAAGATTCCATGGCCAGATCACTTCATTGAAGTTATGTCCGGGAGGGCCTAGGAGAAACAGGATCAGCGCGTGCATAAAGATGGATCCCAAAACGGCGGTTTTCCGTGTTTTTGGAAAGGCCAGTGCAGATCCCAGTGCGATCTCAAGGACAGCAAAGAGCAAAAAGAGCTCCTTTGGGAACGTCTCGGGAATGGTTAAAAGCGGAGCAATCAGCCAGGGAACTGTTTCGTGAATAAAGGAGGTATTGATTTTCTGAATACCGCTCCAGATATAAATCAATATCATCGTGATCCGGATGAGGTTGAGGGTCTTTTTTTCTTTATTAACCGGATAGATGGTAAATGCCAGAAGCATCATGCTGTAATAAAACACCCAGGGCTGGAGGCGAAGCTGGTCAAGGAGGAGGCTGCATAAGATCAGCGCCAGGAAGAAACGAATAATCGCCTGCTGTCTGAATTTATGTGAAGTGGCAAGTACAAGAAGGCTGAATGCGAGTCCATTCAGGATGTAATGGATCCATACCGGAAGAGGGTCAAGGAAATGGAAGACGGGGATTATGGGGAAGTCGCGGGCTACGGGCAGCCATAGTTTTCCGGAAACGGACATACACACGATCATGCTAAAAAGAAGAACCTGAAGTACTTTCTCCGCCTTAGTGCGTGGCGAGATCCCCAAAAAACGTTCCGTTGCTTTAGTCGGAAATGGCATTCCCCATAATAAAAAAAGACCATGGGGATATCCATGGTCTGTATGATTAACTGGCAGGAAAGAAGATTGGTTACTTATCCAGCCCGTACAGTTCAGCTACCTGCTCATAATTACGGTAGTCAATGCCTTTGCCTTTCAGCACCTGATTTGGTGGAATAGCGACTACCCGGAGTAAGTCGCCGTCAAAGATTGCTTCATTGGCATCGTTGTTATTGGCGACCTCGCCTTCGACTACCAGGTCGAAGCTGTTGATGTCAAACACGTAACGAAGGTTCACCAGGTCGTTCTCATAAGGGACCGAAAACGGTAAGGCATGCCATGAGGTGGTTCCTTCAAACTGGAGATAGCCGAGTACCATACCAAAATCGACCGTTGATTCATCCAGCAGATCCCATTCAAATTCATTAACTGAGACGTATTCATCCAGCACTACAAAGTCTTCTTCAAAAATGACGGCAGTACTGCTGTAGATCTGGACGCCATCAGCACCGGGAGGTCCCTGGGGTCCCTGAGGCCCGACTGAGTTAATGCAGGATGCAAAGATGAATAAGGATAATATCAGCAGTGAGGTTTGTTGTAGTGCTTTCATAGCATTCTCCGTTAAGTTTCGATTCCTTGTAGCAGAACCTGGAGCTAATGTAGCAGGCTGCGATGCGGGCAAACATCACATGTTTGGGTTAGGCAATTTATGTGATATGGTTCCGGGAGTGAGGAGGATCTTCACGATCACCCAGGGTCATCGCGGGTGGGGGCATTCTGAGCTTTAAATACCGATGCTTAAAACGGAGCGCTCCATTAATGAACCAAAAAAAGCCTGGCCGGTATCCGGTCAGGCTTTAAGAACGTAGTCTCTGTAGATCTTAGTGGGTAAAGTACATAATGATGGCGATGATCATAAAGTTGAGGATACTCAAAGGAAGCAACCGTGCCCAACCCAGCTTCATCACCTGGTTGTACTTAAACCGTGGGATGGTCCAGCGGACCCAGATAAAGACGAAGCACCAGAACACCACTTTCACGGAGAACACACTCACATCCAGTATTCCTTTGAGCCACATGTTCATTTCCGGCAACCAGGCGTCCGCAAAGGGGAGATGATAGCTTCCAAAGAAGAAGGTGGTGATCAGAATGCTGCCAATGAACACGTGCATATATTCGGCGAGGAAGAACATCCCGAATTTCATAGAACTGTACTCGGTGTGGAATCCCCCAACCAGTTCCTGCTCCGCCTCCACGAGATCGAAAGGAGTACGGTTGGACTCAGCAAAAGCGCAAATAATGAAGATGATGGCCCCCAGGGGATTTACAAATACGTTCCACCACATAGACTGGGATTCCGCGATCTCAACCATGCTCAGCGAACCGGCCATCAGAACCACAGAAGCCACGGCCATTCCCATCGGTAGTTCGTAGCTGATCATCTGCGCAGCAGCCCGTAAACCACCGAGTAATGAATACTTACTGTTGGAGGACCATCCCGCAAGGGTAACGCCATAGACTCCCAGCGATGCTACCGCCAGTATGTACAGCACTCCGGCATTGATATCGGTGACATACAACCCTTCACCGAAGGGTATGACGGCCACCGACATGAGCGCGGTAACCACCGGGATCATTGGTGCAATGGCATGAAGTTTCTTATAACCGTGGGTAGGGGTTACATCCTCTTTTAGAAGAAGCTTGAGTACATCGGCCAGAGGCTGAAGCAGTCCGAAAGGACCCACCCGGTTTGGCCCCACCCGGTTTTGTATGAATGCCGCGATGCGGCGCTCTGCGTAAACAAGTATGGCCGCTGAGTTCAGGTAGCTGATCATTCCGATGGCCAGTACCAGTACCCATGTTGGAATTGCTAAGGATCCTATTTCTAATATTCCGGGATTCATCAGGCAGTTACCTCTTCTTTAGTCATTCCGGTTAGCTGGATACCGTTCTCATCATCCATTCGCTCATAACTTACATCACTGAACACCTGAACGGTAGATGCGATTTCTTCCATGATCTCCCGTGAAGTACCGAATTCGAGCTCTACGCCCATTTGATCAGCGAGATTACTGATCACTTCCCAGGCGGGAATACAATCCACCTTGTTATCCTCGGTTACCCAGTTATCGAAGTTAGTGCCGTACCGGTCTAGCCGGCCTTCCGACATCTCCAGATTGAGCTTGCGATTAGAGTACTTGGTCTCTTTGGCGGGAAAGGAGCGCTGAATACGGCCGTCCACGTTGACGTAACTTGCCGCATGCTCCGCTATACAGGTGACCGGAATCACCAGATCCATGGCTTTGCTGGTTTCAGATTCGTTGGTTCCCAGCAGGATACTGTACTTTCCCTTAAGTGCGGAAGCGTCGATGACGCCACGATCGATCAGTTCGTCAGCAAGTATGATTACTACTTTGGCAGACTTTATGGCTGAAGCGATGTCCGCGTCGTTAAAGCCCAGAGCGCGTACTCCGTTGGTATTCGGGGCGTGATCATCGGTCAGAAGGAAGCCGTCCCCAAAGCCCTCTTCAACGTGATTTGCATAGTGAAAGTCGTTAACCCCCCAGGTGCTGAAGAACTTCATTAAGGCATAATTCTCTTCCACCGAAGCATGGGGGCTTCCGATAACGGCTACCTCACCCGGCTTGGAGGCATGTAATGTCTCAGCAAAGGTCTGGATCGCGTTATTCCATGATGTTTTAACCTGGTTGTCGCCATCCACCTTGATAGAGGGTCTGGATATCCTTCGTTCATTGAATCTGCGGTACGCCTCACGGCCCGAATCCGGCATCCAGTGATCGTTTACTTCCCCATTGTATCGTGGGGTGATTCGGAGTATGAGGTTGTCTCTGGTCCAGAGGTCGATGTTAGTTCCTTTTCCGTTGGTTATATCGATGCTCGGAGTCTGGTTCATCTCCCAAACGCGGGCCTTGAACCGGAAGTCGGTCGATGTAAGGGCACCAACCGGGCAGATATCCACGGTGTTGAGTGAGTAGGGATCGTCAAAAGCCTTGCCTGGAGCCGTGATCGGATAGTTTTTGTCGCCACGCGACGCGATGGTAAGCTGGTGGGTACCGCTGATCTCTTCGGTGAAGCGTACGCATCGGGTACAGTTGATACAGCGCTCGGCATCCAGCGTTACGCGAGGCCCAAGCTCAACCCGCTTGGGTTTATGTACTTTTTTGACTTCGAAGCGGCTGCCTTCCGGGCCGTACTTATAGGTCTGAATCTGTAACGGGCATTCACCGGCCTGGTCACAGATGGGACAGTCCAGCGGGTGATTGATGAGTATGAGCTCCATCGTGTCTTTCTGGGCTCTTGCAACCTCTTCACTGGTTTCCTGGGTATGAACGACCATACCGTCTGAGATCTCTGTGCTGCAGGAGGTCTGCATCTTTGGGAACCAGCGGATCTGGCGCTCACCATTTTCATCCAGCTCATACTCTCCGGTTTCCTGGTTCTTGACCGGCATTCCCACCTTTACATAGCACTGACGGCAGTTCGCCGGAGCACTCATGGAAGGGTGGTAGCAGAAGAAGGGGACTTCTTTCCCCTGATCCAGGATGAACTGGAGCAGCTTGTGCTTGCCCTCAAATTCGTATCGTATCCCGTCTATAAATATTTCTGGCATGCTTTTATGTAAGTATCAAATTACAAATCTCAGTGCTCAAACAATGATCCAAAGATCAATTATTAAGAACCTATTTTAATAAGACTTGGTAATTGGTTATTTGAAATTGTTTGTGTCTTGAAATTTGATTGATGGTGATTTCTTAAGCGACTGCAAAGGTACTTTTCTTGCACCTTGCTTCAAATTCATCTCTGAAACGGTTGATGGTGTGTCGGACCGGCCACGCGGCAGCATCAGCCAGGGCACAAATGGTTCTGCCTTCCATCTGGGTGGTCAGATCTAAAAGAAGGTCCAGATCCCGGATTTCTCCGTCACCGTTCTTTATCTTCAGGAGGATCTTCTCCAGCCAACCCGTACCTTCCCGGCAGGGAGTACATTGCCCGCACGACTCGTGATGGTAGAAATGAGAGATCCTCCAAAGCATATCCACCATATCGGTATCCTCATCCATTACGATCATACCGGCTGTTCCCATCATGGACCCGGCTTCACGCAGGGAGTCAGAGTCCATCGTGACTCCGTCCAGCATATCGGCGCGAAGAATAGGGGTGGAAGAACCGCCGGGAATGAGCCCTTTTAGTTTCTTTCCATTACGCATACCCTGACATACCTCTTCAATAAGCTGCAGGACCGGCATACCGGTGGGAAGTTCATAGACACCCGGCCTGTTGATATGGCCTGAGATACCGTAAAGTACCGGACCCGGGTGGTTTTCCGCCCCAATTCCTTTGAACCAGTCGGCACCGTGTTTCATTACCAGCGGCACACAGGCCAGGGTTTCAATATTATTGATGGTTGTGGGACGTCCCCATAGTCCTTTTTGAGCAGGGAAAGGGGGCTTCACCCTGGGGTAGCCGCGCTTGCCTTCCAGAGATTCGAGCATGGAGGTTTCTTCCCCACAGATATAGGCTCCCGCACCACCGGTCACATGAAACTCCACGCTGAAGTCGGAACCCAGGATATTCTTCCCGATGAACCCCTTGTCGTAAGCGTCTTTGATCGCCTTCTCCATCATAAGGATCCAGGAGCGGTACTCTCCCCGGATGTACACATAAATGGTAGTAACCTGCATGGCATAAGCGGCGATCAGGGCGCCTTCGATGAAAATGTGCGGATTGTACTCAAAGATCTTGCGGTCTTTAAAGGTGCCGGGCTCTGATTCATCCCCGTTACAGGCCAGGTATCGGGGCCCGCCATCCGGCTTGGGCATAAAAGACCATTTCAATCCGGCGTTAAAACCGGCTCCGCCCCGTCCCCGGATGTTGGCAGCCTTTACTTCTTCGATCACGGAATCGGGAGTCCAGTCGCTGGAAAGCACTTTCTTCAGCGATTCATAGCCACCGTTTTTGATATAGACATCGATCTCCTGGAGATTCGGAATATCCGGGACTAGAACAGGAGTATATGATTTCCAATCAAATGACATTACTTAGCTCCTTTGCGTGTGTTGTGGCATTCCCACAGATTCAAATTCCGGCATCTTTCCGGCTTTCAGACTTTCGATCACTTCGTCGATTTTTTCTTCGGTCAGGTTGTTCACATACACATCGTTAGTGATCTGCATCATAGGTGCATATCCACAGGCGCCCAGGCATTCTACCGATTGAATGCTGAACATGCCATCATCGGTGGTTTCGCCGGCTTTGATCCCCAGTTTCTTTTCCAGATAATGCAGCATGTCGTAGCCACCGCATAGCTGGCAACTGGTGGTGGTACAAACGTCCAGCACATATTTACCTTTTCGTTCTTTGTAATACTGAGTGTAGAATGTAGCTACGCCGTGAACATGAGAATAGGGCAATCCCAGCGTCTCCGCCACCAGCTCCTGAACTTCCGGTTCCACATGCCCAAAACGGCGTTGTGCAACCCAGAGAGTGGGAAGAGTGGCCGGCATCACTTCCGGAAACTTGGCCTTGATGCGTTCTATTTCCTCTAAATCTTCTGGAGTAAATTCGTATTTATTTGCCATTATTTATCTGCTTCTCCCATTACAGGATCAATTCCTCCGATTATTACTACCGTATCTGCCACCATCTCGCCATCCAGGATGTGTTCCAGTACCTGCAGGTTTTTGAAAGACGGGGCGTTGATCTTTAATCTCCATGGATGTCCGGTTCCGTCACTTTGAATGAAATATCCCAGCTCACCTTTAGGGGATTCAACCGCGTGATATGCTTCTGCGCCGGCCGGGGGACAGATACCGGTATCTGTCATCATAAAATCATGAATCATGCCTTCCATCGAATAGTAGACTTCGTCTTTGGAAGGATAGGCGTGTTTTGCATTGTTTGTTCTGATCGGACCTTTGGGCATCTTGTCCAGGCACTGCTGAATGATGCGGATACTCTCAGCCATCTCTTCCATCCGTACGAAATAGCGGGCAAGGTTATCACCCTCCATTCGTGTGGGAACCTCGAAGTCCACCTCATCATATTTCAGATAAGGGGAGATGATCCGCTGATCTACTTTGTACCCGGAAGCTCTGAGTACCGGACCGGTTGCTCCGAGGTCCAGCGCCTTTTCTGTGGGAAGTACCCCTACATTTTCATTTCTGTCAATGAATATACGGTTGCGGTCCAGTAGCTTATGCCAGTCAGTTAGTTCATTGGGGAAGGTCTCTACAAATTCCTTGATACGAGCTACAGCGTCCTTGGTCAGGTCGTTCGCCACCCCGCCGATACGGGAATGTGAAACCGTAAAGCGGTGGCCGGCGATCTGGTCCATGATGTCATAGATCTTTTCGCGCTCCCGGAATGTCCAGATAAAGAAAGAAATAGCGCCGGCATCCATAACCATGGTTCCAAGCCAGAGCAGGTGAGAGGAGATCCGTGCCAGCTCGCAACCGATCATTCGGATGTACTGAGCTCGTTCAGGTACTTCTACATTTGCGATCTTCTCCACCGCCATACACAGCGCTACATTATTACTGTAAGGGGAGAGGTAATCCATGCGGTCCGTGTAGGGCATGAATTCCTGGTAGGTTTTATTCTCCGCGATCTTTTCAACACCCCGGTGCAAATACCCGATATCGAGCTTCGTCTTTTCGATGGTCTCACCCTTAAGCTGTAGTACCAGCCTGAGTACACCGTGGGTGGCGGGGTGTTGAGGCCCCATATTCAGGATCATCTTGGCGTTCAGCGGGTCTTCCGCGTCGATCTCCTCGATGGTGGTGTGCTTATCCTCCAGACTCTTGTACAGGCTGCGCTGGTGGAGCTCCTGAAACTGTGGTTGTACCTTGCTGTTAATGTCTTTCAGTTCCATATGCCTTACTCCGAATCAGGTGTTGTGTTAGGCAGTTCCAGTGAGCCGGGGATACCTAGCAGCGGAAATTCCTTTCTCATAGGGAAATACTCAAAATCTTCCGGCATGTAGATTCTTCGGTGATCGGGAAGTCCGTTAAAACGAATGCCGAACATGTCGTAGACCTCACGCTCATTCCAGCGGGCAGATGTCCATAGCTCGCTTATCGAATCAATGACGGGATCCTCTTCCTCTACCCGGGCCTTAACATGAATCCGGGACTGAGTGCGCAGGTTCAGCAGGTTGTAGATCACTTCGAATCGTTCTTCGGAGGTGTAACGGTCCGTGCCAACGATGTCACTCAGAAATATGAAGTGATGCTCTTCTTTGAGGTACCGGCAGATGTCAATTACTGAATCTGCTTCAATTCTTACAAAAGTATCTCCCGAGCTCTGATAGACCTCAATAAGCTTATCTGAGAATTTCTCACTAAGACCGTCTACCGCAGCTTGTAGTGTTTCGTTCAGTTCTAAACTCATAATCAGGTATCCAGAAGAACAGAATGTTCGGTTTTAATTTTATCCTGAATCTTCATCAGGGCATGGATAACGGCATCCGGCCGGGGGGGACAACCCGAGATATAGGCATCCACCGGCAGGAAATTGTCAACGCCCTGCACTACTCCGTAGCAACGGTGCATACCTCCTGTGGAAGCACAAGCGCCCATGGCAATGCACCATTTAGGGTCCGGCATTTGATCCCAGATACGGCGGATGGCATGAGACATCTTATAAGTGGTCCAGCCGGCCACGATCATGACATCGCTCTGGCGGGGGGAGAACCGGAATACCTCCGATCCGAAGCGCGATACATCATACTTGGGGCCGGCAAAAGCCATCATCTCGATAGCACAGCAGGCGAGCCCCATTGGCATGGGCCAGGCGGCGTTGGCTCGTCCCCAGTTGATGAGCTTGTCCAGTCGGGTGGTCAGATAACCTTCTCCTAATGCTGATTCAATACCCATGTAATTCTATTTCGTTAGCTTAAATTTTGTGTGATTTCAGATCCCAGTCCAGCGTGCCTTTTCTGAGGGTGTACAGCAAGCCGACAAAAAGTACTACGATAAATACCATCATGGCGATGAACGTTCCTGGGCCAAGGTCGAGATAACGAACCGCCCAGGGATAGATAAAAACGACCTCCAGATCAAATACGATGAATTCCATCGCGACCAGATAAAACGATATGGAATACCGCTCACGCGCCTCTCCAACCGGATCCATGCCGCTTTCATAGGGATTCAGCTTATGCTTGTTAGGGCGGAAGGGGCCGAGTATTCTCGAAAGAGTCATGAGCAACAAGGCAAGCACAATGGCTATGCCAAGCAAGACAAAAATAGGGAAAAAGCTATCGAGCATGAGGTTATTTAAAGTCAGAATTTGAGGTTCAAAATTTAGCCTCAATGTTTCGGAATGTCAATGAAATCGGGCGTGAATATAGGCTTTATTTCTCTTTTTTTGGAAGCAAAAACTCACATTTTTATATCATGGAATTGTTTGGGATAAAAGCTCATTCTTTAGGGTGGCTGGTTTTATCGCTTAGGTAAAAATTGCTACATTCATGATTCATTTTAAAGACTACAGAAGATTCCCTTGAGTAAAGTACTGATGGAAATATTAGGCCTCTCCACAAGCCCAAGCGGTGGAGGCGCTTATGCACTCATTCTTTCCGAAGCCGAAGGAAGCAGGCGGCTTCCGATCATCATAGGTTCTTATGAGGCACAGGCCATTGCCCTGGAACTGGAAAATATCAAACCACCCCGCCCGATGACGCATGACCTGCTCAAAAACCTGATCCTGAGCTTTGACACACAGGTACAGGAAGTGATCGTCAATGACCTCAGTGAGGGTACCTTTTATGCACAGATCATTTACGACCGGGAAGGACAACCTGTGGAACTGGATGCGAGACCCAGTGATGCCATCGCCCTTGCTGTCCGGTTCGGAGTACCGATCTACGTAGAGGAGTCAGTGCTCATAGAGGCGGGAATCAGCACCGATCCGGAACCGGAAACGCTCGAAGAGGCCCTGGCTGCAGAAGCAGATGAAGCCGGAAAGAAGGAATTGAGCAGACTTGAACAGCTGGAACTGGAACTGAAGACCGCGATCGAAACCGAGAACTACGAAAAGGCGGCAAAGATCCGTGACCGCATTCAAAAGCTAAAGGGGTAAGGGTGACAAAAGAAAGCTATTCCTTCGATAAACTCCCGTTTTCTCAACTTTTCAAAACATACCTAAGCGACTTTTCCAGACTTCAGGATTTTTATTGTTGCAATCCCTTTGATGAACAGCAAACTGAAAACAGAGCAACACGAATCAATAAAGCGCCTTCACATCACAGCTATACAGAGGCGCTTTCTTTATATCACGAACAACTGAATATCGATCAGCACCAGCAGCTGCAAAAATTGTCGGACGAGAAAACCCTGGCGATCGTAACCGGACAGCAGTTAGGGATTTACGGAGGGCCGGTTTTTACCATCTATAAAACACTGACCACTATTCTGCTGGCGGAGCACTGGGAGAAGAAACTGCAAAGGCCGGTGGTACCTGTTTTCTGGTTGGCAGATGAGGATCATGATTTCGAGGAAGTTGCATGGTTCGGGATTCCCGGGAATGAGGCACTCGAAAAAGTGATATACGAAACAGACCCCACCAACTTCCCGGTTTCCGAGTATCAGTTTGACGGTGAGCTGGGAGCGTTCAGGGGCAACCTTAAAGAACATCTCTACGAGACGGATTTTTCTGCAGCACTCTGGGAGATGTATGACGGCTGCTATAAAAGCGGAGGAAATTTCGCTTCGGCTTTTGCACAAATGATGGATAAGCTGTTCGGGAAATACGGTCTCCTGATAGCGGGAAGCCACTTCGGCCCCGTAAAGAATATCGTAGCTGATACCTTTGCCAGATCCATTTCCGAATCGGAAACGGTGGACCGCGCCCTGAAAGAAAAGACGGAAGCCATCTCTGCGGAGTTCCATGCCCAGGTTACTCTGGGAGATTCCAATCTTTTTTACATGTGCGGCGAGCAGGGACGAATTAAAATAGAGAGCGCGGAAAAAGGATGGAAAGCCGGAGAGTATTCCTGGGATCAGGAAGAATTGCTGAAGATCATTGAAGAGCATCCGGAGCGATTTTCACCAAACGTATTTCTCAGGCCTGTGATTCAGGATCAGCTGTTACCCACGCTGGGTTATGTGGCGGGCCCCGGAGAAGTGGCCTACTACGCGCAAATGAAAGACCTCTATCCGGTTTTCGGGCTGGAAATGCCGGTGATCTTCCCAAGAATGAGTGCCACCCTGCTGGAGTCGGCGGTGGAACGAATACTGGAGAAACTTCCCTTTGAATGGTTTGAGTTTGGCCGGCGTATTGAGGATCTGGAAACGGAATATGTAGAGAGAACCGAAACTCACGACATTGAAAGCCTCTTCGGTGAATGGGAGAAGAGCATTGAGTCGGTCTCGGAAGAGCCCAAACAGATCATATCAGAGATCGACGGTTCGCTGGAAGGCATGGTGGGGAGTACCATCTCGGGCTTCACAAATGAACTGAATAAACTCAAAGGGCGGGTGTACCGGTCGGTCAAGCAACAGGAGCAAACCCAGCTAAACCGTATCCGAAGGGCGAAGGCACAGCTCTATCCCGATGGTGGACTCCAGGAGCGCCAGGTTTCATTCATGTATTTCATGAACAAATACGGCACCGATCTCTGGGATCAGATCTACCAGACTTTTGATACAGAAGAGCTGGATCTGCGTTCACATCACGTCATCAGCCTTTGATGGAGATCTCAGAGCAAAAATCATTACTCCGCAAAAAGCTGCTTTCCAAACGGGAGGGACTGAGTAAAGAGGAATGGGCCTTGAAATCACAAGAGGCCATCAAGAATCTTTACACCTCTGATGTATTCGAAAAAGCCCGTGTCGTGCACTGCTTCATTTCTATGAATGAACGCAGAGAAGTGAATACTCACAAGTTTCTGAAGGATATGCTCGCACAACATAAGAGGGTGATCGTGCCGGTAACGGATTTCGAGAATGTGAGTTTAAGGCATGTTGAACTGGAGTCGTTTGAAAAGCTGGAAAAGAACAAGTGGGGCGTCCCGGAGCCCGCAGGCCTTCGGGAGACCGATCTGGTGCCGGATCTGATCGTGGTACCGTTGCTGGCAGCCGACAAGGAGTTTAACCGGTTGGGGTATGGTAAAGGATTCTACGACCGGTTTCTGGAAAAAGCGGAGGCACCTAAAGCCGGGCTGCTCTTTGAAGAGTTTATTTTGAACGATTTACCGGTTGAACCCTTCGACCAGAAACTGGATATTTTGATCACAGAAAAAGGTGTTTATATGCGCAACAATAAGGCCTTTCATTCGTAGCCGTTGCGTGGAGGAAAATCAATGACAGAACGAACTAAACAAAAGACCGGCTCAAAAACAGGATCTGCAACGCTGGAGTTTGACGATTTTGAACTTCAGTCAACCATGCAGGAATTCCTGAAGGAAGAGCCCAAAGAAGACGGCAAGGGCATTTGGAACATCTCAACTTTCGCGGGACTCGGGATGCTCTTTATCGCTTTTACTTTTTTACTGCAGCTGGTTGGACTTCCCATCGGTGCAGCACTGGCTGATTTTTCCCGTGAAGCCATCTCGGCCTTGCCCATCATCGGAGGCATACTGGTAACTCTGATTGGCTTCGGTTTTTTTGTGGGAGACCGCCGAAAGGAAAAACGCGCCAGGAGAAAAGAAAAACGCCGTAAAAGAAATATGGCCAAGTACACTACTTATTCGGACGACATACCCGGTGGTGATACGACCAATCAGCGCAGAAACAGCGGACTCAAGAACGATCTTGATTCCGACTTTACCAGCAGCAGTTCTTCTTCTGCGTACTCCTATGATCAATTTGGATACCGACATGCCAAGCGCCTCATGAAATCCCGAACCAATAAAAAACTGGCGGGTGTCTGTGGCGGACTCGCTAAATATTTCGGAATCAGTTCTACGGTTGTCCGGATCATTTTTGTGGCCGCCTTTTTTATGGGTTACGGAACCAGCCTGCTGATCTATCTGGGGCTGGCACTGGCGATGCCTAAAGAACCCATTGAAATGATGGATGATTTTGATTTCTAGGAACAATGAAGGCGCTGCAGGCGCCTTTTTTTCTGACCAAAGAATTTATCTCCGATCTTTCCGATTTCTTAGTAGCTTTGAGGCATGTTAATTTCGTTTGAAGGCATTGACGGGAGCGGTAAATCCACCCAGATCGACTTACTAAAACAGGCTTTGGAGGCCAAAGGTCATCAGGTTACGGTATTCAGGGAACCGGGAGGTACGGAGGTGTCAGAACGTATCAGGGACCTGCTGTTAAACCCCGAACTGGAGATTGATCCTGTCACGGAAGTCCTCCTATTTTCTTCTGCACGTTCCCAGCTCATTGCCGAGAAGGTGAATCCACTACTGAATGATGACCAGATCGTGATTCTCGATCGTTTCTATGATTCTACCACTGCCTATCAGGGATACGGGCGGGAAAGCATGCCGCTGGTTCAGATACAACAGATCAATGACATTGCCTCTCACGGAATTGTGCCCGATATCACTTTTTATCTGAGGCTGAGCTTAGACGAATCGGCCAGTCGTACCGCTCATTTGATGAAAGACCGGATGGAACAATCGGGCGATTCTTTTTTCAGAAAGGTCTTTGAGGGCTTCGAACAGATGGCTAAAACCGAAGAGCGGTTCTGTACTATTGATGCTTCTCAGAATGTGGAAGAGGTGCACCAACAGATTGTGCAAAAACTGAAGGCATTTCTTCTACTTTAAGGTCTGGTTTCAGCCAGTGAAACAGAGCCGGAAGCAGTACAAGATCAGCCAGTATGGCAAAAAAGATTGTTCCGGAAACCAGGACCCCCATCAAAGTGGTGGAGGAGAACTCGCTGGTTATGAGGGTCCCAAAACCGGCCAGCAGGATCATACTGGTAATGATGATGGCTCTCCCGGTTTTTTGAGTGGTTACTTCCAGCGCTTTATCCAGAGAAAGGCCTCTCTTCAGTTCGATTCGGAATCGTGCCAGATAATGAATGGTGTCGTCCACAGCTATGCCGAATGCAATGGTAAAAATAACCGCCGTCGAGGGTTTTATATCGATTCCCAGTAAGCCCATGATCCCGGCTGTTAAGATCAGGGGAATGACATTCGGGATCAGGGAAATCAGGATCATTTTCAGATCCCTGAAGAGGAAGGCCATCAGGATGGAAATACAGATGAAAGCCAGTCCGATGGAAGAAGCCAGCGAATAGACCATCTTTCCGACCAGGTCGGCACTTAGTATGGTTGAGCCGGTAACGATGATCTCTTCATCCGGAAAATTGGCTGAAAGGTAGGTATCCAGCGAATCCCGGATCTGATTGATCCGCATGGAGCCGGCATCCAGTGTCTGAGAAGCCAGCCTCACTTTCTGATAGTTAAAGTCGGTAACCCGGCTCAGTATATCGCTTTCGTTGATCTCAAGCAGCAGCAGGTACTGGGCTATGAGCTGTTCATCCTGCGGCAGGGCACTCATTCGGGCTTTATCAGGAGCCATGGTTTCGTGCAGCTCTTTCAGTAATGTGGAGAAGGAGGTGGCCCGTTTTATCTCGGGGTACTGTAGCAGATGCTGCTGAAGGTTTTCCAGCCGCTGTACAAAATCAGGATCGGTGATTCCTGACTCTTCGCCGGTATCAATAACAAACTCGAGAGGAAAGGCGGGAGCCAGGTTTTCTGAAAAGAAATTGCTGTCACGGATCAGCTCAGAGTCCCTGCTCACATCATCAAATACCCTGCCGTTTACATTAAGCCTGAACATACCCAGTGCTGTCAGGAATACGACAGTCAGTGATATCACCGATATGATCCGGTAGTGTCTCTTGTTGAAAGCGGATACCCGAAGCAGCGCCTCGCCCAGCCATCCGTAAAGCCGCCCGCCTTTCTCTTTGAAAATACGCTTCGACCTGATCAGGCGCAGAACGGAAGGCAGGAGAAAGATGGTGATAGTGTAGGCAATGAGCACACCTACTGCCGTGTAGATACCAAAGCGTTTCATGGGTACCACATTGCTGGTGAACAGCGTTCCAAAGCCTATGGACGTAGTGATGCTCGTGAGAAAGGTGGCACTTCCCAGCGTGAGCAACATCTCCAGGATCGCTTTTTTCTTTTTGAAACCACTTTGGGTGGCATCATCAAACTTGGAGATCATGTGTACAGAGTCCGCGACCCCCACGCACAGTAAAATGGGCGCGATGGTACTGCTCATGATCTCAAGGTATCCACCGGTAAGCGTGATCGTAGCCACCGTAAACAGAACGGTGAGCCATACGATGAGCATAGGTATCAATACACCGGGGATGCTGCGGTAGAGATACCACAACAGCATGATGATCAGCACCGAAGAAAAGGAGATGTAGAATACCACCTCGCCGTTCAGCATGCTTACATACTGGTTCCTGAAGTAGGGGATACCGGTGATTCGGTACTCATTTGATGGATGGTCTGCCAGTATGGCGTTCAGATCGCGGATGATCTGAGCCCGTATTTCGTAGGAGTTGACCTCTTCGTCTATTTCCAGATAGAAAGCGGTGGTTGTGGCATCCTCACTCAGGAAAAAGCCCTTTGAAAAAGGATCGTCCAGGACGCGGGCTTTTGACCTGGCGATGTTTGAGGCCAGCGAGTCGGCATCCAGCAGCGATTCGAAGCGAAGCATACCGCTCTCGTTGATCATCTCATCGGCAGACCAGAGACTCCGTACTTCCGTGACATTTTCAATTTGCTTGGCGCGGTCGGTTATGGACTTAAGCTCAAGAAGTTTGTCAGGGGTGAATAAGTCCGGATCCCGGTAGCCTACCATGATGATGTTATCATCGCGTCCGAACTCTTGCTCCAGAGCGCGGTAAGACTGAACAGTGGGGTCGTCCTTGGGATAGAAATTTTCCAGATCAAAGTCGGTTTTGATCCCGGAGGCCGGAACAATGGAAATAACGGTAAGCGCGATAATGCCCAGAACGATGATTCTGGGGTATTGGATAACAAATGAAGCGAATTTTCTCATGGACTAGAAATAGGCCGTAACCTTTAGGTAGCCGAAGCTGTTTGATCGATAGTCCTGAAAACTAAAGTGCCCGTAATAAGGTTCGGTATCCTCCCCGTAAAAGAGATGGAGACCCAGAGTGGATTCGACACCGTCTGAAAGTTCATAGCTGATCCTTGGACTCACCCAAAAGTCTTTGCCCGTATAGTTATACCGGCCGAAAGTGTAGAGCGTCAGCTTGTCTCTCATGACACTTTTCTGAACCAGCAGGGTGCTGTAATAATAATCCTGCTCCTGCAGTATGTCGTTTCGGTAATCAAAAATATGCTCGTTGATGAACTGAGTGCTCACCGTTGTTCCCGAGATCTCTGTCTGCAGGCCGATCATTGAGATCAGCCAGGGTCTTTTCAGTAAAAAACCATCGTCATTTTGAGCAAAAAGCAGGCTCAGCTGTTGCTGCTCCACAGGGTCCAGACTTCCCAGATCTCTCGATTGTAATCCATCCGGAAGGTAGTCCAGCTGTTTCGAAGTATAAAAGGCGGATTCCGACTTCAGGATCCACTTGTCGTTCAGGAGGTAATTCCCGGAATAGCCAAGTATGGGCGTGGTGTTGTACTGCTTTGATAACAGCAGGGCCGGTTCCTGGGCGAGTCCACTGCCAATGGAGGTCAGGTCCTTGATTAGTCCGGGAGAGCTCTCGGTCCAGTAAAGCAGCATCAGGTCCAGGTCCCACTTAATATCTTCACGAAATGACCATTTTATCATCCCCTGAATCTGTTTTAATGTAGCCTCTCTGGCAGAGTCCGCATAAACCACATTGCCGGCCCGTTCCAGCTGGGCGAAGGGGAACCACCGGCCTTCCGGTTCATCAAAAGTATTGGATTGAAAGATGGGGGAGATCACAAATTCCAGGAAATTGGAATCATAATACCGCGTAAACTTGAGGGCGGGAATGCCAATTTTAATATCCTCCACTTCCTGGGTTAGAAACTCACTTAGGTCGATCGGGGAAAGGATATCGGTTATAAATGCCCCGTCGGTCCGGCCCTGGGTTATGATCTGTTTCCCGACCCGAAGGTCAAAGGTATCGTAGTACAGATCAATGTAGCCTTCAGCGAAGTCATAAACATAATTGTTGGTGGACCGGGTGTAGGTATTCAAGACCTCATTGCCTATGAATATTCTTCCATTTGGTAAATTGTAGTCCACATTCAGTGTAAAGCGGTTTCTGCCAACCAGATATTCATTGTCGCCCGAAGTAAGTACAGCATTATAATTACGTAAGAACCCATTGGTGTTTACCTGAGATAACAGATCAGGGGAGAGGAGCAAGAGGAATGTTAAGAGCGGGATGGATTTAAGGGGTTTCAGGAGATTATTTAAAGCCATGTGGTATTTTTTTTCTGGTTTTTTCTGGATGCAGATGATTGAGGCTTAATCATTTTATCCGTATTTTTGAGGCATAATGGTGAAATCCTACCTGTGTCCGTGAAATTCGGTTCATCAAAAAGATTACAAATCCCAAAAGAACACAACTACCAAGATATCTATTATGGCGCACGAACGAATCGAAATTGATTTACCTCTTGCCAAAGTGTATGAGTTATTAAGTAATCCTGTTGAATTTCCAAAGTTTCTGGAGCGTATCGATACTGTAAACAGAATCAACTCCCAGACTTTCGAATACAAAACTGAAATCGGTGGCGAGGAGTTTCAATGGACTACTAATATCATTGATAATCTTCGTAACACTCGCTTTGCCTGGATTACAATCAATGGTAATCTTAATCAAACCGGTACTATCCGTTTTACTCCTCTCGATAACGGTGAGCGCACCCGCGTTGAGTTTACCCTTGATTACCGAACTTTCTTTGGCGAGCCTTCTGATGAGCTGGCTGAGTTCATTGAAAATTCTCCGGCTCAACTGGTTAAGGACCTGGGTAAGTTCAAGCAGCTTGCTGAATCAGGTACCTTTAAGGAAACTCAATTAGAGCCAAAATCAGAGGAAGGCGAAGAAGTAACCGCTTAATCGCTCTTTGATTATTTATTAGTTTAATGCGCATCAAACCGATGCGCATTTTTTTTGTTCTAAAACTTCTTCTTTTGAATTTTTCCGACTTTCTGAATTCTGACAAATGCCAACATCCGCATTACCTGCTCATTGGTAATCCGGTAGGCCACAGCGTGTCTCCGATCATGCATAATGTTGCTTTGCAGCATCTGCATTTACCCGGGGAATACGTGGCGGTATCCGTGTCTTTACCGGATATTTCTGCTCTCATTGCCCACTGCACTTCCGACAACTTCAAGGGAGCTAACGTGACAATACCTCACAAAGAGACCTTATTTGAGGCGGTGGACGTACTGAGTGAAGAGGCTATGGAGATCGGGGCTATCAATACCATCGTTAAAACAAATGGCAGGCTGGAAGGACATAATACCGATGTGTTTGGATTCATGGCTCCTCTCGGCGGTCATAGAGATCAACTGGAGGGAACCAGGGCGATCATTTTCGGAACCGGCGGGGCCACCAAAGCGATCGTGCATGCACTGAACAAAGAAGGCGTTGAAGAAATTGTACTGGTCTCAAGACGTCCGGCTCAATATGGGGAAGAAATGGCTTCCAATATCGTGCGGTGCAGCTATGACAACTGGACGGCCTATGCAGAGGAAGCCTCGATCCTTGTAAATGCAACGCCACTGGGTATGACCCCCAATACGGATGCATCGCCCGTGAAGGAGTCCGAACTGGACTACCTTGAGGGCAAGATCTGCTACGATATCGTGTATAACCCGAGAGTCACCACTTTCCTGAAACAAGCCAGGGAGGCAGGCGGAACCCCGGTAGGAGGCCTGGACATGCTGATTCATCAGGGGGCAAAATCATTTAAACTCTGGACCGGAAGGGAGTTTCCGGTCGGTCTGGTAAGGATGAGGCTCGATGATGTCTTCCCAGCTTGATCTTCAGCGACCGAAAGTACTGAATAACCGCCGCGTTCAAAGCTGGTTCAGCCTCAAGAATGCCGAAAGAATCCATACGGAAAGAGAGATCGCCGGCCTCAATCTCGGATTGAATACCAATGAGTCAGCGAAGATCGTACAGCAGAACAGGGAGACCCTTGCAAAGGAGATATCGGTTAACCCGGCGCAGCTGGCATTTGCCAGTCAGGTCCATGGTACCGAAATCAAGGAAATTAAAACCGGTGGTCTTTATGAGGGGGTGGATGGATTCATTACCTCCGTGCCGGATCTGGCTTTGTGCATTCAGGTTGCGGATTGTGCCGCTCTGTTGATGGGGGATCCTGAACGCGGCCTCATCGCGGCAGTACATGCGGGATGGAGAGGAGCGGCAGGGGGCATAGTCCCGAAAGCCGTCAAGATGATGTCGGACCGGGGAGCTTCGCCCTCCCGAATGGAAGTGTTTATCAGCCCGTGTATCGCTGTTCACAATTTCGAGGTAGGAGAGGAGGTCGCGAGGCAGTTCCCGGGAGCTTTCGTGGACAGGGAGAATTATAAGAAGCCTCATGTTGACCTGAAGGCATTTTTACGTGATCAGCTGCTTGGTGAAGGAATAAAAGAACAGTTAATCGAGTGCGATCCGGGTTGTACGATAGACGGAGACAAAGAATATTACTCATTCCGCCGGGAAGGCTCAGGAAGCGGGCGGATGATGGGGATCATTAAACTGAATGACCACGCATGAGAGTAAGCTACAGCCCCGGATATTATGCCCAGATCCCCGATGAGCATATCTTCCCTATGAAGAAGTTTCAGGGATTACACCGCTACCTGCTCGATACCGGTGTGATCAAAGAATCAGAGGTTTATGAACCCTCCATGGCAGACCTTGTGAACCTGATGACCGCCCACACCCAACGCTACGCAACCGCCGTCTGGTCTGGTGATCTCACAAAAAAAGAAATCCGCAGAATGGGTTTGCCATGGAGCAGGAGTCTTGCCATCCGTTCAAGACTGGCTGTTCAGGGAACCATCAATGCCGGCTTAATGGCCCTGCAGGATGGATTGGCGGCCAACCTGGCCGGAGGAACGCATCATGCAATGCCCGACTGGGGTGAGGGTTTTTGTGTATATAACGATGTAGCGGTGGCGATCCGGGTACTTCAGCAATCAAGATGGCTTGGCAAGGCACTGGTGATCGACTGCGATGTACATCAGGGCAACGGAACCGCGGAGATATTCCGTGATGACTCATCGGTATATACCTTTTCCATTCATGGCGAAAAGAACTATCCATTCCACAAGCCGGCTTCTGATCTGGATGTCGGACTTGCCGATGGCACACAGGATGCACCGTATCATAAGGCTTTGATTGCTTCATTAGACCGGATATTTAACAGCTTTGCTCCGGATCTGGTGTTTTATCTGGGAGGTATAGATCCCCTGGAGACCGACCATTTCGGCCGGCTTTCGCTAACCATGGAAGGACTGAGAGAAAGAGACCGGATAGTCATTGAAACTGTGACCGGAAAGAATATCCCTCTGGTTCTGTTGCTGTCAGGGGGGTATGCGCCCACCGTTGAGGAGACCGTTGTGGCACATTCCCGGATGTTTGAAGTTGCCCGTGAATTAGGTTTCTAATTCATCCGGAGGTGTTCTATATTTGTAGCATTTGTAGCCCATCATTTAGAATTGATTGAATTTGGACAAACAAAAACTGGCTATTCTGGGATCAACGGGGTCGATAGGGACCCAGGTACTTGAAGTCGTTCGCCAACACCCTGATGCATTCGATGTGGTAGCGCTCACTGCGAACAGCAACTGGGAGCTGCTGGCCGAACAGATCAACGAATTCTCTCCATCCTACGGATTGATCTGTGATGAAGCCTCATTTTCCAGCTTCTCAGAAGCTGTTAATACGGACACCGAGCTGCTTTGCGGGTACGGCCACATCTGTGAACTGGTACAGTATCCGGAGATCGAAACAGTATTGAACAGCCTCGTTGGATTTTCCGGATTTCGGCCCACACTGGAAGCTGTACGCTCCGGGAAAAAGATCGCGCTCGCCAACAAGGAATCGCTGGTGGTTGGGGGCGAGATCATTATCAGGGAACTGAAAAAGTCCGGAAGTACTCTGATTCCCGTTGACTCTGAACACAGTGCGATGCTTCAGTCCATAGTAGGGGAAGACCCTTCCAGTATTGAAAAGATCATCATTACGGCCAGCGGAGGCCCTTTTCGCGATCTGAGCTGGGAACAGATGAAAGAGGTGACCGTGGATCAGGCTCTGAAGCATCCAAACTGGAACATGGGCTCCAAGATCACCATCGATTCGGCGACCATGATGAACAAAGGGCTTGAGATCATCGAAGCGCACTGGCTGTTTGATCTCCCCATGGAGAAAATCGAACCGGTCATTCATCCCCAGAGCATCATTCATTCCATCGTTACCTTCAGGGACGGCTCCAGCAAAGCGCAACTGGGCCCGCCCGATATGAAAGTTCCCATCATTTATGCACTCAGTTATCCCGACCGGTTAACGCTGGATACCCCGAGAATGAACTGGAGTGAAAGACAAGAACTTAGTTTTGAACCCGTTGACTACCGGCGGTTTCCCTGTGTGCGATTGGCTATGGATTCGGTCAAGGCGGGAGGAACAGCCCCGGCGGTGTTAAATGCTGCAAACGAGATCGCAGTAAGACGCTTTTTGAACCGCGAAATTGGTTATATTCACATCCCTGAGATCGTAGAGAAAAGCCTGGAAAGGTTTGATTCGGGAACAGACATCACTGTCGAGACGCTAACAGAAACAGATAAAGAGACGCGGAAATACGCCGCGCAGATTTAAATTCTACATGGAAGGTTTTTTAGACATTCTTCAGACCATAGGCATCTTTGTGGGAGCATTGATGATCCTGGTTTTTATTCATGAGCTGGGACATTTCTTAGCCGCCAAGTTTTTCGGGATGCGTGTTGAGCGCTTTTCAGTTGGCTTTCCTCCCAGGATCTGGGGTTTTAAGAAAGGAGAAACGGATTACTGCATCGGAGCCACTCCCCTTGGTGGGTATGTGAAGATCTCGGGGATGGTTGACGAGAGTATGGATAATGAATTTCTGGAAAAGGAACCTGAGCCCTGGGAATTCCGAAGTAAACCGGTTTGGCAGCGTATCGTTGTGATCGTAGCCGGAGTGGTGTTCAATATGATACTGGCCTTCGCCATTTACACCGGCATGATCATGACCAACGGGAAAACCGTCATTGAGCTGGATAAGACCAGCGGAATCTATGTCGCTGAAGAATCACTGCTGGAAGAGATCGGCTTTAAGACCGGTGATAAGGTCATAGGGGTGAACGGAGAGCGTGTTCAGTACTTTAATGACCTGATTTCAGCTTCTACCCTTACATCAGAAAACCTTACCTACATGGTAGAGCGGGAAGGAGAAGTGATCAGCGTGCCTATGTCGTCTTCCTACCTTGACAGTCTGCAGAGCCGGTCCTTCCTTGAAGATATTACCATTTTATTACCCAGCACCATTGCGGGGGTAAGTCAGGCTACGCCCGCATCCGAAGCGGGGCTCGCGGCCGGTGACAAGATCATTGCCATTGATGGTGAAGAAGTTGGGTTCTGGCTTCAGGTTACCGAACGGATTGATGCCGCCGACGGGGAACTCACTCTGACCATAGACCGGGATGGGGAGACCTTTGAAGTTACCGTTACCCCCAATGAAGACGGTATGATCGGCATTATGTCTCCGACCCTGGAGATGATCGGCACCACAAGGATCCAGTACGGCTTTTTTGCATCCATAGGGGCCGGCTGGAATGAAACCATCGATCAGACCAAGGGTATTGTCCAGGGTTTTGCCCGGTTACTTTCCGGTGAGATCTCTGTGCGTCAGAACCTGGGAGGACCGATTGCCATAGCCAGTATGACCAAACAGGCTACCGATAACGCCGGGTGGATCGGCTTCTGGAATATAACGGCATTGCTCAGCATTACGCTGGCCATCATGAACATCCTTCCGATTCCTGCTCTGGACGGTGGTCACCTGGTTTTTCTGTTGTATGAAGGGATCACCCGCAGAGAACCCACCGAGAAAGTTCGTATTGTGGCCCAGAACATCGGTTTCTTAATTCTGGTTTCTTTAATGATCTTTGTAGTCTTTAATGATGTTTTAAAACTCTTTTAAGCATGTTCGCACGCGACGGCTACTTTACCATGGCGCTGGCCTTTGTGGTCACTGCCATCATTTTCAGTCTTACTTACCTGTACGTTGATCACTGGATCGCCTGGGGTATTTACGGGCTAACCGGGATCTGTTTTGCTATCATCATCTATTTTTTCCGGGATCCCGATCGGGAAACGCCCGAAGGCGACAACCTGATCATTTCCCCGGCCGATGGGAAAGTGGTTCTGGTGAAAGAGATCGACGAGCAGGTTTACCTGAAGGAGAAAGCGACACAGATCAGTATTTTTCTTTCTCCACTGGATGTGCACGTGAATCGCAATCCCGTAACCGGCAAGCTGGAATACCTAAAATATCATCCCGGTAAATATCTGATGGCCTGGGATGAGCAGGCTTCCGAACTTAACGAACGGGCTGATTTCGGAGTACTCCATCCCAGCGGAACAAAGATCTTCTTTAAGCAGATCACCGGGTTTCTGGCACGCCGTATTGTGTATCACATAAAAGAAGGGGATGAGCTGGTTGCTGGAGAACGCTTTGGCATGATGAAATTTGGGTCGCGGATGGATGTCATTGTACCCGCAAATGTAAGCGTACATGTTTCTGAAGGAGACCGGACCGTTGCCGGCGAATCTATTCTCGGGGAAATCAACCCATGAAGTATCCCATCCAGCGAAAATACAAACACCTCAAAGAGCGACGGAAAAAGCTGAAGGAGCAAAAACCTCCGGTCAACAAACGCATTGCTGTTCCGAGTTTCTTTACCCTTATGAATCTGTTCAGCGGTTTTCTTTCCATCATATCCGTGGCGAAAGGGGACCTGGTACTGGGTGCCTGGCTTATTGCCATTGCCGGCCTGTTTGATGTTTTCGACGGTTTGATGGCACGGCTCGCGAATGCAACCAGTGACTTCGGGATAGAGCTGGATTCCCTGAGCGATATGGTTTCTTTTGGAGTAGCTCCGGGTTTCCTGATCTACCAGTTCAGCCTTCATGATATGGGGAACCTGGGAATACTGATCAGCGCGATCCCACCACTCTGTGGTGCGGTTCGACTCGCGCGTTTCAATGTGAATGCCCGCTTAACGCCCAGCTATGACTTCTTTATAGGCCTTCCCATACCCGCCCAGGCCATTATACTCGGTGCTTTCTTCCTGACCTTCAGAAATCA
The DNA here is from genome assembly GCA_965267385.1 of Balneola sp. Lineage (GTDB taxonomy): Bacteria > Bacteroidota > Rhodothermia > Balneolales > Balneolaceae > Balneola. The sequence continues at coordinate 1,163,223 of OZ253957.1, forward strand.
TTTAGACTTGTTTGAGAACTTCGAAAACGGGATCAACGCGATCATGATCCCGGTGGTGATCGTCATTTCCTTCCTGATGGTCAGCACGATTCCCTTCGATAAGATCCCGCGCTTCGACCGGCAGTCTCTGAAAGAGAAAAAAGGGCGGTTCATGTTATTTGTGTTGTACCTCCTGCTGATCATTTTCTTCCAGGAATTTGGTTTGATCGCGGTCTTCACCATTTTTATTCTGAAAGCGCTGATCAACGGAGCCATCCATTTCCTGAGAGATGATTTCGATAACAACAAGGAGGAACGCTTCGAGGACTACAGCTGATCAAGGATGATGCGGACCACCTTTTCGGCAGCTTTGCCTGTTCCGTAAACCGATACCGGTTCCGGATCCTGAGTCGTATTCAGCCGGGCCAATGATTCCCTCACAATCAATTCCGGATCGCAACCCACCAGCATGGTGTAGCCGTTTTCAATGAGTTCCTGCCGTTCTGTTTTGGTTCTCAGTACCAACAATTTTTTCCCGAGCGCGGCTGCTTCTTCCTGTACTCCCCCGGAGTCTGTAAGGATCAGATCGGCATCATTCAGGGTCTTCAGGAATTTCAGATATCCATAAGGCCTGGTTATCTCCAAACGATCGTGACGGTAGGCGTCTGTTTTGAGAACGGATTGTATCTCGGGATTGGGGTGTGCCGGAAAGACCACCCGGAGTTGCGGACGAAGCCCCAGCAGCCCGATGATCCCTTGTAATATTTTTCTGAGCGGATCTCCGTGATTCTCCCGCCGGTGCACAGTAAGCAACAGAAGCTCTTCATAGCTTGATCTGGTAGCAGGAAGCGCCCTATAAGCTTCTGAATTTGTAATAAAGTGAAGAGCGTCAATAACCGTGTTACCGGTTACAAACACCTGTCTTGGGCTGATTCCTTCGGCCAAAAGGTTGCTTTTCGACCATTCAGCCGGCGCAAAATGAAGAGCGGCCATTTTAGCGATCTCTCTCCTGTACATTTCTTCAGGAAAGGGGTTTCCGGGATCGTGAGACCGTAGTCCGGCTTCGAGATGCCAGACCGGTATCTTCGAATGGGAGGCCGCCCGTGCGCCATAATAGGCGGAATGAGTATCTCCCTGTACCAATACGGCGTCCGGTTGCTCAGACTTCAGCACTTCCGCTATACGGGGAAGGATCTCTGTCCGCAGGCCATGGGGTTCAGCATGATTCCATTCCGCGTTCAAAACAAGGTCCGGTTCCAGACGAAAGACAGAGAGCATCTGCCCGGCCAGTTCCCGATGCTGAAGGGTGTGTAACAAACGGATCGTCAGGTCAGTCTCACGGAGCAGACGGATGACCGGGGCCAGTTTGATGACCTCCGGGCGGGTACCGAAAATGATTATCAGTTTCATCCTGAAACAATCTCCTCATAACATTCCAGTGTTTTACGGCCCACTTTCTCCCAGGTGTAGTTCGTTAACAGATGCTGTTTCAGCTGATCATTTTTCTGTTTTTTCAGGGAAGCGGTGATTCCCTGAAGGATGGAATGCGTTGAGTGCGGATCTATATACTCGGCATGATGCAGGAAGTATTCCCGGGTGCCTCCGTACCTGGTGATCACGATATTCGCTCCGGCCAGCGCGGCCTCCATAGCAGCAATACCCGGGGTTTCGAACAGGGAAGGGAGGACAAAAGTGTGGCAGGCTGCATAGGCTGAAGCCAGCATCTCTGAATCCTGACTCAGAGTGGGAATGACAAGGATCCGGTCGTTTTGATGAGTAAGCTGCCGGATCTCCATTCCAAACTGATCAACACCCGGACTCCCGATGATGACCAGATCTATTGATTGACCCTTTAGGGCCTCTATCAGGCCCCTGAGATTTTTACGTGGGGCTGAACTCTGGCCGGCAAAGAGTACAAAATCCTTCCGGCCATAAGTATCGGAGAAAAGTTCAGGAGAAGCATGCTGAAAACGTTCTTCCACACCATTAGGTACGACCTTCATTTTCTCCTGAGGAACACCTAAGGCGGAATGCAGCAGTTCTTTTTCCGCACGGGTGTTAGGCAGGATCAGGTCTGCCAAAGCGCAGCTCGAACTCCTGACTCCAAAATCGGTCCAAATGGCGGAACTCACCAATTGAAGGAATGCTTCAGCTTTAAGTAGCATGCGTATGCTGGAGGGACGCTGCAGGGTATAATATACCGGGGAGAGAATAACAGGCAGGTCCAGTTTCTTTGCCTGAAGGATGAAGTCATGAGTTTCTCTTCCGCTGGTAAATACATGGACCAGATCGGGGGTAATATCCTGCACCGTATGTTGATGGGAGACCGTTTCACATTCTACTCCAAGCTCCCTGAGGTGCCTGATCGTTTGGGTAATCTGATTCCGTACACCACCATTCACAACCAGGCTGCTCGGAGGTCCGGCGATCGCAACCTTCATCTTTTCTGCCTGTTTAGCCAGTCCACTAACGATGTCTTCAAAAGTTCCGGGCTTTGTTTTTTGAGTTGTCGTACTCTCTGCGGTGAAGGTAGAGAAGGAGGGGCGTATTTAAAAGCGGTGAGATCACTGACGGCATTCCCCTGGTTACTTTTAAGAAGTCCGTACCGGCTGAAAGCGGTGCATGCCCGATACCACATAGCTCCGTTGCTATCTTCAACCGTGATTTTAGTGCCGTCAAAAAAAGCCTGGAAACTGTTCTCAGATCTTAGTTTCCAGAACGAAGCGTATTCACCAAAGGTGAGCACAGTGAGACCGTGTTTCTGTACCGAAGCAAACAGCTGTTTGATGGCTTCCAACCCCGGCTGCAAGGGGTGATGATAGAAAAGAGAGGGCTCCACCGATCCGGCTTTCCGATCCAAAACGCTGTTAAAATAGGCTGCCATTTGTTCTGCAGTATAAGCTTTTCTTGCCAGACTACCGGTACAGACAGGATGAATGGGAATCTGCAGGGGTGTATCCCCAATTCTTGCGGGAGTTCCGTCATAAAGGCGGGTAAACTCGGAACTGTAATCAAATTCAAATGAAGACAGGGCCTCGTGGAGTCCCTCGTTCCATATTCCGTATGGAGCACAGAATCCGCGGGGCACCCATCCGGCATCCAATAGTTTCTGATATCCTTTCTGAATGTTATGCCGGATCTTATCGGGTGCGTCCGAAGTGAAGTGCTCGTATCCGTGAAGCGCAATTTCATGCCCTAAGTTCTCAAACTCATGAAACACTTCCAGCCAGTGCTCATGAGCTTTCACATGGAGGAACCATGTAGGACGTATGTTGAATTCTGTGCAGAGCTGAAAAACGCTGCGGACACTCTGGGGGGTGCCAAAGTCAGAATCGATGCGAAAACAGAAGACCGGATTTTGAGAAGGGGAATCCCATTTGCTGATCCAGGGCAGGTCTCTTTGAAAATGCAATTGTTTCAGAATGAACCGGATGAACCGAACCACTCCCGAACGGTCTGTAGCCGACACAATTTCGTCAGGATCAGGCCCTCCATGCCCTGTAAACCGTTTCCTTTTATAACCTGAGTTGCTCCACAGATCCTCCGGGTTTAAACCGGACCAGGCATGAACGCCTTCTCCGAAGGACTGAATGGAATACAGGGAGCTGAGTTGGCCCGAGCGGTCCGTGACCGTGGCAGGTGCGTATAGGTCAAGAAAGGGAAGGCTTTCCGTTCCCGGTGCTCCCTTTTCATTTACCAGATAGCGGATAAACCGTTTGGGGCGGAATGACCTGTTCAGAAACACCGATCCTTTCCCCAATTCCAGCCATGCACCTCCGGCGTGTACGTATTCAGAAAGTAATTTCTTCATTCCCTTCGCCGATCCCTCCGTAATGATGACAGCATAATTGCTGAGCAGTTCCGAGCCGGGCTTCACGTGCTCAACGCTGCAGCCGATGGTGTCCAGTATCTGAACAAGAGCATCAGAAGGGGAAAGCAGTCCTATGCAGAGCCTTTTCTTCATATAAAGAGTTTCTCTTTTAGCCAGTGTATCTCCTTGTTCGAGATGATCCCAAAGGTTTTCGCCGCGGCAGGCAAAAGAATGATCGAGATGAATGATGACAGGATCGGCAGAATGTTGAAATAGCTGGATGAAAAATAGAGAACCAGAGCCAGTACCGACATCAGAAAAAGAGGCCTGAACACTTTTACGGCCACTACCCGCTTAAACCAGAAATAAGCAAAGCTCATGAGCACGAGTTCGCCCAGCACCACCGCAACGGAAACCCAGTACAAATTCCCCAGAGCGGCAAATAAGAAAATAATAAGTGCTGCTATGGTACCCCCGAAGGTTGTTGAGATCAGGTATTCGCGGTCATGGTGCGTTGCGATAAGGCCAAAGGCAAACAAGCTGTTCAGGAAGGTTAGCATCACGAATACAGAGAGAAAGACCAGTACCAGCACGCTGTCATGAAATTCAAATCCATACAACAGATGGATAATTGTGTCAGCATTAAGAGCGATGAGCAGAGACAACAGAATACCTCCCACGACAACCAGCTTTAACACCATGTGCACTCGTTCCTTCGCAACAAGCTTATTGGTTTCCCACAGGGCTGACAGGTTGGGCAGCAACAGATTTACAAAGATGCGGTCTAACATCATGGTGATGATCACAATGCGGAATGCCGCTCCGTAAACCCCGGCTTCTTTGAGGCCAATGAGTCCGGCAATGAGGATGGGGGGAAGCAAAGTCACGGTTTGGGTAAAAAACCACCCGATACCGAGCAGTGAGCTGGAGATGAGCAGGTCTTTGTAGATCTGAATTCCCCGTGAGGGAAGGGGAAATGGTTTTTCAAAGATCGATATGGTTGCGATGAATACCACCGAAGTAATCACCCCGATGGTGTATAAAACCGGGACCATGGTCACATCATGATGGCTTCGGATCAGGGCGACCACCAGCAACAGATAGGAACCGCTGGTAAGGATCTTGGAAACGGCAACGCTGCCGAAACGCTGCCTTCCGTTATAATACCATTCGATAAGGATGGAGTACGGCACGATAGAGTACAGGAAGCCGAGGATGACCTGTTTCTGAATAGGCCCCATGGGTATGATGGAGATCAGGAGAGTGCCTCCCAGCAGAACAACGGCACCCAGTATCGCTTTCAGATTGAAGATCTCCTTAGCCCGGAATACCCTTCGTTCAGGTTCTTTGGCAATTTCCCTGATACCAATATTCACCAGCCCCAGGTCAGCAAACCAGTTCGCGTACCCAAGGATGGCGAGTGCAAGCGTAACAAGCCCGAAATACTCCAGCCCGAGCACTCTCGCAAGGTACACCGTGGCAATAAAGCCCAGTCCCCGGCCTGCCAGGTCCCCGAAAGCGATCCAGAATGCTTTTTGCTTTAGTTTGCTCATATGGGTACACCAGCCATCCGGCAAAGAATCTGATCCCGCTCCCGTGTATCCGCAAAGAGTAAAACGCCGGAGTGATCTTTCATTTCAGTGATACATCCTGCAGCCGGGGCCACTATTGCTTTGCCGTAGTTGAGCGCCAGCTGCATGGATCCCGAAGCCCATATTTCACTATGATTGAATAGACACAGATCGGCAGCGCAAAAAAGAGGAGGGATCAGATTATCCTCAATCCACTTCGGGACGATCTTGTAGTCCGGTTCCTTTTCCATGATGGAGACCAGCTCCGAGTAGACCTGATATCCGTCTTTCTTGATGGCTCCCGCCACTACAATTTGCACCTGTAGCTTCATCTGTTTGATGGCACGAATTAACTCCGGTATTTGCTTGTAGGGACTGATCTGGCCGAAAATAAGCCATACAGGAGCGTCCGGATCGAGCTGCAGGTTGAGTCCCGAACGGAGGTTCTGCAGCGCTTTTTCTTTATCAATAAGACGAACGGCATAATCCGGGTGGGGTAACACAAAGGTTTTTGATGCGATGTCGGTCTTTGCGATCTCCAGAAGCCGCTCTTTAGCATAATCGCAGTGCACATGAATACCCTGAGACCACTTCAGCATTCTTTGATGCAAGGCCCGGTGCTGCTTCAGAAAGCGACCGGTATGTGGCTGCTCATTGTGAACGGTCCACACCAGCGTTCCCCCGCACAATCTGAATAAGAACAGGCTGAACCATTTGAAGGGAAAGCCGGCAAGGGCTTTGGTGTCCTGGAATTCAAGCCAGTGGTAGTGAAAGATGACCTTTCGGGAGAACAGGGCATGAAAAGCGGGCAGGAGATGGGCCCAAAAAGAAACGGAACGGACTGAATATTCTGAATCCCCGCCTTTCAGAGGCTTGTACAAGTTCACCAGGTAACTGCTTCCGGTGTCCTCAGCTGGAATAGACGGGGCTACATAGACGGTGGCCTTATCCACGCCTAGTTTTTTGTACAGATCGCTGAGGGAATCGACCTTCATCCTGGCAGATCTTAGAAGTTGTATTGAATTCCGATGGAATGCACTGTTCCCCAACCGGTATTAAAAGGTACAATGGCGTAATGGAAACCCAGCTCTTCCGTAAGGACGCCGGCTCCAAACGAAACCGGACGAACTGAATTTCCTGTCTGGTAACCGGCTGAAAGCTCAACCGTTTCTGCGATCAGTAGCTGCAGGCCGGATGCTATATAATTCTCCCGGTAGGTAAAGTTGGTTCCGAGATTTTCAGACCGGTTTAAAGGAACTATATAATCCCCGGAAAGGCTCATAGTGATGGGCAGGTCCGGGTTTTTAGGATGAGAGAAAGTAAAAAGCTCTGCCTGCATCCCCACCCTGAATGTCTGTGGAAGTTCTGTAGCCCGTACATTCAGCTCGGTCATTTCTCCGGTATTCAAGAGAGAGGAAGCAAGAGTAAGCCTTTCATCAAAAAATTTCCGGGCAATACCGAAGTTGAATGCATAACCGCTTGCCTGCGACAGATAGATCTCTTCAAAGAGGAACTGTCCTGTAACACCCACTGAAAATATACCGAGATCGTAGGCAAAGGCTCCGCTCAGGGAAAGGTAGGTAATGGCGAAGGAGCCGTTGGCAGATCCGGGAGTGTCACGCTGTATAAAGTCATCATTCACCGAACTGAATACACTGACCGATAAAGCCCGTTTTCCTTTTATAAAATTGGCTCCTCCGAAAAAATGATTGGCATCAAACACCCAGTCTGTGTAGGCCACATCAATGGAACTGTTATGGTCAAGGATCAAAAGGGCAGGATTCACATAGGACGACGAGGCCCCCAAGGGAACCGCAGTAACGGCGTAATTGAGCGACTGGGCGGCGGCAGTAGGCGGAGTTACCAGTATCTCAAAACCACTGGTGGTACTCTGGGCATGAAGGCTCTGAACGATAAAAACGCTTGACAGGAGCAGGAGGAATGTTCTCATAGTTTCAGGTTAAGGGAAAAGACATGCATGTTTGAAATTCGATTCGGCTCGGTCACAAAGGCATAATCCACGGAAGGGGCATACTTATCGAACGGGAGGTGAATTGAAAAGCCCACCGCGCCCCCCGAACTCGCGGTGTTCCTCAGATTGGAAAGATCAAGCCCGCTCCGCAGGGTAAAGCGCTCGTGGATATCCCACGAGCCTCCCAGTCTGAGCTGCTGAACTGAATTTTTACGGCTGATGATCCCTTCGCTTGTGCTTCCATTCTCAGTACCTATCTCTCTGAAGTCTGAGGTGAGGCTTTGGATCTCGTAATCTGCTGAAAGAGTATAGTTCGCTTTCATCCAGCTGAGCCCTGCTTTATATCTGACCGGGAACTTATTCGAGACCTGCCGGGCCTGCGAGAGTTCATACAGAGAGGATGAATCCCAGCGGTATTCAGCAAAAAGATCCTGTATCACCACTGCCGCATTGAGATGCTCATTCAGCGAATACAGCACACCCAGGTCAATCCCCAGCGCGCTTGATGCCTGCAGCTGATCCGACAAGTCGGCATAACTTAATTTGAAAGCGACGCCGGCTTTCAGCTTCTGGCTGACATTGAGGCCGAAAGCTCCCGTTAACTGATATTCCGATGTGGAGAACTGCCCGGTGGGATAACCGCTCAGCGTTCTGCCGTCAATATTCTTTACCCCGGATCTTACCAGAGCTATCGCAAAGCCGGCATTCGGGGGTATCCGGAAGGTCGCTCCGGCAGTTTGGTAGGTACGGTCATACTGCAGAGCAGCTACTGTGATATCAAACTGGGAAAAGCCCGGGTTCAGCCCGGCAAAGGCCGGATTGTAATAAGGATAGATCCCTTCCGAGGTAGTGGCTGCCATGGCGTTACCCATCCCCATATTCCTCGGACTGAAGCCCAGTCCCGTGCCGGCACCTGCATGACCCGCATGCTGAGCCTGAAGGCCCAGGGTAAGACTCAGGGTGGTGAGAATGACAAGGAGAAGCTTCATTATGTTCATTCCACCACCACTATTTTGCCATGAATGGTACGGTCGCTCATTTCAATGATGTAGATATAGGGAGCGTTGGCGACCAGTCCACCCGACTCGTTGGCCCCGTCCCAGGTTATTTCATACGTGTCCGGAGACAATTGCTGGTCGATCAACTCTTTGACCAGGTTCATCCCGAAATCGAAAACGCGGATCCTGACCGGCCCGGATTCCGCTACTTCAAATTTGATCCGCGCGATCTCATGCAGACTCGGAGAAAAAGGGTTGGGATAGGCGTAGGTATCGACAGCGGGAGAGGAGGGTTCAAACACATTGCCCCCGGAAAGCGGATAATCAACTCTGGTGATCTCCCAGGAGGAGCCCAGATCGGCTGTGGAAGCAAGTCCGTCGGAGGTGCCGATCCATACCCGGCTGTCGGTGGAGGCTGCAGCAAAATAGCGGGCACCTTCTTTGATGAAAGTATTTGCGCTGGTGATCTGGGAGATATATGACCAGTTTTGGCCGTTATCCGCTGAAACAAAAAGACCCGCGTCCCCGACCGCAAAAACGGCTCCGTCTTTGAACGCGATATCGTTGATCTTTTCCCCAATCAGATACTGCTGAAAGCTGCCTCCTCGATCATCTGTGGAGACCAGCCCATAACGTTCACCCTGAGAAGGGTTGATGACCCAGTTGGTCATCCAGACGGTTCCGGTTGAGGTATCTTCTTCGATATCAACCACCCAGTTGGAGAGCAGCCCGTCATCGCTGCCTTCATACTGTATATGTGTCCATCGAATGCTGTCGCGGGGGGATGAGACCGCATTGGGTGAGATATTGATGCCGTTTGCACTGCCGAACCACACCTGTCCGTCCTGATCGACCAGGGTGGAAAAACCGAGCAGGTTCAGATCGGACCGGGCATCATAGCGGTTGATGTTTTCCCCATTATATGACGATGACCAGATATAGCTGCTGTCCGGGCTAAGGCTGTCTGCACTGGAAGGAGGCAGTATCAGTCGCTCCCAGCTATTGCCGAAGTCGGTACTGCGCAACAAGCCGGATGCCCAGTTGGCGGAGAAAATTACATTGCCCGCGAGGGAAACGGAGTAAGGGGGAGACTGCTGGGCCACGCTGTTACGTATCCTGAAGTATTGTTCTCCGCCGTAGGTAAACGAAATATCGCAGGAACCATCGTATGGGATCACCGAATCATTACAATCGGAGGGTGGAGGCTCATCGGCCGGGAATTCAAGATAGTTCCACCCGGCCCCCTGATCATCCGAAGCATAATAACCAAAGCCGGTTACAACCGACTCCCCATTGATCTCAGGAGTCGATCCGAGCCCGGCAACAATTCGGGGGCCTTCGGCGGCGATCGAAAACACCCGGCCTTCCCCATTCAAAACGTCAAGGATGTTCGTCGGGAATAGCCAGTCGGTGCTGTTGGCTACGTTATAATTCAATACCGGACTTATCCATACGGTATCGCCGGAAGCTTCGATGGCCGAGACTCCGTTCTGACGGATACTGTTAAATGCTGAAGAAACGGGATAGATATTCTGTCCGGCCAGCGCGGCTGAAAAGAAAAAAGGGATCGCAAAGATGATGAAATGCTTAAAGATCAAAATTCAGGGGCAGTAACAGCAGAATAATGCTCAGAAGCTAGCCAATGCCTTTCAGTCAATCAACATAAATAAACGGTTATTCTGGGCAGTATGCGTTGCTATTAAATAGAGCGGCTCCTATATTCGCAGGGCAATGAAAAACCCGACTGTACATATTACTTTTTGGTGGTGGTTCCGCACATTAAACGGCGGCAGTGGGTTTGTTGCATAATTGAACGAATTAAGAATATATACACCCACTGTTCCTTCGGAAGAGTGGGTTTTTTTTTGATATGAAGGCCTGCCGCAAACCGAAGGGTATGGCTTGGGCTTTAAATAATGAATAAAGAAGAATTTTTAGACTTAGCGGATTCGTACACAGCCGTACCGGTTTACCGAAGATTGCTGGCCGATGTGCTTACACCGGTATCGCTGTTTATGAATATCAGGGAAGAAGCCAGCCACCCATTTCTGCTGGAATCGGTGGAAGGAGGGGAGCAGCTTGCCAGGTACTCTTTCATTGGCTCTAATCCCTATCAAAAGCTGATATTTGATGGGAAGGAAACCATCCTTCTACAGGGTGGAAGCTCTCAAACCGTAGAGGAACCATATTTTCATAAGCTCAAAGAACTGACTTCCGCCTATACCGAACCGGAGATCCCGGACCTTCCCAGGCTCACCGGCGGAGCGGTGGGTTATTCAGCTTATGATACTTTCCGGCTGGTGGAGGATCTCCCGGATGTTCCACATGATGACCTCCAACTCCCTGAAGCGGTATGGGCTTTTTATGACAAGATCTATGCCTTCGACCATGTGAAGCATCAGGTCGTGCTCATCAAAACGGTATTCACTGAGGAAGAAGAGGATCCGGAGACGGCCTATGAAAACGCTCAGTCCGCGCTGGATGAAATGGAAGCCGCGGCCCTGAGTTCCAACTACCGGTCACGATCGTTTCATATCGATCCGGCCTCCCTGACCAGTAATGTGGAAGAGGCCGGGTTCGAAAAGATGGTAGAGCGGGCCAAAGAGTATATCTATGAAGGGGATATTTTTCAGGTCGTGCTGTCGCAGCGCTTTGAGGCTGACATGAACGGCGATCCCTTTATGCTGTACCGCGCCCTGCGCATGGTTAATCCCTCACCGTACCTGTTCTACCTTGATTATGAGAAATTCAGCCTGGTCGGATCATCTCCAGAAGTGCTTGTGCGCGTACAGGATAAAGAAGTCAGATTATTGCCTATTGCAGGTACCCGCCCTCGCGGAAAGGATCACAACGAGGACCTTGAGCTGGAACAGGAGTTAAAGGGAGATCCCAAGGAAGTGGCCGAGCACATCATGCTGGTGGACCTCGGCCGTAACGACTTGTCGAGGGTTTGTGAACCCGGCACGGTTAAACTGGAACGCAATCAGGTGATTGAACGCTATTCCCATGTGATGCATATCGTCAGCGATGTGGTGGGGCGGCTTAATGACGACCAGACGGCGGTTGACGCGCTGATGCAGTGTTTCCCTGCCGGGACCGTCAGCGGGGCTCCCAAGATCAGGGCCATGCAGATCATCGATGAGCTGGAGCCCAGCAGGCGGGGAATCTATGCCGGGGCAGTAGGGTATTTCGATTTCTCTGGAAATATGGATACCTGTATTGCGATCCGGACCATGGTGGTAACCGGACAAAAGGTGTACATTCAGGCCGGCGCAGGCATTGTGGCCGACAGTGACCCGCATAAAGAATTTGTAGAAACTCAGAACAAAGCGGGTGCCCTTGTACAGGCACTCAGCGTAGCTTTAGATATTCAATGAGCAAAAGAAAGACCATCTTATCAGGCATACAGCCTTCCGGTAAACTTCATATCGGGAATTACTTTGGAGCGATCCGTCAGCATATAGAGATGCAGGAAGAGGACGCCGATTCCTTTTACTTCATAGCGAACTATCACTCACTGACTTCCCTGAATAATGGTGAAGAGTTGCATCAGAATACGATCGATGTAACCCTGGACTATCTCGCGCTTGGACTGGATCCCGATAAAGCCACCTTTTTTGCACAGTCTGATGTTCCCCAGGTGACCGAACTGGCGTGGATTCTGGGCACTCTGACTCCGGTCAGCATGATGGAGAAAGGGGTGTCGTACAAAGATAAGATCGCTGCGGGGCTCAGTCCCAATATTGGTTTATTTACCTATCCGATTTTACAGGCTGCTGACATTCTGATCTATCATTCTGACCTGGTACCGGTCGGTGAAGATCAGAAGCAGAATATTGAGATCACAAGGGACCTGGCCGGTAAGTTCAACCGGATCTATGACGGGGAGTATCTGGTGATACCGGAGGAACATATTGTGAAGTCTGTAGCCGTGGTTCCGGGCACAGACGGCCGGAAGATGAGTAAGAGTTACGGGAATACCATCCAGATCTTTGATGAAGGTAAATCCCTGAAGAAGACCATCATGTCCATACAAACCGACTCCACGCCGCTGGAAGAACCAAAGGACCCTTCATCCGACAACGTGTTTGCACTCATAAAACTTTTCGCTTCCAGGGAGAAGCAGGATGAAATTGCCGACAAGTACCGATCGGGTGGTTACGGATACGGACACGCGAAGACGGAGCTTCTGGAACTCATGAATGACTATTTCGGGGAGGCCCGGGAACGAAGAAAAGAGCTTTCCGAAAGACCCGATTATGTCAGAGATGTCCTGAAAGAAGGGGGGAAAAGAGCCCGGGAGCGCGCTGAGCAGGTCATGCAGCCCATCCGTGAAGTAACGGGAATCATTCGTTCGCATTGATATGATTCTGATCATTGACAACTACGACTCATTTACCTATAACCTGGTACACATCATCGCATCAGAAACAAAAGACTATCAGGTGATCCGGAACGATGCCATGACCGTGGATGAGGTGAAAAAGCTTGATCCGGATAAGATCCTTATATCTCCGGGACCGGGCAGGCCCGCCGAAGCGGGGATCTCGAAAGAGGTGATCAGGGTAATGGGGCCGGAAACGCCCATTCTTGGAGTTTGTTTAGGGCATCAGGCTATTGGTGAGGTATTCGGGGGAGAAGTGATCCACGCTCCTGAGCTGATGCATGGCAAAGTATCGCAGGTAGAACATGATGGGGAATCGGTATTCAGAAATGTACCTCAGCATTTCACCGCCACCCGCTATCATTCGCTGGTGCTGAACCCTGCACGCATACCTGATGAATTAAAGGTAACGGCCCGAACGGGAGACATCGTGATGGGTGTTCGGCATACCACGTATCCGATCGAAGGAATTCAGTTTCACCCTGAGAGCATACTCACGGTGGAAGGACCCAAACTGATCAAAAACTGGCTGGAACAGTAATGGATTTCAAAGAGATACTTGGAAAACTGTCGTTCGCGGAAGACCTGACTCAGGCTGAGGCCGAAGCCGCCCTCACCATGATCATGGAAGATGAGGTTGAATCGGATCAGATTGCCGGCTTTCTCACCGCTATGAGGCTGAAAGGAGAGACCATCGAGGAGCTCACCGGCTTTGTGAAGGTGATGAGGGATAAATCGGTGAAAGTGGATGTGGATACCACCGGCGCGATCGACCTGGTAGGTACCGGAGGGGATAAATCAGGAACGTTCAATATCTCCACGGCTGCCGCATTTGTCACAGCCGGAGCCGGTGTACCGGTGATCAAGCACGGAAACCGAAGTGCCTCCAGTAAATGCGGCAGTGCGGATGTTCTGGAGCATCTCGGCGCCGCGATAGAACTGGACCATACAGGGGTTGAGCAGGTCTTCAACGAAGTGGGGATGGCCTTCATGTTTGCCCCTATGTTTCATCCGGCTATGAAATATGTGATGCCTACCCGTCGCTCACTGGGATTCCGTACTTTTTTTAACATACTGGGACCCATGGCCAATCCGGCCGGAGTTAAGCGCTATGTGATCGGTGCCTTCAGTAAAGAAGTGGCCGATAAAATGGCGCATATACTGGCCAATCTGGATACCGAGTTCGCCTACACCTTCAATGCTCACGACGGACTGGATGAGGTAAGCATCACCGGGCAGAGCGAGGTATTCGAGATGAAAGACAAACTGGTGTCCACTTCCTTTACTTTTTCACCACAGTCCATCGGTTTCCCTACTTATGATATGAAAGAGCTGATGGGGGGAGACGCCCGGATGAACACCGGGATTCTGACCAATATACTGGCGAATAAAGCCACCGATGCCCAGCGTGATATTGTGCTGATCAACGCCACCTTTGCCATTCAGGCTTCTGGCAAAGTGGACGGACTAAGTGAGGCCAAGGCGATGGCTGAGGAGAGCCTGAAATCCGGGAAAGCCCGCAAAGTATTTAACGACTTTGTGGATGCCACCAATGACGCAATGGGGGTGTTTAAATACTGATGGCTACCATTCTTGATAAGATCGTCGACCAGACAAAGGAAGACCTGGCCAAAAGAAAGCGCCGGGTTTCTTTTCATGACCTTCATTCAATGGAAGGTTTTGAAAAAGAGAAGATCTCCTTTAAAGACAGCCTTTCCCGGGAAGGCAAAGCCATATCGGTCATCGCCGAAGTAAAAAAAGCATCACCGTCCAAAGGGGTGATCCGGGAGGATTTCAACCCGGTCGGGATTGCCAGACAATACGCAGAGGCAGGTGCATCCGCGCTGTCTGTTCTGACTGACGAGCCTTTTTTTAAAGGAAGCCTGAAGTATCTTGATTCGGTGGCTAAGAAGGTTTCGCTGCCACTGTTGAGAAAAGATTTCATCATCGATCCCTATCAGGTCAAAGAAGCCAGGGCTTACGGGGCCGATGCAGTGCTGATCATCGTAGCCATCACGGAAGGGCAGCAGCTGGAGGAATTACTGGCAGCCGCCCGTGAATTTGAGCTGGACGCCTTGGTGGAATGCTACGATCAGGAGGATCTGGACCGGCTGGACTTTGCACAGGTGGATATACTGGGAGTCAACAACCGGGACCTTCGAACTTTTGAAGTGGATGTACATCGTGGCATCGCTCTGTTAAAGCAGGCCCCCGAAGAGACGGTACTGGTATCGGAAAGCGGACTCTCAACAGGAAAAGACCTGGCTTTACTGATCAACAACGGAATACATGCGGCACTGATCGGTGAGTACTTTATGAGGCAGGAGCATCCCGGTCAGGCCGTAAAGGAGCTGCTGCAACAGACCGCTGAAGAATATCGCAACGCATCACCATGAGTAATACAACCAACATAAAGATCTGTGGAATAACGAACCTGGAAGATGCGCGCTACGCATCCGGAGCCATGGCGGATTACCTGGGATTTATTTTCTATGATAAAAGTCCCCGTTTTATAGAACCCGGAGAAGCCGGAGCGATCATCAACTGGATCGAAGGGCCGGAGAAAGTAGGCGTTTTTGTAAATCAACCTATCGATGATGTGAACAGCATCGCCAGGCAATGCGGACTCGACCTGGTACAGCTCCACGGCGATGAAAGTGTGGAATATTGTGAACTGATACAGAAACCACTCATCAAAACTATACACATTAGTCCCGATACCGGGAAGGATGAGCTTCAGGCCCAGGTGAACGCCTATGCGGAGGTAGCCTCATTTTTTCTGTTTGATACCAAAGCAGACGGGTTGTGGGGCGGTACCGGCCAGACCTTTGACTGGAAACTCCTGAAAGGGATTGCCGGCGATGTTCCTTTTTTCCTCTCCGGAGGACTTAATCCTGAAAACGTCGCACAGGCCATCCAAACAGTGAAACCCTATGCGGTGGATGTATCCAGCAGCCTGGAGGAGGCGCCCGGAATTAAAGACTTTTACAAGATCGATGATTTTATGGATCAGGTTCGATCATTAGAAGAGGACAACTCATTATGACGGAAGAAAGAACGACCTATCAACAACCGGATGCCCGGGGCTATTTCGGGGACTATGGGGGCAAATTTGTCCCGGAGATCCTCATCCCGGCAATCAAGGCCCTCGAAGAGGAGTATGAAAAAGCGATTCAGGACCCGGACTTTATTCAGCAGTACGAGCAGTTGTTGAATGAGTATGTTGGTCGCCCTACCAAACTTACTTTTGCTGATAAACTTACCGCACACTACGGCAAAGCCAGGATCTACCTGAAAAGGGAAGACCTGTGCCATACCGGGGCGCATAAGATCAATAACGCGATTGGCCAGATTCTGCTTGCCAAAAGAATGGGTAAGACCCGCATCATCGCAGAAACAGGAGCGGGGCAACACGGCGTGGCAACGGCAACAGCCTGCGCCAAATTCGGCATGGATTGCGTGGTCTATATGGGGGCAGAGGATATGGAGCGGCAAAAGCTGAATGTGGATCGCATGACCCTTCTCGGCGCCGAAGTGCGATCGGTGGAAAGCGGCTCTAAAACCCTCAAGGATGCCACCAATGAGGCCATCCGCGACTGGGTGACCCATGTGGACGACACCTTTTACATCATCGGTTCCGTGGTGGGACCTCATCCGTACCCTATGATGGTACGGAATTTTCATCAGGTGATCGGAAAGGAAACGAAGGAGCAGATCCTGGCGGCAGAAGGCAGGCTTCCGGACTACCTGGTGGCCTGCGTTGGGGGAGGATCCAATGCCATTGGCTTCTTTTATCCCTTCATTGACGACGAGGACGTGAATATCATTGGCATTGAAGCCGCGGGTTACGGAGTGGATTCAGGTAAAACAGCTGCTACCCTCACCAAGGGAAGTCCGGGTATTCTGCATGGTTCCCTGAGCTATTTGCTTCAAAGTGAAACGGGACAGATCGAGCTGGCGCATTCCATTAGCGCGGGGCTCGATTATCCGGGTATCGGGCCCGAACACTCCTACCTCCACGATGCCGGCCGGGTTCGGTATCATTCCGTCACCGATCAGGAAGCCATGGATGCCGTACGGCTGTTGTCCCGGCTCGAAGGCATTATCCCTGCTCTTGAAACCGCGCACGCTTTTGCCTGGTTAGAGCAGCTGATGCCAGATACAAGTGAGGATCAGGTGGTGATCGTAAACTGTTCCGGCAGAGGAGATAAAGATATGAAAACCATATCGGAGAATTTGTAAATGAACCGAATCAAACATGCATTCGACACCAAAAAGCCGGATGAGAAACTGCTGAGTCTGTTCATCACTGCCGGCTATCCCGATCTGGAATCGACCGTGGAGCTGATCCTCGGTTTTGAAAAGAACGGGGCGGATCTGATCGAACTGGGCATGCCCTTCAGTGATCCGCTGGCGGACGGACCGACCATTCAATACTCCAGCGATATCGCGATCTCCAACGGTATTACCATGGATAAGATCTTTGAGATGGTGAGGCAAGTGAGGAAAAGCTCAGAAATACCGATCATTTTAATGGGATATATGAATCCGGTGTTGCGGTACGGTGTGCCCAAATTCTGTAAGGAAGCCAAAGCAGCAGGAGTGGATGGTCTTATACTGCCCGATATTCCGGTAGATGAAGGTGGAATCATCGAGCAGCATGCCTCAGAAAATGAATTGCCCATTATCTACCTTGTGGCCCCGAACACGTCGGATGTACGGATGAAGCTGGCCGACTCCAAGTCAGAGGGTTTTGTGTACTGTGTATCGGTAACGGGTGTGACCGGAGCCAGGGACGGAAAGGAGGTTTCAGATTCTGTAAACAGCTTTATCGAGCGGGTGAGGGAAAATGTATTGAATAACCCGGTGATGATCGGTTTCGGGATCAGGACCCATCAGGATGCACGGCGCATCGCATCAAATGCCGATGGATTTATTGTTGGAAGTGCTTTAATTGATGCCATCAGAAATTCATATCCTGAGAGCGGCTGGAAAGAATCTGTCTTTTCATTCGTTCATTCATTAAAATTTGGAAATTAAATACTCAGATATGCAGATAAGAAAAAGCTTTTTGATCTTTACAGCCGTTGTCGCAGCCTTCATGATCACATGCGACGGGGATTACCGCGAGCGGGCAAAGGGAGCTATCGATGAAGTGTTTGTGGTAATGGATTCTACAAAGTGGGATAGTGAAACCGCTCAGGCGATCAGGGAAACTTTCGGAAAGCTGGTCTTTACACTGCCGAATCCCGAGGAATTCTACAACCTGACCTTCACCGACATTCGATCGCGTGGACACCTGGAACGGATCAAGTCCATGAAGAACGTCATTTTTGCAGCCCCGATCGATGATACCTCCAACGTGGCCGCTCAGATCCGGGCCTTCCTGGATGAGGGGGTGGAGAATCGCGTTCGGTCGGGAGAAAGCTTTGCATTTCCGATCAAGGATCAGTGGTACAAAGATCAGTACGCGCTGGTGCTTACCTCAACTTCCGATTCCGCTCTGGCTGAAAAGATCCGTAATTCAGAGCGTTCTCTGCTGGCGGATATCCTTGAAAGAGAGCTGATGCGCCGTACTTATGATGTCTATGAGAAAAAGGAACAAACTCAATTCTCCGATTCTCTATGGAAAAACAGAGGGTTCAAGGTGCGTTTTCAGCACGACTACATCAAAAGGGTGGATACACTCGACTTTGTTACCTTCCGCAGGCCCACTCCTAATAACGATCGCTGGATGTGGATCTGGACCAAGGATAACGTAACGGATATCAGTTTTCTGGATGACGAGTGGATCAATCAGACCAGAGACTCACTGAATCAGCAATACATCAAAGGAAGCCGTGACGATCAGTACATTACCACAGAATACCGCAGGCCCGTGGTGACGGAATCCTTTCAGAAAGGGCGGTACATTGCCTATGAGACCCTGGGAACATGGGATATGGTGAACGGGGCAATGGGTGGCGCTTTTGTGAATTTCACCTACTACGATCCCGCCACTCAGCGTCTGTTTATGATCGAATACAATCAGTTTGCTCCGAGTGTAAGAAGAAAGCTCCCGTTCATCCGCGAATTTCGGGCCATGGGAAGAACCTTCGAAAGCGACTCTACCTGGACCAGCGTGGGAAGCTAGCTTGAGTGAACTGCCGGACAAATTACGCTTCTTAAGCGCTTCCCTTGCCGAAAGACGGGAAACAGGCAGGCTGAGGGAGTTAAGGCCGGCAGAACCCCATTCTGAGCCTTCAAGAGTCGTTGTGGACGGGAAGGAGCTTATTAATTTCTGCTCCAACGACTATCTCGGCCTTTCCAGACATCCCAAAGTGGTGGAGCGAAGCGTGGAGTATACCAGGAAGTATGGATCCGGGGCGGGTTCCTCGCGGCTGGTATCGGGTAACCTCAGCATCTACGAAGAACTGGAGGAGAAGCTGGCGGCAACCTTTGGTTTTGAGTCGGTGCTTCTGTTTAACACCGGCTTCCAGGCCAATACGAGCCTGCTTGCCTCGCTGGCAGACCGCAACTCGCTCATCCTTGCCGATAAGAGATCTCACAACAGCTTACTGCAGGGTGCATTGCTGAGTCGGGCAGACTTCAGGCGTTTTGCCCACAACGACTACGGTCAGCTGGAAGAGGTATTGAAACAGGCATGCTCTGAAAATTACAACCGCGTATGGGTTGTTTCGGAAACGGTCTTCAGTATGGATGGGGACCGCAGTGATCTTGATCAGCTGACGGAACTCACAGCAAGATATGACGCCCTTCTGTACTCAGATGACGCTCATGCTTTGGGAGTTTTGGGGGATAAGGGGCTGGGGCTGAACTACGGCCGGGAAGGAATCCACATCTCATTAGGTACCTTTGGCAAAGCCTTTGGAAGTTTCGGGGCCTTTGCGGGCTGTCCGGCAGAGATGAAGAAGTTTCTGGTCAACTTCAGCGCGGGCTTCATATATACGACAGCTTTACCTCCCGCTGTCATCGGGGCTCTGGATGCTGCACTGGAACTGATACCCCACATGGATGAGGAGCGAAAGGAGCTCTTGCGAAAGGTCCGGATAGTTAAGGACGCCTTAAAAGAGATGGGATATGAACTCGGCCATTCAGACAGCCAGATCATTCCGGTCATAACCGGGAGTGAATCGAGTACAATAGAGTGTTCTAAATTCATGGAGGATAATGGATTGTGGCTGACAGCTATCAGGCCCCCGACAGTAGAAAAGGGAGCGTCCAGATTAAGGATAACCCTTACGGCGGCACACACCGGTTCAGATATCGATCAACTCACAGAGGCCTTCAGGAAATGGAAAAACAGGTAGAAATTCACGCGTACCATGGTTGGGGTTTCGATGCGGGCTTCTGGGATCCGCTTAAAGCTGTTATTCCGGACGAAATACATTTTAAAGCCGCAAACCGGGGATATTTCGGGGATACCTATTATCCCAGGTTCGATGCCGGGACAAAGCTTCGGGTGGTATGTACCCATTCCTACGGGTTACACTGGTGCAAGACCGCGGTACTGAGTAAAGCGGATTACCTAGTGATCATGAACGGCTTTGGTGAATTCAGTCCGCCCGGAGAAGCCTGCAAAGCGGCAGGGAAAGCGCTTGAGCTGACTATCAGGGCCTTCCGCGAGGCTCCTTCCGAGACGCTCGCCGCCTTCAGGGGACGGGTATTCGATCCGCAGCATACCCCGGACGACTTGCCCCCGGATATAGATGTTCAAAAAGCGCTGGAGGATCTCGAGTCTATGAGACAGGTTCAGTTTCCGATCATCGACCTGGACTTCGGTGCGGTGATGATAGCCCTTGATGGTTCGAAAGACCGGATCCTGATGGAGCCCAGAGGAAACAGTATGCTCAGTGAATACGTGGGGCAGAAACATATCAGGGTGTTTGAAGGGACAGGACACGGATTACCCTATGTTTTTCCGGAGCAATGCTGGTCGTATCTGTGTTCTGTGATCCCTATTTTCAGGAAATATGGAATCGACAATTAAACATTCATCAGGTTTGACGATCGCTGAGAGCTTTTCGAGGGCTTCCGGGAGCTATCATCAGAAAGCGGAGATCCAGAAGAGAGTAGCCGAAGGCCTTATTGCATCCCTGGTGCCCTGGAAGGAGATCATTCCCCAGGGGCCTATACTCGAAGTAGGATGCGGCACAGGTTTTCTCACCGAACTATTGATCCGGGAATTCCCTGAAAGGCAGATCATAGCCACCGATATTTCCGGAGGGATGCTGGAATTCATCAAAGAACGTTTTGATGATCATCCGGGACTTAGTGTTCAACAACTCAATGCGGAGGATCCGGGAGAGGAAGGGCCGAAATATGGCCTTGTGATCAGTAATTTTGCAGCTCAGTGGTTCAGTGATACCGCTTTGGGACTTGAGAAGCTGTCCGGGCTGTTAAAGCCGGAAGGACTTCTCCTTTGCTCTTTCCCGGGTAATCATTCTTTTGAAGAATGGTATCAATGTTGCCTCGAGTTGGGCCTTCCGTTCACCGCCAATCCCTTGCCTGATGTGGAGGAAGTTGTGGTTAAGCTTTCAATGGGGCCGCTCCAGATCGATTATTATGAGAATGACCTCTACCAGGAGTTCGATCGGTCTGTGGATTTTTTCAGACATCTTAAAGAGCTGGGAGCCGCTGTTTCGATAACAGGTAAACGATTGAGCAGTAAACAACTGCGCCTTTTAACCGATCATTGGGATAATAAGGCGGAGGGCCCTGTCAGGATCAAGTGGCACGTCGTGTATCTGGCGGCAAAAAAAGATTCATTATGATGCAGTTTCCGGAAAAATTCTTTGTGACGGGTACGGACACCGATGTGGGCAAAACGGTGGTTTCCGCTATGCTCATGTCCGGTTTGGATGCCACCTACTGGAAACCGATACAGGCGGGGCTGGATGAAGAGACCGATACCGAATTTGTGCAAAGAGTATCCGAAGCTGAAGATCACCGGATCATCCCGGAACGATACCGGCTGCAAACCCCGATGAGTCCTCACGGCGCCGCAGATATTGACGGACTTTCCATTTCGTTGAGTGATTTTCGGCTGCCGGATCACAAGACCCCGCATTTGATCATAGAAGGGGCCGGCGGGCTTATAGTACCTGTAAACTGGAAGGACACCGTAATTGACCTTATCCGGTTGTTTGAGGTGCCAGTGGTGCTTGTGGCAAGAAGCAGCCTGGGAACTCTTAATCATACATTACTTTCAGTGCAGGCGCTTAAAGAAAGGCGGATTCCCATCTTTGCTATCATTTTGAACGGAGAGCCTCATCCGCACAACAAGAAAACGCTGGAGCATTTTACCGGATTGCCCGTGCTGGAAATGCATCCGGTTTCTGAGTTTACCAAAGAAAAGCTCAGGCATCAATTTCACCTAATGACGGATCACCAATAATACCGGGACTATGCATACGAATCTATGGCATCCCTTTACCATCATCAAAGATGCCCCTGAACCCCTTAAAGTTAAGAGTGGAAAAGGCGCATACCTCGAACTTGAAGACGGAAGAACCCTGCTGGATTGCATTTCAAGCTGGTGGGTGAATTTGCACGGCCACAGTCATCCGGAGATCGCCAGGGCCATTTACGAACAGGCTCAGCAGCTGGAACACGTGATCTTTGCCGGCTTTACTCATGATCCTGCGGAAGAACTCGCGGAGCTGATCGCTTCCGAACTCCCCGGAAAGCTTAACCGGGTGTTTTTTTCCGATAACGGCTCCACGTCCGTCGAAGTGGGGATGAAAATGGCTTATCAGTATTGGAAAAACCTTGGTAAGGACCGCAAGACCTTTATCTGTTTTGAAGGGGCCTATCACGGCGATACACTGGGAGCCATGTCAGCGGGGGAGCGTTCGATCTTCACGGAAGTTTTCAGTGACTGGCTGTTTGACGTGGAAGTAGTTCCTTTTCCTGAAACCTGGATGGACGATCCGGAGCGGGCCCGGAAAGAAGACAAGGTCATTGAACAGGTGGAACGCCTGCTGGATCAGCATCCGGACAAGTATGCGGGTATCCTGCTGGAGCCACTCGTTCAGGGAGCGGGAGGCATGCGCATGTGCAGCGAGGAGTTTCTTCAGAAGCTGCATTGGGTGAACCGACAGTTCGGAGTCTTGCTTTTATTCGACGAAGTGATGACGGGATTTGGCCGTACGGGCGATTATTTTGCCTGTAAACGGGCGCAGGTGGAGCCGGACATCATTTGCCTCAGTAAAGGGATTACCGGCGGTTTCATGCCGCTCTCGGTGACCGTGTGCAGCGATAAAATTTTTGAGAGCTTTAATTCCAGCGAACCCATCAAAACCTTCTGGCATGGCCACAGCTATACCGGAAATCCCCTGGGATGCGCGGCCGGGGTGGCTTCCTGGAAAATACTGAAGGAGAATGAGGCTGCCTTCACCGGAATGGAAGCGGTACACCTTAGGCACCTGGAGGATCTGAAAGACTATCCCGCCCTCGAAAGACTCCGTGTTAAGGGTACCATTGCGGCGATGGATATCGTTAATGATGAGGAGGGAGGCTATCTGAACTCCGTTGCTTCGAGAATAAAGAAGGAATGTGTGGATCACGGAGTGTTGCTCAGGCCTTTGGGGAACGTGCTGTACCTGATGCCTCCATACTGCGTGACGGAAGATGAGCTCTCTATGATCTACGAAAAGATCGAGGCCCTGATCTAGATGTTGCCTTGATAGGCTTTCAGGATCTTATCCATCATGGCGTTGGTCTGGTCATTGACAATCATTCTATCCGGCTCGGCCTCAAACCATTGCAGCGTTTCATTTATTCCCTTTTTAAAAGGGATGGTGTCCCGGTAATCGGGCACAAAGCGCCTGATCTTGGAGTTGTCGAAGATAACGCTGTGAGCTTTGTCGCCCCAAAGCCCGTCTTTCTCCCCGGGGATTATCCTGCTGATGAATTCAGTGGGAATATGAACCGCCCTGAGTTCTGTGCCGGCTGCATCCGCTACGGCCTGGTAGATCTGATTCCATGTCAGGATCTCGTCTGAGGTGATGTGGAAGGCGTGCCCGATAGCCTGCTGATGTCCCAGTAAGCCATTGAAGCCTTTGGCAAAATCCCGTGAATGAGTCACAGTCCAAAGCGAGGTCCCGTCTCCATGAATGATCACTGGCTTTCCTTTCTTCATCCGGTCCACGATGGTGTACTCCGTCCATCCACCGATCGCAACGGGTATCACGGTCTCGTAGGTGTGCGAAGGCCTGACTATGGTAACGGGAAAATCTTTTTCGCGATAAGCGGCCATTAGCAATTCCTCACAGGCAATCTTGTCTCTGGAATACTGCCAGAAGGGATTGTACAGCGGGGTGGATTCCGTGATAACCGGATGGCTTGGGGGTTTCTGATAGGCCGAAGCAGAACTGACGAAGATGTACTGGTCGGTCTTTCCACCAAAGAGGTCAATGTCCTGCTGTACCTGATCGGGAGTAAATGCGATCCAGTTCACCACAACATCCCAGTGATGGCCGTCCAGTTTCCCGGCCAGTTCTTTTGGCTTTGTGATATCACCGGTGATCGTAGTAGCACCCTCTATGGCGTTCTTTGAGCTTCCGCGATTCAGGAGATACAGATCGATGCCCTGCTTCACCGCCAGCCGGCTGCAGGCGGAACTGATGTTCCCGGTTCCTCCGATAAAAAGCACTTTCATATTTCAGCTACTGAATAATTGTAGATTAGCCACGGTTCTGTTTACCGGTGTTGCCGGTACCGTGCGGGCTTTGCAAACTTTGACCGGCCCAGTTCAGCCAGGTGCTCATCCGGTACTTCCGTCCGATAGGCGTCCAGCAGTGCGTTCAGCTGTTCCATCGTTCGTATGCCCACAACGGCAGAAGTTACGGCATTCTCTTTCAAAACAAAGTGAAGAGCCTGAGCCAACAAGGATCCGTGTTCGCGCATGTACTGCTGAAGAGACCGTACTCTTTCTTCTGGATGATTCAGATAGTCCGCCGGAGGTTTCCCGGCCAGTAATCCTTTCGCAAGGGTACCCCGGACTAAAACACCGACCCTGTTCGCTTTCATTAATTCAAGGCACTCTTCTTCCGGCCGCCGGTCCAGGAGGCTGTACTGCATCATAACGCTGATCATACCGGACTTTTTCAGCCATTCCCGCATCACGTTCGGGCGGATAGAAGAAATACCGTATTCCCTGATCTTTCCCTGCCTCTTAAGCTCTTCGAAGGCTTCGATGGTTTCCTCAACCGGATCTTCTATGGTGCCCCCGTGCAGCTGATAGAGGTCGATATAATCGGTTTGCAAGCGCCGGAGACTCTCGTCCACGGCTTTCAGAATGTACGTTTTCCGGGGATTCCATTTCCATCCTGTTCCGTCTTTCTTCCATTCATTACCCACTTTGGTCCCAATCACAACCTGATCTCTGACGGGTTTCAGGGCTTTGCCCAGCATTTCTTCATTCCGGCCTTTGTTATAGAGATCGGCGGTGTCAAAAAAATTGATCCCGTTTTCAAAGGCGGTTCTGATCAGAAGTTCGTTTTGCCGGAAGCGGTCTTCCAGAGACATACAGCCAAAACTGACTTCGCTTATCGAAAGCCTGGAACGGCCCAGCATTTTTCTTTTCATATCTGCGAATTGAGAAGGTATTTCTTGAGTTGAGGGTAATCATTCCCGATCACGATATTGTTTCGGGGAGCTCCGGAGTCGCGGCAGGCGTCCGGAAAGTCCAAGGGCTTGTTGATGGCGTCTTCCACAATGGACCGGAACTTAAGGGGATGGGCGGTTCCGAGGGTTATCACCGGTTCCGGGTGCTCAGCCGCGTATTCCTGCATTCCCAGGTAACCAACGGCCGTGTGCGGATCCGGGATGTACCCGGTTTTCCGATACGCTGAACCTATTGCCCGCCGGATTTCTTCATCTGTGAAGGAGTATCCTTTTATGAAATCAGCCATATTCTGATGCCGGTGATTAAAAAGGTCCAGCAACCGTTCAAAATTGCTCGGAGCTCCCACATCCATAGCGTTAGAGATAGTGGGCGTACTCGCCTTGGGTACATAATCTCCCGTTGCAAGGTAGCGAGGTACGGTATCGTTGATATTGGAGCATGCCAGGAAGCATTTGACGGGCAGGCCCATACGCTGTGCCATAACTCCCGCCGTGAGGTTCCCGTAGTTTCCACTCGGTACACTGAAAGTGACAGGCTGAGGCGCACCGGACGCTAACCGCGCAAAAGCATGAAAATAGTAAACACTTTGAGGGAGCAGCCGGGCGATGTTAATGGAATTCGCCGATGTCAGTGATCGAACGGATCGGAGTTCCGGATCCAGAAAAGCCTTTTTTACCATGCTCTGGCAGTCATCAAAAGTACCCTGTACCTCCAGCGTCGTAATGTTCCCTCCCAGCGTGGTCATCTGCCGTTCCTGAAACTCACTAATCTGTCCGGAAGGATAAAGGATCACGACATCTACGTTGGCTACGCCGTAAAAACCATGCGCCACGGCACTCCCCGTATCACCGGATGTAGCTGTGAGTACGGTCAGCTTTGAACGCTGCTGTGATCCCGATGCACTCAGGCAGCGAGCCAGAAACCTTGCTCCCATATCTTTGAATGCGAAGGTGGGGCCGTGAAAGAGTTCAAGGATGAACCGGTTGTCGCCTGCCGGAACCAGAGGAACGGGGAAGCTGAAAACTTCTTCAACAAGATCGCGCAGCTGGCCTCGATCCATTTCATCGGCGAGATAGGGGTAGAGGACTTCCAGGGCTATATCCCGAAGCGAATGATCCGAAAACCCTTCGATGAGGTGGTCCGGCAAGCGGGGGATGTAGTCCGGCATGTATAAGCCGTTATCCGGAGGCATTGCCTGAAAAACAGCTTCCATGAACCCAACCCTGGGTGACTTGCGACGGGTACTTTGAAACTTCATCCCACAACCTCCGCGCCTTTGGCGCTGATTTGAGACACATACACATTACATTCAAAGGGCATCTTCGCGTACAGTTCTTTGAAGCATTTTCCGACGCGTTCAGCAACACTTCGTGAACTGCTTAACGCAAAGATAGATGGCCCGGATCCCGAGATATTGGCCCCCAGGGCACCCATATCCAGCGCTTCCTGTTTGGCTTCATGGTACATGGGGATCAGCCTGGAACGTACCGGTTCGGCAATCACATCTTTCAGAGATCTGCTGATCAGCTCATAATCACCTTTGGCCAGTCCGCTTACCAGTCCGCCAACGTTTCCCCACTGGGTTACGGCATCTCTCAGATCGATCCGGGTGTTCAGGAGGTTGCGGGAGTCCGAGGTTTTGATCTCGATCTGAGGATGCACCACGGAGCAATACAATTCTGCGGGATAATCCAGTCGCACCACATCAAGCGGATCGTATCCCCGGATCAAGACAAAGCCGCCAAGCATACTTGGGGCGATGTTATCGGCATGAGGCTGGCCGGATACGGCTGCTTCGCCCGCCATAGCGAAGGGCAGCAAGTCCATTTTACTGTAAGGTCTTCCAAGTAGCTCATTGATCGCAAATACAGACGATGTGGCGCTGGAACCGCTTGATCCTAAACCGCTTCCCGGCTTTACCTGTTTGGTTAATTTAAATTGGAATCCGCCTTGTGATACACCTCCATGGTGATCCAACAAAGCCTGAGCGGCTATAGTGATCACGTTCCGGGCGGGGTCTGTGGGGAGTCCCCCGGGCCCACGGACTTTCGAAATAGTCAGGCCGGGTTCATCGGTTTTGGATACAAACAGGGTATCGCCTACACCTTCAAGAGGAAACCCCATGATGTCAAAACCGCAAGCCACATTCGATACCGTTGCCGGAGCAAATACTTTTACCTGATCCATGAAGGTGCATTAAATTCCAAATAGAGTGATGAATATAGCCTAATAAAAGGGTGGATGCCGGATAAGGGTGAAAGAGCCTGCGTGGACGTGCATCGCGGAAAAGAACCTCATAAAAAAAGCCTCGCAGCGAGCTGCAAGGCTTAATTGTACCAAAGGTGGGACTCGAACCCACACTCCCGAAGGAACGCGATTTTGAGTCGCGCGCGTCTACCAGTTCCGCCACTTTGGCTTGTCGTGATGGTGAAACCGCGCCTGCGGGTAGCAGACCGTTTCAGCCATATAAACAGGAGAAGGCAAAGATACAGGTGTCAGTACTTCTGAACAACCGGTGTTCTCAATTATATCCGTCCGGATTTTGGGATTGCCATCGCCAGGTATCTTCACACATCTCATGGATGCCCCTTTCGGCTTTCCATCCCAGTTCTTTTTCAGCCTTGGATGGATCCGCGTAACAGCTTGCCACATCACCGGGCCGGCGTTCCGTGATCCTGTAAGGAACTTTTTGTCCCGAAGCTTCCTCAAAAGCTTTCACCATATCCAATACGCTGGATCCTTTACCGGTTCCCAGGTTATAGATCACCAGTCCGGGGTCCGATTCCAGCTTTTCCAAAGCCTTCAGATGGCCAATGGCCAGGTCCACTACATGTATGTAATCCCGGACGCCCGTACCGTCATGGGTAGGGTAGTCGTCTCCGAAAACGGAGAGTTGCTCAAGCTTTCCAACCGCCACCTGAGCCACATAAGGCATCAGATTGTTGGGGATATCATTGGGATCCTCGCCTATCATGCCGCTTTTATGGGCTCCAACAGGATTGAAGTAACGCAGCAGGGCGATATTCCAGCTGTTATCCGCTTTATAGAGGTCTTTCAGGATATATTCGATAAACAGCTTTGTCCGGCCATAGGGGTTAGTCGCAGAAAGAGGGAAGTCTTCGGTGATAGGCACGGAAGCCGGGTCCCCGTAAACCGTGGCAGATGAACTGAACACAATATTTTTTATGCCGTGTTTTTTCATGAGACCACAGAGGATGAGCGTACTGTCAATGTTGTTCTGATAGTACATCAAAGGCTTTTGTACAGATTCACCGACAGCTTTGTACCCGGCAAAGTGAATGACAGAATCAATGGGGTGCCGTTCGAAAACTTGAGTTACTTCCTGTTCATTAAGAAGGTCCGTTTCATAAAAGGTGATGGTTTTTCCGGTGATCGACTCAACTCTGCGAATAGCTTCTTCACTGCTGTTGGAAAGATTGTCGATCACGATCACCTCGTGACCCTCATTGAGGAGTTCCAGAACGGTATGGCTTCCGATATAGCCGGCACCTCCGGTTACTAGTACATGCATAGATCCATCAGATTTATAAGGGTTCAGCGTTCAGTTCGGGCGCAAAATAAAAGCCCATGCATTGCAATGAATGGGCTGAATGTAACAATGACACTCGATAATTAATATTCTTCGAGCTCAGCTAAGACGCGGCTGAGCAAGGAATTCATTTTTTCGGATGATTTGGTTAAGTCCGCATCCGGTTTATTCTCCCACAACAAGGTTTTGGAGTGCTCATATTCATCCAGGATCTCCTGGATCCCGAGCATCTGGGCAACGGGTTTAATTTTATGTCCGGCTTTCCGGAGGCTTTCTTCGTCACGCTCTAACAGGTAATGGGTGAAGTCCCTTTTAAACTCCTGAAAAGACGTTATGGCCGCCTCGGCAAACTCTTTGATGTATTGTTCATCCCCGTAGAGCATTTCTACCAGGGAAGAAAAATTCACAAGTTTGTCCTTATCAGCCAAAATATTTAGTCGTTTGCGGGTTCAGTGACAAAGTGGGGAGTAGGTTTGCCAAATTCATCCACATGAACAAATACGATCTCGTCAATGGTGATGATCGTTTTCTTTCCGAATTTGGTACGTACTTCACATTTCACAGTTATGGATGTTTTGCCGAATCTAACCAATTCCAGCCCAATTTCAATAACATCACCCAAAGCGGCAGAATTAACAAAGTTAATTTCCGACATGTATTTGGTTACGATATTTCCCTTGCCCAGCTGACAAAGTACAAAAATAGCGGCTTCTTCATCGATCCAGCTTAGTACGGCACCTCCGAACAACGTGCCGTGAGCGTTAAGGTCTTCCGGTTTTATTAATTTACGGCTGAAAAATCGCATGTCTCTTATTAGTTGTGGTTAAGCGCCAAAGGTACGAACAAATCTTCATTGGATTAGAATACATTTAATATTCCGTTTTAGGATTAAAATGGCCTAAACTTACTGGCACTTCACAATATTAGTATTATTTTTCTGACCGTTGAGTCGCTCTAATAGGGCCTAATAGTACTGTAACAAAGAGTTCAAAACCTACTCTCTTAGTGTAGAAAAGGAATAAATAAGTCTAGACTGTTCAATACTCATGAAGACAATTGCTTTAACAAATCAGAAAGGTGGGGTTGGTAAAACCACTTCAACCATCAACGTTGGTGCAGGGTTGGCTAAGCTCGGGAAGAAAGTACTTCTCATCGATCTTGATCCCCAGGCCAATCTCACTTATTCACTGCGGATGCATTCCAATCGAATGGAAAAGACCATTTATCATGCACTGAAGGGAGAAGCCAAGGTCAGGGATGTGATCATAAAGCATAACGGGTTTGATTTTATCCCGTCCTCACTGGAGCTCTCCGGAGCGGAAATGGAGCTGGCCAACGAGCCCGCACGGGAAAGCCTGTTAAAGAATGTGCTGGTTCAGCTGAAGAAGGATGAGTATGATTTCGTACTCATCGACTGCCCGCCCAACCTTGGACTGCTGACCCTGAACGCTTTTACAGCCGTCGAAGATGTCTTCATCGTCCTTCAGTCAGAATATCTGGCCTTACACGGTCTTTCAAAACTTCTGGACCTGATCAAGATCGTACAGCAGCGACTTAACAGCAATCTGGAAGTGGGGGGTATCATCTGCACCTTGTACGATGGCAGGAAGAACCTGAACAAAGAAGTGGTCGGGCATATCCGGGATTATTTCGGTAAAAAAGTCTTTAAAACAATCATACGTGACAACGTGGCTTTGGCTGAGGCTCCCAGTCATCATAAGACCATATTTGAATATGATGGCAACAGCGCAGGAGCCAAGGATTATTTCGAGCTTGCTAAAGAGATTAAAAACGGGCACTGATAATGGATAAGAAAAAGGTAATGGGGCATAATCCTCTGGCATACAGCCTGAGGAACCATGCTTCATTCGATTTTATTCGGGATACGACCGGTGACTCTTCTGAGGAATCCAAAGATGAATCAGAAAAGAAGCCCGTGAAGAAGGTAGTAAGCTACTACCTGGAAGAGTCCATTATCGAGCGAATCAAAAAAATTGCTGACGAAAAGGACGAGTCCTATTCGTCTGTGGCCGGTGAAATGCTGCGCTCCTCCATCAAAAAAATTGACTATCCCGAAGGCTAAGTTTTTCGTATTCCCTTTTTCTATTTCTTATACTTCCCGCCGGTAATAACTGGCATTTATGTTTTACAACTATCGGGCTCAGTCGCTAACAGCCTTATCTGAATTATTTAATCATCACCATCCGGGAAAAGGGTCAGGGGACCCCTTCAGAAGCCAGTGGATCGTTGTTCAGAACCGGGAAATGCAGCAGTGGCTAAGTTTGCAGCAGGCAACGATCCGGGGAATATCCGCCAACAACACGTTCATATTTCCATCTGAACTGCTCTGGAAGTTGTACCGGATCATCGATTCCGAACTGCCGCATCAGTTACCTTCTGACCGTAATCCCATGCACTGGCAGATCTTTGATCTCATGGAGCAGGGAAAACTTTCTTTCCTTCCTTCCGTTCCTCCCGATCAGAAAAACAGATTCCGTTTTGCAGCTCAGCTGGCGGACGTGTTCGATCAGTATCAGGTGTACCGCCCTGAGATGCTGGCATCCTGGGAAAAAGGGAAAACAGTCACCACTTTTAAGCAGGCTGAAGCCTGGCAGTTGAAAGCCTGGAACACCCTCAAGGACTACTGGAAACAATCATTTCCCCAACTTCCTGACCGTTTGGAGGCACTGAACCGTCTGAGCCATAAATTGAAAGAAGGATCGCTCAATGACCTGCTTCCCGCTTCTGTTACTGTTTTTGGATTGTCACATTTTCCGAAGCCCTTCGGGGAGTTGATCGGTCTTCTGTCCGGATATATGGATGTCCGGGTTTACAGCATGGAGTACAGGGAGGACTCCGAATGGTCCAGGCTTCAGGAGGACTGGGCCGAAATGGGACTGGAGAATCAACAAATCCTGGATGAATTAGTGAACGAGACGGAATCCTACCTTGAGGTGCCGGATAGCGATGGCCAGGCCTTAATCCTTGATCGCCCTGAATCTATCGAACTCCATTCGTGCCATAATGAACGCAGAGAGGTAGAAGTTCTGAAAGACACCTTATTGAGAAAGCTGGATCAGGATCCGGACCTTTCCCTTAATGACATTCTGGTTTTGGTACCGGACATGGAACGTTACACTCCCTGGATCCAGTCGGTATTTAGCTCCAGGGAGGAAAGTGAGCCGGAAATCCCGGTCTTTATTCCCAATGACTACCAGAATGTTGTTCAGAAAGCCTTCCTTGTTTTATTGGATTACCTGACCGGGAAAGCCACGGTTTCATCCTTCATGGATTTGATCAGCTCGGAAGCCGTCATGAGTAAATTTGATCTGACGGAGGAATCCGTCCAGAAACTGAAGGCCTGGCTGTCGGAGCTTCACATTCACTGGGGCCTGAGAGAAGAAGAAAGCAATTACAGCATAGAAAAGGCGCTTTACAGCATCATTACCGGTTACCTGATGGAGCCGGAGCCATTCCTGACCTGGGAAGATCTCGCGCCTCTTGATGTGCTTTCAAATTCAGATACGGCTCCTGTTCTGGGAAGTCTGAGTGAGATCCTGGATCTTCTGAAAGACACCCGCAGCCGCATCAGTGAAAAAAGGGATGCCCACAGCTGGATCAAACTGTTTCAATCCTGGACACTGTCCTTTTTTGGGGATATGGATGGTGATCGTGCAGGTTTTATGCAGGCACTCGAAAAGATGGAGTCGGGGGCTTTCTTTGTGAAGAAAGGAACGGGTGTTCCCTACAGCCTGATGGCAGGATGGGTGCGCGGACAGTTATCTGATCATTCCGCTTCTTCCAACGGGCTGGGGAATGGCCTGGTGGTTAGCAGCTATATACCTTACCGTAGTATCCCCTTCAGGCTGGTAGCCATTCTGGGCCTCAACGAAGGTGTCTTTCCCCGAAACCCCGTTCGACCGGACTTCGATCTGATTCAAAAAGATAGCCTGCCGGGAGACCGCATCACCAAGAAAGACGACCGATTGCTGTTCTGGGAAGTGCTAAAGGCAACCAGCGGCCATTTACATCTAAGCTACAGAGGACAGGATCAGCGGAGTAAGCAGGATCTGTTGCCCTCAGTATTGGTTCAGCGATTGACGGATGAGTTAAAGCTTCGAAAGGATTTTGAACTCAAAGCCCGAACACACAACCTGCATGGTTTCAGCGAAGATTATTTCGACGGAGAACAAAGTTATTCTCAGAGGAACCTTTCAGTACTTAAGGCCAACCGTTCTTCATCCGTAAGACCGCGTCCTTTTCTGGATAGCGAAATAACCCCGCCTGATGGCGGTGATCTGAAAGAGATAGGACTCGAAGAGCTGATCAGTTTCTTTACACATCCTTCCAAATATTTTTGTCAGAATGTTGCCGGACTCAGGTATCCATATCAGGAAGAGGAATTAGAAGACCGTGAAGTTTTCGCGCTTTCCGGACTGAACGGGTACACCGCCAAGAGCCTTAGTCTGCATGGGTTTCTGGATGATCAGGAAGAGGTGGTATTGCGCCGCTTCATGAAAGTGAAAGGCTTATTGCCTCCCGGCATACATGGAGACTGGTCCCTGTCCGGTGTATTTGATGAAGTCCGGCAGTTGATACAACAATCGGGGCTTACGGATCATCCTGAGCAAGGTGCCGTGGAAATAGATCTGCAGGTTGGTGATTACCACATGTCCGGAGTAATTGAAAATATATTCGGAGATAAGCGGGTTCAGTACCGGGTGGGCTCAAAACGAGCAAAGGACCTGATTCGCCTCTGGATCAGTCATCTTGTTCTGGCCGCGGCGGGACATCCAACGGAAAGCGAGCTTTATACGATCAGGAAAGGAAAAGCAGAAAGAACAAGCTTGCCTATCACTGCTGAACCAAAGCCGGTGCTTGAAGAATTAGCACACTGGTTTGTCAAGGCTCATTATCATCATTATCATAAAGAAGCACTGGCTTTTGTACCGGAATGCTCGTGGTACTACCAGCAGGAGGCAGGTAAAGGCGGGGCAAAGAGTGCTGTAAAGAAAGCTCGTGCTGCCTGGGAAGGGGGATGGTATTCACGGGGTGAGGGAACTGATCCCTACCATTCGTTGATTTGGAGCTGGGACGAACTGATCGCTACGAAGTCCTTTAGCGAGAATGCTTCCTGTTTCTGGGATCCGTTTCTCCGGCAACTTGAATCCGGAGGACGGTCATGAAGCCTCTGGACGTTTTCGAAGTGCCACTACGGGGAACGAGTCTGGTAGAGGCCGGTGCAGGGACCGGTAAAACCTACAATATCGCCTCGCTCTACATCCGGCTCATCGTGAGTAAAGGATATATGCCCAATCAGATCCTGGTACTCACTTTTACCAATCCGGCTGCTGCCGAACTTAAATACCGCCTCAGGGATCGTATCAAAGAGTCGATCAGAGTATTGGAGGGCGGGGATCATGAAGGAGATGAATTTCTGGCACGCTTATATGAAGAATTTGAAGGACAGCACACCAAGGCGCTAAAACTACTGCAATCGGCACTCTATCAGTTCGACGAAGCGGCCATATCCACGATCCATGGGTTTTGCCAGCGGTTGCTCAGGGAATACAGCATCCGGCTGGGTACCGATCCGGAATTTTCCCTGCTCAGCGATCCTTCCGAATTGTTACAGTCGGTGGTGGATGACTACTGGAGAGACCTCTTTGAAAGAACCGATGACCCAGTCCTGGAAAGCTATCAGCGGTGGGTAAGCAGTTACCTTAATGACCCGGATAGCCTCAGGACGGTGCTGAAGGAAGTATTGGAAAAGGAGTACGCGATACTTACTCCGGATGCGCCTGCTTTTAAAGATCTGCGAAGCAGGCTGGAAAAGCTCAGGCATCTGAAAAAACAGGTCCGCGAGCAGATCAATGACCTCTATGAGGATATCCTTGAGGTATTTGCAAAGGATGAGATACACGGCAATATCTACCGAAAGAATACTCGCAATGAGTACCTGGAGGAGGTACGGAAGTGGCTGACCCTGGATACCTCTCTGTTCGATTATCCGGAAAAGCTCGAAAATTTTGGAAGTAAATTTCCGGACCATCTTAAGGTCGAAGAAAAGAAAGAACGCTTTGAGGCTCTTGCGGTTACGGATGCATTCCTGAATGATGCCCGGGAGCTCGACGGTAACCTGAAAGTGCACCTGATGACGGATGCCTCTGAGAAGGTGCGGGAACGATTCAAAGAGGCAAAGGAGGAATCGGACAGCCTGGGCTATGATGATCTGTTAAAGAAAGTAGCCAGGGGATTGAAGAAGAATCCGAGGTTAGCCCGGACGATCCTGAAGCAATTTCCGGTAGCCCTTATTGATGAATTTCAGGATACGGACCCCGTTCAGTATGAGATCATTAACAGCGTATATGGCGGGCCAGAGGACCAAGCCCTGTTCATGATCGGGGATCCCAAGCAGGCCATTTATAGCTTCAGGGGTGCGGATATTTATACTTATCTGGCCTCAAAAAAAGACGTGACAAATGGCCAGGTATATTCGCTCAATCAGAACTATCGATCTTCAAAAACACTATTAGAGGCGATAAACAAAGTATTTTGCCACAAGCCGAATCCTTTTCTGATTAGCGACCTCACATTCGAGAAGGCTGTATATCCCGAAAAAAGGCCCGCGGACGAGCATGTTCTGATGAAAGAAGAACAACCGGTGATTCCGCTCCAGCTTATAGAAACCAAAACGGGAGGGACTACCAAGCCGGAAATCAGCCGGATCGTTTATGATTCGGTCCGTAGAGAAATACAGCTTCTGTTAGAGGGAGAGTACACGCTCAGAGAAAAGGAAGAGGGATTATTCAGGGCGCTTGGCCCCGGAGATATAGCCATTTTGGTCAATAACAATCAGCAGGCCCTGGAGATGCAGGAGGTGCTCAGGAACCATAACATACGAAGCGTTCTTCGCAACAAATCCAGCGTCTTCAAATCGAAGGAATCGGATGAGCTCTATATCATTTTGTCGGCCGTGCTGAATACCGGTTCAGATGCGGAACTCCGAGCTGCCCTGGCAACCGGGATTCTCGGACACAGGTTCTCGGATCTGCTGCAACTTCAGCAGGATG
Source organism: Balneola sp. (assembly GCA_965267385.1). Lineage (GTDB taxonomy): Bacteria > Bacteroidota > Rhodothermia > Balneolales > Balneolaceae > Balneola. Next base: position 1,199,192 of record OZ253957.1, read on the forward strand.
AAGGGGAATGGGCCCAGCTGAGCGCGCGATTCAGGGAGATCCGTTCAGTGTGGGAAAAAAAGGGATTTGCTCACGCTGTGAATGTATTCATCTCTGTATTTCACCCCGTCCGGAAGCTGGCAGCCTACAGTGATGCGGAGCGAAGGATCACGAACTTTTATCACCTGATCGAGCTGCTGATGGTAAAAGCACGCGAAAAAGACCTGAATCCATACGGCTTGATGGCTTATTTCAGGAGCAAAAGGGAAGACACCGAAGAAAGCTCAGAGGAAGAACAGATCCGGCTGGAGAGCGATGAGAACCTGGTACAGATCATTACGATGCACTCCAGCAAAGGTCTGGAGTACCCGGTTGTATTCTGTCCTTTTCTGCACGAAAAAGTGAAGGTGGATCTGAACACCCCGTTTAGTTTTCATAAAGACGGTGAGACATTTATCGATCTGGGTTCCGGGGAAGCCGAGCTCAGGCAGCACCAGATACAGTTGGTTCGGGAGGCCCTTGCAGAGCGGATACGGTTGGCCTATGTGGCCTTGACCCGGGCAAAATCTGCCTGTTTTGTACACTTTGTCCGGACAGCCGACATGGAAATGTCCCCTTTGGCCAGTCTTCTGTGTGGATCAGACGTCGTCCATCGAAAACTGACCGCTTCGCTGGATGGGGCAAAAGCTCCGAAAGTATCCCTTTATGACGAATTGGATGAGCTGTCGGATCAGAAGTATATCGTGTTCAGAGACCAGGAGAATGAAGATGCTGCTACCCGTCCATCAGACAGGAGACCCTCATCTTCCCCGGAACTCAAGGCGGCACAATTCCGGAGGAAAGATCTCAGCAACTACAAACAGTTGATGAGTTTTTCATCCCTTACGGCAGGCACGGCCCACAGTCTGGCTGAAAAGGAGGGTTTTGATTTTGATGAGTTTGATGAAGGACCCGGTAAGCCGGTTCAGCAGGTTTACGATGCCTTTAGCTTTCCAAGAGGAGCTAAGGCAGGTACCATCCTTCACAATATCTTTGAGCTGATAGATTTTCAGAATCCGGAAGGGGCTGAGGTCGTAGTACGAGAGCAGCTTCAGAAAGGAGGGATCCCGTACGACTGGCTCCCCTTTGTCAACGAGTGGGTCCGGGTGATTCTGCATTCCCCACTGCTGAATGCTAAACTGAGCCTGGCTGATCTGGCTCCTGGTGACGTGCTGAAAGAAATGGAATTTCATTTCCCGGTGGAGGAGATAAACTTGGAGGAAGTGCTCAATATCATACGTCCCGGATCGGCACGCGCAGCTACTTCACTCCGGAATGTGAAAGGTTTTATGAAGGGTTTCATCGACCTCACCTTCCGTGTTGACGGGCGCTTTTACATACTTGATTACAAGAGTAACTATCTCGGAGACCGCTATGAAGATTATACCCCGGATAAGCTTCAGGAAGAGATCATAGCATCAGATTATGATGTTCAATACCATATTTATGCCGTGGCATTGCATCGTTATTTACAGCAAATGATCAGGGAATATGAATATGAGCAACACTTTGGAGGAGTTGTGTACCTTTTTCTGAGAGGACTGGGGTCTGATGACCGGAATTGCGGAGTCTATCGTCACCGGCCGGATGGAAGCGTCATGTACGCATTGGACAAGTTCTTTAAGGGAGGCCCGGTTTGAGCGTGCTGGAAACACTATATAAACTGACTGAAGAGGAGCTGGTAAGCCCGTGGGTGTACCGGAGCTCAAAAGCTCTTTCAGACCGGCATCCCGGAGAACCCGAGGAAGTGCTTTTGCTGCTGGCTTTATGCCTTCATGCACAGGAACAGGGAAACCTGTGTATTAAACTGGATGACCCGGATATGACCGGAGAACTTCAGGCGCTGAGAGAGTATGTGGGCAGGTTGGACGATCACCGGATTCAGGAATTTGTAAAAAAGAGTGCACTGGTCGGAGTTCCGGGTGATTTCAAACCGCTCATTCTGGAGGATCACCGATTATACCTGCACAAGTACTGGAAGTACGAAACGGAGCTGGCCGAATGGCTCAATGAACGTTCCCAGCGTTCTTATGAAGGGTTGAGCCCGGAACAAAGAAACGAGCTTGATAAGGAGTTCGATACCGGTACTGACGGAGACATAAACTGGCAGAAGGTGGCCGCGCAGCTTGCTTTCCAGAAGAGTTTTGTAATTATATCCGGTGGACCCGGAACCGGAAAAACCTTCACTGTCAATAAGATCCTAAAGCTATTAGAAAAAAATGGGGTGAACAGTATAGCATTATGCGCCCCAACAGGTAAGGCTGCACAACGATTGACAGAAAGCCTGACCGGTACGGAACGGAAAGCCACTACCATTCATACGCTGTTGGGGGCAAGGGTAGATGGTGGTTTTGCATACGGATCAAAGAGAAAGCTCCCTTTTAAAGTGGTGATAGTGGATGAGGCTTCAATGCTGGATATCAGGCTCTGGACACAGCTGATCAGGGCCCTTCATCAGGACACCAGGCTTGTCGTTCTTGGAGATAAGGATCAGCTGGCTTCGGTCGAGGCGGGTTCTGTGCTGGGTGATATGTGTATGCATGCGGATACTTCCTTTTCAGAATCCCTTTCAAAAGAGCTGGGAGTGCCTCACGGTTCAGGATCTTTAGCGCCCATCAATGATTCCGTAGTGATACTGGATCGGTCGTACCGTTTTTCGGAGGACTCCGGCCTGAAGTTACTGGCAGATTCGATCAATAAAGGGGATGCTGAACGATGCATCGGGCTTCTGAATTCGGAAGAACACCCGGATATACAGCTTGCAGATCCTTCCTCGGAGCAGATCCATCAGGTAATCAATGATTATGTGGTTGAACCCTATTCAGAATATCAAAATGAGGATCCTGAGGGTCAGTTCCGGATGTTCAAAAAATTTCAGATTCTGGCCGCCAACCGAAAAGGAGCACGAGGGGTGGAGAATCTTAACATCCAGTCTCTGCAGGCACTCAAAAGCCGGTACGGGTTTTCAAGATCGGCGGCATGGTTTCAGGCACGCGCCATTCTGTTCACCCGCAACGATCGTTTTCTGAACGTCAGGAACGGGGAAACCGGTATCTGCAATGAACAGGGAGCAGGAGGCAGTGTGGTGGTGGAAGGGGATGCTTCGCGCACAATTTTGACGAGCAGGCTCCATAATTTCGACTCTGCCTACGCTATTACAGTGCATAAAAGCCAGGGCTCTGAGTATGAAAATGTAGCTCTGATACTTCCTGAGGCTATAAATCCGATCCTGACCCGTGAACTTTTATACACAGCTGTAACAAGAGCCCGCAAAAGTATTCTTGTAGTAGGAACCGAGGCAATAATAAAAGGAGCTGTTCATCAGAAGATTAAGCGTGTCAGTGGACTTTCAGCCAAGCTGAATCAATAAAAGTTTCAACCTTCAGGAACATTTTGCAAAAAAAAAGCTACAACGATCAGTTGCAGCTTTTCATTGACTTTGTACCCCGAAAAAGCCAACGTATTCATGGGGGGTCGGATGATATCCGGTCCCCTTTATTTTTGTGTGCAATTCTAATATGTGTTATTTCTGAAAAAGAGTCACTTAGAAGTTTTTAATCAGGGTTAGGAGTCTCTAATCCAGTTTACTTCACTTCGATCAGCTCCACTTTAAAGATCAGCGTGGCATTAGGCGGGATCATGCCGTTCCCGGCCCCATTGGGTCCGTAAGCCATTTCCGAGGGGATGTAAAACTCATAGGTGGCTCCTTCTTTCATAAGCTGAACTCCTTCGGTCCATCCTCTGATCACACGGTTCAGAGGAAACTCGATGGGTTGCCCGCGATCATAGGAACTGTCGAATACGGTACCATCCAGCAGGCTTCCCTCATAGTTGACCCTTACGGTATCACTGGCAGATGGAGACGCACCGGTGCCTTCCTCTATGACCCTGTACTGAAGCCCGGATTCCGTGACCTGGACTCCTTCCCGGGATTTATTCTCTTCCAGAAATTCCTCGCCTTCTTGTTTGTTCCTTTCCTTGAGCTGGGCAAACATTTCCTGCTGGTAGCTTCGGATGACTCCAAAGATCTCTTCCTGGGTAAGCACCTCATCTCCGGCCATTCCTTTAACGAAGCCCGCCAGATACTGCTCGTAATTCAGTTCTTCAGCGCCTTGCCGGGCAAGGAACTCGCCGTTTTGATACCCCAAAGCAAAGCTGGTGGTATCCATTTTTGTAGCCAGATCAACGGTGGGGTCCGAAAGATCCTGATTCTGACATCCGGTAATAATAACTGCGGCCATGGCAGTGATGAATAGGGTCGATAATTTTGTCATGATGTGATTTTTATTCTGATTTTAAATTCAATCCTTAAAAATAAAGTCTATTTACACCAATGTGGAATATTAATTCCCTAAAATATGTATCTTTGCAACTCTTAATTAACGACTAAGACGGAAGAACTTTGACATTTAATGATTTTGAGCTCCATGAGTCTCTGCAATTAGGTTTGAACGACGTTGGATATGCAGAGCCGACCCCCATTCAGGAGAAAAGTATCCCACTTGCACTACAGGGGAAGGATATTTTAGGAGCAGCCCAAACAGGGACCGGAAAAACAGGGGCATTTGTAATCCCGATTATTGAACAGATCCTGAGAGCACCATCGGAAGGCATACAGGCCTTGATCCTGTCACCTACCCGTGAGCTCGCTCAGCAGATCGACGAACAGATATTTGCACTGGGATACCATACCGGTATCACTTCAGCCACTATCATTGGCGGCGAGGACTTCGCCCGCCAGGCCAATGCCATCCGAGCCGGTGTGGATATTCTGGTAGCCACCCCCGGAAGGCTTATTGACCAGATGAAGGTGCTCGATATCGACTTTGATCATATCCGTTTCCTGGTACTGGATGAGGCCGACCGCATGCTGGACATGGGCTTTTTGCCCGATGTTACGCATATCATCGACCGGGTGCCTAAAGAACGGCAGACCATGCTGTTCTCCGCCACACTGCCCAAGGAGCTTCAGAAGCTTATGAAAAGCATTATGAAGGATCCGGAGGAGATTAAGATTGAGGTTTCGACCACCTCCAAGCGGGTAGATCAAAGAGCTTATTACGCGCCTCCCCGAAAGAAACTCGGGCTGGTTCAGCATTTACTGGATGAGCTGGAATGGACTTCCTGTATCATTTTCAGTGCTACCAAGAAAGGGACGAACGAGCTTGAGAAACTTCTGAAGAGCAAAGGAGTGAATGCAGGGAGTATCCACGGTGATCGTACCCAGGATGAGCGCAACGCCTCGCTGAGAGCGTTTAAGAATGGCGAAGTGCCCGTGATTGTCGCCACCGATGTATTGGCGCGGGGGATCGATATCGATAATGTGTCGGTCATCATCAATTATGATGTCCCGAAGGCAGTGGAGGATTATATCCACCGGATCGGAAGAACGGGACGGTACGACAAGGAGGGTATCGCGGTAACCCTGGTAAGTAAAGCCGATGAGAAGTTTTTTAACCCCATCAAAAAGAAAGTTGGTCCTGAACTGAAAGTACTTGATTTACCTGAGAAGCTGGACAGCAAAAAGGCGAATAGCAAAAAGTCCGGTTCGGAAAAACAGAAGAAGGATTCTTCGGTCAGCCCGGATGATAACAGGAAAAAAACCGCCAGGGCTGAACAGGCAGAACCGCTGAAGCCGGGGGTCATCAAAAAGAAGACGGTTACCATTGAAGTTTCCAGGGAAGGTAAAGTTGTCGTTACTCTCAATGATAAGGCCCGGGATAAGAAGGAAGCCAAAGCAAAGGAAAAGCCTCAACCCCCGAAATCAGGGAAAAGGCAGGAAAAGAAAAAGGAAGGGCCACGCAAGCAGCAACGCGATTCCAAGGCCAAGAAGCCGGGTAACAAGAAGGGTGCCGGCAGAAGCAAGCGCAATGACTATAAAGCTCCGGAGCGAATAGAGAAAGCTACCAAGCGAAATCAAAATGTAAGAAAGCCCTCCAAAGGAGTCTGGGGGCTTATCAAAAGCATGATTCCGCGTTTCGGGAAAGACTAGATTATCGATAGTTTGAATCCAATAACCTGATAAAACCTGAAAGATGAGAACGTCCTTTTTAATTCTGTGCACCATTTTGTTTGTAAGCTGTAACTTTCAGTCCCCGGTTAAAAAAACAGAGGACATTGCAGTAGTCAACTCAACGAACACCTCTCCGGAAAAACTTCCGTTGGTTGAAGACAGGCCTGTTAATAATGTGATACTCATCATTGCCGACGGTACGGGTCTCGCACAAATCACTTCAGGACAATACAATCAGGTGGGTAAAGATGGCTTTCTGCATATGCAAAGGATGCCGGTTACCGGGATCGTACGAACCCACTCTTCGAACAGCCTCATCACCGACTCGGCTGCAGGAGCTACGGCTTATTCCTGCGGGCAAAAGACCGATAACGGAATGATCGCTTATCTGCCGGATGGCACGCATTGCAAAACGCTGCTTGAGATCGCTGAAGAACTTGGAAAAAGCACAGGCCTGGTGGCAACCTCCACCATCACGCATGCCACACCGGCCAGCTTTGCCGCTCATGTGGAATCCCGAAGCAGTCAGGCTGAAATAGCCGCACAGTATCTGAACTCCGGTGTGGAAGTTTTTCTCGGGGGAGGCAAGGAATATTTCATACCTCAGTCCGAATCAGGAAGTTCCAGAGAGGATGGCCGCAACCTGATCCGTGAATTTCAGGAGGCGGGTTACAGCTACGTCGAAGACGCCTCTGCATTGAGTTCTGCCGATGCGGACAAACTACTTGGATTATTTGCTGATTCCGGTATGGAGACTGTGGACAGAAGCCCCACTTTATCAGAGATGACACAAAAATCCCTGGATATACTTTCCCGGAACGAAGATGGTTTTTTCCTGATGGTGGAAGCCAGTCAGGTAGATTGGGGTGGGCACCGCAATGATGCCCAATACGTGCTCAGAGAAATGGCCGACCTGGACGCAGCAGTTAAAACGGCGCTTGATTTCGCTCAGCAGGATGGAGAGACACTCGTGGTACTTACTGCCGATCACGAAACAGGAGGGATGACCTTTCAGCAGTCGAAAGATGATTCCGGTACGCTGGAGATCTACTGGACCACCGATTACCATACCGGAATCCCGATCCCCTTAATGGCTTACGGGCCTCACGCGATTCGATTCACCGGCTGGCACGACAACACAACAGTTGGTAAAATCATCGCCGAGGTTGCCGGTTATCCCGGTTTCCCGGCTAATCTAGAATAGCAAGCCGCACTTTTTTATCACCGTTTTCGGCAATGTGCGTCCATGCGGCGATAAAGCCTGACTGATACCGTGTTATCTGAGGAAAACCGCTGGACCTTGAGGAACTCATTTCCGAGATCTCATAGGACCCAAGCAGGATGTTCTCCGCATCGTAGTGTTTGCTCCTGAACACCGCTTTACCAGGATCTTCCGGGTCCCGTTCCATCCAGCTTACAAGGGTACTGCGGTCGTCGAGGATCTCAACGTCAACACGCCCAAGAGGGACATGATCATGGACAATGACCGGTTCCTCAAAAGAGGGAGCGCCATGCGGTTTAAAGCTGAGTTTTACCATAGCTGAGTCATGGGCCGCCGTGAACCACGCAACTGCAGTTCTGTCAGGTCCCGAGGATAAGGCCGGACCATTGACGGGACAAGCCGCGATCTCCCAGTTATCGTTATGCACCACCCTGGGCTCTGACCAGGTTCCGTTTTTATATTCCGCGAAATAGATATCCCTGATCTCTTCTTTGGTTCTGTCCCGATACGCTATAAGGTATCCATCGGGTGTTTTAACAGCAGCTGTGCCACAGCAATCACAAACGGAGGCATCAACTTCCGCTTCACCCAGAATTTGCAGATCTGTGGAAAGCACGGCCGACCGAAGTGTCATTGCATGATCAAGGTTCCCATGTTGCCCATGCCCGCCTCCGGTATTCCGCCCATCCAGCCAGATACTCAAAAAAGTCGATTCCGACATCGGGGTCATACTTACGAACCCGTGCTCGGTAGCCGTGTTATCACTATGAGGTACTATGGAAGTATCCCAGTTAACAGCTGCGGAGCTTACTTCCACATTGTACGAATAAGTGTTGCCGGGAATTTTCTTTAGCCAGTGAGCAGCCACCGCATTGCCGTCGTGCGCTATGACCGAGGGAAAATCTGCCCAGTTGATAAACCAGCTGTCGGAGCGGGCGATCTCAACCGGGCTGGTCCAGTCCTTATCTTCCAGCTCAGAATAGTACAACACGTGCTGATCTTCTGATTGCTCCACCCAGCTCAAAAAGACAGACCCTGTGTTATCCGTAAATAGTCTGGGCAAAGAACTCTGGTCACCCGCCGGTGAAGGAAGGGGCGTCAACTTCAGCTTTTCGGTATTTGTGGCGCAGGCCATTAAGAGTACTGCTAAACTAAGAACCGGAATCCGCATATTTCTGATTGAGTTGATAGGTATAATACGCAAGCAGAGCACCTGCCAGTGAAGTCAGGGGGAAACTAAGCAAATACCAGGCAGGTGTGTTGTTTAAAGATGATAATATCTCGAACCCCGTCCAGAGAAGGAGCAGGATTAGAAAGGCGATAAGATGTTTACGAGGAGCAAAACCAGCGATCGTCAGAGTCATCATGGCTCCTAACCAGCTTGCGACGATGGATACAAGATAAACGGAGACGATCCACGGGATTCCCGGGAGCGCATCAATCCCAAAAAAGGCCGGCTCCAGGGTGTGAAAAAATGAAATTATGATCCGGGTAAAACCTTCGATGAACAGGTTAAGTCCAAACCCGAAAAAAACCGCTGTAATACTTCTCATTTGAACGCTTTTGAAAGTAGGATTGTAACCACTTCCGTAACCTTAAACAAATAAGAGTATGCCTGAAGGACCTGAAATTTGGAGAGCGGCTGACACCATTCGGAATGCCATAGAAGGGAAGGAGGTCAAGTCGATCAGTTTTGCATTCAAAGAATTAAAAGCCTATGAGTCAGAATTAAAAGGGAGTATTGTAAAGCAGGTTAAGCCCTATGGCAAAGCGATCGTGTGTTCCTTTGAAGGAGGGAAGAGCCTGTACAGCCACAATCAGCTGTACGGAAAATGGATCATACAAAAAGCCGGTGAGTACCCTGAAACCAATCGCAAGTTGAGAGTGGATATTCAAACCGGGGATCAGGCGGCCTTGCTTTACTCAGCCTCAGACATTGAAGTGATCCCTACTGATGCCGTCACTGAACATTCTTATATCCGGAAACTCGGGCCGGATGTGGTTGATCCCGAAACCACTTATGATGAGGTACTGGCTCAGTTCAGAAGCACTGTTTTCAGAAACAGAAAATTATCCTCCCTTCTGCTTGACCAGGGTTTTTTGAGTGGAATTGGCAACTACTTAAGAAGTGAGATCCTGTTTTGCGCAAAAGTGATGCCTGATCGGAAACCTTCAGAATGTTCCGGGGAGGAATTGTCGTTGCTTGCTGAGTATTCCATTGAACTCGCCAGAAGATCATACGAAACCAAAGGAATCACCACCTCGCCCGACCTGGTGGAGGCTTTAAAGCGGGAAGGGGCCAGCCGACGGCAATACCGGCATTACGCGTATGGCCGGGACGGGAAGAGGTGCTATCGTTGCGGTGAAATCATTAAGGTCATGGAGTCGGGCGGACGAAAGATCTTTTATTGTCCTGAAGAACAGAATTAGGCTAAGTTTGGGTGCACAATTGAATGTGAAGTTCGTATTTTAGGAGCCAACTAAATTAGATCTTATGAAAAAACTATTCATATTCACATTCGCAATCTTTTTTGCAGTAAGCCTGCAGGCACAAAACCAGGAAACCGAAGCAATTCGTTTGTCAGAACCCGTGGAGGCGACAGAGAACTATGAGGTGTTTGGTTCTAAAATAAAGTCTGATTCAAAGCCGGTTCCTCTGTCTGAAGTCATAGCCAATGGCGAAGAGTATGCAGGGAAAGAAGTTCTGGTTACTGCTTCAGTAAATAAAGTGTGCGCTAAGAAGGGTTGTTTTTTTATTGCTCAGAGCGGTGATGAAACAGCACGCGTCACCTTCATCGATTACAGTTTCTTTGTACCTACCGATGCGGGCGGTAAGGAAGTTACCATTCAGGGAGTATTCAGTGAAGCAGAACTGACGGAGGAACGGGCTAAACACTATGCGGAAGATGCAGGACAGGATCCGGATCGCATCAAAGGCCCGCAAAAAGAATACTCCATTGTAGCGACATCTGTAGTAATTCCTAAATAATACCAAGCAAAGTACTGACTATTCAATGAAAGAGAACGATTTTCTGAGTCCATCCGAGACGGTATCAACGGATAAGCAGCTGATGGAGTCTCCGGAAGTGGAGGCCATTGCGAAGAAAGTGATTGAGAAAAACAACATGGAATTCGGCCCGGCTGAGATCGGATATTTCCTGGTCTATCCGAACATCTCTAAACAGAGAGCCGCGAAATGCATGAAGGCCACCCGGGAAGTAAAGTATTACTCCGGCAACGATTATCTGATCGAGATATCCGGGGAACTATGGGATATGCTGGATAACGACACCAAAGAAATGGTGATCTATCACGAGCTGCTGCATATCGATCCCACCTTCAAGTCCAAGACGCAGGAATGGAAGATGAATATCCGCAAACCTGATTTTGCCGATTTCTATACCATCAATGACAAGTATGGCAATGAATGGTATAAGACCGTTCAGGCCACGGCTTCATCTCTGTATGACCTGGATCCCCGTCAGGAAAATAAAGTTAAACTCTAAGCAGTCAGAAGGAAATACCTTCTTTTTCGAGCAGGGCTTTCACCTTATCAACGTGACTGCCCTGTATTTCGATGTTCTTGCCTTTGACGGTCCCACCCGTACCTAGCCGGCTTTTCAATTGTTTGGCTAGTTTCTCGATGTGCTGTGGATTATGCTGAATATTTTTAACCACGGTTACCACTTTGCCTTTTCGGCCTGACTTTTCCAGGGAAATTGTCGTCTTCTTCATTACACCTTAGTGTGTTTCCAGTTTCCTTTCTTAAATACAATAAAACCTACGATTCCCAAAACCGTTTCAGCAACAACGATTGACCAGAATACACCTTCTTCGTTTAGGCCTGTCTCTAAAGCCAGGAAGTAGGCAAGGGTCATTTCGTTTTCCAATTCATTGAGGATGAATTCGATTCGCAACTTCTGGACTTAGTCTGCACGTTAAACTAATCGCTGGTAATAACAGACATTTAATACAGAGTGTGAAAAAGGAGTGTGAAAAAGGAGTGTGAAAAATTTGTAATCAAATATGTAGTTGTTTATCGTCAAATTATTGAGATAGTAAACCTCAAAATTAAAGAAAAGAGGCTAACCCATAATCTAATTTAGTCATATCATGAATTTATATTTTTAAAAGTTACGACTAAATAAATATGATTTAATAACAAAGAAGAGCTTCTTTGCAGAATGAAGCTTTTACTAATCTTCATGGAACTGATTAAAAAATATTTACTTCCATCCTTATTTCTGGCAGCCAGTGCTGTTGTTTTAATTTTATCTATTCTATATAAACATGAGGTAAGTAATCCAATTATTGATTCAATCAAACCAATTCAAAATTCTACAATTAAATTGCCCGATTCCTTAAAGTCTCCAGATTACGAAATTACATCTCTTTTACTATTATAAAATTTAGATTGTTCACTCTATTTGAATGATGCTGTTGATTTGATTGATTTTGTTCAAGAAGAAAATAGTATATCAAAGTACTTCAATATAGCTCTTTGGTACACTCAGGAAAATATATCACTTGTTCAAAATTATTATGATGCTGTTGATCGAGATATTCCTTTTACGTATGGAGATTTAATCATTGAATCTTCGGATACGCTGAGTTTTTTTGGCAATTCTATACTGTTTGTTTCTACTCAGGAAGAAAGAATTATTGCAACTTTTCCTATTTCTATAAAAGGAACCAATAGAGAATTTAAAAACCTATTATTTAATCACATTTATGATTTAAATAATACAAATAGTAAATAACAGGAAACATTATGCTTAATCACAACAAAAAGCTACTCATACTTAGTTTTATGACTTTTGTTTTTTCACTCTCACTAAGTGTATTAATTTACGCTAATAAGACAACTCAAGCTGTATTTGAGGGGGACTGTTTTTATTGTAATCCATTTTCCGGCACTTGTGTAATACAAACTGGTGGAACAGGCTGGACGATTTGTGAAGATGCTTCACCGGGATCGCCCTACTGTGGATTTGGCGGATCAGATTGTGAAGTAGAAGGTCCAGGAGAAGGTTAATTAATAATGGTTTTTTGAAGTATAACATATTATAAATTGTTGTAACATATTGCTATACAATGAATAACAAGTATTATACACGGTATGAGTTTCTGAAGTCAAATTTAGTGATCTAATTAGCTTTTTTTATTGAATTGACCGCTAATGTAACGGCCGAGTTAACTGGTATTTCCTTGCGGTCGGTTACGGTAATCTGTGACAAATTGCTCAGTAAAACTAGCTCGATGGTCTGAGCAACAAGCTCCGATAGCCGGAACCATTGAAGTCGACGAATCTTACTTCGGTGCCCAACGGACCAAAGGCAAACTAGGCCGGGAGACAGAAGTAAATCCATTGTCTTCGGAATCTTTAAACGCAGTGGAAACGTGTATACAGAAATTGTCCCATATGCTTCCAAAAAAAGCCTTCAGTGTGTTATCAGAGGCAAAGTTAGTCTTCTTATAGCGTCTTTCTAATATGTGTGGCGAGGCTATCACGGGCTGGTGGACCTTTGCTATGCCAAACATCTTCGAGTCGATAATGGGCGTAATGAGTTTGTTATCTCAACCAGTCACATCAATGGGTTCGAAGGATTCTGGGGGTTCGCTAAAACCCGGTTGGTCAAGTGTCGATGAATGCTTCCGTCCATGTTCTATTTGTATCTAAAAGAGTCAGTGTTTCGGTTTAATTATCGCAAAGAAAATATTTGCTCAAAAGTTGTTAACATTAATTCGTCAAGAACCGCTTAAGTTGTCTTGACCCTTAATTTAAATCTAAGTACATGCTTCAATCATCAAATAGTATCAAGCATTTTTTCGAACTATTAATAGTGCTATTCATCTTTTCTACGAAAATTTTAGGCCAAGTCGTTACTGATATTTCTGTAAAAAAGGTTTTTACTATAGAGGGCGACCAAAAAAACTTTCTTGGACACCCGGTTGACCTTGTATCCACTAATGATTTGGTTTTTATAGCCGATATGATGGATATGAAAATTAAAGTATTTACTTTAAAGGGTAAATACGTCCGATCTTTCGGAAGCAGGGGTAGGGGTCCACAAGAATTCCAACATCTGACAAAAATTTGGTTGGATAAAAACAATAATATTGCTATTGCTGATTTTTTTAATTCGAGAATTTCAATTTTTACTCAGAAAGGAAAATTAGTAAAGGAGACTCCTTTTAATTCTGGTGAAATAATTTGGCCTCGTTACTTTGAGAATGTGGGTGAAAATGTAACTTTGGTGGCTTACTCACCACCCCAAGATCCTTATAAGGTTTTTCATATTTGGGTTAATGACTTCAAGGAATTAAAAAATGAACATTATTTGCCAGCCATCGAAGAAATTGATCCAGAATTTTTAGAATTAGTCATCCAACTCCGGATTGGTTCGATCAAAGTACTTGACAACAAAATATTTTATGCCCCCTTTTTTTATGGAGGTTACTTGTACTCTAAGGATCTAAATATATCTGATTCAGAATGGGAAATTTCACAAGGTTTACTTCCTGGAACAGAAATTTATGAACTAATGTCTAAAAGTGCAGTCAAGATAAATAAAGACAATGAAAATATTTATGACTACAGTATAAGCTCTAGCGGTGGAAGATTCACTTATAGGCTATATAGTGGAACCAAACAGTTGTTTTCAACGAAAGATGGTAAAATTGCTCACTTATTTGAGTTAGTAGTTGAAGGTCAAAAAAAGCAAGGTGTTCAACTCTTTTCAAAAAGTGGTGTTTATCTTGGGCATACTTATTATAACACCAAACAATTACGAGATGATCAATACACACTAATTAATGACCATCCAATGACTATGGATGATAAAAACCGTTTTTATTCGATCGATTATAGATATGATTCACCGAAGATAAATGTATATCAACTATCATACGATAATTAAAATCGCATCTATTCTTGACAGAACTATTCTTATTTTTTAAGGTGAAATCGTTGTTTAATGTTTTAACGACTTCCAAAGAATCTAAGCAGATGAGATCATGGTAAACCTCAAGAAAGAGATCAGTCACCCATAATTTTAAAAAACACTAAAAGCACACAACCCATATGAAAACAAAGTCAAACTATAGTCACTCAGAAGGTAATTCCTTCTTTTTCGAGCAGGGCTTTCACCTTATCAACGTGACTGCCCTGTATTTCGATGTTCTTGCCTTTGACGGTCCCACCCGTACCTAGCCGGCTTTTCAATTGTTTGGCTAGTTTCTCGATGTGCTGTGGATTATGCTGAATATTTTTAACCACGGTTACCACTTTGCCTTTTCGGCCTGACTTTTCCAGGGAAATTGTCGTCTTCTTCATTACACTTGAGTGTGTTTCCAGTTTCCTTTCTTAAATACAATAAAACCTGCGATTCCCAAAACCGTTTCGGCAACCACGATTGACCAGAATACGCCTTCTTCATTCAGCCCGATATGAAGGGCCAGGAAATAGGCCAGGGGGATTTCAAGGAGCCAGAAACAGAACAGATTGATGATGGTTGGGGTAAGGGTATCGCCCGCCCCGTTGAACGCCTGAATGACCACCATTCCGAAAGCGTAGGCGAGGTATCCGTAACTCATCACGGTTAAGCATCGCGCGCCTATTTCGATGACTTCCTCATTTGTGGTAAAAATGCCCACCAGCGACTCAGAAAAGAGGATGAAGGTAACGCCCACCAGACCCAGGAAAATCATGTTTACACCGGCTGAGATCCAGGTGGACTTTTCGGCCCGTTCGGGCTGCCCGGCTCCCAGGTTTTGCCCGACCAGCGTGGCGGCCGCGTTACTCATTCCCCAGGAAGGCAGAATCGAGAAGATCAGTATTCTGACGGCGATCGTGTATCCTGCAAGAGCTATGCTTCCAAACTCGGCAATGATGCGTACCAGTCCGATCCAGCTGCTGGTTGCAATAATGAACTGCCCGATCCCTCCTAAGGAGACCCTGATCAGGTTCTTCATGATCTCCCAGCGGAACACCAGGTGTTCTTTAAGGATGTTTATTCTGGTATTTGTGCCGTGTAGCTTATAAAACTGATAGCCAACACCGATTCCCCGGCCGATGGAAGTAGCTGTAGCCGCTCCGGCAATACCCATCTCCGGAAAGATCCAGAATCCGAAAATAAGAACAGGATCCAGGACGATATTAATACCGTTGGCGATCCACAGCGATCTCATCGATATCGTTGCATCCCCGGTACCCCGGAAGATGGCATTGATCACAAAGATGAGCATGATCACTGTATTCGTGCTGAACATGATGGTGGTGTACACCGAAAATTCAGTAATGATATCTCCGGTGGCTCCCATCAGCAGCAGCAGTTCTTCTGCGTAAAAGGCTCCTAAAAGAGCAATGGGAACAGAGATCAGAATGGCTGCGAGTATTGCCTGAACCGCAGAAACAGAGGCTTTTTCAAAATCTTTTTCCCCATACCTCCGGGCTATGACCGCCGTGGTAGCCATGGCAAAACCAATGGCGATAGAATAGATGATGGTGAGCATGGACTCCGTTATGCCCACCGTTGCCACCGCTTCAGGTCCCAGCTTTGCGACAAAGAAGATATCCACGACCGCAAAGACGGATTCCATCAGCATTTCCAGGACCATAGGTATGGAAAGCACCAGTATGGCTCTGCCTATACTTCCGGTCGTGAAGTCCTTGTCAGTTCCGGCCAGGGATTCCTTAATGTCCTGCCAGACCGAGTTTTGAGGAGTCTCCCTGGTCTGGCTTTGGTTCATCAGGCAGGTCTTTGGGATGGAAGGGAGGAGCCGTTGACTCTGACCTGAGACAGCCAGAAGAAGATCTTTTCGATTAGTGATCCGGGAACCTTGAACCGTATCACCGCGTCTGCTTTGCGAATGATGGTTTGGTCCAGATGGTCCAGGTTGAGAAACTCAATGATGCAGGTACAGTTCAGATCATCCAGTTTCTTTAAAAAATATTTTTCCTGGGGAGTGGCATATTTCTCAACTGAATAGGTGAAGCCTGTGTACACTCCGCACAGGTTTTCAGCTCCTTTGAATACAACCAATCCGTTAACCGGTTCCAGCTCTTTGAAAAGGCTGTCCAGCTTTTGATAGGTCTCTTCTTCGAAACGGCTGATATAGTCTGAAAGATCTACTGTGACTACTTCTCCGGTAGTTTCTGTGATCAGCTGCTCAATAGCATATTTGCGGTTAGTTTCGAAATTACCAGCCAGAACCAGGATCTTCTTGTCATCCTGGTTCTGTCGGTAAGATTTTAGAAAGTTGTTGTAGTCAGTACTGTTGAAGTCAAAAATTTTGTTTGTCATTGTACAGATTAAGCAAAGGGGTTATTTAATAACTTTCGCTCGGGTACCGTTCAGGGAAATGGAGGATCGTTGTCCGTTAGGCGTCTCAACGGATATCTTAATGGTCGTTTCCGTGACCGTATTGTCATCGGGGTCATCATCAGCAACAGAAACGGAGAATTCGGTGGATCCCGGTCCGGGGAAGAGATTGTCACCGAGGGTCACCTCAAAGTCGCCCGATAGTTCGAGACTCTCGCCGGCACTGACGGTGATCTCTGTGCCCGGAGGTAAAGGGTTCCCAAACTGATCGGTTACCTCAAAGGTGATGGTTACCCCCGAGTTGGCTCCGATCACGAAGTTTGAATTTCCGGATGTAATAACGGGTGTTTGGGGAAGTCCCGAGAAAAGGAAATTGGTTGTCGCGGAGATCTCATTATTATTCTCATCAACCGTTGTGGCTGTTACGGTTCCGTAGCCTGGCCGGCCACCGCTGCCGGCAATGGCATCATTCGGCCTTGGGTTTGCACTGATCAATTCCACAGAGGCCACACCGTCATTATCGGTCTGAGCGGAGCCCTGAATGATTCCCCCGGTTGTCTCAAAGTAGACCACCGTACCCGGTTTCACCGGATTACTGAATTGATCACCCACAATGACCGTTACCGAGCTTCGCTCATTGTTGAAGTTGTATCCTTCAATGTTGCTTTGGCCCATGGTAATACTGAAGTGATTAGGATCAGGGAAGCCACCGTGGATCGCAATCAGAACCGGAGTTGAGCGAATGGTAAGGTTGGGTGTAAGGTCTGTCCTGGTAATGCTGGCCTGTACCTTTACGGGGCCCGCGGCATTTCCACTAAAGAGAGAGGTGGTTACCTGCCCCTGCCCGTTGGTTACCAGGGAAGTAGGGGTGATGGCTTCACCGCCTCCGGGGCCGGAGATGATTTCAAAATCAACAATAGCGGGATTACTGCTGGTAAGAGCCCGGCCGGCCGAGTCCTGCACCTCAAACGTGAACGAACTGCTGATCTGGTTACCGGTTTCGGCTATGTTGATGGACTGAGGATTTGGGGTTCCCAGCAATATGATCTGTGCGGCCCCGGTTGAAGGGCCAAACACTCCGCCGCCGCCATCACCGTCGGTCTCGTCAATAGGGCTGAGGGCTAATGGGTTTCTCAGGTTTACGGTGAGTCCGGGTGTTAGAACCACGTTAACCGATTTGCTCTCATACCCTGTTTTCCGGGCTATGATCGTTATCTCGGTCGTCTCACTGATATTAATGTCATTAAAAGTGAAGTCACCGGTTGCATCGGTTGTAAAAACCTGATTGAGGTCGTCGTCTCCGGGTGCGAGATCAACAATAGCTTCATTTAGCCCTGTTCCTGTGGATTCGTCGATAACGCGGCCGGATACGGAAACAGCTGCTTCCGTATTATTTTCAGGAACCAGTACAAAGGGATTGTCCAGCGTGATATCGAGGCCCGGAGTGGCCACAACGGTAAGCTGCTTACGGTCAAAGCCCGTCTTTTTAGCTTCCAGTATGATGTCGGTAGTTCTGGAAAGTCCGATTTCCGTAAATGTGAACACCCCATCGGTTCCGGTCACAAACGCCTCATTAAGCTCTTCCGGCGAAATGATCTCAACAATGGCCTGATTCAGGGGATTAAGGTTGATCTGATTCTGAACCACGCCGGTAATTGAAATTGCCTCATCAAGATTTGTTTCAGGTATTAAAGCCAGGGGCTGATCCAGATCCACTTCCAGGCCGGGGGAGGCAACCACTGTAATGCTTACACGGTCAAAGCCTGTTTTCTTTGCTTCTACGATGATGTCGGTGGTTTCATCGATTTCGATGCTGCTGAACCTGAAAAAACCGGTAGTATCTGTAATTACCGTACGTCTGAGTTCCTCCGGGGAGGTAACTTCAACGATAGCTTCGTTGATGGGGTTGCTGTTCACATTATTGATTACCCTTCCTGAAATAGTGACTGAATTATCTGATTTAGAGCTCTCACAACCGGTGAAGAAGACAGCCAAACCGAACATCAGTGCCGCAAAAGTGGATAGACGTTTCATAGCTTTTTCCTATAGAGATATGATATTGGCAACAAAGTTACATATTAATTTCGATGTACCCGAAAGAAAAAATGAAATTGCAAAAAAGCCAGCTTATGTATCAATAGTAGGAGATTCTAATATTGGCTCCTTGATGAGTTTGGGCTCAGGAACAAATCTCCAGACGATAAGGGCCATGATCAAAATTGAAATAGCCCCGAAATAGGTATTGCTGGCATAACCGCTGCTCGTATAAAGAGGGCCTGCAACGGTTCCCCCAACGCCATATCCAACCTGTCCGATAGCCACCAACAGGCTCATCATGGTTCCCCTGTTATTGGATTTTACCAGTTCTGAAGACAACGCCTGAAAAGGGCTGATCCTCATTGCGATCAGGATCATTGCTACGGGGAAGAGTATGAATGCAAAGCTGATCTCAGTGATGAACATAGTGGTTGCATACATCAGGATCGACAGGCCTATGCAAGAGGTAATGATCATGTTCTTTCGTCCGATCTTATCGGAGATCCATCCGGAACTGGGACCTGCAATCACATTGGCAATACCGCCCACTGCAAAAATATAACCTATGGTGGTCAGTGAGGTATTAAAGGACTCTTCGAGCCAGGTGGGAAAATAGATGATAAAGACAGACAGGCTCAGGAACATCAGCAGATAGGAGCATGCAACTGCCTTGACGTCATTTCTCTTCAGTAGCTCCAGGTATTTTTTTAATGAAGAAAGGACAGTGAGTTTATCCTTATGGAGCTCCACACCGGGCTGAGGAACTTTCAGTGCGATTAATATGAAGGTAACTGCCATGACCACTCCGAAAACCAGAAAGGGGGACCGGAATCCATAATTTTCTGCAAAGAAGGTTCCGATGGGAATTCCCAGTATCTGTCCAACGGCAATTCCGCTCATCACCCATCCGTTGGCCCAGCCTCTGCGTTCATACGGAAAATAATCTCCGACATAGGCGACAGCTGCACCGCTCAGCACTCCTCCGGCCATACCAGCCAGGGCCCGCACTACCAGGAAACTGGTAAAATTCACGATCCAGTAATGACTGAACAAGAACAGAGACAGCCCACCGGTGCCTATCATGAGTATTTTTCTCCGGCCGATCTTGTCCGAAAAGGGGCCCATTATGATGGCAAAAATTCCAACCATCACCGCATATACGGTGATCAGATTACCCAGCAGTTCCTGTGGGGTACTTAAAGCCTCGCCGATTTTTGGGAGAATGGGGGCAATGATCATGACCTGACTACTTGCGGAAAATACAAGCAGCCAAAGCGCAAAGATGATCAGGTAAGGACTGGTAGTTTTTCTATCCATAAGGAAAAATCTTCAGGAACATACTACTTTGTTTTAATTTTTTTAGAAGAATAGCGACATTGGAATGTCTGGTTAACTTAATATTACAACTCCGGGAAAGTCTTAGAATTCTTTCATTTTTTATGTAATGATTCAATTGTTCATTACTCTTATACTCCAGAAGGCAGAACCGAATGTTTATGTTAGGCTAAATAGATTCTAATTTTCTTTTAGAGTGGATTTGAAGATTTTTTATCAGAATTTTTAACAACAACAAAACAAACAACAAAATAGGAGCTCATTATGGGTCAACAACAATTACTTCTCGTAATTCTCGTAACAATCATCGTAGGTATTGCTACAGTAGTAGCTATCAATACCTTCTCAAGTGCATCTGACAGTGCAAACATCGACGCCGTACGTCAGGATATGATTACTTTCGCTTCCTCAGCGTCTGGTTACTTCATGAAGCCAGCTATGCTTGGTGGTGGTGGTAATTCATACAATGGTCTTACTTTCCGTCGTATTGCATTCCCGGCTGAGCAGTACAGCAATGATAATGTGACTGTACTGAATACCAACGGAGTTTACTCAATTCCTTCTGGTCTTTCAGCAACGGATACTACCTTTACTCTGACGGCGCACCCTGCCAGCAGAATCGAGGGTAACGTGTCATTGACTTCTACTGCTTCCACTCCGATAACCGTAACGGTTACACCTAACGGACTGGATGCCAGCACATGGAGTGAATAATTTTAAGATCACTTCTTAAAAAAAGCTCTCTTTTTTGAGAGCTTTTTTTTTATACTAGCTTTTAAGTATGGCGATAAAAGAACTACTGATACTGATTCTGGTCTTAATCCTTATCGGGATTTCGATAGCCGTTGCTATCAATGTGAATCTGGAGCACAATAAGGAAACGAACAAAGACGCGATCAGGCAGGAACTGTTATCGGCCGCGACTCATGCAAACGCATTCTTTTACCGTCCCAGAGCTATGGGCGGTGGAGGCGGTAGTTTTGCCACAATAACTATCAGCGACCTGAAAGTAGATACCCTGGGGACAAATGGTACCTATTCTATTACCTCCCGCGATGTAAATTCATTTACCATTGAAGGGATAACCAGGGACGGACAAGAAACGATCTCTGCCACCATAACCAAATCAGGTTTATCCTGGAATTAACCGAGGTTTCACTATGCCTAGTTTCCGATTCAAAGCGACTTCCAGCAGCGGGAAAATGATCCTGAAGGAATTTGAAGCTGAAAACAAGAAGGACGCCCAGCAGAAATTAGACAGGCTCTCCCGAACGAACGGACTGACCATTCAGTCGATCGAACAGAAAGCCACCTACATGTATAAGGTTAAACGACCGGGCAAGCCGGCATTAACCGGAGAGCAGGAGGCCTATTCAAAGGAAGAAGTCGAAAGAGCACTTGTAAAGCTTGGCTATGAGATAGTAAGCATCAACAAGAAACTATTTGAACTGAAGGGTGGAGTTCCTCATTCAGAAGTGGTGACCTTCATCAGTCTTTCTGCTGATCTACTGAAGCAGCAGCTAACCTTTGACGAGATCCTTAACCTCCTGTATGAGGATACGGGCAACAAGCGGATGAAGGAGGTAATCAAGACCATCCAAAAAGACCTCAAGGATGGGAAAGAGGGTTCGGAGGTTTACGGCAAGCATGAGGATATCTTTGGGAAGTTTGCCGCGTACATGCTTAGTGTGGCTTCCACCTCGGGTAATATGGGGCTTGTTTTCGAAAGTACCGCCAAATTTCTGGAGCGGGACGCCGAGTTTAAAAAGAACATGAAGAGATCGCTCATGATGCCCGCGATCACGGTGATCGCTGTTATCGGGGTTGTCCTTTTTTATGTGGGATATATTTTTCCGGCTACCGCCGAGCTTTTCGTGGATATGGGAATCACCCTTCCCCCGATGACCGCAAAAACCCTGGAAGTAAGTTACTGGCTGGAGGACAACTGGGTGATGCTCCTCATTGGGTTCATGGCCCCGGTGTTAGGGCTCATCTATTTCGGAAAGACCCCGAAAGGAAAACTGCTCATTGATAAATATATAATCAAGATCCCGGTAATCGGTGATCTGCTGCACAAGACCAGTATTGAGATTTTTGCACGCGTATTTTACACGTTATATAGTGGTTCCGGTCAGAATATCGAGGTTATTAAGGTGGCCGCAGAAGCTTGCAGGAACGCCTACATGGAGAAACAGATAAAGGATATAGCCATTAAACGCATGTTAAAAGACGGGGCGGGGCTCATTGAATCGATGGAGGAAACGGGGGTGTTCACCCGAACGGCAATCAGCCGGTTCAGGCTGGGGGCTGAGTCCGGTTCTCTCCGTGAGAATGCCAAGCAGCTGGCGGAATACTATGAGGTTCAGACCACCTATAAAATGCAATCCGTTATTGATACCATAAGTCTTTTTGTTAACTTGTTCATAATGATTGCCTTAGTAGGCATCACCGTAGTATCATCTGAATCCGCTGTTATCAAGCCTAATTCCTAAGAAGTGGGAAAAATAAATATCCGACGTCATATTGGTGACATCCTTGTAAAAAAGGGGGTCATTACTTCCGAGCAGCTGCAGGAAGCTTTGGATATCCTGGAACTGGAGCCGGAAGAAAGTGATCGTCGGTTAGGGCAGATACTCTTTCAGGACCTGGGGCTGAATCGCCACCAGATTATGAAGGAGATCGCCAATATTTACGCCTTCCGGGAAGTGCTGGAGGACGTAGAGAAACCCCCGGAAGAAGTGGTTGAGCACATTAAGGACAATGTGGAGAAACTCAACAGCGAAGTGGTGGACGAGCTCGTCGTCCACAAAGCCATTCCTTATCATCAGGCTAACGGTGCGTTGACCATCGCGGCTGCGGATCCATCTGATCCCAATATTCAGGGCATCATCCAGAAGCTCAACTTCAAGAAAACGGAGCTCGTTTACTGTAAGTACGAAGTTATAGAGAATATACTGTCGCAGGTTTACGAACAGAAGAATGAGTTTCTGGACCTGCTTGAAGAGATCGATTACGATGAAACCCAGCTTGAGGGAGAGGAAGAAGAAGAGATCGACGAGGAAGAGATTGATGCAGAGATCAATCAAAGTATGCTCAACTCCCTCGTTGAAGGGATGCTGGTTGAGGCCGTACGACAGGGGGTAAGTGACTTGCACATTATACCGAGCGGCCCTACCACCACCGACATCCGGTTTCGAATTGATGGGAAGCTTCAGCTTTGGTATCAGCAGAAGAACGTGAAGCCGGAAGCCATTTCCGCAGTGATAAAGGATAAGACCAGAAATGTGGACCGCTTTGAAAGGGACGCATCGCAGGATGGTTTTATACAGCGCCAGATCGACGGTTTCGGAATACGTTACCGGGTTTCGATCATGCCTATTGTGGGCTCCCAGTACGACAGGAAGTTTGAGTCCATCGTAATCCGGGTTCTGGATGACAGGAAAGTAATCCGCGACCTGGACCTTTTGGGACTTCAGCCAATTGCCAAAAAGAATTTCGTCAAAGCGATCAGCCAGCCCTCTGGTATTGTAATTATAACCGGTCCAACGGGTAGTGGTAAATCCACTACATTAGTTGCGGCTCTCTACTCGGTGATCGATCCGACCAAGAACGTGCTAACGGTCGAGGAACCGGTCGAATATATCATTGAAGGAGCCCGGCAGCTGAAGATCAGTCATCATATGACCTTTGATCAGTCGATAAGAGGTATCCTTCGGCATGACCCCGATATCGTTCTGGTGGGTGAGATCCGGGATCTGAAAACCGCGGAGATTGCCATTAAACTGGCCAACACGGGGCACCTTACCTTTTCCACGCTGCACACCAATGATGCACCCAGTGCTGTATCTCGTCTGTTCAAAATGGGTATAGAGCCCTTTCTTATCGGGAATGCCGTCAACCTGGTAATGGCGCAGCGACTTATACGCCGTTTGTGCGAAAGTTGTAAGGAAGAATACGAACCACACATTGAGGTAGCCAGAGGTATAGGTTTTACCGATGAGGAGATCGAAAGCACCACATTTTATAAATCAGTGGGATGCGAAAAGTGCGGAGGAACAGGCTTTAAAGGACGATCGGCTATTCATGAGGCTCTGTATTTCTCGAAAGAGATCAAAGAGTTGATCCTGGATTCCGGTGACGACATCGATGAGGCAGCTATTAAACAACTGGCCATGTCGCAGGGTATGCTCACATTGAGGGGCTCAGGAAGAGAGCGGATCAAAGAAGGAATAACTACAATCGAGGAAGTTATAGCCGGAACCATTGAAGATTAATTTTTTTCCTAATGAACTTGTTAAATTTGAATCAATTCAGGCTTTTGGTTATATATTGCAGGGGTAACTATGACTACTAATTCACAAAATATTCAAGGCGATAGCATGCCGGACTACATCAAGAAGTTCTTGAAGGAACCCCCGTTGCTGCTTCGCAATTTTCACTACGAGGATGTGCTTGAGTTTCTTACGCTTGGAGAAGAGGAGCGGTATGTTACGGACGACGTGATCCTCAATGAATCTGAATACGTCAATTCAGCATACCTGGTAGCAGAAGGTAAAGTGACGATTTGGAAGGATAACATTCAGCTGGCCACACTCTCAGAAGGAAATTTTCTTGGTGAAGCCTTTCTTTTTAGTAAAAACAGCAGGATGGCCAAGGTTACATCAGACGGCGACTGCATTCTTTTGAGATATGAACGGTATGAGGCTTTCAATTTCTTCCGAAAAAAGCCGGAGAAATTGTTTAATATCTTTACAAAAAATATCATCGAAATACAGCAAAGAAAGATTAGTAACATGAATGTTCAGTTACTAAATCTTAAGAAAAGGTTACTAAACGATTCAAATTGGTAATAACGGGTCATTCTTTAACAGAATGACTGAATAACAGACGATAACGTAACAAAGTGGCTTAAAGATCATCTATTAAGTCAATAACTACATTGCATTGGCTAATGCAGACGGCAACAACTGAAAATACGTTAACCAAGCTTACCGCCCCCTTAATAGAGCAGATCCCCTTTACAGCCAGAGGGGATGAGCTGTTTATTAAGATGTCGGAGATTCTGGATGATCAGCCTGATGAGCTCAGAGTTGAACTGAAATCCTTTCTGGATGGTTTTTTGCTGCGTATGTTAAAAAACCAGGCCTCTGATATTGATCTCGGAGGAATGGGATGTGACGGAAAGATATGGTACCGGATTTTCGGGGATAAAAAGCCTTCCAAAAAAATTAATAACCTCGATGTTCTGGAAACAGATTTTCTGCTTCTCAATATCCTGGTAGACAGCCAGCGTAAGATCCTGCTCGAAAAGAGAAACCTGGACTTTTCCTATTCGGTCAAGGTAAACGATGACCTGAATCAGCGTTTTCGGGCCGATATGTATATGGACATGGAGCATCTAGCGCTCAACATGAGGAAGATCGATAATACCATCCGTCCGTTTAAGCAGCTGGGGCTGCATACCGAGGTTGCCAAAGCTTTAAGCCTTAAGTATTACAAGTACGGGCTTACGCTCATTACCGGTATTACAGGCTCCGGTAAGTCCTCCACACTCGATACCGTCATTGATGCCAATAACCGCACGGTGGATGCACATATCGTGGTTATCTCGTCGCCGGTCGAATTGATTCACACACCGATCCGATCTGTGGTGAGGCACCGGGAAGTAGGCAGAGACGTCACCTCTTTCAAGGACGGTGCTATACAGGCGCTTCGTCAGGACCCCGATATCATCGTTATCGGAGAGCTCAGGGATCCTGAGACCATCATGACGGCCCTCGAGATCACGGATTCGGGGCACAAAACCTTCAGTACCCTTCACACCTCATCAGCTATGGACAGTATTGACCGGATCCTGGGTGAGGTACCAACAGAAGAACAGAACAGGGTGCGTTTCAGGCTGGCCGATGTACTGACCTGTGTAATCAGTCAGAAACTGGTTCCCAGTCTCGATGGAAAACGGGTTCTTGCAAAAGAAGTGCTGGTGGCGAATGCTTCGGTCAGAGCCGCGATACGTAACGACAATGTCGGTGAGATTTACCAGATGCTCATGGAAGGCGGAGACAAGGGGATGACCACCATGGAGCAGGATCTAAAAAGGCTGTACACCGAAGGAAAGATCTCCAAGGAAAATGCCATTAACTACGCGAACAACAAAACCAAGATGCTTCAGCTTCTGAGCGAGGTCAACTACTAGTATATGGCAGGGAAGAAAATATATACCGGCATCGTACTGGAAGATGACTCGCTTAAAATTGCGCGGATCAGAGTCTCTGGCAAGAGGGCATCGCTCGTTAAGCTTGATAAGGTCAAATTAATTGAGCCTCTGGAAAAATCGGGATCCTCCGACGAACCGGTGGAAGACGTCTTTGATTCTTTTGATGACGGCCTTGAAGATGAAAGTATTTTCGGAATTGATGATCAGCCGGACGATTCCGAAACGGAAGAAAATACCACGGATGCCGGTGAAGATGACCTGGATCTTGATTTTGACCTGGATCTGGATGAGGGCGGGGATGACGAGCTTGTGGATATGGACATGGTGGAAGAAAGTGGTGGAGAAGCACCCGCTTCCAACGAATTGCTGCTGTACAACCTTCTGAGCTCTATTGACCCTAAGAAAGTACGGGTAGGCCTTAACATTCCGGCCGGCTCCACCATCTTTCAGATCCTGAAGGATGTCAATTTCTCCGAGATCAAGAAGAAGGACCTGAAAGTTATCGTGGACGACCGGCTGGAGTCGCTGCACGGTACTCCTAAAGGAGAAGATTTTTATTCCTACACAGTCAGAGACGATGGGGCACTGTTACTGGCCTCCGTAGATGATGAGCCGCAGGCGCTTCAGCTGATCGACCGGACGCAGAATCTCTATCGCGGAAAACTCTTTATCGATGAGATCCTTCCCGATGAAGCCTTGCTTATTGGTCTTATCCGGGCCAATTACGAGCTGGACCCTGACACCATAACCGCCCTGATCCAGTACAGCGAGACCAGCTGCCGGATCCTGTTTATGAAAGGGGATCAGTTGTGGATCGTATCGCCCATCATTACTGAAGGAACGCGTTCGCGGAAGTTCCTGAATACCGTATTCAGTAAAATTCTGTTCCAGCTGGATACGGGCGAGGTTCCCAACCTGGATAAGATCATCCTTTGCAATAACACCATGGGCTCCGAGGCGGTGGAGTTCTTTCAGGACCGTTTTCCGGATATAGACACGGAAGAATTCACCTTCGACGAGAATATCTTTGAAGTCGAGGAGTTTGAGCCGTCAACCGTTGCTTCATTTACAACGGCAATCGGGATGGCTTGGGCATCGGCGGGTTTCCAGAAGGAGCACTTCCCGCAGATAAGTTTCCTTCCGAATTATGTTAAGGATCGTCAAAAGATCTTTAAACTGCAGTGGCATGGTTTCCTTCTGTTATTTTTGATTCTGGCGGTATTTCCGATCACGAACTTTTTCTATGTATCCAATTCCGCGGAGATAGACCGGCTGGAAAATGAGATCAGTAACCTGAAACTTGAAATCATGGCGCTGGAACCCACGGTCAATGAGTACAATCGGGTGAGTTCAGACCTGTCGGGCATTCAAAATCAACTGGAATTACTGGACGATCTGAGTGCGGGAACGCTTACCTGGTCCACAAATCTGGATATCATCAACCGTGGAATTGATGATATCGATTCGATATGGATCACTTTCCTGAATGTTGATGAGCGGAGCGGCGTCATAGAACTGCAGGGCTATTCGCTGTATCGAAACAGGATCCCGATGATAGCGGATATGTTCTCCAATGCAGTGCTGATCGACGTTTCCAGGGCCACTATTCGGGAAAAGGATGTGTACTCCTTCCAGTATGAGATCTCCGAGGTTGTTGCAGATCCCGAGATTTATACTCCTGAAAGTGCTAAAGGACTAAATGAGGTATTAGGTAATTAACCATATATGTCATACGCATTACGAAATACCATTATTCTTCTCGTTACACTGTTTTTGTTCGTTGGGGCGGGACTGGGCTTTACGAAGTTTTATCAGGAAGGCATTATTGAGGAATTGAACACCGAGTTACAGGTAACCCAGCAGGATTATGAGTCCAAAAAGTCTATCAGTGATCAATACCCGGACCTGTTGAACAGGTACAACCTCGCCCGGGATATCGTTCTTGGTTATGATAAAGCTCTTTTTACTTCCAATGATCCGGATGATATTTACGATTACCTGAGCGAGCTGAACGGCGACGATCTGGAACTGTATTTTGACTTTGTATTTGCCGATTCTACCCAGGAGGAGCAGTACGGGATCGTGAATTCCGATGTGCAGGGAGTGGGGGTTTACCGTGACTTTGTGACGTTTATGAACAAGCTTGAAAACAGCGAGCTTCTGAATAAGGTCTCAACGGTGTCCGTGATCCCCGGAAATGACATTGAAGAAATTGAATACGTTGATTTTTCTTTTAAACTCCAGAGTTACTATCGAAGGGGGAGTTACGAAAATCCGGATTCGGGACTGGAACCGATCAGGTTTAATGAAGACATATCAGTTTTTAATCCGTTTAAACCTCTTATTTTAAACGATGTGCCGCCCAATACCGAAGGACTGGTTGACGTGCAGGACTCCCGTTTGTTGGGGATGACCGGCAGCCGCGTATTTCTGGTTGATGGTGACGGGAAAAGGCATACCTTAAAGGTAGGAGACAAAGTGTACCTGGGATATCTGGAATCCATAGACACAGCAAACAGAGAGGTTATTTTTAACCTGGACAAAGGCGGAATACAGGAATTATTCACTATGAAGGTGGAAAGATGAAATCTACAGCCAGCATAATTACCCAATACAGTAAGTGCCTAATGCTCCTGGTAGCAATACTTGGAGTTTACTCAACCACGGCCTATGCGCAGGACGAACTTCCGTTCAGGGAATACACCAATCCCGATGAGATCATAACCTTTGACCGGTCCACTTCTTTTGTGGAGGCAATCGAGATCATCAATCAGTTTGCTCAGGAATATGAAGAGAAGTTCATTGTGGATCAGTCTGAGTATTCCGGAGAGATCGGCGTAACCCTGCCCGCAATGCACTGGAAAGAAGCACTCCGGTACATCATTCAGTTCCAGAATCTTGAGTTGGTACCCTACGAGGAGTATTACCTGGTTCGCCGGCCTGTCGTGTCCGCAGAAGCAGGACTCGCAGAAACACAGGGCACTCCGGGGCAACAGGGAGGAGTGCTGCCGGGAGCCGCCACCACTCTGGCTACCAAAGACACTCGTGAAATCCGCATCAACGCCACCTTCTTTGAAGGAAACCGCCGGGCTCTTGAAGAGATCGGTATTGACTGGTCCACGTTGTCCAGCAATGTGCCAGCAAACGTGGCGGATTATGTATCCAGTGAAGGAGAGGGGGAACTCCCGGAAACGGCGTTTACCGATCAGTTCGTGTCCATCAGCTCTTCCAATGCCAATCAGGTTTCTCAGAATGTATTTAACGCCCTCGTCAACTTCGGGGAAGTAGGCCCTGTGAGTGTACAGGCCTTATTCAGTGCTTTCGAATCCAATAACCTGGGCCGAACCCTTGCCACTCCTTCGATCAAAGTGGTCGATGGTAAAGAAGGACGGATTCAGGTGGGGCAGGACTTTTCCATTAAACAGCGCGACTTTGCCGGGAATGTAACCGACGAGTTCTTCAGCACCGGTACGATCCTGCTCGTTACTCCGACCGTAATCGAAGATAACGACACCACTTTCATCCATCTGGATCTGAACGTTGAGCGTTCTTCCGCCTCTCCCGATGCCGTTAGTACGATCATCAACAAGCAGACCGCTGAAACGGAAACCCTTCTGCTCAACGGCGAAGCCACTGCCATCGCCGGTTTGTATCAGACCGATGAAAGTACTGTACGAAGGGGGGTCCCCATCCTGAAAGATCTTCCGGGCTGGTTCCTGGGTCTCCGGTACATATTCGGCTATAACTCTCATGATTATACCGAGAACGAACTGGTGATTCTTATTCAGGCGGAACTGGAAAAGAGCCTTACTGAGCGAATTGAAGAGAAACTGAGAACCAAAAACCAGGTTCTTGAATCCGAGAGAGACTGGTTCCGAAACAACATGGATTATCTGATCGATGAAGCTCAGACCACACTGCCCAATATTACCCCGGCAGAACGAAGGGCCGCGGATTCTTTGATGGTGGATGACGGCCGGGATAAAGGGGTGACTCCCGAAACCAAGACTCCGGAAGATACCATTCCCGCAGACACGGAAACGGAGACTACTCCCGGTGATTCCACCGCTACCGAGAAACCGACGGAGACCCTGACGGAAGAGCAGCGCAAGCAGGCCGAAGAACTGAGTATGCCGGTAAGCAATCCCGAACTGATGGTGGTTGTCCCCAAGGCCTTTGATCTCGAAGAGTATTTAAAGAAGCAGGAAAACGGAGAAATCGAAGCCGTTGAAGAAGATAAGGACCTTCGGTTCTTCGTAATAGGCGGTTCTTTTATTGTACCTGAGAATGCGTACCGCTTCGAGGAGATCCTGGATAACCGGGGGTATGAGGCACGGATTCTGTACAACCCTTCCAACCGTTTCAATTACGTGGCTTTTTACGGTTTCTCCGATTTCGATGAGGCCGTTGCCGCAACCAAACGCTTACAATCTGAGCTGGATCCCGAGATCTGGCTATTCACCATGGAAAATGACATCCGTTATAAATCCAACGACTGAGGCCTGGTACTCAGGAAGAATATTTAGATAGAAAATCGATGGAAAGCCGGTTGAATTCAGCCGGCTTTTCTACATTACATACGTGGCCGCAATCTTCAATAACCTCCAGATAGGAAGAGGTGTGCGATTCCACGATTTGTCGTACCGGAGGGAGAAACATATAATCTTCCTCGCCCATCACATACAGCATCGGGATAGAGATCTCTTTCTCCTTGAAATACTTCAACAGAGGATTCACTTCGTTGGTTAGCTTGAACCATTTCAGGAACTCCTTCTGATAGAGTTTCTTAGCCTCCCGTATGAACAAACTCCTCGACTTCTCATGACGCTTTCGGGGCATGATGATCCATGCAAAAAAACGATAGAGCCACATATACGGAACAACGCGTTTAAACAGGTGCCCGATAAAAACCAGGATCCTGGAGCGGATATTAAGCCGGGTAATGGCGCCGCACAGAATGGCTGATTGTACCCGCTCAGGAGCGATTTCGCCCAAAGTACGGATAATGATGGTACCTAATGAAACTCCCACAAAATGAGCTTTCTGAATCTGGAGGTGGTCCAGTACATCCAGTATGTCCTTGCTTATATTCTCGAAGGAATAGTTTTCTTCATAATATTTTTGAAGCAGGTCTTTGGATTTGCCATGTCCCCTCAGATCCACCAGCAGAATATTGAAGTATTTCTTAAAAGCTTTGATCTGATTAAACCAAATGGAAGAGCTTCCGCCTGCTCCATGAACGAATACGACCCACTGGTCAGAATCTTTATGTTTATACTCCTTATAGTAAAGCATGCTCCTTAAACAAGTTAGCAATCACTTTCGATTCCTTCATCCTAAAAGTTTCGGTTGAAATTAGCTTCACATCTGGTTAAATATTTGGTGACGATGTCTTTAAATGAGCGAAGTATTTTCACAAAAAACTTCCTTAT
Source organism: Balneola sp. (assembly GCA_965267385.1). Lineage (GTDB taxonomy): Bacteria > Bacteroidota > Rhodothermia > Balneolales > Balneolaceae > Balneola. Next base: position 1,230,789 of record OZ253957.1, read on the forward strand.
GACCACCAAAAAAAGCAATTCTGTTATCGACCAGAGAAAAGATTTTGAGATCACCAGCCACAAATATACAGCGAGGCTTGCCAGGAACCGGGAAGAGATAGAGGCTGCGCTTCGGTTACGATTCTATGTCTTCAATATTGAGTTAGGAGAGGGGCTGGATGAGTCGTACAAGACCAGGATGGATGAGGACCAATACGACGAATACTGTGATCATCTGATCGTGATCGAGAATGAAACGAAGGAAGTGGTTGGTACCTACCGGATGCAGGACAATGATCAGGCGGAGAAGGGACACGGGTTTTACACCGAGAATGAATACCGGATCAGTGCTTTTCCGGATTATGTTCTCAGTGATGCTTTTGAACTCGGAAGAGCCTGCATAGATATTGAACACAGAAACGGCCGGGTGCTGTATTTGCTTTGGCGTGGCCTGGCACGCTATATGTTGCAGTCCGGGAAACGATATTTGTTCGGATGCTGCTCCATTACCAGTCAGAACCCCGATGAAGGCGTTGCCTGTTATGAGCACCTGAAGGAGTCGGGGCATATGCATCCCGAGTTTTTTATCGGGGTCACGCCCGAATTTGAGTGTATAAGTAAATCAGAGGGCAATTTTGAGGGGGTAATAAAGCTCCCGCAGTTATTCAGGATGTATCTTGACCTTGGTTGCAAAGTCTGCAGTCCCCCGGCTCTTGACCAGACTTTTAAAACCATCGATTTTCTCATCCTGCTGGATATTGAAGGCATTTCAGAGGATACCAAAGCCCTGTTTTTAAAATAGATTTTCTTAGATTCCTTCATGAGATCTCTTCGGGCGTTTGTTAAACTCTTACTGATTGCGCTGGCTACCCTTTTTTGCTATCTGATGATCATTCCGGGAGTCATGGTGGGGCTTACCGGACTGAACACCAATGGCTGGAAAGCTTATTTTCTGAGCCTCTGGGGAAAGATGACCTGTGCTATCATCGGGCTAGAGGTGAAAGTGGAGGGAGAAGCACCCGATCCTCCTTTTTTCATCGTTTCGAATCACCTGAGCTACCTCGACATCATGATGCTCATCTCTGAGCTGAAGTGCCTGTTCATTGCCAAGAGCGAAGTCATGAGCTGGCCGGTCTTTGGCTTTATGACCCGCACGATCGGAATGCTGTTCGTCGATCGAAGCCGCCGAACCGATGTAAAAAGGGTCAACAAGCTGATTTCCGAAAATATAGATACTAAGCAGGGCCTGTTGCTTTTTCCTGAAGGCACAACCAGCCCCGGATACGAAGTGATGCCCTTCAAAGCTTCTCTTTTAGCATACCCTGCGGAGCAAGAAATGCCCGTTTTTTATGCTACAATTACGTATTCTACCCCCGAAGGCGAAATTCCCGCTTATGAGTCCGTATGCTGGTGGGGGGATGCCGGATTTATCACTCATTTTTTCGATCTCTTAAAGTTGAAAAAGATCTTTGGAACCATAACTTTTGGCGCGAATCCCGTAACTCATTCAGACCGCAAGCAGCTCGCTCAGCTATTATTTGAAGGAGTAGCCTCTAATTTTGACCCCGTAATCGACTATTCTGATTATGCCAAAAAATACCTTAGTAGTTAAGTCGAACATTCATTTCCTGAAGCAGGGAATCGATCTGCTTAATTCCATAGAAGACGAACAGTACGCCTTCAACAACGGTAAGTATTTCAAAAGCGGTATTGGCCGCCACTTCAGGCATATTCTGGAACACTATCAAAGTCTGATTGACGGCTATTCCGAAAAGATAAACTATGACGACCGGGACCGTGACCTCCGGTTGGAGACCGACCGCACTTTTGCCATTACAACCATGCGTTCGGTTATTGATTCACTGCAAGTATTTGTGGAACAGCCGCATCTCATTGACAGGAAGATCGAAATTCAAAGCAATGAGAGCATCGGAGAAAAAGAGTCACCCTGGAGCGAGTCGAGTGTACGCAGAGAACTTCAGTTTCTGATCAGCCACACCGTCCATCACTATGCCTTGATCGCACTCATCCTGAAAACAATGGGCATTGAAACGGATGAAGACTTCGGGGTGGCACCATCCACCTTGAAGTACGAGAAACAAAAATCCGTCAAGGCCTCCTGAATACATGTCCGGCTTTCTGAACTCGGTGTTAAAGAGCTGGAAAGGCTGGATACTGATCTACCTGATTTTTACCGGAGCTTCATACGCCTGCCTTCAGTTTACTGAGGAACCGGCAGCAAACCTACCGGATCCGAACAACGCTTTCGCCCATTGGGTTTTATTAACCGGCTTCGATCAGGACCGGGAAACCTGGTATCAGTACCTGGATTCTGACTCTGTAGTGGTCCTGTTAGCTTCAGAGCTGAATGCGAATACGCCCGATAACGGAGCAGCGTACCCGGCCAGGTATAAGGCCTCACTTCTGTCTTCCTATGTGCACAACAACGCTCCCGTCCCGCTTGTGGCCTACGGCTTCGGCACAACCATAGCCGCTGAATTTGGCAGTGAAGCTTCGGAGTATATCAGTTCGCTGACACTGATCAATCCCGTTGGGATCCCGGAATATGAGGCGCTGGGCGGAACACAACTCAACAAAGCCCTGTACACGGCAAAGGCGGTTCTGGAATGGGGGAGGTATTATCTCATCCCGCATTTCGGACTACTCTCTGAGCAGAGATACCACCGTGCCAGGGCTTATATGGAGACGGATTTCAGGGAAGTGAGGAAAAACTATCAGCGACTGAAGGTCCCGGTCAGGATCATATTAAGTGAAGACCTGGGGGATTATAACTACAGCGTGGCCGCAGAGATCCATCGGTTGATCCCTCAGTCAGATTTGATTGTGGCTGCTGACTCCCGGGAGCTCGTCGCTGTGATTGGTTCAGAACCCGGGAAACCCTCAAGCATTCTGCGGGAAGTGCAGTCCAGGCTTCCCTTTTCCAATGAGCATGTGGTACGGGCAGAAGGCTGGACCTTGATCGGCCTTATGTTGCTGATCATCTTTTCGACCTTTATATCGGAAGACCTGGCCTGCATCGGGGCCGGATTGCTCGCAGCCAGGGGGATCATGAGTTTCTGGTCTGCCATGTTCGCAGGATTGATCGGTATTTTTGCAGGAGATATTCTGTTGTATCTGGCCGGCCGGTGGCTGGGGGCAGAAGCCGTCCGTCGTGCACCATTTAAGTGGTTCATCAGCCAAAAGGATCTGGATAAGTCATATTACTGGTTTGAGGCCAGGGGGCCGATGATCATCATCGCCAGTCGTTTTATACCGGGAACCCGCTTTCCCACCTATGTGAGTGCGGGTATCATTGGAGCAAGTTTCTGGACCTTCATACTCTATTTCGGGGTTGCTTCACTGCTCTGGACTCCTGCTCTGGTGGGGCTTGCGATGCTTATCGGACAGGAATTAATCGGCTATTTTTATGTTTATCAGGAATATGCTGTGTGGGTGTTGATTGGCATCGTCCTGTTCATTTTTTCGCTGATCAAGTTCTTTATACCAATGCTGACATACCGGGGCCGGAGGCTTCTTTACGGGAAGTTCCGGAAATGGACCAGGTGGGAGTTCTGGCCTGCGTATATGATCTATGCACCGGTGGTTCTCTACATTTGCTATCTGTGGATAAAGCATCGAAGCCTGACTGTTTTTGCAGCGGCTAATCCGGCCATAGAAGAAGGAGGTCTTAAAGGGGAGTCCAAGTCGGGGATACTGGAAGGCATCGGGGATACCGATTCCGTTGCCCGTTTCATCAGAATAGAGAATGTACTTGATCCAGGGAAGAAACTGGACTGCTGCCTCAACTTTATGGATGAACACGGCCTGAGCTTTCCGGTTGTGTTGAAACCGGATGTGGGGGAACGGGGGAAAGGAGTGTACATCATCCATGACAAAAAAGAACTTGAAGAGAAACTCAGTCTGATCGAAGAAGACTATCTTCTTCAGGAATATGTTTCCGGAGAGGAATACGGGGTGTTTTATTACCGGTATCCCGGTCAGCCAAAAGGACAGATCTTTTCAATCACCAGAAAAGAACTATTGACGATTAAAGGGGATGGGGTGCATACTCTGGAACACCTGATTCTGCACGATCCCCGGGCTGTCTGTCTGGCCGGAACCCACTTGGATAAGCACTATGACCATCTCTATTCGGTGCCGGAGAAAGAGGAGGAAATACAACTTGTAGAGTTAGGAACCCATTCCCGCGGAGCACTCTTTTATGATGCTTCGGATATGGTCACTCCTGAACTTCACTCGGCCATCGATCGTGTGAGCCAGAGTTTTGACGGCTTTTACTTTGGCCGTTATGATCTGAAAGTGGCCTCCGCTGAGGATCTCAGAAAAGGCAGGAATATAAAGATCATTGAGCTGAACGGGGTTAGCTCGGAGTCAACAAACATCTACGATCCCAGGTACTCCTTTGCCGACGCGGTAAAAATCCTGGCCCGTCAATGGAGCATTGCCTTCGAAATAGGCAGGATAAATAGCAACAAAGGGGTGGAAGTCCCTTCCGTGGCCCATATGATCTCCACACTCCGGAGCTAAGCCCTCCTTGCCTGGAAAAACTCTTTCAGAAGATGCTCACAATCAGCTTCAAGTACTCCCTGAACGACTTCCAGGCGATGGTTAAGCTGCTTATTGGAAGAGATATTGAATACCGACCCACAGGCTCCGGCACGCGGATCGGAGGCTCCGAATACCACCCGGTCGATCTTGCTCCAGACCAAAGCTCCGGCACACATGGGGCAGGGTTCCAGGGTCACATAGAGGGTACATCCCTCCAGATATTTGGATCCCAGACTTTCAAAGGCGGCTGAAAGGGCGATCATTTCCGCGTGAGCTGTAGGATCGTTCAGGGTTTCCACCTGATTATAGCCTTTGCCCAAAATGTTCTGATCACCATCTATGATTATAGCGCCGACAGGTACTTCCCCCGCAGCTGCGGCTTCCTCGGCCAGCAGGACCGCCCTGGCCATAGACTGCTGATGGGGTTGCCAAAGGGCAGGTTCTGTTTCGTTCATGCAGTGTGTTTAGTTATCTTTTGCCGTTTGCTGAAATCGAGTACAAAATAAGACGCATGGATATAGAAAACATCCCTGAATATCTCTCCGGTGTGATACGCACCATTCCTGATTTTCCGAAACCCGGCATCCAGTTTAAGGATATCACTACGCTGCTGGCCGATAAAAAGGCCTTAAAGCTTACCACACTGGCCCTGGCCGATCCTTATATGTCAAAAGAGGTGGATGTAATCGTAGGACTGGAATCCAGGGGCTTTCTTTTCGGAACGAATATAGCCGCCGTACTCGATGCAGCATTCGTACCCGTCAGAAAGCCAGGCAAACTGCCTGCCGAGGTTATCTCTGAAAGCTATGAGCTTGAATACGGAACCGACAGTGTGGAAATGCACAAGGACGCGATCCGGGAGGGTGCCCGCGTAGTTATTCATGACGACCTGATTGCAACGGGCGGAACCGCTGCTGCCGCCACCCGACTGGTTGAACGTTTGGGGGGAGAGGTCATTGGGTACTCCTTCATCATTGAACTGGGGTTTTTGAACGGGAGAGAATTGCTTAAGGAGGTTCAGACCGAAAGTATCATCGTGCTCTGAGGAACATTCCGCTTCGCGCCGACTATAATGCATTGTAACTAAAGCAATCATTAAGGAGGCGACAATGAAACTACTTTTCAGGCCGATATTATTTCTTCTGATCCTGTTGCTGGTTGGCACTGCCTGCCGCACTTTTGTGGTAAAAGACGTTGACTATGCACAGCAGATAGAGAGCGTGCTTCATCCCGATGAAAACGGGGAAGTGTATGATGCGCGTCATGCACTATCATTCAACATCCTTCCATTTCAGTATGAAGAATTCCAGGACAGCTCTTCCGTAAAAGTTAAGGAAGTTCGCCTGATACGGAATACGGCCGGATTCTACTTCATTACGGCTGACGGTTTTTCGAATGTGTATGTGATGGAGCCCATAAAAAGCGGTATGAAGCTCAAAAACAAGATCAGGGTTTCGGAGAGCGGACTGGTTGCCCCGGCTTTTAATCTGAGAGCTCCCTATGTGATGCTCATTGACCGGGAGACGACCAAAACAGTCACCATGAACCAGAAAGGAATTCAAAACAGGGAGAAACAGTCATGAAGATGTACAAAACAAGTGTAGCAGCACTGCTGCTGATGTTATTTGCCGGATCACTGGTACAGGCACAGCAATCTGATTACGAGATCAAGAAGGAATTTGAGAATCGCGTTTCTGAGATCGAAAAGGCTATTGGTGAAACGAAGAGCGTGTCGGATACCGACAGTTTACTCATCGCTATCGACGAGCTTGCACTGGATTTCGCGGATCATGCGGAGCTCCTGGATTACGCGTTATATCCGGAGTCGTACAGCTCAACCATCGCAAGCCTTAAAAGTAATGCGAGAGCTGCGGAATACAAGCTGCTGATCATCGAAAATCAGGCCGAACGTTTGCAGATGCTTTCTCAGGAAGTCAGCGCGTACAGAACGGAGATCGGTAACCTTACCAAACGGGCAGACTCCCTTCGACTGGCCATTGCGAGATCACAGAAAAGTGAAGCCAGGCTTGCTCGGCTGGTAAGAGAATACCGCGAAAGTGTGGAGAAGCGGGATGAATTCATCTTTGACGTAGTCGATTCTTTGTTCATAACCTACAAAGAACTCAGTCCTTCTGCCGTAGAAGAGCTTGCGCGACAGCAGAAAGAGGGAGGAGGCAAGATCGCAGATAACCCGCTTAGTATGATCAGCGCGATCATCCGCCAGAATATTGAAACATTGAAAGCAAGCGGTAACTCGCTGAATATTGAAGATTATCTGAGGATGTATGCTCTTCAGCGAAAAGTTGATGAGGCATGGAACCAGATCGGAGACGAATTGGTGGTCATCTATGGCGCTGACAACCGCAATGGCTGGAAGAATGAAATCCGGCAGGATCTGAAAGACTGGAAAGCTACCGTGTCTCACTCCATGTGGGCCTCGCTGGATGATTATATGGAAGCGCAGGGAGTGGATATCGGAGCATTTGATAACAGTGAAAGCTTTTTCCGCTCACTGGATGCTTTTGTTTCGGAATCCACAGCGCAAAGCGATGAGAATATCCTGACCAGCACCGCCTACGATGAGTTTAAGGTGTTCAGTGAATTCTGGACATCAAAAGTGATGGACGAATGGAACCGTTACCTTGTGGAAGGTGATGTGCTGACCGCCTCGCAAATAGCCGCCATCGATACAAAAGTGGATGACTGGAGAGATCGCTCCAAACCGGTTTCCGGAGCACTGATCGTGCTGTTCGGAATCGGCATCATAGCGGTCGTTGGCTTTATCGTAGCTATGGTAAAGCGTTAAGCTCCAAAAACTTGTAAAACTATCTAAAGGCTGACCGTGAGGTCGGCCTTTTGTATATATTGAAGAAAAATGGAGTTCCCATGAAAAAATTTCTGTTACTACTTTGTCTGATTGTTTTCGGAAGCTATTCACTGAAAGCGCAGGATCAGCCCGGTCCTGAGAAGACCACGCTCATTTTTGTAAGACATGCTGAAAAAGCCAACGATGATCCGCGCGATCCGACCTTGAACAATGAAGGCCAGGAGAGAGCCCTGAAACTGAAGGACTTGTTGACAAAAGACTATCAGCTTACCGCGATCTATTCCACTCCCTACAAGCGAACCCGGTTAACCGCTGAACCTGTGGCCAAGCAATTCGGACTGGATATACAGGATTACGGCTTTGAGGACCCTGCCGGACTCGCTGAAAGCTGGGTAGAGGACCACAGAGGAGGAGTGGTTCTCATATTGGGACACTCCAACACCACGCCTTTTTTTGTAAATATGATGCTTGGGGAAGACAGGTTTGAGCAGCTTGGTGAAGATGAGTACGGGAAGATCTTCATCGTTGAATTGACCAGTGTGGGAAACGGAACGGTAAAGGTTCGCGAATACTGATCAGGGAAGAGCGTATTTCTTGCGGATAAACCACTCCGCGCCAAGCAATCCGATCACGATCAGAAACCAGAGCGGTGACCGAACCGGGAAAAAGTAGCTTTCCACAAGCTCGGTGTTGCTAGCCAGTTCATAGCCCGATTCCAGGCTGTCCCACAGAGCCCCGACATCGGTATAAGGAATAAAAACGCCGTTTGAGTTTCCGGATATTCCTCTCAGGAGCTGATCGTTTCTCATGGTATTGGCCAGTTCAGTGCTTGAATCAGAGATCAGGAATTCCCCTTCCTGAGATTCAATGACCCTGCTGCCCTTAGAAGCCACAGCCCGGTACTGATATTTGCCTGCAGGCAGAGAAGGGATCTGCAGCCGGTAATTCCCTCCGCCATTGTTGTTCATGGTATAAGAAGCGGTCAGTTCATCTGAAACAAGGGTAATTTCAATGTTCGCATCGTCTTCCACGTCCCCGTTTTCATTGATCAGGCTGGCGTTGATGGTTGCTGCCTCCGTAACTGAAAACTCGATCCTGGAAGGGGAGACCTTCAGGAGCCGGTTGTCCGGATCGGTGGAGGTCCAGCTCACAATGTTATTGAAAAGCTCCGTGTAGAGCTCCCGGACTTCCGGACTCGTGCTTTGAGCAAGCATATACCATCCATAGGCCGAGACATGTGCTCTTCTGATATTTCCGCGTTCCTGTACCGCAAGCAGGTCGGCATTGGTCTCCAGTCCCTGAAAGGTGATGCCCAGGAGCGTGAGGGCATCTGCTTCGGTAAGCCTGGTGCGGATGCTTCCGGTCAAAGGAGGCAGTCGGTCCGGGGCAATGTCAGGAAGCTCCAGAATGGGATGACCCTCCGCCGAAAGCTCACTGAACAAAGAAACCGAATACCCGTTTCCGGAAAGATCTTCAATGAGGCTGTAGGACTGACCCCGGCTTTCGCCGGCAGAGGACGGCAGTTCAAGCATCAGGCTTGGAATCTCCTCCCATCCGGGAACTTCATTATCCAGGAAGCTGACTGAAGGGGCACCGTGCAGAATGATCAGGTCATATTCGGCTGGCCCGCCTTCCATATCCCTGAATGGCGGACGGTTTCCCAGGTAGGAGATGGAATTCAACTCGATGTTCTCATCCTGCAGCAGCATTGATTTCAAAGCGCGCACGTCGGGATGGATGCTGCTGGCCAAATGCAGAATTCGGGTCTTACTGTCCAGCACCTCAATGGATACCGAAGATCGGTTGTTGTCTGTAATCCATTCTCCTGCAAGCGAATCTATAACTACTTCATAAGTAAATAAGCCGGCTTCCTCCAGTTGAAGTTCGAAATTCGTTGTGTAACTTCTCTGGCCATTTTCAAGGCTGATGCTCTCATCGGCCACGGTTTCCCCATTTCGCATCAGACGTACCGTCAATTCCTCATCCCTGAACCCATACTGACTGATTTCTACTTCAACAGGGTGGATCGTATTCGTAAAGCCGGTCTGATTCGAGCTTATATTGCCAATAGCTATATCCATGACGCGGGCTGTGTCTCCCAATGCGATCGAATGAACGGGAAAGGGGGATTCTCCGGCACGAACCACCGGGTTTTTCCCATAAGTTATGATCCCGTCGGAAAGAAGCAGGACCCCGGTGTAGCTCTTCTCAGATGAGAGGATAAAATCCAGCGCCTCAAATAGATTGGTGGAGGGCTCTGTGATGCTCAGAGAGTCGATACTGGCAGCACGCACGTTTCCTCCGAAAGAGAAATAGTCAAGCTCAACGTTCGCCGGTTTATTGGCCTGTAATGCGCCAAGCGTATTCAGATAGTCCGAAACCCCAGAATACTCACCCTTTCGGATTGAAAGGCTTTCGGAATTGTCCATAAGCACGGCGAACTCCGGATTTACCTGCACTTCTTGGAGGGACCGGAAATACGGATTCAGTAAAAGAACAGCGATGATCAACAGCGCTGCAGCTCTCAGAGAACTGAGCAGGATCTTCATCGCAGGGGAAATGGAGGAATACTTCCGGTAGGAATACCAGGAAAGCGCAAGTATCGCAGCAAAGAGGATTACTGAGACATAGACGGGGATGCTATTCTGTAATCCTTGAAATTCCACATCAGCTGAGGCTATCGATGATCATTTCAATCAGTTTTACAGTAGTATAACCTTCAGCTTCCGCAGCGTAGTTATTGACGATGCGGTGTCTGAGTACAGGTATGGCCAGGGCGTTGATGTCCTCGATAGTGACGTTGAAGCGCCCTTGGGATAAGGCCCGCGCTTTACCCCCTAAAATGAGATACTGAGAAGCCCTTGGGCCAGCCCCCCAGCTTAAATACTTCTTCACAAATTCCGGGGAGCCCGGCTGACCCGGACGGGTGGCACCAACCAGACGAACGGCATAATCCAGAACCGTTTCCGGTACCGGGACCTTGCGAACCAGCTCCTGCAGTTCTTCGATCTTCTGCTTATCGATCTTGGCATTCAGTTCAATATGCTGAGGGGAAGTCGTTTTGCTGACGATTACTTTTTCTTCTTCAAAGGAAGGGTAGTCAACCCAGACATTAAACATGAACCGGTCAAGCTGTGCTTCGGGAAGAGGATAGGTGCCTTCCTGCTCAATGGGGTTTTGAGTCGCTAGTACAAAAAACGGTGTATCCAGATCGTATTGCTGTCCCGCGGCGGTCACATGATATTCCTGCATTCCCTCCAGAAGGGCGGCCTGAGTCTTGGGTGGGGTTCGGTTAATTTCGTCAGCAAGAACGATATTCGCGAAAATGGGGCCCTTCACGAACTTAAAGGCTTTTTTACCGGATTCCCGGTCTTCTTCGATGATCTCTGTACCGGTGATGTCACCGGGCATCAGGTCCGGGGTAAACTGAATGCGGTTAAAACTCAGGTTCAGGGTTTCGGCAAGTGTACGGATCAGAAGGGTCTTGGCCAGACCGGGTACACCCACCAGTACACAATGTCCCTTGGAGAACAGACTGATGAGCAAGAGGTCGATGATGTCTTCCTGGCCTATTACTACTTTATGGATCTCTTCTTTGATGGCCCTGAATGAGCGTTCAAACTCATTGGCAAGTTGTACGGGGTCTTTGGTATCCTGCATTAGCTTTCAGGCTGATTCAGTTTAGGGATGCGGTATTCGATATAAAAATCATCACGAAGCTCCTGCATCCATTCAGCAAAAATACGTTGTCGTTTTTGTTGAAGAGCGATCGACTTGAGCCGTTCATAATCGATCTCGAAATCTGCAACGTGCTCAGGTATCAGTTCATCCAGCCGTACGATTCGGTAGGCTTTACCCGCATTCGCGTCGTTCGGGTTGAACGGGCGCGGTTCTGAGATCTGGCCCACTTCATCCATTAACAACACTACCCGGTAAAGGGAAGGGTCGAGGCGGGTCAGGGGGATCAGGCGCTCTCCGGTTTGCGGGTCAACGATCTTTCCTCCCGAAGGAGCCGTTGAAGGGTCTTCGCTGTGCTTCATGGCCATTTTGGAGAAGGAAAGGGAAGGGTCGTTCAGCAGGCTGTCGCGAATGGCATTAAGCTTGTCAATGGCCGCCTGGTCATCCATCTGCTCCGAGTCGATCTTGATGAGAATATGGTTTGTTTCGATCTGATCACCGACCCTTTTGTTTAACCGGATCACATGAAAGCCGAACTGAGTTTCAACCACCTCGGAAATTTCACCCGGTTGCAAAGCAGCCGCTGCCGCGGAGTATTCCGGCACGAGTTCATCAAGCCCCATCATCGGGAGCAAACCGCCTCTGGGTCCGGCCGGATCCTGGCTGTGCCTTCTTGCCAGCTCTTCGATCGAAACTCCGTGGTTGATCAATGAGTCTCGCAGCAGTTCCGCGAATTCATATGCTGCCTGTTTGGCATCGGTAAGAGGAGGGGGCAAAGCAACGATATGCGAAACCGCCACTTGTTCGGGGATGGTAGGCAGGGAATCCTTTGGGATGGACTCAAAGAACTCACGGACTTCCGGCCTTGTGACTTCAATAGACAGATATTTCTGCTGCTGTACCTGTTCCATGATCATCTGTTCCCTGAACTGCTCCCTGAAATCTTCTTTTAACTGAATGATGGATTTGCCGAAGGCATTTTCCAGGGCCTGCTCGCTTCCGGCTCGCTGCACCAGCTGGTTGATGCGGTTGTCCATCTGCTGCTCTACACGGGCATCCGAAACGGTGATGGAATCGATAAGAGCTTTCTCAAGCAGCACATACTTGTCAATTTCGGCTTCCAGAAATGAATACCACATTTCTTTGGAAAACTCCACAGTTTGCTGGCTGAACTGTGCCTGTCGGATATAGTCGGCAACGGCCAGGTCTATATCCGATTTGAGGATAACATTGTCATTCACCAGGGCTACAATACGGTCGGCGACCTCAGCACTTTGTGCTTTGGGTTGTCCGCTGATGAGTAAGAGTAATAGAAAAAGGGAGGTAAGTGTTCGTAGGATCATTCTGTAATGTTGTTCAAGGTATCCGTTCGTACCACGTTTAGTGTATCTCCGGGCAGAACGTTCAATATTTCAATTTCATTATTTGCCTGAGCTGAAAGATAAAGATTATTGAGGTATGAGTTGTATGCTCTGCGTTTTTTTTCAAGTACCAGCCAGTCCCGGATCTGCTCTATGAGCCAGTCCAGGTCAGGATGTTCACCTTCTGCCCGTTCATCAACAAGTTGAACGAAGTGATATTGCCCGTTGATGTTCTCGATCAGGGAAATTTCAGTGACGCCAATGATCTGCAGGTAGCGGTTCAGTACCGAGTACTCCTTCAGCGCAGTGGAGGCGGGCCAGTACCGGGCTGCCTCGGCGATCTTAAGTTCGGGATAGAGAGAATAAGCCCGGGCAACCCGTTCCCATTCATATCCTCGCATCAGATCGCGCTTGGCATTCTCAGCCATACTGAGTGAGGAAGTAACCATATGGCGAAAACGAATGTACCGTTCGTCAAGCAGGAATTTATCTCTGTTCTGCTGGTAGTAGGCCCTGGCTTCTTCTTCGGTGACCTCGATATCTTCAACGGAGGCCATTACAGCGTCTCTAAAGCCGGATAGTATCACTTCTTCCTCAGCTCGCCCCAGTCTTGCCTGCATGTCCGGAGATTCCATCAGGTCTATCCGCCCGGCTTCCTGTATGATAAGCTGCTTACGGATCCAGTCGTTAACATAGTCGTTGTAGGCCTTCAGGCTGTCCTGACGGAATACCGCTTCCGGAATACCGGCACGGGCCTGAGCTCTGCTGAGCTCAGCATCGCCAACACGCGCTATGATGTCCTGTTCTTGCCGTTCTATCACGGTACAGGCAGACCATAACACACAAAGTGACAGTATGATGAAGCCCTTGTTCATATTAATAGAGCATTCCGGCTATGGTGGCGGTCATCAGGTTGGCCATAGTACCGGCCATGACGGCTTTCAACCCGAATTTAGCCAGATCGGATTTACGGGAGGGGGCAAGGCCGCCAATGCCTCCGATCTGTATGGCGATGGATGAAAAATTGGCGAAACCGCAGAGCGCGAAGGTAGCCATAGCTATGGTTTTGGGTCCAATATTTACCGCCGCTACTTCTTCGGCAAGTTTCAGGTAGGCCACAAACTCATTCAGTACAATCTTGGTCCCCAGCAGGGATCCCATGTTGGTAGCATCGGCCCACGGAATGCCTATTAACCAGGCTATGGGAGCCAGTACCCAGCCCAGCACCATTTCAATACTCAGTTGCTCGCCCAGAACAGCGGTTAGCCCTGTCAGGTCACTGATCCAACCGGTGAAGCCATTTGCCATAGCTAGTAATGCTATGAAGGCCAACAACATAGCTCCAACATTTAAGGCGAGCTTAAGCCCGACGCTAGCTCCGCTGGCAGCCGCATCGATTCCGTTGGCATCGGTCTTTTCGACGACCATGGTAACCGACCCTGCCGTTACCGGTTCTTTGGTTTCGGGATATAAGATCTTGGCGATCACCAAAGCGGCCGGGGCGGCCATAAGGCTGGCTCCAAGCAGCCGCTCAGCGAATAGCTGTTGGGCTATTTCTATTTCAAGTCCGTTTGCCGCGGCGAAGGAGGTCCCCAGCATGGCCACGTAGGCGGCCATCACACCGCCGGCAATGGTGGCCATTCCCCCGGTCATGACGGTTAGCAGTTCAGATTTGGTCATCTTTTCAATAAAAGGTTTGATGACCAGAGGGGCCTCGGTTTGACCGACAAAAATGTTTGAGATCACAGAAAGGGTTTCTGCCCCTGAAGTACCCAGAAGCTTCTGCATACCTTTGGAAAGCAGTTTCACCACGAACTGTAGCACACCGTAATGGTAGAGTATGGCCGTCAGCGAGGCAAAGAATATGATGGTGGGGAGTACCTGAAAGGCAAATATAACCCCGACGCTTTCTTCAAACTCCGGCCCTTTACCCAGATAGCTGAACAGAAAGCTCGCGCCCTCGGTACTATACTTTAGCACCACCACAAAGAATCCGGCCATCAGTTCAAAGAGTTTCTTGGGCCAGCCCAGCGGACCAAAGAAGGAGGAAAGTTCTTCGGATTTCAGGATAAATATGGCAAGAAGAAACTGAATTCCGAGGCCGGTTCCAACCAGACGCCAGTTTATCTTTTTCTTGTTATTGCTGAACAGAAAAGCGATCCCGATGATCGCGATCATGCCCAGAATCCCGCGAAGTATATGTTCCATTAGGTATGTTCTATATTTGGATTTTCAGCCAGATGGGGAGTGTCTTCAGGCTGTTCCTGTTTAAAAGGTTTGATGGGTTTACCGCGCCGGCGATCCACAGATGGCCGGAAACAATGCCGGGCCCGGGGCTCATACGCGTCATATTCGCCTACCAATACTTTGGAAGTGTCTTCTACAACCCGCTGGGAAAAGTTTGCCATGGCTCCGCTTTCCGCACATACGGCATGAAGCTTGGTGACGTATTCGGCGATGGCCAGTAAATAGGGCATAGGCCCGAATGGTTTTCCCTCAAAATCCATATCCAGTCCGGCCACGATCACCCTTTTACCATTATTTGCGAGGAGATTCACCACCTCTACAATGCGGTCATCAAAAAACTGAGCTTCATCGATACAGACCACTTTGGCATTTCCGGCAAGCAGGATGATCTGATCGGCCGTATCGACCAGGATGCTCGGTAACGCATTTTCATTATGTGAAACTACTTCCGTATCGCTGTACCGCTTATCTATAGCGGGTTTTACCACCACAACATTCTGTCCCGCGATATGAGCCCTCCGGGCTCTTCGGATCAGCTCTTCCGTTTTGCCGCTGAACATCCCTCCACAAACAACTTCTATCCATCCAAATTCTCTGGGAGCAAACGAGGGTTCGTTGATCATCTATAGCTTATGACTAAAATTTACCGTTGCAAACGTCAGGGAATATATCGGGGTAATTATGAAATGGAAAGGAAATAATCATTCAATTTGACTGAGACCGGTAGGCCTTCAGGCGTCCCTGCCCGTCTTTGGCTTCAGATCTGGATAATGCTCCTTCAACGGCATCGTGAACGGAGGGGAAAAACCGGTTTTCATTGAGAATCAGGGAGGTGTCGGATGCCTTCAGCACATCCCTCACCGGACCGATCAAGCCCGAGATATACAGTTTGATACCACTCTTGTTCAGTGTTTCGATGATCGCCTTTAAGGCATCTATAGCGGAGATATCCAGGTCGTTGATGGTGCTGCCGTCGATGATAACGACCTCGGGGCGGTCTGTGCGGCTTAAGGCTTTTTCAAGTATATAGTTCTTGAAGAACTGCGCGTTCACAAAACTGAAAGACGCATCAATGCGGAGGATCAGGATTCCCGGGATCACCTTCGCCTCCTCAAAACGATTGACGTTTCGGAATACCCGGGAATGAGGGATAAGCCCCAGTTCAGCCACCGTGGGTTGAGCCAGCTTATACAGGATGGCAAGCACAGAAACCACGATACCGATCAGAATGCCCTCCTGAATTCCAACGACCAGCACCGCCCCGAAGGTGGTCATGGCAACAAAGGCATCTCTGCGCTTGGTATTGAGCAGGAAACGAATCTCTTTAAGATCGATCAAGCCAACAACGGATACCATGATGATGGCCGCCAGCAGGGGAACGGGCAGCACACTGAAATACTCCGCGAACAGCAGCAGGGTTAGCAAAACCAGGAGGCCCGCAAAGATATTGGTCAAAGGGGTTTTTCCATTGGCCTTCTCCGCAATGGCTGAACGGGAGAAGCTGGCCGATACGGGGGGAGCCTTGAAGAAACCGCCTGCCAGGTTACTGGAGCCCAGCGCAAAAAGCTCTCTGTTGGGATTGATCACGTATCCGTATTTCCGGGAGTAGGAATGGGACAGGGCCGCCACCGTCATGAACTGTACCACACCAAGCGCGAGTGCCGTCGGCAACAGATCGATGATCAGGCCGGGGTTAAAGCCGGGGAGAGAGGGGGTTGGAAGTCCTTTTGGGATGGAACCAATAACCGCGATGCCATAACCGGTGAAATCGACGAACTGCCCGGTCACTAACACGACCCCAACCACCAGGATAAGGCCGGGTATTCTCCGGGAGAGTTTATTGGAGATCACCAGCAGAAGGATCAGGAGTGCTGTAAATCCAAAAGATATCCAGTGAACCTGGTCCAGTTTTGAGAGCAGATCCATGAAGATCAGGTAGAAAAACTGAGTATCGATCAGGTCCGTCCTCAGTGCGGGCTCAAGCTGACTGAAAATAATGATGACCGGAGCTGCTGATGTAAAACCGGAGATCACCGGACGGGAAAACAAATTAAAGATGAATCCCAGCCTGAAGATGCTCATCAGAATTTGCAAGGTACCCGTAAGCAAGGCTAAGAGAACAGCAAGCGCCACTTTCTCCTGTACTCCCGATCCTGCCACGGCACCAAGCCCTGCAGCGAGTATGATCATGTCGATAGCCACGGGACCAATCGACAGGTGCCTGCTGGAGCAAAAAACAGGATAAATGAGAAGCGGTATCAGGCTGGCATATAAACCGTAGATGGGAGGCAGTCCGGCGATGGTGACATAAGCCATACTTTGGGGGATCAGAACAATACCCACCGCAAGTCCGGCGATCAGATCGTCTTTCATATCGGACAGGGAGGCATTCTTAATATGGCCGATAACAGGGAGGTATTTTTCAAGATGCTGCTTCATGTCAAAAAGGCCAGATCATTGGTATGAATAGAGTCCCCAGTCCCCAGAAGAGAATATTGAGTGGGGTTCCTACTTTCAGAAAGTCCCCGAAGGTGTACTGACCCGGGCCGAATATCATCGTGTTGGTCTGATATCCGATGGGGGTCATAAAGCTTAGTGAGGCTGCCATGGTAACGGCTACCAGCAGGGGGGCGGCACTGATACCGAGTTGCGCCGATGCTTCGATGGCAATAGGCGCCAATAAGGCGGCCGTCGCCTGATTGGATATAATGTTGGTTAACATCATCGATAAAAAGAAGAATGCCGATAATATAGCGTGAGGTCCTAACGACTCAAAGGAAAGAATGACCGTGTTTACAAGTACCTCCGCAGCCCCTGTTTTCTGCATGGCTATTCCAAGCGGAAGTACTCCTCCCAGCAGAAAAATAACTTTCCAGTTTATGGACTTCCAGGCTTCCTCATTGGAGAGGCAGTTGGTAAGGATCATAGCGATGACCCCGCATACTGCGCTGACAACGATCGGCATAACCCCCAAAGCAGCTAACAGTACCACGCTTAGTATGATCCCGGAAGCCACGGGGATCTTACTTTGGTTGTAGTTGGGCAACTCAATAGCGGAAGCGATCAGGAATTCCGGATTCGATTCGATCTTCGGGATGTGGTCCTTGGCGCAATAAAGCAGGAGGGAGGAGCCCGCATTCAGACGGATCTCATCCAGCTGTTCGTTTTGCACATTTCCTTTTTGCCGGACGGCCAGCAGAGAAGCACCATATTCATCATGCAGATTCACCTCATCGATAGGCTGATCCACCAGTGAAGATTCCGGGGCCACTACGGCTTCCACCAATTGAGCGTTGTCTTTGTCCAGCTCGTGATCCGTCCATTTGTCCCTGTGTTTGATGCTCAGGTCCTCGCGGTTGAGCAAGCGGTTGATCTCCTTCACGTTACCACGGATCCTCAATACGTCTCCTTCCTCAAAAGTGGTATCGTGATGATCTGCCTTGGAATGGCCCTCTTCATCGTAGATGTCAATAATATCGAGATCAAGATTGGGCATGAGGTCGTTTCTTTTGAACCGCTTGCCAATGAGATCAGATCCCGGCTTTATGATGAGATCCGTAAGGAAATGCTGCATTTCAAACGAGTCGGTAAGGTCTTCCTCACCTCTGCGCTCCGGAATGAGACGGAGGCCGATCGTAAAGAGGTAAATGAAGCCTGCAACAAAGAAGATGAGCCCCAGGGGGGTAAACTCGAACATGCTGAATCCCTCCATGCCGTTTTCCACTGCAATAGAATTAACGAGCAGGTTGGTGGATGTACCGATCAGGGTTGAAACGCCTCCGAACATGGCTGCAAACGATAAGGGCATTAACAGTTTAGAAGGACTGACTTTCAGGTCTTTGGAAAGGCTGATGATCACGGGGATGAAAATGGCGACGGCAGCGGTATTGTTAATAAAAGCTGAGATCACCCCGATACACCCCATAATGATGATGAGCGCTCCCATATAATGAATCTTCCCGAGCTTTAGAAACAGATCGCCAACTCGTTTAAGGGCACCGGTCCTTCGTAATCCTTCACTCAGAACAAACATACACCCGATGGTGATGGTCGCCTCGTTGCTGAAACCCGATAACCCCTCAGAGGGAGTGAGTATGCCGCTCACCATCAGGACGCCCATCAGAATGAGTGAGGCCACGTCGAAAGGAACCCGCTTATTGACAAACAGGAATACCGCAAGCAGGATAAGCCCGTAAACCAGTAAAATGTCAAATGACAAAGCAGCCATGTTGTTTGACGGGATGGATTATTTTTTTATATGATTACCATGTATATCAAAAGTTGCTATACTTTTCAAACAGCTAATTACAGTTAACTTATGATTTCCAGAGAAGAGGCCCGTCAGCTTTTAAGCCGCTATGTTTCGAACGAGAATCTCAGGCACCACTGTGCGATGGTGGCTCAGGCATGTGAAGCCTATGCGAATAATCTTGGAAAACCAGAAGAGGAAGTGGAGGAATGGTGGACGGCAGGGCTGCTCCACGATCTGGACTGGGAACAATATCCGGATGAACACCCGAACAAGGCCGTCAACGAGATCTTTCCGGACTATGATATTCCGAAATCAGTAACCGATGCGATCAAAGCTCATGCTCAGGAACGAACCGGTAAGCATCCCGAGAAAGAAATTGAACGCTACCTGTTTGCATGCGATGAAATCTCGGGGTTCATGCATGCGGTGTCCCTGATGCGGCCTTCCGGCTTCGAAGGGATGAAGGTTAAATCAGTCACCAAGAAACTGAAAACGCTCAATTTTGCGGCCAATGTCTCCAGAGAAGACATCCGAAAGGGGGCAGAGCTCATCGACAAGGACCTTAATGAGCACATTCAGTTTCTGATCGGAGTATTCCAATGAGGATCATTGCTATCGAACAAGAGGCTCCCGGACTGAATAAACGTGATTTTGTCCCACATCTGAGAGATGAAGCCGAAGCAGGATGGAAGCTGTACAAAGAAGGGGTGATACGGGAGATGTATTTCAGGGCCGACCGCCCCGAAGCCATTCTTATTCTGGAATGCAGCGACCTGAAGGAGGCTGAGGACCGGCTGGCGGAGCTTCCCCTGGTAGAAAAGGGACTGATACGCTTTGAACTGATCCCTCTCAAGCCCTATCATGGTTTTGAGAGATTGTTTGCAAAGAGATAGGCCTTCACACAGTATTTTTACATATAGGCTGACTTTCCTATTTTAGGCCATGAAAAAGTTTATTCTCAGGAAGGACGATCCGGTACTTAAGCCGGAAGACTATACGATACCGTATCACGAATTACTGAATGAACAACAGCTTGAGGCGGTTTTTCATGACTCGGGCCCGGCTTTAGTGGTGGCCGGTGCCGGTACGGGCAAGACCAGAACGCTGGTTCACAGAGTAGCACGGCTGGTGGAAGGAGGTGTGGATCCTTCCCGTATCCTTTTGCTCACCTTTACCCGGAGGTCGGCCGGCCAGATGATATCAAGAGCCAGCTCCATTCTCGATGACCGCTGCAAGAGAATAAAAGGAGGGACCTTTCACTTTTATTGCAGCCAGCTCTTGCACCGGTACGCGGATAAGATCGGATACCCCAAGGACTTTACCATCATTGATACGGCAGACGCTTTAGAGGTCATTCAGTTTGTCCGGACACAGCTCAATCTCCATAAGAAGAATAAACGCTTTCCGAACAAAAACACCCTTCTGAGTATGATCAGTACTTCCGTCAATAAACATCTGGATATGCGGGTGGTCGTGACGGGGCAATATCCTCAGTTTGCTGAACGCGTGGATGACATTGAGAAGGTATACGAAGGCTATACGGAGTATAAAGAAAGAAACTACGTGATGGACTTCGATGACCTGCTCGTAAGAACGAAGGAACTTCTTGAACAGCATGAGGACATCAGAATCAAAACGGCCTCGGAGCACCATCATGTGATGGTGGATGAATATCAGGACACCAACAAACTACAGGCCGAGCTGACAAAACTATTCTCGAGTGTTCATGGCAATGTCATGGCCGTGGGTGATGATGCTCAGAGTATCTATTCATTCCGGGGCGCGGATCATCAGAACATCATGGCATTTCCGGAGATGTTTCCCGGGACGAGGGTCATCAAGCTGGAAGAAAATTATCGTTCTACTCCCCAGGTTTTGGACGCGGCTAATAAACTGCTGGAGCAGGCGGCCTTTAAGTTCGATAAAAAACTCTTTTCCAATAATCCTGAAGGAGAATTGCCCGCGCTGGTGAAGGCGCCCAGCGAACATGACCAAAGCCGCTTTGTCTCCCAGATGGTGCTCCACTTGAGGGAGCAGGGGATGGAGCTCAATGAGATCGCCGTGCTGTTCAGAAACGGAAGGGATTCCTTTGATCTGGAGGTTGAACTGAACCGCAAGAATATACCCTTTGTAAAATATGGCGGGCAGAAGTTTACCGAGGCGGCTCATGTCAAAGATGTTCTGGCTCATGTCAGGGTTCTGGTAAATCCTATGGATACCATTGCCTGGAACCGGGTGCTCATGCTGATCGACGGGATCGGGCCCAAGACCGCCCAGGATCTCTTTGAATGGATCAGGCTGGCAAAGAACCCTTATCAACTGAACATGTCGGACACGGTCAGCAAGTCCTATATGAAGCAGATCGAGCAGCTCAGCAAACTGCTGTTGATGCTTAAAGAGGAAGAGCTCAGTGTTTCAGAAACGGTAGAGCATATTGTGGAATATTACCGCTTATTTTGCGAGAAACGGTATGATGATTATCCAAAGCGGCTGAAAGACCTGGAAGCATTCATACAGATTGCAGAAGGATTCGGAACCCTCTCCGGCATGCTGGAGGATCTTGCTTTGGATCCCATTACGGCAACGGCGGTTGAGACAGAGTCCAGGGTGAACGAAGAGGCGCCTTTAGTGCTGAGTACAATTCATTCCGCGAAAGGCCTTGAATGGAGACATGTTTTCATCATTCAATGCCTCGATGGCATCATTCCCTCCGCTTATTCCGTGGAAGACGAAGAGCAGCTGGACGAAGAACTGCGGCTGCTGTATGTTGCCACCACACGCGCTAAGGAGATGCTGTATTACAGCTATCCCGCACTGGCTCAGTCGGTTTACGGAGATTATTTCACACAGCCCAGCCGCTTTTTGGATGAACTTGGAAGCAGGGTTCTGGAGGAGTGGAGGCTCGAGGAAGAACAAACAACAGCCTTACCCGAAAGCGGTGACCACCGGATATCAGGCGTCTAGCTTATTGCCGTCCTTCTTCATGAATCTCCGCTGGTGGTACATTTCGTAAAAAATCCAGCAGATCGGGTAAACCGGGATAAGCACGGCAGCAATCACCTGTACTTTCGAGCCGCGGGGCTTCCCTCCGTCAACCGGAAGCGTGATCCCTGCCAATCCGGACATCCAGAGAATAAAAAGCACAAACAACACGAAGGATAAAATGAGTGCGCCAAAGAAGCCCAGACTGTTATAAAAGCTTTGAAGCATAATTGCTGATAAGTGGTAATAAATGTGTATTTTTGCGCCCGTTAATCTAAGAATACAAAACCAGAAATGCTCCCAGTAGTTTCCATTGTAGGCCGTCCGAATGTAGGCAAATCCACTATTTTTAATCGACTGATCGGCAGCCGGAAAGCCATCGTCCATGACGAGTACGGGGTAACCAGAGACCGCCACTACGGTAAGTCTTACTGGAATGGTACGGACTTCAGTGTTATTGATACCGGGGGCTACCTGCCCGACGACATGGACGTGATGGTGGTCGGTATCCGCGAGCAGGTCCATATCGCGCTCGAAGAATCGGATGTGATCCTGTTTGTGGTAGATGCTGAGCACGGCATCAATACACTGGATAAATCTGTGGCGGATCTGCTGCGCCAGCAGGAGAAACCGGTGATCATAGTGGCCAATAAGGCCGATAACGAGGAGCGGCGTATGAATGCCGCCGAGTTTTATGAACTGGGTTTCGAAGAGATTTATCCGGTATCCGCCATCAGCGGCACAGGCAGTGGTGATCTGCTGGACCGGGTGGTTGAGCTTCTGCCCGAATCGGAGGAAGAAGAAGACGAGCGCATACCGAAAGTCGCGTTCATCGGACGCCCTAATGTGGGGAAAAGCAGCCTTGTGAATGCATTACTGAATGATGAGCGGTCAATCGTGACTGACATTGCCGGAACCACCCGGGATACCATAAACAGCCGCTTCAATTACAATGGTAAGGATTACCTGCTGGTGGATACCGCCGGTTTGAGAAAGCGGACCAAGGTGAAGGAAAACATCGAGTTTTACAGTACGGTCAGGACCGCCCGCGCCATCGAAGAATGCGATGTGGCCGTACTGATGCTGGATGCCATGCGCGGCTTTGAGGATCAGGACAAAAGGGTGTTGAGGGAAGCCGAAAAGTACAACAAAGGCCTGCTCATTGTGCTCAATAAGTGGGACCTGGTTCCGGAGAAAGACACCAACACGGTGCAGGAATTCGAGGATTACATCTACGAGTCCGTTCCCCTCATGGACTACATCCCGATACTGACCATATCGGCCCTTAACAAAAAAAGGATCCACAAAGTGATGGATCTGGTTGAAGAAGTAATACAGGAAAGAAAAAAGGAGATTCCGACTTCCGAATTCAACAACTTTGTGGAAGACATTCTGAGTATGCGTCCCTTGCCAATGAAAAGAGGAAGGCAGCTTAAGATCCAGTATGCCACACAGGTAAAGACCAATCCGCCCGTGTTTAAATTTTTCATGAACAGCCCGCAGGAGCTTCCGCCGAATTACCGGCGTTTTATCGAAAACCAGCTGAGGGAACGCTACGGCTTTAAAGGCGTTCCCATTACCATGGTTTTCCGCCAAAAATAATTCATAAAAGCACAGAATAAACTTTGATGCTGTCGGTACAAAGGTTTATTTTTGGGCGCTAATTCGAAACTTTCTTCAAGCAAACCTGATGGCTAAGAATCTCGAAAAACCAGTTCTCAACGCGCTTAACAGCAACTATAAGAGAGAACGCAAACTTAATTTTCTGGAAAGGCTTTATCTCCCCGAGATTTTCAAGGGGCTGATCTACACCTTCAAGCAGATGTTCAAGCCAAAGTTCACCATGAACTATCCGGAAGAAAAGTGGACCCCGCCCGCCATCTTCAGGGGTCGGCCCGTACTGGTTGAGGATAATGGTAAAGAGAGATGTGTGGCCTGTGGGTTATGCGCAAGGGCATGTCCGCCTCTGGCCATCAGTATGCAGGCTTCAGAGACCGAGGATGAAAAGGAAAGATATCCCGATTTCTTTGAGATCAATATGCTGCGGTGTATCTATTGCGGCTACTGCGAGGAAGTGTGTCCTGAAGAAGCCATCGTGATGAGCAAGGATTACGATATCGTTTTTGAGTCGAGAGAGGATGCCATTTATGACAAGGATCGCCTGCTGGTCGATAAAGAAGACCTCAGCGAGCGACTGGAATATCTCAGGACTTATAAGAATACCCAGTTTGGTTCATTCTGGGATTTTCAGGAAGAAAATAACATTCATTCGGTCCGGGACCGGGACAGGGAATGGAATACCGGTCTTTCCCTGGTGGATATGATCGAGAAGCAATCCGCCAACGATTCAACACCTGCATCAAAATTCTGGGATTAACCACTTATTAAAAACACTACGTGATCACACAAGAGCAGATTTCCAATCTGGTTAATGATGTATCTTATCTGGGTGACGAAGCGGAAGCATTGACTTACGTCATAGAATCGATTCCGTTTGACAAAAAACCGGCCTCCGGAGAACGATCCGTCATAGAAACATTACTTTTCCTGGACCATGCGCAGCAAAATTATTACCGGCCGGTCATTGAGGATGTACTCACCACCAATCGCCCCATCAACATCAACGCCTACACGGAACCTGAAACAAGTTTTGAAGCCGACCCGGAAAAGCTGAAGGATGTTCAGAAAGTCCTTTTTAAGATAGGGAAACACCGGGCCGCGCTGATAAACCTCATCGAAAAACGGCCAGTAATAGACTGGGAAAAAGAAATTACAGTAGGGAAGGGGAGTAAAAGCCTCTTCGGTTTTATCAGTGAAATGGTAAGAAAAGAACGCGCCCTGCTCAAAGAAATGGCGGAACTGATACTGGCTTATCAGAATGACCAGCAGTTTCACAGGGAAGTGGAAAAAAGACAACCCGGATAATGACCGTTGAACAGTGGTTATATCTGTTTCTGATTAGTTGTGCCTCCTTCGGAGCTTATAAGATCGGCTCGATAGCGATCCGGCATAAGTCACTGACCTACGCTTTCTTTAGTGTCTCTTTGGTCAGCCTGATCGTTTCCTGCTTCTTTTCCATGTTTGAACAGCTACCTGTGGCAGGTGTGGAGTGGGGGAATCTGGTTTCCATCGTGTTGGCCATCTGCGGCTTATTTGCCCTGGTGAGGGAATCCAAACCGGTATTCGCCCGCTTTCCGGTGTATATGGTCTTTCTGCCTTTATTAAGTGTTATTTTTTATCCTCTTACCATAGATGCACAGGTCATCAAGGATCTGATCATTGCCACATATCAGGGGGGAGCTCTGGCGGTGGCCTTCCTTTTCTTGATCACAGAGAATTTAAAGCGTGAAGAAAAGGAATTTTATTCCCTTTCCGGAGTGGGACTATGCGCGGTCTCTTTTGTATTGTTCTGGTTCATCCGACTCCCGGAGATCACCAACCGATCTCTTTCCGTATTACTGTTGGGGATTGGAGTAATACTGATTGCTTCGGGATTTTCTAAAAGAATGAGATTAAAAACTGATGATTAAAACACCATGACCATAAACGTAAATGATATTGCACCCGGTTTCACCCTTAAGAACACCAGAGGTGATGATGTAAGCCTCTCGGATTTTAAAGGTGAAAAGAACGTAGTGCTCCTTTTTTTTCCCTTGGCTTTTACTTCCACATGTACCGAAGAGTTATGTTCCACACGTGATAACCTGAAGATCTTCGACTCGCTGAATGCGGAGGTGCTGGGAATAAGCAGCGCGGATTCCTTTTTCGTACTCAGGGAGTTCAAATCTGCACAGAACCTGAATTTTACCCTGCTCAGTGACTTCAATGGTGAAGCGGCAGGGAAGTATGGAGTCTTGTATGATGATTTCTTTGGCATGAAAGGTGTATCCAAGAGATCCGTCTTTGTGATTGACAAGGAGGGAGTGGTACAACATACCGAGGTACTGGAAGACGCCGGTAAAATGCCGGACCTGGACAGGATCATAGAAGTATTAACTGAGCTGGAATAAAAGTAACTTTACATAATATATATTATACAACACATAGAGGCCTCCGATTATAATTCTACACCGTTGGTCTTTTCAAGTCTATTAATTCGTATACTCCCCGAACTCTTTAATCCTTACTAACTTTAATGAAAGTTTTAATCGTTGAAGATGACAAAGTGTTATCTCTTTTACTGACGAGAATGGTTGAAAAGTTATCCCTCGAAGTTGCCGGAACCGTCACTAAAGGCCAGGATGCCATAGCCAAAGTAAAGGAACTCCGTCCGGATCTTATTCTCATGGACATCATGCTTGAAGATGAGATCGATGGTATTGAAGCCATGACGGAGATCCGGTCTTTTAATAACGAGGTGCCCGTAATCTTTATCACCGGTAATTCGGATGCCTATAACCGGAAACGGGCTTCGAAAATTGATTATACCGATTACCTCATTAAGCCTATCACCTTCGATGAACTGAAGAACAGTTTGTCCAAATTACCTGCTTAATACTTTAGGCCTCATCAGATGGTTTCTCTGATCTTGAAGTGTACTGGTATCGCAAACCTGACGGATACCGGTATGCCTCTTTGCTTGCCGGGTGTGAACCTGGCCTGCTTGATCACTCTGATGGCTTCTTCATCGCAGCCTGCGCCGATGCCCCGAACCACCACGGGATCCTCGACTTTCCCCTCTTTATTAACGACAAACTGTACCACCACTTTTCCTTCAACATTGGCTCTGAGGGCATTTAAAGGATACCGGATCGCTTTTTGAAGCTGCTCCATCCCACCTATGAGTACTGGCGGCTGTTCTACGACCACGAAGATCTCTTCCTCTTCAGCTTCTTCTTCAGAAGGCGCTGCTGGTGGTGGTGGAGGTATTTCGAGCGGAAGATCAAGATCAAGCTCCGCATCGATATCTAAGATCTCTTCTTCAATAACTTCGTAGTCAGGAACCTCAATGGGTACCATCGGCCGTGGTGGCGGCGGTACATGAGTGGATTGTTTGGTTTGAATGATCTCTTCAACCATTACCTCCTCCTGAGTATTCAGGGTGTATAATGGATCGTTTTCCGGAGCTCTAAACTCTACCCTGGTTATGGTAATGGCTAACAGGAGTGATAGTATCAGGCCTATCTCAAAACGGATGAGGTAGCTGTCATTCAGGTTGGTTCTTCGTTCGATGATCCTGACTGGCTTTTTCATAACAACCCTCCATCACTTTATGTTTGACGGAGAGTATCAAGGAATCATGAAGAATAAATGAACTAAGCGGTAATCACTTTCAGCTTCCTGGAATCAACCGAAAAGCGGAAGCTGGATTCAGGACGATTCACTTCCCCGTCCCGGTGTGACCATTGCTCGGGATCGGCATTAATTTCGGCCCTTCGGATGCTGTACGTTTGGCTGTAGCTGTTTGCTATGGATTGTCCTAAAGTGAGTCTGAGAAAAGCGATTGCCAGCCTGAATCGGGAAAATGCCGGCACGACCACAAGCTCCAGCTTTCCGTCATCGTTTTCCGATCCGGGCGAAACATTATACTTCCCGCCTTCAACGGAGCCATTAGCCAGCACAGCCATCCAAACCGGAGTCGGTTCCATGTGCAGGTCTCCCCTTACGGAAAGGTCAAAGGTCTTGGCGGTGAGAAAAGCATGGATTCCGGCAAAGGTGTATTTGATCCCTCCTTTTATGTAGCCCCCGGATGCTGCATAGTAGTTGGTAAGGCCATCAAATCCGATTCCGTAGGTATTCAGAAATGGATGATCATTCACAGTAGGCACATCGATTGCTCGAATGTGGCCATTCTTCACTACCTTAAGATACTCCTCAAAGCCAGCTCCTGGTCGCAGATTCAGCGTTTTGGCAAAGTCATTGCCGCTGCCCACGGGTATCACACCCAGTGTCTTTTCCTGTTCAAATACAGCCTTTCCTGTAGTATGTACCGTGCCGTCACCCCCGCAGGCTACGATAATATCGTAACGATGTGAACACTCTACGGACTTTTCTTCCAGTTTAGCGGGATCAGCTATAAAGTGTATGGCCGACCCAGGGAAATATTCATGAATAAGCGCCTGATGACGCCTTATGTAACTGCCTGCGCGTCCTGAATTGGACTCTTCATTGACTATAAAGCATAAAGAGTCCATGCGCCCGTCAGTCGAAATGCTTCACTGAAATGGAATAACGCCCGTCTTTGCCTTTGGAAAGCGGAATTTTATCTATGACTGAGTCGATTGAAATACTCCCGCATATCAAGGGATATTTACCACCGTCGGCTTTTTCTTCTTTTAAGGGTGCCTGAACCCGGAGCGGATCGATGACAATCAGCAGGATCTCCTCATCGCCTATATACTGCTCGTTGGCATATGTTTCGAGCATACCGTCTGTGACACACCTTATAGCTCCCTCCTCTTTGAGGGCCGGGGGGCTAAACATGCCCGACTCAATGGATGGCTTCCAGTCTGATTTCAAAATAAATGTAAAGAGAAGATCGTATTCCAATATTCAGTTGATTAGTTAATTGTATGCAAAGTGTATGAGTGCATCCCCTTTATGCACTACAGGGCTATAGTTTAAACCGATCACCATACCATCTTTGGGAGCTGACACTTTGGTTTTAACATCGCCGTAGGGATCGTTGATGTACCCTACGATCTGGCGCCTGTTCAGCAGTTCACCAAGCTCTGCCTTCGGCTGAAATAATCCTGCATTTTTGGATCGAATCCAAACCGATTTGGAGAAAGTATGAGTGTCGTTCTTTTTGGGTGCCGAGGAGATCATACCGAGATGCTTCATTAACCGGAGCGTGCCGTTGATTCCCTCCACTATACCCTGCTCATCAAAGCGAAGCGATTCCCCCGATTCATAAACCAGGATGGGCTTGCCTTGTTTATGCGCGGCACTCCGGAAAGATCGGGGAATGAGTTTCGAGTTCAATAAAGCGGGGGCTGAAAACGCGGTGGCGAGTTCTTTTGCCTGTTTGTCTTTAAAAGAAACCCTGATCTGGGGATAATTGGACCGGCTGGCTCCCCCCGTATGAAAATCAATTCCGCAGCTTATATGAGGAATGATCTCCTTCATGAGTGTATGCGCCAATAACTTGGCAAGAGAACCCTGTTTGGAACCGGGAAAACTGCGGTTAATATCCTTACCGTCCGGTAATCCCCTGGAGCTCTGGATAAAGCCGTAGATATTGACGATCGGGATAGCAATCACGGTTCCTTTTTCAGGTATGATCTTGGTACTGTCTATCAGTCTTCTGACGATCTCCACCCCGTTGATCTCATCGCCATGCAAACCACCGGTGAGCAACAATACCGGCCCATCTTCCTTAGCACGGTAGATGTGCACGGGAAGATCGATCTGGGTATAGGTCGGCAGGCGGGCAATGCTGAAATCTATCGTTGTATGCTCTCCTAAGCCGATCGATTGGTTGTTGATCGTAATGGTATCAGGCATTGCTTTTGATCTTGCGTCTGCGCTTGGGCTTATTCCTCTTTTCTTCAACCGAGTTGATCACGTACCTGGCCACGCTTCCGGCTATGTCTTTTTCAGTTGCTTTCTCGATCCCTTCAAGTCCCGGGGATGAATTGACTTCCAGGATTAGAGGGCCACGCTCGGACTGGAGCATATCCACCCCGGCTATGGGCAAACCCATTGCCTGGGCAGCGGTAAGTGCAGCTTCGCGCTCTTTTTTTGAAAGTTTGATGAGGCTTCCTGATCCCCCCTGATGAAGATTCGACCGGAACTCTCCTTCTTTACCCTGTCTTTTCATGGCCCCAACTACTTTGTTGTCCACTACAAAGGCACGTATGTCAGCGCCTTTACTTTCCTGAATGAATTCCTGGACGATCACACGAGCCTTCATGCTGTGGAACGCCTCAATGATTGACTGGGCGGCTTTCTTGGTGGGAGCCAGCACCACCCCATACCCCTGGGTTCCTTCCAAGAGTTTAATGATAAGCGGGGCACCGCCCACAGAGTCTATGAGCTTATTGACCTCTTTTGAATAATTGGTGAATACGGTTTTAGGAAGCCCTACTCCCGAACTCGCGAGTATCTGAAGGCTTCTCAGCTTATCCCTGGAGCGAACCAGGGCCTGAGATTCAACGGCGGTAAAAACATCCATCATCTCAAATTGCCGCACAACGGCCGTTCCGTAGAAAGTCACGGAAGCTCCTATCCGGGGGATCACCGCGTCCAGATCAGAGAGGCTTTCCCCCTTATAATAGATATCGGGTTTATCCTGTTCGATCACAATATCACACTTGAGATGGTCGATAACCCTGGCTTCATGTCCCCTGCTTTCGATAGCTTCTACCAGCCTGCGGGTTGAGTAGAGAGCGGCGTTTCTTGACAATATTCCAATCTTCATTGGTTCTTTCTGCATTTAGTCCTTATTCGATAAGTTGGTCTTTGATACGTCTACCAGAAATTTTCCCTTTAGAAACTTCCTGCCCAGAAGCAGCGGGTATTTCATTTCAGAACGGTCAGCCAGGGAAAGCTCTATGTCATAAACTTCATTGCTGATCCGGATCTTTGTTTTTACGAACACCCGCTCTTCAGCGATCCCGTTCGAACTTTTGACTTCCCTGCGATCGTGAACATCCAGTTCAAACAATCGTTCATTATAGGCCTGATGATCCGGGTCCAGAAGGTTAAATCTCACCTTCTGCCCTTCGGTACCGTCCACCAAATGAATATGATGACAATGGAGGCTGGAGGAATACGCTCCTGTATCAATTTTAGCGTCTATATCTTCTAGCCCCCATTCGGGCAGGTGTACCTTTTCAAGCCTCCCGATGATGGATTTGGTTCCGGTTTTCATAAGGGCTTAAAATAAGGCTTATATCTCCCTATATCCATAATTCAGAATACACTCAAAAAGATATATTTTAGTTTTTCAGATCAGATAATGTCTAAACTTTCTTCCGATGATTATTCACCCCACCCTGTTGCTTAGCGAAGAGACCGCCAGAAACAACATCAAATCAATGGCTGCGAAATGCAGGGAGAACGGGCTTTCCTTTCGCCCCCATTTCAAGACCCATCAGTCTCTGGACATTGGCCGTTGGTTCCGGGAGGAAGGTGTGCATTCCATAACGGTCTCATCCATTAAAATGGCCGAATACTTCGCGGATGATGGCTGGGACGACATAACCATCGCTATTCCTGTTCCTGCGCGGGCCACTGATTCTCTCAACAGGCTGGCCGGAACAACCCGCTTAAAGGTTCTGGTGGTGGATGCGGAATCCGTTATAAGGCTGAATGAGCGGCTGGATTCGGAAATGGGTCTTTATATCGAACTGGACCCGGACTACGGGAGAAGCGGGATCCCCATGAGCAACAGAAGTGAGATCGATCAATTGATAGCCTGTATCCATCGGTCCCGCAACTGTTCATTCAGCGGGTTTTATGTTCACGCAGGCCATACCTACTCGTGCCGGTCAGATAAGGAGGTACTGAGTACATCAGAGGGAGTATTGGAACGTCTGAGTGACCTTAAAAAGCAATATGATTACCCGATCTGCTTTGGAGACACTCCCTCCTGCTCTGTACTCAGTGATTTTGGTCCCGTAGATCAGTTAAGCCCGGGCAATTTTGTGTTTTACGACTGGATGCAGACCCGGATAGGATCCTGTTCTCCGGAGCAGATAGCTATAGCCCTGTACTGTCCGGTACTTGCAAAGTATGAAGAACGTTCTGAGATCCTTGTTCACGGCGGAGCTGTCCATCTCAGTAAAGATTTTATTCTGAATGAGGCCGGAAATCCGGTGTACGGAGTTGCCGCTGAACTGACTGAAACAGGTTGGGGTGCGCCCCTCCCCGATGTTTACCTGAGATCGGTATCACAGGAGCATGGTGTGTTGAGCTGTACCAAAGAGTTCTTTGACACTGTAAGCCCGGGTGACCTGATCCCCGTATTGCCCATTCACTCCTGCCTTACTGCAGACCTTATGGGCGGCTACCAGACTCTTTCCGGCCAAACGATCGATCACCTTTCAGCGAATGCCAAATAAAAAGGCTCCCGAAGGAGCCTTTAGTGAATGTTATTTATCAATTCCGGGCAAGCCCTGATTACCGGGCCCTGTACGCTGCCAGTCAAACGGACCAGCCTTTATTTGCCGTGGGTACACCTCATCGAGGGTGTTTGCATCATAAAGCCGGCCATTTTTCATCACATAGGAGATGGTGTTGGTATTTCGGAGGTTGTCCAGTGGATTCCGGTCCAGAATAACCAGGTCGGCAAGTTTACCTGGCTCGATAGATCCCAGGTCTTCGTCAAGTCCGATAGCCTCGGCACCGATGATGGTGGCAACACGAATCGCATCCAGGTTATCCATATCCCCGGCTGCAACCGACCACAATTCCCAGTGATAGCCTAAACCTTCCAGCTGACCGTGACTTCCAACACCTGCCAGGGCTCCGGCTTCAACCAGTTTGGTCATGGTTTCACCGTGTTTCTGGAACACATGCTCATCATCACGGAACCAGCCCGGACGTCGTCGGGTATTGCTGGCCAGTACCGAATACGGCGTGAATCTGTTGAGCTTGGTGTCGTTGTAAGGGTTCTCACGGGAATAATAGTAGTTCTCTGCCCATGGACCGCCATAAGACACGAGCAGTGTCGGAGTAACGGCCATTTTGGTTTCGGCTACCACTTTCACCACATCATCGTAGATGGGGTAGATCGGGAAGGAATGCTCGTGTCCGGGATATCCGTCAATAAGTTGGGTCATATTGAGTTTCCAGTCCAGGGCACCTTCGGTAGTAGGCATGATCTTCTGTTCTTTGGCCGCCATCAGAATCCACTGGCGCTGTTCCCGGTTACCTGCCAGATACATTTTGATCGTTTTTGTGTCGTAGTACTTACTGTACTGCTTCATGACCTCTTTGGCATGATCCAGGCTCTGAATGTTGTACGCCCAGAATCCCAGGCCTGGTCCGGTTGAATAGACCCGCGGGCCGGGCATCATTCCCGCTTCCACCATGTCCGCGTAGGTAAGTACGTCGGTGGTAGCAGTCTGAGGGTCACGTGTGGTGGTTACACCATAAGCCAGGTTCGCGGCATAGTTATAGATCTGCTGCTTATGAATGCCCCAGTTTGGCCACATGTGGGCATGTGTGTCCACAAAGCCGGGGGTTATGGTTTTACCACTCATGTCCATCACCTCTGCACCGGAAGGAGCCGTTATGTTGGTTCCTACCTGTTTAATACGGTTATTCTCGATGAGGATATCTCCCCTCTCAATAACTTCATTCCCGTTTGCCGTAATAATGCGGGCATTTCGCAGAAGAATGGTACCCTGCGGGATATCCTTCTCATAAGTTACCTCAATGGTAAGCTCGACAGGCTTATACTTGTCGTCTTTCTTTTCTTCTTTCTTGGGTTCTTCAGAAGGCTTTTCCTTTTCAGTGTCGCCTTCTTTTTCCTCTTCAGTACCTTCTTCGGCCTCGTCTTCGCTTTGGTCCTCCTCAGCCTCTTCTTTCTTTTTCTCTGCTTCTTCTTTCTTCTTTTCAGCTTCCAGTTTTTTTGCGGCTTTCACGCTGTCTTCGAAAGCTTCAGCTTCATCCAGGTCATATATGAAATGGCCGTTTCCGATAGACCAGTGCACTTTGCCGGCATCCCAGCTCCAGGCCGGGAACTGCCCTCCTATTTCCGTAAGCTTTTTGGAAGGAAATTGAGCACTCGCGGGATTCGCTACTGAAATGGACGGAGTGGATCCGCCGGTCACAGGTACCGTAACCACATAGATGTCATTGTTGATAAGCGCCAGGGCCTGGTCTCCCTCAGGAGCCATAGTGATGGTAGTGGCTCTGGACGGAGGATTGCTTTCTCTGGCAAACTCGTCCTCCGGATGCAGAATATCCATCGGGGTAAGATGTCCAGGGCTTTCTTTGATGTGGGTTTCAAGATCTCCAAATGGTGAATATGTTCTGATACCGCTGACGCTTACATGACTTTTTTCGTCGGTTCCATCCCATCGAAGCGAGATCAGCGTACCAAAGCGGTTCAGGTAAATGCGGTCATCACCATTTATAAAATGAGGGTTTGTACGTCCGTTGGCTTTGGCTATGAGATTGGTATTTCCGCCATTCGATGGTATCCAGACCAGATCAGTGTTGTTGCTCGAAAAGAAGGGCCCGTAGGCATCCTGATAGGCTTGCTCAGGGGCCTTGTAAGCCACTATGCGGTTACCCTGGGTGTTGTACACCGGATTCAGGTACATTCCTTTTTCATTGGTGAGTTTTTGGGGACGGATTCTCCGCGCATTGGGTTCAACGGAATAAATGGCACCACCCTCATCGGCAGACCATGTCACATAAGCCAGTTTACGGCCGTCAGGGGACCAGGCCGGCATGGCTTCCGTGACTTTATCCGTATCAGTGATGCGCTTTGGCTCGCCGTCAGGAAGCCGCTGAACATAAAGATCATTGAGTACGGTGAATGCCAGCCAGTTACCGTCCGGCGAAGGAACGGCATCACGTATCTGCGTGGCTACCACTTCTTTTTCATCCGAGATAGGATATTTGAACAGCACTTCAGGTCCCACTTCCAGCTCCGTCTTAACCCTGAACGGTATTTCTGTTGCAGAACCTCCATTGATCGGTATGCGGTGCAGTTTACCACCGTAAAAAGCGATCAGGCTCTCATTATCCGGAGTAAAGGACATTCCGGGCAGAACCCCCATGGTGGCCTGAGACTCCATATCGTCTCTCTGTACGGGATAGGCTAACCATCGTTCGTCTCCGGTATTCATGTTTCTGAGCACCAATCCGGTCTCGTCTTCATAACGGGAACCATATACCATCCACATCCCGTCATCTGATAGTACCGGAGTAAATGCAGACCCGTAGCGGGAAGTGATAGTGGTTCTGGAGCCGGTTTCCCGGTCGTAACGGCCAACCTGGTACTGAGGAAACTGTGCATTATAATTCCAGGAACCATTTCTCTGGGAATAATAGATATACCGTCCGTTCGGTCCGACGGCCGGGTCAGAGGTTTTAAGGCCGGAGGGGGAGGAGATCAGCGCCGTTCCGCGGCCACCATCTTTATGATAGATCCAGAGTTTGGGAACTCCCTTTCCTTTAGATCCGATCAGATAATCTCCATCCGGAGTCCATTCTACCGCAAAGTATCCGCTTGATTTGCCCCTGGTGACCTGTGTTACATCGGATGAGTCTTCAAGGTTCAGATAATAGATGTTGTCGGCACCGTGTGCATCCGATATGTATGCAAGATATTTACCGTCCGGACTGTATCGGGGCTTGGAGTCAAAAGCCATCCCATCGGTCAGCTGCGTGGCCTCCCCACCTTCTATAGGGATTTCATAGAGATCGCCCATAAAGTCGAAGGCGATCTTAGAGCCGTCCGGGCTTACATCGACGGACATCCAGGTTCCTTCGGTGCTTTCCAGCTCGATAAGCCTGCCGGGCTCCATCGGCAGGTTTTCGCTTTTCTTTTCAATTTTGTTGGAGTCTGCCGCCGTGGTATCTGAGGTATCGGCTCTCATTCCGTTCAAATCTGAATCAATTTGAACATTCGTTGTGGCGTTGACAGAGACTATCATAAATAGTGCAGCCATCACGTATCCCGCCAGTTTTCTGATATTCATCGAGTTCATAGACTGGTATGTATTTAGTGTTTTAAGTATATCCCGTCAGAATTAACAAAAAATCTGTCGAAGTTGGCGTAAAATTATGTCACGCAACGCCAGACTCTGTAATTCTGAAGCTCAGGTCATCAGCAGTCAGGCGAGACGGCAAACCGACAGGAATAGTTGCATTCTTTTCTTCATGGCTGATCATCGCACCGTAAAAAGCGGGAATTCCCAGGGGCTTGATATGATCCTCCAGTACCTGCTGCAAGCTGAGGCTGTTTGCACCTGCGGTGCAGTTGGTACACTGGCCGAATATAAAGCCGGTGATCTCATCCAGTATACCATTTAACTTTAATTGAGTAAGCATCCGGTCAACCCGGTAAGGATCCTCTCCCACATCTTCCAGGAAGAGGATCGCTCCTTCAAAAGAAGGAACGTAATCAGAGCCCAGCATCGACACCAGTACAGAGAGGTTTCCGCCGAGCATCACTCCCTCGGCAGCGCCCTTCTGAATAACAAAGGCTTTATGCTGCTGGCTCTCCGGAACGGAATAGGTGCCGGGCTCTCCCTGTATCAGAACCTGACTGAAGCTCTGGATGGTGTAAGGGTTCCAGTCCGACTTGCCTACCGGACCGTGGAAGGTGACGAGCCCGGATTTCTTCTGAATGGCCATGTGGAGCGAGGTGATATCACTGAAGCCGATCAAAGGCTTGGGATTAGACCGGATGACATCATAATCAAGGAGCGGAAGGATTCGGTTGCAACCCCACCCCCCGCGGATACACATGATGGCATCCACATCCGGATCTTTGAACATGCGCATTAGATCAGCCGCACGATCCCGGTCGGTTCCTGCCAGGTATCCCCTTCTGTCGCGGACATGCTTACCCAGCTTCAGCGAAAAACCGAGTCCTTCCAGATTCTCCAGCATCCGGTCAAATACACTATCCTCATAAATCGGGCTGGCGGGTGCTACCAACCCCAGTCTTGCGTCAAAAGAGATACGGTTAGGCTTGATGAGGGAAGGAGCCGGCTGTTCAGTGGATCTGCTGCAGGCAGCGGTACTTCCTCCGGCAAGGGCAAGCGCGCTCATGCCGGATATTTTAAGAAAGTCTTTTCGATTGAAAGCCATGTCACCGTTCTGAATAAGTAATTACCGATATAACTGTTCTTTTTCGATGATATCAAGAACCGCTTCCGGGAGCAGATCCGTCACCGGTTCGCCGTTGCTGATCTTCTCTCGGATTGCGGAAGAGGAAGCCTCCACAGGACTATGGTCCACAAAACGGCTTTTGCTGAGGATGTCTCCGCTCACGTCATCGTGGCTCTCTCCGGGCCGGTGGGCTACGATCAATTCCACGTCTTCGAGAATTTTATTGTGGTGCTTCCAGGTATGGAACTGCGCCAGGCTGTCTTGCCCCATGCAATAAAAAAACTCTTTTCCCGGGTGAGTTTCTTTGAGATACTTTATGGTCTGATGGGTAAATGAGGGCTTAGGAAGCTCATTTTCTATGGTAAGGATCCGGCTGCCTTCCAGCTCAGAGATTGCTGCTTTCAGCATCTTGTGCCGTAACTCATAGGAAGTGTGGTCCCGATCGGATTTATGAGGGGGTAAAGGAGTGAGCAAAACCCACAACTCCTCGATCAGGCCGGAGTTAAGGAAAGAACGGGCAATGGAGATATGCCCGTTATGCACGGGGTCGAACGTTCCTCCGAATAAGCCGACCCGCAACAAAATCAGTTGGACGAGAGCGTTGCATCTTCAGCGGGCCCCAGCGCTTTCAGGCTTCTTTCTGCCTCATCCCGGTAGGCCTCGGCTTCGCTTCTCAGCTCGCTTCTCGGAAAGAGCTGAAGGAATTTCTCGTAAGTTTCAATGGCTTTCTCATACCGCTCGCGCTGGCTGTCACGAATACTTTTGGAAGCATACACATTGTACAGGTTGATGAGATTGACCAGCGCCCGCTCTGCCCATTTGGATTCCGGATACTGATCCACGGTAAGATTATAGTAGATGGTCGCCGCCTTGTACATTTCAGTCCGCTCATAAAACTCTGCGGCTTCGTACTGCTTGCGCGCCAGCTTATTGCGTAACTCATCGATCTTTTCAGCCGACTCAGTGACTAATTCTGAATTGGGATAGTTGTTGTTAAAAAGCTGAAACAGACGGATAGCGCGACGGGTGGTTTCCTGGTCCAGACGATAACGGGGGCTTTGATGATAATAACTCATCGCCCGTTTGAAATCCGCTTCCATACGTCGCGGATCCTGAGGATAAAAACTGGCGAAGCGTTCATACTCGGAGGCAGCCAGCAGGTATCGTCCGTTGTTATAGTAACTTTCCGCAAGATAAAACTGAGCGTCCTGGGCATAATTAGTGCCCCGGCCGGTTCTGGTTACAATTTCAAATGCTTCGGCGGCATCCCCCCACTTTTCGTTTTCGTAAAGCGTCATGGCTTTCTCATAGGCTACATTAATCGGATCACCCGGCTTAATAAGGGCTTCATTCTTGCAGGCTGAAAAAACGAAAAAGAGGCTAAGGAGTATCAGTCCGTATTTCTTCATGTAGAGGATTTTATATTCTTTTAGTGATCACGATTTCGGAGGAAGATAAGGAGATTTTTAAGCTCATGTTGGTATTCATTGTCATTAAATTCTTCCAGCAGGCTTAGTGCTTTTTCATAATGATGGTCAACTTCGGCCGAGATGTCGCTGAGCACGCTGAGTTCTTTTAACAACGCAAGCACCTGTTCTACCTCGACTTCAGTCGAATGCCTGTTTTCCAGTACGTCCTGAATGAAGGAAGCCTGCTCCTCATCCGCACGCTCTAACGCAAGTATGGTCAGATATGTTTTCTTCCCCTCATAAATATCTCCCCCGGGCTTCTTGCCGAACTTCTCGGGATCGGCTGTCGCGTCGAGTAGATCGTCCTGAATCTGGAAAGCCACGCCCATTTCCTCACCGAGCTCAGCAAGCTGAAGCTGCTTTTCCTGATCCGCATGCGCGGCAATGGCGCCCATCCGGAGAGCTCCGGCCAGTAAGGCAGCGGTCTTGCCCTTTATCATCCGGATGTAATCCTGATGAGATACGGCTGCACGATCCACAAATTCCATATCGAGAGCCTGACCTTCGCAGACCGTAATAGTCGCCGTTGTGAAGGCTTCCAGCATATCCGAATATTCCAGTTTCGAGAAAGAATTTTCCGATCCGTAATACGAAAGCTGCCGGTAGGCATCAGCGAACATCACATCGCCCGAAAGGATGGCCGTATTCTCATCCCATTTTTTGAATACGCTGGGCGCTCCTCTGCGGGTATCGGCCCGGTCCATGATATCATCGTGCACCAGGGTAAAGTTATGAAGGATCTCAACGGCCAGGGCTGCCGGAAGGGCATCTTCGCTTCGGCCACCGCACATCCCGCAGGCAAGCAGAGTGAGATAAGGGCGGATCCGCTTCCCCCCCACTTTTAATGCGTATTTGTAAGGCTCGTAAAGCGTGTGGGGCACATCGGGAAGGCTCAGGCTATCCAGGGCCTCCTCGATGAGGGATTGTAAACGGGTTTGTAATGCTGAGGGACTCAAATGCGCTCTGTAGATTTTTCAGCCTGAATATAAGGATTACAGGGCACCTTTAAAGGCTCTATTTCTCCCGGATATGAGTCGGGATGAGTTCACTGACCGATTGACATCCAAGCAAGGTGAGGATCCGGGTGAGATCATAGCGCCAGAGTTTGTATAAGTCTTCCAGTCCCTTGTAGCCATCCTGCACCACCGCCTTGATGACCGGCTGAGCTGCAGCGGCAAAACTGGCGCCAAGACACAGTGACTTGGCTATATCAAATGCCGAACGTATCCCGCCCGATGCGATCACTTCAAAACTCCGCTCCCATTGCAGCGAAGCGATATCCTTAAGGCATTCGGTGGTTGGAGTACCCCATTCATCAAACTCATGATGTGCGTCTTTATTGGAGGAACGGAAGTTCTCTACCTTGGCCCAGCTGGTGCCTCCCGCACCGGCCACATCGATCACGGAAACTCCGGCGTTGAGTAATCGTTTTGCGTCATATTTGGAGATACCCGCTCCGGTTTCTTTGACAATCACTGGCAGCTCTGTATCCAGCACCAGTTTCTCGATGCCGTTAAGTACACCCTTGAAATTACGGTCCCCTTCGGGCTGCATCAGTTCCTGCAGGGGATTCAGGTGTACGATCACTGCATTGGCCTGAATGCTATCGACGAGTGTGGCGAGCTTTTTCTTTTTAAGTCCGCCAATGAGTTGTACCCCGCCGATATTGGAACAGATAAAGGCATTGGGGGCCTTTTTGCGAACAACAGAGAAGGTCTCGGTAAGGGATGCATCTTCCAGCATGGCGCGCTGACTACCCACCCCGAAAGGTAAGTTATGCGCTTCACAAAACTCAGCGATAATGGCGTTTACCGGCCCAGCATCCGCGTATCCTCCGGTCATGGAAGATACGAACAGCGGAAAGTCGAAGGTACGGCCTAAAAGTGCAGCCTGAGTTGAAACCTCTTCCACATTCACTTCCGGGAGTGCATTATGCACAAAGCGATAGCGGTCAAAGCCTGTGGATTTGGCGTACTGGGTCCCATCCGTAACGGTGAGTTCGACGTGATCCTTCTTTCGCTGCTGAATGTTGCTCATAGGCTGAAGTTCTGTATAACGGGGGTTAATTACCAAATTAAAGTCGTCCAGTCCGAAAGTGATGGATCTTCATAGTTCGGGAGCTAATTCAGTTTTGTGAAGATCCTTCGGGAGTACCCTCAGGATGACGTCTTTTTGTTTTAAGAAGTTATCCTCCGAGGCCAGTTGAAAACACCAGTCAGGTGTGAGTCTCTCCCTGAAGGGAGTGCGGCGAAGCCTGAGGGGTGACAGGTCAGGGAACCCCCGGATTCTTCAGCGCACCATGCTTTCAGATTATTAATGATTCTAATGCAAACACCTTTCCCTCTGGGTAATGACAATGCAAGTACAGCGATCCATCTTCGAATGTATCTAAAAGTCATTCGGTGCGAAAGCGATGGATCTTCATAGTTCGGGAGCTAATTCAGTTTTTATGAAGATCCTTCGGGAGTACCCTCAGGATGACAACCTGAAAAGCGTATGCCAAAGCTGTCAGGTCAGGTAACTCCCGGAGTTCACGTGGAAGGTCTGGCCGGTGGCGTGCGTGAGCCTGCCGGAGGCCAGCAGTACCACCAGCTCGGCGATCTGCTCAGGGGGAGCGATACTATCCAGCGCCAGGTCTTTGGTGAGATAATCCCTGCCGTACACCTCCATGGATTCCCGGGCCATATCCGTATCCACAAAGCCGGGGGCGATGGTATAAGCCGTAATGCCGAATTCTCCCATACTGCGGGCAATACTCTTGGTGAGGGCGGTCATCCCTCCTTTACTAGCCGCATAGGCGGCATATTCCTGGGTGTCGCCACGGTGACCTGCCCTGCTCGAGATATTAATGATCCTCCCGTCGATCCCCTTCTCTTTCCAGGCGTTAATGGCCCATTTGCAGAGAACTCCGGCCGATCGCAGATTCACCTGCAGGGTCTGATCCCAAACGGCTAACCACTCTTCATCGGAGATCCCGAAATCGGCTTCCATGAAGATTCCGGCGTTGTTAATGAGGACTTCGGGAATGTCCTCGCCCTCAAAGAGTGCCTTGAGTTTCTCCACTTCATCCGGTTTGGAGAGATTACAGGCGATGTGGGTGTATTCGTTATTGATTGAATCGTCAATTGGTTTGCGGGATGTGCCTAGAACCGAATACCCCTGTTTGAGTAACAATTCCTTGATTGCTTTACCAATTCCACGGGTGGTGCCTGTGATGAGTGTTTTCATCAGTTTTCTGATTATTGGGTCTTTAGGGTCTTTAAATCGTTTGTAAGAATTCTGAGTGAACTAAGTTCATTGTGGAACCTCAAATAAACAAAGAAATACTGAGAACCTACCTAAGAAAAATTGGAATACAGAGTAGTAACGGCAGTGTTAGAACCTCTCACGACATGTAATGTATCAGTAAACTGTTTGGTTGCCCCATCTGGTATGAGTATCTCGCCCGTGCAGTGTCTAAGATTAAAGTACAGTAGATTGTTCAGTCACAGGATTACATCGGGCTGCTTTCAATTGACAGGCAGGTTGAGGAGATGAGATGGTTTAACCTCAGCCGTCATCGCTAACTTGTTTCGGGATCTTCCGATAGGCCTGAAGATGCTGAAACAACACTGAAACCAGTTAGGCACATGGTTCGGGATGACGTCGGGGTAGAGATAGTTTTCGATTAACGAATAACCATTAACGATGAACGAAGCACTACCCCTTCCAAACAGGCACAAAACTACAGGCTTCGCCGTACATGATCTTCTTAGCTGTTCCTAATAACTTATTGGTTACCAGCAGGTAAATGGAATCAGGCACGTGAATATCTCCGCAGCCTTTCAGGAGGATAAACTTGTCCTGATACTGGCTCCAGTCGTGAGCTTCCACCCTTCTCCGGAACAGTTCGTGAGTCACTTCTTCCGGACTTAAATGAAAGACCTCCTCAGCATGTGGACTGGCATGCGCGGTGATAAGCATCCAGGCCCAGGGAGCGATGATGGCGTCAGTGGAACAATAAACGGAGAGGTATTTGCCTTCATACTGCGACCAGTCGTGGTTCTTGAGATGTTCCCGGAAGTCTTTCTCCTTGAGCAGGAGTCCCATATGCAGGAAGTCCTTGATGTCAAGTTCCGCAACGGGTGTCGGATCATGAAACAGCTTCGCCAGGTCCAGCGCCTGGAGTTTGGTATTGGCTTTGACTTTATTGACGATTTCTTCGGACATAGGGAATTCGTTACTTACTAAGTCATTCTGAGCGAATGCGAAGAACCTAGCCGTTTAATCGTCTAGATCCTTCGGGAGTACCCTCAGGATGACTCTGTATCAGATAGAAAAACTCTCGCCGCAGGAGCAGGTCCGGGAGGCGTTCGGGTTGTTGAAGTGAAAACCCTGCCCTTCCAGTCCGTCGGTGTAATCCAGCTCGGTTCCGGCCAGATACAGGAAACTCCGCATATCCACGAGCACCTTCAGTCCGTCCACTTCAAACACATGGTCGTTCTCCTGCGGAGTCGCTTCGGTGTCAAAATCCAGGTCATAGGTAAGGCCGGAGCATCCCCCGCTTACCACCCCTACTTTAAGGTAGGCGTCTTTGGGTACCTGTTGCTGCTCACGGATCTCCTCGATCCGCTTGAGCGCTCTGCCACTGATGGAGAGTTCCATGATAATGTTCGTTAAACGGAGATAACCTGTATTTCAGGATCGATACGCTTCACCATGCTTTCGATGGCGTAGAGGGTCCCGGTAGTAGCGGTAGGACA
The DNA here is from genome assembly GCA_965267385.1 of Balneola sp. GTDB lineage: Bacteria > Bacteroidota > Rhodothermia > Balneolales > Balneolaceae > Balneola. Next base: position 1,273,637 of record OZ253957.1, read on the forward strand.
GGTTCCACAAGCCCCCTGATAGTGCACCTTGAGGCGGTTGTTGTCCAGTCCGAGCACTTTGAGTCCGCCACCATCTGCCAGCAAATAGGGCCGAACCTGCTCATCCAGCATACGATTGATCTCTTTGAGGCGCGGATCATCGGATTCCTGTGCCTCTTTGCTCACGTGGACTTCGGAATCTTCCTCAAGATCGGTTTGTGGCTGTGCTTCACGAATCGGCGGAGCCAGCTTGCGAAGCAGTTCCGACCATACCGCTTTCCCGTCCTGGGTTACGGTCACATATTTATCCACGTAATACACGTTGATCACGTTGTCGATCGCAAACAGTGCTTTTGCCAGTTCATCCTCTTCCGCTTCTGCCGCGTTTTCGAATGAGCGCGTAACACCATTGGTGAGGGGTTCATCCAATACAAAACGCATAGCATCGGGGTTGGGCGTACGTTCAATTTCTTTGATCTTAGCCATCTTATTTCTCCTTATTTATCCAAAAAATTCTTTTACCGTGTTAAGACCGGCTACTAAGCGGTCAATATCTTCTTCATTGTTGTAAAATGAAAGAGAAGCCCGCATCGTACCGGGAATTCCAAAATGATCCATAATGGGCTGGGCGCAATGATGCCCTGTGCGAACCGCTACCCCCTGCTGATCCAGGATGGTACCAGCGTCGGTCGGGTGAATATCCTCCAGAAGGAACGAAATTACCGAGGCTTTATGATCTGCCGTTCCGATGATTCTCAATCCCTCTACCTGATGGAGCTGCCGGGTGGCATACGCCAGTAGCTCTTCCTCCCTTGCAGCGATATGTTCCATGCCGATGTCCATCAGGTAATCGATGGCGGCCCCGGTTCCTATACCGGCCGCGATGGGAGGAGTTCCCGCTTCAAATTTATGAGGAAGGTCGTTCCAGGTGGTTTTCTCAAAGGTCACCTTGTCGATCATATCGCCACCGCCACGGTAGGGAGGCATTTCTTCGAGAAGGTCTTTCTTGCCGTACAGGATACCGAATCCGGTGGGACCGCACATTTTGTGAGCCGAAAAGGCGTAGAAATCCACATCCAGAGCCTGGACATCCACCTTGGTATGCGGTACTGCCTGCGCTCCGTCCAGCAAGACAGGAACGTTACGCTTATGCGCGGCTTCAATGACCTCCTCTACCGGGTTGATGGTACCCAGCGCGTTTGAGACATGAACCAGAGCAACCATTTTAGTGCGGTCAGAAAGCAAACGATGGAATTCATCTATCAGCAACTCCCCCCTTTCATTCATGGGGATCACCTTGAGTACAGCTCCGGTTTGTTCCGCGATGAGTTGCCAGGGCACTATGTTAGCGTGATGTTCCATCTCCGAAACCAGGATTTCATCCCCAGCGCTGAAATGCTTTCTCCCGTAGCTGCTGGCCACCAGGTTGATCGAGTCAGTCGTGCCCGTGGTAAAGATCACTTCCTCCAGGCTGCCCGCGTTGATGAATTCTTTCACTTTGCCGCGGGTGGCCTCATACGAGTCGGTCGCCTTTTGGCTGAGGGTATGAATGCCCCGGTGCACGTTGGCATGCTCGTGCTTGTGATAATGATCGATACGGTCGCTTACCGGCCGGGGCATCTGACTGGAAGCTCCGTTGTCCAGATATACCACCGGCTTGCCGTGTACTGTTTCGTTCAGTACCGGGAACTGGGCACGTATCCTGGCCCAATCTATGGTGGTTGCCGGTTCGATCATTGTTTTGGTCATATATCTTTGGTCATTCTGAGCGAAAGCGAAGGACCTAGCCGTTTATTCGTCTAGGTCCTTCGGCTGTAGCCTCAGGATGACGTTTAAACTACTTATTATCTCGGTCGGTGTATTTGATCACTTCATCCAGAAGCATTTTTTCCACCGACTCTACTTCCATGCTCTCCACACTTTCCAGGGCGAAGGCATATACCAGAAGCTCCCGGGACTTTTGTTCGGTCAGTCCGCGGCTCTGAAGGTAAAATACTTCCTCATCCTGTAGCTGACCGATGGTCGCACCATGGGAACACAGCACGTCGTCGGCAAAGATTTCCAGCTGTGGCTTGGTATTGACTTTCCCATCGTCTGAAAGCAACAGGTTCCGGTTCTCCTGGAAAGAGTCGATCTTTTGAGCGTGTTGCGCCACAAAGATCTTACCGTTAAAGATGGAGTGTGCGTTACCGTTCACCACGCATTTATGCAGCTGATGGCTGCGGCCATGGGCATGTCGGTGATCCATGATGGAATGCGTGTCCGCGATCTGGTCACCGTCAATGAGTACGAGTCCGTCCACCGTGAAGTCCACGTCTTCATCGTTTTGGATCACACGCGGATCATTACGGAAGAGTTTGGCTCCAAGACAGATGGTATAGGAATGGTATTCCGCATTCTTATCGATCTTGGCAATAGGACGGGAAATATGAGCGGCCTGTTTGCTGTCGCGTTGAATGCGGGCGTGATGCACATGCGCTCCGGTGAACAGCCTGAACTCGGTCACGGGAACATTCAGGTACAGGTTTTCAGCCAGACCGATATGCTCCTCGATGATGGTGGCCTTCGAAAACATCTCCCCTACAAAAAGGAGTCGGGGCGAAGCGTAAAATGCCTTATCCGCATCGGTAAATACATTCAGTACATGAATGGGAGCTTCTACCACGGTCTCTTCGGGTACGTGGATGAAGGTTCCGTCGGTGAAGGTCGCGTCATTGAACGGAGCAAAGACATCATCCTCATAATTGGTGATCGTGCCCAGATGTTCCTTGACGGCATTGTGATCGGCGTATTCACTGAGATTACCAACAGTCACATTCTTGGCGATACCGTCGGTATTGGAGAGTTCCGCGTTATACACGCCATTCACAAACACCAACCGGCTTTCAGTGGCTTCAGGGAGATAGTACTCGCTGATATCACCCGCTTCGGAAGCTCCGGCTTCTTTCAGAGCCACGAAGTTGTTCCTGGTGATGGTCCTCAGGTCGATAAAACGCCAGTCTTCGTCCTTCCGGGTCGGGAAAGCCGTGTGTTGAAGCGCCTCTCTTCCTCGTTCGTTGATCGCACGTATCGACACACTCTCGCTCTGGCTCTCGATAGAGCCGGAGATGTAGGATAACATGGTTTCTTTAACTGCTACTTCACTCATTACTGAGCCTCGCCGTTTAGTACTAATTCTTTTTGAAGTTCGTCATATCCGTGTGCTTCCAGCTGTTCAGCCAGAGACGCATCGCCGGTCTTAATGATCTTGCCGCCCATCATGATGTGCACATAGTCCGGCTTGATATAGTTCAGCAGGCGCTGATAGTGCGTGATGAGAACGATGGCCTTTTCATCGTTTGCGATCTTGTTGACGCCGTCAGAAACGATCTTGAGAGCATCGATGTCGAGTCCAGAGTCGGTTTCATCGAGGAACGACAGCTTAGGATCCAGTACGGCCATCTGAAAGATCTCATTCTTCTTCTTTTCCCCACCTGAGAAACCGGTGTTGATGGAACGGCTCAGGAACTCATCTTTCATTTCGATCACTTCCAGTTTCTCATGGAGGTAATCTTCAAATTCGATCGGATCCAGCTCTTCGCGGTCGTTAGCCCGTGCAATGGTGTTATAGGCCTCACGCAACAAGGTCTTATTGGTAATGCCCGGAACTTCCACAGGGTACTGAAAGGCCAGAAATATACCCAGATGGGCTCTCTCATCGGCATCCAGCTCCGTGATGTCCTCACCTTCAAACAGGATCTGACCTTCGGTTACTTCATATTCGGGATGACCGGATACCACTTTGGAAAGGGTACTTTTACCACTTCCGTTAGGCCCCATGATGGCATGGATTTCGCCGGCATTAACCTTCAGGTTAACCCCCTTCAGAATTTCAATGTCTTCGCCTTCAACTACGGCGTGCAGGTTTTTAATTTCTAACACGGTTACTTGGTTTTTGTCTTTTTGATTTTGAATGTCTTTGAATGTTATCCCGAGGATGCTTCCGAAGGATCATGCCGACTCGACAGCCAGATCCTTCGCTGTCGCTCAGGATGACTGGTAGGGTAAAATATTACCCAACGCTGCCTTCCAGCTTAACGTCAAGGAGCTTGTTGGCCTCCACGGCAAACTCGAGCGGCAGCTCTTTCAATACGTCTTTCACAAAGCCGTTGATGATCATGGAGATCGCATCCTGCTCACTGATACCTCGCTGCATCAGGTAGAAGATCTGCTCTTCACCTACTCTGGAGGTAGTTGCTTCGTGCTCTACGCTGCTGCTGGAATTTTCGGAAGAGATATACGGAAAGGTATGTGCTCCGCATTCCTGTCCGATCAGCATGGAGTCACAAACCGAGTAGTTTTTTGAGCCGGTGGCTTTCTTACCGATCTTCACTTCTCCACGATAGCTGTTGTTGGACTGCCCGGCAGAAATACCCTTCGATATGATGGTGCTTCGGGTATTCTTGCCAAGATGGATCATCTTGGTTCCGGTATCAGCCTGCTGCTTTTTCGTGGTAACAGCAACCGAATAAAACTCGCCAATGGAATTGTCTCCTTTCAGGATCACGCTCGGGTATTTGAGCGTAACCGCCGATCCGGTTTCAAGCTGAGTCCAGGAGATCTTTGAGTTTTCTCCTTTGCAGATCCCGCGCTTGGTCACAAAGTTATAGATACCTCCTTTGCCTTCCTCATCTCCGGAGTACCAGTTCTGGATGGTGGAATATTTGATGTCCGCGTCCTTTTCAGCGATCAGTTCCACCACGGCAGCGTGCAACTGATTTTCGTCATACATGGGAGCGGTACAGCCTTCCAGGTAACTGACCTGACTTCCTTCCTCCGCGATGATCAGCGTTCGCTCAAACTGTCCGGAGTTCATGTTGTTGATCCGGAAATAGGTGGACAGCTCCATCGGGCACTTGGTGTTCTTCGGGATATAGCAGAATGAGCCGTCGGAAAACACCGCGGAATTGAGCGCGGCAAAATAATTATCCCGTGCCGGAACTACCGAGCCGATGTGCTTTTTGACCAGTTCGGGATATTCCTGTATGGCTTCGGAAATGGAGCAGAAGATCACCCCTGCTTCAGCGAGTTTCTCCTTGAACGAAGTAAATACGGATACACTGTCGAAGACGGCATCCACAGCTACCCCGGCCAGCATCTTTTGTTCTTCCAGGGGAATGCCGAGCTTCTCATAAGTCTCACGGATCTTGGGATCCACTTCATCCAGGCTTTCCAGCTCCGGCTTCTTTTTCGGGGCTGAGTAATAGAGAAGGTTCTCGTAATCCGGCTTGGTGTATGTCGCATTGAACCAATCCGGTTCTTCCATTTCTCTCCAGGCACGGTAGGCTTTCAGCCGGAACTCAAGCATCCACTCAGGTTCATTCTTACGTCTGGAAAGCTCACGGATAATATCTTCACTGATACCAACCGGGAAGTCTTCGTATTCAACATCGGTGGTGAAGCCGTACTTATACTCCTCACCGATCATTGATTCCAATGCTTTGGTCTCTTCGCTCATTAGATAATTTTAGGTTTTAAAATTTCTTGTTCCGGAGTTGCCTTAACCGACTTTAAAAGCACTCCGTTCAGCCTTTTACAGTCTTATTTAGATACGGTCCAAATATACAAAATCTGGCTGTCAGAACTAAATGAAGACTGATTGAGAATGTCTATGAATGAGATAAGGCTTGGCAGAGCCTCGGCTTAGCTAAGGAATACGGACTTCAAGCAATTTGGAAAGTTTTTCAGGATGAATCACAAGCTCATTCAGAATGTTCGGAATGAGCAGTGAATCGCCCGGGCTGTAATTTACCTTACCTCCGTCATAATGGAGCTCTCCTTCTCCTTCCAAACACATCAGAATGATGCAGGAGTCGAAGCCGGAGTAATCTCTGTGCCGGTTATGCTCCACCATCAACCGGTTAGTAACGAAATAAGCGCATTCCGCCAGCCGGGTTTCGCTCTCTGACTTATCATACAGGGTTTTGTACTCCTCATGATAGCTGTAATCGATGGCGTCCAGCGCTTCTTCCACATGAAGCTCTCTTTTGTTGCCCTCTGCATCGGTGCGATCAAAGTCATAAATACGATAGGTGATGTCCGATGTCTGCTGAATCTCCGCGATGAGTAATCCCTTCCCGATCGTATGAACTCTGCCGGCCGGCAGAAAAAACACATCGTCTTTATGAACCTCTTCGACATTCAGTATGGAAGTAAGCTCTCCTGCCTCGAACACCCTGACGTATTCCTCCCGGCTGGTTTCTTTATTGAACCCGGAGATGAGGGTTGCTCCGGGTTCGGCATCTACCACATACCACATTTCGGTCTTGCCAAAAGAGTTGTGCCGCAGCAGGGCCAGTTCGTCATCCGGATGCACCTGTATGGACAGATCGTCATTCGCATCCAGGAATTTGATAAGCAGCGGAAATTTATTCCCAAATCGTTCATATACACGGTTGCCTACCAGATCTGCTTGATAATGATCGATCAACTCCACCAGTGACCGCCCCCGGAGCGGGCCATCCGCCACCGCGGATACATTGCCTTCCACCCCGGAGATCTCCCAGGACTCTCCGCACTGACTGCTGTTACCGATCGGCTTGTCCAGCACCTCGCCGAGCTTGGTGCCACCCCAAATCTTGTCTTTGAGGATGGGATTGAATTTCAGGGGGTATAGTTTTGAATCGGTCATTTCCTTTGCTGTTATTCTGTCCGCCGGGTGGCGGAACTGGATCTGTACGGAGTCTTTCTCTGATTCAATACAAGTTAAATCAAAGGACAAAACTTAACACAGCCAGATATTTAAATTATTTACTCATCAGGGCCGCAACGCAGGCGGTGTTCACAATATCCTCCCAACGGCATCCGCGTGACAGGTCCATCATAGGCTTTGCAAGTCCCTGTATAACCGGTCCGGTTGCAGACGCTCCGGCCAGACGCTCCGTGATCTTATAGGAGATATTACCTGCATCGAGATTAGGGAAGATAAACACATTCGCTTTTCCTGCCACCTCCGAACCCGGAGCTTTGCGCAATGCTATATCTTCCACAAAGGCGGCATCAAATTGAAGTTCTCCGTCAATCTCAAAATCAGGACCTTTTACCCTGACCAATTCGAGGGCCTCTCTGACCAGCTCAATGCGCTCATGATGCGCGCTCCCTTTGGTCGAGAAGGATAACAATGCCACTTTTGGGACTTCACCCGTCAATGATCGGTGGGTCTGCGCTGAGTCCATAGCTATGGATGCCAGCTGTTCAGCATCGGGGTATGGTACCACCGCGCAATCACCATATGTAAGCGTTCGTCCATCGTTCAGGCTCATCATAAATACACTGGAAACCACCCTGGATCCGGGGTGAAGCCCTAAGGTCTGAATAGCCGCTCTGAGCACGTCTCCCGTTGTGGATACGGAGCCGGCCACGACTCCGTCAGCATCCGAAGCCGCCAGCATGGAAGCCGAGAAAAAGAGCGGATCCCGAACTATCCGGGCAGCATCTTCAGGAGTGATCCCTTTATGCTTACGCCTCTGATAAAAGGATTCTGCGTAGGCTTCGAGCCGGTCACTTTCTTCCGGTATCACCACCTCAATTTCCTCCGGATAGTCATCCACTCCCTCGTTGGCGATAAGCACCACTTCCGCGAGTTCTCTGTCCTTCAGGAACCGGGCGGCCTGAACGACCCGCGGATCGGACGATCGCGGTAACACAATGCGTTTATTCAGCTTAGAAGCTTTATGCCTGATAGAGGAGATGAAATCCATAGATCACAAAAGTAGATAAATTGAAATTAAAGCCAATACCAGCCCGAACCACTGTTTCTGACTTACTTTATCGTTCCAGAAATACAGGCCTATAGCGGTACCCCCTACAATGGTAGCCAGATTGACGACCGGAAATACGATGGATCCCGGGTAACTCTTAAGCGCCAGGATGAGGAAGTGCGAAGAGTATAAATTGACCACACCCAGCACTGTGCCAGCCAGAAGTTCTCCGGTTGTTAAGCTGCTTTCGCTGCGGATAAACATGACAATGGCACCGATGAGAAAAGCCGTCAGGAATATACCGCTGAGGAACTGGGATTGGCTGAAGGAACCTGAGAATTCACGTTCAAATACCTTGAGTCCCGTTTCTCCTAAACCGGTAAACAGAAAAAGCAAAACGGGGAGAATGGCAACTTTCCAGTCATCCGTTCCTTTTCGTTTAAAGGAAGGAATGAGAAGAAACAGTGCCAACAGGGAGATCAGGACGCCTGCCATTTTAAGGTCGTTGATCTCTTCCCGGTAGAAAAAGAGGCTGACTCCGATCGGAATGACCAGCGACATGCGCATGCCCGCGATGCTGATCCCCATGCCGTTGCGATCGATACTCTTGCTGTAGATCAGAAAATTCAAAATGAACAAAGCGCCAACGATCACCGAAAGAACGGCTATATATCTTAGGTCGGAATGAGCAAAAACTCCCTCCCACTCGCTAGTTGCCGAAGCTACCAGAAAAGCGGCGGCATAATTCACTACCAGCACCGGCAGCGTGCGAAGCTTTCGAAGCTCAACGACCTTAAGTATCTGTGCAATACTCAAGGAGAACAGGACCGTACAGATCAGATAGACAGCGGCGCTCATGGTAGGATCGGCCTGTCCGTATTCCCGAAAAAGAGTATATCCTGCGGCCTGTTAAAGATGCTTCTGGAAGTAAAGGAGATGTTCCGCTCCATGTAATTGATCAGGGAAGTCCAGTCGAGGTTCCCTTTCTTGATTCCGTCGGCCAGAAAGTAGGTAAAGATGCTGTGTCTTTTCTGAGCACCGCTGTTCTGAGAATAAATATAAGACTCCTGGTCGGTCTGAGAAGAAAATACGATCACGCCTTCACCCGTCTGGTCAGTAAGGATCGCTGCCAGCGTCTGTAAAGCGGATGAGCTTTGGGGATTGAGGAAGATCAGGTCTGATACCACCGATACGGAATTCAGCGGCAGTGAGGCCAGCCCTCTGAAAAAATCATTCAGGTTAATGCGGTTTCCATCACCGGAACCATCCGTACCGTACAGGTACACGGTCTGTGTGGAGTCATTCAGCTCAGCGTAGCCCGACAGATAGACGAACAAATCCGTAGAATCACTGTTAGCCACTGCCACCGATAAGCGGTTAAACGCATTTGTGAAAGCCTGGCGATCTGAAATATTATTGTAGCGCAGAATCTGTTCTTCCGGGACTCCCAGGGCCTTGTCGGCATATTCGAAGATCAGTTGCCCGTCTCTCTGGGCGTAGTTTTTCTCGGAAAGATCGCCTGAATAGCTTTCATTCGCGATGATAAGCGCCCAGCGGTTGCTCATATCCAGAACGGCGGTGGGGATGTCCCGCTCCACATCCACACTTCCGAATGGGACATTGGGAACCGTGATGACCGATAGTTCTTCAGCGAACTGAGAAGGCCGCCAGATGGTGTAGACATCGTTGGCGGATACCCAGTTCTCTGAAATACCATAGAGCACTTTATACCACTCTCCTTCCCTTGAAACCAGCTGCAACTGGCTTCCAGACGCAAGGTCGGTCAGTACGTTTGAAGGATCCTGTTCCGGCTGATTTCTGAGAGCTGTCAGATTGGAGTTTACCACCACAAACTGTTCGAACACCGAGGAAACCGGTATGTCGTAGGAGTAACTGCTGTCTTCAAAGGCCATATTGAAAGTGAAGACCGCGCTGTCCTCTTCGGGGAAATATTCTGGGTTCAGTTCTTCTACCAGGTTGAAGACGATCTCATTATCCACAAAAGACCGGGGGGTCGGCTCAATCAGTTCTCTGTCCTGAAAATAAACGGAATAGACCAACTGGCCGGCGTTTTGGGCCACGGCATTCAGTGTATCTGTCTCTACCACCGTGCCTGTTTTACGGAGTAACCGGCTCTCACCGGTGGGAGTAGGTTCACCTACAGGTTTCATGTTCAGAAAAGAAACTCCGCTCAGGAGCGCTGCCGATCCGTACAGGGCGATCTTCTGGCCAGATGTGGGGTCCTTAATAATGTCATCAGATAACGCTGTATAGGTAGCCAGTCCTGCGGCTGAAAGTCCGAACAGCGTGTATCCCAGTCTGGGACGATAACTCTGAATATACCGGTCGGTCTTGATACGCTGTGCATATTCATAGGTGTTGGCCGATTTAAGACGGAACCTGAGAATAGGGTTATCCGGACTGATGCCGTTTACTCTTTCCAAAAATAATTCGGAGTCCAGAAGCTTGAAGTCGTTACGATCTACCTGATCCTGACTTTCCACTACCCAGCGCGTGCTGGAGCACCCCGCAAGGATCAGTACCATTGATATGAGGACAAAAAGCTGCTTCATCAGGCCCAGGGTGTTTGGCGTGAGGCTGTAGCGATCTTGGCAGCATCGATCGCGATCACGAGTTCTTCATTCGTGGGTATCACCAGCACATCGACACCCGATGCATCACTGCTGATGATCTGGTCTTCGGGAATCACTCTGTTTCGTGATTCATCCAGTTCAATCCCCAAACCGTCAAGTCCATCCAGTATCCGCGAGCGGATCTGAGGGGCGTTCTCCCCGATACCCCCGGTGAAAATTATTGCATCTACCCCGTTCAGTGAGGCAATATAGGCCCCGATGTACTTTTTGGCCCGGTAGCAAAACACGTCGATAGCTTCGTTGCATCGACGGTCTCCGTTGGCGGCTTCTTCCAGAAGGTCCCTCATGTCGGCGGCATACCCGCTCAATCCTAAAAGGCCACTGTGTTTATTGAGCAGGGCGTGAACATTCGCCAGGGATAGTTCCTCTTTCTCTATGAGGTAGAATAAGATAGAAGGATCGATATCGCCCGATCTTGTTCCCATCACCAAGCCCTCCAGCGGGGTGAACCCCATGCTGGTATCGTAGGATAATCCGTCTTTAATGGCCGTGATGGAAGCTCCGTTACCCAGGTGGCAGGTGATGATCCGGGATCCTTCTTTTTCCCGTCCGGTCATTTGGTAGTACTTTCGGCTCACATAGTAGTGGGAAGTGCCGTGAAAGCCGTACCGGCGGATCTTATATCTCCGGTACAGCCTGTTGGGGATTCCGTACAGGTACGCATGTTGCGGAATAGAATGATGGAATGCAGTGTCAAATACGGCTACATGAGGAATGCCGGGAAGGTGCTTCTTCGCGGCCCGGATGCCCTGCAGGTTGGGCGGATTATGCAGTGGCGCGATGTCAAAAGCCTGCTGAATTGCCTCCTCCACGTCTTCATCGATGAGAACGGAATCCTTGAAGGTCTCCCCTCCGTGAACAACACGGTGGCCCACCGCCTCAATCTCATCGAGCGACTGCAAATATTCATTATCCGCCTCAAGGAGCAGCTCCATGATGGTCTTGAGGGCCGCTTCGTGATTGTCGATGGCCAGCGTTCTTTTAACCGGCTTCTCTCCTTTCCACTCCTGCCGGATGATCGATGTCACCGCGCCAATTCGCTCCACCAATCCACGGCATAAGGATTCCTGCTCTTCCGTGTGGATGAGTTGATATTTAATAGATGAACTTCCGCAATTGAGAACAAGGATCTTCATAATGTCAGAATGAGAATATGGCTCCAAAACCGACTAATTGCCTGAATCTGAAAGTACTTTCAGTACCATCTAAAAGCCAGATGGGCACGTCATACCGGATAAACACCGCCCGGTCTTTGCCTAAATAGTCAGGGATATTGATATCGAACTGGAATCCAAGTCCCCCGTCAGCGATCAGGTCATGCTCCGGCGTATTGTTCAGCGGGTGAGCCATGCCTTTGGCGGCATCCCAGAAAACATAAGACCGTAGGTTGGCCAGATCCCCGACTACGGAAACATCATCCAGTGCCCTATCCAGCGGGTTTGGATATTCGAGCTCCAGATTCAGGGACAAAAGCCGCTTGAAAACAGGGATCTGCCCGGCATTCAGTGAGTTAATTTCTCTGTTAAGGTATCCGCGGACATTTCCTCCTCCGGCTACCTGAAAACTGCCGGCTTTAAGCCAGGGCTGCGGGATGGTGCCTTTAGCCCGTGTTACACCGTTGTTTAACCAGTTAACGGGACTGTCCATACTGAGCAGAAAGGCGTTCTGGGGATCTGTGTCATCCCCGGCTATACCAGCAAAGAAACGTGTTCTTATTTTGAATGAGTTGTTGAGTTTAACCAGTTGTCTCACTTCAAGATCTGCGGATGATGAAGGGCTGTTTGTGTTGAGCTGATAGTGGGCTCTTATGGTGATCATCGTTCTGGCCTTTTCCGTATGGATACTCTTCAACAACTGTGCTTTGGCCAGTTGACGCTTTTCTCCGTTCCACAACGCGGGAAAAGGCCGGTATCCGGCGTCATTCATCTGCTCATAGAGTCCGCCCAGCCGGATCTCAGTGTAGTTAAGCTCATCGAAATCAGGCTGAAATCGCTTATTAAAGTACAGCCCGTGATGAGTGAACCCGGTACGGATCCCTGATCTAAGTTCGATATTGGCTTCATTGCCGTAATCGCCAAGTGACGGAATGGGCTCAATTAAGGATATATAGTAGGAAAGAGGCTGCTCAGGAAACCAGGTGCCCAGCCAAACCCCCAGATCTAAACGATGAGGGCCGTCTTTAAACGAGCCTTCCATCTCGCCGAGAACGCGGATCCCTGCCCGGATTCCGTCCACATCATTGTACCAGAGGTCGGGAGCTGGTGTCAGTGTGTAAGCACCGGTGTCCTGTGCGGATGTACGAACCGTCATCAGGGAGATCAGGATGCTACCTATCAATATGAATCGGTTTCGAGTGTCCACTCCGGCAGAATTTGATCGTTAGAGACAATCTGATATACAAGTTCTATCAGTCTTTTTTGTTCCGGCCAGGCCAGATGTTCGTCCAGCTGCCCGATAGAGACCCAGCGATGATCCACATGTTCGCTATCCAGCCTGGGTTCGTCGGCAGCTTCCACTTCCATGGCAAAGGCGGGGATGTGATGAATCATGTCGGTTCGCGCTTCATAGAAGGTATTTACAGAGGGAACTACCCAGTATTTTTTGGCCTGCATGTCGGTCTCTTCCCGGAATTCCCGGTAGGCAGCCTCATGATATCTTTCTCCGTCCTTCACCTTGCCACCGATCATACGCCACTGGTGGGCATATATTTTATCAGAAGCGCGTTTAAGCAGCAGAAACTCGGGTACCCCGGCCCGTACCCGGTACACATAGACGTCGATGAGTTTTTTCATGCGGGCCGGATGTTGGGTTAAATCTCGATTTTCTTGATCTCAAGCTCAAGCAGTCCCGCGGGCACTTTTACTTCAACGGTATCACCCACCTCTTTGCCGATCAGCGCCTGACCGATGGGGGATTCCACGGAGATCTTTCCCTGTTTGAAGTCCGCCTCATTGGGGGAAACCAGGGTGTACTGCATCTCTTTGCCCATCTTTTTGTTCAGGATGGTGACTTTGGTCAGGACCCGTACCTTCGACAGGTCGAGATCCTTGGCGTCCAGCACGCGCGCATTGGCAAGGATGTCTTCAAGTTGCGTAATACGGGATTCCATATGCCCCTGCGCTTCTTTGGCGGCATCATATTCAGCATTTTCACTCAGGTCACCTTTTGCCCTGGCTTCAGCGATTTCATCGGCAATTTCTTTTCTCCCTCGTGTCTTGAGATCACGGAGTTCCGCTTCCAGTTTATCGTAACCTTCCTGTGATAGATATTGAACTTTGCTCATGCTCGTTAATTTGATTCAGTTCATTAAATAAAAAAAGAAGAGCGGCTTCTGTGTGCTCTTCTTTGCTGCATTTCAACCTCTCAAAAATAAGAGGTTCAGTAGTGATTTTCTAATAAAACTATTCGGAATGATCTACGGTCTGAATGGCTCCGCTGCTCAGCGCGCGGTACGACAAATACCATGCGATGCTGACAAAGACAGAGCCGGCCAGGAATGGGGCTCCAGGAAAAAACACCGGGGCGGCATCCGAGGTAAAAAAGCCGAAGAGCCACGTCATCATGGGAGGACCGAAAATGGCAGTGAAGCTGATCAGGCTGGTTAAGGCTCCCTGCAGCTCCCCTTGTTGATTATCTTCGACCTGATTGGAAATGATGCCCTGCAAGGCCGGCCCCGCAAATCCTCCCAGGCAATACGGGACGATCATAGCCAGCATAACCAGTCCGTTGGGAGCCCAGGCAAAGCCCAGAAATCCCAGCGCATACATGCCCATACCGAGATATACCGAGTGGGCTTCCCCAATACCGGGGATCACTATCCGGGTCAACACTCCCTGCACTATGGCCACGCAAAAACCCACTACTCCCAGCGATATTCCGATCATAGCGGCGTCCCATTCGAATTTCTGCATGGTATAATAGGTCCATGTACTTTGTGTGGCATGCGACGACAGGTAGATCAGGAAGAAGACTCCGACCAGGCTGGTGATGAGCGGGAATTTTCTGATCTGCTGAAGGGAGCCCAAGGGATTCGCGCGCTTCCATTCAAACGAACGGCGGTTCCCCGGGTCCAGTGATTCCGGCAGTACAAAATACCCGTACATGACGTTGAGCAGCGTGAGAGCCGCCGCGGCAAAAAATGGTACCCGGGTACCGTATTCTCCCAGCAAGCCACCGATAACCGGCCCTATGATGAATCCCAGCCCGAACGCAGCGCCGATCAGCCCAAAATTCTGAGATCGTTTTTCAGGGGAACTGATATCCGCGATATATGCACTGGCGGTGGTGTAGCTGGCTCCGGTGATGCCGGCTACAAAACGAGCCAGGAATAGCCACCCGATGGTTGGGGCAAAGCCGGTGAGAATATAATCGATCCCGAAACCCGTCAGTGAGATCAGCAGTACGGGCCGCCGGCCAAACCGGTCACTGAGTCCGCCAATCACTGGGGCGCACATGAACTGAGTAAAAGAGTATACAAACATCAGCCAGCCTCCATACAGCGCGGCTGTGCTCAATCCTTCACCCGTGAGCTCCATGATCAGTTCGGGAATGATGGGAATGATGATGCCCAGGCCGATGACATCCACCAGTACGGTCACAAAAATAAAGGCCAGTGCGGCTTTACGGGGTTCTTTAGTCATGATACTTCTGTTGCCGGCAATGATAGAGCATTGGCTGATGGATTGAAAGCATTTCTTATATTCCGAAGAATCAGACCCTGCTATGCCCAAAAAACTCACTACCAAAGAAATACTCCGGCAGAACCTGGACCGTCGCCCCCCTTCCCAACTCGCTCGGGTAAAGGTGGTCCTTCATAACATCCGCAGCCTGTATAATGTGGGTTCCGTATTTCGAAGCTGCGATGCATTTGGGATCTCCGAAATTCTGCTTTCCGGTTACACCCCCACTCCACCCAGGGCCGAGATCACTAAAACCGCGATCGGAGCGGAGGAGTTTGTGAACTGGCAATACCGGGAAGATCCGGCAGAAATGATCAAACAGCTTAAGCAAGACGGTTACGTCCTCTTCGGTCTGGAGCAGACCACCGATAGCACCCCGCTCACCCGCTTTGATCCTCATCCCTTTGAAAAGATCTGCCTGGTGATGGGGAATGAAGTTACCGGAATAGATGATGAGCTGCTCTCCCATATGGATGGCTTTGTTGATATCCCTCAATTCGGACACAAGCATTCGCTGAACGTTTCGGTGGCGGCCGCTGTGATGCTCTATGCACTGCTGGAGAAGCTTTCCGGGGATTAACTTTTCATTTATCGCTCCTCCTACAAGACCTTAACCTTGATTGATGCACCTCCTGGCTTTGGATGTCGGCCTGCACCTCCAGTACAGTTATGTCTGCAAGGGCAGAAACCCGGAGTATAAAAAACCAGTGTTATAGGATTCAGGCCGTTCAACACGCCCATAAATTCGCTGCTTGCATTTCGGGATATCAAGTACCGATATTCACCGGCAATCCTAAACCAAGCATCCAGTCCTATGTCAGAAGCAGTAAAGAAGCATTCCCTTTTTGATAAATTTCTCAACGGGATAGAAAGAACGGGAAACAAACTTCCCGATCCTGCTATGCTCTTCTTCTTTTTAATGCTCATTGTGTGGGCGCTTTCAGCCATACTGGCTCCTATTGACTTCGGGGAAGTTCACCCCGGCACCGGAGCCGAACTGAAGGTGAACAATCTGCTCACCGGCCCTCAGCTGGCTAATTTCTTTGCTACCATGGTCAACACATTTGTCACCTTTGCTCCCCTGGGGATCGTGCTGGTGGCTATGCTTGGAGTGGGAGTGGCGGAACACTCCGGATGGATCGATGCCGGCCTGAAGAAGCTTCTGAATGTGACCCCTAAATCCTTGCTCTCTCCGATGCTGATCCTGATCGCGATCGTGAGTCATACCGCAGCAGACGCGGGCTATATCCTGGTAATCCCTCTGGGAGGGGTTATTTTCTATGCAGCGGGCCGACACCCTCTGGCCGGAATCGCAGCGGCCTTCGCGGGCGTAAGCGGAGGGTTTTCAGCCAACTTCATACCCTCAGCCATTGATCCCCTCCTGATGAGTTTTACACTGGAGGCCGCGCGCATCCTGGATCCCGATATAGCGCTGAATCCGCTCAACAACATTTACTTCACCGGGGCTTCTTCTCTGCTGATCGTGCTCGTTGGATGGTATATCACCGATAAGATCGTCGAACCCCGGCTTGCGGACACCAAGGTGGATGGGGATGAAGATGAAATGCCTGCCATGGAGACCGTCACCGACAAGGAGAGTAAAGCCTTCTGGATGGGTTTCGCGGCCATGGTTGTGGGAATCATCGGACTGATTTTCTGGGCCATCCCCGCTGATTCTTCCCTCCGGGGACCTGACATGATCAACTCTGACGTGCAGTCTCTGACTTCATTCAACGCGCCACTGATGCAGGCCATTGTGCCGCTCATCTTTGTGTTTCTGCTTATACCGGGCGTCGTGTACGGCTACGCTTCGGGTAAGTACAAAAAATCAAAGGATATCATCGATAACATGACGAAGTCGATGCAGAGCATGGGCTACTATATTGTGATGGCTTTCTTCTGTGCTCTCTTCATCGATGCGTTTGCTACTTCGAATATCGGCCTTCTCGTTGCGCTTAAAGGGGCTAAATTCCTTCAGGCACTCTCACTCCCCGGCCAGGTTACGATCGTCGGTATCATCATCCTCAGTGCCTTTGTAAATCTGTTGGTGGGTTCTGCTTCTGCCAAGTGGGCACTGATCGCCCCCATATTCGTCCCCATGCTGATGCAGTTGGGGATTTCACCGGATCTGACCCAGGCCGCGTACAGAGTCGGCGACTCCGTATCAAATATCATTACTCCCCTTATGCCTTATTTCCCGCTGGTGGTTGTTTTTTGTCAACGCTATGTGAAGAATACCGGGATAGGGACACTGATCTCTATCATGCTGCCGTATTCCATCATCTTCCTCATCGCGTGGACCGTATTCCTGCTCATATACTGGGCGCTGGGAATTCCACTGAGCTTTGAGGCCAGCTATGTTTATCCGGCGATGTGATCCGGAAGGTGAATAATGGGGATTTAATTCAACATTGCTTTGCACATTCTTTATCTTCGCTGAGATAAAAAAAGCTTTCATCTATACAAATTAATGGCAGACAAGAATCGAGTTTTAGTTACCTCAGCTTTGCCCTATGCGAACGGACCGCTGCATCTGGGCCACCTGGCGGGTGCATATCTCACCGCAGACTTCTACGTACGCTACAAGCGGTTAACCGGAGCCGATGTGGCCTTCATCTGCGGATCGGATGAACACGGGGTCCCCATCACGATCGCGGCGGAAAAGGAAGGCGTGAGTCCGCAGGATATCGTGGACCGCTATCACGAGATGAACAAAAAGGTATTCGAGGATTTCGGAATCTCTTTCGATTATTACGGGCGGACCAGCTCCAACGTCCATCATGAGACTTCTCAGGAATTCTTTACAACTCTTCATGAAAAGGGTTTCTTCAAAAAGAAGACCGAGAAGCAGCTCTATGACCCCAAAGCAGACATGTTTCTGCCTGATCGCTACGTGAAAGGGACCTGCCCGAACTGTGGCTATGAGGAGGCCTACGGAGATCAGTGTGAAAACTGCGGAACTTCCCTGTCTCCTACTGAACTCAGGAATCCGGTCAGTGCCCTCAGCGGTGAGAAGCCGGAACTTAAAGAGACCGAGCACTGGTACATGCCGCTGGGCGAGATTCAGCCAAAGCTTGAAAAGTGGCTGGAAACCCGGAAAAACTGGAAACCCAATGTGATGGGGCAGATCAAAAGCTGGCTGAATGACGGGCTGGCAGATCGCGCGGCTACCCGCGACCTGAGCTGGGGCGTTCCCGTTCCACTTGATGATGCGGAGGGAAAGGTACTTTACGTGTGGTTTGATGCCCCAATAGGCTACGTATCAGCTACAAAAGAATGGGCTCAACAGCAGGGTAAACCGGACAGCTGGAAGGATTACTGGCAGGATGAGGACACCAAACTCTACCACTTCATCGGGAAAGATAACATCGTCTTCCACTGCATCATGTTTCCGGTGGTCCTCATGGAGCATGGTGGGTATGTGCTTCCTGAGAATGTACCTGCGAACGAGTTCCTGAACCTGGAAGGTAAAAAGCTGTCCACCTCCAGAGGCTGGGCGGTCTGGCTGCATGAATACCTGGAAGATTTTAAACCCGATTTGCTGCGTTATGCTCTTGGCGCAACCCTTCCCGAAACCAAGGATTCTGATTTTTCCTGGAAGGAATTCCAGGCAAGAGTTAATAACGAGCTCGCTGCGGTTTTGGGGAATTTTGTTAACCGCGCGCTTTCGTTTACGGAAAAATTCGCGGACTCCAAAGTTCCTGAGCTAATGAACCCAACAGGAACAGATACAGCAGCGCTGAAGGCCATAGAGGAACAGCAGAAAAAAGTAACGGCCGCTTATGAAGCTTTTCGTTTTAAAGAAGCCATTCATGAAAGTATGAATCTGGCTCGGGCGGGTAATAAATATTTCACAGAAACTGAACCCTGGAAAACACGGAAGGAGGATCCTCAGGCCTGTGCCAATTCATTGTATGTGAGCCTGCAGATCTGCGCCGCGCTTTCCGTATTGATGGAACCCATTCTTCCCGAGGCCATGCACAAACTCAGACAGCAGCTTAACTACGAGGGAGACCTGAGCTGGGGTGCCATTTCAGATAAAATGCTTGCTCCCGGTACGCCAGTAAGCTCTTCAGAAGTGCTGTTCCGGAAAATTGAGGATGAAGAGATACAGGCTCAGATAACCAAACTGGAAAAACGGGCAGCGGCAAACGATCCCGCTCCGGATCTGCCGGCGATCAAAGAAAACATTGATTTCGGAGATTTTATGAAGCTGGACCTTCGCGCTGGGGAGATCCTCTCTGCCGAAAAGATCGAAAAATCAGACAAGCTTCTTAAACTCAGCGTGGATCTGGGAGTGGAGAAGCGAACCATCGTATCCGGAATAGCCAGGCATGTGGATATAAATAATCTGGAAGGACAAAAAGTATGCGTGGTCGCGAACCTTGCCCCCAAAAAACTGATGGGTGTGGAAAGTCAGGGCATGATCCTGATGGCGGAGGACAGCGAGGGAAATCTTAAGTTCGCGGAGACGGACGCCGAACCCGGAAGTCCCATCACCTGATATGAGCGAATCGCGCACCGATTATATGGTTCCGGATACCCTCAAGAGCTCCTCAGAACTACCCATGGGTTACCGCGTTGCAGAGGGAACCACCAGCTTCAGGGTATTCTCTCCCCTGGCGAAAGCAATGGAAGTTCATTGTTTCAAAGAGTTTGACGGAGACCCTGAACTGATCCTGCCGCTTCAAAATACGAATGACGGAAACTGGATCGGATCGGTTGATGAAGATCTTACTCACTACTGGTATGCCTATCGCATCCTTCCACCCGATGAGGAAAGGCCTGATTTTATGCCTACCGACCATCTGATCGCTGACCCATGGAGCAGGCATGTGACTTCCTATAACCACTACCTCCAGTTTCCTAAGACCCACATTCTGCCTTCCGGAGAATTTGACTGGGAAAATGATGAGTTTCAATCTCCCGAAGACCTCAGAGACCTGGTTATTTACGAAGCCCATATTAAGGATATGGTCGCCCATCCGTCTGCCAGAACCTATGTGCAGGGTATTTACAACGATTTCAGGCAGGCGGAAGTAGGCGGCATCAGCCACCTTAAGCGTCTGGGAGTCAATGCCGTTGAGTTTTTGCCTCTTCATAAATTCAACCACATAGAGCCGCCTTTCAATGAAGAGACGGAACAGGGAATAAAGAATACCTGGAATCCTTATTCCAGAAATTACTGGGGGTATATGACTTCCTTCTTCCTGGCACCGGAAACACTGTACGCTTCAGACGGAAGCCTGGAAGAAAACGCCGTTATCGGTCAGGAACCCAAAGCGCGGAATGAACTGAAGGAGCTTGTCAAGGCATTGCATCACGAAGGGATTAGTGTGATCATGGATGTGGTGTATAATCACGCGTCTCACTATGACCTTAACCCCCTCAAATACCTGGCGAAAGACCATTATTTCAAGCTCGATGAGATCGGCGGTTTCATCAACGACAGCTGGACCGGTAACGACATCAATACAAGCAGCGAATATGCCCGGAGACTCATCGTTGAGTCCGTAGTTCACTGGATGAAGGAATACCATATTGACGGTTTCCGATTCGATCTGGCCGGAATCATTGACTGGGAGACTGTGGACCTCATCAGGGAAGAGGCGCGCAAGATCAACCCCAATGTGATACTGATCGCGGAACCCTGGGGCGGAGAATACAAGCCTGACGGATTCTCTGACCGCGGCTGGTCCGCCTGGAACGACCGCATCCGGAACGGCTTTAAAGGCTATGACCCGGTACAAGACCGGGGATTCATCTTCGGAGGATGGAGCGGGGGCAGCTCCCGTTACGGGATCGAAAACTTCATCAGGGGCACCTTAAAAGGCCGGGATCACGGACTGTTTAATACCTCGGCGCATTCGGTGAACTACATTGAATCGCACGACGGCTATACCTTCGGTGACTATATCCGGATCGCTTTGAATCCGGAGAATGCCGACAAAACTTTTACCGATAAACTCAGGCTTAGCTCTCTCTCCGACAAAGAAATGGCTCATGCCAGATTCGGAGCGCTGGCGCTCTTTGTCAGCCAGGGTATCACGATGATTCATGCCGGACAGGAATGGGCCCGGGCGAAGATGATCGTTGATCCTTCGGGAAAAGATCCCAACGCGGGAAAGCTCGACAGGGACTCTTATAATAAGGATAACGAGACCAACTGGCTGAACTTCAATGAGATCGAGGTCAACAGATCTTTGTTTGAATACTACCAGGGACTGATAGCCTTTCGGTTGTCATCACCTGCTGTGCGCAAGGCAAAACCGGACGAGATCGAATTCAAAGTGTATGAAGATCCGCTTCACGTGACTTTCTCCATTTGTACGGATATGCGGGATGATCCTTATGATTATTTCATATCACTAAACGGAAACCCGGACAAAAAGCACAAAATAACGCTTCCTGAAGGTTATTGGGAAGTGATCATTGATCATGAAACGGCTTCAAATGAGACTAAAACCAGTGTTCGTGACATGTATATTGTGCCCCCAACCTCCGGTATTGTTCTCAGAAAGTTGCGAGTGAGTAAGTCTTAAAATATTTTGTGGCGTCTTAACCAATAAAAATCCTTAGGAGGAACATCTCTTGGCAGTAGCATCAACAAACGAACGCGGATCCTGGAATTCTAAACTAGGCTTTATTTTAGCAGCAGCCGGATCCGCCGTGGGTCTGGGTAATATTTGGGGTTTTCCAACAAAAGTAGCCACCGAGGGCGGAGCTGCTTATCTGGTTGTTTACCTGATCTGTACTTTCCTCATAGGTTTTCCTGTAATGGCGGCGGAGCTGGCGATCGGACGTAAGTCCGGTAAAAATCCGGTCGGTGCATTTAAAGCACTCAGCTCCAATAAATTTTTTCCGCTGGTGGGCCTCTGGGGGGTCATCTGCGGCGTCATGATCCTCTCCTTCTACACCGTTATCGCGGGATGGGCGTTCGGCTTTGCTTTTGAGGAGATCTTCTTTTACCTCGGCTGGAACGAAGCTGCCAACTGGCTCACCGATACCGGAAACGGATTTAAAAACGCACTGATTGCTACCGTATTTATGCTCGGAACCATCAAGATCATTACGGGCGGTGTCAGTGATGGCATTGAAAAAGCCACCAAAACCATGATGCCCATGCTTATCGGGATTATCGTGGTTATGATCATTTACGTGGTACTTCAGCCCGGAGCGTCTGAAGGACTCAGGGAATATCTCCTGCCTGATTTTAGCAAGATCAACGCCGGGCTCATCTTCTCCGCAATGGGACAGGCATTCTTTTCCCTTTCTCTGGGTATGGGCGCTTTGATCACCTATGGTTCCTACCTGAATAAGAAAGAAAATATTCCGCAGGCAGCCGCATTCGTGACCCTCGCTGATGTGGGCATCGCCTTCCTCGCAGGACTTCTTATCATCCCGGCCATGTATGTAGCCAAGAGTGCGGGCATCGAAATATTTGTTGGAGATCAGCTGGCCTCCAGTACCGATCTGGTGTTCCAGATCCTGCCGGCCCTGTTTCACAGCATAGGTGGTTTTGTAGGCCTGCTACTGGGGGTCGTTTTCTTCTTACTTCTGAGTATCGCAGCTCTCACTTCCACCATCTCCTTATTGGAAGTCCCTGTTTCCTACGTGATCGATGAGCATGAGGTCCCCCGGAAGAAAGCGGCCTGGTATGTGGGATTAGGCGTACTCGTCGTATCCATCATCGTTGCTTTTAATACCTCTCTGATCGGGACCTTTGATTCTATATTTAACAACCTGGGGCTCCCCATTGGTGGATTGCTAACCTGTGTGTTCGTTGCGTTCGTATGGAAAACAGACACGGCCATCACGGAAATGGAATACGGCTTTGCCGGTATCCGCCAAACCCTGTTCTCCAAGGTGTGGCCGGTATTCATCAGGTTCATCTGCCCGGCAGCCATACTCTATAATATTGTCAGCAATTTCATCTAATCGTTTGTTATCCAAAATGCCTAGTGGTATTTTTGGCCAACTAAAAACGGAGATAAGATTTAATGTCTAAAGTTTCTACTTCTGACTTCAGAAACGGAATGGTTCTGAACATTGATGGCGAACTGTGGTCCATCACCGAATTCCAGCACGTTAAGCCGGGCAAAGGCCCTGCTTTTGTGCGAACCAAACTCAAAGGAATTGTAAACGGCAAGAACGTGGATAAAACCTGGCGTTCGGGTGAAAATGCCGAAGCGGTGCGGGTTGAAAACCGGGAATACCAGTTTCTTTATGAAGACGGCACCATGTACTACTTCATGAATAATGAGACCTACGAGCAGATCCCCGTGAATCCGAACCAGGTAGAGCGCAAAGAATATCTGATTGAGGGACAGATCTGCAACGTCCTCTTCAATGCCGATGATGAGCAGGTACTCTATGCCGAGCCGCCCGATCATCTGGTGCTTAAAGTAAGTGAAACCGATCCGGGCGTTAAAGGCGATACGGCCCAGGGTGGCAGCAAGCCCGCCACGCTCGAATCCGGGGCTGTGGTAAACGTCCCTTTGTTTGTTAACGAAGGGGAAGAAATCAGGGTTGATACCCGAACAGGAACCTACATCGAACGAGCTAAATAACTAATTATGGATTTAAAACAGATCAAAAAAATTCTGGACCTGATCTCAGAAAGCGAAGTAAATGAAGTTTCCATCGAGGAAGGAGACTTTAAGATCAAGGTAAAGAAGACAGGCACCGTTGAACAGGTTACCTATACACAGCCTCAGGCAGCTCCGCCACAGCCTGCTGCTCCTGCTCCGCAGGCTTCTGCACCTGCTGAGAGCGCTCCGAAAGAGCAGGAATCCAAGCCATCCGCTTCCGGAGAAACCGTTAAGTCTCCGATCGTAGGTACCTTTTATAAGGCTCCCTCTCCCGACTCGGATCCCTTTGTTAAAGTCGGGGATAAGGTTTCCAAAGGAGACACGCTTTGTATCGTGGAAGCCATGAAAATAATGAATGAAATAGAAGCTGAGTTCAGCGGGACTGTACAGGAAGTGCTGGTGGAAGACGGCACCCCCGTGGAGTTTGATCAGCCGCTGTTCATCATCAAAAAAGACTAGGTCTTTATGTTTAAAAAGATCCTGATTGCTAACCGCGGGGAAATTGCCCTTCGGATCATCCGCACCTGTAGAGAACTGGGGATCAAGACCGTGGCGGTCTATTCTACTGCAGACCGCGACAGCCTGCATGTTAAATTTGCCGATGAAGCGGTTTGTATCGGCCCACCGGCGGGTAAGGAAAGCTACCTCAAGATCCCAAGTATTCTGGCTGCGGCCGAGATCACTAATGCGGAAGCCATTCATCCAGGCTACGGTTTCCTTGCCGAGAATGCAGAGTTTTCGCGCATCTGTTCCGAGCACGATCTGAAATTTATCGGCCCTTCTCCAGAAGCCATTAACGCCATGGGAGATAAAGCCGTAGCTAAAGCAACCATGATCAAAAATAAGGTTCCGGTCGTGCCCGGCTCGGATGGGGTTGTTGACACTTATGAAGAGGCCAAAAAAGTATGTGATGAGATCGGTTTCCCGGTAATCATCAAAGCTTCGGCGGGCGGCGGCGGGCGTGGTATGCGCGTTGTCATGAAGGCCGAAGACCTGAAAAAGAATTTTGAGATGTGCCGCAACGAAGCCAGCACGGCTTTCAACAATCCTGAAGTGTATATCGAACGTTTTGTGCAGAACCCGCATCACGTGGAAATACAGGTAATGGCCGATCAGCATGGCAACGTCATTCATTTGGGTGAAAGAGACTGTTCCCTGCAGCGCAGACATCAAAAGATTCTGGAGGAAGCCCCCTCCCCACTCATGACGCCCAAACTTCGGGAACGTATGGGACAGGCCGCGGTGAATGCCGCCAAATCGGTTAATTACGAAGGGGCCGGTACCGTAGAGTTTCTGGTTGATGACAACGAGAACTTTTACTTCATGGAGATGAACACCCGCATTCAGGTAGAACACCCTGTTACCGAAGAAGTAACGGGCTTTGACCTGATCGAGATGCAGATCCGTGTAGCCGCGGGTGAGAAAATTCAGGAAACGAATGTGGAGCTGACCGGCCATTCTATCGAATGTCGCATCAATGCGGAAGATCCCGCGCATAATTTCCGCCCTTCCGCAGGCGAAATTCAGGTCTTTCATCCACCAGGCGGCCATGGCGTGCGTTTAGATACCCATGCGTATTCCGGGTACCGAATCCCGCCGCATTACGATTCCATGATCGCCAAACTGATCGTCTCAGCCCCTACCCGCGAAGACGCGATCAGGAAGATGAAGCGCGCGCTCGAAGAATTCATCATCGAAGGGGTTAAAACCACGATCCCTTACCACATCCAGCTAATGGATGATCCTAATTTTAAGAAAGGCACTTTTACCACCAAGTACCTTGAAAACAGTTTCAAATTTAAACCGGAGGAAGATTAATGAGTACACCTGCTGACCTTAAGTACACCCGTGAGCATGAATGGATCAAAGACAACGGGGACGGCACGGCGACTGTGGGCATCACGGATTTTGCTCAGGGAGAACTCGGTGATATCGTGTTTGTGGAATTGGAAGAGGTTGGTTTTGAGTTCTCTCAGGACGATTCCTTCGGCACGGTGGAAGCTGTAAAGACGGTATCAGATCTCTATGCTCCGGTTGACGGAGAGATCACGGAGATCAATGAGGCTCTGGAGGATAATCCTGAGTTGGTTAACGAAGACCCTTACGGCGAAGGCTGGATGGTAAAGATCAGGCTGTCTGACCCGTCTCAGCTGGAAGACTTACTGAGCGCCAGCCAATACGAAGAGATCACCGCTTAACATCCTTCTCATCAATGAGTCGACATAACGAATGGATTTTAATCCTTGATTACGGTTCCCAGTTCACTCAGCTAATTGCTCGTCGACTCCGCGAGTTCAACATTTATTGCGAGATCCATCCTTTTAACGTCGATCTCGATGAGGTCTCCACTCCTGTTCCAAAAGGAGTCATTCTTTCCGGTGGGCCGATGAGCGTGAACGATGAGAACGCTCCCTACCTCCCGAAAGAGATCTTCAGCTGGAATGTCCCGGTGTTGGGAATCTGCTACGGGCTTCAGCTGCTTGCTCATACTGAAATTCCCGGCAGCGTTGATAAGGCCGCAAAGCGGGAATTCGGAAGAGCCCTCCTTCAGGTCGATGATGATGGTGACCTGTTAAAGGGAGTTAAAAACGAATCGGTGGTATGGATGAGTCACGCGGACCATATCCACACACTGCCCCCCTCCTTCGAGATCATCGCACATACAAGCAACGCCAAAGTAGCCGCGGTCCGTCACATAGAGAATCAGATTTACGGGGTTCAGTTTCATCCCGAGGTAGTGCACACCGAGTGCGGAAAGCAGATCCTGAAAAATTTCGCCCTGGATATCTGCGGTTTAACCGGTGACTGGACCGCCGCCTCCTTCGTGGACGAGCAGATCACAGCCATCCGTGAAAAGGTCCGTGATGACAAGGTGCTCTGCGCGCTTTCCGGAGGCGTGGACTCCACCGTTGTTGCTACATTGATCCATAAAGCCATTGGCGATCAGTTGCAGTGTGTGTTTGTGGACAACGGCCTGTTACGGAAAGGTGAATTCGAGGATGTGCTGAGCCTTTATATTCAGGACCTGAAACTCCCCGTCAAAGGTGTGGACGCCTCGGAGCTTTTTCTGAGACGGCTCGCCGGGATCTCAGATCCCGAAGAGAAACGGAAGATCATCGGGAAGACCTTCATCGATGTATTCGACAAAGAGATTGACGGTAAAGAGGAATTCAAATACCTCGCGCAGGGAACACTGTATCCCGACGTGATCGAAAGCGTGTCGTTTAAAGGCCCGTCTGCAACGATAAAGTCTCATCACAATGTGGGCGGACTGCCCGAAAAGATGAAACTTAAGCTTATTGAGCCTGTCCGGGAGCTTTTCAAAGATGAAGTTCGTGAGGTCGGCCGTGAATTGGGTATTCCCGATCATTTCATCAGCCGTCATCCTTTTCCTGGGCCCGGACTGGGTATCCGTGTGTTGGGTGAATTGAATAAAGAGCGCCTGGATCTGCTCAGGGAAGCTGACAAAATTTTTATTGACGAGCTGAAGGCTCATGACCTCTATCATGACGTGTGGCAGGCCCTGGTGGTGCTTCTTCCCATCCAGAGCGTCGGCGTGATGGGTGATGAGCGCACTTACGAATTTACGGTAGCAATTCGTGCGGTTACCAGTGTGGACGGGATGACCGCGGACTGGGCTCATCTTCCCAATGAGTTTCTTGCTCTTGTCTCCAACCGCATTATCAATGAAATCAAGGGAATCAACCGGGTGGTGTACGATATCAGCTCAAAACCGCCCGCGACTATTGAATGGGAGTAAGAAACGAGAGAACTTTTAGGGTGATAGTTAGTTACACTCTACAAACTGATGGTCAATATCTATGAAAAAACTTTTTCCTTCTCTTCTTTTCTTCCTTCTTCTGAGTCCGCTTTTGGGGGCTCAGAGCCTGGATCTGGGAAAACAACTGTACCAGAACGGAGATTTTGAGCGGGCAGCTCGCATTTTTGAGCAAACCGACAGTCCTGAGGCCCGTCTTTTTGCCGGTAAAAGCCATTTTGCACTGGGTAATTTCATAAAAGCCAAACACTACCTGATCCAGGCTGCTTCGGAAAGCACCGATGAGGCCATACAGCTTGAAGCCTCCTACACCAAGGCTCTTAATGATTTCCAACTCAGGGATTATACCTCCAGCCTGGAAGGTTTTCATCAGATCCGGGACCGGGAAGGAAGCTCCGTTTTTATTTCCAGGTCCGAAATGTATTACAACCAGATCTTACAATACCTGAGCCTGTCACAGGTTCTGGAAGTGTTCAAACAAACATCCTCCGATCAGATCCGGTTTGACCTTCTCACCTCGTCCATCGGAAAGTTCGACTATTTGAAAGCACGTACTATTCTTGAGAAGTACAAATCCTCCGTAGTGAATACCAATCGGCAACGGCTGGCCTCCATTGAACAGGCTTTAAATGACTCCATCGCTTACGGACAACAGATGAATCTTTCCAAATATCAGCCAGCTCCTTTCGGGATGGCTTACCATATCGGAGTGGCCTTACCTGAATTCGACATCGATTCCGAGCAGTACGAGATCTCTCAGCATTTATATTTCGGGATCCAGCTGGCGGTCGAAGAATTCAATTCCGAAAATAATTCCAAGAAAATCTTTCTCCGGTTCGCCAATACGAATAGTGAAACGGAAAGCCCTGAGGCAGTGCTCAACAATCTGGTCTGGAAACAGGATGTGGACGCCATCATAGGCCCGTTGTTCTCCGAAACTGCAAGGGCTTTTGCTGATCTCTCTCAGGAGTATGAGGTTCCGATCGTTACTCCACTGGCCAACTCGGACGGCCTCGATGACGGCACAGACTACATGTTTCAGTTTAATCCTACTTTTAGCGTGAGGGGAACGCAAATGGCGCGATATGCGGTAAACGAACTGGAACTGGATACGCTGGCTGTGCTGGCTGAAAAGGGCTCGCTAGGAGAAGCCGCTGCCTACGGATTCCGCAACGAAGCCGAAGATTTGGGAGCGGTTATCAAGTATTTCTTTGTGGAGGATCTGGAGAGCACCGGCTACTCCATTCTTGAATACACCCGTTACTTCTCACAAACCGATACTCTGGAGCCAGCTGCGGGACTCAAGGGAATCTATGCTCCTTTTACCGGGGCGGTTGCACCTTCTCTCATTTCCGCGCTGCTTACCGATCTGGAAGCCTCACAAAGCAACTATGTGATCATGGGTTCTGAAGAATGGATGAATACCGACCTGGAATCCCGCAGGCTGCCGGAAACCAGTATCTACTACACCAAAAGCTTCGAGACAGACACCGCTTCCGTTGCAACAGACAACTTCGACACCAACTTCCGGTTGCGCTTTCAGGTGGACCCGAATCAGTTTGCTTACATCGGCTATGACGTGGCCAGCCTTTTGCTAACAGTCATCGAAGAAGTGGAGAACCCCGATTATATCAAAGAAGGTTTGAGGAATCTGAACAATTATCGGGGACTGAACTCTTCCGTTCGTTTTGATGGCAGGAATGTGAACCAGAATATCAGAATCAAATCCATCCTGCAGGAAACGGAAGACCTGTTGAACGAGGAAAATGATCAGTGATCAGCTGTCGCTGCCGGATTGCTGAGCGGCTTCCTGCTGTCTTTTGATCCGGTATTGCTGACGCAGCCACCTCCTCCATTTTTCGCTTTCAACCTGATGTTCGGCAAAGGTACGGGTAAAAACATGCCCTCCTTCAGGATTAGCTACCATGTACAAGTAATCATGGTCTTCCGGAAATATAGTGGCCTCAATGGTACTCAGGCTTGGATTGGTAATGGGGCCCGGTGGAAGCCCCCGGTTGATGTACGTATTAAACGGATGGTCCACGGTGTAGTCCTCAAAGAGCAGCCGTCTGCGTTCACCGAGGGCATAGTTCACGGTAGGATCCGCTTGTAACAACATACGCCGGTTAAGCCGGTTCCAGTAGAGGCCGCTGATGACGGATTTTTCTTCCTCGATTTTTGCCTCCCATTCAACGATAGAAGCCATGGTCAGGATCTCTTCCAGAGAATATTCCATTTGGTTTATTTCATCAGCAAATCTCTCTTCCACCCGTTCCTGAAATTCGTCAAGAATCCGTTCTACCACGTATACAGGTGAACTGGTCCAGTACAGATCGTAGGTGTCAGGCAGCATTTTGCCAAACAGGAACTCTTTGGAAATTCCCTGATCGGCCAGATACACACTGTCTGAGAAAACAGAAGCCATCGCGGTACTGTCAAATTTCATTTGTGCCGCCACATTCCTGGAAAAACGACCAATGTCTATTCCGGGTAATACGGTGACCTTCACGGGGTCCTGACTCCCCAGCGAGATCTTTGACAATAGCTCATCGTAGGAATAGCTGCCCCCCAGCAGATAGTGTCCTGTTCTGAAGGATCTCCATCCCAGAAGCCGGCTGGCCCAATACATCTCTTCCTTATCAAGCTCTGCTCCAATCCGGGCAAGGTGATCTGCAAGCTCAGTGATATTGGCGCCTTCCGAAAGGTACAGGTGGGTCTCTCCATTGAAGAACACCGAATCAGAGGAATTCAGACGACCGTTTCGGGATAGCAGAACGATGAGAAAAACGCCCAGGAAGAGCACTAAACCCGATAGCAGCTCCTTCAAACTGATTGCTGAAAAAAGATCTTTCATGCCCGAAGATAACCAAGCTGACAGATAAACCCATCTTTTTACGGCATTTTATAAATAGAGGAGGATAAATCGAAACTATAAAAGAACGAGCCCGTAACCGACCCCACGAAGAGCAATCGAGCTTTTGGATGCTGCACAAGCACCAAATGCCCTAAAGAAAAAACCCGGGCTTTGAACGGTCCGGGTTTCTTTTTGCAAAAAATACTTGCCCCTCTCTCCTTTTTATGTAGTTTCAGGTCAATAAGTTTAACATTAAACCAGTTATCAGGTCACGTTTCCGAACAATCTTTCTCTTTTTGCACACCTCTTGTTTACTCATGAGGGACAGATTGAACCATTAACATCCAATTGTTGACCAATTACGTACCTGATAAACAGCAACTATCACAGACCTATTGACTATACTTCAGGAAAAACTTTTAGCTATGAAAAATCCCAAATACCTTCTTCTGATCATCTGTTCCCTGGCTTTGGCCTGTACCAATAACAGTGTTGAGCCCGAAGAGATAGATCGCGAAGTGAGTTTTGCCAATGACGTTCAGCCCATATTTACTGCGCAGTGCAACAGCTGTCATGGAAACGGCCAGAACGGTTTCAATTCCGGGTCTTATTCCGGAGTGATGAACAGCAACTCTCCGAATTACGGAGGCCCCATTGTGATCCCCGGTGATCCCGAGAACAGCCCTCTGATCGATAAACTGGAACCCAATCCCCAATTCGGCTCCAGAATGCCGGTCGGTGGTGCCCTCAGCTCTGCGCAGATCGCAACCATTCGTGAATGGATAGAACAAGGCGCTCTAAATAATTAGTCTTATGAAAAAGCTGATACTTTTTATCCTTCTGTCATTTCTTCCCCTTTTTGCCCTGAAGGCGCAGTCATATAAAACAGAATCAGGTAAGGCGGTTTTCATTTCAAAGGTACCCTTGCACACTTTCGAGGGGAGCTCTGATAAGCTCGTCGGCCTGATCGATCTGGATGACAATACCGTCGATTTTTATCTTGACCTGGAAACGCTTGATACCGGTAACGGTAAGCGGGACAGAGATATGCGCCTTACACTTGAAACCAAGAAATATCCGTTTGCAGAGTTTTTCGGAAAACTGACTTCGGGCTTTGACCCTTGTTCTCCCGAGGTGCAGCCGGTAACGGCTAAGGGCACTTTCAAGATCCATGGTAAGGAACAGGAAATTGAGGTTGACGGGGAACTTCAGATGACGGAAGAGGGACTTCAATTAAAGGCGGGCTGGATCCTGAATTTGGAGGATTACGATATCAAGCCTCCACGCCTGCTGATCATCAAAGTGGATGAAGAGCAGGAAATTAAAATTGAAGCATTGTTGAAACCTATCCCAAATAATGAATGACCATGAAAAATCTATCCACTGCTTTGTTCATCCTGCTGCTGCCAAGTCTGGCTTTTTCTCAAATGAAAAGGGAACGGGCGTTCTCCGACCGGCCGGTAGGGGAAATTTTTCTGACCACCCGGATTGCAGGGACGAGCTCCGTCAGCCTGCTCGAACAGGGGGATCTCAACTACATGATCATGCACAATTTCGGAGAGATAAGCACCGGCATTGATAATTTTTATGGAATAGATCAGGGTGCGAATGTCCGCATGGCATTTGAATACGGTCTGTCCGACCGGTTGAGCATCGGGATCGGGCGCACCAGTGTGGATGACAACGTGGACCTGACCGGCAAAATAGCTCTTCTGAGACAAATGGAATCCGGAAAAGTCCCGGTTTCGGTAGTCTTCAAAGGAAATGTGGGTATTACCACAGAAAAAGCTTACGACATCAGCTTTGTTGAAAGGCTTAATTATCTTGGGTCGCTGATGATTGCCAGAAAGTTCGAGGACTCTTTTAGCCTCCAGCTCTCCCCGATGGTGGCGCATTTTAATACCGTGTTTCCTTCACCTGGCCAGCAACTGGATAACACCACAATCGGGTTGGGAATCGGGGGAAGGATCAAAATAAATGAGCGTCGTTCACTAACTTTTGAATACCTGCCTGCGATCTCCGGTAAAAACCCCGGTGTGGTCAACCACGCGGCCTTTGGTTACGAAATTGAGACCGGAGGCCATGTGTTTCAGATTTTCTTGATGTCCGGAAGAATGTTTACGGAACAGCATCTGCTGGCAAGAAATGAGGTCGATTTCTTTGCCGGAGATTTCAGGCTCGGCTTTAATATAAACCGTGTGTTTGGCTTAGGAAAGTAAAGCAGCTCTACTAAAACACTCCAAGCAAATTACAGCATGGACTTTATATCCTGGGCAACCTGCCTGTTGTACTGAAAAGTCAGGTCCTTATAATTGATCAGATCGACAATGATACCGATCAGGCAAAGTCCTGCCGTAAAGAAGTAAAGGATTCCCATGCCGATCTGATTAAGAATAAACCGGTGCACCCCCGCTATCCCCAGGAAGCCAAGCAGGCAGGTTATGAGTATCATCTGCGGATCTTTCCGTCGCGCATTATAAACGTTAGAAAATTTTGCGGCCTCTTCGTCAGACATTCCTGAAATCATCTTCTGGAGATACAGCGCCTCATCCCCTTCTGCTGCCGGTATGTGATCAATTACTTTTGCCATCTTAAACTCCGATTGTGTTAGTTTTATCTTCACCTTTATTAAAAAATCTGACTTTCCAGATGCTCAGTATTCTAAGGCTGAGCACGGCTACGGCCAAAGGCCCAAAAAGATTCGCGGAAAGGGAAGCCTCCAGTTCCCCCCTGAACAAATACGCGATAGAATGCCCTAATCCTTCGCCCGGACAGTATGGTATTCCGGCCATATCGAACAAGCAAAACGAAAATCCTTTAGTGGATGGGTCCATGGACGCCATCAGCAATAACCCAATAAAGAAGGCCAGCCATTCACTATGTGCTTTAAGGAATTTCATGATACGGTTACGGAGCAATCCATGACTTGTTATCTGATTGAATGTTTAAAATAGTGGGAGAGCGTGAAAAATACACGGTTAGAACGATATATCCTGCTGGTGGATACTTCGGTCCCGATCTTTAGCTCCCAGAAACTGCTGAATTTCTTTTCCAGACTCGCCCTTCCGGTTACATACAATCCATCCGACTGCTCATGCTTGCCCATCACTTCGATCTCGGCCAGTGAGCGGTATTCGAAGTTATTGGGCTCGCGATATCTTAAATCGAGGCCTATTCCCTTAACGAACCAGTCATCGGGTGTGTAGAACGGCACTCCTGAAAGAAATGATTCGGAAGCATCTGCCCAGGATAATTCAGCTATTCCCCTGAGCCTGAACGCGTTATCAGAAGGCTGGATGTACACTCTTCCTATAGCCTCATAATCAATGACGTTGTTTGTGTAGTACCTTCCAACCCCCGATAAGGAAGTTACAATCAGGTCTCCGAACCAGTAATCCTCTCGGTACAGATCAAGCTGGGTCTTGTAGTAATGGTTATCAATTCCTGTCTGAGTCAGAACCGGTTGCAGAGCCAGTCTTCCGGAAGTAAAGGTGGAATCATGACTGTAAGAAAGAGAAGTATAGATCTCGCCTATGAACCCATTGTTGCCGCCGAAAACACCGGCTCCCGTTTTGAAATTCCATTGATAATCCAGACTTCTGTCCTCGAACTCATAACTGAGACCGGCAAAGTTTGAGTTAAATACCGTGTTGGCTATCCTGTTGGAAGTATAGATGTCTTCCGCTTTAAACAGGTGCGTTTGATCCCGCCGGTATCCGAACTGAGCCGATACTCCTCCCCTGCCCCTGGAGTTGTCAAAGTTATCGGTGTAGTATTCTCCGAAAGCGGAGCCCCGGGGTCCCCGGCTCCACCGGAAGTCTGAGCCCAGCCTTTTTCTCTGAGCGTCGTTGAAGAAGGCCGGATAACGTTTGTAGAGTTCTGCCCGCTGTTCAAGGGTCATGTACCCAATTTCCTGATCGATAAGCCGATGAGCTTCTGTGTTTTGTTGGGACCGCCCTTCAAACAATGGATACAGGATCTCATAGCCTCTGTCTCTGTGGCCGTTATAGAAAAGAGTTGTGCCGGCATATACCCTGAGGCTGTCTTCGTATCCCCCGGTTGCCAACAGAGATTTCGCTTTGGTATAAAAACGATCAAAGTCTTCCATTTGGGCGATCCACTCCAGCTTGGTCTGCTCACCAATTCCGGAACCCTTGTCAGCCCAGTACAATGCCTTATCATAATCAATGACTTCATAGCCATAGGCCAGCGCAATACTGCCGGACAACGGAACCAGCTGGGGATGTACCGATTCAGGGAAACTCTCCAAAAGGTCAATCGTCGTTCGGGTAGAGTCGTAGTAGAAAGATCGTTGCAGCGTGTAAAGATATAAACTGTCAGAATCAGGATTGTTCCGGATAAGCCTCAGCAGTTCCGGCTTGATCTGGCCCCAGGTTTCCTCACGCTCAATACTTCTCAGGTAAGTGAGCTGAAGGGCTTCATCATCGGGATTAATATGAGCCTCCCGTTTTAGCCATTTCTGTGCGAAATCGGGAGAGTAAATGTCCAGGCGCGCAAGAGCTTCGTCTTTGAAACTGATCACCCGATTGTTACCGTAGGCATCCCAGAGTGTTTCCAAAAAGCGGATGGCCTGTTCCGGAACATCCTCCCAGCCATAGTACGTGATCAGGCTATCCTGATCCTGAGCACTCCACTGGGGATCTGCAAGTATTCTTTTCTCCAGGATCTCAATGGCCAGTGGCACTCGTTGTAAATCCACTGCCAGCTTAATGACCGTATCCTGGGCAGAAACCGATTGCGGATTCAACCGGTAAGCCTCAAGTGCATTCCGGATCCGGTTATCCGGATTCTCAAAAGATGCCAAAACCTCAACCGTTTGATACTGATATGACCGGTATTCGGTTAATACGTCAGCAGCAATCTGGTCCAGCTCCTCTTTCGTGTAGGATAAACCGGGAGTCAGATTTGGAACACTGAATGAATTACGGGAGGTATAAAACTGAAACAGGTAACCGTCCCAGATGCTGGAATAGGCAAATCCTTCCACTTCATCCGTCAGATGGCCGGATACCTGTTCTGCATAAGCGGAAGGAACATACATGAACCAGTGATGCTCGGTGCTTATTTCCTCGTTGGGTTTATAATTGAGCGGAAAAGCTGTTTCAACAGTGTAGTATCGCTGGCCCACTTCATAGCGGGCTATCTTCGATATCCAGTCCTGAGCAACGCCGGCTCCCTGTTCAGCTGAAAGAAATCTTATAAAAGGATATTGTTCTTTGGTGTACTCCAGCCGTTCCACAAACACATCATACAGCCCGTAGTCGCGGTCTTTGCTTGTGCGCCAGCCCAATCCCAGCGGATTTCGGCTTGCAAATGAGTCTTCGGATCTTTGAGTGATCTGAAACACATCATCCGGATGAATAAAATGATTCCAGATCCCTGTAAGCAGCTGCATTCCATGCTGATTGAAAATGTTTTTGTCCTGCATGGAAAACCCGCTGGATATCCGGGGATAGTCGAAAAGCTTATCACTGTAGGGATCCAGGCCAAACTCCCGGTTTCCGCCGTCTTCTGTGATCCCCAGGTAGAGTGAACTCATTACTTTGATGGAGGGCATGCCTTTGGTAAGGGCCTGTATTCCCACGGAATCAATGAAATTTGTAGGCGGTACATAGGAAACCGGCAAACGGCCGAGGTCATCCACTCTCCATCTTTTCCGGCTGGCCTGCAGAGCGGCTAACATGAAATTGATGTTATCCCAGTCGGTCAGCCACAAAGAAAAATGGTTATAACCGTGAAATGCCAACTCATGCCTCGACTCTTTGATATCCTGAGCCAGATAGATACTGGCATCCACTTCCCTGCCGTCTATGGTTATTTTTCCGGATTCCCATTCCCTGAAATCAAAAGGAGGAACTACATTGGCATTATAGTTCAGAGCCGTCATCGCGGAATAATCAATCAGGAAGGAATCGGCCAGTGCCTGCATATCGGGCCACCAGATATTGGCCACAAATTCCGCCTGCTCCACATCGTATTCGCTGGCGATCGGCTCTATCTTCTCATTGTAAAGCGGGGCCGGAAAATCATCAAGGAAGATGGTGCCAACATTGGCCACGCTGTAGGGAACGCCGGTCATACCTTTGAGAATGGAACTAAAGATGAGTCCACGATAGTCCTTTTCATCCAGTGAATAGCTGTTGATGGTGACCACTTCACCCAGACCGATTTTATTCCCAATGATAACAGGGTAGGTGGTATCAGAATTGGCCGTGACATGTATCTGAACATCTTCCCTGAAATTATCTGCTCGAAAAGCTGCATGAGGGTCACTATCCGGAGCACGATAGCCAATATTCTCAGAACTCGGAAAAACATTGCGACGCAGCCTGAAACCGGTTACGCTCTCATCCATCGTATAGTTCGCATTATATTTCATTCCCTGAAGGTATTCGAATTCCTCATAGCCCATTGTGCCTGCGAAAACCAGATGTCCCCCTCTTGCCACAAAATCCACGAGTTTATCTTTATCGGATTGAGGGAGTTCATGGGTCAGGTAAGAGGCATTAACAATTACCCGCGTAGTGGGGGGAATTTCCAAGCCCTCTGAGATCAAGCCAAAGTCGATGGTTTGATATGGGAACCTGGAATAGTCCAGTGCCTGTATCACTTGCCTGGCTACCTGATCCCCGTACACATCCCTTCGGTTCTTGAGCACCAGCACAAGCGGGTCCTGATCGAAGAATTCGCCGGGGTTTTCTATGATAGGCCCTGCATCCCCGCAGCCCGCGAGGCTGATAACAAGCAGGAATAAAAGAAGGCCCGTAAGTCTATTTTTTAAAGAATCGAGATGCACGGCTTTCTTCCTTGGGATAAATATTTAGCAGAACTTTTGTTATATCGGATTCATCGTCCCGGTTTACGATCTCATAGACAATGGCATCATTGGATTCGTAGTACAGTCGCAGCTCCCGGCCTTCCATCGACTGGAAACTGGCCAGCCACTGCTCAATGTCTTTCATCACTGCTGACGATTCATACACAATTCCCTGCTGGATAGAGTCATAGGGAGGCTTTTCCACAAAAATAAAAATGCTGGCCGGGGGCACCTCTTCATCAACTCTTTCCTCCACAGGCACGGTCAGGTATTGCTGATACAGGGAGTCGATGGCGCCGTAGTTTTCCAGAAAGAACTGGTAATTCATGAAATAATGCCTGTTCATTGCCAGCGTCCGGTCGATTTCTGGCCCGACCGTTGAATAGGAATAGGGCAGCCGTTCGTCCACAATGTTGTAGTAGGCGTTGAAAAAACCGTTCGGCAGGGTCTGAGGCAAATCGGTATTGATGTTGATCCCTCGCTGCCAGACAATGGCTCCTCCGATCAGCAGGACAACCAAAAGGGGTTGAATCTTTGAGGAAACCGTATCGGAAAGGCTGAACACTTCCTCCATAAAAGTAAAGGCCGCATAAAAGAGTATCCCGAAGGTTACAGCGATGATAAAACTGTAAAAGCTGTTTAACTGGTCCGGATCGATGAGCATGAAATCCAGATTGAAATAAGGAGTGTACAGAAAGGATACCAGGCAAAACATAATCAGGAAGATGATCTCATCTCCCAGTGCTTTTTGACGGGTGTAAACATGCCGGATCACAAAGCCAATAAGCAGAAAACCGCCTGTTCCCAAATAGATGGTCGCCAGGATATCCAGATCGGTGATCAGGTTTGGAAAGTAGCTGAACACCAGCGTGTTGTAGAATTGAAGCTC
The DNA here is from genome assembly GCA_965267385.1 of Balneola sp. Taxonomy (GTDB): domain Bacteria; phylum Bacteroidota; class Rhodothermia; order Balneolales; family Balneolaceae; genus Balneola. Next base: position 1,311,638 of record OZ253957.1, read on the forward strand.
AAAGAAAAAGGTAAGGTCCCCTCCGGTGTACAGTATATACACTACAAAGGGAGCCAATGCGGTAGCGTACAGTGCAAGAATGTAGAGTGACAGCCGGGTGAAGTTCCTGAGAAAAAGTTTTCGGGGAATGGTGAACAATCCAAAAACCAGAAAAGGAAGTAATATGAAAATGAGGACAAACAGGTTGATCAATGCGGTGGCAAACACCCCGATGGTTACATAGAACCAGGGAGCTTTAACCTTGGATCTGATATTCCTTAAAAAGATGAAGGCCGTAGGAATGGCAAAACACAAGGCCAGCTGTAAGCTATTGGATTCTACTTCCACATCCAGGGACACGGGCAGCAGCAAGGTTGGCAGAAAGGCATAGACCCCCATTCCGAACAAAGCCGCTGTTTTATGTTCCCCTTTGGTGATCTCACGGATTACCCAGAAAATAAGTACGGCGAGGTAAAAACTGATCAACCCTCCCAGTATATGCAGGATCATTTCCGGGGTTACCTGAGTGAGTGTACTGAACATCTGTACGATCGAATGCATCCCTTTAGGCGCGGGCACATCGGTAAAGTATTCCTGCAGCCTCAGGTTCTTTACGGCTTCAAGCTCAAAATACCAGTTCCGGCTAAACGGGGCTGAGTTATTGAGTACGGGAATGATCCGTATCACTCCAGCCGCCGCTCCTATCAGAAAGGCGAAAAACGTGTACTTATGAGAAGAAAAAGAGAACTCGGGTTTTTTGAACAGCTTGCCTTTCAGTTCATCGACAGACAGTCCCTTCACATATTCAATGAACCGGATCTGTGTCTTCAGAAATTTACTTTCCAGCACCCGCATAACATCATTAAACTCGGTGCCTGATCTTATTTCCCGGATGATCTCCAGACAAAAAGGGATTACCAGCAGGCAAACAATTAAGCTGATGAAATCATAGATCTTCATCATCGTAAGCAGAAAAGTGGCTACGACAATAAGTCCACCAAGCCCGACACAGGAGTAGATAAGGCGGTCGATCCCTCTCAGGGATTTTGCATAAGGCAGAAACCGGGGCCCCAGCCATCCGAACAGGACCAGAAAACAGACAATCAGCCTGAGTGCATCAAATATGACGTGCAGATAATAAGGCATGCTATTCGATGAGAGAGTTGGTTACCTTTTCAGGGTTAGCGGGCAGGGTATCCAGCGCAATGGAACTGATGAAATAGGGCAGCTTCAATGGGTCCAGCCGCTGACGGATCTTTTCAGCCTGAGCATCTGAAGCCGCAAAGTCGATGATCAGAAGCGGGAGCCCGGATAACGACCGGTATTGCTTAACCAGGCTGACGCGCTCTTTAAAATCAGGTTCTTCGGGGATCCGGTACTCATTATTCCTGAAATCATAGGAGCTGGCGATATCTTCAATCGCGACAGCGTCAACATATTTCCGGCTTTGTTCGAGCAGAAACAGTCCCGCATTCTGAATGATCAGGCTTTTCGGAAAGCGGTCGCGCAGGCTTTCGATAAGGCTGAGCATTTCATCCTGAAGGTCCCTCCTCTTGGTGTATGGCGCTACCGCGTCGATCGTATCCAGAAAGAATCCATCGAATCCCTTGAGATATATCCGGAGTGCAGCTTTGTTGATCAGCAGGTCCCGGCTCGCAGGATCCTCCAGGTTAATGTAGTAGCTCCCCCAGTTTTCATTCCGCCCCAGAAAACCCATCTGCTCCAGATCCGGATAGTACCATCGGTACGGGTTTACCTCGCCCACCGAAAGATAGCCGATAACCCTGGTTCCGCCGGCCTTGATCGCACTGATCTCGGCAGCGGTGTAGTGAGCCGGTTCCAGTATTACGAGCTTGTATTCCCCGGTTTGCGCAGGCGTCACCTTACTGTAGCAGACCCCAAACGGTGTGAGGTCGCTATCCTTCAGCATGTGGGTCTCAGCAGATTTACAGTGGATGAATAACATACTTATAATGATGAACAGGATTCGGCGTAGTTCTCTGATCATAGCTTCTCTTCTGTTCCCAGTGCGCAACACCCCTCCCAGCCCAGTGTTTGGGTCAGTTGAATTACGGTCGGGATCAATACCATGTCAAACTGCTTATCGGCTCTTTCCATCAGATTTTGATTGAGCGACTGCAACAGTGAATCACCCTCCTCTTTACTTTCATGGGCATGACTTTCGATGAAATCAATAACATATTCAAACACGCCGATGATCTTACCGGTCCATGGAATCTCCTCATAGGTGAGCCCCGCGGGGCTGCCTTGACCGTTTACCCATTCGTGATGCGTCCTGACCCCCTCGATCACATCTTTATGGAGCGGAAGTTCTTCAAGCATGGTGGCTCCGGTCAAAGGGTGTGAAAGCTCGGAGCCTACCGTTGTGGTATCACTGATCCCGGTTGCGCCCACATATCCAATATCATGGAGCTTCGCGGTCTGCTTTAAACGGGCTATCTCTTCATCCTCAAGTCCGAAGAACATTCCGAACCGCTCAGCAAACGCGATCATTCTTGGGGTGTGATACTCCGTTTTATCGCGGGATCTTTCCAATTCTCTCAGCATCTTGTAGTAGGTGTCAAGGAGTCCGTCGGTGAACCTGTTGTTATCTTCCCGGTAATTGAGGAGCTCACGGAAAGTGTTTGAATAAGACTCGGCAAGCTGATCGGAAACCTCCTTCATCCGTTTCTTGTCCACATGCACCCACAGGAAGCCATCTGAAACGTCGGACGAGTAAGAAATGACCAGATTAGTTTCAGATGGTTTTTTCCCACTCAGTAAAGCGGACCTCATTTCCTCGCTAAGCTCGTGCTCGGCCAGTAAACGAATTTTGCCCCCTCTATTCTCTACAACGGCACCCGACTTAACTTTTAGCTTATGAACAAGGTAGAGGAGCAATAACCTTGAAATGCCTTCGGTATTGAGAGCCCCTGAACCGAGCTTAGATACCGTTTCCCCTATCTTTACTTCGTATGCCCGCTGAGCTTTCTTTTCCTCCTGATCGAGATCCGTTAGCCAGATGGACAGTATCCTTCCTACAATAGACAGTTTGGGCGCCATTTCATCCGGAGCCTTAATGAACGGCCCCACCACGTAGATCCCCCAGATAGAACCATCTCTTTGATAGACCGGTATGTGCTCGCAGCTTCCAATCGTGTGAGAAGAAACGCCGTGAGAAAGAAAATCATCATCCCATTGTCTTTTCTTCTCCAGGTTCTGCAGCTGGCCTTCAAATTCCTCGATAAACTGCTTTTGCTTAACTGAAAATTTAACCGTCTCTGCTTCTCTCTGGGTTTTCTTTAACAGGTTGTGCACAAAGAAGTGTCGACGAATAAGGATCAGATGATCTTTTTCTTTCCGGTACACTAAGTGAACAGGGGCTTTGTACAGCATATCCACCCATTTCGCAATATCCGGAAAGGAAGGTGGCTCTTTTCTTGACATATGTTCAGCAGAAAGCGCCCAGAACTCGAGCTCTTCTTCCGTCCCGAAGTCCTGCATGGAAAAAGCCCTGCTCAGGCGGTTCCCGACGTGGCTGATATAGTCTTTTACGTCCTTAATCATAATCTGACCTCAGTATGCAGAGTAATAAAAATAATCTAAATGTTTGAAGAACCGGATGGCGGTAATTCCACTGATGACCGCAAAAACCACAGATCCGGAAATTAGTCCTATGGTGGCGTACTCAAAGCCGATCAGCCGGCTGGACAGGTAGCCCACCACAAAATTCATAATCAGGGCCGGAATAATGGAATACACCACGAACTCAGGCCGGTTCATGGTGAAGAAAAAAAGAGAATTCATAAGCCCGTAAATCAAAAAGACATAACCAATACTCCCCATCCAGAACACCTTGAAGGTGATCGGGTTAGCGAAGAAATCCCTGATCTCGGGAATGTCATTCTCAAATACCCTTAGCGACAGCACACCGTAGTAGGTGACCAAAATGGAGATCACCGACACGATCAAAAACAGGAGCACCTGCAGGAGGTACAGCCTGCTGAAATAGCGGTTAAAAAACTTCATACCGGTAATGGGAGCTCTTTTTTGTGCAGGTATGAGTCTTTTTGAAAACAGATGAATGCTGAACTCCAGCACCGCAACCGTAAGCACCAGGGTAATGAGAGCCCAATCCATTCCCAGTTCATAAGGAGTGTTAAACCAGATCAGGTATGGGGGTGGCGGCACCCCTGCCGACCATGCCATGAGCCGGTCGATAAAGAGAAAAGAGAAGTAACACAGCCCGTAAATAAAATATCGGTAGTTGTTGTAGTAGCTCACCTCGGAGCCTGGCAGAGATTGTTTAAAAAGCTGCTGACGGTTAGAACGGATTTTAAACTGAAAGTAAAGGTAGATGTACACCCACAAAATGATGGTTACGCTCAGTATCCCGACCCACTGTGAGATGTAAATGCCAAGATCGAGTACCTCCATACCAAAGATGACCATCGCTGTACCCGCCAGAATAGCTGCAATAATGATGGCCCGCTGTTCGCTGGCAAAAAGAATGGCCGCCGACAGCAGCATTCCGGAGATAAAGAGGTAATACACAAAGGCTATCAGTATCATCCGCTGCGGATAAAAGGGCAGTAACAGATTGATCAACAGAAATAGCAAACCAATCCCTACCACCGAGGGAATGGCCAGTTTCAGGATCCTTTGCGCGGATTTCCATGTCAGGTAGTAATTCTCTTCCCCAATGTATTTCGAAATGAGGCGCCCGAAAACCTGAATGAATCCTCCGGTGACTATAAACGCTGCGATGGTTCCCAGCGCAACCATGGTCGCCTGAGCCACATTAAACTCGAACCAGGCCCATAAGGCATATTCAAAAATGAGAATAGCCGCAATTTGGGAGATCATCGGAATCGAAAACAGCATCCCCTTGCTGTAATGACGAAAGAACATGAGGATGCTCTCCGAAGCACTGCCCAGTTTGACCTCCTCCTTTTCGGGACTTCCTGAATCTTCCCGTATCCTCTTTTTAATGGTCGAAAAAACAGCGTCAGCCAGATCAAACACCGAGTCGAATCCGTAATCGGTCCGGGCATCCACATCCCTTATTCCAAGAGACTCGATGGTTGCGGCCACAGCCCATGTACTCAAAGGATTACGCACCAGCTCATGCACCTTATCGGTAAGAGCCTCAAAACGCTCTTCCCTGCTCAGATCGGCATCCATCAATATTTGAGCCTCTTCAGGCATACACTGCTTCTCCTAAATGATCCAGAAGGTTACGTACCGATTCAGACCGTACTGACTCTTTCGCGGGGGTTCGGGTTTGAGACGCCAGCTTCTGATAGGTTTCCAGATAGGCGTTCACGGATTTATCAGTTGTAAACTTGAGCAGCACCTTATCCCTTGCCTTAACCCCTAATTCAATTCTCAGCTGATCATCCTTAAGCAGCTTGATCACCCCGTCCGCTACATCCTGAGGGTCACGCGGTTTACAAAGTATCCCGCATCCCTCCAATGCATCTCTGATTCCCCCCACATCGGTGGCCACTACCGGCCGCCTGCAGCTCATCGACTCAATCACTGTATATGGAAATCCCTCTGATATGGACGTCAGAACGGAAATATCACCCTCGTTAAAGATCATGTTTGGTTGATTGTGAAAACCTCCGAACGTAAAGTTGTCACTGAGATCCAGTTCATCGATCAGGTCTCGGCACTTCTGAACATAATCCTTATCCACATCCAGGCTGCCATACACGATGTACTGTACCTCCGGAATGCTTTCCCGTACGATCGCACAGCTCCGGATCATGGTTTCAATATCTTTAAGCGGGAAGACCTGAGCCACCGCGATGACCGTGGGCTGGCCCTCGGTATGGGGAGGCTTGGGTAAGGGCTTGAAAAGGTCCGTATCCACTCCGTTATAAATAGGAAGAATGGAGTCGGGGTCGGCTTCAAAGCGTTCTTCCCATTTTTTATTGACCGTGGCTACCGGAGAAATCTGGTCGGCATTGTGATAAACGGCTCTGCTCACCAGTGTAGATAAGTCCACCAGCAGCTTTTTGGAGAAAAACGGCATGTCGGAACTCCCCACGTTTATCAGGCGCTCTCTCATATACACTCCGTGATCCGTGACCAGGCCCGGCGTGCCGTATTCATATTTGGCCGCGATGGAAGCCAGAGCGGGGAATCCTGCAAGGGTCGCATGACAGATATCCACTTCTTTGGGAATGGGAGTCGCAACCGGCATCATGAAGTGATACAGCCATCGCATCCCGAAGGTCATGTCAAAGACCTTGGGTTCTTCTCCAAACTCTTCCTTCCCCAGTTTCTCAAACTTATCGATCATTGAACCCTTGAACTCAAGCCATAACAGCGGCTCTCTGAGCGTTAACTTGTAATCGAAGTGCTGAAAGTACTTCCAGAGTCCGTAAATCGTTTCACTGATCTGCTCAACATCCTGATAGGGATCATGAAGATGCTCCACAAAATCCCTGAATAGAGGCATAAAAAGATCTTTGATAGCCTTTTTTGTGGTCCTCGTTTTTTTGGTTACCTGGTCAGAAAAGGGCCGGTCCGAGTCGAAGTACTCGACCGGTTCCTCAACTCCCCAAAGAGGCACATGGATGATCTTTTTTATACTACCGGGAAGCTTATACCGGGGCTCTACAAAAGGGCTGCCAGTGACTGCAAACAGATAAAAATCGATCTCATGCTGAAGTTCTGAACAGAGAATATGAGACCAGGTACTTACCCCGCCTCCGCTGTAAGGATAGGATCCCTCCGTTTCGAACAATACTATCGGGCGTTTACTGCTCATGAGATAAGCGCCTCATCTTTTATCCCAGAGAACAACCGGTCATAATCCGCAAAGATCTTATCCCAGGTGTGATGCTCCGCCACCAGCCCGAAACGCTCCTGAAGAAGGCTTTGGAACCGTTCCTGATCATTCCAGAGCCGGATAAGACTTTCTGCAAGGGTCACCGGGTCTGTTCCTTTATCCACTACAAACCCAAAACTATGGTCAAGATCTCCTACTTTCCATCCAACCGGCAATACTCTTTGGGCCAGGGCTTCAAATAAAACCAGGGGTTGCGATTCATTATGGCTGGTGATGCAGAGCATATCCATGTCTTTGTAGTACCTCACCGCATCTTCATTCCATATGAACTCAACCTCGGGAAATCGCCGGGACCTGTTACGCACCGACTCTTCGAGTTCCTGTTCGTTGGCATCACATAACAGCATTCGGTAGCGAGGGCTGAACCCTTTCTTTCTGAAAGCCTCAATCAAATCCAGAAAGCCATGAGGGTTTTTCATCTCGGCGCAGCGGCCGATCCATCCAATCATGGGTAATGATTTCCTTTCTTTTGAATCTGCAAGCAGACGGGATGAGATTCCGTTGGGGATATAGTGAACCTGCGCTGCACCGAGCTTCATTTGTTCCGGAATGTTTACCTGTGAAACCGAAATAAGCTGATCCGCTTCTTTATAGACTTCTGAGGCAATTTCCTTAAACGTTTGACTCACAGCATATTTCATGGGCTGGGTATCCGGCACTTTAAATCCGCATTCCAGTGCCACAGCCCCCTCTTCCACTTCTTTCCAGTACAGGGCATGCTCGGTAAGTATGAGGGGAAGACCCGCTGTTTTCTTCAGGTACACACCCAGCCAGCCGGCAAAACCGGTATTGGCGACATGCAGGATATCAACATCTTCTACTGCTTTGTTGAGCATGTTCCTGATCCCGGAAATCCATGGGCCTGAATCCTCCCTCCAATCCGATTCCAGTTCAGGTGGGTAAACACGTATGAATTCGTCGATATTAGCCGCCAGAGGGTACAGCGCGTGTTCAGGATCCAGATGGTGAAACTCATCCGTTGCGACCTGCAGGATCTTAAAGCGGTACTCCTTCAGATGGGTCAGGTATTGATGCACCCATTCACTAACACCCCCTCGGTACCAGGGATAAGTGCCCTCAATAATCAGAAGAATAGTTCCCTTCATAGAATCATGCATTCTCTCTTTTGAAAAGCCTCCAGAGTATGGATCCTGCCTGACTTACCAATCGGGATATAAGATCATACTCCCTGGATGAAAAGAGGACTTTGCGCTTCATGATGAGCATCCCGAACAGTTCCGCGTCATCCGGGATCTGCATGTTATTCATCAGGAGTGTGCGTTCGTTGACAGAATGAAGCGGAACCCCCACCTCCGCAGGCATTCCCTGTTCCTTGGCAAACTCCAGGAAGCAGCCGTATTCTTCGTTAAAAACATGATTGCTCAGGAAAGGCTCGCCTTCATTCACCAGATAGTTGAAGGTCTGAGAGTTATCAAATTCACTGATTTCACCCCCTGATGGTTTATTGTCAGCCTTCATAGTAACCAGTGAGGGAGATCCGTCACGCATCATCCAGAAGGAAATGAAGTCAGTTTCCAGTATGGCCTGAAGCTCACTGCACAGGGTCTCCACCGTATCCTCGAAGGAACCCGATATGGCCTGTTCCATCAGCTTCATTACCAGCCGGTCTTTCTTCTTGATCAGGTCGTCCTCGAAACCGGATACATCAATATCGGTTACTATCTTCATTCTGATGAGGTCAAGAACCCCTTCCCGGTCGGTATTAAAGCGTTCTTTTTTGATGAAATCCGCAGCGCCCAGATCCAGAGCCTTCTTCTCCTTTTCAATGGTAGGGAGATTGGTCATGATCAAAATGGGGATATTTCGCTTCGACTCGTCCAGCCTGATCGATTCCAATAACTCCAGGCCGGATAAGCCGGGCATATGGATGTCGGACAGGATCAGATTGACATTCCCGTCTGACAGGATATTAATGGCCTCCTGAGCATCACGGGCATGCTTCAGCGTAAACTCTTTACCGAGCATACTTCTGGTCATCAGGTGAATCGGCTCATCATCATCAATTACAAGTATGGAATAGCTCATGAATTACGTCTGTTTTAAAGGTAATTGAATAAAGAAAGTGGTTCCGGCGCCTTCCGCCGAGTTAACCCAAATTTTACCGTCGTGTAATTCTATAGTTTTCCGGACAATATCAAGACCAATATCTTCGCCCATAAAATTGGCCGGATCGGGGGCCTCACCGGGTTCTGTGGAAATGACAAATTGTTTCAGTATCGACTCCGAAATCCCTATTCCGTTGTCCTGAAATTCCATCCGGCAGTGATCACCTTCATCAGGATTGATAGTTATAGAAATATCGCCGTTCTCATAGGTGTACGCTATGGAGTTCATGACTAAGATGGAAAAAGCATTCCGTAGTTTTTCGGCGTCTCCTTCGATCAGATGATCATCGGTATTTACCTGTAATGTTAGTCCGATCTGCTTCTCTGAGGCCTGCGACTCACAATCGCTGATCACCTCCTCTGATAGCCGCCTCAGGTCAACAGTATCCATGTCCATCGATGTATTCTCAAGCTCCACGGACTCTTTATCCAGTAAGTCTTTCACCAGTTGAAACAGGTTCTGTGCACTTTTATCGACCAACTGAAGCATTTCCCTGAATTCCTCGGGCTCCAGATCCTCTTCGTTCAGCATCATATTGGTCATCCCAATGATCCCGGTAAGTGGATTTTTGATATCATGGCTCACCATCCGGATCAGTTCATTCTTTTGAGCATTAAGCTGGCTCAGCTGCTGTTCCCTTTGCTGCAAAAGCTGGATTCTTGCCAGGCGTTCTTTTTCCAATTCTGCGATTGAAAGGTGCGTCCTGATCCGGGCCAAAACTTCTTCTTTCGCAAACGGCTTGTTGATGAAGTCCACCCCGCCCGATTCAAAAGCCCCCACCATACTCTCTATTTCATTTGCCCCGCTCAGGAAGATCACCGGGATATTTGCGTGGGAGGAATTCTGGATACTCTTACTGACTTCAAAGCCATTCATGCCCGGCATATTGATGTCCAGCAGGATCAGATCAGGCTTAATGTCGTCAATTTTATTTAATGCCTCCTCACCGCTTCGGCAAAATTCAACCTTAAACCCTTCGGTCTCTAATACATGCCGGAGTAAAACCAAATTCGGCTCAGCATCGTCTACTGCCAGAACCCTGTACTTTTCAGGTTTGAAATCTTTCTTTTCCAAGAATTCTAATGGTTAATTAGATGAATTGGCTTATTTTACTAATTGTAAAAAAATGAAACTTTATCTGTTCCGTCACGTGTTAGCGTTGTTCGAAGATAACTGATTCAATTGTTTTTTCCTGTTATGAAGAAATTTGCATCTCGTTTTTCAATGCTGGTCTGTTTGCTGATGTTCACCAACGTCTCAATTTGGGCGAATGAGACACCGGGAAATAAAGAAAAAACAATCATCGAAATCAGGGACAAATACAATGAGGTTAGTTTAGGGCTCACCAAAAAGGCGATCTACCTCAAATTCGACGGCGCATTGAAAGATTTTATCAATGAAGAGATCAGCGCCAATTATAATCTGCTAACTAATCAATTCATTGATTCAGAAGGTTATTTCATGCCCGGAGGAATTACCCTCCTCAAAGAGAACAAGCTGGAATACTCCTTATCCGATATCGAAGAGATTCATTTCAACAAAGGAAAGATCATTTTTCATTACAAGAACACGAAGGACTTCATCTTTGAAGATATTTTGAATACCGATGGTAATCCCGCCCTTCAGAATTTTTACCTGGAAGATCTTGAGAAGTTCTATTTAGCTTACCGCGATCTCGTTTCATAGAAAGCAAACAAATCTGTAACGAATCACCGCCTTCATTACTCCTTTAGAAAAATAGTCAAGGAGCAGTGATGGTCAAGTATATCGCAATTTGTGCTTTCGTTTTTTTAGGTTATTTAGCATGGTCAATGGTCCCCATTGACAGAGGCCCCGGCATTATCGCGGATAACCCTCCCGTACTTACCGACAAGACCAACAAGGAAGCTTTCACTTACAAAGAAGCTGAGCTACAGCCTGTGGGTGAGTTGAAAGGTGAAGTACGAGTTATCAAGAAAAAGCGGTACATCTTTGACACCATGTCCTCATTTTCGCCGTTGGATGTGCTCGTAGGCTGGAACAACCTATCGGATCAGAAAAACCTTGATTATCTGCATTTCGAGCTCAAAGACAGAAGCTACGATCACAAACCCTATCAACTGCCGGTAACCTATGAGGAAATAGTAGATGAAACGACTCTCTGGCACCTTATCCCTTCCACCGAAGAGATCCGTTCTACAATAGGAAAGATCCGGGACGGGCATATACTGAAGATCGAAGGGGTACTCGTACATGTGCTCGACAAAAACGGATTGAAATGGGAAACGTCCACTGTACTGAGTGACACCCGCAAACCCAATCACGAAATCGTATTTGTAACCTCGCTGATTTTAAAGTAAAAGAGAAGAAATAGATTTCACTTTAATCTGCTTCGGCTTACCTTCTGCCTTTTGAATTGCGAAAAAAGGTATGAATATCATCAAGGACATCATTGTAGATCTGATCGTTTTAGCAGCGATCGCCGCTCTGTTATTCATTCAGAACGACATTCTTGAAATTATAATCTGGGTTTATACCGGACTCCTGCTGGCCGGAAAGATCATGGCCCTCTTTATGCCGTCCCTGCAGCGAAGGGCCAACAAATCAGCCACCCCGGATTGGGTGTACCACCTTATTTATCTGAGCTCGATTGCCATCCTGATCTGGCTGAGTTCGTACTATCTGGCCGGGGTCTGGGGAGTGGTCTGGATGCTTTCTATTGTTTCTTCTCAGAAACCCAGAGCTTCCAGGAAATGAGATTCGTCCTTTTACTTGGCCTCCTTTCTTGTATTTCACTGATAAGTGAGCCCGCCCCTGCTCAAGAAGTACAGCCTGATGCAGAGCAGCTTTCCGTGAGAACGTGGATGGGTTATTCCAGAAGTTCCGTAGTGTTACTGGGCAAAACGGACAACGCTGAAACCACGATCTTTGGTTTAGGGATCCGGAAGTTTCTCAGGTCCACCCCTGATTTTGATATCTATTACACAGCCGACTTCATTCCCTATTTGCATTTCAAATACCCGAAACGGGACGACGGGGACCGGATCCATACAGCCAGTGGAGTTGCTGTTTCTCCGGCAGGATTCGAATTTGAAAAGTTATTGAATCAACATCTGGCACTCCGGTTAAGTACATCAGGATCATTTGTCATCATGGACACTACCTTTCCTACCGACAAAGGGAGGAAACTCAATTTTACTTTTGACATTTCTCCGGCCTTATCCTTCAAACTAACGAAACCACTTTCTATGGTAATGGGGTATAAATTTCATCATATCTCAAATGCGCAAACCGGACGGGAGAATCCCGGTATCGATTCCAATTTTCTGTTTCTTTCCCTTCAATTCAATTAGGCCTCTATGAACCTGCAAGCATCTATTTCAACCACCAAAGGCACTATTAATCTTGATCTTTATGCAGAAGAAGCTCCAAAAACGGTCGCCAATTTTGTAAATCTTGCGATCCGGGGCTTTTATAACGGACTGACCTTCCACCGGGTCATCAATGATTTTATGATCCAGGGGGGATGTCCGAACGGAGATGGCAGGGGCGGACCGGGATATCGTTTTGAAGACGAGATCAGCAGCGACTTGAGGCACAGCGAACCAGGCGTCTTATCCATGGCCAATGCTGGTCCGGGTACCAATGGCAGTCAGTTCTTTATCACTCATGTAGAAACACCGTGGCTGGATGGGAGGCACACGGTTTTCGGAAAAATACAAAGCGATGAAGATCAGGAAGTGGTAAACAATATTGCTCAGGGCGATGAGATCCACGAGGTTTCCATATCGGGCAGTTACCAGGGGCTTCTTGCAGAGGTAAAGGAAGTGAACTTTTGGAACGAAGTCCTTGATGAGAATTTCCCGGACCTCGAAAAACCGGAATAGTTTCCTGCAACCTCAACTTTTTTCTGATCATATCGTAGGGTGCCCGGAACCTGAAACAGATATGTACCGAATATGAAAAGCATTCTTTCCATTTTCGTCTCAACCTTATTGCTCTCACTCTTTTGCTCTCCCCAAAGTTTGCTGGCTCAGGATCAGTCTTACAGGGATGGTCTTGAGTACAGAAAATGGAGACTGACGATCTTCCCTCCTCTCAGCACAAACGGCATTGATGCGAAGAATTATACCGCGCGGTACTCCATCAACCTGCTTGCGGGATACCACGGTGGAATTGACGGACTGGAGATCGGTGGGTTGGTGAACTACACCAAGTATTACAGTGCCGGCTTTCAGATCGCCGGTTTGGCTAACGTCACCTCCGGAGATATGGCCGGTGTCAACCTTGCCGGACTGGCCAATTACGCCACGGAGGGAATCTCTGGAATTCAGATAGCAGGTTTTGGAAACTTCAGCCGGGCGCAGCTCGAGGGCATCCAGCTGGCCGGTATCGTAAATGGTTCCCAAACCAGCACTTCTGGTATTCAGTTTGCCGGGGTGGGAAATGTGAGCCAGGGTGACATGGAGGGTATTCAGGTTTCCAGCGTCTTTAATTATGGTGGTTTTGATCTGTCTGGCCTTCAGATTTCCGGTGCTGCCAATATCGCCCGGTCTGATGTGGAGGGACTCCAGGCCACGGGAGGATTCAACCTTGCGGAAGATGATATTTCCGGCTTGCAGGCCAGCGGCGGAGCCAATATTGCCCTGGGTGATATGGAGGGGCTTATGGCTACCGGAGGGCTAAACTACGCCGAGGGAACGGCCTCAGGCCTGCTCATTTCAGGTGGTGCCAACTACTCGAGGTATCAGCAGGGCCTGATGATATCCGGTGGGGCGAATATCTCCAGGGAATTAAGCGGATTGCAGTTTGCCGGACTCCTGAATTATGCCCGGAAAGCCGAAGGTGTGCAGATAGGGCTCGTGAACTATGCCAAAGACTTTACCGGTGCTTCTGTAGGTTTCATAAGCTATTATGAAAACGGAAGAAAAAATTTCGATATACGCTATACCGACGGGGGGTTCACCGAAGTTGGTTTTAACCTGGGTACCTATCGCCTGTATAATCTCGGGATAGTAGGATATAACACCTTACTGGACCGGAATGTGTACCGGGTTGGTATCGGTGTTGGCCTTGAAAAGAACATTAGTGACTCCTTCCCCAACGTGAGGAACGAGAGCTTATTTGTAAATCAGGAATTCAGCGTAGTACATAATTTTGAGCAGAGCTGGAAAAAACGAACCAACCTCATCTTCTCTTACCGGTACTTGTTGGGCAAGCGATTCGGCTCCGGATTTTCAATGTACGCAGGTCCCACCTATAACATTCAGGTCACCAGAGTGGATCGGGCTGCCGACTACACGTGGTACAGCTTATGGTCTCCTTCATGGAATGGCCGTCAGTACCGGTTCTGGGTTGGGTTTACGGCAGGTATCCGATTATTCAAACAGGAGTCACTCCCCCCAATGGAAGAAGGCTGGGATTGGGACAACGACTGGGATTGGTGATAATAAAAAATGGGTTTATTAGTTTAGAGCCCAAACAACCCACTCCTTTATGAAAACTCTTACCATCACCGCAGCAGTATTTGTTGTTATCGCCTCCCTGATCCTTATCAACTCGTCAAAGGTGCCTGAAGCGTTCAAGGACCCTTCTTCCGGTTTACAGGTGGAATTTGCGGAAACCGCGCCCGATACGAATGAGTATCCGGTAACCAAAACGGAAGCTGAATGGAAGCAGATTCTGACTCCGGAACAGTTCAGGATTCTTCGCAAGGGAGGCACAGAACTTCCTTTCGTCAACAAATACAATGACAACACCCGCGAAGGGCTTTACGTGTGTGCTGCCTGCGGACAAAAACTGTACAGCTCCGAGCATAAGTATAAGAGCGGTTCCGGTTGGCCCAGTTTCTGGCAGCCGCTGGATGAGAATTATGTGGAGGAAAAAATCGATAACAGCTGGTTCATGACCAGAACTGAAATCGTCTGTTCAAACTGCGGCAGTCATCTCGGCCATGTTTTCGATGACGGTCCCGAGCCCACCGGCCTGCGGTACTGCATGAACTCGGCGGCCATGAATTTCATCCCGACCAAAGAAACAGAAGCAGAAAATGACGGAATGTGATCGCAACATTTCCTGAAAAAGTGTATATAGGCGTCAGTTTTTAACTGATGCCTTTTTTATTACTAAGCCATGTCCAATCAAGCTAAAACACTTCTGAAAGCCGAATTCAATCCAAAGATCAAGTCCTACCTGCTGTGGTACACGGTCATCATGATGATCGTATGCCTGGTTACTATTCCTCTCATCCCTTTTGCGCTTATCATCGCGCCGATGCTTATCAGCAAATATTACGACCGGTTATACTGTGAATTGACCACCCGCTCACTGAAGTTCGGCAAAGGCTTTATTGTCAGAACAGAAAAGACCATTCCGCTGGACAAAATTCAGGACCTCACCTTTAAGGAGGGACCGCTACTCAGAGCTTTGGGTTTAAGCACTCTGCGTATCGAGACGGCCGGTAACTCCGCACAGGGTGTCGCAGACCTGACTTTGATAGGTATCGTTGATGCAGAAAGCTTTCGTAACCGGGTATTGGATCAGCGTGATATGGTTACCGACAACCAGTCCAAAGCCGTATCTGATACCGGTCCTGAACCCGTTATCACAGTGCTGAAAGACATCAGGGATTCCCTTCAGCGAATTGAAACCAGGCTGAATAACTGACATTAGAGGGTGTGTGTTTATCACCTCAGTCAGCTTTATACTTTACAGGCAACAACTTTTTGTTGAACAAATAGACCAAGGCCAGTGCCAGAGCCCACTGTAATACCACGGTGGCGACAGAGTAGGTGCTTAACGGATTATACCAGCTGTCGGGTGCATACTCAGCGGCACTGAGATACATCCACCAGCCCAGAAGTGTAACCACCTCTACCGGAACCACATATTTGAGAATTACTTCCCACCAGGAACCGAGCGTTGTAGAAGCATCATCGGTATTCACCAGTTGCGTCCTGAACTTATTCGCGCCGTATTTGATGACTGCATAGGAGATAAAGGCTCCTGAAACCATCAGTCCCACACCCCATACGAAATCCTGATTTGAAAAGAAGGTCAGGTTCATGGCTGAAGGCAAACCAAAGCCAAAACCGGTCAGGCAAATAAGTATGGTTGCCTTTTTCCGCGAAGCACCGGCATCCACAAAAACCTTAACAGCCAGTTCGATCATTGAGATCAGGGAACTGAAGGCGGCAAAGCTCAAACCCAGGAAGAAGAGGATAGAGAAGATCCCCCCTCCTGTCATGGAAGCGAATAGCTGAGGCATCCATACAAAGGTTAGCCCCGTGGAAGCAGGCCCGCTTTCCTTCATCACATTGACGATCTCCCCGTTGCTCATCGATGACCCGAGCGTGCCAAACACTGTGGAAAAGATGATGATCGCTGCGATCAGCGAGACCATATTGTTTCCGATCCCTGTTTGAAAAGCACTGATCGTGATGTCATCCTGTTTACGCATGTAGGCCGCGTAGGTCAGAATAAGCCCCCATGCCGCACCGGTATCCCATGCGTTCTGGGTCAGGGCTTCCAGCCAGAGATTGGCATTTTTAAGATCTCCCCAGTCTGGAGTGAACAGATATTTGATGCCTACCCCGCTGCCTTCCAGAGTCAGTGCCTTTACCAGTGAAACGATAAGCACCAGAAGCAGTGACGGGATCAATATCTTGTTGACTTTTTCAATGGACTTAATGCCACGGATCACTACAAATCCCCCCAGCCCCATAACCACCAGGTGAAGGACAACCGGCATATTGGAGCTCTGAAAGCCATCCCAGACCATCATGGCCTCATTGTAGTTATCCGGCAGTGTAGCGAACAGAGACTGGCCGAAATAGTAGATACACCAACCTGCAACCACGCTGTAATAGAACATGATAGCCGTGGCTACAAAGCCGACAAAGCCTCCCATCCACCCTTTCTTTTCCCCGATTAATTCAGCAAACGAGCCGATCACCCCTTTTCGGCCGTTCCTTCCCATACCATATTCAGCGATAATGAGAGGTACTGACCATAAAAACAGAAAGGTGATCCATGCGATCAAAAAAGCTCCGGCACCGTCTTCTCCCCCGTTCTGTGCAGCGATGCGTGGGAATCTCCAGATGTTACCTGTTCCGATTGCGATACCCAGTACACTTAATATAAGTCCGAGTTTGGAGGAAAATCGTTCTCTACTGTCTGTCATCTTGCAAATTCATGTTAATGGGATAATACCGCTCATTTGATGCCGTTTATTGCACCGATTTTGTTACTTTACAGCGCCTTCTATTTTGGAATAGAATACGGCTATGCCTATAATTGCGCGTTCATCATAAAGGTAAAAAAACGACTATCCAAAACTTTTTGCCAAGCAAAATATTCTCGATGCTGAAAGACCATAAGACGACCAACAAGTACCTCGCACTTTTCACTTTTTTTGCTTCCCTGATCATTTATACCCTGACCCTTGCGCCAACGGCAAGTTTCTGGGATGCCGGTGAGTTCATAGCCGTTGCTCACGGCCTTCAGGTGAATCATCCTCCCGGTGCGCCTTTTTATTCCATTCTGGGACGTGTTTTCTCTATGTTCATGCCTACCGAGTACGTGGCTGTTAGCATCAACTTTATAAGCGCGCTGTCTTCGGCCCTAACCGTGATGCTGCTTTACCTGATCATCGTACGTCTGGTCAGGGAGTGGAAACCGGATGTGTCGGAGATGTCCATCATGGACAAGATCGGGATGTATGGAGGTGCCCTGGTGGGCGCCATGACCTTCGCGGTTACCGATACCTTCTGGTTTAACGCCGTGGAAGCTGAAGTGTACGCCCTTTCCATGTTTTTTACCGCCATTGTGGTCTGGCTGGCGCTGAAATGGGCGGATAACCATGAGGCCGACTACAGTGAACGCTGGCTGGTACTGATCGCCTACATGTTCGGCTTAGCTATTGGCGTGCACCTGCTTAATCTGCTTACCTTATTCTTTGTGGCTCTGATCATCTACTTCAAGAGAAAAGAATTCGAGCTGCTTTCATTCAGCATTATGGGGGTACTGGCAGTCCTGTCTTTCTTTCTGATCTATCCGGCCACCATCAAATGGATACCGACCTGGTCATCTCTTATCGGAGATGCCACTTATGGCCTGATCGGGCCTTTAACCTTTCTGTTTCTGATCGTGGCATCGGTCGCCTGGGGAATTTATTACACCCATAAAAAACAGTACCGCCTGGCGAATATCATCATGATCAGTTACGCTATGATACTGATCGGTTATTCATCCTATTCTGTGATCATGATCCGGTCCATAGCGGATCCTCCGGTGGACGAGAACGATCCTGAAACGGTCGAAGCCTTTGTCAAATACCTGAACCGGGATCAGTATGGAGACACTCCCATCTTGAAGGGAAATAATTACGATCCCTCCACCGGTCAGATCACCCGCGGAGAAGAAAATGAGGTACTGTTCCCACGACGGCACTCTCCGGATCCGAGACACCTCAGTTTCTACGCTCAGTATGAAAGCGACTGGGACTTCTTCTGGGACTACCAGGTCAACCATATGTATGTGAGGTATTTTAACTGGAACTTCATCGGCAGGGCATCAGACCTTCAGGATACCGGTTGGTGGTCCGGCTTTACCGAAGAGAAATACCCCGATAACGCAGCCAGTAACGCGTACTTCTTTATCCCCTTCCTGCTGGGTCTATTCGGATTGATCTATCATTTTTCGGCAGACTGGAAAAGAGCCCTGGCAGTGCTTGTTCTGTTCATTGTTACCGGCATTGCTATCATCATTTACCTCAACCAGCCTCCCTTCCAGCCCAGAGAGCGCGACTATGCTTATGTGGGTTCTTTCTTCGCGTTCGCGATCTGGATCGGGATTGGTGTCACGGGACTCGTCGATTTACTGAAAAGCTACATCAAGGAGAATGTGGCTGCCGGCTATGCCGTCATCGCGATATGTTTTCTGGCCTCCCCCATCTGGATGGGGTACCAGAACTGGGACGACCATGACCGGAGTGATCGTTATGTAGCTCCGGAATATGCACGAAACCTGCTGAATTCCCTGGCACCCAATGCGCTGGTGTTCACCAACGGCGATAACGATACTTTCCCTCTGTGGTATGCACAGGAAGTGGAAGGTGTCCGGACTGATGTACGCATTGTCTGCCTGAGCCTGTTGAACACCGATTGGTATATCAAACAACTGAGGGACCAATGGTCTCATGAGTCTGCTCCCCTCCCCATCAACCTGACGGACAGGGAGATAGCAGAAATGACCGGACAGCTTTCTCAATGGCAGCCTCAGGAAATTGTGATACCCGTGGACAAGGAACTGCTCAAAGAAGCCTTCTCGGAAGATTATGAGTATAAAGAGGCGATCGGTGTTAAACCCGATACGTCGCTTCCGATTCTGCAGCAGGGAACGGATTTTGAGATGCCGGTGGATTCACTGGATGACGAAGTGAGATGGCAGTTAGACGGCCGGTATTACGGTCAGGATCAGGCGGGTAACGAGATTTATTACCTGCAAACACAGGATCGCCTGATACTGGAAATACTCAGAAGCAACAACTGGCTGCGTCCTGTTTATTTTGCCAATACCGTATCCGAGCAAAGCCAGATCAACCTGCAGGATTATTTCAGAACCGAGGGCAAGGCCTATCGTGTGGTGCCCAAGAAACGCGAATCTGAATATACCGGCTACATCAACCCTGAAATTCATGCCGACCGAATGAGAAGGTTCGAATTCACCAAATGGGGAGATCCCGATGTGTATCTGGATGAGAACATTCGCCGGATGCTGGGTAATTACCGCTTCAACTTCCTGCAGCTGGCTCAAAGTTTCCTCGATCACGGAGAACCGGACAGCGCCTATTACTGGCTCAGGTATGGAGAGGATAAGGTCTCGTTCAGAAAAGACGATGAAGTGAGCTCGATCAACATCCTGTATGCCAATCTCTACGCTTCTCTTGGTCATAATGAGGACGCGGAACGCATCCTGGCGGACGCAACCGGAGAACTGGTAGAGAATCTGATGGATTCATTCGAGAATTATTCAGACTTACAGGCTCAGCTGGACCAACTCAATCTTGAGTTTGAGCAGGCACGAAGAAACGGAGATATCCGGGCTCAGCGAAGAATTCGCACCTCGATGCAGAATGTTTACCAGCGAGGGGAACAGGCTTCCAGGAATGTAATGAGTGACCGGCAGATGGTTATGCTGGCTCAGTATGTCTATTTCAGAATGGGCAACGAAGAAAAAGCGCAGGAACTCGCCGCAGAAGTTAACGGCTTTACCGAAGGGACACCCATACCGGAAATACCCACAGATTCGGCAGCCAGCGCTGATTTCGCGAGAAGGGCCGGAATCAAGTAAAACTCGTATTTATAGTTAGCCTGCCGAATTGTATATTCATGTCAGCAAAGACATCACACATTATGATCCATCAGTTTACACCAGATAATATTGAAGCCATCGGTAAAGTCCTGGGGTCCACCCCAAAGCCCCTCGGCGATGACGTCTTCCGAATCGAAGTAAAGAATGAGGAAGAAAACCGTAAAATCGCCCTTGAGATTCATCTCGGGCTGGAAGTGAACGATGAGGTAATGAATATGGTGTCGGTGTATGCTTACAACACCTTCATTCAGCTGCATAACTGTACGGCCTTTGTGGCAAGTGATATTCTTCAGCAGGTGACCTTCTTTGGAAAGTCGGGGTCCAAGACTTCCGGACTGATCGTGGAGAAGACCGCGGGATGCAGCCTCTACGCGAATGTGGACGAATCCCTGCTGACCGGTGACTTTACCCAGCTTCCCGAAGATCTCATGATGTGTGGCATTGCCCTTTCGCTTACCGAATCAATGGACGATGACTTCAGCTTCTAGAGGCTGACGTGAATGATACTTCTCCCCTTCAGATCTTTAACGAGAGCGGTTTAGCCATCCCTGTTCAGGAGGAAACCGCACTCAGGATCCTCCATTCAGTTTCGGATAAAGAGAAGGCTGTTTTCTCCTTTGTGGAACTTGTTTATGTCGATGAGCAGGCCATCATGGATATCAATAAACAATTTCTGAGCAGGGATTATGTCACTGACATCATTTCATTCCGCTACGATGATGATGACAGTAATCAGGAAATAGAAGGCACCCTCTATTGTTGTGCCCCGCGCATCAGTGAACAGGCCCGTGAATTTGACGTGGCTCCCGTCCAGGAATTTTACCGGATCTATATACACGGCTTACTTCATCTGGTGGGTTATGATGATCAAAGCCGCAGCGAAAAAGCCGAAATGACCAAGCTTGAGAATCAATATCTCACAGAAGCAGGGCTTATATAAACCGATAACATTCAGTAATTATCTTCGTAAGGAGCACCGGATTATAAATACCTCAGATGGCTGTAGAAAAAGAACCAAATATCCTTAAAGACAGAACCAAAGAGTACGGAAAGAAACTGCTGGAGCTTGTTCAGCTTCAGATCAATAAGCAGTCCATCGTGGTTGAGGAAAGCGTGGAACGCATTGAGCCACCGAAAAAAACCTCGGAAAAAAAGATCCTGCTAAAACTACTGCTTGCCTTCCCCTACCTGCTCCTCATTGCATTCATTGTCTCCTTTTTCTGGGATTTTGACGGGCTTCAGCTAACAGTTATGGGTTATGAAATCGTCCTTGAAGGACTGATGAGGATACTGAGCATCAGTGGCCTGATAGGTTTCCTTACCAACTGGCTTGCCATAACCATGCTGTTCCGTCCCCTTCACCGACGACCTATTTTAGGACAGGGGCTGGTTCCCGCTCAAAAAGACCGCATTGCCTTTCGTTTGGCTACCGCCGTTTCCGAAGATCTTATCAACCCGGAGATCATCAAACAAAAGATCCATGCTTCCGGTGCCATCTCCAAATACAGGGAAATGGCCACTCAGTACATTCGGAATGTGATTGACGATCCGGAATTCAGATCTGAATTAAAGGTACTGGCGGTAGACTACGTGGATGAAATGATCGCCCAGCCCCAGGTAAGAAACAGTATTGCGGCCTCTATCATTAGCCAGATCGAGGACAATATAGAGGAAAACTCCTTTGAAAAGGTTGCTCTGAAGGCCTACAGCTTCATCAAGGGACAGGAAATGCAGGAATTAGTGGAAGATGCCTTAACAAAATTACCGGGCGGTGTTGAAAAGGGGCTGGATAAACTGGATGTGTGGCTTGACCAGTTACCCGAAAAGATCAATGAACACAGCGAAAGCATAGAGGACATTGTGACCAGCTTATTGTATAAATTGGTGAATCAGTTGGATGTGCACGCTTTGGTAGAAGATAATTTAAGGGAGTATGACGAGAGCAGGCTCGAAAGACTCATTAAAAACGCCAGCAATGATCAGCTTCAGTATATCCAGTTCTTAGGGGCGGTACTGGGTACACTGGGTGGGTTTATCATCTGGAAACCCCTGGGCAGTTTAGCGGTACTGGGCGGAATCCTGGCTGCAGTTGTGGGGTTAGATGTAGCGATTCATCATTTTTCAAAAAAATAGTATCATTCTTCCATTATCAGGATATTAAAGTCCTGATAATGCATACAGACAAAAGCTACATTCTTTAAAGGGCATCACATGGCGACCTGCAAATACCTGACTTTTACCAAAAGGGCCTCACTCTTACTATTCATTGGATTCCTCGCAGCCTGTTCTTCCAGTCAAACTCTGACCAGTAACACCGCGGATGATGCCAGGCAAACCGAATCCGTTTCCACCAAAGGGGATCCCGATAGTCTGATTTCAGAGGAACCACCCAAAAACTGGCATCTTCTGAGTCCCGAACGATCCGGTTTCGCAGGCATAGCGGCAGACCAGGCCTACCGGGAAATACTCACTGACATGAGGCCTGAACGAAAAGTAGTGGTCGCTGTACTGGATTCAGGTACCGATATCGATCATGAGGATCTTATTTCAAACATCTGGAGAAACCCGCGGGAAATAGCCGGAGACGGCATTGACAATGATGAAAACGGATACGTGGATGATGTACACGGATGGAACTTTATAGGTGGTTCCGATGGCCGGCATGTAAATGAAGATACCTACGAAGCTACCCGCCTATACAAGAAGCTGAGTGAGTTTTTCAGTACAAAAGACACCCTGAACCTGAGTGATGAAGAACGCAGTGACTTCAGGCTTTACAAAGAGGTCCGCTCGATCGTGTATAAAGAACAGGAAAAGGCAGAAAAGAACTTGCTTCAGTTGTCCCGGATCAGGGAAGCCCTGCAAACCGCCAAACAGTATCTGGACATCGACAGCCTCAGGAACGCAGATCCTGAACTTGTGACTCCTGATGAGGCGGATAACGCCTTTACTCAGCAGGCCAAGCAGATCATACAGTTTTTTCTGGATAATGGGTTTACGGAAGAGGACCTCGACAACGAATACGATTATTTTTACAACCGCAGAAACTACTACTACAATCCTGAATTCAACCCCAGAAGCATCGTCGGAGACGAATACAGCAACCCTGAAGAACGATATTATGGCAACAACGATGTCGCAGGCCCCCGTACGGATCACGGAACCCATGTGGCAGGCATCATAGGCGCTGATCGTACCAACGGGATAGGCATCATGGGAGTCGCTGATCACGTTGAGCTTATGATCCTGAGAGTGGTTCCCGACGGAGATGAAAGAGACAAGGATGTGGCCAATGCCATCCGTTATGCCGCTGAAAACGGCGCAGATATCATCAATATGAGCTTTGGAAAGGGATACTCCCCCTACAAGGAAGTGGTGGATGAGGCTTTGCGGTTTGCGGATCAACAAGGAGTTCTTGTGATCCACAGTGCCGGAAACGGAAGCCAGAACATCGACAGCACCAGGAGCTATCCTTCCAGGTTTTATCTGGACGGAGGCCAGGCCCGTAATTTTCTTACCGTGGGCGCCTCCTCCTATAAGGCCGACTCCACCCTTGCAGCTTCTTTCACCAATTATGGAAACAGCGTCGATCTGTTCGCACCGGGAGTCGCTATCTATTCAACCTATCCGAACAACGACTATGAGCTGGCAGACGGAACCAGTATGGCTGGCCCTGTGGTAGCCGGTGCCTCCGCCCTGCTGATGTCTTACTTCCCGAACCTGTCTGCGGATGAGGTCAAAGATATCATTCTGAGCACCGTCACCGAATATCCCGGACTGATGGTGTATAAACCGGGCACCCGTGAAGCGGTTCCCTTTTCTTCGTTATCAGCAACCGGGGGGATTCTGAATCTCTATGAAGCCGTTAAACTGGCCCGGACAAAAGCTATGGGAACCCAGTAGCAATGAGCACTCCGGACTCCGTTTTTGATGCGATCGTGGTGGGTTCTGGCCCGAACGGCTTATCGGCAGCCGTGGCCCTGGCTCAAAACGGGCTCAAGGTTAAAGTAATAGAAGCCAAAGACACGATAGGAGGCGGTACCCGCACCAGGGAACTTACCGAGCCCGGTTTTTTGCATGATGTCTGTTCAGCTATACATCCCACCGCAGCGGGCTCACCCTACCTCAAGACCCTGGGATTGGAAAAGCACGGCCTGGAATGGATACACCCCGAGTATCCGGTATCCCATCCTTTTGAAAACGGAGAATCTGTACTGGTCAGCCGGTCTTTTGACAAAACCCTGGAAAGGCTCGGCAGGGATGCGAAGAACTACCGCACTCTCTTCCGTGATTTTGTTCAGTCCTGGCCATTCCTCTCCAGAGACCTTTTTGGCACGCTTCGCAATCCGAATCACCCTCTGTCCATGGCCCGTTTTGGTTGGTATGGCATGTTTTCCGCCAAGTTGCTGGCCAATTCTATTTTTGATGATCCCAAAACACAAGCTTACTTTGCCGGCCTGGCCGCCCACAGCATACTTCCGCTGGAAAAGCCTTTTTCGGCTTCCTTCGGATTGGTACTGGGTATCAGCGTTCATTCGGTAGGCTGGCCCCTGGCCAAAGGAGGTTCTCAATCCATCGCTCATGCGCTTGCCGCTTTGCTCGCCGGGCATGGCGGAGAGATCGAGTTGAACCGTCCTGTTCAGTCAATCGGGGAGCTTCCAAAGGGTATCCCCATACTCTTCGACCTTACTCCCCGTCAGATCGAGTCTATAGTGGATGAAGGCTTCACTCCTTCTTTCAGAAAAAAAATGAAAAGATACCGATACGGTCCGGGAGCCTTTAAAATGGATTTCGCCCTTTCAGAAGCAGTTCCCTGGAAAGACCCCGAGAACCGCAAGGCGGGCACCCTTCATCTGGGGGGATCCTTTGATGAAATCGCTGCATCGGAACGAGAGGTCTGGAAGGGCAAACATCCTGAAAAGCCCTATGTGCTGGTAGCGCAGCAAAGTAATTTTGACCCTTCCAGAGCCCCGGAGGGCAAACATGTGTTATGGGCGTATTGTCATGTGCCCAATGGAAGTACAGAAGATATGTCACAGCAGATCGAAGATCAGATCGAGCGGTATGCCCCGGGCTTCAAAGATACCATCATTGCCAGGTCAACCATGAATACGGTTCATCTTGAAAAGTATAACCCGAACTATATTGGCGGAGATATCAACGGGGGAGCACAGAACCTGAGACAACTGATCGGACGGCCCGTATTAAAATGGAACCCCTATAAACTGGACGGAGAGAAACTGTATATCTGCTCCTCTTCCACTCCGCCCGGAGGTGGTGTTCACGGTATGTGCGGATTCAACGCTGCCCGATCCGTGCTGAAGAACGAGTTCGGGATTCAGTTTGACCTGTAATGGTCACGAATTATCCCTGTGATTATCGGGATCTAACCATCGCAGCGTTTCCCAGCGATACATGCCGCTGTCATGGCCGTCAGCCCAGACGATATGTATGGCGTGATTTCCAACCTGCCGGATATCCCGGATGTGGATGTCCGAAGGATTCTCTTCAAAAAAGGCTTCAGGTTCGAAGTTATTCATATTGCCGTGCCCTCCCCTGCAGACCACGCACGGACAGTTCTTCCTCAATCCGAATAACGGATATACCGACTGCTTCCCGTCGGACCATTTTACTTCCAGTATCTGGTCCCCGTTGCTGACTTCGATGGCGGCGGGATGTACAGAATCATTCATCGTTTACAATCGCTGATTTTATCCAGAAATTAAGGAATGCTCTGGATTATTATTTCGACTGTTATCGTTTTTCTGATCAGTA
This sequence comes from Balneola sp., assembly GCA_965267385.1. GTDB lineage: Bacteria > Bacteroidota > Rhodothermia > Balneolales > Balneolaceae > Balneola. The sequence goes on from OZ253957.1 coordinate 1,337,733, forward strand.
CCGGACTGGGATACAAAAAACTTCTCTATCTGGATGAGATATCCCCGCGTTCATCGCTGCTCGCCCTGACACTGTCGCTTGCACTGATACTCGTGGCGCGTTATCTGTTCGATGTCGGGATGATACCGGAACCAATTGCTGCCGCTGCCATGGCCGGCACCTATGCTTCCATAGCCGGTTTTTTTATGGGGTCTGGAATCCGGCATTACCAGTCTAAGGCCGAGTTGGGTGCTATCCGGTACGTGAACAGGTCGTTGCTAACGGATCTGCTGCCTAATATCATCGCCCTTACGCTGATCATCGCGGGAATAGCCCGCACCGCACTGCTTAGTGATCTGTCCGTTACTCCGATAAGAATGAGTTCCGGCCTGTCACTGGTCGCCATTGGTTTTTTTGCCCTTACCATTCGCCTCATCCCCGAATTCAGAAGAAAAGGGATCGTGATACTGGACAGGGTCATACCCTGGGAGGACTTCCTCAACTACCGGTGGTATGGTGAGAATGTGATCGAAATAGAATACGAATACCGGGATACGATACTGAGCTACCGGACGGTGATCCCGCCGGACGATCATCTCAGGATTGAAGAACTGCTGGCTCAAAAAATGATGGAAAAGCTGGAAGAAGACTAAAAGGCGTGTTCCCACTCAACCATTATGCACTTATTCTTTACATAAGGGATGTGCTGTTGCCGGGCTATTGCTTCTGCCGCCGGTGAAGAAACGCCGAGCTGAGTCCAGACCACCGGATTCTGCCCTGATCGGGATTTCCATTCTGTGACTTCATTCATGACCCCCTCAGTGTACACAGAGTTCCGAAATACGTTAATGAGGTCCACCTCAATGTCGGTGGGAATATCCGCAAGCTTCCCATAGCATTTCTCACCTAAGATCTCATCCTCCCCGGGGTTAACGGGTATCACCCTGTATCCCTTCTCCATCAGAAATTTAGCGATATAATTACTCGTCCTGTAAGGATTCGGTGAGCAACCGATCATAACGATGGTTTCTGCGGTTTCCAGTATCGATCGGAAGTCGGTCACTTCGGAATTCATAGATTAAAAGCCTTATTTAACACTCTGTGATAATATCCTTATCTTAACGGCCTCGTAACGAATTATAATTCCTAAAACACAAAGAAACATTTTGTCAGTAGTAAAAGACGGTGACACCGTAAAAGTCCATTATACCGGCCAGTTAGAAGACGGATCTGTTTTTGACTCTTCCGTTCAACGTGAGCCACTTGAGTTTACCATCGGTCAGGGTCAGTTGATTCCGGGTTTTGAAAAAGCCGTAATTGGTTTAAAAGTTGGTGACAAGACCACCGCTAACATTCCAAGTCAGGAAGCCTATGGCGATCCCAACCCTGACATGATCGTAGAAGTGCAGAAAGAACAGCTCCCCGCTGACCTTGAGCCTCATGTCGGCCTTCAGCTTCAGCTGAATCAGCCCAACGGTCAGGCCATCCCTGTACAGGTAACCAAGATCGGTGACGAGACGGTTACCCTGGATGCCAACCATCCGTTAGCAGGTAAAGACCTTACCTTTGATATTGAACTGGTTGAGATCGCTTAACCACACTTCAAATTAAACCTAAGCCCCTGGTTCTGCCTGGGGCTTTTTTTATACAATACGGCGCATGGCTGATTTTTTCACACCCGGCACCATTTCCATTACCTGTCCCAAGCGAATGACCTCATTCCTTAAGGAAGAATTGTCTGAATTAGGCTTTCCCATCCTCAAAGAACGTTTGGCGGGTGTAGAGACCAGAGGCAGCCTTCACGACTGCATGAAGCTGAACCTTATGCTCAGAACTGCGCACCGGGTTCACTATCTCCTCGGCACCTTCCGGGCTTCGAACGCCTCGGAACTCCACAGCAAGATGATATCCATTCCATGGGAAGACTATATCGACCCGAACGGCTACCTGAGCATCACTTCCTTCATCAAAAACAAAAGGATCAGCAATACCCAATTTGCCAATCTGAAGGTAAAAGATGCCATCGTGGACCGGATCCGGAATAAAAAAGGAAGCCGTCCCGATTCGGGGCCCGATCTGAGCAAGACCGTCGTATTTCTCTTCTGGAAAGGAAATGAAGCCAGCATATATCTGGATACTTCCGGGGAATCCATATCCCGAAGAGGGTACCGGGTTGAAAGCCATACCGCGCCCATGCAGGAGACCCTGGCCGCGGCAATCGTTAAATCCACCCGGTGGAAACCCGGTCAGCACTTCATTAATCCAATGTGCGGAAGTGGAACCCTGGCAATTGAGGCGGCTTTAATAGCTTTAGGCCGGGCTCCGGGCCTGCTTCGCCCTAACTACGGGTTTAAACATATTCTGGGCTTTGATACAGGGGAATGGAACGGATTACGATCCGGGATCAAACACCAATCAGCCAAAGATTTTGAAGGAAGGATCATCGCAACTGATAACGACCCCAGAGCGATCAAAGCAGCCAGAAAGAACGCACAGACTGCCGGCGTGGATCACTTGATCGAATTTGAACTTTGTGATTTTCGCGAAACAGTGATCCCGGATGGACCGGGTGTCGTGGTTCTGAACCCACCCTACGGAGAACGATTAGGACACGATCAGCAGCTGGAAGATCTCTATAAAGCAATTGGAGATTATTTTAAACAGCATTGCAATGGCAAATGGGGATATGTTTTTACCGGAAACCTTGATCTGGCAAAGAAAGTAGGCCTCAGAACCAATCAGAGGATCGAGCTATATAACTCCACCATTGAGTGCCGCTTGCTGGAGTACGAATTGTACTGATCAGCCCTTTCCGGGTGGATCAGACTTTATTGGGTACATGATCACATTCTGCTGTGTAAATACTTTTAGCGGAATCTTTACTTCCAGCCCAGCAGCCTTATATTCCCGACACGTACCGTTCAATTAAAACAGCTGTGAACATGAACCGCTTTCGATTGCCTTTAGTACTTATTCTGACCGCCCTGTTGGCCTGTCAGTACAATTCCATATCAGACTATGATCGGTTGGGTTTGGAAGAAATAACGATAAAAGAACTTCAGGCCGGTTATGAGGCCGGGGAATATACCATTGAAGAAGTTACCGATGCGTATCTCGACCGCATTGTCAATATCGACGAGTTCGGGCCTGCCATCAATTCCATCATCGCTGTGAATCCTGATGCCATCGAAATTGCCCGGCAGCTTGATCGGGAGCTTGCGGAAGGAACTAAAAGAGGCCCTCTTCACGGTGTTCCTGTCGTCCTGAAGGATAACATCGATACCCATGACAAGATGCCTAACACCGCGGGCGCCATTCCGATGGAGGGTTCCATGCCTCTTAAGGATGCGTACATAACGGCTAAACTCAGAGAAGCAGGTGCCGTCATCATCGGAAAAGCCAATCTTAGTGAGTGGGCCAATTTTCACAGCAGCTTTTCTTCAAGCGGCTGGAGCGCCCTGGGCGGGCAAACCCGGAACCCTTATGACATCACACGAAACCCATGCGGATCCAGTGCGGGTACGGGTGCCGCTGTTTCTGCTAATCTGGCCGTGGGTGGCATAGGTACCGAAACCAATGGTTCCATTACCTGTCCCTCCTCCGCAAACGGACTGGTTGGCATTAAGCCAACAGTTGGCTTGCTGAGCCGTTCCGGCATAATACCGATCTCCTTTACCCAGGATACTCCCGGTCCCATGACCCGCACCGTCGAGGATGCTGCCATCATGCTGGGTACCATGGTTGGGGTGGATACCGCCGACTCTAAAACACTTGCCAGCGAAGGTAATTATCATACCGACTACACCCGGTTCCTGGATGCGGATGGCCTCTCCGGAAAACGGATCGGGTTCTGGACCGGCCAGATCGGGCGACACCACCGGGTGGATACGCTGATGTATCAAACAGTCCGCCTCCTGAAAGAACAGGGAGCGGAGATCATAGAACTGGACCGGGTGACAGAGCGAAATGTGGGTGGTGATTCTTTCCAGGTGCTGCTCTACGAATTTAAAGATGGCCTCAACGCTTATTTCAAATCATTAGGCCCTGACGCTAAGGTATCAAGCCTGGACGAGCTCATAGAAAAAACGCTTGCTGATTCCACGGAGATGAGGTATTTCGATCATGACCTGTTAATACGCGCCAATGAGAAAGGTGACCTCAGTTCTGAAGAATATCAGGAAGCATTGGCCCGTATGCTGGAGTATTCCAGAGAAAAAGGAATTGATAAGGTGATGGATGAACACAATCTGGATGCCATCATAGGGATAACCGGAGGACCTGCATGGAAGACGGATCACACCAACGGCGATAATTTTGGTCTCTCTTCAAGCTCACCCGCGGCAAGAGCCGGATATCCTAACATAACGGTCCCGATGGGATACATTGACGGACTGCCGGTGGGTATCTCCTTCTTCGGCAGGGCATGGAGCGAGCCCGTTTTGATTGAAATGGCCTATGGCTTTGAACAGCATACCAAGGTCAGGCGAGCACCCGCCTTCCGAAACTATGAGTTCTAGCATGTCCAGAAAACCTTCTAATATCGTGCCTCAGGAGAAAGTCGACTTATACAAGAAGCTGCTCGCTACCCATCCGGAAATAGAAATGAAAGGTGCAAACATGCTGTATACCTCTCAAAATGGTCATATGTTCAGTACGTTCAACAAACAAGGGCAGTTTGGATTGAGGTTGAGTAAAGAGCATCAGCAGGAGTTTATGGACACCTATGATACCACCGTGTTTAAGAGTTATGGCGCTGTTATGCGGGGTTATGTGTTAGTTCCGGACAGGCTGCTTGAAAGCACCGCCGGGCTGGCTCCTTGGCTCGCCAAAAGCTATGATTATATTCTGTCACTGGAACCTAAATGATAAATCAGCCACAGAAGGTGACATCAACTGAGGTATCGATTCGCACATTCAAACCGGAGGACGCGGAGTTCCTTGCCCGCTATCTGGCCAACGACAAGATCCTGGACCAGCTAAGAGACCATATCCCCAGACCCTATTCCCTGAGTGACGCCCGGGAACACATTGAGCGAAGCATGAAAGATGATCCTGTGGTGAACTTCGCCGTTGAGTATTCCGGGGAGTTTGCGGGGAGTATCTCCGTGAAACCGCAGGATGATATATACAGCCATAGCGCTGAAACAGGCTACTGGATCGCGGAACCCTTCTGGAATAAAGGGGTGGCGACAGCGGCCATCAAGCTGGCTGTTCAATACGGCTTTGAAGAGCTGGGATTGATGAGGGTCTTTGCAGGGGTGATGGAAAACAATACCGGTTCCATACGTGCTCTGGTTAAAGCCGGCTTTCAGCCTGAGGGGATCCTGAGAAAAGGCATTGTAAAAAACGGGGAGTACCTGGACGAACACCGCTTTGCTATATTGAACCCTGAAATAGCGCCAAAATAGTATGTCATTTATAGATTTTGATACCATTATCCGGGATGCTTGGAAAGCCTATGACCCCACCAGGGAGATCGTCCGCATCATCGATATCAGTGCAAAGGTTTCCACCAATCACGTCTACAGAATTACACTCAAAGACCGGAATTTCATAGTGGCCAAGCTTTCCTACTTTGGAAACTTCGAACACTTCATGGAAGACCACACCATTATCAACACGCTTTCCAATAACTTGCCGAACCCTTTTGAAAACTTCCTGGCCCGTTCTCTGATGAAGGGAAACAAGCTCTTTGTACACCGCTACCAAAGCGAAGTGATCGATGCATGGGTCGTTTTTTATCGGCCGATCAGGATAAAGAACAAGCCTCCCAAACGGCTTAACGAAGAACAGATACGGAAACTGGCCCAGCAGATAGCCCACTTCCATAAAGCCTGTGATACGGTAAAGCATACGCTCCCTCCTTCCTCCAAAACCATGGTAACGGATATTCATGACTTGATGGACAGGCTGAAGGAAACCGAGAGCAAATACGAATTTCCGGTGCACCGGGATCTCATACGCCGGCATTGCGAACTTTTTCTGGAGAATTATGAACGACTCAATGGAGATACCCTGGAAGCTATGCCGGTATTTGTGGACTGGAACATCGGTAACTTTTCGGTTACACCTGCTTTTAAGCTCTTTTCACGCTGGGACTATGACTGGTTCAGAATGAGTACCCGCATGCTTGATTTCTACTTCTTCAGCCGGGTCTCCTCGGATGTGGGCGACAGAACCGTTTTCACCTATAATGTGGAAGTCATGATGGAGCCGCGCTTCCTCCTGTTCCTGGAAGCCTACCACAAAGTGAATCCCATCACGGAGCAGGAGATCCATTTTCTGAAAGAAGCCTACCGCTTCTTTATCCTGAACTATGTCATCAAGTACGGCAAGTTCTTTTTTCATGAGATCTTTGCCACCAAACTACAGAAAGAGGCTTACGAGATCCATCTTCCCACACTGGACGATGTATTTGACCCTGAACCCTTGTTAAAGGTTATAGACTAACTATGAAATATCCTTCCTTTTTCGAGATTGCCCGAAATTATAAAGTCATTTTGCTCGATTCCTATGGAGTCCTTAAGAACCACAACGGGCTTATCGAAGGCGTGCAGCGAACTCTTGAATTTATCCGCGAAGAGAATAAGATCTTCCGGGTTTTGACCAACGACGCCTCCCGAAGCCCTCAGCAGCAGATCGATAAGTACGTTGAACTCGGCTTGCCCGGCATCGGGCTTCACGAGATGATCACCTCAGGTATGATGGCCAAGCAGTTCCTTGAACATAAAGTAACGGAAGGACGGATAGCCTATCTGGGCACCGAAAATTCGGCGCATTACATCCTTCAGTCCGGATTGGAGCACATTCCCGTTCGGGATATAGACCTTAATGACATCGATGACATCTCCGCCTTTGTCTTCCTGGACGATGAAGGATTCGACTGGAATAATGACATCAACAAGACCGTCAATCTGCTCAGAAGGCGAAATATGCCGGTAATACTGGCCAATTCCGACAAATTCTATCCCGTGAACCGCAATGATGTGGCGATCGCTACCGGCGGCATTGCCAAACTTGTTGAAAGCATGCTCAACAAGAAGTTCATCCACTTCGGGAAGCCGGATTCTCAGATGTTCATGTATGCCTATGAACAAATTGTGGAAGAAGGCCCGGTAAATAAGAACGATATCCTTATGGTCGGCGACACCCTGCAGACCGATATACTGGGAGGAAATAAATTCGGGGTTAAAACCATGCTGGTGCTGTCGGGCAACACCCGTGAAGAAAACGCCGATCTCGCCATCCGTTCCACCGGCATCATCCCGGACTACATCTGCTCCTCCATCCTGGAGTAGTTTCGTTCCGACTTATTTCTTCCGGATCAGATACACCCCGTCACGTACGGGAAGGAACACTTTTTCTACCCGGTCATCTTCATATACATAGCGGTTGAACTTCTGAATCGCTTCTGCCTTGTGATCCTGAGGGTCCAGCACCGTTCCGTCCCACAATACATTGTCTACGACCAGCAAGCCTCCGGGCCTCAGCTTGGGAAGAATCTCCTCAAAATAAAACCGGTAGCGAAGCTTGTCTCCGTCCAGATAAGCAAGATCGAACCGCTCCTCCAGCTCAGGAATGGCCTCCTGAGCATTCTTTTTGATCAGCCTGATCTTATGCTTCACGGTGGATCGGCTGAAATGCGTCTCCGCCAACTTCTGATAGCGAAGATTCATTTCGATGGTAACCAGCTCTCCGTCCTCGGGAAGGGCCTCTGCCATCATCACCGCGGAATACCCGGTAAAGGTTCCCACTTCAAGTATTCGCAGGGCTCCGGTCAGCTTCACCAGCATTTTGAGTAACTGTCCCACCACCTTCCCACTCAGCATATCAATATACTCGAGCTCTTCGTCACTGGAGCGGATGAGCTCCATCACCTGATCGGATTCCCGATCAGTGTGTTGCTCCGCATATTGCTCAATTTCAGGATGTGTTATCTGAACGACAGGTTTTCCTCGGTGTTTCTTCATGATTGAAAGATACAACCAGAGCCCCTATTATCTCCAGAAAGAATCCATTGAACTTTATCCCTGCGAAAGAGTCCCGCTTCGTGATCTGGTTTTTTGACTGGGTCACCCGGTTTTTGGTGAAACGCCACTTCAGGCATGTTTGGCTGAAGCAAAAGTATACACCGGGGCCTGAAAGCCGAACGGTTTACTTCATGAACCACAATCTCTGGTGGGACGGACTCCTTCCCCTTTATCTGAACCGTAAGCTCTTCCATCAAAGTGCCCGTGCCCTGATGGAAGACCGCCAGATGAAGCGATATTCCTTCTTTTCACGAATCGGAGCTTTTTCGATTAACCTGGAGGATCCCCGGGCTGCTTTAAGATCCCTGAGATACGCCGTCGAGTCAATGAAACGCCCTCATTCCTGTTTATTCATTTATCCCGAAGGTGAGCTCCAGCCCGCCGGTAATTCCAGACCCGAATTCAAGAAAGGTCTGGCATGGCTCTGCAAACAACTCCCAGAAGCCGACTTCGTGCCGGTCGCCTTCCATACCCATCAGTTCAGAGGCCCAAAACCGGAGTTATACATTAACATTGGGGAAAAGGAAGTGGTGGATCTTAAAACTACATCCGATATTAACTATCAGCTGGAAATATCTCTGCACCAACTGCTTAAAGAAACTCGAAAGGTTGCCGGCAACAGTGATGAGGGCTTCAGCAAAATATGATCACCAGGTCCATTCGTAAAGTCTCCGTGAAGACTGAACCCAGTGTCCTCTCGCAGACTTATTCCTTAACCGCATTCTCACCAGCGGCCAGAAAACCCTCCAGTAGATCCTTCCCGGCTTAATGTATTCGCTGATTCCTGTACCGGCGAGTTTTCGGGTACCCTGAGATAAGAAGGCCTCACTTTTGAATCGCTGATAGAAAGGCCCGTTATCAAGAACCCTGGTTTGTAATACGGTTATTTCACTGAATTCTGACCTGAAAGAAAGCTTTCTTGCCGTACGCAGGCCAAACTGGGTGGTAAGGATATCCTCTTTGTTAAAATCAGTGATCTCATCCACAATGCTCAGGTTCCGGTTATCCAGAAGCCACGCTTTACTGCTGTCGGTACCAAACTGATCCATCATGTAATACACAAAGGTGTACTTCAGGAAATGCATTCTGCCCCAGTACCACTCATTGAATTCCTCTTTCATAGGTTCAAAGCCCAGATTGGAATCATGATATCCAAAACCGTCAAAATCGAAGTGGAAATCTCCGCTTTTTCCCGACACCTCACATTCACCGGATACTTTAGCATGGGGCTGGATCAGATTCCAGGCATGCCCCGTTTCTTTCCCATCCGAGACGATCCCTGAGGGCACCGCGGTTTTATCAGAGGTAAAACAGATCTCAGCCTTTAAGGCGTGACCCGAATCCAGTTCCTGCGCGATCTTCAGTCTGTATTCGAGCGCTTCCTCCGATACAGTCTGCCGCAAGGTATTTCCTCCGATCGAAATACTCTGGTTCTCCTGGTTCCATTCAAAAGCAGCGGAGCCAAACTCCACGAAACTGTAGTATTCAGGCTCGGCGTGCCGGTACAGCGATATACTCAGGGCCGGATAATCTTCCGGACTCCCCTTCCCCCGATCCTGATCCCTGATATAATCCGGGGAAAACGGATTCCCGTGATAAAATATGATCACCAGCGCCCATTCCTGATCTTTAGAGATCGCGTCAAAATACCACCATTGATACGCTCCCGAAGGCTTAGCGGGAACAGACAGGTCTTTTATGAAGTCTGAGGAAATGTTCATTACCTATTAAAAGGTTCGCATACATTAAGGTCAACCTTAGCTTTTGTACATTTCGTTCAATCAGATGGCTACATTCTTACTTTATATTGTTCTGGCTTACCTCGCATTTACTACTCTGGTGTTCATTCGTAATCTGTTTGAATTCCGGGGACTGAGTTCCGAACCCGAATATCAATCCGGGATCCAGCCAAAAGTCAGTATCTGCATACCCGCACGGAATGAAGCGCGGGTTATCGAGCGCTGCATCACGCATGCTTTAAAGCAAAATTACCTTAATTTTGAGGTCCTGGTACTGGATGACCAGTCGACGGACGGAACCACAGAGATCGTCAGTCAGCTGGCACAAAGGATCCACAACCTCTTCTATTTTCCCGGCAAACCCAAGCCAGAGCACTGGCTGGGAAAACCCTGGGCATGCCATCAGCTCAGCAAGGTTGCCACCGGCGACTATCTTGTTTTCATAGATGCCGACGTAGCGCTGGAAGAAGACGTTTTATCAAAAACGGTACAGCAACTCCAGGATGCGGATGCCATAACAATCTGGCCTCAACAACACCTCAGAAGCTTCTGGGAGCGGCTGATCATTCCCCAGATCTATTACGCACTCTGGACGTTATTACCCGCCCGCTATGTGGAAAAAGACCCGAAATGGCTGCCCGGCATGCTCAGGAAGAAACTGCGAACTAAATTCTCGGCTGCCTGCGGACAGTTCATTGCCTTCAATCTGAAAGCCTACCAGCTGATCGGAGGCCATGAGTCTGTGAAAGACCAGGTGGTGGAAGACGTTGGGCTTGCGAAACGGCTTAAGTCCATGAATTTCAGTTTACGCATGCTCCACGGAACGAAGGCCGTGTACTGCCGGATGTACACCCGTCACCGGGAGATCTGGGAAGGCTTGCGGAAGAACTTCTTCCTCGGGTTTAACAAGAAGCTCTTTCTTTTCGGCTTTATGGCGGTACTTCACCTGCTGGTGTTTATATTTCCTCTCATTACGCTCTGCTACGGCGCCCTGCTGGGAGATTCCTCAATGGTTTATGTGTCCTCCCTTGCCCTGATCATCATTCTTGCACAAAGATTCTCACTGGATCTGATATTCCGATGGAACATCGGCTACAGCTTTCTTCAGCCGTTCTCGGTCTTGTGGTTTCAGGCCCTGGGAGTACGGTGTGTAATCGACCATTTCAAAGGAAATAAGGCCGTTTGGAAAGGCCGTGAAGTATAATCCGGTTTCTTCATATTTCTTTCTTAAATAGTTTCTTTTTTATGATGTGTTAAACATATTTAGTCCAGATGAAAGTGCTGATCGACAAATATTTACGCTACCTCAGTGTTGAAAAAAATTCGTCAAGGCACACCATCGTGTCCTATCAAAATGATCTCAATTCCTTCCTTGAGTTTTGTGCGGAGCAGGAAGAGGTCAGCCCGGATCAACTCAATATAAACCGGCTGTCCCGGCTTAGTATCCGACTCTGGCTCGGTGAACTCTCTGAACAGGGCATGGCCAAGAGTACACTGGCCAGAAAAGTAGCGGCACTGAGGTCTTTTTTTAAGTACTGTTTTAAAAGAGGTTATGTGGAGCAGAATCCGGCGCATCTACTGGTGGTGCCCCGGAAAGATAAAACCCTCCCTAAAACCGCGACCTCCTCCGACCTTGACCGAATGCTTGAGCAAGTTGATACCAGCACCGCTACCGGCAAGCAGAAAAAGGCTATTCTCGAATTATTTTACGGAACGGGGATCCGGTTAAGCGAACTGGTGGGGCTGAATGAGAGCCAGACAGACTTTCATCAAAAACAGATTACCGTACATGGAAAAGGCAATAAAGAACGGATTATCCCATTAGGAGACCAGGCCGTAACGGCTCTGAAGGAGCACTTTGCTTCCAAAAGTGAGCTCTATGGGCCGCGCACCGACGGAGACGCTAAACGAGCGGCATTTCTGGCTGCCAGTGGGCAACGGATATACCCGGTTGCCGTACAGCGACTGGTCAGAAAAGCGCTGACCAATACCAGCGAAGTAACTCAGAAAAGTCCTCACGTGTTAAGGCACAGCTTTGCCACTCATATGCTGGATAACGGAGCTGATATTCGGGTCATAAAGGAGTTTTTGGGACACGCCAATCTGGCGGCTACCCAGGTCTACACTCATACCAGTGTGGAACGACTAAAAAATGTGTACGAACAGGCACATCCAAGAGCGAAAACTACAAATAAGGAGACATCATGAACATCTCAGTAACAGCACGACACTTTGAAGCGAGTCAACATTTAAGGGAATTCACCGTTGACAGCGTGGACAAATTAAATCAATTCTATGACCGGATCGTATCTTGTGATGTTATACTGGAACCGACCTCCAGTGCGAAGAAGCCACAGAAAGTTGAGTTGATCGTGAAAGTGCCCCGTAAGGTCCTCACGGTGTCCGAAGCGGCCGAGACCTACGAAAAAGCCATCAGTACTGCTGTGGACGTACTTGCCCGCCAGTTGAAGAAATACAAACAGAAACTTAATCCTACTCATTAATGCCTTTCTCCACCGTTCAGCCGATCCCCCGCAAGGAAAAGATAAGTGTCACTTATCTGGTACAGAAGCTTAAAGAAAGGCTCAACATCAACTTGATCTCCTGTACCTCCGGTGTGGCAGGTGATGACCGTTATGTCACCGAACCTGATCTTCACCGCCCGGGGGTGGCGCTGGCCGGCTACGTTGATCTGTTCACCTATCAGAGAATTCAGATCCTGGGGAATACTGAATCCCAGTTTCTGGATAATCTGCAGGATAACAAAAAGAAAGAATCCTTCGGAAATCTGACTCAGTTCGAGATCCCGGTCATTTTTCTTACAGACGGCAATACCTTGCCGGACCACCTGATCCGGATGGCTGAAAAAGCGGGTATCCCGGTTTACACAACCCCGATCGAGACAACCCGCTTCATGTTTTTACTGCGGGATTTCCTGGAAGACCAGTTTGCGACCCAAACCATGGTGCACGGCGCCATGGTTGATGTTTACGGCATCGGAATACTGATCGCGGGAAAATCGGGAATCGGAAAAAGTGAAGTGGCCCTCGACCTGGTGGAGCGTGGACACCGCCTGGTAGCAGACGATGTGGTGATGCTTACCAAGAAAAGCAACATCCTCATGTCGTCCGCAACCGAAATGAGTAAACATTTCATGGAGATACGGGGACTGGGTATCATTGACGTAATGTCAATGTTCGGCATCCGGGCCATTCGCTATCAAAAGAGATTAGAGGTGGTGCTGGAGCTCACGCTATGGGATGAAGCCAGGGATGTGGAGCGCACAGGGCTGAATCATGATACCGTTTCAATTCTGGACCTGGAGATTCCGCTGATCCACCTCCCCATCACACCCGGAAAAAACATCACCGTGATCGCCGAGGTGATTGCCATGAACTACCTGCTCAAGCATTACGGGTATGATCCCGCGCAAGCCTTTCAGGACCGGATACAATCAAGCATCGCCAACAAGAAAGGGAAGCAAGATGGTGTGCCCACGAGAGCCATTGAATATTTTGAGGGAGATTTTGAGTAACATTAGAATGTGTAACTACTCTTTGTTTAGAACGTGTCAGCTTGGTAATTTTCAACTTTCGGGAATAAAAACTGACTATGCCCCTAAATAATCATTATTACTACGACGAGGATAGTTGCGAATTTATACCTATTGAGTACAGCCGTACGGAGCAAGTAGTATATAATCTCTCCATTTGGTTATTGACCGGTGTCATCTTATCCGGAATCGGGCTCACTTTACTTTCCAATTACGTGGGAACCCCTTCTGAGCTGGCTCTTAAGGCTGAAAACGAAGCACTGTATTCCCAGCTAGAGGAAACCAGGGAATCCATCCTAGAGCTGGATAACCAGCTACAGGAAATTGCCCGGACGGATAATGAAGTATATCGCTCTGTGCTGGGCATGGATCAAATTTCATACGACGAACGCCAGGCGGGTATCGGGGGTGCCGACAGCTACCTGGAGTTTGATAATTTTTCCGAATCCACTTCTGAATTGCTGAAATGGACCGCCTCCAGGCTCGATAACCTTGAGCGAAGGATCGGTATCCAAAAGCTCAGTTTTGAAGAGCTCAAGAAAGCCTACAACGAAAATGCCGAGAAGTTGCGGCACCTTCCGGCCATCAAGCCTACCAAAGGAATCATTATCAGCGGCTTTGGAATGCGGGATCACCCCATACTTATGTACAGCCGTATGCACGACGGACTCGATTTTCGCGCTGAAATAGGTTCCAGCGTATTTGCTACCGCAGACGGTACCGTCCGGTACGCGGGCTTACGAGGTAACCTGGGGCGTATCGTGGTCATCGATCATGGTTATGGCTATGAGACACTCTATGCCCACCTCTCTTCAATACCCAGGGAAATTCGGGCCGGCACGAAAGTGACCCGAGGTCAGCTGATCGCATATTCCGGTAATTCGGGACTTACCCAGGGGCCTCACCTGCACTATGAAGTGCACCACAATAAAATCTCTGTGGATCCGATCAATTACCTCTTCGCCGATATTTCGCCGGAAGAATATCTGATGTACAAAGAAATCGCGGAGACCAATACGAAGTCCATGGACTAGGAGCTCCCTGCTCTTATTCTTGTAAATAATTTCATTGCGCTCTGCATCTGTCTGATCATTTCTGTTTATTAGCCCCACCTATAAACAAAATTCAGTTATGTTGAAGAACGTTACTTCTTTCCTTGCATTCCTCCTGCTTTGTTCCGGCCCTGTAACCGGACAGAACGCCATCACCCCTGAACATGAGACGATCGCTCAGGAACTCATCGATGCTTCACTAGGCAACCCGTTGGGCTTCGATCGGCTGACCTATCTGGTGGATACATTCGGCCCCCGGCTCAGTGGTTCGGAGAATCTTGAAAATGCCATCGACTGGATCGTTGATGAGATGAAAAAGGACGGATTTGACAAGGTCTGGACCCAGCCGGTTATGGTGCCTCATTGGGTACGGGGCAACGAATCGGCAAGCCTGATCGCTCCCATAGAAAGAGAGCTTCCCATGCTTGGCCTCGGTGGCAGCGTCGGCACCCCGGAAGAAGGGATCACCGGCGAAGTCATTGTGGTCAACAGTTTTGATGAACTCAATCAACGTTCGGATGAAATTCCCGGAAAGATCGTGCTCTACAACGTGGAGTTTACAACCTATGGCCAAACGGTGGCCTACCGGGTGAACGGAGCCGTTGAGGCGGCGCGGCACGGAGCGATAGCCAGCGTCATTTCATCCGTCGCCTCTTATTCAATGCAAACGCCTCACACGGGCACCATGCGTTATCAGGAAGATGTGCCAAAGATCCCGCATGCAGCACTTACCGTTGAAGATGCACAACTGATACAACGACTTACGGACCGGGGTGAAACTGTTCGCCTTCACCTGTACATGGAGGCACAGACTTTTCCGGACAAGGAATCCAGGAATGTGATCGCTGAAATAACCGGCAGTGAGTTTCCGGATGAGATTATCGTGATGGGCGGACATATAGACTCCTGGGATGTGGGTCAGGGTGCCATGGACGACGCGGGGGGATGTGTCGCCGCCTGGGAAGCTCTGAGACTGATCAAAGAGACCGGCAAACGCCCCAGGAGAACCATCCGTGTCGTTCTTTGGACCAATGAGGAAAACGGACTTCGTGGGGCCAACGAGTATCATCGCTGGGTGAAAGAGGAAGAACAGTCACTTTATAACCATATTCTGGCTATGGAATCGGATGCCGGAGTTTTTGATCCGATCGGCTTTGGTTTTTCAGGAAGCGATGAAGCCTATGCCATCCTCTCCGGGATCGGAAAGCTGCTTGAACCTGCTGAATCAGGAGAAGTACGGAAAGGCGGAGGCGGCGCCGACATCGGGCCGTTGATGAGAGACGGAGTTCCGGGAATGGGCCTGGTTGTGGATGGGAGCAGGTATTTCTGGTACCATCATACCGACGCGGATACCATCGACAAGCTGAACAAGGAGGATTTTGATGAGTGCGTGGCTACCATGGCGGTTTTTGCTCATCTGGTAGCGGATATGGAGCAAAGGCTGCCGCGCTAATCCTCTTTATCACTCAGGTACCGGGCAATAAGCTGATCTCCGGCCTTCACCGATTGCTTTATCCATTCGTAGCGCAACCTGGCTTTTTCAGTGCGGCTTAACCCCCAGTCAACGCCAGATTGCCTTAGGCGCGTGGTCAGGTCGTACATGCAGATCGCCGCACTTACCGAAATGTTAAAGCTTTCGCTGAATCCGTACATGGGGATCTTTACAAAACCATCGGCTTGCTCCATCACCCGCGGCGTAACCCCCTCCAGCTCAGTTCCAAACACAAGGGCCACGGGGTCCTGAATATCAAGCTCATACAGATCCGAATCCTCCTCATGAGGGGTGGTGGCGATGACCTTGTACCCTTTCTTTTTCAGTGCGGATATGCAAATGGTGGTGTTGTCGGTATCTGCTTTGTTATAGCTGTAGAGCGACAGCCACTGATCCGCCCCTATCGATACCTCACTGGAAGGATCAAAGCTGTTCCGGTTCTCGATCACATGAACATCCTGTATTCCGAATCCGTCACAACTTCGAAGCACGGCGCTGGCGTTATGCGGTTGATACAGATCCTCGAGCACTACGGTGATGTGACGGGTACGCTGCTCCAGTACCCGGTTGATGGTCTCAAACCGCGATTCGGTGATAAAATCTTTAAGGTATTCCGTCAGTTCTGTTAACAGGGGTTCTTCCATAATAAAAAAGGCCGCCATAAAGCAGCCTTCGGTATTCAATCAGGTTAAAACGATCATTCGCATCGGAAAGTGAATCCCTTTTTCCGGATGGTTTCGATGTAATCCACCTCGCTGTGTTCCCGGATCTTTTTGCGCAGGTAGCTGATGTACACATTGATGTAGTTCGTCTGGGTGTCGAAGTGGATGTCCCATACTTTTTCCGCAAGTTCTTCCTGGGTAATGATGCGGTTTTTATTCTTCAGAAAATAGACGAGCAGGTTAAATTCATTGTTGGTTAACTGAACCTCTTCCCCATTGATCTTAAAGACACGATTCAACAGATCCACTTTCAGTTCCCCGCAAGAAAGCGTTTGCTCTCCGGAGGCTTCCGTCCTGCGCTTGATGGCTTCCATGCGGGCAAGGAGTTCTTCGGTATTGAAAGGTTTGGTAAGATAATCGTCCGCGCCAACTTTGAGACACTTCACCTTTACATCTGTTTCCTGCTCTCCCGAGAGGATCAGTACGGGAGTGGTCACGTTCTCGTCCCGGATGTTCTTACACACTTCGTATCCATCACCATCCGGCAGTCCGAGATCCAGAATGATCATATCGAAAGAGTCCTCGGTGGCTTTACTCTGACCGTCAGCCGCTGTCTCAGCCGTCTCAACCTGATTGCCATTATGTTCTAAAACTGCCTTAACTAAAGTTCTTACTGAAGGATCGTCTTCAACAACGAGTATGTTCATTGGTAGTGTTGTGTAAGATTTTGCGTTTCACAATCGTACGCAATTATAGAGTACGAATCAATAAAATGATTAGAAAATGTTAACAAACATTAGAAACAAAATCACCCTTTAATATTCACGCAGCCCCGCGGTATCCCAGTCCTTTCAGCCAGCGAATGGATTCATCAATAAACGCCTTGTCAAGCTTGTGTCCCGCCTCCAGCAAAACCATCTCTGCGTTAAAACCCGCCTCTTTCAGGGTCCTGATCTCTTTCTGCTGGGGTTCCGGCAGTACGTTGGTATCTTTTGTTCCGTGAAGGGCCAGAAAACGAACATGCTTGGCCTGATCCAGCCGGTCTTCGAATACTTCCGTTTTAATTCTTGCCCCTATCACGATGGCTTCACTGATATGCTTCCACCTGGAAAGCGCAAAATAACCGGCCTGATATCCCCCCATCGAATATCCGAATATGCACACCCGGTCAACCTCAATCACTTTCAGCATGTTCTCGATGATCTCCTGAATGAACTCTGAGGTTATCTCCAGCGATTTTGTGAACTGCCCCCTGTTACCGTCATACAGGTACCACGCTCTCCCCCACTCAGAGACATTAACAGAACGGCTTTCATCATAAATCGGATACGGGCCTTGTACAAAAAGATGGTAGGCGTGCAGTTCGAGCATCGGCTCCACTTTCTGTTCGAAGTACCGGATGTGCTGCTTGTACCCGTGAAGATAGATGATCAGAGGTTTTTTACCTTTGTTGCCACTCTCGATCAGTTTATAGGGCACTTCAATTTTAAATGAGCTCTTGCCGGAGGTGAGTACTTCGCGCATACGTTTTTTTTAAACAGAGGATAGGAGTTTTAAAACTCTAAATAAATCTCAAAGCAGATTGGGTTTTGAGTACATTCCTATTACTTTTGCTGAAACGATACTCAAATCACCTACAGATGGCCGAACTGCGGAATAACTGGACCAAAGAAGAAATAACCGAGATCTACCATACTCCACTGATGGAGCTTATCTACCGGGCCGCCACGGTGCACCGGGAATACCATGAGACCGGCGAAGTGCAGGTCTGTACGTTACTCTCCATCAAAACAGGAGGATGCTCTGAAGATTGTGCCTACTGCCCGCAATCGGCCCGTTACAACACCGAAGTGAAAGCCGAAAAGATGATGCCCAAGGAGCTGATCCTTGCCTCCGCGCAGAGGGCCAAAGAGGCAGGCAGCACCCGTTTCTGTATGGGAGCCGCCTGGAGAAGCGCCCGGCAGAACAAGGACTTTGACCAGGTTCTTGATGTAGTTTCTGAGATTGCCGACATGGGACTGGAAGTATGTGCTACCCTCGGCATGCTGAATGATGAACAGGCAGCCAGGCTGAAGCAAGCCGGGCTCTATGCCTATAACCACAACCTCGACAGCAGCGAAGATTTCTACAAGAAGATCATCACCACGCGTTCCTATGATGACCGGCTCGAGACCATCAAGCGGGTTCAGGATAACAATATTTCGGTGTGCTCCGGTGGCATCATCGGGATGGGCGAAACCCATGAAGATCGCATCGGGCTGCTGTACACACTCTCCAATCTGGATCCTCACCCCGAGTCCGTTCCCGTTAATGCATTGATCGCCGTGAAGGGTACCCCGATGGAGGACCAGCCCAAAGTACCCAGCTGGGATATGGCCCGTATGATCGCGACCGCACGCATTCTGATGCCTCAGTCCATGGTGCGCCTTTCTGCTGGCAGAGTGCGCATGAATTTTGAAGAACAGGCCCTGTGCTTCATGGCGGGTGCCAACTCCATCTTTACAGGCGAAAAACTCCTGACCACCGATAACAACGAGCTGGATGAAGACATGCATATGTTTGAGCTGTTCGGGCTGAAGCCCCGGCCGGCCTATAAAAACGCGAAGCCGGAACATGTACCGGAAGCGGTTTGACAATCTGTTTCGCTCCTTTTTTCGTACTTAAAGGAGAACGCTGAATAAATCGCCTGTACTACATGACAGCTTCAGAGCTTAAGGAAAAAGAGTTTGAAAGGGTACTCAAACTAGCTGAATATGATATCGACTATACCAGGGATTTCAGCTCGCTGCAGGATCTATCCAAACTGGCTGCACACATTACCGGTACGCCTGTATCGCTGATTAACCTGATCGGCTCGAATACGCAATGGTCGGTGGCACAATACGGGATCGATCTGAAACAGCTTTCCCGTGAAGACTCCATCTGCAAGTACACGATCCTGGAAGAAGAATTTTTTGAAGCCCGCAATCTGGATACTCACGAGGACTTCAAAGACCGCACCTATGTGACCGGAGATCCTAAAGTGAACTACTATTTCGGAGTTCCTATCCAAACCGATGACGGCCACAACATTGGCTCCGTGTGTGTGATGGATCAGGATCAGCATCAGTTTGCCCCGGAGAAGATCGAAATGCTCAAGGTCATTGCGCGAAACGTGATCAGGGTTCTGGAACAGAATCGCCTGGAAAAGGAATACCGGATCAGGATGGAACAATTGTCGGACCGCTCCCGCAAAATCAGTCATGACATCCGCGGACCTATCGGAGGCATTATCGGGCTTTCCAGGATCATGAGTGAGCAGGTCGAAGAACAAAATTATAAGGATCTTGATGAACTGAGCAAGATCATTCACAAAAGCGGAGAAAGTATACTGGAGCTCGCTGATGAGATCCTCAACGATTGCCGCGAGATCAGAAGTGACAATAAAGCACTTTCGGAAAGAATCACCCTGAATGAACTCCGGGATAAGCTAGAGACACTGTATCAGCCCCAGGCGCTGCATAAGAACATCAGTTTCTCTGTCAAGACCACTCCCTCCTCACCTGGCTCCTCTTTTCCTAAACCCAGGTTGCTTCAGATCATTGGTAATATGGTCTCCAACGCGCTCAAATTCACTCCTGAAAATGGAACCGTGAGCGTCACACTGGCGCTGGAGGATCAGCAGAAAGATCTCAGCATCCTTAGCGTTTCAATTGAAGATAATGGAGTGGGTATGCCGGAAAGCCAGATCAGACAGATCCTGAACGGTAACGGCACGATCGAAAGTAAAACGGGAACCAATGCTGAACGAGGCTTCGGATTTGGATTTCAGCTGGCCAGACACCTTATTGATGCTATGAATGGTTCGCTTTCGATTGAGTCCGAACCTGATCAGGGCACTTCCATTCGCATAAAACTACACGTTCAAACCGATTGATCTATGAAATCCCTCTCCTTTTTGTCGCTCACCCTTCTGTGTATGACCGCCTGTTCAACCGGTCAGAATGATGTTCCTGATTTTGACTGGGATCTAAGCCAGGACTCCACCCAGCTGCTGTTCAGTATATCGGAAGGCTTGCTGGGGCCTGAGGCGGTACGGTATGACAAAAGTCTGGATGTATATTTTATTGCCAACTTCAATGGGAGTATCTCTGGAGATTCGAACGGTTTTATATCCAAGGCTGATTCTGACGGAAACATGTTGGACGCTCAGTTCATGACCGGAACGGAAACTTACCCCCTCCACGCTCCGAGGGGGATGTTAATTCTAGGGAATGAACTCTTTGCAGCCGATGCCGACGGGGTTCATGTGTTTGACAAACATACCGGAGAGCAGCTCAGATTCATCGATTTTACCTCTTTTGAACCCGGCTTCCTGAACGATATTTCAGCTGACAGCGAAGGTAATATATATGTCACCGATACCGGTAATCCCCGAACCTATCGCATCAGGAATAACACCGCAGAACGCTTTTTGGACTCGTTGGCCATCTATCCCAACGGGGTAACCCTGAATCCCAGGAGCGGAGACTTCGTGCTGGCACCATGGCGGGGAGATACGCTCCTGTACGCCTTCAATGCAGGCGGGCAGGTTGAGGTATTCGCGGATTTTGAAGGAGGGTACTTTGACGGCCTCGAGTTCGTCGGCGACGATCTGATCGTAGCCAGCCAGCTGGATTCCACCCTGAGACGTTATCATCCCGATCTTGGGGACCACCCAATTATTTATACTCCCGGCCGACCCGCTGATATAGGTATCGATACGAAGCGGTACCGGGTAGCGGTCCCGTATATCGCCAAGAATCGCGTGGATGTTTGGGAATTACCGGTGAAGAACTAATGCCAAGAACATGAAAAACGCAGCGCTTTATACATCGCTTTCTTTGTTCCTCTTGCTGAGCTGCAATGCATTTCAGAATGAACAGAATTATGATTTTGAAATTTAAATTATCAGGAAAAGTAAGTGATGTGTGGTTTGGTACCGGGGCACATCACTGCGGTGTGGATTGGGGCGGGAATTCAATCTGCGGATTGTGGCTCTATAATTCAGATCAAAGAATTGTACTACACACGGGAAGCGGGCTGCCTGGGTCAGGAGAACATATTATATGTAATGAACCGAATACTTAGCATTTCTCAACAAACAGATTCCATCATAGCAGGTTATATATCAGGGTTTGGATTTTACACCTACTTTAATCCTGAGAATGCCCCAACAGTCACTGATGATAGAGTAACACTTGAAGGAAGCTTCACGACCTATAAAGAAATACTCTTTGCCTTTTAAAAAGATCAGAATTCTTCGGTATCACCAAACAATCTTACTCTTTCTGTCTGAGAGGCCTACTTGATCTCCCAGGTCTCGGGCCCACGTAACAGCGCGTCCAGATCGGCTTCGCCATGATTTTCTTTGGCATGCTGAACCTGCTGAACCACGCCTTCATCGTAGCATGGGCGGTCAACCGCGTAAAGCACACCGAAAGGCCTTGGGAAAGCCACTCCTGCCCCGTTTTCGGGATGCTCAAAAAAGCGGGATAACAAGTGAGCTTTAGTAGCATCCTGCTCATCATGTATCCAGAGATCGTCCTTGGAATACTGATCTCCAAGTTGGACCACTTCCGGCTTGAGCCCATCCAGCCGCACCCCAAGCTCGTTATCTTTTCCAAACACCAGAGGTTCACCGTGCTTCAGGTAGATCGCCTGTGTGGGACGCGACTTTTTATCGGTAAAAAGCTCAAAAGCGCCATCATTGAATACAATGCAATTCTGATAGATCTCCAGCATGGAGGTTCCCTGGTGGCGGTGACTGCGGAGCAGCATCTCTTTGAGGTGTTTCGGATCTCGATCCATGGCCCGTGCCACAAATGTACCATCTGCTCCCAGGCTGAGCGCCAATGGGTTAAAGGGATGATCCACAGACCCGTATGGGGTAGATTTGAACACCGAACCGACCGGAGATGTAGGAGAATACTGTCCTTTGGTTAGGCCGTAGATCTGATTGTTGAAAAGCAACAGATTCACGTTCACATTGCGTCGCAGCAGCTGTACAAAATGATTGGCGCCGATGGATAGCGAATCTCCATCCCCGGTGATGATCCATACCGAGAGTTCCGGCCGAGTGACCTTCAGTCCCGTAGCAATTGCCGGAGCCCTGCCGTGGATGGAATGCATCCCGAAGGTATCCATGTAATAGGGAAACCTTGAGGAACATCCGATTCCCGATATGAAAACGATATCCTTCTTGGCCAGGCCCAATTCCGGCATAGCGTTTTGCACCTGCTTAAGGATGGTGTAATCACCGCAGCCCGGGCACCATCTTACATCCTGGTCGGATGAGAAGTCCTTCGAGGAGTAATCCGGCAGCGCATCGGGGTCCGCTTTGTTATCAGCTACAAATTCGTCGATTAGGGTCTCAATAGACATAATATTCCGTGTTATTGGGTCTGTGGTGCCTGCTTAAGGACTTCTTTTACATCAGCCTTGAGTTCCGATACTCCGAAAGGGCGTCCTTTTACTTTGTTGATCGGTATGGCATCGAGCATGAACTCGGATCTCAGCAATCGTACCAACTGCCCATCGTTGATCTCCGGGACAATGACCGTGTCATAGCTTTCCAGAAGCTGCCGAAGGTTCTTCGGGAAGGGACTCAGGTACCGGACATGGATATGAGAAACATCCATACCTTCCTGCCTCAGCTGATGCGTAACCGTTTTAATGCTTCCATAGGTGCCGCCCCATCCAACCAGCGCGATCTCTCCCCCCTCATTTCCCTGATCCACTTCCTGAAGCGGTATAGAATCAGCGACGGCGTCCCGCTTGGCCTTCCGCAGATCCGTCATAAGCTGATGATTGTCAGGGTCATAGGATACATTGCCGGTCTTATCTTCTTTCTCCAGCCCGCCTACGCGATGTTCGATGCCTTCGGTGCCGGGGATCGCCCAACGCCTTACATAACGTTCATCCCGTACGTAGGGCAGGAAGGGAGATTCATCCCCGTTCTTCCGGGGTCCCTCCAGCTCAACCCTGATCTCCTGAAGCTCATCGGTTGTGGGAAAATTCCACGGTTCAGAGCCATTGGCCAGGTACCCGTCCGAGAGATACATAACCGGGATCATGTGTTCAAGGGAGATCCTGACTGCTTCAAAGGCCATATCAAAGCAATCGGCCGGAGAACAGGGCGCCACGATCACCAGAGGGCTTTCCCCGTTGCGCCCGTACATAGCCTGCATCAGATCGGCCTGTTCCGTCTTGGTGGGCATCCCTGTGGATGGCCCCGCACGCTGAATGTTGAGCACCACCAATGGCAGTTCGAGCATCACGGCAAGTCCGATAGCCTCCCCCTTCAGCGCTATACCGGGTCCGGAAGAACTCGTGACTCCGATGCTCCCTCCAAAAGAAGCACCGATCGCCGACGATACCGCCGCGATCTCATCCTCCGCCTGGAAGGTCGTAACTCCGAATTTCTTGTGCCTGGAGAGCCCGTGCAGGATATCGGAAGCCGGCGTGATCGGGTAAGAACCAAAAAAGAGCGGCATATTGCTCTTTCGGGCAGCAGCGACCAGCCCCAGAACCGTAGCCTCGTTACCGGTAACATTACGGTAAGTGCCCGGTTTGAGATCAGCCTGTTCAACCGTGATCCGCGAATTGAAGATCTCCGCCGTCTCACCGTAGAAGTATCCGGCTTTCAGAACCTTCGTGTTGGCCTCCACGATTTCAGGCTTGTCAGCAAATTTCTTTTCCAGAAAAGCGATCGTGGATTCCATTGGCCGGTTATACATCCAGTAGAGCAGTCCGAGCACGAACATGTTCTTTGTACGCTCTTCGTCCTTGTAGGCGAGCTTCATGTCGGCCAGAGCTTCCTTGACCATGCGGTTCACATCCACTTCGATCACTTCATAGTCGTTCAGAGAACCGTCTTCCAGTGGATTTTCGCCCTCCGGGTATTTCGCCAGGCTCAGGTTTCTCTTGTCGAATCCGGCTGTATTGGCAATGATCACCCCTCCTTTTCTGAGAAGCGACAGATTGGCTTTCAGTGCTGCAGAGTTCATCACAACCAGCACATCGCACTCATCACCCGGAGTCAGGATCTGATTACTCCCAAACTTAAGCTGAAAAGACGAAACTCCCGGTACGGTACCGGCCGGAGCGCGTATTTCGGCGGGGAATTCGGGCAGGGTTCTTAAATCGTTGCCAAGCAGGGCTGTGGTATTTGTGAAAAGAGAGCCGGTAAGCTGCATCCCGTCACCGGAGTCACCGGCAAACCGTATGGTGACTTCCTCATGAATCTGGTCTTTTACGCTCATGCCATCTGTTTTTGGGCTTCAAAGGATCACTTTCAAATAACCGGCTTTTTTGGCTTAAAAGAAATGCAAAATTTAGGTCATTTTGGGATGCTGAGCTACATATAGTTCAGGCTTTTGGTATTTTGGGCTGGTTACATTCCTGACATGAACTTCATAGCCATCAAAAGACCGAATTATCTATGCTCTTCGCAGTAAGCCTGCCTTTTTTGAATGAAATTGTCGCACTATTTCTGGTTAGCGTCCTTATTGCCTTTCTGTGCTACAAACTAAAGCTGGCTCCGGTTACCGGCTTTTTGTTGGCAGGTGTACTCATTGGCCCCAATGCGTTGGGGCTGGTTCAGGATCAGGCGCTGGTGGACATGCTGGCAGAAATAGGCATCATCCTGCTGCTTTTCACTATTGGTATCGAATTTAGCCTGGAGAAATTGTCCCGCATCCGTTCTGCGATTTATATAGGCGGCGGACTGCAGGTACTGCTGACCGTGCTTTCGGTGGTGGGGATATTTCTGCTGCTCAATATTGACTGGCGCATCGGGATATATACGGGCTTCCTGGTGGCACTTAGCTCCACGGCCATTATTCTCGGCTTGTTAAGTGAACAGGGCAAAACAGATACACCGGTAGGCCGTCTTTCACTGGCCGTGCTGATCTTTCAGGATTTTGCCATCATCGCCATGGTCTTGCTGGTCCCTTTGCTTTCCGGAGAAAGCGGTTCGGTTACTGATATTCTGCTGGTGCTTGGAAAAGCCGTGCTTCTGGTTCTGGGTATACTGCTTTTGGCCCGCAAAATTGTACCCTGGATCCTGGATAAGGTGGCACAGACCCGGAGGCAGGAGCTTTTTCTGCTTACAGTGATGGCCATTTGTTTCGGTACTGCGGCACTCACCAACCTGGCTGATGTAAGCCTGGCCCTGGGAGCTTTCCTGGCCGGACTGGTGGTAAGCGAAAGCCATTACAGTGATCACGCGTTAAGTGAGATCATCCCGGTTAAAACCATTTTTAACGCGGTCTTCTTTGTATCCGTGGGGATGCTGCTTGATGTCAACTTTGTGCTGGAATATCCCTTCCTCCTGCTGGGCATCACGGTGGGAATCATGCTGCTCAAATTCATACTGAGCTCCGTCAGCCTCTTAATTCTGGGCTATCCCATCCGGATTGCCGCCGCGACAGGGATCGTGCTGGCCCAGATCGGGGAATTCTCCTTCGTACTGGAACGATCGGGGCGGTTAGCAGGACTTGAACCCGGTGGATATGGAGAAATAGGATCCCAGTTGTTTATCGCCGTTTCCGTAATTCTGATGCTGTTAACCCCCTTCTTCCTCTCTGTGAGCCCGAAGGTTGGTGAATGGCTATCCAAAACGCCTCTCAAAAAACTGGGAGAAAAAAGAAAAGATAAATTCGATGCCAGACAGGATATCGATCTTGAAGACCATGTTGTCTTGATCGGATACGGCCCGGCCGGGAGAAATTTAGTGCGCACGTTCCGAGAGACCGGGATTCCCTTCATCGTCATAGAAATGAATCCCAAATCTGTTCAGGAAATGCATCAGGAGGGCATCAAGGCCGTGTACGGGGATGCCAGCCGGCCTCATATCCTGGAACATGCCCAGATCCATAAAGCCAAGCTGTGCGTGATCGCAATCAATGATCCGGATGCCAGTCCGCGCATCATTAAGCTGGCCAAGTATCTGAACCCAACCGTAGAGGTCATTGTACGGACACGATATCTGTCGCAGGCAAAGAATCTCGAAGAAGCGGGCGCCGACACAGTGGTTCCTGAAGAGATGGAGACCGCCGTCCGACTTTTTTCATCGGTATTGCGCTCCTACATGATCCCCGATGAAGAAATTGAACAACACATCCGTGAACTTAGGGCTGAGGATTATCAGATCATGCGGGGCAGCATACAGGAAGCTCACCTGATGGTGCTTCAGGGACTTGACGAGGAAGGCCTGCACACACGGGCCGTACTGGTGCGGGAAGGAAGCTTTGCCGCCGGAAAGACCCTGTCCGAATTAAAACTCCGGAACAAGTATGAGATCACCGTACTGACGGTACAGCGCGGTGACAAGAACACAGGAAATCCAGCCGGCTCTTTTCGCCTGGAAGCCGGGGACCGGCTCGTAATGGTGGGTATGGCCGATCGTTTTGCTGACGCCGCCGAGATCTTCCGCGAAAGCACCCCGCCTCTGGAGCTGGAAGAGGACTTCAGCTAAACTTCAGCTCTTTAAAGTTCGCATGGCCTGATCAATCTCCTTATCTTTGTTCGCTATGAAAACAGTGGCTTTTGAAACCCTCGGCTGTAAACTCAATTTCTCCGAAACCTCGTCCATGAGGCGTGACTTTCAGAAGGAAGGCTATCACCTCGGTGAATTTGAGGAGAAGGCCGATATCTACGTCATCAATACCTGCTCCGTAACGCTGGATGCCAACAGCGCCTGCAGGAAGACCGTGCGACAGGCGCTGCGGCGTAATCCCGACGCTTTTGTAGCCGTAGTGGGTTGCTACGCGCAACTGGAGCCGGAAGAAATAGCTGAGATCGAGGGTGTGGACGTGGTATTGGGAGCCAAAGATAAATTCCGCCTGCTTGATCTCTTCGATGATTTCGTGAAGCAGGAAAAAACCATCATCCACAACACAGACGTAAATGAGGCCGTTGATTTCCACAACGCCTTTTCCTCAGACGACCGCACCCGCGCCTTTCTGAAAGTGCAGGACGGCTGCAACTATAAATGTTCATTTTGCACCATTCCCCTGGCCCGGGGAGCCAGCCGCAGTCCCAAGATCGCGACCGTGGTACGCAATGCACAGGTCCTGGTTGAAGAAGGTTTTAAAGAGATCATTGTGACCGGAGTGAATTCCGGGGATTTTGGTTACGGCACCGATGAAAACTTTTATATGCTGTTGCAGGCCTTGGACAAGGTGGACGGACTGGAACGTATCAGGGTGTCCTCTATCGAGCCCAATCTGCTGCATGATGAGATCATTCATTTTGCAGCTGAGTCCCGGAAATTACAGCCTCACTTCCATATTCCGCTTCAGAGCGGTTCAGATGCCATGCTGAAGATCATGCGCCGCCGCTATAAGACCAACCTGTACCGACAGCGTGTGGAGCTGATCCGGAAACTGATGCCCGAAGCCTGCATCGGTGTGGATGTGATCACAGGTCACCCCGGAGAAACCGAAGAGCTCTTTCAGGAATCCTTCGATTTCGTGGATTCCCTGGATATTTCCTATCTGCATGTTTTCACCTATTCGGAACGTCCCGATACATACGCCCTGAAACTGAGGCCCGTTGTTCCGAAGCAGGAGCGCAAAAGGCGCACGCTTAAGTTTCGCAGGCTTTCGGCTAAAAAGCGTTTTGAATTCGACCGTCGTTTTATCGGCCAGACCCGCCCTGCACTCTTCGAAGAAGACAACAAGGACGGGTTTATGCAGGGGTGGACCGACAACTATGTTCGCGTTGCGGTTCCATACAATCCCAGACTGGCCAACACCATTGTGGATGTTGAAATAGCCAAGCGGTCTGAAAGCGGCTTTCACTTTGCAAAGCTTCCCCAGGAAGTACTGGAAGAACAAAAAGTGATCGAAGAGATTCTGAATTAACTTTTTACTTTGAATCTGTCATATCGAATCCCGGGTATCCGGGTGAGATATCTAAAGAATAGATTGCCATTCAGGAACTCTTTAGATTTCTCTCCGCCATTCAGCGGTTCGAAATGACAAACCAAAAAATTATGCCCGACTACTCTCCCGAGGAATTACTGGAGCGTTCGCTACGGCTCATCAGGCAGCAACGGGAACTCTATGGCGACTTTGGAGTAGATGCCTGGGGTGAGGCTCCTTCCAAAACCGCTGAAACTGCACCAGCGGACGCCGCACAGGAACCTGAAGTGAAATTCGATACAGAGGAAAGCACAGAAACTGAGCCCGAAGAAAAGCTCACGGAGTTCGAACGCATCCAGCGCTGTGCTACGCTGGAAGAGCTCAGAAAGCTGTGCGAGCAGTCAGAAGCCCTCAAGACCGATCTGCCGAATACCAACCTGGTGTTCGGAGTGGGTAATCCCGATGCGGATCTCATGATTGTGGGTGAGGCGCCCGGCGAACATGAGGACAAGCAGGGAGAGCCTTTTGTGGGGGCTGCCGGGCAGCTGCTCGACAAGATCATGGCCGCCATCAACTTTGAACGGAAAGACATTTACATCGCCAATATCCTGAAGCACCGGCCTCCCAACAACCGGGATCCCAAACCGGTAGAACGGCACCGGAGCCTGCCCTATTTGCTCCGGCAAATTGAGCTGGTTGATCCCAAACTCATTTTGTGTGTGGGAAGAGTATCCGCCACTACCCTGCTCGACAAAGACCAGAGCCTGGGTTCAATGCGGCAGAAATTTCATCCCTTCCACGGGCGGGAACTGATGGTGACCTACCATCCCGCGGCGCTCCTCCGCAACCCTCAGTGGAAGCGCCCCACCTGGGAAGATGTACAGCTGCTTCGCCGGCGCTACGATGAACTGGAAGGCAAGCCCTGATGTGAATAACCTGTCGAAAAGTTGTTTATAAGAAGCTCCATTTAACTTTTAAATATTAACTACATTAAGATGTCATTCTGATCCCGAAGACTCGGGAGAAGAATCTGCAAAGCTCTGCTAATCACGTCATGAAGATCCTTCGGCAGTAGCCTCAGGATGACAATAAAATCAAAGACTTTTATTCTGTAAATGGCTAAGAACGGTTCGCCTTACAAGAAAGACAATTTTAAAGATACCAATGCTATTCTTGAGCAGGAAGGCCGGGTGCCGCCCCAGGCGGTGGAAGTTGAAGAGGCCGTGCTCGGTGCCATGCTCATAGAGCATGGAGCGGCTACCATTGCGCTGCAGATGTTGCGTCCTCAGGATTTTTATAAGCCGGCTAACCGCCATATTTATGAAACGCTGAGTAACCTTTATGAGCGGGATAACCCGCTGGATCTCCTCACTGTCGAGAATGAGCTCAGAGATAAAGGGCTGCTTGACGCTATCGGGGGGGCCTCCTACCTGTCGGACCTGACCCGCTCGGTCAGTTCTGCAGCGAACATCGAATATCATGCTCAGATCATCACGGAGAAGGCGATCAAGCGGAACCTGATCCTCGGATGTACCGAAGTGATCAAAGAATCATACGATTCCACCACGGACGCCTATGATGTGCTGGACGAAGCCGAGCAGACTATTTTTGATCTGGCCAACCAGAAAAGCCGGAGCGCCGCCAAGCCGGTTGCCGACATCCTGAAAGACACCCTGGCCTATCTGGAAGATATGCGGGGTAAGAAATACGGGATCACCGGCGTGCCAACGGGGCTGGCGATCGATCAGATGACGGCCGGTTGGCAAAAAGGTGATCTGGTCATCATTGCGGCAAGGCCGTCTATGGGTAAAACCGCCTTTGTTCTGACAGCCGCCCGGAACGCCGCCATGCATCCGGATGAAAACCTCCGCACCCCGGTAGCGATCTTTTCTCTGGAGATGTCCAATCAGTCTTTGGTGCAGCGTCTGCTCACTATGGAGGCCCGGGTAAGGGCCGATGAAGCCCGAAAGGGTACGCTCAACGATGAGGGCTTTAAACGACTTATCGACGCCGCGGGTGATCTCTTCGCCGCCGATATCTTCATTGACGACACTCCGGCCATTACCCTCATGGAACTCCGCACCAAATGCCGACGGCTCAAAAGCGAACATGATATTGGCCTGGTGGTAGTGGATTACCTCCAGCTGATGCAGGGTTCCTCCAAGGATGCCGGTAACCGGGAGCAGGAAATTGCCTCCATCTCCCGCGGGCTCAAATCCCTGGCTAAAGAGCTGGATGTACCCGTCATTGCTCTTTCTCAGTTAAGTCGTGCGGTAGAGCAGCGTGGAGGGGATAAACGTCCGCAGCTGAGTGACTTAAGGGAATCAGGTTCTATCGAGCAGGATGCGGATATTGTGATCTTTCTGTACCGTCCGGAATACTATGGCATCACCACCACGGCCGAAGGTCAGTCCACCGCCGGGCTCGCTGAGGTGATCATCGGGAAGCAGCGTAATGGTCCGGTCGGATCCAAGATGCTGTACTTCGTGAAAGACTATGCCCGCTTCGAGAACCTGACCTCGGCACAACCTGCAGCCGGACTCCCCGGCCCGTCGGATGACCTGCTGGATGCCAACTCCGGAGGCGATGGCGGCCCGCCGCCCATGCCCCACAACCCCGCTCCCGATGACGAGGATGCGCCTTTTTAATTCATAATTCAAAATTTTGAGTTATGAATTTTGAATGGCTACCTAAACAGCCCTCCATAAAGGAGCCTGTACTGAATTTATTTCAGTAAGATGAATTTAAAACGGTTCAGGCTTAGAAGACGGAGGGTGTTCTTCCCGGCCTGGGCCCTTTCTTACACCCATCACAGAATCATCTGAACGATGATTCCGATCTCCCCTGCCTTTGCCGGCAGGCAGACCTCAAGGGGAGACTCTCTTCTCTCACATTAAAACCCATCAATGACGTCATCCCGAACCTGTCTGCCGACAGGCAGGGCTTGATTAGGGATCATTGTGGGGCTTGCTAACCGTGATCATGGACACCAGCTCAATTCTTAAGATCCTGAATGTCCGCTTATTGCATGCGCTTCCTTCAGGATGACGTCCAGTATTTAAAATTTTAAATCTTAAATTTTAAATTTCAAACCGCTTCCTCAAACATCTTGTCGTACTCGCGGATGCGGCGGCTCCAGTCCAGATGCTTACAGATATTCTGCAGGGAGTTCTTGGGTAAGGCCTTGTTCTTTCCCATGATCAGGTCCCGCAGATAGCGGAAAAGATCGTCTTCGGTGTCATAAAGTACCGGCGCGTGCAGCAAGGGATGATGAAGTCCTTCGGGGATCAGTTCGGGGTAATGAAGGCTGCGGGGTACCAAGGGGTGACAGCCGCAGTACACGGCTTCCAGAATGGGCGTGCAGAAAAACTCGTAGGTAGCGGTCGAAACCACAATATCCCCGGAATGCAGCAGCTTGGAGTAGTTCTCTTTATCCTCTACATAACCAAAATGGGTGATCTGCTGTCCATAGCGCGACCAGGCTTTCTCAAACTCCTCGGGTTTCTCGTGCTTGGTGTCGCCCGCCAGGATCAGATCGAACTTCAGGTCGATATCATTCAGCCGGTTCAGCACCCTGAAAAACATGGCGGGGTTCCGATCGAACTGCCAGCGCTGGTTCCAAACGATCACCGGCCGCTCGTTAGACTTCCGGGTATCCGGCTGCTCGTCAAAAGGCTTTAATTCCAGTCCGGGGTACAGTACCACGCTTTTCTCTTTGATCTGTTCCACGGTGTTGTAGTGCTTGTCATCCGGATAATTGTCCAGAAACTGAGGAAGAGCCTCCAGAAGGTCATCCAGGTGAAAGCGGGAAGAGAACACCAGTTTATCCGCCACCAGCATACTCAGGTAATTGATGTAGCAGTAGGTCAGGTCGCGGGTCTCCCCCTCCGGCATGGGCCGGGTAAACTGATTGTCATGCATGTACATGATCTTAGGCGTATGGGCAAAACGGGGATTGGTAAGTGCAAGAAAAGCCGGCAGGTTGGTCATGCTGCTCAGAAACAGCAGATCGATCTCCTCCTTCACCTGATTGGTCAGGTGGGCCAGTGTCACAGAATCTCCGTGCATCCGCCATTTCCAGCCTTTATAATTCAGCTTAATGGGGATAATATTGTGTCCGGAGTACTTCTTTAAGCCCTTCAGAAACGCCTTATGCGAGCCGCTATAAAATGGTTCAATGGCGAGGATGTTCATTCGATCCTTATGCTTGCGCCTGCTTCTTTTGGTTTACATTTGTCATTTCGATCCGCCGGATGGAGGAGAGAAATCTAAAGAGTTTGTTGAAGCCCCGAAAGCTTACTTTAGATCTCTCACTTCATGGGTTCGTTTCACTCACCGAATTCGTTCGAGATGACAAAAGTCGATCGATCACCGAAACCTTGATTGAATTTCATCCAGCGAAAGATACACGATTGTGGGCTTTTGTAAAGGATCCAGATAAGGCTGGTCGCAGGCAAAGAGCTGATCCACCAGGGCTTCCATTTCCTCTTCCGTAAGTTTCTTACCCCGTGGAATGGCCGCCTTGGACGCAAAGGAGATCGCCAGCTTCTCGCGGGCTTCCAATTGGAGCCGTTGTCCCAGCTCCTGATACTGATGCAGCATGGCGATCAGCACTTCCTGCTCATTGCCGATCTCAATATCAGCCGGCACTCCGTTGATCATTGCTGTGTTTCCACTCATCAGCTGTACGGAGAATCCCATGCGCTGGAGGATCGGATGCAGCTCTTTGAGCAACTGAAAGTCACTGGCCGATAGCTCCATGGTTTGAGCGAACAGCAGTTGCTGGGTGCTTGGAAGTGCTTCTTCGGTGGCGGTGATGGCCTTTTCAAAGATGATGCGCTTATGGGCGAGATGCTGATCGATGAGGCAGATTCCCGTACGGGTCTGCGTTACAATGTAGGTGTTGTGCATCTGCCAGAAGCTCTTTTCTCCGGGGCCGGGTGCCTCCTGGCGACTGCGGGACGGATCCGTATGATCGTCCTCCCGCGGCGTATCTTCCCGGCCATACAGTTGACCCGCGAAGTCGTCGCCCCTACCCTTTGCAGAATTCGTATTGATCCGTGAGGGCATCTGGAACCCCGACTCGCTGCGCCTGCCGGCCGGGGGCATCCTGAAGCTGAAGCCCTCATCAAAGCCTTTGGATGAAGAACTGTCACTCAGAAAGGCATCTTCATCCTGAGGGATGGTCGGAACCATGAAATGTTCGTTCAGCGCGCGGTTCACCACCGAACGTGCCAGCTGGATGATGCTTCGCTCGTCCTCGAACTTCACTTCCATTTTGGAAGGATGCACATTCACATCCACTTTGGAAGGATCGATCTCAAAGAAAAGCGCGTAGAAAGGATATTCGTTATTGCGGGTCCATGCATCATACAGGCTCAGGATCACGTGCGTGAGGTAGCGATGCTGAAACGGACGGCCGTTTACAAACAGAAACTGCTCTCCCCTGCTTTTTTTAGCCAGCTTGGGGTCGGAGGCGAACCCGTGGATCTTAACGTAGCTGGTTTCCTGTCCGAATTCAACCAGGCTCGCTTTATAGGGTTTACCGAAGATAGCCGAGATCCGTTCGCTGAGTGGCTGAACCGGCAGGTTGTAGATCTCTTCCCCGTCAGCAATCACTTCAAAAGCAATGTCGGTGAAGGCCAGAGCCGCGTACTGCACGGTGCGAAGGATATGCCGTAATTCGGTCACATCGGTCTTCAGAAACTGCCGGCGGGCGGGAACATTGAAGAACAGGTTCCGGACCGCGATAGAAGTACCGTCATCCGTGGCGGTAGGCACCACCTCTCCCTGCTCTCCTCCGTGAATTTCCAATTCCCAGCCATTTTCGTCGCCGGCACGTTTGGTCTTTACCAACACCTGAGAAACGGATGCTATAGAGGCCATTGCTTCTCCCCGGAAGCCCAGGGTCCGTATCTTAAAAAGGTCATCCACGCTGTTGATCTTGGAGGTGGCATGGCGCTCGAAACAAAGCGGCAGGTCTTCATTGCTCATGCCGCAGCCGTTATCGATGACCTGGATCAGGGTTCGGCCGGCATTCTCTACGATCACTTTGATCTGATCAGCCCCGGAATCAATGGAGTTATCCAGTAGTTCCTTTACAACCGAAGAGGGCCGCTGAATGACTTCCCCGGCCGCTATCTTATTGCTGATCTCCGGGGGTAAGGGATGTATAATGGAATGTTGGGTTTCAGTCTCGCTCAATGGGGTTAGTTATCCTAAAAGTGACATGATATAAACAACAAAACCCAGCAGCACGGCATACATGATAACCCTTCTGAACTGCTTGGGCTCTACACGATTGTGCGTCTGGAATTTGATCCGTCTCTTTCGTCGGGCTTTTTCCCGCTCCTCCTTTTCCGGGTCGTAGTAGCGGAAAGGCAGGTCAAATTTTTTGGGCTTGGGCCGGTAGCCGAACATCGGTCTGATCATGACGAAGTCTCCATTTGTTGGCATTTATAGTCCGAACGGGGCCAACCGCTCAATCGTGCCTTTTAATATAAGAATCACCGGGCAATGATGAAGACGGAATCCTCAGACTTTTCTGTTCGGATGCGGATACAAGGTTCTCAATTGAATGGCTTTTTTCGTAAACTCTGAGC
The DNA here is from genome assembly GCA_965267385.1 of Balneola sp. Lineage (GTDB taxonomy): Bacteria > Bacteroidota > Rhodothermia > Balneolales > Balneolaceae > Balneola. The sequence goes on from OZ253957.1 coordinate 1,372,730, forward strand.
CTTCGATAAAACCTGCAACAACTTAAATTTATTCCGCTATCCATGGGTACCGACAACGCCAAGATCATCTATACCAAAACCGACGAAGCCCCATTTCTGGCTACCTATTCTTTTCTACCCATCATTGATGCGTTTACCGATGCGGCAGGTGTTGAAGTGGAGCTGCGCGATATCTCCCTGGCGGGACGTATTCTGGCGAATTTTCCGGATTACCTGAAGGAAGATCAAAAGGTGCCCGACGCGCTAGCAGAGCTGGGCGAACTGGCAAATAAGCCCGAAGCCAATATCATCAAGCTTCCGAACATCAGCGCTTCCATTCCTCAGCTTACTGCAGCGATTAACGAACTGCAGGAGAAGGGTTACGACCTGCCTGACTACCCGGAGGAACCGCGCAGCGAGAAAGAAAGGGAGATCAAGGCGCGGTACGATAAGGTAAAAGGAAGCGCCGTTAACCCGGTTCTGCGCGAAGGTAACTCTGACCGAAGAGCGCCCAAAGCCGTAAAAGAATATGCGCGGAAAAACCCGCACTCCATGGGTGAGTGGTCTTCGGATTCAAAGTCTCACGTTTCAACCATGGGCCATGACGACTTCAGGTCCAATGAAAAGTCCGTAACGTTGGATGCCGCAACCCGGGTGAACATTGAGTTCACTGATGAAGAAGGAAATACCACCATCCTGAAAGCGGGTATTGAACTGCAGAAAGGTGAAGTGCTCGATGGCACTTACATGAGCAAGAAGGCCCTTCTGGACTTCCTCGAAAAAGAGATTCAGGACGCGAAGGACAAAGGCGTTCTCTTTTCGCTGCATATGAAGGCCACCATGATGAAGGTCTCGGACCCCATCATCTTTGGCCATGCCGTGAAGGTGTATTTCAAAGAGCTCTTTGAGAAGCACGAAGAAACATTACGGGCACTCGGAGTGGATGTCAACAACGGTTTCGGAGACCTGGTATCCCGCATTCAGGAGCTTACGGCCGATCAGCGCGCCATCATGGAGCAGGATATTGAAGCGGTCTTTGAAAAACAGCCCGACCTGGCCATGGTGAATTCCGATAAAGGCATTACAAACCTGCACGTCCCTTCTGATGTGATCATCGATGCTTCCATGCCCGCCATGATCCGTGCATCAGGCCAGATGTGGAACAAAGAAGGCAGGCAACAGGATACCAAAGCTGTGATACCGGACAGTAGTTATGCCGGGATCTATCAGGAAGTGATCGATTTCTGCAAGAAGAACGGAGCTTTCGACCCCACCACCATGGGCAGCGTGCCAAATGTAGGGCTCATGGCCCAGAAAGCGGAAGAGTACGGTTCGCACGATAAGACCTTTGAGCTCCCTTCTGCCGGAACCGTCAGGGTGGTAAGCGAATCAGGTGATGTGCTTATGGAACATACGGTTGGTGAGGGAGATATCTGGAGAGCCTGCCAGACCAAAGACGCACCGGTGAGAGACTGGGTTAAACTGGCTGTCAGCCGTGCCCGGGAGACGGGATCCCCTGCCGTATTCTGGCTCGACGAAAGCAGGGCTCATGATGCCGAGCTCATAAAAAAGGTGAATGCTTATCTGCCGGAACATGATACCGCCGGGCTGGAGATCCACATAATGGCCCCGGTGGATGCCATGAGATATTCACTTGAACGCATCAAAGGAGGGAAAGACACAATCTCAGTGACGGGTAACGTACTTCGGGATTATCTCACGGACCTGTTCCCTATCCTGGAACTGGGCACCAGCGCGAAGATGCTCTCCATTGTGCCACTGATGAACGGCGGCGGCCTCTTCGAAACCGGAGCCGGCGGATCCGCCCCCAAGCATGTGCAGCAGTTTGTAAGCGAGAACTACCTGCGATGGGACTCCCTGGGCGAGTTCCTGGCTCTCGCGGTCTCCCTCGAACATCTTTCAAAGGCCTTTGACAATCCGAAAGCAAAGATACTGAGCGAAACACTGGACACGGCCACCGCCAAATTCCTGGATCAGGATAAGTCGCCCGCCCGTAAACTCGGGCATATCGACAACCGGGGAAGCCACTTTTACCTTGCCATGTACTGGGCGGAGGCTCTGGCCGGGCAGGATGAGGACCCCGAACTGAAAGCCCGCTTTGAACCGCTGGCAGCAGCCATGAAAGAGAACGAAGATACGATCAATGAAGAGCTGATCGCCGTACAGGGCCACCCGGTGGATATCGGAGGGTACTACCAACCTGACGAAGAGCTGGTGAGCCGGGCCATGCGGCCAAGCAGCACCCTCAATGAGTTGCTGAACAGCTTCTGACCCGTTCACTACATCGTACTACGAATCTACAGGTGCCGGAACGAAGCCCGGAATCTAAGAATTTAGGAGTGTGTTACCACACTTTTGACCCCACTTAAACCGGAATATGGCCTCATGGGACGTGTTATGCGATTAGCTGCCCTTTTACTGAGTCTGAGTATCCTTCTTACGATACTCTCCTGTGGTTCAAGTCCGAACGATGTCGCGGAACCTGATGCTCAGTATGAGAAACTGAACGTATATACTTACACCAATAAATTCGAGTATATCCCTCTGTACGACAAGGCTATACAGGTTACTCTGGTCAATGACTCCCCATTCCGTGTATATCTGAACAGAGATCTTTTTATCAGTATTCAGATGTACAAAAACGGCCAATGGCTGGATGATACGCCTTCGGGTTTTAATGAGCATTGGTTTGAGACCAACGGAAATCCGGATAACTTCCGGATGGATATCGGAGAGCCATTCACTTTAGGCCTCCTGGATATCCGAAAGATTCTAAACAACGAGAAAGGGGTTTACCGCTTCAAACTGGAATACTGCCTTCAGCCGTATTCTGAATCCGGACTGTGTGAGGCTCCCGTTCCGGACTCACTGAAAGTAACCGACTCCTTTTCTGTTTTGGATACTCCCCTAGACCTGGCTTCGATTGACCGAAGATTCAGCGCCCTGGACCTTGAATACGTCACAGATGGCGACACCTTCCCTTTGGATGGGCAAGACTACGTCCCGCTTTCCGTGATCAACCGGTCTGAGGTCCCCGTTTTTCTGCAACCTAATCGCCCTTTTGTGATTTTCGAGTCTTTGCAAAATGGAGAATGGATACCCGGACTGGACGGTGATGAGAACAAGGCCAGCTGGTCATTCAGAATCGAGCGCTATGATTATTATGTGCTGCAGAACAACGAAGAGGTGATAGTAAGGCCTCTGAATATTGATAACCATCTCGTTCAGACCCCAGGAACCTATCGTTTTAATTTCAGAATGTGTCTGGAACCCTGGGATGAGGATCTGTGTGAAGCGAACATCCCTGATCAGTTCAGCGCCACAGCCCCTTTTTACGTCGTGGACTGACCACCTCTCGAAATGATCTCGGTTCCGAAAGGCAGAATGTCTCCCAGCGCCTCTTCCAGTTCAAGATAAAGCTCGTAGATATCCTCAATCTCGTCCTCCTCTACTTTAGCCACTGTAAATACTTGGTTCGGTGTATTCACATCCAGCGAAAACCACTCTTTGCTGAACAATCCCCTTGCCCCAAGAGCCTGACCACTGTCCTGATTGGATAATGTGATATGCTTGATCTCGCTGAATGACAGGACCCTTCTTCTGAATCTCAGATAATTGAACACCCTGATGTAACCGGTCAGCTCGTAGCGGTCCATATCAAACTGATGCTCGGTTTGCGTAAATAACTTCACGCACAGGGTCCCGAAGAAGAGTACAGCAAACAGAGCAAAGAACAGGGTGGCCAACGCACTCGCGAAAAGCAGTATATAGTCGATCAGGGTGAAACTGGCTTCAACTCTTAGCCGGACGTAGCGGGAATCTTGTTGAAGCTGATAGCGCATTGGAGTTCACCGATGATGAATGCAGCGAGGATCACTGCCGTTTGTTAAACCTGAATAACACCGGTCTTGTATTCGGGTATCTCGGGATTAAGATTCGCGCAGGCTATCGCCTTGGAGATGCGGTCTCTGGTCTCAAGGGGATTGATGATCCCGTCTACCCAGAGACGGGCTGCCGCATAGCGTACATCGGTTTGCTTCTTGTAGCGTTCCGTGATCTCCTTCATGAGCTTGGCCTCCTCCTCTTCGCTTACTTCCTCGCCTTTCTTTTTCATCGCGGCTACCTGGATCTGAAGAAGCGTTTTGGCTGCCGAAGCTCCGCTCATCACCGCTATATTGGAGGTAGGCCATGCATACATGAAGCGGGGATCATAAGCACGTCCGCACATCGCGTAATTTCCGGCTCCGTAGCTGTTTCCAACCACGATGGTGATCTTGGGGACCGTACTGTTCGCCATGGCGTTTACCATCTTGGCACCGTCCTTAATGATACCGCCGTGCTCACTTCTCTTTCCGATCATAAAACCCGTTACGTCCTGGAAAAAGATGACCGGGATCTTCTTCTGGTTGCAATTCATGATGAAGCGGGCGGCTTTATCGGCGCTGTCCGAGTAGATCACCCCGCCGATCTGCATTTCTCCCTGTTTGGTCCGGCTTACGGTACGCTGATTAGCCACTATGCCTACACTCCACCCATCGATGCGTGCATAACCGGTAATGATGGTATTTCCGTATCCTTTTTTGAATTCCGTAAAGCTGTCCGCGTCCACTATACACTCCAGGATCTCATTCATGTCGTAAGGTGAGGTCCGGGATTCCGGCAGAATCTCAAAAATATCGATGGCGGGTCGTGCCGGCTCCTTTGGCTCAGAGCGATTGAAACCGGCGGTATTGAAAGGCCCGAGCTTATCCACCAGGTCCCTGATGGTCTCCAGGCACTCTTCATCGTCCTTCATCTTGTAATCGGTAACCCCACTGATCTCTGTATGGGTGGTAGCGCCACCCAGAGTTTCGTTATCCACCGACTCTCCGATGGCCGCTTTCACCAGGTAGCTTCCCGCCAGAAATACACTTCCTGTTCCATCCACGATCAGTGCTTCATCGCTCATGATGGGCAGATAGGCTCCCCCCGCCACACAACTCCCCATGATAGCGGCAATCTGCGGGATGCCTTTGGCCGAGATAACAGCATTATTCCTGAACATGCGCCCGAAATGCTCCTTGTCAGGAAAGATCTCGTCCTGCTTAGGCAAGAACACTCCTGCCGAGTCCACCAGATAGATGAGTGGTATATGATTTTCAATGGCGATCTCCTGGGCTCTCAGGTTCTTTTTTGCCGTGATGGGAAACCAGGCTCCGGCTTTCACGGTGGCATCGTTCGCCACGATCATACATTCCCGCCCTGAAACCGTACCAATACCGGTGATCACTCCTCCTGCCGGACATCCGCCTTCCTCTTCGTACAGCTCATATCCGGCCCATAAACCCAGTTCATAAAATTCCGAGCCGCTGTCGGTAAGCTTTTGAATACGTTCCCGTGCCGTCAACTTCCCCTTGCCGTGCTCTTTTTCAATGCGCTTGGGTCCACCGCCCAGCTTTATCTTTTCTTCCTGTTCTTGGATCTCATTGATCAGATCGTGAAGCCATTGGCCGGTAGCGCTTCCTGCGGATGTACTCATATTCCTGAGAAAATTGGATTATTTTATAATAGGTTTAGCGAATGATGCGTTGAAAATAGGCATTTTTATTTGTGAAAATGCGATATTGGCAAAATTCCATCCAAATTATCATCTGATGAAAAGAACATTTCTTTCGGTTTTCGCTCTTCTTTTTTTATTAACCCCCATTTTTTCTCAGCAACGAGGCCGTCAGGTGAGTTACGCGATGCTGGCGAACAGGGCCGCTGCTCCCGTCTTTCATTTCAGTGAGATCCAGCTGCCGGGCGTTTCCGATGATACCACCCAGGTGATCTTCATCTTCCGCTTCGATAACGATTTTCTTCCCTTTAAAAAGATCAGTTACAACGATGAGATCGAGGCTCCCGAAGGCGCGGAATATTTTAGTACGGTACGGCTGAACTCCGAGATATTTACCGGTAAGGTGAGAAACCGGGGAGATGATGATTATGTATCCGCCTCCCGTGACGTCTGGCAGGATACGCTGTTTGCCTCCAGCTATGAAGACACCCAGTCGGGAGAGTTGTATAACTCAGGATATCTGCGAACCGAGTTGTCTCCGGGACAATACAACTACCTGCTGCAGCTCAGTATCATGGGTGAAACCAACGACCGGAATTCGCGCCGTCAAAACCTGAACGTCAAAAACTTCGCCACCAGCAAGACCGGTGAGATCTATCTGATCAAGCCCGGGAGCCAACGCTCTGAACCGCTCGACCTTCTGAACCTGGGGGACAAAGTATTTTACGGCAAAGATTACCGGGTTCTGGTAAGGATACCGGAGTTCAGTGATTCGGATGCATACCGCGTTGAGATCGAAAAGGTCCGGGCCAGCCGCAACGATACTTCTTCCGTCAATACCATATACACCGCTGATATCCGGGCGGAAGACATCCACGCCGGCAAAAAGTTGGTTTTTCAGGGTGAAGGAGCGCTCTCTCTGCACATGAAGAATGCCGAAGGGCCGGGACATACTTACGCACTGGTAGACATCCCGAACCGTGGCTTTGAGAACACTACCTTCAGATTAAACATCTTCAGGAAGGGACAGGAAAAACCTGTTGCCAGCAGACTGATCCGATCGTACTGGCCCGATATGCCGCCCGCTCTGTACAGCCTGGATATGGCCCTGGATATGCTAAAATATATCGTTTCAGACAGTGAGCTGAAGGAGCTGAAAAAAGGAAGCGATAAGGAGAAGGAAGCCAGGTTCAGACAATTCTGGGCATCTAAAGATCCAACCCCGGACACAGAGTACAATGAGCTGATGACCGAGTATTACCGCCGTATCGATTACGCATTCAAGGAGTACAGTAATCCGGAACATCCACTGGGACAGGAAACCGATATGGGACAGATCTATATCAAATTCGGCCCCCCGGTTTCAAAAGACCGGCGTTTTCCGGAGAAAGGAAGGGCTATAGAAACCTGGACCTACCCAAATCAGACTTTTGTCTTCGAGAAAGGCTCAGGCTTCTCTCAGTTTGAGCTGGTCGGGCGGCAATGACTTCGTGTTTCTGAATCAATAATGCTACCTTTGAGGGCATGAACCCAAGGATTGGCATAACGATCGGAGATATCAACGGAATCGGCCCGGAGATCATACTGAAGTCCCTTTTCGAAACGGATCGCACCACGTCCACCCCCGTGGTGGTCGCACCGCCCTCGGTAATAACCTATTATTCCGAACATCTCGGTCTTCCCGCGGAGGTTGAGGTCCTCCCTTCCGAAGATCTTCCTGAATCAGAAATAAGGCCGGGCACCATCTCCTCTATTTCTGGGAGAGTTGCCATGGCATCCATTGAAACGGCTGTCCAAAAGTGCCTTAGTGGTGATCTTGACGCCATGGTGACCGCGCCCATCTCCAAAGAAGCCGTGCATCTGGCCGGGTACAACGTACCCGGTCATACCGAGTTCCTCGCCGAAAAGACATCGGCTGAATCGGTACTGATGATGCTTGTCAATGGCAGTCTGCGCGTGGCCCTCGCCACAGTACATATTCCTATCCGTGAAGTGGCAAAAAGCATCACTTCTGAACTGCTGAAACAAAGGATCCAAACCCTGCACATCAGCCTGACCAAAGACTTCAGGATCCCAAAGCCCGATATCGCGGTGTTGGGGCTGAACCCGCATGCCGGTGACGGCGGAGTGATCGGCACCGAGGAAAAAGAGATCCTTGAACCGGTCATTCAGGAAATGAAAGCCGGCTATCCCGGGCTTCAGGGTCCGTACCCGGCGGATGCTTTTTTCGGCCAGAAGCTGTACAAACAGTTCGATGCCGTGCTGGCCATGTATCATGATCAGGGCCTGGCCCCGTTCAAGCTGATTTCTTTTGGCAGCGGGGTCAATTTTTCGGCGGGATTACCCATCATCCGTACTTCACCGGATCATGGCACGGCATTTAACATTGCGGGTAAAGGTATTGCAGATCCTTCTTCTTTCATTCAGGCGTACCGCCTTGCGGTTGAACTGGCTAACAAGAACCTGACCAGGTGAAAGAGCAATCGATATATACCTCCCTCGCCCCGCTTTATGACCGGCTCATGGAGGACGTGGACTACGAAGCCTGGGCCGATTATATCGACGAGTTGCTGCAGCTGCATCACCCCGATGCCGAAAAGATCCTTGAACTTGCCTGCGGTACCGGGTCGGTGGCGCTTTCTCTGGACGAACTCGGGTACTATACGATCACAGCCACCGATCTGTCTGAAGACATGATCAAAGTTGCCCGGAAGAAAGGTGAGGCTTCCGGTTCAGAAGTTCACTTTCGATCCATGAACTTTCTGAATGTTGATCTTGATGAAGAATTTGATGCAGCCTTCTCTGTCTTTGACAGTGTAAATTATCTTCATTCAGCCGAAGAGGTTGTGGAGATGCTGAATCAGTGTCAGAAGGTGCTGAAGCCGGGCGGATTGCTGATCTTTGACTTTTCCACTCCCCGGAACTCCCTGGATTCTGTGGACTACCTGAACAATGAGGAGGCCGAGTCCGGTAACTTCAGGTTCTTCAGAACCAGCCGGTATGACCCCACGAACAAGATCCATTTTAACGAGTTTGAGATCGAACAGCTGGATGAGCATAGCCGGGAAGTCATACACCGTTTTAAGGAGATCCACCGGCAGCGTATTTATTCTTTGGAGGAAATGCTGTTAATTTTGGAACAAACGCCCTATCATCTGGAGGCTAAATACCATGATTTCAGCTTTATGGAAGCCCACGAAAACAGTGCACGAGTAACAGTTATACTTAAATGTCAGAAACAGCAGTAATTGAATTACGGAATGTAAGCCTCAGCTTTGAGCACCGGCCTATCCTGAAGAACGTAAACTTCAAACTGCATAACGGGGAATTCTGCTACCTGATCGGGTCCACCGGGATCGGTAAAAGCTCTTTTCTGAAACTCCTTTATCGTGATATTGTGCCCGACGTGGGTTCGGTCCGGGTCACCGATTATCCGGTCAACAAGATCAGCATGAAGGAAGTACCGATGCTTCGCAGAAGGCTCGGGATCGTTTTCCAGGACTTTCAGCTGCTGGAGGATCGTGATGTCTTCGATAATGTCGCCTTTGCGCTCCAGGTCACGGGAGAAAAACCCAAGTTCATCAAGCAGCGGGTACTGGAGGTACTGACGATGGTCGGGCTGAGCCATCGTAGGAAGCACATGCCGGATGAACTTTCAGGTGGCGAACAGCAACGGGTCGTTATTGCGCGCGCGCTGGCTAATGAGCCCCGTATCCTGCTGGCAGACGAGCCTACGGGCAACCTTGATCCCGGGGCGAGCAAGAGCATCATGGAGCTGCTCAAACAGATCAACAATCGCGGAATGGCTGTTCTGATGGTAACTCACGACTACGCGCTGGTCAAACGATATCCTTTCCGAACCGTTAGAATGATAGACGGAACACTTCAGGAACTTACCTGGAAAGGTGAAAAACTTATTCCCGTCAAAGCTTCCTGAGTACCGCCATGACCGCGCGGGAACAAACCGACCTGATCCGGGACAAGGCTCTTGAGCTCGGTTTTGACGCATGTGGTTTTGCAAAGGCGGGCTTTATGGAACCGGAAGCCCGCAGACTCGAGGAGTGGCTGCTTCAGGGCCGCCATGCCAGTATGCAATGGATGGCCAACCATTTCGAGAAACGCGTGGACCCCACCCTTTTGGTTCCTGGAGCTAAATCTGTGATATCGGTATTGGCCAGTTATCATCATCCTGATCATGTCGATTACCGGGAGCAACCCGGTCTGAAAATCGCGAAGTATGCCCAGGGCCGGGATTACCACAAAGTACTCAAGAAAAAGCTGAAAGAGCTTTTCACCTATATCGGTGAAAGCCATAACGGGGTAAACGGCCGCTATTTTGTTGACTCTGCTCCTGTGTTAGATAAGGCCTGGGCGGTTCGGGCCGGACTGGGATGGATCGGCAAGCATTCCAATCTGATCAACAAGGAGATCGGGTCTTACTTTTTTATCGGAGAGATCATTCTGGATCTGGAACTCAGTTATGACAGGCCGCAAACAGACCACTGTGGCAGCTGCACTCGCTGCATAGATGCATGCCCTACTGATGCGATCTATGAACCCTACCGGGTCGATTCTTCAAAGTGCATTTCATACCTCACCATTGAACACCGGGGGAAATTTGATGATGAGGACCGTAATAAGCTGAACAACTGGATATTTGGATGTGACATATGCCAGGATGTATGTCCCTGGAACAGTAAGTCTGTGATCGCCTCTTATGCAGACCTTCACCCCAGAAACAATGTCACTGCGCTGAAAGACTCCGACTGGATGGAACTGGATGAGGATCGGTTCAACGTGCTGTTTCAGAGAAGTCCGGTCAAAAGAACGGGCTATCTCGGCTTAACGCGCAATATTGAGGCTGTTACCGGCAAATAGTGTTGTTCAGGTTTTGGTCCCAGCACTTTCTTATCTCCCGCTGTACCAGTTCCCCTCTTTGGTTTTCGGCCATCGTTATTTCAAAAGACTGAAAATGCCTGTTAAAGCCAAGCCAGTTGGAACCCCCGGTTTCCCTGATCTCAACCGAAGCAGTCCTTCCTGAATTGCCGGGATCCCCGAGGGTCAGCTTCCATAACTTTCCCACTTTCTTGACACGCGCCGGCCGTTGGTTCTCACCGTTCCCGTAAAAATACCATTCCAAAATTTCTCCCTGCACTGTGCTAAGGCCCTCCATGACGGGGGCTTCTGCACTTCCCGGAGTACAAGTGGTCATTGTCCACTCAACAAGCTCCCCGGCTCTGGTTACAAGAACCTTCAACTGATATATAGCTCCCTCCTCCTGATACATATGGCCCAGGATTTCCTGTTCCTCCAGGAACAACCTTCCGGTTACGGCTGAACTGAATAAACTGACGGGATCTTCGGTATAATTTCTCAGCAGTTCCTGAACCACCTTAACTTTATAGGCCGCGCTCAACGCGTTGTGAGAGGATACTTTACTGTTCTCATCTATTCTGTGCACATCAATTTCAAATGCTTCTAATCGTAAAAACCCGAAGTCAGGCACCTCCACATAGTCATTCGGGTCCTCTAGGGCCGGGATACAGGCTGCCTGAGCAAAGATGAGTAATATCAATGTGAAGTAAGAAGCTCTGAACATACCGACAACTTTCTTTCAGTTGTCGGCAACAGACCCTGGAATATTAAAAAATTTTAATGTTTCCTCAGAATGTGTCCCGTTTGTCCTTCAGGGCTTTGTACAGCAATTCCCTTGCCCTGAAAATGTGAGCCTTTACGGTTCCGAGAGGAAGGTCCAGCTCATCCGATATCTCCTGGTAGCTCAACTCCTCCATATGCCGCATCTCTATAACTTTGCGATATTTTTCAGGAAGATCTGCAATGGCTTCCTGCACAATGTTCTTCCTCTCTTTCTTTATCACGGGCTGATCCGTTGCAAAAGAAGTATCGGGAAGCTGAATCTCTATTTCCCCGTCTTTGGTTTTGTACGGATCATTGATGGAGAGTGTCTGCAGCTTCTTCTTGCGAAGGTAGTCGATGGTGTGATTGGTAGCTATTCGGTACAGCCAGGTTGAGAAAGCGTAATCATGGCTGTAAGTGGAAAGATTATTGAAGGCTTTCATAAAAACTTCCTGCACCAGGTCTTCCACCAGTTCCGTTTCCCGGATCATTTTTTTTATGTGGAAGTAGATAGGCCGGTCGTACTTGTCAACCAGTTTTTTGTAGGAAGCTTCATTTCCGGACAGAGCATTGCGCACTAAAGAGTCATCCTCAAGGCTGCTGGCCGAAGCATTTTCTCTGGGGCTGGTCTGGTTATTTGCGCTGTTGGTATCCGACATTTATTCTATGATGATCGCCCTAAAATACAAAGCTTAGTGGAAATGAAAACCCAGAAGTTTAAAGATTTTCACTATTCAGCAGAACACCGTGGCGAATGCCCCCTGTGGAGACCAGGATTTGTTCCAGCTTATAAAAGGCCATGAACTCTTCGAGGATCAAAAGTCCGGCAACAAACAGATCTTCTCTGCCCTTCAGCACGTTGGGACTGACTCTCAACAGCTGTTCGTGCGTGCAATCGCTGAAGCGTTTTATTTGCTTGCGAAGCTTGTCCCGTGCGATCGTATGAGCATTTAGTTGCAAAGGATCATACTGCTCAAGCTGAAGATCGATGGCAGCAAGAGAGGTGAGCGTACCGGCCACCCCAACGGCTTGTGCATGGTGCTTCAGACTAAACACATGTTCAGCCAGCAGGGCCCGGATCTCTTCACGACACCGGCCGATCTCCTCTTTAAGCGGAGGGTTCGTTCTCAGGTATCGTTCGCTAAAACGAACGCATCCCATATCAAAAGAAAAAGAAGACACAAGTCTGCCTTCTCTTCCCAGGGCAAGCTCGGTGCTTCCTCCGCCTATATCAAGTACAAAAACATCCGACCGGAACTCATGGCTGAAAACCGCCAGAGCACCTTCGTACGTATACTGTGCCTCCTGCATCCCCGAAAGGAGTCTGATGCTGTAACCGGTCTGCTTTTTTATAAAACCGATGAATTCATCGCGGTTAGCGGCATCCCGTACAGCACTGGTTGCTGTAACCACAACATCGCGTACTTCCGGAAACTGTTCCATCAGAATTTGTTTGTAATCATTCAGGGCGCCTGCAACCCTGTCTCGACTTGCATCGTTGATCACTCCGTCCGAATCCACCCCTCTACCAAGACGGGGCATTCGCTGTTCTTCATGGATCACCTGTAGTGTGCCTCCGTCAACTTCGGCCACCAGCAGAAGGACCGTATTGGTTCCTATATCAATGGCTGCTTTCATGATTCAAAGAGAAGGGTGATCCACTCCTGATGTTGTCGGGTTTCGAGATGCTCCAACTTCTTTAAGGATGGCTGACCCAGCATGTATTCTTCATCCTCCTCCAGCAATCCTGAAAGCAGGACCCTGCCTCCCTCTTTAAGTTTTGTAAGCAGCTCGGGGAGCATGTGAGCCAGAGCATTCCGGTTGATATTAGCCAGAATCAGGTCAAATACCGCTCCCGGAGGCACTACTTCCGTTGATCCGAGATGAATTTCAAAGTTTGACACCCCGTTTAGTTCGATGTTGTCCCGGGCATTAGCCTCGCTCCACTCATCGATATCAAATCCGAACACTGAAGACGCTCCCAGTTTCAGGGCTGCTATCCCGAGAATCCCGGTTCCGGTTCCCGCATCAAGCACCTTGTCCCCTTTCCGGACGACTTGGTCAAGCATTTCCAGCATCAACCGGGTCGTGGCGTGATAACCGGTACCGAAAGCCATTTTAGGATCGATGAGTAATTCGATCTGGTCGGAACGGGAAGGGCGAGAATCGCTCCAGGTCGGACGAATATAAAATCTGCCAATGGTTTGCGGTTCGATACTTTCTTCCCACTTCCGGTTCCAGTTCTGCTGAGCCACCACTTCTTCCTTGAGCAGCTCCGCATCAGGGATGTCATTGATCAGACGTTCTATTTCTTCTCTTTTGGTATCGTCGAAACGTTCGGCCTGTGTGGAGGCTATCAGAAGGTGTTCATCCTGTTCAAAACCATCAAAATCCCGGTCAAACAATTCCGCGATAAGCAGCTCCTGGTAATCTTCAGGGATCTGAATATGAAGACGGATATAATTCATCAGATGCGGTTGTAGATTAACTCCAGAAGTACTTCGCCCACAGCCTGAAGTATTTCCCTGTCGATAATGTTGATGTCGTCATCATGAGTATGCCAGTGAGGAGCAAAGACCACATTCCCGTCGGGCCCTACAGAGTGATTGATGATATTAATCATCGGAATATCGGTCTGCTCGTTTACGATGTAATGGTCATCAAGAACTCCGGCTCCCTCTTTATCCTGGAACAAATCGCCATAGCCTTTGTCCCGGGCAATGGACCACACCTCTTCCACTAAATTGGGTGCATAAGCCAGCGAGTATTGCTCTTTGGGAAAAGTGGCGTTTTCAGCGCCTACCATATCCAGCAATATCCCGAAACGGGGGCTGTAGCCGGGTACCGGCGGGTTTTCTGACCAGTATCTGGATCCCAGAAAGTAGTTTGCCAGATCGTCTGAAGTACCATAGTCCTCACCATCAAAAAGGATCAGGTCCACTCCTACCGGGGGTGGGTTTTCTGAAAAGATCCGCGCCAGTTCCAGAATAACCCCTGTTCCGCTTCCTCCGTCATCAGCGCCCGGAATAAACTCGGCAGTGCGTTCATCGTCCATATCTGCTCTGGGGCGGGTATCCCAGTGGGCAGCGATCACGATCCGGTCGGTTGCTGAAGTGTTAAAGGCAGCGATGATGTTGGCCCAGTTCAGCGTGTCGCCGCTGTAACCTACAGAAGTGAATTCCTGACTGTACACACTGGCCGGACCCGCGTACTGCTTCAGCTTATTTTCCAGATATTCCCTGGTTTTAACATGGCCGTAGGTGTTCGGTACACGAGGTCCGAATTCAACCTGTCTCTCAATGAACTTGTAGGCCGAATCCGAAGAAAAAGCGGGTACCTGTCTCCCTTTCTCAGAAAACTGTAAGCCGCTCTTATCGCTGGAAGAGCAGCCCAGCATTAACAAACACAAAATGTAAACAGCTTTATTCATCTCGGTAAACCATGGTTGGTGAAGATTGATAGACAGGATAGATGATGGTATCCATGATATTGACATGATCGGGCCGGCCGGCCACAAACACGATGATCTCTGCGATATCGCCGGCAGTGAGGGGTTGTAATCCCTGATATACCGAATCTGCCCTATCGTGATCGCCTTTGAAGCGAACCTTACTGAATTCCGTATCCACTAATCCGGGAGAGATCATACTAACCCTCACATTGGTACCGTGAAGGTCTTTCTTGGTGGATTCCGTAATCGCCCTGACGGCATGTTTGGTAGCGCAGTAAACGACTCCGCCTGCATACGCTTCGTGCGCGGCGGTAGAACTGATATTAATGATATGTCCTGAGTTTCTTGCCTTCATTCCGGGTGTAAACAGCCTGGTGAGCCGGAGAAGAGCCCTGACATTCGTGTCGATCATGACATCGGCATCTTCTTCAGTTAGTTCAAAGACCGGATCGGTACCTAGTGCAAGTCCGGCATTGTTGACCAGTATATCGACCTGCATTTCCTGAACGGATTCGGCAAAAGAATGACAGGCTTCCTTGTCTCTGATGTCAAAAGCATACGGCAGGGCCTGGACACCATAACCGGATTCAAGTTCCTCACATAATGCTTTCAAGCGGTTTTCACGCCGGCCGGTTAAAATGAGATGAGATCCTGCTTTGGCGAATTCATAAGCGGCAGCCTTACCTATTCCGGAGGTAGCTCCCGTTATGACGACGTTCTTATTCTTTAGTCGGTTCATGCGTTTCTTACCATTATTTCAATGGAATATGCGATCACGCATCGAGAAGCTCAACCAGTCGGGCCGCATTGAGTATTCTGGATTCCTGGAAAGTATCTCCCAGAAACTGTAGACCGTAAGGCAACCCGTTGGAATGCGTTCCCGCCGGAACACTAATACCACAGATACCTGCAAGATTTGCACCGGTTGTAAAGATGTCATTCAGATACATCTGCACTGGATCATCCAGTTTTGATCCTATATCAAAAGCTGTGGTAGGCGCAGTAGGGGTTACAATTACATCCACGTCTGAGAAAGCCCGTTTGTAGTCATCCTGAATCAGCCGGCGTACTTTCTGAGCCTTCGCGTAATAAGCATCGTAGTAGCCAGAACTTAACACATAGGTTCCGAGCATGATGCGGCGCTTCACTTCCACTCCAAAACCCTCAGATCGGGATTTTTTGTAGAGTCGAATAAGTGCCGAGTCCATTTTGGCAAGCTCTACGGTTAACTGATCCGGTGAATCTGCGAACTTTTTACGAATCGCTAATTCCTCTTCCCTGAGTTCCTCAATAACTTTTCCACGGTCAGCCCGGTGCCCGTAGCGGATACCGTCGAAGCGGGCCAGGTTGCTGGATGCTTCCGCCGTAGCGAGGATATAGTACGCGGCAATACCGTACTTGGTATGAGGCAGTTGTATAGGAACCAGTTCAGCTCCCTGTTCTTCAAGTTTGGATAAGTGATCCTTGATCCCTTTTTCAATTTCCGGATCCACTCCATTTCCAAAAAACTCTTCCGGTACACCAATCCTGATCCTGGGTTCCGGGTTCTTGACCGCCTCCAGATAATCTTCCGACTCAAGATCCGCTGAGGTGTTGTCACGTTCATCAAAACCGGCAATCACCTGCAGCGTCCGTGCTGCATCTTCCACGGTATGTGAGAACGGCCCGATACAATCGAAGGAGGATGCGTAAGCGATAAGGCCGTACCGTGAAACGCGTCCGTACGTGGGCTTAAGTCCCACCACGCCGCAATACGAAGCTGGCTGCCGGATAGAACCACCGGTGTCTGAACCCAGGGTTACGGTTGCCATATTAGCAGCTATGGCGGCGGCGCTTCCGCCCGATGACCCCCCGGGCACCTTATCAGGGTTACGGGGATTCCGGGTTATGCCGTAGCGGCTGTACTCTGTAGTGGATCCCATGGCAAACTCATCCATATTGGTCCGCCCTATAATGATGGCATCCTCCGCTTTAAGGCGTTCGATGACCGTGGCATCGTAAATACTTTCGAAGTCACCCAGTATACGGGATGCGCAGGTAGCCTTCTTCCCTTGTTCACAGATCACATCCTTGATGCCTACTACGGCTCCGGCCATTGAACCGGCTGAGCCATCCCTGATCTTCTTATCAACCTGTTCGGCTCGGGCAAGCGCGTCTTCGAAACAAGTGGATATAAAGGCGTTTATGTCCTCATTCGACGCCTCGATCCTGGAAATATACCCCTCTACAATTTCTTTTAGCGAAACTTCTCCGTTGAGAACCTGTTGACGGATCTCTTCGATACTAAGCGTGCTCAAGTGTCCCTTCTTTACTTATTTCTGGTTTTCTCTTCGGAGTTTACAGCTTCATCGATGTCTCTTGAGCTGTCTTCAATTTCCTTTTTAATGTCTCTTGAAGCCTTGCGAAATTCTTTCAGACCCTGACCGATACCCTTGGCAAAATCAGGAATTCGCTTAGCGCCAAACAAGATGAGGAACACGATAGCGATGATGATAATTTCTGTAGGTCCAAGCTTGCTTAACATAAAATAATCCTCAATGGATTTAGTTGATGTATTTGTGCCAAAGATAGGATATTTTCGGCACGAAATTTGAACAAAAAATATTTAACTGGCACTTGTATGTTTGCCATACAATTGTATCATTCACTCACTTTTTAATCAAATAATTATAATCCTATGATTTGGACCGTTGAACTTGCAGCAGCTTTAGATGAGGCCCCTTTTCCGGCCAGTCGTGACGAGCTCATAGAATGGGCCGAACGCAATGGTTTACCACAACAGGTTCTTACAAATCTGGAAGAACTTGAAGAGATTGACGAAGGTGAACACACTATCTACGAAGGCATCGAAGACATCTGGCCTGACTATATTCAGAAAGAGGATTTCTTCCATAACGAGGAAGATGAAGGCTTTGATTACGACGACGTTTAGTATCCGCTGACTGATATGAAGACCGGCATAACGGGTGTCTCCCATTTTGGAAAAACAGAGAGTATTTATACATCAATTTGACAGCATTAAAGCCTTCGGGCTGCTCTTATCCTTCTTCTTTCTCACACTCCCCTCCTATGGACAGGTAACCAATGCTGAAGATCAGCAGCAGGAAGATGTGGTACGCCGGATCCGGTTTTCCGGGAACGAACACGTCAAAGACCGCACTCTTGAAACCCTGATCAGAACCCGCATTAACAGGGAATTTCTGGGCATTCCGCGATTTACCCCCTGGTATTACATATGGCGACTAACCAACGGGCGGTTTGGGGAGGAACCGGTGTACCTTGACCGTGAAGTAGTGGCCAACGACATGGAGAGAATCACGCTCTACTACGAATCGTTGGGCTATTTCAGCGTTGAAGTTGACACCACCATTATCGAATACCGCAAAAACAGGGTCGAAGTCTCCTTTTTGATCCGGGAGGGCCCGGCCTCCACCATCGAGACCATCTCTTATTCGGGTATCCCGTTATTTCCTGAGCCCGGGAAACGCACTCTGTTCCTCAAAGACAGTCCC
Source organism: Balneola sp. (assembly GCA_965267385.1). GTDB lineage: Bacteria > Bacteroidota > Rhodothermia > Balneolales > Balneolaceae > Balneola. Next base: position 1,390,866 of record OZ253957.1, read on the forward strand.
CTTACAAGAGCCCGGATCGACGATACCACCTACACGGTGAACCGCCAGTACAATTCGCAGATGTTAAGCGCCGAGCAAACCCGGATCATCAACTTTATGAAGAATAATGGCTATGCTTCCATACAGCGGGATTCAGTGATCGCGCTAGTCAAAAAGCAGGAAAGTGACACCACCAGGCTGGATATCCAGTTCCGGATCAATCCGGGCAAGGTATTCAGTTTTGGGGATGTGTACATCAGCCTGGGCGATGGGAAAGAGCCTCAGAATTTTTCGGACAGAGACACGCTGACCAGTGACCGATATGTAAGCGGCGATCAAAAGATCTACCTGTCCAAAGAGCCCGAAACGCAGACCAAATTCTCGCTGCTTTCTGACCAAATCCTGTTCAAGCCCGGTGAAACCTACAATCATCAGTTGTATTTGAACTCGATCAGGGAGTTTCAGAACCTGGGAATGCTGTTCATCAGAGGATTCGGACAAAGCGAAGACGGAATACAACCAGATTTCTCGGATCAACGGATCCCAACCTATGTGGATCTGCAAACCCTGACCAAACACAGTGTGAGTACCGAACTTTTTGGAATGAGAAGATTCGGATACGGTACCGGTTTTGGAGTTGACTACACCAACAACAATGTATTCGGAAAGGCAGAGAATTTCTCCCTGAACGCGAATGCCAGCTTCGAGTTTGTGACACAGGCCGTACTCGAGAGTAATGCGGACAGTAATGCCGTTTCGGGATCCCAGTCTTCCGTGCTGCGCAGTTATGAGTTGCGGGGAGACTACACGGTTCCGAGGCTCAATTTCCCTTTCGCATTCCTGGATAACACCCGCTATTTCACAAGTGGGCTTACCAGGTACTCACTTTCTTACAGCCGCTCAGATCAGCTCGATTTCGACATCAATTCTGATGTTCAGTTTAACCTCAGATATGAAGTCAGTCACTCTCCGCGGTTCTCAAGTTTTCTGGACCTCATCGAGCTGGACCTTGTAGATCCCAATCCAACCACCCGGTTCCGAAACAGGTTGTTCCGCCAGTTCGGGGTAGATCCCAATGATCCCGATCCCTCGATACCCTTTGAGTTAACCCGTATTCTTGAAGACTTCCGTTCGCAGGTATCCTCCGTGATCCGGTACACTTTTCGGAGCCAGCGTACCGACCTGATACAAAGAGACTATGGTTACTTCAGCGAATATTCGATCTCTGCGGGTGGCAATATTCCCTATGCCCTCGATCGCTTTGTCATCACCCCCGATACGCTGGAGGGAAATCTGCCCTCTCTCTTCGGGCTAAGTGACAACTCCCTGTCTTACAGCCGCTATGTCAAGCTTACGGCAGACTACCGCAGGTATTACCCCGTGTCGAACCGGGCTGTATTTGCCTGGAGAGTATTCGGAGGTATTGCGCAGCCCTACGGAGGCAGTACGTCCATTCCACTAAACCGTCGCTTTTTTGCAGGCGGCAGTAATGATATCCGGGGATGGGGGCCGTTTCAACTGGGGCCCGGTGAGGTAGCCAGTGACGATGCGACGGTCAACGGCGGTGAGATCAAGCTCGCCGCATTCACGGAAGCGCGCCAGGTCTTTCTCCGGAATGTCTTCAGTGCTAACTGGCACCTTGCCTGGTACGTGGATGCCGGAAATATCTGGTACGGTCCGCTGAACGATGCTCCTGATCAGAACAACCTTGAGAAGGGGCAGTTTAAATTTGATGAGTTTTATAAGCAGATCGCGGTAGGTACCGGCATCGGCTTGCGCCTTGACTGGGAATATATTGTGGCCCGATTTGATTTTACCTTCCGGGCGCACGACCTTGACGTTGGTTGGTTTAACAACAAAAAACTATACTTCAGCTTTGGGATCGGCCACTCCTTTTAACCATTTGTAGCTTCACCATGGGTAAACTTAAAAGAATAAAACAGCAGGTTAATATCGTTTTCAACTCTAAGTTTCTGAAAAACCTATCCCCTGCCGAACGATATGAATTCCTTCAGCTCTGCCACCGCAGAACCTACAAAGAAGGCGAATATGTTTTTTACCGGAACGATCCCGGAACGGGCATGTACTTTATCGAAGAGGGAAAGATCGAACTTACGCTGGAACCGGACGATGAAGCCAATCCGGAGCAAAAAGACGGCTTCCTGCTCGAACCACCGGAGAGCTTTGGAGCCCTTTCCATCGGCTATAACCTTCGCAGGAGATCAACGGCAAGGTGCCTAACCGACGCCACCCTGCTGGGCTTCTTTAAACCGGATTTTGAAGTTTTAAGAGACCGGCACCCTCAGATCGCCGTTAAATTTTTGCAAACCCTTACCAACATAGCCCTTCGGCAGCTGGAACAGGCCACAAAGGCCATCGAGGAAATATCCGATCAGCAAACGGCATTGAAAGTTCAGTTTGATGCGTATTTCGAAGAGCAGAGAGACGATTAACAAATGGCTTTAAAAAAAGGAACCGAAGTTGAACTCACCATAGAGGGAGCAGCTTTTAAAGGTAAGGGTGTAGCCCGCCATGACGGGATGGCCGTATTCGTGAACGGAACGGCTCCCGGAGACAAGGTGAACGCCCGGATCATCAAAAAGAAAAAGAACTACGCCGAAGGCAAACTGCTGGAAATACTGGAACCCAGCAAGGACCGTATCGAGCCCAAATGCCGGCACGCCCGTGTGTGCGGCGGGTGCAGCTGGCAACACCTTCCCTACGAAAAACAAATTGAATACAAAGGCCTCCAGGTTGAAGATCATGTGCGAAGGATTGCGGGCCTGGAATACACCACGGTACACCCGGCGCTGAAATGCGAACAGCCATTTTACTACCGCAACAAAATGGAATACAGCTTCAGCACCCGGCGGTGGCTTACCGAAGAAGAGATTAACCGGGAAGAGTTTGTGGATGATTCCGGATTTGCCGCAGGCTTACATGCTCCCGGCAGGTTTGATAAAGTCCTCAACTTGCAGGAATGCCATCTGCAGCAACCCGAATCATTTCAGATCCTGGATTTCATACGGTCTTACTGCACGGAGCGCGACATCCCTGCTTTTGATGCCGTCAATCAGGAGGGGTTTATGCGGCACCTGATGATCCGTACTTCCCATCACACAACCGATTTCATGGTTAATCTCGTCACTTATGAGGACGACTCCGATCTGATGAGAACCATGAGTGATCAATTGCTGGAGCGCTTCCCTTTCATCACCACCATCGTCAATAACATTAACGATACACGTAGCCCCACTTCCGTTGGGCGCATCGAGAACGTTATTCACGGGCCCGGTTATATCGTTGACAGGATAGGCCGACACTGCTTCAAAATTCACCCTAACGCCTTTTTTCAAACCAACACCTCCCAGGCCGAGAAACTCTATGAAGTTGCCCGGGAGTATGCGCAGATCCGTAAAGGTGATATTGTATATGACCTCTATTGCGGAGTGGGAACCCTCAGCCTGTTCCTGGCTGAGCCTGCTGAACAGGTGGTGGGTATCGAACTGGTGGACGTAGCTGTGCAGAATGCGGAATTCAACGCTGCAGAGAATTCTGTTGAGAACGTCTCATTCATCAAGGGAGACATGAAAGATGTATTTACGGAAGCCGTAGTTGAGCAATTCGGTGCACCTGATGTTTTGATAACGGATCCTCCCAGGGCGGGAATGCACCCGGATGTAGTAAAAAGGCTTCTGGAATTACGGGTTCCACGAATCGTCTATGTAAGCTGTAACAGCAGTACGATGGCGCGCGACCTGAAAGAGCTATCCGGAATCTACGAAATACCTGAGGTACAGCCCGTGGACATGTTTCCCCAAACCTGGCATGTGGAAGCCGTAGCCAGGCTGGAACTGAAGCCTTAGTCCAGCCTCCTCATATGAAGGGCTTTTTTTTCACCATTTGCGAGAGTACAGAAACACAGGTAATCATCCCCGCCATCCGTTAAGCGGTACCTCTTTTTGATCTCATTGGCACCCAGCGGATAATTTCTGACCAGTACATTAATCCGGCCCTGAGCTGAAATGTCTTTGAATGCCCTGGCCGAGGGCTTCACAAGCTGTTTTACCTCAAAGATCCTGCCCGGAAAATCCCGGACTTCAGCATCAGACGTGTACAAGTGAGTATTAGGATGAAGCTTTACCAGATTATACCTTGCCGCGATCAAATTGAAAGCGCCCGCTTTCATTAGTGAACTATCAGGTTCACAGATATATCGCTCCGGAAGGCCATACTGCACTTCAGCCCGCTCTTCTTCGCTGAAACAGAACCCAAAAGCATGATCCTCCCCGGTTGAACGAAGACCGAAAGCCTCGATCCGGGCTTCCGTGGTCTTCTCATTATTCATCCAGATGAGTACTTCTTTCACTTCATTCTGAACAGATATAACCTGCACCTTATATACCTGCTCAAGTTTCCGAAGAATGGATCTGATATCGAGCATCGGGGAAGCTTTGATGAGTACATTTTTCGCTTTGTTCAGCATCTGGCCCGAAAGGTGAAATACATCCGGCTCACAATCCTCAAGACCATAGACCCTGTTCTTTTGCCGGTCTCTTCTAGAAGGATCTATGTACAGGAGGTCAAAGCCGGAGTCGCTGTCACGGAGAAAAGACTCCGCATCACGGTTGACCACCCGGATCTCCCTGCCCAAATGCCTGAAATTATGCTCTGCCAGACGGCATAACGTACTGTCTTTCTCCACATACCAGCTATGTTGGAATCCTGCTGAAAGATAACAGGCATCGATCCCCGTCCCTCCCGTAAGATCAGCGAACCGGTTTCCCACGAGATTACGGGATTTGAATTTTGCCGTCCTTTCGGAGGAGGCCTGCTCAAGATTTGAGGAAGGAGGAAAAACAAGCCCGAAATCCTGAACCCATTCCGGAAGTTTACTTCTTGCCTTTTGCCGGCTTTTGATCTGCTCAGCGATCTCCGCCATAGGCAAATCCGGATACCGGTGAGCTTTTAGCATCAACTCAGCCGGATCATCGTTCACATGATCCTTAATGAATGTATTTACTTCCGGATGGGTTAGCTTCTCAATCATCTGTAGATTTGTATTTTATCAGCATGAATATAACGATTATTGGTGCCGGAATCGGAGGGTTGTCTGTGGCTTGTTTACTGGCTGCAAAGGGACATGAAGTCACCATACTGGAAAAGAACGATACCGTTGGTGGCAAGATGAATGAGGTTCGTGCCGCCGGCTACCGGTTTGATACCGGCCCAAGTCTGTTTACCATGCCGCACATTCTGGATGATCTCTTCAGAAAATGCGGAACTTCCATCGAGAATCAGCTAGAACTGGTTCCCCTGGAGATCAATTGCCGGTATTTCTACCCGGACGGTACGACTTTTGATAACTACGCGGACCAGAACCGGACTCTTTCAGAAATAGAAAAGATCGCTCCTGAAGACGCAGAGGCTTATACAGGCTTTCTTACCTACAGCGAATCCCTGTATAAGAAGACCAGTGACGCTTTCATCTATAATCCTCTGTATGACTGGTCAGACCTTGCCAGCCTGAACCTGCTATCCTTCTTCGGGATTGACGCATTCACAACGGTCAGCAAAAGAGTCGACTCCTGCTTCAGATCCAGATATCTGAGGCAATTCTTTAAGCGCTTCACAACCTACAACGGCTCCTCCCCCTACCAGGCCCCGGCCACCTTGAATGTGATTCCCCATATTGAACTGAATCAGGGCGGATACTACGTGAAGGAAGGGCTATACCGGGTAGCCAGGAGCTTGCTCAACCTGGCGGATTCACTGGGCGTCAACATAAAAGTATCTTCACAGGTCGATCGAATCCATATCCTGAACCAGCGCGTCAAAGGGGTGGAAACCACCTCCGGGGAGCTGTACGAGTCTGATCTTGTAGTTGCGAACAGTGATGTCACCGAAACCATCCTTAACCTGATTGACGATGCATCCATAAGCGCGAAACGAAAAACAAAGGCCGCACGAATAGAACCCTCCTGCTCAGGTTTCGTGCTGCTGCTGGGTGTTAAACAGCGTTTTGATCAGCTTTTGCACCACAACATCTTTTTCAGCCAGGATTATCACCAGGAATTCCATCAAATCTTCCGTGAGAAGAAGTTACCGGACGACCCAACCATTTATATAGCCAATACCAGCTACAGCGATTCCGGTCACGCTCCGGAGGGTTGCTCCAATCTCTTTGTACTCGTGAACGCCCCTTACCTGTCTGAAGGAGATAAGTACAATGGAACTTCAGGGAACCATCCGTATGCTGAGCGGATCATCCGGAAGCTGGAATCAAATGGCTTAGACGGCCTCTCTTCTTCCATCGAATTCAGGCATATCATCACGCCAAAGGATTTTTACGAGCGGTATCTGTCCAATAAAGGCAGTATTTACGGAACCTCTTCCAATGACCGGATGTCTGCATTCTTGCGTCCCCGGAATAAATCCAGAGAAATAGAAGGGCTTTATTTCGTGGGGGGATCAACACATCCCGGAGGCGGAATACCTCTCGCGGTTCAGTCGGCCCATAATGCGGTGGCGTTGATCGAACGTTACGAGGGATAGCCTTACTCTGAACGAGGCCCCAGGTTGATAACCTCCACGTTCTGTACCCGGCCTTTATCAATTTCGAAGCGGACGACCGTGCGTTCTTCCTGAAAACCATGCCGGCCGGCTGCACCGGGGTTCATGTACAGCATTTTGTTTAACTCCTGATCTCTGGCAATCTTCAGTATGTGAGAGTGGCCACAAACAAACAGCTGCGGGGTGTTCTTTTGAATCTCTTCCCGAATGGGTATGCAGTAACGGCCGGGAATTCCGCCGATATGGGTCATCCAGATATCGAGCCCCTCCCGTTCGAAACGCTGATGAAGCGGATATCTATCGCGAACATCCTTCCCGTCAATGTTGCCATATACCCCTACCAAAGGAGCTACGGTATTCAGTTCTTCGGCGATCTCGACGGTCCCGAAGTCACCCGCGTGCCAAATCTCGTCTCTGTCTGAAAAATAGTCTAAAACCTGAGGGTCCAGATAATTATGGGTATCTGAAATAAGCCCTATTTTGATCATACTTTTTTGGTATCATGGTCCTCTAATTCGAGGAATTAAAGAAACAACATTTTCTTAAATTCTGCTATACGAATCGTCAACAGCTTAAAACACATATTCATTCTTTGAAGGGATTCAGCATTATTATCGTTACCTGGAATGCGCTGCATCATCTTAAAACCTTTCTTCCTTCTGTTGTTAATACCGGGTATCCCGATTTTGAGATCATCTTAGCTGATAATGCATCCACGGACGGAACCGCCGAATGGATACGAAGCACTTATCCCGATATTGTCCTGGCCTCCTTTGACCGGAACTACGGCTATTGCGGGGGTAATAATCGTGCCGTGCCGTATGCAACCAAAGAGATCTTACTGTTCCTGAATAATGACGTTGAGGTAAGCCCGGGCTGGCTGAACGCGATCAATCAGGCCTTCGGGAAAGATGACCAGGTAGCGGCCGTGCAGCCAAAAATGCTTTCCTATCACCAAAAGGATGTTTTTGAATACGCCGGGGCTGCAGGCGGCTTTATAGACAAATACGGATATCCTTATTGCCGGGGCAGGATCTTTGATACGGTGGAACAGGATCTCGGACAATATGACGCGTCATCGGAGATCTTTTGGGCCAGTGGTGCCGCGCTTGCCATCAGGAAAGAAGTATTTACCAAACTGGGGGGGTTCGATGAGGATTTCGAGTTTCATATGGAGGAAATCGATCTCTGCTGGCGAATACACCGCTCAGGCCACAAAGTGATGTACACCCCTGACAGCACCGTATATCACTTGGGTGGCGGATCTCTGGCGATGGGGTCACCGCGTAAGGTGTACTATAACTTCCGCAATAATCTGTTTATGCTCTGGAAAAATGCCGGGGCGAAAGAATTGATGCTCAGATTCCCCGTACGGCTGGTCCTGGATGTCATCGCCGCATGGAAATCGCTTTTATCCGGTAAAGGTGGGGATTTTCTGGCCATCGCTAAAGCTCATTTTCATTTTATGTTGGGATGGGCTTCCGTCCATCAGAAACGCCACAAATCGGACCTGCCCTTCCGGGTCAATACTCCCGGTTTCAGCAGGTTCAGTTTGATATGGCAGTATTTTATCAGAAGAAAGCAATACTTCTATCAGTTACCCGGCCATGAATCTGATACCTGACAGAGAACAATTCCTGGCTTTTCTGAAGAAGTGGTGGATATCCATCATCCTGGTCTTTTTCAGCTGGTTTATCTTAAAACAGTTCTGGTGGGCACTGCGGTACAATATCTTTTTTGCTGTCACTTACGATCATGTTCCGGTCTTCAGTATCCTCTATTTTCTGATGGACAATCTCACGCTGATCATTCATGAAGCCGGCCACTCTATTTTTGGACTCTTTGGCTGGAGATTTCTGACCATTCTCGGTGGCACGCTTCTGCAGCTGCTTATTCCTTTCCTGGTTGTTGTGTTCGCCTGGACAAACCGCCGGGTGTTTCTGGGGCAGTTTTCTCTGTACTGGCTGGGTTTCAGCTGGCTCGATACCGCGGCTTACTGTGCCGATGCCTATCACCGGCAGCTTCCATTGATCGGAGGGCTATCCAAATCTGCTCATGATTTCCACAACCTGCTGAATATGAGCGGACTCATGGACAGCTACAGCACCATTGCATGGCTGTTGTATTTCACCGGGGCCGCCCTGCTGCTCGCCGGAGTTTTATGGCCGCTGACCGCACGCGAACAGACCGAGCACGTATCAATAGACCTGAAACTATGAGCAGGTTACTCGGGATAAACAAACACAGGCGCCTGCTCATACCATTCATCTTCTGTAAGCCTTTTTAGCCCGGAGCCATCCGCATTCATGAGGTATATGTCGTAGTTTCCTTTCCAGTTCGTGGCATTGAAAGCTATTTTGGAACCATCTCTGGACCAGCTGTGCCACCCTTCATTGGAGGGATGGCCCTGGCTGGTTGTGTCCGGTGTGATCTGCTCCACTTCACCGGTATTCACATTCACCTGAAAGATACTGTAGTTATTCTTCTGCTTGGAAAGATAGCTGATCGTATTCTGATCTCTCCATTGAGGCGGCCCGGCGTGGTATTCCCAATCGAGTGCCGTAGAGTCATCTTCGGGGTAAAAGGTGACACGACGGATAGATGAATCTTCCAGGTCGATCACATATAGTTCGTCAACTTCCGATCTGTAGGATCGGAAGGCAATGCGGTTACCCTCAGGTGAGAAGGCCGCATCGTTGTTAGAAAGGGTATCGTCGGTAACCTGTGAAAGAATATTCCCCTCCAGGTCAATGATATAGAGATCCCGTCCGGTGTCTTCCCCTAAATTCGGAACAACCACCAGTTCTGTACCCTCTTTGCGGGAGTTGATCCATGAGTCATGGACCAGAAAGTCTGTAACGCGCCTTACTTCGCTTCCATCCCATTTCATTTCGTACAAAAAGTACTTGCGGGAAGTGGAATCTCGGTCAGAGATGAAATATAACCGATCGCCATGGGCATGATAGACCCAATCCACACCGGGACTGTTGGAGATATTGGTCTGGCCGCTGCCATCCGGGTTCATGACAAAAATCTCGTAGTTATCGGCATAGCCGTCATAAAGAACGTTGTAAGCTATCTTATATTCGGTGTCGGCATAGATACTGTCCGGTTCAGAGCAATTAAACAGGTACACAATAAGTGATAACACTAGCGGGGCAACAACTCTCATCTGATTTTTTCTGGATTTAAAAAGAAATAAAAGTATAGAAAAGCTGTTCCTTTCAAAAGGCTAAATCTTCAAGTCCCCGTGACCAGCTTATCGCTACTCAGACGTAAGGTATTGCTGTTTGAAAAGATCGATACCGATACCCAGTACGGCAATGAAATTCTCACTTACTCTTATCTCGGAATCGTAATTCTTGCCCAGACTCAGGTTCAGTTTAAAGTCATCGGTCAGTTTATAGGTAGAGTTCCAGGTAAACCGATAGGTTCCTTCTTCATTAAAAGTAGGGATCTCGTTTCCGCTAAAGTCGGTGGTGATATATTCCTCACGGGTATATCGCCAAATGCCTTCCAGGTTCGTTGTAAAACGGGACTTCTCAAGGGCAAAACTCAGGCCCAGATCGGTGTCTGTGCTTCCGTACTCCTGCGCGTTCATCAATCTTCTGACCAGTAAGGCAAAGCTGAAAGACGGGTTTTTGGGACTCGTGTAGGTGCTTGTAAGCCAGATCCCGTATTTATCCATAAAGGTGCCTTCCAGATCATTCTCCGGCAGCACAAAGGAAGATCCAAAAGCCACATCTATATTCAGCCCTACCCTCCGGTAGGCGTCCTGCTTTTGTATCTCTTCGAGATATGATCGTATGATGGTGGTTTCGCCCTTAAACAGTTTCGTGAAATACTCTATGGCTTCTTCTTTGGAATCGATACCTCTTGCCACGATGTTCTCCGTGAGTAGCTCCTCCGTTTCGTTGAGGGCCTGGATCTCACGGTCAGTATTTGCTGCCGAGCGGGCGATATTCATCTCATTCCGGATCTTCTCTACTATTTCGTCCTGCCCGACTCCGTCCGGATAGGAACTTTGACTGGCCAGGTTGGAATAGCTAAGCTGAAGATTCAGGCTTTGTTCACTGAGCCTGATGGCCCGGAGCATTTCCTCTCCCGGTTCACCCCTCTTAAGGGTTATTTTTCCGCCTACTCCCCAGTTTCTTCCGGTGATGGAATCGGTTTTAGTTTCATAACCGGTACTGGCCACCGAGATACTGAATGAACGAAAAATGCGGTGGCCTTCCTTTTCGTCACAACTTTCCAGTTCATAGTAGCAATTGAAGCTTAAAGCTGGCCGGTCCTGAAGCCAGTAAGGAGAAAATTCTAGCGCGAAGTCATCCGTAAGGGCTCCCGGTGATGAGACCGAGTTAATGAAATATGCCTGAAGGGCTGTCACTGACCTGGGTCTGCTGATTTCCTGGGGTGAAATACCCAGGATCTGAAAACCCGGGCTTACCGGTGCCGCCAGATCTTCAATCTTAAGCGAATCTGATTGACCACTTGCGCTGAGCGGAATTAACGCAATAAGGAATAGTACAGAGAATGTGCGCATGATCAGGATACCTCGATGGTGATCTCAAAGCGTATGACACCTTCTTCATCAAAGGCTTCACTGTATTCAAATGCCTCTGCGTTTTGGTCATCGTTCAACCCGAGGGAAAGCATGCCATTGCTTTCCGTGTTTTTGTTTACCAGCCCAACCACTTTGAGGGTTCCCCTTCTGCTTCCCAAGTCCTCATGCACCGGAGCATTGATCGCCCTTTTGATAAAATCATCATTGAAAGTAACGTCAATGGCTCCGAAATGGCCGTTTCCGATCTCAGCTTTCAACCAGAGCGCGCCTGCACCTACTTCGTAGTCTTCCTCTTCTTCAATTAGCATCCTATTCTTTTTATTTAATGTTCAGTACCTTTAAGAGCGATCCCGATTCAATTCCTTACAAAAAGAATGGCAAATAAAATTATCCCGAAAATTACACCCATCGATCACGTAGCTGTTGAGGAGAAAGTAAGCCGCCTCAATAAGCGCAGCATCAAGAAAGAATCGAAAATTCAGGCCCTTAAAATGGCTTTAAGCATGATGGATCTGACCACACTGGAGGGAAAAGACTCTGAGGGGAAAGTGATCCAGCTATGCCAGAAGGCCCGTCAGCCTCATCCTGCCATGCCTGATCTGCCCCATGTGGCAGCCGTTTGTGTGTACCCCAGCATGGTCAAGGTCGCTAAAAAGGCATTGCGGGGAAGCGGCATACACGTAGCCAGTGTCGCCACTGCTTTCCCCAGCGGTATGGCTCCCCTTTCGGTGCGGATCGAGGATACGAAATTTGCCGTTGCTGAAGGTGCCGATGAAGTGGATATGGTGATCAGTCGTGGTGAGTTTCTGTCCGGTGAGTATAACCTCGTGTATGACGAGATCGCGGCCATTAAAGAAGCCTGCGGCAAGGCGCACCTGAAAGTTATACTGGAGACCGGGGAACTTCATACCTACGAAAATGTAAGATTAGCCAGTGACATTGCCATGCGGGCCGGTGCAGATTTCATCAAAACTTCGACCGGAAAGATCAGTCCTGCCGCCACCCAACCTGTTACCCTTGTTATGCTGGAAGCCATCAGAGACTACTTTTATGAGACCGGCAAGATGATCGGTATGAAGCCGGCCGGTGGAATCCGGACGGCAAAGCAGGCGATCCAGTATCTGGTGCTGGTTAAGGAAACCCTGGGCGCCGCATGGCTCACACCCGATTATTTCCGCTTCGGGGCAAGCTCGCTGGCTAATGATGTTCTGATGCAGATCGTCAAGCAAAAGACCGGCGTGTATCAAAGTGCGGATTATTTCTCGAACGACTAAGCAGTTTTATACAAGATTATGTCAGAATCAACAACCAAAGAGACCACTTACAAGCCAACTTCTCCGAATTCGAAGCTGGACTTCAGGTCGCTGTGGGAATATGCCCCGGCTCCTGAGAGCGCTGACAACCTGGAGATCAGTAAACGCTATGAGCTTTTCATCGGCGGCAAATTTGTAAAGCCGGAAAAAGGCCGCTATTTCAAGAGTGTGAATCCGGCTACGGAGAAAAAGATCACTGAGTTCGCCGAAGCCACCCAGAAAGATGTGGACAAAGCCGTTAAAGCTGCCCGAAAAGCCTTCAACGGTGAATGGTCCGAACTCTCTGCAAAATCCCGCACCAAATACATCTACCGTATCGCCCGAATGATCCAGGAGCGGGCCAGGGAATTCGCAATAGCAGAATCCATGGATGGTGGAAAGCCTATCCGTGAATCGAGAGATGTGGATATACCGCTGGCCGCCGCCCACTTCTTTTACTACGCGGGCTGGGCCGATAAGCTGGATTATGCGTTTCCGGGCAGGAAAGCGGATCCTGTTGGGGTTTGCGGTCAGATCATCCCATGGAATTTTCCGCTGCTGATGCTGTCATGGAAAATAGCCCCTGCTCTTGCATGTGGTAACACCGTGGTGCTGAAACCTGCGGAAACCACCTCCCTGACCGCCATGATGTTTGCTGAACTGATAAAGGATGCCGGTTTACCGGACGGCGTAGTGAATATAGTAACGGGTGCTGGTCAGACCGGAGCTGAGATCGTCAATCATGATGATATTGATAAAATCGCGTTTACAGGATCCACCGAAGTAGGCAAGATCATCCAGAGATCCATTGCAGGCACCAACAAGCGATATACTCTTGAACTGGGAGGAAAAGGCGCGCTCATCATATTTGAAGATGCCGCCATCGACCAGGCCGTGGAGGGCATTATCAACGCGATCTTCTTCAACCAGGGGCATGTGTGCTGTGCCGGGTCCCGGCTGCTGGTTCAGGAAGGCATTGCCGATCAGGTTATTCTGAAACTCCGCGACCGCATGGATACGTTGATCGTGGGCGACCCTCTGGATAAAAACACGGACATCGGAGCCATCAACTCCAAGCAACAGTATGAGACCGTTAACAAATACCTGGAAATCGGGGTTGAGGAAGGTGCTGATGTCTATCAGAGCAAGTGTCCCGTTCCTGAGAGCGGATATTTCATACGACCCACGCTGTTTACAGGAGTATCGCAATCCAATCGCGTGGTACAGGAAGAGATCTTCGGCCCGGTACTTACCATTCAGACCTTCCGTACCGCCGATGAAGCCATTGAAAAGGCCAACAACACGCCTTATGGTCTCGCCGGCGGAGTGTGGACCGACAAAGGTTCCAAGATCTTTAAAGTTGGGAAGGAAATGCGGTCGGGTGTAGTTTGGGCTAATACCTATAACAAATTCGACCCTACCTCGCCATTTGGTGGATATAAAGAAAGTGGTGTGGGCCGTGAAGGCGGAATGCACGGATTGGCAGCATACGTGAATTTGAAGTAAGGAATCGATATGTCAGAACGGATAGAAGTACTCAAGACCTATAAAACCTATGTGGGCGGACAATTTCCGCGAAGTGAGTCCGGCCACTACTACAAAGTATTTGACAGCGAAGGCGATCTCCTGGCCAATGCCTGCCGCTGCAGCCGAAAAGATCTCAGGGATGCCGTAAAAGCCGCCCGAGGTGCCTTTGCAGGCTGGAGCTCCAGAAGTGCCTACAACAGAGGTCAGATACTCTACCGCATTGCAGAAATGCTGGAAACCCGGCGTGTTCAGTTTGAGGAAAACCTAAGCAGAATAGGGTTCACCGCGGAAGAGGCGCGTGCCGATGTAAATGCAGCGATTGATCGCCTGATCTACTACGCCGGTTGGACCGACAAATATCAGCAGGTGTTCGGATCCGTAAATCCCGTGGCTAGTTCACATTTCAATTTCAGCGTGCTGGAGCCAACCGGAGTAGTCAATATCCTTGCACCGGAACAAAGTCCGCTGCTGGGCCTTGTATCGGTCATCGCTCCGGCCATCGCGGGTGGTAATACCTGTGTGGTGCTGGCATCAGAAGAATATCCTCTGGCAGCCATCGATTTTGCCGAGGTGCTCAACTCATCGGATTTACCAGGCGGGGTCGTTAACATACTTACCGGAAAAAGAGAAGAACTGGTGGAACATTTTGCCTCTCATATGGATGTAAATGCCGTGTTCTATACCGATCATCTAACCGGTGAAATGGTCAAAAAGATCGACGAGCTTGCAGTTGACAACCTGAAGAGAGTGGTCCGTACCATTGTCGATGACTGGTACGATGAGGCATCAGAAAGCCCGTACTTCATCGTTAACCTGCAGGAAACCAAAACAACCTGGCATCCGGTAGCCTACTGATGAGTACATATACCCCTGCATTCTTCTTACTAACCCTTGCTTTGCTGATTGCCTGCGGATCAACCGGGGAGGTCACATCCCCGGAACGCGCTCAAAGCGGTTCCACCGAACGGAATACCGAAACTCAGGCCGGCAATGAAGGAGATCCCTCGGGAGACACGGATCAGCAGACGGTCTCCCGGCTGGAGGATTATTACAGCACCCAATCGAATGAGATACCGGAAGCATTTAGGGAGCTGAAAGTCCCCAAAGAAGTGGAAGTGGATCTCACCAAAGGCTTCCGGATCCAGATCTACTCCGGACAAAGCCTTGAAGACGCCGATACCACGGCCATGAGATTCAGGGCCTGGTCCGACACTACGCTGGTAGGCTATCAGCCCGAAACCTACACGTTTTTCAAGACTCCCTACTACCGGGTGCACGTGGGAGATTTTCACGACAGAGAGCGCGCCCTCGCTCTTTCCCGCATTATTAAACGGGCCTTCCGGGATGCATGGGTGGTATATGATACGGTGGATCCTTTTGCCGTCCCTTCCGACACTACCGAGATTTCAATCCGATAACTTCTAAAGCTCGTATAGATTAGTATATTAGGGAAATTAATCTTCTTAAGATGCTAAGATACGCTATACTTTTATTCTCACTCCTCTTTTTCGGGGCATCAAGCAATTCTGAAACTGATCCTGATTCGCTCTTTATGAATCAGATAACCATTGACGGTAACCGCATCTCCGGTACAGTGACTTTACCCAGTGTTTCAACACAGCGCAGGTCGTTCCGTGGAAGGGCTTACCGAAGCAGAGGCTCTGGTTCGACAAATACCTCCGATAACGCCGATTCCAATCCTATTACGGATACCATCATCAGCCTTCACCCCATCAGCTACGAGATCGATGCCGATCCACTGGATGAGCCCGTTACCATCAATCAGAAAGACGCGGTATTCATCCCGAATGTAACTCCTGTTACCGTGGGATCTATCGTTCAGTTTGTTAACGATGACCCCTTCTATCACAATGTATTCAGCCTTACGCCTGGAGCCCGTTTTAATATTGGCAGAAGGCCGACGGGCGATGTGTACACTAAAAAGATCCCCGCCACCCAATGGAAAGTAGAAGGCCTCGGTGAGATACAGCTGTTTTGCGATATCCACTCACAAATGAATGCGGTTATTCTGAGCCTGGACACCCCCTATTTTACCCGCGTGGATGAAAACGGAAACTACGTGTTCGAAGACATCCCCGACGGGAAATATGAAGTAAGGGCCTACAACCCAAGATTTGATCTGGATTCCAGAGAGATTACGGTAGGTAACGATCAAAGCGTTACTCTGGATATCGATTTTAGTAATTGAAACCGGTCTCCTTAAATATCAGAACCAAGTTATTCCTGATCCTTTCCGGACTGACCATTGTGGTTCTGTTGGTAGTACTGACAGCGGTAAACCGGGTTTCTTCAACGACAATCCGGCAGGACATCGTCGAAGATTTTGCGCAGCTTCAAAGTTTTTTCCGCACCCAGCAGTCTCTGACCTACGACCGTCATCTGGAATCGGCCATCCTGCTCGCCGAAAATTCAACCTTCAAAGCCAATGTAAGCACCAAAGATTCAGCGACGGTTTATTTCAGCGTGCTGGAATACTCGCAGTTCGCGAAGGCTGACATTTTTATTGTCACGGATGATCAGGGATCCACGCTGGCATGGTTTACTCACCCCGAATTCTTTGGGCGTGATCTTTCTCACCGGCCCAATGTGAGCGATGCGCTTCAGGGTATCCCCGCGCCACTCAATCCCGAATGGGCCGATCTATGGTATGTGGATGATAAACTTTACCAAACGGCGACCGAGGCCATTTATGGAAATTTTGACATCATGGGGACCATCACGGTAGGATCTGAATTCAAAACCTTTGATGCCCTGATGCTTAAGGAAAACATTCCGGTAGATGTCACCTTTTTCCACGAGGAGGAACTGATCGCGAGTTCTATCGCGAATCCCGATACCACAGAGCTGGTGAGGCTTATGCGGGAACGATCGCAAATGATCGACAGCGTTACTCAGAACCTGGTGATAACCGATCCCCTCCAACTCCGCATCAATGGTGTTGAACATCTGGCCTTCATTTCACCGCTGGGACGCGGCGAACGGGCTTACTACCTGGCAAGTACCCCGCTTGCAACCCAGCTTGGGGCCATTCAGTTGATCGAGCAGAATCTTCTTCTGATCGGCTTCATCAGCGTCATCGGCATCATTCCGGTCGCACTGTTTCTGGGAAACTATTTTTCCAATCCTATCAAGTCGCTCACCGATGCGATGGTCCGCGTTCAGGACGGAGATCTGGATATCAACATCGAGGCTAAAACCAATGACGAAGTTGGTACGCTTACCCGTTCATTTAATCAGATGGTGGTCGGGCTGCGTGAGCGCTTCGCTCTCACTAAATACGTGGGAGACCACACGCTTAGGATGATCCAGCAAAATACAGACCTGGAGCTTGAGGATGCCGGATCCCGCCAAACACTCGCTATCCTTTTTACCGACATCCGGGGTTCTACCTCAAAGATCGCCAATACTTCTCCGGAAAAATTCATTTCAATGCTTAACAAGACTTTAAGCCAGCAGTCGGACGCGGTATTAAAACACCGTGGGTCTATCGATAAGTTTGTGGGGGATTCCCTGATCGCGCTATTTGCGGGTACCCATTCCCTGGACCGTGCAATCAAAGCTGCCATTGACATCCAGAAAAGTTACAGGGACGATCCTGAGGTTTCTTCGTTTTTTGAAGGACTGGGTATCGGGGTTAACTACGGCAGCATGATCCTTGGAAACATGGGGGCCAAAGAGAGGCTGGATTATACGGTGATCGGCCAGGAAGTGAATCTCTGTGCCCGGTTATGCCACGAAGCAAATCCGGGACAAATACTCATGGCCAAAGAACTTATAAACAAATACCAACTTGAAGATGACTTTCAGTTCTCCGATGTTGAAAACAAAGAATTGAAGGGCTTTTCTTCTCCTATTAAAGTTGTCGAGGTTATCTATGAATAGAATCCATACGGTATTGCTTCTGCTTTTCGTGCTTTGCGCCCACCCCCTTCGTGCCCAGATAGAGTTCAACGGAAGCCTGGACGCCGGTATATCGGCCGGGGGCGACGAGTCCGCCTTTATCTCCAACGGAATACCCAATGAGTACCGCTTTCTGCATTTCTCCATCCCTCAGGCCAATCTGTTCCTGTTTGCTCCACTGAATGAGAACTTTTTCTTCGAAGGGCGTTTACAGTCCGATACCTGGGGGGAAGGAACCCTGCGGACACCCCGGTTCACCCTCGCCAATATTACCTACGCCGATCCCGATAAGAACCACGCCTTCAGTATCGGCAGGTTTGTTTCCACGGTTGGATTCTATCCATCCAGAAACCTCACAATCGACCGGACTTTTATCGAACTGCCTCTAGCCTATTCCTACTATGTGAATATGTCGGATGTGTATGGATTCTGGCCCGAGGCGCGGTATGACAATGATTATAATGTGAGCGACGGCATTATGACCACCATCTACTTCGGAGGGTACTCGACCGGACTGCGATGGGACTGGCAGATCAAACCGGATAAGCTGCTCCTTCAGGCATCACTCACGTCCGCAGCCCCCGGCTCCCCCCGCGATTATACCAATCTGGCAAACGGGGCCCTCAATGCCCGCTTGATATGGAATCCCAATATCCGGTGGCAGCTGGGCTTTTCGGCCTCACATGGAAGTTTCTTCCATCTTGAACCTTCTGAAAACGGCGCTCTGAGGCAGGATCAGCCCCTCGAAAGTTACCGTCAGTCGGTCCTTGGTTTTGATTTCCGGTTTGGCTACGGTTTCTGGGAGATCATCGGGGAAAGTATTTTTTCGAACTGGAAGGTACCCCGTTATGTGAATGGCGCTTTCAGCTACCCGGCTTCCTCAAACGATCCTATCGACTATACCCGGCAAAGCGTCAGTGCTAATGTCGACATCCGCTTTGAACCTCCATCAATAACAGGAAGTTACCTCGGCCTCAGATTAGATCATATTAATTTCATAGGTAATGGTCCTTCCTTAACTTTATATCCTGATGTCACAGAGTGGGATAAGGACAAATTCCGGATATCTGTGGCTGCCGGGTATAAGTTTGCCAGAAATATTGAGGGAAAACTCCTTCTCAGTGAGCAAACCCCCTTTGATCGTTCTCTATATACTTTCAGGGCTGTCATCAGCACATTTTTCTAATAAAAGCACTAGGACATGAACAGACGGAACTTCTTAAAAAAGCTCCCGGCATTGGGGGCGGCAGGAGGACTGGCTATTGCCGGTTGCAGCACGGGAACAGGAAATGATATTGAAGACCTCTCCGGAGATCTGGCTATCGTTACACAGGCCGCTGAGCGAGAGGCGGTCGCTATTCAGACCTACACTGCAGCCGCGGAGTCGGGCATCATAACCACCCAGGCGGTTCTGGATACGGCCGTATATTACCGGAGCCACCACATGGAGCACCTCGCGCTGTTCAACGAACTGGTTCTTGATCTGGGCGGCAATGAAGTGAGCCTGGATAGTGCCAGTGCCGATGACCGGGTTGGCAATGTAAGCAGCGAAGAAGATGCGGTCCTGTTGGCCATGAGCCTGGAATTAGACGCAGCACAGGCTTATCTTGAAGACGCTGTTACCAACCTGAGGGGTAACCAGGCAAAGTTGGTTATGGGAGGCATCTATCCTGTTGAACTGGCTCACTTTGTAACACTGAAAGCAGCACTTGGACAGAACCCTAATATCACAGGGGCAACATTTGTTGAAATATCCTCAGAATTTACCCGATTCAGTTAGATCAGGAATGCTCAAGAGCTTTCAGTTGGTTTAATGATGAATCTACGTTCATGACCTGATGAAAGCTCTTATCCGATTTGTATTTATACTTGGCGCCTTCTTTACGGCCACTCTTCTGCTTTTCAAAGCCTTTGACGTGCTTACCGTTGAAGACATCAAACAGTGGCTGACCGACGCCCGGCACGCCCCTGTCTGGATCACGGGCCTGATCATATCCGGCCTGCTGATCATTGACCTGTTTATCGCGATCCCCACCCTTTCACTGACCATACTCTCAGGCTTTTTTCTGGGGCTTGAGTTTGGAATACTGTTTTCGACCACCGGCATGGTTGGGGCAGGAACCATGGGCTATCTGATCAGCAGGTATAAAGGAGACTGGCTGCTGCGCAAGGTCTCCGGCAGTGAGGAGCAATTGCTTGAAATGAAAGAGCTGTTTCACAGCTATGGCCCCGTCGCCCTCACCCTATGCCGGGCAACCCCCATGCTTCCCGAGATCACCTCTTGTCTGGCCGGTGTTACCAGAATGCCATACTGGAAATACCTGCTCTTTTATCTGATCGGTACCGTCCCTTATGCGATCATCGCGGTGTATGCAGGATCCATCAGCACGGTTGACGATCCCGAACCGGCTGTATTCACTTTCCTGGCCATGTTCGGCATACTCGGTCTGGTCTGGTTTAGCTTTCTCTTCCTGAAAAGAAAAGAACTGATCGGAACTAAACGTTGAAGCGGAACAGCATGACATCTCCGTCGGCAACCACGTATTCCTTTCCTTCCTGACGCATCTTACCGGCCTCGCGAGCGGCTTTCTCTGACCCCAGCGATGCGTAGTCTGAAAAAGCAATGGTCTCTGCCCTGATGAACCCTTTCTCAAAATCAGTGTGGATCACGCCCGCTGCCTGGGGAGCTTTGGTGCCTTTTCGGATGGTCCAAGCCCTGGCTTCTTTTGGTCCGGCTGTGAAGTAGGTGATCAGCCCGAGCTCTTTGTACGCAGATTGTATAAGCCGGTCCAGTCCGGCGCTGGACAAGCCCAGTTCTTCCAGGAACATTTCCTTTTCTTCCGGTGCAAGTTCAGCGATCTCCGCTTCTATCTTGGCACAGAACATGACCGTTTCATCATCGTGTTCTTTGGCTATTCTTTTTACCGTTTCCACGTATTCGTTACCCGACTCCAGCTCGTCCTCCCCTACGTTACAGGCGTACAACACGGGCTTTGAAGAAAGCAGAAACAAATCCCGGTAAGCTTCCTGCTGATCTTCGTTCACTTCAAAAGTACGCGCTGAATTGCCTTCTCCCAGATGCTCACAGAGGCTTTCAACGATCTCAAGCTGGGCTTTAATGGCCTTATCACCACTCTTGGCCTGCTTCTTTAAGTTCTCCACACGTTTTTCAACGCTCTCTAGATCTTTGAGAATGAGTTCTTCCTCGATGATCCGGATGTCCCGTTCGGGATCCACGCTACCCTCCACGTGAATGATGTCATTGTCATCAAAACACCGGACCACATGAATGATAAGGTCTACCTCGCGGATGTGGGACAGAAAGGCGTTGCCCTTTCCCTTACCCTCTGCTGCTCCCTTTACCAGACCCGCGATATCCACGAACTCAATGGTGGCGGGAATAACGTTCTTTGATTCTGCAAGCCTGGCCAGCGTGTCGAGCCGCTCGTCAGGTACGGTCACCAGTCCCACGTTAGGGTCTATGGTGCAGAACGGAAAGTTGGCGGATTCTGCACCGGCATTACTCAGTGCGTTAAACAGCGTGGACTTACCTACGTTTGGTAATCCAACAATTCCACATTTAAGATTCATGAATGGTCTTGGATTTTCTTGTTAACAATCGATGCATTCTTTCTGGATGACATGTTGGTCCGGCAGGCTGATAGCCGTTAGAAGACCGAAGCCTTGTCTCTTGTACACACAGCCGGTGTCGATACCGATCATCTGTTCAGATATCAGCGGTTCTTTCATAGGCGTATGGCCAAAAACCAGCGGTTTCTCCCACGGCAGTGCGGACCGGTTTAAGTGTCCTCGCCCCCATAAATAGTAATTGGCTGCACCGGGATCCTCTTTGCCCTCTTCCAGGCTCAGGTTAAGCGGTGCACCGGCATGAACGAACATATATTCATCGGTATCATAATAAAGCTGGGTTGCTTCGAGGAACTTTATGTGAGATTCCGGAAAGGCCCCATCATAGGAGTCAATAGTTGGTTGTCCTCCCAATGCCTGCCAGTCAGTATGATCTTCATTCTTCAGGGCCTCCAGCATCACATGATCGTGGTTGCCTCTCAGAAAAACGCAGTCATGGTCCTTGTCAAATTGAATCAGTGACTCGATCACCCCCTTTGAATCCGGGCCTCGGTCCACATAATCGCCCAGAAACACGTAGGTTACCGTACCGTCATAGTGTTTGTCCAGTTCAGCCAACAGGGTGTCAAGGGTACGGGAACATCCGTGGATATCACCTATCGCTATATATTCAGATGCTGGCTCGCTCACTTTCGGATCGTCTCTTCGATCAGGCCCCTGCCCTTCTTTTGTATTCTGCCATCTTTCTGAAGCTGCTCAAGGGCCGCATCCAGGATACCGTTTACGAATCGTCCCGATTTGGCCGTGGAGAACTTCTTGACGATCTCTATTGCTTCATTGATCGACACCTTGGTAGGAATTTCTTCAAAGTGCAGAAACTCACACAGAGCAATCTTGAGTGCCAGCTGGTCGATCAATGCAAGCCGGTTTATTTCCCAGTTCTGAATATGCTCAGAGATGATTTTCTCAAGCTCTTCATTTTGATCCAGGGTGGTAAAAAAGAGTTTTTCTGCAAAACGTCGCGCTTCCTTGTCCGAACCAAGGGTCTCTTTGATGATAGTATCGGTTATGTATTGAACTGAGTCGCCGCTTTGCCTGATTGCATACAGGGCCTGAAGCACCGTTTCCCGAACCAGTCGTCTGTTGATCATGCCAAATAACTTAAAATAATTCGAGCCAAAGATAAGGAATTGAGCAGAATAATGATTGAAGGAATGCCGGAAAGTTAGCTATATTTGGTGACTCAGATCTGCGTTCTTAGCTCAGTTGGTTAGAGCGCTACGTTGACATCGTAGAGGTCGGCAGTTCGAATCTGCCAGAACGCACATCCAAATCCGGTCCGAAAAGCCCTTAATCATTGATTTGAGGGCTTTTTTGCTGTCGCCTCTCCAGCACCTGATTTACCCATATTTGGACACTTTTTGACAAAAACTACTCCATATCTACTCCATGGAGCAGCAAATAAAAAAAGCCCCGCATGATCCCATGCGGGGCGCAAATGTTTAAAGGGAAGTTGCTTTAACTGTTCAGGTTGATAAGAAGCATGATCTCGTACACCGCCTCGATCTTGGAATCAGATACTCCGGCATCGAATTCACTTTCGACGGTAGAACGTACAGTACTGAAGAAAGTATTGTAAATATCTACCGCGACGCTGGCATCTGATACAGTAGAGATTGCGGATTCAAAGGCGGTCTTTGAACCTGAACTGGCATTAATGGATGCATCAATTTCGGCAATAACTGAGGCCTCAATTGATCCGTCACTCTCCAGTGCGGCCTTTACTTCTTCCTTATAAGTTTCAAATGCGGTTTCCACTTCGCTTTTCGCGCCAAGTGCAGCTCTAATGTCAGACTTAAGCTTTACACCGGCTTGGGCAATCCTCTCTTTCGTGTTCTGAGAAATACCGGAAGCTTCAGCTTCTGCCTGAATAGCCGCATCGGTTGCCATAGCCACCATCAGTGAAGTCTGAGCTCTGGCGGCGTTCTGTGCTTCAACGGAAGTATTTTTCAGGTTATTCAGTAGTAATCTGCTTTCCATTTCAATGGACTTGGCAGTACTTGCCAAATCAACACCTGCGGATGTGTACGCATTCAAGCGGGCATCCAGATAGGCTTCATATGCGGTGTTATATGCCTCCAGGCTGGTAGAAGAATGCAGATTGCTTTCAAAAGAAGCCTGAGCGTTCAGCATGGCAGACTTAACCGCATCCAGCTTAGCCATTGCATCCCCCTCCACTTCGCTTGCGAAGAATTCAGCTCTGGCTTTCGCTGAGTTGTAGATAGCCGTTGCAAATTCTGCGGCTGCAGAAGCAGAAGAATTTATTTCAACCGCGGCATCCGCGTTCACTGCTGACTCAATATCGGATCTGAGTACCTCATCAGCGCGGCCGGAAGCCACTAGCTCGGCAAATACATCTGCCTCCGCAGTTGACTCATTGTTGATCGGCTTGATGATCAGTTCAGAACCACTTTCAACCTCGGAACTGATGTATCCTCTCCACTTTTTCGCATCCTTCGTGGCCGTTAAAATGAAACGGTCAGCAATGGTTGGATCAAAGTTGAGCTGGAATGATCCGTTGGCCGAGGTTTCCGCCTCAACGTTGTTAATGGTTGATACCGTACCGTCTGACTCGATGGCACCCATTGTGACTTTAGCTCCTTCAACAGAAGCCACTTTCTGACGGGTGTTATCGCCTTCCACTCGACCGTTGACGGTAGCGGGGTCCTGATTTTCAACTCCGGAATCAGAGCATCCGAGAAGTATTAAGAATGAAAATATCAATGAATATTTAAATGTACTATTTATTAATTTTTTCATTGTTTTTTGTGATTGATTTTAAGTTCAACCACTTAAATGCATAGACGAGAATATTGTTCCAGCAGAGACGGTTAATTAACAAAGATAAATATTTTCTAATCTTTTAAGTCCATGAACACCAATATATTATGCAATATTTTATTAACCCTTTTTTCATTAAAGGATCAATGTTTTTTAACTGAGAATCTTGAAATCTAAAATCTTTATCTAAGGTGATCCTGGGCCTAAATAATTAAACCATGAACTTAAAAACTTTCTTTCTAGGTGCAATCGGATAAGGCTCTATGCGTATTTTTCTTTTTCAAACTCGAACTTAAAAATGGTACCATCCTGGCTTTTGATCTCCGTATCGGATTTAAGCTGTTTACTGATGGTTCTGATAAGTTTCATTCCCAGTGATTTTCCTTTATAGCTATTGAGGTCTTCTTCGGGAATACCTGCCCCATTATCACGAATGGTGAAAGACAGTTTTCCGTCCTTTTTCTTTTTGAATGAGATCCAGATATCTCCCGAGTCTTTTGATCTAAACGCATGTTTGTAGCAGTTGGTCAGTATTTCGTTCAGTAACAGGCCGCAGGGTATCGCCTGCGTGATCACAAGGTTGACATCTTCCAGATCAAAATGGATATCAATGGAGGAGGATTTGGGGTCGAAGGTTCTGGATATGATGTTGGTAAGCTCCCGGATATAATTCTGGATTTTTATCTCGGACAGGTTCACGCTTTGGTACAACTTCTCATGAACCAGAGCAATGGAATTGATACGCATCTGGCTGTCCCGAAGCACGCTGATAGCTTCCCTGTTTTTTGTATTGTAAGATTGCAGCTCAAGGAGCCCGGTAATCACCGCCAGGTTATTCTTTACCCGGTGATGGATTTCTGCCAGCAGCACTTCCTTCTCTCTCAGCGACTCTTTGACCTTTTCTTCTGCTTTTCTTCGATCAGTGATGTCAACATAAATGCCGTACAGCGCGATGGTTTGTCCATCCACTACAACGGGAACCGCATAGATGATGACGTCAATCATCTTGCCATCCTTTCTGCGTCGTTGCCCGGTAAGCTGACGGACCGTCTGAGCTTTCGATATCTCATGCGCTTCATCATAGCCCTCCTCCGGTACCACGATGCGGTCCAGCTCCAGGCCTTTGATCTCCTCCTCCGTGTATCCGAAGATGTTCTCGAAGCCCTCATTCACCATTTCCACTTCTTTATGCTGATTGAGAAGCGCGATCCCTATCGGTGAGGTTTCAAACAGCTCCCGGAAAAGTTCCTCTCTGTGCTTCAGGCTTTGTTCAGCCTCGATCCGCTCAGATACATCACTTTCAATTATAATGACGACATCTTCCCCGAAGTAATTTCCAGGGTTAGCGGAAAACTCGGTAGGGAAAACCTCACCATTTTTCTTTCTGCCCCAGCCCTGATACTTCTTACTCCTGGGGTTCTGCTTCACGTCCCTCTTGATTTGGTCGAGCCGGTCTTCGTCAAATTTTCCTGGCGCGCCAAGGATCTTGTAGTTTTTACCCAAAACCTCCCGGGGCTCGTACCCATACACATTCTTTACTCCTTCGTTCACTTCCAGGATCTCGCCGTCCGCATTGAGGAGGTAAATGGCATCGTTGATGGAGTTAAACAGATCCAGATAGCTCTGCATGCTGCGCGTTAATTTTTCCCGGGCCTCCACCCTTGAACTGACATCATGCACCAGGGAATAGATAGAGACCAACTCCCCTTTTGAATTGAAGAGCAGCGAATTGTGCCACTCACAGTGAATCACTTTGCCGTCTTTGCGGACATTGCGATTCACAAGAGAAATATTCGCCCCTTCGTTCTTATAGGTCTTTTCAATCCGCTCCTTTACCATCGGCAGGTCTTCCGGATGAACGAAATCAAGAAGAAGTGTTTCCGACTTGAGTGCCTCTTCTTCCGTCCATCCAAACAATTCTTCGGCTTTATCCGACCATCGAATGATTCTCAGGTCTTTCGTCCATTCAATTTCCGCCATCGGAAAGTTGGTGATCCTGGAGCGGGTGGTGATTACCGGCTCCTTGCTTTCGGGGGCGATGACACCGGTAATATCATGCGCTATGACAAACTTGGCAGGCTGATCCTTATAGTTGATCATATGCGCCGTGAATTGCACAAAGCGGTTCGATCCGGATTTGGACTCTAACATCCAGACATCGTCTAGGTTGCCGGGCGAGGTGTGGCCGGTTTTTTTCTGACCTCCCGTAGCGTGCCGTTGGGCAAAATCGGTTAACTTTTTGCCTAATATGCTGTCTCTGGATAAACCAATACAGTCAACGGCTACCTGATTCAGGTCCAGGATTTCCAAAGAGATCTGATCGCAAATGAACAAGCACTGCGATTCAAAAAATGTCACTTCCACTTTCTTAATGGGTTCAAGCCTTTTTCCAATGCGGGGTGAATATGCAATTTATGGTTCTTGATTACAACCGCCATTCACAGATAACCCCCCATTAAAACATGAAGGAAGTTTTAATTATTCCTATCTTTGAATCTCAATAATTCTGAACAACCAAAATTAATGGCAGACAACATAAAAATTACGCTTCCTGACGGTTCATCAAGGGAATATCCAGCAGGCGTAACCGGACTTGAAATCGCGGAATCGATCTCATCGGGGCTTGCCCGTGCGGCCCTCAGCATTACCGTTAACGGGGAAATCATCGACCTGGACCGCAGCATCACCAGTGATGCAACCGTTGCCATTAACACCTGGGAATCTGAAGACGGCAAGTACACATTCTGGCACTCTTCTGCGCACCTGCTGGCAGAAGCTGTTCAGGAATTATACCCCGAGGCCAAGTTTGGAATTGGCCCCCCTATCGAAAACGGTTTTTACTATGACATTGATTTCGGGGAACAGTCTGTAAGTCAGGACGACCTGGAAAAGATCGAGAAAAAAGTTCTGGAACTGGCCCGAAACAAGAATTCTTTTGAACGGAAGGAAGTATCCAAGGAAGAAGCCCTTTCGCATTACAAAGAAAAAGGAAATGAATATAAGATCGATCTGATCGAAGGACTGGAAGACGGATCGATCACCTTTTACACCCAGGGAAGTTTCACGGACCTTTGCCGGGGTCCTCATGTTCCTCATACAGGTGTTGTCAAGGCCATTAAGCTCACCAGCCTGGCCGGAGCGTACTGGCGGGGAGATAACAACAGCAAGCAGCTGACCCGTATTTACGGGATCTCTTTCCCAAAGCAGAAAATGCTTCAGCAGCACCTCGAAATGATCGAGGAAGCTAAAAAACGCGACCACCGCAAGCTCGGAAAAGAACTGGGAATCTATATGATCGATCAGATGATCGGAAGCGGGCTTCCGGTTTGGCTGCCCAATGGTACCCGGCTGCGCCGCACCCTGGAGTCCTTTCTTCGTGACGAGCAGTTTGAACGAGGCTACAAGGAAGTGATCACTCCTCACATCGGAAGTCTGGAGTTGTACAAAACATCGGGGCACTATCCCTACTATCAGGATTCGCAGTACGATCCCATTGAGGTGGACGATGAAGAGTATATGCTGAAGCCGATGAACTGTCCTCATCATCATCGTATTTATGCCAATGAATTGCGCAGCTACCGGGACCTCCCTTTGCGGCTCGCTGAATTCGGCACAGTTTACCGGTATGAACAGTCCGGTGAGTTGAGCGGTTTGTCGCGCGTGAGGGGATTCACCCAGGATGATGCCCACATATACTGTACCCACGATCAGCTCAAGCAGGAGATCAAACACACCATCAGCCTGACGAGCCATGTGTTTAATACCTTTGGCATGCCGGTGGATATCCGTCTCTCATTCAGAGATGATAATGAAGAAAAATATGGCGGGGATGTTGAGCTGTGGGAGCGCGCTCAGGCGGAGATCAAAGAAGTCGCGGACGAAATGAAGCTGGATTACACCATCGCGCCCGGCGAAGCCAGTTTCTATGGGCCTAAAATCGATTTCATCATCCGTGACGCGATCGGGCGTAAATGGCAGTTGGGCACCGTACAAGTCGACTATGTGATGCCGGAGCGTTTTGACCTGACCTATGTGGGATCGGATAATGAGAAACACCGGCCGGTCATCATACACCGGGCACCCTTCGGTTCTATGGAGCGCTTCACGAGTATCCTGATCGAGCACTTTGCAGGAAATTTTCCGGTTTGGCTTTCTCCGGTACAGGTGAAGATCCTTCCTATTTCCGATGATCAGAATGAATACGCCACGCAATGTCTGGAGCAGCTCAGGGAAAAAGGCGTACGGGCCGAACTGGATGACCGGAGCGAGCAGATCGGCGGAAAAATCCGGGATGCGGAAACGAGCAAGATTCCATACATGTTGATTATAGGTGCAAAGGAACAGGAAAACGGAACCGTTTCGGTTCGCCGACACCGGAAGGGAGATATTGGAACTTTCCCGTTTTCTGATTTTCTTTCAACCCTGAAAAACGAAATTGAAACCAAACAACTTCCTGAAGATTAACTAAACACGAGGTAATTATCGCAAGAAGACCATTTCGCAGGAATGAACCTGCTGACAAAATAAGAGTGAATGACGAAATCCGGGCTTCCCAGGTCCGGGTCATCAAACCTGATGAGGAGCATGAAGTAACCAGTCTGGATCGTGCCCTCCAAATCGCCGAATCCTACGGGCTTGACCTGGTAGAGATCGCCCCGGACGCCAAGCCGCCGGTATGCAAAGTGATCGACTACGGCAAGTACATGTACGAAAAGAAAAAGAAGGAAAAGGAAGCCAAAAAGAAGCAGCATACCGTGCAGGTTAAAGAGCTTCGCTTCCGCCCTAATACCGATGACCATGACCTGGAGTTTAAAACCCGGCATGCCCGGGAATTCCTGGAAGGTGGTGACAAGGTGAAAGCCACCGTTCAGTTCCGTGGACGCGACATGCTCTACACCGAGAAAGGTGAACTGCTGTTACTCCAGCTGGCCAAAGAGCTGGAAGACGTCTCAAAAGTAGAGTCCAAACCCAACATGGAAGGCCGCCGGATGATCATGATCTTATCCCCTTCCAAAGGTTAAACTCTTATTGATAAGACGTCGCGATCTGTTTATCTTACAGGTCTTTAATTTTTCACATAAGCAGGTGTAGTAACAATGCCAAAAATGAAAAGTAACAGTGGGGCTAAGAAGCGCTTTAAGGTTACCGGATCCGGTAAAATTAAGCGTAAGAAAGCTTTTAAGCGCCACATTCTTACTAAGAAAAGCAGTAAAACTAAGAGACAGCTCGGCGAAGATGCCATCGTAACAGATGCTGACAAAGCCAAAGTAAAAGAGCTTATCCCTTATAAATTTTAACCATTAAGACCTAGATAAAATGCCACGTTCAAGTAACTTAGTGGCTTCCCGTCGCCGTCGCCGCAAGATCATTTCTCAGGCGAAAGGCTACTGGGGCAAGCGTAAGAATGTATATACGATTGCGAAAAATGCGGTTGAAAAAGGTCTCCTGTACCAATACCGTGATCGCAAGAATCGTAAACGTGCATTCCGCCGTCTATGGATCGTGAGAATCAATGCTGCAGCCAGACTCAACGGTACCACCTATTCCAAGCTCATGCACGCCATGAAGCAGAAGAATATTGAAGTGAACCGTAAAGTTCTCGCTGACCTAGCTGTCCATGACCCCGACACGTTTGCTGCCATTGTTAAGGAAGCTACTGCTTAACAGCAACTTTGCTTATAGTAAACCGGTAAATCCTTTCATCTAGGTTTACCGGTTTTTTTATTTTCAGCGACTAATTTTCAGACTCAGAATCATATCATGCTTGATGACATAAAAGCATTGCTCAAAGAAATCGAATCCTACGAGGTGGGCAGCCCGGAGGACCTCGAAGCTTTTCGCCTGGAATTTCTTTCCAAAAACGGAAGGATCCAGTCCATGTTCAAATTAATGTCCAAGGTCCCGAATGAAGAAAAAGCTTCTTTCGGAAAAGGAATGAACGAGGCCAAACAACGGGCGCAGGCCAGGTTTGATAAACTGAAAACAAGCTTTGAATCTGAGGGCGGTGGTTCAAAAACCGCACTGGACGATATCACCCTTACTGCCCCTCAGCTCCCCATCGGCTCCCTCCACCCTCTTACACAGACCCTGGAGGAAATGAAGAATATTTTCTACCGGTTGGGATTCACGATCTCGCACGGACCTGAAATAGAGGACGACTTTCACAACTTCACAGCACTCAACTTCCCTCCCAACCATCCGGCAAGGGACGAGCAGGACACCTTCTTTGTTAGAAAGAGTGACGATCCCAGAGTCGATGACCTGGTGCTGCGGACGCACACCTCTCCGGTACAGATCCGCCTCCTGGAAAAACAGCAGCCTCCTATCCGGGCAATCATGCCCGGGCGCGTTTATCGCAATGAGGCAGTTAGCCCGAAATCCTATTTCCTGTTCCATCAGGTTGAAGCTCTTTACGTGGACGAGAACGTAAGCGTCGCCGACCTGAAGGAAACCCTCATTACCTTTGTAAAACTGATGTTTGGAAATGATGTCAGGTACCGGCTGCGTCCCGGTTTCTTCCCGTTCACCGAGCCCAGCCTGGAAATGGATATCTGGTGGGGATCCGAACAAAGCGGAAAATGGCTGGAAATACTCGGCTCCGGAATGGTAGATCCCAATGTGTTTAAAGCAGCAGGCGTAGATCACGAGAAATATACCGGTTTTGCCTGGGGTATGGGTGTGGAACGTATCGCGATCCTGCGTCATGGTATTGACGACATCCGCACCTTCTACGAAAATGACATCCGCTTCCTGGAACAATTCAACTAAAGACCTTTATTCACTGTTAGATGAAGATCTCCTACAACTGGCTTAAACAATTTATTGAAACCGACCTGAGCGCGGAAGAACTGGCTGACAAGATGACCTTGATCGGCCTTGAGGTTGAAGACATTGAAGAATACGGAAGCTCGCTGGATGGCGTGGTGGTCGGTGAGGTTCTGGAGACCAAAGCCCACCCAAACGCTGACCGGCTTCGGCTGTGTCAGGTTGATCTTGGGGGTGAACAGGTTCAGATCGTGTGCGGTGCCGATAATGTGGCGACGGGCCAAAAAGTACCGGTCGCAACGGTGGGTACCACTCTGCCTGTCAAGCTGGAGGATGGAAGCAATCTGAAACTGCGTAAAGCCAAACTGCGCGGAGAAGAGTCGAACGGGATGATCTGCGCGGAAGATGAGCTGGGCCTGGGGACCAATCATGACGGCATCATGGTGCTGGACCAATCACTTGAGGCCGGCACGCCGCTCTCCGAAGTCTTTGATCTGCATACAGACACCATCATTGACATTGCGATTACACCAAACCGCCCCGATGCCACCTGCCACCTTGGAGTGGCCCGCGACCTGGCCGCGGCACTCGACCTCGAACTGAAAAAGCCCGACATCTCCGAGATCGATTCGAAGGATTCACATCCGGATTACTCCATTGAAATTGAGAGCGCAAACTGCCACCGCTATGCAGGCAAACTGATCCGCAACGTCAAAGTTGGAGAGTCCCCGGCATGGCTGCAGAATCAGCTTAAAGCGATTGGTCTGCGCCCCGTGAATAACGTGGTCGATATCACGAACTACGTGATGTATGAACTGGGTCAGCCGCTGCATGCCTTCGATTTCGACAATCTGAATGACTCCAGGATCATTGTCAAAGAGTTTGACAAGGAGGTAGAATTTGAGACCCTTGACCACACCAAACGCACGTGCGCCCCGGGTACACTCTTTATATGTGATGGCAACGGTCCGGTAGCCATTGCAGGGATCATGGGAGGCCTGCATTCCGAAGTAAGCGATGAAACTACCAACATCCTGCTGGAGAGCGCTTACTTTGACCCCGGTACCATCCGTAAAACCGCTAAGCTTCAGACACTGCAGACCGATGCCTCCTACCGTTTCGAACGGGGTGTGGATCCTAACCTCCAGGCACTGGCCGCGCAGCGAGCCGCCGACATGATCGTGGAGATATGTGGTGGAGAGCCTCAGGAAGGCCTGGTTGACATTCACCCGGTAAGGACCGAGGCCCGGGAGCTTAGCTTGCGCAAACAGTATGTGAACCGGTTGCTGGGAACGGACTTTACGACCGATCAGATCGAGTCCATCCTGAACGGGCTGGAACTGGAAGTGATATCCAAAACCAGTGACGCACTGAAGTATCGCGTTCCGACTTTCCGCCCCGACCTGGAACGGGAAGTGGATCTGATCGAAGAAATCGGCCGTCTGTATGATTACAACAACATCCGTTCTCCGAAACACGGAATATTCGTGTCAACGGAGCCTCTCACCAACTGGGAATTACTTAACACGCGAATCCGGGAAATCTCCGTTCAGCTGGGCTGCCGGGAGATCTATACCAACTCGCTGATCTCTGAGGAAGAAGCGCTCAACTTTGTACAGGAAGACCGGGTCATCTCCACACTCAATCCCCTCAACAAGGATATGAGCATCATGCGCCCTTCTCTGGTTCACGGTTTTCTGAAAGCGGCGGCCTATAATTTCAACCGCAAAGCCGGACAGGTGCGCTTTTTTGAATTGGGGAATGTCTTTACCAAGGATGAAGACTACTCATTTCACGAAGGCATCAAAGAAGAAACCCATATTCTTTTCGGTATAGCAGGTCTGAAGCAGGAGGAACACTGGACCTCCAAAGCGGTGGAATACACTGTTTTTGATCTTAAAGCCATCGTGAATGCCTTTCTGACCAAACTAAATCTGTTACAACATGCCGCCTACCGTTCCGATGGAGAGGAGCTCATATACACGGTAAAAGGTACTGAGCTTGGAAGGGTAATGCGGGTGGCCCCTGAGCTCCTGAAGGCCTATGACCTGGACCGTCCGGCTTTCGTAGCTGAACTGAGCGTCAATGCCCTTCAGGAAGTCCTGGAAAAGATCAAAGAACCCGCGTTCTCAGCGGTGCCTAAATTTCCCGCCTTCGATTTTGATCTCGCCGTGGTGGTGGATAGCGATGTAGCTGCCGGAGACCTCATGGAAACGATCAAGTCTAAGGCGGGCAATACCTTAAAAACCATTGATATATTTGATGTGTTTGAAGGGGATTCTATCGGAAAGGGCAAAAAGAGCATCGCCTTCAGGCTGAATTTCATTGATCCCAACAAGACCTTGAATATCAAAGAAGTAGAACCTATTATCCAACGGGTATTAAAAGCACTGGAGAAACAGTTCTCCGCTAAACTCAGATCTTAGGTTTACAGCATGAATCAACTTGCACAGCAAAGCGAGCGGTTTAGGCAGCTTCTGGAAGCTATTGGCGAAGAGGTCAATGGCTTAAAGCAGGAGATCAAAGAGCTTAAACGGGAAAACAGTAAGCTTAAAGCCAAGCTTGAAGAAGCCAGAGATAAGCAAACCGATATTTTTTCGGCCATCAATGAGTCGGAACGGCTGGCTATGCGTCAGCAAATTCAAAGTCTGATCCAAAAAATTGATCATCACCTGGAGCAGCCATGATGAAATCGATCAAAGTCACCATTCTGGGCAAGCAGTATCCGCTTAAGGTGGAGGAACATGAGGAAGAAAACATGCTCATGATCTGTAAATACGTCGATGAGCGGTTCCATAAGTACAGAGAACAACTGAGTAAACAGCCCGAATCGACCGTGATGTCACTGGCTGCCCTGAGCATTGCGGAAGAGCTTTTTGAAGCCCGGAATAACAGCTCTGAGATGGAGAAAAATGAAGAGCTGATGATGCAGAGAGTAAACAAAAGTCTGGAACGCCTGCTGGAGTCCATCCAGGAAGGTTAATTAAATCCCCCCATCGTGGCTGAAACGATCAGCATTCTTTTTATTGGTGACATTGTTGGTGATCCCGGCGTACAAATTGCGGAGACCATGCTTCCCAGCCTCATCAAAAAATACGAGGCGGACTTCGTGATCGCCAATGGCGAAAACTCCCATCAGGGTCACGGAATCAATGAACAGATCATCCAGACGCTCCATACTGCCGGAGTCCATGTGATCACAGGAGGCGACCATTCCTTCGATAAGTGGAAGGTGTTTCCCTACATGAGGGAAAACAATACCATTCTCCGCCCTCTTAATTATCCCAGAGGAAATGCAGGCTACGGATTTGGGGTATACGACATTCCGGGAACCTCGCACAAGATCGGGGTACTTAACCTTCAGGGCCGCACCTTCATGAAGGCTATTGATGATCCGTTCAGCAGTGCTGACTGGGCCCTCAGCAAGATCGCCGAAGAAACCAACATCATTTTTATCGATATGCATGCCGAGGCCACGGCAGAGAAAGTTTCCATGGCGTGGCATGTGGACGGCAGGGCCTCGGTACTTGTGGGAACTCACACGCACATTCCCACCGGAGACGCACGGATCTTCCCTCAGGGCCTGGGATACCAGACCGACGCGGGAATGACCGGCTCCTTTAATTCTTCATTGGGAATGGATAAAAAAGTAGCCATCAAACGCTTTATGACCGGAGTCCACCAAAAATACCGAGCGGCAGATGGAGATAATCACATTTGTGGTGTGTTATCTAAAGTGGATGCCGAAACCGGTAAGTGCGTGCATATTGAGCAGATCACCTATCCAGCATTTAACTCCACGACCGAACATTAATGGCCGCACCTCTTTTAATCGCAGAAGACATTCACAAAAGTTATCAGGATCAGGACGGAGGAGCTCCCCTGGAAGTTTTGAAAGGGGTAAACCTGACCGTGGAGCAAGGAACGATCACCTCGGTTGTAGGTTCCAGCGGAAGCGGCAAGAGTACCCTGCTCCATATTCTCGGAGGACTGGATAAACCCGACAAAGGAAGCGTGATCTGGAATGGCACCGATCTTTCTACGATGAATGAAGAGCATCTTGCCGACTTCAGAAACAGAAACATGGGCTTTGTTTTCCAGTTCCATCATCTGCTTCCGGAGTTCACCGCCCTCGAAAATATTTGTATGCCTTCACTGATCGCGGGGGTGCCGTATGCTAAAGCTGCTCAGCGCGCGCTTAAGCTCATGGAGCGTTTCGGTATTGAAGGAAGAAAAAATCACCGTCCTACTCAGCTTTCGGGTGGGGAGCAGCAGCGGGTCTCAATGGCCAGGGCGTTGATGAACCGCCCCCAGCTCATCCTGGCGGATGAACCCTCCGGGAACCTTGACGACGCCAATACCCAGATCATACTCGATATGCTCTTTGAGCTCAGAGACCGCGACGGCGTCTCCATCCTTCTTATCACGCATGAGAAAGCAGTTGCGGAGCGCTCCGACCGCATACTGGAAATCAAAAACGGACTCATTAACTGACGATCCATTTTGGTAAAAGCTTAAACAGTCCGTATTTTTGGAGTCTTGAAAAACAACGACTATTACTCAATAAACCATGTCCAAGAAATTTACCAAAGAAGAACTGGAACACGATCCGTTACTGGATTTTTACGTCAAAACAGCCGGCTTCTACAAGTCCAATAAAACCGCTGTACTTTCCTTTGTCGGAGCTGTTGTACTGATTCTCGCTGGTTCGATCGGCTTCTACTTCTACAACTCATCTCAGGAAGAACGGGCTCAGAATCTGCTGGCCATTGCAGAAGTGAGCTATTCTGAGGGAGATTATATGGTGGCCCTTAATGGTGACGAGTACACCCTGTCCTATGGCTTTGTTCAGATTGCTGACGAATTTTCCGGGACAGACGCCGCGAATATCGCCAATTATTATGCCGCAGTATCACATTTTAAACTGGGCAACAATGAAGAGGCGCTGGCCTACATCGAAGAGTTTGAGCCTGCTGAAGGCATCATGGGCGTGGGAGCTGTTTCTTTTCATGCAGCTATGCTGGAAGCGAACGGAATGGCCGAAGCTGCCGCCAGAAAGTATGAGGAAGCCGCCCGCTGGGATGAGAATACAACGACCACCCCGTACAATCTGTACAAAGCAGCTGAGATCTATTACGAATCCGGTAACATTGAAAAAGCCGGTGCTCTGGCCGGGCGGATCATCGAAGAATATCCTAACAGTGCTGAGTTCGCTAAAAGTCAGCGACTGCAGGGACGCATAGCAGTAGCCGGTTAATCACAACTATCAAGGCTCCTCCGGGAGCCTTTTTTGTTTCTCTTCAATCCATTTGCTCATATACCTTGAGCTGGCGGTAGTATGATGCATCAGCATCGAGCCCATAAAGTTCTTCTGACGGTGAGTTTCGAGCCGGGACCTGAGTTCCCCAACCCTAGTTAGCAGCGGCTTTTCAAACTGAGCCCGATCGAAGCGACTGGCTAACAGGCCTTTGATTCTGCGCTGACTCTTCTCCCACCCCTTCTTATCCTTATACAATCGCACAGCGGCTTCAACAAAAAGCTGATCATCGTCGGCTACCACTCCGGGCCAGTCGTTCATTCCGGCCATACCTTCGGAACCGACCGGGGTGGTCACTGAAGGAGTCCCGTTCAGCATTGCATCCAGCAGCTTGCCTTTCAGTCCCGCACCGAAACGAAGCGGAGCCAGCAACAGCCGCGCGTTATTCATGACCTCATCGACCTGGGCTGCCCTCCCCTTTACCAGAAATCCCTGACCCGGATCATGGAGTTGATAATCCTGCTGTGACGCATAGGCACCGTACACATGCAGTTCAGCATCAGGAAGCTTTCGCCGGATCTCAGGCCACAGTGATTCTTTAAGATATTGAACGGCATCCCTGTTCGGTTCATGCAGAAAATTTCCAATAGAAACAAAGTGAGAGCGATCACTAAACGGCTTCCATTCCGGTTCACTTACAGACTGTGGATCCAGCAAAAAAGGCAGGTACATCAGCAACGACGGATCAATATTAAATACTTGCTGAAGAATTTCTGACTCCACCTCTGAAATGATCAGGGAAAGATCACACCGCAGAATGCTCGCGATCTCCCGTACGGCAGTTTCATTATACAGGTCTGCTTCTTCAAAGGCTCTCTCTGCCCTAAGCGCCTGCAAGCGGGCAGCGCGCAGGCAGTGAAGGTCTTCGGTATCAAGGATCCTCAGGGCATCGGGACTTTGCTCAGCCACCCGCCACCCAAACTGCTCTTCCGTCATGAAGCGATCAAAGAGAACGGCCGAAGGATCTGCTTCCCAGATCCATTGGTCAAAAGATGAATCGTTCAGTTTTAGAGATACTGTTTTAACCCCAATGGCCGTCAGATCGAACTCAAATTCGGAATGACTGGCTGCACTTCCGAAAGTCACTTTCCAGCCCTCTTTCTGAAAACTATGGATGAGCTGCAAAATACGGCTGCCGGCCGCTGATGACTCAGGTTCCGGCCATACCTTGCCGATCACTACTAAATGTCCGGATGATGACATCAGTTTGAACCCGGATATAGTTCAGAGGGGCAAGGTTCAGTTATTACCATACAGACTGATGATCTCAGAATAACTCATATCCGATAACAGGCCCCGCCTATCCAGTTCCCGGAGATATTCGACGGGTACGCCGGAGGAATGCAAGGCGATAATCCCGGAATAGGACAGATCATCCAGATAGTCCAGTTGCTCAAGACCTGAAAGGTAATCGGTTGACACCCCGCTTGTATTCAGCGCGATAATCCCGGAATAGGTTAGCTCATCCAGATAATCGATATCATCCAGGTCCTGCAGATAATCCGTACTGACCCCACTGGTG
This sequence comes from Balneola sp., assembly GCA_965267385.1. Taxonomy (GTDB): domain Bacteria; phylum Bacteroidota; class Rhodothermia; order Balneolales; family Balneolaceae; genus Balneola. Next base: position 1,428,755 of record OZ253957.1, read on the forward strand.
TACAGCGAAATGATCCCGGAGTACGAAAGTTCGTCCAGGTAGTCCAGATCGTCCAGCACTTCGAGATAATCCAGTGTTACCCCGCTGGTGCTTAAAGCCAGCACCCCCGAATACCCTATTTCATCGAGAAGGTCCACCTCCTCCAAACCCTCCAGATAACTCAGCTGCACTCCGCTGCTGTACATCGTCTGGACCTGTCCTGAAGAGGGCTCTGAATCAAAATCCAGTTCCCTGACCTGCTCCATATACTCCAGAAATGCGGTGCTACCCTGTCCCAGTTGCGTGGTCTGAACCACCTGACCGGTATCGTTAAATCCAAAAGCATTCAGGGGATTCCAGTCGTTGTACCACAGAAAAACCACCACAGCGAGTATCCCGATGGCGATAAAGTCTCGCTTTTGCTGGCTGTACCGGGGCTGCTTTAATGTTACTCCCGGGCGGAGATGTTCATCCGGATCACCAGCGGAAAAGTCATCCTGATCCACTTCATCCGGTTCTCCTGAATCCAGGTCATTATTCAGCTTTCGTTGATATCGGTCTTTGTTATTAGCCATGACTCAGTGTTTCACTCAATTCTGATCGGATTATAGGGATTTTTGTTTTCAATTGATTCTCAAATTACCGGATCAATTCTTTTGTGAGTCTGTCATTTCGCTCGGTCGGCTGAAGGAGAGAAATCTAAAGAACTCAAAGCTGACTCCCGGCTCTTCAGATGTCTCTCTTCGTTCGACATGACAAAGCCTCATCATTCAAACCTGTTTAGCCTCAGAAAGTCAACAGGCTGTTTGGTCCTTCCCTCTAAAACCAGATCGGACAGGATCTCTCCTACAATTGGTACAAACTTGAAGCCGTGCCCACTGAATCCCGCAGCCAGTATCACCCTTTGCTCCGTTTCGGGGAGAAAGTCCACCATGAAATGTTCGTCAGGGGTGTTGGTGTATATACACACCTCGGTCCGGATAATCTCCCCTTCCACCTCCGGAAGATAATCCGCCAAAACCTTACGGAGCTTCTCTGTTTCATCATCCGGAACGAGAGCCTTCAGTTCAGACGGGTCTATGACAGACCCGGGAGCATGATGGGCGATCTTCAACAAGCCGTTCCCTCCTGTTTCACCGGGATCCGCTATGGGGAATCCATAAAAGATACCGGGATGATCCTTATCCGCGATCACCCAACAGGGGAATTTGTGTTTACTGAACCGGTCAGGCCTTTCAGGCTTCACCCAGCCGATGATTTGCCTGGTAACGGTGAGTTTATCGGCAAGTGAGGGTACCAGATGTTTTAAATACGCCCCGGCCGTGAGTACCAGCTTCTGAGCATGATACTCCATTTTTGAGGTATGCACCTCTACATAGCCCTTGTGAATACGCCATCCAAGCACCGCTTCACCTGTTTGCACCTCTGCCCCGTACCTTTTGGCTTCCTCCACATATCCCCGGATAGTTGGTTCCACCAAAGTAAAACCCGCATCCGGCTCCAGGATCCCCTCAAAGGAATCCGGCATATTGAACATTGAATATTCCTTGCTGGATATTGGATATTCAATCGGTATCTCATACTCTTCTGCAGATTCCCTCACCCCTTCCATGACCGGATGATCCGTTTCCCCGAAATAAACCAGTCCGGTTTTATGAAATATCGTTGCACCCCGAAGTACTTCCAGCTCTGCCCACCCGTGGTAGGCACTTTCGAGCAGGGGTACATAATCCGGGTGCTCGAAATAGGCCTTGCGGACGATGCGCGTATGTCCCGAATGTGAGCCCCGATCATGCACGATCCCGAACTGCTCCAGGCCTAACACTTTGATCCCCTGCCTGGCCAGCTGGAAGAGTGCCGATGAGCCCATGGCTCCCAGTCCGATTACGATGGTGTGGTACATGAAACCAATAACAGCCATTTTGAACCTCAATGCAACATCCTGAAGCCTTCAATTCGAGAAAATGACTGATCAGATGACGGGGAAGTCCAGCCAAAGAAGCGACCTCCTGATAAAGCATGGGGATCGACACTCCGAATCAATCCCCTGCGGGACAGACCGTTGATACTTACCGGGATGACTGTTCTTAAATACCGGAGTAAAGCTCAGAACAAACCCGAGATCACCCCATCCTCATCCACCGACATGTTGACGGCCGCCGGTACTTTAGGCAGCCCAGGCATCAGCATCATGTTACCGCAAATGATCACCAAAAAGCCTGCGCCTGCGGATAGCTGCACGTCAGTGACGGTGAAGGTGTAGCCCTTAGGGGCTCCGCGTAGCACCGGATTATCTGAAAAAGAGGACTGGGTTTTAGCGATGCATACCGGCAGATCACCATATCCCAACTCTTCGAACCGGGCTATACTCCGTTCTGCTTTCTTTTCGAAGTAGATGACCGCTGCTCCGTACATCTTGCGGGCTACCGAACGTATTTTGTCTTTTATGGGCTCTGTACGTTCGTACAGCGTCACCGATGCCGGCGATGGATTTCGCTCTACCGCATCCACAACCAGCTTTGCAAGCTGGGTCACCCCCTCCCCTCCTTTTGTGAAGGCTTCGTGCGAGGTGCAGGGTACCTCCAACCTATCACAGTACGACTCGATCATTCGGTGATCTTCCGGATTGTCATTGGCAAACCGGTTGATGGCCACCACTACTGGCACTTTAAATTGCTTTAAATTGAGGATATGGGCCTTCAGGTTTTTCAGCCCCTCTTTCAGAGCGGTTCTATCAGCCGCTTCATCAGGATCGCCGCCACCATGATACATGAGCGCTTTGGCAGTCGCCACCAGTACCACCGCTGAGGGCCATATTCCCGAAACAGGGCTTACGATATCAAAGAACTTTTCCGCCCCCAGATCGGCTCCGAAACCGGCCTCCGTGATCACATAATCAGCCAGTTTCAATCCGATACGGTTTGCTATGATGCTGCTGGTTCCGTGGGCAATGTTCGCAAAAGGCCCTCCGTGCACCAAAGCCGGTACATGCTCCATGGTTTGAACCAGGTTCGGCATGATTGCCTCATTGAGTACCACCGCCATCGCTTCATGAGCTCCCAGGTCTTTCGCCTTTACCGGTTCACCTTTCCGGTTATAACCTACAACGATGCGCCCCAGGCGTTCTTTAAGGTCCGAGCGGGATGAGGCGAGAGCCAGGATAGCCATGATCTCTGAAGCCGCCGTGATATGAAAGCCTGACTCCCTGGGAATGCCGTTTACTCTACCCCCCAGCCCTACCACGATCTTCCGAAGCGCACGGTCGTTCATATCCATGGCCCGGTTCCACAATGGACTGGTGATATCGATGTCCAGTTTATTGCCTTTGAAAATATGGTTATCCAGCATGGCTGCCAGCAGGTTATGTGCCGTTCCTATCGCGTGAATGTCCCCGTTAAAGTGCAGATTGATACGCTCCATGGGGATAACCTGGGAATAACCGCCTCCTGCCGCCCCTCCTTTGATCCCGAATACAGGCCCTAGTGATGGCTCTCTCAGGGTCACCATTACATTTTTACCCAATCTGGCCATCCCCTGGCTCAGACCAATAGAAGTGAGCGTCTTTCCTTCTCCGGACGGTGTTGGAGTGATAGCCGTTACGAGGATCAGCTTCCCATCTGCCCGGTCCTTGAATTTTTCCAGTACATTCAGCCTGATCTTACCGGTGTACTTTCCATAAAACTCGAAATTCTCTTCGTCGAGTCCCAGTTTTGCCATAAAGTGGCGCATATGCTTCATAGGGGCTTCCTGGGCAAGCTTGATACTGTCGATCATAGGTCTGTAGTTCGTTGAGGTGATCGCCGGAATATGAACTACAGATATGAATTTTAGATAAATGGACGGGATTTAACGAAATGCAGGGTCATTACGAGGAGTTAAAGGCTTTCTAATAGGAAATACCCTTCTACGAAGTAATGCTCTTTTCGGAGCCAGGCGTCCGGAGATTGCCTCGTCGATCTTATCTCCGTTCTACAAAAAGTCGATGCCTCCCTCGGTTGCCCTTCAACATCATTAAGAGGAGTAGGGTAAAGTGATATAAGGAAATGATCAATCGACGAAATAATCTCCTGATGAAGACGAAATATGGAAATCGCTGCATCGGTATGATCCTCAGCCAAACAACCACCGAAACTACTCGAAATGACGGTTTAAAAGTCCGTGCGAATTGATGAAAACCGGCCTCACCTATCCACTATCAAAACCCTACATGTTCCTTCTGTACTGGCCGCCTACTTCATACAAAGCTTTGGAGATCTGTCCCAGCGATGCGGATTTTACCGTTTCCATGAGTTCTTCGAAGAGATTACCGTTTTGGCGAGCCACGGTTTTAAGCCGTTCAATGGCTTCTCCGCTGCGTCCTTCATTACGCTTCCAGAAGGCTTCCAGATTGGCGATCTGCTGCTGCTTCTCCTCTTCCGTGGAGCGGATCAGCTCTATAGGCTGCTGCTCTTCCTCCCCATTCTCTTTCTTAAAGGTATTCACCCCGATGATCGGCAGTTCTCCACTGTGCTTCTTAGACTCATAATAGAGGCTTTCATCCTGGATTTTTCCTCGCTGATACATGCTTTCCATGGCTCCGAGAACGCCTCCCCGCTCGGTGATGCGATCGAATTCAGCAAGAATGGCCTCTTCCACCAGATCCGTGAGCTCCTCTATGAAATAGGATCCCTGGTTGATGTTCTCATTCTTCGCGGTTCCCATCTCCTTGTTAATGATCATTTGAATGGCCAGAGCGCGTCGCACCGACTCCTCAGTAGGAGTTGTAATTGCTTCGTCGTATGCATTGGTGTGCAGTGAGTTACAATTATCATAAATAGCTAACAATGCCTGCAGGGTGGTACGGATGTCGTTGAACTGTATCTCCTGTGCATGCAACGACCGGCCGCTGGTCTGGATATGGTACTTCAGCTTCTGAGAGCGGTCATTGGCATGATACCGATTCTTCATCGCGATGGCCCAGATACGACGGGCCACCCTTCCGATCACGGCATATTCCGGATCAAGTCCGTTGCTGAAGAAGAACGACAGGTTATGTGCAAAATCATCGATGTTGAGGCCGCGCGCAAGATAATATTCCACATAGGTAAATCCATTGGCCAGCGTAAAGGCGGCCTGAGAGATCGGATTGGCCCCCGCCTCCGCGATGTGATAGCCGGATATAGAAACTGAATAGTAGTTGCGAACCTTGTGCTCTGTGAAGTAGGACTGAATATCCCCCATCATCTTCAGCGCAAATTCGGTGGAAAAGATGCAGGTATTTTGCGCCTGATCTTCTTTGAGGATGTCCGCCTGTACCGTTCCACGCACCACATTCAGCGTGGAAGCCTTGATCTTGTTGTAGGTTTCGGCGTCAATGAGCTCATCACCCGTAACCCCAAGCAGGCCAAGGCCAAAGCCATCGTTACCCTCAGGTATTTCGTTACTGTATTGAGGGACCGGCAGGCCCAGTTTCTCATATTTTGCACGGATCTTCTTCTGAGCCTCTTCCCACCGGCCTTCCGCCTTAAGGTAACGTTCTACTTCCTGATCGATGGCGGTATTCATGAACATGGCCAGTATCATCGGTGCCGGACCATTAATGGTCATGGACACTGAAGTAGTGGGCTTGGTGAGTTCAAAGCCGGAATAGAGCTTCTTCATGTCATCCAGGGTACAAATACTTACTCCCGAGTTACCGATCTTACCATAGATGTCCGGACGGTAGCCGGGATCTTCCCCGTACAGGGTAACCGAGTCAAAGGCCGTGGACAGCCGGGCTGCCGGAAGTCCCTCGCTTACAAAGTGAAACCGCTTATTAGTGCGTTCGGGAGTACCTTCTCCGGCAAACATGCGGGTTGGGTCCTCACCTTCCCTTTTAAACGGAAACACTCCCGCCGTATAGGGAAAGTAACCGGGGAGATTCTCTTTCAGCGCAAATTTAACACGTTCACCCAAATGCCTGGTTTTGGGAAGTGCCACACGGGGAATCTTCAGTCCGCTCAATGACTCACGGTAAAGCTTATTCCTGATCTCCTTGTCCCTGATCCTGACAACAAATTCGTCCCGGGTGTACTGCTTGTAAAGGTCGTCCCAGTTTTCCAGGATCTTTTTGGGAGCGGTATCCAGCTTCGAGATCCAGTACTCCTCCATCTTAGAAAGGTCCTCAGATAATAGTTCTTTATTATCTGGCTTCCAGTTGTTTAGCTGATCCAGCGTACCCCTGACCTGATCCAGTTTGGCTGCAATCTCACTTTGCTGTTCCACCCACTCGTGATAGTTTCTGATCGTTTCGGAAATCTCTGACAAATACCGTACTCGCTTTCCCGGAATGATAGCCTGAGCCTGCAGGTCCTCCGCCGGAGTGGGGTCGGTATAAAGTTCATTCTTCCAGCCCAGTTCAAAACGCTCATTGATCTTCGCGACGATAGCGGCGAAAAGATGGTTCACCCCGCGATCATTAAACTGAGCGGCAATGGTCGGATATACCGGCATGTCTTCCGGTTTGGCGTGCCATTCGCCGCGGTTACGCAACATCTGCTTGCGCACGTCCCGAAGGGCATCCAACGAACCTTTCTTCTCAAACTTATTCAGAACAACGATCTCCGCCAGGTCCAGCATGTTGATCTTTTCCAGCTGGGTGGCCGCGCCATACTCACTGGTCATAACATAGACCGGAATATCAGAGATATCCACGATTTCGGTACCACTCTGACCGATTCCACTGGTCTCCACAATGATCAGATCGAATCCCGCTGCCTTATACAGCTCAATGGCTCCTTCCAGCGCCGCACTGGTGGATCTGTTGGATGCCCTGGTAGCTAAACTCCGCATGTACACCCGTTCGGTGTCAATGCTGTTCATGCGGATACGGTCACCCAGTAATGCTCCTCCTGTCTTCACTTTTGAGGGGTCCACTGAAATGATACCGATATTCATATCCCTGAACTCGGTGAGGAATCTGAGTACAAGCTCGTCCGTCAGAGAGCTTTTACCCGCCCCGCCGGTGCCTGTAATGCCCAAGACCGGTATTACCTTGCCGGTGTCCGCCTTTAGCTCTTTAGAGCCCTCATAGCTTAAATTTCCGTCTTTGAAGGTCAGGAATTTCTCATTGCCATTCTCCAGGGCTGTTATACACCGCGCCAGAGCCCTGGGATCTCTTTCCAATACCTTTTCCGGTTCCACTTTTGATGCTTCCACCGGATCAAAATCACAGGTATGGATCATCAGGTTGATCATTCCCTGCAAGCCCATTTCGCTTCCGTCTTCTACCGAAAAAATACGTGATACACCCGCTTCGTGAAGCTCATCGATCTCATCCTGTACTATCACACCGCCGCCGCCGCCGAATACCTTAATATGACCGGCACCGTTTTCCTCCAGCAACTCGATCATATATTTAAAATACTCTACATGACCACCCTGATAGGAACTGATGGCGATACCCTGCACATCCTCCTGTATGGCGCAGTTCACGATCTCATGCACCGAACGATTATGCCCCAGGTGGATCACTTCCACCCCGCTGCTTTGCAGAATACGGCGCATGATGTTGATGCTGGCATCGTGGCCGTCAAAGAGGCTCGCGGCCGTTACAAAACGAACCTTGTGCTTGGGTACGTGGGGCTCATTCAGGCTGAACGGGTATTGTTTGGCGCGCTGTGCAGATGATTTCTTTTCTGTTTTTACAGACATGCTTTCATCAGTTATTAAGTTCATGGAAGCGATTCCAAAGATAAAAATCATTCACGGGATTTATAACTCCATTTTCGTGCTTTTACGTACTGGATTTCCTGCCGTCGTTCGGGCTATATCAGGCAAAAACGATGGTGCATTTTCTGAAACGCATATTTGGCAAGGCAGATCCTACGGACTTCCGCGCTCTTATCCGTAATGGTGCCCGGATCATCGATGTGCGTACTCCGCAGGAGTTCAGGCTCGGTCATATCGAAGAAGCCCGCAATATCCCTCTACAGCTGCTCCAGGCACGGATCGATGAACTTGATCCCTCAGACACTCTAATTCTATGCTGCGCTTCGGGATCCCGGAGCGGGACCGCCAAACGAATCCTTAAGTCTTATGGATTCAATGAGGTTTATAACGGTGGCGGATGGAAACAGCTGCAATCCAGGATCAGTTAAATGCTGCCGGATGTTGCTTACAGATCCTGAACCTTCAGGGCAGAACTCTAATCTGATCCTCCTTAACTCATCTGTGGGTGGTGAATGACAGGATCACTGAAGCCAGCAGCAAAGCTCATTATCCGAAATATAAGCTTACCTCAGTAATTAGTTAAAGCTTATAATTACTTCGGATGTAAAGCCTTGTTGAACATTAACTGTCTGCTGCACATAGTAAGGCTCAGGAGTGCGGAACGGGTCAATGCTTCCATAATCCCATTCTCCGTTTCCGTTCAGGTCCTCAAATATTTTCAGCTTATAAGCCAGGGGCGGGAGATCATCCAGGGAGAGCAGCTGACTGAACGTAGTGTCAATTCTGATGTTGCTTTCCTGATTCTCAAGGATGAGATGATAGGTGGATAACGAGTCCGTGTCCGGTACCCGTACTTCTATCCCTCCTAACTTTATATCGGTCCAGATCTCAGGGTTAAACATCTGCCGGCGGTTGGTAGCCGGATTCCAAACCAGAAACTGATAGTCTGTTCCGTCAATCCATCGATCCTGAGGGGGAATGATCAGCCTGTTGTTCTGAACCCTGAGATTCGGCCAGTCATCAAAGGTGACCTCTCCTTCCGCTACCACCAGTGAATCTATGACCGGGCGCTGTGTGATCGGGCCTGTGTAACTCACCTCAAATGCGGTCTCAGGGAAGAGGCCCGCCCCTGCATTGGTAGAATGAATGCGCTGGCGCACGGTGTCTGACTGCGCACTCCCTGAAAATGCCGATTCGAGTCCGACCGCAGGGTTGCCCGCACGATCTGTAATACCGGAAATCTCAACTTTGTATTGCTCTGTCGGCAGGGTTCCCTCACGGTTGTATGCAAAACCGATGAAAGGATCCCTCTCCGATACATACAATGGAAAAGTGTCGCCCGAAGGATTCCCCAGGGTATCAGTGATTACGATATCCACTGAATCGGTGTACACCACTTCTTCACTGAAACGGAGGCGAAGCCGGTAAGAGGAAAGTAAACCCACAGCCTGCAATACAGGCCGGGTTGTATCACTGCTGAACCAATACATCACGTCCAGGGTGTCTTTTTGCTCCTTGGCCAGGGTAAAGATATCCTGCCTGAAGGGCCGGGCGGTTTCACGCTGCGGTTCCCAGGCCTTGTTCAGGTTGCGATCTTCCACAGCCAGCATCTGATACCTTCCTTCCCTGAGATACTGAAACCTGAATGTACCTCCGGTATCGGTTTCTGCCACATAAGTGGCTTTATCCTGAAAGGTGGCAGGAAAACGATATAAAAGAACCCGCTGCCCTACTTTCACTTCTCCGGTTTCAGCATCCCTTATCTGCCCTGTGATCTCACCACTGTCGATTTCATCACCGGTGGAAACGGCTAATCGAACAGGTTCTCCCATCCGGTTGCTACTTATATCGGTAAGTTTGGCCCCCAGAGTAAGAATGATGGTCGTTTCTTCGGGGAGCTCTTCCGTGAACTCCACGATAAAAGTTTTCCTCTTCCACTTTGTTTCGTACTCCAGGCCCAGATCAGGCTCTACAATGAGTTCCTTTTCGACAGACGAACGATTTACCCATTCCGAAAAAGTAAACTCAAATGTACGTCCCTCGAAATTTACGGTTCCGGTTTCCGGTTTGGTGCTGATGACGGTTGGCCCGAGCTCATCCGGTGGGCCGCCGGTGGGCGATTTTGGGGTAGCACAAGCCCAGTAGAGAACAATAAGGACTAGAATTAAAGCCGGGCGGTAACTCAATGCAGATGCTTATTAAAATTTGAAGATGAATATACTAACACATCTGCAAACATTTCACCACAGACTTTCTGTTTGAATGCACCGATGATTTTAGGATGTCATGGCACTTTCCTATTTTTGGGCCAATCCAATACTTCTCCATGATCAATCATCATCCGGCTATCTACACCGACTTTTATGAGCTTACTATGGCCCAGGGATACTTTCTCTCCGGCCGTAAGAACGATCAGGCCACCTTCGATTACTTCTTCCGAAAACTTCCTTTTGAGGGTGGATATGTACTTTTTGCAGGCATCAGCGATTTCCTCAATCTGATCCGTGGATTCCGGTTTCATGAAGAGGAGCTGGAATATCTGCGGGCGGAAGGGTTCCGGCCTGAATTTCTGGAATATCTCACCGAATTCAGATTCAGCGGAGACATCCATTCCGTCAAAGAGGGTGAAGTGATCTTTCCGAATGAGCCTGTGGTTCGGGTTTCAGGCAATGTCATCGAATGCCAGATCATAGAAACCCTGCTGCTTAACATCCTTAACTTCGAATCGCTCATCGCTACTAAGTCCGCCAGGATCCGTCAGGCTGCAGGTGAGCGGGCTGTCCTGGACTTCGGCCTGAGACGATCGCAGGGCTATGGGGGTATTCAGGCGTCCAAAGCGTGTATCATCGGGGGACTGGACGGAACTTCCAATGTGTACGCAGCAATGGAATTCGGACTTAATGTTAGCGGAACCATGGCGCACTCCTGGATACAATCTTTTGAAGACGAACTCACCGCTTTCCGGAAATATGCGGAATATTATCCCGACAACTGCGTACTGCTGGTCGACACTTACGACACCCTTGACAGCGGGGTCCCCAATGCGATACAGGTAGCCAAGGAACTGGAAGAAAAGGGCCACAAGCTGAAGGCGATACGGCTGGACAGCGGAGACCTGGCCTACCTGTCAAAAAAATCACGAAATCAGCTGGATAAGGCGGAACTCCGGTACGTAAAAATTGCCGTATCCAATCAGCTGGACGAACACCTGATCAAAAGTTTACTGGATCAGAAGGCCCCGATCGATATGTTCGGAGTAGGAACCAAACTGGTAACGGCTTACGATAATCCGGCGCTCGACGGGGTCTATAAACTCAGCTCCGTAAACGGCAAACCCAAACTCAAGATCTCAGAGAACGTGGAAAAGATCACCCTTCCGGGCTCCAAAGACATCACGCGCTTTCTGAACAAGGACGGTAGTTTCTACGCGGACGGAATCTCGCTCTCCGGCGAAGACAAAGTCACTTTGATCGAGCACCCCTACTTTCCTGCCAAAAAGACTAAAGTTACTGGCTATCAATCGGTTAAGCTCTTGCATCCTGTCGTAAGAAATGGTACCGTTACCATCAGAATCCCGGAGGTGAACGAAAGTGCAGCCTATGCAAAAACTCAACTTTCGAGGCTCAATCCCGAGCACAAACGATTTGATAATCCCCATGTTTATAAGGTCGGTATCACTTCTGAACTTAAATCGCTAAGAGACCATTTAATCCAAAACTCCGACCGCTAAGAAAAACTATGCATGCACTGATTATTGTTGACGTACAGAATGACTTTTGTCCGGGTGGAAGACTGGCCGTCCCCAACGGCGGTGAGGTCATCCCCCCTATTAATAAACTCAGTTCATTATTTCCGATCGTTGTCCAAACGCAGGACTGGCACCCCGCAGATCATGCAAGTTTTGCTTCCAATCACGAGGGTAAAGAACCTTATGAAACCATTGAGATGGATTATGGTACTCAGGTGCTCTGGCCCGATCACTGCGTTCAGGGGAGTCGCGGAGCTGATTTTCATCCGGGCCTTCAAACGCTGAACACCCATTTGGTCATTCGAAAGGGATACCGCTCCTCCATCGACTCCTACTCCGCTTTCTATGAGAATGATCATTCTACCACCACCGGGCTTAAGGGATTCTTAAAAGAAATGGGAGCCGAAACCCTCTTCTTTACCGGCCTGGCTACCGACTTCTGTGTCAAATGGTCTGCACTGGATGCGGTGCAGGAGGGCTTTCAGGCCTACCTCGTTGAAGATGCCGTTCGGGGGATCGACCTGAATGGATCGGTTGACACCGCGATGAAAGAGATGGCTGTCGCCGGAGTCAGGTTCACGACCTCCGACCGGGTTTCAGATTACCTGACTGAGTTATATGGACTTTGATTTTTGCGTACTCGGAGCTGGCATTGCCGGTCTGTGTGTGGCGGACCGATTGAGTGAACGGGAAAAATCCGTGGTGGTGGTTGATCCGAATCATACTGGAGCCGGTGCCTCCGGTACTCCTTCGGCTCTCCTGAATCCTGCTACCGGTCGATACGCCTACCAAAGCTGGCGGGCTGCTGACTGCGTCCGATCGGCGTACCAGACTCTCGAAAAAGTACAGGAAGATACGGATGAAACTCTGTTCCGGAAGAATGGTGTCATCCGTCCAGCTTCCACACAGAAGATTGCCCGGAGAATGAGGGAAAACTTTGAAAAAAGTACCTGGCCGGATGGATGGTGCGAATGGATAGATGAGGGCCGATTCCTGAAGGACTACCCCGGCGTGAAGTGTATAACCGGAGCGATCAGGATCAACGCGGGTGCAACCGTACAACCGGTTCTCTTTCTGCAGAAGTTTGCGGAACAGCTCATCAAAAGAGGAGTTTATTTCTGCGAAGGCCATTCTTATCAGATCGAGGGACACAGAGTATTGTTGAGCAACGGAAGTGAGCTCCGGGCACGTCATTTCATTACCGCCGCGGGCAATCACTCCGTCAACATCAAACCCTGGGGCTTTCTTCCGCTGCACCCGGTGAAAGGCCAGCTAGCCATACTGAGGCATGAGGGCGGCTTTCCCTTCGAAAGTTCCGTGTCATCGCTCGGATACTACACGCCCTTCCGGAAGGACAGCTTCGCTGTCGGGAGTACTTATGAACATGACTTCAGCCATGAGGAGCCCGATAAACAAGGCTTGAACTACCTGCTCGGCAGGCTGGAGAAGGTTATGCCACTGCTCAAAGAACATTCCGAGCCGGTGGATCAATGGGCCGGGATAAGGGCCAGCACTCCCGGTAAGATGCCTATAGCCGGGACACACCCGGAATATCCCCATCACTCGGTGCTAACCGGTCTGGGATCCAAGGGACTGTTGTACAGCTCTTTTCTGGCGGAATGTCTGACAAAGCACTTGATCGATGGCGAAGTCCTCCCGAAAGAGGTACATGTGGATCGTTTTTTATGAAGAAGGTCTGTTCGATTAGCGGTTCCGGCTATCCGCCCCTCTTCATTCACCTGAATGCCGGCGCAGATTCCCTTCTTGTTCAACTCTCTGATCTTTTTATCGAGGTACCGGCTTCTTTTTTTATCCAGTTTGCGCCAGGAAAAAAGCGACTATCTCAAAAATAGCAAGGTTCGACATCTGATCGGAGTTTGATCAAATAACGAACCTTGTCAGTAATTCATTTCGGGATACCGGATCAGAACCGGAACTGCAGTCCGCTCATGGCTACGGCAGCCGATCCTCCGTTCTCTCCGGTGTTGGTTACTACCGAAGCAGCCACACTCAGCTCCAGGAAGGAAAGATCCAAGCCGATTCCGGCGGAATAAGCCTTAGAGCTGTAGCCTCCAAGCCGGGTTCCGGCACGGATCGGCACCAGCCCGAATAAGCGATATTCGGCACCCAGGTTTAAGGCGCTCCTTCTGCTGTTGGTTCCGTTGTCGTTGAACCCGAAACCATAATCTGCAGCTACGGTCAGGCGACCCATGACCAGGGAAGCGCCAAAATTATACATGGCCGGTAATTCGTATTTATAACTGTCAATGTCCTCAGAATCGAAATTCAGGTACACATCGTTCTGAAGGCTGTCAACCAGGTTATTAAAATAATCATCAACACTACCTTCACTGTCATCCGCTCCCTGATAATCCAGCGTACCGGCAGCACTGATCCTCACCGGGGTCTGATCGAAGTTGATGGATCCCAGATCCGTCACCGACATGGAAACTCTCAGGGTCTTTTTCTTTCCGAACAACCCGTCCAGTATCGGAACGCCGGAAATATCCATTTCCATAGTGGCACCCATATCAACCCCGAAACCGGACGCATTGATGCTTGCATAATCAGTTGGATCGGAGATATAGTCTTCCGGCTTCGCCTGATCGTCGATGGCATAGGCTTCCTCAAAGTCTTTCAGGTCCTGGGCAAAATCGCCGGCGGCCAGTAAGCTGTAATTGAAGTCCTGATAGATACGATCCACAAATCGCTGACCACCCACATTCCTGGTTTCCAGCAAAAAGGAGGAATTGAAGTCAAGCTGACTATACTGTACCCCCACCAGGTATTTGGGAGCTATACCGGCGTAAATACGCACGTTTTTAGCAAACAGCAGATCGGGCAGCCGAAGTACTTCGAAGGCCACCCCTAAGGATACTTCAGAAAAGGCCAGAACACCCAGGTCGAAATCTACCGGGGTCTCTTCTGAAAACTGGTCGGGGTCTAATCCATAGACACTCAGCGCCCCGAAGCCCCGATTGACTCTGAAATCTTCCGTAACCCGTGCCCGCGTGGACAAGCTGAAGGCACTTTTGGAGTTTCTTTTTGAGAAACCAAAGGGAACCACATTCACCGTAGCTGACACGTCCCTGAAGTTATTCATGTCTGATCCAAAGAAAGCGTTCAGCGCTTCTTCGGCTAACGCCCCTTCCAGGGTCAATCCTTTGGTCAGGTACTCTTCATAGGCATCCAGATTAACCAGCGTACCGCCGGCCCGTACCCCGAAGCCTCCGAATAACCCGAGCGTTGTACCGGGCTTTCTGCCCTTATTCAGCATCAGATTGGCCGGGTTTATGAAGTTGGCATGATAACCGTCCACGTATGCCGTTCCTCCTTCTCCCATACCCAGGCTCATTGTATTGTAGTGTCTGGACTGAGCCAGCACGGTCGAAGTGCCCGCAAGTAAACACAGTAGCGTTATGTTAAATAGCTTTTTCATTATTCGCCTCCCACTTTGTTGCCCAGCGAGAGTTTAGCACCGAAGCTAAGTATCACGGAATCACTCGCCCTTAACTTCACCTCCCCGTTAGCCGTCGTATTCATAGTTGCTGTAAGTTCGATCTTCCGGGTTCTGTAAAGCAGCGGAAGCTGGCTCTCACTCACCGAAAAAATAAGGGATTGCTCGGTTGCACCCGTTGAAAACCTTGTAGCCGGATCTATCGGTGAGGCAATCAGCCCCAGCGACTCACCACTCACGGGCAAACTCAGTTCGGGGATCTCATTGTCCAGTGAATCCAGAAAATTCAATTGGATATCAAGTCCAAGCGGCAGGTTATTGGTATAGATCAGATAAAACTGACCGCTTTCCAGTGTCTGTTCATCTCCCTTTTCCGAGGAAGGCAGATCAGAAAGATCGCTTTCCAGAGTGTCAGTGAAAGACGCCGCGGTAGTAGTCTGGAACTGCAGAGGCAGATCCACGCTGAAAGTAGGATCAAAAGTAAGGGGTGTGGCAATGGAGGCATCTCCACCACTTTCGTTTACCACGGCCTTGCCAATGAACCGAATCTCGCTTGGCAGGTTATTCAGAAATTCTGCCACATTCGTGGTGGTGCTGTCAAACTGAATGTTTCCAGCGGCCCCCGCACCCAGGCTAAACTTGATCATACTGCTTTTGGGGATATCCACCCCATTCGACTGTAGGCCGGTAACGGGATCAGCGGGCTGAACTTCGTAGGCACTCCCTGCATTTCCCGTCAGGTAAACGGCTGTCCCGTCGTTATTTATGCCAAGCAGAACTCCGTACACCGTCGTTTCAATATCGAAGCTCTTCTGATAATTGATGCTGATCTGGGGGTTGGTAAAATCCAGACCATCAAACTGATCTGAAAACGAATCCAGTCCGTCGATTTCGGTCAGTTCCACTTCCATGCTGTTGTATATATCCAGCACATCTGTTCCGTTGGAAGGATCATCATCTCCCAGGGTCACTTCCTGGGTAAGAACCGTCCCGAAAGCTTCGGCTATCGTCAAACCGGAAATATCCACATCAGCGGATACGAAATCGGTTTCTGAAATAGTGACGGCACCGGCACCTCCGGTTTGGGTATTTTCCGTGGCGGCCACAATATTATAGGATACGCTGTTCCCCAGAGCGTAGATCCGGTAGCCGGTAAGGTCGATAAACTGATCAGCAGCACTGGAATTGGCGGCTATAACCGGGTAATTGATCACCAGGCTGTCAGCGGCTGTAAAACTGCCATTCCGTATATCCGGGAAGGAAATCTGAAGTGTTTCAATATCGATGCCCAGGTTATTCACAAAGTTTGTAATCGAGATCTGGCCGCCGCTGAGTTCGATATAGTGTGAAGGGTCGGTAAACTGGAACTCGGTGTTTGTAAAACTGGAAGTGTTACTGGTACTGAAGTTCTGTGACTCCACATTGGCCGTTACGGATGAAGCAAACAGGTTCTGTCCTTCAGCGCTAGTTACAACTAATGAAACGGGTGACGCTTGAAAAGTTTGTGGAGTTGACCATTCTATAGAAACTCTTATTTGAGGATTGGCCAAGAAGTCACTCGGCGAAAAACTTAGTAAGATTGACCCTTGCCCACCGTGGAGTACTGATCCAGATGAGCCGGAAGTAACATCTGCTTCATCTCCAGTTGATCCAGGGTTCGGATCAGAAATAAGAGTAACATTAATATCATCTAAATTGAACCCAAGATTATTTGTAACCTGGATCAGAATTGCTCCACTGCTCATAGTGGCGCTTACAAAATAGTCGGTGTCAAGGTCGATTGTAGTTTCGATCAAAGCACCTTGAGGTGGGACAGGGTCTCCTGAATTGACTGTTCCGGGAGGTATCCCTGTCAAATCCTGAAAATTGGCTTCGCCTATATTTCCTGTCGATGAAGAAAAACTGCCCAACTCTATTTCGCCTACCTGCGAGTTAAAGGTGGTGGTGGATCCGTCCACTTCAGGAATGGCATCATTCAAGTCTCCCAGATCTAACTCTTCTTCAGTGGAAATGGAAATGAGTCCATCGCCGCCAATTGTAAATAGCGAATCGAAGTCTTCACTGGTACTGTCAATCAATGCTCCGGTACTATCCCCCAAAAACACAAAGGTTTTCTGATTCAATAATGGCAATTCAAGCTTGTGAGAAGTCCTGAAATCAGGTTTACTTGGAACCAGGTCGCAGGCCATCACCGTCAGAATCGCTCCCATCAGACATGCCGATATACGTATTCTAGCCATCTCTTATTATTTAGTGAAAATTTATGGAGACTTACTCCATACCCATTATCGGATAATACACACTTCCGGAATAGCTTCACATTAAGAAACCATAATTATGAATCACGGCCATGTGTATATGGGCCATACAGCTGAAGACATGCCTTACCACTAGTCCGGAGGAAATCCAATGAAACAGAAAAGCGTCATTATATTGATCACAGTTTTATGGCACGTACGGCCACACACACTGATCCACCAGGAACACACTCGTTGAGCAAACTCTCAGGAGCCTGCTCAACGAATCACGAACACATTCGGGAGTAGTTGAGCGGAGAGGGAGGGATTCTCAATGAACCCCGGAAACACCTCTTACGAATATCTGATGACTGAAAGAGTGTAATAAATTCCGAGGTGTTCCCCAAAGGGTCACCAGTATTTTAGATCAGCCTTCCTCCTGCCCTTTGTCGGTACCCTTTACTTAATACTCGGTAATCAATTCTATCTCAATTGAAGTAATCGCCAAATTGAAAGCTACTAAAATTCTTGTCATTTCTTTGTAAGCTTTATTGACCTCTCGAAAGCTCTTGGTTTCTGAATTCTTCTTAATGAGTTCTCTGTATTTAGAAATTCCATTCTCTATAGTTTCAGAATTTGAATTGTAATTGGATGCTGATTTATACCTAGTCTTATTTTCATAGTATTTATGAATATTCTCTGCAAATAAAGAAAACTGCTCGTAAAGAATTTTCTTTCTGCTTTCCGTAAGTCTTCTCCTTTCATAAACAAATATAAAGCCTGCAACTATAAGTGTAATTATGTCAAATATATGCTCTACAAAGAAAGACCTACAGTCTATTAAATAATATTCCATTTAATGATTTTTTGTGATACAATAAATTGATTATAATCAATTGGTTCGATAAGAACCATATCATATATTATCATATGGGCCACTCCTTCGGGGGTGGCTTTTTAGATTAGCTAAAAAGTGGGTTCTCACCCCTTATTCGGGGTTTTTGGGATATGCGGAGAGTGAGGGATTCGAACCCCCGGAGACCGCGAAGCACCAACCGTTTTCAAACTAGAATCATTTAGAAGTATGAACAAAAAATTAAAGTGGTGTTTCGGAATAGTATCTGTAATCCTAATATCAATAATAATACTTGCACCGTTAAAAGTATTTAGTTTCTGGAGTTTTTCAACAAAATTTTCTGATTGGGGAAGTTTTGGAGATTATTTATCTGGCACACTTGGACTTTTCGTAGCAATTACGACAATTGTGTTGGTTTACCTTACCTACAAGGCTCAAGTTGATTTTAGTAATCGTCAAGTTGAGCACTTAACTAAATCGGAAAAGGCTTTTAATAAACAAATTGATATTTCAACGAGGACAAGTACCTATGAAATTTTTTTCAATTTGTTAACTAAAAAAGACATTCGTCTTAGTGGTATTAAATACGTGCCTAAGTCATTGTTGAATAAATCGGAAAAGGTCCAACAAGAAAACAGTTTAACAGGTGAAGATGCAATAGTAATGATGCTGAACGATACCCTTGAAATAATAGAAAGAGATAATAGAAATGTAGCATCTCATGTCAAAAAATTTGATGCTAGGAAACAAACACTTTTGAGAAGTGTTGACTACGTGGTTCCTTTCATAAATTTCATATACAACATATTAAAATTTATAGAGTCATCATCTCTCGAGAAAGTGGAAAAGCAAATACTAGCTACTTATTTGAGAGACTCCTTAAGTGCTTCAGAAGTGTTTCTATATATGGTTTTTACTAATAAACCAGAAAGGTTCAATTCTCCTAAACTCCAAGATACTACACAAATGTTTGGTTTAGCATCGAAGTATAAAATGTTTGAATACGTAAAAGATACAAACGTCGATTTATTCATAGTAGAATAGTTACCAATCCAGGCTCCTAAGGTGGTTCATAATATATTTTCCACTCACTCTTGAATAATGCTCCGTTGAGCTTCTGGAACTATGCCCCATCAAGATCTGAACTACTTCTAGGGGCACCCCTTTATTCAGAGTGACCGTAGTTGCGAAGGTGTGTCGTGACATATGAAAGGTCAGATGCTTTTGCACCCTCGCCAGATCCGCAATCTCTTTAAGGTAGGCATTGCACTTTTGATTCGACGGAACGGGCATCACCGGGTCGGATACCTGAGCATCTAAGGTCTGATACTTCTCATAGATCCGCCGGGCCGGTGGCAACAGAATTAACCGAACCGGTTCTTTGGTCTTGGTCCTCCTAGTATTGATCCAGACCTCTTCCCCATCGTGCCGGATATTCATATAGGTGAGCTCTTTCAGATCTTTATAGTTCAACCCGGTGAAGCAGAAAAAGATGAAGGCATCCCGAACCTTGTCCAGTCGTTCGAAGGCCGAAAGGTTGAGCTCCTGGATAGCCTTTAATTCCTGATCATCGAGAAACTTCGGAATCTTCTTCTCCTCTGTCCTTCTGAAATTGGCAAAAGGGTTCCTTGGTATCCATCCATTATTAAAAGCCTTCAGACAGAGCTTCTTTACACCGTCCAGGTATTTCATCGTGGTGTTATGCCCGATGTTGAGTTTGGTCTTCAGAAAGTGTTCAAAGTTGTGAATGAATTCCAGATCGATATCACTGAATGGAATATCGTTTCTTCCCTTATTCTTCTTGATAAACTCGGCCAGACAATCTCTGATCCGGTTGTACTTTGTGTAGGTGGCTTTGGCATACTCGAATCCGATCAGTTCTTTGATCTGTTGGTTGTGCAGGTCAAACTCGAAGAGGATCATCCGAACTTCCTGATGTTTTCCAATAACCCGGTCTTTTAGTTCTCTGGCCGTGAAGGGCTTGTCTTCCAATAAGAGCTTATTGAATTCTTTCAGTGCCTTTACCTTGAGTAGATCCAGGTAGGTGTTGATCTCCTTCTGGTACTGACTGCTTCCGGATACTTTCTGATACTTTGCGTTCCAGTCCGCAGGTTTGATATATTTCTTTGTTGAGAATTCTGCGCGATCAGATCCGACCGAAATGCGTCCATATAATGGGCAAGTTCCGTTCGGTTTCTTCTTATGCTTACGCAGGATAAAAGTGAGGGTATAATTCTTCATGTCGGTGACCTATGTATATTCTATGTTCAATTGGTCACCAGATATCCACCTTTTTTGGTGGGTAACCCCAACAAAAAAAGCCCCACCAATGCTTTCCACAAACATTCGTGAGGCTTTAGCGGAGAGGGAGGGATTCGAACCCTCGGTACCCCTATGGGGGCACACTCGCTTTCCAGGCGAGCCCGTTCGACCGCTCCGGCACCTCTCCTAAAAGGGCGACAAAGATAGAGTTAATTATATCCGTTATCAACGGTGATTAGAAGCCAAATGAAAAAACCTGGGTGGTGTAGGCTTTGACAGGTTCTCCCCCATCCATGGCCGGCTTGAACTTCCACTGAGCCGCGGCTTCAAGGGTTGCGGCAATGATCCCATAGCCGATCTCGTTCACAATCTCAAACCGGTTCCCGTCAGCAGTGTACTTCCGAATTTCATCTACGAAATAATCTTCAACCGTCCCGTCTCTGCCCACCAGAAAGGTCACGTACACTTCCGCCTTGATTCCCGCCCTGCGCGCTTCGTCGGGCATGGTGGGCTCAACGATCTTCAGTAAGGAAGGGCGCCGGTCCGGACTCCCGACGATTTGGTCAGAGTCTCCGGTTTGTCCCACCACCCCTTCTCCCAGCGGATCCAGCGATAATTCTGAATCAAACTCCAGGAAGTCGATATCATCTTCAATAACCTCATCGGTAGGTACGGGAACGGGAATCTGCGGCTTCGGAGGGCGCGCGGGAGCGGCATCCTGCCGGGTATTGATAATTTCTTCCACAAAAACTTCCTGCCTTACAGGGGTATATTCCGGCTGATCATCCTCAACCGGAGTGTGAGGCCAAAATCTGAATATAGCTATCAGAAAGAGCTGAGCCACGATGATGGATGACATCATCCGGTTCTTATAGCCGATACTGTGATAGATGATATAGAGCTTTTTGACATCCAACTAAGCGCGGATCCGTTTTAATTCCTTTGCAATCAGGTCATAGGTATGCGTTTTCAACGACTGCATGCTCTCAAAATTTTCACTGGATATCGGCTCCAGGATAGAAAGGCTAAAATTGACTTTCGGCTCCACCAGCTTTGAACCGGACCTGAGTGCGATATGCCCGCCGTCTATGACAATTGGCTGTATCCGGAATCCGTATTCCTTGGCCAGTAGAAATGCTCCGTTTTTGAAGGGTTTCAACTCCCCGTCGGTAGAGCGCGTTCCTTCGGGAAAGATCATAACCGGAACGTTATCCTTCAGAGGCTTCACCAGGCTGGAAAGCCTTTTCACCGCGGATTTCTTAGAACGATTTATGGTGAGGTGACCGGTAAGCCATACCAGCCAGCCCATTACCGGTATATAGGCCAGGCTCTGCTTGGAGACCCACTTCATCTGCCACGGCAGCTGATAGATGAGCGCCATATCCAGAAAGCTCTGATGGTTTCCCACAAAAATAGTGGGCTTGGATGGATCATAGTGCTCAAGCCCCTGCATGGTGATCTTCCAGCCCGGACTCCCCTTCATCATGAACCAGGCCATCCAGGAAAGTATGTAATTTGGAATCTTCCGGTAGCGGTCAAAGGGAAAGGTGACCAGAAAGGCCAAAAAAATGATCACAAAAAAGACGATGAACAGGATGATAAAATAGAACCAGATAAAAAAACTGAATACAGTTTTCATCCTTTTCGGACCTCCGTGAGTGCTTTTCTGATAAATCCGTTATGCTTTTTAAGTAACGCCCGGGCTTCATTGCGGTTTAAATTTCCAAGCTGCATCACCAGAGCGGTTTTCACATGACCCCCCGAAGTTTCGAGTAATTTACCGGCTTCTTCGTAGCCGATCTCGGTAAACAACATCAGAATCCGTTTGGCGCGTTCAACCAGCTTCTTATTCGTCAGCTGAAGATCCACCATCACATTTTCATAGATCTTGCCCTGGCGGATCATAGCGCCGGTGCTAATCATATTCAGTATCATCTTCTGGGCCGTGCCGCTTTTCATGCGGGTGCTTCCCATGATCACCTCGGGGCCAACAGGAACATCGATGATGATATCGGCCTCAATATTCAGTTGTTCGGCCGGAACCGTCGTGATAAAGATGGTCCTGCATCCTCTGCTTTTGGCTTCCTTCAGGGCTCCGTGAACGTATGGTGTACGTCCGCTGGCCGCGATACCACAAATGATATCCGGAGGGGCGGCTTTCACCTCTTCCACCGCTTTTTCGCCTACCTCTTCGGAGTCCTCGGCGCCCTCCTGCGCTGTAAACATGGCTTCTTTACCACCCGCAATAAAACCCTGAACCTGTTCCGGGTTGCTGCCAAAAGTGGGAGGACATTCGGAGGCGTCAACCACCCCCAGCCTGCCGCTGGTGCCCGCTCCGAAATACAAAAGCCTGCCTCCCAGTGAAAATGCATCGCTAACGGCTTCAACCGCGCGGGCAATGACCGGGAGGCGCTCTTTCACAAGCACAGCCACCTTCTGATCCTCTTCATTGATCAGAGAGACGATCTCTTCAGGTGAAGCCAGGTCGATCTCCATAGAATCCGGATTCCTCTGTTCAGTAGCCAGCTTTTCAAGCTGACTAAATAACTTCTGTTCCTGTTCGCTCAAGGGTTTACCTCCGGTTTCTCCACCAGTCTGTAATCTCTCCGTTTGATCCGACAGTAGCCGCTTCAGCTTTATGCTCCTGTTCCAGCTTCAGCAATGAGGCGGTCAGAGCCAGTACTTCATCGCTCACCCCCGAATAGAGGGCTTCCGGATTGAAATGTTCCTTTACAAAGTGAGTATCATATTTAGCCGAACGGAAAGCCTTGTGGCGGAGGGTAAACTCACAAAACGGGATGGTGGTTCTGCAGCCCGCAATTTCATATTCCTCCAGCGCCCTGAGCATCCTCTGAATGGCATGATCCCGGTCTTTGCCATGCACCGTCAGTTTCGAGATCATGGGATCGTAGTTGATGGTAACGGGCTGTCCTTCCTCCACCCCGGCATCCACTCTGATGCCATCGCCGGTGGGGACCCTGTGTTTGGTCAGCAAGCCTGTACTCGGCAGGAAATTATTCTCTGGATCCTCCGCGTAGATCCGGCATTCGATAGAAGCACCGTTTATTGACAGGTCTTCCTGTTTGAAGTCAAGCTCTTTTCCTTCCGCTACCCGGATCTGGGCAGCTACCAGATCCACCCCTGTTATCATTTCTGTGACCGGATGCTCCACCTGAAGACGGGTATTCATCTCCAGAAAGTAGTAGTTCAGATGCTTGTCCACCAGAAATTCAATGGTACCTGCACCGATGTAGTCACACCCTTCAGCGGCTTTGATAGCACTTTCGGCCATCCGCGCCCTGAGGTCGTCTGTGAGCAAGGCGCAGGGGGCTTCTTCTATGACTTTCTGATGACGACGCTGCACAGAACATTCCCGGTCAAATAAATGAACCACATTTCCATGCATATCTGCCAGAATCTGAAACTCAACATGGCGGGGTTCCTCGAGGTACTTCTCTATGTAGATACGATCATCCCCAAACGCGTTTCTGGCTTCCGATTTCGCGGCCTTGATACTGCTTTCAAACTCTTCTTTTTTATACACGATCCGCATGCCCTTACCTCCACCTCCGGCAGCAGCTTTCACCAGAATGGGATAGCCGATCTCGTCAGCGATCCTGGCGGCTTCTTCCAGATCCTTGAGTTCGGACTTGAGGCCCGGCGGCGTGGGGATGCCCAGTTCGGTCACCAGTTCACGGGCCGCTGTCTTGTCGCCCATTACTTTGATGGCGTGCGGCTTGGGGCCGATGAAAATAATGCCTTCATCTTCACAGCGTTGAGAAAAAGCGGCATTCTCACTAAGGAAACCGTAGCCAGGGTGAATGGCATCCGCTCCGGTTTGTTTGGCGGCATCGATGATCTTATCCATCACCAGATAGCTTTCCGAAGAAGCCGCCTCGCCTATGAAAACAGATTCATCGGCGTGCATTACGTGGGGGGAAGCGGCATCCGGGAGGGAGTAAACGGCCACGGATTTGATCCCTAATTCCTTACAGGTATGTATTACGCGAAGAGCAATTTCTCCCCGGTTGGCGATGAGAATTTTCTTGATTTCCGGCATGATTTCCTTGAGGTTTTCAGTTTCCTCAATTATAGGACTTTAGCTAAAGATTAACCAAGAGGATTTAGCTTGCCGCTCGCATCTCGAACAGCACTTTGGGTATAATGGAAAGCTTTTCGGACTGATTCAGATAGGCACGCTGGTCCAGTACGTTGTATTCGTTCTCTTCGATCTTATCCAGGATGCGGCTGTAGTTATGCCGTGCAAGATAAACGGGCAGTCTGCTGTCTTTGGAAAGCATGACGATCCCGCGATCCGCGCTCTGGTAATACGCCCTCGCTCTCCGGATCTGGTAGCGCATCAGGTCTCGGAAGTTCTCATCGATGTCGCCGTTATATAGCTGCGACTCGCTGACATTGAACATCTTCATATCGGTTTCCGGTAGGTAGATGCGTCCGCGCCGGAGGTCCTCACCCACGTCTCTCAGGATATTGGTCAGCTGCATGGCTATGCCGAGATCGGTGGCATAGCGCAAGGCGCTTTCACCTTCATACCCAAAAACCTCGCTCGTCATCAAGCCTACCACGGAAGCCACTTTATAGGAGTAATCATAAACTTCCTGAAAATTTTTATACCGGCTTTTGACCAGGTCCTGCCTGACTCCCTCGATCAGCAGACAGGGCAGTTCAAAGGAGATCTTGTATATCTTAAGCGTGTCTGAAAAGGCCAGAAGTATCGGATCACTAACCGTCTCTCCTTCATATACTCTTTTCAGGCTGTCACGGAAAGCGTTCAGCCTGGCATCTACATCATCCAGGCTGAGCTCCCTCTGCGATACAAGGTCTTCGCATTCATCAACCAAATTGTCCAGATAACGGCACATGCCGTAAATGGCAAAGATCCCGCGCTGCTTTTCATTCGGCAAAAATCGGGTAGCCATATAAAAGGTTTTGGCATACCGGCGAGTGATCTCCCTGCAGTGTCGGTAAGCTTCTTTTAACTCTTCGTCCGAAACATCCTCAATCACGGATTTATGGAACGAGGTTCTCTCATAGATCGGGCGGAACAGGGAATATGGTATGCGAAGTATATTGGTCATGATGAATAATCTACAGTACCCATAATGCCAGTAATTCGCTAAATAGTTCCCCATATACATAAAAGAAATATTCAGCAACGCATTACATCTTCTGAATAAGATGGTTATAATCCGGCTTCTGTTCAGGGAGGCAGCTTTTGTTAACCTGGTTAACTTCCTGTCTTCGGGGCATTAAACGAACATTTTCAGGTATGAATAAAAAAGTGACTATATATGAAGTGGCTAAGGTTGCGGGGGTAGCCATTTCCACGGTTTCACGGGTGTTGAACAATTCACCCAATGTTTCTGAGGAAACGAAAAAGAAGGTTAAAAAAGCCATCAAAGACCTGAACTTCAGGCCTCAGGTCAGTGCCCGGAAACTGGCCAGCAAAGAACCACAGATGCTGGCTATTGCGGTTCCCTCGTTTACCACCCCCTTCTTTAATGAAGTTCTTAAAGGCGTGAAGGATGAAATCAGGAACATGGATCTGGATATAATTATGTACAACACCGGGTCCAGAAATCCTGAAGAAGCGGTCCAGAGTTTCTTCGATCGCGGCACTGCTGATGCCGTTATCCTTCTCTCCATCGATGTGAGAGAGGAAGTTCATGAAATGCTGCAGGCTACCGGCATCCCGATTGTACTGGTAAATTCCAAACATCCCTCCTACAACTATTTTATGATGAATGATTACAGGGGCGGGTATATGGCCGGTGAACACCTGGTAAAAAAAGGCTTCGAACGTATCGGCATGATCTCCACGCACTCGGTCAACAGAACGGCATCTGAGCGTTCCCGTGGCTTTATGGACGCGCTCAAAAATTATAAAATGAAGATCGATAAAGAACTTTTTGTGACGGGTGACTCTGAAAAGCACGGGGGCTTCACCGAGGAAGCGGGCTTCGAGGCCATCCACAAATATGAAAAACTGGGCAAATTTCCCGATGCCATCTTCTGTTCCAACGATACGCAGGCTCTGGGCGCCTTGCACGCCCTTTCCAAGCTTGGTATGAAAGTTCCGGAAGACATCGGACTGATGGGCTACGACAATATCAAGTTCTCCAGGTACATGGACCTGACCACCATCGATCAGAAGATGCACGACATTGGGGTTCAGGCCACTGCCCGGCTGGCAGAAATCATCAAAAACCCCGACAGTGAGCTTAACCAGACCACCATAGACCCGGTACTGGTTGAGCGGGGTTCCACTCAAAAATCTTAATACTTCAGCTGTGACACCTTCTATCGATCCACAGGAAGCCCTTAATCATTGCATCAAAGAAACACATGCCAAAGGTTTTGGCAAGCCCTACAAGGGTAAAGTACGCGAGGTCTATACCCTTTCCGATGAAGTGCTGGGAATCGTGGTAACCGATCGTATTTCCGCTTTCGACCATATCATGAAGCAGGCTATCCCTTTTAAAGGTCAGATCCTGAATCAAATGGCGGCCTTCTCTTTCGAAAAGGTGAAAGACATCGTACCAACCCATGTCATCGATGTTCCCCATCCGAATGTAACGATCGGAAAGAAATGCGAGCCCATCCCCATCGAAGTGGTGATCCGGGGGTACCTGACCGGCCATGCCTGGAGAACCTATAAGTCGGGACAGAGGGAACTCTGTGGAGCCCCGCTGCCTGAGGGCATGAAAGAGCACGATAAATTCCCCGAACCACTGCTTACTCCGGCCACCAAGGCGACTGAAGGACATGATGAGGATATCTCGGAAGCTGAGATCCTGAAAAGAGGAATTGTATCGGAGGAGTTATGGAGTGAGATCCGTGAGGTCGCCTTCAGGCTCTTTGCCCGCGGAAGCGAAGTGGCTGAGGAACGGGGCTTGATCCTGGTGGATACCAAATATGAATTCGGGCTATACAACGGGGAACTGACACTGATCGATGAAGTTCATACCACCGACTCCTCCCGCTATTTCTATCTGGAAGGTTATGAAGAGCGTCAGGCCGGCGGTGAGCCACAGAAACAACTGTCCAAAGAGTTTCTCCGTGAGTGGCTGATGGATCATGAATTCAGGGGACTGGACGGACAGACACTACCCGACCTGCCGGATTCCTTCCGCATTGAAGTATATGAGCGGTATGCTGAATTGTTTAGCTTGTTGACCGGCAAAACCTTTAAACCTCAGATTGAAAAAGACTTTGACCGTACGCTGACAAAGCTCTTAAGCTCCTTCAAGTAATCCAGGGATCATGATTCTGAATTCAGCACTTTACAGAATTGCCATATTGGGAGTACCTCTGCTACTCTTTGGAACTCTGATACTTATCATGACTACTCCTTCTATTCCGATGAGGGAAAGCCTTAGCCTCGCTGTCAGCTTAGATCTTGTCGTGTGTATACCACTTATCTATTATTTACTTATCCGCAAAACAAATATTCCTGCTTTGACAGTATTTCCGGTCATGATAACCGGGTTATTGATTGGAAATCTTTTTTTTACAAAAGAAAATCTTTTTTACCTGGATTATTTTGAGAACTGGATCTTGCCTCTTATTGAGGTGTTTGTAGTGGCTTTTATTGCTTTAAAAGCCAGGAACGTACTGAAGAAGATTCACTCTGAGACAGATATTGACAACGATTTCTTTTCCGCCTTACAGAAAGTCACTCAGGATATCCTGCCTCGAAAAATTTCTTTCTTTTTTGCTATCGAAATAGCGGTTCTTTATTACGGCTTTTTTAATTGGTCATCTAAGCAATTAAGAGAAAACGAATTTTCTTGTCACACGAAAAGTGGCACTCCTTCGATGTTTTGGGGATTGATATTCCTCATTATCGTCGAAACTGTAGCTGTTCATTTTCTGCTCTCTCAATGGAATCACACAGCTGCCTGGATCTTAACCGGGCTTAGTTGCTACACCCTGATTCAATTTTTTGGCTTTGCAAGGTCGTTATCCAAAAGACCCATACAAGTAGGTTCTGGTTCCTTGCGTTTACGTTATGGGATAATGGCTGAATCGAAAATACCTTTAGCCAGCATAGACGAAATCAGTTTATCCGGTAAACTTCCGGACGATGCCCACAGCATCAAACTTTCTCCTTTTGATCAACTAGAAAGCCCTAATGTAATTATTCATCTCAAGCGCCAGGAAACATTAGTTGGTTTATATGGGCGTCAGAAAGACTTTAAAAGTATTGGCTTTCGTGTTGACGAGCCCAAAAAATTTATTAACTATATGGAGAAAATAATCCATATTGATTCCAGATGAGTGGCGAAAAACGAAAAGAATCTACTCTTGAAACCTCATCACATTGGGTCCACTTCCCCGCCCTGGGGCATCAGGGTGATTTCCTCAGCCACGCTGCGGGGGCTTAAGCGAGTCAGGGAAAGTATGAGTGTTCCCACATCTTCGGGGTCGATCAGTTTATCAGGGTCAATATCAACTCCCTCCCACGAAGTGGAATAGGTTTGTCCCAGGTTGATCGCGGAAACGGCAATGCCGGTATTCATCAATTCCTTGCGAAGGGAGCGTGTATAGCCCAGAAGGGCATGCTTGCTCATCGTATAGGCTCCGCTGTCGCTGTAGCCTTTTAAAGAGGCCTGGGAACAGATGTTCACGATCAACGCGCGTCGCTGTTCCCTCAGTACCGGAAGCACCTCCTGTGTCAGGTTAAAAGCCCCCAGGGTGTTGATCTCAAACTGCCGGATAAATTCCTCTCGGGAAGTGTCTTTCAGCGGTTTGAATAAAAAAGATCCGGCATTGTTAATAAGGATGGAAGGCTGCATGCCGGCAAAGTCGATCGCGGCCAGCCGTGCCTGATCGGTCAGATCTGCCGATATGACCTCCACCTCCCCGGCTCCCTCCTGCAGGCAGATCTCTCTGGCTTTCTCCAACTCATCGGTATCCCGGGCAATAAGGATCAGCCTGTGATCAGAATCCCTGGAAAAGACCTTCGCAATGGACAGCCCGATACCCCGATTCGCCCCTGTGATGATGACGGCCGCTTTACGGTAACGCATTAAGGCACCTTCAGGAACTTGTGGGTCTGTAAACTGATTCCCCATTCCGGATGTTCTTTTACATAATCCACGATAAGAGGAATGGATTTGGGTGTATCCCACTCAGGCTGCAGCAACAGGCGGGTATTTTCAGGACATTTGGCGGCGTTCTCTTCCGCCCATTTCAGGTCTTTGGAGGTAAGAACGACGACTTTAAGCTCATCCACGTAGGGGAAAATCTCGTCCAACGGCTTCTTAAATCGTTTGGGAGAAAGGGTGATCCAGTCCGGATCTCCGCTTAAAGGGGACGATCCGCTGGTTTCAATATGGGTACGGATGCCTTCCCGCTTTAACGCCTGGGTAAGCGGAAGCAGATCGTGCATAAGAGGCTCTCCGCCGGTAATCACCACGAATTCGGCTTTACTCTGCCTGACGGCCGCTAGAAGCTCTGAAACTTTTAATACGGGATGGCCTTCCTCTTCCCAGCTTTCTTTCACATCGCACCACCAGCACTGAACGTCACATCCTGCCGTCCGGATAAAGTACGCAGCCCGGCCGGTATGTGCCCCTTCCCCCTGAATGGTATAGAAATGCTCCATGATCGGATACTCCACATTCAGAATATCCCGGGGTTTGTCCGTTAACTCTTTGGCGGTCTTACTCATCATTCGGTGTATTCTACCCAGCAGGTATCCGTTTCCCAGACGGTCACGGTCAGCTCTATCCCATCCGGGATTCTCTTTATCGTCTCTTTATGCAGGAACTCGGCGATGCGTTCAGCCGTCGTGTTCACTTCCATGAGTTCATTCAACACTCCGTGATCCAGTCCTCCTTTTTCTGCATCCCGGGCCGCCCATTTCAATTCCTTGAAGTCACAGACCATATCATCGGTATCGAGGTAAGCCGAGGGGTTCAGCTTATTGGATCTGGCAGTCATTTTTACTTTATAGGAATGACCATGCATTCTGCCGCATTTCCCGTTATAGCCATCGATGTAATGCGCTGCGTCAAATTTGAATTCTGTATGTAGGGTCCAGGTTGGCATGAGCTACTTAATCAACGTTCCATTCAAAAAAAATCCCGCTCACAGAACTATGAGCGGGATCAAAAATAAGATTTTTAAAGGAGAATTACTTTGTTCGCTTGATGGTACAGCCAAGTGACTTCGTGGAAGCCTTTCTTATCTTTTCGCCGGCCACCATTGCTTCAATCGCGTCTCTCAGATAGTAATTCTTTACTTTTCTGGCATCATTGGCATTATCATCGATCGCGCCGCGGTACACGAGCTTCATCTCCGAATTGAATAAATAGATATGAGGAGTGCGGGTAGCACCAAAGGCGTCCGCTACTTTGTGATCTTTGTCCAGTACATATAAAAACTCGTACCCTTTCTTGTCGGCCCTTTTCTTCATGTCTTCCATGGATTCGCCGCGGTCCCGGATCCTCTCATTCGGGTTCAGCGCAATCATTCCGATGTTATTCTCCTCCGTTATTCTGGCCAGGTCCAGGTAGCGGTCTTCCCACCGGGCCACCCAAGGGCAGGTATTGCAGGAAAAAATAACCAGTAGCCCGTTTGATTCGGCCGCCTCAGCCAGAGAAACGGATCGGCCGGATACATCCTCCATTTTGACATCGGTCATAGGAGCCTCCGCTCCTAATGGGAGTTCCTGTGCCTGAAGGTTCAGACCGAATATCGTCATTAATATCACTGTGATCGCTGACAGTCCCGTTACTTTCTTCATGACTCTAGTTTTTATTGATTGCTTTTAGCAGTGCGGATTCAAAGGTACTAAAATCAGCCTTGTCTTCCCATTCTGAGGACACTTTCCCGTTCCTGTCATAAATGACGGTATAGGGAAGCGCCCCGGTCCAGTTTTCGGAAACCGTGTTAATGAATTCGTGGTCCGCTCCGGTTTTAAAAAAGGTAGTAAATTCCACGCCCTGCTCCTCAAGAAAGGCGACGGCCTCCTTCCTGGCCTCTTCAAAATCTGCGGACACAAAAATGAGTTCAAACTGTTCTCCGTACAGCTCTTTTAGCCGGAGGATGTAGGGAAATTCTTCGCGGCAGGGACCGCACCAGGTAGCCCAGTAGTTCACCAAAA
This sequence comes from Balneola sp., assembly GCA_965267385.1. Taxonomy (GTDB): domain Bacteria; phylum Bacteroidota; class Rhodothermia; order Balneolales; family Balneolaceae; genus Balneola. The sequence continues at coordinate 1,460,117 of OZ253957.1, forward strand.
CCACTTTCTCTCCCTCAAATGAACGGATGTGATCCATAATCTCATCTGCGCTCGCATCCTTAAGCTCCGGCTGGGCTAATGCGGGCAGCGAGAGTATAAACCAGCTAAATATGAATACCTGTATCTTAATCATCCGGTTCTCCGGGATTCCAAAAATGCTTATCGATGTTAACGGTGTATTCACTGATAAATTCTACACCTTCCTGTTCCAGTCGTTCCCGCATGGTGTCTCCTTCGAAGTGATGCCGGCCTGTAAGCTGCCCTAAGCGGTTCAGCACTCTGTGTGCCGGAAGATCGAACCCCAATTCCGCATTGTGATAATTATTCAGCGCGTAGCCCACCATTCGGGCTCCCGACGCCACCCCAAGATATCCGGATATCGCTCCATAGGTTGTAACCCTCCCTGCGGGAATCTGGGCCACCACCTCATATACTTTTTGGTAGAAATCGCGGGTGTCCGGTTTGTTCATTGCAGAAGTGTTCTGATCTTATTGAGTGATTCCCTATCCCTGCTCCCGGACAGCTTTAAACTGGCTAAGCCCAGTGTTTTATAGGCTGAAAGAAGGTCCGGGTGATGCTTAAGGGCATCCACATGCTTCTGTACAATGGTTGCATCCGCCCGGTCTATGGGGCCGGTGAGGGCGTCATCAATACCTTTATCTTCAATATTCTGCAAACTGGACTTCATTAAAGGCAGTAAGGCGCTGAAGGCCTGTTCAGGATCAATGCCGCCCGCTTCCGCAATATCCCTGGAAAGTGCAGCCAGGCTTACCATGTAATTTGAAGCCATGACCGAGGCCGCATGCAGGAACGGCTTGGCATCCGGTGAAACCCGCAGCATTTGTATTCCCAGATCGTCAGACAAATTCTGGAGAAGCTCCAGAACCGTTTCGGCTCCTTCCGCGTCAAACCAGGAGCCGCGGAAAGTGTCGGTGTCATTCGTCACCGCTTTCATCGGATGGAAGGAAGCGGCTGGGCGGCCAAGCCCTTCAAAGACGGAAGAAGTAAGGGTTCCCGAGCAGTGCACGAATGCGGCGTCAGGTTGTAGTTCCCTGGCTTTCAGGTCGGTTATCACGGCTTCAATCTGATCATCGCTTACCGTTATAAAAACCAGTCCTCCGGTTTGAGAGCTCTCCTGAGGTAATCTCCCTTTATACTCCGGCACCTCTTTAACGCTTCTGGAATAGACCGAATGGATGTCGTATCCGCTATTCTTCAGTGATGTATATAGCGCCTTCCCTACCCGGCCCAGGCCCACAATTGATATGGAAGGCTTCCTGCTCATGATCAGGCCAGGTGTAGCACCGGATTTTGGGCATATCCGCCTATAAAATCCGACTCATCATTATCATCCAGAAAGTGGATATCCAGCCCCCAGCTTCTTGCCACGAGTACGCCGGTCATCAGAGCCCTTGCGCCATTCACACTTTTCTGGTTCCCGTTGATATAATTATGAAGGGCCGATTCATTGTTCCGCTCAATCAAAGCTTTCAGCTTTTCAAGCTCATCGGTGTTGGAGGATGGAATATCACAGCAGAATACCAGCAGTGCATTCCGGTTGAGAAACAGTTCATCCAGGGCATAGGCCAGTTCTTTCACAATAGCAGTGTCATAATCCCCTATCTGGATATTAACCACATCAAAATCTTTCTGGCAGGTCTGGTACATCATCAGCTGGGTGTAGAGACTCATTTTGTCACTCATCCCACCATCGCTGATAAAGAAATCATCCTCCTCGTCACACAACTCGTTTCGGTACTTGTCATTCACGGGTACTTCCCCGTAGGGGGTCTCAAAAGTGTGATTGGACGGAATACTGAGTTTTTTCTCAAGCTCTCCGGTATAGGATTCGACCACCACCAGGGTATCAAAATGGGTATCACACACATTTTTGTACACGGCTGTCATATCGGAGGGTTTTTCAGGATCGATGTGAGTGGGAGCAAAGAGTATCCGTACCGAACTGCCGTCCGATACTCTGCTCTTCTGTTTACTGAGAGATTCTTTTAACTCCTTCTGGCTCAGGCTGGTAATAGGCATGGTACTGATGATACTTTTTTGTATTGCATAAAAAAACCTGAAGACACTTATCCCATCGGGACTAAATCTCTTCAGGTTGCAGAAAACTCCGAACTATTACTAGTGCTTTAATAAGCTATCGAAATTTGATGATCTAATGCTGTAAAACTACAAATTTGAAACGATTTATCATCATTAATTTTAATGCTAATCCGGTTCTTGGCATTCTTTTTCAATTTCAGCTCCTTCAGATTGGTTCTCAGTCCGGTGCCCAGACACTTTACCGCTGCCTCCTTCATGGTCCAGAGTTTAAGCGGGTCATCCTCTCCGTACACTTCCCATTCCTGCTCATTGAGTATCCGTTTGACCAATCTGGCATCAACCTTTCTTCTGGTCCATTCTATATCCAGACCGATATCGCGTGTCTTCGAAACGGCACACATCACATATTCTTTGGAATGACTAAAGCTTACATACAACCGCGAAGATCCGTTGACCGCGCAGGGTTTTCCAAGAGTGTCTTTCTCCAGCCGTAAAGCCGGATCGAACCCTTTCTGCTCTTTGATAAACCCAAACAGGGAACGGGCGGTCAGAAATTCATTTCTTCTGACGGTATTGCTGAAGCCCTCCCATTCCCGCTGCTCTTTTTCAGTGAGAATATCGGGGTGAAGGTCTTCCCGAATGGGACTGTAAGCTAAAACCGTTCCTAAAGGCCAGCAATCAATATGTGAAGTATCCAGAATCTGCAAACGGAGTCGGATTAGTTTATGGTAAATGCCACAATTTTCAGCTCATTTCGGTATCTTTGCAACCTTTGATTCGCAAAATACACTTTAACTAAACAAATACATGTCCAACAACGAACTTTCTCTTTCAGAACAGGAAGAAATAAGACGAGAGAAATTGGCCCAGCTTCAGGAAATGGGCGTAAACCCCTACCCTTATAAATTTGATGTAACTCACACTTCTAAACAGATCTTAGCGAATCCGGATCTGATCAGAGACGGGGAAACCAATCCGGATACTGAAGAAGTTGCCATTGCCGGCCGGGTCATGACGCGCCGTATTATGGGTAAGGCCGCATTTTTTAACCTGCAGGACTCGGAAGGCACCATTCAGGTATATATCCGCCGCGATGATGTAGGGGTGGAAGAGTATAACACCGTATTCAAGAAAATGGTGGACATCGGAGACATCGTCGGCATCAAAGGCTTTGTGTTTAAGACCCGCACCGAAGAGACCACCGTACATGCCGAGCATTTTGAACTACTGACCAAGACACTCCGCCCGATCCCTATTCCCAAAGAAGTGGAAAACGAGGATGGAGAGAAAGTGATCTATGATGCGTTTTCAGATAAGGAGCTCCGGTACCGTCAGCGGTATGTGGACCTGATCGTGAATCCCGATGTGCGTGAGACTTTCCGTAAACGCACACAGCTGGTTCAGACCATGCGGAATTTCATGAACGAAGCCGGCTACCTGGAAGTGGAAACCCCTATTCTGCAGCCTGTTTACGGGGGCGCCTCTGCCAAGCCTTTCGTAACGCATCACAATACCCTGGACATGGATCTGTATCTGCGGATCGCCAACGAACTGTATCTGAAGCGGCTTATCGTTGGTGGATTTGACGGAGTGTATGAGTTCTCCAAGGATTTCAGGAATGAAGGCCTTTCCCGTTTCCACAATCCCGAGTTTACGCAGGTGGAGCTGTATGTGGCTTACAAGGATTATAACTGGATGATGGACTTTACCGAGAAAATGATCGAGCAGGTGGCCATCGAATTGCACGGATCAACAAAGGTGCCCTGTGGCGGACATGAGATCGATTTTAAGGCCCCGTGGCCCCGCATTCCTCTGCTGGAAGCCATCGAAAAAGAAACCGGCAAAGACCTCAGCAACATGGACCTTGAGGAAATGAGGGCAGTAGCCAAAGAGCTTCATGTCGAGATCGAAGAATCTTACGGGAAGGGTAAGATCATCGATGAGATCTTTGGGGAATATGTGGAGCCCAAAATCATTCAGCCTACTTTTATCACCGACTACCCGGTGGAGATGAGTCCGCTTACCAAAAAGCACCGGTCCAAGGAAGGTCTTGTCGAACGTTTTGAGTGCATTTGCAATGGAAAGGAATTTGCCAATGCATACTCTGAGCTGAACGACCCCGTTGACCAGCGTGAACGGCTGGAAGAACAGGCCCGCCTGCGCGCCGGAGGAGACGACGAAGCCATGACCATCGATGAGGATTTCATCCGGGCCCTGGAATACGGCATGCCGCCGACGGCAGGTATCGGCATCGGGATCGATCGTCTGTCCATGATCATGACGGATTCGGATTCCATTCGCGATGTCCTTTTCTTCCCCCAAATGAAACCGGAAAAGACGGACGCTTAACCCTTTTGATGAAATTCGAATCCTTCCTGGCCCTGCGTTACTTCAAGGGTACCCGTAAAGGTGCCAGGTTTCTTTCGTTCATAAAGATCATGTCGATCGCCGGGGTGGCGGTAGGCTCGGCCGGCCTGTTGATCGCGCTGTCCATTGTCCACGGATTCAAGTCAACCATCAACAACAAGGTGCTGGGTTTTGCTCCTCATTATACTGTGACCCAGTATCTGGAGGCCCGGGTTGAACGCGCTGACACCTTGCTTAGCTATCTGGACCGCTTCCCGGAAATAGAACGGAAGCAGGCTGTGATCGAGGGGCAGGTGATGATACAAACCAATGAGGATGTCACCGGCACCATCCTGAAAGGGGTTGAGGCTGAAGGCGGGGTTTCTGATCTGAACAACTATGTAAGCTCCGGAACCTGGGACTTAACAGAACAGCCCAACGGGATGCCCGGACAGGTTCTGGGCTCCAGACTGGCTGAACAGATACAGGCTGATGTGGGGGATGTGATCACCGTATATACCATCGATGGCATCCCCTCTCTGATGAACTCGCCGGAGATCAAGCAGTTTGTCCTCACCGGCATTTATAAAACCGGCATCGATCAGTTTGATGACGTATTTGCCATCGTTGAAAACCGGCATGCCCGCGCCCTGTTTGAACTCTCACCTCAGGAAGCCAGTGGAATCGAGATCAGGTTGGCCGACGCCTCACAGGTGAAGAGCTTTGAGCAAACACTCGACAACGCGATTCCCTTTCCATATTTCAATGACTCCATATATGACAAGTTTGGAAATATTTTCGCCTGGGTTGAACTACAGGAAAACATGATCCCCCTTGTGATCAGCGTCATGATCATCGTCGCCGCATTTAATCTTATCGGGGCCGTTCTGATGATGATCCTGGAACGCACACGGGATATTGGTATCCTTAAAACCATCGGAACCCGCTCATCCATCATCCGGAAAGTGTTTTTGCTGGAAGGCCTGCTGGTGGCGGGTGTAGGTCTGGTCATAGGAATGGGGGTATCGCTGGTATTTGCGTGGCTTCAGATGGAGTTTCAGATCATCCCGTTGTCTCAGGAAAACTATTATATGAGCTATGCTCCGGTAGAACCTCACCTGCTCGACTTCCTGATCGTAACCGTGGTAACGGTGGTATTATGCGGACTGGCGTCCTGGATTCCGGCCAGAGTAGCAGCCAGAACCGACCCGTTGAAAGTGATCGCCTACGGCCGGTAATAAAAAAAGCCAACCTGTAAAAACAGATTGGCTTATGTCAGGAACTCTGCGGGATCAGTTCAGCACCGTTTCCACGGATTCCCACTCCATACCGAATGCTTCGGCCACATCCTTATAGACAATAGTGCCATCTGCGATATTCAGGCCCAACAGCAGCTCTGGATCTTCCTTGAGTGCTTTTTTCCAGCCTTTGTTGGCAAGGGCAATGGCATACGGCAGGGTCACATTGGTTAACCCAAGCGTAGAGGTATAGGGTACGGCTCCCGGCATATTGGCAACACAGTAGTGCAGGATGTCATCCACGAAATAGACCGGATCTTTGTGGGTGGTTGGCTTTGAGGTCTCAAAGCAGCCACCCTGATCAATGGCCACGTCGACCAGTACGGTTCCCGGACGCATTTCCCTGAGCATATCCCGGGTTATCAAATGCGGAGCCTTGGCGCCTGGCTTCAGAACCGCACCTATGATCATATCAACCTGTGGGAGCATCGCCCGAATATTGGCCTCTGAGGAAAACACCGTATTGATGTTTCGCGGCATCACATCGTCCAGATACCGCAAGCGGGTCATACTGATATCCATGATCGTTGTATCCGCTCCCATTCCGGCCGCTATCTTGGCAGCATTCACTCCTACCACTCCTCCGCCTAAAACCAGCACCTTGGCGGGAGCCACACCGGGAATTCCACCCATCAGCACCCCGCGGCCGCCTTTAGGCTTCTCGAGGTAAACCGCTCCTTCCTGAGCAGCCATACGACCGGCCACTTCACTCATAGGAATGAGCAGCGGCAAAGATCCGTCTGCCTTCTCCACGGTCTCATAGGCAATAGCGATGCATTTGGAATCAACCACCGCCCGCGTCAGGGCTTCGTCGGCCGCAAAGTGGAAATAGGTGAAGATCACCTGCCCTTCTCTCATTCGGGAATATTCCTCGGCAATAGGCTCTTTCACCTTCATGATCATTTCCGCACGCTGCCACAGTTCTTCCACATCGCTTAAGATCGTAGCCCCGGCATCCATGTATTCCTGATCACTGAAGCCGCTGCCAACACCGGCTCCTTTCTGGATCAACACTTCGTGCCCATTGCGCTTCATCTGCACTACTCCTCCGGGCTGAATAGCTACACGGTTTTCGTGGGTCTTAATTTCTTTCGGTACTCCGATAATCATAATCTGGATATTTGATTGAACTAAAATTTTCGGTGCGCAAAGGTAGGTATTTTTTTACCCAAAAAAACGCTTCCAGTTTGTAAATACTCTTCAAGCCGTCCCCATTCCCGGACTCCGTTAAATCCTTTTTACGAATTGTGATATTCCTTTTATCTACTTTCATGCCCTCAACTGAAGCTAAAATTATTACTATGTTTAAAAGAGCATATTATGTGTGCGTTCTTGCCACTGCGGGACTGTTTGTGTCCGGTTGTGCATCCAGCAAGTCCGCTTCCACTCCTCAACAATCCACCCAGCAACGGCCTTCCCCTTCTAAAAGTGATATTAAACCTTTTTCAGAAGTCATCAAGTCTTCGGCCACCGTCGATGAAGGGGTGATCACCACCTACGAACAGGATGAAGACTATTATTTTGAGATCCCCAACGAGCTGTTGGGCAGAGAGTTTCTGATGGTCAGCCGGGTGGCGGGTGTCCCTCCGGGATATTCCGGATTTAATTCCGCGGGCTCCAAGTCCGCTGAACAGGTCATCAGCTTTACACGTGAGAAAAACAAGATCCTTATGAGGATCAAATCCTATGAAGCTATTGCCGATGAAGAGTTGCCCGTTTATCAATCTGTAAAGGCCAACAACTTTGAGCCGGTCATTGCCATCTTTGATATCGAAGCCCTCAGCAAAGATTCCTCAGGTGTTGTGGTTGAGGTTACCGATCTCTTTTCCACAGATGTTGAGGCCATCAGCGGGCTGCCGCAATATCTGCGAAGAGCTTATCAGGTTCGCCGTCTGGATTCGAATCGCAGCTTCATCAAATCGGTGAAGAGTTTTCCGCAAAATCTGGAAGTACGACAGGTGATGACATGGATCGCCGCCAATCCTCCGTCCGATAATAACGCGCAAACCCTATCTCTGGAAGTGAGCCAGTCTATCGTGCTGCTGCCTGAAGAACCGATGCGCAAGCGGTATGCCGATCACCGGGTGGGTTGGTTCACTGTACGTCAGATCGACTATGGTTCTGACGCACCTAAGGCTGAACAGAAAGAATATATCCGCCGCTGGAGGCTGGAGCCCAAAGACCCGGAGGCCTATGCCCGTGGTGAATTGGTAGAGCCGGTTAAGCCCATTGTCTATTATCTGGATCCCGCTACGCCTGAAAAGTATCGCAGCTACATCATACAGGGAATAGAAGACTGGAACATTGCATTTGAAGAAGCGGGCTTTAAAAATGCAGTGGTCGCCAAAATTCCCCCCACTCCGGAAGAAGATCCCGACTGGAGCCCGGAGGATATCCGCTATTCCACCGTTCGTTGGGTTGCCAGTACCGTTCGTAACGCCGTTGGACCCAGCGTCAGCGATCCCCGGTCCGGTGAGATCATTGAAAGTGATATCGTTTGGTACCACAATCACATGCGCTCATACCGCAACCGCCTGATGATCGAAACCGGTGCGGCCAATCCCGCTGCCCGAAAGCTTCAGCTGGATGACGACCTTATCGGCGAAACCATGCGGAGGGTGATCTCGCATGAAGTTGGCCATGCGCTGGGGCTCCCGCACAACATGCAGTCCAGCTCGGCATATCCGGTAGACTCTCTGCGTTCAGGCAGCTTTACCCAGAAGTACGGAATCGCCACCACCATCATGGAATACGCGCGTCAGAATTATATCGCGCAGCCCGGAGACGAGAACATCCGCTTCATCCGGATGATCGGCCCCTATGACAAGTACTCCATTAACTGGGGATATCGTGTGATACCGGAGGCTGAGACCCCGGAAGATGAAAAACCCATCCTGGACCAATGGATTGAGGAAAAAGCGGACGACCCGGTTTACCGTTTTGCCTCTTCGACCGGGTACGACCCTTCCTCGCAGACCGAAGATCTCGGAGACGATCCGGTAAAAGCCAGTACCTACGGGCTGATGAACCTGAAGCGCGTGGTGCCAAACCTGATCGAATGGACCTCCACACCCGGCGAAGATTATTCCGAGCTGGAAGAGATCTATCGTGAACTGGTATTTCAGTGGAGACGATACGCCGGACATGTTACCACCAACATCGGAGGAGTGTACCAACGCAGAAAAGCGACCGATCAGGAAGGTCCGCAGTATATACCGGTAGCGGTGGAAGATCAGAAGCGTGCCATGAACTTCCTGAATGAGCATGTTTTCACTACTCCGGAATGGCTGCTGGATGAGGACATACTATCCAGAATCGAGCACGCGGGGGCCCTGGAGCGCATCAAAGGATTACAGGCCAGCTTGCTGAGTCAGGTACTCAATCCCGGTGTGATGACCCGGCTGGCAGAGCAAAATGAACTGAACCCGAATGATTCCTATGATGTCTATCAGATGCTTGAAGACCTTCGTAAAGGTATCTGGGCAGAGCTGTATGCATCCGGCACTAACAACATCGATGCCTTCCGAAGAAACCTGCAACGCGAGTATCTCAGCATCATCAATACGCACTTCACCGAAGATACGTACGGAGGAGGCTTCCGGGGGCCGTCCATCGACATCAAGGATTCGGATATCCGGCCCGCCCTGAGGCATGAACTATCCGAACTCAGAAATCTGGTGAGCAACCGTCTTTCATGGAGAACGGATAAAGCAACCCGGAGTCATCTCAGGGATGTAATTGAGAGGATCGATCAGATCCTGGATAATGAAGAGTAATCGAATCAGGCTCCTGAAAAGGGGCCTTTTTTATTTCCGGGCCTTCTCAATTCCCTTTTCGGTCAGGAATATTTCTGAGTACAAGTACGGGCCGCCGTAGGTGTGGATCCGGATCAGGGACTTGGACTCCAGATATTCAAGTAAATTCTTCGCTTCCGTTTTATCAAGCCCCGCCTTTTTGCAGGTTTTTTCCACATCCACTTTCAAATCGGCATTCATCTCCCCTTCCCTGGCGATCCTGTTCAGAAGCTTCCTGGCCTTTTTATTGAATTCGTCTCCAATAATCATGAGACTAATATATCTTTCGGGCGGGTGTGATAAGGAAAGCAAACGTTACCGTAATATTAAACTATTGTTAACCCCGCACTTTATTTTAAGACGATTCTAATCGTAATTACGAATTTAGATTGAGAACTTTTAGTAACTAACCAAAAGACGGCTGATGTATAAAAACCTGACCCTGAGAGATCGAATATTCCTGATCTCTTCGGTGCTTATCCTTACTGCTATAGCTCTTATTTGGGTTTTTATTCGTCCAAAGTACAGGGAAGCCATCATCAGAGAGCGCACCACCATCGTATCCCAGCTTCAGGAATACACGCTCCGCCAAACGGATAACACGGTGCGAAACTGGCTTAACACCACCAATCTGCTCGCGGAAGACCTGATCCAGAATCCCGGGGATACCCAGGCCCTGATCACCAAAGCGATCAGCTATACCCCCGGCCTGATGCGCATTGTAATCACGGACACCGAATCGGGACAGGAAGCTGTAGTGAACCGAACTATTTATGACGGCATCGACTACGGTAATATCGAACCGGTCTGGTACCCCTCCCGCTTGAATGAACAAATTAATATCAGCTGGCTGATCGATACGGAGCAACCCGTGGATTTTCTCATAGCCAGGCGCGCCATCCAGCTGGGTTCAGATATCTACACCCTCGACACCTATTACGACACTCAGAGCCTGAATGATAACTTGTCAAACATTCCTCTCGGCGAAGACAACCTCTATGTGGCCAACATCGTGGATGCGGCGGGCAACAATTTCTTCCCCGGGGCAGAATTTGACTTTCCTGAAGAGCTGGTCGGAGATGCCAGCTTCTCAAACGAAAAGACAATCGAACTGAATGAGCAGAACTGGTTCGTGGTCTCATCCCGCTTTCAATCCATTCCTTTTTGGCATCTTATCGCGGTTGAAGACGGCTTTATACTGGAGCCGGTAAACCGTCTTATACAATTCTCTCTGATTTCCGCGGGCACGATACTGCTATTCATGCTGGGCTTCAGTTATTACGTAAGCATTCGGATCAACCGCCCTATCAACACGCTCATTCACGATGTTGAGCACCTTACCCGGCTCGATTTCGAACACCCGATCCGGGATTTGCAGCTTCCGGAGTTTCAGGAAATGCATGATACCCTTGAGAACATCCGGCAAACCATGCGCAGGTATCAAAAGCTGAATGTCGAAAAGATCATCCTCGAAGAGTGGAAAAACCGGTATATGGTTACCTATTCCGAGGACCTGATCGCCGTAGTAGACGCTGACGGCTCCTTCAGCTTTATCAATAATCATTTTACCGAGTTTCTGGAAGACCTTGAGCTCAACCCCAAGCAGGCAACCCTGGATAAGATCATTGACCACGAATATATAGTACTGCACAAGGGTAACCAAACCGTGTACTACCCGGAACCCTATACAGTAAAAGTAGAACAGGCGGAACTGACCCAGTATTCGCAAAAAGAGGAACACACCTACTATTACGACTTTCAGCATGTAGCCATTCTGGATGACAGCGAGAATCAGATTGGTGGCTATATCATGATCCACGACAAAACAGACGATCGCTTACTCGATATCAAGCGCAATGACATGATCAATGTGATTGTGCATGAACTTAAAAACCCGATTACCGGTGTGGTGGGCATCACCAAGCTCATCATGGACAATCAGTCAATGAGCAGGGAAGAACAAAATACCCTACTCAATGAAGTGTATATGTCCGGAGAACGGATGAACCAGCTGGTGAACCGTTTTCTGGAAGTCCAGAAACTCGAGGCGGGTAAAATCAATGTGGACTTTACCAGCGTGGATCTTGCCCAGATCGTGAATGAAGTAAAAACACTGTCGAACCCGCTTCTCAGCAGCAAAAAACTAAAACTTGAAATAAAGAAAGACGGTACAAATTTTGGGCTACAGGCCAATAAGGATCTTATGTTCGACGCTGTGCAAAATCTGGTGAGTAACGCCATAAAATACGGAGACCCGAACCGAACAATTCTAGCAGAACTCAGGGAAGAGAAAGACCAGTTGGTTTTTGCTTTGACCGATTACGGATTTGGGATCAGCCAGGAAGACCAGCTGAAAGTTTTTGATAAATTTTTCCGCGTAAAGTCTAATATTAAGTCAGCCAAAGAACGAGGTACGGGTCTGGGCCTGGCTTATGTGAAAGAAATTGTGGCTATTCACAACGGGGAAATCACACTGGAATCAGAACCCGAATTTGGAAGCAGGTTCATCATATACTTGCCTAAAAATCAGGACCGTAATGAGTAAAAAGTTATTGTTCAGCCTATTGTGTATGTGGATCCCCGCCTCCGGGTTCGCTCAGGAGGAGGTGTCTTTTTCTGCCAACCAGCTTCAGGAGATGGCTCAGCGTTACAGCGGCAACTCATTCAACTGGCCAGTGGTGGTAAAGCTGGCCGACCACAACGTGGGCACCAATACCTTTCTTCTTTCACCCGCGGATATCCGCCAGCTCCGGAACTTCTCTGCCATATCGCTGCAGTATGAGGAGCAACAGGACCGAGTGAAGGAACTAATTAGTGACGGAGCTACTATATTTGCCAAAGAGCAGCTTCTTGAAACCAACAGGGCTTTTTCGGCCTATCTGGAAGCGGTGAAAAACGGGGATATTGAGCAGGCCCTTCAGATCGGATCCGGCCTGAAACAGCAGGTGGATACCCTGGAAGCTGAACTGAATGCCAACCGAATGGTGAATGTGCAGGCCCAACTTGCGAAGAAAAGCGGTGCTGTGGATAAAAGAAAGGGACTGCTGGCCAGCTGGACCGAAGCTTTCAGAGGAGACCTGTTTCAGGAGTCGGACGGTATCCGTACCGGGGAGGAAAGCTATGCCACTCTAGCGTTTACCGATGGAAGCAATATCATCGTCAATCCCGTGACAACCGCAGTGATCCGAAAGTCCAGAATCGACAGACTGGATGAGAGCGCAGACACAGAGATTACTCTGGTCGAAGGTGGATTGCTTTCAAAGCTATCGGCCGTCGGACGGGAGAAAAGCAACTATGTGCTTAACGCGGGCGCTTCCACCACCGAACTTAAGACTCAAAACTTTTTTGCTGAAAACTCAGCCTCTGATGAGGTGAAGCTCACCAACTATGACGGGCAGGCCAATGTAAGTGTAAACGACGTAACGGTGACCATAAACCGAAACGAAGGTACCATTGTACGAGGGAATAATCCTCCGCTTCCCCCTATTCAGCTGCTTCCCTCCCCTTCCTATGTAAGTCCGGAGCGGGACACCATCATTTATACCGACGAACTTCTTCTGACCTTCGAACCGGTTGATAAAGCTGTGGAGTACCTCATTCAAACCAGTACCTCCTATGATTTTGAGGAGGACATCAGGGAGCTATCGGTCACAAGGCCCCGGGCTGTCCTGCGGGAACTCCCACTCGGTACTACCTACGTCAAAGTGCTATCGGTCGATAATCTGGGCCTGCGGGGCCCCTACTCCGAAACCTTAAGGATCATCCGGAATGTGGATACCCAGGCTCCTCCTATTTTTGGCGAACAGCTTGCGAGCTCTATTTTGTTTACCACTTCCGATCAAATCACGATCAGCGGTGTTACCGAGCCAGACGCGCTGGTTCGGATAGACGGCGAGGAGGTCAGTGTGTCCGGGCTGGGACGCTTTTCATCAGAAGTACAGCTGCAGGAAGTTGATCAGAATATTGAAATCACGGCTGCTGACAATTCAGGGAATCAGTCTTCCAAGGAGATCAGACTGGTGCGCCTTACCGAGAATGTGCTTTTTAAGCTGACCATCAACGGCACATCCCTGGGTACTGAAATTCAATCCTCTGGAAGTCCGCAAACCATCCGCGGGGTTGCATATCCGGGACTGGAAGTGGAAGTAAGCAACAATGGATCTTCCCGAAAGGTGAAAACCGATATCAAAGGAAGATGGGGCTTAACAATGAATATGCAACAAGGCGAACTTTCCATTACATTCAGGGGAGCACAAAATGGGGTGAACTACATGACAAAATCATTTACAGTTAAGTAATTTTGCACGGGAACATGATTAAACGATTAGTACTCGTAGTATCTGGCATCATAGTTTTAGGGAATACGGCGGCGGCTCAGGAGATGTATTTTTCTTTATCAGGAAGTACTTCTACTATTCTAAGCGGGGACTCCAGACACCAGTATGACATATGGATCAAACCTGAAAACGGAGCCCCATCGGGTAACATACAGGTATATGATGCAGGACTTGGTGGTGCCGTGGATCTCATCACTATGGGAGAAGCCAATACTACCACAAAATTTGCTACCTACAATTTCTCAGATCTGTACAGGATCTCAGGCTCCACCCTTCAGGAGCAAAGCAACTCTGCTGTTCCCGTCAATGAACTTACTGCGCTCGCTGAAGAACGCTTTAAAAACCGTTGGGTCACCCTCAATCCCGTAAACGCAGCTGGTAATTCAAATGGCTATATAATACGTGTCAGTGCTGATGACGGAGACGACGTTAACAGTTTCAACATCCGTGTTGTGGGACAGGATGGAAGAGTACTATCCGGTTCCAGCTGGAAGATCATAGCCGTCGACCTGTCGATAGGCCTGTATGATTCCAATCCCTCCAAAGTGTATCAGCTCCGCCCCTACCACCTCGGTTCCGGCTCACAACCCAACCTGATAACGGCCGGTCAGGAAGACTCCAGGGTACGGAAGATAGATTCCTTCGGTGATACCTATGATCTGAGCGGCGTTACTGTTCCGCCTTCTAAATACGGGATCACAAACAAGTGGGGATTGTCTATAACCGGTTCCCGTGACCGCCTGAATACCCTTACCGTGTACGGGGCAGACTCTCCGGTGCTCTGGCTGTACGAGCCTATTGCCACCGATCAGATCGCCAAACCGGATCTTCAGTTTTCTGAGACTCCCTCAGCCCGCTGTACCGAAAAATCATTTGAGATCACCGGAAACTCCTTTTCTTCTTTCGATCTGAACAGCGCACAATGGATAAGAAATAACCAGCAGCTTGCCACCGGAGCCTCGCCCAAGATCAATTTCCAGACCAGCGGCATCACTCCTGTGGATATCCTTATTCCGAATGAAAAAACCCACTTCCCCGAATACTGGGCATACCGTCAGGAAATTTTTGTAAATACACCCCCTATTGCCCGGCTGGAAACCCCGAAAGAGATCATATCCCCTTCGGAACCGGTGGTACTCTCCGCGGAAAAATCCTATGACCTCGAGGGACGGCCCGTTTCTTTCTCATGGTTCGTAAACGGGGCATTACGAGGCAACAGCCCTACTTTCAGGTTTTCCAGCACGGTTTCGGGCACATATATTATTTCGGTTCGCGTTTCTGACGGAGGCAACCTTCCCACCTGTAGCATCGATCAGAAACAGGTCATGATCCGGGTGAACACCCAGCCCTATTCGGAGATAAGCCTGCAACCGGTGATCGGCACCGGCGAACAGGTCGTCATTAAAGCGATCAACCAAAGCGATGCGGATAATGACTCCCTGAGCTACCGCTGGACCGGAGACGGAATTTCAGGAGCGGCAACGGGTGATTCGGTCCAGGTATCACATACCGAACCAGGAATTTATTCCGTGAACCTGACAATCGATGACGGAACCGGGTCCAATAACTCCACCTATTCCGTTTCTGAAAGCTACGAGGTGAACGCGGCTCCTGTCCCTTCGTTTACTCTGGCAGAAAAAGCCGCTCCTGGAGACCTTATCTCTCTGAACGCAGGCCAGTCAAGCGACCCTAATGCCGATCAGCTTTCTTACAGCTGGTATATAAACGACCGTCTCGTTGCCGAAGCACCGGTCACTGAGTACAGTTTTAACGACCCTGGAGATTACGACATACGGCTGGTCGTAGATGACGGACGGGGCGTTTCCAATTCCACGCAGGAGCTCAGCCGGAGCATACATATCAATGCGGCACCCAACCCGGTTATCACCGCGGTGGATATGACCTCGGTTTCTAAAGTGAGCTTCTCCGCGGAACAAAGTACCGACGCGGAGTCCGAACTGACCAGCTTCAGCTGGGACTTTGGCGATGGAAACCGGGCCACCGGACCTAATGTGGAACACTTCTATCGTAGAACCGGCACCTACAGGGTCACCCTGACAGTTAACGACGGCGAGGGGCTGGCCAACAGCAGCCAGACCACAGAGCATATCGTTGTGATCAACCAGTTCCCTGAAGCCGACTTTGTACTTCCGGCTGTAGCTGCTCCCGGTGAGGCATTTTCGGTCGATGGAAGCCTGAGTTCTGATCCGGATGGATCCATAACGAATTACGAGTGGTATGCAGACGGCAAGCTGGTTGCCAACGGGCCTCAGGCTGAAATTACCTTCAACGAGGTCGGAACCCACGATGTAACGCTCGTGGTTAAGGACGATTCCGGGTACGAACTGGCACAAGGCATACTCAATAAACTGATAAGAGTGAATGCGCCTCCCGTTCCGAAATGGAAAACCGATCCCGACCGGCTTGTTCCGGATACCGAGATCATCTTTACCGCCGCTGATTCTTATGACCCTGATGGGGAAATAAAGAATTATCTGTGGAGTTTTGAGGATGGCGTGGAACTTCAGGGAAGACAGATCCAGCGTATTTTCACAGAAAGCGGGCCCCAGCGGTTTACTTTAACCGTTGATGACGGCGAAGGCCTTTCAAATTCAACAGTGTCCGTGGAAGGGGTTACCAACGTAAACCATCAGCCTTATATCGTGACGGAACCGGTCGTCCGCTCCAATTCCCTGAAAGTTACACTGGACGCCTCAGCCAGTTACGACCTTGATAATAATCCGATGAAGTTTGAGTGGACACTTCCCGACGGAAGCAAGAGAACCGAAGCGAGCTTCAGCTGGACAGCCCCAGAACCGGGAGTACATATCATCGGGCTTACCGTTGATGACGGGCTCGGGCTCTCAAACAGTAAAAACACGGAATCTATCCGCGTGCTTGTTAATCGTCCCGTTCAGGCCGTTGTAGAATCCGAAATCGCATCCTGTACCGGCCAAACCGTCTTATTTAACAGTTCCCGCAGCTTTGATCCGGACGGAGACCCGTTCAGCGTACGATGGGATTTTGGCAACGGTACAAGTTCAGACGAGGCCAACCCGTCTTATGTGTATGAAGAACCCGGAATCTATGAGGCGAAGCTTACTCTGGACGATGGATTTTCAGAGCAGAAGACCGTGACTAAAATTCCGGTGATCATAGAAGGTTCACCGGTTGCGAAACTAAACATTTCCGATACCACGATCTGTGTGAACTCCCGCATCCGGTTTGACGGCTCGGCTAGCACCGATCCTTCAGGGGCTCTCCCCTCCTTCAGCTGGGATACCGGCGACGGCAATGTTAAAACCGGACCGGTTATTGATCACGTATTTACAGAGCCCGGTATTTATACCGTTTCCCTTACAGTGGAAGGCTCGGGATCGGGCCGCTGCAGCAATGTAAGCCAGACCACTGCAACGGTTCGCGTCATTGAAGGACCTGAAGCTGAGTTCGAACTGCCGGAGTATGCCGTACCCGGTGAAACCATAACGCTGGACGGGTCCGCCTCCAGCGCAGATGGCGGCATCAAAACAGCCAGATGGATCATAGACTCTGAAAACGGGCAGCAGGTTGTGAACGGCTTATCCAATTCTTTCCGCTTTGATGAGCCGGGTGAGTATTTCGTAACGCTGGAGCTGGAAACGAACTCCGAGACCTCCTGTAATACCGTAAGCCTGACCAAATCCGTTAAAGTGAATGCCCCGCCGGTTATTTCGTGGGAGCTTCCTCAGAACATCCCTGCCGGAACCGATCTGAAGCTGGACGCGCTTGCATCCACCGATCCGGACGGGTACATCAAAGAATACAAATGGTATCTGGATGACGGTTTTGTGAGCTCAAACGCGGCGGAGATCATCAAGGCGATACAGCCGGGTGAACATACCGTAACTCTGGAGGTTACCGACAATTCCTCTGCCGGTAACAGAACCGTGGTGGAGGAAAAGACTTTCTTTGCCAACAGTGCACCCTCCCCGACCATCGTGGCTCCGGAGGAAGTGTACCTGAACCAGACCGTCTCATTCCAGAGCGGCCTCGCAAGAGATGCTGATAACGATATCCTCTCCTCCACCTGGAAGGTGAATGGCGAGGTGGTGCCGACTCCTACATTCCGCGCTGAATCGCTGGAAGGCTATACGGTCACCCTTATCCAGGATGACGGGCGCGGGCTCCCTAATTCGGTGGATTCTGCTGTTGTGGAGTTTACTCCCCTTCCGCTGCCGGTGGCGAAACCCGATTACCCTGAAAGGATCGTAGTGGGCGCAACACTGACCACAGCGGATATCGGTCTCTCGGGTGAATGGAAATTCAAGAACCAGGCAATCTACGAAGACCGCTGGATTGCATACTCTCAGGGCAGAGCCAGTATTCAGCTGGCCTGGGTACCTGAAGGACAGGAACTTACCAGCCAGAGCTTCCCGATAGAGGTGGTTCCTCCCTTGCAGTTTACCGAGGCAACTCCGGCCCGAAGAATGGTTTGGAATCCCGCTAATCCCGGAGTCATCCTTACTGCACCAGCTGTAAACCGCGAAGCTCATGAAGTTGAGTACGTCTGGAAGCAGCGGGGTGAAGTGATAGGAACCGGGCCGCGGCTGGGTGCAAACCTGATCCGGGGCGAGAACCGCTTTACCGTGGAAGTACGGGATAAACAGGTAGCCGGATCGGTGCCGATCGAGGTTGACCTGGTGATCGTAACGGAATGACGGCACCCTGTGGATGCTTTCATTTCACCGTAAAACGTGGTAGCTTAGTTCGCTTTTAATCACTCAAAACTCTTCGCTTTTGAAGATTATCATCATTGGAGCCGGCGAGATTGGTTATGACCTGGCCAGCGTTCTCTCCAAGGAAAAACACGATGTGATCGTCCTTGACCGGGAAAAAGAATGCCTGAACAGAGTTTCAGAAACGCTCGATGTTCTGGTCAAGGAAGGTAACGCCACATCTGCTACCGACCTGAAAGCCGCTGGGGTTAACGACTCCGACATCACGATCGCGGTTACCAGTGTGGATGAAGTCAATATGATCGCTTCGATGATCAGCAAGAAACTGGGAGCGCAAATGGTGATTGCCCGTGTTCGCAGTGACGAATTTTCACAGCCCGGCTCCCCTCTCAAGCCCACAGATCTGGGCATCGATGTGATGATACATCCCGAAATGAGTGCCGCCCAGGAAATTTCGCAGCTGCTCAAGCGCTCTGCCGCCAGCGACGTCATCAACCTGGCGGAAGGCCAGATGCAGCTTATCGGAATACGGCTCGACCGTGACTCCCCACTGATCGGTAAATCCCTGATCGAGTATGCCGAGGAACATTCCGACATCGTATTCCGGGTGGTGGCTATCGCCCGGCGCGGATTAACCCTGATGCCCAAGGGGCCTGTACGCCTTCAGACCTTTGATCAGGTGTTCATCGTCGCAAAAACAGAAGATATCCCCCGCATCGTTAAGACCACGGGTAAGAAAGAGCATGAACTGAACCGGGTGATGATCGCGGGTGGATCCGCCATCGGATCCATGATTGCGCGCATCCTGTGCGGCGATACCAAGCGGGACTGGTCGGTGAAACTCATCGAACCGGATTATGATACCGCGGAGGAGCTGGCGATAGAGCTGAAGTCCGCTATGATCCTGCACGGAAACCCCACCGATCCGGATCTGCTGGCCGCCGAAGGCATCACGGATATGGATGCCTTCATCGCCGTTACCGATGATGAGGAGTCCAACATCATATCCTGCCTGATGGCCAAACATCTGGATGTCAAAAAGACGGTAGCGCTGGTTTCCAAACCGGATTTCATTCCGCTGAGCCAAACCATCGGCCTGGATGCGGTGGTCAACAAAAAAGTAGCCGCTTCCAACGAAATACACCGTTACGTCCGCAGGGGAAAAGTCATATCGGTTACAGAGCTCAGGGGAATCAAGGCTGAGGTCATCGAGCTGATCACTTCCTCAAAATCCAAAGTTACCGGCAAGGCCGTGAAGGACATTAAACTGCCGGATGGATGTGTTCTTGGTGGAATACTGTGTGATGGCTCCGTTGAGATCGCGACCGGTGACACCATCATCGAAGCCAACGACCGCGTAATGGTATTCTGCCTCCCGGAAGCCATTGAGAAGGTGACACAGATCTTTCAGTAGCATGGCCAGTAACAAGAGCGTTATTGACGTCTTTAACCGGCCCACCATCGATTTTCTGGTCGTACTCGGGATCCTGGGGGCCTTCATCTTCTTTATGGGCTTCGCCCTTCTTCTCCCCGCCGGTATTGATCTGATCTACGGCGAAGATACCTGGCTCAGTTTTCTGCTTTCCGCAGGAATCGCCTTTCTGGCCGGGGGACTTTTGTGGTATTTTTTTAAACCCCGGCAGGAAATACGGATCCGTGAAGGTTTTCTGGTCGTGAGCCTGACCTGGCTCATGCTTTCTCTGGTAGGGGCCCTTCCCTTTGTGATCTCCGGTATCCTCCCCAGCTATACCGATGCCGTTTTTGAAACCATGAGCGGACTCACCACCACCGGATCCACCATTCTGGGGGGGACCACTTCGGACGGCTTTGTGAATCCGGATATAGAGTCGCTGCCCAAAAGCTTTCTGTTCTGGCGTTCGCTGGCTCACTGGCTCGGCGGTATGGGCATCATTGTACTTTCAATTGCCATACTTCCCTTGCTGGGGATCGGTGGCATGCAGCTTATGCAGGCAGAGTCTCCCGGTCCCACCACCGATAAGCTTACGCCCCGGGTTCAGGAAACCGCAAAGCTGCTGTGGGTGGTCTATGTTGCTTTTACCGGACTGGAGTTTCTGCTGCTCTGGGTGCATCCCTCCATGGACTGGTTCGATGCCCTGAACCACGCCTTTGCCACTCTGGCCACCGGGGGCTTCTCTACCAAAAACGCGAGTATTTCCGCATTCGACTCCGGCTATGTGGATGGTGTCATCACTTTCTTCATGTTTCTGGCCGGTATTAACTTCGCGATGCATTTCCGGCTGCTGAAGGGAGACACCAGGAGTTTTTTCAACAACCGGGAAACCCGCTTTTATGCTCTGATCTGCCTGATCGGTATAACGGGCATCAGTTTTTCACTGTGGTTCTTTGACGGCTACGCCATGCTTGAGGCACTCCGCTACGGGGCGTTTCAGGCGGTTGCCATCATTACCACGACGGGATTCGGCACGGATGATTATGAACTCTGGTATTCTTTTGGTGCTTTTCTACTGCTGCTCTTCTTCTTTACGGGCGGAAGTTCGGGATCCACCGGGGGCGGTATCAAAATGATCCGATGGATGATACTGATCCGCAACACCGGACGAGAGATTAAGCAGATCATCCACCCCAAAGCGATCCTTCCTGTCCGCATCGGAGAACAGGCCATCAATCAGAACATACAGCGGACCGTACTAAGCTTCTTTATGTTATACATGTTCATTTTTGCGCTTGGAGCCTTTATCATTAGTCTTTTTGGTTACGATATCATGTCTTCGATTGGGGCCAGTATTGCAGCACTGGGTAATATCGGGCCGGGCTGGGGGGAATTCGGGCCCACAGACAGCTTCGCCAAAATGCCCTATGCCGGCAAATGGGTGCTCATCATGCTGATGATGATCGGGCGGCTGGAGATCTTTACCGTACTTATCATTTTCTCCCCTTCCTTCTGGAAACAGTAAGGGCCTATCTCCGCCGTACACAAACCGGACCCCGGTTGCCCCCTCGGTTCGGTTTACTGATGGAATGTGCTCTTGTGCTTTACTCTTATTCCTGCTTTATTCCGATCACTTTGGTTTTTCTTGTGATCAAAAAGACCAATGGATACCGATTTTTTTACCTACCGTATTAAATGAAGGCGATAAAGAAACTTCTGTTTCCTTTTTTAGTCCTAGCGCTCTGGACGTTCTTTGTGCTTTATGGCTATATGGGCAGCGGCTTCCTGTTAACCACAGAAGTTGAAGGTTCGGAACCGGAAGATTTCATGGAATACGCCCGGAAAAAGATGAACGAGACCTTCATTGGTAACCTGGCTATCGCAATACTGGAAAACGGAGAGATCCAAAAGGAGTACTATTATTCAGTCAACGAACCGGTT
The DNA here is from genome assembly GCA_965267385.1 of Balneola sp. GTDB lineage: Bacteria > Bacteroidota > Rhodothermia > Balneolales > Balneolaceae > Balneola. The sequence continues at coordinate 1,482,020 of OZ253957.1, forward strand.
AACGATTCAACTTTATTTAAAATGGCTTCCGTAACAAAGTGGGTAACCGCATGGGGTGTATTGGAATTAGTTGAGGAAGGGCTTATTGATCTGGATAGTCCGATTGAGTCCTATTTAGTCTCTTGGGAATTACCTCCCAGTGAATTTGATCATAGTGCAGTCACAACCCGAAGAATATTGACCCATACGGCGGGGATCAACGACGAGTATGAGTTTAACCATCATACTCATCCGGATTCGGTTGAATCGATATATGAGTATCTCTCGTTAACCGAAGTGGTTTATCCACCGGGATCCGATTACTATTATTCTAACAATGGCTATGCCATTCTTCAGGTGCTCATCGAAGATGTCACTGGGATGACTTTCGAAAACTATATGAAAGAGAAAGTACTACATCCGTTAGGAATGATGCACTCATCCTTTACCTGGAGTGATACCTTAACTTCCTCACTTGCTGTTGCTTATGATAAATCAGGAAATATAACTCCTCACTTCTATTATCCGGACCAGTCTACCGGTACGCTTTATACATCGGTAACTGATATCAGTCGGTTTCTAAAGGCACATCTTTCAGAAAATGCTGTGTTGAATTCAGAATCCATGGAGTTAATGACACAGAATCAGCTGGGCCAGGGTTTTCCACAACAGGCACTGGGGCCAGAAATCTACGGTAAAACCCCATCTGGCGGGTATATAATAGGTCACGGGGGATTAGAAAGATGGACAGTTGAAAACCAGGTTTTGCTCAATCCCGTAACCGGAGACGGACTCATTGCCTTTTGCAATGGCAGCATGGATTTTGCCCACCTGCTAGGCGATGAATGGTTATTCTAGAAATACGGAATTGTGACCTATGCCGCGCAAATGAATAACCGGGCTCGTATCCTGACCATACTGTTTACCGGATATATTGCCATTCTGTTGATTTTCTGGCTTATGCGAAGGCAAGGTACTCCTGCAACTTAATTACGTATTGCGGGGTCTTAACGGAGTATATTTCTTTACCGCCGGATAACTAAAAACCGCTATCTGATTTCAAGTTTTCGTTAACGATCCTGATTAATGTACAGAACCCATCCTTTAGCTCCTCACTAATCGCTCCAGTCCCATGAACACCCGGCGAAAGGCCCTAAGGTCCATCGGCCCGCAATAGCTACGCCAGCTGTGTTGTGGATGACGATATAGAGACTGACCTTTTCTCGAATATCCCTTGAAGACATTTTCAAGGTATCGGATCAGGGACAATTTCATATGGGTCAAGACAACTTAAGCGGTTTTTGACGGATGTATGTTAACAATTTTGGATAAATATTTTCTTTGCGATAATTAAAGCGAAACACAGACTCTTTAACTGCAAATAGAACGTGGAAGGATGCATTCCCCGACACTTAACCAATCGGGTTTTAGCGAAGCCCCAGAAGCCTTCGATGCCATTTATATGACTTGCTGAAGTAACAAATTCATTGCGACCATGATCGACTCTAAGATGTTTGGCATAGCCCAGATCCACCAGTCCATTATAGCCTCTCCACCCATCAGAGTGGATGATGCTATCGGGACTGACTTTGCCTCGAATAACGCGTTGAAGGCTCTTTTTCGAGGCATCTGGGACGATTTCTGTATACACGTTTCCATTGCGTTTAAAGATTCCGAAGACGATGGTTTTAGCTCGGGCACCCCGTCCTCGTTTGCCTTTGGCCCGTCGCCCGCCGAAGTAAGATTCATCGACTTCAACGGTTCCAGAGAAGGGAGTTTCCTGAAGGCGCCACTGGGCAATTTTCATTCTCAGTTTGTCAAAGATCACGGTAACCGATCGCAGAGAAACCGAACTCAATTCGGCCGTTTCTGTAGCGGTCAAATCCAAGGCAAAGCACTTGATAAGATGCCTAAATTTGGACTCAGAAATTTTTGAACGATTATAATACTTGTTATTCATTGCATAGCAATATGTTACAAAGATTTATAGCATGCTATGCTTCACTAGACCCTTAATTTATATACTGATTGATTTATCGACAACAAAGCATTTCTCATTAAAACAATAAGTTTTCTAACGACCCAAATTAATCTTAGTAGGGCTAGTTACATAGACACCTGGTTCATCTAAATTTCTAGTTAAATCCCAATCGAGTCTAAACTCTCCATAACCGTATATCGTATATTCGATGTCTTTTTTAATTTTGCGTCCAAAATTAGATTCGAAATCCCAGACACCTGAATGAACTAGATGTCGACCAGGTTCTATTGGAACAATTGTACCTACGAGATCAACTGTACCTCGATACTCTTGCCATATTATTGAAGAATCTTGTTGAATCACAATAAAATTATAGGGTTGACCAAATTGATATCCTGCAAAACTTAAGTTAAGAGTGGTGTCAGAATTATTGACCAAATAAAGATCCAAAGCTATCGAATTACTCCTTTCATTCGTCTCTAAAATTAGCTCAAATGGCTCTGGAGGTTGATCAAAATAATTCCAGTAATAATATTCAGGTTCAACTTCCCCTTTACAGAAAATAAAACCTAAACCAAATAAAGATATAATCAAGACTTTTCTCATTTGCCTAGCTAAGTTATTAACCCGTACAAAATGGATTTGTTGGGTCTAAGTATGCGGTTTTGCAGCAACAGCTCAGCCACTGCCTCCTTGAGCTGGGAGTTCTCCTTGCGGAGCTCCTGGACTTCGGTGGAGTTGGCTTCCCGCTGGGTATCGCCATTCAGGCGCTTTTTACCGGATTCTAGAAAGTCCTTACTCCAACGGTAATACAGATTTTGAGCAATACCTTCGCGCCGGCATAACTCGGCAATACTGGTTTCTCCGCGCATTCCCTCGATAACAATGCGGATCTTTTCTTCGGAGGAGTATTTTCGGCGGGTTCTTCGCTTAATGTCGCGAACAAGTTTTTCGCCGGATTCTTGGTGGTTCATGATAAACTGATTTAGTAGGTTAAGACTCCTTTCAACCTTGTGCTGAAAGCTAGTAAAGTGTCTGTTAACTCAAAGTCAAAATCAGTCCACTTTTTGCTGAAGGTTTACAATTATACTCGTTCACCTAAAAAACTATTTCAGGAAAAAGTTATGAAGATCTTCTGAGCCATCACTGGTTTTCTCGTCTGTCATCCAGCAATAATCGATACTTACCGTTTGTAATATGAAGTGTGTCTTCATCTGCTCTTCGACTAAATGGGTCCGCTCTGGAATCAACTACAACAGTCATTTCGAAGGTACCATATAAGATTACTTGGCCATTCTTAATCGTATCCGTTTCAACTGTTATAAATCCTTCCCCATCTCCAGCTGTCCTATACCAGGAAATCTGAGCATCCCCATCACTTTCTGCAAAACTACCACCTGTATACCTAGTGAATTCGTCGTTTATTTGAATTGTATCCTGCCGGGTTAAGTAGGTAGTTGCACCTTCGACATAAATGATTGACATACCTATGAATTCATTATACGGATAGTTTTCCTCGCTATACTGAGTGCCAAAAACCTGAAGATAGGAATACTCTCCTTGTGTTGTAATTCCCGCAATAGCACTCTCTTCAAAGAGAGCACCATTAAAAGAATCGCCATTTATTTCTGCTTTGAAAACTGGAGTAATCTCAGAATTCTTTTCTTTCGAATTTAAAAGACTACAACTTAACAAGAATAGCAATATCAGAAATGGAGAAGTTCGCATATAATTGAAATTATTCAAATAGCATGATATGTAGCTAACAAATGACAAAAAAATAATCTATTTGACCAACGTAATAGTTTGGGTTCTAACAACATTAGTTGTCTCCAAACGAATCAAATATACACCACTTGCTAATGTACCGGCATTGAAATCAAAATTATGTGTGCCCGCACTTTTATTACCATTCCAAAGACTTGCAACATGACGTCCACTCATATCAAATACATTAACGGAAACATAATCTGAGACTGGAAGTGTAAATGAGATTTTTGTAGTTGGGTTAAAAGGGTTTGGCCAGGCAGGAAGAAGCTCTATCGTTGTAGGTTTGTCATTAATCTCGGGATTAAATTTGAAAGAACATGGGTCTGTAGGTTGACATCCCCCGGGATCTTCAACATATGTTGAGGTAAATTCAATAGCTTGATGTCCCGTTGTACTATTTATTTTCAATTGGATAAACCATTGCCCTGGGTCATTAAAAGTCGCGGAATAATTTTGACTAGTTGACACTATACCCCCATAACCCTCGCTAATAGGATCGCGACTAGTTCTCCACTCATAAGAATAACTACCACTCCCCCCACAAGGAGTCCCAGAATAAATAAAACTGTTTGAAGATACTACTGTAGTATTAATAATTGCGCCAAGTTCATACGGGTCACGAAAATCAGAAACAGTAGCTGCGGTATTTTTTAATGCACGATAGTTCTCACGTGTATTTGAAATACCCATTGGTTCACCATTATCTGATAAATTTGGGTTAGAAAAGTATTTTCGTGTTGAATATGTTGTTCCCGATGAACTATATGGATAGGCCATAATTGTAGACCTCCTACACTTACTCAAATTGAGAAATCCACAATTATATTCATAGCGATGCCCATAGCCGTAATTATATACTGGAGGTACAGAAGAGGATATATCGTCTGGATGGTGCTGAGCCGCTTGTAAATGTCCAACTTCATGGGCAAACACATAATCAGGTCCTGCTACACTTGATACGTCTACTATAGCATATGCTTTATCATTTTCTAAATGAAGAGTTCCGGCTCTACCTAGATCACCCCCCAAATAAGCACCTGCTTCAGTTAAAAGTACTACAACATCGGCATCATATTGGTCTCTTAGGTTTTGAATAGATGTATCATCTATCAACTGTTGGAGATCGAATATTATGGATGAACTTTCATTGAAGGATACTTGCTGTTTGTGAGCCAACACAATATCTAGGTTGTATATGTTGCTGTTATTATAACCAAAATTTGTTTCTGACAGTGCGAGTGAAATGTTACCATCGATATTTCCGTATGATGCAGCACCAGATGTATAAACTACCAAAGCTCGAGTAGTACTTACAGGACAATTTGCTAAAGCCTCATGGTTCTTCAGGTTAATTTTTTTAATAATAGGCTCTAAATTTACAAGGCTACTATTTAGAGTTTCTGAAAGATTAGTCTCTGTATCACCACCAAAATTGTAGGGACTACTTTCTTTTGCTAATCGCTTGTTTCTATTTTCTATTTCATCTCCGTCAAACTCTATAAGCACATGAAATCCTGAATTTTTTAATGGCTGAATACTGAAAAAGAGCCCTTCAATATCAATAGTTCCTGTTATATTTCCCTCTCCATCCTGAACGAAAACTGCATCACCAACCGTTTTATCATTTTTTGGGAAATAGATTTCACCAGTCCAAACATAATGACTCTCTTCAATCGCTTCTAAGCTTTTTCTTATAATATGTAGCTCCTCAGAACCTGACTCATTGTTGAATGACCAATTTAAAGTATTTGGATTTACCCTAATACTCAATAGAGTTTCATCCTTAAGAAAATCAGGTAATTTGACAGGATGAACTCGTTTATTTATATCGATATTTGATAAATAATTTATCTCTCTTGAGCAATAGTAGGTATGCTGTGAACTTCAGCGGATGATACCTTTATGAAATTTTGCAAATCTTGAAGATTGTAACTCTGACTTTGAGCATTTATTGGATTAATAGTAATAAATGAAATCCAGACAAGTGCCAGAGCTATTCTTTTGATGCTCTTAGAAGTTTTTATGTTCATAGTACCCTACCTTATTAGTGTTAAGAAAGCTGCTCTTCTTTAATTCATATTCCAAACGGCTATATTTTTCCTCAATTTCTGGTTGTTACTATTATGGTAGTTATAATTAATCTATCGTAACCTTTTCTGGATTCGAGACATAAACACCAGGCTCATTCAAATTTCTAGTTAAATCCCAATCGAGTCCAAACTCTCCGTAACCGTATATTGTATACTCATTATCTTTTGTAATTCTGCGTCCAAAATTAGAATCGAAATCCCACACACCTGAATGAACGAGATGTCGACCAGGTTCTATTGGGACAATTGTTCCAACAAGATCAATTGTACCTCGATACTCTTGCCATACTATTGATGAATCCTGTTGAATGACAATAAAATTATAGGGTTGACCAAATTGATATCCTGCAAAAATTAAGTTAAGAGTGGTGTCAGAATTATTGACCAAATATAGATCTAAAGCTATCGAATTACTCCTTTTATTTGTCTCTAAAATTAGCTCAATTGGCTCTGGAGGTTGATCAAAATAACTCCAGTAATAATATTCAGGTTCAACTTCCCCTTTACAGGAAATAAAACCTAAACCAAATAAAGATATAATCAAGACTTTTTTCATTTGCCTAGCTAAGTTATTAACCCGTACAAAATGGATTTGTTGGGTCACAGCTTTCAAAAGTAACTGTTACAGGAAAGGTATCAACTGCACTATCTGATGAATCTGTAACTGTTAATTTAAGAGTGAAATTCGTTTCATTTGTTACTGTAACGGATTGACTTGATCCGGTACCCAAATTAGTATAACTAGAACTACCTTCCCATTTGATCTGCCATTGATAAGTGACTCCTCCATCCTGTTCTGAGACGTTAGAATACCATGTATAATTACCTGTATTCTGTACCAATCCAGTACCTGTGATATCAACACTTATTGGGGGATCAGTTGCGTCGAATGAACCCAAATCATGCTCAATGCCAAAAATTGGAGAGAATGCAGCTTTTTGTTCGGATGTTCTTGTTCCATATAAAAGTCCAACCAACTGTACATCACCACTTGGCGTCGTATTATCGTAAAATACAGGCGACCCACTATCCCCATAAAATGCTTTCATACCCGATACAAAATAAGAGCACCTGAGATCCTTATTGGAACCCCAAAAATTATTATCCACGACACATGTGTTACTTACATACCCATGTGTCCATCCCGTTGTTATACCCACTTTGTTCAATGGCATATTCAACAAAATGGTTTTGTCTTGATCTATGACTCGGAAATCTTCGTAATTAGATAGTAAAGTTGTAGATCCATTAGTCCAGTTAGTACCTCTGTATGTAGTTTTTATTATTCTAGCAAATCCAATATCACTAGAGTTTATGTTTTCATACTCAATGATTGCAGAATCACTATCTCGACACTCGTGATTCCAGGGACAATAACTACTTGTATCAGAAGGATCAAAGACCTCTTTTCCAATTTGCGAAGAATCTTCATATTCACCAGGTATATTAAAATCTATATATGCGTCTACACTCCATAGAGCAGACGAAGGCCAATTTGCGTTTTCAGTACAATGAGAGTTTGTAATGAATACATTCTTGCCATTCCATTTGGCGTTAAAACCTGTGGTGCAACTTGTTCCGTAAAGTTGACTGTTAATTGTTTTAGTGCCTCTAACTCTATATCCCCCCACAATAGGTCTATTGTAAGTCGTTAATGTAGATGATGTCATCTCTTTGTAGGCACTTTCCAGGTTACTTCTAAAAATCAAAGGTTTCCTTTCGATTTTATGAGCGGGTTGTGTAGCCTCCATTCTTTTTACGATTATTGAATTTGGAGCTATGCCTTGTGAATTGATGAAGTCAAAAAAGGCACTTTTATCGTCACTAAGTAACCCAACAACTACCCTATTTTGATCTTCTGCTAAATCAAGAAAAGTAATTTCTAAATCATCAAACTGGGAATAGATTTTATCCCTCACATCAACAAGATATTTGAAAGTGAAATCCGCTTTCCCAATTAATAAGGGACGCATATTCACTTTATTAAGTGTTTTACTGATTTTTGTTTTCATCTGATTCTTATCTAAAGCTTCAGGATCTTTTGACTTGATAGATAAATGCATATTACCTTCTCTATCCAAATATAGGCCTCCGAAGCCTTCTATTTCATCAGCCAGCTTGTGTAGATAAGCTTCTCCTTTTCTTATTACAGGGTCGTCACTTAGCTTGATAAAATTATTCTCAGAGATTGATCCGATTTTTAATGACTCATTATTTGAGCCGCTATTATTAATACTATTCTCACATCCAAAAACTATTACAGCTAGAAAAAGATACCAATACTTGCACATACTATAACATTTTGGTTATAACTTATGCGCATTTAAGTAATTAAATTTTAAAGAAACATTAAAATGTTACGAAAGTGAATATTCTGTGATGAGTCGTGAACTCTTATAAATATTTGATTAGGGTCTTATGAAGTATAGCATTAACCTTCCAAAGATCTTTCAAGTTTCCAACTTGAAAGTACAACCTCCCGGTTAAATGAAGTGAGCCTGTTGGGGATTGGGGATCTTAAAACCGAGGGGTTAATAGCATGCCAAGATAAGACCCGAAACCTTGTTGGCCCCCAGCACAAGCGGAGGCTTGCGCTAGAGAGGGGATCTTAGGCTTGCATAGCTTCTTTTCTTAAGTCAAAAACTTAAGACATCTTTTTGGTATTTTTATATCTGTAAGATATACATACCTCTCAACCAAGAGGAGGTCAATTCTTGCTACTTCAAGATAAATCTTTTAACCAATGGATAAGATTTATCAGTATTTTGTATAAGATAAAAATTATCATTTTCATCTTTCCAATTTACCATTGGCACCCACCCTAATTGGGTTGTCTCAATAGAAAATATTCTTCCGCTTTTTTTCACCTTAAAGGTTTCATCAAAAATCTGAACATACAAATCTAAGATAGGCTCATGCTCTCCATTATCATCTAATATATTTCTCCATTGATGCCAGTAGTGAATCAATGAACCATCGTTCAATAAGTATATACCTGCATCTACTGAATTGACCCTCCCCATATACGGTTCAGGTTTATCATAGTATGTACGACTTATACCAGGGATGTTTCTATTTCTTAGTGCGTTGAATTCTGATTCATCAAGAACATTATATGGTTTCTCTTTTGGCAAGACTCCAGATATAACATCCTGAGTAACCCATCCCGTATCTGAATGAACAATATGATAAATCTTACCAGAATAAATTCTCGGTGAATAGAAAATTGACTTTTTATCAGGAGTAGTTACAAAGCTTCCAGGCCGCCCTAAGAATGATAACCATGCAAATGAAGTTTGTAGATCCTCGTCAAGCTCATTAAAAGGAAAGAAAGCTCCACGCCTTTCCTTGAAATCGTGACTGTACCTATAAAACAATGGTCGTTCCAAAATAGGAGAAGAATACTCTGGGTGACTGCCATCTGTAAATAATGCAATAAGCTCGTTATCATTGATGTAGTCAACATCGTCGGGGTAAAATTGCCATTCGTCAGATATTGTAATTCCCCCACTAAAAATTTCATCGCCTGTCCGTGTAATTGATGTGTACCGAAGATTGCCTCTGTCAACGATAATAAAATTACCATCCGGTGTTAATTCAAACATATTTATGTCATGGAACTCGCCAGGTCCTCGCCCTCTTTTTCCAATGCTTTTCTTAAACTGTCCACTTGAATCAAAAACTTTTATCTCTAGAGCAGCTCTGTCTGCTATATAAATATTTTTGGTTGTATCAGTTCGAACTCCAATGGGATCACCTAATTGATATTCGTCCCCCTGATCTTCAAGACCAATGACCAAGTCAATGTTAAAGCCAATGTTGCTCATTTCTGAGTTATATTGACTTTTAGAACTATTACACCCACTTAAATAAATAAATAAAACCACTATAAAGAGTGTATAGTGGTTTTTTATTCTACTAGTACAATTCATAAAAATTAACCCTAATCAAGGACTTTCGCAGCCATTTGGTATCACAGAACAGATTGATCCAAAAGGAACACACTTGGTGCCTCCAGAATCATTACAAGCTGTCATTCCACATGATTCGGTAGCAACACATGTATTAGCAGGACTTGACACACAAGTCCAACATCCAGCATCAACACTATTCGTAGTGAACATAACCGACAAAGCAAACAATGCTGTCGAAATATATAAGTAAAATGAATTTAGATTTATTTTATTCATAACTGATCCTTTTTGGGTTTTTGTTTAGTTAGCTAAACCTCTCCTAAATTAGTGACGGAGACTGTTCAGTTTTATATTTATCAAAACTTTGCTGTATTCAAATAAATTTAAACGCAAACTAACCACAACTCTAATAAGCTCCTCAACACGTTTACAATCGTATGCCTATTAAACCAACAATATAAATTCTCGAAATTATTCGATCGAACTGAAAAAGTAAAAAGAACTTATTAATATATTTTTTTTAACTACTCATTTATAAATTAATTTTTAATTAGGTTGTAAAGATAAAATTTTATCTATGGTATATTTTTTTTGAGAAACACTAGTATGAGAACTTGGAATACGTATATCATAAAAAACTTGTCTAGTTACATTATCAATTGCAATCAATCGTTGCTTTTCTTTTGAGAAATATGGATCAATTTCATTTTTATCCAACAAAAAATATTCCATGTCTAAGTTAGTGATATTAACAAATCGATTTACTTCAGTAAGATTAGTATTTATAAAAAAGACTAGTGTTTGTGAAAACTTATTGTAATCTGCGAGCAGTTCATCAAATTCTTTAATGTTGGTAACACAGGATGAGCACATATCAGTACTAAGTAATGCTACAATCGTAATTAAACTATCATCAGGATTTCTATTTAGCTCAATAAAACCGTCCCCAATTGTGTAAGGCAAAAGAAAAAAATCTTCCTCCTCCTTAGCTTGATTGAGTTTAAGATTGGTATTGAAGTAAAATACGAGAGCACTGGCAAGTAAAAGAAAAGTTCCTAATAATATTTTAGGGTTCATTATCAATATAGTTAGCTTTATGACCTCACAGAAAAATATATTTATCTGATTAAGATGCATGTTTTTTCTCTTTCCCTTTTTCCTATCCCTTTTTCCTATCTGTTTTTTCCACTCTGATGGAGATTTTCCCGTATGGCGCTTGACGAACTTGTAGAGTGAGGCCTCATCCCGAAAGCCCAATTCATTTGCTATTTCATAGTGAATTGCATGGGGACTGGATTCTACAAACTCCCTAAACCGCTGGAGTTTCCTGTCTACAAGAACTTCCTTCGGACGAACTGCATAATGATTCCTGAAAAGCCGTGAAAAATACTTAGCTGAATCATATCCCATTCTTTCCGCCCATTCTTCCACCGTACAGATAAACGCTATATTCTCCTCCAGCACGGCCAAGGCTTTCTCTACTTTTTCCACTTTTGGACTCAAATAACTTTTGTTTAATGGTTATTCAAGCTAAAACCTATAACTCTAAATAAATATTCAGAATGTCACTTATCCATAAGTAATGCTTATTGTGATTAAAACCAAATAACACCGTGATTCCAATAGTTAAAGTTCGTTGTCTTGAGCGTTGTACTGCCTGGATCTTGCCAAAACCTGTATGAATAGCCTTGTACACATTGACCGATTCCACCAGGGGCAAAAGCAATGAAGTGAGCCTGTTGGGGATTGGGGATCTTAAAACCGAGGGGTTAATAGCCTGTCAAGATAAGGCCTGAAACCTTGTTGCCCCCCTGGTGCAAGCGGACGGTTACGCTAGGTTGGACCACTCTAGATCATTAATTGTATCTGATCATTATAATGAATATAGATCGCAAGCTTACACTTACGCACGCATAGACAAGCTAATTCTAGTAGTATTTATTCTTACAAAATCATCAACAGTCCTAGTTTTCTAGTCATCAACAGAGGAAATCTCTTTGTCTATAATTTTTGTCATTTGATTGGCAGAAATAGCTCCTTCATAGACTGCCCCATTTATTATAAAGGTAGGTATGCTTTTGATTCCTAGACTTTCTGCAATTCTTTTATCGTTCAAAACAATTTCTTTTACTCTTTCACTTTTAGCACAGTTTCTAAACAGTTGCAAGTCAGGCATGTCAATCTCAACCGCTATCTCCTCAAATATTTCGTCGTTTATACTTTCCTGATATTTAAAGAGCTCATTATGATACTCACCAAACTTTTTTTGTTCTTTTGCACATTCCGTTGCAATTGCAGCCTTAAAAGCATAGGTATGGTACTCTAATGGCATATGGAAGTATTCAAAAATAACTTCCTCATCTGAGTATTCTTTTTTAATCTTGTTGATATTTGAATTGGCGACTTTGCAAAAAGGACATTCGTAATCAAAAAATTCAATTACAACAACATTTTCTTTATCAGCTTTTAAAGCTCCTACAGAAAAAATTTTATCCCAATCTTCTATGTATTCTTGAGATTTAAGAGTACTATCGGACTTTGTATACTCCCTCTTTAGAGCTATAAAAGTTAAAATTACAGCACAAACCACGAGTATCGCAGTAAATGCATTTGATAAAATCTCTTTTTTCATTCTAACCTTTATTTATTGTAATGTGGGCTTCGGTATCGTTCCACAACTGTTTATTTCACCAGTTTCAGTACAAACTCCGCAACAGATCCAAAACCCTTCAAATTCTTGGCACACTAAGTCAAGTATGCAAGCATTCTCAATATTATACATACTGATATTTTCTCGATCTTTTCCATTTAAACTCACTGTAACTATTACAATAAAAGCCAATACATTAATTATTTTTTTCATTGGATTATGTTTTTGTTCATAGTTCTATATTATGAATCTCGATAATTTCATTCGATGAACCATCTTTAGATAAGAAAGCGAAAAACGCCTCATTTAATACGATCAATTTTTTCGATTTAGGAACTTCAAGTCTAAGTTCTTTCTTAGTATTCAAGCTAGGGTAAAAACTCCATATATCTCCGCCCCCTCTATATATGGTTCTTTTGATCCACATATTCTGGTCACTTTCGCTTATAATTTTCGTCAACAAAGGATATTTTTCTGGGACTGAAAGCTTTTCTTTAGCAGTTTTTCTTACATTTTCATAAAAATTCTGATAACCAAAAATTGGTTTGTCAGATGTATATCTTCTATCTAAATAATTAGAAAAATCTTCTTTGCTTATCTTTTCTTGGTTCTTGCTGATTTCAATTGAATAATTTTTATTAGCATCATATAAATTTACCCCGGTAAGTTTATCCGATTTACCATCCCAGAAAACAAATTCATCTCCAATGATACACCACACAGGTGCTGGCAGGAATGGGTTTTCAACTTCCATTATACTCATTGGACCTCCTGAAATTTGAAAATCAAATATATTATTAAACTCCAATTTTGTGAGCACTTCACTTAGGTCTTTATTTTTGAGCATCACAATAGTTCTATCCGATTTAAAAATCTCACCGACCTCTAATACATAAAAGTATGAATCTTCACGACTTATGACTTTAAAACTATAGCAGATTTGGTAACCTCTTATCTTTCTGCTTGAGATGTAGCTTCCATCGACACTATACTCTACTATTTTACAGTCTGTTGGTCTAGCATCAAGGACAAAAATTCTATCTCTAATAACCTCTATTGAGTTAGGCGCACCTAATTCCATTGGCCCATTTCCTTTTCTTCCAAAAGAATGATAATTCTCAAAATCTTTTCCTTGAAAAATATGTAAACTAGGGAAGCTTTGAGTAAGAATGACTAAGCTACTATCGGTCATTTTTGCATCTACTACACCGTATAGGGGTTGACTGGACCCAATAATTTTTTGAGGGTTTGTAAAATGCAGGTCTTGAGACCAAACACTTGTTGTGAATGAGGTCACGAGACCTGCAAAAATGCAAACAGTTATTCTTAGATTATTCATCAAGTAAGTTTTTCAAGTTCCTACAAAACCAGACTATCTATATCTAGATCAGTTCAGGCTTTGGTACAACACGACAAGACCCAATAGCTCCATTTGTTGGGCAAACAGTGCAACAAACATACTCCTTTGTTGCTTCTACACACTGTAGCTGCCAATTACATGCGTAAATTACCGATGAAGCAGACACATCTGCTGAAGTAATCAAAAATGCACCAATTGAGATCGTAATTATTGAGGTTATATTTATATATATTTTTCTCATTTTTCTCATTTTTTAAGATTTAGGTTAATTAACATCCATACAGGCATGAACTGTTTGCGTATCCTCACATATTGTACAACAAGTGTACTTAGGAAAACTTAAGGGGCCATTGTCAACACATTTAAGTTGATATCCACTCTTACATGTTAAGGGAGTGGCTTTTATGTTTTTTGAACTTAAAACAAAACTAGAAAAGACAATTATCAATAAACTTAAAACATTCAGTGAAATCTTAAATTTAGTCTTCATGAGTTCGCACCTTCAATCTATCAATCAAACTTAACTTTTAAGATTATAGTCGGAAGTAAGCTCATTTGCGAAACTTTTCAGACTCCCTTTTCAGACTCCCTTTTCAGACCTGTTATACTTTTCCCCGTATGTCTTTTGACAAATTTATAGAGTGAGTCATTATCTGCAAATCCCAAATCTCTGGCTATGCAAAAGTAAATCTTGTCCGGGTTTTGCCTTAGACAGGCTCTGATCTTGTCCAGTTTCTTCTCTACGATTAACTCTTTTGGCCGAACTCCATAATAGTTTCTGATCTTTCTTGAAAAGTAATCCGTCGAGTTATATCCCATTCTTTCCGCCCATTCTTCCACCGTACAGATGGACGCTATATTCTTTTCCAGCACTTTAACGGCTTTCTCTATTTTTTTCACTTTTGGACTCAAATAACTTTTGTTTAATGGTTATTCAAGCTAAAACCTATAACTCTAAATAAATATTCAGATTGTCACTTATCCATAAGTACTACTTATTGTGATTAAAACCAAATAACACCGTGATTCTAATATTTAAAGTTCGTTGTCTTGAGCGTTGTACTGCCTGGATCTTGCCAAAACCTGTATGAATAGCCTTGTACACATTGACCGATTCCACCAGGGGCAAAAGCAATGAAGTGAGCCTGTTGGGGATTGGGAATCTTAAAACCGAGGGGTTAATAGCCTGTCAAGATAAGACCCGAAACCTTGTTGCCCCCCCTGGTGCAAGCGGACGGTTACGCTAGGTTGGACCACTCTAGATCATTAATTGTATCTGATCATTATAATGAATATAGATCGCGAGCTTACACTTACGCACTCATAGACAAGCTAATTCTAGTAGTATTTATTTGAAGTAGTCACGATGAAATCTGACGGTACTTACCCAATTAGTGTGTCTGGGAGTCTTTCTTGTGTAGGCTGACAACGTAGTTAATTTTTGAATTAGTTGGTATCCGGCTCTTGTGGGAATAGGGTTGTTTCGTATTTAAGTTTGGGCACCTTTCTTCGATAGCATCGCTTATCCATCGCTACATGACCTAACAGGGTTATCACCGAGTCTTCATCTGGCATCGAATTACGGGCTTTTAGAACCCTTCGAAAGTCTTTGTTGAGGCGTTCAATCCAGTTGGTAGTATAGATCATGGAGCGCATTCGTGGGTCATAGTTGAGATAGGTAAATGTAGCCCGGTATCTTGGCTCGGTTTTTAGGGTAGCAAACCGCCGGTACTTTCCCTTCCATTTTTCACATACCGCCTGCCAGCGCTTCCAGCCTTTTTCTGGGGTATCGTCACGGCGGGCGGTAGCAAATACGTGCCACAGATCTTCGGCAAGCAGGGGTTTATCTTCGGTGCGTACTCGGGTCAAAAGCCGCCGCTTTACGTGCGTTGCACACAGCTGGAAGGCCGATCCGGGATAACTTCGTGCCACCGCTTCTTCAAGTCCTTTAAGCCCGTCTGCCACCACCAGGCCGACCCGTTGCAGACCCCGCTGCTGCAGCTCTTCCAATAGCATTTCCCATCCGATCGCGCTCTCAGTGGGTTGATGGGAGATCGCCAACACCTCCCGCGTGCGGTCTTCCTTCACGCCAAGTACCACGTAGAAAGCCTCTTTCTTAACGCTGACACGGCGTACGTTCACCCACAGCGCATCAATAAAAATAACGGGGTATCGGGCTTCCAGGGGACGGTTATTCCACTCGGCCACATCCTGGCGCATCCAGTCGATCATCCGTCCCACTTGGGAAGAACTATAATGGCGACCATACAGGTGCTCAAACACCTCACCAACCTGGCTTTGAGTAAGCCCTTGTCCGTACAAGGCGCTTACCAGTTTATCGGTCTATGCTTGTTGACTGCGAAGCAAGGCCAACACTTTCGGATAGAATTCTCCGTTGCGATCTCGGGGAATCCGAAGCTCTAAGAGTTTCCCGTGGCCATAGACTTTTCCCGGTCGGTACCCATTACCCTTATTGGATTCAGCGCTTTCCAGATGCAATTCCCGCTCATGTTTCATCATCGCATTGAGGGTAAACTCGAGCACTTCATTGAGTCCGTTTTCCTGTTTGATGTGGTTGGTAATTAGATCATTGAGTAGTACTTTTGAGACAATCATGGGTCTTCTTGTGTTTTGGGTTCCTGGTTGGTTTGGACGCCGCCAAACCTACACAAGAAGACTTTTTTATTCTAACTACAGACACACTTTTCTGGTAAGTACCCTTTTAGTTAAGAACCATTTCAACTAGAGCGTCTACCAAATTCTGTTCAACACCAAGGTTTGAGGTGGTCCGGGTTGTTTCGGGGAGCCCTTCTTCATCTTGAAAGTCCAGAGCTACCTACCCTATCTCAACGCAAAACGCTCCAGCCCGATAAACACACGCCTTAGCCCTCTGCGGTCCACCAGGTTGTTTACAAAGAAATACACTTCGGTATCCGATCCGGGATCGCTGATGCTGAATAGCTCAAATCCACGCATCGATCCATCCAGACTGATGGCCTCGTTCATAAAATACCGGCGGTGTTCTTCGTCAAATACCTCATCGGAGCGCACATAGGAATAGAACTTCTGAAGATCCTCCAGCGTGCTGTACATACCGCCGCTTCCTTTAACCAGCCATGAGGTCGGCCCCCAGTTCGGAGGTATATTCGGCAATCCGACTTTTTCAGGACCGCCTCCGACAGCAAAATCTTCTACCGAGAGTTCCCTTCTCTCTCCGTATTCTCCCGTTCGTTCCATTCCGGCAGGATCCAGAAAGTGCTCGCGGATAAACGCATAATATTCCTGACCCGACACCCGCTCCACGATCGCGGCCAGCAACCCAAAAGCGGCGTGGGAGTGCTGCTGGTCTGTACCAGGCTCAAACAGCAGCGGTATGTGAAGCAGGCGCTCTTCCGCCGTCTTCCGGTCTATCCATGCCAGATCGGGATTCCAGTCTTCCTTGGTGTCAAAGAAATCCGGGAGTCCGCTGCGGCCGGTCATTAAATGCCGGACGGTCATTGCCCGGCGATCATCAGGGACCTCGCTATAGAATGTTGTGAGAGGGTCATTCAGAGATAATTCCCCTTTTTGGTCCAGCAGTAAAATAGCCGCTACTGTAAAATCAATGGGGCGTGAACCGACACCGAATATCGTTTCTTCGGTATTCGGAATTCCAAGTTCCCTGTTGGCTTGGCCAAACGGCCTGCGGATGAGTTCTTCCCCCTGTTTTCGTATATACAGCAACCCGGCCATCCCGGTACGCTCCAGAGAATCAACGACTGCCTCCAGGTTTGTATCTGTAATGACTAACCGCTTTTCGGGCTCCTGCTCTTTCAGTTCCAAAATTCCATCGTGATTCACCCTGATCAACAGGTTCTTCCGATCCCCGCCGTTGCTGAACATAAACAGCAACCCACGGGGGCTCCCTTCAATACCAAGATCTCCGAGATAGGGCCTGAAATCATCCCGGAGCTTTTTCAGATACCGGAACAAGGAATCGGGATCATCCACGGCTTCAGGACTCATCGCTTCCCTGATGAACGCGTATACTGGCTGGTCCTTATCCGATTTCAGAAACTCAATAACCTGCTCTTCGGCTTTCAGGTAATGGTCAGGAGGTCCATCCTGAGCAAAGGCAGCAGACGAACAGAGAACAAGAAGAACACACAGAAAACAGAATACAGATCGCATTATAAGGTATGGATTAAAGTTCAGCCTATAGATACCCTCTTTTTGTGTTAAGGTTGTTAAGGTCATGTTAAATATGAATCTCTTTTGATCAGAAAGCCGGCTATATGTGCCCGTTTAATAAGATGGAGTTTATAAAACAACCACCCGAAAATGAAGTCAGGGTACTGATGGGGCGGATCTTCTTCACAGAATGATGGATCAAAGTTTTCAGTTTTAATCTATTCCCCCATAACTTCTGACATCCCATGTTGGGATTATTACAGACGGGCATATTCAATCAGCAATCACTCAAGAACCCATGACTTTCAGAGCTATACTATTCATCAGTTTACTGCTTGCATCCTCATCCGGTGTTTTCGGGCAGACCATTCAGCTTCCCGAAGGTGATTTCAGAGATGTAAGTCCTGAGGATTTTGTAGCCAGAAACCATCCTTCTAAATTTTACAGTGAGTTTTACACCTACCAGATTCAGCTTACGAACGGTGTGCAGATCCTGTACACGTTCTCTATAAGCGATGTTGGTTCCTTCAGGCAAAGAGTAACTGCCGCTAAAATGGCCGTGAGGTGGATTGATGGGCAGGATTATATAGTCAACAAGGAATATCCGATCGAGAAGTTTATCAATAAGGCGGACAGTGCTGTGATAAGGCTACATCCTGAAAGGAGCTATTGGGCGAAAGGACGTTTAGACCGTGAGCATACGCTCAGTTTCAAAACCACCAAAAACGGTGTAGCCTATGACATCAGGCTTAGGATCTATGACATGGCCACCGGAAAGATCTGGGGAGACGGCACGTATCTGCTTAACGGAGACAAATTTGGTCTTTCAATACTGATTCCCCACGGGAAAGTAAAAGGCTATGTCTCTATCAACGGTGAACGGATTGAAGCCGAAGGTACGGCAATGATGGATCACATCTACCAAACGAACCTGCCCACCCGCCTGATCGGGAAAAGCTTCAGGATCAAAAGCGGAGACAGCTACAATGGATATGTCTTCAATTTTTTTACCACCGGGGATGGGCAGGAGACCACGCCTTTCGGATACGGAATCAGGTACGAACAAGGGAAAGCAAAGAAAATAACCCCAAAGGCATTCCGATTTACAGAATCAAAGAAAACGCACGGCGTGGACCTCGAAAGTCATTTTGTGATCCGGACGGATGATTCGGATGAAATTGAAGTAATCGTAACGGAGCATTACAACTCGTATTCCATACTGGATGAAATCGGCGGTCTGAAAAAATTCATTGCCCGAAAAATCCTGCGGGGTGAAGTCGTGGAGATGAACGGAATTGCTACTGTGAACGGAGCTCCGGGCTTTTTCAGCTTCACGAGTGTGAAGTGATTGTTAATCCGAGTTGTTTTTGGTTCGTTCAATCATTTTCTCCGCATACTGAAACATCTCGGGAGTATCCACATCCTGCCAGAACCCGTCCCCTATGTCCAGAGCATACATTCTGTTCCGGGACGCCAGATCCTGAACCCCGTCTGAAATAGACGCGTCTCCCCTGCTTTGATACACCTTCTCAATTGAATTGATCAGTGCCTGTGTACAAACAAACACTCCCGTATCGATGCAATTAAACGCATCGATTCTTTTTCCTATAGACCTTATGTAACCATCTTCTGCAAGAACTTTGGTGGCATCGTCCATATCAAAGACCGAATCGGTCTTATAGTCAACCAGAAGAGCGGCCGTACCGGGATCGGGATCGTAGTCTCCGGCGATTTTCATTAAAGAATCACCCAGCACATGATCAGCCATTGTTAAAATAAACAACTCTCCTGCGTACTCTTTGGCCGCTAGTAACGATACCCCGTTACTCAGGTTGTACTTTTCGTTATAGATAAATCTGAGAGGGATGCTTCCCTTGTATGACTCAAGTATCGCTTTTTTTATGGTAGTATGGCCATACCCGAGTACAATTATAATTTCAGTGCACCCGGCGGTTTTCAGGCTTTCAATTGTCCTGAATATCAAGGGTTCCCCATGTAAAGGGGTGAGAGGTTTAAAATCGGTTTCCGAGCTTACCCCTTCCAGGCGTGAACCATAACCTGCGGCAAGTATCAACCCCTTTTTAGTGATTCCTGAACTCAAATCAGCTCACAGCCTCTTCGACAAAATTCTCTGAAAGATGGGTGACCGGTTTTTCACCTCCCAGCACTCTCAAGGTATTCTTCAGCCTGAAATGCTGGATAAAAATATCGTGCTCGGGAACGTGGCCTGCTTTTATTTGAGGGCTTTTAAAATAGAAAGACAGCCACTCCTGGATACCACTTTTATTCGCTCGTTTGGCGAGATCCAGAAAGAGAGCCAGGTCCAGAACAATGGGAGCCGCCAGGATGGAATCTCTGCACAAAAAATCTACTTTTATCTGCATGTCGTATCCCATCCACCCGAAAATATCAATATTGTCCCATCCTTCTTTGGCATCTCCTCGCGGCGGGTAATAGTTAATTCTTACCTTGTGATAGAGATCGGCATATAAATCAGGATATACCTCCGGCTGCAGGATTGAGTCAAGTACCCCGGTTTTACTCACTTCTTTTGACTTAAAGCTGTCCGGATCGTCAAGCACTTCTCCGTCCCTGTTACCTAAGATGTTGGTTGAGAACCATCCTTTAATACCCAGCATCCTGGTTTTAAAACCCGGGGCCAGTATGGTTTTCATCAGGGTTTGTCCGGTTTTGAAATCCTTACCGGCAATGGGTACCCCTTCCTGCTCAGCCAGTTGTTCCAGAGCCGGAAAGTCAGCGGAGAGGTTGGGGGCGCCGTTTGCGTATGGCACTCCTTCCTTAATTGCCGCGTAGGCGTAGAGCTGGGACGGAGCTATGGATTCATCGTTATTCTTAAGCCCCTCCTCAAAGGCTTCAATCGATTGATGACAGGGAGCGGGATGAAGGTAAATTTCTGTTGAACCGCACCAGATCATAACCGCCCGGCTTGCTCCGGTTTCTTTTATCTTGTTTCTGATATCCTCCCGCAGCGCTTCGGCCAGTTTCATCTTATTGGTCTCAGCTTTCACATTTTCCCCGTTCAGCTTCTTGACATAGCGCTGGTCAAAGGCCGCGGTCATTGGCTCAATACATTCAATTTCTTCTTTCAGAGGGTCCAGATCTTTAGGGTTCAGGACATTGGTGTTCCGGGCGGCTTCATACGCATTGTCTTTCTTTACGTCCCACCCCCCAAAAACGATGTCATCCAGGGAAGCCAGGTCGAGGAAATCCTTGATCAGGGGATTTCTGTTTTTGGACCGTGCTCCCAGGCGAATGGTCTGTAGTTGTGTGAGAGACCCAAATGGCTTGGTTAGTTTTCTTCGGGCAGATATAACTCCCGCGATAAACGTAGTTGCTACGGCCCCCAACCCAGGTGTAAGCACCAACAACCTGCCTTTATGAGGCTCTATTTCCGGATTTGACATAAAATCTTTGTTCTTTGTTAACAATATCTGAATGGAGGCACTGTAAGGTTTTTTCAGGACTATTTGTACCCTGTTTTACCCCCGAAGCTAATCATTCTCCACCAGCTCCTTTACAGCATTCCAAATTCGTTCGCAATTTTTTCCATCCGCACCCAGCATGTACTTGTCGAGGAAGGCCCTGGACTCATTCTTACAGCAATCTTCATCTTCGATCGCCAGCTCAAGCTGATCCAGCAAGGTATCAAAATCTCTGGCCAGCAATCCCCCGTTTTCCTCCGGAGGCAGTTTCCATATGAATTTAACCGAATCTACCCTGATTTTACGAAGCCCCCAAAGAAGATTTCTTCTCCACAGAAATTCTTCGTCCTCACTTTTAACCGGATACACGTGAATGGTGGGCCGCCCGGTAGCATAATATAAATTAGCTATGCTGCTAAAATTAGTGATCAATACGTCTGAAGCCATCATATCGAGCAGATTATCCGGATGATGATTCTTGAATTTCAATAGTACGTTTGGGTGTTCGGTGGCCAGCTGCTTTATGAAGTCAACATAGTGTTTCTCAAACCTGAAGGAATCGTGCAGCCTAAGTATGATGTTGGCGTCCAGACTTTCGATGCGGCTAAAGAGTTTCTTGAAAAGGGCCTTCTCATCTCCCCAGTGCGAAAAAACTTCCCCATAGTGCCAGGTAGGCGCAATCAGAACGGTTTTCCTGTCAACGATATCAAACGGATAGTAAGGCTGCAGGTCTTTTTTGGGAAGAGGATCCCTAAGCAGGTCGTGGCAGGCCGCTCCCAGTATTCTGCAGTTAGCAGGATGCATCCCGCTTACCTTTGTTCGGTGCTCAAAGTCCCAGGGCCCGAAGCACTGCCATCTAAAATTGGGATTGGGCTTTTTTGCACTTCCCCATGCAAGTTGAATGGAGCGGTGAAGCCAGCGGAGTTCTTTGGTGTCGTTGGGCCCTTTCCAACCAAAGCCATGCCATAAAATCATCCCATTCGGGGACGGGTCGATCAGCGGAACCTCTTTATCCATAATGGTGACATCCGATCGGAAGGAAGGCCTTGTAAGCCAGTAGTCGCGGAATTTTTTTTTATCCAGCTCTGCCTTAAGAGCAAAAAGTTTTGAAATACCTTCGTCCAGAAAGGCATCGGGATCGGGAAGCAGCACTTTAACCGTTACATCCGGCCTTTTGTCTAAGTAGTGTGTGAACCAAAAAATATCTGCACTAAATGCGGATGCCTTTACAAGTACGTTCATTTTGAATTATTGAGTACACTCCCCCTTTAAAAGTGGCTTCAAAGATACACTATAAAGATTCAAAAATTAAACCCTTTACCCATTCTATTTTCCTATCTTTTGAAATTCAAACGGGATTCTAAAATACCTCCGATGAGGAAGATTGCTTTATTTTCTACCACCTTTTTACCCTACTCCCAAACCTTCGTTTATGATGAGATCAGGGCACATTCTGAAAATTATGAAATAACTGTATTCTGTAAGGACCGCCAGAATGAAGCTCAATTTCCTTATGACAATTTCCATAAACCCGAGGGTGTGTTCGCCGAGTCTTTTTATCAGCATGTAGCTTATTGGCCAGGTTTTAATAAGGTTTTTAGCAAAGTCAATTTTGACCTGATTCATTCTCACTTTGGTAACGGCGCAGTGTATGCGCTACCTTATGTTAAAAGGTTCAACCTCCCGTTCGTTGTTAGTTTTCATGGGAACGATGTTGCAGCATTGATGGGCATTCAAAAAATTAAACCTGCCCGATGGAGATATTTTCTGAAACACAAAGCTATCTTCAACCGGGCAGCGCTCCTTTTAGCAGCAAGTGAAGAACTAAGGGCCTTACTTATTGAATTAGGAGCTTCCCCAAAAAAAGTGAGAGTGCACCGCTTAGGTGTGGATTTAACCAAATTTGAATACAGAGAACCAGTAATCAGGAACACTGTAAAGTTTTTAATGATAGGAAGATTAACTCCTAAGAAAGGTCATCTGTATGCTCTCAAGGCCTTAAGGTCTATCGTCAGAAAGGGTGCCGATGTTTCTTTAAACCTGATTGGGTCTGGAGCATTGCTTGATACTCTCAAGCAATTTGTGAATGAAAATGGGTTACAAAAGTTTGTAAGTTTTGATGGGGTATTAACCCCTGAGGAAATCTCTTCTGTTCTAAGGTCTTCAGATGTCTTACTAGCTCCAAGCATAATCAGCTTTGACCAAGACAGGGATAGTGGGCTTATGGTGGTAAAAGAGGCTGCCAGTGTCGGAGTACCAGCGATTGGAACCTGGCATGGAGGTATTCACGAAATCATTGACGATAACAAAACAGGTTTTTTGGTTCCAGAAAGGAATGTCCCCCTACTTGCTGATAAAATGATGCGCTTTGTTGATAACTCAGAACTGATACGCTCATTCGGGAGAGCTGCACGGAAAAAAATGGAGCGAGAATATGATCTCTTTGACCAAGTAAAAAAACTCGAAGAACTTTATGAAGAAGCAATAAGCATACATGAGTGTAACAAGTGAGTTAAAAAAAGGAGCCTTGGTAAATTTTTTCGGAGTTGTTGGAAAAATTGCAGCACCGGCTTTTCTGATTGTTGTTAACAGGCTTTATGGAGCAGATGTTTTCGGAATCTACATCACAGCAAACATAACAATTGAGATTATTCTGGCTTTTCTTACTTCAGGTTTTAAAGATGGGGCACTCATTTTTGTATCAAGACACGCAGATAATGAAGATGAAAGTAAAGAGCTTTATAACTCATTGGCTAATGCATTTGCTTGGAGTATGGGGTTTGCAAGTATGATCTTGATTGCTGGCTTAACTTTTGGGGATACCATTCTTGAGTTGATTTATGAGAGCGAGTTTAGTAATGGCCTAAGCATTATGTTTGGATATATGATACTGGTATTACCCTTAATGGCACTTGAACGAATTGTTTTAGCAGCTACTCAGGGATTAAAAATCATGAAATATGATGCAATAAGTAATGGGTGGCTCAGACCTACAGCCTTACTGCTTTTTTCAGCCTTGCTTTGGGCGTTTGCTCCCAATATCACTGGTATCGCTCTTGCATATGTATTAACACAATGTCTTTTATTTACCATCTCTATCTGGGTGTACCATAAAGAGCTTAGCTGGGCCGAGTTATATCACAGTTTTTCAGAAATAAAGGTTGATAAAGAACTACTTGACTTCGCCATACCTCAAAATATTAATATGACATTGAATCGATTCATTACAGGAATTGACATTCTGATGCTCCCGGCATTCGGTTTTAATGCAACAACAGTAGGATTCTATGGAGCAGGTTCAATGATTGTTCGTGAGGTTAAAGCAATCAAAATGGTATTCTCTACCGCTTTTGCCCCATTTATTGTTAGAATGCACAGAGTACGAAGTTATGAGCAACTCTCTCATCATTTCTCAAAAACCTCAGGATGGGTTGCTTCCCTAACTATACCGGTTCTTCTCCTCATAGCTATCTTCAGGGATGATTTGTTGATGATAATTCAGCCTGATTTCTATGGTGAATCAACTTTTATGCTTTTCCTATTGCCTATACCCTATTTATACTGCTCTTTCAGCTTGGCAGGTAATATTGTGGCCATGACAGGACACTCAAAATTAACCCTCCTAAATAGCATCCTGACAAGTTTACTCAATGTATTCCTTAATATTCTCCTAATACCCGAATTTGGAGTTATAGGTGCTGCGTTAGCTTCATCCTTTGCAACATTGTCATTAAGTAGTCTAGAGCTCTTTGAGGCCAGAAAAGTTGCAAATGCAAAACTATATCTGAGGGATATATACAAACCTCATCTTGCCGGTCTTTTTGCGAGTATCCTACTTGTTAGTGCTATTAGTTTTGTCCCTTGGTTCTCGAATGGGGTTCTTACAAAAACTCTTCTGGCACTTATACTCATCGGAATCTTTTCCTTCATGCTGGGGCTGGACTACCTCCGCGCATTAAAAAACCGAATCTAAAAAGTCCGGGAAAGAGCCTGAATTTGAATCAAAAAAGATTCTGAAACCGGCTTCTATCCGGGCTGTGATTCTTGAATCCGAATTTCCGGAAATATGATCTTTATTTTCCAGATAATTATAGCCCAGGCTGGCATCAATCCAGAACCTGGGATTGGGATTGTAGAATACGTCCAGAGCGACCCGGCTCGTTTTTTCTTCGACCCCGGTAAGTATGATATCGATCAGCTCCCCATTCGGGTATTCCCTGACAAAGTCCTGATTGATATCCTGCTCTCCCTGGGCTAAAAAACTGAGGCTTGGTTTTATGCGCAATCCCGGCAACGCAGAATACGCATAATAATTCATGTAGGCCGTAATGTAGACATAGTCTGTAAACTGATTGGCAATCCCTCTTTTTAGGTACAGGTATCTGCCTTCCGCCTGGTCGGTATTATAGGTTTGGTAGGCCACCAGCTCCGCTTCATAACCCAGATCAATCTTGTCAGTGATACCCGAAAAATTCACAGAATGCGTTACTGCAAAGGTGGCGGGTTCTTCGACTCCGGAATCTGAGTTTATTACAATATCATCGATCATCACCTGGAGATTCATCGTCATCTTTGAAGCTTTCCACCAGATCAACCCTCCGAACATGGCGTTGAATTCGTCATTTACCGGATTTGTGTTTCTTTCAAAGAACAAGACATTTAAAGGATTGATGTACTCAAATGATGGAAGCGAATTTTCGCTTGAATAAAGCATCGCGTCAAAGTAACCCAACTTCAGATTATCAGTTACTTTTATATCAACCCGGTGTAAAGCCAAGAATCGCCTGACCCCTCCTTTTAAATTGCTCCCTCCTCTCCGGTCAAAGGTACCGTCCTTACCCAGATTGTCGAGCTCACCAAAAACGCCACTGGCTTTGAACCAACTATTCCCAATGGTAATGTTCAGATTATCGAACGAATTACTGTTGGTACTCAGAATCGTAGATGCTTGTTGATAGGGCCCCCAGTGATGCTGATACCTTCCAAAGTACAGGTTTAAAAAATCATTTTGATAGCCCAGGTAGTAATCTTCAGTTCTGATAAAATACCTGCTCAATGAGCTTTCCCCGATTTTATCTCGGTCGTAAAACAGATCATGACTCAATCCCATCTGGGCGCCAATATCTTCTCTCTCTCCATAGAGCGTAAGAGCTCCGTTCGGAAGAAAAAACAAGGTATTGACCTGAGGACGAATCGTATTGGGGGAAAGCGTATTGTTCATGTCAAAGCCTCCCTCAAGTTGAGCCTGGTAATAGCCTTCCTCAGATTCGGATTCCGTTTTTATTTTGTTCTCATTCTCAATAAATGAGTACCAGAATCTCTCGGTCTCTGAAAGATGTTCAATATCTACCGCTTGTAATGCTGCGTGGATCTGCCCACGAGTATAGGGCAACCTGGTAGGATTCAAATCAGCTAAATATCCCCTCTCCTGTAGGTTTTTTATATAGGTATAGACCGAATTATTGAGGGGAACGATCTGGTTTTTCTGGGAGTAGAGGCTGTTGACAATGAAGAGTGAACAAAGTAGGGTGCAAAAAAATTTATAGCGCATTGGGTGTATTATATCTCTGTTTTGATTCGGCTTTTTTTTGGTTCCGTACAAGCTTCCCTGTACTCCTGACCATAACCTTAACAATAATCAGTACGAATATTATGGGGTAGTATTTCTTCAGCTCCGGATGATAGGGAAAAACTGAATATCTGAAATAATGGAAATAGCTTTCAAACTCTTTTTTGATTGAGAATGTCCTTTTACCCATCCCGCCTTCAATATCCAGCCTGCGTATAACCGCGGGTTCTTTTTTGAACGCTAAATGAAATCCATCTTTTAAATAAGGCTTTAGTTTGAAGGCCAGGGAATGCTCGTCCTGACTTTGAACCCGGGTATCCCATAGTCCTGCTTTATATGCCCACTCTTTCCGCAATGAAGCATTGGTTCCGTGCAGCCATTCAACATCGGCTACATCCTCATTGAACTGGGCAAAAGTGTAGGGAAATTTAAAAAAGCTGTAACTCATCACTTTTCTCCTGATGAACCACCTCATCATTGGCAAATAAGGATAATCAGGGCTGCCCTCAAAAATATGCTTCCCGGTAAAGCCTACCAGTTTGGTGTTTTGATATGCTTCCACATGTTGCCTAATCCAGCTTTCCGTAGCCGGCAAGTCATCATCATCAATAAAAATAATAACTTCACCGGAGGCATTTCTCACCCCTTCATTCCTTGCTGAAGGTCCTCCAAGCGGTGGATGATTTAGAATTTTTACCCGGGGGTCTTTGGACAGTTTATTCAGCCTTTCTGCATGACCACTTTCCAGCTTAGTGGATTGTTCAATTACAATGATTTCGAAAGAATTAAAATCCTGATTCAGCAGTACTTCAAGTAACTCGCAAAGCGCCTGTAAACGATTGTATGAACGAACAATTACCGAAGCTTTTACTTCCACACTACTCCTTGTTAGTGATCCTGATGATCAGAACCGGATCCAGTTTCGGTCTTCGAGCCACTGAATAAGTGCCGGAAGGAAAGTCAGGGAGGTCAGCAGTGTCATTCCAATGCCCAGTACGGCCATTACCCCCAGCGACTGCAGTCCCGGATGACTCGTAAAAAGAAGTCCCGCAAATCCCAGCATGGTGGTCAATGAGCCCATTGTTATGTGCTGTCCGGTACTGGACAAGACCGCCCACATCGAGTTTTTACCCTCATCCCGGTAACGGTGAGCCAGATGTACTCCGCTGTCTTCCCCGATTCCCAGTATGGCCGGAAGCACTACCAGATTGTAGAAGTTGAACTGAAGCCCAAAGACCATCATTATGCCAAAGAGCCACAGGAGTCCGACGACCAGTGGTAACATCGCGATAAGTGACCACCGGAAAGAGCGGAAAGTAAAGATCATAAACAGGTACACGATCAGGAAAGTGGCTCCTACCATGTAGGGACTTTCCTTTCTCATGAGGTCCAGCATGGATGCAGCAACGATGGATGTGCTGGCCGCATAAAACTTTTCTCCGCTGTTGATGATCACTTCTCCGACATCATCTTTAAAGGCGATGGATTGACGGCCATCTGACAGCCCAACCGAAGGGTAAATAATCACAAACCGGCCCACTTCCCCGTCTTTGGTAATAAAGCGGGATTTCAGGTAATCAGGAATCTGGTCCAGGGTCAGGGGTTCTGTGGTTTGGGCCGCCCGCCTCAGCTTGTCCAGATCCTCATCTTCCTTATTCACGATGAAGGGATCGCGCAGCAATTCTCTGATCTCCGCGATCTTTTGTAATTTAGCCTCAGATTCGGCTTCTGTTGAAGGAAAACGCTCCTGCAAGGCCTCCACACTCTCGATCGTGGGTGAGGTGGTGTCTGATCTCATCTTCTCTTCCAAAGCCATCCTGAGGGCTTCCACATCCTCATCCGAGTCAGCTATGATATACGCCGGGTTCCGTTTGCTTCCGTTATCCACCTGCCCCGCTATCGACCTGAACTGTTCATACTCCGGGAACTTAGGCTCCAGTTCTCCAAAGTCGTACTGGAAGCTGAGCTTACCGCTAAAAACGACGACTAAAGCCGAGATCAGAAGGCCGGCAACAACGATGCTTCGTGCAAAGGGATACCGGTGGTACGGAACTTCTTTATGGGGTTGATCCTGAGAAAAAAGCATCAGGTTCATCTTCTCGAATACCACCAGCAAGGCCGGCATTACGTACAGCATCGTGAATAGTGCCAGCAGTATTCCGGTTCCCGAGATAAAGCCGAATTCAGAGAAGCCCCGAAAGTCGGCAAACATGAGCACATATAGAGCAGCCGCGGTAGTAAATGCACTTACAAAAATGGCCTCCCCTGTCTTGTCATTGGTCATATGGATGGCCTCTTCCACAGACTTCCCCGAAGAGCGCAACTCGATATACCGGGCGTAATAGTGGATACCATAGTCGATACCGAGTCCAAACAGGATCACAAACAGTACGGATGTCATGGTGTTCAGCATCCCCAGGTAGAAATAGGTAATACCAAAAGTCCATATTAAGCTCATCACCAGCGGAATACCGATGATCAGCACGGGAATTGGCATTCGGGCTACGTGTTCCCAGATGGAGTGAACCTGATCCTCATCGTCCGCATTCCTGTAATGGATATATTTCTTGATAAAGAAGTACAGCATCACCAGCACGATGACACTGCTGATCCCGGAAGCGAAGCTGCCCACCACATCCTTCATGATAGACGTAAGCTCTTCCAGATGCCGCTTGAGCCTCCCGCCAAACTGAACTTGCATCTCCGGGTGGTAGGATTGAGGATCCATGGATGCCAGCAGAGAGTCGTATGCGGCAAACATATCCTCCAGGTACTGAATGTCGCTTTTAGATCCGGTAGGATAAAACTTGATCACCATGATGGTGCTGTCTTCATTTACCGGGTATTCGGAAGGCACCAGTACGTTATAGCTTTCCTGGAATTTTTCAGCCTTGTCTTCTTCCTGCTCTTCCTCTTCAAAGTCGTCTTCAAAATTAAAGAAGAATGGATTGGCTTCCTCTTTAGCGCTGCTGATCTCTTCCTGAAGCCACTCAGTAATGTCATCCAGCTCTTTATCACTCGCCAGATACAGGGCGTTGTCTTTTAAGATCTCCGTGTTCTTTCTGTACTCGGCCCGTTCAAAATAAACATCATCGTATCGGGGGTAATACAGTTCCAGCGTCTTAGGGATCAGGTCTTCAGCAAATCTCTTGTTTGCTTCAAAGCTTGGAGACTGTATGGCCACCTGCATCTCAGTTTCCCCGCCCACATTTTCCTTGAGCTCTTCCAGCGCCAGGACGTTGGGATGATCTTTAGGAAGCAGGTTGGCAATGTCGGTATCAATTCGGAGCTGAATTGCATAATTCGCGGCAAATACTGTGAGTACAGCACAGATTCCCAGAAGTAAGAAAGGATGACGGATATTAAAATTTAAGAGCGGCTGTAAAGCCCTGAGAAAAAATTTCATTGAAGAGCTAAGACTCCTGTTTCAAATTTAGCAGCGTGATAATAAGGATTTACCATGAATTTTATTTCATTCAGGATAAATGATCCCAGAGTTCTGTAGCAAAGAAACCAATTATCTCATACCTTCGGTCCTGTCTTTCAGTGCCTAAGATAAGTCTGTGCAGAAACATAAGAGAATACTTTTAACAACCTTTTTAATCAGCGGTATTTTGCTGGCAACCCATGAGGGAGAGTTCTGGCCTTTTTCAATTTACCCGATGTTTTCGCAGGCCGGTAATCCATGGTCAAGAGGGCTGGTTGAAGAGGTACAGGACACCACCCGGGAAGATCTTTGGGATATAAAACCCCTTCATGAAGTGGAAGACCGGGTACTGACGCTGAAGGACTACGGAATTCACGAGATCGATTTTGCCAACTACATTTCGAAAACCAAGGTTTGGGATGAGGAAAAGATCAACGGGCTTCGCTCGACCTTCCAGATCGACAAGTATCCCGGTAAAATGTGGATGGCAACCCGGGTAACCGGCTATCTTACGGAAGACGATTCCGTGGTGATTGAAACTATTCCCATGTTCCTCTTTACGGCTGATACCACCATCAAGAACCCAACGCTGTTTCAGGAATGAAGTCCTTTTTCGATAACCTGATTAAAAATTTGTTCGAGTTCGATCAGCCCGACTCCTTTGGCACCAAACTGCAGCTGAGAGCTTTTGAGATCTTCACCTTTGTTTACCTGATGATCTACGCCTGGGAATGGGCCTTCTATATACCGCGCCTCAGCAATGTGGTGCTTCCGCTCGGAATGGCCAACTATATCGACATCACTTTTTTCTTTTCGAACAACGTCTCCGTGTACTGCGCTGTCCTGATCACGCTCTTTTCCGTCTATCCTCTTGTGATCAAGAAGCAGCGATGGCTGTACATGATCGCGGCAATACTATTTCACTTTCAGTATGTAGCTCGTTTTTCACAGGGAGAGATTCCCCATAGCGCCAACCTGATCGGGCTGAACCTGTTCAGCCTGGGACTCGGAGCTCTTTGCTTTAAGGACATCAAGTCTCAGCTGATCTTTTCCTTTGGAATGGTCCTGTTCTTCATCGGACTGGGATATACATCCGCAGCAGTAAGCAAGCTGGTAGCCCGGGGGCTCACCTGGCCTGACGGTAACCACCTGTGGCTCTGGATTGGAGAAAAACACATTGATATACTCTCTGCCTGGGGAAGTTTCGAGCTGAACTGGCTGCAGGAACTCGCCTTAAGTTCCCGATGGGTTGCCACCGCCATACTCGCTTTCGGATTATTCTCGGAGTTCTTTGGATTCATGGTGTGGTTCAAAAAATACCGCTGGATCGAGATCATACTTCTGATAGGCTTGCATATCGGCATCGACCTCACCATGAATATTTTCTTTGCGGCTTTCACCTATCAACTCATACTGATGGGCTTTTTCTGGAATCGCTGGATCAACAAACTGCCCGTCTCCGGCAAACTGGCACAGAACCGGTTTGTTCAGCAGTGGCTGCTTTACTGACCGGATGCCGGGTCGGGGAGTAACATGAGATCATCGTATGAGGCTACTGCCGGCTGATTGGTGCTGTCTCCGTCGCTCAGGATCAGTATTGCCAGAGGTTTACCGG
This sequence comes from Balneola sp., assembly GCA_965267385.1. Lineage (GTDB taxonomy): Bacteria > Bacteroidota > Rhodothermia > Balneolales > Balneolaceae > Balneola. The sequence continues at coordinate 1,513,988 of OZ253957.1, forward strand.
GCGGGTCATCACCGAACAACCTCCTGTAGTCTTCCACTATATTGCGCTTCACTCTGATCCAGCCTTTGCCAACCCTATCGTTGCCGGATTCAAGAACCACGATCTTTTGATTACCGAAGAATATCGAATGATCGGATCCTTTCTTCAGCGTGCTGCTCCAGGTATAGCGTATGGACTTGGGAACCCGCTTGAACAATGCCACTCTCCCCATATCAAAGACCACATAGATGCTTGCGGCCGCATCGTTGGCATTCTTACTGGTTTCATCTGCTCCTTCGGGGATCTGGTCCACCTTCCAGCGCCAGCTCAGTATCGGGGTATCATAAATATTGATATTATCCCTCTCTTTAAGCGGCAGGTTCAGGTGCCGGGCATCGGTGTGGTTAAAGTAGAGGTACTTATTCCCGTCTTCCTCCTCTACCGAATAGTGATAAAGCAGCGATTCTTCCGGATGATCCGCCCTTCGCTTCACATCCCTGTTCCACCACCCCCCGGGAAGGCTTCCGACCTCCTCATCTTCAAAATCATCGATCAACAATCCTCCGTTCTGCAGTTCCTTCAGCGGTTCATACAGATCATCTCTGGACTGTCCCGCGGCTGTGTGTAGCAAAGCAGTTGCAAATAGGAGTATGATGATGCCTTCACGCATGGGATAAAAGTTCTCGTAAGTTAGCTTTAATGGTTATATTTGTGCCTGCTGATGATAGCGTTTACCCTTACACAACGCCAGCATTTTCCTATTTATTCTCAATCATTAACAATAATGCCCGCAGACAATTCATCCATCAATTCAGATCCTTCACCAAGTCCCAAAGTAAGCTGCCTGATGGTTACAGCCAATCGCAGAGACCTTGCCAGACGAGCGGTCGAGTGTTTTAACAATCAAAGTTACGGGAATAAAGAACTCGTTATTGTGGACGACGGCGAGGAAGACTATGCTCCTATTCTTGAAGACCTTCCCGCCGATCAGGTGAAGTATGTGAAGCTTCAGAAAGAGCAGGATTTTGTACTTGGCAAACTCCGAAACCGAAGCCTGGAAGAAGCCTCCGGAGAATACCTGATTCAATGGGATGACGATGACTGGTACCATGAGGACCGGATAAAGATACAGGCGGAGGTTCTGAATAAGGGATACGATGCCTGCTGTCTTTCCTCCGCCTTGATGCATCTGGATACCGAAGAGTTTATGGAACATCCGTATGTAGGAGTACTCCCTGACGGAATTCCCGGCAGTATCATGCACCGGAAAAGCGATGAGATCCGATATCCGGAAACACGCAGAGCTGAAGACACTGTATATCTGAAAGAATGGATGGAGAAGCGGTACTTTAAGCTGGACGATCGTTACAATTACCTGTTTCTGAGAGCCTATCACGGCAGTAATACATGGGAAAAAGAACACTTCAGGAGGCGAATCCGAAATTCCCCTAAGGCGCTGATCCAATACATATGGCACGCTGTTATACAACGGGATCTATTTGCCCACCCTCGCTTTCAGTTAAGCCCTCAGGCCCGGGAAGCGTTCAGGAGCTACCAGGAGCTATCCAGACGACTGGGCTTATTTTCATGAAACGCCTGTTCTTAGTCGGCTGCCCCCGCTCCGGAACCACGCTCCTGCAGAGTCTGATCGCCTCCCATCCGGATATAGTTTCATTTCCGGAAACACATCTTTTTTCCAGGACTATCTCTGTAAGCAAACTGGTGCAGTTCCTCACGGTGTACAGGAGCAGCCATCTGAAGACAGTACATGAAATCCTCCATCAACTCGGAGTTGAATCAGATCGTGTACACCACATTCAAGTTCCTGTTTTCAATACCGGTGAGTGGGTGAAACAATTGATGCCGTTACTGGATGATATTGCCCGCACTTTTGGGGAGAGGCAGAACATACTGCTCGAAAAAACACCCCGTCATCTGCATTTTATAGATGAGATTCAAAAAGCCGATCCTGAGGCTCAGTTTATCCATATCATTCGTAAGGGGGAAGATGTGGTGGCAAGCCTCCATGAGGCTACTCAGAATAATCCCGGAAAATGGAGCGGAGCCAGGTCCCTTAAGAAAAGTATCTTCTGGTGGAATCGCAGCATTCGGATCGCCCAACGCTACACAGGCCGGCCTCATCATCACTTTGTATGGTATGACGAGTTGGTTGAGCACACAGAGATCGTGTTAAGGAAACTGTTTGAAGATCTCGGAATCAAGTATTCGTCCGTGATGCTGGACAACTATCACAAGACGGCTGAAGACCTGATCACCCGGGAAGAAGAGTGGAAAGCAAAAAACACCTCTGCTTCCATCGATACATCTGATAAGTTCTCGAGATTCTCTCCTGAAGAGCAGGAGTATATCCGGAAGGGACTGATTGATTTCGATTTTTCAGTGATCTCGATTCAAAAGAACTAATCAGCCTGTTCAAATTCTTTCTTTTCACTCTCCAGTTCACTTTCCGGAAGCTCTTGCCTGAATAAGTTTGCTGCCGAATAAGTGGTGACGTTCAGTACCCTTTTCAATACCAGGTTCGCGGTCAGGATGCCCGCAAGTAGTTCTTTCGGCACTTCCACCAAACCGGAAACCTCAAGAGCCACGGTTACAAAAAGCGCGTCCGTACTCGGTAAAAATGGAATACGGGATGATATGATCTGCACCGCGGAAAGACTGAACCAGACGGCAAGGGTGATTTCAGGACGGGCAACTTCCCACTGAAGGATCTGAATTACATTGATGAATACGATCCGGAAAGCATGAAGCAGAAAGACCTTAACCGCATCTCTCCGGTTGATATGGATGATATAGTGCCGGAAATGGTAGATCAGGAAGGCTATGATCCCCCCTCCGAGTACAATTCCTGTCCAAAGACCGGCATCAATTCCCTGAATATACTCACCTATATCAATATACCCCTGGGTGATAAAGTAATACAGCAGGATCAGAGTGATCAGCGTTGAAGCCAGCGATGAGAGGACATTATTATCTTTGATGTACTTGATGGCCTCTCTGGTCGGTATGCCCAGGGTTTTTCTGGCCCAGTGATACAGATACAGTTCTCCGGAGTAGCCCACCACATCAGTATTTAATACCTTCTTCTGAATAAACACCGGAAAACCTGCTTTCCAGCTCATCTCCCACTTAAGCTTATAAATGAAGATCTCGGCTAATGGAAGAGAGAAATAGATCAGAAGGTAGAGCAGGTAGAATAACGGATTGGTCGGAAGGGAATCAATGAGGGCCGGAAGCCCGATCTGGTAAAGCTGATAAAGCAGGTAACCAATGATGGCCACCTGAATCAACATCCGGCCATACTTGGTCAATCGGTCTTTGAGTTTTTCAGAGAGCTTCATTAGAAGCAGCTTCATCCCTGTTTAATGCCGTGGGAATCCCCTCCTGATTAACGAGCTTATACCAAACCTTTTCGGCAAAAACATAAAAAGGCTTCTTCTCGTGATACCAGCCAAAATGAATACAATACGGGGTGGTAATGATGAAATCTCCCCTTCCCGGTATAAGAGACAGCAACTTGATAATTACTTTTCTTAAAAAAACAGATCGCAATCCCCTGAAAAAGTATACAAATTCGTCGCAGTAGTACTTACAGGATACATATTCAAACTCATCATCATGCTCGGTAAGGTCAGAGATATAATCCAGCTGAGCGCTGTTGTGGCCCTGTAGCCAGGGATAAACAGGATTATTAAGCTTAGACATGGCCATAGCCAGGCTCCATTCACAGGATTCTTCGGTCCGGCCCTGCTCCATTTTCCGGCTTTGAAAGTGTGTCTCCGACTTTCTTTCGAGCATTTCTGAGGCGAGTTCGCAAACTTTTTTGGTTTGGGCGTAATCCTTTGCGAAAATAAGTCCCGACTGAACCCGGCTTAAATAAGTAAGCCCGAATCGCTTTAGTGTTCTGTTCCGCCTTCTTAGAATGATATCTTTCAATACACCCAGGCCTTTAGGCGCACCAAAGAACATATCTGATACCAAATTGCCGGTGATGGTAAAATCAAATACTCCCAGCGACTGCCACAGCGGATCCGGATTCTTACACCAAATCATGTCACTGTCCAGATACATATTCCTTTCAAAGAACATGAACTTATGGACATTGTGCTTGAAACCGACAATCGAACAATTTTCTTCAGGCAACACCTGAACAACAGAGAACATTGATTCCAGCCCTTTCTCCTCAAGAATATTCTTTTGCTTCTGGCTGCATAATAAGGCAACCGGACGATGACGGTCATGTCGGCGAAGAGAAGTAACGGAGGCTAAGGTATGCTTGAGGTACTTGGGATGACCATAGCTGACATACACATAGCCCTCAGGGGCGAATTTCTCTTTCTTTAAGGTAGTTAGCACAATTTTTAGGGATAAAGATACGCTATTTCTGAGTAGGCTGAAAACCTCAGCTTCTTGCCGCTCTTTTTCTCAAACTGTTCATTAAAGCGTCAAAACCACGGCGGGTAATGATACGCTGAAACTGCTGGTTATAGGATTCTGCGGTAGAAACATCATCTATAATCATGTCCGTAATCACCCACTGCCCTTCTTTTTGCTTCAGTTCATAATTGACCGGAGTCCGCACTTCATCAAGTTCAGCGACAGTTTCCACCTTTGCGGCACTGCCGTTTACAGAGATCTCTTCATAGCTGACGCTGGCTCTGTAAATATCCAGCTTATTGAGCGATTGGTCCCGGATGATATTGGAAAATAGATCCACGAATTCTGTACGCTCTTCTTCTGAGATCTCATCATAGGTTTCACTGAGTGCATACTTTGCCATTGATTCAAAATCAATGATCCCGTTAATGATATCTTTCAGGCGGTCTCGTTGCTCATCGGTATATTCACTGCCTTCAGGTCCCAGCAGTTCTTTGATCTCATTATCGCGTTCCACCAGCATCGCTCTGATCTGCTCCTTTTCCGTTTGTGCCTGCAGGCTCAGGGATCCCAGCATCAGGATCATCAGCGTCAGTACATGTACTCTTACAAAATTCATAGTCTGTGTTAGTTTGATTCAGTGGGTAACAACGGCAAGCCTGCTGATTTATTAAGCTCAGACAAAGCCGTTTTTAGTTCAAACAGGCTTTCAAACTCTTTAAGTCGTAACTCCAGCTCCTGCTTCATTGCATCGATCAGGTCTTTGCCCTCGCCAAAACCGAAGTCGTAGTCCAGCTGTTCCATCCGGAGCCACTCTTTGGTTGTCACCAGCGCTTCATTGGTCTTTTCCACTTTTGCCACCGCCACCACTGCGTTCCGGTAGGCATCATTCACCTCCAGCATAATGGCATCTGTGGCCGCATCTTTCAAAGTGGCTACTTTTCTTCTCTCAAGCTTGGTTCTCTCAATGTTGGTCTTAATCTGAAAGAAGTTGAGGTTCTGCCGGATCAGCACTCCAAACGCGGCTCCGAAATTGGTGTTATAAGGTTCTCCTACAAAAGGATTGCTTTGCTGCGGCCGCACAGGAGAGCTGGCAAATGAGCCTGAAAACCCCAGATAAAAGCCGGGCAGGTTTTGAGACTTAAGGGAGGATATATACTTGTCGAGAGCAGCTTTGCCATATTCCAGGCCCCTCAGCTCAGGACGGTTCAGCAACGCGCTGTTCTGGTAATAACTCAGGCTGAGCAAATCCGGATCATGTTTCTCCAAATACCGGATCGAAGGCTCATAGATGATATTATCGGGATTACGAAGCAGATAGTTCCAGCTTGCCCGTATGAAATCCAGGCTTTCCTGCACCTCTATTTTCTGTATATCGAACTGGGACTTAAATACCCTGAGTTTGTAGCGGTCACTTTCATCCACCTCTTCCGGGGAATCCTCCAGCAGGTTCTCAAATGCCTTTTCGATCTGTGCAATTTTATCTTCAGCATCACGGATCAACCGTTCTACCTCCAACGCAAATACATAGGAGTAGTAAAGCTCTACAAGCCGGAGCCTCAGCTTATTTTCTTCTACCTGTACTTCCTGCTGAGTGGCCTTGACTCCTATTCTTGCCGCTTCAACGGCTTTATTAATGGCATTCCAGGTGAACAACGGCTGGACACCGGTAAGCCTGACCCGGTTCATCAGGCCCCATTGATCCCAATCGTTTCGGGCTTCGGGATCCAAGTACACCTGGTCTTCAGGAAAGCCATTGGGTGAGGTCACCCCCGGTACTACGCCATGTTCAGATCTTATACTCAGCTGAGGCAGCCACCGCTGGTCGCTGGCTTGTTTAACCCGGTTGCCTGCCAGGTCGATACGGGTTTGCTGAAAGGCCATCTGGCCTGAATTATCCAGAGCCTTCTCGATAAAATCCTGTGGGCTGATCTGTAGCGTATCCTGAGCTGAAGCTCCGGGCAATACAAACAAAAACGGTAAAAGGGCGGCTAGTAATTTCTTCATAATCTGTGTGATGACCGGCTCCCTAACGCATTAAGTAATCTTTTATTTAAAACACAAATAGCCCCGTTCGGGGCTATTTAGTAGTGCGGAGAGTGAGGGATTCGAACCCCCGGAGACCGTGAAGCCTCAACGGTTTTCAAGACCGCCGCATTCGACCACTCTGCCAACTCTCCGTTAATTTTCGCTTAGTGCCTGGGCACCGGAAACAATTTCAGAAATTTCAGTAGTGATAGCACTCTGTCGCGCCTGGTTGTACTTCAGCTTCAGTTCACGCTCAAGTTCTTTGGCGTTTTCTGTTGCACTGTCCATGGCAGACATTCGTGCGCCCTGTTCGGCAGCGTTTGATTCCAGAACCGCTCTCCACAACTGCATGTTTAAGTGCAGTGGCAACAGCTGATCCAGGATCGCCTTCGAATCAGGCTCGTAAATATAGTCAATAGCTTCTTTAGAAACATCCTCCGATTCTGCATCCGTGAGGGAGTCCGGGTCGATCGGTAACACCTTCTCAACCTTGCGGTTCTGGGCAATCACAGATTTAAACTCGTTGAAAGCGATGTACACTTCGTCGTAGGTGCCGTCAACAAAGGCCTGGGTTGCCCCTTCCATGATGGCTGCAGTCGCGTCGTACTCAATGGTATCAAAGAAGCCCGGATAGGAATCCACAACCTGGTAATCTCTTTTCCTGAAATGAGCGGTTGCCTTCTTTCCGATCGTAATCAGTGAGACCGTACCCGCTTCCAGTTGGGACTCAAACCTGCTGTGGAGCTGCTTCTCAACCTCCTTAAAGAGGTTGTTATTAAATCCGCCGCACAATCCGCGGTCAGATCCGACAATAATGAACAGCAAATTCTCATTCTGTTCCGCCACCTTCATAACCGGATTGGAAACGGAAGTGCTTCCAGCCAGGCGGCCTACCACTTCTTTGATCTTGCCTGCATAGGGCCGCGTCTGCGTAATGCGGTCCTGCGCCTTGCGAAGCTTTGCAGCAGCCACCATCTTCATGGCTTTTGTGATCTGCTGGGTATTGTTTACCGTCGATATCCGATTACGTATGTCGCGTAAGTTCGCCATAGTGTGCTTATGCTTCCTGTGCGGCCAGAATTTGATCGATTACGGTATTCGCGGTCTGGACGAAATTCTCACCAAGCTCGTCACTGAGCACTCCTGATTTGGCCAGTTCTTTCATTTCCTTCTCATACTTCACAAGGATGGTTTCCAGAAACTGACTTTCAAATTCGCGAATGGATTCAACCGGGAGCTTGTCCAGTAACCCTTCATCGTTCACTTTGAGGAGTGCGATCTCCTGCTCCACGGGAAGTGGCTGATATACATCCTGCTTCAGCAGCTCGGCAGTACGCTCACCGCGCCGAAGCTGTGCCTGGGTAGCCGGATCCAGGTCGGATCCAAACTTAGCAAATGCTTCCAGCTCACGGTACTGAGCAAGATCCAGCTTCAGCGTTCCTGACAGCTTCTTCATGGACTTAACCTGAGCGGCACCCCCTACACGCGATACCGAAATACCCACATCAATAGCCGGACGAACACCGGAGTTAAACAGGTCGGTATCCAGGAAGATCTGTCCGTCGGTGATCGAGATCACGTTAGTGGGAATATAGGCTGATACGTCACCGGCCTGAGTTTCAATGACCGGAAGCGCAGTGAGAGAACCTCCCCCCTTAACCATAGGCTTGAGCGCCTCAGGGATGTTGTTCATGGACTGAGCTACCTTGTCATCATCGATGATCTTGGCAGATCGCTCCAGCAAACGGCTGTGAAGGTAGAAAACATCACCGGGGTATGCTTCACGTCCCGGAGGTCGTTTCAGCAGCAGCGACATCTCGCGATAGGCTACGGCCTGCTTGGAGAGATCATCATAGACTACCAGCGCGTGTCGCCCTGTATCTCTGATGTATTCTCCTACCGCAGCACCGGCGAAAGGCGCGATATACTGCATTGGAGCAGAAGAACTCGCCGGAGCAGAAATGATGGTCGTATAATCCATGGCGCCGTTCTCCTCAAGTACCTTCCGGATACCGGCAACCGTAGATCCTTTCTGACCCACAGCCACATAAATACAGTACACAGGCTTATCGGAATCCTGAGTAGCTTTCTGATTCAGGATGGTGTCAATCGCTACGGAGGTTTTACCTGTCTGGCGGTCACCAATGATCAGCTCACGTTGTCCCCTTCCGATGGGGATCAGTGAATCAATGGCCTTGATACCGGTCTGAAGTGGTTCAGATACCGGCTCACGGTAGATCACGCCCGGTGCCTTACGCTCCAGAGGGAGCTTAATGGTATCTCCCGTGATCGGGCCTTTACCGTCAATCGGATTCCCCAGAGGATCGATAACGCGGCCTAAAACACCTTCCCCTACCTGAATAGAAGCGATGTCTTTGGTTCTCTTAACGGTATGACCTTCCTGTACGGCACTGGAGTTACCGAAGAGTACGATACCCACGTTGTCCTCTTCGAGGTTAAGAACCATACCGGTTACGGATTTACCATCCTCATCCTTGGAATCCGGCAGGTCTACAAGCTCACCGGCCTGTACTTGTGATAGCCCGTATACGCGTGCAATACCGTCACCTACTTCAAGTACGGTACCTACATCATAAACGTCGGCTTCGTTATCAAAGCCTGCGAGTTGTTTGCGTAATATGGCTGAAACTTCGTCGGGTCTGACTTGGCTCATTGTGTTGTATTTTTTCTAATCTGTTCTAAATCGTTCCTCAGTTCTGGAGGAATTGTGTTTCGAGCTGCTCTAGCTTATGCTTCACGGTAGCATCAATGACGGTGTCATCGATTTTTACAGAAATACCACCTCTCAATTCCTCACGCACCTTAAGGTCAAGGTTAACGGTTTTGGAAGTGGATTTTTCCAGCACACGAATCAGCTCGGCTCGCTGGCTTTCGCTTAGTGCTGATGCGGATTGAACCTCAACAGTGATGATACCTTCGTGCTCGTTGTAAGCCTGAATAAAAGCATCCGCGATCTGATCCAGTATGTCTTCTCTCCCCTTCCGGGTGATGAGCTGGATAAACTGGGAAACCACACTGCTTACCTTTCCATCAAAGATGTTGGTCAGCGCGGCTTCTTTATCAGCCGGCTTGACAATGGGGCTCTTCAGAAACAATAATAGTTCTCTGGAGCCCTCAATAGTACTTTTGATGGTCTTCATGTCCTCGAGAAGAGTATCCAGAATATTCTGATCTACACCGATCTCAAGTAAAGCATGTGCGTAACGTCGTGATGCTTTGGATACCAACATTAATGCTTAGTTAGTTCTTAGACAGGTCGCTGATAAAATTATCGACCAGTTTATTGTTTTTGTCGTTATCCAGGTTTTCATCAATGATGATGGAAGCAGACTTGATGGCCAGCTGAGCAACTTCGGCCCGCAGTTCCATCAGTGCTTGCTTCTTTTCCTGTTCAATCGACTCCTTAGCCTGCTCAAGAATCTGAGCCGCTTCGTCTTTTGCTTTTGAGATGCGCTCTGCGCGAAGGGTCTCTGCTTCTTCTAAAGCATCCTTACGGATCTGCTGTGCCTTAGCCTCTGCTTCACGAAGTGCTTTTTCGTTGTCTTTGGAGATCTCTTCGGCCCGGGCTAACGCCTTTTCGGCAGAATCCAGAGACTCCTGGATACGAGCCTCCCTCTCCTCAAGCGCCTTCATGATTGGAGGCATTGCATATTTCGTCATTATGAACAGAAATACGATCAGGGATATCGCTATCCAGATCGCAAAACCTGTATTAAACGATAAAAGACCTCCGCTTGCTAAGAGAAATAGCATAGTTTAGTTTCCTTATCCTAGAGCGAGAATGATACAGATGATCGCACCGAAAAGCGCCACACCCTCGATGAAGGCCGCTGTAAGGATCATCGCACCACGAATGTCGCCAGAGGCTTCTGGTTGACGTGCAATACTTTCAGTAGCTGCTTTACCGATCATTCCGATTCCGATTCCGGCACCTACTGCCACGATTCCAGCTCCGATACCAGCTGCTAATAGTCCCATAGTTGTATTTTGTTTTGTGTTAGGATTGTAAAGTTAAATTCAGTTTATGCTGCATGTTCAGCACGATAATGTTCTTCTCCGTGATCATGATCTTCGGCTGCCATGCCAATGAATACCGCAGACAGCAGGGTGAAGATATAAGCCTGTAACAAGGCTACGAACAACTTCAGGACATAGAGAATTGCGGTCATAGGTACCGATAAGAGCACCCCTACTCCATAGGCCGCAATGGTCCCGTACATCTCATTAAAAATGAAGATCAACCCAAGAATCGCGATGATCATGATCTTACCTGACATCATGTTGGCAAAAAGCCGGATGGCCAGGGCAAAAGGTTTGGTGAACAAGCCGATCAGCTCCACAGGGATCATCAGGAACTTCACCCCTACGGGCACCCCGGGAAACCAAAACACATGCATCCAGTGATCTTTGGTTCCGCTGAACTGCGTGATCACAAACGTAAAGACTGCCAGCACGGCCGTTACCGTAATGTCAGCCGTTGCCGTTGCCGCCCAGGGCAACAAACCAAAACTGTTCATAAAGGCGATCGCCATAAACACGGTAAAGAGATACGGCATGTATAGCCGGTATTTTCTGTCGTCAATATTGGGCTTGGCTACTTCGTCACGGATAAATTCATAAAACACTTCAAACAGGTTCTGCAGCGCCCCTTTGGGTGCTGTATCCTTACCGATTCCCTTCTTGTAGCGGGAATTTGCAAATCCTACAAAAATCACCACCGCACCCAGGCCGAACCAAAAATAAATGAGATGGGAGGTGATGGAGAAATCGATGATAATATGCCCGCCGTCGGCCGGCACCAGCGCACCCTCTTCTTCAGTGAATACCCCGGACGCAACGGCTTTCTTCGTGCTCGCAAAAACAGAAAATTCGGTGGATCCGGAAGCATCTTCCCAAAGTATCAGGCGGGGAAGGTAGATCTTGCCGTCGTTGATGAAATGCGGAACCTTGAAATAGTCATGATCTGCAACGGTCCCCATGATATCCACTGGAGATTCGTTGTCCGTTTCGGCCGCCGCCGCAAGCAGATTTGAAGAACTAACCGATAAAAAAAGAAGTGTTAAAAAAAGGCGACGTAGGGTCTGGATCATTACTTTTCGCTGCTTCTCTTTCGAAGAATTTGGTTGATAAAAATCGTTTCCGTTACAGATTGATAAAGATAGGAAATTATGAAACTAACTGTAAAGTAGATTTCATCAATTTTTGCTACTCCAAGTAAAATTCCGAAGCAGATCAACACCAGCAAAAAGCGGATAGCCATAGAGAAGAAAAAAACCTGTATAAAAAGCCTGCTTTCGGCCTCCCAGAACTGATCAATGACCCAGGCACTGCTAAGTACAAAGATACTGCTCAGCAAGAAGCCGCTGAAGATGGCTACGGCCGGGTCCAGCTCCATAAAGAAAAACAGCGACAGTAGTCCGGCGAGGATGAGTACATTATACCGGATCATCTTTTTAATCATGCCGGTCCTTCCTTCCCTTGTTTTCCTGTTCTCCGGCTATTCTGAATATCATGCTGAAGAAAAAAAGCATTCCGAGTGCAGCACCCGCAAGTATCCCGACCGGGGCTGTCCCGAACCAGTAATCAATGCCATACCCTGCCAGAACAGGCAGAACCAGGGCTGCTGCTATTTCCGCTCCCAGCCCCAGGTACCGGGCGTATTCTTTGGGAAGCTTCACTGAAGTTAGGATTCAGCCTCTTTAAGCTTGGTCTCCTGAGCGTATTCCGCGTCGTTATGCTGGGAAAGATGTTTAACGTCCGCACCCATTTTACAGGTACCGTTGATCTGAGCGCCTTCCTCAACAATGAGGGTTTTCGTGTAGATGTTACCATCAATAACTGCACTCTGCCGTAAGACCAGCTTACTGTTTACCCGTACATCCCCTTCAACCTTGCCTGCTACATCGGCATCTGAGGAGCTTACGTTGCCCTTGATGGTGCCGTTCTCGGTGATGATCAGTTTGCCTTTCGATGTGGCTTCTCCATGAACAGATCCGCTAATGCGTATGTCAGAAGCAGAATGGATGTTGCCTTTTAGCTTAGTTCCTTCACTTATGATATTCACTGAAGGCGATTGATTTGTAGTAGTACTCACGATAGTATTTGTTTTGTTCGAGTTGAACATAGCAATTATTGAACAAGATATAACAAAGGATTTTGCGCGACTCCGTTTTTCCAGATTTCGAAATGCAGATGAGGCCCTGAACTGGAGGTACCCACATCGCCGGTAAGGCCCAGAATATCTCCTTTCAGCACTTCCTCACCCTCCCTCTTAAAAAGCTTGGAGCAGTGCTTATAGGTTGTCACCAATCCACCTCTATGCTGGATCGAAATGACATACCCGTAACTCATGGTCCAGTTGGAGGTTATGACCGTGCCGTCCGCAATGTTCAAAATGGGTTCATCGGCTGTGGTGGCAATATCTATTCCAAAATGTCCCTGCTGAGGTTCATACCCCCGGGTGGTAGTTCCCTCTACCGGATAGCGGGCTGGAAAATCCGGTACTTCTTCAAGTGCATTTAACATTAAGAAATCCCCGTTGTTCATGCTTTCAAATGCATTAGAGAACGCAACAGCCGAAAAACCGGATGCGTCCAGCGTGGATTCTTCAAGGAGACTGGTATCAATGTTACCATCCAGTGCCAAGGTCGTGTCCTGGTTGGTGCGTATAACCTGCTTAATTTCTCTGAGCTGGGCATCCCGGACATCCAGCGAATCCTGAAGACTTTGTATTCTTTCCGCGATGCGGTCTATTTCCTTCCTTATGGCCACATCATCCGGACTGTAAAGCAATCCACCGATCGGGGTGAAAATTAAGACCGAAGAAACCACAAAAGCTACCAAAATAAGGGAAACCACGAAGGTCAGAAACAGATTTGAAGGCCTGATGGTGTAGGAATCATCCTGCCCGGGCTTGGTGTCGTCCAGCAGAATCAGCCTTACCGTTTTTTTTCGGTCTCTGAACAGACGTTTGATTAAGTCTTTCATGTTATATCGTTACTCCGCGGCTTTATCAAAGAATGTTGCCAACTGTTCTGTTAGTTTCTTCCGGTCGAAGGAATCTACAAAGTTCTTGTCAACTTGAAAGGGCCGGTTTTGTTTCCATCGGTTATAGATATCACGCATTGTTGCCCTGATCTCTTCTTTGTTATCCGGAGGCGCTGTAAACCCGGCTCCGTATTCCGCCAGACAGATGGATGAACTCCCCTCGTGTACCATTCCGAGAATGGGTTTCATCGCGCCAAAGTACTCAAAAAGCTTACCGCTCTTGACTTGCTTAAACATCGGGTCAAAATCAGAAAGCATCCAGAGCACATCTGCCCGCCTGAGATTCAAGACAGCCTTAGCATGATCCAGATAGCCGTAATTCGTTACATATTCTTCCAGTCCCAACTCCGAAACCCTCGCTCTGACCCGTTTATCCATCCCTCCCTGAAAGTGAAAGTGATTATCGCTTAGAAATTCAGGCTGTTGTTCTCCCAGCTCTTTTGCTGCTTCCAAAAAAAGATCCGGCTGGTTGCTCTCATAAAACAGTCCGCTGTACAACCAATTCAGCTTGCCTTCTTTATAGGAAAGTGATGCTTCACCTTTACTTTTGAAATCGTCCGGATCAAAGCCGTGGGGAATAACCACCGTCTTCACCTCCAATCCTGGATGCGCATCCTTGATCCCCTGCTCCATGAAAGAATCCAGCACCACGACGGCACGGGCTTTATCCAGGCATTCACGCTCCATCTTTCGCAGGATTCTTCTCTGCCATCTGAATAAATTCGTCTGAAAATGGTTCTGAGTCCAGGAATCACGATAATCCAGCACCAGCGGCAATCCGGTGTTCTCCGCCAATCTTTTCCCTATGATATGATTACTGAATGGAGGAGCGGTACTAAAAACCAGTTCGGGATCATACTTCCTGATCAGCTCTTCTCCTTTAGCCACTGCGGGCTGAATCCAGCCCACCTTATTATCCGGGTAATACAATAACCTGCTGAGCCACCTGAATAGTGAAGCCTTTCTTCCGGATGGCATTTGAAGATCCTTTCTGAATTTCCCTAACAGGTGAAACGGAGTCTTTGCTTTTACCCGGATCACTTCGACAGAAAGAGACTCTAGCTCATCAGAAAGGGATTTATCGAACCAGGGATAGGCTCCGGGCTCAGGACACAGAACCACCGGATTCCAGCCATAGTCTTTCAGATATTTAGCAAACTTAAGCGGACGCTGTACTCCGCTCCCACCCATCGGCGGAAAATAATACGCGATGATGAGGACGTTCTTCATGCAATCCCGGCGATTCAGACCGAGTAGTTAGGAGCTTCTTTTGTGATCTGAACAGTATGGGGATGACTCTCCTTGTAAGCAGCGGCAGAGATCTGGACGAATTCAGCCTTTTTCATATCGCTGATGCTTGCTGCTCCTACATAGCCCATGGCGGCACGCAGCCCTCCGGTCATCTGATGAACCACTTCACTCAGATTCCCTTTAAACGGAACACGGCCTTCAATACCTTCGGGTACCAGCTTTTTGATATCGTCTTCCACATCCTGGAAATAGCGGTCTTTGGAACCCTTCTTCATGGCCCCGATGCTACCCATCCCGCGATAAGACTTGTACTTCCGGGATTCGTAAATGATGGTTTCACCCGGGCTTTCATCCACCCCGGCAAACATAGAGCCCATCATCACCACATCGGCACCGCCAGCGATTGCTTTCGGAATATCTCCCGTTTGCTTGATCCCGCCGTCGGCTATCAATCCGATCCCCTTTTCGTTACAGAACTCTGCGACTTCCATAACGGCGCTCAGCTGGGGTACTCCCACCCCGGTCACTACGCGGGTGGTACAAATCGAGCCGGGCCCCACACCTACCTTTACCACATCGGCACCGGCTTCCACCAGAGCTTCAGCGGCCGAACGGGTGGCGATGTTGCCGCCGATCACGTTCAGGTCCGGGTACTTCTTTTTGATCTTGCTTACGGTCTTCAGTACTCCGTCCGAATGACCGTGTGCCGTGTCCACGGTAATGATATCCACCCCGGCGTTCACCAGAGCCTCTACCCGGTCCATCGTATCGGGGGTCACCCCAACAGCGGCGCCAACCCGAAGCCTTCCCAGTTCGTCCTTACAGGCATTCGGGAAATTCATTTTCTTTTCAATGTCTTTGAAAGTGATCAGGCCCACCAGCTTGTTGGACTCATCCACGATCGGGAGTTTCTCTACTTTATAATGCTGAAGAATCTGCTCCGCCTGCTGAAGGGTAGTGCCTTCTTTCGCAGTTACCAGATCTTCATGAGTCATGATATCACCAAGTTTTTTGGTGAGCTCTGACTCGAACCGAAGGTCTCTGTTTGTTACAATGCCGATCAGTATTCCTTTCTGATCAATGATGGGAATCCCACCGATCTTGTGTTTCTTCATCAAATCCCGGGCATCCTGCACCGTAGCCGTTTCCTGGAGGGTAACCGGGTCCACAATCATTCCACTCTCACTTCTTTTCACCAACCGCACCTGCTCCGCCTGATCATCAATTGTCATATTTTTATGCAGCATAGCGATACCGCCCTCCCTCGCCAAGGCGATCGCCAGCCGGTATTCAGATACGGTGTCCATGGCAGCACTCACGATAGGAATATTGAGTTTGAGCGAGGGTGTTAACTGAACGCTGGTGTCTACATCTCTGGGCAGAACTTTCGAATAATTGGGCACGAGCAGAACATCATCGTAGGTAAGACCTTGTCGTGTAATGCGTTCAAACGGAGAAGAGTCGTTCATTTTGTACATGGAACAGAATGTTTGGCTTGCAGTTTTTCAAAGATAAGCATATCTGTGAGGAAGTGCTGTATGGAAAACTATTTTTTCTATGCGCCGTAGGCATTTCAGCTAAACAAACCACGAATGACTGACAGCGATAATTTTTCTAAGGGCGAGATCGGAAAGATCCTGAATGAAGCATCCAGAATTCAAACCCAAAAAGACCTCGGAGACGAACAACAAGGCCTGAACAAGGAAGAACTGATCCAGGTTGCAAAAGAGCTGGGCATTGAACCTGAATCTCTGCTTGAGGCCATTGCTAATAAAAAATACGAACTCGATCAGGAATTTAGCTGGTTAAAGGGCACGGCAGAACTTCAACTGGTAACGGCGGTGGATGGAGAGCTTCGTGAAGAACAGTGGGAGGAAGTAATTCGCAGTTTCAGAAGCCTAACCGGAAAGATCGGCACCGCCCGCAAAACCGGCAATAGCTTTGAATGGGGAACCAAGGCGGATGACGCAGGTCACCTGCATGTTTCACTGAAACCTCAGGAAGGAAAAACCTCCGTTCAGATGATCTCAAGTTGGGGCCCCTTAAAACTTATCAGCAACGTGGTTTCCGTGATGGCGGGTGTGGTCCTTTGCCTTATTGTGTTCAAAGAAATTTACTGGAAGGAAATTGCATTGATGATCGCACCGCTGGGAGGCTTACTGGGGTTTACATTAAACCGTTTTTTTCTGAAAAGCTTTTTTGATAAGCAGAAACGACGTTTTCATTCCATGCTTAAATCTGTATCTAAATCAATCGGAAAGGAGCACACTCCTTCGATCCATATCGATGAGCAGGAAGAGGCAAATGAGCGGGAAACCACCGGCTTCGATAACAGACTAAGATCTTAATTCACGGTTATGTCAGATAAACAGGGACTTTACGGAAAAAAAGAGATCAGCAAGATACTGGAGAAAGCCTCTCAGATTCAGGCGCAAAAAGATCTCTACGGAAGTCAGGATGGCTTGACGGAGGAAGAACTTGTACAACTTGCCGAAGAAGTAGGTATTGACAGGGACTCCCTGATGGAAGCGATCTCCACCTATGATAAACCGGAACTGGAACAACCCTTTAACTGGATAAAAGGAACAACCCGTATCCAGAACATCAGCGTGGTGAACGGAGAGTTTACCGAAGACCAGTGGGAAGAGATCGTTCAGGAGATCCGTCGTATTACCGGTGGCATAGGCAAGATCGGTAAAGTCGGTAAGTCTTATGAATGGGAACAGCGCCGCCGGGATATCGGCTACAAGCACTTTTCATTCACCCCCGAAAAAGGGAAAACCCGCATTCAGATGGTATCGTCCTGGAGCGGTTTAAGGATCATTAGCCAGATAATCGGCTTTATGGTGCCATTTACGGTCACAGCCATTGCCCTGGATGGCACCAATATCACCGAATTCCCTGCTTTGCTCGCGGCGGCATCGGCCGGTTTGTTTCTCGGAATTCCCCTGACACGCTTCTATCTGAAGAGTTTTTATGAGCGGCAGAAGAAACAGCTCAACCGTCTGGTATCCGCCATTTCGAAGAAGATCAGCGCGATAAGCGACACCGGGTCCATCGCTATTGAATCTGAGGATGTTTACCGGGGTTCCGACCGGCAAGGCACACCGGAAGGCCGGGAGAATACTACTTAAAGGGCTTTGACCTTCAACGCTTTAGTGGCTGCCTCCAGCGTGCAGAATTGTAAAAAATTTGTATATCCCTTTGCGTCAGTTTCTTTTACTCAGAGATAACCTATATTTGGTCTCATGAGACTGTCGAATCACAGATCTTTTCTATCTAACAGCAAAGTCGTTTCCGCCGCCATTCTGGTTGGTTTGCTTTGTATTCAGTTTCATTCCCTTTCTCACATTGATTTTACGGAGCTAATTCCTCACAACCAGTCTGAGAGTAGTTACAGTGAAATCAAAGTTCCTCCTTCCGGAGAGGAAAAAATAAATGTAGAATGCCCGGATTGTATTCTGACAAGTCAGATTCAGGCCGATTCCAATCAGGGTGTTACAAATGCTCTGAGTCACTCCTTTACTAAAGTATTACTTTCGCAGAACGAGCCTTTATCAGATTCCACTTTTCTTTCTCACAAGCTTCGTGCTCCTCCCGTTTAAGTCGTTTAGCCAATTATTCAAGCAGTTCATACTGTAAAATATTAACGACTTCAGCTTCTTCATTAAGCTGTTCCCTAAATTTATCATCCATGAGATACTCAGTAACTCTGACCATTACTGTGATAATAATGTCATATACCAATATTGCATCAGCACAGGAAACGTTTCCTCCCCCAATGGCACCCACCATTTACCATGCCGAACTTACTAACTCCACCATTCGAATCGATGGACAACTGACAGAGAACAGCTGGATGAATGCCAGACAGATCAGTGATTTTATCCAGAAGAATCCCAATCAAGGCTCTCCTTCCAGCTACCCTACAACCGTAAGAATACTCTATGATCAAAACTTTCTGTATGTAGGTGCAGCGTGCTACCAGCCCTCATCTGATATGGTCGTGAAGAACTTGGAACGTGACTTTAGCTATTTCCAGAACGACCTCTTTGGAATTGCCATCGATGGCTTCCTGGATCAGCGGAACTCCACGGTCTTCCAGGTTACTCCACTGGGAAGTTTAAGAGATATGCAGGTGATTGATGGAAACAGAGATAACGAAGACTGGAATTCAGTATGGAATGCAAAAACCACTGTTTATGAAGATCGGTGGGAGGTTGAAATGGCCATTCCATGGGATATACTCAGATACCCTGAAGGCACTGAAAAGCTAGGCGTGATATTAGCCAGAAACATCCGAAGCCTGAATGAATTCTCAAGCTCACCCGCCGTTCCTCGCTCCATGACCGTGTATCGAATGGAATATGAGGCCATACTTGAGGGGTTGCTCACACCACCGCCTTCAACCAACATACAGATTAACCCGTATGTACTTGGTGATTACCAATATGTTGACAATGGCGGAAACTCGAATTCAGAAGCAGAGCCAAAAATCGGAGGGGACATAAAATGGGGTATAAACACCAATACGGTACTGGATCTGACCTTCAACACGGACTTTGCTCAGGCTGAGGCGGATGCACAGGTAGTGAATCTTAATCGCTTTTCTGTCTTTTTCCCCGAAAGACGACAGTTCTTCCTGGAAAATTCTGACCTTTTTAACCCAAGTATCACCACTTGGATCCGGCCTTTCTTCAGCCGGAGAATAGGGCTTGGAAATAACGGTTCACCAATCCCAATTGATGCCGGAGCCAGATTCATTAATCAGAACTCGAAATACCGTCTTGGTGCACTTGCCATCCGTCAGCGTTCGGTCGGTAACAACCCGGCTTCAAATTTCGGAGTACTCCGATACACACAGAATATATCCGGGCAAAGCAGATTTGGGGGAATGCTTACTTATCGCAATGATGAAGGCATCAACACCACTCCTGAACGAAATAACTTTACTTATACCATAGACGGTTTTCACCGTTTTAATCAGTCGCTGAGAGTCCAGGGAATGCTCTCCGCTTCGTATGATGATATAAATAAAGACGGACTCGGAGGACAATTCATCATTAGCTACACCAACAACCTGCTGTATATCGGCCTACTGGAATATTACAACCGAAACTACAATCCGGGAGCGGGACTTGAGATCCTGAATGATAACTACATCATGACGAGCCCGGCAATCAATCTGGACCTGCGGCCTGACTGGCTCCCCTCTTTTGTCCGAAGTTATAATCCCGGTATATACGCATACATCTTTCACAATTCAGTAGACGGGCATCATTTATTCAGTTATGGGGGATTAAATCTTATAGACTTCAATTTTCAGGACGGATCAAATATATCTTTTACTATTGAACCCAACCGTCAGGATCTCGAAGCTTCTTTTTTTCCTGTTGGTATTGAAGTGGCTCCCGGATCATATACTTATACCCGCTTTTATCTGAATGCTTCTACCAACCCGTCTGCCAAGCTCTCCGGAGCACTTAATACTTCATTCGGGGCTTTCTATGATGGAAGCCTGGAGCGCTACACCTTCTCTACACGTCTGGCACCCATTCCACATATTGAGTTGGAGGGAAGCTATCAGCTAACAAGAATACATAACCTGGGAATCTCAGAGCAGAATGAAGAAACGCACCTTTTCAGAATTGGCCCCAGGCTGGCTCTGAATCCCCGGTTACTTTTCTCAGCTTTGTATCAGTATAACAGTGCTTCTGATCTGCACGCTGTAAATGCCAGGGTTTCATGGGAGTTTCTTCCCCTGTCTTACATGTATCTGGTACTGAACAGCAGCCTGATTAATGATTCAGACCCTTTACAACGATTAAACCAGCAACAATACATCGCAAAGGTTTCTTATGTACATCAGTTTTAATGACCGGTTAGGAGATGTGGTAAAATGCAAATACTGGTAGAATAAGGAAATCTGTGACCCCGGCATTGACCTGCCGGGGTTTCTTTACAAAAAAACTAAAATTGAATGAACGGGTAAGAAAAGTGTATAATCACCGCTTTACAATGATTTGACCTTCAGCGCTTTAGTGGCTGCCTCCAGCGTGCAGATTCCGTCCTGGAAGCTGCTTACCCAAAAGTGAACGGTCTGGCGACGGCGCTGTACATACGGGTCGCAGGATGAAAAATGGCCCTTCAGCTCCTGCACCATGAACTTTACGTCATCATAGATCTCGATCTTCAGTTCATCCGGAAGGTCTCCCCAACCCATTAAACGGAAGGTTTCTTCCATTTCACCAAATTCCAGCTTGCTCTCTTCCTTGATGCGATCCAGCAGAGGAGCTACGAAAAGATTGGATTGAGTTTTGCGAATGGGGGCGGGTATAAGTGTATTCAGTGTCATGATCGTTGGGTTTTGTTTGTTGATTTACCCCAACATAATGACACCGGGTGACAACATAGTGTCACCCTGTTCGGAAAAAGATTTTAATCCGGATAAAGCGACTTTTTAGCGGCCAGCAGGGTGTTCTTCATCAGCATGGCTACGGTCATGGGCCCTACCCCTCCCGGCACGGGAGTGATCCAGCTGGCTTTTTTCTTAACCGCTTCGTAGTCCACGTCCCCGACCAGTTTGTATCCCTTCTCTGAAGTTTCATCGGCTATACGATTGATCCCTACGTCAATCACAACGGCCCCTTCTTTCACCATCTCAGGTTTGATGAGATGCGGCTGGCCTGCAGCCACAACCAGAATATCCGCAGAAATCGTATGCAAGGTCAGGTCGCGGGTATATTTATGACAGATGGTCGTGGTGGCTTTACCAGAAGAGTTCTCCCTGGAAAGCATCACTCCCATCGGGGTGCCCACGATATTACTGGCTCCCACCACTACGGCATGTTTGGCTTTTACCGGAATACTGTAGTGTTTGAACAGCTCCATGATACCGGCCGGGGTACAGCTTTTAAAACAGGGCTGATCGAGCGCGAGCCTGCCCACGTTCATCGGGTGAAAACCATCCACATCCTTCCGGTGATCGATGGTTTCAATCACATCATGGGAGCTCAGATGGGAAGGCAAAGGAAGCTGAACCAGGATTCCATCCACCGAATCATCTTCATTATAGCTTCGGATCACCGACTTGAGCTCTCTGGCAGAGATAGTATCCTGCAATATATCGGTCGCAGTTTGTATTCCCACCTCTTCACAGGCACGGGTTTTTGCGCCTATGTACACTTTGGAAGCGGGATCATCCCCCACCAGGATCACCTGAAGAAATGGCGCCCGGTTACCTTTGGACGTCCAGTCCTCTACATCTTCGCGGACACGGGCGCGAACCAGTTCTGCTACTTTTTTGCCGTCTATGATCTCTGCACTCATGTTACCGCTCGATGTTATATTTCTTCATTTTGTTGTAAATGTGGCTGCGCTGCAGTCCGATGGCCTCGGCTGTCTGCGAGATGTTCCAGTCGTGCTTCTCCAGCTGCTTCACTAAAAATACACGTTCTGCCCGTTCCTTGAAATCCTGAAAGTTATCCGTGGAGGCCGTGAGTTCATCCAGGTTATCTGCCCGGTTTCCGGCTTCCAGCACTTCTTCCACGATGCCACGATCAATGGTATCCTCCGGAGCCAGAATACCCAACCGTTCCACCGCGTTCTGAAGCTCCCTTACATTCCCGGTCCACCTTCGTTCTTTAAGGGCCTTGAGTCCCTCTTCCGTAAAGCGAACCGACGAAAAGCTGATGTCCTTCTCCTTGAGTTTATTCAGGCACGCCTGCGCGATCAGCGGAATGTCTTCCTTCCTCACTGAAAGCGGGGGTACATGTATCGGTATCACGCTGATACGGTGGAAAAGGTCTTCTCTGAAAGTACCTTCTTTAATCTCCTTCTCAAGATCCTTATTTGTGGCCGCCAGTATCCGGACATCCACCGGTACTGACTCATTACCTCCCACACGGGTGATCTTATTCTCCTGAAGGGCGCGCAATACCTTAGCCTGTGCCTCCAGGCTCATATCACCAATCTCATCCAGGAACAGTGTTCCCTCATGGGCCTGCTCAAATTTGCCGATGCGCTGCTGATCGGCCCCTGTGAATGCCCCCTTTTCATGCCCGAACAGCTCGCTTTCCAGTAGATCTGAAGGGATGGCCGCGCAGTTTACTTCCACGAACGCTTCATTGCTTCTCGGGCTCAGCTCATGGATCCATCTGGCCACCAGCTCCTTACCCGTTCCGTTCTCTCCCGTGATCAATACGCGCGATTGGGTCGGAGCTACTTTCCCGATCATATCCCTGATCCTCTTTATAGCCTTACTCTCACCGATGATTTCCTGGATCTTCGGTAGTTTTTTCCGGATCTGTTTCACCTCTTTCTGCAGATCTCCCTGCGACAAGGCATTCCGGACCGTAAGTAACAGGCGATTTAGATCAGGGGGTTTCTCCAGAAAGTCGTAGGCCCCCATTTTAGTGGCCTCAACCGCGATATCGATGGTTCCATGTCCTGAAATCATAATGACAGGGAGCTGAAATCCTGCCGTCCGGATCTGGCGCAGGGTTTCAATGCCATCAATACCCTTCATCTTGATATCCAGAAACATGAGATCAAATTCATGTTCAGCTATGAGCTCCAGGGCTTCACTTCCACTTTCCGCCGTAGATACTTTATACTTTTCGAATTCAAGGATCTCTTTAAGTGTATTCCGGATCGGCCGCTCATCATCCGTAACCAATATGTGGGCTTTATAGTCTGACATGCAGAAAGCTACTTAATATTTCGCATAGAGGTATTCAAGAATCCGCTGATGTGTTTGATCCACGGGCTTCACCTTTCCCGCATAGTGATTGGTGGCTATGCTTACGATCAGTTCCTGTCCCGACTGCGCGGTGAAATAGCCGCTCAGCGTGCGCACACCGCTTACGTATCCGGTCTTTCCCCTGAAGTTGTTATACAGCGGACTTCCTTTGAACCGGTGAGCAATGGTGCCGTCTATACCCGCCACAGCCAGGCTGTTCAGAAAATCCGGATATTGCGGATGATCCTGCATTATCCTCAGGAAAGCAGAGATATTCCCGGTAGTGGTATAGTTTCCGGCAGCCATCCCGGACCCGTCATTCATCAGCACCATTGAGGTGTCGATTCCGGCTTCCCCTAAAAATTGCCGTACTTCCCGGATTCCGTCTTCAAACGTTGCCGGCACAGCCACTTTTTCGGCAGCCATGGTCTTCATGATCATCTCGACATAGAAATTATCGCTTTCCTTGTTGGCCCAGCTAATGAGCTCACGAAGCGGTTTGGATTGGTGGTTCGCCAGCAGTGTCATGTTGGTGGTATCCGCTTTTTGATGGACCACACGGAACGACCCCGGCACTTCCACTCTCTGATTCACCAAATACCGCTGAAAGGAATCCAGAAAGAACAAGGAGGCATTGAAAATGGACAGGGATTCTTCTTCGGTATAGCCCTTGGGCAGTGAACTCCGGAGCACAATCCGGTTGCTGCCCATATCCCTTCGGTAGAATTCATCATACTCAGTCTGCGGAGGGGCTATGACCTGATCGTTGATGAAATTGACAAAATTCGTGTTCTCCGGGAACCAGGTGATATCTGGTTTTTCACCCACTTCCCCATCAGCCAGTACCACCAGGTCAACCGCATTGTTGTTGAATGAGAGCGGATCGATTTCGACCCCATAATAGAAACTCAGGTCATCCCAGCTCCATCCCTTCGGATACCTATCTCTGTCAAAAAGATGTACATCCGCGATGAAGTTCCCTTCGACTTTAGTGATACCCCTGCTTCTGAGCTGCTGATGCAGCTTTTCAAACACGTGGTAACGATCGTCCTCATACAAAAAACCGCTGATGCTGGGATCCCCCGACCCGATGATGTACAGGTCTCCTTTCCACACCGATCCCTGTTGGGAACCATTGCCATAGATTCTGGTGTCGTACCGGTAATCTCCTCCCAGCCGGTCAAGGGCAGCTCCCAGGGTAAACAACTTTTGATTGGAAGCGGGCATTATGAGTTTATCGGCATGCAGGCTTTCCAGGGTATCACCTTCAGCGGTTAACACCATCAGCGACCAGAATGCCTCCTGATTAGGAGCTTCCCGGAGCACGGACTCCAGGTCCTGCCCAAAAGCACCGCTCACAACAAAAAGGGAGAGCAGCAGGATGTTGTGAAAGCGGGCCATGATTATCTGACTCAACCGATGAAATATTTTTCTTCTTCTTCGCGAAAAGCCTCGAGGATCTCTTCGGTTGTTTCGCAGGCAAGTATCTGTTCCCTGAAAGATCCACTGTTCATCAGGCGGGAAATACGGCTCAGCAGTTTTATATGCAGGCTGTTGCGTGCATCCGGGCTCACCAGTAAGAACACCATACGAACCGGCTCCCCGTCAATGGAGTCAAACTCAAGGGGCTCTTTCAGCAGTGCAAAAGCAGCAAGACTTTCATCAATGGCCTTGGTTTTGCAGTGCGGAATCCCCAGTCCCTTTCCCACTCCGGTTGACATTACTTTTTCCCGCTCCATCACGGCTTTTTTGACTTCGTCGATGTGCCCGGGATCGATCTGACCGCGAAGGGTATCGACCATCACTGAAATGAGTTCACTTTTATTCTTCACTTCCAGCTGCGAAAAAACGGTGTCCGGATTGAGAAGTGAGAATAAGTTCATGGGCAGATCGTCTGTGTGGGTGATTTAATGAGGGAAGCAATATAGCAAGCTGAACGTGAATCTTTCAAAGATTAATTCGTTCGGTTCTCCAAATCAGTGTCTAAAATTCCTTAAACTTGCTGCATGAACTGGATTCAAAGCAGCCTCACGGTATTAATGAAAGATGTGCGGATCGAACTGCGTACCCGCTTTGCTTTTAATCTGGTACTGGCCTTTGTCGTGGCTTCCCTTCTGCTGATCACCTTTACGCTCAGAGCTCAGGAGCTGAATCCCACCCCTAAGAGCGGGCTCATATGGATCATCATCCTGTTCGCGGCACTATCGTCATTGGGAAGGAGCTTTATTTCCGAAACCGATAAACATACCTATGACCTGCTGAGACTTTACGGCCGGGGAAGCTGTGTATTTGCAGGAAAAATGGCCTACAACCTGATCTTCTCTCTTGGGATCAACATTCTGACTTTTGTTCTGTATGTATTTCTGGTAAACATAACGGTGCTTTCATGGACGGCTTTTGCGACGGTGCTGTTGCTGGGCACTATGGGGCTGTCCGGCGTTTCCACAATGGTAGCTGCAATTGTATCTCAGGCCGATCGTAAAGGAGCCATCTTTTCAGTACTGAGCATTCCATTATTCATTCCCTTCATCCTGTTATTGACGAGGATCACCAAGGCCGCATTTGTCAACGGAATGCAGGATGGCTTTACCAACGACCTGGCCGCGTTAGTGGGTTTCATTGGAGTAACAATCACCGCCGGAACGCTGCTTTTTGATTACATCTGGGAGGAGTCATGAAGATTAAATTCGGAAACAGACGACTTATTGGTCAGCAGAGAGCCAGGCAGCAGGCAGAACGAATTCTGGAATCGGAAAGAATCAGCCATGCCTACCTGATCTCGGGGCCGAATGGGGTCGGCAAAACCGCCTTTGCACTCGCTCTGGCCGAAGCCATCAATGGGGTTGAACATCTTTCTGACCTGGGGGAATACCGGATCTCTAAAAAATCTTCCTGGTTCACTCATCCTGACATACATGTATTCATTCCCAAACCCACTTCCGCGGGCATGGAAGACCTCAGAGAACGTCTTGAACTGCTTGCACAGGATCCCTACGAGATCGTCAGTTTTTCTCAACGGCCTTCCATAAATAACGAAAAGGCAACAAAGAATCTTCAGGCCTTCTACCCGATTGATTACTTCCGGGATGAGATCAGGCCGATTGCAAAGCTGAGGCCTAATGAAGGCAAGCGCGTTGTCATCATCCTGACGCAGGTCGAAACGATGCGGAAAGAGACGGCCAATGCTTTCCTCAAGCTTCTCGAAGAACCTTCTGATCGCCTGATGTTCATCCTCACCACCGAAAGCTACGAAAGCCTGCTTCCGACCATCACCTCCAGATGTCAGCACATTCCGTTAGGAAGCCTGAAGCCGAAAGAAGTTGAAGAAGGGCTGATCCATATCGACGGGATTGACCCGGACGACGCGGCCTATCTCGCCAGAGTATCCGGCGGCAACTATGCCTCCACCCGCTTTTTTGATATATCCAGGTTAAAACAAACACGAAAGGAAATAGTGGACTACCTCCGCTATGCCTATAGTCAGGATGCCGTAAACCTGAGCCGTATCAGTCAGGACTGGCAAAGCTCCAACAATATTGAAGGCATGATCGCGCTCACCAATTTGCTGGAGATGTATATCCGGGACATCATGATCTACCGCGAAACCACCAATCAACAACTGATCACGAATGTGGATCAGCTTGATTCCATTCAGAACTTTGTGAATGCTTTGACAGACGCCCGACTTGAAGATATGATCCGGCAGCTGGATGAGTGCCGCCCGATGCTTCGTCAGAATGTATCCCCCAAACTGCTGTTTGTCGTGCTGGCCCTCAGGTTTTCTTCCCTGATGCGGGGTAAGGACCCTTTCATCAGCAAGGATGAAAACTGGAAACATTTACCTGCATTTGTGGAGTCATAATGGAGATTCGCTTTTTTAAGATGGAAGGAGCCGGTAATGATTTTGTCGTTATCGATAACCGGGAAACAAAGCTCGCCCTAAGTGAAGTGATCCAACTTTCTCCCAGGCTCTGCGACCGGAGGTTCGGAATCGGAGCAGATGGAATCCTGCTGCTGGAAGAAGCTCAGCTTCCCGAGGTGGATTATACCATGGTTTACCGGAATGCGGACGGAAGCGATGCCGGAATGTGCGGTAACGGTTCCCGCTGCCTGGCCGCCTTCGCGCTTCAACAGGGCTTCTCCCCGGAACAGCGCTTTAATGTGCACTCAGCCATTTACAGGGCCGTTGTGGATCCGGAGACTGAACAGGTCACGGTGGACTTTCCGGATGTTTCGTTGCCCTCCGATCTGAAAGTGAACGGCAAGCACCTGATCCGGCTGTATCCCGGCACAGAGCATGTGGTAGAATTCGTGGAGGAAGCTCGTCTGGATGAGGAGGACCGCTTGATAACTGCGGGACGAACTATAAGAATGGATAACACCCTCAATCCGCCGGGGACAAATGTGAATTTCGTGTGTCCGGTTGACCAGCAGAAGATCCGCCTTCAAACCTATGAACGTGGAGTTGAAAACCTCACCTTAGCCTGCGGAACGGGTGCTATTGCGTCCGCTATAGCCACTCATTTTAAAGGAAGATCCTCTCAGACCAGCTACGAAGTGAAGGTTAAAGGAGGAACGCTGGGAGTTTCGTTCACCTTTGATGAACAGGATGAAAGCTATAAAAACGTCAAACTATCAGGACCTGCCCGATTTGTGTTTGAAGGGAAGATCGAAATTTAAGATCCACTCAGTTATCCTCACCTGTCTTATCATGGCGGGCGTTTCCTGTGGTTCAGCTTCTACCCTGGTGGAAAAAGAACCGGCCTTCCGGGCCATCAACCCATCCGGCCCCCTGCTGGTTCCCGGCCAGGACCCGGCTTCTGAGGCCATACACAGCATACGACTCTACCCCAAAGGCGACAACCCCGGCCCTCCGGTCATTTCGCTCCGCGAAAATGAACAACTGATCCTTGAGTTTGATGACCTCAGCGAACTATCCCGTTCGTTTGAAGTGCGGTTTACCCATCACTCTTCAAACTGGGAACAAAGCGCTCTGCCCGGGAACAGGTTCATAGACGGAATCAACTCTTTTGCCATTATCGGAGGCCAGCGGAACTCTCTGAGTACTCCGCGTTTCTACACCTATCAATATGCGTTCCCCAACCGGGAGGTCAGGTTTCTGGTCAGCGGCAACTATATGATCCACGTTTATGACCGGAGTACCAACCAAAAAGTACTGAGCCTTCCCTTCTTTATTTCCGAAGAACGTGGACAGATACAGAATGAGGTAGAACAGGTTTATCACGAGTGTTCCGCTTCCAGGTCGGTCGATCAGGTCTTCACCGAATACAAATATCCCGAGGGGGTCAGCTTCCCGCAGTTTGACCTCATTAACATTGTGGTTCAGAACCGTTTCTGGGGTTCGTTTCGGAAGGCCGGTCAAAAATACTCCACGCTGGATGGTTCCATCCGTTTCCATACTTCCCGATCCAATTCCTTTGACTCAGAATTTGACTTCCTGAGGCTGGACCTCAGCTCACTGCGCCCGGACGGACGTGAAATACTCGAATGGAATCCCGGAGAAAGCCCTCCCCAGGTCGTACTGAAAGAGGATGTCGTCAATTTTACAGCCCGGCCCCGGAAAGTCTATTCGTCAGAACTGGGTGAGCCGGAAGCCTCCCGTTCAGCTCGGTACGTGGAGGCTCAGTTTCAGTTATATACCGGCAATGAGGCCGACACCTCCGCGCTCTTTCTTGCCGGTGATTTTAATCAGTGGGTACCCTCTCCGCAGACAAGGCTCAGCTACGATCAGGAAACGGGACTGTGGCAGGCCAGTGTACTGCTTAAGCAGGGAAGCTATCAGTACAAATACTTCCGTTCCGCTCAGAAAGCGGGCTCCGAAAAAGAACTGGTCCCGGTAAACGGTGCGTTCTCCCGGGTACAACAGGAATACACTTCGTTTATTTATTACCGGGATCCGGAGCTAAATTACGATCGCCTTCTTAAGGTGTCGATGTTCCGTTCAGCCAACTGATCAGAAGTCGATTCCGATCGAGAAGTAGTGAACCGGTTTCGACTTAAAGCCGGTACCGTCAAAGGCCCATCCGATATCATACCCAAAAGGCAGTCCAAGGAAAATAGACCTCAATCCGAAACCCGCTCCTATCAGGATATCGCCGTCCCAGTAATTCGCGGTACCAACCCCACCCTGCTGAGTGATACCGTAGCCGGTTCTCTCTTTTGCAATATTGAAGTTGAGGCTCGCATCGTTCACCACCAGACTTCCGGTAAGATCGGGACTGGTATTCAATCCATAATTTATGTCTTCACCCCAGGCGGTTCCCGCGTCCACAAAAGCTACGCCGGTAATATTATACAGGGGCAGTATAGGCACCGCTCCCGGCACGATCGCCGCAAACAGAGGAAACCTGAACTCAGCATTAATGAGGCTGAATTTATTCCCATACAGGGTATTGTATTCAAACCCGCGCAATGGTAATACCGGGAGTGAAAAGAAAGAATCGGTCAGCCGTTCGGTGGGTACTCCTGTTCCTGACCACTGCTGGTTTAACCAGCCCAAACGACCTCCCATGAAATACGTCTGGCTGTCGCTGCCGATGGAAGCTCCTCCGGAATACCGGAAGGCAAGAGAATACCGTTGACCCAGGTTCACATAGTGCCTGAAATCTCCCAGTACAGAGGCAAAGATCGGTGCAGAATCACCCAGGCCCGGACTACCACTCAGGCCTACCGAATAGCGGGTCCCTCCCTGTGGCGTAATGAATCCCGGAAGGGTCTTATCCACGGTATACGTAAACTGAGGATACATAAACAGGCTGCTCTCACTGGGTGAGCTTGTACTGGCAGAACCGGAATTCGGCAAATCAAAGATGGTATTGTAATCAAGTACTACTCCTATAGCCGACAGATTCAGGTCTATCCTCCGGAATTTATCCATGGGATACTGAATAGTGGCTCCCCCGCCGTAGATCCGGTAGCGGATCAATTCTCCGAAGAAGGTCTGGTACCTCCTGGAGGTATGGAAGTAGTTAAAGAGATAATTGGTTCTGTTTTTGAAATTTCCGTACTGAATACTGTAATCGCTGTTCCTCAGATCAAAGACAAAATTAGTCCCGAAGGAAAGCTGATGATCCCCTAACAGGTCGGATACCAGAAACTGCGTCAGAGCATAGGATCCGTACGTTGAAACATTGAACTGAGGGCTGTAAGCAATATCCAGTTCAAACTTGAGGCGATACTCCTTAGGAATATACCTGCCGTCATCGGTGATGTTATCCTCGACGGTAAACGTCTCGACATCCCTGAGCCTCAGTGTCGTATCCTGGATCACTTCCTCGGAAAACACATAGTTCCTGAAGTCAATATTATCGACAGAAGCCTCTTCTTCCTTCTCTTCCTGCGTTTGGGTCTGGTCTTCAACCTGCGTGGTTGCCTGATTGATGTCCACCACTCCCCTGTCGAACATGGTGGTCGCGAGTGCGGTTGCCGGAACCCGTTCCGCCTGGGATTCCCTCGCTCTTCGCTGAGCCCAGTAGTTATCGGTCAGTGGCTCCTCCTTTACCCTGCTGAACGGGGATTTCAGGAGGAAAACATCCAGATAGCCCTTGTTGATAGAGCCAAATGCAAGACGGCTTCCGTCGGCACTGACGGAGATCTGGGACGCACCCGCCTGGAAATCCGTGAGCGGAACAGAAACCCGGGTATCGGGATCCAGCTGGTAAATATTCTGAATTCCGTTTTCATCAGAAATGTAAAGGAGTCTGCCGTCTCTGGTCACCGCCGGATCTTTTTCATTCCAGTTTGGTGTGTTTGTGATCCTGTTGGCAACCCCGGAGCCCAGATCCACAGAATAAATATCCGTTTGATAGATCACTCCTGATGCTAACAGATTGAAATCGGTGGTGTATTCACCCAACTGTACCTTGTCTGAACGGTCGGATACAAAATAGACCGTTTTGGAATCGCCGGACCAGTTGGGGTTTGTGTCTGAGAAAAAGTCCTTGGTCAGATTGGTAACTTTGCGCGTCTCGAAGTCATAGACGAAAATGTCCTGATAGGGCCCGATGTTACCATCAAAAGCGAGATATCTTCCATTCGGGGACCAGGACACGGAGTGGATCGCATCAATATCCTTAAACTTGATCTTTTCAACTTCCTTGGTCTCGTAGTCGATGATGGCGATATCATCATTCCCCTTCGTCTTGGTGGAAAGAGCGATCTTGCTGCCGTCCGGAGACCAGGTCAAATTCGGATTAAGGATATTCAGTTCCTCAAACTCAACGTTATCTTCACCGCGAATCAGTGTTTTGAGTTTACGGCCGTTGATCGTGCTGATAACCACCACATCAAAGTACCCCCTGCTGTTGGTAATGAAGGCAACTTTATCACCCTGTGGTGAAATGGCAGGGCTCGTGTTGTACGTTCCGTAATCGCCCCTTCTGGTAAGCAGCGTAGCGATCGACTCCGCGCTTTCCCGTTCGGCCACTTCGGGATAGTACCGTTTTTTAAGGGCTTCCTGCCATTTTTCAGAAAGCTCATCGATCGTCAGGCCCAGAGAGAGGTTGATACCGGTTTCAACACTTCTGCTGGTTCGAATGCGGCTCAGGATCTCAGCTATTTTTTCACGACCGTATTCCTCCACAATGTAATTCCAGACCGACTGGCCACCACGATACGCGTAATATCCGTTCAGGTATCGTATCGGAGCCAGGTAGTTGTTGATGACCGCGTCCCGGATAAACATATCGGTATTCGTATCCCAGCCCAGTGCTGTGTACTCTGCAAGGCCTTCTTCGAACCATAAAGGAAAAGAAAGCTGAATGTTGTTACTGATGATGGCCTGGGCATTCCCGCCATAAAACATGTCGTTAAAGACGGCATGTACCAGCTCATGGTGTATGGTTCGCCGAAAGTCGTTATAGTCGCCCGCGAAAGGTACCGTCATGCGGTTTTTGAGCTTGTCCGTAACCCCTCCGATCCCCTCTGCATTGATCGGCAGCGCAACGACATTGGTCTGGGAAAAGTCATTGTGTGAATTATAAATGATCAGAGAGAGCCGGTCCGATATTTCGTGGTTAAAATCCTTCTTAAGCTGGAGATAGGCACTTTCGACGCTCAGCGTCGCGAATTCAGCCAGTTCATAGTTCTTGGATCCGTAATAATAGACATCAAAATGCTTGGACTGAATGTACCTCCATTCAAAATCCTCGTACTGAACCCTGTTCTTCCCAAAAGAATAATACTGGGCGGTACTGATTCCGGAAAAGGTTAACGATATCAGAAATACGAGTAGAAGCGTTCTTTTCATAACTATCTCCTTGGAAATCAGGCAGGAACAAAGTCGATCTGCCTTTTTCCGGTGTTCACACTTTGAACTTTAACTTTAATATCATCGCCCAGACGATACGATTTACCAGACGATCTTCCAACAAGGGCATGCTGTTTGTCGTTATAGACAAAGTAATCGCCTTTCATATCACTGACCCGAATCATGCCTTCACAGTGGATGTCATTCAGGTTCACAAAAACGCCGCGATCGGTGACCCCGCTGATCACCCCGTCGAATTTCTGGCCAACTCTGGTACTTAAATATTCCACTTGTTTGAGCTTTATCGAGTCCCTTTCGGCGTCAACTGCAACTCGCTCCCGCTCGCTGCAATGTTCGCCATGTTTTTTCAGAGCATTATAATTGTAAGCAATGGTGCCCGAGGAGTAGCCCTTAAGCAGCCGGTGAACAATTACGTCGGGGTAACGGCGAATAGGGCTGGTAAAGTGTGCATAATGTTTAAATCCCAATCCAAAATGTCCAATATTGGCGGGTGAGTACTCAGCTTTGGCCATCGCTCTTAGCATCAGGCCGTTGACAATGGGTTCGACCGAAGTATCCTTTACCTTTTTGAGCAGGTCGTTGATCTCTTTCGGGCTTATTCCGTCGTGAACATCAAACTTGATGTCGATCGGACTCACCTGTTCCGCAATACCCGCCAGCTTTTCCAGATCCGGCTTGTCGTGAACCCGGTAAAAGAACGGATACAGGTCTTTGCTTTTCTTCTGCCCGCTCTGTTTCCTCAGATTGTCGATATGGGTGGCAACGGTCTTGTTTGCCATCAGCATACATTCCTCGATCAAACGGTGCGCAAACAGCCTTTTCTTGAGGACCACTTCTATGGGGGTTCCCTTTTCGTTCAGCACAAAGCGCGGTTCCGGTGAATCAAAATCTATCGCCCCTTCTCTGAATCTCTTGTCCAACAAGGTCCTGGCCAGGGACTCCACGGTTTTCAGCTGCTTTTTGAACTTGTGGGATTTTCCGTCCAGAATGGCCTGCGCTTCCTCATACGTAAATCTTTGTTTGGAATGAATGGCTGTCTCTTCAATGGAATAATCCACCAGTTTTCCTTTGGGGTCGATCTCCATAAAGCAGCTGTAGCATAATTTATCCTCATGCGGACGCAGGCTGCACACCCCGTTACTGAGTCTTTCCGGGAGCATGGGTATCACTCTGTCAACCAGATACACACTGGTTCCCCGTTTGTAAGCTTCCTCATCCAGCGGGGTATCAGGCCTCACATAATGCGTTACATCGGCGATGTGCACCCCCAGGTAATAGTTCCCGTTGTCAAGCACTTCTATGCTAAGGGCATCGTCAAAGTCTTTGGCATCCGCGGGGTCAATGGTAAATACCACTTCCTTACGCATATCTCTGCGACGGGCAAACTCTTCCTCAGGAATCTCCAGAGGGATCTTGTCCGAGAACTTCTCCACCTCCGGAGGGAAATCGGACTGAAGCTCATTTTCTGCAAGTATGGAGAGGATATTGGCATCGTTGGTGCCGGACTTACCCAGCACAGACGTGATCTCAGCTTCCGGCAGGGCCGATGGATGCACCCATTTTTTTAGTTTAAATATGACTTTATCATTGGGCCGGGCTCCGTTAACGGAGTCTTCCAGTACATAAAAATCGGTATGCGCCGATTTCTGATCCGGTTCAATCAGGTAGGTATTCGCGCCGGTCTTTTTAAAGGTGCCCACGTAGAAATCTTTGCCACGCTGCACGATCTCCATAACCTTGCCCTTGGGCTGACCTCCGCGTTTGTTTCCTGTTATTCTTACACGTACCCGGTCTCCGGGCAGGGCTACGCCTACATCGTGGCGTGATACCATCACATCTTCATCCAGTTCATCGACAACGACATATCCTGTCCCTCTTGGCGTGATCTGGATGCTGCCTTCCACCTCGTTCCGGTCCTTCTTTTTTTCTTTCCCGGATTTCCGGTATGTAATGGTATCACCGTTTCGAAGAAGCATTTTTCGGCTTACCAGCCGGGTGATGGCCTTATGAAGTCTTTTATGTTCCTTGTTGCTGTCTAAAGCCAGCGCATTTGCGATCTCTTGTTTCTGTAATTGCTTGTCCGGACTGTTTTTTACCAGATCCAGTACGATCTCTTCCAAACTGCTTAGTCGCGAGTTTCTGCTCATTAATTCCTTTATGTAGTTAGCTTAGTTTTCGTCTGTATTATCGTTGCGGGCAATTTCATCGGATGAATCCTGTTCTTTCTTTCCGAAAAGTCTCCTGAAGGGACTAGCCAATTTATTCAGGAATTCATTCCATTTGTTAAAGCTGAACTCTGCCTCTACCCCGATCCCGTTTATATCCTGAGATTGCTGGGTAGACTGGCTTACTTCCTGATCATTGAAAATCGGATCCTGACGATGAAAAGCCGTAACGGATAATGTACGGTTTATTCGATAGGTGGCTCCTATGTCGCCAATATTTGATTGGGCCCCGGTAATTTGCCCGTCACGCCGTAATATAAGCTTATCATTATACAATCGCAGAGCTACTCCCAAATCGATCTGATTGTAGGTATTCAGGTTGAAATCCACATCCAGGCTGCTGATATCGCTTCTCAGCAATGAATTGATCTGATTGGACAACAGAGGGCTGATCACCTGGCTGGAAAGCAGCGGATTCAGTACCGCGGCACTGCTTGAAAAATTACTGGATAACGAGGTGGCCGCACTGGTGGTGGAGTTGGAAGGAATGAAATCGCCCATCAGCAGAAAGCTGGTGGCCTGAAGCAGTTTTTCATCCTCATTCCTGTTCAATGCTGCGATTTGGGCCGACAAAGCGCTGTTCTGGCGCGTCTCGATCGTATTCGGGAGCCTGAAGAAGAAATTGTTTTCAATACTGGAAAGCGAACCGCCGATATTGAGTACCAGTTCCACTCTCACCCGCTGAGCATCATTCGGATCGATATTCGCCCGTTCGGTGCTCAGGGTCTGTATATTCGGTCGGGCCGAGTAAACCGCATTGATATCGATCCGGGCATTTTCAGGATCACCGTCCCATGCAATACTTCCGCCCGGCTCCAGCGTGAAACGACGGGTAAAAATGTCTCCACTCACAAACTGGTATTCCCCGTCGGTGATATTGAACCTGCCGAACATACTGAGGTCCTGGTCCTGAAGTTGTATCCTGATTCGTCCGGTTCCGTTGGCTGTAATGATATCACCGGTCACAGGATCGAAGATGAGACGGACGGTCATGGGATCGTTGGCTACAAACTGCAGGTCCAGCGTGAACCGCTCGGCAAAACTGAGCTCGGAGGGATCGATCTCCCTTCCCTCATTAAAGAGGCCGGCTCCGTTTCCCGCAGAGTCTTTAAGCGCAATATCAAAAGATTCCACAAACTGAATGAAGTTGTTATCCTCATCGAATTCTGTTTCCTCCAGAAGCGGCAGGCCAATCTCGGAGAAATCGGAGATCAGCATTGGCTCGGTCGTGGATATCACCGGGCTCAGGTTCGTACCTGTTAACCGTACCACACCGGTTCCGTAGGCTTCCCCGAAGAAGGGTACCGTCGGGTCAAAATCATTGTTTAGAAACTGAAACTCGTCGGTCTCTATGGTAATGTCCATATTGTGGACCGGCTGAAAGCTGTTGAAGTTGTAGTTCCCGCTCAGGGTTGCCATACCCCCCGAAGGATCGATGAGATAGATGTCCTCAAAAACAAGGCCTTCCGATTTGGTAAATGTGACGGGACCCTGTCCGTAGTAGTAAGTATCCAGAAAGCGCGGTTTCATATACACGGCGTCTTCCATGCCGATCGTATAATCAACAGAAAAATCAAAGTCCTCGAAATTGCCCCATATGGCGCCATCTCCGCTGGCAATACCGGACATTTCTGTAAAGACACGGGGAGCCAGGAAAGGAATCACCCAGAGGTCGATGGAAGTAAAATTCAGGTCGAAATAAAACAACGAATCAGATTGCGGAAACTCCCCGTTAACCGGGGCCAGTACATAGCCGTCGATGTTGATATTCTGTCCGTCCCGGTCGTTTCTGATGAAATAATCGGGATATTTGGTTGAATCGGTAAGGACCTCAATGCGGGTGTCGAAACGGTTCAATTCCTGATTAAACACACTCGAGATATTCAGGTCTCCAACCACATTGTCATCAATGCTGAATCCATCCAGATCCACCTCTCCGACAATGGTGGGCAAACGGGTAAGCGCTCTGGTGGTAAAGGTGCCATTCAGGGTTCCGTCAAAATCGATGCGCCCGTTTACCAGTTCCGAAACCCGTGCCAGGTTCACCCCCCGAAGGATGTAGTTCACTGAGTCGGCCTCTTCACTACTGAAGGCTCCGTCAATGCTCAGCAACTGTTCGTCGCTCATGAACCTGAAATCCTCCAGGATCAGCTTATCCTCATCGGTATAGGTAATCTTTGCCGTATCCTCATTGGTCCATGAGTAGATATCGCTGCCCAGCACAAACCCGTCAATAGTGAGGTTCAGCGTTGAGTCGTTGATGGATCCCCGGCTTTTCATCGTAAAAACCGCATTCTCCCCGATGCGTTCAAAATTAGCCTCCACATTCAGGGAATCAGATCGCAAAGTTGAATTAAAAACCAGTCCCCTTCCTTGCAGGAAGCCCGATTCAATACTATTAAACGTTGTCTGTAGCCGCAGTACCGAAAATTCTTTAATGGGCTGGTTGTACCGGAAGCTGCTGGTGATCTGAGCCCTCATGGTATCCACTTTGGTATCCCGGTATTCAAAATGAGGCTCATTCACTTCAGCATTGAACAGCAGTCGTTCTTCATTAGCGGTAACGCTACCCGATAATCCCGCTCCGGTTTTGACAGCAGGCAAGTCCGGAAAGTAGGCATAGAGATAGCTGAGGTCTTTAAGCTGAAGAGATAGTGAAAAATCCTGCTCTTTCAACCCTTCCCCTGCTTCCTGAGTTAAGGCCACCGGCTCTTTGAAGAGAATCTCACTCCTGACTTTATTTTTGAAGAAAGTGCCCCATTGTCTGGCCAGGGCGGGTATCTCCGTCAGTATAAAGCTCCCGTTCAGGCTGAAGTCCGCTACCGAAGTGGTTATTCTCAGCGTCCTGTTGCCCTCAGTCTCTTCCGAGACATCCGCATACAGCAAATGAGGCTGAAGGGTATCCCCTCCCACCACAGAAAACGGGACGTCCACACTGATAAACCCGGTAAAATCATCCAGGCTATTCCCTTGTAGCTGTATTTCATATTCTATATCGGCGACCGCAGGTGCCATTGCCGGGATCTGGCTCAGGTTTTTCAGGTCAAGATCGCTGGCACTACCTGCTAACTGTATGCGGTTGCGCCCCGATGAAAGATCCAGGCTACCTTCTCCGGAAAGTACCGAACGGTCCCGGTATAAGTTAAATTCGGGCCGGATGATCCCGTCCTGAGCTGATGCCACTAGGTTCAGGGAATCGAACTGCGCTCCGTTAAATTCTCCTTGCCTCACCTTCCACTCGAAACGTTCAACCGCAGAGAGATCGGTATAATCCTGTGTCCGGAGGATTCCCGAAGAGGTGATACTGCTCGACTTGATCTCCTTTCCAAAAAGGCCGCCCACATCCAGCGAGTCGGTAGAGAAGGTGAGATTCATATTCTTCTGTCCGTCAATCCCTAACCGGCCCGACGCCCTGAAGGAACCTCGCTCACTGTTTCCCTGGATCATCCCCTCTATGTTTGATAAAGTACCTTCAATATCGGCTCGGAATGTTGTATTCTGGAACGCCGCAAGCTGGTCGGTATTGATGCCCGGGAGCAACTCCTGTACATCCTGCTGCTGAAACAATACTTCCCGCAATGCCCCCCGGAAACCAAGCTGATCGGCATTCAGGATATCTTTAATCACGCCATAGGCGCTGAAGCCGGTGTTCCCGTACTGGAAGTCCAGGTCTTCAACCAGCAGAGAATCCAGGTATCCTTCTCCCTGTATAGACAACAGTAATGGATTGGTAAGGTCCGGAAAATCGGGAGCAAGCTTCTGGAGCCTGGAGGAGGTCATCATCAGCTCATCCATGCTGAACTGAAGCGAGGCTTTTTTCAGCTGAGTCAGAATATCTCCTTTAAAGAGATCCACCCCGTCGGCTTCGCCGCTGAACCTGAGCGTACTCCCTTCAGTATTCACATTGAAAGAGTTGAATTCCAGAAAACGAACGTCATTGTAAACCTGTCCGTAGATCTGGGCAAAATTAATACCGGCCTCAGGAAGCCTGAAAACCAGATTGTCAATATCCAGAAAACGTTGCTCTTTTTTGTACTCAAAGAACATCGCCAGATCAATGTCCTGAAAAGAGAGACTGTCTGAGGGAAATCTGGCGGAAGGGTTGACGGCATTCCGAAGCACCACCTCACCCTGCCTTACGTTAACCGACGGAGCGAGTATTTCAAAAAACGGACCGCTTTGGCCGGCGGTATCACTCACCGGACTATCATTTCTTTTCTTCAGCGCGTCGGGAAAAGAGACCTCCGATTCGCTGTCAATGATGAGTCTGGGCTGATCAATGCTCAGCGCGTTGACAATGAACTCGTTTCTCAGCAGGGCGAAGATCTCTAAGTTTGCCGAGATACTGTCTGCGCTGAACACCGGCTCCACAGTGGATGAATCCGGATACAGCTTAACTTCGCTCAGTTCAAAACGCATCGGCATCAAGCCGTCCAGTTTTCCGATACTCAGTACCCCCCGGTAGGTAGTGTTAAAATTATTCTCAATACGGGAAGCGATATAACTTTTGGTGGTATCCAGCTGAGCAAGCCCGAAAAGGATTCCGCCCAGCACGACCAGGATCAGGCTCGTGATCGCTATAAAAGACCAGAAGAAATTCCAGGTTTTATGTAGCCAGCGAACAACGGGCATCAGTTGAATACCTCTTTTATGAACTTCCAGCCGGCGTGCACAGTTTCCGCATCTTCAATGACCCGTGTACAGGGCTTCCCTTTCTCTTCCAATAATACCAGCCTGATGTTACCCTGCTTCACTTTCTTGTCGTATTTCATTAATGCCGTGAGTTCCTCTTCGCTGTGCGTCAGAGGCTTCGGACGATATAACGACCGGAACGGCTCTAAATTGGATGCATCTACCGATGCTCCGTATTCTTTTGAAGCCTGCACAGCTCCCCACATTCCCATGTACACTGCTTCCCCGTGGCTGTAGTCCCGGTATCCACCCACTCTCTCAATGACATGCGCAAAAGTATGCCCGAAATTCAGATACTCTCTCACTCCGGCTTCAGAAACATCCTTCTGTACAATGTCACATTTTATCGCCGCACTCTCCCGGACTACTTCTTCCCAGTTTCCCGGCTTTGAAAACCCCTCTTTCCGAATCAGATTCTCGAGGGATTCAAAGAGCCCGGGTGAACTTATGTATCCATACTTCAATATCTCGCTCAATCCGTTAACCCATTCTTTTTCGGGCAGGGTCTCAAGAAACTTCAGGTCACTGAAAACCGCCTTTGGTTGATAAAAAGCACCGATCAGGTTTTTCCCTTCGCGGTGATTGATTCCCGTCTTTCCTCCTATGGAGCTGTCAACCATAGCCAGCAGAGTTGTAGGCATGTGAATCAGGGGCAGGCCGCGGAGAGCCGAGGCAGCTACGAAGCCGGCAAGGTCGCCGGTTACCCCTCCCCCTACTGCCAGCAGAGGAGTATTACGTTCAATGCCTTCAGTTAGCAGCAGATCCAGTATCTCCGAATAATGTTGAATACTCTTACTCTGCTCACCAGACGGTATGGTATATGTGAGCAGGTCATCACAGCATTCGGAAAGTATGGAGCTCAGGCGCTTACCGTGATGTTTCCGTACCTCCTCATCAATGACCAAGGCCAGTTTCTGTCCGGGATATTCTGCTGCAAGATATTCCGTAATCCGGGCCGTCAGGTCATAGCCTGTTTCAATGAAATACTCGTTTTGTGTAGAGGTCCGGATGTCCAGCCTGTTAGACATGTTGTTTGATTTTGTCGGTCAGAATCGGAATCAGATCCTTTTTATTCCGTTTTCCGTCTGTAGTAATCGTTATCTGTGCCTGCTTGTAATACTTGAAGCGCTTGGAATATAGCACATTAAGCTCTTTTAAAAGGGTTTCGCGGGATTTAATTTTCCCCTCTTCATCAACGACAATCGGCCGCTTCTTGTTCCTCATCACCCGGTCCAGAATTACATCCATCGGCACATCGATCAGAATCAGCAGTCCGTGCAACTTCAGGTGGTCCACAATCTGCTGGTTCTGTAACGCTCCGCCACCCAGTGCCACCACTCCTTTGAAGCTGCGGGTCAGGTCCAGCAGATATTCCCATTCTTTCTTTCTGAAGTAGTCCTCTCCTTCCTCCCCGAAGATATCCGCAATTTTTCTTCCCTCCTTCTTTTCCAGATACTTATCCAGATCATGAAAGGGCAGACCGAGCTCTTTGGCGAGTAAACGCCCTACGGACGATTTACCTGCCCCCATAAAGCCGCAAATGTAAAAGCTGCCTTCAAATCGTTTTAGT
The DNA here is from genome assembly GCA_965267385.1 of Balneola sp. Lineage (GTDB taxonomy): Bacteria > Bacteroidota > Rhodothermia > Balneolales > Balneolaceae > Balneola. The sequence goes on from OZ253957.1 coordinate 1,555,225, forward strand.
CTGTGCTCATTCATACAGATGGTTTTTGGGGACTGACAAATTCCACTTCCTCCCGGTCAACCACAACCGCTCCCGGTGCCGATCCCTTCGGCTTTCTCACATACTTCTTTTTGGTGTATATGACGGGTACCACATCAGCACCCCTGGCCTTGGAATTATAGGCCGCGTAGGAAGCTGCCTCCAGGATCACGGATTTCGGGGGAAGATCTTTATTGTTTCCCATTCGGATCAGCACATGAGAGCCGGGAACACCACGAGCATGAAGCCAGACATCCTCTTTATGCCCCATCTGCACCAGCAGGTCGTTATTCCTGGCACTTTTACCGATCCAAACCGGGAAACCGCGGATCTCCAGGCTGTGAAACGGAATCTCATTTTCTGATGAACCAGACTGATCGCCGAGGTTCAGTGCTTTAAACTCTTCGCTGTTTTTCTTCTCCCAGTCCTGCAGATCCCGCAACCAGTTGATCTCTTTCAGCTCCGAGAGCAGCCGCTCCACACGTTCCGACCTGTCCTCCAGTTCAGGTATTCTCTTCAACGCTTCTTCGTATGACCTGACCGAACTCCGGGCTTTTTCATAGTAGCGCTCGGCATTTTCTATGACCGATCGTTTCTCGTCGAGCGGAATGGTGATCTCTTTATTGTCGTCGTACAGATCTTGGACGGTTATCTCAGAATTTTTTTCGGGTTTCACATGACCATTAGCCATTAACAAGTGTCCGTATTTTTCATATTCTTCGGCCCGCTCCAGTCCTTTATCGGCATTCCCGAGGTTTGCGAGGGAAGACCTGATCCGCTTTTGTTGCCGCTTCAGTTTCTTAAGCCACCCGTTTTTCTTTTGTTTTAGCCGCTGGTCATGGGAATAGGTTTTATACCGATAGGCAATAAGATCATTAATGGTCTCAAACTTCCGCTCCGTTTTCAGCGGTAATACCCCGGGGTCAAGCAAGGTGGTGTTCCCGTTTTCCAGCAGGCGAAAGCACGGGTCCTTTTCAAGACCAGAGCTGATATCGGTGACCCATTCCTTTAAATCCTGATCATTCATTTTATCGACGGCATGAATCCGGACCAACTCATCCAGATTGGATCGCGGTATCATCGGGTTAAGGCTGATGATCTTTTGTTTGGGATTATTTCCTTTCACTTCTCTGCTTTTCAGATCGATCTGCTTTACTTCCGGCAGGGTGATATCCTCTTCGTTCGCCCCTTTGAACGATTCCCTGATCACTCCGTTCTCCAGCAGCATTACATTCGCACGGTTACTGAAGAGTTTAAACCAAAGTGTTGTACTGTCTCCAAAATGGATGGTCAGCACCCGGTCGGTCTTGGCCATCCTTACATCGGTGATTGTTTGCCCGTACAGTTCCTGAAAAAATTCAATGGTATTATTCTTCCTGGGGTTGGCCCATCGGTCCAGATACAGGGCGATGTTCCCGGGGGCTGTGCTGTAAACCAGTCGGAAACTTTCGCTCTGACTTTCGATAAAAAACTCCAAAAGATTTTTATATCGCGTGTTACTATGAACCAATTGGCTGCCGACCAATTTGATTTTTAGGAATTCCTTTAAATATTTTATTTCGTAATAATTCATTCGTGGATGGAGAGAAAACTCAGGAAGTATGCACTATCCTATTTTTAATTCAATTGTTCATACCGTTGATACCAGGTTGGAGAAACGTGGTATTAAGGCACAGAAGTTTAGTACCTGGGAAAACAACAAGATCAATGCCACGGGTCTGGAGTTAGAAATAAGCCTTTCAAAGGTATCACAATTTATGAAATCCCTTTCAATCAATTTTGACTGGGACAGTTTCAGGGAAAGAGCCTTAGCAAAACGACTGGATGGAATGGAATCTCATCCTTTCCTTAAGATCGAGAAGCTGAATGAATCTGAGATTGCCCCCTCCATTGATATTGAAATGACGTGGCTGTTTGACATTGAAAAATGTCAACCCGAGGTGCCGGGAGAGTCCGGTAATTACCGTATTGAAAAGGCCAGCCGGTGGATGGAGTCCATCAGCAAACGCGTTAATGAGATGCTGAAAGATGAAAATATCATCACCCGCTGGCATATCGAGATTGAAGGGGACAAAAACGGCCGCTACCTATCGGCCATTAATCTTATCTCTTATTTCCAGTATCAGTTTGAAACCCCCAAAAGCGTGAATGACGTGAAGCGGCTGGTTGAACAACGACTTCAGGAGCTGCTGCTTAAAGCCAATCGTGTCATTTACCTTTCTGATGAGATCCTGCAGAAAACAATTGCAGCCTGAGTGTCGGAAATAAAAAAGGCCCCGGTAATATCCGGAGCCTGAAAACTATTTTTTCTTCTTATGCCTGTTTTTTCTCAGGCGCTTTTTACGCTTATGCTTTGCAATCTTAGCGCGCTTTCTTTTTTTACCGCTTGGCATAGATACTCACCAGTCTTAGTAATTGTTTGTTTTTGTTCGAACGTGGGCAAAGGTAAGAAAATTTGAAGGTTTTCTAAATCAATTTTCCACAGACATGCTTTTGTTCACGGCTTCTTTAAAGTCTTTGGAGATCTTTAATACCGGTGCATACTGTTCGGGCACAATTACTTCCTCGTTCGTCTTGGGATTACGGGCAACACGCTGTGCCCGCTTCACAACTTTAAAACTTCCGAAACCTCTTAACTCAATGGTTTCGCCTCTTTTCATTGCATCGATCACCGTTTCCATAAAACCGTTAACCACGGCTTCCGTCTCTACTTTAGTGAGTCCTACGGATGAAGAGATGATATCTACCATGTCTGCTTTAGTCATAATGCCTGATAATTTAATTATTGCTGTTCCTAAGCTGTCTGATACGCTGAAAAACAAAGCAAATCCCAAATCGTTCACTTTTTGTAAAAAAACCAATGAATTCCCGGAGTCCCCAAGCTTCGTCTAAAATATTGCCAAATCTTTTTTACTTTCACCGGGTCTTTTATCTGAAAACCAAATTCAAAATAATTTAGCGCATGGAAATGTTCGAAAATGCTGTAAGCTGGCTCAACGATCTGGTTTGGTCAACCCCGTCTCAATTCCCAATTATGGTAGCCGTTCTGTTGGGCTTCGGGATCTTTATCACCCTTCGTCTGGGTTTTGTCCAGCTCCGGAAATTCAAACATGGTGTTCAATCGGTAATGGGTAAATTTGATCATCCGGATGCCGAAGGGGATGTCAATCATTTTCAGGCGCTCACTACTGCCCTTTCCGCCACCGTGGGTATAGGTAACATCGCCGGTGTGGCGATTGCCATCCACTACGGAGGTCCGGGTGCCCTTTTCTGGATGTGGGTTACCGCCTTCTTTGGAATGGCCATTAAATATACCGAGTGTACGCTCGCGGTTAAATACCGGGTCACCAACAGTGATGGTTCGGTATCCGGCGGCCCCATGTATTACATCGAAAAAGGACTTGGTGCCAACTGGAAGTGGCTGGCTGTGTTTTTTGCCGTCATGGCCGTGATCTGTTCGTTCCTGACGGGGAACGCGGTTCAGGCGAATACCGTCTCCGATACCATGTATAGTACTTTTATGATCCCAGGGTGGATTACCGGCCTCGTAACGGCCACCATCGTGGGTATTGTCATCATCGGTGGTATCAAAAGAATTGGAAATGTGACCGCCCGCCTTATGCCTCTTATGGCGGTCATCTACATTCTAGGAGCGCTGATCATACTGCTGCTCAACTTCCAGGGAGTGATCCCCGCCTTTGGCACCATCATCAGCAATGCCTTCACCCCTGAAGCCGGGGCTTTTGGGGTGGTTACCGGTGCCTTTCTTACCACACTGGTATGGGGAATCAAACGCGGGCTCTTCTCCAACGAAGCCGGTCAGGGTTCTGCCCCGATCGCGCATGGCGCAGCAAAAACGAAAGAACCCGTAAGAGAAGGTGTAGTGGCCCTGCTTGAGCCCTTCATCGATACGCTGGTTGTTTGTACCATGACCGGACTCGTTATCGTTACCACGGGTGTGTGGCAGCAGCGACACGATATGGCTTTCGATCCTCTCAGTAAGGAGAATACCTATGAATTTGCCGAGGGTACTAATATCCTCACTATCGAAGACGGCCTGCCAATCGATGGCGCCGTTATCCGAAACGACGCTGAAACCGGGCTCTTCTATCTGGATGAAGAAAACACCATGGCATTCACCGGTACCATCCAGTACGACGGAGTCACTGCAACCATCACAAAGGCCGATGGGGAGCAAGTGGATGTGCTCTACACCGATATTGTCGAAAACGGGGCCCCGCTCACTTCCATCGCCTTTGAAAAGGGGCTTGCCCCTCTCTTCCCGGGCGGTAAGTACATCGTAACCATCTGTGTGCTCCTCTTCGGTATATCTACTGCGATCAGCTGGAGTTATTATGGCGACCGCAGTATTCAGTACCTGGCGGGGGATAAATCTATACTGTACTACAAATTTGTGTACGTGGTCATGCATTTCATCGGGGCCATACTCACCCTTGAAACCGTCTGGGCTATTGGTGATATCGCCTTGGGCCTGATGACCTTCCCGAATATCATCGCTCTGTTTGCGTTGTCCGGAGTGGTGGCCAAAGCGAGTACCACCTACTTCAAGAAAATGGAAGACTGGAAGCCCCATAGTTGATGGATAAGGTTCAGGAAATAGATCATCCGGTCGTCAAATCGTATCTGAGTGTACTCAGGGATAAAGACTCCAGGACTGCTCCCTTCAGGAGGGCTATGGCTACCATCGGTAACATTCTGGCCTATCACGCCCTGAGTGATCTTCCCCTGGAGACGTTTGAAGTTGAAACCCCTATTCAAACCACCACGGGCTACCGCCCCGCCAAAGACGTCATCGTAGTTCCCATACTGCGGGCGGGATTAAGCCTGGTGGACGGCATCATCGAGTTTATCCCCGATGCAAAAGTAGGTCACGTGGGGGTGTACCGGGATGAGGAAACCCATGAACCCGTAAACTATTATGATAACCTTCCTCCCGGCATCAGCCAGGGATATACACTGGTTGTGGACCCTATGCTGGCCACGGGAGGAAGCGGATCGCACGCCATCGATTATCTGAAACAATCAGGAGCAACCGACATTCGGTTTGTGTGTCTGATAGCCGCTCCGGAAGGCATCCGGCGGTTACAGGAAGATCATCCCGATGTTCCCATCATTACGGCGGCTATCGATGAAAAACTGAACAGCGATGCGTTTATCGTGCCGGGTCTTGGAGATGCAGGAGACCGCTATTTTGGTACGCTCTAGTTTCTATATCGCCATTGGCTGCGCCCTGCTGATTGCCTTAACTCATTGCGGCGAACTTTCGGAGTATGATAATGAACGAATCCGGGAAGCGCTGGGCGATTCTCTGATCCAGAGTTCCACCACCCTCAACCTGGACATGGACCTCATCGAGGGCGGGAAGCTTAAACTGAACCTGCAAAGTTCGAGGGCGCATACCGAAAAAGTTCAGGGGACCTCTACCACCTACCTGAGTGGGCCGGTACGGATACAGATCTTTGATGCAGACTCCCTTCAGGCCCTGGTCAGCTCTGACAGCGCCGTATATATCCCATCGGCCTCTGTTTTTGAACTTTTCGGGGGTGTATTTGTGCAAACGACCAATGGCAAGCGGTTATCCTCAGATTACCTGAAGTGGGAAAGAAAGATAGACCAGGTGAGTACGCCCGGAGTGGTCACGATCGTTACTCCCACCGACAGTATCAATGCCATAGGTTTTACCGGCGATACGGATCTCAACAACTATACCCTCAATGAAGTAACCGGTACCACCGTCATAGATTGAACCATTTAAAAGCCTCCATACTGATCTTTGGTATTGTGATGTGTTCCGGTATCCCGGTTCAGGCCCAGAACATCGTTACCATCGAACGTACACGGACTGTTGAAACCCAGACCATATCGGGACAAACGATCCGCAAGTTTTACGATGCAAAATTAAGCATCGGTAATGTAAGCCTGGTGTGCGACAGCGCCTGGCAGTTCATCAATATCGACGAGATCAGAGCTTACGGGAATATCCAGATCGACACGCCCACCGAGCATATATGGACAGATACCCTTTACTATTACAACAACCGTGACCTGAGCCGGCTGAGAGGAAGAGTGATCATCAAGCAGGACAGCACGCTCCTGTTTGGAAACAAAGTGGACTATAACTTTCTGACCAAGGAGGCTTTTTTCAGGGATAACATCCGCCTGGAAGACGCCGATGGTACATTAACCGCCCTCTCAGGAAACTATTATCAGAACCGGGACAGCGCGGAATTCCGGGGCCGGGTTCAGCTGGCCGATTCTGCCCAATATGCTGAGGGGGACAGCCTGTTCATCAACCGGAAAAGCAAACGACTCAAGCTGTACGGAGATCTCTTCGTTGCAGACTCCACCAATAACACCATCCTCAAAGGAGAATTTCTGGAGGCGGATTCCACCGGATACCGCTACCTGAAAGAAAAGGCGTTTCTCCGAAGAGTCTCTTCCGACACCACCGACACTACCTACATCCATTCACACGAACTCATACTGAATGAGAAGGATTCGACGACCTACATCGATTCCTATCAGAACGTGCGGGTATGGTCACCCCGCTTCTCATCCCTCTCCGATACCCTGCTGTATAACTCTGCAACCGACCGGTTCAGGCTGCTCGGAAGTCCCAAAGCATGGCATAAACAGATTCAGCTGACCGCCCCTTTTATCGCCGTTCAGCTAGACAGCAACGAGGTTAAGAAACTCACGGCTTATGAAGGTGCCTTTGCCGTTCAGGAAGACACCATAACCGGCAGGCTTCACCAGTTAAAAGGGGATTCTTTATTCGCCGATTTTGAAGACGGTGAGATCGTGCAGATCTCCATATACCCGGAAAGCGAGATTCTTTATCACACCCGGAATAATGAAGGTGAGCCGGACGGAGCCATGGAAAATGCTTCACCTAAAACCATATTGTACTTCAGCGACGGGGAACTGATCCGGGCATGGATGGGGAAGTCTCAGGGGTTATTTCTTCCGGAATATACCGACCTGGCCGATCGCCGGCTGGTCGGCTTCAGCTGGGATCCCTCCCTGAGGCCGGTAAAACCTGTATCAGAACCTGAACCGAAATGGAACAACATACCCCCTGAACGGCCTTTCGAACTCCCTTACCGCTTTCTTGAGTTTCTGGATCAGCAATAATTTTTACAGAAGTTCTGCTTCTCTTTACACAAATTCCCACATTCCATCAGCTAACTAACGATCCTATGAAAAAATCTCTCACGACCCTTCCCTGTCTTCTGATCATCTTTTCGCTCAGCCTGTTTGCACAACAGGAAGAGGTTCACCGTGCCATTGAAGCCGAAAGCGCCGTTACCACTACCCATGAAGTTACCATCAACGGAAAGCGAGTACCTTATAAGGCCACAGCCGGTACCCAGCCTGTTTGGAATGAGGACGGCAAGCCCGTTGCCACGCTCTTTTACACCTATTATGAACGCACGGATGTGTCGGATAAGGACAGACGGCCCGTGTTCATTTCCTTTAACGGAGGGCCCGGTTCCGCGTCGGTATGGATGCACCTGGCCTACACAGGCCCTAAAATCCTAAAGATCGATGATGAGGGTTTCCCGGTTCAGCCTTACGGGGTAAAAGACAACCCGCATTCGATACTGGACGCGGCAGATATTGTATTTGTAAACCCCGTCAATACAGGATATTCCAGAATTCTGGATCCTGAAACAGATAGGTCAGAGTTTTTCGGGGTTGAAGCCGACATAGAGTATCTGGCCGAATGGATCAATACCTTCATAACCCGCATCAATCGATGGAACTCACCGAAATACCTCATTGGGGAGAGTTACGGAACCACGCGGGTGTCCGGACTGGCTCTGGAACTGCAATCCAGCCAGTGGATGTATCTGAACGGAGTGATCCTGGTGTCCCCGACCGAACTTGGTATTCACAACAGCAATGGACGGAGAGACGGGCCGCTGGGGGCGTCTCTGAGGCTTCCCTACTTTACGGCAGCGGCCTGGTATCATAAAAAACTGCCGGCTGACCTTCAGGCTATGGACCTTGAGGAAGTACTTCCGCTTGCCGAAGATTATGCTCTGAACGAGCTAATGCCCGTACTGGCAAAAGGGGGCTTTCTGGATGAAGAAACCCGGAATGAAACCGCCGCCAAGATGGCCCGCTTCTCTGGCATTTCACAAAAATCCATCCTTCAGTATAATCTGGATGTACCGACCTCTTTTTTCTGGAAAGAGCTCTTACGGGACGAGGGTCACACGGTGGGCCGGCTCGACTCCCGGTACAAAGGCCTCGACCGAACCGATGGCGGTGAGCGTCCCGATTTTAACTCGGAACTTACCTCATGGCTGCACGCGTTCACCCCGGCGATCAACTATTACTTTCCGAACGTCCTCAATTATAAAACCGATGTAAAGTATAACATGTTCGGGCCGGTTCGTCCCTGGGACCGAAGCGGAAATAACACCGGGGAAAACCTGCGTCAGGCTATGGCCATGAACCCGTTCCTTCATACCATGGTCCAGAGCGGCTATTACGACGGAGCCACCAAGTATTTTGATGCCAAATACACCATGTGGCAGATCGATCCCAGTGGAAAAATGAAAGACCGGTTCAGCTTTAAGGGCTATCGCAGCGGGCATATGATGTACCTGAGAGCAGAAGATTTGAAAAAAGCCAATGATGATATCCGAGAATTCATTAAACTTAGCACACCGGCGCCAGGCACACCGGCTAAATACTAATACAATTAATCAGGTATCATGTACAAATTGCGCCCTTTACTCATATTGCTCGCTGCAGCACTCATAGTGAGCTCCTGCTCGGTCTTGGATATGTCTTCTCCGGCTGAGAAACAGAAAAAATATTTCCCCGATCAGGTTGAAGGAGCTTATCTCGGGATGACCCGCGCGGAGTTGCTTCAGGAACGTCCGCAGGTTGAATTCAGCGATGACGGTATGGATTTCAGGGAGGTCTTTATCGAGGAATTTGATTTCCGTCCCTATGACAGCATCGTCTATTATGTGGATATGGATGAACCTTACCCTGTTTACGAGTTCATTATCAATTATCCGTCGAATGTAAATGTAAAAGACATCGCCAGAAAGAAATACGGCGTTCCTAATCACAACGGGGATGAGTGGCTTTTTACAGACTACAGGGATTTTGATATCCATATCTGGGTTCACAATCAAAAGATCGTGATCGTGGGGCTGATTCCCGGAACGGAGTGGTACGATGAAGCGGATGACGAGCAGGATTGAACCTTGGCTTCTCCGTGATCATGCTCAGAAAGCTCCACTTCGTTTCCCTGTGCCCGTACTGGCCATGCTGATGATTTCAGGGGCAGCAAAAGCACAGAGAGCCCGGATCGGCTTCTTTGCACCGGGAGTTCAGGATGTATATCCGGATGTACCATCGAATAATTGTCATCGCCGGTATCATCCCGAATACAGAATGGGCTGATTAAGACAGCCGTTGCATTCGATCACCCCGTCCCGAAAAACCAGTCCTGAAAGAAATAGCTGTACAGAGAGATGATCAATATACAGATCAGGTTCAGGATTATACCGGTTCTTGCCATTTGATCCATACGAATATGCCCGCTTGAGTACACGATCGCATTGGGAGGCGTGGAGATTGGGAACATGAAGGCACAGCTGGCCCCGATGGTAAGGGGAATCGCCAGTTGCAGCTCCCCCACCCCGAAGTTCTGGGCAATGACGAACGAAACGGGGATGAATACAGCCACCAGAGCTACGTTGCTCATCACTTCAGTAAGAAAGACCGCAAAGCCACATACCACCAGTATGACCAGAAAGGGTTCAGGAGTAACACTCGTACTGATCCAGTCTCCCAGCATCCCCACCACGTTGGTCGCTTCCAATCCTTCCGCCAGCGATATCCCACCTCCGAACAGCAACAGAATGTCCCAGGGCAGTTTCTTCGTGTCTTTCCAGACCAGCAGCGGTTCGGAAGGTTCTCCGGAAGGGATCATGAAGAGAAGCACCGATGCAATAATGGCGATCGTGGTATCATTAAGTGCCTCAAGCCCCGGTACATCAACCAGTTTCTGACGAAAGATCCACATGAATGCGGTACTCACCAGCACCAGCAGTACGTTACGCTCAGCAGTGCCCATTTTTCCCAACGCCTTTAGCTCGTTGCTGATCAAGGAAGTGATTCCCTCAAGGCGCTTGAGCCGCACAGGGAACACCAGCTTGGTGTTGATCAGATATACCGCACTGAACAACAGTATCGCCAGCGGAAAAGCAAAGTACATCCAGTCGGCAAAGTTCAGAGTCGGCAGGCCAGATTCTTCTACAATACCTGAAAGCACCAGGTTAGGCGGCGTCCCGATAAGAGTGGTTATCCCGCCTATATTTGCAGCAAAGGCAATCCCCAGCATCAGGGTAAGGGCGAAGTTAGCACCTCCCTTCTGATCCTGAAATTGATCACCCAATAGTGCCACCACCGACATACCAATGGGGAGCATCATTACGGTTGTAGCGGTATTGCTGATCCACATGGATAACAGGGAAGTAGCCAGCATACAGCCCAGGATCACCCGGGAGGGTTTTTCTCCGGCCAGCTTCATGATGTTGAGTGCGATCCGGCGGTGCAGGTTCCACTTCTCAATAGCCAGTCCCAGCACAAATCCGCCAAAGAACAGATAGATCACCGGATTGGCGTAATTGATCGTGGTATCTCTCAGATCCAGAATACCCAAAAGCGGGAAGAGTATGATCGGAAGCAGAGCGGTAACGCCAATGGGCACAGCCGTAGTGATCCACCAACCCAGCATCCACATCACCACTCCTGTCATACGGACCTGCATACTTTCGGTGCCGCCGATCAGAAGGATCAGCAGAAACAATAACGGACCTGTAGCCAGCTTAAGCGCTCTGTTCATGATGGAGAAGTTTAAACCGCATCAAGAAAAGAAAACAGAGGATAAATACCCAGTTCCGTAAAAAAGCCACCCGTTGTGGACAGGTGGCTTTGATTAATGTTGCAACGAAGAGGGAAGTCACTCAGGCTTCTTCCAGCTCCATGTTCTCTTTCATGACCCGCTCCTGCACGTCGTATGGAGCCGCAGCATAGTGAGAGAACTCACGGGTGTATGTAGCGCTGCCCTGTGTCATCGACTTCAGCCTCGTGGAGTAGTGATCCAGTTCTTCCAGGGGTACCTGAGCCCGTATTTTTTGTAACGCGCCCTCGGCATCCATTCCCTGGATCTGTCCCCGGCGGGTGCCCAGATCCCCCATCACATCCCCCATATATTCGGCAGGCACCGTGACCTCGACATTGTACACCGGTTCCAGCAGTTGCGGGCTGGCCTGCAGAAAGCCATCGCGGAAAGCCATTCGGGCCGCGGTCTTGAAGGCCGCCTCGTTGGAATCCACCGAGTGCATAGAGCCGTCATAAACGGAAACCCGGACATCCCGGACACAACACCCGCTCATGGGACCGTTTTCCATTTTTTCCATAATCCCCTTCAGAATGGCCGGCATGAAACGGTTGTCAATCACTCCGCCCACAATACAGTTGTTGAACACCAGCTTTCCGCCCCATGGCAGGTCGTGTACCTCCGTATTTCGGACTTTCATGTCGGCCGGATCGGGCATGCCCTCTTTGTAAGGTTCGATCAGAAAGTGCACTTCAGCATATTGTCCGGCCCCGCCGGATTGTTTCTTGTGCTTGTACCGCGTCTTCACCGCTTTGGTGATGGTCTCCCGATACGGGATTCTTGGAGTGTAAAATTCCACATCCAGCTTGTATTTATTTCTGAGCGTATGCTCGATCACTCCAAGGTGTTCCTCCCCCTGCCCGTGTATGATGATCTGTTTAAGCTCCTGGCTGTGCTCCACATTGATGGAGGGATCTTCCCGCTGGATCTGATGCAGGGCATTCCCCAGCTTGTCTTCGTCCCCTTCATTGGTAAGCTTAACCGCCGTCCGGATGGTGGTAGAGGGATAGCTGATCCCTTCCAGCTTAATATTGTGACCCTTCTCCGATAGTGTGTCGTTGATTTCGCCGTCCTTGAGCTTTACGACCGCCCCTATATCCCCGGTCTTCACCTCGGAAACCTCAATGCGCTTATGCCCTTCGGTGAGATACAGATTCCCCAGCCTGACCGTATTGCCGGTGCTGCTGTTCACCAGGTCCATGCCGGCAAGTACATTTCCGCTGTACACTTTGAAGTAGATCAGGTCACCAACATGTGATTCGGAATGGGTTTTGAACAGGAACATGACCGGCTTGCCATCGGCGTCAAGCGGGAACTCCTCGCCATTCTCCAGGAGAGGCGGATTACCCTCAAGTGGATTGGGAGCCACATCATCGATGAAGCCCATGACACGTCCGGTACCCATATTCCGGGATGCGCAACAGCAGAACACCGGAAGGATCTGCCCATTCACCAGCGACAGATGAAGCCCGTTTTGCATTTGCTCTTCATCCAGCTCACCGTGTTCGAAATAAATATCCATGAGGGTTTCGTCGTTCTCTGCGATGGTCTCCACCAATTCCTGATGCAGCTGATCGGCACGCTCTTTCATGGAGTCCGGAATCGGAAGTTTGTCCGGCTTTCCGCCGCCCTCAGGAAATTCATACATGGTCATGCGCAACACATCAATAATGGCGTGAAAGTCATTCCCCTCGCTGTAAGGAAACTGCACCACGGTCACTTCACGTCCGTAATGTTCTTTGGCCTCCTGCACGGTCTTCCAGAAATCGGACCGCTCGTTATCCAGTTTGTTCACCACAAACACAGACGGCACGTTGTACCGGCGGGCGTATTTCCACAGTGAGTCCGTGGCTACCTCCACTCCGTTCTCTGCGTTCAGTACAAATATGGCGGTATCTGCCACACGCAGCGGGCCTACCACTTCCCCGATATAGTCTGAGGTGCCCGGCGTGTCGATCAGGTTAATTTTGTGTCCCCTCCAGTCCAGATTCATGAACGACGAATAGATCGACTTCCCCTTCTCCTTCTCCAGTTCGTGATAATCTGATACGGTGTTTTTCTGTTCAATACTTCCCCGTCGGTTGATGGCTCCGGCTTCGAACAACATGGTCTCAGCCAGGGTGGTCTTACCGGAGCCGGAATGGCCCAACAAAACGACATTACGAACTCGGGTAGGGTTATATACTTTCATGGCGGTCTCCTTAGGATTGCTAACGTTTAGGTTACCCTCTGATGAAAAAACATAGAAGCGCTTTCAGTTTTTGCGCTTTATATTTGTCAATGAACTAACGGATCATTCGTGAAGCGAATGTGAAGAACCAATTTAAACGGCTGTGGGAAAGAAGCAACATGAAAAAAATCCTTTTGATACAGACCGGCGGAACCATTGCCATGAGCGCCAAAGGTGAAGGCGTGGAGCTGGATCCCGAAGCTTGGTCGGGTACACTCGTTGACCGTGTCTCAGAGCTGAACGAACTGGCGGAAATTCAAACCCGCCCCCTGTTTTTTGAAGACAGCTCTGACCTGAACAGCTCCCACTGGAAAGAACTAGCGCTGTGCATCCGGGACAACTACGATGAGTTCGATGGATTTGTGATCCTGCACGGAACGGATACCATGGCCTACACCGCATCCGCCCTTTCCTTCGCGCTGATCAATCTCTCAAAGCCCGTGATACTGACCGGAAGCCAGGTGCCGCTGAGCAGTATCCGCAGCGATGCCCGCCGCAATCTGATCAATTCCGTGGAAATGGCAACCACCGATCTCCGCGAAGTCGCCATTTGCTTCAATGATCATGTGTACCGGGGAAACCGATCCACCAAACTGAGCATCGGGGACTTTGACGCCTTTGGCTCGCCAAACTATCCGTTGCTGGCGGAGATCGGACTCAGCATCGAAATGAAGCCCGTCCAGCATCGACCGACTGCCCCGTTCACCGTTCAGCCTGAGTTCGATAACTCCCTGATCGTACTCACCGTATTTCCATCGCTGAACACCGACATTCTGATGCAGCTGGACCTGAGCAGGCTCAAAGCGATCATCGTGCGGTCGTTCGGGAGCGGTAATTTTCCGATCAAAGGTGAATTCAGTCTGGTCCCTTTCCTGAAAAAGTGCAGGGAACACGGTGTTATCGTGGTTTTCGTGTCACAGGCCGACTATGACGCCGTTGACCTCAGGAAATATCCGGCGGGACGTGAAGCGCTTAAAACAGGTGCCATCTCGGGTGCTGATATGACCCTCGAAGCAGCGCTCACCAAAATGATGTGGCTGCTGGGGAACTATGAGGATCCGGAAGTCATCAGAAAGCTGTATCAGAAAGATCTGGCGGGAGAACTTACACTTTAAGAACGGTCATTGCGAGGCTGTAGCGAGGCACACCCGCGGCAACCTCCTTTTGCAGCCTCATCCTGGAGATTGCTTCGTCGTTCATTACCACCCCCCTGGTTAGTTAACCTGCTCCTCGCAATGACCACCACTATCAACCTTCCTCCAGTCCCGTCATTGCGAGGCTGTAGCGAGGCACACCCGCGGCAACCTCCTTTTGCAGCCTCATCCTGGAGAGTGCTTCGCCGTTCATTACCATCCCCCTGGTTAGTTAACCTGCTCCTCGCAATGACCACCACTATCAACCTTCCTCCAGTCCCGTCATTGCGAGGCTGTAGCGAGGCACACCCGCGGCAACCTCCTTTTGCAGCCTCATCCTGGAGATTGCTTCGTCGTTCATTACCACCCCCCTGGTTAGTTAACCTGCTCCTCGCAATGACCACCACTATCAACCTTCCTCCAGTCCCGTCATTGCGAGGCTGTAGCGAGGCACACCCGCGGCAACCTCCTTTTGCAGCCTCATCCTGGAGATTGCTTCGTCGTTCATTACCACCCCCCTGGTTAGTTAACCTGCTCCTCGCAATGACCACCACTATCAACCTTCCTCAAGTCCCGTCATTGCGAGGGTTCAGCGAAGCCAACCCGCGGCAACCTCCTTTTGCAGCCTCATCCTGGAGATTGCTTCGTCGTTCATTACCACCCCCCTGGTTAGTTAACCTGCTCCTCGCAATGACCACCACTATCAACCTTCCTCCAGTCCCGTCATTGCGAGGCTGTAGCGAGGCACACCCGCGGCAACCTCCTTTTGCAGCCTCATCCTGGAGAGTGCTTCGCCGTTCGCTTCCGTTACCTCATCTGAACGGAATGATCTCGTAATGAGATATTTTTTTCATTTTAAATCTTTCATTATCCACTTATTTCTTTCATTATCCACTTTGACCAGAAATAACCGCACTATGTTTTTCATTTTCGATGTTGAAACCATCCCCGACTTTGACTTCATCCGGAATGTTCTGAATGACCATGACTCGGATGAGGATGACCTGCTGATCACGGCCGGTGAGGAACTGGCGCGTAACAAATCGGGCTTCCTCCCTCCCATGTACCACCGGGTGATCTCCTGGGTAGGACTCTGGATCGAAAATACCGGTCAGCCACGCCAAAAGCTTTCCTGGAATGGAACCGACGAAAAAGAAGGGCTGCTGAAGATCTTTGAAGCGATTGGAACCTACAAGGACTTTGGCCTGATCCACCACAACGGCAAAGGCTTCGACATTCCCCTCATCACCTACCGGGCGATGAAGCATGGCCTTCAAATGCCGGTTCGGATGAACGACTACGAGATCCGCTACCGCTATAGTAAACATAATGTGGACCTGGTAGATGAATTCAGTAACTATGGAGCCAGTTCGTGGCCCAAACTCAAACACCTGGGGCAGCTTATCGGTATTCCTTTCAAGCAAACGGGTGAAGGGAACGAAGTGCTGGCCATGTACCGTAAAGGGGAACTCGGCCTGATCGAACACTACTGCTATGAAGACGTGATGGCCACTTACATTGTATGGCTGTACCATCAATACACGATCGGGATGATTCCGGTAGAGCAGTTTGAGAATCTGAAAGAGCGCGCCCTTGCGAAGCTCAAAGAGATCCAAAGCAATTAACCGACTGTTACCCGTTATATGATCGTGAAAAAGCATTGCCTCATAACCCTTCTGTTGAGTTCGTTGCTGGCCATCCCGGCAGCGGGGCAGGATTTTATCTCCGAACGGGAACAACAACTGATCACCAACTGGGAAGCCTTTGATGAGCAAACTCCTCTTCTCTACGATCAGATCATGGTCTCTGAGTATGCCGCACCGGACCTGATTGAACAATACAGATCTTTTTTTGAGACACACCGTTCAGCCCTGCAGCAAAAGATCCGAAACAGGGATTCTGATAAAAGAAAGGCCCGGAAGATCTTTGAGTATCTGCATGAGGAAGTTTTTAAGAGATACCGGCTGGAAACAAACGCACGGGCTCTCATCAATAGCGGGGAATATAACTGCGTTACGGCTACTGCTTTTTTTGTAAGCATGGCCGAGGCCTTTGAACTTCCCTATGCCATTTATGAGACACCACAGCACGTCTATGCCTCCATCATGGACGGAAAGGATGAAGTGGTCACCGAGCTGACCGCCCCCCGGAATGGCTTTGACTTCAAAACCGATATTGAGTCTGTCATTAACACCTTGGTGGATAGCAAACTGATCACTCAGGACGAATTGGACGAGAAAGGCCCGGAGCAGCTTTACCGCGAGTATGTCCGCGATACAAAGCCGGTGTCAAAAAAAGAGCTTCTGGCCATACAGTATTACAACGACGGGCTCATCCTTATCGAATCCTCGGATTATGAAGAAGCACACCGCAAGTTCAGCCATGCACTGAAGCTGTATCATAACCCCACTTTCATCCAGGCTTTTACCTATCTGATCAATATCTCTCAGTTCGACTTCAGCGTTCCGCTCGATTCCAAGCTGAAGCTGCTGGAAACAGCCCTGAACATAACACGCGGAGATTCGCTGCTCAGCTACACCCTTCTTCCGCATGTCGGAGAACGAATTGAAGACCTGAGCGACAAAGAAGAAGACTTAAGCCGCGCGCAGGAGCTTCTGGATCTTAGCAGGGAACAGGTTTTTGATAATGAAACCGTCAGGGAGACGATTCGAAACTATCAGGTCTATATTTACCGCAGCCTTGCACAGATCGCTTCGCTGAAAGGAGACCACCAGACTGCCAGCCTGGAATTAGAAAAAGCCATAGAGATGGACCCGGATAACGAACGGCTTAAGACCTATTATGTGTCGGTTACCGCTAACCACGCCCTGAAGCTTGCACAATTCGGGCTGACTGATGCCGCATATGAGAAGATCCTGCAACTTGCCCGTCAATATCCCGATGGCTATCCGGTCATAAACGATGCCCGCGTTCAGATCATCCTCGCAAAACTCACCTCCTTGCCGCCTGTGGAGGAAAATGCCGGTGTTCTGATCGCCAGACTGGAAGAAGCCAAAAACATACAGCCTGAGAACATCTACCTTAAATCTTTTGCAGCTAATACCTTCCACGAGCTGGCCATGCAGCAGATCCGAAGGGCCAATTATCAGCAAGCCAAAGACTACATTCTCATGGGACTCAGCTTTCACTCATCCGATCCCACCCTGCGTTCTGACCTGGAGCTGATCAATAAGATGATTGATTAAAAATAATTTTAGACATTTTCTTTCTTTTATTTATCAGAAAAGCGCTTTCATGCTTATTTTTCAAAACTAATTAGGACCACTATTGTATTTACCTAATGATTTTATGTTGTCGATGTGTTATACTAGGCCTTGTCCACTACAATCTATCCGGCATATGGCTGTAGAGGAAAACAGGATTATGAGTCAGCTCAGCTGCTCAAATCTTGCTCACTCATTCCCCGGTCAACAAGCTGATCGGGGATTTTTTTATACCACCCGGTCAGGATCACTGTAGTCCGGAATCTCACCTCTGTATCCGAAAATCCGCTGTATCCATTTCACGGCAGTCTCACTCTGATTTTTGATGTACCACTGGTCTGCCGCCCTTCTTGCTCCCAGTCCCCAGCTGGGATAGGGGTGAATCGTATCGGCCAGCTTTCTGAGGCTGACTCCGTTTTTCATGGCTACCGCGTATTCCGAAATGAGCTCTCCTGCATGAGCTCCCACCACCGAAACCCCGAGGATCTTCCCGGTCAGCTTTTTGGCGAATATTTTGATCAGCCCTGTACTTTCTCCTTCAGAAAGGGCGCGATCCACTTTAGAATAGGGAAAACGGTACACTTCATAGCTTATACCTCTATCCCGGAGCTCGTCCTCCCGTGCTCCGAGATGCCCGATCTCGGGTGAGGTGTAGGTCACCCAAGGAACATAATCTTCATCGATCTTCATAGGGAACTTGAGCAACGCTCTGGTTACTGCCACTTTGGCCATGTGTTCGCTCATATGGGTTAGCTGGTAGCGCCCAGTCACATCCCCGATCGCATAAATATGCCGCTGACCGGTTCTGCAAGAGCTATTGACCACTATACCTCGGTTCTTGTAAGCTACCTCCGCTTCATCCAGATTGAGTGATTCAATATTTGGACGGCGCCCTGTGGCAACCAGTAGCTGATCTCCGGAAAGGGTCCTGCCGTCTCCGAGAACAAGCTCCACCCTCCCGTTTTTTTGAACTGCTTTTTCTACAGAAGCCTCCATGTGGAATTGAATGCCCTGCGATGTAAGTGTTGCCTGGAGCAAAGAAGCGGTCTCAGGGTCGTCATTTTGCAATATGCGTTTGGCAATATCCACCACGGTTACCCTGCTCCCCAGGTCGTTAAAAGCCTGCCCCATCTCAATTCCGATCGGGCCGGCTCCGATAATTAACAGGTCCCGGGGGAGTTCTTTCAGATCGAACAGTGTATGGTTTGTGAGGTAGCGAACACTGTCCAGTCCGGATATGGGAGGGATATCGGGCCGGGCGCCCGTGGCAATAAAAAAGTACCGGGAGCTCACAATACGCTCCGATCCGTCCCCAAACGCGATCCGAATCACGTTGCTGTCAATGAAGGATGCTTCACCATGAACCACTTCGATCCCCATCTCCTCAAAGATCTCCGGGCGGTCAGCATCTTCATAGACCTCCCGGCGAACACGGTCCACATGCTGCATTACTTTCTGGAAACTGATCTTCGGCTCCTGATCCGTCAGGCCATATCGCCCGGCTTCCTTTAGCTGTCGGGCTACCTTTCCCGCTTTTAACAGCGTTTTACTGGGAATACATCCGGTCCATGTACAATCTCCACCGAGTTTATCTGCTTCGATCATCATGGTTTTGGCTCCGAAATTAGCCGAGATACCGGATGCCGTCAGGCCTGCTGCTCCCCCGCCTATGACAATACTGTCAAATTCGTACTGCGCCATGTATTACTTCAATTTTTTAATTGCTGATTATTCAGCACCTAAAATAGCTTTATTGATGATCCAATCAACGCACAGAACTCTGAAACAATTCTGGTTTTTCAGGCTAACTCCAGCACCTCATTGTTGTGGTTGTTTTTGATCGCCGCTTTGGCCACCGATAAATGCGCGATAGGAACTCTGTAGGGAGAGCAGGACACGTAATCGAGCCCTAGTTCATAACAGAACTCAATACTTTCGGGGTCGCCTCCATGCTCTCCGCAGATCCCGACTTTCAGTCCCGGATTAACCGACTTTCCGTACCCGGTACCGGCGCGGACCAGCTGCCCCACACCATCCTGATCCAGGGACTGAAAGGGGTCCTTCTCCAGTATTTCGTGTTCCAGATAATGGGGTATGAATTTGGAGGCATCGTCCCGGCTGAAGCCCATGGTCATCTGAGTGAGGTCATTTGTCCCGAATGAAAAGAAGTCGGCCTCTTTGGCTATTTCATCCGCGGTGAGTGCCGCCCTCGGAACTTCGATCATGGTACCAACCTGGAAGTCCAGATAGTTGTTGTATTCCCCGAACAACTGCTCGGCAGTTTGTTCAATTATGGCGCGCTGGTTAATGAATTCTTTAACGGAGCCCACCAGTGGAATCATGATCTCAGGCTTTGCCGAGATCCCCTGGGCCTTTAACTCAAGGGCAGCTTCCAGAATAGCGCGTGTCTGCATTTCCGTGATCTCGGGATAGCTAATACCCAGCCGGCAACCCCGGTGCCCCAGCATAGGATTGAATTCCTTGAGAGCCTGAATCTTGATCTGCAACAGCTCTTCATTCACTCCCAGCTCCCTGGCAACCTGTTTCACTTCATCAGGTTCTGAAGGCAGGAACTCGTGCAGCGGCGGATCAAGGAGCCTTACGGTTACCGGCAGACCCTCCATCTTCCGGAAGATCCCTTTGAAGTCTTCTTTCTGATAAGGCAACAGGCTCATCAGGGCATCCCGCCGTTCTTCTTCATTTTCTGAAATGATCATACGTCGCATAGCGGCTACACGGTCTTCTTTGAAAAACATATGCTCGGTGCGGGCCAGGCCAATTCCTTTGGCTCCTAAGTTCCTGGCCATTTCGGCATCCTCGGGGGTTTCAGCATTGGCCCACACTTCCATGTTCTCAAATTCGCTGACCCAGCGCATGAAGGTCTCGTACTCTTCACTGAGCTTGGGAGGAATCATTTTTTTCTGCCCGTTGATGACCAATCCCCGGGCTCCGTCGATGGAAATCCAGTCCCCTTCTCTGATCGTGTATTCTCCATTCGTGAACGTCCGGTCTGCGTAATTGATCACGATGTCGCTGCACCCTGCCACACAGGGTTTACCCCAGCCCCTGGCCACCACTGCTGCGTGGCTGGTCATACCACCCCTTGAAGTAAGGATGCCTTCGGCTGATGACATACCCCCTACGTCTTCGGGGCTGGTTTCAATGCGAACCAGTATTACCATCTCCCCTTTCTCAGCCATCTGTTCGGCGCGCCTGGAGTCAAACACCACCTTGCCGACCGCGGCCCCCGGCGAAGCCGGAAGTCCTTTGCCCAGCAGATCCTCTTTGAGTACGGTATCGTCTTCGAACTGTGGATGCAGCAACTGATCGATGTGTTCAGCTTCCACCAGCTTGCTGATCGCGGTTTTCTTCGAAACCACACCATCCCTCACCAGATCCACCGCGATCTTTAAAGCGGCAGCACCCGTTCGTTTACCATTCCGGGTCTGCAGGATATACAGTGTGCCTTCCTGGACGGTAAACTCAACGTCCTGCATGTCACAATAATGCTGCTCCAGTTTCCGGGTATAGGCCCGAAGCTTATCATAGGCTTCGGGCATTCTTTTTTTCATGTTGGCAATAGGCTCGGGGGTTCGGATACCGGCCACCACATCTTCACCCTGTGCATTCACCAGATACTCCCCATAGAGCTCGTGTTCTCCGGTGGAAGGGTTCCGGGTAAAACACACCCCCGTGGCGCATTCCGTACTCATATTCCCGAAAACCATCGCCTGTACATTCACACCGGTTCCGATCAAACCGGTGATCCCGCTCACTTCCCGGTATTTGATCGCGCGGCTGCTGTTCCAGGACTTGAAGACGGCATTGATCGCAAATTTCAGCTGTTCAACAGGATCTTCAGGAAACATAAAGCCTGTATGCTTGCGATAAATGGCTTTATATCGGTTAGTGAGCTCCTGCAACTGTTCCGCATTGAGATCGAGGTCATTCTCCACTCCGGCCTCTTGTTTCATCTGGCTGATGGCGTCCTCGAAATACTCGTGACTCACCCCCATCACCACATCTCCAAACATATCGATAAACCGTCGGTAGCTGTCATAAACGAAGCGTTCGTTCCCCGTCTTTTTGATGAGAGCTTTTGCGACCTGATCGTTCATGCCCAGGTTCAGAACCGTATCCATCATCCCCGGCATAGACACTGCAGCCCCCGATCGCACCGACAGCAGCAGGGGATCTTCTGTATCCCCCAGTCGCTTGTTCATCTCTTCTTCCACATGTGCGATGCCTTCCAGTACCTGCTCAGATAACCCCTCAGGCCATTCCATATTATTCTCAATGGTGAACTTACAGGCTGTGGTGGTCAGTGTAAAACCGGGAGGTACCGGTATTCCGATATTACACATTTCCGCAAGATTTGCGCCTTTCCCTCCAAGAAGATCACGCATTGTCTTGTCGCCGTCGGTCAGCTTTCCAAATCGGTAAACAAAAGTAGACGTTTCCATAACAAACCTCGTTTGATCAATGAATGACTCTCCTGTGGTAGTAATGCAGAGTCAGAATTCGAATAAATCGGAGCCCTCATCAAATCCGGCCCCGATTTCAAGGTTTGTATTCTATATGAAGTTTGTGTGTAGAGAGAGGTTCAGCCCGGGTTCACTTCCTCATCAATCTCTGACCGGAACTTCCGGTAGCCCGAATATCCTCCGTAGATCAGCATCACCGCGATGATTCCGTACACCCACCAGGCTACATTCCGGCCAAATATGACAATGTACAGTGCCGGAAGAATGAAAAAGAACAGGGTACTAATGACCGGGATCACGATCTCTTTTCCTCTCCGGTGATTCTTTACCACCCATACCATAGAGGCCATATACGGAGGAATGCTGCCCACATACAGGATGGCAAAGATCAAAGGGTTAACATTATGCTCAAGGCCTTTTTGCTGAATATCAGCCCAAAGTTCATTCAGGAAGTCCATCACCCATACCCTTTTCTTCCGGTTCATTAACACGCTTCCTTATCTTTACAAGGGTGGAATACGCGCCCACCCCTACTAAAACCACCACCACGCCATATACCCACCAGGGAACATTTTCACCGGCTATTATGAGATAAAGATAGGAAGAAATGAAAAAGAGGGTGGCGCTCAGTGCCGGCAAGACAATGCTCTTTTTTCTGCGGTAATTTCTTACGATCCAGCCTACAGAGAGGGTAAAGAACGGGATGGCTCCCACATAGATGGCTCCGAAAATGACAGGGTTTACCCCGTATTCGGCTCCAAGCCCCAGAAACCAATCTTTGATCGCCGCCAGTGTCTCTGCCATGAAGTTTTAAAGATCTTGTAAAGTTTTGCAACTAAAATACTATAAAGTGGGTTTTATTGTTTGATATCAGGATATTTAATACGTGACTAAACTCAACAGACATACCGTCCTCTTTCTGGGGCTGTTCGTGATCGGCGGCCTCATTACTTCCCTGGCTCATTATCACAGCGAAGGACTGGAATGCGTGGAACACGCCCAGGAGGCTCACTATGTCCAGAATGAGGTCACATGTCCCGTCAGTACCTTACTGGCCGGCTTTGACATTGATACCCGACTTAGTTTTGACGGTTTTCTTACGCCTGAAAGCGTACTCATCAAAGAACTGATCCTTCCCTCTTCCGAAGAGCATCATCATCTGTTTCTGGGGAGAGATCCGCCCGCCCTGACTTAATCTACCTTCCGCCGGATGGCGGCCCACTTATTATCAATCACAAAATAAACAGATTAAGTCATGAAGAAATTTAATGTTATGTCTGCGGCTAAGACCGTTGTATTTGCACTCTTAACAACAGGATTATTTATCTCCTGTTCCAACTCCGTATCGTCTGAGGATGAACATCAGGATCCGGAAGGCTTCCGCTTAAAGATGAACGGACAAACCATCGTTGAGCAGCTTCCGGATGGAGATGTAACCGGAGAGTTTGAACTTGAGCCCGGTGAAGAAACCCCTCTGATCACTATTTACTTCCTGGATCATGACGGTGAGGAATTCCAGCCCGATGAACCCGAATACAGCCTCAGAGCCACCTTCGATGAAGAAGGTATTGCTGAATTCGAGCAGCATGAGGAAGACGGGAAGTGGAGTTTCCACCTCCATGCTGAGGCAGAGGGCATAACGGATATGACACTTCAACTATATCACAATAACCACTCTGACTTTAATACTCAGGGAATTCATGTGCATGTTGAAGCGCCTGCGCCAACTTCAGCACCTAATTAAGACATGAGCTTATTAGTTGCACTTATAACCCTCTTCGGAGTTTTCTTTGGATATAATCCGGATTCCGGAGAGGGTTCTTTTATTATTTCCGGTTCGGTCACGGACTCTGAAACTTCGGAGCCGGTATCATTTGCGTATATCCACCTCGAGGAGCTGAACCGCACCACCACTTCTGATATTGACGGGAATTTTGAATTAAAAAACATTCCGGAAGGTGCCTATACCCTCAGTATTCACCGGATAGGTTATAAAACACAGAAACGAAAAATTGAACTGGTTGACGATCTTAAGTTATCGGTACAATTGACCCAGACCGTGCTTGCATCCGAAACCATCGAGGTTATCGGCAAAAACAATGACCTGACGGGATCAAATATTGAGCATGTTTCGGAATCAGTTACCGGAACCTCCCTGCGTCGCAACCTGGGTACAACCCTGGCCAATACGCTGGCGAGTTTACCCGGCATAGATCAGCGCTCATTGGGAAATACCACCTCACGGCCGGTTATCCGCGGCCTGGGCGATGAACGGGTGATCATTTTACAGGACGGGCTTTCTACCGGCGATGTCTCCGATCAGTCCGCCGACCATGCCGTATCGGTAGATCCGATCTCAAGTTCTGAAATTCAGATTGCCAAAGGCGCAGCCGCACTGGAGTACGGATCCAACGCGGTAGGCGGTATCGTCAATGTCGTCAACAATTTGATCTCCCCCAATCAGCCCCGGTCCTTTACCGGGTCCGCGACCCTGGGAGGTCAGTCCGTGAATACAAGCGCTTCTGCCGCTGCTGATTTCTCGATACCGCTCAACAATTTTGTCATTAACACCAATCTGAATGGCCGGTTGGGCGGAGATACGCATACACCCGCCGGAAAGATCGAAAACACCTACTATGAGACCACAAACAGCGCCATAGGTTTCAGCTATGTACAAGACTGGGGGTATTTAGGCGGCTCATTCGGTACGTATTTAAGTAATTACGGCATTCCGCCCGACCCGAACGGCCACCCCAACGGGGTCGATATTGAGATGCGTAAATTTAATTACGCTCTGAAAGGAGAATACCTGCCGGAAAGCGATTTCATCAGAACCATAGAAGCCGATCTGAGCCTCAACAATTACAACCATAAGGAGTTTGAGACCACCAGTTCCATCGGTACTGAATTCGGGCTGGTTACCACGACTTCTCAGATAAGTGTAAATCACAGAGATATTGGTATCCTGAGTAATGGTAAATTTGGTTTTTGGGGAGAGTTTGAGGATTACGCCGTTCGTGGAGCCAATACCCCGGATGCCAACAGCTATAAGTTCGCGGCTTATGTTATTGAAAAGCTGGAACTGGAAGCACTACAGATTGAGGCCGGCTTACGCTTTGATTATGTGCTCAACAGACCCAAACAGGAAGATCCCGATTCCGATATAGGGTACATCCGGCAAAGAGACTTCAATGCCTTGTCGAGTTCAGTAAACGCTTTTTATGAGCTTGGCAAGGGCTTCTCGGTGGGTACTATCCTCCTTCACTCCTTCCGTGCGCCCTCACTGGAAGAATTGTACTCCGAAGGCCCCCACCTGGCATCATTCAGTTTTGAAATCGGAAACCCGGAGCTGGAACCGGAACGAAGCGTAGCCAAAGAGCTATTCGGAAGGTGGCAGACCAATACCTCGGCACTGCGTCTGGCTCTGTTTCATAATGATTTTTCGAACTTCAACTACGCCCGGAATACCGGTGAGCGAAACAATAATTTCCCCACCCTTAACAATTATCAGTTTGTGGGCACAAAAGCGGAGTTGTATGGCTTTGAGGCTTCATTAGAGTCTCAGTTCGTGCAAAACTGGGTGTTTGATGTATCCACCAGCTTTACGGTCGGGCGACAGGACACTATCGATGTGAATGGCAACAACCCGGGCACCCGGCCCCTGCCGCAAATTCCTCCCTTCAAAGCAAAATCTTCTCTGAAGTATGCGAAAGACGGCCTGGAGGCAGGAACCAGGTTCACCTTTGCCGCTGAGCAAAACCGAACCGGTGAATTTGAAACCCCTACCGACGAATACTTCCTGATCGATCTTTTCACTCAATACCGGTTCGAGACGAGCAAACTACTTCACACCCTGTCATTGAATGTGAACAACTTGTTGGATGTGGAATACTATAACCATCTGTCCAGAATCAAAGACCTGAGGCCTGAACCAGGAAGGAATATCAGCCTGCTGTACAGAGTGTATTTCTGACAGAAATAAAAAAGTCCTCGAAATATCATTCCCGAGGACTTTAGCTTTAGGTTTCAGCTTAAGGAGTGACTAGTGACTTTATGCGGGATAGACCGCAAAAAACCTCTCTCTCACGTTTACAAGAGTTCGCCGATCTCAGTGCGTTACAGAATATTTTCAAAATACTTTGTTCTTTGTAAGTAGCTGTTAAAGTGTGATTTATAATTACATCCATAATCCATTTTAAATTTTTTTCTTAATTCTTACTCTTCTTTCCATGAGATCCTGAGCGCTGCTTTCAGAGCCATCACAAGCTCCAGAGTCAGGGATTCGGGGTGGGAGTCCTTCCTACCTCCCATGTATATTTTCACTTTTCATTTTGATAAAGATGACGTTGTTAATATTCTTCAACGATCTTAATTCATGGAATTTAAACTGAGCTCCATTGACCTACGTCAGCTATCTACAGACTCCGATTGGTTTTTTAAGAATACTTTCGAACGGTTCGGGCATCACCGGGATCCGCTTTATGGACTTTGACGGCCCGGAAGAACCCGATGCTCATACCGAGTCGGCCAAGACCCAGCTTCGCGAATATTTTGAAGGGAACCGTTCGGCTTTTGACCTGCGCCTGCAGCCGGAAGGCACTGACTTCGAACAAAAAGTATGGGAACAGCTACTGAACATACCCAGCGGCAGCACTACTTCTTACGGAGCAATTGCGGAAAAACTGGGTGACAAGGGCGCGGCGCAGGCGGTTGGGCATGCTAACGCAAAAAACCCGATCGCCGTTGTAATTCCCTGCCACCGCGTCATTGGCTCAGACAACAAACTTACGGGCTATGCCGGTGGTATGGAGCGGAAGGAATGGCTGTTGAAGCACGAAGGGGCGTTATTGCTGTAACTTTATTTTACGGCTGTTTAACTCCACTTTGAGTAGATTCCAAGCTGCTACGTTCGCACAATCACCTAATAAAGCTACTATGAAAAAACTGATACTTTCAGCATTCTGCCTGTTCCTTACCGCCAGCCTCTTTGCGCAGATGCCGGATGCTCCCAAACCCGCAGAAGGAGAAGGCCCTTTCGGGCGGCTCATTATCCGGGGAGTGAACCTCATTGACGGAACCGGGTCTCCGGCTACCGGACCGGTGGATATCGTTGTGGAAGGTAATCGCATTGCACAAATACGAACCGTGGGCTACCCCGGACTGCCAATCAATGAAAACCGCAGACCACAAGCCGGACCTGATGATAAGGTGATTGATGCGACCGGTATGTATATGCTTCCCGGCTTTATTGACATGCATGCCCATACCGGTGGAGGCGCGCAGGGAACCACTCCTGAGTATGTATATAAATTGTGGCTGGCTCACGGGATCACCACCATTCGGGAACCCGGCTCATTCAATGGCATGGACTGGACGCTCCGGCACCGGGAAATGAGTAACAGGAATGAGATCACGGCTCCGAGAATTTCTGCCTGGATCGGTTTTGGCATGGGGCATAACGGTCCGATCACCACTGCGGAGCAGGCCCGGAAGTGGGTGCAGATGATCCATAAGGAAGGCGCGGACGGGATCAAGTTCTTTGGCGCGTCCCCCGAGGTGTATGCCGCGGCTATCGACGAAGCCAACAAACTGGGACTGGGCACCATGACCCACCACGCCCAGACCCGCGTGGTATATAACGACGTGCTGGAATCGGCCCGGCTGGGACTTACCAGTATGACGCACTGGTATGGGCTGCCTGAGTCCATGTTTGAGGACCGCATCAT
This sequence comes from Balneola sp., assembly GCA_965267385.1. Taxonomy (GTDB): domain Bacteria; phylum Bacteroidota; class Rhodothermia; order Balneolales; family Balneolaceae; genus Balneola. The sequence continues at coordinate 1,582,994 of OZ253957.1, forward strand.
TCAGGACTATCCGCTCGACTACAACTACAATAACGAGCAGCATCGTTTTGAGGAAGCCGGTAAACTCTGGAAGCAGGCTGCGAAACCCGGTTCAGAAACCTGGAATGCTGTGATGGACGAGCTGCTGGAGCTGGACTTTACGCTGAATCCAACCTTCACCATTTACGAAGCGAACCGCGACCTGATGGCGCAGCGCCGTGCGGAATGGCATGAGAAGTACACGCTCCCCTCTCTGTGGAGGTTTTACGCCCCCAGCCGCATCTCGCACGGTTCTTACTGGATCGACTGGGGTACGGAACAGGAGATCGCCTGGAAAGAAAACTTCCGCTTGTGGATGCAGTTTGTGAATGAATACAAAAATAAGGGAGGCCGGGTAACCCTTGGATCGGACGCCGGCTACATCTATAAGCTGTATGGCTTTGGTTACATTCAGGAAATGGAACTCTTCCGGGAAGCCGGTTTCCACCCGCTGGAGATCTTTCAGTCAGCATCCCTGAAAGCCGCGGAAGTACTGGGCATGGATCATGAGCTGGGAACCATCGAAGTAGGCAAGCTGGCGGATATGGTCATCGTGGATGCCAATCCTCAGGCGAACCTGAAGGTCTTGTACGGCACCGGGGCCATTATGGTGGATGAGGATAACAACGTGAAACGACACGGCGGTATCGTATATACCATCAAAGACGGTATAGTATTCGATGCGCGGCAGCTGTTACAGGACGTCGCCGATATGGTTCAGGCCGCCAAAGAAGCCGAAGGCTTTGAGATCACACAACCCGGCCTCGACTATTAATTCAGTTAAAACTATTCATCTTTTATGAGTTGGCATTCACGCCGGGATACCCGAAAGATTCACCGCTGGGGAGCGATCATCATCGCCCTGCCCTTCCTGATCGTGCTGATCACCGGACTTCTTCTGCAGGTGAAGAAAGAGGTGGCCTGGGTACAGCCTCCCTCCACCGAGGGGGTATCCCCTAACCCCGAGATCACTTTTGAGCAGATTCTGGCTTCCGCCATGACCGTACCCGAGGCTGAGATTCGTGGCTGGGAAGATATTGACCGCCTGGATGTTCGTCCCGGTAAGGGCATTGTGAAGGTACGCGCCATCAATCACTGGGAAGTACAGATCGACACCAAAACGGCGGAGGTGCTGCAGGCCGAATACCGCCGCTCCGATATCATCGAAGCCATGCATGACGGATCCTGGTTCCATGAATCGGCCAAGCTGTGGGTTTTCCTGCCCTCCGGCATCATCGTGACGATACTGTGGATCACCGGGATGTACATGTTCTTTATCCCCTATATCCAGAAGTGGAAGAACCGTAAACGCCTGGAGCAGCTGAAGGAAGAATAGGTGCAGAACTATGTCCTCACTTGTCATCCTGAAGGTAGCGAACGAAGAGAGCAGGCATTCAGGATCTGTAACTATAGTTCTTTCTTCGGAGGACCGTTTGTAGTTGTTCAAGGTACTGTTTCATTTTCCGGGCTTTACCATAAGACCGCCCGGAGAGGCTCTCCTTACAGATTTTATTGAACGACTTAATCGTTCATCGCTTGAAACATAAACTCCCTGCCCTTCAGCTAAGGTATTATTATTGAAAGCCTCTGGGTTTTTTATTATCCGATTTATAATATCTTAGCTAATGTCTTACGTTCATCAATAATATGTTATAGGGCAATTCCTCCTAATATTTGATCTTTTTATTTTCAATTGACTGATATAATCAACATTCAATTATTAGAAACCTGGCCAAGAGAAATTTTAGATTTTCTTGAGCAAAATCAGGAAGTGTTTATCGGTTGGCAATGCAGTTGTTGTAATACTTCATATTCTCAAGAATATGATCAAGTCATCTATCAGTTCAGAGATATTCTTAGAAACTATTCACTTATTGGTTACCACTGTACAAAACTTTGTTCTCATGAGATAGATACAATTCGCAAAAATGGAATGTCTTTACAAGACCTACAAACGCTTACGAAAAGGATCGACGACCTCCTTGAGCTTAATTTAATTTCTGATAGAATTGCTAAAGAATTAAAAACTCGCAATCAAGCAGATGATGAGCATCGGGCTAGAATGCTTTGGTTTTGTTTTTTCAAACCATTCATTGCAGAGCAACACGGTATATACCGCTTTTTCGATTCTTGGGGTGGAGAAGCTCTATACAATTCTCATGAGGATGACCTATTAACTGGTGAAGCTTTAAGAAGAATAGGAGTTCCATGTATAGTTAAAGCAAAAGTTCCTATGAGAAAACTATCTGATAGTTATTTACCAGACACAAATATGTTTCGCGTTTTCTTAGAGGCGCATGATCATACTTTGGAAAATCCAACTGAACATGAAGCATTCAGCGTTGAAAATATACCACCGGAGAATATTATGCAGATAATTGAATACCCAAGTCAAAAGTTCGTTGAACTCACTAAATGTAATGAGTGGCACTGCTACATTGGGTAATTAGCAAAATCTAAATAGTTTGGATTGCCCTATAACAAGCGTTTCAATGTGACTCGGTTACAATCCAGACTTTAATCAAAATTCACGGCCTCGCACATTAAACGCCGGGTCGTTAGGTAACCTTACTTAAATAAACTGATCTTAAATGTCTTCAAAAGTTTACCGAGGAATTTGGTATCGATCAAAGCCTTCCAAAGAGCAGACATTAAAAGATGCCTTCAATAGAGAAAGAGGTAAACTTGTTATTACCGATCAAGAAATCACATTTGAAAGCGAAGAAGTAAATCTTCAAATCTCGAATATTCAAAGAGTAAGTTTTGGACTACAAGGAACAGACCCAGTGAATTCCTGGGTTAAACTTACTTACTACGAAGGCAAAGAAAAGAAAGAAGCATTTTTTGCTGATGGTAAACTGTTTGGTTACTTCGGATTTTTCGGTGGAACTTGGAGACTTTTCAAGTCTTTAGGTCATTTAGTAGACCTCCCAGAAATTATTGATAGAAGGCATATTAAGAACAAGATTAGTTTAGTCTTTCTTTTCTTTCTCTTATTGTTTCTGCTTTATTGGAAACTAGAAGATCGCTTCTTTTAAAATGCATCGGTTACCTAACAAGCGTTACAAGCGGACTCGAACGCGATTCGGATCTTTAATTTTAATAACTCGACTCACCGCTTAAACGCCGGGTCGTTATAGCGCTAAACTTACAATGAGAACCTTTTCCCTATTTACAATTTTGTTTTTCATTGGCATTAGTTCTGCCTTGGCTCAAAGTTTGGATGAGATAAAAACCGAACAAGAGACTGTTATTCTCAAATTTTTCCAGCTTATTCTTCAAGATAACCCTGTCACTGTTAGTCAGTCTTATGATGTATTTAATCCTGAAGAAACTTGGAATATTGATTATTACAATGAAAATCTCACCGAAGAACAACAAAATGAGTTTTATCAAGGAGACCCTGACACTTTAGTTAGTAGAACGTTTGAAGAAATTGCAAACTTTGAATCTGCTCTGATTCCAGAGATACCAAATGAAGCTCCGGTTGATAAACTTCTAAGAAGTTTAAAAATAGAATTGATTAGTTCGGATGGTGAGCAGATGAAAGTAAACAGATACAAAGTTACTTCTCATTTTGATGACAACTGGAATGTAGAGATCGGTTTTTATGGTCATCCATACAACCAAGTTTCCAAAATTGTTATTAATGACAGTTTGGATATTTTAAAAGAAGTTGGTTTAACCAACTAAAAACAAAGCGCGCTATAACAAGCGTTTCAAGCGGACTCGGACGAAGTCCCGAACTTTAATTTATAAAACCAGGCTCGCCGCTTAAACGCCGGGTCGTTATGGCGCTAAATAAATTGCGCTACTTATAGTCCGTGGACTTAAAAGCATCAGTATTGCATATTCTCATCTCAATAATGCGTCAAACACTCTACAAATATGGCTAAATCATATACTGATTATGAGCTAACTCACCTCAAGAATGTTGGCGAAACTATACGTGAATTAAGAAACCGTTCGGACCTTTCTCAAGAGCAATTAGCCCATAATTCTGGTCTTGACCGAACTTATATAGGTTCCGTTGAAAGAGGTGAACGAAATATTTCAGTATTAAATCTTAAAAAGATTGCAGACGCATTGAATGTTAATACATCTGATCTTTTAAAGAATTTATAATGAATAAAGATTTTAAGTTGCCACCCGCCTCACCAAAATTATTAACATCCCCATCCATACTTGCCAAGAATTTATCCGGCTTAGTTGGGCAACCTTTTAATCTTACCGGTAAAACAAGGACAGATGGTTCGAATAATAGAAAGCTTATAGCATCAACTCTGGAAAATTTTAATCTTCCAGATATTGCAAATGAATCTGATTTTGAAATTCTGCCACCCAAAAGGAAAGGACTACCAAAAATCACTCGTGAGTTTATTGACACCTACATAGTTACAAGTGGTACATCTTACAATTTACAGGTATGGAATAGAATACCAGCAAGTGATACTCTTTTAGTCAAATATACGTCTGGTGAAAGCTTAAAATGTTCAGATGTTAGATTTGTATTCTCAAATATTGACATTGAAAACCAAAAGATTGTTTCAATTCTTGTACTTACCCCAGATTATATTGAGAGCCAATTCGGAAAATTTGGAAAACCAACGATAAAACATCAGCTATTAATTTCTTCTATTGAAAGAAATAAAATTTATGAGAGTGAGGATAAAATTCTCCTTTACCCAGATACACAAAAGATTCAGAAACAAATAAATCCTGACTTTGATTCTCCAAATATGGACATGGTTGAAGAGCCAAAAATGGATGAACTTTTTTCAATTGAAGCCATTAAGGAGAAAGTAGCCCAAAAATTAATTGGTCAAAAACTTGATAGTGCAGCCACAAAAAATAGGGGTCAGGCTTTAGAAAGAATGGTCTTGAATTTACTTGGCTATAAAGCAAAAGAAGATTCTCTATTGTATGGAGGATTTCCTGATATCAAGAATCAGTTGCTGGAGGTAAAAGTTCAAGATTCACCGACTGTCGATTTAGGAATGTATTCACCTGAAAGTGAAGAAATAGTTTTTAGCGATCTTGGAATTTCAACATTTGATATACGTTACTTGATAGCTTTAACGAATCCCAAAACTGAAATAATTGAGGGAATAATATTATCTCCAGGAAAATATTTAGGTGAGTTATTCTCTTATGTGAGCAATAAAAGCTACAAGTGTCAGCGATCAATACCGATGTCTTTTTTTAATAAATTTTCTGGCAAGTCCGTTTTTAATCCCCAAGTTTAACTGGGGCAACACCAAAAGATTCAGCTACTTTCTCTTCAAGTAGCAATTTTAAATCATGATTGTTTGAATTTGTAGGTTCGGAATTCAACTTTTTAACGATATCAATTACTTGACGTGAACTATCGGAAGTGAGGTCAGGCAAAGGGTATTTTTCTACATACTGGGAGAAATATCTTCTTCTACCAGAATAGAGCTTATTGTTAAATGCCAAATCATGGTATTTCGTCATCAAATCTGAGTTTGCCACGCCTTGTATAAGAAGTAGCTTTTCAACATCCTTTTCATTCCTACTAACAATCCAATAACAGTTTCCGTTAACTATCTTCCCTTCTTGATCAAAATAGAATCTTGGGGATGTACTTATATCTGGAAAAACAAGTTTGGGATATTTCCAGTAATTAGGATTTTGGGGGACCCAGATTTCGTACCAGTTTCTTCCAGCGTTAATGACATATTTGCGCCCAGCAAGTCGTTCCTTATGTTTATTAAAGTATCGTTTTGCTTTTGGATAATCATCTAATTTTACAACTCTTTTTTCATCATTTTGATAATAATGAGTATATAAAATTTTTAAGCTTTCATTTGTCGTCGCTGACCAAGCCTCGATGTTTTCTTGTGATATAAGAGGTTTAAGTAATTCCTCTTCTGGTTTATTATTTCCGAGCTCGTCCCATTTATCACTAATAAAAACTTTATCAGCTGTTGTTTTTACACCAACCCGAACTTTAAAGTGATCTCCGACTTTTGATTTTGAATTTTGATCAATCTTCGAAATCCAATCAGCTTCACTGTCAGTCAATAGTGCCCAAATTTCACTTGAACCAACCTCATATCTTAAGACTCCCTCAGTTTTTTTGAATTTCTTATCATCAACTTGAAAATATCCTGTTTTTTCAGAATTCAATACAGCATAAATGCTATCACTACTTTCAATATTGTCGTTGTAGCCATTTTGGTCTTCATAAATTTTGATAAACTTAGCTGTTGAATTATCAAGGGTTTTCTTTCTCTTGCCAATAAATATTGCAGGCAAAACAGCAGCGTCAAAAAGTTTTGTATCTCCTAAATCAATTACTTCAAGAATATTATAATTTTCTGAAAGGTACTTTCTCACACTTTCACCACTCTTGGTAGATAGATATCTATTCGAAGTTATTACACCGACAATTCCATCAGGTTTTAAACCTTCGGTCATAGCAATTAGAAAAGGGTAATATAAATCGACTCTTCCCTTTAGTTTAAATTTTTTTGCCAAAGACTGAGCCTGGTTAGTTCCTAAGATCTGAGTTCTCACATAGGGTGGATTGGCAATTATTAAATCAAATTTTCTATTGACCCCTTTAGATTTTTGATTGGCAAAAAGGTCTAATGACTTTTGTGAATCAGTAATATTTATTGCATTCAAAAAATCTTGATTAAATAGATTTGGATTGTTGCCCAAGTTATTGATGATTCTATCTCTCGCATCTTTTAAATAATTCTCATTTGAATCAAAACCTGAAAGTGAATAATCTACCCCAAGATTATTTAAGTGTTCCCCAATTGAGATAAGCAGTTCACCATCTCCGCAGGCGGGATCCAAAACATTTAAACCTCTACCTGTATCTAAATATTGAATTAATCTTTTAGATAAATAATCTGCCAACTCTTTAGGAGTAAAGGTTGCGCCAGTATGTTTTTTTTCAAGCTGCTGATTCATGCTGTAACCAATTATTATTGATACTTATAGTCATCAATATAGATTTTTACTCTCCTCTTTGCAAGCACATTCATTATGAATTAGGTAACACCTAATATACACATATGCTTTGCGCCATAACAACGGCATTAAGCGGACTTGGTACAAACTTAAGTTTGGTTCTGCTCCTTTGCGGTTCCCATTTTGTCTGTTAAATTGAAAACATAATCACCAAGCCGCTTATGCCGTGGGGCGTTATAAACCTAAATTATTAATTTAATACTTATAGTTATGGGAATTTTCAGCGATAGTTGTCCAACTTGTGGAGGAAATGGGTACTCTCATGGGGGCACTTGCCCTGAGTGCAAAGGGAAAGGAAGAGTAGCTAAAAGAACAAAAACAGTATGTGATAAATGTGATGGCTCTGGAACTGTTTATGTCAGAGGAGATATAGATTGGGTTAGTGATTCTGGAGGTGTTTTTTATAAGGATTCTACTGAAGAAAAATGTCCGAAATGTAATGGAAGAGGTAAATACTAATTTAATCTTTCGGGTTTATAACAAGCGTTTCAAGCGGACTCTCCCCTACGCCTCCGGCTTCGGTGAGCAGGCACGCAGTTCTAAACTTTAACTATATTCACGCAAGGCTCGCCGCTTAAACACCGGGTCGTTAGGTACACTTAAACTTCAGTTATAATAAATGGCTATTGAAGGTTTAGATTTCTCGAGTAAAAAAATTGAATCTCTTCAGGAGAATATCACACAGCTGAAAAATGTTTTATCAGAAGCAGGTTTTGATTACTACAATTCAAGATTGACAAATATTCTAGCTGCGGCCTTACAGAACGATGAACAAAAGTTTCGTAAGTATGCAATTGATAATGAAATATTCGGAGGTGCTGGCGCTCTTTGGGAAATCGCAATTTTCGACGAAAAGTTACGTGAAAGATTTGAAAAGTATTTTGCCGGTTTTGTAAATGACTTGAAGAAAATTGGATTAAAAAATAAACGAATTGATCAAATCGCTTCTGATTTTTAGAATCGTGTACCTAACCAGCGCATCAAGCTGACGTGCCTCGCCCTTCGCTGCCGATTTTTAGTTCCTCAATTTCTGTAGTACATTTTGATTTTAAATCAACGTTGGTCTGCACGCCGCTTATGCGCGGGGTCGTTATACCTTTTATCAATTTCATAATCCATTTTGAGATACGTTTTTCTTCAACTCATTTTTGCTTTAGGCATTTCTATTTTGGGCCATGCCCAAACGACTTATCGTATTTCAGGCTCAGTAATTGACAAAGAAAGCCAAAACCCAATTTCAGGAGCTCAAGTCTGGATTTATCGGACACGGTTTGGCGATATTACTGACAGTAATGGGAAATTTAGTTTGGAACTTACTTCCAAAGAAGTCGGCCGAACTTCCCTCTATGCTTATGTTTGTGGAAACTCCCTTGGCCACAAAAAATGGTTAGATTTTCAAACAGATGCTGACACTGTTGATCTAAGATACAAGTATCAAATTTCTACTCCAGAAGATTGCCCTGACTTAGAACGGCCACCTTGGTCAATTGGTTTGGAGGACACTACCAGATATGAGGGTCATATTTATTATTCATGGGAAGGTGGTACCTATTTAGAGACTTGTGATGGGCAAACGTATGTCCCGACTTGGCCTGAAAATACTACGCTTTGGAAAAAGTCACCTGAAGAAGGAGAACGTAAATTTATTTCATTCACTGGTAGGCCATTGCATGAAGTGGAAGGCTATACTTCAATTCCAGGTCCAATATTTCATGTTAAAGAAATCTTTAAACTCAAATCGCCAAATTCACAAAACTGTAAATAAAAGGTATAACAAGGCGCATTAACTGGGACGCAGACGGAGCTTCGGTTTTCAAAGTTGCTAATTTTAAAGTTTTCACCGTTAATTAACTCATAATCTCCGCGCCCCTTAAACGCCGGGTCGTTATACCCCTTCTTCCACTCAATAAATAATTGTCAGAATTGTTCGTTTTTCAATAGATTAGAGAAATAAACCCTAAAACTATGATTTCAGATTATAAAGAAATTCAGCATTCAGCTCTCAAGTTAGACGAAAATCATCGCGCTGAATTAGCCAAAAAGCTTATTGATAGCCTTGATCAGCAAATTGATGATGATATTGAGCAAGCTTGGATTGATGAGGTCAAACGAAGAAAAGCTGAGATCAAATCGGGAAAAGTAACTCCAATTTCAGGTCAAGAAGTACATAAGGCTGCTCGAGAACTTCTTAAATAATGACTTTTCAATACCATCCTGAAGCAGCTAAAGAGTTAACGAGTTCCATTCAATACTACGAGGAAAAATCTACTGGGCTTGGGGCTGAATTTCTTGATGAGATAGAAGAAGCCATCGCTCAGGCTTTAGCACATCCTCAATCCGGATCTTTACTTACCAAACAAGATCGAAGGATTTTACTTGACCGCTTTCCCTATGAAATTATTTACTACTTTTCTGAAAATATAGTCACAATTATTGCTGTCAAGCATATGAAAAGAAAACCGAGGTATTGGGAGTCAAGAAAATGAACAGGGGTATAACAAGGCGTTTCAAACGGACTCGGGTAGGTGCTCCGCATTTCTAACTTTCAGCTAACTATTTATTTCTGTTACTTTCAAAAAACCGATAACCCTCGCCCCTTAAACGCCGGGTCGTTATGAGGCCGGTCAGGCCAAAAATTTTTTGTCTGGTAAATGTGAGAGGTTTTTAAGCAGTATCTTTCCTGGTTCACCGCCTGAGAACCTTAGTCAGGTCACCCCTTTTCAGAACCCAATCTGCACCTTGCTTTTATTAGGTCCGGTAGGTCCTGCCCAGGTCCGTCTTTCATTCCGGGGCCTCCGTTCGGCTACTCCCCTGTGCCCCGGACGTTGCTGAAGATCCTTATCCACGTTTCCGGCCGGCCTGCCCGGCTCCCCACGTGCTGCTGATCTTGAGTCCGCACTTCCGCCACGAAACAAAACGGGCGCTAATTCATGGCGTCTCCCCATAACAAGCGCATCAATGGGACGCAGTCAACCGGACCGCCCTTCGCTCCTTGCATGTAAGTCATTAATTCCGCTACTTCTGAGAAAACAATCGGCTGCGCCCATTATGCGCCAGACCGTTAGGTAACAATTGCTTATCTGTAACAAAATGCTTTTAGTATACTCATTGTAATGTGAACATATTTAGTTTCACTTTTGCAATATTAATAACCCTAAACAAAATACGAGACAATGAAAAAAATTATCCCTTTTTCTATACTAATCGCAGGAATATTTATGCCTTTAAACGGTGGTGCCCAATCACAATGTACAACAACATGTAATTATAATGGATGCAGTGTAAACTTTACTCAAACCACTATGAACCATACGATTACAACAACCTGTGATGACGGGTACAATAATACAGAGACTCACCCTGGTGATTTTGAAGGCACCATTTGTGGCGGAGTTACTCCATGCAGTTTACCATCTGAAGCCTAATGATAATTATGCACAGATTTAAACTGTTTGTAATTCTAATATCGGTCATCGGCTGTTCAAACACTAGTGACCGATATAATTTTGTTTTTGAAACCTATGAACATGTATCAATTCAAGATGTTGATCTAAACCAGAAAATAACTGATTTATATCCAACAGACTTTGAAATGTTTACTAATAAAAATAAACCCTTAGGTGCAGGACGTGTTTCAGAAGTTATTAATGACTCAATATTAATAGTAGTTGAAAATTATTCATTAATAAAAAAGGTAAATCTTAATCTGAAAAAAGTTGAACTTGAAAAGTCAATGATAGGAAGGGGACCTGGCGAATATGAAAAAATAAATGATATAGTAAGAAGTGATTCAGGTTTTATTGTTTTAGATCGTGAAAGAGGTAAATTTCTTGAATATGATTCTAATCTAGAACTTCTTCATGAGTGGTTTTCAGATGAAATAAACTTTAGTGAACATGGAAGCCGAATCGATTTTCATAACGGAAGGATATATTACCCGATAAGAGATGACACTACTTTTCTATTTTCTTCAAGTGTACTTTATCAAAATCAAATCACCCAAGCTTTTCATAAAAGATTTATACCTATTGGAAAACAGCCCAGGTCCTATAATGAGTTTATCCCAAGAAGTAGTAATAGTGGGACTTTAGTTACCTCAACATTTATGCCGATTCTCTTTCTTTACAGTGATAATCTTGATTTGAAAAAAATATTACGATTAAAACTAAAAGACTTGGACAAGTATGAATATGATTCAAACAGTGAAAATTATGACAATGGGATTCAAAGTGCTGCAGGCAATACTTTAACTAATCCAAAACCGCAAATTCTGAATGGAAATAAATCTGTAAGATTAAATGGATTTAAGATTTTTGACACTATTTTTACCGATAACAAAATCGTTCTCTATTTTTCAAACCGATACATTCAAGATCGCTATCTGATTGTTCTTGAAAAAGTAAATTCGGAATGGATACATTCAGGCAGTTATAGACTCTATTCAAAACATGATGATACTTTTACGGTCATGGACATGGCTTATTATGAACCATGGTTGTATCTATCGAGTCAGTTTGAGAATAATATTATAAGGGTAAATTTAAATGATTTATAGTTTCATGCATTTTTCCGGAAATATAGATTCCTACAAATACTTTTTAATTTACTCATAAACCATACAAGAAAATCTGAACTGTTCCTTATACAACAGATTGAAAACAGTCTGGGCCTAAGGCTATTTTTTCGTGTTGTAGTTGTTCCTTGAATACAGAACCTTAAATCCAACTACAAAACACACATAATCGATATTTGAATTAGTGTTACCTAACAACGGTTTCAACGCGGACTTGGCCCTATTTCCCTTTTCAAAATTTGTTGGTGAAAAGAAATTCTGAGTTTTAATTACTTTACCAGCTAAAAAGGCCAAGCCCGTTAAACCGCAAGCCGTTATGTGCCCGGTCAGGCTTCTGGCATTTGTGGTTTTTTGATTGGGGCTTTTGTGGGGTTCGTGACTTCTAATTTGGTCTGGAGCGTTGTTTGTGGTTTGCCAGTAAAGAGTCCCGAATCTGCGCCCGTGGTTTTGGAGAAATTTTGTTGGAAAAGTCGCTCAAGAATGTGTTCACCTTTCGGGAGCGCCCGGGGCGTTGTTCGGCAACTCCTGTTCTACATTTCCGGTTAGCCTGTCCGGGAAACATGCTCAATTTCCGGGTTGCAGTAATGGATTGCTTTTCCCACATTTAGCGGTAGTCCCGGGCACCTCAGTTTTCACATAACAAGCAAATCAAGCGGACGAGTTTGTAGTTCGGGACTTTGGATAATTGATCACCTCGCCGCTTATTTGCCAGGCCGTTATGCTACTAAACTACAATCGGCAAGAAATTCAAAAAGAGATTATGAGACTAATTTCGGGGTTAATTCTATTTACATTCATTTTTACAAGCCACTTAAAAGCTCAACTCATTCTTGAGTATGAATCTGTAAGATATATAGATGACGGACTTATTCAGGTGGTCGCTAATTTGCAAAATTTAGGGAGTACTGCATCAGCTTTTATCCCATATGGTTCTGCCAGAATGAATATTGATCCAAATCGAGATCAATCAAGACGAATAGATGCATTGATTAGATATAGATATGCAGGTCGAAATGATTTCACTTATGACTTACCAAATTCGGTGAACATCAAAACATGGTTTGGAACTTCAATTGAAGCTGAAATGATGCAAACCATTCGATCTACAGGAGCATCAAATTATTATCAATGGGAATTAATTTTTTCGGTCCCTCATGATGCTCTTGATGTAACTGTTATACTCTTTGGTGAATCAGAATCACTTCCAGATCGACCTGAAGCAATTGAAGCAGAAAATGAGGGTGAAAACCGATCATTTTTAATAGCGAGTACAGCAGATAGCTTATTTGAAGCTGGGAACTATTCAGAAGCTTATTCTAATTATTCTCAAGCTTACAGACTGAACAATTCAATACTCCCACAGATTCGAGATAATTATGTGAATACTTCGCTCCATTTAGGAGATCAAGCGCTTGAACAGAAAGATTTCGATACAGCAGATCGGTATTATAGCCAAGCAAAAAGATTTTCTGATTCAAGTAGTCAATCAACAGTAGAAGAAAAGATTATTGACTACTATTTGGCAAATGCCAAATCCGAATTTGAAGCAGAAAATTTTGGTGATGCGTATTTCTTCTATGATGAAATTCAATCTATCAACCCTAATCATCAATATTCAAATAGTCAGATTAGGAGAATTGAATCCATGAAGCGAAACCCCACTACTGCAACATTTTTATCTGTTTTACCTGGAGTTGGACAATTTTATAACAAAAAATATACAGAGGGAGCATTGTTTTTTGCGGCAGGTGGTTTCCTGTTGACAAATGCTATTATTAAATCCTCGCAGGAAGATCAAACCGCCTCAGGTGCAGAATATACACCAAAAGAACAGGCTCGAAATTCACTTTATTTTTATAGTGCTTTAGCTGTTTGGAGTATGTATCGAGCTAATAATCAGGCGAAAGATTTTAATTCTCGTCTCTTTACACCAAGTGATGATGCAAAAGGTTTAAGAATTGCGCTTGTGCCAACACACAACAGTATAAATTTTGCAATGCGAATAAATTTTTAAAGCCATGAATGAACTCAAAGTAATCGTTATACCAGAAACTGACGATTTTGCACTGGATGTTTCCCATCGAAATCTTGCGTGGACAAATAAAAATTTAGGCGAGCCACAACTTGACAAACATAATGCAAGATATTTAGCTCCTTTATGGCTTGAGAATAATGTTGGAATCAATCGAGTTTATCACATTCTAAATATTGAAGAACACGATGAATCGTATGAGTTCGTATTAGGCAATTCTTTTATTTTGCCAGAACCATATAATGACATAAACCAAAGAAGAGTTTTTTCATACAAACCGTTACATGAGCTTGGGTTCGTTGAGGCGAAAATTGGCTTGTTAATTGAAATTCCCGAGTACGTAGCATAACAACCGCATTAACGGCGGACGCAGACGTGGCTTTGGTTAAATTTCTTGCCAATGATTGTTCAAATGTTTAGCCTTTTAAAAAATCATAATCCCTGCGCCGGTTATGCGGCAGGCCGTTATGCTAATTAGTCAATTCTTATGGAAAGGTTGATTTATTTTATAGAGAAGCTTTGGAACACAATTGCTTCGATTAACCCATTTGTAGTTTTAATCCTTGTTCTAATATCAGGATTGTTCTTCTTGGGCTCTAAAAAATTACTCCTTAAATACTATCCTACTTTAAAAAGACGGAATTTAGTTTCAGTAGGTCTAACACTTTTCATAGGTATTCCAATAATTGGCAGTATTTTTTATTTAACAATCTGGTTTATCCTTAAAAATCAGCCATTTTAAATCAACCAAAAATTAGCATAACAAGGCGTTTTAAAGCGGACGCGGACGGTGTGCGATGGAAACTTGTTTCTAAGAATTTAATTTTGCTACTTCAACTAAATTATAATCCCCGCGCCGTTTAAACGCTGGGTCGTTATGCAACTTAGAATATCGGTATTGATTTGAGATGACCTCCTTAAGTACTTTAGTTCAAATTCTAATTTAAAGTACTATATATGTCAGAAGTCTATATTGGTTTAATAATTTTTATCGCATCGCAGTATTTCTTAAAACTTCATCTTGATCCTTTTAAGGATTTTGGTAAAGTAAGAAGTGAAATTTCCTTTCTAGTATTAAATAACCAAAGTGAATTAGTATCAGGGGCGTACACTGGTCAAGAGTTATCAAATAAAGTTAGAGAACTATCAGCCTCACTTTTATCAAGTTATAATTCAGTATGGTTTAGAAATGTTTTTAGATTTATACCTGGGTACAAATTACCATCAAAAAAAGAAGTAAAAAAAGCTTGTCAAAATTTGAATATTATAGCTGCAAATGTAGGTGGACGAGACACCGACGAAGCTGAAAATTTTGATAAGTTCCAAGAACTTGCGGAATCTTTAAAAATTGACGTTTCATTTAGCACAAGAAGTCAATTTTAAGTCTTTAGTTGCATAACAAGCGCATCAACGGGGACGCGGACGTAGCTTCGGTTTACGGAATTGCTTGTTTTGAAATTTAAACCGTTTATTTACTCATAATCTCCGCGCCCGTTATGCGCCGGGTCGTTATGCCTTCACAAAACAATTTCGTTGCATGGATACCGTTAATCCATTAATTTAGAGAATGATCAAATCATTCAAGGATAAAGCAACATCAGATCTGTTTCATGGAAATTCGAGCAGTAAAGTTCGAAAACTACCTACTCAAATCCTTGATTCAGCGATTTACAAATTGGATATACTGAACGCAGCTACTTCTTTAGATGATTTACGATCACCTCCAGGCAACAGACTAGAAGCACTGCGTGGAGATTATAAAGGATATCACAGTATTCGAATTAATGCCCAATGGAGAATCATTTTTCGTTGGGAAGATTCAAGTGCTTCTGATGTAGCTATTGTTGACTATCATTAAAAAAGGTGAAACCTATGATTCCACAAAACAGAGTAACTACACATCCCGGTACGATTCTACTCAAAGAGTATCTTGAACCTATGGAATTAACACAGAAAGAATTAGCAGATCATCTGGAGATTCCTATCCAGCGTGTTAACGAAATTGTTCGGGGAAAAAGAGGCATTTCTTCGGATACAGCCTGGTTACTATCGAAAGCGTTAAATACCTCTCCTGAGTTTTGGTTAAATCTTCAAGCTATGCATGATTTATCCTCGAATCGTCCAAGTAAAGAAATTACACCACTCAAAGCAGTTCAGGCATAACAAGCGTTACAATGTGACTCGGTTAGTATCCGGGTGAACTCTTAATCCACGGCCTCGCACATTAAACGCCAGGCCGTTATACTCAATTCCTTTTACCCAGAAAAGGGAGCGGTATTTTCTTTCTTAACTGATCCATACCTTGCAGACCGCTCCATTTGTAAAGATTGTTTATTTCGATGATCAAAAAATCTTTACCTAAATGCTTAAGCTCGTCATAAGCTTTCCTGTGGCAGTGTCTGAAAAGTTCACCGCTTCCACAGAAACATCTGTTGCTTCTATTTGGCCTCGGCTGTGTAGCGATGAATGTCATTAATGTGAGGGTTTTTCTTATGTTGTCACCTGTTTTCAGTCGATCCGCATAGAATTCATAAACCCCAAGTAAACCATGCGAATATTCTCCTCCGACATAATATCCCTTAACCCGGCGATGAGTTTGATTAAAGAAATATGGAAATAATTCCTTCTCAATAAACTCATACAGTGAAAGACCGTCCTTACATTTGATGATTTCGGAGGGTAAAACATCAATACAACAGGATTGGTCGTCATAAATGTGCCAATCAGATATTTTCGGTATTTTATTACTGATTTCATAGACCTTTGGAAACCTTTTAGGAAAATCTGGATGGTGCTTGATTTCAAGTTCATATGACTCCCAGTGTTCATCATTTTTATCAATGATATGTAGCTCCCCCCGCAGAAACTTTTTATCATTTTTTTCAGCAATTCCAAAATTCGGATATTCTTTAATTACCTGATCAAGTTGATCGATAAATATGTTGTAACCGTCCATATCCTGTTTATCTTGCCCAAGGCCGTGATGTAGCAGCACCTGCTGCTAATGCAGCCGAACGCTCATCTCTTTCATCCTCATCTTTTGCATTACTACATGAGAATCGATCTCCAAAGATTTTTTGCCAATACTCACAGGCTTTTTTCTGGTTCTTTTCCTCTAAAGCTCTTTTTGCATTGTCTATAAACTTTGCTAATTCATTCATGAAATAATCTTCCTGTGAATACTCCTCCAGTAAGTCTTCCCCTTCCGGAGTTGTAGGACGTTTACACTTGAATTCTCTGGAAAGCTCAGCTTGAATATTGATTAAGGTTTCCTTCAATGCGACATCATCACGGTCATGTTTATATTGATGATTCGCGGCGAGAATTGTCATGATGAAACCACTCGGCATCTTTTTCGAAGTGTTACTGAACTCCCGGTATTCACACCAGGCTTTCAGGTATCTTATAATTCTTCTTAACTGAGGGTTCCCTTTTGCCTTCTCTTCAAACCATTCAACAAACTCTTTCGGATCACTAAATATCCATCCCTTCCCTTTATGCGCAAGTTCAGGAGTTGCTCCTTTTTTGTAGTAAATGGGCAAATCTATATTATGACCATCAGAAAATATCACCCGAACACAGGTGTTTTTGTCAATGGGTTTTTGGGACGTGTGTCCATCAACTGCCTCATAAATCCAGTTGTGATAAGTTTGAATACTCTTTCTTTCATCTTCGTCTTTGTCTCCGATGAAATAGACACCATCATCTAAATCATATTTATATAGAGTCTTTTCTTCGCCATCAATTTCAACCGTACGAGGTATTGGGTTAACGTTTGTATCTGTCTCAAAAGAACCTTGTCCCGTAAACTTTGGTTGTACTTCATCGGGCTTATTCTCTTTAAAATAGGTTCTGATCTTTTTTCTGAGATCTTTTCTACTCGTCTTTAGGCTTTCTTTTTTTGAGTTCGAAAGCTTGATTGTGGAATTAAATTCCTGGAATAAGTTATTACAATCTGCCATGATAGTATGGTTTATAGTTCGTGTTTAAGTTTTCTCGATCCAAAATTCACTTCAATTTTTCCTCTTGTTTGTGTACTTCTGTTTGTGAAGTAATTACCGGTCAGCCTCTTTGGGGAGCCTGCCTCATCCAGAATTACCCTTAAGTAATTCGCACCGTGATGACAATCCAGATGACTATTGATGGTAGTACCCGCGTTGAAGTAGAAGAAATAGATGGAGTATTGTCCCTTTTCGAACCGAATGTCTTCGACCAGACTTTGCGAGTAAGTATTTTCGTGTTTCTCGCTTTTAAAGTAGGTGTGTATTTGGATGGAAGATGCTGTTTGAATGATTTCGACTGCACATTCCATCTCCTCAGTTGATCCATCCCATTCATATTCGATACACCCAACGTAGCGTCCGTTTAAATTTGGTACATAAATAAGCTTATTTAGAACAGGATACCTCCAAAGGTACCGGTCGTATAAAACCAGTAAACTGGTAATTATGGCGGCATTTGTAGGTGCCCGAAGAATAAAATCGGAATGCTGGTCGAAATAGTTTTGAATCAATTCAAAACTCATATCGATACCGAAAGCTAATGCCAAAATTGTGGCAATTAGTAAATTTGTTTTATAGTATCTGAGTGATAATTTCATTGATATCAATGTTACGTTGCGCGTCTACCTTGAATACCAAAAACGTTACCTAACGGTTTTGGGTATTACTTAATGAAGGGATAATGAAGTGGGAAAAATTGAAAAACGAACCAACTGAGGATTTAACTGAAATTGTCAAATTTAAAGAAGACACAGGCTACTTAGCAGATGCTAAAGATGCGTTTACTGTATTAACATTCCGATTTAGAAAGGATCTAATCGATAAATGTACAATGATATGCAGAAAGTGGGGTTATAAAGATGATGAGGTTGCCGTTGAGTTAGCAAATCTGACCTTTGAACGTTATTGGAAGTATCCTTTCTCTTTTGAAAAAAAGAAATGCAATGTATCTGACACTGATCAGTGCTTTAAATTTTATCTCTATTCTATTGCACAAAACGAGCTTAAAAGACTTATCAATGAAAAACTTTCACCCTATGACGGCTCAGAAAGGTTAATTACCTCTCTTATTGATAATGAAAAAGAATATGAGCCTGAAAAATTGAGAGAACTTAAAAAAGCAGAAGAAAAATTGGACAAGGCTTTATCAAAATTAACACCAAAACATAAAATCATTTTTCTGACCTATAAGGCTTATGAAGAAGATGGCCATAAACTTCCTCGAGAATTGTTAAAGGAGTTACGAGAATCCCTAAATCTCACTCAGAACTCTATCAGAGTGTACAAAAAACAGGCAATTGAAGCTGTCGAAAAGAGGTTGAACAAATGAGTAAGAATAAGATCAATATAACGCAGGACAATTTAACCGAATGGCTGTGCTCTACAGGCTATCTTTTCCCACGCAATGAAATAGAGCTGTCTCGATTTGAACGCTTATATCCTGAGATTGAAAGAAAAACCAAAGATGATGCAGTTGACCCTTTTGCTATACTGGATGGTTCCAGAAAGCGAAAGCCCATAAATTTGGATATTCAAGATGAGGAAATTGAAAACTTGCCTGAAATGAGAATGGCTGCACGAAAGTACCAGAATTTGCCTGAGCATATCATTAAAAAGATTAAAAAGAACCAGAAGAAATCAAGCGATAATGATAAGCCCGAGGACTAAACGAATTGTTACTGAATATACTGCAAATTTATCCGAAAGCTTTTATTCTCGTAATGAAACCCAACTGTTGGATATTGTAGAGGATGAAGGTTTATCGCTTCATATTGATGATTATGAGGATACTTTCGACGGCATGTTGGTTTGGGATTCTCCGACATTTCATATTCATTTAAATGAAGCCAAAGGGAATCTGCCGACATCAAAACGTGGAAGATTTACTTTAGCACATGAATTGGGACATTATTTTATAGATTCCCACCGTGAAGGATTAAGGAGAGGAATACTTGATCCTCATCCTTCAAATCAGTCCTTGGTTCAAAAGGATGAAATGGAAAAGGAGGCTGATTATTTTGCGTCTTGTTTATTAATCCCTCGTGAGAGACTTAGAAAGTTCACCGGTGGCAGAAAATTTTCTTTGCAAATCATTGAAGAGATTTCAGATGCATTTCAGGTTAGTCTTACATCAGCTGTTATTCGATTTGCGGAAGTAGGGACACACGATATTTTAGCAGTTTTCAGTAGCGATAATACAGTAAAATGGTATGCTAAGAGTGATGATTTTCCAAAGCTGCCACATAAATTCAAAAGGGGACAAATTCTTCCTCCAACTACTGTTGCTGGTGAATTTTATACGAAACCTGACAGTAAATATACAGGTGTTGAGCTGGTTGATGTTGAGGATTGGTTTCACTGGGTGGAGTGGGCACCTAAATATCAAATGTATGAACAATGTTTTTATTCTGATCTATATGGGTTCGTAATAAGCTTAATTTGGTTTGAGTAACTAAAGAATGAGCCACTAAATAACGATACAGGAATTGAGTATAACAATGCAAATCAAGCGGACGCGTTTGCGTTTAGTTACTTACTCAATTACTTAGTCGCGCCGCTTATTTGCCAAACCGTTATAGCCCTTCCAAATAAATAAATTGCCCGTTCGTTAAAGTTGTGTTACATTGTAAAACATTTAAATAACACAACTCTTATGGACACTACTCTTACTATTCGAATTGACAAAGAATTGGAACAACTTCTTGAAGAATCATCGAAAAAATCCGGACGTTCAAAGAGTGAGCTGGTCCGGCAAGCTTTAAAACGCCAATTATCAATTGAGTCTTTTCAGGAACTACGCAAACAACTTTTACCCTACGGTGAAGCACAAGGGTGGCTCACCGATGAAGATGTTTTTCGTGAAGTTTCGTGAGCATTTTTTTTGAATATTATAGTCTCACGGTGCACTCCGAAAACTAAACATCCCATTGCTCAATTCTTGTCCTGGAGTGTATCATGAAAATTTTTACTGATACAAACGTTTTGGTAAGTGCGTTCACCGCAAGAGGATTATGTGCCGACCTTCTTGAAGTTATTCTTGCAGACCACCAATTAATAACTGGAGAAATTGTTTTAAATGAATTGGAACGGGTATTGATTAATAAACTCAACGTACCACATAATAAAGTTTCAAAGACCCTTTTATTTCTTCGAAAACAACAAATAGAACCAATTCCTGATAAGCCTTCTGAAGTAAAAGTAAGAGACGAAGATGATCGATGGGTATTGGAATCAGCATTGAGGGCAAAAGCTGATATTTTGGTTACAGGTGATAAAGATCTATTGGTTCTTTCAAAAGATATCACGCAAATCAGGATAACTTCACCACGAGGGTTTTGGGAGATTTTAAAAGAGTAAATCGGGCTATAACAACGGTTTCAACGCCGGGTCGTTATACTGCTTAGAATAAATTATAGATTTCGATATGGACATCATTCTTCTAATGCTAATCTTCGGTTCTCTCATTGGAGTTGGGAAAGCAATTCAGGAAATGAGAAAAAAGAAGCAAGAGAGTTCTGATTTGAAAGAACAATTAGGAGACGATTATGATGAGTTTATTAAAATGCGAAACGATAAACCTAAACTATAAGATCAGCAGTATAACAAGCGTTTCAAGCGGATACTGAAACGAGTTCAGTACAGGCTTCGAACGCGGTTCGGCTCCTTAATTTTAAATACCAGACTCGTCGCCTTATCCACCGAAGCCTTTGGCGCAGGTGGGTAAACGCTGGGTCGTTACTAACACAATCATCTATCAAATATGACTGCAAAGAAAAACATCTCTATCATCATCGGAATAGTTGTCCTCCTTCTGGTTCAGGACCTGGCGCATGCACAATCGGCTGAGCGTTATTATGGATATACCTATATAACCACGCATACCTCCTACAATCTATACCGGGATGATTTACAGCCAAAGGAATACATCGCCTTCATAACCCCCATTTTCACCGGAGAAAGCAGCGAAATCGTCCATCAGAAAATTGAAGCATTCATTGAGGAAAAGGGACTTAAAGACAAAGTCATAGCAGCTAAAGGCGCGAATGACCGGATCGGTGAAACCTGGGCAGTGTGGTCGTTTGGAATTGATACCGACAGGGAGAAAGTCGTTTCATGGAGATCAGATACTATAAAAGAGTACCGTGAAGAAAAAGAGGAAGATTATAAAGTTACCGTATTTGATTGACGGTTCGCTTGTTCCCTTTCTGTTGTCATCCTGAACCATGTGCTGAACTTGATTCAGTATTGTTTCAGGATCTGTAAAGATACCAGTCCCATAGTTAGCAATAGCTTGATCAAAGTATCATTCCCTACAGATCCCGGCTCGGGGGCCGGGATGACGACTTTAAGGGGGCTGGGGTGACATCCCTGCCTAGGTGTAAAGGAATCGTCTGGCTTTCCCTCGTTCCGTAGCTCTGCTGCGGAATGAAGTCCAGAAGCTCTGCTTCTGTGGGAGCAGGAGCTCCCAAAAAGGCATTACGGAGGTGGACCTCCGTAACGAGGGAACCCATGGAATTAACACAGAAGGAATTAGCAGATCACCTGGACATTCCAATTCAGCGTATCAATGAAATTGAACGGGGGAAACGAGGCATTTCTTCGGATAATACAGCCTGGCTGGTAATCCCGAAATTGCCCCCCTCGTGAAGGCCCTGATATTCTTGTACTCAACCGGATGCCCGGGCTAACGGCATCGAACGAAACGAGCTGATGACTGGATGGGTAGTTGCTGGATAGCCACTATCCTACCACTCCGCCGAATAGTACAACACTCCACCACCTCTCGTACCCGAGAGAAATTCAGGGAAGCCGTCACCGTTGAGGTCGGTGAGATGCGGCGTGCCCAGCTGAGTGAATTTGAGTTCAAAAGGGAACCCGGCCTTCACAAATTCATGGGATTCAGGCGTTCCCTCATTGCGGAAGTACAGCGTGCCGTCGATCTTACTGCCCATAAACAGGTCGTAATCCCCGTCGCCGTCAAAGTCAAAAAGGGCCGGTGCGCTGCGGTGCGTCACCTCCACCCCATCCATCATACCGGCTTCCTGATCGAACACCGGTGAATTCCTGGTTCCGGTATTCCGGAAAAAGGCTGCTTCTCCTCCCGACTGACCTACTACCATGTCCAGATCACCGTCGCCATCCAGGTCGGCCAGGGCGGGTACGGCATTGCTGCCCCGCTCCAGCTCGGCGATGGTCTCGGTCATCAGCTCAAAACCGTTGCCCGTATTCCGGTAGTAGTCCAGCTCCCCTCTCCAGTTGCCAACTATGAGGTCGTCCAGGCCGTCGCCGTCCAGATCGGCCAGGGCCGGGGCATAGTGATATCCGTTGGGAAGATCCAGGGAACCGGACAAATGAAATTCAGGGGCCGAAGCGGTGCCGCGATTCTCGTAGCGATAAACCACAGAAGAACGGCGGTTGTCCGGATCGATCTTGTTGGCCAGCAGCAGGTCCGTATCCCCGTCGCCGTCCAGATCGCCGGTGCTGAGGATGCTTTCGTCTCCGGCATCCAGCATACTCAGAAACTGCTCGGTTTTCAGAGTAAAACGGCCATTTTCCTGCTCAAAGAAAAAGAAGTTGTCGGCGGTGGTCTCATTGGTATTGTAGGCCCCTCCAAGAACACCCAGAAACAGGTCCGTATCGCCGTCCTGCCCCCAGTCGGTAAGGCTAGGCACGTTATAGCCGCTCGTCATGACGGGATTGGAGAGTGGAAAAGGCCGCGGCTCGGATATAAATTCGGGATTCGTACAGCTTCCGGTATTCTCCAGCAGCAGGATACTGGGCTCAAAGAAGTCGCCCCAGAAGATGTCCTGGTCCCCATCGTTGTCGATATCCATAAAAGCCATGGTATTGGCTCCGTGCATCGTTCCGAACTGCTTTACGATCTCGATGTCCTGAAAGCGTTTGGTGACCAGCCTGAACTGCGGAATTCCCTCCGCATTCCGTCCCTGAGACTCATAGCGGGCAAGCGTTCCGTCCAGACTCCCGATAAACAGATCCAGCATGCCGTCACAGTCGATGTCGGTCACGTTCGGGATGTTCTGACGATCCGAAAAGATGGGTGTTCCGCTGTAGTCTTTAAGTGTATCGGCAGCCAGCCTGAAATCAGGACGGCGGGCATTCCCCTCATTCCGGTAGTAACGGATGTAGCTGTAGGGCTGCTCCGTCAGCAGGTCCAGATCTCCATCCTGATCCAGATCCGTAAAGCGGTACCACTCCCCGATATCCAGGCCCTGGTATTTGTTGGTCCTCCACACCAGCGGGGCTTCAGGGTTCTCCCCGGTGTATTCAAAGTACATGAGATCGTCGGACTGTTCCTGCAAAAAGAGGTCCGGATCCCCATCGCTGTCGATATCCGCAAAAAGAGGCCGGGGAGTATTCAATCCGCCCAGAAAGGGATAGTGAATACGGTTTCCCTCTCCGTCATAAAAAGGAATGGGGTCGATCTGCTGCACAAAAGCGGAAGTTTCTACGCCACCGGCCGGTTCCAGGGTTTTACAGGCAGAACCCAGCCCCCACCCCATCAAAGTGAAGATCAGTACTGTGCGAAACGTATATTCACGCATAGAAAGCAGTCTGTAATCGGTTAATGGTCTTTGTAGAACGAATTAACGGGCGTTGGTGCCTATCCCCGTGGCATTCATCCCCACTTCGATCACCTTGATGATCGCTCTTTTTTCGGTGTCGATGACGACCACGCTTCCGTTATCCGGTTCTGAATGGTCAGAGTGATCCATCGTACTGTGATCCATGCCCATGCCCTTCATGATCATGTTGTTATTGCTGATGAAGAGGTATCTTCCATCCTGAGACAGCACGGCGCCGTGCGGTTGCGCCAGCCCCTCCCCTTTGACGACCTCTTCCACTTCTTCGGTTTCCATATTCACGATGGTAACGGCGTTCGCCCCCTTATTGGCGAAGTACACGTGTTTTCCATCCGGAGAAAATACCGGATGCCACGGCATGGCTTCCACATCCAAACTTTTTCGGAGTACAGGATTGAGCGGATCGGAGATATCGAAGACCAGTAGTTTACCGGTTACCTGTCCGGTGGCTACCAGCGTATTCCCATCCGGGGAAACGGCAAAATTCACCAGCACATGATTACTTCCGTCCAGATTCAGCAGCTCCATATCTTCCGAAGCGGTATTCATTGACAGAAGCTGATTGGATGAGAGGCTTCCCACATACACATGATCCTTCGCATGATGCGCCACCAGGGCATGAGGCCTGCCAAAGAAGAGATCCACTTCTTTTTCCAGACTCATATCGGTGCGATCCACAATGGCAAAACTCTGAGGCGGATTAACTGCACTCATGGAGCGACCCACATATAACTCATTGGTTTCGGGATGAAGCGCCAGCAGTCCGGGCACTTCCAGTTCGGCAGTATCCACGAGTTCGTTGCTGCGATTAAACTTCAGGACCCGGTTCTCTCCGATCAAAGTTACATACCAATAGGATCCGTCGGGTTCCGCGATCGCAAAATGCGGTTTGGCGTTGGCCGAATAGCCCAGCTCCTGCAGGTCAATGGTATCCGAGATCTCAAGTGTTTCTGCATTAATCACGGTTACACTTGCCGAACCCTGATTACAGACATAGATATGCTGCTGAGCCTGAGCAGCAGTTGAAAACAGACCAAGGATGAAACTAAGGCCTAATAAAGCGATCGTACGCATGATCGTATTCTTTAGGTGTTAACATTGGGATATAAAAAAGGCAGCCCTCAGTTCTCCCGTTCCGGAGCGCTGTACAGACTGCCTTTTGTACATTCTTTTTACTGGTTAATTGCCTTTACATTGGTATCGAGAATGAAGATCCCTTCGTTACCGCTGGTCATAACCACCAACCCGCTCTTGAAGAAGGGGTAGTTACTCCAGGTACCGGAAAAGCCGGGTGCGTCATCGGTAAACGGATTGGTATCGAACTCCCCTACTTTCACCGGATTGGCGGGATCGGATACATCGATCACCTGCAGTCCGCTTACATAATTTGACTGATACATCTTGTTGTCTTTGATGTACAGGTTATGGTCGGATGAAGGGATCTCGATGTAGAACTCCCTCACCAGCTGAGGATCGTCCAGGTCGGTCACATCCCACACCATGGTGCGGGTATTCTCAACGGTACCCATCAGCTCGTCCAGCTCATCATTCTGGAAGAAGTACCGATGATCTTCCGTGAGCCAGCCCTGGTGTACGTAGCCGTAATCGGGATACGTAGCGGTAGAAAGCGCTACGGGATTCTGCTTGTCGGTTACATCCGCGATACTTACGGCCGTTTCGTTGGCGCCAAAGCAGATTTCTTTGCCCTGATGCTCCGTATCCGGGCCGTTATAGATTACACACTGAGCGTCATGGGAATAACCGGTTCCACTGCGTCCGGTGGAAGGATCCGCAAAACATCCTTCAAAGGTAGGATTCGCCGGATCCTGAATGTTTACCATATGGAGTCCTCCCCCACAGGTGTTACCGCCCCCGCTGCTGCCAACGATGTAGGCATATCCGGTTTCCTCGTTGATCACTACGTTATGCGCGCTGTGGATACCTGTGTAAAGAGCGGTTTCTTCCAGCTGTAGTGGTTCACCGTCAAACTCACGCAGTTGGGTCAGGTCAAGCACCTGCATTCCGTGCTCACCGGCGCCGTCGGCCACGATATATGCGTGGTTCTTATATACTTTAATATCCCGCCATACATTGGCTCGAGAGCCTTCAGTCATCGGAAGGTTACCGACATATACCGGATTGCCGGGATCGGACATATCCACGAAAGAAGTTCCTTCATTACGTCCCACCAGGGCGTATTCCTTGCCGGTCTCTGGATCGGTCCAACCCCAGATATCATTCAGACGGACACCACGTCCGCCACCGATATCGCTGATGGGAAGGAAAGAGATCAGATCTACATTATTACAGCCAAACTGACCGGCTTTCTGGCCTTCACAGGACACCCTGCGGCCGGTGATGGCTTCGAGGCCACCTTCCATTTCACCGATGATCAGCTTACTGCTCATCCACTCTCCGGAACGATTCTTTTCCATGATCACCGCTGAACCGGCTCCGTAGTCATCGCCGGTCATTCCCACAACGGCTATGTTGCCTTCCACGGCAAGCGTACTGGCAAAAGCGTCACCGGTTTCCGCTTCTGTTGAAGTAAGTTTGCTGGAACCACTCCACATGCCTTCATCATCCATCATGAACTGATAAATGACTCCATGTCCACTCGCAAAAGGGGCTCCGATCCAGACTTCAGATCCCGCAACTGCGATGGAATTACCAAAGGTGTTTCTGGACTGACCGTCAAAGGGGGCAAGCAGTCCTGATTCAGTCCACTCTCCCTCTTCCTTCCTGAAGATCACCACGGTACCTCTTGCAGAAGCGTCACGGGGAGCACTTACCAGGATCATATCACCGTGAACACTAAGGGCAGAACCAAAACGGCTGCGGGCGGCAACCTGCCCGGAAGTGAGGGTAGCCACCTTTGTCCACTCGTTACCCTCATTGGTGAATGCGAAAACAGTTCCTGCTTCTCTGTCGGGAGCAGTAACGGCCAGGGTGGTACCGTCAAAAGCCAGAACGGCACCGAAGTTGGAAGTGGCGGTATCGGGATTCATAATATTGGTGGCGAAGGTCCATTCACCACTTCCGGAGCGGCGGTACACTAACACTGCCCCTTTCCCATCGGCGTGATTAGGAGCACCTACAAAAGCGAGGTCTCCTTTCAGCTCCACACTTGATCCCAGCATACTGTTCTCGGATTCATCCGTAATCGTGAATAAACCTTTCTCGGTCCATTCTCCGGATCGGGAGCGCTCAAAGATGTAAGCCGCACCTGAGCGGTCGTTGGCTTGTGGCGCACCGACCAGAAGGCGATTGCCATCAGCTGAGATAGCCGCGCCAAAACGATCTCCAATGGTACCATCAGAAGCCATGACCTGACTGCTCTGAGTCCAGTCGTTTCGGTTTTTGTTGAATACAAAAACAGCTCCCGGCTGGTGGAAGTTATTAGGCTGGCCCACAAAAACATGGCCATTTGAAATATCAATAGCCCGGGCGAAACCCTGCAGCTGACTCATTTCCCCTCCCGGCATAGACTGTGCATTCAGCATGCACAACGGGAGAAGTAAAAGTGA
Organism: Balneola sp.; assembly: GCA_965267385.1. Taxonomy (GTDB): domain Bacteria; phylum Bacteroidota; class Rhodothermia; order Balneolales; family Balneolaceae; genus Balneola. Next base: position 1,610,752 of record OZ253957.1, read on the forward strand.
AAAAAGTAACGTTAAACGTTTCATGGATTCTCTATTTGGTTGATAACATTGGTTGCAAACTCAGATAATATAACGGGCAATGCATAGAATTCAATATCCGAAGTCATTAAAAAGTGTTACAACTCACTGCATTTCCAAAAAAAGTATTGCGGATCAGGAACATTAGAATTACTTTGAAATACAAAGTACTTTAAAAATTTATTTACCCTTATGAATAGCGAGCAGGATTACCTGAAAGATCTGACGGAGATCCGGTCAATGATGGAGCGTTCCACGAAATTTTTATCCCTCTCCGGATGGGCCGGGGTTCTGGCGGGAGTGTATGCGCTGGCGGGTGCCTACATTGCCGGGGTGTTCTTTTCCTTCCGGCCCGATACCCTCTCATATCCCATCAATCCGTGCGGGGATAATGTGGCAGGACTCCCTCCGGTCCTGGGCCTGGCCTTCCTGGTACTGGCTCTTGCCGTGGGTACGGCTGTGGTTCTGTCGGCTGAGAAAGGAAGAAAGCATGGAAGCAGCGCCTGGAATCCCACTTCACGCCGAATGGTCATTCATATGTCGTGGCCCCTGTTCGGGGGCGGTTTTTTGATCCTCATACTCCTTGGTGAAGGCATGGCGGGCTTAGCCATGCCGCTCACCCTCATCTTTTACGGGTTGTCTTTGATCAATGCATCCATGTTCACTTACCGGGAAGTCCGGTCTTTCGGATGGCTCCTCATGCTTTTGGGCTTATTGTCCGTCGTTTTCATCGAATACAGCATCTGGCTTTGGGCTGCGGGCTTCGGAGTGATGCACATCATTTACGGCATTTTCCTGCACATCCGGTACGAGCGATAAGGCACCTGCACCATGAATGTATCCTTTAATGATCTGCATAAGGCTTTTGAGAACCGGATCCGTTTGGGGATCATGTCGGTTCTGGTGGTAAATGAATCGCTCGATTTCACCGCATTGAAAGAATATCTGGAAGTCACGGATGGGAACCTCGCCAGCCACCTCAAGAAATTGGAAGACGAAGCCTTTATAGAAGTAAAAAAGTCATTCATCGACCGAAAGCCCAATACCAGGTATTCCATTACCAGAAAAGGAAGAAACGCTTTTGAAAATCACCTGAAAGCACTCGAACAAATCATCAACGCAGCCAAATAACCCACAAGCTATGACCACTCCCGTGCCTCAAACACTGAAAATTCAACGGTTCGTATCTGTACTGCTCATTCTGCTCGGCTTAAGCCTGCAGGTGTATATGAGCATCGTGGAAGATGAACCCGGAGCTGTGAGCCTGGCTATGATCATGGCCGGCACCGCTTGGTTCTTCTACAACCGATCCAGAATACTGAAACTGATAGACTGACATTTTTTTATCCATTCACTTTGTAATGCAAAGCAGAATTTAACCACATACCCAAACAACTAAGATCATGAACATACAACGCTCATTAACCAAATATTTTATCGCGCTGGCTGCCGTAACTATTGGCATCCTTCTCATTCCCCTTATTGCCATGCAGTTTACCCATGAGGTGGACTGGACCTTCAGCGACTTTGTAATCTTCGGAGGAATGATATTCGGAGTCGGGACTGCTTATGCACTCGTTACCAGAAAGCTTAACAGTTTCTACTACCGTATCGCCACCGGCTCCGCATTACTCTCAGTCTTCCTTATGCTGTGGGCGAACGGAGCGGTAGGACTCATTGGAAGTGAAAAGGATGCCATCAATCTCGCCTATTTTGCCGTACCGGGTGCGGGGCTTCTGGGAGCGGGAATTTCGGGCTTCAAGCCTTCGGGACTTGCCTACACCCTATTTGCCATGGCTTTTATGGTAGTTGTGATCGGTATTGCCGCGCTCTTTATCGGCATGCAGGATCTGCCTTACAGTTCCGTTACCGAGATCCTGGGCGTGACCGCCTTCTTTACGGTTCTGTATGTGTTTTCCGGGCTGCTGTACCGGCATGCGGCACACGAAATGAGCGACTCCGAAGAAACATAGAATAAAAAAGCCTCAACGCGATGCGCTGAGGCTTTTAAGATCAGATCGGGACAGGATCAAAAGCCGGGCAACAGCATCACGGCATTCTGCACCATGCGTGCAGGTCCCACCCAGAACATCCGGTACTGGGTATTATCCAGCAAAAAGACTACTTGTCCGCGGCCCATGTTCTGAACCGCCGCAAAGGCCTTCCCCGCGGCTTTTTCCTTGTTCTCTTCAGAGGCATAACCGGAAGCCAGTACCTCATCCGCTTCTTTTACATAATAGCCCACCGTGTGGAACGACGGATCGGGCTTGAGCGCGTTACTGCTGAATTTGAGCGAATAGAGTCTCTCAGGCATACCAAAGGCGAGAGGATGCGTATTGTCGATCATTGCCTTAAACGCAGACCCGGGAATGCGGCGAAGTCCGGAGGAGTCCTCCCGGTCTTTGTACATGGTGTAAGCAGCCGGATCGATCTCCTGTTCGTCTTCTTTATCTTCTTCCTCAAACAGCTCCACAGGCGTTATTCCGGACTGATCCTTGGTCAGCCAGGCCCCACTGCTTTCCGTACCGATCAGCACGCCTCCGTTGCGCACCCACTGCTTTAACTTCTCCCGGTCCGATTCCCCAAATATTCGGTTCAGTCCGAATCCTCCCGGCATCAGAATCACGTCATATTCCGTGAGATCCAGTCCGGAAAAACTGTCAGAGCGAATACGATCAATGCCCAGTTCGGTCCACTGATCAAAAAGGAACCATAACTGTCCGGCGGTATAGGAACTGAAGCCGGAATCCATCATCAGGGCCACGCGTGGTTTCTCCACGGGGCGGTTGCTGGGCGATCCCAGGTCGCTGCCTTCATCCATTCGCCCGGTGTTGAATCCGGTGATCTCCACTCCGGTAGTCGCGGCGATGGTGCGAATGTCTTCATGGATGGAATTTTCCTTATGCAGATTCCTTCCGATCAGGATCACCAGGCTGCCTCTGGAAAAACTCATCCCGTCTTTGGTAAACCCTTTTTCTGCAGCCCTCACCTTGTAACCGTGCTTCCAGAGACGGGCCAGCGCCTTGGGAGCGTTTCGCTGTTTCCAGTCTATGGCATAGGCATACTGAGCATTGCCATTGGTGATGCCCTGTGGATGAGACAGCTCTTCCGTCAGAGGGGTCGTATTCACACGCAGGTCCGAGGTACTCCACGCTGCGTCCAGATTGTATGCCAGCGGGGCCGACCAGGTACTCATGTCGTACATCACGCTATCCCTGATCTCCAGCTGGCGGCGCATGATCGTATTGATGAATAGGTGCGAGGGCTGATCGGTCCTGATGATGAAATCACCCGCCTTAAAGCTTCTGGAAGAAGCCTGTCCGTCCCAGTAACTGTAGGCATTTCTGACGTTGAAGTCTGAATCGGCCTGCTCCACGGTCACCCCCTGCTTCAGCATCAGGTTCACAAGGTCATAGGTATAATCATCCGGGTTGTTAGGGAGTATGTAGGCTTTGGTATTACCTTTTTGGGCAGATTGGGACCGGGCGTTCTTAAAGTAATTCAACAGCTCCGACCGGTTCTCCACCGAAGTTCTCACAATAGAGATCCCGTTCTTGTAGTGATCAAAGACCCGCTGGCGGAGCGTAAGCACATATCCGTCATTGGTTTCCACGGCCCGGCCGCCCCGGCTGTGTCCGCCCTGCTCAGCCAGCATTCCAATCCCTCCCATGATACTGGGATAAGAAGAACCGTACCCGGGGTAGAAGAAATCGAAGCGCTCGCGCGTCTCGAAGTTCACCCGGGCTTCATCAAATTCCTCGATGGCTCCCCTGCCGAATACATCGGCCCAGTACTCGTAGTCTTCGGGCAGCTCATGATTGCGCGGAGTGGTACCCGGCATGGTAAAGTAGTTGTTGTTGAAACCCTGCTCATGAAAATCGATGTGCACCTGAGGCATCCACTGCTGATACACTTTGATTCGGCCCTGCGATTCGGGATGAATCAGCCATACCCAATCCCGGTTCAGGTCAAACCAGTAGTGATTGGTACGGCCTCCCGGCCAGATTTCGTCGTGTTCCAGGTCCTCGGCATGTACATTCAGGATGTTGGCTCTGGATGATTTGTACCAATACACATAGCGATCGCGGCCGTCCGGGTTGAGCATGGGATCAATGATGATGACGGAATGATCCAGCCAGTTCTGTGTATCTGAATCCATACCTGCTACTAAACGATAGGCGGTTTGCATGGCGGCCTCACTACTGGAAGGCTCGTTTCCGTGCACATTATAACTCATCCAAACCACCACCGGCTGATCCCCAACTGAACTGTTCCCGGGATTATGGGCCAGGGCCAGATTGGCCTGCCTGATCTCCTCAATCCGGTCCTGATTATCAGCCGATGTGATCACCGCATAGATAAGTTCCCTACCTTCATAGGTTCGCGCCAATTCCTGAACCGTTATCTTATCCGATTGCCGGGCAAGTAACCGGAAATAGCCCATCACCTGATGATGAAACGTGTATTCCTCACCCAGCTCATAGCCTAAATACTCCGAGGGGGATGTGATATCCGAATCATAGCTGATATCGGTTTCAAACTGAAAACGTTCAATGGCTTCCTGTATCTGGGCTGAAACCTCAGCAAAAGCAAGAAGGAAAAGAAACAAAAAGAAGGACAGTGATTTTTTCATGACGTAGTTGGTTGATCTTTAAAAAATAAAAGTGTGGGTATATTTGAGTAAAATAGACCGGCTTTGTAAGTATGGCAAACGGGGCAGGCCGGGCTGCATGGGATCTCTGTTGGAATAGGCCTGTTCATTGATGACCAGCCAGAAATCCCTTCCCTCGCTGAAGTTATACCGGAAGCGGATATTGGCCCCCACTAGTTCGCTTACATTGCTGTACTGCAGAAATACATTGACCGAGGCCTTCTTGTCGAAAGCATACTGCCCCCTGAACTGGCCCAGATGAGTTGTGAAGTGCGTATTCGCTCTTCCCGCGCGATCCGGAAACCGAAGATCCGTCAGGTTATAACTCCCGCCGATCTCAACTTTACGTGACGCGAAAAAGCGCGGACTCATCGTAAAACTGAAGAAGGTCCCGTCAAACAGGTCGCCATATCCGGCGTTGATACTGCCGGCCACTTTCCACGCCTCAGAAAGCTCATATCTCATGTTCAGCTGTTCAGTGCGATAGGTGTCTGTATCAATGAAGATAGCTCCCGGCAGGTTGAAAGTATCCTGCGGACGAACCACTTCTTCGCCTATGATCGCGCTAATGTTAAAATTGCCCAGCTGTTTGAACCGGCTGCTCCAGGTAAAACGAGAGGTTCGGGTCTGCAGGCCCTGCTTGTAATTCAGAAATTCGTACTGATCATTATAATTCCTGCTGAACAACGACACCGTGATTCCGTTTCTCTGGAACACGGAGGCTTCAGTAGCCAGCCAGCCGTAACCCAGAATGGCCTGATTTTCCGTGGTCCCCGGTATGCGCACAAAACCTATACCCGGATTGTAGTTCTCTCCCATCCTGTTGAAGATCAGCTGGTAGTTAAAACCGGTATTCGTGGACTTCCTGACGGCGGCACGGAACGCGCCGGTTCCCGTAATACCTTCGGCATAATCCGAGTCTTCGGTTTCACTGGCTCTGAGCTCAAAAAAGTGGTCCCCGCTCAGGTTGATGTCCCCGTCTATCCCATACACATAATTTGAACTTCCGTCTGCAAGCCGGCTTGTAAAAATGCCTCCTATAAATGAACGGGGGTTAAAAACCTCGGCTTTGAGCCTCAGTACCCCAAAGTTTTCTGAAGGCAGGTTGTCGCTGCTTCCCGTTTGCAGGTTCAGCAGACCTACATCCACCTTTCCCACCCGGCCTGTCAACCGTGCTCCTCCCAGAATGCGAACCGGATTCCCCCTGTTGTCCAGTCCGATTCTCCGGCTGTAAAACACCCGGTCTCCCCCGTAGTTGAAATCGAACTGAGAAGACCGCTGCTGAAAGAACTGTCGCTTTTCCGGAAAGAAGAGTGAAAACCTCGAAAGGTTGAGTTGCTGATCATCCGCTTCTACCTGGGCAAAATCGGTATTTACCGTTACATCAAGGGTCAGGTTGTTCGTGACGTTATACTTAAGGTCGAAGCCCAGATCGGTTTTCGGATCATCGTTATACTGGTAGGATGATGAATCCGCATTCAGGTCCGAGACCGTACTGTAGCCTCCGAGTCCGTAGGGAGTAAAGTACACCGGGTTCCTGGATCTGACCCCCTTCAGAACCACATCGTAAGCCTGAGAGGGCTTGGCGTTACCCAGGCTCCAGTTTGGCGGAATGGCCGGAAATATGTGCCTTTCGTTCAGATGTGTGATCCATCGGTAGGTAATAAAGCCGATTTCAGCATCTCCGTTCTGTACCTGGATCCCGATGCTGGAAAAGGGGATTCTCATTTCGGCGAACCAGCCCTCCTCTGTTCGCGTGGTAGCGGCATCCCAAAAGGTGTTATAGCTTGGGTTGAAAGAATTTCTGCCTCCACTGAAGTCGGCGTCATTGGATAAGGCCACATCAAAACGTACCCCATCCGGGTTTATGAAGAACCAGGTGGCGTTCTGGTTGTCGTTGAAACCGTCAATGATAATCGCGAACACATCATCACTGCTGTAGCGGTCGCGGTACAAGGAGTTGGTCGTAATGCTGGAGGGATCCTTTGTAAACATTTTGCCGGCTACGTAGATGAAATTCTCATCGTAAGCTATCCGTATCTCGGTACGCTCTTTCATGGCACCCCTGAAAGTGGGCTCATACTGAACCATGGGTAGCGCTTCGATGCGTTGCCAGAACGGCTCGTCCGGTACCCCGTCAAGTTTAACGGGCTCATCGATCTTGGTAAGACTGATCCCGCTTTGCGCATGCAGTGATCCCGCGCTGAATACACTTACCATTACCGCAATACCGATCCACTTCAATCTGAAACTCCTTTTTTAAATGTAGATAAGGAGACCCTTCTTTTTTTGCGTTGTCCTTTGATTCATTTTTCCAACTTTTACACCCGGCTGAATTCCCTCCGGACTGCCCTGGTACCGATATTCTCCGTACCTTCGTTCAAACCATATTTCCTATGACCGATCTACAGACCCCTCCTTCTTTTAGTGATATCCAAGACGCGCATGAGGTGATCCGCCCCTTTGTTCACCGAAGCCCCGTACTTAGCTCCCGAAAGGTAAATGAAAGAGCCGGAGCGGAGCTCTTTTTTAAATGTGAGAATTTCCAAAAAGTGGGTGCCTTTAAATTCAGAGGGGCCTGTCACGCTGTGATGACGCTGTCTGACGAGGACGCCATGAAAGGTGTAGCTACGCATTCCTCCGGCAATCACGCGCAGGCTTTGGCACTGGCGGCTAAATTAAGGGGAATACAGGCCGATGTGGTCATGCCAGAAAACGCACCCAAGGTTAAGGTAGAGGCCGTCCGTAATTATGGCGCGCGGATCACCTTTTGTGAAGCCACCCTGGAAGCCCGGGAAAGCAGGCTCAGGGAAGTTATCGAAGAGAACGGGGCCACGGTCATTCACCCATACAACGATGCGCGCATTATTGCCGGACAGGGAACCGCCGCGATCGAGCTTCTGGAAGATTATCCGGATCTGGACGTTATCCTGACTCCCGTTGGAGGTGGCGGACTCCTGAGCGGCACCGCCATCTCTGCCAAATCCATGAACCCGGAGATTGGGGTGATCGGCGCTGAGCCGGAGGAAGCCGATGACGCCTATCGCTCATTTGTTTCCGGGAAACTGCAGCCGGTTTACAGCACCCGTACCATTGCAGACGGATTAAGAACTTCTCTGGGTGATCTTCCTTTTTCGATCATCAAAGATCGGGTGGACGATATTCTCACGGTAAGTGAAGAATCGATCATCGAAGCAATGCGCTTTATCTGGGAGCGAATGAATATGATCATTGAACCCTCCTGCGCTGTACCGGTAGCGGCGGTTTTCAATGCCCCGGATCGATTTGAGGGAAAAAGAGTAGGTATCATCATCACAGGTGGAAACGTGGACCTGGATGATCTTCCCTGGTGATCCTATTTATTATTCAGTGCATCCAGCCTTCGTTGTAGAGCTGTTTTGGTCCGCTCATTTTCCGCTGTTTCGATTGCTTTTTTGTATGACTCTTTCGCTTTGGCAATCTCGCCGGCCACTTCATAGACTTCTGCAGCGGAGTAATGGGACCGCCAGTTATCTGTCCATCGCTTTGTCATCCCGGATGCCATTTTGAGGCCTTCGTCTTTCCGATCGTTCATTACCAACAGCTTGGCATACAAACCCTGTGTTTGTACATTTTCCTCGATCTGGGTTGCCCGTTGCGCCCAGCTTAATGCCTTATCCAGCATGTAGTTATTGTTCAGCAGGTATGAGGCTCCCTGAACCCAACCCTGCCAGCTGAAGGCGGGAAGTGTCCTGAACTGGTCCTCAATGTGCCGGAAGGTCACTTCACGGGGTATCTCTACTGTAAAGGGGATCTTGAGCCCGGCCCATTTTAGTGACATGTCAACAGAAGTGTCGGTATAGTTTTCAAAAGAGAATTTCATCCACTCATAGGTGCTGTTCATCTCTTCCGGGGTAACTTTGATTCTCAGCGCATCTTCCTCCTGCTTATAGAAAAAACTCCCCCAGGCTTCCGAGAATTCAGAAAAGATTAGGGTCCAGCTATCCTCTTCAGGAATCGTGAACATCGCATATTCGCCCGCTTTCAGAGGTTCTCCGTTTATTAAAACATCGTCTGTGACGCTGAAAACGGTATTCTCATTTGCCCCGGTTCGCCATATCTCACCATACGGAACCACGCCTCCCCATATCTCTCTTCCTTTCACCCCTACCGAGCTGTACTCAAATCCGATTGTGGTAAACCCGATCGTAATGCTTCTGGTTTCTTTAGGGCTCACCCTGGGAAGCTCCAGTGATACCGGTATCTGAGCACGCGCTACACCGCTCATAAGTATTGCGGTTGTCAATATCAGCAGAGAAGATCGGATCATTTTCATAGGTATCTCATTTGGGATGGTTGCCCTGATTATAACGATTAAGACTTTTTAGTTCATCTTTTCGTCATACTCACATACTTATGTGATTTCCGGGCAGACCTTAAACGACTAGGTTGTTGCTGAACATCCAATCCTATCAGGGAGCATTCTATGAAAATCCTTCTGGCCACTATCCTGCTGCTTATCTTACCCGAAGCATCAGATCTCCACCATCATTCAAGAGAGCAATACAATGCCGTACAGTTAAAAGGACGGGTTATTGACGCAGACACCCAGAAACCGGTCTCCGGTGCCTCGGTATCAATTGAGGAATACAATTTACTTACATCTACCGACCTGAAGGGTAATTTTGAATTCACCCTACAGCCGGGCATATATACACTGACCGTAAGTCTCGTCGGATATCAGTCTCACAAAGGGAAGATAGAGGTCACCAAAAAGGGACTCAGTGAACTGATCGTAAAGCTGAAACCGGAGAGTAAGGTTCTTCAGGAAACGGCCATAACAGCTTATGAAAGGCAGTTGGCCGACCAGCTGTCCAGAAGCAAGGCGGCATTAAGCTACAACGGCAATGTACAAGCGAACCCTTCCCCCGCATACTATCCACAGTTCAATACCGAGCAGTACGACCCTGTCAATGAGAATATTTTTAAATGGGCCGGAAAAACCCCTCTTTCCACTTTCTCGATCGATGTGGATGCGGCCTCCTATTCTAACGTCCGCAGAATGATCCTGGACGGTCAGCTCCCCGTTCCTGATGCCGTCAGGATTGAGGAGATGATCAACTACTTCAGCTACGATTATCAGGCCCCTGACGACAGGCATCCTTTTTCGGTACACACCGAAGTGGCTGCTGCGCCCTGGAAGCCGGAGCACAAACTGGTTCAGATCGGTATCCAGGGGGATAAGATCCGGGACGAAGACCTTCCTCCCAGTAACCTCGTCTTCCTGCTGGATGTATCCGGCTCCATGAACTCACCCAGCAAGCTCCCGCTCTTGAAAAAGGGATTCAAGCTGCTGGTCAATCAGCTGGATGAAGATGACTATGTATCCATTGTGGTGTACGCAGGAAGCTCAGGGCTTGTGCTCCCACCCACTTCAGGTGATGAGAAGGAAACCATTCTGGAGGCTCTCAATAATTTACGCGCGGGAGGTTCTACAGCCGGAGCACAAGGAATCAGGCTGGCCTATGAAACCGCTGCAGAACATTTCCGGAATGATGGCAACAACCGGGTTATACTGGCCACGGACGGAGATTTCAATGTCGGTGTGACCAGTGATGGAGAACTGGTCGATCTGATCGAACAACGGCGCGACCAGGGGATCTTTCTGTCGGTTCTGGGTTTTGGCAGCGGAAACCTCAAAGATTCCAAGATGGAGAAGATCGCTGATAACGGAAACGGGAATTACTACTATATCGACAATTTGCTGGAAGCCAAAAAGGTGCTGGTCAACGAAATGGGCGGAACCCTCCACACCATCGCCAAGGATGTAAAGATCCAGGTGGAGTTCAATCCCCAAACGGTCCAGGCTTACCGGCTTATCGGTTACGAGAACCGTTTACTGAATGATCAGGATTTCGATGATGACACCAAAGATGCAGGTGAGCTCGGAGCGGGACATACCGTAACGGCGTTGTATGAGATCATCCCTGCAGGGGTTGAAGCCGATACCAATCTCACCGATGTGGACCCTCTTAAATATCAGACCCCCAACACCCCGGTTGAACAGTATTCGGATGAACTGATGACCGTCAAGCTGCGGTATAAACTACCCGATGGGGATTCCAGCATTCTGTTAAGCGAAGTGATCCGCAGCCCGGAAGAAATGAAGCCCATGTCCCGGGACCTTTCGTTTGCCGCTTCAGTGGCTTCCTTCGGGATGTTGCTTCGCAACTCCAGGTTCAAAGCCAACAGTTCTTTCGGGTTGGTTAAAAAACTGGCTGCCTTCGGAAAAGGAACCGACCAACACGGATACCGGTCTGAGTTCATAAAGCTGGTTGAGCTGGCCGAACTGTTATATGAAGGAGAAGCCAGAAAATAAGGCCTGATCCTGCCTGTCAGGCTTTGTCAATTGTAAAAGCTTTTTCTGATTCGTCATTCATTTGCCTACTATTGAAACAAAGCGGGACGTTAATTCGTCAGCTTACAGAAATTTTTGTGTTATGACATCAGAAAAGGGCAGATACCGAACCAACTATTCAGGCGACGATCCTGACTTCGATCTCGACGCGTATATCGAAGAGCAGGCCCGTCAGCAGGATTCTTCTTATCAGGAAGAACCGGAACTGGAAGAAGAAGAAGAGAAAGAGCAATACTGGCTTAAAAACACGGCTTTAACTCTTGGCATAGCCCTGATGGCCTTCCTCTGGTATCATGACTGGAGCCCTGCACAGGCCTACAACAGTATCTTCGGAAGCTCTCAAAGTCAACAAACCGTGCAGGTAACGACCGGTTCCGGCCAGTCTTTTCAGATCGAGATCCCTGAAATTGAAATTCCGGACATCGACATTCCCGATATCGAAATTCCAGATATTGATATTCCCGAGTTTACCACCCTTCCCGGAAATGCCCCTGAAGCAACATCAGATCTGGACATGAGTTTTACCGACTACATGGCTGCACTTAACGAACTGGGATATCTTGATGAATTCGGGAGCACTTCTCTGTCTAACCTCTATCGAAACAGCGTACCGATTGAATATATAGACCAGATGGGGCAGGCTGGACTCATTGATGATTTTGGGGGCTCCGGCATAGCCCGGCTCTTCAGTAATGATGTTCCTGTGGACTATGTGATGCTATATCAGCAATCGGGCATCCTGGATAACTTCGGCAGCACGTCCATCTCAAGATTGTACAGCAACCAGGTTCCCTTTGAGTATATCCTCAGCTTTGAACAGGCGGGCATTTTAGATGATTTTGGAAGTACTTCGATCTCCAGGCTGTATGAAAACGGCGTCCCCATCAGCTATATCAGCGAAATTAACCAGGCAGGGATACTGGATAACTTTGGAAGTACATCCATATCCAACCTGTACCAGGCCTCCGTACCGGTCAGCTTTATGAAAGAACTGAATGAACGGGGACTTTTGGATAACATGTCGTATCGATCGGTGATCGAGGCGTATCAAATTGACGGACAGTAATCATTATGGCACAACAACGCTTCAGAAACGACCTCAAAAACAACGATCCGGATTTTGATCTGGATGAATATATCGATGAGCAGGCTCGCGGAGATCGATCCCTCACGGAATCTCACGAAGAGGAGTACCTGCCCCCCGAACCCAGTACCAAGAGAAATCTTATCGCGCTGCTGATCTTTTTGGTGATCCCGGCCTGGCTGTTTTTCCAGACCGATGGATTCGGGCTTTTTGATGATGAGTCACAGCAATACGTAATTGGCAATAATACGGCTCCCGCACCGCCGGTACAGGCACAGCAGCTTCCCCCTCCCCCGCCGGTACCTCAGCAACAAAGCAATGAAAACTTCCTGGATTACCTGAGTCAGGCACAGGAACTGGGTTTTACCAACACTTTCAACAATAACGCCCTGCGGGGACTGTACAGTTCAGGAGTCCCCTTAAGCTATCTGACAGAACTTCAAAATGCGGGCTATCTGAATGAGTTCAACTATTCTGCAATATCGGGCTTTTATAACGGAAGTGTGCCCATTGCTTATCTTCAGCTACTGGAAGAAGCTGGCTTGCTGAATGAGTTCAACTACTCGGGTATCATCGGACTGTATAATTCGGGAGTTTCAGTGGATTACCTCAACCAGATGAAAGCAGCCGGATATATTGACAAGTACAATTACTCTGCGATCATTGGTTTCTACAGCTCCGGCACCTCGATCGAATACCTCAACCAATTCAGTGAGTCAGGCTATGCCGATGACTTCAACTATTCAGCGATCATAGGATTTGCCTCCAGCGGAACCCCCATTTCGTATCTGGACCAAATGAACGAAGCCGGTTTCCTCGATGAATTCAACTATTCCGCAATCATAGGGTTTTCGAGCAGCGGAACGCCGGTTTCTTATCTCGCGGAACTGCAACAAGCGGGATTACTGAACACCTTCAATTACTCCGGCATTATCGCCTTAAGTTCTTCCGGAGTACCTGTAAGCTTTCTGCAGGAACTGCAAAACCGAAACCTGCTTGAGAATATGAGCTACCCCGATGTGATCATCGCTTACAATGCGGACAACTGATCTCCGGACCGGGCTGAATCCAGTTCTCTGAACTGAAGTTCATACAAATGACTGTACAGGCCTCCGGCCTCCAGCAGCTGCTGATGGGTTCCGTCTTCTATGATCCTGCCTTCATCCAGTACCAGAATGCGATCGGCATGCTGGATCGTCGAAAGGCGGTGAGCTATCACAAAGGTCGTCCTGTCTTCCATGAGACGATAGAGCGCTTCCTGTACTTGCGCTTCGGATTCGGAGTCCAGCGCGGAAGTGGCCTCATCCAGTAAAAGTATCTTGGGATCCTTCAGGAGTGCCCGGGCGATCGCGAGACGCTGTCGCTGTCCCCCACTCAGTTTCACCCCTTTCTCTCCAATCAGCGCCTGATATCCCTCCGGAATTTGACTGATAAATTCATGCGCGTTGGCATCCTTCGCCGCCTGAATCACCTCCTCTTCGGTCGCATCAAGTTTTCCGTAGCGGATATTTTCCGCGATACTGCTACCAAATAAATGCACTTCCTGTGGTACTACTGAAATGTGTGATCGCAAAGACCTGACTTGAAGGTCCCGGATATCCCGGCCATCCAGTTTGATGCTTCCGCTTCCCGGATCGTAGAAACGAGGGATCAGATTCAACAGAGTGGTCTTTCCAGCACCGCTCGGACCTACCAGAGCGATAGTTTGTCCGGGCTGTGCCGTAAAACTGATCTCCTTCAGAACATCCCTTCCCTCTTCATAAGAAAAACTGAGCCGCTCAAACTCCAGCATTCCTGTTACCCCGTTCAGCTCAAGGGCTCCTTCCCGGTCCCTGATCTCCGGTTCCTCATCCAGTAATTCGAATATTCGTTCGGACGCTCCCGCTGCCGTGTTCACGGCCGCATACAATCGGGAAGTCTGACTGATTGACCGGGAAATATTAAGCGCATAGATGATAAAAGCGACCAGGTCCCCAGCCGTCAGTCTACCCGCCAACACCTCTTTGCCGCCATACCAGAAGATGATGACCAGGGTGCTCATGAACATGATTCCCACTCCCGACCAGAATAATTCCGTAAGGATCATTTTGCGTCGTGCCGTCAGAAAAAGCTTCTCTACCGCATTGGTATATCGCCCAACTTCATAATCCTCACGCACAAAGGCTTTAACCAGACGAATTGCCCCGAGGGCATCCTCGGCCACAGCAGTTGAGTCAGCCAGATCGTCCTGTATGCTTCGGGATAGTTTCCGGATCTTCATACCGAAGTATCGGGTGGCAATGGTGATGAACGGAACGGTGAGAAAGATCACCCCGCTGAGCCTCCAATTCAGGGCAACCATCAGCGACACTGAACCGATCATGGAAAAAGAGATTGTCAGTAGTTGAGGTAAAGAATCGGTCAGGGCCGTTCGGATGGAGCCCACATCGTTGGTAAGGCGGGAAGTGATCTCTCCCAGGCGCCGTTCAGCAAAAAAACGAAACCCCAGCCGGTGAAGATGTTCATACAGCTTTTTTCTGAGATCGGTGACCACCCGCTCGCCTACCCACTCCAGCAGATAATTTCCCGAAAAGCTAAAGAACGCCTGAAATACAAAAAGGCCCATAAGTCCGAGTGCGAGCACATTCAACAGCCCTTCGTCCCCCGCGTCAAACACGGCATCCAGCAGTTCCCGGAGTCCCAGAGGTACCGTAAGCCAGATGGCTGAAGCCATAAGAACCAATGCGGTGGCGGAATAGAAGCGCCCTCGGTAAGGCTTGCTCAGCCGGAAGATCTTGATCAGCGTCTCCCTGAGAGTTGCAATGCTGTATTTTTGCTGTTCATTTTCAGACATGGAAGAGTATAAAGCAAAATAATTGAAAATTAGTGCCTGAACCGGCTGTTTTTTAATGCTCAATTTGCTATCTACCATGGTAAATAAAAACAACACTCAAGCTGATGGATGGTGAGATTCTGACCTGGGTTTTTCTGATCGGAGGGGTTCTGCTGATGCTGCTGGAAATGGCCGTGCCTACCGGGATTGCTATTACGCTTGGCTTCAGCGGGCTGCTCATCGGGGTATTGCGTTTGTTTGGCCTCTTCGAAGATCCTGCTATGGCGACGATGTCCTGGCTGTTTATTTCGGTGGCGCTTACCATCATCATTCGTCCGATCATCCGGAGATACTTTCCGGGAGAAACTTCCTTCAAGGTGGCCGATGAGGATTATGAGGCCATGGATCAGATCGTTGAAGTGGTGGAAGCCGTCAATGAGCAGAATAACGATGGTAGGATCCGGTATCAGGGAATATCGTGGCAGGCAAGATCCCTGGACGGCGAGATTCCGGCCGGAACGAAAGTTCGCATCAAATACAGAGAAAACACCACCTGGATCGTTGAGCCTGTACAGCAGATCAGCGGACAGGACCAAAGGAAATTAAAAGAATAATCAACACGGGGATCTTATCATGATCTGGACTCCTATTTTATTGACCCTTGTGGTTACCTATTTCATCCTTACCAGACTCTTCATCATCGTGGAGTTCAGGGAGGAGGTGATCCAGGAGCGACTGGGTAAATTCAAGAAGAACCTTAAACCCGGCTTTCATTTCCTGATTCCCTTTGTGGACAGGCCGGCTTACCGCAGGGAAATGCGGGAACAGGTGCTGGATGTTCCCTCCCAGACCTGTATCACCAAAGACAACATCGAAGTGGCTGTGGATGGGCTGGTTTACATCAAGGTGATGGACGCCTATAAAGCCAGTTACGGAATCTCTGACTACCAGGCTGCGGCCGTTAATCTGGCCCAGACAACGATGCGGAGCGAAGTCGGCAAGATTACCCTCGACGACACCTTCTCGGAGCGGGAGCAGATGAATGAGAACATCGTCCGGGAGATCGACAAAGCCGCGGACCCCTGGGGTATCAAGGTACTTCGCTACGAGATCAAGAATATCCGCCCTTCCAATGAGATCGTGGATACCATGGAAAAACAGATGGAGGCGGAACGCGAAAAGCGTGCCGAGATCACCCATTCCGAGGGGTACCGGCAGGCACGCATCAATGAATCTGAGGGGGAACAAACAAGCCAGGTACTGCTCTCAGAGGCAGAACGACAAAGGCGCATCAACGTAGCGAAAGGAAAAGCCAAGGAAATAGAGCTGGTTGCCACGGCTACCGCGAAAGGAATCAATCGTATTGCGGAAGCCATCGCCAAACCCGGCGGTAAACTTGCTGTCAAAACCAAGCTGGTTGAGCAGTACATCGAAGAATTCGGAGAAATCGTCAAACAGTCCAATATCTCAGTACTCCCAACCGAAACGGCAAATCTGAAGACCTTTTTTGAGGGGGTCAGCAAAGTAAGTGATCATACCAAAGAGAAAAGTCCGGCCAACCCCGAAGTTCAATCAGGAGGAAACTAATCATGGAAATACTGGAAATAATCAGTCAGATATTACTGGGGCTCTTCTCCATCTACCTGATCTTTAAGATCATCAAGTCGCTGAGACTGGTGCCCAATCAGTACGCCTATATCGTGGAGCGGCTTGGTAATTACCACAAAACCCTGGGTCCGGGCTTTCACGCGCTCATCCCCTTTCTTGACAAAGTGGTTTACAAGCAGGACTTGCGGGAAGAAACCATTGAAGTGGAGCCTCAGGAGTGCTTCACCAAAGACAATGTAAAGGTGGAAGTGGACGGCGTGATCTATATCAGTGTGGTGGATCCCGTGAATGCCAGTTACGGCGTCACGAATTACCGTTATGCGGCTATCCAGCTGGCCCAAACCACCACACGCTCCGTGATCGGGCTCATGGATCTGGATCAGACCTTTGAAGAGCGCGCCTACATGAGTAAAGAAGTGGTCAAAGTACTGGCTGAAATGGAGCAGCCCTGGGGCATCAAAGTGCACCGCTATGAGATCAAGAATATCGTAACGCCCCGCACGGTTCAGAATGCCATGGAGCGCCAGATGACAGCCGAACGCGATCGCCGTGCCGTGATCGCCCGGTCCGAAGGGGTAAAAGGTTCCAAGATCAATGATGCCGAAGGTAAGAAGGCGGAGATCATAAATATTTCGGAAGCCGAAATGCAGCGCCGTATCAATGAAGCGGAAGGTATAGCTCAGGAGATCGAGGCGCTGGCGGAAGCAACCGCTGTTTCCATTGAGCGGGTAGCCGAAGCCCTGTCTCAGCCGAATGGTACCGATGCCATGCGTTTACGGCTGGCGGAAAAGTACCTGGACACCCTTTCTGGACTGGGGAGAAGCACCAACGACATCATCCTTCCCAAAGATATATCCAACTACGATGCGGTCATGGAAGGGTTGTCTCTGGATGAATTAAAGGAAGAGGCTAAGAAGTAAGCTGAGCCACTACTCAGTAGGAGGTGTAGCTTTTCCCTTCTTCCAGTTCATCGACGATGCCTTTTACAGTACGGAACTTTACGGGCAGGGTGATGTATTTTCCTCCTCTGATGGCACGCTTTACCGCGAAATGTAAATGGGGCCCTGTAGTGAATCCGGTGGAGCCGGAATAGCCTATATGCTGGCCCGCGCTTACCCTCTGACCCGGTTTTACGAGCACCCCTCCTTTCTGCAGGTGCGCGTAATCAGCAAAAGTACCGTCTTCGTGCAGGATGGTGATACTGTTGGTATAAGGCATGAAATCCCGGCTGGGCCCGCCCCGGTCGAAGCGATCCTCCGTACTCACCACCAGGCCATTCCGGGCGGCATAGACCGGAGTGCCTTCCTCCATCTTGAAATCAAGCGCGTAGGTGGCTTCCGCATAATGGGAAAATGAACCTCCGTAACCCTGATCCAGCCGGTAGGAACTTCCTTTGCGGTACGGAAGTCTGTAAGCATAGCTGTCGTCATGCCGGGCAAAGATACTCCCCATCGAGTAGGAATAGCGATAACTCACTCCGTAATCCTGATAGACATCCTTTACCTTCAGCCGGAGCAGCTCTTTTTCTTTTTTGGCGCTGATCACATCTATCAGGCTGCCTTTTTTATCGGGTTCCAGGTTTTTGATGTTGAGATCCACCTCTACCGTAACCGGATAGAAGTTCTCATTTTTACCGTGTACAATGAGCCCGTCCTCCGTTTTTTCGTTATAAAGCAATACCGACTGGCTCTGGTGAGACCAGCCTCCCGCTATCAGTAAGAGGATAAGTGAATACAGGATTCTCATTAAAGGAACAGTATCAATAAGGATTGTACAAGTTGAATGGGTGGAAGTATATTCTCAGCATGAATTCATTGCTATTACAACTCATCATATTGCTGGCGGCTCAGAGTCCGGATGATCTCGATGATCCGGAACTGTTATTGCGAATCAAAAACGGAGATCATGCGGCCTTCAAAACCTTCTTCGATCAATATCACAGATATCTGATCAATTTTCTATTAAAAAAAGGGTGTTCTCAAGAAGCCGCCAAAGACCTGGTACAACAGGCATTCGTGATGATCTGGGAAAAAAGATCGGATATCGATGAGCATAAGTCGCTTCGCTCTTACCTGTTCCGCATCGCTTACACGAGGATGCTGAATCTTTTCAGGGACCACTCTAAGTTTGACCGGGAAGCCGAGCCGGAGGAACCAGTGTCGGAAGAGCTGCCTCCTGAGCCCGAAAACAACCGGGAACTCAACAAAGACATTGAGGAGGCGATCAACGCCATGCCGGAAAAAAGACAGGAAGTGTTCCGGCTTTGCTTTATACAGGAGTTTACCTATAAAGAGACGGCAGAGATACTGCAGGTATCCGTCAAAACCGTGGAAAATCATATGGGGCTGGCCCTTAAAGACCTTAGAAAAGCCCTTGAAAAGTACCGATAATCAACGAGTTAAGAATTTTTTGACTTTTTTTTAGGGGTATCGGATTCCCTGAGTGTATTAAAGGCAAACGACGGAATGTCTTTAATCAAAACAAAGGTAACTATTATGAAACCACTCAATAACTATCTGAAGTTAAGCACCCTGGCACTGGGCTTGATGATCACATTCGCGGCCTGTTCCAGCGTAAACAATGAAGTTGAAACCCTGTCTGAAGAAGACATTGAGGTGGCAACGGTAATTCTGACGGAGTCCACTGCGGATGAAACCTCAGGAATCATGAACAGTATGTATGACGCCTTCTCCACCGTAGGCACGGAAGGTATCGCTTACGGGGATTCTCCCGAAAGCGCGAAGTCGAATGGCGATGATGAAGGTAACCGGGGCGGTCGCAGCTCTGAAAGTAATTTCAGCTACAGCTATGATCCTGACACCGGTACACATACCATTGAGTTCAGCCGCTCAGTCAGCAATGAACGTGTGAACAAGCAGGTAAGCCTGGTAAACACCTATATTTTTACCAATCCTGAAAACGAATGGATCGCCTATCCGCGGGCGGAACGTAATTCAATCGAAGCTATTGATTTCACCAGCAACATCGCCGGTTCTATTGAAGCACAGAACCATGATTCGGAATTCGCCCGCATGGATACCTTCTATATCTCCGGCCTCCATGCAAGCAGCAGCACCCTGGGCATTGACGGTTCGCATAAGAGTTTTGGAGAAACCAACGCCGTACTGGATGATGGCGAAACCAACGCCTCCCGAAGCTACGAGCTTTCCATAGACATGGATGACATCCAGATCAGCAAAGACTCTGTAGCCACCTATGGTAACCTGGAGCAAGGTGTAACCGGAACTCTGAGCTACAGCCTGGCCATCAACACTACGGTAGGCAATCGAATTGAACAGAAAGTAGTGGAAGGCAGCATTGAGTTTGCCGGCGACGGAACCGCGCTCCTGAGATTCGAAAAAGTTCCTCAGGTAATCCGATTCTCCCTCAGAGATGGTAGCCGAGATGATGGAGAGTAAGACAACTAACCCGTAATATTGAATAGCAGGCTGTGGAAACGGCCTGCTTTTCCTGTTATTCAGTATCATGACCACACAAGAACGACAATTACCAGACAACGACCGCGACCTTTTGCTGGCAAGGCAAATAGGTGAAGCCCTGGAAAACAGGAGCGGCCTGGATAGCCTGCAGGATACCCTGCCGGATGAGTTGTTCGACTATAAAAAAGCCGAGCTGGACGAGATCTCGTCCACGGAATGGTCGTCTGAACTATGGGAGAACATTGAGCACAGTACAAAAGCCCGCCAAAAGGCGCGTGTACTTCCTTTCTATAAAAACAGCGGCTTCGTTAAGTTCGCCGTTGCAGCAACCGTCCTCATAGCCGCATTTACGGGTTTATTCCTCTATAACCAGTCCCGGCCTGTCGTGGTTGGGGAAAGCCTGGCCGAGATCAGCGAAGTGGTGCTTCAGGACGGATCCCTTGTTACGCTGCGCCCCTACTCCACCCTGCTGGCCCTGGGATCAGACCCTGCATTACGCAGTTACCGAATCATCGGGGAAGGATTTTTTGATGTTGAGCATGATCCGGAACGGCCCTTTAGCGTTGAAGCCGGAGCTGCCACAGCCACTGTTCTGGGAACACGCTTTAACCTGAGTTCCTGGGGAGACGCGCCCGCTGTTTATCTGCAAGAAGGCTCTGTTCGCTTCGAAAGCAAAAACCGGCAGAGTGTGATACTGGAACCGGGTGAGGCGGCCAGCCTTTCAGACGGAGCCCTTGTAAAGCGTGATGCCAGCGTTGCTCAGACATATACCGACTGGATGAACAACCTCCTGATGCTGGACAATACCACCATCTCCAAAGCACTTGATGAACTGGAGCAGCACTATAATATCACCATCCATGCTGAAGCCATACCGGATCCGGATGAGCTTCTGGGAGGCACCATCATTCTGGGAGATACCGACAGCACCCTTTCTGACCTTGGAATCATACTTGGCGGAACCTTCCGAAAAACCGGTGAGCAGAACTATCGCTTTATTCCATTAAACTAAGGGAATGCTACCATTCAGATTCATACTACTAACCGTTATGGTGGTGTTTTGTCCGCTACCGGAGCTTTATGCGCAGGATTATGAGTTTCGGGACGAACCTCTGCTGAATGTGATCCATGAAGTGGAAAAACGATCCGATGTAAAGTTTCTGTATCGCGAATCTCTGGTCGCCGGAGTCAGGCTGGACCTGATCTGTGAAGCCGGGGAGGTATTTCCGGAGCTTATTAAGGAGCTTTCCAGGATCAATATCGGCCTTAAGGTGGACCAAACCCGTAAGCAGGCTCTCCTGTTTAGCAATGGAGGCCGGCCTTCGGCCAATGAGGTCAGAATATCCGGCTATATCCTGGACGATGAGACAGGCGAGCGCCTTCCTTTTGCCACCGTCTCGTGGCTTGAGCATGGAAGCCTGACCGGAACGGCCGCAAGCCTGAACGGAGTCTTTCATGCCATTATCCCCACCGATCAGGAAAGCCTGTCCCTTCTTTTTTCTTTTACCGGTTACGATCCCCTACGGCTGGAGCTTGACCTTAGTGAACAGACCACCTGGGTCGACCTCGCGATACGGCTTTCACCGGGTGCCTATTCCAGTAAAGAAATCGTGGTCCGGGGTTCCTACATGTATAATGCCTCCGACAGCCTGTTCGACGGGCTGATCAAAATGGGAGCCTTCAGTCCGTTGGGGGAAGTCAATTCCATCCGTTCACTCCAGACGCTGCCAGCCGTGCAAACAGAATCTGCCGTGAACGACGGACTGAGTGTCAGGGGAAGCTCACCGGACGGATTCAGGGTGCTGCTCGACGGCCAGACCATGTACAACCAGAGCCATCTTTTCGGCCTCATTGATGCCATGAACGCGGACATCCTCAAAACAAGCGGTTTTTTCTATGACGTAACTCCCGCTGAGTTCCGGGCGCCTCACGGCGGTGTGCTTTCCCTGATCACAAAAACAGGAGCCCTGCAGGAGGTTTCCGGATCGGGCGGGTTCAGTAATACCGCGTTAAACGCGACCGTAGAAGGACCTATTCGGAAAGGAAGAGCCAGCTGGCTCGTTTCCGGTCGGTTTTCTTTGCTTGACCAGATGGACTGGCTTAACAACCGGTCGCTGATCGAGTTCGGGCTCGACATCGACCGTCCTTTTGATTTTCAGGATCCGGTGTACGAGGCCATCACTCAGCGGAACCGTACTGTACTATCAACCAGTGCGGCTTTTTATGACCTGCACAGCAAAGTATATGTGGAACGGGCAAATGGATCCCAAATCATCCTCAGCGCGTACGTCGGGGAAGATGAAGCCTCCCAGAATTACAGCCGCCGGATCTTCAATAATACGCTCGACTTTGAGACCAGCAATAACTGGTCCAATAAGATCCTTTCCGCATCCTATCATACACAGCCGGGAACCCGCACCTCTTCCCGAAGTCACCTGGGCTTCAGCGACTACTACTCCGACTATCTTAAAACAGACGCAGCGGCCATAGCGGAAACCATTCAGAATGGAGACCGGAGCAGCATCGAGATAACCATCAGCCCTCTGATCCTGGATAATGAACTCCGGGAATTCAATGCCGGACAGAGTTTTACCACTCATTTTGATACGGGCAGCCTTAAATACGGAGTTGCCTACAGTGATTTTGAAGTGGAGTATCGTGAACTCAGGCTTCAGGCTGATTCTTTCCGAAGCCGCAGAACCAGTCAGCTGCTGGATCTGTACGGGGAAGTGGAATTACGACCCGGAAATGAAGCCAGTGTGCAGCTGGGAAATCGCTTGTATTATTACAGCAACGGGAAGTACCTGAATTATTCTCCGCGGATCATGGTCCGCTTCTTTCCCGCTTCGGATGTCTCGGCCGGAATCGGCTTCAGTAAGAACTATCAATACCTGCATCGCCTCGATTTTTTCAATATCAACAGCACGGACTTCTGGATCATGACCAATGAGGATCAGCCGCCTTCCGGAACTACTTATTATTCCGCAAACCTGCGGATGAACCTCAGTGACCGCTTTTATCTTCAGGTGGAAGGATATTACAAGATCTTTGAAAACCTTCGCATTCACGGCCTTAACACCCAGCTGATCTCCCTGACCTTCCAGGAGGAAGAAACCCCCTGGTATCATCAGAATAACGGTACAGGGAAGGGAATTGAATTCTTTGCCCGGCACCGATACGACCGTGTGCAGCTTTCGGGGACCTATACCCTTTCTTCCATGGAGCTCGAGAATATCCTGATCAACGAGGGAGCACCGTTTTATCCCGACTGGGACCGGAGGCATCAGTTTTCTCTGATGGGCGACCTGAAGGTTGCTTCGGGACTTACACTCTATGCGGTATGGAACTACGCCACCGGAGCGCCCAGCCGCATCCTTAACGACAGGAACAGCGAGCAAAGCCGCCTGGGTGATTATTCGCGCATCGATATGAGCCTGGTTTACCGATATGTATTCGACTCCGGTCACACGCTGGATCTCACCGCCTCCGTCTATAATTTTCTGGACCGGAAAAACCCCTGGTACACTGACATTCGCCAGGGCCGGAATACATCTACCCGCCGTGTTGAAGCCGCGGCTGTGGAAGTCTATGACCTCGGGTTTCAGCCCGGCTTTAAGGTGAGTGTGGGCTTTTAGTTCGGGGTGGGGTTGAGGATTGAAGAGTAAGAATTGAAAGTTGATAGTTCACTCTTTTTCAAAAGGTGTCATCCTGAGGATACTTCCGAAGGACCTTTTATGTTTTGTTCAGTGAGTGATTCGCTAATGAAGAACTCACAGAATCAACGCTGGATACTTTCTCTGGTTCCAGGGGAGCGGGAGCTCGCGGCGGCTCCACCCAACGGAGATAGGTGACGAATTAAAAGACTATACCAAACAAACCCGGTACTCGCGGGGAGTATCATTACCATTTTAGGCCACATCACCAGCCGAAAACTGTCTTCGCGAGGAGGCTTTTCATCAAATCTCAGGCTACACACCATACGACGAAGCGATCTCCCTGATATGGCTGGCAGTTTGTTGCAGGGGGATTGCTTCGTCGATAAATTTACCCACCCTATTCAAACTCCAGCCTCCTCGCAATGACGGGTGTTCTGGTTCCGTAAACTACCTGTCGCCTGCCTGCCGGCAAAGGCAGGGCAGACAGGCTTCGTCTCCCGACCGCTGTCTGGATCCTCACAATGACCATTTTAAAGTAAAACCAGCTCCGTCATCGCGAGGAGTATCATTACAATTTTAGGCCACATCACCAGCCGAAAACTGTCTTCGCGAGGAGGCTTTTCATCAAATCTCAGGCTACACACCAAACGACGAAGCGATCTCCCTGATTTGGCTGGCAGTTTGTTTCACGGGGATTGCTTCGTCGGTAAATTTACCCACCTATTCAAACTCCAGCCTCCTCGCAATGACGGGTGTTCTGGTTCCGTGGTCTACCTGTCGCCTGCCTGCCGGGAAACCCTGAGCTGGAAGCTTCGCTTGCACGGGAGCAGGAGCTCCCGCACCGACATCAAGCAGCAGAGCTAGGTGATTAGATCAAGTCTCTTAGCTACCCGGACCTCATCATTCAGATCCCGCCTAAAAATGATAGACTAATCCAATTCCGAATCTACCACTCTCCGCGTCTTCATCTACCTCAACCGTGGAAGAGCCAACCGATACTTCAGAAAGATTCACCCAACTCTTGGTCAAGCTTACATCTAAAGCAAGATTCTGGGATAAAAAGACATAAAATCCAACACCAAGTCCCAGTCCGGAACCCGTTATTTCAATGTCACCGCCGGGATCATCCTGTGCTACCGCCATTCCGAGAAACGAAATTCTTCCATAAGGTAAAAAGTTACTATAAACACTAGATATCCTACCTTCTAAACCTAAATCAAAATGGCCAAGTTCGTAGTCTTCTCCTACATCGGGATTAATAACAGCCCCGTCAAGAGAGGTAAAAACACCAAAGCTTGGACTGAAATTATACCCCAGTTTTAAGCCGAAACCAGCTCCAGATTCACTATCAACATCAAGGTCAGGCAATGTCCACGCCTCCCCCATCAATGCACCTCCTAGGTAAAACCCGTCGAGGCTTGATACCTGAGCCTTGAGAATACTAGGGGTAAGTACGATGACAAAAAGTAAGAACGATGTAATTCTTTTCATGGCTTCTTTAATAATGTTTGGTGTTATATCTGGCTCCATGAATTTATATCATTTAAAGCATAGATATCTATAATAAATACGTTGTATGTTCTGTATCATTTTTTCTTGTTCCGTATCTCTGCTACGTGACGAGGTCAAGCCGGAGTTGTGGAAGTCTATGATCTGGGATTCCAACCCAGCTTTAAGGTGAGTGTTGGGTTTTTTCTGGTTCTGTAGCTCTGCTGCGGAACCCTGAACTGGAAGCTCCGCTTCCACGGGAGCAGGAGCTCCCGCACCGGCATCACTCAGCGGAGCTACGTGACTAGTTGAACAGTCAAAGCGGTCATCGCGAAGAGTATCATCTCTCATATCAGGTTTCATCGCCAGTCGAAATCTAACTGTAAATACGAAGTATATTTACTACTCCTGTTTTTGAATCCTGTTCAACCTCTAGATCTTTCCCAACATGATCTGCAAGATTGACTCCACCAAATCTCACACCCCCTCCAAAACTGACTCCGGGACCCATTTGTACCCCTCCAATTCTAACAACATGCTTTGGACGAATTGCTCCATTTGAAATCTCAAAAACCTCGTCAAATTGAACTCTCATAGTATTCACCTTCTTTTAGTTTAATGTTTACTGGTTTTGTTATAGAACCATCAATTCAGAACGGGTTTAAATTTAAAACCTCCCCCCCCCTGATTCATATCTTCCAGATTCAGGTTAAAAAAATAGATTCCCTGAAGTTTAGCTTTGAATACTTGTCCAACAGATTGATTAAAAGAATCAAGTGTTAGACCATCACCAAACCTAGTCTTAGTTATCGTTATCGCTTTCGGGCAAGAATATCTATCATCCATACCATCCATTTTAAAATCTACTTCCGGTCGGTTGAGCTTTCCACTTAACTCAAGTATGAATTCTTTCTGCTCATCACCCGGCAACTCATCAAACTGTTTCAGATGCTCTTCAGAAATTCGAAGCCCCGCAGCTATTGTAATCTGATAATCTTTCTTTAAAGGTTGAATTATATGTGTTCTATGTTGAGAGCCAGATGGATAATCAAACTCGATATGCCATTCCTGTTCATTGTCATTTATCCGTGTTGGAGTGGATCCTATGAGCTTTACCCAGGTCTCAATTGTTTCAATATCTATAGCTGGAATTTTCATTGTGCTTAATTATTACGTTGTGATTTTAATTTGTGCTAAATTTACACAGTGATTAAATTGAACGCAAACGTTTTTTTTGTATATTCTCAGAAAAATCGAATCCCCCATGACCTTTGACAAAAAGAATTTCTACATATCAGTCGGTAATCTCTTAAAAAAATACCGTTCCCGTGAAGATAAAACACAAGATGAAATATCAGATGTGTTAGAAATAAATAGAGCTTCTTACGCAAATTTTGAATCTGGCCGACAAAGAATACCTACCGATGTGATTTGGAGGTTATCTGTTTACTATAGAATACCTATCAAAAATCTGGTTCCTGAACCTTTAGTAGAAGACACCGAAGAATCAGACATGTTATCTGATTCTGGGGAAGATTTTTTATTACAAAGATCTGAGAGTTCAGAAAAAGATCCTTTAAGTTTCTTTAGTTAAACTTATTGAAAAGCTTTTATTTCATTAATCAGGAGTGGCTCCTGTTTTAAACAAAAATAGCCACCCAATTTCTTGAGTGGCTATTTTTAATGTGGAGGTGCGGGGAGTCGAACCCCGGTCCGAAACGGTAAACCTGCAAGCATCTACATGTTTAGTTACTGATTGAGTTTCGCATGAAGCCAGGCCCAGTAACCAAGCGACTTCACACTATTCTGTAAAAGTTTCACGCAGCAGCAACAGAAAGTACTGCTACGCTATCCTGTCTTGTATGGCGTTCGGTCTGGCAATGACAGGCACTTAACCAGAGGAACGGCCAGGTCTGCTTACGCAGCCAGGCGGTATGAGTAATTATTGTCAATTACATTTGTTCCATAATGGATGTTTAACGAGAACCATTGGACATCCTCGACATGCAACTTACGGCACTACTCGTCCCGTCGAATCCAGTACACCCCCATTTTGTCAATGAACTAGGCTGAAAGATACGAAAATCAGCTTCCATTGTTAAATGGTTAATCGTTATTCGTTAATCGTTTATTGTCCTATATTTTGTCCTGTGCATCACAATTAACCACTAACGAATAACTACTCATAACGCATGAAATTCGGAAGCGTAGATAATCCCGGAGAAATCGACTTTACCCTCCCTCCCGATCATCCGGACACCCTTAAAGTGCTGGGGCATGCCCCGGCAAAGGATTTTGAAGCCTGTGTGGGATGTGCCAAGTGGAATAAGAAGGATCTGAAAGGATTCTACCCCCGGGGAACCAAAGACGAGCTGGAATATTACGCCACGCAGTTCAATTCCATCGAACTGAACGCCACCCACTACCGGATTTTTGGAGAAGAGGTGATCAAAGGATGGCGCGGCAAGACCGGTGATGACTTCAGGTTTTTCCCCAAAGTAGTGAACAGCATCAGCCACTACAAGCGACTCAAAGGAGTGGAATCCCTCATCGAAGAGTTCACGCTTCCCATACGGGCTTTTAAAGAAAAACTGGGAATGATCTTCCTGCAGCTCCGGGACGACTTCAAACCAAAGGACATGGACCGCATTCAACGCTTTCTGGAGGCATGGCCTAAGGATCTTCCGCTGGCTATCGAACTACGTCATACCGACTGGTTCAATGATGAGGTGGTCGCCGATTCCATTTACCAGCTTTTTGAAGAGTATGACGTAACCAACATCATCACTGATACCGCAGGAAGAAGAGATCTGCTGCACATGCGCCTCACCACCCCTGTTGCCTTTATCCGTTATGTCGGCGCCAACCACGAGACCGACTACACCCGCCTTGATGACTGGATCGTCCGGCTTAAAGAATGGAAGAAACTCGGGCTGAACAGCCTGTACTTCTTCGTGCACCAGAATGTGGAGAAAGAATCGCCTCTCCTTTCAGCCTACTTCATCGAAAAAATGAATAAAGAACTGGGCACTCATTTAAAAGTTCCCGGAAAGAACGATGAGCAGCCCGGATTGGGTTTGTAGCGGTACACCGCAATATCTCCGCGGCGGGATCATTTGCCCTAAACTTTAAAGTGAACTTTTCGTGTGAGTGCACGACCTGTTCTTCCAAACCCTAAAAAAGAGAATATTCAGTGAGACGACTACTTCTTTTATGCGCAACGCTGTTGCTCACAGGCCCGGTTTCAGCTCAGAATTACGCTTCGGTCAGCGGTTATATCAAAGATAAGGATACCGGAGAGACCCTGATCAGCGCCAATATTGCGCTGCTGGAGAATAACCGGGGAACCTCCTCCAATACTTCGGGATACTACAGCATCCCTAACATCGAAGCCGGCACCTATACCCTGGCCTGCTCCTATGTGGGTTACGAAGTCTTTAGGCAGGAGATCACGCTGGAAGCCGGCGAAAACCTGCGGCTGGATATCGAGCTGGCACCCAATGTACTGGAGGGAGAAGAGATCGTAGTGGTGTCGGAGGCAGAAAAAGAACGACAGAAAGACATCGGAACGGTTCAGGTGCAGACGCAGCTCATCAAAGAACTGCCCTCCGTTTTTGAAGCCGATGTGTTCCGCTCGCTGCAGCTGCTTCCCGGCGTTAAGGCGGCTTCTGATTTTTCCAGCGGGCTGTATATCCGGGGGGGCAGTCCTGATCAGACACTGATCCTGCTCGACCGGACCACCGTGTATAATCCCAGCCACTTCTTCGGCTTCTTTTCCACCTTCAACCCGGATGCCATCAAAGATGTAAGGCTGTACAAAGGCGGCTATCCTGCCGAATACGGAGGGCGGCTCGGCTCGGTGCTGAGTATCTTTAACAAGGACGGAAACCGAAACCGAACAACCGGTGGATTCACCCTGGGGATGCTGGCCTCCCGGGCCAATATCGAAGGCCCCATTAAGAACGGTTCATATATGTTCGCCGCACGCCGCTCTACCCTGGAACCCCTGCTGGCTGCCCTCCGGCAAAACAATGATAACATCCCAAGCACCTTTTACTTTCTGGATTTTAACGGGAAAGTGAACTGGGACGCCTCCCCCAATAACAAGTTCAACCTGGCATTCTATTCGGGAACTGATAAAGTAAACTTCCCTTTTGCCGATGACGCTGAATTCGGACTGAACTACGGGAACCAAACACTGAGCGGAACCTGGACCCACATTTTTTCAGAAAAGCTGTTTTCCAATTTCGTCCTTACCGGTTCACGCTACTTTAACTTTCCCGAATTCGAGATCGGCGGCACCCCTTTTGAGCGAGAGAATAACATCTACGATTTCTCATTAAAAGCCGATCTTGAATACCTGCCGGGCGAAAAGCATCAGATCTCGACCGGACTCTGGACCGGGGTGTTCACCTTAAGACTACAGGATCGCTTTGACGGCCAGGACAGCTTCAGCAGTCGTATCCATTCGCGCTATAGCTCGGTTTATCTTCAGGATACCTGGGAACCCAACGATTTCTGGAGGATCGTAAGCGGCATTCGGTTCAACTACTTCTCTGACGGAGAATATCTGAGACTGGAGCCCCGGCTATCCGTGGAGTATCAACCCACCGATCGCATCCGGCTTCAAACCGCCTACGGGCGCTACAACCAGTTTCTCACGCTGATCACCAATGAAGCCTTTTCCGGCTTTGACGTATGGCTGACGGCTGATGAAGGCATCGCTCCGGCTTACGGCGATCAGTTTGTAGTAGGCGCCAAGACCATCCCCTTCGAGAATTATGGCCTCGATGTGGAGCTCTACTACCGTACGATGAACGATCTGTTTGAACTGGATCCCTTCCTTCCCGATCCCGCCGGGCTCGACTATCCTGACCTGTTCAGGGTTGGTGAAGGCTATGCCTACGGATTGGAAATGATGTATGAAAAGAGAGCAGGACGGCTGACCGGCTTTATCGGTTACACGCTGGGCTATACCTGGCGCAGGTTTCCCGGCTATAACACCCCCATCTTTGAGCCTGATTCTGAAGCGCGTTTCTATCCTCCGAAATACGACCGTCGCAACGACATAAACTTTGTGCTTACTTACCAGCTGAGTCGCCGATGGAAACTGACCACCGCCTGGGTGTACGCGACCGGACAGGCCTACACAGAAGTTCTGGGACGCTACACCATCGTCGATCAGCCATGGACCAACGATGACCCCAACATCTTTACCGTTGGCAAAGTGAATGCCTCCCGCCTGCCGGACTACCACCGCCTGGATATCTCGTTTGCCCGGAGCGGAACCTTTTTCGGCCAGGGTCAGGCCGAGTGGCAGTTCCAGATCATCAACGCCTATTCCCGAAGAAACGTCTGGTTCTATTCCTTTGATTTTGATGAAAACCCGGTAGAGCGGAGTGAGGTCACTTTACTGCCGGTTATACCCGCAATTTCCTACACTGTAAAGTTCTGAGCATGAAAACACCCATCCTCTTATTCTTCTGTTCGCTGATTATCTGGAGTGCCTGCGACATCTATCCGCAGGATGAGTACCAGGAATACTATGTGGTGGAGACCTATCTCGTAGCCGGGCAAAGTCTGCCCATGATTCGCGTGTCCCGGACCCTGCCAGCCGATCAGGTGTACTCACTCAGCGATGCCGCAGTAACCAACTCATCCGTTCAGGTTGCATTACTGGAAGGCGATGAGGCCAGTACTATCGAGGAAGTATATCCTTACTCGTGGGACCGGGCTGGGGAATATCAGCCCCTGGTATCACACAACGTCCTTCCTTCGCGCACCTACCGGCTGAATGTCACTATTCCGGAGGCAAGTCAGGCCATTACGGCATATACCCGTGTACCCGGCGACTTCCAGATTCTGGGGGGAATACCGGACTCCATCGTCTATCAGTCCTCCGAGCAGCTCGAGATCAATGTAACCCGGTCCGCCTATCCCGGACGGCAGACGGTCTATATCTTCAATACGCTGGCCGGTGAGGTCGCTTTTGAAAACCTCACTCCCCTTTATGCCGATTTCTATGATGATGAGGAAGATCTGGAGCTGTTCGCAAATACCAGCTCCGGCCTGATCAACGAGGGTAATTTCACCATAAATGAGGACAACACCATCACCATTCAGTATCCCTGGCTGGCAGCAGCCTATTTCGGAGACAACACCATTGTAGTGAACGCGGTGGATGATAACATTTATGATTTTGTGCGCTCTTCGTCGGTACAACTGGGCGGCTCCACCCTTTCTCCGGGTGAAATTCAGAATGCAATTTATAATATTGAGGGTGCGATCGGAGTTTTTGGTTCGATGGCTACCGATTCGGTACAAACAAGATTTCTCAGACCTTCAAATTAATGCGCAGTATCCTACTTAGCGGAGTGGCTTTCCTTTTTCTGATTTCGGGTTCCGGGCTTCAGGCTCAGAATTCCGGAGAATTCGAGGTCGCACGCGTCAAGTACCGCGGCGGGGGCGACTGGTATAACGATCCCTCGGCGCTCACGAACCTGATCACCTTCACAAAATCCCGGGTGCCCATCGCGATCTCAGAAACCTACCGGGATGTTTCACTGGGAAGCAGTGAATTGCACACCTATCCCTTTTTGTTTATGACCGGACATGGCAATATTGCCGTCAACAGCAGTGAAGCCCGCAATCTCAGGGAATATCTGGACAACGGAGGCTTCCTGTATGTGGACGACGACTATGGGATGGATGAATACTTCAGGGAAATGCTCCGGAAGGTATATCCGGAGGAGGAACTGATCGAGCTTCCGTTTAATCATCCGATCTACCGGCAGGTCTTTGAGTTCAGGGAGGGACTGCCGAAGATCCATGAACATGATAATAAGCCTCCCAAGGGCTTTGGCTTATTCCGGAACGGCCGGATGGTTGTATTTTACAGTTATGAGAGTAACTTATCGGATGGATGGGCGGATGTGGAAATTCACAACAACCCTCCCGCCCTTCGACAGAAAGCGCTGGAAATGGGTGCCAACATCCTGGTCTACGCGTTAACCCAATACTAAGCCAGAAGAGCTATCATGAAAAAGATTACGACCTATCTGTTTTTCCCTGGAAATTGTGAGGAAGCCCTCGGCTTTTATAAAGATGCGCTTGGAGGCACCCTCCGGTCCATGCAGCGTTTTGGCGAGGCGGGCATGCCGGTTGACGATGAGTACAAGGATAAGATCATGCATGCCGAACTGGTGATGGGAGATCTGAACATCATGTTCTCGGACGGCGCTCCGCACAAAGAGATCATTGAGGGCAATAATGTGCAGCTGAACCTGGAATGTGAATCCGAAGAAGAACAAAACCGGATCTTTGATGCACTCGCTGAGGGAGGTGAGGTTACCATGCAGCTACAGGATACCTTTTGGAATGCCCGGTTCGGTCAGCTCATAGATAAATTCGGGATACACTGGATGCTGAACTATAGCAAAGAATAACTGAGGGTTGAGGATTTATGTCTTTGCCAGGGTGTAGCACAGCAAACCCGCGGCCTGCCTGCCTCCTCGCGATGGCTGGCTTAATTCGTCGTGCTAATGTTGAGCGTATGCTGCAAATTTCTCCCTCCTTAGCAATCCTCTTTCACCTTTCACTCTTCATCTTGTATTCAAACTTACGCTCCCTGATGACATTCCCTTTTGAGTCTTCCGGATCCGGGTACAGATCGTCCGAATCGGTGGATTCTCTTCTGTTGATCTTCGACTGAATGTCCTTCTGAACACGAATGATCTTAGACTTCTCCTCGTCGCTTTGAGCCTGCTTGAACCGTTCCGCAAGTTCCTCCCGCTTTCGCTTAAAAAAACTGAGTTCCAGTGCCTTGATCGTGCTTTTTGCGGTGAGATAAGGGTTTTTATCCTTCTCGTATTTGATACCCACTTTCTCGTGATGGCGGTCGCTGGCCGAATGCTGTTCAACAGACACATCCCCGACCAGTCTGGGGAATGGCTCTTCCCTCCCCGAATAAGCTTCAATGGAAATTTCCTGATCTGCTTTATACCGCTCCAGGATGTCGAGATAGAACCGGGCTAGTTCCTCATCTTCAAAGAGCTTTTCGTTGGTTAGTGAGCAGATATATTCCACCATCGGCTTTTTGTAGGTGACCATCAAACGGATAAGCTCCTTCTCATAATGAGGTTTTTTGGCGGTTCGCTTCGATTCAGCAGGCATAAACTCACCGGGTTCATCAGGTAAGGGTACTTCCTGCTCACTGCTCATCCTTTCTTCCCGTCGTTCTTCTCTCCTCCTCGCCCGCTGATCTTCGTACTTCTTGTTTCTGAGCAGTTCATTCAGCTCATCGAACAGCTCACGGTCGGTGCCGCCCCTGAATTTCTGTGTACGCTGATGAAGATGCTGCACGTAAACCTGACGCTGAATGGAATCCGGAATATGAGTTATGGCCCGCAGGATCTCGGTGATCACTTTGCGTAACTGTACCGGGTTCTCCATCCGGCCTTCCTCTTCCGCCTTGCGGATCAAAAAATCAACAAAATCCGAGGCCTCCTTGTTTTTCAGGTCCAGGAAGGATTCTTTGCCGAACTGTTTTACAAAGGAATCCGGATCTTCTCCTTCGGGTAATTCCAGCAGCTGAACTTCCATGCCTTGCGCCAGTGCAATATCGATGCCCCGCTTCATGGCGGCCTGTCCTGCGCTATCCGAGTCATAGATCATCACAATGCGCTCCCCGTAGCGGTTCAGGATCTTCATTTGCCCGGGAGTAAGTGCCGTTCCAGAGCTGGCCACCACATTGCTGATCCCATGCTGGTTCATCGTGATCACATCGGTGTAGCCTTCCACCAGGATCACTTCCTTATGCTTGCGGAT
The DNA here is from genome assembly GCA_965267385.1 of Balneola sp. Lineage (GTDB taxonomy): Bacteria > Bacteroidota > Rhodothermia > Balneolales > Balneolaceae > Balneola. Next base: position 1,644,732 of record OZ253957.1, read on the forward strand.
CTCATTCTTTGCAAAGTTCACCCCATACACCACTTCGCTTTTGTTATAAACCGGAGTCTGTGCCGAGTTGATGTACTTGGCAGTCTTTTCGTCTCCCAGCACTCTTCCTGCAAAAGCGATCACTTTGCCGGTTGGACTGAAGATCGGAAACATGAGGCGCCCTCTGAAGGTATCGTAATAGCCTTCGCCGCGGTTGCTGGGCTTGATCAGGTCGGCCTGGTGTAGGTACTCTTCGGAGATGCCGGCGTTCAGTGCCGTTTTGTATAAGTCTTCTCCCCCCGATGGAGCATAGCCTAACCCGAATTTCCTGAATACCTCCTGCGGGTAGCCTCTCTTCTCCAGATAGGCCCGCGCTTTTTGGGCGTCGGGATTTTCGATCAGGTTTCGGTAAAAATACACGCCCGCAAACTTAAGCGCATGGTAGATCCCCTCTTTCAGCTGATTGCTTTGGGAGGGCTCATCGTTTTCATCATCCGGGATGAAGACGCCGTAGCGCTCAGCCAGTTGCCGGACCGCCTCGTTAAAGCCCACCCCATCCTGATCCATCACAAATTTGAATACATCCCCGGATTCACCACATCCAAAACACTTGAAGATGCCTAATCTGGGAGTGACGTGAAATGAAGGGGTCTTTTCATCATGGTACGGACACAGTCCGGTAAAGCCACTGCCTGAGCGCTTGAGCTTGACGTAATCGCCAACTACTTCCACAATATCAGCAGCCTCTCTGACTTCTTCTTTTTTCTCGTCGGATATCATGCGGGAATATAACAAAGCTTGACACTCTTACTCATCCTTTCTGCGGCTGTTTGTTCAATCCTTGTAAATCGGGAATTCTGAACTGTCAACTATGCGTTAGGCATCGTATATTTGCGACCCCAAAATCTTGAACCACAATAAACAACAATGAGTGTATTAGTAGGAAAGGATACCCGCCTGATCGTACAGGGTTTTACCGGAAGTGAAGGAAGCTTCCATGCAGAACAAATGATCGAATACGGAACCAATGTAGTGGGTGGCGTGACTCCCGGTAAAGGTGGTCAAACCCATTTGGGTAAACCGGTATTCAACACGGTTCATGAAGCCGTTGAAAAGGCTGATGCTAATACCTCTATCATTTTTGTGCCCCCTGCTTTCGCCGGCGATGCCATCACCGAAGCTGCTTTTGCCGGTATCAAGGTGATTATATGTATCACGGAAGGTATTCCTGTGAAAGACATGATCGTGGCAAAACAGGTGGTTAAGAGTCACGGAGCTGTTCTTATCGGGCCAAACTGTCCGGGTGTGATCACGCCGGGTGAAGCCAAAGTGGGTATCATGCCCGGTAATATCTTCTCCCAGGGTTCAGTGGGGCTGATCTCCCGTTCCGGTACCCTGACCTATGAAGCTGTGGATCAGCTGACCAAAGAAGGCCTTGGGCAGAGCACGGCAATTGGTATCGGAGGCGATCCCGTGATCGGAACCACCCACCTGGATGCCGTTAAGATGCTGCAGGAAGATCCCGATACCGACGCCATCGTACTGATCGGGGAGATCGGCGGTACGGCTGAGGAAGAAGCCGCGGCATATATCAAAGACCATGTGGACAAGCCTGTTGTGGCCTTTATCGCGGGCTCAACCGCTCCTCCCGGCCGACGAATGGGCCATGCAGGGGCTATTATCTCCGGCGGTAAGGGTACCGCGCAGGAAAAGAAAAAAGCCCTTCGCGAAGCAGGCATCACCGTTGTGGAAAGCCCGGCCGAGATCGGTATCACTCTCAAGAAGATGCTGGAAACCGCCTGATCCCATCATCGAATTTCAAGCACCGTGGAATCCCTGCGGTGCTTTTTTTGTCTCCATTAATTAAGATCCTGACAACTTAATCAAGACTATGAGCACCACTTCAAAAACCATCACATTCGCCAAGGGCGACGGAATTGGCCCTGAAATCATGGATGCAACCCTCCGTATTCTGGAAGCTTCGGGGGCACCCCTCAGCTATGATGAAATTCAAATCGGAAAGAAAGTGTACGAAAGCGGCATGACCTCCGGTATCGCTCCGGAGTCATGGGATACCCTTCGTAAAAACAAGGTCTTTCTGAAAGCTCCGATCACTACCCCTCAGGGTGGTGGATATAAGAGCCTGAATGTGACCATCCGTAAAACGCTGGGGCTCTTTGCCAACATTCGGCCGGTATCCGCGCTGGTTCCTTATGTGCACAGCCATTTTCATACCATGGACCTTGTGGTGGTTCGGGAGAATGAAGAAGACTTGTATGCAGGCATTGAGCATCAGCAGACCCCGGAAGTAGTGCAGTGTCTGAAACTGGTTTCCCGGCCGGGATGCGAGCGCATCATCCGCTACGCCTTCGAATACGCGCGTGCTTATGGCCGCAAAAAGGTGACCTGTATGACCAAAGACAACATCATGAAGCACACTGATGGCCTGTTCCACGATGTGTTTGATGAGATCAGCAAGGAATATCCAGATATTGAAGCGGATCATCATATTATTGACATCGGGTCGGCGCGACTGGCGGATACCCCCCATTGGTTTGACGTTGTGGTGACTCTGAACCTGTACGGTGACATCATCTCCGATATAACCGCTCAGATCTCCGGTTCAGTAGGTCTGGGAGGCTCCGCCAACGTGGGAGAAGACTTCGCTATGTTTGAAGCCATCCATGGATCGGCCCCCGATATTGCCGGGCAGGATAAAGCCAACCCTTCCGGTCTTATCAATGGCGCCGCTCTGATGCTCGCCCACCTGAATATGACCGATAAGGCTGAGCTGATCACGAACGCCCTGCTCACCACCATTGAGGACGGCATTCACACCGGGGACATCCACTCCAAGGAATACACCAAAAAACTGGTAGGAGCCAAAGAGTTTACCCAGGCAGTCATAGACCGCCTTGGGGAAAGACCCAAAGCACTCAAGTCTGCCTCTTTTGGAGATCAGAACCACGTGATTCAGGTGAAAGTTGATAAGCCAAAACGCGGCAAAAAGGAACTGGTGGGTGTGGACGTATTCATTGACTGGGATAGTGAAGACCGCGATCCGAATGAGATCGGCAGAATCCTGGAAGAAAACTGCGGGGATACCCTGAAGCTTAAGATGATCACAAACCGTGGCGTGAAGGTATATCCGGACGGGCTGCCTGAAACCTTCTGTACCGATCACTGGAGATGCCGTTTCATTGAAAAGAGCGGTACCACCGAAAGCACTCCGGTCATTTCCTATGAAGCCGTTACCGATCTGTTGAATCGCCTGAACAAAGCAGGTATGGACTGCATCAAGACGGAAAACCTCTACCTGTTTGACGGACAGCGGGGCTATTCGCTCGGGCAGGGAGAATAAAAGAGATTAAGGGAAGAAGATACAAAGGGACGAAGCCATAAAGTGATGTGCAATCTGTAGTATTACCTCATTGGTTCTTAAGCTCTATTTCTATCTGTCATTCTGATTCTGACCGAACATTTCAAGACCAGGATAACCCATCATACAAAACCAGATACAGTCATCCTGAACGGCAGCGAAGGATCTGAACGTTTACATGGCTCGGCCTGCCATTCTAACCGATAGCTTCTTCAACAATCAGATCCTTCGGCATCCCGAGCATTCAGGACCAGGATGACCACTACTTCTTTAATCAAACACCAGCAAATGATAGCCCTGATGCTGATGGGTCGTTACCACGGTCAGCATAGACAATCCGATACTCACTTCCGGATTCACCTCCTCAAATCCATACTGTCGGGCTAAGAGCGACTGCCCACAGACATAGATCTCTGCACCGGCATCTTCAAGCGCTTTGATCAGCGGGATGTTGGGGTTATCCAGCTCATAGCGCTTCTGATACGCTTCGTTGGTCAGGATCACATCGGTGGCTCCGCCGTGCACCGCTACTACTACCTTGAGATTTTCCGGCTTCACTCCTCCCAGTCCGTGCAGGTTCATCAGGCGCGCCACATTATTCAGTCCCCGGTTAATACTCTCCTTGTCCCGCTGCAGAGTCTTCAGGTCAATGACGATTTTGTACTCAAGGCCTGCATCGGGATTAATAGCATTCGGGATCTCATAAATGCCCCCAAATTCTTTTACAATAGGATAACGGGCATCCTGCGCATTCAGAGAAGTAACAGCGAAGAGTAACAGAGTGAGGAGAGATAGTGTTTTTTTCATGGCTATTTCCGAAAGTTTTTCAGCTCGATTTAAAATTAATTCGACATTTCTTTTATAAAATGATTTGTTATTCTTAGCCCCAACACAAACAGAATTTTATGCGGCTTTCAAATACCCCCATTCTCACGGTTATATTCATTTTTTCTTTACTCATCGGCAACAGCCAGAAGGTATTCCCTCAGATTATGGCTATTACTGACACAGGTGAAGAAGTCATACTGTACGATGACGGTACCTGGGTTTATTCCGATCCTTCGTTCAATGCTGACTCCATAACTCAAATATCAACTAATCCCACCCTTTTTGTAAAGGATTCTTCCGCAACTTTTCTTTTAAAAAGTAAAAAAATTGATGTGGGCGTCTGGCTTGACCCCAAAAAATGGTCTTTTACCCGAAGTGTTGGAAATCCGGAAGCTGAATATGAGATTAATCTCAAAGGAGAAGAACTCTACGGCATGCTCATCGTTGAGAGAACTGAACTCCCGCTAACATTCATGAAAGACGCGGCGATCACGAATGCGAGACAGGTTGCTCCTGATATTCGGGTCGTAGAAGAGGAATTCAGAACAGTTAACGGATATAAAATGCTGTACCTAAGACTGCAAGGAACCATTACAGGGCTCAGGCTTTCTTATCTTGGATACTATTATTCCGGTCCGGAGGGTACCGCCCAGCTAGTGACCTTTTCATCCACTGATCTGATTGAAGACTATAAAGACGAAGCCCACACATTACTTCAGGGTCTTACTGCCTTACAAGAAGAATAAATTGCTGTAATCTAACCAGTTAGTTTTCGAACCGTTTGAAATCCCAAAAACCGCACCACCTCTGACCAATTAATTAAACCACTGGCAATTCGCCGGTTTTTTGAGTTATTTGCCGCTTAATAAGGATTTTGGAGGGTATGATGAAGAACCTAAGCTTTTCGATTGTGATCCTGATGATCGCTATCCCTGTTCAGGCCAGGCAGCAAACGCTGGAATATAAATCACTGGGTATCACCATCACCGTGCCGGCCGGCTTTCAGTACCAGGAGAATGAAGAAGCCCTGATCATGGCCTCATATTCCATGCCCAACACCCTGTTCATACTAATGATGCATGAGTACACCTCTGTGGACGAACTAAAGGCCGCAGCCGATGAGCCCTATACCGAGGATGACGATACACGGCTCACCAGATCGGGTGATATCGATGAAATTGGATCGGATGCCATCGCGGCCCCCTTCAGCGGTAAAGCCGGCGGCTACCCGGCAGAGGCCTACATGCTTGGAAGGCTCAATCCCTACGGATCCGGCGTAAGCGTGATCGGTTTGAGTGTGAATCAGTCCACTTCCATAGAAAAACTTAAGGAGACCGTCCTGACCATAAATTCGGGTCTGCATCTTAAAGAAAAAGAAATGCCCTCTATAGTGGATGAGTGGAACGAGAAACTCATCAATACCCGCCTGGAATACCGCAGCAGCTACTCCTCTCCCTCCTACACCGGCGGGGTAAGCGGGTACTCCAGCAGCAATGAGGCCTACGATATCTGTCAGCAGGGGTACTTTACCTACTATGGTTCCTTGAGTTTGAGCATGAGTTCCGGAAATCTTTCCGTTCTCGGAAACAGTAATTCCTCCAGGCAGGGCAGCGGTACGTGGGAAATTTATGCAGATGCTGATGAACAGCCGCGCCTGAAGCTCAGCTATCATGACGGCAAGGTGGAAGACTACGCCCTCTATTACGAAAAAGGATATCTGTATCTCGATGATTACAAGCACACCATTGGCCGGGGCGCGGAATACGGTCCCTCCTGCAATTGATGGGCCAGCCGATCATCTACATCATGGGGGTATCAGGAGCAGGTAAGTCCACTGTTGCGGAAGGACTTTCACAAAAAACCGGAATCCCCTGGTTTGACGGGGACGACTTTCACCCTCCCGAAAATGTGCAGAAAATGGAGAATGGACAACCTTTGAATGATGAGGACCGCCATGGGTGGCTGGAATCCATTAATCATCATGCATGGGGTCAAACGGACGGTTCCATTTATGCCTGTTCCGCATTAAAGGAGCGCTACCGGAAAGTGCTCAGTAGCGGACTTCAAAGAGTGCACTGGGTTTATCTGAAAGGAAGTTTTGAACTCATTAAAGAGCGAATGAAACAACGGGCGGATCACTTTATGCCGGCCGGGCTCCTCCAATCCCAATTTGATACTTTGGAAGAACCGGTTTACGGTTTACATTTGGACGTTTCAAAGGAACCTGAAGAACTCATTGAACGCATTTGCAGCGAACTGAATCTATGAAATCCGAATTTGGCATCGTCGGACTCGGAGTGATGGGTAAGAGCCTTGCACGGAATATGGCAAGGCACGGACTTCGTCTGTCACTCTACAACCGGTTTGTTCGGGGTTCGGAAGAGCGGGTGGCCGAGCTGTTCATTGATGAATTTGACGAACTGAAAGAGTCGAAAGGCTTCGAAGACTTGACTTCCTTTGTTGATTCACTGAGAACTCCCCGAAGGATCATGCTGATGGTGAATGCAGGCAAGGCCGTAGACCAGGTGATTGCTTCACTCGTCCCATTTCTTTCTGAGGGCGACATACTGATCGACGGGGGAAATTCCCATTACAAAGACACCCAACGACGGCAGGAAGCCCTGTCCGGTAAAGGGATACACTTTCTGGGGTGTGGCATATCCGGGGGCGAAGAAGGGGCTTTGCTCGGCCCTTCCCTAATGCCCGGTGGAAACGAAAAAGCCTCTAAACAGGTGCTTCCCATACTGAATACGATCGCAGCAAAAGACCAGCAGGGGAATGCCTGCTGCGGCTACATAGGTCCCGGTGGATCAGGCCATTTTGTAAAAATGGTCCATAACGGGATCGAATATGCTGAAATGCAGCTTATCGCCGATGTCTATAGCCTCTTCCGGAAAGGGATGGGCTACGATCCCGATGCAATTGCTGATCTCTTCAAAGGCTGGCTGCATAAGGGGTCCCGCTCTTTTTTGCTGGAGATCTCCGTGGATATTCTTCGGAAAAAAGAGCAGGGGGAATGGCTGGTGGATCAGGTGTTGGATCAGGCCGGGAATAAAGGCACCGGCAGCTGGACCACCATCGCTATGGCGGAGCTGGGCATTCCCGCTACAACGATCAGCTCGGCCCTCTTCGCCCGGTACATCTCTGCTTTTAAAAATGAACGCTTAAGGGCTTCGTCACTCTATTCTGAACAAGCCGATGGATCTCTTTCGTTGACGGAAAAAGAGATCCATGAGGCCTATCAGACAGCCCGGCTGATCAACCATCACCAGGGCTTCGAATTATTAAAAGCGGCTTCTGCGGAGTATCAGTGGAAGCTTGACCGCGCAGACATTGCACGAATCTGGACAAACGGCTGTATCATACGGTCTGAACTGATGGATCAACTTGTACGTCTTTACCGCTCTTCGGAGAACCTCCTGCTGGATCCTTCCGTTGTGAAGCAGATTGACCGAAGCAGGGCTTCACTCGCGAAAGTGGTTTCCGGTGCTTCGCTGAATGAGATCCCTATCCCCTGCCTGTCTGATGCCCTGCAGTACCTGTCAGGCTTTATACAGGCGGAAGGAAGCGCGAATCTCATCCAGGCACAGCGCGATTATTTCGGGGCACATACCTATCGGCGAAAGGACGATCCCGAAGGTCCGCCCCGTCACACCAACTGGAAACCCTGATCTATGAGTGTTCCCATTCTCGCCGCCGTGCTCATCGGTATCATCCTTCTCTTTGTCCTGATCCTGCACTTCAGGTTACAGGCTTTTATTGCGCTCCTGATATCCAGCATAACGGTGGGGCTTCTGGCGGGACTTAATGCCGGGGAAATGATCGACACCATCATAAACGGGATGGGAAGCACCCTCGGCTATGTGGCAACGGTAATAGGACTGGGTGTGATCTTTGGCTCCATTCTGGAGCATTCCGGCGGCGCCCATGTCATTGCCCAAAGCCTGATCAAAAAGCTCGGAGTGGAACGCGCTCCTGTTGCGATGGTACTTTCCGGTTTTCTGGTCGCTATCCCGGTCTTTTTCGAGGTAGCCTTCATTATCCTGGTACCTCTCATTTATGCCCTGCAGAAACAAAGCAAGAAATCTCTCCTGCTCTACGCCATTCCCCTGCTGGCCGGGCTTGCTGTGACTCATGCCTTCATCCCTCCCACCCCCGGTCCCATTGCCGTCGCCAGCATCATTGATGCGGATCTGGGAATGGTGATTTTGCTCGGCTTTGTGGTCGGGTTGCCGACCGCCATCGTAAGCGGATTAATGTTCGGGCGTGTCATCGCGGATAAGCTGCATATCGAATCCCCGCCTGATCTTTCCAAAGAGATGGATGCTCCCTCCGGAGAGCTTCCCACCATGAAGCTGGTTCTCACCATCATCGGCATTCCCATTGTTCTCATCCTGCTGAATACCACTTTGCAGAGTTCTGCATGGCTACTCGGCATCATGCCTCCGTTGGCTCTGGAAGGGATCAGCCTGATCGGTCATCCAATCGTAGCACTCATCATTGCCAACCTGATCGCGTGGTATGTGTTGGGAATACGGCGGGGAGTGGATAAAACAACGCTATCTGAGATTACCACCAAATCCATGATGCCCGCAGGCGCGGTGATCCTGCTGACGGGTGCGGGAGGCATCTTCAAACAGGTACTGGTAAATACCGGTGCCGGGGAGCTGCTGGCTAATTCGCTGACCGAATGGGGAATCCCGGTCATTCTCCTGGCCTACCTCGCAGCGGTGCTTATTCGGATATTGCAGGGATCGGCCACCGTAGCCATGATTACGGCGGCAGGACTCGTGTCTCCCTTTCTCTCAGAAATGGATTTGGGACAGTCCGAGCTGGCCGCCCTGGTGATCGCTATTGCGGCGGGAGCTTCCACTACCTCGCATGTGAACGACAGCGGATTCTGGCTGGTGAGTCAGTATCTGGGCATGACCGAGAAGCAAACCCTGAGATCCTGGACGGTTATGACCACCATTCTTTCGCTGACCGGCTTTATCATGATCTTTACGATTCATTTGATTTATGAAGCCGTTTCTTAGTAATTAAGGCTGATTCAGACAGTTTTGTCGTAAACACGTCGTAACAAAGCCGTGGCGAAAAGCAGAATCAACCTGTATGTTTTTTGCGAATTCAAACCTAAAGATCATTTACCATGAGCGCTGTACTAGCCAATAAGATCAAGCAAATTCGCAGTCAGAGGGGATTCTCACAGGAAACTCTTGCAGAGCATTCAGACCTCAGCCTGAGAACCATTCAAAGGGTGGAAAACGGAGAAACAGAACCTCGTGGGGACACCTTAGTCAGGATCGCTTCGGCCCTGGATGTGGCCCCCGATGAGATCCTGAAGTGGAATGAAAAGGAAGATATGTCAACCCTCGTGGTTCTGAATCTATCCGCACTTTGTTTCCTGGTACATCCCATATTGGGCATCGTGGTCCCCCTTCTTATCTGGATCACTAAAAAAGACACGGTAAAAGATGCGGACCGGATTGGTAAAGCGCTGCTCAACTTTCAGATCACAATGGCAGGACTGGTATATCTGCTGAAAGGTTTTTTCTGGATCATCCCGTTGCTGCCGGCCTCTGCAGGCGGCTATCTGGAAAGTGTGTTTGAAGCAATAGCGGGAGGCTTCGCGATTGAGGGCTACTTGCTGGTCATGATGATGAAGGCTATTCCCTATGCCGTAACGGCCACGTACATCGTAATAAACACGCTCCGGCTCAGGGCCGGGGATGAGATCTGCTACCGCCCATCCATAAAGATCATGAAGTAATCAGATCTTCGTGCCGTCCGGGATCACGGTTCCTTTCTGCACGATCACGATGCCGTCACGAACATAGTGATATTTATGATCGCCGTCTTCCAGGTGGCTTCCACCGGCAATGCGAACATCATTTCCGATACACACATTCTTGTCGATGATGCAGTTGCTGATATAACACCGCTGTCCGATACCCATCGGAGGCTTATCACCTGAGGCATTATCGATGTACTCGCGGCTCTGGAAATAGTCGTTACCCATGATGATGGAATTCTCAACCGTAGTGCCTCTGGCAATGCGGGAACGAATTCCGATCACGGAACGCACTATACGGCTGGCCTCAATGATACAGCCTTCCGCCATCAGGGCATGCTCCAGCGTGGTTCCCGACAGCTTGGAGGCCGGCAGCAAACGGGCCCGGGTATAAATGAAGTTTTCATTGTCGTAGAGATTGAACTCAGGAACAGTATCCGCGAGCGAAAGATTGGCCTCAAAAAAGGAACGGATGGTTCCGATGTCGGTCCAGTATCCTCCAAACTCATAACTGCTTACGCGATAATTCTCCAGCGTGGTCGGAATGATCTCTTTGCCGAAATCCGTGGCGTCTGGATTGTCATCCAGCAGCTTCAGCAAGGTCTTCCGGTTAAAGATATAGATCCCCATCGACGCCAGAAATTCTCTGCCCTGTTGTTTGAACGGATCGGGTACCTCCGATTTCCAGCTGCTCAGTTCTTCACTGCCGGGCTTCTCCACGAAACTGTCGATCATGCCGTCTTTGTTGGTTTTCATGATCCCGAAGCCCGTTGCGTCTTCCGCGTTCACGGGAATAGTGGCGATGGTCAGGTCAGAATCATTCTCTATATGGCGATCCAGCATCTTCCGGTAATCCATCTGGTACAGCTGATCTCCGGAAAGGATGAGCACATACTCGTAGTCATGGTTCTCCATGTGGTGAATGGATTGACGAACCGCATCGGCGGTCCCCTGAAACCAGTCCGGATTATCAGCGGTCTGTTCGGCAGCCAGAATGTCCACGAAGCCACTGCTGAAGTGGTCGAAATTGTAGGTATTCTTGATATGGCGGTTCAGCGATGCCGAGTTGAACTGTGTCAGCACATAGATCCTGCGGATATCCGAATTCAGGCAGTTGGATATGGGGATATCCACCAGGCGATACTTACCCCCTACCGGAACGGCCGGCTTTGACCGGTGATCCGTTAAAGGAAACAGACGGGTGCCCCGCCCTCCTCCGAGTATGACAGCTACAACCTTATTTTTCATCCTTGTGCCTTTTTCGTTAGATCTTTGTAGAGTTTGATGTATTTCTTTGCGGAACTACTCCAGGAGAAGTCCAGCTTCATCACCGTCGCCAGAACCTCTGAAAACTTTTTATCATCCTCATAAAGGTCAATGGCCCGGTTAATGGCTCCTTCTGCTTCATGTAATGCAAAATCCTCAAAACAAATTCCGTAGCCTCCCTCTTCACTGATGTCTTTAACCGTGTCCCTGAGTCCGCCCACCGCGCGTACGATCGGAATGGTTCCGTAACGCATGGCAAACATCTGATTCAACCCGCAGGGCTCTACCCTGGATGGCATCAGTATAAAGTCGGAACCGGCATAGATCTGATGCGCGAGCTTCTCGTTGTACTCCAGCGTTGCGTCAAAAAATCCCACGTGGTCGCTGGCCATTCTGGAAAAGATATCGTGCAGGGCCGGATCCCCGGTTCCCAGCAGCACAAAATTAACTTCCCGGTCCGATCTCATAAAGTGATCAAAAAGATCCGGAAGCAGGTCTGCCCCCTTCTCCCTGACCAATCGGCCAATGAAGGAAACCGTTGGGAGATTTGGGTTTAGGCCAAATTCATCACATAATGCTTTTTTATTAGCTGATTTACCTTTCTTCCTGTTGCGGAACGAGTAATTTACTTCCAATAGCTCATCGGTAGCGGGATTCCAGACTTCCGTATCGATACCGTTGACTATCCCTTTGGACTTTTGCTGCTCCTGCTCAAACAGCAGCTCCAGCCCGTTACTGTTTTTTGCCAGCTCCTTCATGTAGTTCTCGGAGACGGTGGTGATCTGCCAGGCGCATTTCAGGGCCGATGCCAGCGAATTCAATCGTCCGTCCCAGTCCAGAAGCCCGATATTGTTGTAACTGAATGCCGGCAAGAGGCGATAACTTTCCCGGTCGTACTGCCCGTGATATTCCGCGTTGTGCACAGTGATGATGGTTGGGACCTCTGCCAGCTTGTGGTATCGGTTGCACTGCGTCATCATGAAGGGTACCAATCCGGTATGATGATCATGGCAATGCACAATATCCGGACTCCTGTCCATGGAGCTGATCCACTCCAGCGCAGCAATCTGAAAACTTACCGAGCGTTCCAGTTCGTCCCAGTACGGATGGCTGGACCATGGATCGATGTACACGCCGGGCCGGTCAAAACGGCCGGGGATATCTGCCACAAAAAGAGGAAATCCGAGATCGTGATCGATCAGTTTCTGAATGGAAAAGACGATTTGATCACCGCCCATCATGAACTTCCCGGAAAAAACCTCCTCAAATTCGTGGGTTTCTATCCAGTGATTTCCGTATTTCGGCATCAGTACACTACAGCTCTGCCCCTGTTGATTAAGGTATTTGGGAAGTGAACCCACCACATCCGCCAACCCCCCTACTTTGGCGACCGGATAGCACTCTGCACTTAGATGAATGATGTTCATTTTTTTTGAAACTGAAAGCTGATTATGGCGTAGTTTGCTGCGACTAACAAATAAGAAATCTTTGGGCATCTTGCAACGCATTTATTAGATTCGCTCCGGATTTCAACTACTCTAAAAACCATTAAAACACAGGGAAATGGCAGTAATTCATGTCGAGAACATCAGGAAGACCTTCGGCAAAACCCGCGCGGTTGACGATGTCAGCTTTGATGTTGAACAGGGCCGGATCTTCGGGCTTCTCGGGCCAAACGGTGCCGGTAAAACCACCACCATCCGGATGATCAACTACATCCTCACACCAGACGAAGGCTCAATCACGATCAATGACCACCCGGTAAGTCCCGCCACTCAGAGGATGATCGGGTACATGCCGGAAGAACGCGGGCTCTACAAAAAAATGAAGGTAGAAGAACAGCTTATGTACCTGGTTCAGCTTAAAGGCATGGAGTCTAAAGCTGCCCGAAAGGCGATTCATTACTGGCTGGAGCGCTTCAACGCCCTCGACTGGGTTAAGAAAGAGGTTAGCGAGTTATCCAAGGGGATGTCGCAGAAAATTCAGTTCATAGCCACCATCGCTCACGATCCCGATATCTACATCTTTGATGAGCCTTTCAGTGGACTGGACCCCATCAACAGTGAACTGCTCAAAGAAGTAATCATAGAGCTGAAAAACTCCGGCAAGACCATCCTTTTTTCTACCCACAGGATGGAGCAGGTGGAACAGATGTGTGATGACATCTGCCTGTTCAATAACGGAAAAGCTGTACTTCAGGGTAAACTGAGAGAGATCAAAGCCTCTTTTGGTAAGAATACCATCAACCTGGAGTTTGAAGGAGATGGCTCATTCCTGGATAAACTGGAGAATGTTCGCATTAACAACCGTTCCACTAATTTCGCGGAGATCCGGGTACTCAACGGCCGGAACATGCAGGACATACTGAAACTGGCTATGGAACACGCAGAGATCCACAAATTCGAACGCATCGAGCCTTCCCTCAATGAGATCTTCATCTCCACTGTAGGCGAAGACAATGTTAAAACCCTGGAGGCCTGATCATGAATTTTGGAAAAATCACACTCGTTCTAAAAAGAGAATACCTCACGCGTGTCCGCAGTAAATCCTTCATCCTCTCTACCCTCCTTACCCCGCTGGTGCTGATCGGCTTTGGAGCCTTAATGGTCTGGATCATGACCTCGGAAAGCAGCAGCGAAAAAACAGTGGGCGTGGTCGATGAGACCAACGTGCTGGTAGAGCATCTGATCGAAAAGAATGAGGATCGCTACACCGATGCCACCGGCATCCCGCTCGACACCCTCAAAGCCATGATATTCCGGGAGGAAATAGATGCCTATCTGGTGCTGCAGGAAAAGCACATTGAAACCAATGAGAACGCCGAACTGATTTACGGCGCCGGTGGAGGGCTTGCCTTCTCAAGCGATGTGCGAAGTGACCTTCGTCAGGTTATCCAGGCCGAACGTCTGAAAAGAGCCAATGTATCTGAGGAAGTCAAAGAACTATTCGAAAGAAGGCCCGGACTGGACACCCGCAAGCTCACCGAAGAAGGCGAGGCCGAAGACGATAAAGCAGGTTTTCTGTCCGGACTCGGCTTCGTGCTCGGCCTGTTGATCTTTATCGGGTTGTTTGGTTATGGTGCCATCCTCATGCGCAGCGTGATCGAGGAAAAAACCAACCGCATTGTGGAGGTCATTACTTCCTCGGTAAAACCAATGGAGCTTCTCGTGGGCAAGGTGATCGGGGTGTGCCTGCTGGGCTTCACGCAGTTTGCCATCTGGGTACTGATGTATATCGGGATCTCTTTTGCTGCCGTACCGGTGGCGGGCATTCTGATGCAGGACCAGATTCAGGAAGTAACGCAATCACAGGATATCAACATGGAGGAAATAGCCGCCGAGGCGGGATTCGACCCCTCCTCTCTGGAAGTCCTTTCCGTTGATCCCATGATCTTCGTGTACTTCTTTCTCTTCTTCATTCTGGGCTTTTTCATGTATGCAGCGCTCTTCGCAGCCATAGGCTCTGCTGTGGATTCTGAACAGGACACCCAGCAGTTTATGCCGATCCTGATGCTTCCTATCATGGCCGGCTATTTCCTGAATACCCGAGTGATGGTTGATCCGGATTCGAGCATCGCGGTCTTCGCCTCGATCTTTCCGCTTACATCCCCCATCAACATGATCACCCGGATCACGGTAACGGATGTCCCTCTTTGGGAGATCATTGCTTCATTTGCAGCACTGATCGCCTGCTTTTTCGGAGTAATGTGGCTGAGTGCCAAGATCTACCGGGTGGGTATCCTCATGTACGGCAAAAAAGCCACATGGGGCGATCTGCTGAAGTGGATCAGGCAAAGCTGATCGCAGATGAACAGAATGATTATAAAGCCCGGGATATCTTCCGGGCTTTTTTAGTACAGCTCCTTCAGCACCCTGAGGTCCGTTTCCTTTTCCATCATTTCTGAAGCTAATGCCGCGGCCGCCTCATCGGTCAGCCGGTTTCGGTTCAGCGCCACGATGTAGCGTACCCGGGGGTCTTCATCGGCGGCGAGCCGGAGTAACAGCTCCGCGGGAGCTTCTATTGAATGAATATGCTCCATGATGAGTCCGGCCGCTTTCATACGGGCTGAAGGCGGGTAGTCTCCTTCCACTACAGACTTCAGGATCCCCATTGCCTGAGTAGTGGTATCTTCCGCTACGGCGGATTCCAGGATCTCCACCGACTTCTGTGCGGTGGTATCCACCTGAAGCAGCCGGCCGGCCAGCGAGATCAGGTCGTTGGTTCCGCTAAGCCGGGTGAAGGTACTCAGGGCAGCATCATACACCTTGCCCTCAGAGCGCAGTACCTTATTACGCACTGAGCTGACCACGTAGTCATTGTTCTGATAATTGCTCAGCGCAGATAAAGCGGCTATTTGTATCTCCTCATGCTCATTGTTCAGCTCCTGCAAAAAAGTCTGCTCCGTCCCGGTATCTCCCCGGGTAAACGCACCCAGAGTTTCCAGTAAACGGGCCTGTACAAGCGGATCTGTTTCGGACTCCAGGGCATCTCTGATGGCGAGCTGAAGATCAGGGTTATCCGTGTGGAGGCTGAGTAACGAAGCAGCCAGTGCACGGTCTTTCGCATCTCCGCTTCGCAGCTGATTCAGCAAGAAGAACAGGGGAAACTCTCCGAAGGAAAGGTCTTCCAGCGAAGTCACGTCCGGGCTGAAGGTGATGTATTCCACACTCATGGGTAACTCCACCGCTATGGTATCAGCCGCGCCGGTGAATGAGACGACCTGGCTGGTGGTATCTTCAAAAGTAAACACGTTCAGCTTCAGTCCGGAAAGGGTTTCACCGTTCCCGGCTGTGTTGTTGAAATACAGGCTCAGCATGGAGTTTGTCTCATTATATGCTGCCGAAACCCTGTATTCAGGACGCTCTTCTTCATCCTGCAGCATGCGCTCCCCCGGCTCTTTCCAGCTTTCCAGTTCCTCCCAGTTCAGACCGGTTTTTTCATACCAGTGATCGCTGTAATAATGAAGTCCCACTACGCCTTCTTCTTCCCTCACCAGCTCGGAGAGTGAATTCGTTACGGTTTCTTTGAAATACGATTCCTGAACCGGGAAACCTAGCTGTACTTCATTCCAGATATAAGCAGAAGCGTGAAGGTCCTCCTCTTCATGGGCCCGAAGCAATGCCGGTTTGTCTGAGACCGAGTAGTGAAGGGCCGTTTTCATCAACTCCCTGAAAGGGAAACCATCGCCGTATTCTTCCATGCGCTGGTACTGCCCGAACCACTGGCTGTAGATCCCTCTCTGCAGCTGGGCGCTCAGCGAGCCCAGGTTGGGATACAGATAGATCAGTCCGGCCCCGGCTTGCTCTTCTTCCCAATAACTATCCTCCAGCACCACCACACTGAGCGACTCATAGGGATATTCAAAAGAAAGCCTGTTTTCCACGGTTCGCTTCAGCATTACCGCCTCATTCAATAGCCTGTTGAGGCTATCCGGAGAAATGAGCCCCCGCTGGGCGAAAAGGTGAATTCGCTTGGTACCGGCCATCGCATCGGTCTTTATAAAATCGCCGAGAGCAAAACTGAGTCCGGTGGCAGGCAGTTTCTCGTCGGAGGTCCAGCGTACCTTTCTCTGCTCAGTGGACACGACCTCATCATCTGTCTTTCGGCCGTTAAAAATCAGCTCGCGTTCAGCCGGTATGGTAAAGCCGGCATCCAGTGTAAAGGCGACCCTCGGATGATCGTACACCGGGAACCAATGATGAGCAGATCCGGGGTTTAATGATGACCAGCGGGTTCCGTTTCGGTCACGGTGTATCACGTATGTGGATCCCGACTGCCAGGTTATGGAAAGTTCGGCTTTCTCCCTCACTCCCATCGTGTCAGGCAGTGCAATGATCAGAGAATCTCCTTCAACCGTGAACTCGGCTTCATTCCCGTCTACCACAACCCCGTCAATCTCCAGTTCGCCCGCTTTCAGTATCAGCTTGCTGCGGTCGGGGGCTTTGGCGGTGATTGAATAGGTAGCCACCCCTTTTACGGTATTGGGCGATTCCGTGATCGACGCGTCCAGCTTCAGGTGCTCAAACTCAAAAGGGAGTTCCGGCTTGGCTTCATAACTGAAATCCATAAAGCCAAGATTAAGGTCACAATTCTGCACCTGAACGAGAAGCGCAATACAAATGGATAGAAGTTTGATGAATCGCTGTCTTTTCATAGTTACCTGTGTGCTTCAAAAATTGCCTTTACCTGTGGGTATAGTGCTTTGTTTGTCGAAAACCCGTTGCCGGAGTGTATGGTTTCTTCCCCGTTGATGTCACTGAAGATACCTCCGGACTCTTTCAGAACCGGTAACAACGCTGCGACATCCCAGATATTAAGTACCGGATCGAACATGATATCGGCCCTTCCCGCGGCAACCATCATGTGGCCGTATGCATCGCCCCATGTTCTGTGTAGTTTGGTCTTTGCCATTAGTTCCTGAAACTGGGGTTCGAGCCCGCATTCCTGAAATCTTCGGATTTCAGTAACCAACAGAGTCGCATCTTCCAGGTTCTGCGTGTTTCTGACCCGGCAGGGAGTGCCGTTCAGAGTTGCTCCGTAACCGATGGCAGCCGCGCAAAGCTCATCCAAGGCGGGAGCATGGATCACGCCCACTACCGGCTCGTTATCGATCATGATACCTACCAGAGTGGTGTAAAAGGGAACGCCATGAATAAACGACTTGGTGCCGTCAATGGGATCCAGCACCCACTGGATGTTACTGTCTTGGTTTGTTCTGCCGTATTCTTCCCCAATAATACCGTGATCGGGGAACCGTTTCTGTATTTCTTTTCTGAGGATCTGCTCTGTTTCACGGTCTGCGATCGTTACGGGAGAATCATCCTCTTTACTGATCACATCTACCGTTTTTTTGAAGTAGTTTAGGGTGTGTCTCCCTCCGATATCGGCAACTTCAATCGCCGCGTCCCGGAGTTCTTTGATGTCCGTCATGCTTTTAGTTAATTTTTCCAATGTGTGAATCTGTTGCAGTCAAGCTTTTACCCTGAATCATCTATGTACAAAACCAGCTTCCCAGTAGTTTTTCTGCTGATCTCTTTGTTGATCACCCGGCCGGGTGCTGCCCAGGATCCGGGCCAGGTCAGAGCCCTGATCCTTGAGGGCAGTAAGTTAAGCATTAACGGAACATCAAATGTGACTGATTTTACCTGTTTGTATAAGAACGAGATAGAGCCGGATACGCTGAGCTATACCGTTCAGACTATGGTTAAAGATTCTCTTGTGGTGGTCAAAGGGGACAAACTGGAGCTGGAGACAGATGGTTTCGATTGCGGCAAAAAAGGCATCAACCGGGATTTCAGAAAAACCCTTAAAAGTGAACAATATCCCTTGATCGAAGTAGAGCTGCTGAAGCTGTTTATGGATGATCACCACCCCTTCAAAGCGGAGGTTCTCATTCGTCTGGCCGGCAGTACGCAGCCTTATCAGGTACTGCTCAGAGAAGTACACCGGGATGACAGCATCCGCTCGGTTTCAGGATATCAGGATCTCAGGATGACGGATTTCGGGCTGGATCCTCCCAGCGCCTTATTCGGGCTCATCAAGGTCCGTGACGAATTGAGAATCCACTTCACGCTGAAGGTCGAAGAACTCTGAACAAAAAAAGGCGTCACGCTTCCGCGTGGCGCCCTTTAAGTTGAGGGGGGTTAAGTATCAGAAGCTGATTGCTGCTTCGATAACGATGCCACTGAATTCTGCTCCTTCAAACTTGGTACCAGTCCAGCCGGCTCCGTCATAGCTTGAAGTTACATATTCGATCTTGGCAAGAACGGTGTTGGTCAGGAACCATCCGCCACCGATATTGAAGCGGCTGATCTCCTGCTCACCAGTGGTGTTGTCTGGCTCACCGGTTACCATATTGTAGCGACCGGCTACATAAAGGTCCTCATCGGCTCCGAATCGGTAGATCAGTTCGGCGCCATACTGAGTATAGCTGCCGTCCACATCGGAGTTACTGGTGTTTTCATATACACCGAAGAACTCCAGACCCTGGAACTTGATGAATGGGTTGATCTGGAATGCAGTCTGATAGGCGAAACCGGGATTGAAGCGAGGAAGGAAGTCGCTTACTCTGGCGTCCGCAGTGCTTTCAAGCACATTGTAATAGCGTGAGCCGGCACGATCACCATTGTAGAGGTAGTCGCGGGTTCCTTTATCAGTACTGTTGTAGAAAGAACCGGTGAGGCGAACTCTCAGATCTTCGTTCACTTGTGAGTCGTAACCCAGTTTACCGAAGAGTACAAATCCGTCGTCTCCTTCAACCGGTTTTTGATTCAAACGGCCGTTAGACACACCGAGTACACCCAGGAATCCGTTATTCTGAATGCTGAATTCAGCAAAGGGTTCTGTAGTGAAGGAGTCCATGATGTAGTTACCTACAAATGGATTGTAAAGAACGCGTGCGTTGTCGGATCGTCTGAAATGAGTATCACCGTAGTTGATCTCATCCATTCCGAAGCGGAATCGCGCCACTTCCATAAACTCGGAAGCAAATCCTTCTTCTATGAAGTCGAGCTTATCGATTTGGAAGTATCCGCCTTTTACCCAGGCTTCGGGGTGGTGTCTGGAAGAAAGATAGGTTCTCAGGTGCATTCTGAGACCGTCATCTATCTGCACGTCGAAGTTCAGGTTGGCTGTTGGCAGCGCGAAGTTATTGCTTAACTCAACCAGTGTGCCGTCGTCATTTTCCTGCGTTAAAGCCTGGAAAATAATGGCGAAGTCGCCACCGGTACGAACGTACAGACCGTCAAAGTCAACATCCGTAGTTTTAGGAGCTTCGAATACATTCAAACCACGTTTGTCCGGGGCTCTGAAGTATTGAAGGTCTTTTTGAGCCTGAGCATATACACCGGAGGCGAATACGATCACCACCATAAATACAGATGATAGATATTTGGCTAGAGCTTTCATGATAGTATGTTTTAAGGTTAGTAGATTAGTTTCTTTGATAGGTTACATTGAACACCACTTCCACTTCGTCACCGGTTTTAAGAGTGCCGAGCATGGCTTTGGGCGGACTTACCCCATAGTCAGTCATCAGGAGTTTCTCTGAGCCTTCTATGTGGAGTGATCCATCCTCATGGAGCATATAACTGGCTGCCACTTCGATGGAGTTTGTTGTACCGGCGATGGTAAGCTCTCCGGTTGCAAATAGTGAGTCGGAAGTCACATCGGTTACCTCACCAAGCAAGAATATGATCTGCGGATGCTTTTTTGAATCCAGGGCGCCGCGGGTCTTTTTATCCATGACTCCCTTACCGCTCTTTATGGATTCCACATCCACCATAAACGTGAGGGAAGAAATTCCCATGAAGCTTCCCGCTTCGCTGAAATCTACGGTGGCCTTACCACTGATCACTTCCGCATTGGACTCCCAGTCGTGCAGAGATGAGGTTCCTTTAATTACGACTGTACTTTTTTCTGAAGAGAGGGTGTAGTTATCTTGAGCAATAGCTGATAAGCTTAATAATAACCCCCCTGCAAGTATCGTCAGGATCTTCATTTGTAACTCCTTTTGGGTTTAAAGGTTATCCCGGCGTACCGGGAAATGTCACATTGGAGATTGATCAATCCGTCTAATGTTTGATAGAAGGATAGCCTCTGTAAATGAAGATATTGTGAAGAGTTTTCATCTCAGAAAAACATCACAAAATCTCTAAATCGCTTTATAAAAAAACTGACTTATACCTACTTTCCAGCCGACTTTTAACAGCTATTCATCAACACCGAAATGATATCACCTAAAATACTGGACCTGATAGCATCTGCCACCGGTTTCAACACGAAACAAATACAAACCGTAGCCGGTTTTCTGGAAGAAGGAGCCACCATCCCCTTCCTGGCCCGATACCGGCAAGAGGCCACCGGCGGGCTGGACGAGGAACAACTCCGCGGGATCCGGGATGCCATCGATTTCCACAGAAACCTGGAGTCGAGAAAGGAAACTATTTTGAAATCCATTGCCGAGCAGGATAAACTGACGCCGGAACTGGAGGAACAGATCCGCTCATGCACCGATCTGACCACCCTCGAAGACCTGTATCTTCCCTACAAACAAAAGCGCAAAACACGGGGTGATAAAGCCAAAGAGAAAGGCCTTGAGCCTCTGGCAGAGCTTATCTGGAAGCAGGAAATAACCGAAGGAGATCCTGATGAATTCGCCAGGACTTATGTGGACCCTGAAAAAGAAGTGGAAAACCTCGATGAGGCATGGAAAGGAGCCTCCGATATTGTAGCCGAATGGATCAATGAACACCTTGAAGTAAGGGATAAGCTTCGGGATATCTTCCTGAATCATGCCACCATCACCACCAAGAAAAACCCTGCGGTCAAAGACCGGACCAATTTTGAAGACTATTACGACTTCTCCTGCAAGGCAACCCGGCTTAAACCCTACCAGATACTGGCCATCAACCGGGGAGAGCGGGAAAACATCCTCTTTGTAGATACCGAGCTATGGGAGGAACGTACGCTGGAAACCATCGATGATATTGTGATCGCCAACGACATGAGCATCTTCACCGAACGCCTTCAGGATGCGGTTGAAGACGCTTATAAACGACTTCTGTTCCCATCACTTGAGAGGGAACTTCGCAATGCCCTCACTGAACGGGCTGACGAACATGCCATCGAGACCTTTGCCACAAATCTGGGTAACCTTCTGATGCAGCCACCGCTCAAGGATAAAGTGATCATGGGGATAGACCCCGCCTACCGCACAGGCTGCAAAGTTGCAGTAGTGGACAAGACCGGTAAATACTTCGAGGGAACCACCATTTACCCTACTCCGCCACAAAAGAAAACAGCCGAAGCGGAACAGGTAGTGGAAGCACTCATCAACAAATACGGAGTAAACCTGATCGCAATCGGTAATGGTACCGCGAGCAGAGAAACCGAACAGTTCATTGCCAACTATCTGCAGAAGCGTAAAAAGGAAAAACCCGGTGAAGAGCTGAATTACCTCATCGTGAATGAAGCAGGAGCCTCGGTCTATTCGGCATCCAGAACCGCCCGTGATGAATTTCCGGACCTGGACGCCGCGCAACGGGGAAATATCTCGATTGCCCGGCGGGTCCTCGATCCGCTCGCTGAGCTCGTCAAGATCGATCCTAAATCCATAGGCGTTGGATTGTACCAGCATGACGTAAACCAGACCCGGTTAGCCGATAAACTGGACGATGTGGTGGAAAGCTGTGTGAACGAAGTGGGGGTAAACCTGAACACTGCAAGTGCTCCCCTTCTTTCCCACATATCCGGGTTAAGCAAGAGAGTGGCTGAGAATATTGTGAAAACCCGTGACACCCACGGAGTATTTACCTCCAGGGATCAGATAAAAGACATAGACGGTGTCGGGGAGTTTCGCTTCCAACAAGCCGCCGGCTTCCTGCGCATCCCTGAAGCTCCTAATCCGCTCGACAACACCGCCATTCATCCCGAAAGCTATGAAGCTGCAGAAAAACTGTGCAATCTTTTTGACATCGACCTGGATCATCTCAGTGAACAGAAGAACCACATCGAATCCAGACTTGCCGGCATAAACCGCCAGGAAGTAGCTGAACAGTTAGGAATCGGGGTTCCCACACTCGACCTGATCATTGAAAACCTGGCCAAGCCCGGTCGCGATCCCCGCGATTCTATGCCCACTCCGATCCTTCGCAGTGACGTCATGAAAATGGAAGATCTCAAAGAAGGTCAGAAGCTGGAAGGCACCGTACGAAATGTGGTCGACTTCGGGGCTTTTGTGGATATTGGCGTTAAGCAGGACGGCTTGCTTCACATCTCCAATATGTCAAAATCAGGAAATCAGAAGATCGAGGACCCGCATGAAGTGGTAGGAGTCGGGGATGTGATCAAAGTGGAGATCATTTCGCTGGACCTCGAACGCGGAAGAATTGGTTTGAGACTGATATAGGAATACATTCCCGGATATTCGTAATTATTTTCACCATCATGGATCACGCCCAGCAGCTCGAACACAACTATCACTTTCAGGTTTATAACCGATACCCCGTCACCATTGAACGAGGGGCAGGAGCGCGTGTATGGGATGTGAACGGAGTGGAATATATCGATGCCCTTGGAGGAATAGCCGTCAACAATCTGGGACACTCCCATCCCGAGATCGTAGCGGCTATTAAAGAGCAGGCGGAAAAGCTCCTGCATGTCTCCAATTTTTATTACACGGAGCCTCAGAGTCAATTCATTGAACGGCTGGCCTACCTTTCGGGGCTGGATCGTGTTTTTCTGTGCAACAGCGGTGTGGAAGCCATGGAGGCCTGCGTGAAGCTGGCCCGCAAGTGGGGTAAGAAGCAAGGCAAGAGCGGAAACATCGTCTCCCTGGATAATGGCTTTCACGGCCGGTCGGTGACCACCATCACTATGAGCAAGGAAACCTATCAGGAAGACTTTGATCCCCTTCCTCCCGGATTCGCCAAGGCTCCCTACAATGATTTTGACGCGTTGCTCGGTGTAGTTGATGATCAGACCATTGCGATCGCCTTCGAGCTCATTCAGGGAAATAGCGGCGTTCACATCATTGACGAGCAATACCTGAAGCAGGTACGCCAGCTCTGTAATGATATGAACATCCTGCTCATCATCGATGAAGTGCAGACCGGAGTGGGCAGAACCGGAAAATTCTGGGCCTACGAGCATTTCGGAATTAAGCCGGATGTAGTGGCCTCTGCCAAGGCGCTTGCCGGGGGGATCCCCATCGGCGCGGTGATGGCCAAGGAAGAAGCAGCCTCTGCTCTTTCGTTCGGAAACCATGGTACTACGTTCGGAGGCAACCCTTTTGCCTGCGCGGTCGGGAATGCCTGCCTGCGTACCATCGCGCGTGATAACATCGTGGAGCAGGCTGCTGAAAAAGGACGGTACATGATGGGTCAACTTCAGGAAAAGACCCGAGGATCCGGGAAGGTCAAAGAAGTACGGGGGCTAGGTCTGATGATCGGGGTGGAGCTGAATGAGCCTGCCCGGCCCGTGGTTGAAAGCATGTTTGCCCGAAGAGTCCTTTCCAATGCGGCCGCGGGTAATGTGATCCGGCTGGTTCCACCCCTGGTCATCACTAAGGAAGAGATCGATCAGGTGGTGGATGTCCTGGTCAGAAGCCTTTAAGCAAAAAGTCCGGAGACGACCGTTTTAACCTTGTCCAGCTCTTCATCACCGATCTCAAAATGCAGTGTGGCTCTGAGGGTCTGAGGGCCAAAAGGAACCATCCTTACCCCCTGCTCCTCCAGCTTTTCCACTCCCTCCGATGCATCCATATCCACCAGGTCAAAGATCACAATGTTGGTCTCCACGCTGTCGGGATCTATAATCAGTTTACTACAGCCCCTGATGACCTCTGCCAGCTCACGGGCTCTTCGGTGATCTTCTTTCAGCAATGGCCAGTGGTTCTCAATGGCATAACCGGCGGCCGCGGCCAGAATACCAACCTGTCTCATGCCTCCTCCCCACATTTTACGATATCGACGGGCCTCCGCTATTCGACGGGAAGAGGACAGCAGCATCGAGCCCACAGGCGCGCCCAGTCCTTTGCTGAAACAAACGGAAATGGTGTCCGCGACCTCGCCAAAAAATGAAGGGGCCATCCCGGAGGCCGTGACCGCATTCCATATCCGGGCGCCATCCAGGTGTATTTTCAGGTCGTGCGAATCGGCAAATGACTTCAGCGCGTTCAGTTCGCTGCGCGTGTAGCAGGCGCCCCCTCCCTTGTTGGTCGTATTTTCAATACACAGTACCGATGTTCGGGGCTCCCAGTCGTACCGGCCCCGGACCGTATTTTTAACCTCTTCCGGGCTGAGCTTCCCCTGTTTCCCTTTCAGCGCATGAATTTGCAGGCCGGAGAGTGTGGCTGAGGCAGCCGTTTCATAATTGAATATGTGCCCTTTTTCATCGATCAGGATCTCATCCCCGGGCTGAGTGAGTACTTTCAACCCAAGCTGATTGCTCATAGTGCCACTGGGTACAAACAGTCCTGCCTCTTTACCGAACATCTCCGCCACTTTATCCTGCAGTACTTGCACCGTTGGATCCTCATCGAATACATCATCCCCTACTTCCGCCGCCATCATTGCCTGCAACATCCCCTGAGTCGGGCTGGTTACAGTGTCACTTCGTAAGTCAATCATTTTCTGATTTTGCTTTTTCATAGGGTTCGGATATACTCACTAGCTGTTTTAAACTCTTATTTTCGTCGATGGATAATCTGTATAAAATCGCCGTTGTTCAATACCCTCCGGTTTATTTAAACCTGGAGGAGAGTACCCTTCTGGCTCAGAGCTATATTGAACAGGCAGCGGATGAAGGTGCCCGCTTAATAGTTTTCCCTGAAACATGGCTTCCGGGTTACCCTGTCTGGCTCGACTACGCCCCGAACGCAGGACTATGGGACCACCCACCGGCAAAAGCCCTGTACCGGGTACTGAGCAGAAACTCCCTGCAGATTAACGACCAGCACTTTCAGGGCCTTCAGAAAACGGCTTCCCGGAAAAAGGCCATCGTGGTAATGGGAGCCAATGAACGGGTAGGTCGCACCCTCTACAACACCATCTTCTATTTTAAGCCGGACGGAACATATGCACTGCATCGCAAACTGATGCCCACTTATACCGAACGCCTTGTCTGGGGCATGGGAGATGGAAGCACACTCCCTGTTATTGAGGATGAGGATACGCGCATCGGAGGATTGGTCTGCTGGGAACACTGGATGCCCCTTGCCAGGGCTGCAATGCATGAAAAAAATGAACATATTCACATCGCGCAATGGCCCATGGTCAAGGATCTGCATCAAACGGCCAGCCGTCATTATGCCTTCGAAGGCCAGTGTTATGTGATCGCTGCCGGCTGTACACTCACAAAAGAACACATGCTGGAGGGATTGAGATCCACGCTCAGGGATGATGAATCCAGCAGCCTGGAACTCATCGAGTCCATTCCGGACAATGACGGTGAACGGATACTCCGGGGTGGCAGTTGTGTGATCGGACCCGATACGAACTACCTGATTCCTCCCGTGAACAACGAAGAAAACCTGATCTTTTCGGAACTGAATATCGACCTCCTGACTGAAGGCAATCTCTTTTTGGATGCAAACGGGCATTATTCCAGACCTGATGTTTTTGAATTGAAAGTTGATACCAGAGCAAAAAAGAACGTCCGCTTTGAAGGCCCGTAAATTTGACATCATCATAGCGGGTGCGGGACTCTCCGGCCTGTCCCTTGCCTGGCACCTCGCGGAAGGAGGTTATAAAGGAGAAATTGCGCTGGTCGATTCCACCTTTGCTCCCCTGAACGATAAAACATGGTGCTTCTGGACCCGGCATGACCCGCCTTTTAAGGAGATCGTGTACCGGAAGTGGGATTCATTATATGTGGACGTGCTGGAATATGAAGAACAGTTTACTTTAAACAGCTATTCCTACTATGCGATCCGCAGCGGTGATTTTAAAGAACATGTCTTAAAACGAATCAAAAAACTGCCGAACTTTCATTTGATCGAAGAGGGCATACTGGATCTATTTTATCAGAAAAAGAAAGCCGTACTCACCACAAAGCACGGAGATACCTTTCTTGCTAACTATATCTTTCAAAGCGTCTTCCCCCCCAATAAGCTGGACCGCTCCCGGATCCGCTATCCTCTTGTTCAGCACTTTGTAGGATGGGAGATCCAGGCCAACCAAAAGGTGTTCGATCCGGATACTCCCGTTTTCATGGACTTTGATGATAACTGGTCGGACGGCGTGGCTTTCATGTATATGCTGCCATTCTCAGAAACAAAAACTCTGTTCGAGTATACCATCTTCTCCGCAGGCGCTGAAGAGGAAGATGTCTATGAAGAAAAGATCATCGAGTACATCAGGGAAAACTACAGCCTGAATGAAAATGAATATCTCATACTCAGGAAAGAGTTTGGACAGATACCCATGGAAGACCGGCCCTACCTTCCCTGGTATGACCGGCATATCATGAACCTTGGCACCTCCGCAGGAATACCCAAAGCCAGTACCGGCTATGCCTTTATGAGGATCCACAAACATATAAAGTCCCTTTCAGAGAGCCTGATCGCGAACAAAGAACCGGCACTTCCCTACCGGTCTCCGAGGCAGTTCCGAATGTATGACCGTCTGCTTCTCCATGTGCTTAGTACCTCAACCGAAGAAAGCCTCAACGTTTTCCGGGACCTGTTCAGGAAGAATCCGATAGAAAGAGTCCTTTCCTTTCTGGATGAAGAAACCCGGTTTCATGAAGACCTGATGATCATGAACAGCGTACCTTACCGCCCCTTCATCAAGGCTATCCTGGCTAATCTTAGAAAGAAATAAGCTGAGCCGATATACCGTATTGGTATCATTTATAGGCTTTTTTGAATGCTCAGAGCATGTAATTCATTTATATAGACGTAATTCAAAGTCGAATCAAAAGAAAAGGACAATTATGAGTACCGATAAGTTAACAGATTATTCCAATGATCTATTAACCTACAATCGGCATTTTCTAAGCGCAGTACGAAAGCAGAAAACTTCCGATAAAGTCACCAACACCAAAGTGGTGGATCTGCTGCACGACATTGACATCGCGCTTACAAATCAGATCAGTGAATTGGAGAACTTTGACGATCTGATTGATGACGACAAACTGGAGAACTTCAAAAAGCGTATCGCATCCGCATTTGGTACGATCGCGGGCAGTATCGACTCACTTCGCGAAGATCCCGTGTCCAAAATCCTGCGGGATGATTATACCGCGCTGAGTATGCTGGCCAGCGGATATACCATGCTCCACACCGCGGCGAAAACGCAAGACATGAACGAGCTGGCTGACTTCAGTAAAAAAAGCCTTGAGCGTGTTGCGCAGCTTATCACCGAAACCAGCCGCGTCATACCGTTTGCAGTAGCTGAAGAATTAAGCGATGAATCCGCGGATGTACAGTCTATCGCAGAAGCATCCATGGAAGAAACTCAGAAAGCCTGGAATCCGGAAAACATCCTGCAGGAAGCCTGATTCCCGCTAACATCATTTGATCTGCAAACCCCGGTTTAGCCGGGGTTTTTTATTGTATTGCTGTTTTTAATATCGGGTAATTCATCGATATCAGCCTTTACAGGCTTTAAACCCTATATTTTGTTTTATCGGGTTTTTTGCCGATTATAGGGTATGCTTGCTGTTATAACCGGAGATATCGTCCATTCACAGAGCCAGCCTGTAAATAAATGGCTTCCCCTCCTCAAAAAGGCCCTGAGCAGGTATGGGAATCAGCCCACAGACTGGGAAATCTATCAGGGCGACAGTTTTCAGCTAAGGATCCAGGATCCGGGGGAAGCGTTAAAGGCCTGCATGTTCATTAAAGCATCTGTGAAGACGATGAAGGAACTGGACGTGCGCCTTGCGATTGGAATCGGAGAACTGGACTTTAACAGCAGCCGGATTACCGAAGCGAACGGTTCGGCCTTTGTTCGGTCCGGCAGAGGATATGAAACGCTTAAGGATCAGAAAAGCACGATGGGTATATTTTCCGGCGTTGAAAGCTTTGACCATAAAATGGGGGTCATCCTCCCTTTAATGCTCATAGCCATGGATAACTGGAAACCGGGAGCGGCAGAACTGGTTGTTCAGATTATCCGGAACCCGGAAAAATCTCAAAAAGAAATTGGAGCTTTACTGGGAATTACCCAATCTTCTGTCAGTGAACGGTTTAATCGTTCCTATCTTAAGGAGTTACTGAATGCCGAGGCTTATTACAAAGCACAAATCAAGCAACTAAAGGCGGGGTAATGGTATTATTTCTCAAATTGCTGCTCGCCCACTTAATTGGTGATTTCCTTCTTCAATCCGAAAAATCGGTTCAGAATAAAGAACAGGAAAAACTCCGGTCTCCCTATCTTTACTCTCATGTGGCTTTTCATGGTATAGCAACAGCCCTCATTCTCTGGAGCATTGAATACTGGCTGGGCATACTTATCATCATCGTGACCCATTTCCTGATCGATGGCGCCAAGCTCACATTCCAGAAAAAAAAGAATCAGCAATGGATGTTCTTCCTGGATCAGCTGCTTCATGTACTTGTACTTGGAGGTGTTTGGTATATATATGAGGGGAGCAACTTAGACCTGAGCTGGTTTGGAAGTGAACTCTTCCTGCTAAGTATTGTTTGTATTTACTTCCTGACACAGCCCGCCTCCATTTACATCATGGTAATGATCTCTAAATGGGCGCCTCAAACCGGAGAGGACGATAACGAATCGCTGGACAATGCGGGCAAAATGATAGGAATCCTTGAGAGACTTTTTGTATTTGGCTTTGTGGTGACCGGAAACTGGGAAGCCATCGGATTTCTGATCGCAGCTAAAAGCGTATTCCGTTTCGGAGACCTGAAAAAATCTAAAGACCGAAAGCTTACAGAGTATATTCTAATTGGTACACTCCTCAGCTTTGGCATCGCTATTCTTACTGCATACGCCTACCTGTATCTTTGGGGAATCATGTCTCCCTAAGTGTATCTGGTTTGTTATTTGATTAAAAAAGAGCCTATGGCCTACAATGAATTCCTGGCTGACCGGATCACAGATATCCTGAAATCCAAATCCATCGGGTACGAAGAAAAAAAGATGTTCGGAGGATTGTGCTACATGGTGGATGATAAAATGTGCTTTGGCATCATTAACAATGACCTGATGGCACGTGTTGGTCCCGAGGTTTACGAATCCTGCCTGAAGAAAAGTGGAATCAGGCCGATGGAGTTTACCGGAAGGCCCATGAAAGGATATGTCTTTGCCGGTCCGGCGGCTACTCAGGACCAGGACGGCCTGGAATACTGGATTGACCTTTGCCTGGCCTTCAATCCTCTTGCCCCGCCCTCAAAAAAGAAAAAATAACTCCATCCTATCTCCCTTTTTTTCAAATTTTTAGATTCTAAATTTCCAAAATTGAATAAAAAAACTTAGTGTTAGCTGAATTGCTATTGGGACAACAGGACATTATGAAAAAATTATTTCTTTTTTTGGTTCTGAGCATGGCCATGGTCAGCCTCTTCTTGATGAATAAGCCCTTCGAATTCGGAGGCCCGTCTGATTTTTATTACGGGATCATCTTTGGAATTACCATCGGCCTTCAAGTCTCACTCATCATTCTGTATAAGATCATCAAAAAAGCTCCGAACCTGGAATAGGCACTTATTGAGAGTCCCGGCCTGCTTCCGAGGTAAAAAGGAAATTAGACAAAAAGGCCGTAACGGCAGTTTCCGCTCTTAAACGATGCAAACCCAACTCCACAAATATTCCCTTGTGTTCTTCATTCAGGCTTAGTTCCCGCTCAGAGAAGCCTCCTTCCGGCCCCACCAGCAACAGGCTCTTCGGTGCCGGCGCTAACTTATCCACCCGCTGACCTGCTCCGTTACTCAAGTGCGCCATATAGGGTTGGTATTCTCGGTAATAACTCAGTACCTCATCCAGCGAATCAAGTATCACAAGTTGAGGCAACCAGAACCGGCCGCACTGCTTAAAGGCACTTGCTATAACCGCTTCCAGTCGATCACGTTTAAGCCGGGAGCGCTCGGAATGGTCCGCATTAAAGAGGCATACCTCCCAGGCATCCAGCTCCACGGCTTTTTCGACGGCGAACTCAAGGCGGTCTCTTTTTTTGACTGAACCTAACGCGATCACTTTACTGACTGCCGGTTTCGGCTGAACGGTACGGCTGAGACTTTTGACCCGGACGTACTTCTTCCCGGCCTCAGAGATCTCACACTCGAACCTTGAACCCTCACCATCTGACACATAAATGCGGTCCCCTGTTTTGTGCCGAAGTACCTGCGCAATATGACGGGCCTCCTGTCCCTCAATAGTGGCAGCGCTTTGATCTTCATTCCAGGCTTCGGGCGGGGCGTAGAAATAATTCATCCTGCCTCCTCTTTCCTCAGATAAGCCCCCGGTTCGAAGGCGGTTTCTTCCGTTTCCAGAACCATTTCAACATAGGGAAGGCAGAGCTTGCACTGAGTACTGCAAATATTGGCCCGCTGGAGTTCTTCCAGCGCTGTCAGCCCGTTGTTTTTCGCGTGATCCAGCACTTCCCTGAAAGAAATATCATGGCAGACGCATCTGGTGACCCTGTAGCGGTTCATACCTGTTTGAAGTGCTTTCCAAGCTTCAGGCCCTGCCCCTGGTAGTTGCTCTCTATCTCGGTTCCGTATATAAAGTCGGGAATTTCAGTATTGGGCTCGAACTGCAT
This sequence comes from Balneola sp., assembly GCA_965267385.1. Taxonomy (GTDB): domain Bacteria; phylum Bacteroidota; class Rhodothermia; order Balneolales; family Balneolaceae; genus Balneola. The sequence continues at coordinate 1,676,198 of OZ253957.1, forward strand.
GCTGAACAGGGTTTGTCCGTCCTCGATCATGAACGGTACATCATGCGATCGTACCTCCAGTACCGCTCTGGCCCCTTTGTCTTCTATGGAGCCGCCAAAACCGCTGTCGAAGAAGCCTGCGTAGTGGGTTCGGAGCTCTCCTGATCCGGTATCGTATGCCATCATCTCGCAGGCCAGGTGGGCGGGAACCCGTATTCGCTCTTTGGATGCGAATATGTAGAACGCTTCCGGCTCTAGAATGTATCGGTAGTCGGGAGTCGCGTAGATGGGTTCCCAGAATTCATCCACATCGTAGTGGTTTATGTTTTCCAGATCCACATAGTTGTTGTGCTTCTTGGCTTTATAGCCGATCACCTCTCCCGGTTCCCCTTTCAGCTGGACACTCATGAACAGGCCTTTGTTCACTTTGATCTGCTCCATGGATACCGGTTTGATATCCTCATCGAAAAGCAGGGGATCGGTAGAATGGATGCGCAGCAGATCCTGATCCGATACCACTTCAAAACCATGACGCACCCTCAGCTGATTGAGCCGCTGCCCGGTCCGTACTTTGATCGAAAAGGATTTGGGGACGACCTCCAGATAGAGATTGCCCTCGTAGCCCGGGCTGATTTCCTCAAAGCGATGTGAATAATCCGTAATTACCCGGGTAAAAACGTCCAGCCTGCCCGTTGAACTTTTAGGATTGGCCTTTGCAGACAGGTTCTCCATGGAGATGAGCTTTACTTCTCCATCCGCGCCGGCCGGTGCCCCGTTCATGGCGCCGTGCTGGGCGGAATAATGAGACTTCGGCAGTTTAAGGCGTTCCAGCAGAGGGATGATATACACACAGTTTTCTTCGAGTACCGCACCATCCCTGATCGAAAATGAATACTGTTCCAGCTTTTCGATCTTTTCCTCCACCGTTTCGTTTTCGGGCAGAAAGCTGCAGCGAACCCGGTAAGCCACTTCTCCCAGCCGGAGGTCCAGAGAGTTGGGCTGAAACTGATCCTCCTCAATGGAATAGCCGGGATGAGTATCCACGATCCCCAGATCACATAGCACTTTTAATTTCTGGACCGGCAGAATCCCCTTGGTTCTTAGATGTACTTCTCTGGATGTATCAGACATTTAGATCGTGCTTACAATTTCCGGAGAAGATATAAAGCTCACCTCTAAGGCAAAACCAGAAATTCCCGGAAGGGGTCCGCCGTGCGGTTGGATCACTTAATTTCGGCGCCGGCCATCTCATGGATTTTCTTCCATTCCGACTCCCTGACCGGGGTTATGGAGTGGCGGGCCAGCCGGAATAGCTCCATATCCTGCAGTGCGGGTTCTTTCTTCATGGCCTCCCTGGTCACCGGATTCTCGAACTTCTGAATAAACTTAACATCAACCAGCTGCCATGTGGGATCCGACTCTTTACTTTTGGGGTCGAAATACTTGGAGTCGGGGTCAAACTGCGTGGGATCAGGATAGGGCTCACTGGCCACTTCCATGGTCCCGACGATCGCGATCGGATTCGCATTCGAATGATAGAAAAATATTTTGTCGCCGATCTTCATTTCATCCCGCATATAGTTCCGGGCCGCGTAGTTACGGATGCCGTCCCAGGGCTCTACCTGGTCACGTTTCAGATCATCAATGCTGTAATCTCCCGGTTCAGATTTCATTAACCAGTATCTCATGTCACTCATTTTTCAATTGTTGATTAAGAATTACTCCATTAAGAATCCGAGCGAATCATTACTGATTCTTAATTGATTCATTGTATTTCCGGATGTACCACAAAATTGTCTCCCGAAGCATTCCATCAAAGTCGGTGGAGGGCTCCCAACCTAGTTCTTTCTTGATCTTGGAAGCATCGATCGCATACCGGAAGTCGTGACCGGGGCGGTCGGTTACAAAGCTGATCTGATTCCTGTAATCCCCGTCTTTTCCGTTTCCAACCTCTTCATTGAGGATATCGCAGATCTTGTACACCAGGTCCAGGTTCTTCCATTCATTGTTGCCTCCGATGTTATAGGTCTCGCCGGCTTTGCCATCCAGAAAAACGGTTTCCAATGCGGTACAGTGATCCTTCACATACAGCCAGTCCCGTACATTTTGCCCTTCGCCGTACACCGGGATCGTCTGGCCTTTCACCGCGTTCCGGATCACCGTGGGTATAAGCTTTTCGTCGTGCTGATGCGGGCCGTAATTGTTGGAGCAATTGGTGGTTACCACGTTCATGCCGTAGGTGCGGAAGTAGGACCGTACGATCATATCACTACCGGCTTTTGAGGCCGAATATGGTGAGTTCGGAGCATAGGGCGTTTCTTCCGTGAAGTATCCGTCTTCCTCCAGTTCGCCGTACACCTCATCGGTGGATACATGAAGAAAGCGATTGTTTTCCCAGGCGCCGGCTTCATGAGCCCAAAGCTGCCGGCACTCTTCCAGTATATTAAAGGTACCCACTACATTTGACTGAATGAACGGCTCCGGACCCGAAATGGAATTGTCCACATGGGACTCAGCCGCCAGATGAAATACTCCGTCGGGCTTAAAGCTCTTCACCACATCCTTGACCTCATCCCTGTCAACAAGGTCGATTTTCTTGAAGTAATACCGCTCGGAATCCCTGAGTGGTTTCAGGTTGGAGGAGTCTGAGGCGTAGGTCAGCTTATCCAGGTTCATGATCACCCAATCCGGGTACTTTTGAAACAGGTGCAGAATCAGGTTGGAGCCGATGAATCCCGCTCCTCCGGTAACTATAATCTTCTTCAAAAGGTGTCCTCCTCACTTAATGATGAAAACAGAGGTAAATTCCGGTCTTTTTCCGAGAGAACGGGTCTGGTGACGTCCCAGTTGATACGTATGAGCGGGTCGTCCCAGCGTATTCCCCGCTCCCCTTCCGCATGGTAATAGTCCGAACATTTATAGGCGACAATGGCCTCATCACTTAACACAGAAAAGCCATGTGCAAACCCTGTGGGTATATACAGCATCCGGTGGTTTTCCCCGGAGAGCTTAAAGGCCACATAGTTTCCGAAATTTGGTGAATCCTTACGGAGGTCAACCGCCACATCCAGAATGGTCCCTTTCAGGCAGGATACCAGCTTTGCCTGTGGCTGTACGATTTGATAGTGGAGCCCCCTTATCGTGTTCCGGTACGATTTGGACACATTGTCCTGTACAAAGTGATGCCCGATCCCGGCATCTTTTAACACCGACTCCCGGTAGGACTCAAAAAAATATCCCCGCTGATCCTCAAATACCCGGGGTTCGATCAGTTTCACATCCCTGATTCTGCTTTCTGTAATCTTCATGTATCAGATCTCGTTCAATAGCTTTCGTGTACCCTCTTTCCAGTCGATGAGTTTGGCGCCGGGAATAGTACTGATTTTCTGGGTGTTTAGTTTGGAAAAAGCCGGTCGCCGGGCCCGCGTTTCAAAGGCGGAACTGCCAACCCGGTTCACCTTTATGTTCAGATTCCTCTGCCGGAAGATTTCATTGGCAAACTCATACCAGCTGCATATGCCTTCCGATGTAACATGAAAGATCCCGGATTGGGAGTTTCTAATCAGCATCAGGGTGTTGTCCACCACATTCTCGGCAAATGCAGGCGTACCAAACTGATCATCCACCACATGCAATTCATCCCTTTCCCCCGCCAGCCGAAGCATCGTTTTTACAAAATTCTGACCATATTTTCCGCACAGCCAGGAGACCCGGATGATCAAGTGCTCACAGCCCGACTCGGTGACTGCCTGTTCACCCATGAGCTTGCTGTATCCATAATGGTTCACCGGTGAGGTCTCATGATCCTCGGGATAACCATCCGGAAAGGTTCTCCGGTCCTGCTCTGTTCCTCTGAATACATAATCGGTGGAGTAGTGCACCAGCCTGATATCCATGGTAGCGCACAGTCGCGCCAATTCCCGGACGGCCTTCCCGTTGATCGCCAACGCCCGTTCGGGTTCCTCTTCGGCCTGGTCCACCTTCGTGTAGGCCGCGCAGTTGACGAGCACATCCGGCTTGTAACTATCCAGTGCCTCACTCAGCGCCTCACTATCCGTGATATCAAGCTCAGAAGAATTGTATGACCGGAATGAAATTTCATCGGAAACGAGCCTTTCTGACCATTCCCGGCCAAGCTGGCCTCCCCCTCCTGTTACCAATATCTTCATGAAGACTGCTGAACCAGTTTATTAGCCAGTCGGTAGGAATCGGGGGTTCCGGCATCGGTCCACCACCCTTCCATCAACAGGCTCCGCATTTCCCCTTTTTGAATGTAGAAGTTGTTCACATCGGTTATTTCGAGCTCTCCTCTTCCCGATGGTTTCAAATTCCGGATGCATTCGTAAACCCGCGCGTCGTAGAAATAGATGCCGGTGACGGCGAACCTGGATTTAGGGTTTTTCGGCTTTTCCTCGATCGAAAGCACGGTGTCGCCTTTCAGTTCGGCCACCCCGTAGCGCTCGGGGTCCGGCACTTCTTTCAGCATGATCTGCGCACCGCTGCCCGGATAGTGCTCCACTGCTTTTTTTAGTGAGCTTTCAAAAATATTGTCCCCGAGAATAACGGCCACCGTCTCATCTCCCGCAAAGTTCTCGGCAAGCCCGAGAGCCTGGGCTATTCCTCCCGCCTCATCCTGCACTTTGTAGGTAAACCGGCAACCAAAATCCTTGCCCGACCCCAAAAGGTTCACTACATCTCCCATGTGTTCGGTACCGGTTACAATGAGGATCTCTGAGATGCCCGCTTCCGTCAGCTTCTGGATCGGATGATAGATCATAGGCTGATCCCCGACCGGCAGCAGATGTTTGTTGGTCACCTTTGTAAGTGGATAGAGCCTGGAGCCGGTTCCTCCGGCCAGTATTACGCCTTTCATAGAAATAGTGCTGTCTGTTTCGGTGCTAATATACGCCTTTCAAAAGCATTGTGAATCCCAATATTGAGCAAAGACTCAAGATGAATGAAATCAAATAAAATTTCACGCTTAGTTAAAATTGACTAATCTGTGCCCAAAGAATGCCTTAAGTAGCTATTTTACCCGCATATTCTTTCGCATGATCATCCACAAGAAATATCGGTACCTGATCCTGTTGGTAGCCTGCATGCTGTATTCAGAGTATGCGCAGGCCCAGCTTGGCGGATATTCCCACAGAAAAAAATACAGTATCGAAAGTGATCAGGTAAGCGGGTCGTCAGATCTGACTGATTTTCCACTCCTCTTCAGCCTCACAGATCCCGACCTGAGAAGTACGGGCAACGGCGGAGATGTTGAAAACATCAATGGTTACGACATTGCCTTTGCTGACGACGACGGCACCACTCAGCTCGATCATGAAATTGAGTACTACGATCCCACAACCGGTGAGCTTATTGCCTGGGTCAGAATACCCGCGCTAAGTGCTGCGAACGATACCCCTTTCTTTATCTACTACGGGGACTCCGGTATCAGCACCAGCCAGGATACGCCTGATACCTGGGACAACAACTATGTGTTGGTAATGCATATGGATGGGGGAGCAACCGAAGACGATGCCACTTCTTTTGCCAATGACGGGACGGAGAATGGCACGGGGGGCATCCCCCTCGTAACCGGGCAGATCGGTTCTGCCCGTGATTTCGAACGCAGCGATGCAGACTTTATTCAGGTTGCGGATGATGTAAGCCTCGACATCACCGGAAATGTCACCATGTCGTTCTGGTTTAACCTGGAAAGCAGCGCTCCGGATTTCATTTCCAAGGGTATCAACCAGGCGTATGAAGCCACTTCCAGAAACGGAATCCGAACGCGCTTTGCCAAGAACGGAACAAATGCTCTGACCACCGGTGCAGCCAACTCCCTGCCAAACGGAAGCTGGGTTTACCTGGTATATGTACAGCATTCTTCGGGAATGTCTATCTATCAGGACGGGACACAGGTAGCCTCCAATACCAATACCACCGCCTTTAATACCAACAACGACCCGTTGTATATCTCGCGAAGCGGGGACGCCGTGGATGGTATCATGGATGAGGTCAGGATCTCGGATGTCGCAAGGTCTGAAGAGTGGATCATCACCGAGTATAACAACCAGTTTGATCCCTCTTCCTTTTTCACAGAGATCGACGACATGCCCGGCCTCAATGACATTGAGAGTGATGACTTACTCTATATCGCCGGCGGCTCGGCAGTCTTTCTCACCTCATCACTTACGATAGGCTCCCATCCTACCGTCACCACCCTCGACAGTGTCGTAGTTCAGATCACAAACAATCTGGACAGTCCCGATGATCAGCTGAGTTTTACCAATCAGCTTGGCATCACAGGCACTTACAATTCCACCACCGGAAAGCTGCTCCTTTCAGGTACCACCAGCCTGGCTAACTACCAAACTGCCATTCGGGCGGTTCAATTCAGCAGCACCGCAGGTTCTCCCAGCCAGCTCACCCGAACGGTAAGTATCACCGGCTATGACGGTACGGATGCGACCAACAGCCCTGAACGCGATATTAACATTGCGGTCACGCTTACCGACCTGACTTCAGACATTCCGAATGTCGTTTTTCAACTGGACGGACAGGACCTTGACGGGGATGGCACACCCAACAATTCGGAAACCTCCCCGCCCGCGGATAACTCCTCCGTAACAAGTTGGGGAGACCTCAGCTCCAATGGCTTTGATTTTACGGCAGGCACGGCGGCCATCTATGATTCACTGGGCTTCGGTGAGCGAGGCTCCGTTGAATTTGACGGTGCAAATGATGAGCTCCAGAAAGGTGGTGAAACACTCATTAATAACAGTGCCTTTAATGAGAAATCGTTCGCCTTCACTTTCCGGACCGGAAGCGACGTATCCGGCTTTCAGGTTATTTATGAGCAGGCTACCGGAGGCCGCGGGTATAATTTCAGCATTGTGGACGGTACGCTGTATGCCCAGGCTTACAGCCGCGGCGATGGCAACTGGGGTAGTTCCAATGCTGAGCGACATAAGGTGCTGGACCTGGGTACGGTTGTCCCGTATGAATCCTACATTGTAGTTGCTTCACACGATTCGAATGAATGGAAGGCGCAGGTAAATAACGCGACTACCGACCTTGTGACGGACGCGGCGCAAATGCCCTCCGAGAATACCAATATCGGACTTGGCGGGAATGCCAGCAATATGAGAAACCCGGTAACCCTGGCAAACGAAAATGGCAACCTGAATGGCCAAATAGCGGAGATCGCCAGCTGGAACACCGCCCTGAATTCCGGGCAGTTCGCGAGTCTGTACCTGTATTTTGATGATAAATGGGGCAACACTCCGCCGGTGCTTTCAGGTATTGAGGGGACAACCATCGACTTTACGGAAACAGACTCGGATACCCTCATCAGTACTGCCATATCCGTTGCTGACAGCGACCCGCACAACAACCTGGATAGCGCGCAGGTCTATTTTTCGGCCAATTATGTGAGCGGAGAAGACTCCCTCATTTTCGCGGATACTCCGGGCATTACAGGCAGCTTTGACGGCGCCACCGGAGTACTCACCTTGTCCGGTAACGATACCAAAGCCAACTATCAAACTGCTTTACGGTCGGTACGATATCGAAACTCCACTATCAACCCTACTTCGAGCACCCGTACTGTAACCTTCCGGGTTTTCGACTGGGATGACGAAAGCAATACCCAGTCCCGGGATATCAACGTCATTGACGCCTCCTTCAGTCCGGACCTCGATAACATAGAGGGATCGGTGCTGGCATACACAGAGGGCGACGGGGCCGTATCGATCACATCGTCCATTACAGTGGAGGATCCGGATGACACCGATATCGAAAGTGCTACCATTACCATCTCCTCCAATTATGTGCTCGGAGAAGATGAACTCGATTTTACCGATACCGGGAGTATCACAGGAAGCTTTAACTCTGCCAGTGGAATACTCACCCTTACGGGCACAGACACCAAAGCGAATTATGAATCAGCGCTGCGGTCCGTCACTTTTGAAAATACCAGCCTGGACCCCGTTACGCTGAACCGCGTTGTTGACTTTGTTGTGAACGACGGCGACAATAACAGCAATACCGTAAGCAGAACCATATCGGTTACCGCACAGAATTCTCCACCTGTCTTATCCTCCATCGAAGGAACGACACTGACCTATCCAAACGCCGCGGTTAACATCACAAATACCATTCAGGTTACCGATCCCGACGACACCTCCATTGACAGCGCGCTGGTTCTTATCACCAATGGCTTCGATGCTACCCAGGATTCCCTGTTGTACTCTCCTATTTTCGGAATATCCGGAAGCTATGATGAAACGACTGGACGGCTTCTGCTGCAGGGAAATTCATCCTTCAGTGATTATCAGACGGCCTTACGCTCCGTTGAATACAAGAATTACGGTGCTATCCCCTCCGGAGGTGAACGAGAGATCAGTTTTCTGGCATATGACGATGAACAGGCGGAAAGTGACACCGTAAAGCGCACTATCGAAGTAAGCGCCGTTGAGGCGATTTCAGGGCTTGAAGTATGGCTCCGAGCCGATGTAGGCGTGGATACTACCGCAGGAGGAGAAGTAACCACCTGGAACGATCAGAGCGGAAATAATAACCATTTCACCGGTGTTGCCGATGCCGGAATCCGCCCGACCTTCTCACTGAGTAACACTTCGCTTTCGGGTGGTTCCGCCGTACGCTTTGCCGGAGATGGCGATCATCTTGAAGATGCGGATGGACATACCAACTACATCAACGGAATGACCGAGTTTACCCTCTTTCTGGTGTACAAGTCTGATCTCACAGGCACGGATCGCGGCCTGTGGATCGCTGACGATCCATCCGGTGCGGACGAAATATTTACCATTCGTTACGATGCCTCCGGTGCTAATAACGGCGGGGCATTCACCAATGTGGTGAAAACCGGAATTCTGGGTAACACCCCTGCCAACCAGCTGGAAAGCTTTTCGGATATCCAGACTACCGATGCCCAGATCACCAGCCTTCATTGGGAAAGCAATACCGCTTACGACATTTATGTGGACGGTATTCTCAACAATCCGAGTTCCGCCGGCCCGCCCCCAACTGGAACGATTAGTAACGCCACAACAGCGATATTGGGCAAAGGAGGAAAGGACGATCCCAACGCTGCCAATGTGAGCTGGGATGGGCTGATTGCCGAAATGATTCTCTACAACCGAAACCTGACACAGGCCGAACGGGAAAGCATTGAGGATTACCTGTCGCTCAAGTATGGCTCCGCTATTCGAGAAATCACGGCGGCCACCGGTGGGGAAGCTATTTCTGCTGATGACGCCAATGGCTCGTTTACATCACTGACCGGGCCGGTTATTCAGGAAGGATTTTCGGGAGAATTGGTTAGCCCGGGGACGATCATTTTCAACGCGCCGGCGGGCTACAAATGGAATACCGGGACCACCCCTTCCGTTACAGCGGCTCCGGCTTACGGCGGCACGACAACCCTGACCGCTTCTTTTGATTCTTTTTCTGCCGATTCAACAACGGTAACTTTTACCATAGACTCTGAATCCACCTCCAATCCGGGGCAACTTACTTTCAGTGGATTACAGGTCAGGCCGGATAAAGGTACGCTTCCAAACACTGGTAATATCACCAATACCGGTACTACCGGCCAGGGAGGCGGAACAAATTACGGAACCCTGACCATGGTACCCGGAGCACCAGATAGCCTGGTTTTTGTCCGGCAGCCTTCCATAACAAACATCGACAGCACGGTCACTCCCTCGGTCCGGGTTCAGGTGGTGGATCAGTTTTCCAATAATGTTGAGACTTCCGGCACCAACGTCAACATATTACTTGCTTCAGGCACTGGAACACTCAGCGGCACTGGTACGGTATCCACGAACGCGCTGGGTATTGCCGACTTCAGTGATTTATCGATAGACATGGTAGGCTCTAAAACCCTCGCGGCCAGCGCCACCGGGTTAGGGCCGGACACCAGCTCTGTTTTTGAGATTGTAAACGCCGGTACTCTGACGGGCTTCACTGTTGAACGGGCTCCTTCGGGTATCATCAGTTCGAAGGCCGCAGGACAGTCTTTTAATATCAAAATCACCGCGGTGGATGGGACCGGTAATCCCGTTACCACGTTTAACGGAACGGTGGTCGTATCATCCAGCTGTACCATGGGAACGGGGCAGGGTACCACCTCCGGTTTCAGCTCGGGGGTGTTATCCTCATTAACGGTCAGTATTACCAGCACCGGTACCTGCGAAATAACGGCTACCAACTCTTCGGGCCCTGAAACGGGAACCAGTAATACCTTTACGGTGAGCGCGGGCGCGGCCTCCGGGGCCACGAGTACGATCACTTCATCACCAACGGTGATTCTGAATGACGGAGCCAGTACCTCCACCATTACCGTGGATCTCAAAGACCAGTACGGAAATAATATAAGTACCGGAGGGGATGTGGTCGCGCTTTCTATCACCCCTACCGCGCTGGGATCTCTGGGATCCGTAACTGACAACTCGGATGGTACCTACAGTGCCGTTCTGACCTCTTCTACCACGGCCGGTACCGATAACATCACGGGCACAGTAAACGGAAACGCCATCACGGATGACACGGATGTGGAATATGCGGCCTTCACCCACATCTGGGAGAGCCAGCTTGGATCGGTAAGTGACGCCTCCAACTGGGAAGACGCCGCCAACTGGAACGCCGGTACCGTTCCCGGGGCTTCCTCGGTCGTTCTCATCCCTGCCAGTCCCGCGGTGGGGAATGAACAACCCGTGGTGGATGTGGCCGGCGCCAGTGTGACCTCTGTGTCTATGGAGAGCGGCGCGTCCCTTACTATTTCGGGCGGCATTAATTTCACCATTACTTCCGATCTGTCGGGTGGCAGCATTTTGGGATCCAACGCGGACAGCCTTACTGTGGGCGGGGACGTGCTCAATGTCACCGACATTACGGTAGGCCAGGTTATCCTTAACGGCAGCAGCGATCAGGCCATCACCAATCCGCACAGCTACACTAATCTTGAGATCGATAACGCTTCGGTAGTTTCCATTGAGCAGGACCTCACCGTATCGGATTCACTTAAACTCACCTCCGGAGAGCTCCTGATCCCGAGCGGCAAGAATCTGCTGGCAGAAGGAATCAGCTACGGCACCGGAGTGCTGAGGTTCCAGAGAGAAATCACGGGAGTAAGAGGCTGGAGGATCATCTCCTCCCCTGTTTCCTCTACCTACGGGGATTTCCTGGATGAAACCGTCACCCAGGGATATTCAGGTGCTACCTACAGCACGGGCTCAAATCCCGGAGACACCCTTCAGCCCAATGTTCTTACCTACCTGGAAAGCTTCCCGGGCACCGATAATCAACGCTACCGGGCACCGACCAGCGCCTCCCAGACGCTGACCGCCGGTCAGGGAGTCTTTGTCTTTTTCTTTGGGGATATCACGGCAGACCCGCTCTATAACGACCCTCTTCCCGATACACTGGATGTATCCGGGCAGGAATTCAGTGGACCGGGAGGAGAAATCGACTTCGGCGTTACCTACACTACCGCTGCGGATTCAGGATGGAACCTGGTTGGAAATCCCCTGGGAGGCACTATCGACTGGGATGACAATGCCAACTGGACAAAAACAAACATTGAATCCACTATTTATATCTGGGATCCCGCGGCAAACGGAGGTAACGGAGAATATCTGACGTGGAATGGAGTCACCGGAACCCTGGGCAGCGGACTCATACCCCCGTTCCAGGGGTTCTGGGTCAAAGCCAATGGTGCCAGCCCGGTCTTAAGAGTGTCCAAAGATGTCAAGACCACCGGCGGTGCTTTCCTGAGAAAACAGGCAGGCGGGACTGATCTGCCGCTGATCACACTGGAACTCAGCTCCAATGGTTTAAGCAAGCAGACAAGCCTCATGTTTTCTCCCGATGGAGAACCGGGTAAAGATCCGCTGGATGCCTTTGAACTTCTTTCCCTGACCAATTCGAGAATAGAGCTCAGTACTGTACTTCCCGATGGAACCTTAATGGCCATTAACCATCAGCCTGCTGAACTCACGAACCGCATCAGGATACCGCTGAGCCTGGGAGGCTATCTGGAAGGAACTCCTATCTCTGATACATTCAGACTACGCGCCATTAACATGGATAATATTCCGGATGAGTGGATGATCCTGCTCACCGACCGCGAAACCGGGCAAGAATACGATCTTCGGTCCCAGGAGCCTGTCGAATTCTTTTACGACACGCAATCTTCAGCGAAAGTCGCACATCCTCTGAAAACCAGAAGTATTGTTCAAAGCCAGGAATCCCGGGCGCGTTACATCCTCAAAATCACCACAGAAGAGATCGAGGCCAATATTCCCGAAGTGGTATTCCTGAATCAGAACTATCCCAACCCCTTCAATCCCACCTCCATCATTGAATTCGGAATCAGTGAAGAAAGCATGGTGGAATTAGAAGTTTTTGATATTTTAGGCCGAAAAGTAAGAACCTTAATAAATGCTAATCGTCCGGCCGGAACGTATCAGGTTACCATGGATGCTTTAAATCTCGCATCCGGGGTTTATATTTACAGGCTGAGAACCCAGGAAGGCACTTTACTCAGGCGGTTTACCATTATTAAATAGACTATTCTGTACGCGTGTTAGAATTAGCTAATTTAGCTCACAGAAGCCGGACATCTGTTTATATTTTATAAGAGAGTTACTCCATAACTATGCGCATGGAAAGATTTCGTCTGAAACTGCTTCTAAGTTTACTTGCCGTATTTATGGCAACACAGCTTTCCTATGCCCAGCTTTCAGGATACTCTGAACGACTGAAAGGAGTTGTAAACAGTTCGCAGGTAAGCGGATCTACCGACCTCACTAACTTTCCGGTACTGATGAGCTTTACCGTACCCCGGCTGCGCCATACTTCCTCGGGCGGAGAAGTACAGAATATCAATGGCTATGATATCGTGTTTACTACCGGAAACGGATCCACCATCATGAGCCACCAGATCGAAACCTACGATCCCACGACCGGCCAGATCGAATTCTGGGTGCGCTTCCCCACCCTTTCGGCCACCACCGATACTCCATTCTACATCTATTTCGGGAATCCCTCGGTTAGTACCGATCCATCCTCAACCAATGTGTGGGATTCAAATTACAAGATGGTCCTGCACATGAACGGAGATACGAATGATGCATCCGGCGTAGGTACGGACGCCACTGACAGCGGGACCACCGATGTAGCCGGGCAGATAGGAAGGGCCCGGGAGTACGGCAACAATCAGGGCGATGTGATCTTTGTGCCTGATAACGGCGTTTCTCCCCTCGACATAACCGGTAACATCACCATCTCTTTCTGGGTCAACATCTCGAATCTGAATGAAGGCCCTGATTTCGTAACCAAAGGTGACTACACCGATGGATATTCAACCTGGGTTACAGGTGGTGGAGGAAATGCAAGGGGGCGGCTGGTGTATCAGATCAACAATGACGCCTTGCAGGGTTCCGCAACCGGGCAGATTGCTAACGGGACCTGGTCGTACCTGACTTTTACCCGTTCCCCTACGGAACGAAGTATTTACATTGACGGGGTATTGGATGTATTTGATAATTCCACCGCCTCGTTTAACACCAACGACGATCCCCTCTATATTTCTACCCCTGCCTATGATTTTGAAGGCATCATGGATGAGGTACGCATTTCTGACGTAACCCGAAGCGCGGACTGGATCGCCACCGAATATAACAACCAGTCAAATCCCCTTGGTTTTGTCAGTCAGGTAAATGCGGAACCCATCCTGGATAATATTGAGGCTTCTGCCATCACCTATAACTCAGGAGATCCCGCTACGGCCGTCACCTCTGCTATCACGGTCTATGACGGAGACGATGTCGACATCGAAAGTGCCACGGTTCAGATCACCGGCAATTATATCTCCACGGAAGACGTGCTGGCCTTCACCGATCAAAATGGTATCACCGGAAGCTGGGACTCCGGAACGGGTACCCTTACTCTTACAGGCACTTCTTCAGAAGCAAATTATCAGACTGCGCTGCGTAGCGTCACTTATCAGAATACCAATGCTGCCCCCAGCGAGTTAACCCGGACGATCAGCTTTACGATTAATGACGGGGATGATGACAGTAATACCGAGACCCGGAATATCAATGTGGTAAAGGTGAATATTGCTCCCACACTCAGCAACATTGAGTCGAACTCTATTGTTTATTTTGCGGGTAACGGCGACAAGATCATCTCCAATACGCTTAATCTTTCCGATCCGGACGATACCAATCTGACGGGCGCTACGGTAGAGATATCCGCCAACTATCTCTCGGGCGAGGACACGCTGAAGTTTGTGGATCAGAATGGCATCACCGGCAGCTGGAACGACGGCAGCGGAATACTCACCCTGAGCGGTACCACCACAGTCGCTAATTATAAAGCCGCGCTCCGGTCGGTGGTATATGAAAACTCCAGTGGTTCTCCATCCATGAGCACCCGAACCATTAGCATTACCGCGTCGGATGATACGGAAGCGGGAAATACCGTAACCCGGAATATTGAGTTCCCGGCCGGGATTACCGAACTGGCTACTTATAAAAGTAACGGGGTTTTCCATTTTGATGCGCAGGATGCCGACGGAGATGGAAATTCCGGCACCAATCAGCCGGCTAACGGAGCACTGACTACCTGGGCAGACCGCTCCGATGATGTGGGTGGAAGTACCGTTGATCTTTCATTTACGGCAAATGCGGGCACAGAAGAGGCATTACTTAATGCCAGTTACTTTGGAAATCGTAGTGGTCTTCTTTTTGACGGTACTGACGATTACTATGAACGAACAGCAGATGACCCAATACTAAATACAGGTACATTCACGGAAAAATCATTCGCATTTGTTATCCGTACAGGTGCTTCAACCTCTGGATTTCAAGTATTCTATGAACAAGGAGGTGGAACCCGAGGTTATAATTTTTCTGTGTTCGACGGTGTGCTTTATGCACATGCATACAATAGAAGTGGAGGAAGTGCCTGGGGTGCTCCCGATGGTGGTCATCGGGCATTAAATCTGGGTATGGTAGAACCTAATACCAGCTACATCATTATTGCTAATCATGATAATACAACATGGGAAGCATCGGTTAATGGTGGATCAGTTGTACAGGTCACTAATGCGAATACCATGACGTCTCACACCGGTAATGCTGCCATTGGAGCTTCTGATGGAAATACGCGCGACCCCATCACTTTCTCAAATACTTCCGGAGTCCCCTTTGATGGGTTCATGGGAGAGCTCGTTTCCTGGAACTCGGCCTTAACCTCAACCGATTTCACCAACATCTTTGGTTTCCTGAGTGACAAATGGTTCAATGAAGCCCCGGTCGTATCCGGGATCGAATTATCCGATATCAGCTACTCGGAAGGAGACCCTGCCACCCAGATCACGAATACCATCACCGTTTCCGATGCCGACGACACCAATCTCGACAGCGCTAAAGTCTATATCTCTTCAGGATTTGATGCTTCGGAAGACGTCCTGGCGTTCACGAACCAGCTTGGCATCACCGGAAGCTATAACAGCTCCACCGGCGTTTTACTCCTGACCGGTTCTTCGTCAGTGGCGAATTATCAGACGGCACTCAGAGCCGTCACCTATGAGAATACCGATGCGGTGAGCCCCTCCACCACATCCCGTGAAATTATCTTCGAAGTCTATGACTGGGACGATATGAGCAACACGGTTGTTCGGGGTATCAATATTGTGCCTTCCAACACCGCCCCTGATCTTGCCTCTATTGAAGGTACAACTTTGGCCTATACCGAAACCGACGGACAGGTTGCGATAACTTCCACTATTACTGCTTCGGATACCGACAACTCGAATTTTACAGGAGCCACCGTACGGTTTTCCAACAACTATTTCCTCGGTGAAGACTTCCTGAACTTTACCAATGCCAACGGGATCACAGGTTCCTTCAACAGCTCCACCGGAGTACTGTCTCTGAGCGGAAGCTCCTCGGTAGCTAACTACCAGGCCGCACTGCGCAGTGTAACTTACGAGAACACCAGTGAGGATCCTGTGACGGGATTAGACCGAACCGTGGAATTCAGGGTCTTCGATGGCATTGACAGCAGCGGGGTTCAGACGCGGGATATTTCCGTGGCAAGCATCAATACAGCCCCTACCCTTGCCAATACGGAGTCGGTAACGATCTTCTACTCGGCCGGAGACTCAGTGATCGTCACAGATGAAACCACCATCAGCGATCCCGATGATGTGAATATTGAAACCGTGGATTTCCAGATCACCGGCAATTACAACAGCAATGAGGATACGCTGACCTTTAACCCCGTATTTGGCATCACCTCTTCCTGGAATGACGGAAGCGGAACGCTCACTCTGACCGGGCCTGCTTCCAAAATGGATTTCGAGTCGGCCATTCAGACCGTTCGTTATAAGAACACCGCCGGCACCCCTACCGACATACCCAGAACCATCAGCATAACGGCAAACGACGGGGATGATAACAGCAACACGGTAACCAGAACCATTTCATTCAGCATCCCGGCTTCCGTATCCGACCTGCTGGTATGGCTTAAAGGTGATGCCGGTACGTTTACGACCACCGGTGGATCCACTCCAAGTACCGAAGGAAGCAATGTAGGGCGCTGGGAAGACCAGAGCGGGAACGGGCATCATTTTACAGCTACCACTGGAACTCCCCCGGTATTCCGTACTTCGGTCGGAACCATCAACAGCCAGAACGCGGTGGAGTTTCCGGGTGGGGGAACTATCTCGAGACTGGAAGACGGAGACGCGGAAACCCAATACCTGAACGGACTGGATGAACTCACCATCTTCTTTGTACTGGAAGCGGACGCCGCGGGCACCGACCGGGGCTTCTGGACCACCTACCAGCCGGATGGCACCGGCACTGATCAGTACTTCAGTATGCGGTATGACGCCACGGGTGACAACGGCGGCGCTTCCAACGTAATCACGACGGGTATGCGGGATCTGAGCCCGGAATTCGTGATGGAAAGCTTTGAGAACGCGCAGAGCACGAACGGGCAGATCGTGATGCTGAAGTGGCGCTCTGAAAATACCTATGATCTGTACGTGGATGGCGTGTTGAGCAATCCAACCTATTCTACGAACATTCCAAGCGGACTTCTTTCCAACCTCACCACCGCCATACTTGGCCAGGGAACCCAGGATCAGACCAACAGCTGGGACGGGCTTATCGCTGAAGTCATTTTGTATGGTAAAGAACTGAATACCACCGAGCAGGAAGAGATCGAAAATTACCTGTCCAACAAATACAGCATTGCCATCCGCTCACTTACCCCTGCAACCGGAGGGGAAGCTATATCTGCGGACTCCGCGGCGGTAGTCGGGGGCGGCTACCTGACCCTGACCGGCCCAAGGATACAGGAAAGTTTTGTGGGTGAGTTTAGCGGCGGAGGTACATTTGTGTTTCAGGCTCCCGCCGGTTATGAATGGGATACCGGCGGAACGGCCCCTTCTGCAACCGTGAATCCGGCTTTTGGAGGCTCCACGGACCTTACCATCAATTTCACAAGCCGCACCTCCACCCAGGTAACCTACACCGTTTCCAGCGCTTCCACCACAAATCCGGCCGAGGTTATTTTCACCAACCTGAGGGTAAAACCTACCACCGGCGTGTTGCCCAATACCGGTAATATCACGAACGTCGGGACAACGGGCCTGGGGGGTACTACCAATTACGGTACGCTTACGATGGTGCCGGGTACTCAGATCGCTATGGAATATCTCCAGCAGCCTTCTACTTCGAATGTAAGCGCCGCCATCACTCCTTTTCCGCGTATTCAGCTCGTGGATCAGTTTGGTAATGCCGTGGAAGAAAGCGGTGTGACCGTTAGTATGAGCCTGAATCAGGTGAGCGGGTCCGGAAACCTGAGCGGTACTACCAATGTACCGACAAACCTATTCGGAATAGCTGAGTTCAGCAACCTTCAGGTCGATGACACCGGCACCTATACGCTGACCGCTTCAAGCACCGGACTCAGTTCCGAGATCAGTGATCAGTTTGACATTGTAGTGCTTGGCCAGCTCACCCAGTTTCTCGTTGAGCGGGTTCCTTCCGGAAATATCGCTAACAAAACGGCCGGGCAGAATTTCAACATTACAATAATAGCGGTGGACGGCGCCGCGGACACCGTGGATACCTTTACCGGAACCGTTTCTCTTACTTCCAACTGTACGATGGGTACCGGCCAGGGTACTACGCCTGCCTTTACAGGAGGTGTTTTGGCCTCGCGAACCGTGAGCATTACCAACACGGGCACCTGTTCTATAACCGCAACGAATTCCGCCGGGCCTGAAACAGGAACCAGCAATACCTTTACGGTAAACCCGGGGGCACCTTCCGCTGCCACAACTACCATCAGCGCCAGCCCTACCGTCATCTTCAATGACGGTTTCTCCACCTCCACCATTACCGTTCAGGTTAAAGACGCGGAAGGTAATAACGTAACCAGCGGCGGCCAAACCGTGGCCTTAAGCGTAACCGATGGAAGCCTCAGTGGCGTTACAGATCATGGTGACGGCACCTACACCGCTACCCTTACATCGTCGGTTATAGCAGGTGTTGCCACTATCACCGGAACCCTCAATGGCAACGCGATTACCGATAACGCCACCGTTGAGTATGCCGAGTTTAACACACAGTGGCAGTCTCAGGTTGGCCCGGTTGTGGATGCCCAAAACTGGGACGACCCGGCCAACTGGAGCGCAGGAATAGTACCCGGGCCAACCGACAAAGTGTTGATTCCGGCCAATCCTTCGGTGGGTAACGAACAGCCTGTTATTGAAACCACCAATACGACTGTTGCTCAGATCTCCATAGAAAACAGTGCCTCAGTTACCGTATCCGGCGGTATTAATTTCGTTGTTACCGGAGAAGTATCGGGCGAAGGCGAAATAACGGGAAGTAACACAGACACCCTTACCGTTGGCGGTGATCTGGATATTGATGCCACCATCGGGTACATCATTCTGGACGGCAGCAGCACCCAGGCCGTCTCCGCGCCAAACGACTTTTCTAATCTGGAACTGGACAATCCGGCAGGTGCCACTTTTGATGAGGATGTGACGGTATCGGATTCGCTGAAGTTTACCAATGGGGAGTTATTTATCCCCAGCGGAAAGAACCTGATCGCTAACGCGCAATCCTATGACAGCGGCAGCCTGCGCATGCAAAGGCGAATCTCCGGAAGCAGAGGATGGAGGATCATCTCCTCACCCGTTAACACAACGTACGGAGACCTGCTGGACGGGGTGTTAACTCAGGGATACAATGGCGCCACCTACAGTACCGGATCAAACCCTGGGGATACGTTGCAGCCGAACGTGCTCACTTACCTGGAAAGTGCTCCCGGGACCGACAACCAGCGTTATCGGGCGCCCACCAGCGCTGCGCAGTCTGTAAGCCAGGGACAGGGTATTTTCATCTTTATATTCGGTGATATACCGGTGGATCCGCTTTACAATGATCCTATTCCGGACACCCTCGATGTGACGGGACAGGAATGGGATGGCAACGGAACGGAAGTGGATTTCGGGGTAACCTATACCGTTACTGCCGATTCGGGATGGAATCTGGTTGGAAATCCCTTCGCTGCTACCATTGACTGGGACGACAACACCAACTGGACCAAGACCAACATCGATCCCACCATTTACATATGGGATCCATCCGCAAACGGAGGCGACGGAGAATACCTGACCTGGAACGGGGTCACCGGTACCCTTCCGGGCGGACTCATTGCTCCTTTCCAGGGGTTCTGGGTGAAAGCGAATGCGGCCTCTCCCGTACTGCGGGTAAATAAGGATGCCAAAACCACAGCGGGAACTTTCCTCAGAAAAGAATCGGAAAGCAACCAGAAGGAAGCCGGCCCCAGCGATCCGCAGATCCAACTGATGGTCCGGTCGGATGCAGGGCGTTCCAAGCGCACAAATATTATGTTCTCGGACGATGCGGCTGAAAATAAAGACGCACTGGATGCTTTCCGTCTTCTTCCCCTGTCCAATTCTCACATTGAGCTGCATACCCTTCTGGATGACGGAACCGAACTGGCCATCAATAACCTCCCGCTCTCATTCAATTCGAGAGTGAAGATACCATTGCATATTGATGCTTTTGAAGACGGACTGCCTTATTCAGGTGAATTTGAAATTACGTGGCCGGGCCTGCGAAATATTCCTTCTGACTGGATCATTACGCTGATCGATAACGAGACCGGCGAAGAGGTCGATATCAGCGCGTCCAACTCGTACACCTTCTCACACACCACCCGAAACAAGATCAGCAAGGCCAAAACCAGTTCCATGAACGCGAAGATCCGCAAAAAGGCTGCGTCAACCGATACCCGCTTTACGCTGGAAATCAGCACGGAATACATTGAGGCTAATGTACCAGAGGAAGTCTATCTGAGCCAGAACTATCCGAACCCCTTCAACCCGGAAACCACTATTCCTTTCGGGCTTGATGAGGATGCCAATGTGGAGCTGGTAGTCTATGATGTACTGGGAAGAAAGGTCCGGACCCTGATATCAGGGAGAAGAACAGCCGGAAACTATGAGATACCGTTCAAAGCACTGGATCTGGCCAGCGGGGTATACTTTTACCGGCTCATAACCGATAAAGGTACTTTTATAAAGAAATTCACCCTCATAAAGTAGAGAGAACGGGGTTTCCGGGGTCCTGTTAGATCCTTTTAATCTGCAAGTTTCTATTAGCAATAAAGCTCTTTTATGTACATTTTGTAATAGACCCTGGTGTTAATACTCTTGCACCAAAGCAAGAGAAAATAATAGGGATGCCATGAGTGATTTTTCAGACTTAATTTTGTTAGTAGGCGCTATGGTGGCTTTCGCTTTACTTTCTTCAGCTACCGCCAGGACTTTTCAGTCAACCACGGACACCATGGTACGGGCCGAACTGGAATACCGTGCTATTGCTAAAGCTCAGGATATCATTGACGAGGCCCGGTGGATCACTGACGAGAATGAGCTCTCTTCAAATTCGAACTCCAATTCCCTGTTCTACGGGTTTCCGAAAACCGAGACGGTCACCTATGGTGAAAGCAATCAGTATCAGAGCGAGATCACGCTGAAGGGGTCGTCAACGCTGGTGACCAGCACCTCGTCTCTGAATCAGTACCTGGTCACTGTGATCGTTGAGGATAATTCACTGGATCCGCCTATCAGTGACACATTACGCTTCGTTAAATCTTTTGATCAGTAAGGCAGGACCGTTATGAATATTGGAATTATAACAAGTTTTGTAGTGGGTGGGCTGATGCTGGTCAGTATTCTGTTCTTTACGAGCAATTTCCAGTCTCAGACACAGGAAACCACCATTGCTACCATGACTCACGACCGTATGAATACGATCGTAGAGATCATGACCAATGATATGAACCGCCTGGGCTATTTCGATACCTCCGGAAATCCATTTAACACCACCACTGATAAAGAGATATCCTTTGACGGAGACATTTATGATGATGATGGCCTGGGAGTCACAACTGTAACCTGGGAATGGAAAAAAAGCGGATCCCCTGTCGGAAGCTCCACGAATCCCAACGACTACTGGCTGGTCCGAACGGGGCCGGCAGGCAGTTCAGCCACCGATGAAATACGGTTTCCGGTCAGCTACTTCAACGTGGAGTATTACAACGATGAAGGGAATCTGGCTACGAATCCGTCAACCATCCGGCGTATTGAAGTGGAAGTGATCGTTGAGAGTGAAGAACCCTATTACGCATCAGGGAGTACTGACGGGGATCAGATATATTACCGGTCTGCATGGAAAAAGACCTTCTTCCCCAATAATATCAACAAACCATACTAGGGAGATACTATGGGACGATCTTTGATATTTCTGGTAAGCGGTCTTGTCATCATAGTTGGGATGACTCAAATCGGCACCAACAAGCGCATGGAGATGCTTCCGGATAAAACCTACGACTATTACTTTGAACAACAGGCCAGAAATGTGTCTATCAGCATGGTGGACCAGGCCATCCAGGAGCTTCTGAACAATAATGACTGGGAAGATACGCTGTTCTCCAGCAGTCATCTTCCGGGATCCGGGACACTTATAACTTACGACCAGAATAACATTTCCGACTTCATCTCGGAACACGGATATACCCCGGATGTGGGAGGATGGAATGAATACAAACTGCTGCTTTACAGCGAAGTGGAATATCAGGGATATAAAGTAGCTACCGAAGTGCTCATGCAACGGGATTCCTTTTCGAAATATTCCTACTACACCAACCAGCAGCCTACCAATATTTATTTTATGAGTGCGGATACGCTGAGCGGGCCTGTACACACCAACGGTACTTTTCGTGTAGCGGGTTCGCCGGTATTTAACGGGCTCGTAACCAGCCCCAACATGTGGCAGGGGCATCCCTGGTATACCAACAATCCGCAGTTCAATGGCGGATCCAACTTCAGTTCTCCGGTCAAGAGCATTCCCGCTGCAGCGCAGCTGGCCGCCATACGGAATGCTGCAGCCAGCGGTGGTATCAGTTTTACAAACCCCATCAAAGTGGAACCCCTCCCCGATGGCACGGTGAATATCACCGAAGCTACTTCCTATGTCACCGGCACAAACAAGATCGAGTATTCTTCCATTGTTTGGGGAAGCACCACCAATTACGACATGAGTACTACCAATGGGGTTATTTCTTCTTCAGATGAAGTATTCATAGAAGGAACCGTGAACGGAAGCCTGACCATCCATTCCGAGGATAACGTACAGATCGTCGGTGACGTCTATTATAATGACGATCCCCGCTCCAACCCGAATTCTTCAGATCTGCTGGGTATTGTGAGTGAGGAAACGGTCTATGTCGAAAAAACCGCTCATACCGCCAACGGGTCTCAGGATCTGGAGATCTTTGCCTCTATCATGGCCCTGAATAATTCCTTCAGAGTCGAAAACTATAACAGCCTGGGCGTTACGGGCAGGCTCCATGTTTACGGAGGTATTATACAGGAGTCGCGGGGTCCCGTAGGCACCTTCTCCGGAGGCTCCATCAACAACGGGTATGCCAAGAAATATGAATACGATATCAGGCTAAAATACCAGGTACCTCCGTTATTCCCCCGTGAAGCTGTTTTTTCCATTCTATACTGGAAAGATAAGCTGCTGGAAAAGCCTTCAACCTGATCGAACACTAAACCTATTCTTTTGTCTGAGATGACCATCAAAAAAAACCTGTTTGCTGTTACCCTTGTTACTGTAATGACTCTGATCCTTTCTTCTGACGTTCTCGCTCAGACGGAAGTGACCTTTCGTGTTAATCTCCGCCAGTTGATGAGAGACAGCACTTTTGTGCCGGGCCGGGATCTGGTGAGGGTTAAAGGAGACCTTCGTCCCTTCAGCCGGGTCAACACCTTCGTTATGGAACAGGATGAGAAGAACGACAGCGTGTATACCGTGACCATTAATTTCCCCCGACGATACAACGGTGAGGAACTGACCTATAATTACTTCCTGCAAATAGCCTATCGGGGAAATGTGGAGGAAGACCTGCCGAGATATCTTAAACTGACCGGACGAAAGACGGAGATCGTACCGCTGGAATTCAACTCCTACCCTTTTTAATTCTTTTTCCCGGCTAAGTTCATTACGATCATCTAATTAAAAAAGCTTAACTGGTTAAAGAGCTCAATAATGATGATTTTTAACCTATGAGAGAATTATACCCGGCCATCATATTGCTCTTTATTTCCTTACTCTGTACTCAGAGCGTACAGGGCCAGGATCAGTTTTCGGCGACGGTAAGTACGTCTGCAAGGGTTGTTCATTCTATAGAACTGGTAACGATCAAAACGCTTTCTATCGGAAGCCTGCAGCCGGGACAGGTTGAGATCTACGTAAATCCTATTAACAATGTGAATGCCGGCTTTATGATTGCCCAGGGCATTCCGGGTGCCGAATTCAGGCTTAACTACCTCCCTCAGCGGGAGCTCACCCAGATAGACGGGGACGGGACTCTGATCTTCACTTATGAGATCTCGGGGAACAGCGTGGAAAATCAATCCACTTCAGAGATCCTCGAATACGATAACCGAAGTCTTGAATTCAATGAAGAAGGAAGATATTACATCTGGATCGGTGGCCGCATCAACCTGGAGAACGCCACACCCGGAAACTATGAAGGAGACTTTACTATTGAGATAGACTATATATGAGCGTATGCCAAACTCATACTGCGATCTCTTCCGCTGTTCATTTACTGACTAACAGAGTGGCTAAACTATGTGCTTCTGTGCTCTTTGCCGGACTATTGATCAGCACTCCCGGCCGGGCTCAGGAGATCGACTTCGGGACCTACAGCAGCCTTTATTCCGTGAGTATTTCTGAATTCAGTCCGGGCGACCCCCTGGATTTCGGAATGGTCGTTCAGAACAGCGGCCTCAACTCCATTGACATTCTGAACTCAAAAGTCATGATGATAGAGGGAGTTCGTTACCTGGATGTAATCATCGATATTACCGCAGATAACTATCTTTTCTTCGGGACCGATATTGCCTGTAACGGCTCTAATACCAACTGTATCCCTTTTACTCTGCAGGCTGCCTATGCCAACCGGGGTTCGAATAATACCAATCAGGCGGTCATCATGCCTGTGGCCTCAAATGTAGCCTCTGCACAATTCCCGATATTAGCCCGTGGTAACGCACCTCCGGGGCCTCCCCCCACTCCGGTTTACCAGGGCTTCAATCCTGCTCTATACAATAACACCGCTTATTTGTACATTTATGGTTCAATAAATGTAGGTAATGTAAATGCCGGCTCCTATACCGGTAACATTACGATCACGGTAAGTTATGATTAAAAAAAAAGCCATAGTATTTAGTCTGGCATTCTGGTCTCTTATTCCCTCTTCTTCTTTTGCACAGTTTCTGAACCTCCAGTTAAGAATCGAACCCGAAATAAGCACGGTGGTTGAGCAACACCTGGACTTCGGGACCATCATCACGAACTCCGGCCGCAAAGAGATCCTTCTGGGCGATGCGAACATGGGTATCTTTTCAGTTAAAGCCATTTACTCTCAGAACCTCTTTATTGAGCTTCAGACGCCGGAAAGCCTGGAGCACAGAAATCCGGCTGTCAAAGATCAGATACCTATCGAGCTTTCCTTGTCCTATAACAATCAGGGATCCGAGAATCCCTATGATTCTCAGCCGCTTCCGACCGGTGGCTCCTATATCCCCGTGATCGGGAACCGGTCTTTTGTCCCTAATCGTCAGGATATATGGAGAGAAGTTCTGATCTATGTGTATGGGGCCATTGAGGTCGGAAACGTCCCTGCGGGCGTTTATGAGAACGAGATTATTCTCTCCGTGGTCTACGATTAAGCGGGGGTTCATCACTCCCTGCTGATTGATATAAGAAGCCCGTGGCACATATCAGAGCAGTGTTCAGTCAAAGCTCCGGGCCGGGCCGGCCCTTCCTGCAGCTTCATACAGGGTTGAATCCACTCCTTTAACTGATTAGACTTCCTCACAACAGAGGACCGATAACAGCCCGGCCTATCAAGCCCTCTAAGGATTGATGCAGGCCCCAGGCGAAACTGTATCCCTGCTGCTCCCTGTTATGGAGGGAAGTACGTTCTGCTTCGTCATTACTCCCGTAGCGAAAGCCAGGAATCAGGTTTTGCTGTCTGGCCTGGGGTTATTCCTGTATTCAGGTACACGGTCTGAACAGCTCGTTTACCTTAACCCTTGCACCTTAGCTGTAATCACTTCCCCGGTGTGCAGTATACAATGATACATGCAACACAGATCCAGTCTATTTCAAGATCTTATATCGATGAGATTTCCTGTTTCGCGCTGTGACAAGGCAAGTATCCAATGATTTGATTGTGTCATCAGCTTTGTGCGGGCCCCTGTTGAGTGCAGGTAAGGTGACCGTGATACTGAACCGGAGGAAGGATAATTCTCAGGCAAAAAAAAAGCCACACTTGGAAAAGTGTGGCTTCGAAATGTCTGTGTCTGACCTTTAGTTGTAGTCAACAGTCAGAGTAATCGTTCCAGTATAGCTTCCCTGAGCCTGAGTACCGGTAGAAGTTACAGTACCGCCAACAAATACGGCAATGTTACCATCCTGAGTACCACCGGTAGTAGCACCTGCAGTCGGGTTAAAGGTAGTACCTCCGGATCCGTTGGTAGCAGTTTCTGTGTTATCCCATGCACCATCGTTAGCGCCGAAAGTAAGTTCTAACAGATCGTTGTCAACAGTGTTACTTCCACCGCTGCGAAGCAGACAGTACGTATAGGTACCAGAGTTACATCCGTTACCGGCATCCGGCATGGCGAAACTAAGAGACAGGTCAATACCACTGGTAGAAGTTACGGTGAACTTACCGGGAGTTCCTGCGTTTGCAGCTACTGCAGAACTGGATGATGTCAGAATACTACCGAAATCAAGGTTAGTTTCAGCTACTACATCTACGGCAGCTACTACATTAGCATCCGCAGAGATGTTATCGTTATCACCCGTTTGGGCGAATACATCAGCTGACATAAGAGTCAGGGCTGTAAATAATGCGATGTTTAAAAACTTTTTCATGACGTTGGAATTAATTGTGGTTTTTTTCTTTCCACCACAAAACTAACCTTAATCCCCTGCACATACAATTAAATTGCCTTAATGTAGATGAGACCCGCTTAATGTTTCCAGGAGGCCTTACACACTCTAAAATAGCCAATTTCATGGTTATTGGGTATGTGAACAATCTAATGGAACTTATAATTTTATAGTTTAATATTTATCACAATATTAGCGTGTCTATATAAATATGGAGTCTTATCGTTAAATATTTCCATTATGGTCAATAAAAAAATCATCTATATCCCCTTTCTACTGTTCATTTGCCTGTTTGCAAATGATATCGCCTTCGCACAGGTTACCATTGCGCCAACCAATCTGTTTATCGATGAGCAATCCCGCTTTGGCACCTATATGCTCATTAACGGGTCTAATGATCCGCAGGAAATCAATGTGGAATTCGTTTTCGGCTACAGTGTCACCGATAAGAATGGAAACCGTTCTACTGTTTATGACGACCCTGAACTGGCCGAAAAGCACTCGGTATCAGAATGGTTACGCGCGTTTCCTCAGAATTTCATCCTCCAGCCCGGCCAGCGCCAGGTTGTACGAATGTTGATCAGGGCTCCCCAGGATCTGGAGGACGGTACTTACTGGGCGCGTATCAAAACCTCTGCTGTACCCCAAACCCCGCCTGTAGAGCTTCAAAGCAATGACGCCGTTACCGCCCAGGTCAATTTCAAGATCGAACAGATCACCGGACTTTTCTTTAAAAAGGGAGAGGTAACCACCGGTATTGAGGTTGAGCAGATCCGTACCAATGAAGAGGACGATTTTCTTACCGTATTGACAGATTACCGCAGAACGGGTAATTCTCCTTTTTTGGGTAGTGTTTACGCGGAGTTGGTAAACAGCAGAAATCAGGTTGTCAGCAACACCTTCCTCTCAACTACCCTCTACTTTGACGGGACCGTTCGTAATGATATTGACCTGTCCTCAGTGGAACCGGGAGATTACAATGTCAGGGTGCGGTTTGTATCCGAGCGGAGTGACGTTTCCCCACAGGACCTGGTTCAGATGTCGCCCGTAGTCTCAACTCAAAGCGTGACCATCAGGTAGAGTGAAAAGCCCTTGGAAATCAATATCCACCTCTTTTTTATTCTTATTACTCTCCCTGTCTCTGCTACCTACCTCATCGCTCAAGGCACAGAGTAATGAAGAAATAGAAGTATATCTTGATTTCCGGCATCGGGGAGTGATCAACCAGGTCATTATTTCCTATTACAAGGATGACACTTTTTTCCTCCCGGTAAGTGAACTCTTTACCCTGTTCGGGATCGATCATAATGTTAAAGGATTGGTCATCGAGGGAAAATTCGGCCTCGAACAGGCACCCTACCGCATTGATTTCATGAGAAACCTCATAGTTTATGACGGCAAAGAATATCCGATAACCGTTGAGGATTACATCCTAAAGGAGCTCGATAACTATCTGGACTGTGATCTGTTCTTTGAGGTATTTGGCCTGGACTTTACGATTGACTTTAACAACCTCGCCCTGAACCTGGAGACACTCAAAGAACTTCCAACCATTGAGTCGGCCATCCGGAACCGAAAGCGCCGGATCGTGGAGGATAACCGGTTTTCGGACGTCAGATACGACCTTCGTTTCGACCGCCAGAAACCTTTGCTCGATGGTGGTTTTATCGATTATAACCTATCCTCTCTCTTTACTCCCGGTCAGCAGGTGTACACCTTCAATACCGATCTGGGAATACAGTTAGCCGGGGGCGATCTGCAGGGAACCACTTTCGGCAATTATACAGATAACAATACCTCTTTCTTTACAGATAACCTGAGATGGCGGTATCTGATCCGGGATAAATCCTGGATCAGCCATGTGAGTATCGGGCAGCGTGTCACAGACGGGCTTTCCAGAAATAATTATACGGGAATTCGTATCTCTAACGAACCCATTGAGCCCCGCCGCCTTTTTGATGAATTTGAGATCCAGGGGAATACCTTGCCGGAATCAGAGGTTGAGCTCTACCTGAATAACGCTCTGGTCGATTTTCAACAGGCGGATGCTCTTGGAAACTACCGGTTTCTGTATCCCATCACCTACGGGTCTTCACTTCTTGACCTCAAGATCTACGGGCCTACCGGTCAGGTTATTGAACGTTCTGAGCGTATCCAGATCCCGTTCTCGTTTCAGCCTCAGGGCGCCTTTAACTATATCATTAACGCCGGGCAGCTGGAAAACCCGCTGTTGGGCAGCGTTGACAATCCGTACACCGTTCAGGCTACCGGGTCTTACGGAATCACCGAATGGCTTACCGCGGAAGCCGGGGTTGAATATTTTGTCGGCTACTTCAACAACAGGCCCACCTTCAGTACCAGCGTTTCATCACGTCTTCTGTCTAAATACATTGTTACGCTGGAAGCCGCTACAGACGCCTTTTACCGGGCCAATCTGAACGTGATTTATCCGAATTCAGCCAGTTTATCCATTGATTTTACCGATTATCAGACCGGTTTAAGTATATACAATCCTTCCAATAATGACCGGCAGATCATAGCAAGCGCGTACTACCCGTTCAACATATTCGGGCTTCCTTTAAACCTGCGCGCATCTACTTTCACGCGTATAAGAGACTCAAATGAATCCATAACGGTACGCCTTGACGCCAATTCACGCATTGGAAGAATGGGAGTTCGCGTAGGGTTCAGTGATCGGTACAATGGCCCAGTTACTGTATTGAATCCAACCAATACCGCGTCGATAGAAGCTTCAGCTACTTATACGATATCGCGGAACCGGACCCTGCCGGGATACCTGAGAGGCGCCTTCCTAAGAGCCCAGATGAGGTATCAGCCGGCACTGAGCAGCGTACAATCTGCAGAGTTTCTGATTTCGCAGAATTTCCTTGGACAGGGAAGAGTACAGGTAGCTGTAGGGAGAAATTTTGTCGGCAATTTCAATTCCATTCGTGCCAATGTCATCGTGGATTTCAACAAGATCCGGTCAAGCTCCACCTTCAACAGCATCAGGGGTGAATCGACCATGACACAGAACTTCAGAGGTTCTGTAGGATACGACACCAATTATAACAATTTCATTTTTACAAGCAGAGATCAGGTGGGTCGCGCGGCAACAGCGGTGAAGCTTTATGTGGATAATGACGACAACGGGGTGTTTGAAGAGGACATTGACACCTCCATAGAGGAGGAAGCCCTGCGCGTGTTGAGATCCGGAGCCATCAGTACGGAAAAGAACGGCGTCCTTTACTTCTCTCAAATGCAGCCATACTTCTATTATAACATGGAAGTGAATAAGGGTAAGATCTTCAACCCGCTGCTGGTGCCAGAGTTTGAAAAATTTGGCCTGATCACCGATCCTAACCGCTTCAAAAGGGTTGAGGTCCCCTTTTACATGTCCGGTGTTATTGAGGGGGTTGCCCGGCAGGTTGGCCCCGACCGCTCAAAAAGAGGGATTGGCGGATTAAAGCTGATTCTTAACGCCATCAGCGGAGACTACTATAAGGAGATCCGTACCTTTTCTGACGGTGGCTTTTATGAGTATGAGGTACCGCCCGGAAACTATGAATTGTATGTAGACCGCCAGCAACTCGAATTCCTGAACGTTATCTCTGACCCGGATACCCTCCGTTTTGAAGTGCGGGCAATCTCTGAAGGCGACTTCATTGAAGGACTCAACTTCGACCTGATCCCCGCTGAACTTCAGGACCAGATCGAATCGGATAGCCTTGAATCGGATACCAATATCGGTACCGCCCCGATCATTGAAAGTGAGCAGGGACTCTCCATCAATTATAACATTCAGATCGAGAAAAGGCGCCTGAACGAATGCCGATACGGACTTCAGCTGGGCGCGTACTCCACCCTGCAAAGAGCATGGTCTCTGGTGAATGAAGCCACCGCGGGCAGTGCCTATGTTCTTTACAACGAACAAAGACAGTTGTATGCAGTCCGAAGCGGATTGTATCAGAGCCTGGCTCAGTCCTCCATCACTGCGAGAAACGCCATCAGTGAGCTCTTTCCCGATGTTTCAGTGGTCAATCAGTGTTACGGAGATGTAGCAAGCAGCTTTGTCGCGGACTCGTATTTCTATCACCTCCAGTTTGGAGCTTTTTCCACTCAGGATAAAGCAGAGATTCTGAGCAGCCGTCTGCTAAACAGAGCGGGCTTGGAAACTTACCTCACACGGGATGCCGGAGATAACTTGTTTAAAGTAAGGGTCGGTCCGTTCGAAAACAGGCAGGAAGCCCTTGCCCAACGCCGGGAAGTGCTCCGTAAAAACCAGAACATTGATATTTACATCACCCGGGAGCCTGCAGCCCGCTTCGTGAGTGTGGATTTTGACTATCGCATTCTGTTTGGGGAGTTTGAAAACAATGAAGAGGCCGCCGTCTATGCAGCCCGCCTCGACAATAGCCTGGATATACGCTCGAAGATCGTAATTGATGAGCGTGATGTGGTAACCCTGATTTCCAGTGAGGCCTATACAGACTGGAGTGAAGTGCTCAGAATCAAAAATGACATACGCCAGCGCCCCGGTTTCATTACCCCTGTTATCCAACTGATCGAGAAGAAACTCTGATCCAAAAAAAAGCCCCATCCCTGAGAATGAGGCTTTTCGAAATCGGTTTGATTAAAGCATGCTGGTCAAAGCAGCATGGATAGCGGATTCTCCAGGAGCTCTTTTACTGTATTGAGGAACTGAGCCGCTTTAGCCCCGTCCACGATACGGTGATCACTGGACAGGGTGATCTTCATTCGCTTACCGGGAACCACTTCTCCGTTCTCAACGACCGGTACATCGCGGATCGCGCCAACAGCCAGAATGCATGCGTTCGGAGGATTGATGATCGCGGTAAATTCCTCGATACCAAACATCCCCAGGTTGGAAATAGTGAATGTACTTCCTTCCATCTGCTCCGGAGCCAGCTTGCGCTCGCGGGCCAGTCCAGCTAGTTCACGGGTTTCGGCCGAGATCTGGGCAAGTCCTTTCTGGTCTGCATGATTGATCACGGGAGTCATCAGTCCCTCATCGATAGCCACTGCCACGGCGATATTGACATCGCCGTGCTCCATGATCACATCATCGTGCCAGGAGCTGTTGATCGCCTGGTGCCGGGTCAGCGCGATGGCACAGGCCTTTACCACGATGTCGTTGAAGCTGATCTTGACATCGTTGGCTTCATTCATGGCTGAACGAGCGGCGATGGCGGCTTTCATATCCACATCCACTGTTTCGTAGAAATGCGGATTGGTAAATTTACTTTCTGAGAGCCTGCGCGCGATCACCTTTCGCATCTGAGAAACTTTCACTTCCCTGCTCTCCAGGCTGTCAAAGGTTTTAGGCGCTGAAGCGGAAGCACTGCTGCCCGGCCTGGAAAGGCCACTGCCTCCGCCCTCATAATTTTCAATATCGCTTTTTATGATCCGTCCGTCAGGCCCCGACCCGGATACCGTGCTCAGGTCAATGCCTTTGTCTTCCGCCATTTTTCGAGCCAGCGGAGACGCTTTGATGCGGCCATTATCCGTTGTGGAGGAAGATGCTCCCGAAGCCGCTGCATCGGATGTGCTTTCTTCTTTCTCTTCAGTTTCGGCCTTTTCCTGCTCAGCAGATCCCTCAGAGGAGGATGAAGAAGAAGCGTCTGCTCCTTCAAGAATGTCGCTGATATCCTCACCTTCTTCACCGATCACGGCAATAAGTCCGCCCAGAGGCACCGAATCTCCTTCTTCCGGGATAATTTTCAGAAGGGTTCCGGAATCGAAAGCTTCCACATCCATCGTTGCTTTGTCGGTTTCCACCTCCGCAATGATGTCTCCGGCTTCAATTTTGTCCCCTTCTTTTACATTCCACTTCGCGATCACCCCTTCTTCCATGGTGTCGCTAAGCTTCGGCATTTCGATCTTAATGGCCATCTTCTTCTTCCTTAAGTGAGTTATTAATTTCTGTATGTAACCTGGTTTACAGCGTCGATGACCTGCTTCGGGCTTGGAAACCAGGCATCAAACAGGTTCTTGGCAAAAGGCGCGTTCACATCCGGCAGGGTTACCCGCTGCACCGGTGCATCCAGATAATCAAAGGCCTCCCGCTGAACCAGGAACCCTATCTCTGCGGCAAAGCCTGCAAACGGGTGCGCTTCGTCCACCACCACACAACGATTCGTCTTTTTGATGGACTCAACGATGAGAGGCAGATCCAGAGGCTTGACCGTGCGGGGATCAATGATTTCGCATTCCACCCCGTCTTTCGCAAGTTCTTTTGCCGCGTTTACAGCCACATGGTACATCTTGCCATGAGCCACAATGGTCACATCATCACCTTCCCGTTTCACTTTCCCTTTACCGATGGGAATGACGTAATCCTCTTCTTCTGACACTTCTCCTTTCATGCCATACATCTGCTCCGATTCCATGAATAACACGGGATTGTCATCGCGTATAGCCGCTTTCATCAGTCCTTTGGCATCATCCGGTTCTGAGGTATAGATCACTTTAAGGCCCGGAAAATGGGCGTACATCGAATCGTAGGCCACCGAGTGGGTAGCACCCAGCTGCCCTGCGGATGCATTTGGCCCCCGGAATACGATCGGGCAGCTGATCTGTCCGCCGGTCATATATTTTACTTTGGAGGCGTGGTTGATGATCTGATCGGCAGCCAGCACGGCAAAGTTAAAGGTCATGAACTCCACGATAGGGCGCAGGCCGTTCATAGCGGCACCCACTCCGATACCGGCAAATCCCAGCTCGGAGATAGGGGTATCGATCACCCGTTTGTATCCGTACTTATCAAGCAGCCCTTCCGTGACTTTGTAAGCGCCGTTGTACTCCGCTACTTCCTCACCCATGATGAAGACGCGCTCATCCGCGCCCATCTCTTCATCAATCGCTTCTCTGATTGCTTCTCTAAATTGTAATTCAGCCATTGGTAATTCTTTGAAAGTTTAAACGTGGAAGTAAGGGTTGTCTTCTTCGAACATATCTTCGTAGAGCTCTTCTTCTTTCGGGAAGTCAGAGTTGTCTGCAAACTCAACGGCGTCCAGTACTTCCTGCTCTACCTTATCATCGATCTCTTTGATCTCGTCTTCACTCATCACTTTGTTATCCAGGATGTAGCTCTTCAGACGCTCGATCGGATCGATCTTCTGATATTCCTCAAGTTCTTCTTTGGTTCGGTACTTCTGAGGATCCGACATAGAGTGACCGCGATAGCGATAGGTGCGGATCTCTACAAACCACGGTTCCGAATGTTCCCGAACGTCTTCCGCGATCTCCTTCATCTTTTCGTACACGGAAAATACGTCCATACCATTGATCACGGCACTTTTCATCCCATAGCCCTTGGCACGGTCCACGATCTCCGCTACCGTATGGCGCCGTGCAGCCGTTCCCATCGAATATCCGTTATTCTCTACCACGAAAATGGCCGGCAGGCTCCAGAGCTGGGCAATGTTAAACGTTTCGTGCAGGGCACCCTGATCCACCGCTCCGTCTCCGAAAAAACAGGCCGAGATCCGGCCGTTCTGATTGTACTTATTGGCAAAAGCAAGTCCGCCGCCGATAGGGATGTGGCCTCCAACGATACCATATCCACCCCAGAAATGGTGATCTACCTTGGCGAAGTGCATAGATCCGCCTTTTCCACGGGAGGATCCGGTTCCTTTACCAAACAGCTCTGCCATTCCTTCATTTGCCGAAATTCCGCGGCAAAGACCCCATCCGTGATCGCGGTAGGCGGTGATGATATCATCATCGTTGTTGAGCGCAAACACCGTTCCGGTAGAAACGGCTTCCTGCCCGATATACAGGTGTAGAAAGCCTCCGAACTTACCTTTCTGATACTGCTGCATGGCACGCTCTTCAAAGCGGCGCTGCAGATACATTTGCTCATACATGGCTTTCAGGTCATCGTCTGAAAGCCCTAATTCCTTGTGTTTCTTCTTCGTTGCTGCGGGAAGATCCACCCCTTTTTGAACAGCACCGTCTTTTTCATCTCCTATGCCTCGCGGAGCAAATTGAATGTCGTCTTTCTTCTTTTTTGCCATAATCAGTTTATTGAATAAGATACCCTGTGTAAAAAAGGGTCAGAATATATCTATTTTTTAGGAAGATTTCGCCTTTGATACCTGCCCTTAGTTAATCGAAGAGGCGATGATATCATTCACCTGACCGAGGGCTTCTTCCAGTTTTTCGGGGCTTCGCCCTCCTGCGGTTGCCAGATTAGGCTGACCGCCACCCCCTCCGCCGACCATTCGTCCAAGCTGCCCGACCAATGCTCCGGCCTTCAGACCTTTCTCTTTGATCAAGTCGTCGGTAACAGCCGCCATTACATATACCTTGCCTTCTGCATCGTCTTTAGAACCCAGAATAATAACGGTTTGTTCTGAAGACTTTTCCAGAGCCTCATAGCCCAACTGCTTCAAAAGACTCATATCCGCACCCGGAATCTCGCCTTTAACCAGCCGGATTCCCGACTCCAGAGTTTCCGATGCTGACATCAGTTCATTGAGCCTGGCGCCGGTATTCTGCAGGTTCAGTTTTTCAAGTTCTTTTTCGAGCGCTTTCTTTTCATTCATGAGTTTCTGAACATCATGTGCCAGATCGCCGCTTTGACCGAGTACAGCCTTCACTTTTCGCAACACTTCTTTCTCTTCCCTGAGCACCTGATCAGCGGCTTTTCCGCATACGGCTTCAATACGGCGGACCCCCGCTGCAACAGAGGTCTCGTGAAGAAAGCGGAAATACCCGATCTCTCCGGTAGCGCCTACATGCGTACCGCCGCAAAGCTCCACCGAATAGTCTTCATCAAAGGTGACAACGCGTACGTAATCCCCGTACTTCTCTCCGAAGAGCATCATAGCCCCTCTTTGCTTGGCCTCCCCGATCGGCACATTGCGCTCTTCTATGAGCGGGATATTTTCCTGAATCTTTTCATTCACCTGTTTCTCCACGGCGTCCAGCTCCTCCTGCGTCATGGCCTCGAAGTGGGAAAAGTCAAATCGAAGGTGGTGCTCATCCACCAAAGATCCCTTCTGAGCTACGTGGTCGCCCAACACATCGCGCAGCGCTGCATGGACCAGGTGCGTTCCGGAATGGTGCTTCTGAATCTCGATACGGCGATCCAGGTCGATGCGGGCCTCCCAGATACCTTCCAGATTTTCAGGCAGTGAATCCGTGTAGTGGATATACTGATCGTTACTCTTCTGTACATCCGTCACGTGAATGTACTCTTCCCCGTTGGTAAGTAATCCGGTATCTGCTACCTGCCCACCGCTTTCTGCATAAAAAGGAGTTTTTTCCAGAGTAAAGGCAAATCGATCGCCCTCCCTGCGGTACGCCGTGATCCTGGTTTCGGCTACTGAGTCATCATACCCTACGAATTCGGTCTCATCAGTGTCCGAAAGCCTGACCCATTCATTGATGCTGCTCTGATCCACTGTGAACTTGCCTGCAGCACGCGCCCGTTCTTTCTGCTCTTTCATCAATTCGTTGAAACGAGCCTCATCGACTTCCACCCCTTGTTCCCGGGCCATCAGCTGCGTCAGGTCGATCGGAAACCCATAAGTGTCGTGCAGCTTAAAAGCGTCATCGCCCGTGAGTTTCTTTTTGCCCTCGATCATCTCGTTAAAGAGCTCGATGCCCTGCCCCAGCGTCTTGAGGAAGCTTTGCTCTTCAGACCGGATCACATTGGTCACATACTCCTGCTGAGCCTCAATTTCAGGAAACACCTCTTTCATCTGCTCAGCCAGTACATCCACCAGCTTATAAAAAAATGGTTCTTTAAGTCCAAGGGTATCCCAGCCATACCGAATCGCTCTTCGCAGGATACGTCGGATCACATAGCCCCTCCCGTCATTCCCCGGAGAGGCGCCATCGGCAATGGAAAAAGCCACCGCCCGGATGTGGTCCGCGATCACCCGCATGGCGATATCTTTCTTTTCATCCTTGCCGTAGGTGGTTTCGGCCAGTTCTGCTATGGCATCGAGAAGCGGAGTGAATACATCCGAATCGTAGTTGGATTTTTTACCCTGCAGCACGGCACATATCCGTTCAAAGCCCATTCCGGTATCCACATGCTGAGCGGGAAGCTTTTCCAGGCTCCCGTCGGCCTGACGATTAAACTGTATGAATACGAGGTTCCAAATCTCCATGACCCTCGGATCATCCATATTCACCAGTTCGGCCCCGTCCTGTTTCCTGCGCTCTTCATCAGGCCGGAGATCAACGTGAATTTCTGAACAGGGTCCGCACGGCCCCGTCTCACCCATTTCCCAGAAATTATCTTTCTTTCCGAATTTAAGAATGTGTTCAGGATTAATGGGAGTCTCGCTTTTCCAGAGTTCAATAGCCTCCTCGTCCACGGGCAGGCCATCCTCTTCGTCGCCACCGAATACCGTGGCATACAGGCGGTCCGGGTCCAGCCCCCACCGGTCAACCAGCAGCTCCCAGGCCCAGCCTATCGCGTCTTTCTTAAAATAGTCCCCGAACGACCAGTTACCCAGCATCTCGAAGAAGGTGTGATGGTAGGTATCATGCCCTACTTCTTCGAGGTCGTTGTGCTTTCCGCTCACCCGGATGCACTTTTGAGTATCAGCCGCGCGGCTCCACGCCTTACCCTCATGCTTCAGCTTGTCTTCCTCTCCCAGAAAAATGGGCTTAAACTGATTCATACCGGCATTGGTGAACAACAGCGTCGGATCGTCTTTGGGCACTACCGGAGCACTTGGCACCACCGCGTGCTTTTTAGCGGCAAAGAAGTCGAGGAATTCCTGTCTGATCTCTGAAGAGGTTTTGGTCGGCATTGATAAGTTTCTGCAGATTAAAATTTCGGGGCCCAAAGATAGAAAATTAATTGCTCTAACTCATGGAACATGATACCGAGTTTTGCGTTCTTAAAACCGTTCCTCCGAATTAATGAAACGGCTATGAAAACGATCCTGAACTACTTTTTCCGCGGTATGTTAATTGTATTCCCGGTGGGTGCCACTATCTACCTGGTTTCGGTTGCCATTGGGTGGATGAATGAGACCCTGAACTATCTGTTTTTCCGGTGGTTTGACTATCAGGTTCCGGGTCTGGGGATCATTACCGGCTTTGTCGCGATATCACTGATCGGATTCCTTTTTACCCGCGCCTTCACCAAACCAATTGTTCACCTCTTCGAACGTCTGCTGACGCGAACGCCCCTGGTCAGCATCATATACACATCGCTGAAAGATCTCACGGAAGCCTTTGTAGGTGAGAAGAAAAAGTTCAACGCTCCGGTGGTGGTCGATTTTGGAGTGCCGGGTGTAAAACGGCTTGGTTTCATCACACAGGACTCACTGGAGAGTCTCGGGCTGGAAGGGGATATCGCTGTTTACTGCCCGCACTCCTATAATTTCTCCGGAAACCTGTATATCGTCAAGAAGGAGCATGTTAAACCTATTGAGAAAGACTCCACCGACTTTATGCGTTTCATTGTATCAGGCGGAGTCACCAACATTTCAGGCTATTGATCAATACACTTCTTCGAAAGTTCTGGAAGATGGCTTGATGTGCTTTTTGATGTCATCCCACTGCCAGCCTTTCGGGTCGGTCTCAGGCAGAGAACCGCTTAGCACCAGGTAGTCGGTGTACCCCTGAAGGGCAAGGTTATGGTAGATGCCATTTTCCATGCCTTTCATGCCACACAGGTAGATCAGGGTGTTATTCTTTTCCAGAATACTGCCCAGCGTATCTTTATGGTCTTCAATCGCTGTTTGTACGTAGAACTTAGAGCCGTCTTTTCTTCGGTCTTCCCGGGATATACACGTGATATAGTGAAAATTTTTGTGCCTGGCGTCCATTTTCCTGAAGTATTCCGGATAGAGCAGATCCGTTCTGTAGGGGCAACCGAATATCAACGCGACCTCACCCTTGAATCCTATATCGAACAGCTCCATGATCATTCCTCTAAATGGGGCTATACCCGTTCCGGTAGCAAAAAACACGTAGTTAAAATCATGAACGTTTTCCGGCAATAAATATCGTTTCCCGCTGGGGCCCGTCATCTTAAGCTTATCGCCCGGTTTCAGGTCCGACAGGTAGTTAGAGCATACTCCGGTGTACAGGGATCCGTCGATCTCCTCCACTACACGCTTCACTGTTGTGGAGATCAGGTGCTCTTTACCCCCTTCTCCTTTGGTGGGAGATGAAACCGAGTACAAGCGTAGTTTATGAGGACGCCCTTTGTCATTCTCTCCGGGGGGTAAAACGCCTATGGACTGTCCCACACGCACCCGCCCGACAAGTTCTGTTCCGGATATGTCGAATGTAATATGCCTGACGAAATTAGGACTGCTTTCTGCAGTACATACATAGTTTTCAACGACGGTAGCCTCCGTTGGGTTTTTGGGGGAATAGATGTTAAGCTCCACTTCCGGTAAAATAATCTCCGCCATGACTTTCACTCCTGGTTTGATACAAAAAAAATCCGGCATGAATTTTAAATGCCGGATACAGAAAATAGAATTTTTAAGGAATTGGTCTAAAAAAGATGTCCGGTCAGTTCATTTTTAGCTTTTAACACCGCTTCATTGACACAAACACCGGAGCTGGAGTACTGATGCCATCAACCCATAACCATGTTTTTAATGATGAGTGGCCGTCCCTACCGGGACTATCCTGACATTCCCGGCCTTTGAAAATCTTATTGATTACTGATCCTGTAGCGGATCAATTCGTCAACCGAGGGTCTGGCCCCGTTTTGTTCGATAAGCCGCTCAGCATCGGTGAAGTTGACCCCGATTCGTCTCATCCGGATGAGATTCTCTTTCGAGAGTTCTTCCATGGTATATCCGAGGTCCATCATATTGCTGGTGAAGTAGGCCGTAACCCCATTGTTTCTCGTCTCAACAAGATCTTCCACGGTCAGATCGTAACCCAGTTCCTGCATCATCCGTGCATAGGTTGCGCTTACATCCGCTTCCTGAAGCTCAATAAGCTGCTCAATGGTGATATCCGTATATCCCAGTTCCCTGATCTGTGACGTGTAGGTTGCGGTAACCCCGAGATTGCCAAGCTCGATCAAACGCTCCCGGGACATCTCCCCATACCCCATCTCCTCAAACATGGCTCCACGTTGCTCTATCACTTGTTCACTGGGAGCATTAAATGACTGGGCTATTTCAGCCGGATTAGGTATGCTTATTTGCGGGGCGTCGATCCTGGAGCCTACATAAAAGATCAGGGTGGCAATAAAGGCAAACAGTAAAATGTAGTTAGGAAGACGGTTATTAGCGGTTTTGGTGCCACTGTCTCCGTTCAGTTGAGATACCGTGTCCTCTTCCAGGTCCTTCAGATCATTCTTCAGATTCTTAAACTTCGTACTCATAACGTTGCCCTTTTAATTTCCGGGACGGGTACGAGTGCCAGGGAAAAAAGATGCAGGTTAAATGGCAATCAGTTCACCAACTGAAGCGACTTGGTAAGGTCTCCGATCGTGAAGGGCTTCACAATAAGGTCGGTAAAGTTTGTATTCTTGGCACGGTCGTAGTTCAGGCGATCCGAATTGCCGGTGAGGTAAATGACGGACGTATCGATCTGTGATTTGATCTTTTCAACGGCTTCAATGCCATCCATCTCTCCTTTTAGGCGAATATCCATCAGGAGTATTTCAGGTTTGTGTTCCAAAGCCAAAGCAACTGCGTCCTCTCCTGATACAGCCTTACCCACTACATCAAGGCCCAATTCCTTTACCATGTTCTCGACCACCAAAGAGATGATCATGTCGTCTTCAACAATTAATACTTTTTTCTTTTCCATTGTCATAAAACAATAAGCCGATTATCTACTGATGTTATCGTCCGTCTTTAACAGGAGTTAAGCTACTCTGCTAAGTTACGGATTATTTTTTTTTATGCTCCAGCATTCTCAAGTATAACAAACTTAAGCGGTTTCCAATACCTCTACTTTCACAATTTCTCCGGTGATGATGTCCTTGAAAACTTTCCACTGAGCCTCTCCTGTGCTTGCGTTTAATACTGTGAAAACCCAGCATTTTCTGATCTCCAGAAAGTCATCCATTGCTACGGGAGAAAATATCATTTCAGGCGTTTCCTCAATGTGGTCCAGTTCGATCTCCTGCTCAATGATCTGACCCTCTCCGGTTTGATAACTCAGCGAGATACCTTCCAGGTTTTGCCGGGCT
Source organism: Balneola sp. (assembly GCA_965267385.1). GTDB lineage: Bacteria > Bacteroidota > Rhodothermia > Balneolales > Balneolaceae > Balneola. The sequence goes on from OZ253957.1 coordinate 1,716,962, forward strand.
TCTATGTAGCCTTCGACAGGCAGGCCCGGATCGTTCACAAAGAACCAGTTTCCCCAGATCCTGTTTACGCCTAAGGCATCCACATATACCGTAATTTCGGTGTCCTCAACGGGAATGTTATTCACTTGCTGCGCATGGAAGGAGATCTTCCATTCAATAGGCACATTATTAATATCGGGACCTTCACAAATGGTACATCCGTTCAGAGCCAGCAACTCGGCAACTTCAAGGCCCGACAGATCGTCCACCTCCGTATAGTCGCTGTTACTGACCACACTCTGCCTTGCCTGTTCCACTATGCTTTCAGAAAAAGGCAGTTCAATACGAACCACAGGCTTACTTAGGCAGGGATTCACATCATTCGGAAAAAGCACCCGACTGAAACCGGTCAGGCCGTACTCGTTAAGCGTGGAACAGATCTTTCCGTCATTCTTTTGATGATACTCCTGATTCATATCCTTCAGCTCGGAGATAGTTTTTCTCTCATATCTGTAGGGATATTCAGAGCCCGGTTCCGTATCCACGGGAATATCATTGCACGCCCAGAAAACGGGCAAAGCCAATGCCAGCAGAGATGCGATAAATGTCCTAGTCACTAATTTAAGTCGCCTTAAGATGATAGCTGAAATTAGAAAACCACAGGCAAGCTGCCAAATAACAAACTTACTTTCTACATTAAATCTTGCTAATATTTTTTAGCTTAGCTTCCATGAAAAACGAACCAAAAGTCCTGGTGATCGGGGCCGGGGTATCCAGTATCACGACAGCCATAAGCCTGAAAAGTCAGGGTTTTGATGTTTCCATAATGAGCCGGGAATTGCCCGGGCAAAAGCCCCCGCAAAATCCCCAGTTTGCGAGCTTGTTTCCTTCCGCTTCGGTTATCCCTCATTCGGTATCTCATCCTGAGCTTAACCGGCTGTTCGAAGACAGCCAGGATGTCTTTCGCCTTCTGGAGAAGCATCACGTACCGGGACTGACCTTTCACCACCATTTTGAGCTCTTTGCCTTTTCAGAGCCTTTCGCGTCCTATACAGAGGCGCTCTACGCTTTCCGTGAGTTTGACCCGGAGCGATGGAACCCCGCCCACCCTGAATTATCCACAGCTTCGGGCTGGGAATTCCAGGCCCTGTTTGCCGAATGGCCGATCTACTTCCCTTTCCTTATGCGATCAGCTGAAAAAGCCGGGATTCCAATTGAAAACCGTGAGGTGGATTTGAACGCGCTGGCAGAACTAAAGGCCGATATCATTATTAACTGCAGCGGAATAGGCTCTTCGGTTCTGGAACAAGAAGCTCAGCCCCCCGGAATATCCAGAGGTCATTTGCTGTATGTAAAAGACGCCCCCCTGCTCAGAGATCCGGAACACCAGGTTGTGTCCTATAATGTCAGTACCGGAACCTATACAAATAGCGCAGGTGAAGCTCAGGATGTCTATTGCTATCCCCGTTCCGATGGCTGGATTCTCGGTGGAAGCAGGCAGCCCGGCACTCTGGATGAAGACGGAAACTGGGTTGGTGAACCGGATACTGAAAGCTCATTTCCTGAAGAGATCCGAAACCTGAACAGAGAGATCATCCTCCATACCTTTGGAGTGGACCTGCATGATTTTCCGGATCAGGAAGAGTTGATCGCCTATCGCTACCTTGGGGATCGGCAAAAAGGCCTGCGGTTAGAGGCGGAGGTTTGCGCTGATCGTCTTGTTATCCACAATTACGGTCATGGCGGCGCTGGAGTGACCCTAAGCTGGGGCTGTGCTTTTGAAATCCTGAAGCTGTTAGCAGACCGGAAACTAAGCCCGGAAGTATCGCTGCGTCATTTTGCGGAAACTGTAGTGAAAGTGCTTAGCTAGATACTTTGGCCTTGTAGTTTAGCCAGTGCCCCCGGATGAGCAATAAGCTTCCGATCAGGGTAACCCCGGCTTCTCCATATTCCCCGAGCTGATGGTTGAAGAACCAGGCTATAAAGATCACAAACACTCCGGTTAACAGATATACGGTTACCGAAACCGACTCATGTTTTCTTCGAAGAGAAAGGTAAACCGCCGGAGCAATAGCCAGAAAGAAGATCAGATGGGTGTATTCATGAAATTCCTCAAAAGCGGGCCAGAGAGGTATGAGTGCGACAAGCACAGGAACCAGTAAACAATGAATGGCACAAATACCGGACAGTCCTATACCTACGCGGTCCCAAAAACCGGGATTTGCAGATCTTCTTTCACTCATAAACAAAGCATCGCAGCTTAATTTCCTGTGGATTTAAGAGCACAAAGATATTAATATCTGACATGCTTTCTTCATCAAAGTTGTCGATGTAGTTTATTTATTCCAAAGCTTGACCAGGCCTCATGAGTATTCTGAGATACCTTCCCTCCTTCACGATCCCCTTATCCGCCGCTGCCGGGATCTATATGGGTGGTTTGTACACCTTCATTACGCCTGTTTACATATTTATCATGCTCCCGGTCGCCGAATATCTGATGGGACAGGATAACAGTAACCCTGATCCTGAAATGGAAGAAAAACTCAAACAGTCCATGGCTTACTCCCTGCTGCTTTGGTCCTTCGTACCGATTCAGTATGCCCTCACTGCTTATCTGATCTGGAACTTCTACCAGGGTCATCTCACGGGCTACGAAACGGCGGGAGCCATTTTAGCGGTCGGGATCAGCAACGGGGGCACGGGGATCACCGTTGCTCACGAACTTATACACAGAAGTAACCGTTTTGAACAGTTTCTGGGCCGGCTTCTGCTGTTAAGCACGTTATATATGCACTTTGCTATTGAACATGTGTACGGCCACCACAAGCATGTAGCCACCTCGGAGGACCCCGCCACTGCCCAAAAAGGGGAAAACTTCTATTCCTACTGGCTGCGTACGGTTCCCGGCCAGTATCTTTCTGCCTGGTCCATTGAGCGGAAGAGATTGTCCAAGAAAAGACTTCGGTTCTTTTCCTTCAGAAACGAGATGCTGGTCTTTCTCATCATTCAGAGCTTGCTGGTTATTTCTCTGGCTGTCTTTCTCTCGCTTTCAACCGTACTGGTTTTTATAGCCTCATCGGTGGTTGCTTTTACTCTTCTTGAAGCCGTTAACTACCTTGAGCATTACGGGCTGGAAAGAAGAATGAATGAGGACCGTTACGAGAAAGTTGATCATCATCATTCCTGGAACAGTGACTTCGTAATCAGCCGCATGTTCCTTTTCGAATTATCCCGACATTCCGACCATCATGCCACCGCAAGCCGAAAGTATCAGGTCCTGAGGAGCTTTGATGATAGCCCGCAGCTCCCTACCGGATATCCGGGCATGATCGTTTTGGCCCTTTTTCCTCCCGTCTGGTTTCGTGTTATGGATCCTTTGGTCGAAAAAGCGGCCAGTCGCTAAACTTCTTTCAGCGAATAGGAAAGTGCTATACTCAGCATCAGCATTACCACAAAGAAAAGCAGCAATACCTGCAGGCTGAACAACTCGGCTATAAAGCCTATACCTGCTGCTACGATAGTAAACAGGCCGATGAATGTGTTGGAAAGCGATATGTACAGCGGGCGCTCTTTTTTCGGAGCAAAATCGGCAAGGTAAGTTTTCCGGCTCAGCCGCGCCCCTCCGTGTATCATCATATTGAGTAGTACCAATGGAGCAAAGGTGTATATGTTCTGATATTCCTGAGCAATCCACTCATATCCCAGCACCATAAAGATATTCAGTATTCCCAGTCCGGCTACGGCCATCATCATTTTCCTGCTCGACCGGTCAGCAAACTTCCCCCAAAACGGACTGCTTATGAAACCGGCGATACCACTAGCAATGACCAGCAATCCAAGTCCGCTGAAGCTGGCTCCCGTAGTTTGTTTGCCGTACACAATAAAAAAAGGCTGAGCCAGAGGAATGGCCATCAGCATGGCTCTTGAAAGAATGAAATTTCTCAGGTTTGAGTCCGACCTGAATACATTCCATCCCTTTTGCACTTCGTCCACGGGATTCCTGCCGCCTTCGGTGGCACCTGCTTCTTCCCGGATCGTACCGAACAGTAATCCGGCCCCGAGCCACAGTACTGCAGCCAGTGCGATCAGGTACAAAAACGGCTCTTTATCTTCATTTCCCCTTAAAAAAAAGAACATGATCAGTCCGGCCAGAAGAGTAAGGATGCCTCCCCCCGTTGCCCGGGTTGCCAGCAGTCTCCCCCTTCGCCCTTTGGGTATGGTTTTGGCCATTACATCCTTAAAGCTGACGGATCCCACACCGCTGGCTATACTAAAAAGAAATAGTGCTGTCACAATCACCCATCCCGCGGCATTCCCTTCGAGCAGCCACAAAGCCAATAACATCAACAGGATCATGAGGGACTGAAGGATTCCGGCGTACGCCCAAAAATACTTTCGTTTACGATATGCCCTGATCCTGGCCGAAACAAAGAGCTGTGGAAGTAAGGAGCCGGCGTTCTTCAGCGGAACCAGCAAGCCGGTAAGCCCGGATGACGCTCCCGCTATCTGAAGTATCCACGGTAATGTTACACCCGGACTCACCAGTTGCTCTGCTAGTTTTGAGCAAAAACCGCTCAACGAATTCTTGATAAAATTACCAGGGACATCGGAACACTGATCCTCACTGATAGCGTCACATACCCGTTCCTCTCCCTCATCAGTGATCCACTGGTATATCTGCTCCTTCGATTTCATCGTTCTAACAACTGAGCGGACATCTAATTCATTCATACATTCTTTACAAACTCTTGACTCTTCTGAGGTCCATCTTTAGTACTTTGGGGCAGACTGTCTGGCTATGAAAACCTTTCTGCGCATTTTAAAATGGATGGCTGTCACCTTTGGGGTGTTTCTCATGGTGGTACTGTTGTACCTCCACAACCTGGATTTTTCAGCCAGTGAGGAAGAGATTTCCGAAGCTTTTGAAGGACTTAAACACCGTCATGAACTCCATTCTTTCATTAAGGATGAAAGGAATATGTTCTATGTGGCTATCGGTGACACCGCCAAAACCAAGGTCCTCTTTGTGCATGGTTCTCCTGGAAGCTGGGATAATTTTCTGAGCTTTATGCGGGACCCCGAATTATTAAAGAACTTCCGAATGCTGTCGGTGGATCGTCCCGGATTCGGAGGATCCGGCTACGGAATTCCGGAGCGTTCAGTAAAAGAACAGGCTGAACTGATCGCGGAGGTATTATACCGGGAGCCTTCATCCACCCCTGCCATTCTGGTGGGACATTCTTATGGCGGTCCGGTCATTGCCAGGCTGGCGATGGATTATCCGGAACTGGTGGACGGTCTGGTATTTGTAGCCGCGTCGGTGGATCCTGATCTCGAAAAAACCAAATGGTATCAAATACCGGTTCACTACAAAATATTGTCCTGGATCCTGCCAGGCATGCTCTATTCCGCCAACGAAGAGATACTGGCGCTAAAGGCGGAGCTACAACGCATGAAACCGCTCTGGAAAAACATAACAGTCCCGGCCTCTGTGATCCATGGCAAATCAGATAAACTGGTCCCTTACCCGAATGCGACCTTCCTGGACTCCATGCTGGTAAATGCCGATTCCCGTTTGGTCCTCATCGAGAACCTCAATCATTTCATTCCCTGGAATCGTCCTGAACTTATCCGCCAGGAGTTGTATTCTCTTCATTCACACATAGCATCAATTCAATCGCCGTGAAAACGTTTATACTGCTACTTTCCGTTATTTTTCTTCTGGCCTGTGAAAAGGTTGACCTTAGTGATGATTCCATCCTGATCAAAAACGCGCAGATCATTGATATTGAAACCGGTGAGATAACACCCGGCAAATCCATCATTATTGAAAACAAAAAGATCACCAGGATCTTTGAGAGTGGTTCTGTTGCGTATAAAGCAGCAACTGAATATGACGCCCGCAACGGCTATGTGATTCCCGGACTCTGGGACCTGCATATTCATTTAAGGGGTGGTGAAGAGCTCATTGAACAGAATGAAAGACTGCTTCCCCTCTATCTCGCCTACGGAGTAACCACTGTACGGGATGCCGGTGGAGACCTGACCCCGCAAATTCTGCAGTGGAGAGCAAAAGCTGAACAGGGTGAATTAACCGCCCCTTACATTTATACCAGCGGACCTAAGCTGGACGGACTCAACTCGACATGGGAAGGTTCTCTTGAACTCAGCTCCACCGAAGATGTCAGTACGGCACTGGATTCCCTTGAGGCTCTGGGAGTGGATTATGTAAAGATCTATGACAGCCGGTTAAGCAGAGATCTGTATATGGAAATACTGCGACAAACCGAAGAGCGGAGCATGATTGTAACCGGCCATATGCCTATGACTGTGATGCTTGAGGAGGCCATTGATGCCGGACTGGACGGGATCGACCACCTTTACTATGTGCTGAAAGGAGCTTCTTCCAAAGAAGCGCTGGTCACCGACCAAGTGCGAAAGGGTGAACTTGGGTTCTGGGGTGCCGTCCGGGAACTGGCAGAGACTTATGATCCGGATAAAGCCCGTCAGCTTTACCAAAGAATGGCGGAAGATGAAGTCGCAGTAGTACCCACTCTCTATATCGATGAAGTGCTGAGTTTTCTCCACAACGTGGACCACTCCGGAGACGAGATGCTGGCTTATATACCGGAAGGCATACAGGAAACCTATGCGCGTCGCGTTAACGCAGCGATGAGACGCGATGACGCCGCTAAACAGTTTGAAGCTGAAATGCATCAGCTCTTCAGGGACATGATCGTCCCGATGCATGAGGCAGGAGTTATGATCCTGGCCGGTTCTGACAACGGAGCGTACAACTCCTATGTATATGCAGGCGAATCGCTTCATCAGGAGCTGAGAATACTGACCGAATCCGGACTCACCCCTCTTCAGGCTTTACAAACCTCCATACGAAATGGGAGTATGTTCTTCGGCGTAGAAGACCAGATCGGGAGGGTCGCTGAAGGCTTTGAAGGAGACCTTGTGGTACTCAGCAGGAATCCACTCGAGAAGATTGAAAACACCCGTTCCATTCAATTTGTGGTGTCGAACGGACAGGGTTTAACAAAAGCTGAAATTGAGCTGATGCTCAACCAGCTTTCAGCTCAAAGACAAAGCGATCTTGACTAAACAGGTACCGCGGAGAATACTGCCTGTAATTGTACTCTCACAGTTCGCGGGCACCTCACTCTGGTTTGCCGGAAATGCGGTTATGGGGAGCCTTCAGGCCGAGTTCGGGCTGTCGGAACTGGCACTGGGGCATATTACTTCGGCAGTACAGTTTGGCTTTATAACCGGAACCTTTGTCTTTGCCTTACTGTCCATTGCCGACCGGTTTCACCCGTCCAGGGTGTTCTTCATGTGTGCACTTCTGGGTGCTGTTTCCAATTCCGCGATTCCTTTTTTTGCCAGCGGACTTGGAAGTATTGCTGTGTTGCGCTTTGTGACCGGGTTTTTTCTCGCGGGAATTTATCCCGTAGGAATGAAAATAGCCTCTGACTGGCATAAACAGGGATTGGGCAAAGCACTGGGCTATTTGGTAGGAGCGCTCGTCCTGGGAACCGCTCTTCCGCATCTGCTGAGGTCCGTATTATATGAACTGCACTGGAGCTACCTGTTGTACGCGACCTCCGCGTTTGCAGCCCTTGGCGGCCTTTTGGTGGTAAGCCTCATACCAGAAGGCCCCCATCGGAAAATTGCGGCCCGTGTTAATCCTAAAGCTTTTTTTCAGGTTTTTAAGCACCGGCAGTTCAGAAGAGCAGCCTTTGGGTATTTCGGGCATATGTGGGAGCTTTATACATTTTGGGCATTCGTTCCCCTTTTGCTTCTTTACTACACCAGCAACCGGCCTGACCTTAGTTTGGATATCCCGCTTCTTAGTTTTTTAATAATAGGCATCGGATCATTATCCTGCATTATCGGAGGGTATGTATCCAACCTTTTTGGCAGTGATAAGGTCTCCTTTTACGCTCTGTGCACATCAGGCGTATGCTGTCTGATCGTGCCTTTTTCTCCGGGCATGTCTCCTCTTATTTTCATCTGCTTTCTGATGGTTTGGGGGTTTACCGTCATAATGGATTCGCCGCAGTTCTCGACCCTGGTAGCCGGAACTGCGCCTGAGGAGTCCGTAGGAACAGCGTTAACCATCGTCAATGGGGTTGGTTTTTCGATCACCATCGCAAGTATTCAACTGGTTAATCTCCTCATTCTGGAGTACGAGGTGGTCACCGCCCTCGCCGTTCTCGCAGCCGGCCCGCTCTACGGAATGTTTTTCATGAGGAAGTTTATGACAGCCCGTGATTAGAATTTTCCCTGCACAGGACTCACGAAGCGGTTTGTCTCATCTTTCTTTTTTTACGATGTTTGGTGTTCCTTCCTTAAACACGTTCCCTCCACATTTCAAAACCGGATCTCTTCATCTCTCTGCGCATCAACGTAATCGTCTCTTTCTCGCTTAGCCCGAATTGGTGTTCTATTGCGTCAAACGGGGTACGGTCTTCCCATGCCATTTCGATGACCCGGCTTACTTCTGCTTTTGAAAGTCCCTTCAATTTGCTCATGCAAAGCAGACATTTGAGAATTAAAAGCCGTTCGAAAACAATTCTTCATTGAAGTTAAAGCAGAAGTTTGGGTTCTTTCGATCCTTCGGACCTATGTACCGACGCTTAATCACTCTAACCGCTCACAGAACTCATGAAAAAATTAGTACTGCTGGGGTCGCTGCTTGCCCTTTTTATTTCCTGCACATCCGATCCTGAGGTCGGGGAGGATTCCCTGATTACAAACGCCGGGGTCGAACAGAAGATCGACAGTCTGATCGCCCTCATGACGCTCGACGAAAAAGTAGGGCAAATGAATCAGTATAACGGGAACTGGGACGTCACCGGACCGGTACCGGAGGGTGACTACCTCAGGGGCCGGTACGATGCGGTAGCCAATGGGTCAGTGGGATCCATGCTGAATGTGGTGGGGGCGGAAGCTACCCTGGAAGCGCAAAAACTGGCTGTCGAAAATTCCCGGCTGGGGATCCCGCTTCTTTTCGCATACGATGTGATCCACGGCTACCAGACCATATTCCCTATTCCATTGGGTGATGCATCCAGCTGGGATCTGGAAGCGGTAAAAAGCGCTGCACGGGTAGCAGCCATAGAGTCTTCGGCGGCCGGCCTTCACTGGACCTTCGCCCCCATGATGGATGTAACCCGCGATCCGCGTTGGGGCCGCATTATGGAGGGTGCCGGTGAAGACCCGTACCTGGTTAGTGAGATCTCAGCCGCACGCATCCGTGGATTTCAGGGCGATGACCTCGCAGACCTGACCACCATAGCAGCTACCGCAAAGCATTTTGCAGGATACGGGTTCATCAGAGCCGGGCGGGACTACAACACCACGGAGCTAAGCAATAAAACACTTTACAATATGGTGTTGCCTCCATTTAAAGCCGCCGTGGACGCCGGCGTGGCAACCGTTATGAACTCCTTTAACGACATAGACGGGGTACCGATTACCGGCAACAGCAGGATGCAACGGGCAATCCTCAAAGAGGATTGGGGCTTTGAAGGGCTGATCGTATCCGACTGGGGTACTGTCGCGGAAATGGTGGCTCATGATTTCGCCAGGGATCTGGAAGACGCGGCCATGAAAGCGGCCATAGCCGGAACCGATGTGGATATGGAAGCACGCGGATATGAACTGCACCTCGCGGACCTGGTCAGAGCAGGCAAGGTAGATGAACAGGTACTTGACGAAGCCGTCAGAAGAATACTCAGGATCAAGTATGCCATAGGGCTGTTTGATGATCCATACAGATATTCTGATCCGGAACGTGAGAAAAATAACATTTATACAGAGGAGCACCGAGCTATAGCCAGAGATGTGGCAAAGCGGTCAGTTGTACTGCTCAAAAACGAGGGGAATATCCTTCCTCTATCCAAGTCAACCAGAACCATTGCGGTGATCGGTGCGCTGGCTAACGACAAAGATACTCCCCTTGGAAGCTGGCGCGCTCATGCCATCCCTAATTCAGCAGTCTCGCTCCTTGAAGGCGTGCAGGCCGCAGTAAGCAATAACACCAGGGTCCCCTACGCCAAAGGATATACCCTGGCCACCGGAGAACGGTCGTTTCTCCACGAACTTGATTTTTCAAATGTAAATGACCGGTCAGAGATCTCCACGGCTATAAGAACGGCCCGTAATGCCGATGCCGTGATTGTAGCTGTTGGTGAGGAAGCCTTTCAGAGTGGTGAAGGACGCAGCCAGGCCGATATCAGCCTGAAAGGTGTTCAACTGGAGCTGTTAAAGGAACTCAAAAAGGTGAATGATAACATTGTAGTGGTACTCATGAACGGCCGTCCGATCGCCGAGCCCTGGATGTACGACAATATGCCGGCTATACTCGAAACATGGCATCTTGGTACCGAAGCTGGAAATGCCATCGCTGACGTCATTTTTGGTGATTACAACCCCTCCGGAAAGCTCCCCGTGACCATCCCGAGAAGTGTGGGCCAAATTCCCATCTTTTACAACCACGATCGTACCGGACGGCCCGATGACGCCGGAGACATCGTGTTCTGGTCGCACTATACCGATGAGGAAAATACCCCTCAATATTCGTTCGGGCACGGTTTGAGCTACACGACCTTCTCATACAGCGACTTCAGGCTGAGCTCGGATACTAAAACACTGGGGGAAGAGGTAACGGCTACGGTAACAGTAACCAACACCGGGGAGATGGACGGAGAAGAGGTCATTCAACTCTACATTCATGATGAATATGCCAGCATGATCCAGCCGGTCAAAGAACTGAAAGGATTCAGGAAAGTCATGATCCCGGCCGGTGAATCCGTACAGGTCAGCTTTACCATTACGGACGAGATGCTGGGCTTCTACAACCTGAACCGGGAGTTTGTGACCGAACCCGGTGACTTCGAGATCATGGCAGGCGGCAACTCCACCGATCTGTTGGTGAGGAACCTGAAGCTGATCGAATAACCCTACATAAAAAAAGCCCTCAATGGAGGGCCTTCGTTCTATCTGCGGTCACCAAAGACCCTTAGCAGCAATATGAAAAGGTTTATGAAATCCAGGTAGAGAGCCAATGCTCCCATGATGGCTCCCTTCTTGCCTTCTTCGGAATCTGCTTCCAGCTGCAGACTCATCTTTTTGATTTTCTGAGTGTCATACGCGGTGAGTCCTACAAAAATCAGAATGCCCGCGAATGTGAGTATCCAGTGGAAGGTGCTGCTCTGCAGAAATATGTTCACCACGGTGGCGATGATAAAACCAACCAAGGCCATAAAGAGCAAATTACCCCAGGATGTCAGGTCTCTCTTCGTGAAATAGCCGTACAGGCTCATTACTCCAAAGGTACCGGCAGTGATAAAGAACGTATTCGCAATCGACGCTTTGGTATACGCTAAAAAGATGAAAGAAAGAGTAAGCCCGTTCAGCGCCGAATATAAGACGAATAAAGCCGTTGCAAGCTGGCTCGACATATTGGTGACTCTGGCCGATAACCAGATCACCAGTCCCAGCTCTGCTATAATGAGGATGTAAAAAAGAGCCCCCACCGAAGTGACACCATCAGCCGTTGTTACAAAAAGCATGTCCATGAGCGTCTCTGAAGAGATCGCGCGTAAAGCCACGAAGCCTGTGATCAGTAATGCCCCGCACATCCACATGTAAACCTTATTGATAAAGTCGGCCTGAATGCTCTTTACCTGTTCAGCCGTCAGTTGTTGAACATGAGTGTCCATAGTAGATCCTGAATTCATTTTTTCTTTATAAAATCAAAGTTAATTGGTTTTGAAAATACGAAATATGAAACTCGATTGTACCAACGCTTATGCGTTATATTTTCGTTTAATCATTCACTAAAATTTTTCTGTTATGAAAAAGAATATGGGACTGATCGACCGTGCGCTACGTACCGTACTGGCTATTACCCTGATCCTGCTCTATTATTTTGAAGTGATCACGGGACCTTGGGCCATTGCGGCTATCATTTTGTCCGTTATTTTTCTGGGTACCAGCGCAATCGGAACCTGTCCGCTTTACCTGCCCTTTCGGCTCAGCACCAAAGCAGCAAAAGCTGAGGATAGCTCATCTTAGCTACCAAACCAGTAGCTGAATTTCAGCAGGAAGATATTAACAGGCTTCTCTTTCAACAGCTCCGGAGTGTTACGGAAGGGCTCAAAGAAACTTTGTCCGTCCAGAAACTGCTCCTTCTCCTGCTGCCATACCAGAAACAAGGCAGAACCCGGCCGGTATTCCCACCTCAGCACCGCGTTACCCTGTAGTATCCGGTAATCGAAATCCAGAAAGGACTCATAGGAATCCTGTGCTGCCTGATCAAGAACCCGGAAGTTGTAGGTTTTCCGTTCTTCAAAGGTTTTAAAGCGGGAAAAATCAGCCGCGTAAAACAGCGGGCGCGCATAGGTCTGAAGGCTCAGCTTGGGGGTGAATGCCCAGTTGAGCCTGAACTCCGTGTAGAAAATATCAAAACGGGAGTCTGAAAACACATAATCGGGCTCGGGGTCTGCATCCACGTCAAAAAAGAACTGGTACTGATCCGTATTAAGCTCCTTAACATAGGTAGGGGTCACCGAGAACTGAAGATAACCGGTAGGCCGGTAGTTAAGAGAACCAAACAAGGTGGTCATGTACTCACCCGATGCGTCCGCCCGGTAGGACCCGCCGAAAGAATAGTAAAGGTCTTTGGTAGAATTGGAAGCGATCTCAATACGGCTGTTCCAGTCTTTGGGACGGCGCATTACGGGGCCACCCCTGGCTATGCGGTCATTATAAAAGGTTCCGGTAAAGCCGCCGGTAAGAGTCACTGACCACAGATTCTTAAACTGAAAATATCCGCCGGATGCATAGAAATTCATGATCAGGTCTCCGTCAAAATTCCACGCATGCCCTCCATAAGCCCACAACAGATAGAAACGGAAAAATTCGGGGTCCACGTTCAGATACTCCAGATAATAGTGTGGAGCTCTGTAGTCTGCCCTTTCCTGAAATCCGATATCATTGATCTCGTAGCCCGGGCTCGACTCCGAATAGGTAAATGAATACCTGAGGCCGGTACCACCGTATTTACCAATACTGAACTCTCCGGAATAACCCGACAGGCTGGTTTTATTGGGGTCAAGGCTGAGGTAATCCGAGTCAACCCGGTTATAATATCTGGCCGAAGTGGTCTGGGTTCCGATCAGCGCGTTTTCGCTCCCGTTCACCTGGCTTACGGCAAACGAAGCGCTCGCACCCCAGTTTCGGTTATCCCAGGTGTACACTCCGTCAATTCCGGCCTGATATGCCGATTCATGTAACCGGTCCTTCAGAAAACTGCTGCTCATATTTCTGTTCACGCTGCTCAGAAAGCCTCCAATCTGAGCATCTCCACCGTTCAGGTCCTGTTTCAGCCGGGTAACCATGTAGTTTGTGGGAGGTTCTACGGTGATCTCTCCTTCTACGCCGGTACTACTCAGATAATTAGCCCTCTCCCTGAGCGTGTAGGCGTCCAGAAATCCTACAGAAAGTCCCCCCTGAGTCTTTCCGCTGATCTTCGCGGCACCTGCTATGGTCGTCTGAAACGGAACGTCCTCAAAATCAGCGTTGATCCCGGCTCCTGTTATATCCTTGTAAGGATCCCGTCCGATCCGGCGGCTGTAGAAGGTCCGGTGCGTGGTGTAAGTGTTTTGTGAGTTGGTTCCGCCGAATGAGAAGATGTCGCTCCCTTCCAGAAAGAAAGGCCTCCGCTCTTCGAAAAATATTTCAAACTCTGTGAGGTTGATGGTGGCGGGGTCTGCCTCCACCTGCCCGAAATCGGGATTAATAGTGGCTGTTAGTGTAAAATCAGAAGTTATACCGTATTTGATATCCCCGCCCGCTTTAAAAGTGAGGTCATTCTTTTTATAGAACGGATTCTCAAAGCCGTTTGTGGAAGGTTCCGGTTCCGGCACCCGTTGATTACTTACCGATACATAGGGTAGCAGTTCAAGCCGCATCGGCCTGGGTAAGTCTCTGATGCCTCTCAGCTCACCGAAAAGGGATACCAATCCGTTTTCCTCCCGGGATGTGGGCGACCAGAATGCAATTTCTTCTTTCCGTGCTATTCTTCTCTGAAAGTTGATCCCCCAGTTCTGAATTTCGGAGGAGGATGTAAACCTCAGTTGAGACAACGGTATCTTAAACTCCGCGGTCCATCCCTGATCATCCTGGGTGGTCACTGCCTCCCAGACGGCATCCCACTTCACATCTTCTTCGTTGTCGTTGTAATAGAAAATATCTTTCTGGACTCCCTTAGGATTAACCGCGAAAGTGAATGCCGTTCGGTTATCGTTGTAACTGTCAATACTTACATACAACCAGTCGCTGTATTCACTACCATCTCTACGGAAAAGCGTGGCAGCTATGGAGTCAGGTGAAGAGTCGTAGGCCCGCGCAAATACATAAATAAACTTATCGTCATAGGCTACGCTGAATTCTGTCCGCTCAGAAGCCGGACTGCCGTCATTCGGGAATCTTTGTGTTAACCCGGAAACTTTTTCTGACTTCTTCCACACTTCGTCATCGGCCTTTCCATCCAGTTCTATCGACTCTGTTCCGTTTAATTTATGAGCAGATATTGTTCTTTTTTGTGCACTCAGCGCTTCTGTCTGTAGGAATATGCCGGCTAAAATAAGTACACAGCAATGGTGTATTCTTCCTGGATTCATCTTCGCCTGATCGTATTAAAATTTTACCCCAACCGCCTTTCGGTTTTTGGTAAGAGCACGAACAGGATAAATTGTTACTAAACAAACAAAAAAAGGGGCTGAAAAGCCCCTTCCGTTTCTGGTGCCTGACCAGGATCAGGAACCAAACCAGTAACTTAGTTTAACCAGGAAAACATTGGTGGGCTTTGGCCCGAAGAGATCCTGAAAATCTCTTCCGAATTCAAAGTCTCCGTATCCTGCTGCACCGGAACGTTGCTGCTGCCACACCAGGAATAAGGTTGAGCCCGGTCTGTATTCCCATCGGAACACCGCGTTGCCCTGAATCGACTTGAAATTGAAGTCCTGTCTGGGAAAACTAAATTCATTGGAGTTGTCTCCTCCATCGGGATCCACGGTATAAGTCGATCCGTCGAAATTGATGGTTCCCCTGTCTTCGCCGTACACCGCAAACTCAAACCCGCCCGGCTTTGTGAATTCCTTGAACCTTGAGTATTCACCGGTAGCAATAAACGGGCGCATATAGGTTTGAAGACTCATTTTTGGGTTAAAGGTCCAATTAAGCCGAATTCCAGCCGAAAGGTTTACCGAGCGGATGTCGGCGAACACATAGCGTGTTCCGTATGTCTGAGTGGCTGCAGGATCAGCAACAGAGCGAATGAACTGATCCTCATCCAGTTGAAATCCGAACTCGGGGTCCACACTGATCTGAATGAAGGTAGTTGGCCGGTAGTCAAAACCTGCCCAGAAGAAATGATCGTATTCTTTACCTACATCCATACGATGGAACTGACCGGTATAGACCGAAAACTTCTTGGCCCGGTTCGAATTCACATTGAAATTGAAATTGATGTCGTCATTATACTTCATCAGCGGTCCGCCTCGCGTCAGCCGGTCGCTTACCCGTCCAACAGAGCCATTCACATTGATGTTGAATGACCATTGATTCTTAAACCTCCAGAAACCTCCCAGATTGTAGTTCTGGAATAAGCGGTCCCCGTCGAAATTCCATCCGTGAAGGTGATAACTCCATAATTCCCAGTACTCAAATGCTTTGGGAGAAGTTTCCCGGTACTGGAATGCAAGGGCCAGCGTACGGTAATCGGCCCGGTTCTGGAAACCGATGTCATTGGTTTCATAGCCCGGTGTAACCTGTGAGAAGGTAACAGAACCCGTAAAATGCTCTCCGCCCCCTTTTCTGAAGCTAAGCTCGGTGGCTACACCTCCAAGGCTGGTTTTTGTGGGATCGATGGATAATTCATCAGAATCCACCCGCTGGTAGTATCGTTGCGGGGCACGCTGGGTCCTCAGTATAGCCTCAGGCGTACCGGCTACATTCGTAGCAGATACTGTACCGCTGAGCGTGTAGTCCCGGTTGTTCCAGTTGTGCTCGAAGTCCACACCACCGATAACGGCTGATTCATGAAGGTAGGTTTCGAAATAAGTACCGTCAATATTGCGGTTTACACCGCTGAAAAAGCCTCCGAAAATTGTATTGCCTCCATTCACGTCCTGCTTGATCCTGGAAACAAAGTAGTTACTTCCCGGCTCTACCGTAAAGTTTCCTGACTGATCCCCCAGGCTCTGCTGGCCTACGGTATATCTTGCCCTTTCTTCGGCAGTACGTGCATACAGAACCCCAACTGAGGTCCCCGATTTGGTTTTACCGCTTACTTTAGCCGCTCCCAGAATACTGGTTTGTTCCGGCCGGTCCACATACATAGACTGTCCCCTGGCGCTGTCGGGATCAAATAATGAACCACTATTGTATTGATTGGCCAGGAATACGTTGCCCTGAGGGGCGCGACCAATTCTTCTAGAGTAAAAGGTATTGGGGTTCCCGAAACTGTTATAGGTTTGCGTTCTTCCGAACCTGAAGATGTCGTTACCCTCTAAGAAGAACGGCCTTCGTTCAGGGAAGAACACTTCGAATTGTGAAAGGTTTATGGTGGCCGGATCCGCTTCCACCTGTCCGAAATCAGGGTTGATCGTTGCCGTGAGAGTCAGGTCGGACGTCAATCCGTATTTGATGTCACCACCTATATTTCCGTTAAGCTCGTTGGCGGAATAGTAAGGATCCCCTACCCGTTCAGGGGCACGGGTCAGCCTGGAGGAAACATAAGGGCTCACCTCAAGCCGGCGGGGTTCACTCAGGTCAGAAATTCCTTCCAGCCGGCCAAATTTTGATACCGTGCCAGATTCGGACTGGGCAGTCGGAGACCAGAAATTAAACTCATTTGTTCTGGGAATACGTCTCTGAAAGTTAACCCCCCAGGTCTGAGTCTGATCTTTGGAACTGAAGCGAAGCTGAGAAAGCGGGATCCGCATTTCCACCGACCAGCCATTTTCCAGGATCTTTGCCTCCGCGTCCCATACCGCATCCCACAGGATGTCTTCATTACTGTCATCATAGTAGAGAATGTCTCTTTGAACTCCACGCGGGTTTACACCAAAAGTAAATGCCGTACGCTTGTCGTTATAGCTGTCGAAACTGACATATACCCAGTCGCTGGCTTCATTTCCGTCTCTCCGAAACAGTGAAGCGATCACGGAATCCGGAGCGGTATCATATGCCATTATGCCTACATAGATTTCCCGGTCGGTGTACAGGATCCGGGCTTCTGTCCGCTGGGTCGGGCTCCCCCCGTCCCTGGGGTAACGTTGGGTAAAGCCCGTTGCAACCGGTGCCAGCAGCCAGGCCGGATCATCCAGGAAACCATCCAGTGTTATCTCACCTCCTGAAATCCGAACGGCGTTCATTACAGGCTGATCGACCGTACCCAGCCGGTAATCAACAGAAGGATCTGTGGCAAATTTTTGGACGTTCGGGTTTACAGAGTCTTGGGCCCGGGCCCCGAAAAAAAGACATAGTGATAGCAGGGTAGTAGAAAGTAATCGCATAGCTCCGAGATTTTTGTTCCGAGTACCCGGCCTGTAAAACACTCCGAGTTAATGATTTACAGGCACGGGATTAAAGTTGATGGTTAGACGCACTGACGGGCAAAACGTTTCTGCGCTTTACTAGTTTTTACGAATGGATATATCGCCGTGCAGGGTTTTGAAAAGGTACTCCGGCCCTCCGCCGTTTATCTTACCATACACCCATTTGTTGATGGCTACTTTGTATTTACCCCCATCTCTTGATACTTCGGCGGCACTAGTGTTCCGTTCCACTTCCATATCAAAGTTGGTATAAATATCTCCCCATTCGGTTTTCATTTTTGCCGACATCTCCACACTGGCCGGAAGGCTCAGCTCGATGTCTCCGTTCACGGTAGTGAATGACATAGGAGCCCCGTCTGTTACTCTCACGAAATCGATCTCCACATCACCATTAACGCTGTTAATGAGCGCGGATCCCGATACTTCCCGAACTTCTATATCTCCGTTAACCGCATTGATCTCTATTTCACCATCTACTCCATACACCTCTATATCGCCGTGGGTGATATGCAGGTTCAGCGAGAAGTTCTGCGGGACAAAAACCTCAAGCTCCAGATCGGTGGATTGCGGTGAAGTATTGATCCTGACCCGGTTGTTGTCCTCGGTCACTTCCATCCCGATACCGCTGGATGAGATTCTTCTCAATCCGTCCCGACGATTGCTGTAATCGTCTTCATCATCGTCCGACTCAAACTTGATGACTACGTTATCCTGGTTATGGGTACGAATGATCACATCTTCAGCATATACTGAGTGGATCTCAAGGGTACCCGGGTCTCCCGGTCTGGAAAGAGGCACGGTAAGGTCGTTCTGTGCTGAGACCCCTGCTGATGAAAGCATCATCAGCGCCATTAAAACAAATGAATAGATATTTAGCTTCTTCATGATATAAGGTTATTTCAATTAGGATTTTCTTTCGCGGATGTAGGCGCTGCCGTTGACCATTTTAAGTTCCATCTCAATGTCGCCCTGCCCTATTCGGATGGGAGATGTTTTATTGATCTTATAACGGTAGCCGCTGCCGTCCTTTTGCTTGTCCAGTCGGTTAGGCATTCGCTGCACCTGTTCAAAATCTGTGTACAAATCACCGTGTAAACTTTGAAAGGTTACAACAGCTGAAAGATCTTTTGGGGAATAGACTTCAATAGTACCGTTTACGGTGTTGAACCGAAGGTCCTCGCGGGGGCTTTCAGAGAACCAGACTTCGATATCCCCGTTTACAGTACTTGCTTTGGTTCTGCCCTTCACTTCTTTGATCGTCACACTTCCGTTTACATTAGAAGCATACGCTCCGCTTCTCATTTCTGTCAGTAATACATCTCCCCCGTTGATGGTGGATGCCCCGATGAATAAGCGGTACGGCACCTTCACTTCTATATTAAAACGGAAACCGATGTCTTCATAATCATCAAAAAAACCGTTGTTCCAGTTCATGTGGTAATCCATTCTGTTTCCGTCGAAAACCACGTGCACACCCGGTCCCTCCATGTACAGGTACGCACGATCGCCCCTGGTCACCTTTTTGAGGTAGAATGCTTCGGAATCTTCCCGGCTCAGGGTCCCGTTCTTCTTCCACATCTCTTTTGTTCCGGTTATACGTATCTCCTCACCGTCATAACCGGTTACCGATATGTTTCCATTAACATTCTTAACCATAAACTCCCCGACATCCGCCAGTTCACCCGGTAAAAATTTCATATCTATGGCTTCCCGGAACTCTACCTTTTGGGCAAAAACCGGAAGTACAATACATAATGCCAGTATAGTCAGTCCAAATCGTTTCATATCGGCTCCTTACAGCAGCGCTGCGATGCTCGTTTGTAATTTCTGTTTAACGTTGATGTCCATTTCTCTGTACTTGAGCAGCTCTTCGAACTTGTCCACCGAATTTCGTGCTCCCAGCTCCACCATTGCATCCGCCAGGGCCACAATTACGATCTCAGACTCCTGGTAGGGGATCGAGTTGACCAATCCTTCCCGAACCATTTCGTTATCTCCCCACCTGGTAAGAGCTTCGACGGTCTGTACCCGTACATTCACGCTTTCATCATTGTTGAGGGTGAAAAGAAGTGCCCGTATTGCTTTTTCATCAGCCACGGGCAGCTCGGCACTGATGTTGACGGCCCGGAGACGATCGGTGGTGGATGCACCTTCCAGCATCGTCACCATCATCATCTCACGCATGTTCTGCATCTCAGCAGTAAGCTCTTCAAGGCGGTCTTCGCTTGTACCAAACTGGTCACCGATGAAGGCTCCAATGATCAGCAATAGAAAGGTGTAGGCCAGGCGTGGGAGGGTAAGCATCGCGACTGCTTCTCTGAACCTGTCTTTCAATGCTGGTAAGAAAGCGCTGCCCGCTCCTTTTTCGGCTTCCAGCATGGCATAGAAATTCCTGATCATTTCAGCGGAAGGCTCAGGGGTGGTCAAGGTACCCAGTTCGTCATGGAGCTGCTCCATGGCCCTGAACTCAATCAGATCGATCTCACCACGGGCAATTAACTCCTCCACCTGAAGCCTTGAGGCTTCATCGAGGCTGCCCTCCAGATACTCTGCTATTAATTGTTCGTACTTTTTATTCATCACTGTATTCCTCACTCAGTGTGGTTACATAGTGTTTTAAATCATTCATTGCCCTGAACATCCTGACTTTGATGGCACTTTCGGTAACGTTTTGGATCTCCGCTATCTCTTTGTACTTAAGCCCTTCATAGCGGCTTAACAGCACCACTTCTTTCTTCTCGGGATCCAGTTTATCGAGTGCCTGTTCCAGGATCTTTTTCCTTCTCGTTCGTTCGTCCATCTCAGCATACTCAGGGGGAGCACCACCTATGCGCTCTTCGTCCAGATCTACCGTATCGTTGTGCCGCTTATTTTTGCGGTAGTGATCGATATGAGTATTTCTGGCAATGCTGAACATCCATGTGGTAAATGCTCCCGAGCCTGAGTATGTGTTTCGGTATTTGAGCATGCGCTCGAACACCGACTGGACAAGGTCTTCACTTAATGAGCCATCTGATGTCAACCGGTAGAAAAAGCTGAACAATGAGCGATTGTATCGCTCGAAAAGCAGACCCAGTTTATCCAGGTCCCCTTCCTTCACTTTCATCATTAAAGCCTTATCCGAAGTTGAATCCACCTGCAGATGTCTCCCAGTTAGTGTTCCCGCTCATATACACTTGCTCTTTTTCGGAAGGTTACAGAAATGTTGCGGAATTCAGTCAGCCTTGCCATACCGGATCATACCGGGTGTACACCTGCAAACGGTATTCCCGTCAGGCGATGCATCTCATAATCGAAGGTGCTGAGGTCGTTCCGGCTGAATTCAGAAATCGCCTCATGGCCGCAGGCCCGCGCTATAACCCTGATAAGCTCGGTGGTGGCCCTGAAGTAATTGGCCAGTTGTTTTGCCGATGAATCAATGACCAGCCTCTTTCTCAATCCTTCTTTCTGAGTAGCAATTCCTACCGGACAGTTGTTGGTATCACAGGCCCGCATTCCCAGACAGCCGATGGCCTGAATAGCGGCATTTGATACCGCAATGGCGTCAGCTCCAATCATCAATGCCTTTGCATAATCGGCCGCCACACGAAGTCCACCGGTAATGATCAACGTGACGTGATCGGCTCCGGTCTTATCCAGGTGCCTACGGGCCCGTGCCAGCGCCGGTATGGTTGGCACGTTGATGTTATCCCTCAGTACCGTTGGCGCGGACCCTGTACCTCCTCCCCGTCCGTCCAGTATGATGTAATCGGCTCCGGCCTCGAGAGCAAAGTCGATATCGTCTTCTATGTGGCTGGCCGCGATCTTAAATCCAACCGGTATACCTCCCGTGCACTCCCGGACCTCATCCGCAAGTTCCTGAAAATCCGAAACCGTTCTTAGGTCGGGAAAGGTGGCGGGTGAAACAGCAGCCTCACCCGGTTCCAGTCTCCTAACCTCAGCTATTTCCCTATTCACTTTGTGTCCGGGCAGATGCCCCCCGGTTCCCGTTTTGGCTCCCTGCCCTCCTTTAAAATGAAAAGCCTGTACTTTCTCAACTTTATCCATGCTAAAGCCGAATCTTCCGGATGCCAGCTCGTAAAAGTAGCGAGTATTGTTCGCCTGTTCTTCGCCAAGCATTCCTCCCTCGCCACTGCATATACCGGTTCCTGCCATCTCGGCCCCTTTTGAAAGGGCGATCTTGGCTTCTTTCGATAACGCTCCGAAGCTCATATCAGATACAAAAAGAGGGATCTCCAGCTCCAGGGGTTTCCCGGCTTTCCTGCCGATCACTACTTTGGTCGATACCGCATCATCGTCCATCAAAGGCCGCCTTGAAAGTTGGGCCGGCAGGAACTGAATGTTTTCCCACTTCGGCAATGTATTCCGGTCTACCCCCATCGCCTCAGAGGGCCCGTGATGACCGACGTTTTCCAATCCGTTTTGAGCCAGTTCTCTGATATATCCGGTATATGGCTCGGTATCCTCAGGATTCGTATCGGCATAGGCTCCCAGATACACTTCTCTGTTAAAGGGCTGGGGATGGCCCTCCAGATATTCTGTGATCTCCTCCTGATCCACCCATACGGCATCGTCCTCGATCCAGGCTTTGAATTTATGAAGCACTTCATCGTTATTGTATTCACTTATACCGCTGGCATAGCGATAGTCCCAGCCGTGCAGCCCGCAAATGAGATTTTCTCCGTCAATATAGCCGTCACCCAGCAGAGCCCCCCGATGATGACACCTGCCATATAGCACGGAAACCTGATCATCATATCGAATCGCCACCAGATCCAGCCCGCCCACTAAAAAATGTTCCGGTTCCCGGTCCCCCAGCTCATCCAGTGTACACAGTTTATGTTCTTTCATATCCACCCCTACAGATTGTGCTCCGTTTATCTTATCGTTATGTGTTTCAATAAAGCGAAAAATTTCCAAAGACCATTGTGTTTAAAACAAATCCGGATTCCCGTATGACTTACCGAATGCTGGCTGTAGCCGTTTTCATATTTCTAAGCTTTGTACATTGCGCCCCGGGTGATTCGTCAATAACCACCGACTGGAGTAAAGCAACGCTCGTCTGGGCCGATGAATTTGAAGGCGAGGCCATCGATACTACCAAGTGGCTCTTTGAAGAGGGAGATCATGGATGGGGGAATCAGGAGTGGCAGGATTATCAACCCTTTGGCTCGGACAATGCTTTTGTGGAGGACGGTAAGCTTCACATCGTGGCCCGGCTTGAAGGCGAAGGCCAGAATGTAGGGGATTATACTTCGGCCCGGATGAACAGCAAACAGAGCTTTAGCTATGGCCGGATGGAGATCAGGGCTAAGATGCCGGAGCATAAGGGAAACGGCATCTGGCCTGCTATATGGATGCTTGGTGATAACATCAGCGAGGTCGGCTGGCCCGACTGCGGCGAGATCGACATCATGGAATACATCAGTTCCAAACCGGACTCCACTCTGCAAACCCTTCATACCGTCGCGAATAACCACATGAACGGAACGCAGATAAGTACAGAGTTCTTTGAGCTGAAGACCATCGAGGAAGAGTTCCACAATTTTGGAATACTATGGACGGAAGAATCCCTGAAGTTCTATGTGGACGATCCTGAGAACATCACCCTCACCTTTGACCGCCCTGAGAACTACAATCAGGAAAACTGGCCCTTTGACAAACCCTTCTATTTTCTCATGAACATCGCCGTGGGTGGCGGTTTGGGCGGACTCAAGGGCGTGGACGACTCCATCTTTCCCGCAACCATGGAAGTGGATTATGTGCGGGTGTGGCAGTTTGAATGATCACTCTACAGGGAGTCCTTCCATTCTCATGATGGTAAGCGCGTTCGTTGTTGGACAGACCCCCTCTTTGATCTTATACTCAAAAGACATTTTCCCATCCTGGATTGTCTCTGCAAAATGCCGGTTGGCCAGTTGCGGGATCTCCTTCTCCAGTTCTCCAAGTTCAAGATCATGAGAAGTGATCATCCCTATGCCTTTCTTTTCCGCCACTTCTTTCAGGAAGGCCGCGCTGCCTGTAAATCGCTCACGGTTATTGGTCCCCCTGTATATCTCATCCACAAAATAAAACAGCGGAAGCTCATCTTCTTTTTCCAGTTCATCTAACAACAACCGCAGGCGTTTTACCTCAGCATAAAAGTGAGAGATACCATCCCCCAGCGAATCGTTTATGTTGATGCTGGTGAATATTCTGAACAATTGTGTGTTCAATGACCTGGCGTCAACCGGGGCGCCAGAGTAGGCAAGCACGAGATTGATACCTACCGTTCTCAGGAAGGTGCTCTTCCCTGCCATATTGGAGCCCGTGATAAGAAACAATCGCTGGTCGGGTTCCACTTTAAAGTCATTGGCTACTTTCTGTTCCCCGGGGATCAGTGGATGGCTCATCTGCACGGCCTGGAACAACGCTTTTGGATCGCGATCAAACGTGGGAAATACATATCCGGGGTTCAGAAACAGAAAATTGGCCAGGGAGTTCAACGCTTCCAGCTCATAAAACTTAGCCAGCCACCGGGCCAGCCTTGGCTCCAGCTCTTCTTTCAGGTTTTCCAGGCGCATCGAGAAATACAGATTCCAGGGCACAACCAGGTTTACGATGGGGCCCAACAACTTATCCTGTTGCAGGGAAGCCGCGACGGCGAACCTTCTCACTCTTCTGAGTACCCTTGAAGGTCTTTCTTCCCCTGCCTGATACCCCTGAAGAAAGTGTGAGATCTCCTTTTTGCCACTCACTTTGAATTGTTCAACATGACTCAGAATATTGCTGAAACTGCCGAGCAGCTTCTCCATTTGAAATGCCGCGTCAAACAATCCTTTGGCCTTATGGCTGTAGAAGTTTTGAATCAAAAGGTAGCTCACAAAAGAGATCAGGAAATAAAATCCGCTCAGCTTGCCGGCCAATGCCAGGATTCCCAGCGTTATGTTCGAAACCGAAAGCAGAGCCAGCAAGATAACAGGCTGCATAAAACCCGTCTTTTTGGGGAGCCGGAGCCACTCCAGCAGATCGTTCATCGTCCAGGTATATCCTGCGGCATGACTCTTAGTAAATAATGCTTCCGCTTTCAGCTTGTCCCTGAACAGCTGTAATGGACCTAACTCCTGCACTAAAGACTGACGTCTCAGGATCTCCTCCTGATCGCCGGGCGGGCTGAGCAGCCAATCCAGAAGCACCTTCTTACTTCCGTCATAAATGGAAGTATCCAGGAGCTGAAACAGCGATCGCTCTCCGGCTATATTAAGATCCCAGGCGTAAAGATGATCCCGGTATTTATCCTTCTTCAGATCCGTGTATGGTACTTCATCCCAGTTAAGCTCGATCCGCCCGATTTGCTCCGACTTGATCTGCTTCAAATAACCCAGCTTTTCGATGGTCTGCTCAACCTTTCGGTGTCGGCCCAGCGCTATCAGAAAAGAACCAAGCAGAGCCGTTAAAACAGTTATGTAAATAATACCCGAAACGTAATCTTCGGCAGTAAATGCAAAAATGCCGGCAGCAATAAAAAGAGCCAGCCGAATCCAGGAGAACCTGCTGCTTAGTTTTTTGAGTTGTTGAATCTTCCGTTCAATTCGGTCGATATGCCGGATCAACAGCTTCTTCATTATTTCGTCATGCTTTAAAGGTTTTCAATATCTGATATCTCTCAGTCATTCTTTCTTTAGTTCCACCAGTGTCGCCCCCCAGCTGCTCCGGTCATCCGCCAGACGATACGATTGAACATGCGGGTTTCGGTCCAGTAAAGCATGAGTGGAACGGCGAAGCACTCCTTTCCCTTTCCCGTGAATGATGCGAATGGACGTGATATCCTTTTCCAGACAGGCCTCGATATAATCCGGGATCAGTTCACCCAGCTCCTTTGGGCTGAAGAGGTGCAGGTCCAGAATGCCGTCGATGGGAAGTTCTATGGGATCGGGTTCGTCCAATTCGTTAGTCGTTAGTCGTTAGTCGTTAGTCGTTAGTCGTTAGTCGTTAGTCGTTAGTCGTTTAAGATGTTGTTCAGGATATAATTTTCAATCAGTTTTAGTCATTCCTGCGGAGGCAGGAATTCAGAGTATTATTAAAGCTCAGGATCCCCTCACTCGCGGGGATGACTTAATAAGGAGTATTCCTCTGTTCCTAATTCTTACCTAATCTCATAGTCCACAACCCACCGCTCTGCAGCTACTTTCTGAATGAACTGTACTACTTTTCTGTGTTCGGGATGCTCGGCGTAGGCTCTCAGGTCCTCCTCAGTGGCACAGGTAGTAGTGAGTACCACATCCGCATGGGCCGCTGAACTTCCATCCAGCATGGTGATCCCGGCTTCCGCTGAATCCAGTTCACTGATCTTATCCGGAAGTCCTTCCAGTAACTCTTTCATAATCGCCGCGTTTTCCGCTTTGGTCTTTCCTTCCGCCACATCCTTCAGCTTCCACATTACAATATGTTTGATCATGGATCGGTCAATCGTTATTCGTTAATCGGAAATCGTTCAGTAAGAATATCTGTTAACTATGCACCAATAACCAATAACTATGAACTGTGAATTAAGCCAGGGAACCCTTAACTTTGGAGTTCGGTTTTAAGCCCGTAGACGGCTGAACGCACTACATAAAAGAAAATCCCTACGTATTGGATAACATAGATTTAGATAAAATTACCGCAGAAGAACTGGGCGATGATCACATCGGCTCGTCGGAACTGACCCCGCTTAGAGACGATGCCTTCGATTTAACAGATGCTGAAAAGATCGAGCGGATTCAGGAGCACTTCGCCCAGATCATGCATACCCTGGGACTGGACCTGACCGATGACAGTCTGAAAGGAACTCCTTACCGGGTTGCCAAAATGTTTGTGAAAGAGATCTTCAGCGGCCTCGACCCTAAGAATAAACCGGTGGCCCGGGCTTTTGAAAACCATTACGAGTATAAAGACATCGTAATGGAGAAGAACATTCAGGTGACTTCTTTTTGCGAACACCACTTCCTCCCTTTCATCGGGAAAGCACATGTCGCTTATATTTCAACAGGTAAAGTGATCGGGCTCTCCAAGATCAACCGGTTGGTTGACTATTACGCCCGCCGGCCTCAGGTACAGGAACGGCTGACTTTACAGATCGCTGATGCCCTTTCTGAAGCCATGGGAACCGAAGATGTGGCCGTATTCATAGACAGCAAGCATTTATGTGTGTCCACCCGTGGAATTCGTGATGTGAGCAGCAGTACCATCACCTCCGAGTTCCGTGGCCGGTTCAAGGAAAAAGAGACCCAGCAAAAGTTTATCGATTTCATCAAAACTGAAACCGAGTTTTAATCCGTTTTGGCTGAACAAAAGCTTCACGTTTACAACACCCTAAGCCGGAAGAAAGAACTTTTTGAGCCTCTGAATCCTCCGTTCGTGGGGATGTACGTGTGTGGGCCCACTGTGTATGGCGATGCCCATCTGGGACACGCCAAAAGTTATGTTTCTTTTGATGTAGTGCTCCGTTACCTGCGCTATCTGGGATATAAAGTGCGGTACGTCCAGAATATTACGGACGTGGGACACCTTGTGGGAGACGGTGACGAAGGGGAAGACAAGCTGGCGCGTAAAGCCAGGCTGGAACAGACCGATCCCATGGAGATCGCTGAAAAATACACCTACACCTATTTCCGGGATATGGACGCGCTGAATGTGCTCCGGCCCGATATTGCCCCGCGCGCCACCGGACACATTCCTGAGCAGATCGCGATGATAGAGAAACTCATCGAAAAGGGACACGCATACAATGCCGATGGAAATGTGTACTTCGATGTTAAGACGGATAAAGATTACGGCAAGCTGAGCGGCCGAAACCTGGAAGATGCCGAAGCGGGAACCCGTGTGGAAACCGCATCTGATAAAAAGAATCCCGAAGACTTTGCCCTCTGGAAAAAGGCCGGTGACGACCATCTCATGAAATGGGACTCCCCGTGGGGCGTGGGTTATCCGGGCTGGCATATTGAATGTTCGGCCATGAGCACCAAGTACCTCGGCGAAAGTTTTGACATTCACGGCGGCGGACTGGAAAACCAGTTCCCGCATCATGAATGTGAGATCGCGCAGTCTGAATGCGCCCACGACGCTCAGTTCGTGAAGTACTGGCTCCACAACAACATGGTGACCCTGGAAGGCCAGAAGATGGGGAAATCGCTGGGGAACGCCATTTCGCTGGAAGAGTTCTTTACCGGCAATCATAAACTGCTGACCCGATCCTGGGATCCGCAGGTGATCCGGTTCTTCCTGCTCCAGAGCCACTACCGCAGCACCACCGATTTTTCCGAGGATGCTCTGGAGGCGGCCGAAACCGGCTTGAAGAACCTGCACTCCATGCTATCCGTCATTGAAAAAGCCGAGCCGGGAACAGCCACCGCTTTTGACATCGGAGAACTTCGTTCTGCTTTTGAAGGGGCTATGAATGATGATTTCAATACCGCTCAGGCCATTGCCGTACTCTTCGAAAAGCTGAAAGAGCTTCGGAAACAGATCAACGAAGGCAAGGTTCCGGAAAACCTGGATGCCCTCAGGGTCTTCCTTCACACCATCGTGGAAGAAGTGCTGGGTATCTGGCCGAAAGAGCAGGCTGGCGGAAGCAGCGAACTCACCCACGGCCTGATTGAGTTGTTGATCGAGATCCGAAAAGAGGCCCGTGAAAATAAGGACTTTGCCCTTTCTGATAAGATCCGCGATGATCTGAAGGAGCTGGGTGTACAATTGATGGATGGTAAAGACGGTACCACCTTCAGCATTGACTGATGAGCGTATTCGGACTCATATTCAGTAAGCTGATCGTAGGGCTGGTTCGGTTTTACCAGCTGGTTATTTCTCCCTGGACAGGAAATTCGTGCAGGTATTCCCCTACCTGTTCACAGTATATGATCGAAGCGGTGAACGAATGGGGGCCGGCCAAAGGATTCTGGCTGGGTTTAAAGAGAATCGGCCGTTGTCATCCCTGGGGTGCCCACGGACATGATCCGGTTCCGGAGAATCCAAAGAAGAAATTAGAAACCAATAAAAAGTCATCCTGATCCCGGGTACTCCGGAGAAGGGTCTTGCAGTTTATACGCCAGGATTCTTCGCTTTCGCTCAGTATGACCAACCTACTTTTTGATATCCATGAATACAATCACTTTCAAGCAGCGCAAGTCCGTTTACCAGGTCGAAGAAGAAAAAGACCTGGCCCCTAAATTCGATGAAAACGGGCTGATCCCCGTGGTCACCACCGACTATGAATCCGGAGAACTACTCATGCACGGGTATATGAATGAAGAAGCCCTTAAAAAAACCATTGAACTGGGTGAAGCCGTGTATTACAGCCGCAGCCGCGAAACGCTCTGGCACAAGGGAGCTACTTCGGGGCTCACACAGATCGTCAGGGAAATGCGCATTGATGACGACCAGGATTGTGTGTGGCTTCGGGTTGAGGTTCAGGGAAATGGCGCCAGCTGCCACGTGGGTTATCGCTCCTGCTTTTACCGCAGTGTGCCCACCGGCAAAGATTTCTTTGAAAAAGATGGTGAACTGAGTTTCGAAGAAGACGAAAAAGTCTTTGATCCGAAAGAAGTGTATGGGGACGCGCCGAATCCGACCAGGCTTTAGTCGTTGTTTTAATCCCTGAAATCTAATAGGTTGAGCCGAATTTTCATCACTTATCCGATTCTCATGAAGCAGCTCTTTACCCGCTTATTTCTTTCAGTATCTGTCATCGGCCTTTTTGCCTGCACCCCTCCTGAAACTGATAACTACGGAGGACTGGCGCTCTACACACTCAGAGACACGATGTCCACCGCTCCGAAGGAAGTGCTTAGAGAGGTCGAAAACATCGGCTATGCCTATGTGGAAGCGGCCGGTTATGATGAAGAAGCCAGAACCTTCTATGGGATGTCGCCAACGGAATTCAAGGCCTTTATGGACGAGATCGGCCTTGTTCCAATGAGTACCCATCATGCCAGTATTACTCTGGATAATGCCGATCAGCATATTGAAGATGCCGTAGCTGCGGGCTTCAAATACATTGTAATACCGATCCCTCCTATGGGGCACTTCCGCTATTTTCAGGAGACACAAAGCATGGGGATGAGTGAGGAAGTGGAAACCGTCACCGATATCCTGAATACCATCGGGGAAAAAGCTTCCGCTGCCGGAATAGAACTCCTCTATCACAACCATGACTTTGAGCTGGTGGAAAATGAAAACGGCATCGTGCCTCTGGATTACTTCCTGGAGAACACCGATCCGGAACATGTTAACTTTCAGCTGGATCTATACTGGACCACTGCAGCCGGGGCGGACCCGGTCGCCTATTTTGAAAACTACCCCGGCCGGTTTAAGACCTGGCATGTGAAAGACATGAATGAGGACGGGCAGTTCGTGCCTGTAGGTGAGGGAACCATCGATTTCGGCCGCATCTACCAGCACCGTGAGACATCCGGAATGGAGCACTACTTTGTGGAACAGGATCAGACCTATTCCCTGTCACCGCTGGAAGCTGTAACCACCAGTCATGCCGGCTTAAAAAAGTTCGGGTTTAATTAACTCCTCAGTGCTGAGCTGATCCCGGAGGCCAATAGTTTTGCGGCCTCCGGATGTTCCCTAAACCAAAGCTCCGGTTCTACAAGCTCCACCTCCGAAACGGCGAGCTTACCCTCATTATCCCACATCACATCCACCCGGGCATAGGATGGCAAGGGATCACAAGCCCCCACCACAGATTCGGCAAAACGGATCTCATCTGGGGAAGCCTCATAGGGATGAACCGTCCCCCCGAAGTCGTCCTGTACCCTGAAGTCACCCTTCTTGGCCCTCTTGAGTACGGAGTGGGTAAATGCTCCTCCGATCACCATTAAAGAGACTTCCCCCTTCTCCGTGATGTTTCTCTGGAATGGTTGCAACATCATGTCTTCGGCACCGATCAGCTTTCGGAATATGGCTTCATGTTCTTCCACACTGGCCCCGTTGATCCGGTAGGTGTGCCTTCCGGCCCCGGCAACCGTGGGTTTCAGGATGGCGTCTTCCCAACCTGATTCCTCCAGGATCTCACTTAGTGAACGTTCCTCCCCTTTCTTCAGGTAACGTGTCTCCACTACTCTGATCCCTTTATCGCTCAGATCCTTCAGGTACCATTTGTCCATGTTCCAGCGAATCTGAGGAATAGGATTGAAGCTCCTGGTCTGAACTTCCACCTTATCGAGCCACTTTCTGAACTCTTCAATGCGATCGAAGTAATCCCAGGTGGTCCTGAAAACAATACTTCGGGTATCGGACCAGTTGAATTCAGGATCGGCCCAGTCTTTACGACTCACGCTCAATCCCCGGGCTTCCAGTTCCTTTTTCAGTATTCCGTCTTCAGTAAGAATATTCCGTGTGTAGTCATCGGTGGCGGAAGGATTCAGATACCTCGACTCCGTCAGAATCACTACATCGTATGTACTCATGCCTGGTAGGTACGTCTGGATTTTTTGTTTTTCTTTATCCGGCCGGGTCTTCCGCCTCCATGGCTGCGCTGATCCTGCTGAGCCAGCTCAACGGTGATTTCACGGCCCTCAAATCTGGCACCTTTTGTTCCCTGAACCAGATTATTCTGGAAACCGGCCTCCGCTTCAAAAAAGGAAAAGTTATTTTGAATGTCGATGTTGCCGAAATCGGGTTTAGATCCGTTCAGTTCATCGTTGAGCACCCCCATCAACCGTGCAGGGTTCAATCCGTCCCTTCGGCCAATGTTGATGAAGTACCGGTCAAAGGAATTATTCTTTCGGCTTTTGCCGCCGTTCCGATCCCTGCGGCTCTTCTTTCCTCCCCGGTCTCTGCTTTGTGCGTTCAGGTCAGAAGCATTCTTGTAATACTCCAGAAACTGATTGAACTCTACACTCAGGAAGTGTTTGATCAGTTCTTCCCGCTCCATATCAGCGAGCTTTTCCATTGCCTGAGGCAGAAACTTGGCCATCTGTTCCTCATTTACTTCCGTTTCTTTCACGGTATCGATCAGGTCGAGCATGCGGATCGCGCAGATCTCTTCACCGCTGGGCAGTTCTTTTTTGGTGAAGGATTTTCCCGACATCTTTTCCAGGGCGTTAATGCTTCGGCCTTCCCGGGTATGTACAATGGAGATCGAAATACCACTGTTCCCGGCACGACCGGTACGGCCACTGCGGTGAATGTATACCTCCAGATCGTCCGGCAGGTTGTAGTTGATCACGTGTGTGAGGCTGTCCACATCCAGTCCGCGGGCGGCCACATCGGTAGCTACCAGCAACTGCAGTTCTTTGGTCCGAAAGCGGTTCATCACATCATCCCGCTGCGCCTGTGAAAGATCTCCGTTGAGCAGATCCACCTCGTACCCGTCTTTATTCAGTTTTGCGGCGATCTCTGAAGTCTCTTTACGGGTTCTGCAGAAGATGATCCCGTACACATCCGGGTTCATGTCCACAATGCGTTTGAGGGCCTCGAACCGGTCTCTGGCATGCACCATGTAATAATGGTGTTCCACATTTTTGGCGCCTGAATTACGCTCTCCCACCTCGATCTCTTCCGGGTTGTTCATATACTTCTGCGCGATCCTGGCGATCTGTTTAGGCATTGTGGCCGAAAAAAGAAGGGTCTGCTTTTCCTGCGGAGTGTCTTTAAGGATCGCGTCCAGATCGTCCTGAAATCCCATGTTCAGCATTTCGTCTGCTTCGTCCAGTACCAAAGTCCGCACATTACGAACGTCCAGTTTCCCTCTGCGGATGAGATCCAGCATACGTCCCGGTGTACCGATCACGACCTGGCATCCGTTTTCCAGTGCGCGGATCTGAGAGCCGATATGGGCTCCCCCATACACCGCTACCGTCTTCACCCCCTTCACTTTTTTGGCGAAAGCCTTCATATCCTTGGCGATCTGAATGGCCAGTTCACGGGTCGGTGAAAGCACCAGAACCTGAACATTATTGGAGTCGGTATTTACCTGCTGGATCGCAGGAATACCAAAAGCACCGGTCTTTCCGGTTCCGGTCTGCGCAAGCGCAACAAGGTCACGCTGAGAGGCCAAAATGGTTGGGATGGCCAGTTCCTGTACTTTGGTAGGTTCAGTAAAACCTAGTAGTTCCACGGCATCAAGCAGCTCCTGCTCAAGGCCTAATTCGTTAAATGATAACATTAGTGTACGTAGTTATATCCCGATCAGAGAGCGAATGCTGCGCGATGGTCTTGCCCGGAATCATGAATGATTATAAAGGTGAGCTATGGACAAGAGGCAAGCACGACTGCTTGAATATTTATAAAGCCAGCATGTTCTATAAACCTGAACATTTAGAACCGAAGTGATCGGTATTCCAGTCTTATCGCGAACTCACTTATGTATTAAGGCTTCAAAGATACGGAATCCGTCAACCAATAACTGCACCGGACTCGATTAAATATATTTATCTCCGCGCACCACTTTGATGGGCCAGGCATAGGTGATGACCGCGTAATTCTCAAAATAGTGATCCGCGATGTAGTCGATGATCTTATTACCAACCTCCCGGCTTACGACGGTCTCTATCTTCACGTTCTTTCCTTCCCAGTCGCTGGCACGGATCCCCCGGGAACCTTCTCCCGTGGCATCTGTAAGGGTGTACCCTTTGGCACCCAGTTCTTTGATCTTTTCCAGGATCTCGTCTCTGAAGATCCGTTCGGTGATGATAGTTACGAGAAAGAGTTCTGTTAAAGGCATATTAACCTCCAATCCATTGAGCAATTAAATAATACAGCGGAATTCCCAGAGTAATATTGAAAGGAAAAGTTATTCCCAAAGAGGCCGTCAGGTAAATGGTGGGGTTGGCTTTCGGGAGCGCGATCCGTACAGCAGCCGGAGCCGCGATATAGGACCCACTGGATACCATGGCCGCAAGCACCGAAGCACCCGCTATACTTAAGCCGGCCATCATCCCCAGCCAGATGGCTAATACTCCGTGGATGATGGGGACAATTACTCCAAAGCCCAGCAAAAAGAAGCCTACTTTCTTCAGGTCCTGAAGTCGGCGGGCCGTAACCATACCCAGTTCCAGTAAGAACAGCACCAGTGCCCCCTGGAAGCCATTTACGAAGAAAGGTGATACCGCTTCAAATTTAACGGGGCCGGCTATATAACCAACGATCAATCCGCCGAGTAGCAGGATGATACTGCTGCCGGTCACCACTTCATGTAGGGCTTTCTTAAACGAGCCCCCGTCTCTGTTCATCATCTGCGGGATCATCAATGCCACAATGATGCCGGGCACTTCAAGCAGAGCTACCAGCGTTGGCATAAATCCTTCGGGGTCCGCACCCTGTGCCTCCAGATAACTGACTGAGGCGATGAAGGTCACCGCTGAAACCGATCCGTAATGGGCAGCAACGGCCGCGGAGTTGGTCAGGTCCATCTTTCCCAAAAAGCGAAGGACCAGAAAAGCCGTGATGGGAGTCAATACGCCCAGGAACAGCGTAATGCCGGCCGGTCCTATAAACTGTTCAAAAGGGGTTTTGCTGAGTTCTACCCCACCTTTTAAACCGATGGCCAGCAACAGGTAAATAGACAAGCCCTGGTACAGGGGGCGGGGTATTTCAAGATCGCTTTTGACGACTTTCGCAAGTATACCCAGTACAAACGCCAGTACTACCGGCGAGGCAAAGTTTGATAGTAACGATTCCATTAGTTAGCTGTGAGTTTGCTTTTTAAAGCCCCGCTAATCTAACTAAAAAAACGGTGGAATTCAGAGCCGGACCTGCAGATTCTGAAGGCTCACTGATGTCAGCACGTCATCGATGAGAACTGCGCGGGAACCCCTACTTGAATATATAATCCAGAGGAGACCGCTTGAGAATGACCGCGGCGATGGAAAGCCCCAGAATGAAAACATGAATAGCCGGATATACCCCGTCGGCAAGGATCATGGGCTCTGTCATTATAACCATCCTGGTCAACCTTCTGATCAGCCAGAAGAGTATTTCGCATACCCCAAGTGTGCCGAAGAAATTGATGGCGGCCAGTCCGGCAGGGTGGTAATCGCGGCTCAGCAAGTTCCGAAAACGGTGCTTTTCTTCCTGGCTTTTAAGTGCCCGGTCAATATCGTTTTCAAACTCTTTTTGCTCAAGCCTTCTTTCTATCTCAGTCTTTTTCTTCATAGAAAAATTCGATCATGTTTCCATCAGGGTCCGCGATGAATAAAAATCTTCCTTTCTTACGATTAGCCGGACCGCTCATAATAGTGACCTCTTTTTCTCTGAAGTAGGCCGCCAGTTTATCAACCTCTTCCGGTGAATCCACATAAAATCCGAAGTGGTCCACCCGGAAGTCCCGTGAAGTTGGATCGTAGCTGGTTTCCGCCTCCACGATCACCAGAGTATCTCCCTGCCCTACGTCATAGACCGCCATACTCTGGCCCATGGTCCGAATCAGTTCAAATCCCAGTATGTCTCCGTAAAATTCTTTGGAGGCGTCGATCCGGTTCACACGGATGGTAATGTGATTAAGCCCTTTGGTTTTGAAGTCCATTTCTTTAGCGTCTTTTATTCTTTCTTAATATTGGAATGCTTGTATCTTTGGCACCAACCAAATCAACAGCCTGTGTCTGTATTTTATATTGTAGCAACGCCCATCGGCAATCTCGGGGACCTTTCTCCGCGCGCGGTTGAAGTTCTCAGATCGGTCGACTACATCGCCTGTGAGGATACCCGAACCTCCGGTAAGTTGCTCTCCGCCTTTGAAATCGAGAAACCCACGTTTTCGTTTCATCAGCACAACGAACATACGAAAGTTGAGCATATTCTCAATATACTTCGGGGCGGACAGAATGTGGCGCTCATCAGCGATGCAGGCATGCCCGGAATTTCTGATCCGGGATTCCTGGCCGTACGTTCTGTCAGGCAGGAAGGAATGACGGTAACCGTGATCCCGGGACCGGATGCGGCCACTACGGCTTTGGTGGCAAGCGGACTCCCCTGCGACCGTTACACCTTTGAGGGCTTCCTTCCCCACAAAAAAGGAAGACAAAAGAAACTCACCGAACTTGCCGATGAAGAGCGTACCATGATCTTTTATGAAAGCCCCCACCGGGTCGTCAAATTCCTGAAAGAACTGAACGATCACTTCGGGGAAGGCAGGATGGTTGCCGTGGCGCGTGAACTCACTAAAAAATTTGAAGAAGTGGTTCGCGGTACCGCCAGGGAGGTTCTGGATGAATTTGAATCCAGAAAGACGATAAAAGGAGAGATCGCCGTTGTGGTAGCCGGAAAAGGATACAGCGAATGAATACATTCTGGCATCACAAATGGGGACTCTCAATTACTGCGGGGATACTGCTCGGGTTAAGCTTCCCTCCTGTTGACCTCTCCTTTTTGAGTATTCCGGCATTTATCTTTTTGTTCCGGTTATCGGAGCTGTGCGACAGCGGCAAGCAGCTGGCTTACTACAGCTATCCCAGTTTTGTGGCCTGGAACCTCATCACGACCTACTGGCTTATGATGGCGAGCGTATATGCCGGTATAGCCGCGGTACTGGCAAACAGCGTTCTGATGACCCTTCCGTTGGCAGGTGCCCGGTATTACTCCAGGCGCTTTACTACCCCGGTGCTTATCGCACTGCTTCAAACCGCCGTATGGGTGAGCTATGAATTTCTCCATCATCATTGGGACCTGGCATGGCCCTGGTTAGCTCTCGGCAACGCCTGGTCGAATCAGGTAAGTTTAATTCAGTACATATCCATTACCGGCCACCTGGGGATCAGCTTTTGGGTGATTTTTACAGCGGCTCTGTCTTATCAGGCTATCCGGCTGCGGGATCAGCGCGTCGGAATGTATGCGATCGCCTCACTCCTCCTGCTCCCCACCCTTTCGATCATCAGCTATTGGGGTTCAGAGCCCGACATGCTGATCCCGGATCATAAAACAGAGGTTACGGTTATTCAGCCTAATCACGATTCATATCAGGATTATGGAGGAATGAGCGGACTGGGCGAGGTTCTCGACAGCTTGTTTTCCCTGACAGAAGCTACACGCACACCGGATTCCGAGCTCATTGTATGGCCTGAAAATGCCATCGACGGGGTGATCAGACCGGATGGAAGTACGGCGAAACGAATAGCGGACTCGGCGCGGGCCTGGAACACATCGTTTATCGTCGGCACAGGGCTCGTTGAAACCTACGACGGGCCCGACCAACCGGAGCTGTTCTACGGTTACCTGGGAGATCATCCCTATAATATCTTCAACTCGAGTCTTTATATCACCGATGAGGGGCACATCAGCTATTATCATAAGGGGAAACTGGTTCCGATTGTAGAGCGGTTCCCCTTTGTCGAACTCTTCAATACCATTGATGTGTTCGGATGGATCGACTGGGGCAAACAGGCGGGATACGGAAAAGGCAGAGAAACCACCACCTTAACCGACAAGAGCTTTATCACCGGAGGGCTGGTCTGCTACGATTCCGCTTTTCCTTCCTGGAACCGGAGGCTTGCCCGTAATGGAGCCGATTTTATCACGATCATCACCAATGATGGCTGGTGGGGAAACTCCAGCGGGCATCATCAGCACTTTGCCTACGCCCGGCTGCGAGCCATTGAGTTGAACCGGTGGATCGTTCGTAGTGCCAACAATGGCACCTCCGGGATCATCGGCCCGTATGGCCGGGTCTTTGAAAAAACCGATTACTGGGTCCGAACCGGATTTAATTTCTCCGTTCCCAATCTTAATACCCAAACGCTCTACTACCGGTTTGGTGACTGGTTCTCATTTCTGGCGCTGCTGCTGAGTACCGGCGGACTCCTCCTGGGAAGGCTCAGAAATACTACCTCGAACGAATAGCGATCCTGATATTGAACCGGATCTCCTGATTGGTTCTCGGAGGAATGGAAGATCCGTTGGGAATCACCCGATTGTAGGTGTACTCAAAGTTTGAATTGATATT
Organism: Balneola sp.; assembly: GCA_965267385.1. GTDB lineage: Bacteria > Bacteroidota > Rhodothermia > Balneolales > Balneolaceae > Balneola. The sequence goes on from OZ253957.1 coordinate 1,754,483, forward strand.
GGTGGATATTCTGTACCCCACCAACAGGCTGCCATTGAATCGGGTCTGCCCGGTCTTTGACTGAGGATCAAACGTATAGCGGTCAACATTCTCCCCTTTTTCCGGAAACTCCTTAAAAGCTTTATTCAAATCATTGGGCAGAATAAAGTTTTGATCGGTATCCTCACTGAATGTACCGTTCAGGGCGAGGTCGATATTGTTGGTGATCGCGGGAAACCAAGGAATCCGCACATTTCTAAAGGTGTAATTGAAGTCAAACTTAAATCCTCTGGAGTTGCGCTCCGACACGGTTTTACTGGACATGGTCAGGCTGGTGATCCGGCTGCTTTCGTAGCCTATATTGGTCCTGAGATTTGATCTCCATGTCACATTTAGCTGGATGAGGGGGTTGAAACGCTGATCGATGGAAATTGAGGTTGGTTCGTACTTATCCCGTTCGTCCTGAATGGTGATGGCTCCAAGCGTTTGACTGGTTCCTGTACTTAGTGAGTTATTCAGCTGCCATCCCAACCGATAGTTTCCTGTATAGCTGTGCACAATGGAAGCCCTGCTCATGAACTGGCCGATAATGGGGATCAAGCGTTCAACCCCCTGCCAGGTCACCCTCCATCCGGGTTTGGGGAAAGGGGTGAAATTCTTTTTCCCGATCGCGCCGGTACCTCCCCCAAGATAGCTGTTCCTGAAGTCCTCCTGAAGGGTTACCCGGTTCAATACCGTACGGCCGTCATTATTACCGTTGGCATCACTGATGGTATTGCCGTCCAGATCAGCAAAAGCGGTGGCCAGTTGTTCTCTGAACAGACGTTCATACCCGCTTCCGAATGTCCATACGGAGGATGAAATATCACCCGAAGCCGTATTGATTGCATTGATATTGCTGCCGGGCTCCAGCGTAAGGGTTTCTGTTTTGCGTTCATCCCAGCGGGTATTCCAGTCCAGATCTATGGATATGTCCTTAAAGAGTGTAAGCTGGGTGCCCAGCGTCAGGTTATCGGAATACGCATTATTCAAAGGAAGTAATATCGACTTGTTCCCGTTGATATTATCAATCAGCTGATCCCTGGGGATCCTTTCCGAGATCCCTAACCGGTACCCCAGATCCGGGGAATAGTGACTTCCGCTTTCATCCCGGAAGGCGTAGTACAAGGGTGCCTCGCCATTGTATCCGTTCTGGCTCGAGGATTTATTCTTTGTGTAGGAGAGATCCACACTTCTCATGCTAAAGAGGCTCAGGAGGACCTTTCTCCCCACAAACTGAAGGTTGTCCCCAAAACCGGGTTTTACGTAGCTCGAATCTTCATCCTGCTGGTTCCTTAATCGTCCCTCAAGGGCATCTTTTTCCCTCATCGCTTCAATAAATCCGATCTTCTCAAACAGACGCTCCGCATCGACCTTAAAGGAATTATCCAGCTGGAAGCTGTTCGAGAGCCTGGCTCCCAGGTTGCTTCCGGCTGCATTGTTATTCCATTGGAAACCACCGCCGTAAGAGGCACTGTAGGTGAGCCACTCAAACCCCTTAATTTCGTTCAATCGCGGGCGCCAGCTGGCTGTGTAGGATTCCGTGTAGTTTGATCTTCTGCCTTTGAGGCTGTCCGCGATCAATCCTTCCAGCACATCGAAGGTAGGGATCAGGTCATAACTCAGGCTATCCACTCCGGCTTCTCCTCTTTCTCTGATACCGGCCTGAGTCAGATCGAAGCTGGTGCTGGAACGGAAAGTCGTGGTGATTGAAGGAGTAAAATTATAGTTAAAGCCAAAGGAGGATTTTTGTGTAAAGGCTGTACTCTGCAGCAAAGGCTGCGTGGGATCAGACCCCAGAATAGTTCGGCGGCGTTCGTCATAATTTCTGGAAAGCGAGGCGCTGGCATTGACACTGGAAGGCATATATCCGATCCGGACTCCGGAGAGTACATTCAGGCCGGGTATATCCTCCGTAAACCTGAAAGGCCTGAACAACCGGACATTGCTGAAATTCAGGTTGTAGCTGATCCCCGCGTTATAATTCCAACTCCTTTGAAACTGCAGCTGAGGATTCCTGGAATAGCCCTCGTTGTACACGTAACTCAATCTGGTCTTGTCAATGGTATACCGGGCAAGCGGACTTTTGGAATCCGACTTTGAGATATTAGAGATATTGAGGGAGTAGTTTTCTGTGATGGACTGTATATCATAGATCTTCTGATCGATCCTGAATTCCTTTTGTGACTCATTGAGCTCCTCATCCATATTGATCGCGTCAATAAAATCCTCCAGGCGGATGTCACCCTGGTCGGGCAGGAATTTTGGTGTGGAAACAGCGCGTCTGGTGGATAAGGTAACCGGAAAGTTCCAGCCAAACCGGTCGGGTATCAGCTTGTGCAGATTCACGGTTGAACTTACCGAGTAGCCCACATCGTCGGAGACATTTCGCTCACCGAGGCGGGAGTCAATACTGCCAAAGCCGTTAGTCTGGCGGGTCAGGTTGGCATTCACCGTCGCAAAGTCAGCCAGCTTCATACTCGCCTTTGCGTTAGCCGCCCAGCCATTTTCATTATCAAAACCGGAAACCCGAAGTTCATTCAGCCAGATCTCGGCATCCAGACTTGGACTTCCTACCCCGGAAGACCCTTGCACATAGGGATTCCGGATACCTACAGCAAATTCAGAGATTCGATCCAGCGAGGGGTTTCCTTTCATAGCCAGAACTGCTCCTTCCACCCCTTCGTTGCCTAACAGTCCACCCGCTTCATAGAGTACTGAGGGATCAGCCCCGTCCTCATCTCTGTTCTGTTTCAGCACGTTAAACGCAGAGATGACCACATTCATACTGTTTTCATCGTACAGCCAGACCTGTTCTGCTTCTTCGTTCAGCCGGCCCCGTTCGTTTTGGTTAAAATCGCCGTAATTATAGTCAGGGTCCGAAGGGGTTATAGGCTGTCGGTATTCATAGAAATCGTTTTCAAGATCGCTGCCCATACGTACCACCAGTTCCGCTTCCCCTCGCTCATCAAAACCTTCACCATGCACAAACATCCTGATGTTGGAGTAGTTTAGGAAGTTCAGCCCGTTAGGAAATACTTTCTTAACCATCTGGATCTCCTGAGGACCCAGGTTCTCCACCTGAAGTACCAGCGACTGCTCGTTTTCCAGCGATTGTATCTGCGCTCCCCGGTTGATCGCGCGAATGGAACCTTCCGGCTGGCGGTAAGGAATCGGGCGCCGGCTGGCGTTCTCTTCGATATTGACCGTTGATATCCGGAATTCAGCCGCCGATCCCTGGGACTCGGTGATAGACAGAACCTTCCTCCACTGGCTGCCCAGGAACTCCAGCGTGGCAAAGCGCAAAGTGAAGGGTTTCTTATAACCGGACATCCAGATCCGGATGTGGGATATGTTCCTGAAACTGGTTATATCCCCCACTTTCCGCGTGTATTCCGAGATCGGGATCCGGATAAGTCGCCATGTTCGTTCCTGAACACCGCCGTCCACCTTATCAACGATGAAAGTTCCGGGAGACCCTATTTCAAGATTAGAGGGATCCGCGGGATTGTAATTGATCTCATACTGGAAGTATGCGTTACCGGACTGGACCGAGGAAGCGTTCTCAAGCCCTTCATTATCCGGTTTTAAGGTTACCGCCCTTTTATCTCCACCCGCGATCGGCGTATTGCCTTCGTAGTATCCTCTTAACCGGTGGAAACGTTCGTGCAGCTTCAGATCGCTGACCTGCGCTTCACCGTAGAACACATAATCGTCATTGGAGGGATCCGCGACGATCTGCTGATACTCTTCGCTTTCAATTCCGTAGGCCGCACGCATGGCGTCCACAAAATCGCTGAATAGAATGCGCTCGGTCTGTGCGGCGGTGAAGCCTTCAATATTCGGAACTCCGTCCAGCCCTACATCTTCCAGCCTCCTGTTCTCATTGGAAAACTGGCCCTGTGGAGATGAGGGGATCGAGGGCACAAAAGACCGGCCTACAGCATCAATCTCAAGGCCTTCGGGGTCACGGGCCAGGCCGTCCTCACTGTTCAGGTTGTCATTTGGGATCACATCTTCAGAAATAATTCCCAGATCAATGTAGATCTTTCCTTCATAGTCCTGTTCCAGCCCGGTCGGATTCTGACCATCCGGAAGGATACTCTGAACCCAGAACTCCAGAAATTCGATGTTATTCTGAACCAGATCCTCCTGACCGGATGGCACGGCGGCCGTCATTCCGCCCCAGGTGTTTTCAGGTGTGTTTTCCAGAAGGTTTTTGAGGTCCATATTGTAGTTATAAGGCCCCCGCTGAGTAGGATCGTAGTACACATCAAAAGTAGTGATTACCTCTTCCTGAGGATTATTGGTCTCCCTGCCCTGAAACACGTCCCTCAGGAGTACGGTCCTCGATTCCGGTGTTTCTTCCACGTCTCCGAGAAAACTGGAAATGTTCCTGGGGATCTCATACCATGCAAAGGTGGACCGCAGGTCAGACCTGGCAATTTTATCCGGTGTGGCGCTGCTGGGGATAAAGGCATCCGGGTCCGAAAAATAGCTTTGGTCGGGTGCGTAACCGGGCACAGCAGCCGGAGCGGAGGCCAGGTTCCATCTTGACGGGATATCGAAGGGGATCGTGTACTCTGAGCCTTCAAAGTCGTCGATAAATACCAGCCCGTTCTCTTCATCATTAAACAGCTCATTATTGGCGATGGCGTCTCTCACCGCATTGGTTTGGGACACACCGGGACGGAGCTGGGCAAACTCCCCGCTGAAACTGATGTTCGATGGCTCTCGGGTTTGCAGTAAAGGCACTTTATCGATCGCGCGTGTAAGCCAGGGTGCATCAAAACTTGCTTTGGCGTCAAGGCCCAATACCGTGTTATTGATCGGCTCGTTGCCAATGCGAATCTTGTCATTCAGCGGCTGTTCATTCAGCCTGAAAAAAGTTCCACCGATCTGGATGTCCTGACTCAAATTGTATTCGGCCCTCAGGCCCGTGAAGTTTTTCTGCCCGATCGATATAAACTGATTGTTCTCATACTCGATCCTCAGGTCCTGCCCCTTAGCCAGATACCGGTCATTGAGTATAACCAGCTGACCAAAGGAATAGTCCACCTCATAATCGGTTCCTTCAATCAGTTCGGCCCCGTTCGCAAACACCTTTACGGAGCCTTCCACCAGCTCTCCCAGGAAAAAAGTGGACGAAATCCCCCCTTTAGAGGATCCTGCGATTCGGTAAAAGTAGTTTTTATTGCTTTGCTGGGCTTCCACCACCTTATCCCGGTAGAGTTCATCAAACACCAGTCCCGACTGATCGGTCGGCACATTCTGAACGAGACTGTCCATGCGCGAACCGAATGGTTCCAGGTAGGGAAACATGATCTTTCCCGTTTCCGGGTCAAATACTTTGGCAGTTCCCTGGAAATCGATCTGGTTATCCGGAGTTTGAACCCCTGAGGAATTCAGCCGGTCAAGGCCGAGATCCTGAAGCAGGGTACTGGTTCGTCCTTCGATGTTGGTCTGAGCAATGTTACCCCGGGTGATCTCCAGATTGAAGTCAAAACCTTCCTGATCGATATTGGAGACATTGAGAGAGTATATATTCCGAAGGGTAAGCAGCCAGTCAGGGCGGGCCGGATTGGTATCCCTGGGGCGGAGTAACTTAAAAAAGCTGTACCCACCGGCATTAGGGTTCAGATCACCTACTTCCACTTCCTGGCCATTTACTTCATAGGTAAAGGAAACGGCCAGTGAGGATTGATTCCCTACCCTCCTCTTCAGGCTGATAATTCCGAGCGCCTCATCGATCTCATAATCCTCAGGAGGAAGGGGCCGGTAATAACTGTTCTGATACACACCGGTGGGCAGGTTCAACTGGTCGGGATTAATGCTGTTCTGGGACCGCAGCTGTTCCAGCAGAGCGTCATCTATCGCGTCGTTTTCATTACTGGGCAAACCGTAGGTTCCGTCTCCGTTGTCCACCACTCCCAGGTCAACCATCGCCAGGGCCCGGATCGCATCGGAATCGGTATTTCCCTGGGTGTCTTCAATCCAGACATTCACTTCTTTCAGATTATAAGCGGAAGCCGGGAGATTGGGATCCGACATGTTTTCCTCAAAGACCTGCCGGTTATAAAAATCCAGGAAAAAGTGCTGATCGTCCTCATAATCAGCCGGCCTCAGTTCAAAGAACAGCTCCTGCGAACCCCCGGAAATCACCTGGGTATTGCTCTCTCCTTTTTGCTGGGAAATCACGGACGTAAGGCGAACCGGGCCCAGTTCCGAAACGGATTTGATCCCAAACAGAGCTCCACCCCCCCTCACCAGCGAGTTTCCGGTCTCCATGGAGACGTTTCCCATCTCGATGCGTTTGATGATCTCATCCTCGTAGCCCTCATACACAATGCTGAGGCGGTTCTGGAAATCAAACTGGCGCTCGGTATCCCAGTCGGTGGAAATAGTGAGTTTATCCCCGATGGTACCCTGAATATTCAGTTGAAGGTTCTGATTGAAAGTAGGATCGATCTGCCTCCACTGGTCCGGCGGGCGGGAAGGATCTTCCACATTCTGAATGGAGGCACCAACATTCATATTTGCGGTACCGTTGACCCTGAGGTTTACTTCCGGCTTACCAAAGATGGTTGTGAATGCCGACCTGTCGCCCCCAGGCACCCTGATGCTGAAATCGAGTAAGCCCCGACCGGAAGCTTCCACCGCCTTATTCTCATCGATCAGTGACAAGCGGTTCTCAATTTTCTGAACCTCCTTTACAAGCTGTGTATACTGGGAGTAATCGGCCAGCATCGGAATGTAAGGCTCCAGGCCATACAGCGTCTGTATTATGCGAAAACCCGAAGTGGTGTCCCATTCAACCACGGTTTCTTCCCGGCTTGCCGTCAATGTATAAAGCCTGCTCCTGGGAGAGTCCCAAAGCCTGGAGACGATGCTTTCCCGTTGCGGGAAAAAGAAGCGTATGCCCCCCAGTGTGGTGTCCGGTTGTGTCTGTGTTACACGTACAGAGTCCTGCCCCTGTGCCTCAACAGGACTTCCAACAGCCACAATTAGTACCGGTACAACTAAAAGGGAATAAAACTGCTTGTGTAGACGATTAAACAACTTGTTCTTACTCGTTGCAGATGACTTTATCGTAGCAGTGTTAAATAGGCAAGAAGTTTTTTGTTTATGTGGCAATCGGCCTCGATTATAGCATATATTTGAATATCTTGAAAATTTTAATGGAGCCTTCAAATTGCTAAGTTAGCCTAATAAATCATCTGCAATTACGTAGTTATCTCGTTAAAAGTACCTAAAAGCATCCCTCACTTTGTCCAAGTTAATTAACAGAGTACAGATAGATCTTCTCAAAAGGCATATAGGACCCTTTTTATTCTGCTTTTTGACCATGATGTTTTTGTTACTTATGCAGTTCCTCATTCTTCACATAGAGGATCTCATTGGCAAGGACATCCCGGTCCCTGTCATCATTGAACTGATCCTGACGAATCTGGCCTATATGGTGGTTTTGGCTTCACCGATGGCCGTGCTGGTGGCCACACTAATGGCATTCGGAAAGTTTTCGGAACTGAATGAATTAACGGCGGTAAGGGCTTCCGGAGTGAACCCGGTCAAGGTCATCTCCCCGGTCTTTTTTGCCAGCATGCTGCTGTGCGCAGGGCTCATTTGGTTTTCCAACGAAGTATTGCCTGAAGCCAACCACAAATCAAGATCGCTCTTTATTGATATCCGGGTCAAAAAACCCGGTTTTGACCTGAAACCCAACTCTTTTTACAGTGGACTGGATGGATATACCTTCCTGGTGAAAGAGATCGATAACGCCACGGACAGCCTGTACGACGTACTGCTTTTTCAGGAACCCAGCTCGAGCAGAGACCGGGCATACATCAAAGCTGAAAAGGGCAAACTGGTAAGCGAGGGGGAACGCGCATTATCCCTCTATCTCTTCAACGGAACCATGCAGAGTTTTCCTCCTTCGAGGACGGGAGGGTTAATGACCATCGAAAAAAGCCGGTTCGATCAGCACCGAATTACATTTGACCTCGCGGATCTCGCCTTTGAGCGGTCGGACCCAAACCGGCGAAACCGAAGCGACCGAACCATGAACATTCAGGCCATGCAGGCCACTATCGACTCACTGAGCCGGGAGATCGACGAGCAGTACCAGAAGATCTCAGATTCAAATTTCACCCTTCCAAAAGCTTCCCATCAGGAGTTAAGTCCACTCAGCGGAGTTGTGTCCGAATACCGGTTAAGTCCTGAAGATACCGTAGGTCTGGATTCCGCCTTCATCACCCCCTATCTGGTGGTCAACTCTCTGGCACCCGATAAGAGGAAGTTCCTCATCAACCGCACCATCTCAGACCTTAAAAACTATAAGTCTTCCTTTGAAAGTATTCAGAACAACGTGCTGTTCCGGATAAAGAGCATTAAGAAATACCTCGTCGAGATCCACAAGAAGTTTTCCATTCCTTTTGCCTGCATGGTATTTGTCCTGTTTGGGGCCCCGGTAGGTATCATGACCAGGAAAGGCAACTTCGGTATCGCGGCTATCATCAGTGCGGTAATATTAACTTTTTACTGGATCTCCCTGATACAGGGGGAGAAGCTTGCGGACCGGCTCTTCATATCTCCCTTTGTCGGGATGTGGACCTTTAATATCGTGCTCTCTGTCGCGGGAATACTGTTGATACTGAGACTCAGTACCGAATTGAGCCTGAAAAGAATATTCCGGAGAAATGCTTAGAACTTTCGACCGATATATCATTCGAAAGCTCTTCAGCTACACGGTTTTTATTCTGCTGGTGCTGATCTTCATCTTCATCATGATCGATTTTTCTGAAAACAGTGATGATTTCACCGACCAGGGGGCTCAGATGGCCGAGATCTGGCAGGACTACTACCTGAATTACATCCCGGAAATGATCCGCCTGGTACTGCCGGTTGCCATCTTTACCTCCTGCCTGTTCCTTACCGGTCAGATGTCGGAACGGCTTGAGATAACCGCCCTGAAAGCCGCCGGTGTAAGCCTGTACAGGCTGATCGGGCCGTACCTCTTATTTGCGGTGATCGCGGCGGTCACCATCAGCTACCTCGATGCCAATGTGATACCAAAATCCAACGAGGTCAGGATCGCCTTCGAGCAGAAGTACCTGAAGCGAAAATCGGATAACATTGACGGCAATGACATCCATCGTCAGCTTTCGGAGAATTCGGTGCTTCAAGTCAACTACTACGACCGAAATAGTGATATCGCCTATAAGGTGAGGATCATCAATTACCAGAAAGATGGCGTTACCTCTTCTATTTATACCCAGAAGATGGAGTGGCTTCAGGAAGAAGAGAAATGGCGGCTTCAGAATCCCACATTCCGGACCTTCAAAGAGGACGGATTCGTGGAAACCGAGGTCGCGCAGCTGGATACAGCATTGAGTGTACTGCCGCGAGACCTGTCTCGAACAACCTCCGATATTTATCAACTCACTTATGCTGAAGCCGAAGATTATATCGACTCGATCATCCGCAGCGGAGCCGGAAGCGTGAACATACCGCTGGTACAATACTACGGAAGGGTAGCCTATCCGATGAGCGTGGTGGTGGTCATGATCATCGGCTTCGCCATCGCGTCTGTACGCCGCAAAGGAGGTAAGGGCATTTATATCGCGTCAGGTTTGACGATCAGCTTTTTGTACCTGTCGCTCATGAAAATTTCAGAGCCCTTCGGGTATTACGACACTTTGAGTCCGCTCACCGCGGCCACGCTCCCTCATATCTTCTTCTTATGTGTAGGGATCGTTCTTCTCATTCAGGCAAAAAAATGATCAGGCCTCCGGCACCGGGCCCCGGTACATATGAATATCAACTTTTTCTTTGGTGCTGATGGCCCCGTGTTCACTTTCAAACTTCTTAACATTTTCGTTCAGGGCGGTAGCCAGGCGCTTGGCATGATCAGGTGTCAGGATCATTCTCTTGACCACTTTTGCCTTGGGAACACCGGGCATCACCGCTATAAAATCCAGAATAAACTCGGAGGGTGAGTGGGTGATCATCACCAGGTTGGAATAAGTCCCGGTGGCTTCCTCCTCTTTGAGTTCAATTTCCATCTGGCCGGGATTCATTGTCTTATTTTGCTCTGCCATATGATTCTCCTGTTAATCTAAAAATCCTTGCTCTTTCATCCATTCATCGTTGTACACCTTCCCGATGTAGCGTGTACCGCTGTCCGGAAGGATAATCACCATAACATCATTTTCTTTCAGGGGATGCTCTTTGACATATTCCATCGCTCCGAACACCGCCGCGCCACAGGACCAGCCGACCAGTAATCCCTCTTCTCTGGCCAGTCTTCGGGTGGTCAAAGCGGAGTCCTTGTCATTTACCTGGATCACTTCATCCACATATTCAAAGTCGATGGTCCCAGGAATTATATCCTCACCGATCCCTTCGGTCATGTAGGGCTTGATCTCATTCTTATCAAATTCCCCGGTTTCAAAATACTTTTTGTACACCGATCCCACGCTGTCGATCCCGATAACCTGAACATCAGGATTCTTTTCCTTTAGGTATTTACCCGTTCCGGAAATGGTTCCTCCTGTTCCCATTCCGGCTACAAAATGGGTCACCTTTCCTTCGGTCTGTTCCCAGATCTCAGGCCCTGTGGTTTCATAGTGAGCCTGCAGGTTACTGTAATTGTCGTACTGATTCGGGTAAAAGGAATTGGGGATCTCTTCACTTAACCGTTTCGCCACTGAATAATAGCTTTCGGGATCATCCGGCTCCACGTTGGTCGGACAAACGATTACTTCGGCTCCCAGAGCGCGGAGCAGGTCCACCTTCGACTGGCTTTGCTTATCCGTGGTGGTGAACACGCATTTATATCCTTTGCTGACCGCAACCAGGGCAAGCCCCATACCCGTGTTCCCGGAGGTTCCTTCGATGATCGTGCCACCGGGCTTGATCTTTCCAGCCTTCTCGGCATCCTCGATCATCTTGATCCCAATCCGGTCCTTGATGCTGTGTCCGGGATTAAAATATTCCACTTTGGCCAAGAGAGTGCCTTTGGAGCCACCGTTCACATGATTCAGCTTGATGAGAGGTGTATCCCCAATGGTTTCCAGAATTGAATTGTAGTACATCGAATAGTTTGATTGAAATTTTGCGGAATATAAGGATTTTGGCTTACCACACAGAAGCCTTACTTTTCGTTCAATAAGATTTTAAAGACTATGTTCATAGAGCAAAAGAAACCCAAAGACTTTGACTGCGGCTACAACCTGGACCTGATGATCGCCGCGCTTCCAAGGATCCAAGACGAGCAGGAACGCATTAAATATGCCAAAAGAGTCGTGGGCCTCATTAAGCAAAGCCACCCCACCTGGGTTGACGATAACGGCAAAAGCGAAGCGGCCTGGAATTACTTTTTTGAGCTGGCTGAATACGATCCTGAAGAGATCGGCATCCGGAATCCCTTCAAGACCGGCGAGGACGACGACGCGGAGTAATACTCTGCCGGCCCACTTTCTTTTCAACTTTCAAAAAAAAATGAAATTGGAAGATAGTTTCCGTACTTTCATTTTGAATTGAAAGTTATCGTTTGGCCCGCCATGCCTGATCGAAAGCTACCGGAAACCGATTTATCCCTGCTTCTGCACCGGCAGATCCCGGAAGAAGTATTGGCAGATGCTGCTGATCAGGTACTTGGAATGGAGCATAAAGAGTACTTCTCTCTTTCCATAGCCATTCCCTCCGTTGACGTGCTCGCCGTTCTGGAACAGCAATCCGAAAGAGACCGCTTTGAGTACTATTGGGAGAAACCATCCGATCACTTTGCCATCGCTGCCGCCGGGGAACTTCATCGAATCAAAAGCACGGGGCCTGACCGTTACAAAATGGCTTCAAAATCCGGCAAAGAGCTTATTTCCAGGATCTTTCACTTTACACGGCTCAAACATTCTTTAGCGGTTCCTCACCTTTTGGGCGGATTTTCTTTTTTCGATCACAGTGTCGGCAAGTACTGGAAAGAATACGGAGCGGGGTCTTTCACCCTCCCGGAATGGCTTATCATCAAAGACGGGAATCACGTCATCCTGACAATAACTCTGAAGCTGAAGAAAACCGATTCCGTTTCAGCGGTCAAAGAACGGACCCATCAGCTTCTGATCAGGCTTAATCATATTTGTTCGGCCGAGACCTATTCGATTGGCCCCGATCTGGATCAGTACAACCATATCGATGTACCGGATGGCCATTCCAGAGAGCACTCCAGATGGATCCATGTGATCAGCAAAGCCAAGGAACAAATCAAAAACGGAACCTTCCGTAAGATCGTACTGGCCAGGGAGTTAGCCATCGAACTGGATCATCCTGTGCGTGATACCCACATACTGAACCGACTCAGGCATCAGTACCCCGATTGCTACTCCTTTCTGATCCGTCAGAACAGGGAATCGAGTTTCATAGGCTGTACCCCTGAGCGTCTGGCTTCTTTTAATAAGGATTATATTCTCACGGAAGGATTAGCGGGAAGCACTCCCCGGGGCAATACGGCTTCCGCCGACGCTAAACTGGAATCGGAGCTGCTGAAAAGCGAGAAAGACCTCCGGGAACATGATTTTGTGCTTCAGGCAATTCGGAAGAACCTGAATCATTACGCGCGTGAAATACAAATTCCGGATCGTCCGGTGGTGAGAAAGCTCTCCAATGTACAACACCTGTATACTCCCGTCAGGGCGAAGATCAGGCACGGCGTTTCGAAGACGGAAGTTTTGAAAAACCTGCATCCCACTCCCGCCGTTGGCGGTTTCCCCAAAGATAAGGCCGTTCCGTTCATCAGCCATTACGAGGACTTCGAACGTGGCTGGTATGCTGCCCCCATTGGCTGGATCAATGCCAACGGAGACGGAGAATTTGCGGTGGCCATACGAAGTGGATTAATCCTGAATGATGAGGTGCGTTTCTTTGCAGGATGTGGTATTGTTAAGGAGTCTGATCCCGAAAAAGAATGGGAAGAGACCAATCTGAAATTCATACCAATGCTATCAGCCCTCGAATATGCAGGAAAGTGACCCACAGAACCTTGCTTTTTACTGGTCCACCCTTTTTGTAAGAACTTTATTTGAAGAGGGAGTACGAAATGTATTGATCTCCCCCGGTTCCAGGTCCACCCCCCTGACGCTGGCCTTCTCGGCTCACCCGGGCTTCACCAGCAGAGTGGTACTGGACGAACGCTCAGCCGCCTTCATGGCCCTTGGACAGGCCAAAGCCACAGGAAAACCCTCGGTATTGGTGTGTACTTCCGGCACGGCTCTTGCCAACTACCATGCCGCCGTTGAGGAAGCCACAGCATCCGGACTCCCCATGATCATAGCCAGTGCCGATCGGCCGCCTCATCTCAGAGGTACGGGTTCCTCCCAGACCATTGACCAGATCAAGATCTTTTCCTCTGCGGTATTTTTTCATGAAGCAGGTGAACCGGCAGATAAGAAACAGCCCCTTGAGCGTGTCAAAACCGCGGCGCGACAGGCAGTACACTACGCCGTTCAGAGGTCAGGTGTTGCCCATGTGAACTTTCCCTTTTCCAAACCTCTGGAACCGGCTGCAGATTACCTGCAAACCATTGAGAAAGAAAACACCGCTCATTCCAGGCAGGCCCATGCCGATTATGACCAGGAAACGGGAACCACACGCCTGGGGGAAAAGTTCTGGTCAGAGCTTGTCGCGGCCGAAAAGCCCATACTGATCACCGGCCCTGAAGAACATTTCCGAAGTACCGAGACCGTATCGGCGCTGGCTCGGGCATTGAACGCCCCTGTTCTTGTGGAACCCGGGTCCAATGTGGCTTCTTCCAAATATACCATAACCGGCTACAGTGGTTTTTTGAGGAACACGGATGTCCTTGGTGAGCTTGAACCGGATCTCATCCTGCGTTTCGGATCATCTCCCGTATCCCGAAGCATCAGTAATTATCTGGAGTATTATTCCGGGGTTCCGCAAATCAGTTTTGCACACCATGAACTTTGGAGAGACGGTGATTACGCCCCTTCCCGATATGTTCGTCTGCAAGGGGAACTTGAGATACCGGACATTACCGGCAATGCGTCTTCCTCATGGCTGAAGCGGTGGAAAAAGCTGGAAAAACAGTACAAGACATTTCTCGATGACCACGTGCAGCCTTCCACTCCTCTCACTGACGGCTATATCTTCAACCAGTTAGACAATCTCATCCCCAGGAAAAGTTTTGTCATGCTTTCCAACTCTTTTCCGGTCAGGGATATGGCCTTGTTCACCAATTATGACGGCAGAGACATCTATGTGAACCGGGGTGCCGCAGGCATTGACGGGATCATATCGACAACCATCGGTTTGAGCCAGTGTCTTAAGAAGCCGGGCGTACTGTTTATCGGTGATCTTGCCTTTCTCCATGATGTAAATGCCCTTTTGAGCAGTAACTATGTGGATCAGCCGCTGGTTATCGTCATTCTGAATAATGACGGGGGCACCATTTTCAGAATGCTGCCCATCTTCAAGCTGAGGAATAAGTACCAGGACTATTTCGAAACCCCGCAAAATGTACGAATTGCCTCCATTTGCAGAGGCTACCAGGTGGGGCATTCCCTGGTATCCAGGCCGGAGCAGTTGATCCAGGCTTTTGAAGAGGTCATTGAGAGGAATGGCATACATGTCATTGAGTGTATGACCGATGCAGATGAATCCATGACTGAACGACAAAAGCTCTGGAATTTCACTGAAGGCGGCTCCTGATGCAGCTAAAGATCCGTGGCATATCTTACCATTATGAGATTCACCAGGAAAAAGAAGGCTATCCTGCACTCCTGATGCTTCATGGTTTTATGGGCAGCGGAAAGTCTTTTGGCTCGCTGATCCCTGCTCTCAAATCGTTTTGCAATCCGGTAACCATCGACCTGCTGGGGCACGGCGAAACCGAGGGTTCGGAAATGCATTACCGGTTCTCTGCCAAAGAGCAGGTCGCCGACATAACCAAGCTGATTTCTGAACAGTTAAGCTTCCCCGTATTTCTGCTCGGATACAGTATGGGAGGCAGGCTGGCCCTCCAATGTGCCTTGCACCGCCCTGATCTGTTTGAGGGATTGATCCTGGAAAGCACAACCTTTGGAATTGAGAACCCCCAGGAAAAGCAGGCTCGCCAATCTCTGGATTCCCGCAGGGCTGACGATATCCTGGGTAATTTTCCTCAGTTCCTCCTGGAATGGGAGGAACTGCCCCTTTTCAAAGATGCTTCTTTGACCGACCAGCAGCGGAAAGCGGTCAGAGACATTCAAAGTGATCAGGATCCTGTGGCTATGAGCAACAGCCTGCTTGGCTTCGGAACCGGTACTATGCCATGTGTGAAGAATCGCCTCGGGGAGCTCCAGCTTCCGGTAAAGCTCATCGCCGGTGCTGAGGACACTAAGTTTGTAAGGATCATGAACACCATGGCTCGTCATCTGCATGACGCGAGTATGAGCGTCATTAAAGGCGCCGGGCATCGGGTTCACTTAGAACAGACAGAAAGCTATATTGCGCTGATCAAAGAATTCATTCTAACCAATCGGATTTCATGAACTGGATAACCGTCAAAGAATACGAAGACATTACCTACAAGAAGCTGAATGGCGTAGCACGTATCGCCTTCAACCGGCCCGAGGTACGCAATGCATTCCGTCCCAAGACCGTTTTTGAGCTGTACGAAGCCCTGCACGATGCCAAAGAGGACAATGATATAGGGGTTGTACTGATCTCAGGGGAAGGGCCCTCTCCCAAAGACGGGAAGTGGGCCTTTTGCTCAGGCGGAGACCAGAACGTACGCAGTAGAACGGGGTATAAAGCCGATGACGGAATACCCCGCCTGAACATCCTGGAAGTGCAGCGTCTGATCCGGTTCATGCCCAAAGTGGTGATCGCTGTAGTACCCGGATGGGCCGTCGGCGGCGGGCACAGCCTGCATGTGACCTGTGACATGACCCTGGCCAGCAAAGAGCACGCTATCTTCAAACAAACCGATGCCGATGTGGCCAGCTTTGACGGAGGGTTTGGATCCGCCTTACTGGCACGGCAGGTTGGCCAAAAACGTGGCCGCGAGATCTTCTTTCTGGGCCGGAATTACTCGGCGCAGGAGGCTTATGAGATGGGCATGGTAAATGCTGTGATCCCTCACGAAGAACTGGAACAAACGGCCTATGAGTGGGCACAGGAAATTCTTGCAAAAAGTCCTACGGCCATCAAAATGATCAAGTTCGCTTTCAACCTCATTGATGACGGCTTGGTGGGGCAGCAGGTATTTGCCGGTGAAGCCACCCGGCTTGCCTATATGACGGACGAGGCCGAGGAAGGAAAGAACGCCTTTCTGGAAAAAAGGGCCCCGGACTGGTCTAAATTTAAACGATCCCCCTCCTGATGATAACAACAAGTGAATATTTTAAGCTATCAAGGCTCATCCATATGATTTTGA
Source organism: Balneola sp. (assembly GCA_965267385.1). Classification (GTDB taxonomy): domain Bacteria; phylum Bacteroidota; class Rhodothermia; order Balneolales; family Balneolaceae; genus Balneola. The sequence goes on from OZ253957.1 coordinate 1,770,927, forward strand.
TGGGGGGAGCATTGCTTTCCATCACCATTGCCGTCATTTTGAGTCAACTCGCAGTTGTAGAACCCTCTGACGACTTTGGTTTCAGCTTGCTGATACTCAGCCTCATATTTGGATTATGGGGTATTTTCGGTTCTCAGTTTCTCTTCAACGGCATCATTAAAAAAGGACTTCAGGAAGACGGGCTGAGCAGTAAACTGGCTACCTACCGGGGTGCTACTTTACTGAGAGGAGCTTCTATTGAAGGGGCAGCCATTTTCGGAGCCGTAGCCTGTGTGTTATCCGGCAGCCTGATTCCTTTAGGGATAGCCGCAATCTGCACGGCTTATTTAGCTACTCTGAAGCCTGACAAAGATAAGCTTAAAAAAATTCTTGAGTTGTCACCTTCAGAAGCCATGAAACTGGATCAGGATGATGCGGAAGTTATGAACCCGGAAGACCTGAAAGAGCATCACAAGGGGAGGTATTAAGCTTATATCTTTGTGCCTCAGTCAAAATCTCACGATCCATTTATGTATTTGCTATGAAGATCCATCACGAAGAAAACAAAACTAAAGGGAGTTTTTATATCGGATCGGCCGATGATCCATACGCAGAGCTCACCTACTCCAAAGCCGGGCCGGAACGCATCATCATCGATCACACCGAGGTTTCCGATGCCCATCGCGGGGAAGGTTTGGGGAAAGCGCTGGTTTTTCACGCAGTAGAATATGCCCGCACGCATATGCTCAAAATTCTTCCCCTCTGTCCCTATGCAAGGAGCCTCTTCCTGAAGTATCCTGAAATCAGGGATGTGACCTGATTCAATCAAAAAATACCCCCTTCTTTTTGAAGGAGGTATCAGAGGGAACAAAGGGTGATAACAATCCGGAAACTATCGTCCGTAAGCGCCTTCACGGATTTCGGCCCTGCTGAGCCTGATATCCCTTCGCATGGTTTCCTCGAAATCGTACAGTAAATGCTGATGATTCCTGACCTGATTCCGGTATCTGAACGGTCGGCCAAAGTCCTGGTTGCGGAATCGGAACAGGATGGCGATCTGATCCTCCAGCAAATGCTACCTTACAAACGACTCAAGTGTCCTTCGGCCACCTCTTTACTGTAGCTGTCTCCGTGTTCTTTCACCAGATCCAGAAGCTCTCTATCCGTAAACATTCGTTCATAAGCAGGCGTGTTCTCCTTTCTATAGAGTTCAAATAATCGCAATGCTGCTTTTGAATTGAACTCGTCTCTTTCGGCAAAAGTAAAGAGCTCTTCATACCAGGATATGGCTTCAGATAAGTCTTCAGCTCCCCCTCTTCCCAGCTCGAACATTTCCGCCAGATAAAAGGCACTCAACCGAAACTCTCCTTCTGCCGCCACCAGTTCCAGCCAGTCCCGCGCTTCCGATTCATCAATAAGCACTCCCTCCCCCAGATACAGCATTCTTCCGGTGTAGTAGGCTGCCTCCAGATGTCCCTGCTGAGCCGCTTTTTCAAACCACTTAAAAGCTTTCACATGATTGATGGTGACTACTTCGCCTTTGTAATACAGCGAACCAAGTTTAAACTGAGCCCTCATATTGCCATTATTTCCCGCCTTTTCGTACCAACTGAGCCCCTTCGCGGAACTGAATTCGGGAGCGGTTCCTTTGAAATGCATATCCCCTAACCAGAACTGGGCTTCCGCGTTGTTCTTTTCCGCAGCTTTCTTAAACAGTTTGAATGCCTCCCCATTACTTTGCGGTAATCCCTGCCCATTCAGATTCATTTTACCCAGCAGCATTTGGGATTCCGCATGTCCACCAGCCGCATTGCCTATCAGCAGATTTAAGGCTCTGGTGTATTCCTTTTGTCGGATCATGACACGCGCCCGGTCTGCAGATTTATCCTGCTCATTCTTTCGTTGCCATTCAGACGAGGTCGTGTCCGGTTCGGCATCTCCACCCCCGCGAATGAACCGGGGCATTCGGATCTTTGGAAGACGAAGGCGAAAGCCTTTACTCTTGCTTTCCTCAAAGTCTCTGATCTTTAAAGATACAGCACTGATAAACTCCTGCATCCCCTCCTGTCTCAATTCGTCTGCTTTGCGGTACCAATTTCGAGCAATTCCCAATCGGTTTTGTCTTTCCCAAGTAGTGCCCAACAAAAAAGCTGCTTCCGCCTTTCCTTCTTCCGCAGCACGGGTGAGTAAATCCTTCGCACGTGTGGTGTCCGCATCGGTACCCCAGCCATGCAGAAGCATTTTCCCATAGTGGTAGTTGCATACAGAATCTTCATCTCTCACTGCCCCTTCCATCCATCGGACTGCTGTATGCTGATCTACGGGCATTCCGTATCCGTATAAGTTGGCCATTCCAAGCTGGCACTGGGAAGGTGCATAGCCCTGATCCGCCGACTGTTTGAACCAATTGATGGCTTGCTGCTCATCTTCAGCAACCCCCTCTCCTAACACATACAAGAGTCCCAGCAAGTATTGACTCCGAACATTCCCGTATCCGGCATTTACCTGGAGAAGCTCAAAAGCTTCTTCGGGATCACCTGCCTCATACAGTTCATTGGCCTTGAGATTCACGAAGGTATCCAGATCGTCCGAGAGAACTGTAAAACCGGTATTGTTTCGGCCATCTTGCATAGGAAATGCCCAGATCCGATCGGTGGGAAACAGATCACTTTGTACCTCCAGCAGATCCGCCAGCTGCTCAATGCTAAATCCAAACTGAGTTAGTCCAATTGTTTCATTCGATGTTTTTTGAAGGGAGTACAGATTTGTCAAAACTTTAGCCGGATTTGCTCCATCCCTGTGTTTCTCCAGCAGGCCATAGTCCACCGGATGTTGATGATCCAGGGTTCCACCTTCCCTGAGCGCATATATGGGACCATCTGCCTTTATATCATAGCGGCGAAATCCGTCTGCATCCACATTATTGGTGGGATCCAGATCGTACTGCCAGCCTTTAAAGATTTCGAGGTCCAGAAGCACCTCTTCTTTCATAAGGATCTGATCCTCATCGTACACCAGTTCATAAGCTCCCAGGTAGATCGAACCGTCAGTTGTACTCTTATTCAGTAAATATTCCTTGTTTTGCTTCTTGGAGATTGGATTTGTACGGTCTTTGATCGTGATGCCTTCCGTGACTCCTTCGGAATATTTGATAAAAATCCTTCCTTCCATTTCAGCCATCCGGGAATAGGCCCCGCTGTAATCCATTTGATCGGTTCCGCCCAGGTCGGCGTACTGCTCCAGACTCAGGTCATTGGTCTTTCGTTCAGCATAATAATAACCTGTATAGTCTCCGGTGGGTACAAAGGTAATTTGAGTTCCCCTGCTATTCGCCGGAGCGTCAACTGATTTCCAGACTCCTGAGAGGTACTTATTAGTCAACATCAACCGCCGGGCACGTAGCGCATTCCTTCGTTCGTTTGCGATGCGCTGTCGTTCTTTCTCAATCTCCGCTTGTCTGCGGGCTCTTTCCCTGGCTTCGGCCGCTTCCCGTTCGGCTTCGATCCGGGCCAGGCGCTGCCGTTCTTTTTCCTCTTCGATCTCTTTGAGCTTATCCTCTACCTGTACGATATACCCGGACATTTCCCGCTTCATCGCATCCGTAGATTCCACAGTGTAGAAACGTGAAATTCGGCTTTTTGCCTCATTGTATTGTTTATCGGCAAATAACGCCTTCACTGCAAGCAGCTCGATCCGGGCGTTACTTTCCCCTAGCAGGTCCTCAGCTTCCTTCAGATATTCGAGGGTCTTTTTATAGTCACCGGCTTCATACATCCCTTCCGCCTGGAAATAATAGGCCCGGGCCCGGTCACTTGCAGATTGTGCCGACAATAAACTTGTAGAGATTAGAAGTGTTACTTTTAATAAAATAAATTTTTTCATCAGCCTTTAGGGTTTATTAATCCACCTCGCACTTTAAAAGCACTTTTTACTGGATCTAAAAATTCCTTAGTTATTTTCATACACCGCTCCCTGTTTCGCTTTCGTCTGGCCTCTTTTACTTCAGCTGGTAAAGCAGCGTATTCAGCTGTTACAAGATATAGCCCATGCCATCCGCCATAAGTGAAAAGTACAGGAGTGGGGCCTAATAAAATGGCGCCATCTGAATTAACCGTGTATTGAAGGTACTCACTATATGAGGCATCATGGCATCCGGCAATTGGAATTCGTTTTTTTTCTCCATCTGATGATTTTTCATAAACTGTGGCTATACCATCCTGATATCTACCAATTCTATCGTATTTAAAAGGTATGAGTATACGGTTGGTTAGACTGTCAACGACTCCGAACTTACCATCACGCTGAACGATCTTAGGAATAATCAGGTAATCCCCGCTTCCGCCATCTGAAAGACTTTGCGGGCTTGTTCCATCCCAGAATCCTTCCTTACGCTGAGCTTTTTCCATTCCCTCCCCCCTCCAATAGCTATCCTCTTCTTCGGTTTCCTTCTTATCATTATCCCCCTTCCAGAAGTCATCCTCACCTTCAGCTCTCTTCTCTTCTTCACTTCCATCCTCTTCCTCCTCTTCACCAGTCCAGAAGCCGTCCTCCTCTGTATCCCTGCTATCCTTTTCGGTTTCTTCCTCTTTTAGCAGCCCTTCCCGGCGTTCATATTCTTCCACAATAGCTTCAATAATTGCTCTGGGCCACTCCAGGTCAAAGATCTCAGCATATACCGTAATCTTCCGGGACTTCATAAACTGTGGCTTCAGTTTCTTGACATCTCTCTCCAGCTCCCCGTCCAGCAACCGAACTCCATCAGGTCTGGTAAAGAACTTTTCCCAGCCTGGGCTGGAAGACACGGAAACATCGGCCAGCTTACCAGACTTACCCACCATAAACAGATCACTGCTTACTACTTTCGTAAAGCCCGGATTCTGCATCCCATATTCAGGATCCTGTAGTTTCACGCTAAATCTTAGCTTAAACCGGGGAATCACATCGTTTATGTATCTTTTAAGCAGATCCGGGTATTTCTCCAGAAGCACATAGAGATTAGAAACTCCAAATGCACCCTCTCCCTGATAGTGCCCTGTACCCTCCCAATAAAACTTATAGTCCTCAATAGCTTCTCCCATGAGTACATTCCACATCACACTCACAGAAGCCTTTTTAATACCGGGTTTACAATTGCAGTCCCATTTATCCAACATTGCGCCGGAATAATCCGGATCTATACGAACATCTTTCAGAATAAATTTAAATGCCTTCTTCTCTTCCCTGCTAACCTCTCCGGAATTCTGAGTCAGTACGGTATAATCCTTGGGTACCGGTAGTTGAAAGGCAGATGCTTGAGGAAGAGCCAGCAGAACCAGAACCCAGGCCAGTCCTGTATTCCTGATGATTGATTGGAATTGATATGTGTGCCTGAAAGTACCCAAAACCCGAACGTTCAATGATTATACTGTTTTCACTTAAAATAAGAAAACCTGCCTGTTGCTTTTATATGTGCAAAAAAAGCCCCTCCCTGTTGTGAGAGAGGCTCTGGAGCTGTGTGTGTCAACCAGTGAAGGACTGGTTAGCGTCCGTAATCTTTTTCACGGATTTCGGCCCTGCTCATGTACAGGTCTTTCTCCATGGTCCGCTCAAAATCATGCATGACCCGGATATGTTTCCGCACCTGCTTCCAGTATCGCTTTGAACGGTCCAGGTGGGTATTTTCCAGTTTAAACAGGAGGGCCAGCTGTCTTTTTTCCAGTTTTCTCCAACGCTGCAGATCGAGCAAGCTGTCGTTATATCCTCTCCCCCTCTTTCGGCGGGTGTATTCCCGCTTACCGTATTCCTGCGTTCTTTTGCCTTTTTGGCGGAGTCCGTACGTACGGTCATGGTACAGCTCTTCTTCTGCCCTCCTGATCTTGTACCGGGTGTCGCGTATCTCCTGTCGCATCAGCTTCAGAATACCTGCTTTGACGCGGCGGGCCTCAAAAACTTTTCTGCGATCGGCAAGTGTTCTGAAATAGTCCACTTCAGATCTGAAACGCTCCAGCTCAATTCGGTCACGGCGGAGGGTCCTGCGATCGAAGTCGGCAGACCTGTAGCTGTCATAATTGACCCGAAAGGTATAGTTCTGAGCCTGAGCGGAACCCATGAATACAATAAGTGCTGAAATAAATGTGAAAAATACTTGCCGTTTCATAAGGCCTCCTTTTTGAGTTAAGCGTTATCGCCTGCCTTAATTAACTGAATTTTTCAGCCCTCCTTGTTCACATCATGATGCTAACATGCCCATGCGAGGCCTACCCATTTCAAAAACTTTGCCTGGGACGTAACATTAACTAGCTTCCCTGCATCTAAGCCACAAATGAACGACGCGTTGAATCCGATACATGATGAATACCGGCTGATAAGCAAAGCAAAGGAAGGTCATCAGCCTTCTTTCAAGCTGCTTTACGATCTGTATGTGGACATGCTTTTTCGTTTTCTGAATCAGTTTTCGGAAGACAGAGAGCAGACCCGGGAATGGACTCAGCGGGCATTCATCAAAGCGTTTGACCGGCTGGACCAGTTCCGGGAGCGATCCAGCTTTAAGACCTGGCTGTTTACCATCGGATTAAATGAGATGCGAACGGATATGCGCCGGAAGGTGCACTTTTTGGAACTGGATGAAAGCCATATAGAGGATGAAACCGGGGAAGACATCACCGAACAAGCCAACTGGAAAAAAGCCAAAGACGCATTGCAGCAGCTCACGCCAGACAAACGGATCATCTGCCTGCTTCATATCGCAGAAGGTTACAGCCATGAAGAGATTGGCAATATGCTTGGCATCAGTGAAGTGACGTCCAGAGTTACCCTTCACCGGGCAAAAAATGAACTCAGAAAACAGGTGAATCATGAAGAATAAAGACTTATACGAATCAACGGACCTTCCCACCTCCGCCGAACGGGCAGTGATGTGGGCTGGTATTGAGGAGGAGCTTCCCCGCTCCGGGCCGTCCTCAATACGGACATTACACTGGAAAAGCTTCTGGATAGGTAATGCGGCTGCAGTATTCATGCTGTTTGCCCTGATAGGAGTATACACAACGGCTAATGAGCTCCTCAAACCCGATGAACCTGACGAAAAGATGTACACGGCTCTGAATACCGCCAGTGATCAGTTAAAACAGATCACCCCTATCCTGATCAATCAGGCCGGGGAACGAACCAAGCCTTCCATAGAGTCCACCGCCGACGCGATCGCGGAGATCGATCGGTTGATCGATGAGCTAAAGACAGACATGATGCTGAACGGGGTTACCCCTTCGAAGGAGAGCAACCTCCGCCAGCTTTATGCCACCAAACTGGATTTTTACAAAGAACTATTGCTAAACGAAGAGGATCAATCATGAACAAGATGTTAATTACAGTTCTGTTTCTGCTGTTACCAACTCTGGTACAGGCTCAGAGCGGAACCAAAACCGGTGAATTCAACGCACAGGGTATTGACCAGCTAAGCTGGACGATCGACACAGGAATGAAGATCACTTTTGACGGAAGCTCTACCGATAAGATCTCCTATACCTATACGTTTGAGGGCAATGAAGAAGCGTATCAGCATTTCTTTGAAAACTTCGATCCTAAATTCGAAACATTCGGAAGTGAAGCGCAGGTCACCATTGATTTCCCCGCTCATAAAAACAGAACCGTAAATCACAGAATCAAAAAGCACGAGTTACAGATAACTCTGCCCTCTGATCTGCTGTTGCAAGTTCAAACCCGATACTCCAATGTGAACGTCCGGAATATACTCCGGGGTCTGTATGCAGATAACCGGAGCGGCCAGGTCAGAGCAAGCGGTATCAGACAAGGCCTGACGATCAGTAATCCATATGGTAAGATCATGGTAACGGATACGGAGGGAGACGTTCTGATCTCCAACCGGTCCGGCAATGTGGATGTCCAGGGTGTTACCGGAGCGGTAAAAGTTGACGCCAGCTATTCCAAACTCAACATCTCAAAAGTAAACGGAGATCTTGAAATTGAAAACCGAAGTGGTGTAGTGAATGCTTTTGATATCAAAGGGAATATCACCGCTAAAGGCCCTTATGTTGAATATGAACTCACCAACATCGAAGGCGGAATCCGGATGGACAACCAAAGCTCTAAGGTATCCGTGAACACCGCGCTGTTTCTGAATGCCGATGGCAATTATCTGAATATAACGGCTGAAAATATTACCGGAACTGAGGGTGTCTATGTAAAAGGCCGTTCAGCCAATCTGCGCTTTTCCGATATCCGAAGTCATGTGCAAATTCAGGGGCGCTACCTCAACATTACACTCTCTGATGTAGGCGGAAACGGGATCATCAATAACCACTCCGGCGACATTGATATCAACGGGCTGGAAGGAAATTTACTGATCGACGGACAATATCTTCCCGTTGATGTCAGAAACTTCAGAGGAACCGAGCTTCGCATCAATAACCGTTCCGGTTCCGTTCGTGTAGAGGCTGTCGAGCCATTGAATATCGCCGACATCGAATCGGAATACGGGGACGTTGAGTTGAACCTGAAATCCGGCTTTGAGGGAGTAGTGGATTTTGAGGTCCGCTACGGAGACATCAACTCCAATCTGTCCATTGCGGTGGAACAGAATGTTAAGGACCGGAATGAAGAACGAATTGTCGGTAAAATAGGCAACGGATCCGGAAGGATTACGATCGTGAACCGCAGCGGCGACATTAAGGTACGTCAGCAATAAGATGGATGCTGCTCACTCATGCCGGATGGCATCCACCGGCGTGAGCTGAGCCGCCCTCCAGGCCGGATAAGTACCAAAGACCACGCCTGTTACCAGCGCCACCAAAAGGATCGTGAGTACCGTACCCGCGCCGATGGCAGCCTGGAACTGCCCTATTTCCAGAAAGCGGTTGATGACACCCACAAAAGCAAAAGTCCCTGCAATACCGATGGCCCACCCCAGCAAACACCCCACCATGGATACGGTCACGGACTCCGCCATGAACTGGAGTACAATATCTTTCTTCTTGGCTCCTGTTGCCTTTCGAATGCCGATTTCTTTGGTGCGCTCAGTCACGGATATCAAAAGGACATTCATGATACCAATTCCTCCCACCAGTACGGATATCCCGGTAATGGCCCCCATCACTAACTTGAAGAGCAGAATCCCCTGTGAGAACTGCTCTATCCTCATTTGATTGGACGTAAAGGAGAACGCCTCATTACCCAGTTCGAACTCCTCATCCAGCCATGCTTTAAGTTCTTCCTCTACCTGCGGTATTTCTTCTGCTTTATTTACTTTCAGGACCAACTCCGGATAGTGCTCCCCTTCCCGGGTGAAATAAGTGATGGGCACAAAAAGGCGGGGAACGTCGTTTTCTCTTTCAGATAGCACACCTATAACCTGAAGCTCCTCACTGTCCAGCAGTATCTTTTCCCCCAACAAATTCCCGGGATCCGCACTTAGGCGCTTCGCCATCTCATAGGTCAGCACGGCCACCGCACTGGCTTCGGAAATATCCTCCGCACTTAAAGTCCTCCCTTTCCACAAAGAATCCGGAATCATGGTTAAATAATGCTCCATGTTCCCCTGCACATATGCTCCCGTCAGAGAGTCGCCATAAGACACCTGATGAGTGCTTCTTTCAAAATATTCGACAGTCGCTCTCCCCTCATAGCGTTCACGCACCTGATACACCTGATCCATCGAGAGGGCCGGACGGTCATCCACCTCAACACGTACTCCCTTGACGGTTTTTGAGCTTTTGGAGGAGACCGTCAGCAGATTTAGTGAAGTGCTGTTTGCGATGGCCTGTCTTCCGGTTTGTTCCAGACCGTCACCAAGGGCAAGTATGCCTACCAGGGCTGCAACGCCGATAATAATACCCAGGGTGGAAAGGAAAGTGTGTAACGGATTAGCCCTTATATTCTGAAGAGCGATGGAAACGGACTTAAAGAACTGTTGCATGAACTCACTGATTTAATTCGGACTTGGCTACGGGCTCATCAGGGAAGTGTTGCACATAAAAAAGGCTCCCGAAGGAGCCTTTTTATTACATAGAGTCGAACGCCCCGGAGGAGAACATAGCTCCGAATATTAACACGAAAAACAAGATGTAAAGCACTACGCCAATGGCAAACATAATGAGCGTTGCTTTGGCCCAGTTACTCTTACTCGGGTTTTCACTGTCGCTGAATCCCCATACAAAAAGCATGACGAAACCAACCAGTGGAATTGCTGTAATCAGCATGGTGATAACCCAGTCTTTCACCGTCATTACCGGTGCCTGATTGTGATGCATATCCATAGATACCTCTGTAGTTTAGTTAAAGAATAGCAGGAAGATGGGTAAAACCCACTAATTATCAAACACGGATATACTTACCGGATGTGTACCGTAGTTTGAACACTGGATTCGATGACCTGAAACCTGGCGGCCTTCCATGAGGCCGGACCAAAGCGCCCCCGCGCATTGTTGGAAAAACCGTAATCCTCTTTGGGGATACCAAGGAGGTTGGTATCCAGCTTTCCATTGGTATTTTTATCATGATAGATGGCAATGGCGTATTCCCCGTAAGGCAGTGCGTCCACACTCCATTCCACCACGGTAGAATCTACCGGAAGCACGACGGCATGCAGGGGGTCTTTGGTATATTTCTCCTTAGAATCGAACATTGCAATCCGGATCTCTCCCTCAATTTTTTGAATACCGGTTATGGTAAGCGTAAAAAAGGAAGTGTCTTCGGAGCCATCATTGGATAACTCCTGTGCATTCACACTCAGGGGGCTTCCCAGAAGAATAGCCGTCAACAAAGGAACTAGTAATCTTGACATAGTACATACTTGAAATTGAAACCAAAGCTAAGGAGTTACAGCAAACTCACAAAGCAGAATTTCAACCGGGGCAAACGGGAGGGCGGAATAGCTCAACGCGGCTTGTTCAATACAGCTTTGCACCGTTGGGTACCTTTTTCTCCGGTACGGCAAGGATCACTTCGTTTTGATCATCCGGAAAGCCTGTAACCAGACACTCTGATATAAAGGGACCGATCTGTTTGGGAGGAAGGTTTACTACTGCAATTACCTGTTTGCCGGGTAACTCCTCCACCCTGTAGTGATGGGTAATCTGTGCTGATGACTTCCGGATGCCAATCTTATCACCGAAATCAATTTTGAGCTTATATGCCGGTTTCCTGGCTTCAGGGAAAACCTCCGCTTCAATGATGGTCCCGACTCTCAGCTCTACCTGCTCAAAATCTGACCAGCTTATTTCTTTCATTGGCTTTGTTCTGATTTTATGAATTCTGTTCGCGCTTACTTCAGCAGAAGCATCGAACGGGTTTCGACCTTGCCGGCAGCCCTTAGCCGGTAATAGTAGATACCACTGGTTAAACCCGAAGCATCAAAAGTGATGTCATGAAGGCCGGCAGTTCTCATCCCTGAAGCCAGAACCGCGACCTCTTCCCCTAAAACATTATATACTCTTAGATCCACGAACCGGGGTTCCTGTAGCCGGAATGATATATTAGTCACGGGGTTGAACGGGTTTGGATAATTCTGGTTCAAACGGAAGCTCCTGCCTCCCTCCTCTGCTGTTTCGTTCGAAACCACCATCCCATACCCAAAAAACATTCGCTCCTGCGGGCTCCAAGATCCGTTTATGTAGTCGTTCGAATATACTGCGGTAATGCGTTCCCCTTCATATTCATACAACTCCTGATACTGCGGGATCCAGCCGGATATACTTTCCTGAAAAAGCTCATATCTCATTTCTGTTACCTTCCCGGAGTCCTCTGACAGCACATGCCGGGCGTACGGGTCAAAGGTGAGAGCTTCGATGCTTTTGCGCTCATTCAATGTCTCAAAGAAAAAGAAATCATCGAACACGCTTCTCAGGTATTCATCGAAGCTAATACCGATATAAGTAAACCGGTCATAATACCCGTAAACATGACCTTCATACAGGTTTCCGTCTCTTTGGCTGAAATAGGAATTGTTGTTGGTCCGATCTGACAGCACGAAAGTGACCCTTATCGAATCCGGGGTTACATAGTTAAATAAGGTCCGGCTGATCTCTGAGCCTGAATCATAATAGACAACGCTCTGGATTCTGCCCGATTCGGCATAATTAAACCCGACCCTGTAAATTTCTTCCCCTGAATTGGTAATGAAATATTCTTCCGGGTATCCATCCATGCTGAACTTGTAGTGATGAGTAGCAGCTTCATACCTGTTCCCCTGAAAAAGAAAATACTCTGTGCGGGTAATCTGTGTTGAGTTTGAGTTATATTCGTATTCCGATTCCGATACGTCGATCCACTGACCTTCACTTTCAACCTGAGACAGTGAAGTGAGTGGCTCCAAGGACATGAATTTCCCTTTCATGGCCGGTGAATAAGCTACGGGCTTAATGATATGTGCATAAAATGCGGAGCCTTTGGTGGGTGGCTGATCACTGAGTTGAAAAGCCATCAATGCGCCGTACTCTGTCCCCTGAAAAGAAATCAGTAGCAGCAAAGTAAGAAAAGCAATTCGCAACAAGGAGCTCATACCAGAGAAGTCTTGGATCGTATGCTTCTCATAATACCAAAGTAGAATCCAATAAAAAACCCCACTTCCTCTCAGAAGCGGGGTGTAATTTTAAGTACCACGATCAGACAAAAGCTATACTTTTGCTGATTTTACGGTCTCGATGATTCGTGCGGCGATCTTATAAGGATCCCCGTTCGAAGCCGGGCGACGATCCTCAAGATAGCCGCTCCACCCATGGGTGGCGGTATAAATAGGAATTCGAATTGACGCACCGCGATCCGATACTCCGTAGGAGAACTGATCAATGGCAGCGGTTTCATGCGCCCCGGTCAGGCGTTGATCGTTATCGGCACCGTAAACATCAATATGTTCCTTAACCACATCCCGGAATGCTTCACATACCGCCTCGATCTTTTCTTTGGATCCGGCAGTCCTGATCAGTTCATTGGAAAAATTGGCGTGCATTCCCGATCCGTTCCAGTCCAGTTTACCAAGAGGTTTGGGATGCCAGTTTACAGCCACGCCGTACGCTTCTGCCGTTCGCTCCAGCAGAAAGCGGGCTACCCAGATCTGATCTCCCGCGGACTCTGCTCCTTTGGCGAAGATCTGAAATTCCCATTGTCCGGCTGCTACCTCGGCATTGATGCCCTCAACATTCAGGCCGGCTCCAAGACAAATGTCCAGATGCTCTTCCACGATATCGCGGCCAAATGCAGCATTGGCGCCCACTCCGCAGTAGTATGGCCCCTGTGGTGCCGGATAACCTCCATCCGGAAAACCGAGGGGCTTGTCGGTCTCAGGGTCCCAGAGAAAGTATTCCTGTTCAAAGCCGAACCAGAATTCCTGGCTCTCATCGTTAATAGTCGCGCGCGCATTAGACTCATGTGGCGTCCCATCCGCGTTAAGTACTTCCGTCATCACGAGATATCCATTGGTGCGGGAAGGATCGGGAAAAATGGCCACAGGCTTGAGCAAACAGTCTGAAGAATTCCCTTTTGCCTGTTCCGTAGAGCTACCGTCAAAAGACCACTCCGGACAGTCTTCCAGCTTACCACTGAAATCATGAATAATTTTTGTTTTGCTTCTGAGGCCCTGGGTAGGTTTATAGCCGTCGAGCCAGATGTATTCAAGTTTTGATGCACCCATGCGAGGTCGTAGTTGATTTAGGTTAAAATTCAGCGGTAAATATAATGCCCTTTTGAGATTACTCTCAAAAATTTAATCATATTTTTATCAACAATTAATTTTAGGAGGTATTGCCAAGTATTTATTTAAATTTTTTATGTGTAGAAGCGTTTCCACTCCATCCCGGCTTAATCTTTTTAGTTTACGTTTTTTGAATCTTCACTTTTTTCAGGCCTCCCTAAAAAATGTATCTTCAGCCCTTCAGTTATCCACACTTTTTTTATCCACTACCTGACTCTATGACGGCCCGAAAATTAAAAATCTGGATCGAAGCTGCGCGTCCCAAGACCCTGTCCGCTGCATTCGTTCCGGTACTTGTTGGTTCTGCGATCGCCTGGCACGACGGGCAATTCAATGTTGCAGCCACACTGGTCGCCCTGTTCTGTGCTTTACTTATTCAGGTAGGAACCAATTTTGCGAACGACTACTTCGATTTTATCAAGGGGGCTGATACGGAAGAGCGGATTGGTTTTCAGCGAGCTACATCGGCAGGGCTTATTCCGGCTAAAGCCATGCTTCGTGCAACCATCGGGACCATGTTCCTGGCCTTCTTATCGGGGCTTTATCTTGTCTGGACCGGAGGGCTGATCGTTCTCGTGATCGGCTTACTGTCTCTGTTGTTCGGAATTCTATATACCGGGGGGCCCTTTCCACTGGGCTATAATGGACTGGGCGACATTTTTGTATTTCTGTTCTTCGGCATAGTAGCCGTTATGACCACCTACTACGTGAACGCGCTTGCTTGGTCGGTGGATACGTTCTGGGCATCACTTGCGGTTGGTGCACTTTGCACGAACATCCTTGTGATCAATAATCTCAGAGATGTGGAACAGGATAAAAAAGCGGGAAAAAAAACGCTTGGAGTGATCTTTGGCGAAAAAATACTGAAGATCGAGTACACCGTGATGTTGCTTCTGGCTTATGCCATCCCCCCGCATTTTTACTATCAGCTGGGATACGACGTCTGGGTTTTTCTTCCATTCATCATTCTTCCGGTCGCAATTTTGCAATGCCGCACCGTCTGGACAGAAACCAATAAATCTAAACTCAACGCACAGCTTGAACAAACAGCAAGGTTCATGGCATTGTTTGGAATTCTATTTACGTTAGGTATCGTGTTGTAATGCTCAGGATCTATTCATACAACCTGCCTTTTAACACTCCCTTTAGAACGGCTGCAGGCACCTACACCCACCGAAAGGGACTGATACTGGTATTCCGGGACGGAGATATTGAAGCTTGCGGCGAAGTGGCTCCATTGCCGGGTTTTTCTGAAGAATCGCCGGAAGAAATCCTTTCCATTCTCAGGCTCAACAGGGAGTTCATCTCTGAGTCGATTGACAAAGGCGCATTTGAGGAGCTCCGCAATGTCCTTCAACAAATACACACAACCCCCTCTCTCTTCTTCGGACTTGATACGCTCGTTCACGATCTCAGGGCCAAACGATCCGGAGTGCCTTTCAGGCAAACCCTGGGCGACAAACCGGAGCCCGGCGTGAAGGTGAATGCCGTTTTAGGTTCCTCCTCTGCCAAAAAGAACCTCCAAAGAGCCCGGTATCTCTATGAACAGGGGTACCGGACCCTGAAACTGAAAGTGGGGCTCAACCCGCGGGAAGAAGAAAGCCTTATCCGTTCCCTCCGTTCCGAGTTTCCGGATCTTAACATGCGGATCGATGCCAATCAGTCCTGGTCGGTTGAGGAGGCGATCAGGCAGTTGAATGTCCTGTCCCTGTATCACATTGAGTACTGCGAACAACCTGTACGCGCCGATGATATTGAAGGAATGCGCAGGGTCCGGGAAGAAACCGGAGTCCGCATAGCAGCCGACGAATCTCTGAGGAACAAAAGCGATGCGACCCGACTATCAGAGAGTTCAGCTGCTGATGTTTTCATACTGAAGCCTATGCTGTTTGGAAGCTTCGATGATATCCGCGTAACAATTGAGCTTGCAAACTCTCATAACATTGATGTTGTTATCACAACATCTCTGGAAAGCATAGTTGGAAGGACATCAACAGCTAATATAGCTGCGCAATGGGGTTCAAAGACTTTTGCGCACGGTTTGTCAACAGGCTCAATGCTGGAGACGGATCTGGGAGAAGATTCCTGTACATCCGGGACACTGGAACTGGGAACCGAACCCGGGCTGGGCATTACGCTGTTGAAAGAACAATTACGGGAGATCATATAAAGGGTGTTTAAGTCTCGGCTACATATTTTTGAATTTCGCAAGAACAATCCTCAGGAAGTCTTTCTGACTTCTGAGCACGGCATGTTCACCTATCATGACCTGGATCGCTTTACCGCCTACTTTAAAGACATCATAGAACAAAATGCCGACTCTTTGAAATGGCCGGTCGCTTTTCTTTCTGAGTCCTCTGATCTCCTCATCTTCGGCATAGCCGCATGCTGGAAGCTGGGTATTCCCGTGATACCTCTCAGCCCGAAGCTGAAACAGAAAGAGCTGGAACAATATGTGCAGGAGCTTCACCCCTCCCTGATCTTTTGTGACACGGCCAACCGCAACCGCCTGAAAGGAGACGACATCATCCATATGGATGAGAACTTCTTCCTCAACGCGTTCACTTTTGATATCCGGAATATGAAGCTGCCCGATCCGGATAAGATCAAGGGCTCCGAGGTTTTTGGGTACTTCTTCACATCGGGCACCACCGGCCGCCCAAAGATCGTGCCTTTAAAACGGCGGCAAATGATCGCTGCGGCTAAGGCCTCATCAGAAAATTTCAAGCCCGATCCCAATCACTTTTGGTTGCTATGCCTTCCTCTGAATCATATCGGTGGTATTTCCATCATTCTTCGTTCCGTCATCTACGGTTCGGCCATCTACCGGATGGGTAAATTTCACGAAGAGATGATCAAGGAATTTCTGGGAGAAAACCCCCGCTTTCAGGCTGCATCACTGGTGCCTACTATGCTCAAACGGCTGCTGGACGATCCCCTCTTCAAGACTCACCGGGATTTTAAAGCCATACTTCTGGGCGGCGGACCTACCACCAGGGAGTTATTGCGCAAATCCGTAGAGCGGGGCATCCCGATTGTTTCCAGTTACGGGATGACCGAAACCTGCGCGCAGATCGTTGCGAATCCCCTGACTGCGCCATCCGGGATCTATACCCCAATCCAGAGTGTGGGCCGGCCTTTTTCACCCAACGAACTGCAGATCCGGGACGAG
Source organism: Balneola sp. (assembly GCA_965267385.1). GTDB lineage: Bacteria > Bacteroidota > Rhodothermia > Balneolales > Balneolaceae > Balneola. The sequence goes on from OZ253957.1 coordinate 1,787,759, forward strand.
GACGGCAAAGTGCTTGGGAAGAACCAGTCCGGCAGTATCTGGCTGAAAGGACCCCAGGTTTTTGACGGCTATTTTGATAAGGAACAGAACAAAGGAAAGTTTGACGAAAAAGGATGGTTTAAAACCGGGGACTACGGCCATATGAATGGTTTCGGGCATTTGTTCATTGAGTCCCGCCGCGACGACCTGATCATCACCGGGGGTGAGAATGTCAATCCAAGGGAAGTGGAACAGGCTCTTGAAAAAATCCCCTCCGTAAAAGAGGCGGTGGTGATCGGTATCCCCGATGAAGAATGGGGACAAAAAATCACCGCCGTTGTTACTTCGTCTAATGGTAAAAAACCCAGCCTGGAAGCTATCAAGAAAGATCTTCAGAAGGACCTCACCGATTTTAAGATCCCCAAAGAACTGAAGGTGGTTGAGGAAATCCCCAGAACCATGACCGGAAAGGTGAAGCGCTGGGAACTGGCTGAAAGCTTTAAGTAGGTGACTATTTGCCGGGGATCCTTACCGTAAAGACGGATCCGTTTTCATCAGACTCCACCGATATTTCTCCCTGATGTAAGTCCGTAAATAGCTTGGCAATCCATAAGCCCAGCCCTGTTCCCTTTTCCTTGGCGGTTCCCATGGAGGAGTCACTGAACGGCTGAAATAACTGTTCCTTTTTCTCGCGAGGTATTCCAACTCCCGTGTCGGAAACCCGGATCACGGCCTCTTCTTCACTGACAGACATTTCAAGCTTTACCGAGCCTTCTTTAGGAGTAAACTTGATGGCGTTCTGAAGGAGATTATTGAGGACAGACTTCAGCTTTTGCTTGTCGGCATAAATAAAGCTTCCGTCACCGGACTTTATACTTTTTGTGTAATTCAGCTTCTTTCCTTCAATATAGAGCTTGTGATTACTGTAGAGTTCCTCGTGAAGCTTTTCCGGGTCTATTTTTGTCCTTGCTAGTGTAATTTCCTTCTTATTGAGCCTGGCTATCGAGATCATGTTATCCAGAAATTCTATATGGGAAGAAGTACTCCTGCGAATGATGTCCAGGTAGTTTTTAATATCGCCTTCCGAAGATTGTTCGGGAAGGTCCATTTCGATCAACTCGGTAGCCATTTTTATAGCCCCAAGGGGTGTTTTGGAGTCATGAGAGATCATGGAAATCAGCTTCTCCTTCAGCGACAGCAGCCCGTGAAGCTCTTCGATCATGGATTGAGTATTCGCCATCAGCACACCGACCTCATCCTCAAATCCGGTTGGGAGATCTGGTACCACTTTCTCATCCTTATATTTGATCACCGCAGAATTCGTCATGCGGACGGGAGCTAACAGTTTGTAGAGGAACCATAGCGTGAGTACCGAACCAATCAGCGTGGCAAGCAGCGCAACTCCAAGTACCAGAAAGCGCTCTTCCATGGGATACATAAACGTTAAGACCACAAAAAGGGTGATCAGCGGAATATGGGTTCCCAGAAAAGCTATGAGCAGAATTTTACCGGAATAGCTTTTTGGCCTCGTTAACGAACTCAATCGTCTGTAAAATGTGGTTGTATCTTTCATATTCACATTCATATTGGTCGTAGGCTTATCGGTTCACACTCGTGTTTCTAAAACCGGAATTAGGCCAGACCCACCCGCTCAAAGATCGTATCCACATTTCGGGTGTGGTGCTTCAGATCAAAGGCATCGTCAATTTCTTCCCGGCTCAGGTGGGAAGTGATGTAGCTGTCTGCTTCGACCAGCGGTTTGAACGCTTTCTGTTGTTCCCAGGCTTCCATGGCCAGTGGTTGAACCGCATCATAAGCCTCTTCACGTACAATGCCTTTCTCGATGAGCTTATTGAGCACTCTTTGTGAAAACACCAGGCCGTGGGTCTTCCAGATGTTTGACTCCATATTCTCTTCAAAGACCACCAGATTCTCGATCACTCCCGCAAACCGGTTGAGCATGTAATCAAGCAGAATGGTGGCATCGGGCAGAATAATGCGTTCGGCGGAAGAGTGTGAAATATCCCGCTCATGCCACAACGGGATATTTTCATAGGCCGTTACCATATAGCCCCTGAGAACACGCGCACAACCAGAAATATTCTCTGAGCTTACAGGGTTTCTCTTATGGGGCATGGATGAAGATCCTTTTTGCCCTTTCCGGAAAGCTTCTTCGGCTTCCCGCACCTCACTGCGCTGCAGATGGCGGACCTCCACAGCCATCTTTTCCAATGTGGAGCCGATGAGTGCCAGGGTGGAGATATAGTGGGCGTGCCGGTCGCGCTGTAAAGTCTGGGTTGAAATCGGAGCAGGAGTCAAACCTAATTTCTTGCAGGTAAACTGCTCTACTTCTGGCGGTATGTTGGCGAAAGTGCCTACAGACCCTGATAATTTCCCGAACTCCACATCCTCGGCAGCTTTATTGAATCGCTCCAGGTTTCTTTGCATCTCGGCATACCAGAGGGCACATTTGAGTCCGAATGTGGTAGGCTCGGCATGAATGCCATGCGTCCTCCCCATCATCACTGTGTATTTGTGCTTCCGGGCTTTCTCGGCCAGCACACTGATGATCCGTTCCATATCTTGCCGGATGAGCTTGTTTGCCTGCTTCAGCCGTACTCCCCAGGCCGTATCCACCACATCCGTGGAGGTCAGTCCGTAATGCACCCATTTTTTTTCTTCCCCCAGGGTTTCTGATACCGCCCGTGTAAAAGCGACCACGTCGTGTCGGGTCTTTGCTTCAATCTCCTTTATGCGATCCAGGTCAAAGGAAGCTTTTTCATACAGTTTATCCACATCTTCCATGGGGATGGTGCCTAATTGAGCCCATGCCCAGCAAGCCGCCAGCTCAACATCCAGCCACGCCTGAAACTGATTCTGTTCGGTCCATATTTCGGACATTTCTTTTCGGGAATATCTGGAGATCATCCGCCTGCCTCTTGGTAGTTAAGATTGAGTGATAAAAAGATACGACTTTAATCCCGTCCTTTCGCCGGAATTTTACGGCCATACCGCCCTAATATTCGAGCTCATCCAGGCTTTTATTCACGTAATCGGGCTCCGGATCCTCGAAGAACTGCACCACTTTGATCATTTCTTCCCCTTTCATGAGGGCCTTCATGATCCGGTGCATCCCGTCCATAACCCGGCCGTCTGATGAAAGTATAACCGGATATTTCAAACTGGCCTTTTCAGCCAGGTCGATGTGTTTTACAATATTTCTGACCGACGGGACTTCATCGCCCCGGAACCAGAAGTTCTCGTCCAGTTCTTTGATCGATTCCAGCATCACTTCTTTAGGAGGCAGATGCTGAGTTAATTTAACCAGCTGGTCAACGTCCCAGATGAGCGTTTCGCCGTCAACTTCTCGAATGTGATATTGTTTTCTCATAGCTATTCTTGTACCGGAATTTTTATCCAGCTTCCTTGTTCTATGGTGTCGTTTAATTGAACCTGATTAATGATCGCTACTTCTTCAGGCTCCACATTCATCGGAAGAACTTCCGGGAGAAAAGATGAAAATGGAGCAGTCCGATCGGCTTTTCTTAGCTGCAGCCTCATGGGCTGAATGTTCAGAATACTCTGGTCCGTGAGTCGCTCGAACCCATCAGCAGCTTTGGAAAATTCTTTCTCATAGACAGAGTACTGACTAGTGCTGGTATAGTTCAGAAAACGATAAATGGTACCATTGTAACTTACAGCCGTTATGCCAATGGTCAATTCAGTACCGTTGCTGGTTGTTGCGGTAGCTTCTGCTTCATACCCGTTCATACCGTTGATCATCCGGCTGCTCTTAGCAGTGGTACTGATTCCTTCCTGATCTAAAAAAGCCTGAACAGAGGTTTCCGGGGAGTCATTTTCAGAATCGATAGTAAATTGTACGATCGCGTCCTGATTCTCATTTACCAACAATACTGCCGAGGGCTGATTATACACGGTAAAGCCCTGAGGAACAGGGAACTGAAATTTCAGGTCGGGATGGTAGAATATCCCGTCCCGCTCAAAGCCTTCCCTGGGGTTTTCCCCATACATAATGCCGTCAATCATCCGTAGATATTCATCAGCATCTAGGATGGTCTGTTCGTATCCCTTTTCCGCCCACTCTTCGGCAAGCTGAGGAATTCGTTCTCTTCGCTCTCCCGGATCCGGATGAGATGATAAGTGAGAAGGTATGACGGCTCCTGATCGCTCAGAAATGCGCTTTAAGGAATTGAAGAATTCTCCGCCTTCCGCGGCCATGTAGCCCTGCATCGCCGAGTATTCAACGCCCAGCGCATCCGATTCCCGCTCATCATCCCGGCTGTAAGAAAGGAACAAAAGCTGCGCGGTCTGGCTGCTGAGCTGAAGGATACTGCCGCCATCCAGTCCAACAGACTCTCCAAGAAGGGCTCCGCCTATCACTGCAAGCTGACCAAACTGTTGTTCAGCTGCGCGCTGGGAGGCATGCCTTGCAGCCACATGTCCGATTTCGTGGCCAAGCACAACCATAAGCTGGGCTTCATTCTCAAGATGTGCCATCAATCCCCGTGTTACGTACACATAGCCGCCGGGCAATGCGAAGGCATTCACAACCGGACTGTCCAGTATCCTGAACGTAAACTCGGTGCCTCTGTACTGTTCGGGGGTGGTTTCCCGGCTGAAGTGGCTCACCTCAACCAGCTTTTTTCCAAGTTCACTGACGTAGGCGGAAAGTTCCGGGTCGTCATACATTCCGTACTGTGCCACGATCTCCCGGTCGGCCTGGGCCCCGATCTTTAATTCCTCCTCCCAGGAGTACCCGTAAGCCCGCTTATTACCGGTCACAGGGCTTACCTGTACCGACACACATGCCTGCAACAGCATGAAAATTAACAGTAGTGCAATGTGGTTTAAGGATCTGTTATTCATGATATATCTGAGAATATTCACCTTCTTAACAAATTCTGCCGCAGTCGGTTCCTTATTTTGTCAACTAATGACATTGACTTCGGGAGTCAGCTCTATGCCGAAATGATCCGATACGGATTTTCTGACTTTACAGGCAAAATGCCACAACTCTTTTCCGGTTGCTTCACCATGATTCACCAATACAAGCGCCTGTTGGTTATGCATCCCGGCATCCCCCTCTCTTTTGCCTTTCCAGCCGGCCTTTTCAATAAGCCAGCCTGCCGGCACTTTCACCTGCCGCTCCGATACCGGATAGCCCGGCAGGTCGGGATATGATCGTTTGAGTTGATCATACTGATACACCGAGATAACAGGATTTTTAAAGAAACTGCCGGTATTGCCGATCTCTTCCGGATCGGGAAGTTTACTTCTGCGAATGGCGATCACGGCATCGCTCACCTCCCGGATGTCCGGTTCCTCGATCCCGCGTTCACGGAGATAATCGGAAAGTGCTTTGTAACTGAGATTGGGTTTGGGTGTCTTGGAAAGCCTGAGCGTAATAGAAATGATTATGAACTTCCCTTTCAGATCTTTTTTAAAAATACTGTCGCGGTAGCCAAATGCACATTCTTCCCGGTTGAAGCTTCGGACTTCTCCGGTCTCGATCTCCATAGCTTCCAGGCTCTCAAACACCTCTTCCAGCTCCACTCCGTAGGCTCCGATGTTCTGAATGGGTGCAGCACCGGCAGATCCCGGAATCAGCGAAAGGTTTTCGATACCGCCCCAGCCCTGATCCACACAATGCATGACCAGTTCGTGCCAGTTTTCTCCGGCAAATACTTTGAGCAGTACATCCTCATCGGTTTCGGAGAGCACCTCAATGCCCTTCATCTGCTGCAGAATGACCAAACCCTCCACATCATCGGTGAACAGGATGTTACTTCCTCCTCCGATCACAAGAATCTCAAGCCCGTTCCCTTTCGCATATTCAAGGGCGTCCCGCAGTTCCTGTATATCACTTGCCTTCACCAGTTGGGCCGCTTTCACGTGAACTCCCATGGTATTGCAGGAAGACAAGTCGTAGTTATTCAGAATATCCGGAGATCGGGACATGTTACTTTTTAGTCTCGGTTTCTGTGACCGCTTTGGTATCCCCTGTTAACTTAACCCGAACCTTTTTGATCCTGTTATTCTGCACCGAATGCACCGTGAACTCAAGGTCTTTGTAGATTACCCGTTCGCCCACGGTAGGAAGGTTCTCTGTTAAATGATAAATGAGTCCTCCCAGCGTCTCGTATTCATCTTCTTCAGTGGTAAGTTCGCAACCCAGCACATCTTCCATATCGTCCAGGTCTATTTTCGCGTCAAAGATGTAGATCCCGTTACGAAGCTGAGTAAACAACTGCTCATCATCGGAAGACTCGTCCGTGATATCACCCACGATCTCTTCCAGGATGTCGTCCATCGTTACTATTCCTTCGGTTCCGCCATACTCATCCACCACGATTGCGATATGTGTTTTCTCCTGCTGGAAATCCCGAAGCAGATCATCCAGTTTCTTTGTGGCGGGGATAAACAAAGCGTTCCGCGCTATGGACTTCCAGTTGAAAGAGGGTTCATCTTCCTCTGCATTCAGATAGGGCAGGATGTCTTTGGCATAGATGATCCCCTGAATATTGTCAAGATCGCTTTCATACAGTGGCATCCTGGAAAGCGCCTTCTCCTGAATGATCTTCAATACATCCTGCAGCAGGTCTTCGGTGGAAACAGCTACGATGTTGACCCGGGACGTCATGATCTCCCGAACGGTAATGTTACCGAATTCGATCACGTTTTCAATGATCTCCCGTTCATCTTCCTTAATGGATCCATCCTGCTCACTTACCTCAGCCATCGTCTTGATGTCTTCCTGTGTCATCTTGTTGGAAGGCTTGGGCAGGTGCTTCTCCAACGCAATGGTACTTTCGGCAATAAGCCTTGAAAATGGCTTCAGCAGTATGAACAGAATATAGATAAACAATCCCCAGCGCCGCGAAACCGTCAGCGGATTGTTGATGGCTATGATCTTGGGAGTGATCTCGCTGATGATGAGGATCATGAAGGTCAGCACCACGATCTCAACGGTAAATACCACGATCTCGGACCACCCGAAATACGCCACCAGGTTACCGGTAATAACCGCGGCCATCACAGAGGCAATGACATTAGCAAAGGTGTTTCCCACCAGTATGGTGGCGAGTAATCTCCGGGGTTTGTCCAGCATCTTAACGATCATGGAGTCTGCCCGGTTCGAATCGGTGGCGTTCGTGAGATCTTCCAGCCGGCCTGAAAGTGAAAAGAACGCTACCTCGGAACCAGAAAAAATGGCGGAAAAGGCGAGCCCCAGAATCATCACGATAAACTGAATGGAAAGCACGACCGGATCAAGCTCACCTGCAGTTACAGGATCCGCATTCAGAAGAGAAAATAAGAACAAACTGTGGGGTTCGTCGATGGTTTCCAATGGCATATTCAAATTTAGCCGAATTTAATGAGCGCAGCGCTAGCTACAAAATAAAAAAGCGGTGCAAATCAAGCTCTGCACCGCTTTTCAAACCACATTGATAGATCAGAATGGAAGATCATCATCCATATCGTCAAAATTACTTCCCAGCTCCACATTACTGGACATTGGCTTGCCGGCGTTCTGCTGTCCGCCGGATGGGGCGTTATTTCCTCCGCTGCCCTTGCTGTCCAGCATGATCATCTGAAGGGCCTTGATCTCGGTGGTATAGCGTTTCTGGCCCTCTTTATCTTCCCATTGGCGGGTTTGAATAGGGCCTTCGATATACACCTGCGAGCCCTTGTTCAGGTACTGCTGGCAGATCTCTGCCAGTCTGCCCCAGGCTACAACGCGGTGCCACTCGGTGCGTTCCTGGTACTCACCATTACTGTCTTTGTAACGCTCGCTGGTCGCTATATTCAGTGTTGCGACAGCGGTATTGGATTGGGTGTAACGGACTTCGGGATCCTGCCCCAGTCGTCCGATGATCATAGCTTTATTTAGTGAACTCATTACGTATCCTCAATTTATTTTCGTTTGCAAAGTAAGACTTAGTTCACACAGAATCCTTACAAAAAAATTATTACCAACCCACTCATTAAGTTCTACTTAATGAAAATTGCCTGTACTAGCTTTTTCTTACTAAAACGAACTGTTGTTCCCCGGCTTTTGATATTGAACTGAAAAATCTGCGAAGTTCTTTGTACTTTTCCGGAGGGAATACTTTTTGATCTATTTCCAGTTTCCTCGAATATTTCACTTCCTTCGGACTTATTAACTCGAAGGAAGTGGTAAAGCTACCAAAATCAGACTCGAAAGAAATTTCCTCTGGCAAAAACTCTATCTCATATCCTTCGGGGATTTCAAATATGGTATTTCCTGCTTCCAGGAAAACAACCGGTAAATGTATGGATTGCTTTCTGGTTTTATCTTCCGGTAGTACAATTCCCCAACTGTTGATTGAATTCAGCGGAATGAATAATCGACTCGTAGAGGTGGAAGCGTAATTCTTGGAATTGATCGTATAGGATAGCTCTGCTCCCTCAGCTCCGAAATCGGAGAAATTAAAACTCTTGATCTCATAGTCAATACCCGGAAGGCTCTTTCTGAACCATTCAATTCGTTGGTTTTCAGAAACAGGCATCAATTCATGAAGCAGTGAATGCTGTATCATCCCTCCTGTCATTATTTCGGATTCTATTAAAGCACTTCCGTTCCCTGAAACTGAGATTCGTGTATTCTCAACATTACTGTTTTCAGATGCATTACTGTTTGGTGTTTTAATCAAAGTCCCTCCTTTTTCAGAAATAAGCAAAGCTGATCGTTCTTCGGTAGAGGGACCAAGCTCACCAGCAGGTATATATTTGCTGGTACATTCCAGCCAGATAACCTCACCATTTGCAAGTGTTACCTTCACGATCACATGGTTAAACTGATTGCTGGGAAAGTCATGAATGATATCGGATTCGCCTATCCCGGACTTAATCAAAACGGGATTTGCCCGGATCCCAACATACTCCAGCATAGCCTGCATGAAGTTCGTTAACGCCTTACAGTCTCCGTACTGATTCACAAATACATAGTCAGCTGTGAATGGCTTCCAGCCACCGATACCTAGTTGTATGCTTACATACCTCATGTTTTGTTGCATATAGTCATAAAGAGCATACACTTTTTCCTTTTCAGACTTAAGGCCGGATACAATCAGATCGATTTTTTCCTTTGCCTCATCTGAAAGAGTCCGGGTATCGTGACTTAAGGAGTGGTACCACTTTCCAAACTCTCTCCATGACTCAAATGAGCCTGAGCTGTTTTCGAGTACGAACTTTGTAGGCGATACAGAGACATTAGGAAGGAGTTCCTCAGGTGGAGGACCCATCGCTTCCCTTTGGAGGGCCGGGGAATCCCGGACTGTCCATGTATAAATTTTTGAATCCGAGGTCTCTGATATGGCAGGTTCCTGTTCCAGGTTACGCTTATAGTAACGCATCCCCCCTTTTGTATTGTCCACCAACCTGAGCGTCGCCTTTTCCACAGATTGAGAAAAACTTTTGGGATACCAACCAGGCAATGTAAGTATTCCATTCATGGACACCTGGTATTCGTATTCAATCGAATACGGAAACTGACCGTGCTGCAGTTGAAGTACTTTTAGTCTGCTGTCCGAAAAAAAAGTATATCCATCGTATGAACTGAAGTCCATTGCATCTTTTTCAGAGAAAGACGCAATGATCTTACCAGTCTTATCTATAATGTTTGCCCTGATGTAATCAACTGTTCTGAACTGATCGTAGCCCACAACAATAGTTGCAAGGTCCTTGTCGTCCTTATCAAAAATTGTTACTGACTCACGAATCTGGTAGGTGGCGCTTGAAGGATTATTCAGCGTGATGGTCGTTTGGTGATCACGAATAACAGATTTGGTATTTTCCTTAAGTTCATCACTTACTTTGACGGAATAGTTCTGTGACGTAAACAGAGGTTGGGGGGCACTGCACGAAATCAACAAACAAAGTGCAGCTAAGGTGCAGGTTAAAATCTTATCCACTTCAGGCCTTTTTCTTTAAAACTATTTGTTCTTTGCTGCTATTCACCACAAGCTCAAAAAAGTGTCTCAGGGTTGCATAGTCGTTCTGGAGATATCTGAATTTCTTTATCTCAAAATTATGTCTCATCATGATCATATTTCCCTGAACCTGCATGATCCTGGAATAAATCCCTGAATTATCCGGAAGTCTGAATGCTGTTTGCTCAGGTAACTCTTCAACATTGTATTCTTCCGGTATTTCGAATGTCAGCGTAATACTTCGGCTGAACGGGTAGTCGAAATCAATGGGAAACTTACGATCCTCTTTTATAAACGGATTGGACTCAAGCTGATCAAAAAACAGCGGATTTAGGTATATAACATCTCCGCCCGAGGTCCTGTCAATTGAAAAATGAGTGTCAAAATTCAGACCTTCGGCTATATCTAAGCTGGTTATTGATACTGAATCAACAGAGACATTGTCAGGTTCATCAAAAAAGAGATCGTGAACACTACTGGTAATTTCATCTCGGTCAACTTCCATCCTCTGATTATACGCGATAAGTCCTGTACTCTTTGTATTTAACTTTCCACTCAGGTTCCCGAGAGAATCGAGTTTTAACTGTGCAAAGTAACTAACTTTATTTTTCTCTTTATTCTTTATCTCAACCCATCTTGAAAGCCCCCCTTTTTGATCATTGAGCATCAAACCTGTGCTGTTTAGACAAGAAGCAGGAAGTAAAGTATAGGGACGGTACTCGTTCTTTGCATCTAAGAAATAATCTTCCCCGTCCACAATTGCCACTACAATCGTATGGTTGAACTGAGAAGCCAATGGAAACGATCGGATGATATCTCCATGATCGGTAGTGCTGAGAACGACCGAGTAAGTTTCGATACCGGCCTTCCGCAACATGTTACCCAGCAAGAGATTGATGTCTGCACTATTGCCGTTACCCTTTTCATACGAATCCTTTGAGGATTGAGAGGCAAATATGCTATTGACTTCATTCCATGTCATATGCTTTGATACGTGATCGTAAATCTTTCTGATCTTTTCCAGTTGAGAATCGTCCTTATCTATTAATTGCTCTACTATATCTTTCAGGAAGTTGTTTTTTTCGAGCATCCCTCCGTGATACTTTGACCCTATCAGAGCACCGGCCACTTTGGGCCAGTCTTCCAGAATTTGCTCGTTTATGTATCCAGGAACGTAAATGGATGATAACTGAAATCGTATTGCGGACCTGTAGTTACCAATCGCCTTCATATACGGTTCTTGGTGGATTGCCGGTATATCTTTTAAAGCCCAATGATATTCGGTGCCGGTATGAGGTATTCTTCCATAACCATTATAAACATCCTGTTTGTTGATCACTGTGGGCTCATACCCCCTCATCACCTTTAGGTAGGTAAACCATTCGGGCACCCTCGCCTTGTATTCGCTCCACCTGGTTGGTATTGAACTCTGGAACTCCCAGTCTGGAAGAGTGGGTGACTCAGATTTAAGGGTATATTCATACTCTATTACGGAGCCTGCCTTTAGCGCCGGCATGGTAAACTTGACTGTACCGTAATGCTCTCCGTCTTTATCGTTGAGAATATCCCTTTTATTAAGCTTGGTAACTTTGATTTCACCATCCTCTAAATTATACGTCTGTGCCTTTATACCCCCCACCTTCTCCCGGGGATCATCAAAACTGTAATTCTGAACAAAATCTCCGTATTTAACACCTTCATCCGTGAGTATCTTTATCCGGACATGACGTTTCATTTCCATCTTGAGGTTAGGGTCAAGCTCTGCTTTACCAACATCAAAAAGTATCACTGCACTTGCAGTGGAGTCTAATTCATATACCTCCATCTTCAAATCCTCGACCGGCACAGAACCAAACTCCATGTGTTGAGATAACAAAGTCTTACCAGATACAATAAACCATACTGCCAAATAAATAACGAACTTCCTCACCAATTGCCCTGCTTTAATTACGATTACTGACCTTGAAATAAGTAAACTAAATTCTAAGTAACAATAAAAAAATACGCTTAACTGAAATATTTTATTTCCCGTTAGATTCCGGAACATTCATGGGCTGAAAGAATTGAAATGCCAGTCCGGTGGAATTGTAACACATTGGGTGCTTCCACTCTCTTAATACACGCAATAACTAATGAAGGGAACATGAGTCAAGAAGAGTATAACGGGACTGCCGTATTAAGTCAGGAGAGGTCAAAAGGCATGGCAGGACTTGAATCATACAACGGACCCTGGGGTAAAACCCAGGCCGCTCACCTCGTCAGAAGAACACATTTCGGAATTCGTATCAACGACCTGAACCGTATCCGAAGTTATGGTACCGCCACCACCGCTGTAAATGAACTTGTAGATGAAGCGCTCACGGTTCCCCTTCCGGATGACCCTTCCTGGTACAAGAACGGAACCTCCGGCAATATCCTGGATATGTACGACATCCAGTTTCAGTTGATGGAGCGTATGTACGACGGAGCCCTGCTGGAACGCATGATGCTGTTCTGGAGCAATCACTTTGCCGTCTCCTACAACAACATGAATGCCTTACCCGATAAAGCCCCCGGAAGCTACGCAAGCCACATGTACAAGTATTTCAAGCTGATGCACCTGAACGGCATGGGAGACTTTAAAGAGCTGATTCGGGAGATAAGCAAAAACTCAGCAATGGTCTATTACCTGAACAACTACAACAACCGGGCGGGACAGCCCAATGAGGACTTTGCCAGGGAACTGAAAGAGCTTTTCACACTCGGCACTCAGGACAAGAACGGCAACGATAATTACACTGAAAGCGATGTGGCCGAAGTAGCGCGGGCCGTAACCGGTTGGAGAGTCAACGACACCACCCTCAACGCCTACTTCGATCCGAACCGTTTCGACGATACCAGCAAAACCATTTTCGGGAATACCGATAATTATGATCTGGATGGCGTAATTGACCTCATCTTCCAGGAAAAACCGGATGAAGTAGCCTGGTTTATCTGCCGGAAACTGTATGTGTTTTTTCTTTGTGCAGAACCGGATCATGCTATCGTCGATGAGCTTGCTGCTTTCATGGTGCAGCAGAACTTTAACATCGCAGAAGTACTCAGAAAATTCCTGAGCAGTGCACACTTCTATGAAGACCGCTTCATCGGATGCCGCATAAAGAGTCCGGCCGAAATCTTCATTTCTTTTCTCCGTCAGCTGGAGATTGCCCCGTCCTCCGAGGTAAAAGAATACATACGATTGCGTATGCAGGAGCTGAATGAGGAGTTACTGAGACCCGAGACAGTATTCGGATGGGATGGATATAATCCTCCGGATTCGGATGGAACTCCGGGACACTACAACTGGCTGAATACCAACCTGATGCCATCCCGATGGGATAACATTACCGATCTACTGTACGGATATGACGAGGCCGGCAGCACCTATGATCCGATCCGTATCGCGGAAAAGATCTCCGATCCCTCCAATCCCTTCAGCGTGGCCGAAGATATTGCGGAACACCTGATCGCCGTACCCTTGGCCCAGGTAGGCATCAGAGAAGTGGAAGAGGACTTTGCGGGCGATCCTGCCCTGGCACCGGATACATCGGGAATGCCGGATTACAAAATCAATCTGACGAAGATCCTGCTGGGCAATATCCCCTGGTATGAATGGACAGCCAACTCCGACCAGGATGGCAACTTGTTCTATCAGGATACTTTTGCCGAAAACCTGCGTCAATACATCGCTTATTTACAGCAGCTCCCTGCGTATCAACTTATCTGAAATCAGCTAACAAGAGAGGATTTGTATGTGCAATCATCACAAGCCGAGTATGGCTCATAACCGACACGGGAGCAGCCTGGAAGATGGGAAAGCTCACGAGCAGGATCACAATACCTGGACCCGGCGAAGCTTTCTGACCAGCCTGGGTATCGGCGCGCTGGGATCCGGACTGATGCTGAACGGACTATCCGTAAACGCCATGGCCAGATCCAAATTTCTGAACCGCCTCGTCAACGTCCCAAACGACCGCGTACTGGTTCTTATCCAGCTGAGCGGGGGTAATGATGGGTTAAATACAGTCATCCCGGTTGAAAATGATGTCTATTATCAAAAACGCCCGAATATCGCTATCCATAAGAATGAATCACTGTTGCTAAGTGACGAGATCGGGCTCCACCCGGCCATGAGCGCGCTTCAACCCTTCTGGGGGGAAGGGAATATGGCCGTGATCCACAACGTGGGCTACAACAACACCAATCGTTCGCATGCACGGGCAACAGACATCTGGACAACGGCAAGCGGATCGGATCAAACGATGGGAACCGGCTGGGCTGGACGTTACCTGGTGGAAGACAACCCGGACTTTATCGCTAACCCGCCTGAGTATCCGTTGGGGGTCCGCATCGGAGGATCGGCCACGCTCTTTCAAAGTGAATTTGGGAATCTCGGAGTCACTTTCGGTGGGGCCAGTCAGTTTGCCCAGTTCCTCGAGCAGGGCGGATTCTATGATGAAAACGGAGTCCCCCAAAATGCCTTTGGGAACTCCCTCTCCTTTGCCCGCAAGATCGCCAACTCTTCCTTCCGTTACCTGGAATCCATTCAGAACGCCGCCGATGCGGCCGGAAATCTGGCGACCTACCCGGATTCAGGGCTGGCCCGGAGTCTTTCTGTCGTGGCCCGCCTGATCCGGGGCGGACTCCCAACCAAAGTATTCCTCGTTTCCAAAGGAGGTTTTGACACCCACAACAATCAGGGTGGAACGGATGGCGGACATGCAAACCTGCTCGCTGATATCGCGGATTCCGTATCGGCATTTTATGAAGATCTCACTGCCGACAATCATCACAATCAGGCACTGACCATGACATTCTCTGAATTTGGACGTACCCTGGACGAAAATTCATCGATGGGTACCGACCACGGCTCATCGGCGCCTGTAATGGTTTTCGGGCCGATAAACGGAGGCATGTACGGCGAGCACGCGGATCTCACCAATCTGGATGGTTCCGGTGATCCCGTGTATGGCACGGACTACCGGGATGTGTACAATTCCATCCTGACTGATTGGTTCGGGCTCGAGGACCTTGAAACGGAAACCGTGCTTTCCGGTGATTTTAACAACCTCGGGTTTGTGGATGCACTGGCCGTAAGCAACGAGCGGACGGCAGAAACCGCACCCTCCGGCTTCCGGCTCGAGCAAAACTATCCAAATCCCTTCAATCCCTCCACGCAGATCACTTTCCGCCTTCCACAGGCCGGAGATGCACTGCTCGAGATATTCAATATCCGGGGCCAGCTGGTCGCAACATTAGTGGACGGCACCCTCTCATCGGGTGAGCATACCGTGAACTTCGACGCCTCTGCGCTTTCCAGCGGAATTTATGTGTACAAGCTGCAAACCCCTGCCGGCACGCTTTCCCGGAAAATGACTTTAATCAAATAACACTGCCATGTTCAATCAAAAAAAGCTGCAACTTCTGGCCCTGTTCATTTCCCTGATCTCCCTCCTCGCCCTGTCGGGCTGTAATATTGTTGACGGAATCAGGGGAAACAGTGATGACCCGGACGACACGCTGCATCCCGTACTGCTCAACGATCAATGGGGGTTTATTAATCAAAAAGGCAAGATCGTGATCAATCCTCAGTTCGATCAGGCCCGCGATGCTGCCGGAGGCTTTGCCGCGGTAAGGTCCGGAACTTTGTGGGGATTTGTACAAGCCGACCCCGCCGAACTCGTGATCCCACCTGCCTACGCCTCCACGGGAAATTTTGAAGACGGCCTGGCCCCTGCTCAGCTGCCGGGCGGGCTCTACGGATATATCAACGAACGGGGCGATTTTGAAATTGAAGCACAGTTCGATTTTGCCGCCTCCTTCTCCGATGGACTCGCTGCGGTGCGTACCGACGGACTCTGGGGATACGTGGATATTAACGGCAATATGGCTATTGAAGCGGTCTACAGCGATGCCCGTCCGTTCTCCGGAGGCCTGGCTGCGGTTGAAACTTTTGACGGATGGATCTACATCGACCGGGAAGGTCAAACCGTCGTGGATCCCGGATTTCAGATCACGGAGGCCGGTGAATTTATTGATGGTATCGCTCCCATTCAGACCGTGGACGGATGGGGTTTCATGGATAGATCAGGAACGCCGGTAATTACCCCGGAGTATGCCGACGCCGGAAACTTCAACGACGGTCGCGCCTGGGTAGACGATGACGGTTACATTGGATTCATTGACAAGAAAGGCACCTTCATCATCCCTCCCCAGTTTGCTGAGGTAAAGGCTTTTTCTGAAGGCATGGCAGCGGTCCGGCTCAGCAGCGACTGGTTCTATATTTCCAAAAAAACGGGAAGGATCGTGATCAATCAACCTTTTGAATATGCCGAAAGCTTCCTCAACGGAATTGCCCGGGTGCAGGAAGGAAGTGGATCCGATGCCAGATTCGGTTACATCAACAAAGCCGGGGAATACATCTGGTACCCCAGTAATTAATTCAAAAACCTGAGACTATGAAAGCGCGAATATTTTCAATCACTGTACTCCTGTTAGTACTCTATGTGGCATTCACGGCATGCACTGTGGTAGATGCCATTGAAGGCGGTGAAGACGAACAAATCACAGAACTATACCCTGTACTACTGGATGGAGAATGGGGTTATATCGATAAAACAGGACGGGTGGTTATTGAACCTCAGTTTCAGGTAGCCGGAAATTTCAGCAACGGACTGGCGCCTGTCCGATACCGATGGGAATGGAAATACATCAATGGCGATGGAGATTTCGTGATAGAAGGCGAGTTCTGGAATATCAGCGAATTCAGTGACGGACTGGCTGCCGTTCGCATCGACGACCGATGGGGATACATTAACAGGAATGGCGCCTTCCAGGTTAATCCCCGCTTCCGCAGCGCTTATGATTTCTCGGACGGACGCGCCTTTGTGCGGTCCATTGATTATTCCGAGTACTACTACATTGGTAAAGACGGGAATAAGATCGAGTCGACCAGCCTGCCACAGGATATGGACTATGTGGAAGAAAACGCCTTTAAAAGCGGGCGGGCACTGGTACGGGATGACGACCTGTATGGCTTTATCGACAAGAACGGAAACACCGTCATAGAACTGAAATACCCCGAAGCCCGGTCCTTTTCCGGCGGGCTGGCCGCCGTCCGTGTCAGCGACCGCTGGGGATACATCACTAATGACGGATCTGTTAGTATTTCACCCCAGTTCATCAGCGTGGGCGACTTCGGAGACGGTCTCGCTCCCGCCCGGCGATCCTCCAATCAGTTTGGCTTCATCAATAAAGAGGGTGAGATGGTGATAAGTGAGCAATTTGAGGATGTACGAGCCTTCTCAGAGGAAAGAGCTCCGGTCATGGTGAACGGGCGCTGGACCTTTATTAACAAAAAAGGAATTCAGATCACCTCTAACACCTTTGATGAAGTGGAAGCTTTTCGTAACGGTCTGGCCCGTGTGACCGTCTATGTGCCCGTGGATACCGACATAGAGGAACAGTATGGCTACATCAACAAAAACGGGGAGTACGTCTGGTTTCCTACCAACTAAACTGATCTTTACGAGTCTCTTGTACTGGTGACTGACTGTATAAGGGATAGCTTAGGTTGAGGGGCGTCTTATTGCAAGGCGCCTCTTTTTTTGTCCCTTATTGGCTCTGATATTTGTTATACTCGAAACAACCTCTACCTAATACCATGCCATGAAAAAAATACTGACACTTACCGCAGCTGCACTGTTTACACTTTCCGCTTCCGCTCAACTGAGTCAGGCCGATCGTGAATATGCCATCAACTACTTAAAAGCCACCCATCAGCAGATCGTGGAAACGGTCGATGCCCTGGATGAGGCCGCCTTTACCACTCAGCCGGCCGACGGAGGCTGGTCTGTTTCGAATGCCCTGGAACACATTCTGCTGACCGAAGCCGCCTTCAGCGGTATGGCCATGCAGACAATTAACGGCGGTGATGCCGATCCGGGGCTGGATCTGTCGGGCAATGACCTGATCTATGTGGGGATGTTGGCCAACAGGGGTACCAAAGTAACCACAGCTCCGCCTTTTGAGCCCTCCGGAAAATGGTCAGGGAAGCGGGAGATGCTGGATGAGCTGGAACAGTCGCGAAATAAACTCGTTGATTTCCTGTCAAACACTAAAGAGAACCTCCGGGGATATAAAGCCGCCCTTCCATTTGGTGAAGTAGATCTGCTGCAGCTCCACCTGATCATCGCCGCCCATTCCCAGCGTCATTTGTTTCAGATGCAGGAAGTGCTGGGGGAACTTAGTTCGATGTAAGTAAGCATGCAGCATAGCCTGTTTTTAGCCGGCCCGCTGAATTTTTTGGCGGGCTTTTTTGTATCTGTACTCCAGTAGCTGTTTTCCTATTTTAGAGGCCAACTATTCATCCAAACAACAGACCAAAGTGATAAAAACGGTTTCCAGAATTCTGATCCTCACCCTCTTTATTTCCCTGTTCTCTCCTGCTCAAACCTTACTTGCGTGGAACAGTACCGCTCATCGGGTAATTGCGGCCATAGCATGGAAGCACCTGACGCCGGAAACCAAACACCGGATCATGGAGATACTGATGTCGGCCCCGGAAGATTCCGACCTGCTGGAAGAACACGATCCTGAAGCAGAACGACCGGATATGTACTATTTCATGAATGCTTCCTACTGGCCGGATATCGTCCGGGATATGGACAAAAAGCAGCGATGGGAAACATATCATAAGGGAAACTGGCACTACATCGGTACTTACTGGAGGCAAACAGCCGATGGACCCGTGGACGCCGATGGACAGACCGATGAGGAAAATATTGTGGAACGCATTCAATATTTCCGGGAAACCCTGAGCGATCCTGCGGTCTCATCGGAAGATAAAGCCATTCAGATCGCGTGGGTGCTGCACCTGGTCGGAGATATTCACATGCCCCTGCACAATACGTCAAGAGTGACAGGGAAAACTCCGGACGGGGATCAGGGCGGGAACTTGTTTGCGCTCGGAAGCCGGTATGCTGACAACCTTCACTGGTACTGGGATTCTATTCTGGATATATACCGGCCCAAGCAGGAAAACACAGAAGATTTCACATACTACATGAACTGGGTAGTGGATATCACTGACAAATATCCCCGAAGCATGGTCGCAGAACTCGCTGAAGACCAAAGCGTGATCCGCTGGAATGAAGAAGGCCAGCAGATCACCCGATATGAAGTATATCCCGGATCTTTAAAGGAGGGAACTGAACCCTCCCCGCAGTATCTTGAAAAAGCCTATTTGATCAGTGAAAAAAGGATCGCCCTTGCCGGCTACCGTCTGGCGGAATATCTGAACGCAATCTTTGGGGACCAGGATTAAGTCACTTATCGGTCAGTGAACTAACGCCCGGCAGCTCTTTACCTTCCAGGTACTCGAGGCTGGCCCCTCCTCCGGTGGACACGTGCGAGACTTCCTCACTGAGTCCGGCCTCCTTGATGGCCGCGGCTGAGTCGCCCCCGCCGATGATGGTGGTGGCCCCTTCTTTAGTGGCATCGGCCAGCGCCTGTGCCACCGCAAAGGTTCCTTTGGCGAAATTGCTCATCTCAAATACGCCCATCGGGCCGTTCCAGAGCACGGTTCTGGCTTTTCGGATCTCTTCTCCAAACAGCTCTACGGACTCCGGCCCGATATCCAGTGCCATCCATCCGTCTTCAATGCCGTCTCCCGGTACTACTTTGTGCCCGGCTTCATTATCAAAAGCACGGGCGACCACTGAATCTACCGGCAGCATTAGCTTCACTCCGGCTTTTTCCGCTTTTTCGAGAAGCGACTTAGCCAGATCCACTTTGTCTTCTTCCAGCAGGGAATTCCCGATGTTAAGGCCCCGGGCTTTGTAGAAGGTGTAGGTCATACCGCCCCCTATGATAATCGTATCCACCTTGGTGAGCAGGTTTTCGATCACCCCGATCTTGTCGGATACCTTCGCGCCTCCCAGGATGGCCACAAAAGGCCGTTCCGGGCTGTTCACACTGTCGCTCAGGTATTTGATCTCCTTCTCCAGAAGAAACCCGGAGGCTGCCGGCTGCAGGTACCGGGTAACCCCTGCTACCGATGCATGGGCGCGATGGCTGCTCCCGAAGGCATCGTTTACAAACACATCAGCGTGTGCAGCCAAGGCCTTGGAAAAATCTTCTCCGTTATCCGTTTCTTCTTTGTGGAAGCGCACATTCTCCAGTACAACAATATCCCCGAAATCTGCCTGCGCGATAGCCGCTTCCGCTTTCTCACCGATGCAATCCTCTCCGAAGATCACACTGGCCTGTACTTTATCTGCCAGATATTCGGCTACCGGCTTCAGTGAGTAATCCGGATCGGGTGCTCCCCCCGGCCGGCCCAGATGGCTGGTCAGTATGAGCAATCCTCCGTTATCTGTCACATACTCAATGGAAGGCAAGGCCTGTACAATCCGATTGTCATCCGTGATCACTCCATCTTTCAGGGGCACATTGAAGTCAACGCGCATCAGCACTTTTTTTCCTTTTACATCGATATCCGTTAGAGTAAGCTTGGCCATGTATTTCTGTTTTTTAACCCCTTCCGGGAATGAGTGTTAATTGATTCAGAGGGCTCCTAAAATAGAGATTCGATCCTGCTTATGAAACCATCTTTCCGCTACATTCCCGGCTGACATTAAATCCCAATCTCGGTATCTTCCGTGCTGAATCTGAACAAATTCTGTTATGCGAACTGTATATCTGGACTACGCTGCGACCACTCCGATCGACCCGGAAGTTCTGGAAGCCATGATGCCGTACATGACTGAAAATTACGGCAATGCCAACTCTGTGCATCACCTGGGACAAAAATCCAAGGTAGTGGTGGAAGACGCCCGGGAATATATCGCGTCCGTCATTGGCGCGGAGCCCTCCGAGATCATCTTTACCAGCGGGGGTACGGAAAGTGATAATGCCTGCATCAAAGGGGCACTGGCTGTAGCCCGGGATAAAAAGGAGATCGTTACCTCGCGGCTTGAGCACCACGCGGTACTCCACCCGGTTGAAATGTCAAAAATGAAAGGGTTCTCCAATGTATTTGCCGAGCCTGACGAAAAGGGTGTCATCACTGCTGAAGCCGTGAAGAAAGTGCTTAGTGATCAGACGGCACTGGTTACTATCATGCATGTAAACAACGAGATCGGGACCATCAATGAAGTCCGGAGCATCGCCGAAGTCTGTAAAGAGCACGGGGTTCCTTTCCATACCGATGCTGTTCAAAGCCTGGGCAAATTGCCCATCAATGTAAAAGAACTGGGCGTGGATATGCTGAGCGGCAGCGCTCACAAGATCTATGGCCCGAAAGGTATCGGCCTGATGTATGTTCGAAATGGCGCACCGTGGATTCCCTGGATGACCGGCGGCTCCCAGGAGCGGCGGCGACGCGGCGGAACGCTGAATGTTCCCGGGATCATCGGTTTTGCCAAAGCGCTGGAGCTGAGTGTAAAAAAGATGGAAGAGAACACCGCCCATTATACTCGGCTTCGCTCCATCATGCTGGAAGGAATGCAAGAAAGTCTGGATGTGGAATTCACCGTAAACGGCAGCGACGAAGGCGTTCCTCACATCATCAATCTGGCGTTCAGGGATACAGACGGCAAAGTGATCGACGGCGAGATGCTGCTTCTTAACCTGGATATTGAGGGTATTTGCGTTTCCAACGGCTCGGCCTGTACTTCGGGGGCCGTGGAACCTTCCCACGTACTTTCCGGCATAGGGATGGATGAAGGCCTGGCCAAATCCAGCATTCGGGTCAGTTTTGGAAAGACCACTACGGAGGACGACATCCGCTATTTTGTGGAGAAACTGAATGCCGTTCTGAACCGCATGTTCACACTGGCATGAGCAAACGGGTATGCGTTTACTGCGGGTCCCGCACTCTGAATAATCCCGGGCTAAGCGCAATCGCTGTTTCGCTCGGAGAAGCTATCGCCCGCCGCACATGGGGCCTGGTGTACGGCGGAGGAAAAGTCGGCATGATGGGGATCGTGGCGAACGCCTGTCTCGAAGGAGGCAGTGAAGTGATCGGGATCATCCCCACTGCTCTCAAGCGCGCGGAGGTTGCCCATACCGGGGTAACGGAACTTATCGAAACACCGGACATGCACAGCCGCAAAGCGAAGATGGAAGAGCTCTCCGACGCCTTTGTGGTGCTCCCGGGTGGATTCGGCACCCTGGATGAATTTTTTGAGATTCTGACCTGGAAACAGCTCGGCTTTCACAACAAGCCCATCGCGTTGGTTAATCATACCGGGTACTTTGAAGGGCTCGCTCAGTTCGTGGATACCGCCATCGGAACCAACTTCATCCGGGATGAAAACCGAACCCTTTTCAGTATTGTAGAATCTTTTGAAGAGCTCATGGAATTTCTGGACGAACAATTGTCGTTTAAGACAGCATGAAACGAATTTTTCTGAGCCTGGCCGTTTTATGTTTGACAATACCGGCCTGCGGCTCCCGAACTTCAGACCTGACAACCGGCATCATGAGTATCCAAAGCAATCCGCTTCCACCCTGCCCCGATTCACCGAACTGTGTGAGAGTCAGCGAACATTTTGCACCCGACGCCGATTCTCTCTTTGCTGTGATCGGTCAGTCACTGAAGGCTATCGGAGCCGACTCGCTGCATCAGAGCCGGTCGGAGCACAGCTATCACGCGGTCTTCAGAATCCCTGTTTTCGGCTGGAAAGATGACGTACATGTCCGGGTCGATTCAGC
Organism: Balneola sp.; assembly: GCA_965267385.1. Classification (GTDB taxonomy): domain Bacteria; phylum Bacteroidota; class Rhodothermia; order Balneolales; family Balneolaceae; genus Balneola. The sequence continues at coordinate 1,810,450 of OZ253957.1, forward strand.
GGATAATGGCAATGGGTCGGTGGCTCATTTTAGGAGCGCCAGCCGTATCGGATACTCCGATCTGGGAGTTAACAAACGTCGGGTCCGAAAACTCATTAAACACATTCAATCATCACTTAATTAATCAGTTATGTACAACGGTTTACTTCACGCACACTCCGGCTTACGATGGATCGTACTCGCCCTGCTCGTGGCAGCCATAATCAAAGCCTTTTCAGGATGGAAAGGAAATAGCCAATTCACTGAGGGCGACCGGAAGCTGGCCCTCTTCACGCTCATATTTACTCATATTCAGCTGCTGTTAGGGCTCTGGCTGTATTTCATAAGCCCGAAAGTAGCGTTTGTAGAGGGCTTTATGAAAGATTCGGTACTCCGGTTCTACAGCGTGGAACACATTACCCTCATGCTCATCGCCATCATACTGATCACCGTCGGTTTTTCAGCCGCTAAACGAGCATCGGAAGATGCCGCGCGGTTCAAAAAGATCGCCGTGTATTACCTGATCGGACTGCTAGTGATACTGGCGGGTATTCCGTGGCCCTTCCGGGAGCTGGGCGCCGGCTGGTTCTAGGGAATAGCCCCGGCCTTGTCCTTTTTATCGTCATCCTGATAAGGCGGGAAGTGTGAGCCCGTTTAAGGGTCTGTGAAAAAATCAGCGTTGATTCAATAAGATGCAGACCAAAGTATCACGCTCTGCAGATGCTGAATCAAGTTCAGCATGGCAACCAAACATTAAAAGAGCAGTTCGTTAATACCCCAGTCTAGTCGTTGTCGTCCTTAAAGATATCCGCGATCTGATCAGCGTATTTCTCAGCGATCACGCGGCGCTTCACCTTCATGGTTGGGGTGATCTCGCCGGTCTCAACCGTGAACTCATCAGGCAGCAAACGGAAGTCTCTGATCTTCTCATGGGATGCCAACTCTCTGGAGAAGCTTCGCACTTCTTTCTTGAAGATATCCTGCACTTCTTTGAGGTTGATGAGCTCTTCATTGTTTTTATACTTGAGCCCGTTGTCTTTGGCAAATTTGGCAAGCACTTCAAAGTCAGGCACGATCAGTGCGGCCATGAAGTTCTGGGCCTCTCCCACCACAACGATCTGGTCGATCCACTTGCTGGTCTTAAACATATCTTCGATCGGCCCCGGGTAGATATTCTTTCCGCCTGCATTCACGATCATGTGCTTGATGCGGTCCGTGATCTGAAGGTTCCCGTCAACAAAACGGCCCACGTCCCCGGTATGCAACCAGCCGTCTTCATCGATCATTTCCTTGGTGGCTTCTTCGTTATTCCAGTAGCCTTTCATCACGTTCGGGCCTTTACACAGGATCTCTCCCGCCCCGGAAGTCAGATCGGTGGGATAGTCTTCTCCGCTGATCTCAGCGATCACTTCGCGCGTATCCAGGTCCATGATACCAACCGTTACTCCCGGAATCACCTGTCCTACCACTCCGGTCACTTCCTGGCCCGGTTTGTTGGCCGCCATCACCGGAGAGGTCTCCGTCAGACCATATCCCTGCAGGATGGTCATGCCCGCCGCTTTAAAAAACTCATCGATCTCCGGGGGTAAAGCTGCCCCTCCGGATACAAAAAGCCGCACATGACCACCTGTACGCTGCTTAAGCTTATCGAAAACCAGTTTATCGGCTATCTTTTTCTGCAGGCTGACCAGCCCCCGTTTTCCGGCCGCATATTTTCTCCCGGTTTCAACCGCCCAGTTAAAGATCTTTTTCTTGGTATCACTGCCCTCTTCCACGCTCTTCACAATGAGGTTGTACATTTTTTCGAAGAGCCGGGGCACACTGATCATGACGGTGGGCTTGGCTTCCGGCATGTTCTTGGATACGGTATCCACACTTTCGGCGTAGTAGATCTCTACGCCGCTGGATATCATGGCATAATAACCACCTGTTCGCTCAAAAGAGTGGCACAGGGGCAGGAAAGAAAGAAGACGGTCGGTATCGTCCCAGTAAATATGCTGGGTGGCCGCCTTCACATTACTCACGATGTTATGGTGAGTCAGCATAGCACCCTTCGGACGTCCCGTAGTTCCCGAAGTGTAGATCAGGGTAGAGATGTCGTCCGGCTTCACGTTCATGCAGCGTTTTTTAAGCTCTTCCTCATGCTTCGCCACGTGCTTTGCACCTTCATTAAGCACATCTTCATACAGCGACAAGTATTCCAGCTCCAGGTGCTCCTTCACCTTTGGTACGTCAAAAGCGACCACTTCCTTCAAATCCGGGCAGTTGTCAAAAACTTCCACCGCCTTTTTAACCTGTATTCCGGTCGAAACAAAGAAGAGTTTGGTTCCTGAGTCCTGTAAGATGTACTCACACTGGCCGGCCGGCAGCGTGGTATAGAGCGACACGTTGATGGCCCCTATCATTTGAATGGCCAGGTCTACCACCGCCCATTCGTAGCGGTTTTCACTCAATATGCCCACGCGGTCTCCGTGCTCTATCCCCCGATCCAGCAGATATGAGGCCAGAGAGGTCACGTCTTCTTCCACCTGGTCCCAGAGGATAGGTTGATACTCACTTTTAGGGTCTGGCTTATAGTAGAAAGCCGCTTTATTCTCGCCAACATATTTCTTCGCCAGTTTTTTCGGCAGTTCCGCCAGCGTTTCAAAGGCTACAACAGTGGGCATGATCTGATTTTTTGTTCCTGTTTGCTCGGGTAGAATATACCATTCTTAGAAAGAAAGTCACGGGTTTCAAAAGGTGACCAACAAGTCTTATATTTGTCGAAAATTCTGAATTCTATGGCACATCCGGCACACGAAGATACCATCCACCTTGTTAAAGAGATCTTCCGATCCTACCTGAAAGAAAGAAACCAACGTCAGACCCCTGAGCGTTTCATGGTCCTTGAAGAGATTTATCGTGCAGACGGACATTTTGATGCTGATGATATTTTTTTTCGAATGAAGGAAGCCGGAACCAGGGTCTCACGCGCTACGGTGTACAACACGCTGGACGTGCTGGTGGAATGCGGACTGGTACAGCGCCAGCAGTTTGGTAAAAGCCAGTATTATTATGAGCGTGCCTATGCGTATCAGCAGCACGATCACATCATTTGTACCGAATGCGGCCATGTGCTGGAGTTTTGTGATCCCAGAATCGGTGAAATACAGGAGATGCTGGGCAAGATCCACGGCATGGATATCAAATCTCATTCCCTACACTTCTTTGGACAGTGCACCGATACCGAGGCCTGTGAGAACCGTCAACAGGAGGGGAATAAGGTTTCGGAAAAGGCCGAAGCCTGAGGATCAGTTCCCTGAGATGTAGGTCTCGGCAATAAACTTGCGGGATGCCAGCCTGCTCCCCCACCATCCCATCAGTACGGAAAGCCCGATCATACCCAATACCAGAAAATACCAGCGGCCCAGCGGCCATTCGATCACTCCGATATCGGGCAGATAGGCCGGAACGAAGAACTCAAAGATCCCGAAGAGAAAGAGTACGGCCATTCCGCCGGCCGCCAGTCCCTGTATGATTCCTTCCACCACGAAAGGGCTTCGGATAAAACTGTTGGTGGCTCCTACCAGCTTCATCGCCCGGATGAGGTCCCTCTTCGCGTAAATGGTCAACCGAATGGTGTTGTACACCAGTATGACCGCCGCCAGCAGGATCAGTATCCCGAGGCCTCCCCCAACCAGACTGAAGATACTCAGGTTGGATTCGAGGGCTCTCAGCAGCGCTGCGTTGTACTCCACTTCATCCACTCCCCGGATGTTCTGAATCCGGGAAGCCAGATTTTCAACCAGCTCAGCACCGGAATCGGTATTCACCATCACTTTAAAGGAAGCGGGTAGAAAATCCAGCTCAATGAGTTCTTCCACTCCGGCTCCAAGTTCGCGGGCAGCGATCACGGAGGCGCTGTCCTTGGAAATATAGGTGACTGACTCAACCAGATCCTCTCGCTCAATAGCCGACCGTACCTCATTCGTAGAACGCTCATCCATATCAAACAGAAAGACCTCAAGCTCGATCACCTTCAGGCTCATAGCCTGGTTATAAATGTTATAGGAAATCCGCGTTAAAACGCCTAAAAGAAGGATGGCAATGAATAAAGAAAAAATGGAAGTGGTTGCGGCTAACTTGGCTCTTTTTATACCGCTGGTGCCTTCTTTAATAATGTATTTTAGACTCATGCTAATTTCTGAATTGAGCTCTTATTCCTACCAATAACCTGCGCGGCATCATGGGATATCCGGCCGCTTCAAAGTAGCCTGCCTGACCTAAACCGTCAAGCGCATTTTCCCACCTCATCACAACCATGATGCGTCGTACACGGGCGGAAAGTTCCGCATCCAGCCGGAAAAAAGCCGGGATGCCCAGTTCGGATGAGTTGAACTGCCAGTAACTGACCTCCGCGTTATAAAACTGGCTTTCCGTGATGAATGGTGACCATAACGTGCGCACCCCCAATTTAAGAAATGCCGCCCTGTCAAATGCATACCATTTATAAAAAAATGAGTTCCTGATCAGCAGTTTGGTATCTCTGAATGCCCACTCCGCTGCTTCGGGGCTTGTGTTCTGATCCAGGGTATATTCCCCGGTTGCCGAGGTCTCGATCTCTACCGAGGGAGTCTCCATACGGGCAAAAAAACCTCCGTTCAGGACTTCAAAAGACCCGCCGTTCACAAAGGTACTGTCTGATGAAAGCAGAACCGGTTCTTCGTTGATCAGCCGTGAGTGGATCCCGATACTGAACCGGTCCCAGTTTTTCTGAACACTCCCATACAGCGAAGTAATTTCCTCGCTGGACAGGCCGGGATCTCCTGAGTAGTTATCTGACCGCCAGTACAGAGACTGAATAGTGGGTATCCGTTGTTGCCCGGCAAGCCCGATCTCAGCATCAAGCCCCCCGGAAGTCCTCAGATGTAATCCCCCGTACCATCCGTTGCCTGACCGGTCATCACTCCGGCTTACAAGACGGCCTCCGGCTTTAACGCTCAGCGAAGGTAAAACCTCCAGCAGCAGTCCTCCCCTGGCCAGCATGCTGTTCCAGGAAGTCTTTCGCAGGGTTGTTGTGTCGGCATTGGAGGTCCGGCTGACCTGAAGATCTCCGCTAAGGGTCAGCCTGCCCATGCTGAAATCTTTGAACACACGGGCCGTGTGGGTTTTCAGGCTCCAGCTAAGCGTATCAGAAAAAATTCTGGTGGTATGATCATTCCCGGTACGGGTGATCAGAAAACCTCCGCTCTGCGCGCTCAGGGTATCATCCCGCTGATAGATGCCCACTTTGATATCCGTTCTCAGCTTCTCCGATGTTCCCGAAATGCTGTTCGGGGAGGACCCGAACTCATCAAACTGAAAAAAAGCGGGGTTTCCCACCACATATCCGCCGGGCTCGTCGTTGTCGTACTGGTTGCGCAGTATCATCGCCTGCAGCTGATAATTATCTCCGATATGATGGTATATCTTGCCGAATATCTGGCTGCCGTCCACTTCGTTATTCGGGTAGAAGCCTCCCTCTCTTCGATCCCAGTAGGACACCTCTACATTGGTGCCGGTGGCAGTATTCTGGCTGATCATAAACTCCAGGTTGCGGTAGTCATAGGAGCTTTCATCATAGTTGAGGTAGCTGACGGGTTTGATGATGTAATAGTCTTTCGTGCTGATAAAGGAATCCAGATTTCCGGTATAGCTTTCCTTCACGCTTCCGATCTTATGATGGGGGATCAAATTATAATTCACCAGCCCGGTAACGGGATCGTTCATACTCACTTCATCCAGCCACACCTGCTGCTCATAACTGTCGTAACCCCGGATTGTGAAGGCATCTGTTCTGCCGATGGTCCCCCGGCGGTAAGTAAGGGCATCCCGGCGGTAGGCGTAAAAATCACCCCAGCCCGGCCAGATCTGCCAGCGAAGCAAGCTGTCGTTCGTTACGACTCTGTGGAAGGGATCATCGGGCAGCCGCCAGATGGATACCCGCTTCACTACCTCCTTCTCTTCTTCAGGCAATTGAATACCTTGAATAGTGGTATCCGCTGTAACGGGGACAAATACCGCGCTGCTGTCGGTTGCCGTGGAATCCGTTACCTGAGCCATCACGGTTACTGCCCAGCTCATCATCAGGAGATATGTAAGCAGGAATCGCTTCAAGAGTAGTGCTTCTCCAGGTTATAAGGCATGGCTTCAATACCTCTGAGCGTGCGGCGCACTATTTCCATGGCTATACGGGTACTTCGTTCTTTATTGATCATGCGGTCTTTGGTCAGGTTTGCAAGTAATGCGAACCGGGCCTGTTCCGACCAGTACCCGAACCAAACGGTACCGACCGGCTTTTCTTTTGTGCCGCCTCCGGGGCCGGCCACTCCGGTGGTGGATATTCCGATATCCGCACCCAGCTTTTGAGCCACGCCTTTGGCCATTTGCAGAGCCACCTCTTTACTGACGGCACCTGCCCGATCCAGATCCCTGGACGAAACCCCGAGTTCTTTCACCTTCACTGCGTTGCTGTACGCCACGACCCCGCCCAGAACATACGCGCTGCTGCCTGCTACATTGGTTAGTTCATTGGCGATCATCCCTCCCGTACAGCTTTCCGCGGTGGCTATGGTGAGTCCGTGTTCATTGAGTTGTTCTCCCAGCGCTTCGCTGTGGGTCAGTTGCTTTCCCTCCCCGATGATGTGATCAGATGCCCGTTCATAAATCACATCCGCCAGCCGGGCTACCGACTGCTTTGCCTGCCCGGCTGTGCTTCCCTTGCCGTTTAACCGAAGCGTTACACCTCCCACAAATGGAAGAAAGGCCATGCTCACACCAGCTTTATAGTATTCGGAAAGATCACCCAGTACTTCATCACTAAGCGTGCTTTCACCGATACCCACCGTCTTTATGTACCGGGAATGCAGGTACTCCACTCCGGGATAGTATTCCTTGAGAAGAGGCTGCACTCTCTTTTCCATGATGAACTGCATTTCTTTGGGCACTCCCGGCATTACCGCGAGGTGATTCCCATTCTCATGAAACCACATACCCGGTGCCGAACCCATATTATTGAATAATACTTCCGCATTTTCAGGTATTTCGGCCTGGTCGGCATTGGAACTGGAAAAGGGGATCTTCCATTTCTCAAAGCGGGATCGGATGAAATCCAGCACTTCCTCACTCGTCTTCATTCCCACACCGAACAGTTCTGCCACCGCCTTCTTGGTCAAGTCATCATGAGTTGGGCCCAGCCCTCCGGTACACAAGGTTACGTCGGCACGGGTCATACAGGATCTGATCGTCTCTTTGATAAGAACAGGATCATCCGATATGGTATGGACCTGGACAACCTCAAATCCCAGCTCCGTCATGAACTGCCCCAACCAGGAAGCGTTGGTATTTACAGTATCGCCGATAAGAAGTTCGTTGCCGATAGAGATGATCTCTGTTTTCATATATCACAAATTCTTAATTCCTGCTTCCAAAAGCCAGTTTCACTGGCATAATCTCCAATCTATTCCATATCTTCGGTTGATGAAAAACGTCCCGAACATTCTCAGCACTATCCGCATACTGCTGGCGCCGGTATTTCTGTATTTATTCCTTCAGGACAGCCTCGTTCTGGGGCTGCTGGGCGTACTGGTGTTCACCATTGCCGCGATCACTGATTTTTTTGACGGACACCTTGCCCGGAAGCATAATATTGAGTCTCATTTCGGGGTGTTCCTGGACCCTCTGGCCGATAAGGTACTCACCTTCGGGGCTTTCATTGTGCTTCCTTTCGTCAATGAGGAACAGTTCCCCTGGTGGGCCGTATGGGTGATCATTGGCCGTGACCTGGCGATAACCCTGCTTCGCATCTACACGAAGCGGCGGCATGTGATGATGAAAACCCGGAAAACTGCCAAAGCCAAGACCACGATCCAGCTGGTTTTCCTGTACATCGCGCTGTTGGTGAGTGTTTTTGCCGGCAAGGGATATATGCTCAGCGAATATGCCGACCACATCATGCAAAGCGGTATCCTGTATTACCTGTTTCTCTTTACGGCCGGATTCACCCTGTATTCGGGACTCGAATATCTGTACGTGAATCGTCAGGTTTTCAGAAAACAGGCGGTTTGATGGACTCCATTAAACGCTTTATCGGATCCGGATTTGGTTCAGGCTACCTCCCGTGGTTCCCGGGTACCTGGGGAAGTTTAACCGCGCTCATCTCAATATACACCCTCACGGTATTCCTTCATCCCGACCACATCTACCTTTTTGCGTGGATCTCTGCGTTGTTGACTCTGTGGGTGGCCAAAGCCTGTGAAGAGACCTGGGGAAAAGACCCCGGAAAAATGGTGATCGATGAATGGGCCGGGCAGGCCGTGGTGTTTTTCACCATCCCTCTCTCAGGGGATCCCGGGAGTGACATCGCGCTTTTGGCAATCGGCTTTATGCTCTTCCGGCTGTTCGATATTCTGAAGCCGCTGGGGATCAAAAGAGTCCAGAACATGCCCTCGGGCTATGGAATCCTCATGGATGACCTGCTCGCAGGATTCTATGCGCTTATCTGCCTAAAAACTCTTATTTTTGTTTGGCCAAAAATAACAGGGATGGCCTAGACCTCACTCATCAGACGGTCAACATTAATAGAAGAATTTTACCAAATGATTATAGAACCCACATTTGCACGTGAGTTAGCAGCTCGTTTACTGGATATCAATGCCGTGATCCTGAGACCGAATGATCCCTTCACCTGGTCATCGGGATGGAACTCCCCTATTTACTGCGACAACCGGCTTACCCTGCGATATCCCGAGATCAGAAAGCAGATCGCGCAGCATTTCACTGATTTCATCTTTGAAAAATACGCAGATACCGATGTGATCACCGGAACGGCAACGGCCGGTATCCCTCATGCTGCGTGGGTTGCGGGAGCCATGGACAAACCGATGGCTTACGTTCGTGCCAAAGCAAAAGCCCACGGCATGGGCAACCAGATCGAAGGCGGTGTGGATAAAGGACAACATACCGTGGTCATTGAAGACCTCATTTCAACCGGTGGTTCCGCTATCTCTGTTATCGAGGCGCTTCAGTTTGTAGGTGCAAATGTGGACGCGGTTCTTTCCATCTTTACCTACGGTTTTGAGAAAGCGGATCAGCGCTTTAAAGAGGTGGAGGTCCCCGTGTACAGCCTTTCCGACTACAACACCCTGATTAATGTGGCGGTTGAGAAAGGCATTGTGGACGGGGACGATCTGGATCTGTTATCCAGCTGGAGAAGCGCTCCTGACGTGTGGCCTAATAGTTAATCACGCACACATTCCTTATATTTTCGCCCTAATTCAACAAGCAGATAGTGAGTACGAAAAAATTCTATATAGAGACCTACGGATGCCAGATGAACTTCGCCGATTCAGAGATCGTGAATTCGATCCTGCTGGAAGAAGGGATGTCGCCGGTCCATGATGCCGAAAGCGCTGATGTGGTGCTGGTGAATACCTGTTCCATCCGGGAGAATGCCGAAACGAAAGTCTGGAACCGGCTCAAAGAACTTCGGAACCTCAAAAAGACCAATGAGAATCTGACCGTCGGGGTACTCGGCTGTATGGCTGAGCGTATCAAAGACCAGATCATTGAGCAGGAACACCTCGTGGATATTGTGGTGGGGCCCGATGCCTACCGGGACATTCCCCGCCTGCTGAAAGAAGTGGATGACGGCCGAAAAGCGGTTAACGTGCTCCTCTCCCTTGAAGAGACCTATGCCGATATCGCTCCCGTTCGAACCACCGGTAACGGAGTAACGGCCTTCGTCTCGATTATGCGGGGCTGCGACAACATGTGCTCCTTCTGTGTGGTGCCCTTTACCCGCGGGCGTGAGCGCAGCCGGCCTATGGAAAGTATCCTCAGGGAGATCAGACAACTCAGTGATGAGGGCTATAAAGAAGTAACGCTGCTGGGGCAAAATGTAAACTCCTACAAAGACGGTGAAAACACCTTTGCCCGGCTTATGTACGAAGCCAGCCAGGTAAACCCCGAGATGCGTTTCCGCTTCTCCTCTCCCCATCCCAAAGACTTCCCGGATGAACTGCTGCATATCATCGCGGAGCAACCGAATTTGTGCAACTACATTCATATTCCCGCTCAGGCCGGAAGCGACAGCATGCTGGAGCGTATGCGCCGTCCCTATACCCGGGAGCAATACCTGGCGCTGATCGAACGAATGAGGGAGATCATCCCCGGCCTGTCGCTCTCAACCGATATCATTGCCGGTTTTTGCGGGGAAACAGAGGAAGAGCATCAGCAAACCCTCAGCCTGATGAAAGAAGTGGGCTACGACCTTGCCTACATGTTCGCATATTCTGAGCGTGAACGTACCCTGGCTTATCGCAAGTTTGAGGATGATGTCCCCGAAGAGGTTAAAAAGCGCCGGCTGACGGAGATCATTCAGCAGCAAATGGATATCCAGGCCGAACGAAACCAACAAGAAATCGGCAAGCGCCACCTTGTGCTGGTTGAAGGAACCAGCAAGCGCTCCGATGAACAGCTTCAGGGACGCACCGATACCAATAAAATGGTGGTCTTTGATACCGAAGATTATCAACCGGGACAGTATGTGGAAGTAGAGATCACCGACTGCACTTCAGCCACATTGCTGGGAACACCTGTACGGCTAAGCAGCATCACGGAATTTTACGGAGCCACTGCTGAAGTCTAAGTGAAAAGCGCACGTACATACCTTTCTCTGTGTGTGTTTTGCTTTTTATGGATGATTACCGGCCTGCAGGCTCAGTCAGCATTGGGAGTGGTGTGGAACCCTCCTCCCAATGACATTCAGGCTTCCAACGAGATCGCTTTTTTCAGGCAACATACGGCCGAACTCATCATCATGAATTATCCCCAGCGCGACTATGTGCTGGCCGAATTAAACCGACAGGGCGTGCCGTATATCATGGATACTTCCCTGGAGTTTGTTACAACTTCGCTGCTGGACGCCGGATCACAAACCCTTGAGCAGCAGATTGAGGACATATATCGCAACGAACGTCGCTTCGATGCTTTTGAGGGGATCCTGCTCTTCAGCCACAGCCAGAGTTACGACGAGCGCTTTGAAAGCATACTGACGGAGTTGATCGGGAGTACCGGGCTGAACGACTCCATCCGGTTCACCGAGAGATTCCGTGATCAGCTGAGAAGACTGGATGACCGTTCGGTTCTGGGGGAATTTTATGAGCCGGCCCAGGCCGGTCCGGCATCGCTTAAAGCCTTCAAAGAGACCATCTCCGGTACCGGCGGACTTCTTATAGTTGATCATTTGTGGCTCCGAGAAGCCACCAATCAGTTTCCGGCGTTCGGTACGGCATTAAAAGAAGCGGGCAGCCTCCATGAGGCCATCATCCCTTTACCTGAGATTCCGGGGGAAACCCCTGTTTTCCACTGGTCCGTATTGGTGCTGCTTCTGCTGTGGATCAGCCTCGCTTTGAATATCAACCTGAATCCGACCTACAAAGAGACCATCCCCCGTTATTTCACCGCTCATCGCTTTTTTGTGGATGATATCCTGAGCTATCGGGAACGCTCCTCCATAAGCGCTGTCTTTTTGCTTTTTCAACATGCGGTATTTGGGGGGCTGGTCACCTATATCATGGCCAAAACCTTTATTTCTGAGGAGGGCCTCCGGGCGTTGTACCATTATACTCCTCAGATGGCGGTTGCGGGCAGGAACTACTTCTCTCTATTTATGCTGGGCAGCATCCTGGTTTTTGTCGTGGAGCTGATCGCCGTAGCCTGGATCTACCTTCCCAATCCCTCACTCACCCACTTCAATCAGGTGCTGAATCTCTTTACCTGGATCTTCCACATCGACTTTATACTGGTCAGCCTGATGGTTGTCCTGTTTTTTGCAGGAGCCTCGGCCACCACCCTCTCAATATTTACAGTGTTTTATGTGGTGTTCTGGTTTGCCAGTTTCAACATCACGGCGCTGGACAGCTCTAAACGCTTGGGTATGTTGCGCACCAGCTACCTGCTCAAAACCATTCTGCTGCATACTGTAGCTGCCATGCTGCTCATCGTGGGGCTTGCCTTCTTCAACGACTGGATGGAGATACTGGACCTGGTGGTGAGTGTTTAGGCGTGGATCTCCCTGCCAGTGCAGAGAGATCCGTTCTTCCCTTTTTTTAAAACCCGGGTCTGTTACGGAGATCGCGTTCCGCGATGAATGGCTTATCTGGTGCCCTAGTTTACCTGCCCCAGCATGGCCTTGTGTGAATGTAATTTATGCTTCGGTATTTATTAGCTCACCTGCTCTCCGAAGCTGAATGGTGCAGGGGAGAGCCCTCTTGAAATGCTTGATCTTTACAAAAAGCCCGAGAAGTCGGGGCCACCTAGATTGTAATTTCTGACATCAACAAATCCAGGGAGGACACCATGATTCACATAGGAATCGACCTACATAGCCGAAATATGACACTTGTAGCCGTTAATGACAACGGAAAATTGCTGGCCGAGGAAAAGCGGGCGAACAGCCCGGCGAATTTAAGTTTGTTCTTCCGGCAATTTAGCGAGCCGAAGGCATGCCCCCACTCAAAGCCAAGGTAGCGTGTATGAGTACATTACTGACGATGTTGTACAGGGCGAGCAAATTTGGGCGCGAGTTTTCGAGCCAACGAATGTATCACTGCGCAGGCTAAGCTGGTCTGCGGGGGTTCAATCGAGCGATGGTCTACACAAGCGTATGGTCACCCCGCCACAGCGGGGATGATCTATCCTGAATCACTGCCACGCCGGTTGTTTTAGGTGTCTCGGTCTATACTGTATGATTGTACGGTTCCGGCACAGGCCGGGATCAGTATCCACAGAAGGTAACATTACCGAATGACCATCATTTTCGAATTTTTTTAACGACGGATGAGCCGTGATGGAAAGGTACACCCAGCAAGGACGTAAATTATAATAACCTTGACTTTCTCCTAAGAGTAAGGCTTGTTATAGCCCGATTTACTTTTGTATTAATTCCCAAAACGTTCTCGGAGTTACAATTTTTAAACCAGGTACCTTATCTGAGATATCTAGAAGATCTTTATCACCTGTTATTAAAATTTCAGCTCCAGCCTTTAACGCCGATTCTACTACCCACCTATCATCTTCGTCACGAACTTGTATCTCTGAGGGGTGATCGGGAACAGGTTCAATATAGTGTTGACGAAGTAGCTGTTCTGCTTCCCGCGCAATTTTTGTAGACACTTTTAATGTAGTTGTTAGTACGCGATATAATTCGGCTAAAACAAATTCACCAGTCATTATTTCATGTTCAGCAAGAAACAATTGAAAAACATCGGCACTTAAACCTCGGGTAGCAAAAGCACTAACTAAAAAATTGGTATCTGCAAAAACCTTCATGAAATTTCACGCCAAACATCTTCATCTGTTAACAATCCTTGTGATTCAGCAAAGGGTAAAATTCGATTTCGAATTTGCTGGAAAGATTCAATAGACAACTGTCGGCGTAACGCTTCTCGAACTAATTCACTTTTAGGACGCCCCGTTCGTTTTGCTGCTTGATTAAGCAATGACTCTAAATCTTTGTCAATACGAATTGATAATATTGTGTCCATGGGAATAGAAATTGTGTGTTACAATGTAATACAACTTTAACGAGAGAACAACTGAATTATTAAGAAAGAGCTATAATATCATTATCGATCGGAGGTGTGCGGAGCACTGGCCGGATAACATGACACCAGCTCGGGACCTTTGCTTCCCCACCTAGATGAATAGGTGTTATCTTCCGCATAAACTCCACATAAACAAATTGTTTAACTGATGTACATTCATTTCCTAAACGCGGGCCTGAATCAACTCATGACTTATTCCTATTTGAGATTTCTTGCAACAGCTCCAGGCACCTCAGCTCTGACGGGGCGATCGAAATGATATGCAGTAAAAAAACTACCATAATTGACCAATTATGATATATTAATGCTGTAAGGAGCATTGCACATCTACTAAGCTGTTACTTCTTAATCCTAAAAAAGGAGGTAAGTATGAAGCGTTCGATCATGTGTTTAGGATTTTTAGTATCCATTGCACTTCCCTCACTTCTCTTTGGCCAGAATTTTCGTGTTGCCTACATTGACTACATGTATGTCCCGGAGGATATGCATACCGGTTATGTGGTAATGGAACAGGAAATTGCCAAACCCATTCATCAGGAAGCCATTAATCAGGGCAAGCTATACAGCTGGTCGCTGTGGTCGATATCGGTTCCGGGAGGTACGGATGCGGAATATCACTATGCCACCATACGGATCTACGATGAGCCGGCCCAACTGAGTACGCTGAATGAATTCGACGACCTCATCCCCATTGTTCACCCCGATAAGAATATGGAAGATATACAGTCTTACATCTGGGACACCCGCGACATGGTCAAGACCCATCGCTTGATAAGCTGGGAGCGTTTTACGAGAGATGGACTGAATGGACCTCCTTCGGTGATGCAGGTGGTATATATGAACGTTCCCGAAGGTGGTGACGACATCTACCAGCAAATGGAGCGCGCCTTCTTCCTCCCCCTTCATAAAAAAGAAGTGGAACTGAACAAAAGAGCCGGATGGGAGGCCTGGGAACTGAATCAGCCTTATGGCAGCACTGTTGACTATACCCATATTACGATGGACATGTATGACAGCCTGGGACAGTATTTCATGGATAATGATGCCGAAGCCATCCTCCGGGAAGTGCATCCGAATATCGATGAAAAGTTTCTTCAGCACATCGTCAACAACACCCGGGAGATGGTCCGGTTCGAGCAGTGGGATCTCATCGACTTTGTCCAGAAGGGAGTATCAAACTAGGTGAGCTCATGAAGAGGAGGCTCCATGAGCTCCGGATCCCTGCCTGTTCAGGGATGATTTTCTTCAGCTAACAAGCATACCAGCCACTTCTGATGAAAGAGATCCCGGCTCAGGGCGGGATCTCCCTTCCACGCAAAATACTGGAAGATCAAACAATCTGCTTGCGCAGGCGGGCCACGGGCTCGTTAAGCTGCTCCCTGTATTTACTTACGGTGCGTCGGGCCACCTTGTACCCTTTCTCATTCAGCAGGTTCGCCAGTTCCTGATCGCTGTACGGCTTCCGCTTGTCTTCTTCGTCAATGATCTTTTGCAGGATATTTTTTACCTCGCGGTTGGAAACCTCCTCACCGCTCTCTGTTCCAGACCCATACCTGGATGTTATCAATGATAATAAAACCAAGACATTATAATTCCGAATATCTATTGATTCACCTTTATATATCTTGATAAAATAAAGCCCTCTTTAGTAGTACTTTCCAATACAATAAAAGCGTCTTGCTCTGGTAAATACTTAAAATCAAGGAGGCCATTTACCTGTCCTTCTTCTAAAGGATAAACGTGGGAAAAAATATGGACGAGAGTATCTTCCTCTGTCAGCTTGAATTCATCAAATATGAACTGTTCATGATGAAATCTGTTGATAAAGATTTTGTTTCCGACAGCATCTATCTTACCAAAATAGGTTACTAGATCCTCTGTCTTTTTATGAAAATTTGAGTTGTTTAATCCCGTCAAATCTGCATTAGGCCTCTCATCGTTAAATAAATTGTATTCCAGAAAATTAAACTCATATACAAGACGATCGGTGCTTAGATCGTATACTTGATACAAAGGCAGAAAGGAGTAAACTACATGTAAAAAATCATCTTCCACATCAATATTGCTTCTATAAAAAAAAGCTGGAGTTTGAGATGTGTCTCCGGGAAATTCGCCAAACTCAGAGACTACATTGCCCTCGTAATCAAATTTATAGAATAATGGTTCATTGCCTAATTTTACCTGAAAAGGAGCGCCTGCATATCCCACTATCAGGTACTCATCTGTGGCCTGAACTGGATTGTGGTATCTTTCTTCAAGCCTGAAAGAATCCAAAAGTTCAAATGACTTCGAAAAAATCGAGATAGAATATGCTGTATAATCATGAAAAAATATCAAGGAATCCGTGACATCTATGCGTACAGACCCCGAGTGTTCGCCGGGGCCTCTTCCTGGGTTTCCATATGAGCCTTTATACTCACCATCTGTGGAATACACTTTTATCTCCGCTATTCCATTGTCTGAGACATAGATCTGGTCATTGCTGACATCAAAACTTTGAGCTCTTACAATAAACCCTTGATAGCTAGTATCTCCAAAACTTGAATCCCTTTTAAGAGATTGCCCTTCTTTATATTGTTCTTTGCATGAAAAGAACAATAATAAACATGAAAACTTTAGAATGAAATATTTAAGAATTCTCATAGGATGATTGCTACATTTTCTAAGAAAAACCTAGTTCTTTCAGGTTCAAATATGTTAGATATATGAGCACTAATAATGTAGCCCATTTTATTCACAACCAGGTATGTGGGATTATCGAGTTTGGGAAAGGTTGATGGCAATCTTTCCCAAAGTGATTCGTAATTATTAACGTGCGTAAAATTAATCCCTAGATCATTAATTCTTGAATATTTGTAATCTGTTCTTTTATTAAGCAAGAAAAATGAATGTACAGAATATTTATTCTGTTTGAGTATACTTTTCACCAAATCGGAATCATAATTTATGCAAGCCTCACAGGACTCGATGGGAAAAATTATTATCAACTCAACCTGATTTCCGTTTAATAAATCCGTATTTATTTTAAATTTTTTATTGTTAATGATTTCATTTAACGGGTATTTTTTACTTAAATATTCTAAATCAGGGTTATTTACTTTAACTGAATCATTATCTGTGAGCTTCTTGTTAATAATGATTTGATAAATGTTAAAACCCATGAGAATGAATATGATAAAATAAAGAATCCTGTTCTCATTGAATTTCATTATTTTGAATCTTAATCTTCTCCAACAGTGGCGTTACAGTTAATCCAAGGTGCTCCAGTATATGGAGGGCAATTTATGAGACAAGACATAGCATCATCAACCCCACCCTGACATCCTACCCCACTTAAATCGCATTCATCTGGATGGTTGGCGCAGTCAAAGAAATTGGTTCCACTTTGTGCATTTACTGATTTCATAAACTTGGCATCACTACCTGTGTCGAAATTCAAAAGAATGAGTATAATTGTCACAAAAACTACAGTAATAAATCTTTTTTTCTTCATAACTATTATGCTTTTACATGTTTACTAAGAGCTATCTTAATAATTTATTAAAAAAAAAGGGTCTAGTGAAGCAAACACCTCAGAGAGGGTCCTCTCGAAGGTGAGTAAGTAAAATCTTGTATAAGTTATCGTTTCGATGATTAAAGCGAAATTCTGTTTCTTTCAAATGCAGATAAAAGGTTTTCTT
Organism: Balneola sp.; assembly: GCA_965267385.1. Classification (GTDB taxonomy): domain Bacteria; phylum Bacteroidota; class Rhodothermia; order Balneolales; family Balneolaceae; genus Balneola. The sequence continues at coordinate 1,827,734 of OZ253957.1, forward strand.
AGGCACGCCATTAAATTGGGTCAACCGACGTTTTGCGAAACTCCAAAACGACTCAATGCCATTGATGTGACGGTTGCCATTGGCGAATTCATCCTGGCCGTGATTCACTCGGTAATGCTTGTCGTAGCCGACATCTACCAAGCCGTCATAGCCGCGCCAGCCATCGGAGTGAATGACACTGGCTGGCTTCACTTTTCCACGAATAACGCGCTGCAGGGTCTTTTTTCGAGCATCCGGCACAATTTCGGTGTACACTTTTCCCTGGCGTTTAAAAATGCCAAAGACAATTGTTTTTCCCGACGCCCCGCGTCCGCGCTTGCCTGGAATCCGCCGGGGTCCAAAGTAGGATTCATCGACTTCAATGGTTCCGGCCAGTGGGGCTTCCTGCTCAGACCACCGGGCAATTTTATGGCGCAGACGCTGGAAAATATCAGTGACCGACCGCCGGGAAATGCCGGTAAGTTCAGCAGCATCCGTGGCGGTAAAATCCATCGCAAAATACCGAATCAATTGCCGAAATTTGGATTCAGAAATTTTTGAACGATTGTAATACTTGTTATTCATTGCATAGCAATATGTTACAAAGATTTATAGCATGCTATGCTTCACTAGACCCTAAAAAAAAAAAACAAGCTTACTTACACTCTTACTGAGACAAACGTTTTCAGGATTTATCAAATATTATTACCTCAAGTTCAAGATTCTATTCTGCTCCTGTTTTAAGGGAAAAGTAAGGTGAAGAATAATCAAACAATCTGCTTGCGCAGGCGGGCCACGGGCTCGTTAAGCTGCTCCCTGTATTTACTTACGGTGCGCCGGGCCACCTTGTATCCTTTCTCATTCAGCAGGTTCGCCAGTTCCTGATCGCTGTACGGCTTCCGCTTGTCTTCTTCGTCAATGATCTTTTGCAGGATATTTTTTACCTCGCGGTTGGAAACCTCCTCACCGCTCTCTGTTTCCAGGCCTTCATTAAAAAAATACTTCAACTCATACACTCCGAAACTGGTTTGGACATACTTCCCGTTTACCACCCTCGATATGGTTGATATATCCATTCCGATGCGCTCGGCAATATCCTTCAGAATCATAGGCTTGAGGCTGTCCCCGTATTTAAAGAAATCCTCCTGTAGTGCAACGATGGTCTTCATCACGTTCATCAGGGTATTCTGCCGCTGCTTAATAGATTCAATGAACCAATTCGCGGATTCGATCTTTCCCTTGATGAAAGCCTGGGTGCGGGCATCCGGCTTCGATTTTTTGGCCTTGATCTCGTCCCACATTTGTTTGTATTCGGGAGATATCCGGAGGCTGGGTGAGTTTCGTTGATTCAGGTTGATTATGAACTCCCCACGATCGGTCTCGCTCTCGTCACTGCTTCGCCAGTACACTTCAAAGTCGGGTTCAATGTAATTGGAAGTGGATTCCATATCGGTAGCTACAGCTCCCGGGCGAGGGTCCATATGCCGGATGGCTTCGAATGCCGGTTTAAGTTCCGATTCTTCCACGCCCAGCTTGGCCGCCAGTTTACCGAAATGCTTATTCTCAAAAGCTTTCCAGTAATTCCTGACTATTTCAATGGCCATGTCGCGCCCTTCCAGTTCTTCCGGGGCCTGCTCCAGCTGCACCAGCAGGCAGTCGCGCAGATCTACAGAGGCGATTCCGATGGGATCCAGAAGCTGGATCTCTTTCCGGATCCGGTCCACGTCTTCCTTTTCTACATACACACTATGGTTGAAGGCTATGTTATCCGCCACCGCTTCCAGCTCCCTTCGGAAATAACCATCCTCATCCAGAGATCCCAGGATTTGATCGGCGATCAGCTGTTCTTCTTCAGTCAGATCCAGTAGCGCTACCTGATTCTCCAGCTCTTCCAGCAGCGAGGCGTTATAAGGATTCGGAAGATCCCGCCATTCATCCTGCTCGGGGTTATAAGCCCCTCCTCCGCCGTAGCTTTCCCCTTCGTACTCGGTATTGGTTTCGTATTCATCCCAATCCACTTCATGCTCTTCAAGGCTTTCGAGGCCATCTTCTTTTTCCTGTGATACTTCCTTGGGTTCTTCGGGATCAACACGTTCCTGACGCATCTCGGCTGGCTCCGATTCCTCCAGTATCGGGTTCAGTTCCAGCTCCTCCTTAATCCGCTGTTCCAAACCAATAGTAGGCAACTGCAGCAGTTTTATGAACTGCAGCTGCTGTGGAGACAGCTTTTGCTGCATGCTCTGCTGCTGCTTCTGGCTAAGATTCTGGCTTTGTTGATTCTTAAGCATTATTCCTTCTCACGGATCTCTCTGCAGGATTGTAGAAATTCTTGAAACCACTTTTTCCCATAACGCCTCACCAACGGCTTTTCCAAAAACTCTGCCAGATAGGTGCCTTCCTTTTCACCCTTTTCGCAAGCTGCAGAACATAAAGCCGGAACATACTCAAAATTGGCATAATCAAAGCCGGCGATGCGCTTCAGTCGCACCGGAAAAAGATGACAGCTTAACGGTTTTTCCCAGCTGATTCGTTTTTCAAAGTAGGCTTTCTGAATGGTGCAATATGCGACTTCCTGCTCATCATATTGCACAAATATACATTCCGCTTTATTCACGCAGCTGATCTCGTATCCCTTCTTTTCACTGCCGATAACCACGCCATCACGTTCCGCAACTTCAACCGCTTCCGGCCTTAGTTCGTCCCTTAGTTCATGATAAGCTTTATGCAGAACCGGGATTTCGTCTTTGGATACGGGAGCGCCGGCGTCTCCCACCACACAACATGCTCCCTTACACCGGGGAAGATCACATGCAAACTTCGCGGTGGCGATGTCATCGGACAATATGGTATCTCTGACTCTGAACATGTCCGCAAGATACAAATACTGTACCGAAGCAACAGAAAGCCCCGAAAAAGATTTTCCGTAACTATTTCAAATAGAAGCATTCTTTAACAAATGTGCAGTTCACACTCAATTATATTCGCGCAATAATCTTCACAACCTACCGCTATGAAAAAACCCTTTATTTGTATCCCTCTGATCTTTTGCATGGTCTTTCTGCTAAGCTCGTGTTCAGATAACTCTGCCGATTTTAACGTTGAATACGAGAAGTTCACCCTCGACAACGGCCTTGAAGTCATCTTTCATAAGGATTATTCCGATCCCGTAACCGCAGTGGCTCTTACCTTTCACGTGGGGTCAGCCAGAGAGAAAGAAGGGAAAACCGGTTTTGCTCATTTGTTTGAACACCTGCTGTTCCTTGAATCTGAAAACCTGGGTAAGGGTGGGCTTGATAAGCTGAGCAGCCGTGTAGGCGGATCCGGTGCCAATGGATCCACCAGCAGAGACCGTACCAACTACTTTCAGACCGTCCCGAATGACGCCCTTGAGAAAATGATCTGGGCCGAAGCGGATAAACTGGGCTTCTTTATCAATACCGTATCGGAAGCGGTGCTGGCCAAAGAGAAGCAGGTGGTAAAGAACGAAAAGCGTCAGGGTGTGGATAACGCCCCGTACGGCCACGCCAGCTACGTAATCGGAAAAAACCTGTATCCCGAAGGACATCCTTACAGCTGGCAGGTGATCGGTTCACTGGAAGACCTCCAGAATGCCACCTTGGAAGATGTGAAAGAGTTCTATAACCGTTGGTATGTGCCGAATAACGCCACGCTCGTGATCGCCGGGGATTTTGACAGCGAACAGGCCAGGGAATGGGTTCATAAGTATTTCGATGAAATTCCCAGGGGAGAAGAAATAGAGCCCCTGCCCACCATGCCGGCAAACCTCACAGAAACCAAAGAGCTGTATTATGAGGACAACTTTGCCCGGCTGCCTGAGCTGCGCATCACCTGGCCTACCGTGGAAATATATCATCCGGACTCTTATGCACTTAACATCCTGGATCAGCTGCTTACCGAAGGTAAAAAGGCGCCGTTTACCAAAGTTCTGGTAGATGGCAAACAGCTGACCTCCAATGTATTCATGTTCACTCAGCATGCGGAGATCGCTGGCGAAATGACTCTGCTGACACGCGCATTCCCCGGAACCGATCTGGATTCAGTAAAAGCCGCGGTTCAGGAGGCCTTTGCACTGTTCGAGGAAGAAGGATTCACGGAGTCGGACCTGGACCGTATCAAGGCAGGTATCGAAACGCAGTTCTATAACGGATTGTCCAGCGTACTCGGAAAAGCCTTTCAGCTGGCCCAGTACAATATTTTCGCCGGTGATCCCGGTTATATCAATGAGGATATACAAAAGACGCTGGCCGTGACAAAAGATGACGTCATGCGGGTGTATGAACAGTATATCAAAGGCCAGCACTACGTCTCCACCAGTTTTGTACCCAGAGGACAGCGCGCCCTGGCCGTAAGCGGCTCCGTACCGGCTGAGGTGCAGGAAGAGCAGATCGTGCAAAACGCGGAGGGTGAGGAGTTTACACTTCCGGAAGAAACGGATTTCGAGCGCACCCCGTCCAGTTTTGACCGTACCATCGAACCCCCCTACGGAGAATCTCCCGAGGTAAAGGTACCCGATGTCTGGGAAGACGCGCTTCTGAACGGCATGGGCGTGTTTGGTATAGAGAATAATGAGCTTCCGCTGGTTCAGTTCCGCCTGGAGATCGACGGGGGGCTTCTGATGGAGGACCCCGGAAAAACGGGGGTTTCGAACCTGCTGGCCCAGGTCATGATGAGGGGAACCGCGAATAAAACTCCGGAAGAACTGGAAGAAGCCATCGATGAACTGGGTGCGTCCATTAATGTGAGCGCAGGCAGAGAAGGGATGACCATCTCCGCCACTACCCTCTCCCGGAACTATGATCAGACACTCAATCTGGTTGAGGAGATCCTCCTGGAGCCCCGCTGGGATCAGGAAGAATTCGAACTGGCCAAGCAGAGCACGCTCAGCCAGATCGCTCAGCAAAGCGCGAATCCCAATTCCATCGCAACCAACGCCTATTACAAGCTTTTGTACGGGGATGATCATATCCTGTCGTATAACCCGACCGGTACCACCGAAAGCGTAGAGTCGATCACGCTGGATGATCTCAAAGACTACTACCGTCGCTACCTTACTCCCTCCCTGGCCGACTTTCACGTGGTTGGAGCGATCAGCAAGCGTGAGGTGATGAACTCGCTGAGCGAGCTTGAAGAGCGGTGGGAGATGAAAAATGTATCGCTCCCCACCTTTCCGGAACCCGAGCCCGTTACGGAATCCAAAGTGTATTTCTACGATGTTCCCGGAGCCAAGCAGTCTGTGATCCGTTTCGGATACCTTGCCATGAAAGAGACCGACGAAGATTACTACCCCGCCACGGTGATGAATTACATATTGGGGGGCGGTGGATTCGCCTCCCGCCTGACCCAGGAATTACGGGAAGGCAAAGGATACACCTACGGAATCCGGTCCGGTTTCTCGGGGAGCAGAATTGCAGGGCCTTTTACTATCTCGAGCGGGGTACGAACCAATGTAACGTATGAATCGGCCGCGCTGGTGAAGGAAATTCTGGAAGAATATCCCTCCACCTTCAGTGATCAGGATATGGAAACCACCCAAAGCTTCCTCCTCAAAAGTAACGCGCGTCGTTTTGAGACGCTGGGTGCCAAGCTTAACATGCTGGAAGACATCAGTGAATACGGATGGGAACCTGATTATGTGAAAGAACGCGAACAGATCGTACGCGATATGACCAGGGAACGGATCAGCGAACTGGCTGAGAAATATGCCAATCCGGACAAGATGATATGGCTGGTTGTGGGTGATGCCGAAACTCAAATGGACCGCCTTGAGCAACTGGGCTTCGGAGAGCCTGAACTGATCAACGGGATCTTCAAAGAGGGCAATTGATCCCGTATAACCGGGCGGAAACCGCCCGGCTTACCGCTCATGCAAAATCATCCGTAAAAAGCCGCCTTTGAGGTGGCTTTTTCTTTGCAACCTGAAGGAGCAAAGGGCTTATTCTTCTAATTAAGCCCTCATTTTTGCTATATTCTGCCTCCGCAAAAACTCTATCATCCTATCACAATGGCAAATTTAGATCCAACAGTACAGCAGAAGATCAACACGTGGCTTGAGGGCAGTTACGATCAGGAAACCAAAGACCGGATTCGGGAGATGCTCGATAAGAAACAATACACGGAACTCACGGATGCCTTCTACAAAGATCTCGAATTCGGTACCGGGGGCCTGCGAGGTATCATGGGGGTGGGATCGAACAGGGTAAATAAATATACCTTCGGGATCGCCACGCAGGGCTTCAGCAACTTTCTTAAACGCACCTATCCCGATCAGGACATAAAAGTCGCTGTTGCTCACGATTGCCGGAACAATTCCGATACGCTGGCCAGGGTAGTCGCCGATGTGTTTTCAGCGAATGGAATCTATGTCTATTTCTTTGAAGGGCTGCGCCCCACTCCGGAACTGTCTTTTGCGGTGCGCGAACTGGGATGCCAGGGTGGTGTGGTACTCACGGCCTCTCACAACCCGAAAGAGTACAACGGTTTTAAGGCCTACGGCGCCGATGGGGGTCAGCTGGTAGCTCCTTACGACCAGCAGGTGATGGACCAGGTACAACAGATCAAGAGTGTGGATCAGGTGAACTTTAACGGCAATGATGACCTGATCGAGATCATCGGAGAGGAGATCGACAAAAAGTACATCGACGAATTGGTAAAGCTCTCCGTGTCCGGAGAAGCCATTCAAAGGCAAAAAGACCTGAGTATCGTCTTTTCTCCCATTCATGGAACCGCCGGGGTGTTGGTGCCTCCTGCATTGGAGCGTTATGGCTTTAAGAATGTAACTCTGGTGGAAGAACAGATGGTTGTGGATGGTGATTTCCCGACTGTGGTGTATCCGAATCCTGAAGAACACGACGCGCTTTCCATGGCCCTGGATAAAGCCCGCGAGATCGATGCGGAACTGGTCATGGCTACCGACCCCGATGCCGACCGTGTGGGGATCGCCGTTAAAGATAATCAGGGTAAATGGACGCTTCTGAACGGAAACCAGACAGGCACCCTCATCATCAACTATATGCTGCGGGCCTGGAAGGAAGCCGGAAAGCTTACAGGGAATGAGTATATCGTAAAAACCATCGTAACCTCTTATCTCATCGATAAAATTGCGGAGTCTTATGGTGTGGAATGCTACAACACGCTGACGGGCTTCAAGTACATCGGTGAACTCATGACCAGGTTTGAGGGCAAAAAGAAGTTCATAGCCGGCGGTGAGGAAAGCTACGGCTATCTGATCGGAGAACATGTAAGGGATAAGGATGCTGTGGTGTCTTCAGTGATAATAGCCGAGATGGCGGCCTACTATAAGGATCAGGGAACTTCCTTATATGAAGCCCTTCTTGAGCTCTATGTCGAATATGGCATTTACCGTGAAAAGCTGATCTCCATTACCAGGAAAGGCAAATCCGGAGCGGAAGAGATCCAGCAAATGATGCGGGATTTCCGGGATCAGACACCGCAGGAACTGGGAGGCTCCAAAGTGAAGATCCTCAAAGATTATAAAACCGGAGTCGAAAAAAATCTGGAGACCGGTGAAACACAGCCCATCGACCTCCCGCGGTCGAATGTACTTCAGTTCATCACCGAGGACGGGGCTATCATTTCTGCACGACCTTCGGGTACCGAACCCAAGATCAAGTTTTACTGCAGCGTGAACGATACCATAGCCACCATCCACGAGCATGACTTCGTTGCTCAGAAGCTGGATCAGAAGATCGACCAGATCATGAAAGACCTGACTTCCTGATCCCGGCCGGCGGTCTCCATCCTGTCAGGGTTCCGCAGCAACGAAGCGGGCTAAACGTCTGAGACTTTCAGAGGCAGCAGGATCTCGAACCGGCTTCCCTCATCCGGTTCCGACTCAATACCCAGGTCACCGTCCAGTTTACTCACCAGGTGGTGAACCAGACTCAGGCCAAATCCATATCCGCTTTCACCCTCCGTTCCATTCGTTGAGTTCGCTTTCCCGTTCAGGATGTCCTCAATTTTCTCCCGTGATATGCCTACCCCGGTATCATGTACAATGATACGAAGCTGATCGGGTTCCCGCGTGTCGGTGCGGATGAGTGACAGTTCAGCGGTAACTGACCCTCCTTCTGGCGTAAACTTGATCGCGTTTGAGATCAGGTTTCCGGCAATCTGGAGAATTTTCTTTTTGGAAAAAGGTACCGACCTGTAATCATCCTCCACGGATATATCCAGTTTCACCCCTTTGGCCATAGCCTGGGGTTCAAACAGCGAAAACAGCTTCTCCTGTAAAGTTTCCAGATTGAATTCCGAAGGCCGGGGCGGTCTCCCGGTAGGTTCCTCTTCACCGGTATCATTCTCAGATAGAATTGAATCCGCCAGTTCCAGGATCGACTGACCTCCCTGCTCGATCAGATCCATGAGCTCGAGGATGTCACTGACTTCCTGCCTGTCCAGCTTCTCCCGGATCATATCCGCTACTCCAATGATGCCGCTGATTGGCCCCCTTATATCGTGGCTGACCTTTCGGTTTATTTCATTGGATTCCTCCAGCTGATTTTGAAGCTCTTTGATCGCCTTGATCTGTTTCAGTCGGTTTACGATCTCATCAGCTATGATCTCCAGCAACTCGACCTTCTCGGGCGTCAGTTGTTTTTGCTCGGTATCCAGTACACATAAAGCCCCCAGGTTGTGTCCATCCGGACTGGTGATCGGCACACCGAAGTAATAGCTCAGTTTCGGTCCGCTGACCACGTAATCACGCTCCCTGAATCGTTCATCCTTCCTGAGATCGCTCACTTCGAAGGGCTGATCACCCATGATCGTATACTGGCATACCGACTCTTCTCTGGGCATTTGTTTGATGCTGATGCCGGTACTGGAGACCGACCATTGGGTAAACGAATCGATAAGGTTGATCAATGATACGGAGGCACCCGCCACTTTTGATGCCAGTCGCGTAAGATCCCTGAACTGATCCTCCAGCTCCAAATAATCCAGGTCATAGTCGATCAGATCCAGTACTCGTTCAAATTCGTCTTCAGGAACCGGGTTTTGGGTTTCCTTTACCTCTAAAGCCACACTGTCCATTGTTCTCCTTGGTATAGATGATCGTGTTCATTAACCAGTCAATACCCCTTATCGGATGCGGATGGTGCTTTTTAAGCAGCCTTTTCCCTCAGGCCAGGCTGAAATGCTTGCCCGCCGTTTGTTTGACAATCCCTTTCATCTCCAGCTGGAGAAGGGTGACCAGGAGCTGACTCGTGGGAATTCCGGTTTCATCGCTCATGGCATCCAGCTGGGCCTGCCCTTTCTCAAGCAACGCGCAAACGGTGCGGCTTACTTCGTCCAGTTCCAGAACTTTCCAGTCTGTTCTTTCAGGAAGCCCGGAATCCTTCTTCTCTTTGCCCTCCGGAATTGAGAGCGGTAATTCCTCGAGAATATCGTCCACCGTCTGAACCAGCTTGGCCGCGCCTTTTTTGATCAGGTAATTTCCGCCCGTTCCGGCGGCATTGTCCAGTGAATGAGGCACGGCAAATACTTCTCTGTTCTGATCCAGCCCCAGCTCCGCGGTGATCATACTGCCTCCCTGTATGCCCGACTCAATGACCACTACCCCAAGGCTCAGGCCGCTAACGATCCGGTTCCGGATCGGAAAGTTACCCGCATCGGGGTTGGTCCCCAAAGGAAACTCCGAGATCACCGCCCCTCCTGAGTTGACGATGTCTCTCGCGACACCTGCGTTTTTTCTCGGATAGAGGTTATCTATCCCCGAACCCAGTACAGCTACGGTGGTACCGCCGGCTTCCAGTGCCGCTTTGTGTGCGGTTACGTCGATTCCGTATGCCAGTCCGCTGAATATGCACAACCCCCTGGTTGCCAGCTCCTTGGTGAGCCTGTCCGCCTGTTTCTTCCCATAGGAAGTAGTATTGCGCGTTCCTATGACCGCAACACCCGGTGTTGAGAGCGATTCGGGATTCCCTTTCAACCAAAACAAAATCGGGGGGTCATAGATCTGTTTGAGGAGCTGAGGGTACAAGGGGTCCGAAATGGTAATGATCTGAGCACCGATCTTTTCAGTCTTTGACAGGATCAAGTCCACTTCATCCCAGCCATCGAAGGTAAGGATAGACAAAGCGGATGCTTCCCCAAGTCCTTCGTAACTTCTCAGCTCTCTCTTGCTCAGGTTAAAGACCCGATCCAGTTTTGACCGATCTCCCAGCAGATGACGCAATCTTCTTGCTCCCAGTCCGGGAATAATACTCAGGGCGACAAGGTTTCTAAGCGTCTTGTTCTTTTGCATTCTGGATTTTCTCCCATAGCGCTTCTTTAAGCTCGTCAATACCATGACCAGTGGCTGACGAAATGGGAATTACGGGAATTTCATCGTCAAAATGAAATTCTTTATCCAGCTTAAATCCTTGTTTTAAATCCATCTTAGTGATAGCCAGAATCCGGGGCTTATCCAGCAGGTCTTTACGATAGGCTTTCAGTTCATCCAGAAGAGCCTGATACTCATATTCCACATCCGAATCTGCTGCCACCATAAAAAGCAGAACATTATTCCGTTCGATATGGCGCAGAAACTGGATTCCCAGCCCTTTCCCCTGGTGCGCCTCCTCGATGATCCCTGGGATGTCGGCCATTACAAAACTCCGGTAATCGGAAAACTTGACCACTCCCAGATTGGGCTCAAGCGTGGTGAAGGGATAATCAGCGATCTTGGGCCTGGCATGTGACAGCGCGGATAGCAATGTACTTTTACCGGCGTTGGGAAAGCCGACCAAACCCACATCAGCTATAAGCTTTAGCTCCAGTTCCACCACGCGTTCTTCTCCGGGCTTTCCCTCCTGCGCAAACTGCGGCGTCTGATTGGTCGCACTTTTAAAATGCCAGTTTCCCAATCCTCCTTTTCCACCTTTGGCAATGATCATTTGCTGATCATGCTCGGTAATCTCACCCAGGCGCTCCCTGGTTTCGGCGTCAAAGACTACCGTACCAAGCGGCACTTTTAAAAAAACAGATTCCCCGTCTTTTCCTGTAGCCCGGCTTCCTGCGCCATGCTCACCATGCCCGGCTTTTATATACTTTTTATACCGGAGGTCCAGAATGGTATTCAGCTGTTCGTTTCCGACTAATACCACATCCCCGCCTTTGCCTCCGTCGCCCCCATCGGGCCCTCCTTTGGGGACGTACTTTTCCCGGCGGAAATGGGCTGAACCATCCCCTCCGCGTCCGGCTGTTACATAAATTTTTGCATAATCGGCAAAGCGCATAGTGCTTTATCTTCTAAAAGAAGTGAGAAATTAAAAAAAAACGGCCCCCGCGGGTGCTGAAGCAAGCGGTTAATCTTTCTGGAGGATAAGCTTCAGGAGCTTGGTAAGCTTGGACTTCATTTTTGTTCGTGGAACAATAAAATCAAGGAAGCCGTGCTCCAGTAAATATTCAGCCGTCTGAAATCCTTCCGGCAGGTCGCGGCCGATGGTCTGGCGGACCACACGCGGGCCGGCAAATGCGATCAGGGCGCCGGGTTCGGCCACGTTGAAATCACCCAGCATGGCGTAACTGGCCGTAACTCCACCGGTGGTGGGGTCGGTCATATAAGAAATATAGGGAACCCCTTCTTCATCCAGCTGGGCCAGCTTGGCGGAGGTTTTCGCCATCTGCATCAAGCTTAGTACACTTTCCATCATACGGGCGCCCCCGGTCTGGGAGATAATGATCAGCGGGATCTTCTTTTCACGGGCGGTATCGATCGCGATACCCAGGCGCTCTCCAACCACGGAGCCCATACTACCCCCGATAAAACCAAAATCCATACATCCCACAACCAGATCAATACCATTCATCTTTCCCACACCTACACGGGCCGCATCCGAGAGGCCGGACTTTTTCTGTGACTCTTCCAGCCGGTCGGTGTATTTCTTGCGGTCCGCAAAGTTCAGGGGATCGGTAGGCATGATTTCCTGGCCGAGCTCCTCAAACTTTCCGTCATCAAAAATGATGTCGAAATACTGCTTGCTGCCAATACGGAAGTGATGCCCACTCAGTGGATCTACCCAGAGGTTATCCTCCAGTTCGCGACGGTGGATGGTCTCTCCTGTGGTAGGAACTTTTACCCACACGCCTTCCGGCATGTCTTTCTTTTTATCCGTCTGAATGTTTTCGTCTTTGCGTTTAAACCAGGACATAAACTCCGATTATTAGTTTTCGACAAAATAAAGATTCTGAGGCTTAATTCTGAATTCCTTTACAACTTTGCATTATTCACCTGATTATTACTCAGGTACACAGGATCCAGTTCCTCCGGCTCAGTTCGGGTAAAATATGAGCTTCCAGATCCGGTAAATAAATGAATAAGATTAGCTGCCGAGATTTTTTCTGCTCCGTGCTTTTCGATGCGCTGAATGACGGGAGTGCTCAGCCGCCCGATCCCGGTACCTGTCACGTGGTCTCCCGCATTAATTTCCCTCTCCACCTCCTGAATCTCTCTCACCCTGGCATCGCCAAGTGCCTTCAACCGACCTCCCGTCCTTGCAAAGGCCCGGTGATACAGATGCGTTCTTCTGGCGTCGATGATGGCGTGAATAACCCCTTCCTCTTCCACTCCGGCTGCAAAAGCCGAAAGTGTTCCGCAGGCATACAGCCCCACATCCAGCCCAAAGAGTAAGCCTTTTACCGCGCTGGCAGCAATACGAAGGCCGGTATACGAACCCGGGCCATTGCTTACCAGTACCGCATCCAGATCCTGCACTTTAAAGTCATGCTGCTCTCTGAGCTCCTCAATAAACAGAAAAAGGTGGTCAGAATGCACGCTTCTTCCTTTAATGCGCTTTTCAAAGATCTCACCCTCCGGATTCTGAAAAGCCACCGAACAAATATCCGTTGCCGTCTCTATCGCCAGAATCATGCTAGTTTCCTCTCCTTCTGTTGTCGTCATATCCGGAAACCTTCGCGGCAATACTGCCGGAAATGTTCAATTCCGGGTCCGCGGTACCCGCAAGCTGAAGCAACATCTTTTGAAGTCTGTAAAAACGGGTGAGCATCTGTTCGCCGATTTCATTTATTCCGGAATGGTGATAAAGCCGGGATCTTCTACAACAAACTGCCAGTTGCCCCGGTACTGACTGAACCGGCCATAAAACTGAACCTCCGTACTGGCTCCGGCGACTCCCGAAAGCACTTCGCTCAGACGGAAGGAGGGCGCATACACATCGTATGCCGTTCCGTCGATGACAAAATCGTAATCTTCGGTCACGGTGGCGGTCAGGAAAAAATAGGCATCATAAAAATCGGGGCGGGATGCAGGATCTCCACTGTTAAATTCCGCCATCGTCAGGTAGTCTTCCGGGATGGAATAGTTTACCGGTATCGGCCTCCATAAGGAGTCGTCATTTACGGAAAGGTCTATATATATCGCAATTTCCTCCGGAATTTTAAATTTCATACTCAGGGGCAGGTGATCGGAGTATCCGCTTCCTGAAAAAGCCGAGCTCCAGCGCCGCGGGGCTCCGGAAGTTGGGTAGGTATTAAATCCGAAATCCCCGACTGAAAAGGAATCATCCACATACTGAAAACCCTGTCCGTCCCGCATACCCGATGAGATCATGAGCTGCATTAAGGTGCCCCAGTATCCTCGGTATGTGTCTGAACCGCGATCATCGATCGGCCACTCGTACCACAGGTTGTAAAACTTTCTGGAGGGGCCTCGTACCCCTTCGGATTCATCCCCCGTTGAGCCCAGTACGTCATTCACAGCTGTTGTCTCAAATGCATAGCGGGCTTTCTGATTGTAGTCCGAATTGAAATCACCGGCTAAAATGATATCCGCATACGGATCTTCAGACAGGATCTGTTCCAGCCGGTCTCTCAGTACCCTGGCATTCTTCAGGCGGATCTGCTCCATCTCAGGATTACCCGCCCCCGACTTCCAGTGATTGTTAAATACCGCCAGCTCATTATCCCCGACCTCGATCCAGGTCTCCAGGATAGGCCGTGCCCGTTCCGTGTAATGGATCCTCGTCTTGTCTTTCAGAATGGTAAGCCGGGAGTAAGTGACCACCTTCTGAACTGTTTCGGGTTCTCCGTCCTCATTTCGTTTACTGTAGCCTACTTCGAGATCGTAATTCCACATTCCCGCGTCGATCATCCCCTTGAGCAACAGCCATTCTGAAGGAAGGTCCTTTACCTCGTCATCAAGCTCTGTGGTAAGCATTTCTTCGAGGGTCGTGTGCGCGAACCGGCCCAGAAAGTCCGCCTCATCAGCATAACTTAGAGAATCCGAGGTGAAGTCGCTTTCCAGTTCCACCATCGCGATGACGTCCGGCCCTTTGCCCTCATTGTATTGTTGGAGAACCTGAATGGCATTCTGAATTTTGGTGAGTACGTCCCTCGGGGTATACTGCGGATTCCCTTCGCGGTCAGCCGGTTTGTAATCGTTGAATACCGCGACCCCATCGGCATCAAAAAGGTTCTCGATGTTGTAAGTGACGAGGGTATAAACGGTTGATTCCGGCTGCTGATGTGAAATACATCCGGATACAACGACTAACGTAAAGAGAAGTTTTTTTTTCATGGACCGATCGATCATTTCAGCTCGTTCAGAACCAGCTGGCCTTTATTGTAAATTCCAAGGGCTCTTCCTTTCAGCTGCACGCCCAGATAAGGAGAATTCTTTGAACGGGAACGTACGTTCCTGGCATCAAAGGTCCATTCCTCGTCCGTGTTGAAGAAGGTCAGGTTGGCTTTCGCTCCTTTCTCCAGCACGGGCTCTTCCAGGTTCAGGATCTTTCGCGGATTGTAGCAAAGCTTTTCCACCAACTGCTGGAGATCCAGCTTGTTGGTTTGGAACAACCGCATGTTGCTGATGGCCCATGCCGTTTCCAGGCCAATGATCCCGTTGGGTGCGTAGATAAATTCCACCTCTTTTTCTTCAATGGCATGGGGCGCATGATCGGTACAGATCACATCAATAGTGCCATCCACAAGGCCCTCGATCATGGCCTCTACATCGTCTTGAGTGCGCAGCGGAGGATGCATCTTGAAATTGGTGTTGAACTTCTGCTTTTCGATCTCCTCATCCGTAAGGTCAAAGTGATGGGTGCATACTTCGGTCGTCACATTGATCCCTTTCTTCTTCGCCTGACGTACCAGGTCCACCGCATTCCGGGTACTGATATGGGCCACATGCACATGCCCGCCCGTATATTCCGCGAGGAGGATATCTCTCGCTATCATCGTTTCCTCTGCAATACCCGGTGTGCCCTCCAGCCCCAGGCGCGTAGATACCTTTCCCTCATTCATATGCCCGGGTCGCGACAAGGCCAGGTCTTCTTCATGATTGATGATGGGCATACCCAGCATGGAAGAATATTCCAGTGCCACGCGCATCACCTGCGAGTCAAAGACGGGGTCCCCGTCGTCGCTGAACGCCACCGCCCCTCCGTCTTTCATGTCTCCCATCTCGGCAATCGACTTCCCCTTTCGTTCTTTAGTCACACAGCCAATGGGATGTACATCCACGGGCAGCTTCTCCGCTTTCTTGATGATATATTCAACAACATCACGGGTGTGAATGGGGGGATTGGTATTCGGCATGCATGCGACGGCGGTAAAGCCTCCAAAAGCAGCCGCTTCACATCCTGTTTTGATGGTTTCTTTATGCTCAAAGCCGGGTTCACGGAGGTGTACATGCATGTCCATCCATCCGGGACTTACATAGGCTCCTTCAAAATTGTGGCTTTTCTCCCCTTTCTTCGCCTTTAGCCCGCTTCCCATCTCTTGAATCACTCCGTCTTCGCTGATGCGGATATCAAGGGTTTCTTTCCCTTTATGTTCTTTGCTGACAGGCTTTACGTTTTGAAGAAGCATGAATTATGTCTTAGGATTGGTATTCGCCGCCAAATATAGGGTTTTTGGCGGATTCGGTTGGCGGGAATTTTGTATCGGGCTTCCCATGAAATCATTTGCTCAAATTATTTGAAAAGATGTCCCCTTTTGCCACTTTAGGTTGTTAACACTAAAATGAAGTGAAATATGAAATATGAATTATGCAGTACGATGTAAACACCCCTGATGAATACCTTGATGCACTGGAAGACGACTGGCGTAAACGTACTCTGTTACAAATTCGGGAGCTGATCCTGCGAACTGAACCGGATATTGAGGAATCCATACAGTACAAAATGCTTGCGTATGGTTTAAAGGGTACAGACATCTTCGCTCTGAATGCCCAAAAGGGGTATGTAAGCCTCTATGTAGGAGACATCCACAAAATTGATCCGGACGGATCTATGTTAACCGGACTGAATCTGGGAAAGGGTTGTATTCGGTTTCGCAAATCAGATCATCCTGAGAAATCCCGAATAGAAGATTTTATTAAACGAACTATACTCCTTGCCAGGGAAGGCAAAGACATCGATTGCTGATTATTTATTAAAGCCATGAATGTCGATCAGAACTACCCGGAATTTAAAAAAACGCTTCAGCGGACTGCACGGACAAAAGAACAAGGGCCTGCCTGCTGAGTTAAAGACGCATTTGAGAAAAATACATATGTGGCCAACAAACAATTTTATGCTATGGCAATAATGCCAACTTCTCAGTTTATTAAGGAGCGAAATCAGGTTGGGACTATAATGGAATACTACCGTGCGGTTCAGCCTCTACACTCATTTTTAAACCGGGCTTTTTAATGAATAAATACATGTTGATCTTCCGGGGTCAGGAAGGGGTTGACACCTCGGAAAAAGCGCTGAAAGAACGAATTCAGCTGCATATAAAGTGGATCGAAAAAATGGGGGATCAGCATATTGACTCTCAGCGCCTTGAGCCGGCCGGTGCACATATCTTAAATCATGACCAGGTGGATACGGACGGGGCCTTCATTGAGGACAAGGAGATCATACTCGGATATACCATTATTTCGGCCAAAGACCTGGACGAAGCTATTTTTCTCGCCAAAACCTGCCCCCTGCTGAATTACTTTGAGATCATGGTCAGGCCGGTGGTGTAGCCTTCCCGTGATATTGAAACAAGCCTGTCCGTTGGCATACAGGTTCTGGATGCCCGCACTGGTTTAGTCCGGGCGAATGATCACAAAGTCGCCCTCAAAATAGGCCGCCAGGTCGCCATCGCTTTGAATGGCTGCCCGCAGGGTAATACGGCCTTTCCCAAATCGCCGATACATATCGATAAGGTGATCCAGATCAGTCTGCTCAGGGATAATTACTTCTGCCACTAACTCTTCCCTCACCGGGTTCAGAAAGTCGGTGCCGCTCCGGCTCACCACGATGGTGGGCGTTGCCGGTTCTTCATCAAACAAAATACGAAGATAGCCCCAGCAGGCTGTGATCAGAATACTGCTTATACTGCCTCCGAACGCGGAATCACGGTGATTAATATTCGGAGCCAGCGGTGCCCGCAGAATTACGCTTTCTTCACTCCCCTCAACAACTTCTATACCCAGGGCCTTAGTGATGGGAATATGTGTCTCTAAATACTGGCTTAGCGATTCTTTATTCAAGCGTGTTAGTTATCCGGCATTTTGAAGATTGAGTCATCGAGGCTGGTACGGTCCACGTCAATTATCGTGATGGACATTACTTCACTTCCTCCACTCTTGACACTGATGTGATAGGGAATCAGTACACCACCGGCGTCATCATAGTCTCCAAAGTAAGTCTCCACTGCCTGTCCGGCCATGGGACCTTCCGGGACATAGGCTCTGGTCATAACCCTTAAGCCGCTGGCTGTCTCGAAAAAGTGCTCCTGTTTAGCTCCGTCCACAACAATATCCAGCCGGTGAGCTTCCTCCCCATTCACTAATTCAGTACCTGAATATGTAAAGCTGTAGCCCTCCTCCCCGTATTTAAGCAGCACATCATCCGTCAGGTTATTTGTCTGCAATTGATCTTTCGGCATCGGGGTGGGAGTATGAATTCCGGCCATGGGGTTTACCTGCCAGGCATTTTCCCCATCTGTCGCCTGGATCATCTTATTGCCCATGATGTCTGCTTCAACGCGTTGCATGCCGGGGTCTTTCATGTACATGAACATGCCCATGTCCATCCCCATCATATTCATTCTTGCCTCTATCTTAGCCTGGTTAAACTCTTTGAAAGCTTCTTTGCCACCTATTTTTTCAAAATATCTGTCGATGATGGCTTCTGTTGACTGAGCACTGAGGCTGAGTGGGATTAAAAGGGCAAGAAGCAGCCCCAGCTTTAACTTTTTCATAATGTTCTATTGGTAATTAATTGATGAAGATCTCTTCATCAGGCATAGCATGAAGGTTATAACTTTTAAAATCTAAAACAAACAGGTTTCCTTCCCCTTCAATACTTACCCGCTTGGGAAGCCAGACCTTGTCAACCTGCATATACTCATCAATATTGTAGGTTATAACCGCATCTCCTCTGCCCTTGGTAAGATAGACCTGCTTTATAAAGGGACGATAAGTAGTTTGGTCGATATAGTACACCTCTTCTCCGTAAGGGAAGCCGGAAAGACGAATGATGTAAGCGGAACTCATTGCAGAGGTCAGCTCACCTTCATAATACACTTCCAGTCCTCTCAGCTCGTAATCAAACAAGTTGTTCTCATACAGATGAAGGTAGGATTCGATAGCCAGGTCTTTTCTTTTAAGCCGGGACATTTCTTCAATGGAATCTGCACGGTGAACCTTCCATCCCCGCCGACCGTGTCTGGAAAAGATGATCTGTTCATCTTCAAATAAATAATCGACGCGGGCCCAGTTTTCTTTAAGGATATTCACATCAAAACTACCGCGTGTACCGTCTCTTTTAAAGATATCCCCGCTGGTATGGTAAGCTCCGATCCTGCGGTTTGCATCCTTTCCGCCCAGGGCGTTGCGGGTACTGTCGATGATCATCTTCATTTGCTTTTCATAATCAAAGAGCGACATCAGGTAATCGCCCCTGTCCTGGCCGGAAATGCCGGATGTGCAAAGCACAGAGAATACCAGTATGGAAAGAATTTTCTTCATCAGTACACCGCTTCCTTAGCCTATTATAACAGATAAGAAGGAATAAATCCCGTATGTTTTACGCCGATCAAATCAGATATATGACGAAAGAGACGCCCTTTTTATTTGATATCCCAACTGTTTCAGAACTCACCGGCAAGATCAAAGGCCTGCTTGAGCAGAACTTCCTGGATATTCTGGTGGAGGGTGAAGCCAGTAACGTGAAACAGAGCGCTAATGGCCATATTTATTTTACCCTCAAAGATTCCGGGGCTCAGCTTCCCTGTGTGATTTGGAGGAGTACCGTTCAGCGTTCCAATATTTCATTGTCTGACGGCCAACAGATCGTGGCCGGAGGTGACATTCAGGTGTATGCCCCCCATGGCCGCTATCAATTGATCGTGAACCTGGTACAACAAGCCGGTATTGGAAAGCTCCAGAAGGCATTTGAAGAACTTAAAGCCAGGCTTAAGGCCGAAGGACTCTTTGAAGACGTCCACAAGAAAGCCTTACCCAAATTTCCGCAACGGATTGGGGTGGTGACCTCCAAGACCACAGCGGCCTTCCAGGATATCCGTTCCACCCTTGAAAAACGCTGGCCATTGGCTGAAGTCAGGTTATATCACGCCAGTGTGCAGGGAGTGAACGCAGCACCTGAGATCGTCAAAGGGATCGAATATTTCCAATCAGCAAAGAATGTAGATCTTCTCATCATTGGTCGTGGAGGTGGTTCGCTGGAAGACCTCTGGCCATTCAATGAAGAAGCCGTGGCGCGGGCAGTATTCGCATGCGAGATCCCTGTGATCAGCGGGGTGGGACATGAAGTGGACTTTTCCATCTCGGACTTTGTGGCGGACGCCCGGGCTGCAACTCCTACCCAGGCCGCTGTAATGGCCACGCCCGATATTAATGAGATCCGTATGCTGGTGGAAGACCTGCACCGCCGGCTGGAACTAAACACCACCGGCGCGCTCCAGTACTATAAAGAGCGGGTGCAACACATCGGAAAGTCGCATGCCCTGCTGGCGGTTCGCCAAAAGATGGAACAGGCCCGAAACCGGATCAGTAATCTGGGTGAACAACTGATCCATCGTACCGAGCTCCTCCGGAGAAACTACCGGGAACAGCTCGTCCGCCTCGATCACAGGCTGGATAAACAGAATCCAAACGAACCCCTGGAAAAAGGTTATGTACGCGTGTGGCAGGACGGAAAATGGATCCGTAGATCTTCGGACTTTGACCGGGAGCAGGCGGCTGAGCTGCAGTGGTCAGACGACCGGGTAAAACTGAAAAAATGATCCTATTGAATTTGCTTGGGATAGGTCCCCAGCACACTGAGATCTTCGGCTTCATCGGTCAGCTCCTCTATAGCGCTTTTCACACCGGGTAAACTGGCATTGGCCTCAATGTCGATGTAGAATGAATAGCGCCAGGGTTCATTCAGTATAGGCCGCGACTCCAGCTTACAGATGTTGATCCCGTGTTTGTGCAGCACGTTCAGACAATCGATCAGGGACCCTTCTTCATGGGAG
The DNA here is from genome assembly GCA_965267385.1 of Balneola sp. Classification (GTDB taxonomy): domain Bacteria; phylum Bacteroidota; class Rhodothermia; order Balneolales; family Balneolaceae; genus Balneola. The sequence continues at coordinate 1,848,209 of OZ253957.1, forward strand.
GTGACCATACGCAGCGATGTCTTACAGGGTATCTGGGGATCGATCTCCACCGGGTTCTGCGTAACGGCCACAAAACGAGTGTAATTCTCCCGCTGATTGGCAATATCGTGCTCGATGATGTGCAGCCCGTAGTGATCGGCGGCATGCGCCCCCGCAATGGCGGCCTGGGAAAGGTCCCCGTCGTCCAGCACCTTGCGGGCGGAAATAGCGGTATCCAGATAGGATTCCACTTTACAGCGGGGAAGCTTTGCCAGAAACTGGGTGCACTGTGCGATAGCCTGCGGGTGCGACAGTATCCGCCGGATCTGTGATACTTCCACGGGCTCTACCGCCAGCAGACAGTGCACTACTTTGATGATCTCCTCCCCCACAATGTGCAGCCCCGATTTGCCGAGTATGTCATACGTATCGTTGATGGACCCCGCAGTAGTATTCTCGATGGGGAGCAGTGCATAATCCACTTTGCCCTCACTTACCGCCTGCGCCGCCTGCTCAAAGGTATCGTAGCCGTAGCAGTCCACGTTGCTGAAGCGGTCTCCGAAATGCCGCATGGCGGCCAGGTGGCTGTAGGCGCCGTCCGTACCCTGATAACTTACACTTACCGCATCCCCGCCATTCTTCTTATTCTGATGATCCACCAGCGAATGAGTCTGAAAGCGCACTGAATTCGTGATGATTTCTCTGAAAAGATGCTCCGCGTAGTACCGGTCCAGACCAAACTCGCGGGCAAAAGACCGGATACGGTTCAGTAGTTGCTCCTCCCGCTCCATGTCCCTGATGCCGGCTTCCCGGTCGATCTTAAGAGAGGCTACTTCTTTTACCAGGTCCTGTCGTTCAGCAAGGGCCTTAATAATGGTCTTGTCGATCTCATCCAGCTTATGCCGGAGGGATTCCAATTCTTTCTTCATGCGTTCAAGTGAGTTATGAAGCGGAAGGTAGGATTTTTAGAAGAGAATTGTCTTCTCCGCTAAAGCTTCGAAGATCAGGGAAAAGAGAAAGGTGCCAAAGGAAAGTGAGTCTGTTATTTAATAACCGCATTTTGTTGTCATCCTGAGCGAAAGCGAAGGACCTGAACGTATAAAGGGTAAGGTACAGTTAAACCCGCTAGCTCCTTCGACAGTATCCTCAGGATAACCACATAAAAAAAAGCCCGCCGGATCTCTCCGGCAGGCAACATGTCACTCTCGGAGCATTGCGATTACTTCTGATGAGTGACTTTCTCGGATAATACAGAAACCTGAAATTCCAGTCGTTTCATTTCACGCAGGATAGCATTTTTATCCATTTGCATCCAGTGCCAGAGTTTCAGCATGGCTACACCAAGAGCCATAATGAACAAAATGCCACCATACCTAACCAAAAGCATGGGCTCTTCGTTTGTGAAATATTGGTATCCGGCCCAGAATGCCACCCCGGTAAATATAAGCTGCAGCACGGTGGTCAGTATCGCCCATCCGCCCAGGGTACCTTTGTACAAGCCTCCCCATTGTTTGAACACGCCCTCCTGGTCCAGGTTCCGGTAAAATTCGGCCTCATCTTTACTAAGGGACTCTTCGATCAGTGCATCGATATCTTCTTTATGTACGTTTTTCATGATAAACCTCTCGGGTTTAGGGTTGAATAATTTCTTTGAGTTGCTCCCGGGCATTGAACAGCCGGGATTTGACCGTACCGGCCGAAACAGCGAGTATCCCACTGATCTCTTTTATCGAATGTCCTTCCAGATAAAAGAGCGAAAGAATGATCCGCTGAGTATTTGGCAGTAAAGCGATACTTTCCCTCAGTTTTCGGATTTGGTCGTTTCTGGAGCCTTCCTGAACCTCCTCTCCTTCGGATGCCACAGTGGCTTCCAGTTGAAAGCCATAGTCTCTTCGCCTTTCGCTTTGGCGTCTTCGTATCCAGTCGATGGCCTTGTTTCTTGCAATGCTTAAGGCCCACGGCTCAAAACCGATCTGGAACTGAACGTCTCCGAGTTTGGGAATGATAGAAAGCCAGCTTTCCTGAACCAGGTCTTCCAGAGAGTCCCGGTCTTTGGTGTAATAAAAGACTTTTGCCGTTAGCCGGGGGTGAAAACGCTTGATCAGCATCTTAAGAGCTTCTCTGTCTCCATCACAATAGCGCCTTACCAGCTCTTCATTGATTCGGTATTCTGGTTCACTCCTCATAGCACCCACATAGTCGGACGAAAATGTGAAAGGTTCATGTTTTTTTGAGTGAGGATTTGATTGCAATGACTGTTCGGCCCCGAACACCCTCCGTCCCGCTTTCAGTGTGACACCTCCCTCAAGGGAGGACTTTTAAAAGCTATATTATACTTACTCAATAACTATAAATAGTCTCCCCTCTAGGGGAGATCTTCATCGTCGTCCAGACGATGAAGTGAGGGGTGTTCGGATCAAGCTCACCCACTTGTCTTTTTATATCGGTTAATGGAGACTGTAAGCAGCAAGGCTCCCATCCCGCTCAGTACAAGCACCATCTGCCAAACCTGTGCCCAGCCGGCTCCTTTGAGTAGTACCATGCGCATGATCTTGATAAAGTAGGCCACCGGGTTGAAGAGGGTTAGATCCTGGGCCCATTCCGGCATACTCTCAATAGGGGTAAATAATCCTCCCATCAGGATAAACACGACCATGATGAACCAGGCAATAAACATCGCCTGATGCTGGGTATGTGTTACTGTAGATATGAATAGGCCCAATGCCTCGATTACAATCAGATAGATACCGGCGATCACCAGTATGGTAAATAAGCTTCCCAGGAAAGGAATATGAAACCCAAAGCGGGCTAATGCGATCCCGATCAGCAGATCGATCATCCCGATCACCCAAAACGGAATCAGCTTACCCAGCATGAACTGCGATTTACCGATTGGAGTAACATTCAGTTGTTCAATCGTACCGATCTCATATTCCCGAACGATATTCATCCCAGAAAGAAAAAGTCCGATCATGGAGACCAGAACCACCAGTATACCGGGCACCATATAGGTGATGTAGTCCAGATCCGGGTTGTACCAGTTCAGCGGGATAATGTTGAATGACCGGGCCTGATCCGAAATATTGGAAGAGAGCTTCAGATGTGACATCTGCTCCAGATTAAAATCCCGAATGATGGACGTGGTATAGGACTGAATGAGACCGGCCGTACTTCCGTCAACGGCATCTATGATCACCTGAACCGGAGCTGATTCTCCTCCCCTTACTTTTTCTTCGAAACCCGAAGGTATTTCCATAACCATTTTTACGGTACCAGCATCCAGCTCATTCATAACGTATTTTTTATCGAAGCTTTGAAGCTCCAACAGAAAATATCCGGAAGACTGCATCTTGGCTACCAACTCTCTGGATGTTGCAGACTGATCATAATCCACAAGTCCAAAGCGGGCTTCTCTAAGCTCATAGGTTGCAGCAAAAGATAACACCATTAACTGGATCACCGGCATCACAAACATGATCGGCAACATCGCCTTGTTCCTGAAGATCTGAAGGAACTCCTTTCTTAAGAGAACTTTCAGCGTTCTCATTGCAGCCTCACTTTAAATTTGCGGATGCTCAGCCCTATCAACACTATGGTGATCACTAGTAGTATCAGCGTTTCCTTCCAGAGTAACATAATACCTGTACCCTTCAGCATTATTGACCGAACTATGATGAGAAACCATTTCGCAGGTATAGCATGACTCACATACTGCAGGGGTTGAGGCATGCTGTCTACGGGGAAGATGAACCCTGAAAGTAACACCGTCGGGAGCAACAACCCCGCCAGCGAGATCATCATCGCGGTCTGCTGGTTGTTTGCCACTGAAGAGATTAATACCCCTAAAGACAGGGCCGTCGTGATAAAGAGAGTGCCTTCCAGGAAGAATATCCCATAAGACCCTCTGAAGGGCACTTCAAACACAAACCGGGCCAGGACAAGGATCACAATCACATTAGCCACTGAGAGAACCAGATAAGGCAAAACTTTCCCGAGTATGATGTGTATCGGCTTAAGGGGTGAAACCAGGAGAATCTCCATATTCCCCATTTCTTTTTCCCGGGTAATAGAAATGGAGGTCATGAGAGCGGATACCAGCATCAGAATAACTGCAATTAAACCCGGAACAAACAAATTTACACTTTCCAGCCCGGGATTGTACAACATCCTGATGGTAGGTTGAATCCCGGAAGCGCTGATTCCCGGACTCCCCTTCTCTGACAGATAATCTCTCAAAATGTTTGATGTATAAGCCTGCACGATGTTGGCCAGATTGGGATCAGTGGCATCCGTGATAATCTGTATATCGGCAACTCTATCCCTCGTCAGTTTTTTCTCAAAGTCTTGTTCAAAAACCACCACCTCTTTGATCTCTCCCTCCTTAAACAGTTCTCCTACCTCACTGTAGCTGCTCAGATGGGCCTTCAACACAAAAGAATCTGATTGACTGAGTTTTTGGGTGAGTTGACGGGTTACGGAATCCTTCGACAGATCCAGTACACCAATCTTAGCATCGTTAACTTCATTTCTGATCGCGAAACCAAACAAGAGCAACATAATTACCGGCATCCCAAAAAGAACCACCAGTGTGCGGGTGTCGCGGTAGATCTGTTTGAACTCTTTGACAATAAAACCCCGGAACGAGCTCATTCTTCCCCCCTTTGTGCGCTACGGGCCAGTTGAATAAAAACGTTCTCAATGGAATCGGCCTGAAAGCTTCTCTTCAATCCCTCGGGGGTGTCCAGTGCTTCGATAACTCCATCCACCATGATAGATATTCGGTCGCAATACTCTGCCTCATCCATATAGTGTGTCGTAACAAAGATGGTAATTCCCTCATCGGCAGCTTCGTAGATACTTTCCCAGAACTGCCGCCTGGTAACCGGGTCCACTCCACCGGTGGGTTCGTCCAGAAAAACAACACTCGGATCGTGCAGTAAGGAAATAGAAAAAGCCAGTTTCTGTTTCCAACCTAATGGAAGTGAGCTCACCAGTGAATTTCTTACTTCTTCTAAACCCACTTTAGCGATCACTTCATCGATCTTTCCATCCAAATCTGTTGGAGAAACTCCGTAAATCCCGCCATAGAATTCTATGTTCTCTTCCACAGTGAGGTCGTTATACAGAGAGAACTTCTGGCTCATATAGCCAATGCTCTTTTTGATGCTTTCTGATTCCGTGTAAACGTCAAACCCATTGACCGAGGCCGATCCTGAACTGGGTGAAAGTAAACCGGTGAGCATCTTCATCGCGGTCGTCTTGCCTGCTCCATTAGCTCCCAGAAAACCGAAGATCTCTCCCTTTTTTACCTCAAAGCTAATATGGTCCACCGCCGTGAAGCTCCCAAAGGTTCGCGTTAACCGATCGGTCTTAATCACGATCTCAGCCATGATCAGACTCCTCTGCCATCAGTGCCATGAAACTGTCCTCTATTCCGGGATCCACGAACTGTATATGAGCGTCATCAATACCTTGGTCAAAGAGATGGGTTTTAAGTCTCATCAGGTTTGGGTTACCACCCTTCTCCGTGTAATGAATAAACTCGCCAAAAGGATGTGCCGAATGTGTAAATTCGTAACCTTGAAGTACCTTGAGTAGCTTATAGGTATGCTGTGACTTTAAGCCCAGAATCGGACGATCAAAACTCTGAACAATCTTTTCCGGAGTATCAACCTGCATTAGCTTTCCATACTGGATAAGAGCAACCCGATCACATAATTTGGCTTCATCCATATATGGAGTGGATACAATGATCGTGATTCCCTGATCCTTTAGGTTCTTAAGCATTTCCCAGAACTCCTTACGTGAGACTGCATCCACTCCGGTGGTGGGCTCGTCCAAAAGCAGCAGGCTGGGTTTATGGATCAGGGCACAACTCAGAGCCAGCTTCTGCTTCATACCTCCTGAGAGCTGCCCCGCAAGGCGGTCTTTAAATTTCTCTAGCTGACTGTAGATAGGTTTTACGATCTCATAATTTGCATCAATCGTGGTTCCGAAAACGGATGCAAAGAACTCTAGGTTTTCCTGCACGCTCAGATCCTGATAAAGTGAAAACTTTCCGGGCATATAGCCCAGCTTTGGCCGGATCGCTTTAAAATCCCTGACCACATCCATTCCCAGAACTGTAGCCACCCCCTCATCGGGAATCAGCAACGTATTCAGGATTCGGAATAAAGTAGTTTTACCTGCACCATCGGGACCAATGAAGCCATAGAGTTCGCCTTCCTCCACCCGAAAGCTGACATTGCGGAGTGCCTCTACCGAACCAAAACTTTTTGAAACCTTATGTACTTCTGCAACTGGCATTTCAGTTGAATCTGACTTCACCGGGCATGCCGATCTTCAGCTTGGCATCCGGGTTTGGCACCCTGATCTCAACCGCATATACCTGGGTTACTCGCTCTTCTTTGGTCTGAATCATCTGAGGGGTAAATTCTGCCTCCGATGAGATCCAGCTGATTTTACCCTGTACCGAATCATAGCTTTCAGCATTTTTGTCAAAAAGTACTTCCACCTGTTGACCAAGCTTGATTTGCGAAAGCTGCGCTCCGGATACATACACTTTCAGTGTGAGTTCTTCCAGATTAGCCAGCTCATATAGTGGGCGACCCTGAGTCATAAGTTCACCGGGATTTGCATACGATCTGAGTACTGTACCCTGTGAGGGGTTACTGATCCGGGCACGGTCCATCTGATCTTCGATCTGTGCGATACGAGTCTGAATAGTTCTTATCTCCGTATCCACGGACTGCTTTTGTACCTCAACAGCATCAATCTGTTTTTGTAATGTGGTGACCTGACCCTCCATCAGATCAATTTGCTGTTGGGTCGCTGCGTTGTCAGCCTGAAGGGCTTTCAACCGATTTAACTCTTTACGGGCTGTGGCAAGCTGCGACTTATACACCTCTGCTTGTGCATCCAGTTTATCGATCTGAGATCGTACTGATCTCATTGTAGCCCGTAACTCCTGTTTCTTCAGATAGATCTGAGTGGTGTCAATGATTCCCACTTCTTGCCCCGCAACCAGCCTCATTCCTTCTTTGGCATTAAAACTAGTTAGCTCCCCGTTCACCTGAGCAGAAACCGTGATCCGGTCTGTTTCAAACTGACCGTAGGCATCCGACATTTCATAAGTGTTGCAGCCTACCAACCATAAAGCTATAAACAAGTTGATTGAAATACTTTTTAATTCCATGAGATTCCTCTTTTAGTTCGTAATTCCGCTTGTGCTTTCACCAGCTCCACCTGATGTATTTCAAGGTCCAGTTGCGCTCTTTGCTGCGCCTGCATTTCCGTCAGCCATTCGGTGGACGTGATCATTCCTTCATCTAGTAAGCTTTTCTTTTCAGCAACTACTTTCCTTCTCAGCTCCAACACCTCCCTGTCCAGCTCAATCTGCGCTTTCAATGCTTCAATTCTGGATTCTGTTTCCACTAAACTGGCATTGAGCTGCAGAGTAAAGGCGTCCCGGTCGGCATCTATATTTTTTTGACGAATACTGAGTATTTCCTGCTTTCTGGAGCTGTTTCGCCAGCTTCTCAAATTCCACTTAGCTTTGATTCCAATCATCCACCAGAATTCCAGGTCATCGCTGAACGCATTCAACCCGGGACGGCTGTATGCAGATTTTGCAAAGGCAGAAACAACCGGTACACCTTCCGAGCCAACCAGCTCTTTCTGGTCCATGAGAACTTCTTTACTGGCACTAAAAAAATCGAATTCAGGTCGTTCTATGACCTGATAGTCCTCGGTACTCCGGTAGTCTGAAAACTCCGAGACCAGGGTTGGCCTATGCGAAAGATCCACAGCCGTGAACTGTTCCAACACCATGTAGCCTGCAGATATTGATTGCCCGGTTTGAATGATTTGTTGTCTTATTTTCAAACCTTCGGCTTCTAACGTCCACTCATTGCCGGGAAGCAATACCCCGTTCTTTACTCCAGAGGAAACGGCGTTCAGCTGCTCCTTTAACTCTTCTGAAAAGGATTCCTGAACCCGTTTCTGTTTCTGAAGCAACAGAATACCAAAAAAGACCTGATCAAGTTCAGCTCTCAGCTGATGTAACTCTACTTCAAGTTGGGACTGATTAACCTTCAGTTTACTTTCCTCGATTTCATTGAGAACTTTCACTCTGCCACCATCATAAACCGACTGATTAATATCCACGGAGATACTGTAATGGTCCTTGCTGAAGGTCGGGGGATCTGAGCCAGGTGCAGCAAAAGGGACTTCAGTGACATCCGATTGATAACTGGCGCTTCCATTCAGGTTTACATCCGGATACCTCAGGGACTTATTCATTTTTCTGTTGAAGCTTCTGATTTCTTCAAACAGAGCTTTCTTTGAAACAGTGGGATAGTTCTGAAAAAATGCCTCATATGCTTGTTTCAGTGAAAAGGTCTCTCCTCCATTCTGAGCATGAACGGAAAGACTTACCAAGAGGAAAGCAAGGATCAAGGGTATTACTTTTTTCATATCACAACTCCGTTAAATATGACTTCAGGGATGAGTGTCCTTCGCTCATTCAGAAATTCAAAGTATTCTTCATCCTCCAGGTGAAAGATAGTTTGCACCATTTTCCGTGCAATAAGCGGCATCATGCACATACTGATCACGTTGATGAGAAACTGGTCCGGGGAAATAGGCCTCAGCTTCCCGGAACCCACTCCTTCTTCTACCTGATCTATGAATTCTTCCGGCAGCTGAATATTCATGGAGGAAATAAATTCCTGAAACCGCTGCGGGTGTTGATTCATCTCATATACCACGAAAGATGGCAACTCCGGATTCTTCATGAAGGTGTCGTAGTAGAAGTTTACGATTTGCTCCACCTTCTGCCTGAGGGGAATCTCAGAAGCCAGAATACCGATCAGCTGAGGCATAATGGTTTTTACGCCTGCCTGAAAAACCTCCATGAAAAGATTGTCCTTACTTCGGTAATAGTAATGGAGCATGGATTTATTGATCCCTGCCTCATCTGCTATTTCCTGCATTCTGGCCCCCTCAAAGCCATTTTGCTGAAATACCCGTTGTGCTGCATCAAAAATCTTTTTCTCGGTTTCTTTTTCTATTGCCATATCTGTTTTCATTAGTTCGCAACAAGTATACAGTATTTAACCAAGAAGTTCAACCATTTGGTTGAACCTGATAGTTAACACTTCTCACTCTCTTCTACCGGCATTTTCAGGTATTAACTTTTATTGAGCGGGTTAGCCTTCTTCACAAATACTTCACATATTCTGCTTAAATTTGAAAATGAAATAATTTCAATCATCTAACCAAATTATACAGAAACCCATGCAGTATTTTTTTTATTTGCTATCTGTTCTTTTCATTTCGAATCCGGCTGTACTTTCAGACCCGGACGTCCCCGTTACGGAAACCAAAGTGACAGAGATTGTGCTGGAAAGTGCGGATAACATGCAGTTCAGCATGAAAGAAATTAAAGTGGAAGCCGGAACCACCGTAAAGCTGACTCTCAAACACAACGGTAAACTTCCAAAACAGGCTTTCGGTCATAACTTCGTGCTCCTTAAGCAAGGAGTTGACATGAAAGATTTTGCCACAAAAGCGGTTCAGGCCGGACTGGCTAATGACTATGTGCCCGAGGATAGCGAGGACGTAATTGCCTATACTTCCGTGATTGGCGGCGGTGAATCTACCACCATCGAATTCGAAGCGCCGGAAGCCGGAGAGTACACCTTCCTGTGCAGCTTCCCTGGGCACTACGCTCTGATGAACGGCACCTTTATCGTTGAATAAGCCTGATACTGTAGTCAGAACAGACTGTTCAAAGCCCTTCCGGTTTCAATCGGGGGGCTTTTTTATTGATCTAATTTCCGCTTATAATCGATCATGTCATCAAAAAGAATAGATATTCAGGAATACTACCCGGGGGATGCAGGCGCATGGAGAAAGTGGCTGGAAAAGAATCATCATTCTTCGGAGAGTGTCTGGGTTATTCTTCCGAAAAAAGGAATGTCGGCATTTAACCATAATTTGCAAAGGAGTATATGAGAACTAAAAAGATCAGAGGATATTCAAAGATCCTGAATTCCATTGATCGGTGGCGCACAAACAATCTTGAACTTGATGTAGAAGAGCTTAAGTACAATCAACGTGAGTATGTGAAGGTTTGGATCCACCCCTTTTCCACCATCTCTGCATTGGGCAGCAGCTATCCGGCACCCACAGGTAAAGCCAGAAAAATGATCCTGAAGGGGCTTATCGATATATACAGCAGCTGGAAAAAATCTCTGGAAGAGCTTGAACAGGAGTACTACCTCAGGCTCTGGCTGTATCCTCAGGATATTTCAAAGTCACAGGTTGTATGCGCCATAGGTGATTTTTTAAACTTTTACGATGGCACTTTTTATGTACCTGAGGATCAGAACGAATTTCCCTTCGATCAGTTTGGTGAGTTCAAAGATCGGCTTCAGAAATTTAGCTGGACGCAGGCGCATGAAGAAATTCAGCTTCAGGACCATGATGTAGGAGAGCCTGAGGAATACGGATCTCTCAAAGAATATTACGCTCACCGGAAATGGTTTAATAGAAAGATCAGGAATGCCCGGCTGATCGCCGGAAATGAGGAAGGACAAAGAACATACTCTGTCAAACAGGACATAGTCTGGCTGGGAGCTGTTTCCTAGATTTCAACCTTTCGTATCACCAAAGAATTAGCTACTCTCAAAGCAGAAACAACAGTACTACTCAATCACTATGTCTTTACTGAAAGCCTTTTCCAAACCCCTCCTTTCCCTCACCATTGGGCTGATGGTGCTCTTCTATGCAGATACACTGCCTGCTCAAAATACAGCCACCGCGCCCGTCTTCAAGGACGGGCAGGCGCAGGTCGTCCCGGCTTTTGAAGATCCGGAACAGTGGATCAGGCACGATTTATGGGTTGAAACCGAATTCGATACGGATGGAGACGGTGATCCCGATCGCATGCATGTATCGGTTACGCGCCCCGGGCAGACAGAGACGGAAGGCCTGAAACTACCGGTGATCTACATCACCAGCCCATATTTCGCAGGCACCGCCGGCTTCACTGACGGATTGTTTTGGGACGTTCGGCACGAGCTTGGAGAAACAGGGCCGGAACGGGTTCACCCGGAAGTGGTTCGGAGAGGAGAACGCCCCGTCATCTCCAATTCCCACATTCGCACCTGGGTACCCCGGGGATATATCGTTGTTCACTCTTCCTCCCCCGGGACGGGACTTTCGGATGGAGCTCCGACAGTAGGAGGTGAAAATGAATCCCTTGCCCCAAAGGCTGTGATCGAGTGGCTGTCCGGAAAAGAGAATGGATATACTACGCGAGAGGGTAACGAGAAAGTACAAGCCTATTGGTCCACAGGTAAGGTAGGGATGACCGGTACTTCCTACAACGGAACGCTTCCCATCGCTGCCGCTACCACCGGAGTGGAAGCCCTGAAAGCCATCGTTCCTATAGCTCCCAATACCTCCTACTATCATTACTACCGTTCAAACGGACTGGTACGGAGTCCCGGTGGCTACCTGGGCGAGGATATTGATGTGCTTTATGACTTCATTCACAGCGGCGCTGAAGAAAACCGGGCCTATAACAACCGTACCGTTCGGGATACTGAGATGGCACAGAACATGGATCGGCGAACCGGAGACTATAATAATTTCTGGGCCGAAAGAGATTACCTCAACAAGATGGATTCTTTCAAAGCAGCACTGCTGATGAGCCATGGCTTCAACGACTGGAACGTCATGCCCGAGCACAGCTACCGGATCTATAAAGCCGCCAAAGAGCAGGGGGTCCCCGCCCAGATCTACTATCATCAACAAGGCCACGGGGGACCTCCGCCCATGGAGCTAATGAATAAGTGGTTTACACGATTTCTTCAAGGCGTTGACAACGGGGTTGAGGATGACCCGAAAGCCTGGATCGTCCGTGAAGGACAGCCCAATGACCAGCCGGTCCCTTATGCCGATTATCCCAATCCGGATGCAAAGCCCGTAACGCTGTACCTTAGCGCCGGGGCACCCGAAGCGGGAGAACTGACTTTAACCCGGCCCGATACCCAGCCTCAGGAAACCGTGATTGATAATTTTTCTTTTAAGGGAAGCGCTCTTGCACAGGCAGAGATCACCGAGCACCGGTTGCTGTATGTCACCCCAGTACTGAAAGAGCCGGTTCATATTTCAGGGCTTCCTTCAATTCGAATACGGCTGGCCAGCAGTAAACCTGCTGCTAATCTTTCGGTATGGATGGTTTCTCTGCCCTGGACCGAGCGCCGCAACGGACATATTAACGACAACATCATCACGCGCGGCTGGGCTGATCCTCAGAACCATGAATCCCTCACCGAGAGTGAGGCACTGGTACCCGGCCAATTTTATGAACTTTCTTTTGAGCTCCAGCCCGACGATCAGATCATTCCGGCAGGACAGCGCATCGGCCTGATGATCTTTTCCAGTGATAAGGAGTTTACCATTCACCCGGATCCGGGGACCGAGCTGACGGTGGACCTGAATGAAACCTCCATCACTATTCCGGTGGTAGGCGGAAAGGAAGCATTCCGTAAAGCCTTATCCCAATACTAGTGCAATGGCATCCCTCCCAAGCAGGGCAGGGATATCAGGCGCTTTGCCCGAAGGTCGCTTTTACTCGCTCCCGATTCCCGTGATATCTGCCGGCAGGCCGGACTCGCGGAAATGATCATCACCTGGTAAGATATATCTGAGCCCCTCAGCTCACCCGGAACTTCAGTTCCTCAATCGTAGAAAGAATCTCGTTCCGGTCCATTTCGCGGTAGCGTTCTGGCAGCAGTTCCTTGGACGTACATTCGATCACCGCGTTCAGTGTCTGCAGCTCCACTTCTTCAGGATAAGTAGGGGGAATGAAGTCGGCGAGGGCGGCATCCAGAATCTCGGGGGTCACTGTCTTACGTCCTTCGGCTGCCGCGCGGAATTTGGCGCGTGTTAAAGCCGCCTCCATATCCGCACCGGAAAAGGTTTTAAGCCCCTGATCGATCATGGCGGGAATATATTCCTCCGTCATGCGAAGCCCGGTCTTCTTCTTCATCGCGTTGAACAGCTCCACCCGTTCCTCTCTGGTATGAGGTGGGAACAGCGCTAAATGCTCTTCCGCCCTGCCCTGTCGCTTCAGGTCCACAGGCATGAGGTCAGGGCGTGCGGTCATCAGAAACCAGATGATCCGTCCGCGGTTAGAGGTATCACTCATGAACGTTGCGATCTGAGAGAACACCCGGCTCGATACACCGCTGTCTCCACTCGCATTCCGGTCACCCAGATACGCGTCGGCCTCATCGATCATCACTGCAACAGGCGCCATGGCCTTAAGCAGCGACAATATCTTTTCCAGGTTACCTTCGGTTACCCCCTGCCACTGGCTCCGGAAGTTCTTCAGCTTCACCATGGGTACGCCTACTTCACTGGCAAAACAGGTTACCAGAAAGGTCTTTCCCGTACCTACGGGACCGCAAACCAGATACCCCATCGGCATTACATCCTGCCGGCCTTCTTTGAGCGCCTTTACAGCCTGCCGCAGATGAGACTTTACATGCTTGTGGCCCGCTACGTTGTCCAGCGAGAACGGCGTTTCCACAAACTCGAGCAATCCGTACGCCTCCGCCTCAATGAGTTCTTTTTTATTATCCGAGAGTCCTTCAAAGGTGATCTTTTCATTATTCTCGCGGGCGTTGGAAATCACGCTGCGAATATTCACGTAGTTCAACCCGGCCGTTTGTTGCGCGATCACTTCCCGTTTGACCGCCGAGAGCTTCTTGAAGTCATCGTTTCTGGTTTCATATTTGATGAACTCCAGCCGGTCTTCCTCCCCGGGTATGTTGATGTTAATATCCGTGGTATAAGGGTTCTGAACCAGGGTTTTATTCAGATCGGCCAGGTTTTCGGTGATCATGACCGTTGTAAAATCAGAAGCCAGAAACATCGGATCGTGTGCCCACCTGGACAGATACACCAGCGAAGTACGGTCCTCATTGCCCGTGGACCCGGCGTCACTCATCGGGACGATGGTCTCGGCATAATCAATGATCAGCGCCACGCTTTTCTTCTGATCCAGCCGCAACCGGAAGTACTGCTCCAGCAGCGACATCACCCTCACAGGGTCTTTGGGCATCTTTGAGGCGTAATCGGTGCCCACGAGGCTGTCTCGGCCAGCTACCGCCTGATTAAAGTCTTTCTGGGACTCCTTATCCCGGAAATATATGCCGGAAGCCCGGTCATAAAAAACCACATAGTCTCTTGCTCCGAAAAACTCATCCGAAAGAAAGGTCTTGAGGCGGTGAAACTCGGTACCTTCCTCTGTTTTGAGAGGTACCAGATCGTGCACATTGCCGTGCAGCAAAAAGGTATTTATGGTCCGGCTCAGATATTTTCGCGCAAATTCCTGCGACCAGCGTGGATAATGATCAAACATAATGCCCCGTCAGTTATTCTACGATAGTTAGTTTTATGGTCTCAATCCTGCTCTGGGTTGCCTTGCTGATGATGAACTTGTGGGTCCCTATCAGAACCTCCTCGTTCACCTTGGGAATACGCCCCAGGTGATTGATCACGTAACCCGCTACGGTGTCATACTCAGAAGGTTCCACAGGAATTTCTATTTCCTCAAACCGGCTGATAAGCTCCTGAATTTCCACATTCCCGCTTATCACAAAGGTGTTCGAGGAGATCTGTTTCATGATCTCATCTTCGACATCGTACTCATCCTGAATATCCCCTACCACTTCTTCCAGCAGGTCTTCAATGGTTACCATGCCGGCCGTTCCGCCGTATTCGTCCAGAACAATGGCCACCGACATATTGGACTGGCGAAACTCCGTCAACAGGTCTTTTGATTTTTTACTGGAAGGAACCAGCTTTACCGGCCGGATGATCTCGTGCAGTGTTTTTGGGTTTTTAAAGAAATCGTGAGCGAATACGACTCCGATCACATCATCAATACTGTCTCTGAACACCGGCAGCTTTGAATGCCCTGACTCGATCATCGTCTTCAATACATCTTCAATGGGGGTGGATTTTTCAACCGCTTCCATGTCGATGCGTGGAATCATGGAATCTTTTACCCTTTTATTCGAGAGCTCGAGTACGTTATGAAGGATTTCGGAATCGTCCTCATCAATATCCTGACTGCCACCACTTTCCCGAAGTTCTTTCACGATCAGTTCCACATCCTGGCGGCGATAGAACTGTTCCGCTTTCTCCGCATCCGGGACCAGCCATTTAATAAGCACATTGGATGAACCGTTCGCTAAGGCGATCAGGGGCCGCAGCAGGTAATAAAACAGCCTCAAAGGAAGAGCAATGATGTTTACCATCACATCGGCCTGCGCCCTGAATAAAGCCTTGGGCAGAATTTCCCCGAAAAGCATAATCAGTAATGAGGCGATGATGGTCTGAGCCAGTAACATCTGAACGGTGGTCGGGACCACTCCAAACCAGGCCTCAAAATAATGGTTGATCGGTTCTACCAAAAAGAGGGCCATCAGGGTTGCATAGATCACATTTACGATGTTATTGCCCACCAGGGTTGTGGTCAGGAAGGTGTCCGGATTCTTGATGAAGAAGCTGATGGAACCGGAGATAAGATTATCCTTCCGGGAAACCACCTCCATTTTCAGCTTGTTAGCTGTAACAAAGGCGATCTCCGAGCCCGAGAAGAATCCGCTGAGTAAGATGGTGCCTGCGATAAGAAGCCATTCCATAACTACCTGGCTCCTTGTTGTTTATAAGATGTGCTACTCGATGGAGGTTCGTCGTTCATTAACGAAGAATTGGTTCCTATTTACCAGAGAAATTCGGCTTTCTCTTTTCGAGAAAAGCACTGGTTCCTTCCTTAAAATCATCAGTGTTGTACAAATCTCCAAAAAGTTTTGCCTCCGATCGGTACCCGTCCGAACTGCCTGCTTCCCTGATAGCCAGGATCGCGTGTTTAATGGCAAGGGGACCTTGCCTGAGCATCATGCCAAGCATGTTTTTGGAAGCCGCCACCGCCGAGTCTTCTGCCACTTCATTTACCAGGCCGAGTTCCAGCGCTTCCTCCGCTTTCACAAAGCGCCCGGTCATTATCAGCTCAAGGGCTTTGGCATGACCCACCAGCTTTGTAAGCCGCTGCGTGCCTCCATATCCGGGAATCAGTCCGAGGCTTACCTCGGGAAGTCCCATCATGGCGTTGGCTGAAGCAACGCGGATGTGGCAGGCCATAGCCAGTTCACAACCGCCGCCTAAGGCATACCCGTTCACGGCCGCGATCACCGGTATCGTAAGGTCTTCTATTCGTTGAAAAGTTTTCTGGCCGCGAAGTGATTTTTCGGTGGCTTCACCTTCGTTCAGCTTATTGAGTTCAGAGATGTCAGCTCCGGCTACAAAAGCCTTATCGCCTGCTCCCGTGAGGATCAGGGCTTTAACGGACTCACTGCCAGTAATTTCATCCAGGGCTTTGTCCAGCTCATCAAAAACCTGAGCATTCAAAGCGTTCATTTTGTCCGGACGATTGATGGTAAGCGTACAAATTCCTGAATCGTCGGTTTCAAGAAGAAGCGTCTCGTAAGACTGGCTCATAGAATTTATTCTTTAACCTGTTTTTTTGAAGAAGTTGTGACTGAATCGACATCGGCTGAAAGTTCATCCAAAATGGCTTCAAAATCCAGTTCGGTTTCCCATTCATTCGTGTACTCAGGTAAGATATCCTGATCCAGATCATCAATCAATTGTGAAGTTTCATCCACTTCGGTTAACAGGTTATCAAGCTGGAAGCCTATTTCTTCCGGATTGCTCATGGTCATCGATTGCTCGTAGATGTAGCGTACGGCATCTTCGATGGTTTCCAGGTGAGTCTCACAAACCAGGTACTTTTCTTTGGCGATCTTGAATTTCTGGAGCCTCTTTTGCATGATGGCCACGCGCCGGGCTTTAGTACGCTTCAGCTTTTCAGATTCAATTTCTTTGATCTCTTCGATCTGGCGTACCACTTCTTCTTTCAGATTACTCTCCAGTGAGGTATTCAGATATACTTCATACCGCTTGATCAGGTCCAGCAGGGTCAGATAATTCCCCAGCAGTTCCTCAATCTTTTTACCGATGTTATCCAGCAAGCCCTGGGAGCTGTAGGGTAATTTTTCAAAATTTTCCTGTACCAGTTTAGCCAGGTGCTTCAGCACCAGGAAGCGTTTCTGGCTGGCGGAATCCAGGGATTGAAAAAGATCCTTCTCGTTACTGGACTGATGGCGCTCTTTGATCTTTTTGAGTTCTGTTTTTTTTCTGAAACGGGGCAGCTTGGGGACAATACCCAGATACATCAGCTCCAGACCGAAAACGGTGGTCAGCATCACGCTGGACAGGTCTCCGAAGTCGCTGATCAGAAACGCTACCAGGGTCGCGATCAGTAACCCCCCCAGGTTAATGGGGTTCATGAAAGCTTCGCGGGTGTAATTAATGTTTAATTCGTCTGCAGACATTAAGCCTTATCCTTCTCGTTATCTGGTGAAGAACCCTGATCTTTTTTCTGACCAATGGTTTTTTCCGCCCTGATCTCCTCGGCGTGTTTTTCGATTTCCGAGTACAACATACCCATTTCGGCTTTCACTTGTTTCAGGGTCTGCCTGGCTTTTTCTTTTTTGGCCTCTTCGTCCAGTTCTTCCTTCTTCAGCTCCTGCTGAAATTTGGAATCGTCGTCATCCAGACTATCCATGGCCACATCGAGGCGGGCTTCCACATGAGTGACCTTATCCCGCACTTTACCCAAAAACTCATCTACTGACTCCAAGATATTGTCAGGATCCATATTGTTGATGGCCTGCGCGATCTTTCCTTTCTGTTCAGTTCTTTTGAGACGTTCCTTCGCTTCTTTAATACGCCGGTAATGTTCCTTGTATTCCTGCTTGAGACGTTCTCGTTCTTCTTCGCTTCGGGCACTCATGGCGTTCCCCTATCAGCTTTTTTCTTTGTTGCCGACGGTCTTGGACTTTTCCTTCTCTTCTTCTGCGGATTCTTCATCAATTGAGATGGAGCCGGCGGAAGACTTGCCCATTTCCATTTTAAACTGTTCTACCAGCTCGTGCGCACGGATCTTTTCGGCATTAGCCTCAATTTCCATGGTCTGTGTGTCAATGCTGTCGAGCGCGATCTCCATGCGGGCCTCGTTTTTAGCGGATTCTTCGTTCAGACGGTTGATCATTTCATCATGGGTCTGATCGATTCCACCTACCTCAAACTGCTCCAGGGTATCGGCGATCTTGGCCTGCCATTCGGCACGTTCGCTGGCCCGTAAGGCTTCTTTGGCTTCCTGGATCTTACGGTCTTTCTCCCGCATGAACACTTTCTTCACCTTAAGCGCCTTTTCATAGGCCCGCTCGGCAAATACGAGCTGGTCTTTGGTATGTGCAAAGGTTTCTTTGGCCTTCTCAAGCTGAAGTGCATAGCCTTCTGCGATATCGTCCCGATCGGCCTGGATTGCGGATTTGATCTTTGAGGTTAGCTCTGAGATTTGCTTTTCGTTGCGCTTCGCTTCTTTCTGAAGCATTAAAAGATTAGCCTTAACGGTGGCAATGTTTTCATTCATCTGGGGTATCTGGTCGTTAAGATCCCGGATGTTCTGCTCAAGGATCAGTTTCGGATCCTCTATTGAGCTTATTAATCCCCCAAACATTGATTTGATAGCGCGAATGAATCTTTTAAACATGATTTTTTCCTTTTTTTAATGCCCTATGGTCATCAGACACAAATTAACTGATTATTGCAGTAATTCAACAGTTTAAAGCTTAAAAACCCGTATGCCCTCACTGTCAACTACATGTGTTACCAGATCCTCCTTTTCAGGCTCTGTATCTGCGATTGTCACCGCTGAGAACAAAAGCTCCGTGGCGGATTCAATCATGGCTGGCTTGTTCGTGTAACCCGCCATAATTGTTTCACCTTTTGTGATTTTATCTCCCACTTTCTTGTTCAGCACTAATCCGGCCTGCGGATCGACATCCTCTTCTTTGGATCTCCGGCCTGCTCCGAGTTCCAGCGAAGCCATCCCGATATCGAAGGCATCCAAAGCTGAAATATAACCGTCGGACCTGGCTTTGATCTCAAACTCGAAGGAGGCTTTTGGGTAGGTATCCGGTTTTTCAATCACGGATACATCTCCGCCCTGCTCTTTCACAATGTCTAACCATTTCTGAAAAGCCTGGCCATTCCGAACCTGATCCCGGCTCTTCCCGATCCCCTCCTCAACCGTGGATGCCTTTCCCCCCAGATAGATCATTGTGCCGGCCAGCAGATGAGATAGCTCCGTAACATCGGAAGGCCCGGTTCCCTGAAGGGTCTCAATGGATTCTTCCACTTCAAACCAGTTACCCACTTTATACCCGAGGGGCTGCTCCATATTGGTGAGATACGCGATGGTTTCTTTACCAAACTGCCGGCCGATCTCAACAAGCGTCTTCGCCAGTTCGCGGGCATCCTCTATGGTTTTCATGAACGCCCCGGAGCCATATTTAACATCCAGTACCAACGCGTCGATGCCTTCCGCCAGCTTCTTGCTCATAATGCTTCCGGCAATGAGCGGAATAGATTCCACGGTTGCCGTCACGTCCCGGAGGGCGTACATGCGCTTGTCAGCCGGTGCTATTTCCTCCGTTTGGCCAACCAGAACCATATTCTGTTTTTCCAGGATCTCTTTATAGCGGGATAAATTCACATCCACCGTAAATCCCGGGATGGATTCCAGTTTATCCAGGGTGCCCCCACTGTGTCCCAGTCCACGGCCGGAGATCATCGGAACAGGAACACCCGCACTGGCTACGATAGGCGCGAGCACCAGAGAAAGTTTATCTCCTACTCCACCTGTGGAATGCTTATCCACCTTAGTGCCGGGGATCATTGAAAGGTCCAGAACCTTACCGGAATGCAGCATCGCTCTGGTCAGCGCTGCGGACTCCTCTGCTGTAAAGCCATTCAGAAATCCGGCCATCAAAAAAGCGCTGATCTGGTAATCAGGGGCTCTGTCGGCGGTGTACTCCTGAATCAGGTATTCTATTTCTTCGTTGGTTAATGCCTGTCCATCCCTCTTTTTGCGAATAAGGGAAACTATGTTGTACTTTGAATCCATTCTTCAAGTATAGCCTAAAAAACTGTCATTTACAGCCCCGGGAGTGATAATTGCTTCGAATAAAAGCTGACCAAAACATATACCGCCTGAGCGATTTCTTGCCACCTGATACCGATTTGAGCCTGTATGACCCGGATCAGGGGTTCCCTTCCGTCGTTGATGCCGACATCCTGCTGGTTCGATCGGTCACTAAGGTGAATTCCCAGACCCTCACGGATCCTTACCAACTCAAACTGGTGGGTACCGCTTCCTCCGGCCGTGACCATCTCGATGAGGATTATTTGCACGCTTTGGGGATACAAACCCTGGACGCGAACGGATCGAATGCACGGGCAGTAGCTGAATACGTTATGACATCGCTGCTGCTCTGGGGCATCAAAAGAAAGGTGGATCTGCACGACCTCCAGATCGGCATCATCGGTGTGGGGGCTACGGGAACAGCCTTGTCAGAACTGCTGGACGACTTCGGGATGGATACAGTTTGTTATGATCCGCCCAAGCAACAGCGGGAGGAGGGATTTAAATCGGCATCCCTCTCTGAAGTACTGAACTGCGATGTGCTGAGCTTTCACCTGCCACTGAGCTTCGACACGGATCATCCGACTCATCACTGGCTTGATGGGGAAACCCTGGGTAACCGTCACTTTAAACTGATTATTAACGCTGCCAGAGGCGGGATTATCGATGAAGAAGCGTTGATGAAAGCTATGGATGAGGGCATCGTAGAAGAAGTGATCCTTGACGTCTGGGAAAACGAACCGGATTTTAACCCCGAATTGGCGGAGCGGGCATTTATCGCCACTCCTCATATCGCGGGAAGTTCCGAGCAATCAAAACTGAACGCCACCCGGCAGCTGGTTGAAGGAATCTCGCGTCAATTCAACATGACCATTCCGGTCAATGATGACCTGTATTCCATCAAGGAGATGAGACTCGCTGATCTCAAATATTCACTCGACGACCTGTTGCTGAGGCTAAATCCACTCCGGGAATACGATGCTGACCTGAGAGAAATCGCCCGTCGCCCGGATAAATCCGCGTTATTCCGCAAACTGAGGGTAGATCGTGCATACAGATACGAATACCCCTTCATTCACATCAACCGAACGCTGCTGGATGAATTTGAAACGCTGTGCCGGCTGGGAGTCAAAGCCTTGTAGTTCGATATCCGGATCAGGGAGTATTCAGCCATACGACTGAATCCGCGGTTACCAACATGCTGAAGTAGTCGTCATCCGCCACAAGAGTATTTATGGTTACCACCTGCCCCGATATTTCTGAAACCGGCTCCCCGTAAATTCCCAGCTCATCGGTATTCGCTCTCCAGATATGGAAAATCCCGTTCGCGTTTCGTACGTGAAGGCCGTCATCCGTGATCTGATCGATCGCAAAACCGATTTTGTGAAAGGTAAAGCCATCGAAGCTGGTGCCTCCGCCTCCGAGCATTGTCGGCTTGCTGTAATAGGCCTGTGCGGATGTAGCAAGTGCGATCAGATCCTGCCTGATGGCATCGTGATTAAGATTTTTTGAGGCCCCCGAAAAAGTAGAAATAGCAATGACCGTCGCTATCCCGACCAGGATAGTCACCAGTATCACCAGTAATAGCTGCTGTTGTCCCAAGGTATCAGAAACTTAATGCAATTTACTCAGGGTAAGGAACCATTTTGGAAATAAGAATTAGGATGCTTTAAGAACCGCAGCTTTTTGAGGAAGCACGGATCAACCTTAGTTCAATGTAAACAAACGCCTGGCGTTATCCGTGGTCAGCTCCACAATTTCATTGAGGCTCATCTCAAAAATCTCTGCCAACCGAAGGGCCGTATATTTCATGAACGCCGGCTCATTACGCTTACCTCTTTTGGGGGTGGGTGACAGATAAGGAGCATCGGTTTCAAGCACCATATGCTCCGGCGGCAATTCAGCCACCGTCTTATCCACCCCGCCGTTTTTGAAGGTCACTACTCCTCCTATTCCCAAATGGAGTCCCAGATCTATGGCGCGCTTACCTTCTTCTGCCGTCCCGTTAAAACAATGCCAAATGCCTTTCAGGCTGCCATCCTGTTCTTCCTCAATAAGATCAAGCAGGTCTTGCGTGCTTTCCCGGTTGTGCAGTACAACCGGTTTTTTTAGCGATCTCGCTACCCTGCAATGAGCCCGCAGGCTTTCTTTCTGTTCTCCGACATGATCGGTGCTCCAGTAGTAATCCAAGCCTGTTTCCCCTACTCCCACAACATCCGATGATGAACACAGGGCGTACAGCTTCTCTTCGAATCCATCACTCAGTTCTTTTACCTCGCAGGGGTGAAGCCCCGCCATTTTATGAAATTGTATTACCGGATGTGAAAGCCGGTCCATTTGTACTAACGAATTGAAGTCGATAGCCGGCATCAATATGGCTTTGATTCCGGCTTCCACAGCCCTTTGCATGACCTCTTCGCGGTCTTCATCAAAATCCGGTAAATAAATGTGTGAGTGTGTGTCTGTCATGTTCCGTACTGTTGGGGGTTCAAAGATAGCAGATTAAATCCGGATTGTAACATTTGGAACAAAAGCTGTTCCTTAAAGTACGAATACAACACAGTTGCAAACGGGAACTAACTATTTTTAAGAGGCCTATGATGAAGAACGCTACGACACTGTTATTTACTTTAGCACTCCTTTGCATAACCACCGGAATCGCCCATGCTCAGTTGAGCGTGGATTCTATCGAGATCGGTACTTCGGTTGAGGATCGTGAGCTGATCGGCGCGGGAACCATGTTTTCCAGCGACGTGAATACCCTCTATTGCCTTACCAAAATCTCGGGAGCTGAAGATTCCCCGGTTATCCAGCACGTCTGGTACCACAACGACGAAGAAAAAGCCCGCGTGGATCTCACCATCCGCACCCCTTCTTTTCGTACCTGGAGTTCCAAAAAGATCTGGCATACCTGGACGGGTGAATGGCGGGTCGATGTGGTGGACTCCTCCGGCACTGTTCTGGCCTCCGAGACTTTTACTATTTCGGAATAAGTGAAGAATCAGCTATCATCCCGCCGAACCAAACGGGATGATCAATGAGTAAGGCTACAGATTCCGGGAAAAGCCCCTGGTCGTGGATACCCACCTTGTATTTCACGCAGGGGCTTCCCTATGTCGTGGTGATGTCGGTATCTGTCATCATGTACAAAAACCTGGGGGTCTCCAACGCGGATATCGCCCTTTATACCAGCCTGCTGTACCTGCCCTGGGTCATTAAGCCCATCTGGAGCCCGGTTATTGACCTGGTTAAGAAGAAACGCTGGTGGACCTGGTTCATGCAGGCTGCCATGGCACTCGGATTTGCCGGAGTGGCCCTGGCTTTATTCACCGAGAACTTCTTTTTCCTGACGCTCACTTTTCTCTGGATGCTGGCCTTCAGCTCCGCCACGCACGACATCGCCGCCGATGGATTTTATATGCTGGCTCTGACCGACGATCAGCAGGCCTTTTTTGTAGGGATACGGTCCACTTTTTACCGGCTGGCCATGATCAGCGGAGAAGGGCTCTTTGTGATTCTGGCCGGCGTGCTCGCCACCTCTACCGGTGATGTATCACTTTCATGGACCATCGTATTTGGAATTGTAGCCGTCCTGATGATGCTGATGTGCGCGTTTCATGCCTTCATTCTGCCTCGTCCCGACACGGACGTTCCTGTTCATACCGAAGAAAACAGCTCCTATCTGAAGGACTTCATCGAGACCTTCGCGCTGTTCTTCAAAAAGAAAAAGATCGGCCTTATTCTGGCCTTCATCCTGCTATATCGCTTTGGGGAAGCGCAACTGGTCAAACTGGCTGCGCCTTTCTTGCTGGATGCCCCTTCCATGGGAGGGCTGGGACTAACCACGACGGAAGTCGGGGTCATCAATGGAACCATAGGGGTGATCGCCCTGGTACTTGGGGGTATCGTTGGCGGGGTGGTCATTTCCCGTAACGGACTGAAATACTGGCTCTGGCCGATGATTTTCGCCATGAACGTCCCGAACGTTGTATATGTGATCCTGGCATACCTTCAGCCCGAGTCCTTCACGCTCATCAGCGCGCTGGTAGGGTTGGAGAAACTGGGCTATGGTTTTGGTTTTGCCGCTTTCCTGATGTACCTCATTTATGTGGCAAGGGGATCGCACCAAACGGCGCACTACGCCTTTGCCACCGGACTCATGGCCCTCGGAATGATGGTTCCGGGCGCCTTCAGCGGATGGATACAGGAACTCCTGGGCTACAAACTGTTCTTCGTGTGGGTGGTAATCGCCACGGTCCCGGCCTTCATCGTGGCCAAATTTGTGGATGTGGATCCGGAGTTTGGCAAAAAGAAAACTCAGTCCTGAATGCGCACGTCCGCGTTTTCCAGATAATATTCTTCCAGCCCCTTCACGATCTGTTCCGCGATTCGTGTCTGAAATGAAGGATCCGTTAGTAACACCTCCTCTTCGGGATTGGACATGAAAGCCGTTTCCACCAGTACATTCGGAAAATCCGTCGGGCCGTTGAGCGCAAAATTGAAGCTTCCTGTAAGCCCGTATTGCTCCAGCCCCAGCTCCAGCATCTTTTCATACATCTTTTCCGCCAGGGGTTTGAATGCGATATGCTTGTAGAATGTCCCCGTACCACTCACAGCGAAAGGATCGGTAAGGTAGCCGATCGAGTTGGCGTGAATACTAACCAGCAGGTCGGCCTGGTTCTCCATTACCGCCTCAATTCGTTCACTCATAAAGACATAACGGTCATCCGTTCGGGGTAATACCACCTTTGCACCTTTAGCCGTCAAAACAGAATCCACTTTTTGTGTGATTTCCAGCGTAACCTGTTTTTCCATTGTTCCTGTGGAGCCCAATGATCCGTTATTACTGCCTCCGTGTCCGGCATCAACAGCAATGGTTTGCCCCGCCAGAGGTTGGGTGGTATCACGAACCACCGGGGGGCGTTTTACTTTGATCACCATCTGGGAGCGCCACCCGTACCCTACCGAGTATCCCCAGTTCTGTTTATGCTTCAACCGTATGATAAGCTGATAGTGCTTGTCTCCTGCCTGCTCCCAATCCACGGACTCAATTCCTTCCGAACTCAGATGCTTGGTCTTCCAGTTCGTATTCGAAGTAGCCCCCCATACATTCACAATGATGGTAGCAGGATCCAGCGTCTGTGAGGTAGTATAAGGCAGCTTTTCATCCAGGTTAAGAGTGATCAGGTCTTCCTTTGCGTTGCCGGTGATCCGGATGTTACCGGCAAGAGACACCGGCAGCGGGGTATCCGGAGGCATCAGTTGAACCTGCTCCACCGGTATCCAGGCACTCAATGCCTCGGAAAGCTGTACCCGGTAGTTATCCAGTTTTCTTCCGGTGACGATCAGGCGAACCCCTTGTTCCAGGAATCCATAGCGGGCTCCTCCCAGCCGGTCCGTTCCCATACCCACATTCAGATACGCGTTCTCCTCGGTGACTTCCGCCACTCTGGGTAAACCATTGAAACTGACCGTATGCGAACTCTTTTTCTTATGGTACCCGAACAGCCCGCGGTCCATCTTAAATGTAATGTGCCGGTTCTCCACCCGGTCACCGGGCCTCACCTCATATTCACCCACATAGACTCCCGTTTTTCCACCGGCAAATTCCGGATCAAGCTCTCTCATCGGGATGTTCCGCTTGAATCCGTCGATATTAAAAACCGCCCGCCCGCCTGGCTGTCCCTGAAAACGTACCTTCAGCACGTCCCCCGTCCTCAGCCAACGGTCCGATTCGGGCAACTCCATCCGGTGGGTGATCCGGTCTCCGGGTTCATCCGTTTCTTCCTCCGGTTTGATGAAAACCATGGTCTTTTTCATGATCTGTGGCCCAAGTGCCACTTCAACATTCAGATAAGTTGTGTCTCTGTCCAGTTCCAGCAGTCCTGCAAAAGCACCGTTCTCATACACTTTAACTTCTTCCCCGTTCACGAAAGCACGGGCATCAGGATGGGTGCCTGCCGCGAACCGATACCTGCTGAACGGGACGTAGGTGGTATCCTCTTCCGGTATGGTAATGTTAAGAAAGAGCGAATCGGGGGCGCTTTGTGCCCGGAGGTCCGTTGTGATCAACAGTAATAATGCGCATAAAGCTAACAGTCTTTTCATAGCCGGTCGTAAAATCTAGTCATACAGATGATATGTGGAGGAGTGTTTTCGGAAACTCTCAATGTCTTTTTCAAGATAATCAATGATATCGGACACTTTAAACTGCACGGAGAAACGTTTTCGTATTGCATCGGTACCGGCAACCAGATCAAAGAATCGCAAGCGGGCATCCGCCGCGGAAGCAAAAGGATCTTTCTCCGGATATAGCTCATGATGAACCTGCATAAAATAAAACTGTAGGGGCATGAGCTGTACAAACCCCGGATCGGTAATGTGTGTTTGAACACCATGGAGGGTTTTACCTTCATCACGTCCGTAATAGGGTTTGTAGGTGACGGGCCGGAAAGTCACACCTTCCAGTTCCAGTGCGTTCATCCGCTCTGCCATTTCTGAGGCGTCGATCCATTCCGCTGCCAATACCTGAAAGGGCAAGGTGTATCCCACCCCTTCTGACAAAACGCCCAGCTCTCCCATGATCCCGCTGGTCACATAGTAAAAAGGCGAATCCACATGAGGGATATGAGGAGAGGCAGGCACCCATTCCAGTTGCGTATCAGAGAAGGTCATGGACCGGCCCCAGCCTTCCATGGGGATTACCTCCAGATCTGCCCGTACTCCCCCTGCCAGCCAGCCTTCCTGATTCATCATCAACGCCAGTTCGCCCACCGTTAAGCCGTAAACGTAGGGTATCGGAAACTGGCTGACGAAAGAGAAATATCCTTCCTCAGCCACATTCCCCTCGATCCTTTCGCCTCCCAGCGGATTGGGCCGGTCAAGGACGATCACTTTAACGCCATTTTCGGCAGCAGCTTCCAGTACCAACCCCAGCGTGCTGATGTAAGTGTAAGAACGAACCCCGATGTCCTGTATGTCATAGACCAGTACATCCACACCTTCGAGCATTTCAGGAGTGGGCTTACGGGTTGAGCCGTACAGAGAATACACCGGAACACCCGTCTTCGGATCCGTGTAGGTGTCCACTTTATCTCCCGCGGAATAATCGCCCCTCACCCCATGCTCCGGCCCATACAACGCCACGAGGTTCACATTCCCGGAATCATTAAAGAGATCGATGGTGGATCGCAGGTACCGGTTGACTCCCGTCGGGTTGGTCACCAGCCCAACACGCTGTCCTTTTAGCATCAGAAAGTTGCTCTTTTGCAGTACATCCACACCGGTATATACCGTATGCTGAGAGGGTTGTGCGCAGCCGGAACCTGCGCTGATCAGCACTATCATACAGGCAATAAAACATCGAGTTCTCATACAAAGCCGTCATATTTTTTGTGAATGTATAGAAAGTTCTGGTAAGAACGTATTGAATCCGCTACTATCCCGTCAATCATTTTAAAGTATGTCATGACCTTAGCACAGAAGATCGGCCAACTCTTTGTTTTAGGCTTCAGGGGAACGGATGTTTCCGAAGAAAGTGATATCGCGCGCGCCATATCTGAATTCGGGATCGGAGGTGTCATTCTCTTTGATGTGGATATGGTACATGGCAGGCCGGTCAATAACATCGAGTCTCCCGATCAGCTAAGGGAAATGGTCCGGACCCTCAAAGATTATTCAGAGATTCCCCTACTGGTAGGCATCGATCAGGAAGGAGGAAAGGTAAACCGGCTGAAACCGGACTACGGATTTCCCCCAACGCGATCGCACCGTGAACTCGGAGAAACGGGTGATCCCGCCGAAAGCTTTAAGGAAGGCCGGCTGATCGCCTCCACACTGAGAGGGCTGGGTATTAATCTGAATTTTGCGCCCGTGGTTGACATCGTCCCGGAGCCTGATGATTCCCCCATCGGAATAAAGGAACGTTCCTTCGGAGCTGCCACCGAAGATGTTATTGAACACGCTGAGGCATACATCAGGGCACACCGGGAAGAAGGTATCCTCACCTGTTGCAAGCATTTTCCGGGACTTGGAACCGCACATAAAGACACGCACCTCGGTTTCGTTGATATCACCGACACCTGGAAACCGATTGAGACGGAGCCGTACCGCCGGCTTGCCCGACAAGACCTATGCCCTCTGATCATGACCACTCATGCTTTCAACAAACAGCTGGATGAAGAATACCCGGCCACCCTTTCCGGGCAAACCATTGATGGATTTCTCCGAAAAGATCTCGGGTACAACGGAGTGGTCATCTCTGACGACATGCAGATGAGAGCTATTTCGGATCACTATGGATTGAAAGAATCACTTAGACTGGGTATCAAGGCGGGACTGGATCTGTTCTGCTTTGGCAACAACCTGATGGAAGAAAAGATCGAAGCCTCACAGGTGATCGAGCTGGTACTCGAACTTGTTAAGGAAGGAAGTGTGACGGAGGAACGCATCGGCCAGTCGGTGACAGGCATTCTGGAACTCAAAGAGTCTTTGCGTCAGAATCCCGGTTCAGGTGATAGTCAATAAGTCCCTCGGCAGGACTCCGGAGTACTTTTATCAGTGAGTAATCATGCTCAGCCAGGACTTCCCCGATTATCTGCTGATGTAAATACGCTACGGAACCTGCCATTCCCACTTTCCGGGATGAGGCCCCTTCCAGGTAGTTTAGCTGCTTCCCTACAAAATCCCCGATACCGGTCCGGATGAGCTTCTTCACATAGGGATGATCAGGAAACTCAGCCAGCACTTCGGCAAAAGAGGCGATGAAAGCATTCCCACCTTCCTGCCTGTACAGCCGGTTAAGCAGGTGCTGCAGATCCATGTTCCGGTTCTCGTTTAGAAAGCCGGTGATCTCGCCGGGCAGGCGCTTATAATAAAAATCCTGCACGATCCGCTTCCCGAAGTAACTTCCACTCCCTTCATCCCCTAAAGCAAAGCCCAGCGACGGAACCTGCATCCGGATCGCTTCACCGTCATAGTAACAGGCGTTGGATCCTGTGCCGAGAATACAGCTTATACCTTCCTCATTCCCAAAAAGCGCCCTGGCTGCTCCCAGAAGGTCGGAATGCACCTGAATCCTGTGATGGCCAAAACAATCAGACAAGAGCTCTTTCATGAGGTACTGATGCTGTTCTCCCCCACAGCCCGATCCGTAAAAAAAGACCCTGTCAGGGAGCGCACTTCCGGAGTACTCCTTCACCTTCTGAAGTTCTGAGATGATCTCCTCCCTGCTTCGGAAGTAAGGATTAAGTCCGGCGGTACGAAGGCGCTCTTCAGCACGGCCCTTGCTCAAAAGCACCCATTCTGTTTTTGTAGATCCGCTGTCCGCAATTAACATATTCATGGATGGAGTTTACAAAACTGGGGATTAAGAATGGAATCAGGCCTTTCTTCTTTTGATTGATTTTACCTTACCTTCATTCAGCAAAACGGAGTACCTATGGCAGAAGATAAAAGTATCACCTACACCAACTATCTGAAGATCGACGAACTGCTTGACCTTCAGCAGTTTAAGTCTGACCCGGAGGAGCATGATGAAATGCTGTTCATCATCATTCATCAAACCTATGAGCTTTGGTTCAAGCAGATCCTCCACGAGTTCGGAAAACTCACCTCCGAACTGGAAAAAGGTCATACCTGGTCTTCCGTAAAAACCATGAGGCGCATCCTGACGATCATGAAGACCCTGGTTTCTCAGGTCGATATTCTGGAGACGATGACGCCACTGGAATTCAACAGTTTCCGTAAATTTCTGGGACAATCCAGCGGATTTCAGTCATTACAGTTCCGGGAACTTGAGATCCTGTGCGGACTCCGTTTTCCCTTGATGAAAGAAGCCCATAAGGAAATCCCCGAACACCTGAAGATCCTCGAAGAACGCATGGAACAGACCACGCTTTGGGAAAGTTTCTGTGCGTATCTGACTTCAAAAGGATATCCCGCCCGCCCGAAACGAGAAAATGAACGGGGACTCATCTTCAATCCCTCTGAAGATATTCAGCATACGCTGATCAAAGCATTGAAAAAGGACCCGGAGATCGCCCTGGTGTCCGAGCTGTTCGTGGATTTTGATGAAGGATTACAGGAATGGCGCTACCGGCATGTGAAGATGGTGGAACGCACTATTGGTACCAAAAGAGGTACCGGTGGTTCGGAAGGGGTTGAGTATCTGAAGCGTACCCTTCACATGGCCATCTTTCCTGATCTCTGGGCAATACGTGCTTCCTTTTAGGAACTAAATCATTCTTAAATCCTTTTCAGGCCAAACCAACAAATTACCGATGACTGATATTGACGCACTAGCGCACCAACTGATCCCCCACTATTCCCATTTTAACGTCGGAGAACGCCTCCTTTTTACCGGTCACTCGCACCAGGCCTGGCCGGATGTGGCACTGGAAGGCCAGAAAGAATATTTCATGGACTCTGCCCGCCTGGTCGATAATAAATGGGAGAAGGCTTTTGAAAAAACCGAGACCCTCCGAAACTATCTGCGCGGTTTCTATGACGACTCCGGTGGTTTCTACTGTCGGGAGGAAAGTACGCATGTGTTGTTTGTGAGCTGGATGAGCAGCCTGGATCTGAAGAACAAACCGAAGATCATATCCACGGACGGTGAGTTTCATTCTCTTTACCGCCAGTTACATCGTTTGGAGGAAGAGGGACTGGAAGTGGCCTGGGTGGCCACCGATCCGGATGAGTCGTTCGCCGCGCGGATCATCGGGGAGATGGATGAGCGCACCTCTGCGGTAATGCTCTCACGGGTATATTTTGAAACCAGCCTGATCAATACTCATCTTACCGAAATCGCGGAAGCCGCCCGGCAGAAAGGAATTCCCGTCCTCATCGACGATTACCACGGAACCAATGTGGTTCCCTTATCCCTTAAAGAAGCCGGTCTGGAAGACTGCTTCATACTGATCGGCGGGTATAAATACCTGCAGTGGGGTGAAGCGAATTGCTTTTTGCGCTTCCCTGAAGATTGTGAATTTCGCCCGGCCATAACCGGCTGGTTCGCTTCCTTCAGTACCCTGGATAAGCCCCGCGGGGATAACCCGGTGGCGTATGATCATTCAAACCAGCGATTCGCCAGCGGCACGTACGATCCCTCCTCCCAGTACCGGGCAGCAAAGGTCGTCGAGTTTTTTCAAAGCCAGGGACTAACACCCGAAGTTCTGCGGGATCAGTATATGCAGAAGGTCGGCTTGCTGAGAGAACACTTTCTGGCCAAAGACTTCGATCCCGGAGTGATCCGGCTTACTCATAACCGACCTCTTGAGGAGAACGGAGGCTTTCTCTCTTTAACCTCGCCTAAGGCAAGAGAAATCCGCGCCGCTTTACTGGAAAGAGATGTTTTTACCGATGCCCGGGATCAGATCCTTCGTTTTGGTCCGGCACCCTACACGACCACGACGCAGATCGAAGCCGCCATGAACGAACTGGCACAGGTTGTGGAAAGTCTCTGAAATATTTTTGTAAGGAATCTTATTTATGCGGGTCTTTCAGGTATCAGGTCTCAGAGACAGTGAATGACCAAAACTCAAAGACTCAAAGTCCAAGCAAATGGCAGTTTTCAGTCCTGAAGAAAGAACATTCTGTTTTGTTAAAGATGTCCGTTCTTTTGTCAGGAAGTTTCCAGCGAGTTTTTCTGGCAAAGAAGACATCCGACAGCTTGTTCGATCCTCAGGATCTGTGGTTTCAACTATATCGAAGCCAATGAGGCTCCGAGCAAAAAGATCTTCGGTAAGAGTTATGATCACGATCAATTGATGAAGCAGATCAAATACCGAAGGTCTTTTCCACAATTATTTAAAAGCCAGTTGAGCTTTGGCCTTTGCGTTTTGAAAATTGCGAAATTCATTTTTGCAATTACATATATTGAACATATATTCCCGACGGATTATATGTGACACGTTCTGACACCCTGCACCCGTATCTTGCAGGAAAGAAATTCAAATTTAACTCACACCATCATGGCTGATAACAAAGATAAAATGAAAGCTCTGGACATCGCCGTTGGCCAGATCGAAAAACAACATGGCAAAGGCACCATTATGAAATTGGGGGATGACGCCGTCCAGGATGTGGAGGTTATTTCCACCGGATCCATTATGGTGGATTATGCACTGGGTGTACAGGGGGTTCCCCGCGGACGTATCACTGAGATCTACGGTCCGGAAGCCAGTGGTAAAACAACTTTGGCACTTCAGGTGATTGCCCAGGCCCAAAAAAACGGTGGCTATGCCGCATTCATTGATGCCGAGCATGCCTTTGACCCACGCTATGCCAAGGCGCTGGGCATCAAGGTGGACGAACTACTCGTTTCCCAGCCCGATAGCGGTGAACAGGCGCTCGAAATTACGGAAACACTCATCCGTTCCGGTGCCCTGGATGTGATCGTGGTTGACTCGGTGGCGGCTCTTGTACCGCGTGCAGAGCTGGAGGGCGAAATGGGAGATTCCCATATGGGGCTTCAGGCACGCCTGATGTCGCAGGCACTTCGCAAGATCACCGGCATTGTGAACAAATCACACACGGCCTGTATATTCATTAACCAGGTTCGTGAGAAGATCGGAGTTATGTTCGGCAATCCTGAAACCACAACGGGAGGACGTGCTCTTAAGTTCTACTCTTCGGTTCGGCTGGATATCCGCCGGATCGGCTCCATCAAAAAGGGGGATGACGTAATCGGTAACCGAACCAAAGTGAAAGTGGCCAAGAACAAAGTAGCCCCGCCCTTCAAGGTCGTAGAATTCAATATCATGTATGGCCAGGGAACTTCCCGCATTGCCGAGATCCTGGATCTTGCCGTGGAGTTCGATATCATTCAAAAGCGGGGAAGCTGGTTCCGTTATGACGGAGAGCCCATCGGTCAGGGTGCCGATGCCGCCATGCAATTCCTGGAAGAGGACACGGAGCTTTGTGATAAGATCGAAAAAGTGGTACGTGCCAAGCTCAGCGGCGAAGATATCGAAGAGCTTACGGCCAGCGCTGCTGACGTGGAAAAAGAAGAAGAGAAAGAGAAGGCTGCCGCTGAAGCCTGACCCGGAACTATTCATAAATAAAGGAGAGCCCGTCTAGTGTTAGCCGGGCTTTCTTTGTATCCCTTCGTGAGAAAAGATACCGATCACATACCGGAGCTTCCTAAAACGGTGACACGTATTGCCGTTCAGAAGAAGAATACCTCCCGCTTTTCCCTGTATGATGAAGATGAATTCATAACGGGAGTGTCGGATGCGGTGCTTACGCGATTCAATATCAGAAAAGGTACCGAAGTAACCCACGAATTCTATATGCGGATAAAAAGAGCCGAAGAGTTGTGGGCGGTGCGGGAATACTTCCTACGCCTGCTTGGACGAAGAGATCATGCCTCACATGAACTCCGCCTGAAAGCCAGAAAAAAAGATTATCCGGACGAACTGATTAACGAATGCCTGGCTGAACTGGAGATGAAAGGATACATCAACAACCGGGCGTTTGCTGAAAAATTTGCAAGCGACAAGTTTGAGTTTAATCAATGGGGGCCCGGCAAGATCCGGTCGGAGCTCATCCGGAAGGGAGTGGATAAAAAAACGGCTGCCGAGGCCGTACAGAAGGTACTGACGAACAGCGATATCGTTGAAACGATGGAACAGGTGGCATTGAAAAAGAAAAGAAAGCTCCTCCGGGATGAACCGGCAAAGCGTAAAAAGAAATTATTCGACTTTTTGTTGAGAAAAGGGTACGATTCTTCCGTTATTTTATCGCATATAGACCGGCTGTTAGCCAAGATTGAAGCATGAGAAACCTGACCCTGGAGAAAATTGTGAAATTCGGCATCGGTATGGCTGCATTAGCCATTATCGGACTGATCCTTTACAATTACGGGATCCTGGTGCTATACCTTATCCTGGCCATGATCCTGAGCTACATACTGGATCCGGTGGTTAACTGGCTGCAACGAAACCGTCTGAACCGGACACTGGCGATCACCCTCACTCTAACCGCAGTAATCCTGGTCTTTATTTATATCTCCACGAATGTAATACCATTGATTGCCGAGCAGATGGTCGGACTTACCAGCCAGCTGGATATCCGCAACATTGAGATGATCGCCACCAAGGTCGAAAACCAGCTCAGTTCCGATTACGAGTTCATTCCCGATGGGTTTTTAAGTGATAATATTTCTACGGTACTGAATGAGCTTTTTGACTTCAGCCGGGTCTCCACCGTACTGAGCAATGTCTTTGTTGTTTTTGCAGACATCTTCTATGCTATCCTGGTAGTTCCCTTTGCAGCCTTCTTCTTCCTGAAAGACGGAAGTAAGATCCGCCGCGACCTGCTTCGGCTTGTCCCCAACAAGTACTTCGAGACCACTCTCACCCTTCTGGATAAAATTGAACTTCGATTAAGCCTCTATTTCCGCAGTGTGCTCTTGCAAAGTATCCTGGTGGCCCTGAGCTCCTGGGCAACGCTATCCATAGCCGGCCTAAACAATTCCTTATCCGTGGGGATTGCCGTGGGGCTGGCCAACACCATTCCCTACTTCGGCCCGGTGCTCGGGTACATCTTATCCGTGATCATCTCAATCATTGAGACGGGCGACTTTTCGCTGGTCATCGTATGTCTGCTGGCGATATTTGTGGTCCAAATGCTAGATAACCTGGTATTTCAGCCATTCCTCTTCTCCCGTTCGGCCGACATGCACCCTGTAGCGATACTTTTCATCATTCTTGTGGGAGCAGAAACCGCCGGAATACTGGGCATGCTGGTGGCAATTCCTATTGCAACCATCATCAAAATCACCATCAATCAGATCTCCTGGAGTTTTAACAACTATCAGGTATTTCGCAGAGAACAGGTAGTCAGTCAACCCCAGCCTCATCCCCCGCCTTCCTCCTCATAATTAGCCCTCCATTGCTGCCAAAGTTTACTTATCTTCTTTCGCACTTCAGCAGCAACGTGAAACCGATATTCCTTTGAAGAACATTGTAGTTTTTGCCTCCGGTTCAGGCTCAAACTTTCAGGCTATTATTGAAGCAACGAAAAGCGGAATCATCAAGGCCCGCGTAGCCGGACTTATCTCAAATAAAGACGGAATCGGTGCTCTCGAAAAAGCACAAACGTGCAAGATCCCATCAGTAGTAATTAACCCTGACGAATTTGTATCAGAAGGACAATACGTAGATTCCCTGATCGAGCAGCTTGAATTCTGGGAAACCGATCTCATTGCACTCGCCGGATACCTGAGAAAGATCCCTCCTGAAGTGATCCAGCAGTTTCCGAACCGCATCCTGAATATCCATCCCTCCCTGCTGCCCAGGTTCGGGGGAAAAGGTTTTTACGGAATGAAAGTACATAAGGCCGTGCTGGACGCCGGTGAAGAGAAGTCAGGATGTACCGTTCATGTGGTCACTGAGATCTATGATGATGGCCCGATACTCGGGCAGGAAACCGTGGCGGTCTCGGCGGATGACAGCCCGGAAGATCTGGCCAAAAAAGTACTGGAACAGGAGCATAAGCTCTATCCCAGAATCATACAGCAGCATTTAGAATCCTTAAAAAACTAGCCGTGGCATTGAAACCTCTGTCCTCACTTCCTGAACAACCCTTATCCATAAATCGAGCTCTTCTCTCCGTGTCTGATAAAACGGGCCTTGTTGAGCTGGCCCGGGCTCTTCACTCACACGGAGTTGAACTGCTTTCAACCGGAGGTACCGCCAAGACAATCGCGGATGCCGGGCTCCCCGTAAAAGATGTCTCCGAGATCACGCGGTTTGAGGAATGCCTGGACGGACGGGTTAAGACCCTGCACCCCAACGTTCACGGGGGAATACTCGCCAGAACCAGCTATGAAAAAGACCGGGAAGAAATTGAAAAACTGGGGATCACCCCCATTGAACTGGTGGTGGTCAACCTGTATCCGTTTAAAAATAAGATCGCAGAAGGTGGCGTAAATCCTGCAACGGCTACGGAATTCATTGATATCGGCGGGCCAACCATGATCAGGGCAGCCGCCAAGAATTTTGCTCACGTAAGCATACTCAGCAGCCCCGGACAATACCCCTCTTTTATTGAAGAGCTTGAGAGTGACAAAGGCATTTCCTTTGGCACCCGAAAATCATTGGCCAAAGAGGCGTTCAACCATACGGCCGATTATGATGCGGCCATTGCCAATTACTTTAATGACCTGGTGGGTGAGGAACCTGTCAGGCAGTTCAATGTTTCGCTGCCGCTTTCGCAGGAACTGAGATACGGTGAAAACCCGCATCAGAAAGCCGCGGTTTATGGCACTCAACATGAGATCATCGACTGCTTTCACGGCAAGCAACTAAGTTACAACAACTACATTGACGTTGACTCCGCGCTGAATATCATTTCCTCATTCAATGCTGATCAACCTGCCTGCGCGATCATCAAACACACCATCCCCTGCGGTGTAGGAACTGCGGATTCGCTGGAGGAGGCCTATCGCAAAGCATTCAGTACCGATACCGTATCGCCATTTGGTGGCATCATTGTCGTGAATAAAGAACTGGATCTGGAAACGGCTAAGTCCATTGACCGGATCTTCACCGAGATCATCATTGCTCCCTCCTACTCCAAAGCCGCACTCGAATTACTCACTCAGAAGAAAAACCGGAGATTAATCAGGATCAAAAGATCGGTAAGTGAAGTACACCAGTCATCGTACCGCTCGATATTCGGCGGAGCTCTGAAGCAGGATACCGACCTGTTGCCGGTAAACCCTTCAGAGTTTGAAGTAGTAACCGAACGTAAACCCAGCGACGCTGAAATGAAAGACCTGGTCTTTGCCTGGAAAGTGGTTCGCCATGTGAAGTCGAACGCGATTGTGTATGCCAAAGATGGCAGGACGCTGGGGATCGGATCGGGGCAGACCAGCCGGGTGGACGCCTCCGAGATAGCGGTTGCCAAGGCAGCCAAGGAAGGACTGGAACTGACGGGGTCCTCCATTGCGTCAGACGCCTTCTTTCCGTTTGCGGACGGCGTGGAAGCTGCCGCCCGGGCCGGAGCAACAGCGGTAATACAGCCCGGCGGCAGTATCCGGGACGAGGAAGTAATTGCCAAAGCCAATGAATATGGAATGGCGATGGTCTTTACCGGCAAACGTCATTTTAAACACTAAAAAATCTACTTGATTTTTCGATTTTTATATATTCGCATCTGCGATTTCAATATTGTATTTTCACCAAAATTCACACCCCACAGCTTAAATATCTTCTATAGTGGCAATGTCTGACAACTACGGAATACCAAATTCTGCATCATCCAAGAAGAAGCAAAAAAAAGGGCTTCTGGACTTCTTATACACCGATATCGCGATTGACCTTGGAACAGCCAATACACTCATTTATGCACGCGGACAGGGCATTGTACTTGATGAGCCATCTATCGTTGCTTTGAATCAGGATGGCATCCCCGTAACCACCGGCCATGAAGCCCGCTTGATGCATGAGAAAACTCACCGCAACATCCGTACCGTAAGGCCGCTTCGTGACGGGGTTATCGCTGACTTTGAGGTCGCCGAGCATATGATCCGCGGGATGATCAAGAAGGTGAAAATGAAATGGTATTCCTCTACCCGGCAGATGGTGATCTGTGTACCGAGTGGTATCACCGAAGTGGAACGAAGAGCTGTGCGTGACAGTGCCGAACACGCCGGAGCCAAAGAAGTGTACCTGGTTGATGAACCCATGGCAGCAGCAATCGGCATCGGGCTGGACGTGCATGAGCCGGTGGGAAGCATGATCGTGGACATCGGAGGCGGGACTACTGAAATCGCGGTGATCGCGCTGTCAGGTATTGTGTATGCACAGTCGGTGCGACTGGGTGGGGATGAGCTGAATGAGGATATCATCAATTACTTCCGAAGAAACCATAACCTGCTGATCGGTGAACGTACTGCGGAAAAGATCAAATGCGAGATCGGTTCTGCCGCACCTCTCGATGAAGAACTGGAAATGATCACCAAGGGGCGTGACTTGGTCAATGGGGTCCCCCGGACACGTCACATCACTTCGAAGGATGTAAGAGAAGCCATTTCGGAATCGGTGAATACGATCGTTGAATCCATTACCAAGTCACTGGAGCAGACCCCGCCGGAACTTTCTGCAGATATTCTGGACCGTGGGATCATGTTGACAGGAGGCGGAGCTCTCCTCAAAAACCTGGATAAGCTTATCATGGAAACCACCGATCTGCCGGTTCACATTGCTGAAGATCCGTTAACGGCCGTAGTAAGGGGTACCGGTGCCATCCTGGAGAACCTGGAATATTATCGACCTGTGATATCATAACTGATCGTATTGGATGCAATTCAAACTCATTAAAGTAGGTGAAGCCCGCGATTACATATTAGCTGCAATCCTTCTGATCCTGTCAATGTCGATCGCGGTAAGCCGTAACCAGGGCGGGCTGAACAGTATCCGCCAGGTATCCATCACCTTAGTGAGTGTTCTGCAAACTCCTCTTTCAAGCATCCGGATCTACAGACAAGCCCTTAATACCAACAATTACCTCCAGCGTCAGAATATCCTGCTTCAGGATGAACTGAGCCGGCTACGCGCCATCGAGCAGGAAAATGAGCAGCTTCGCGAGATGCTGGGCTTTAGGGAGCGCTCCCCTCTGAACCTGAAGCCGGTGAATATCATTGGCAAGGAACTTACCGGTATTAACAACAGCCTTACCATCAACGCTGGCTCTTCTGACGGAATTAAGATGGGCATGCCATTAATCACCTCAGACGGATTACTTGGAAAAGTCGT
Organism: Balneola sp.; assembly: GCA_965267385.1. Taxonomy (GTDB): domain Bacteria; phylum Bacteroidota; class Rhodothermia; order Balneolales; family Balneolaceae; genus Balneola. The sequence continues at coordinate 1,887,089 of OZ253957.1, forward strand.
GCTGACCAATCAGAATTTTGCGCAGGTCATGCCCTACTATAACTCACTATTCCGGGTAAGTGCCCGCATACAGGAAAACCAGGCGGTGGGTATTGTGTCGTGGAGCGGGGAAGAAATGGACGGCCTCATTATGGATTTTGTCCCGAAGACAATACCTGTTGATTCGGGCTACGTCATTGAGACCTCAGGAGCAAGCAACCAGTTTCCTCCGGGCATCCCCATCGGATACGTCACCCACGCGGAACCCGAGATGGGTAAAGAAACTCAAAGGATATATCTTCAGCCCTTTGCCTCTCTGTTTGACGTATCGCAGGGCTTTATCGTACTGTTTGAGGGAGATTCCAGCCTTATTCAACTTCAGGAAAGCTATAACGAGATCTTTGAATGAACAGGGAGCTGATCAAAGACATAGGCTTTGGCTTGCTGTTTGTGCTTACGCACTTACTGCTGTTCCAGTACCTGGCTCTTTTCGGGGCCATTGCGGATCCGCTGTTGATCTATCTGCTCTGGCTCTGCATGAAATACAACAGGTTTCAGATGCTTCTTTTTGCTGCGGGACTCGGGCTCTTTCAGGACATGCTGTTTGATGTGTGGGGTGCATATATGTTTTCCAAAACACTGATGATCTTTATTTTTTATAAGTTCGTTGCCCGGCACTCCGAATCCCGGCTTATGATCTGGCAGATCTTCTTATCGGTATGGGTCATTGCGTTGATTCACAACGGAATATTTTTGAGCTTCGCCAGTTTTATAGATGCTTATACTTCTAACTTTGCTCCTTTCATCTTTCTGATGTTGAGCAGTCTCTATACAGCGCTGGTGGGCGCGTTATTATTTGTGTTTAAAGGCAATAATTAATTGAAATCGTACAACGCAAACAGAACACGAACTTCCATCATAGCCCTGCAGGTTATTATGATCGGTTTATCCCTGGTGGTTTTGGGCCGTGTGTTTTACCTGCAGATCGTCGAATACGATATCTATGATGAGCTTGGGGAGCGAAATTCCATACGGCAGGAATATGTAGATGCCGCCCGCGGGCTGATCTATGATCGTAATGGCACCCTTATCGTTGATAACCAGCCTATTTATTCCATCACCATTACGCCTGTAAATTTTGAGGAGGAGAACATCCCTCTGCTTGCGGAACTGCTCAGTGTAAGTGATACCCTGATCGCAAACCGGTATGAGGAGGCTAAGAAATACTCCTGGTACAGGACTTCTAAACTTCTGACGGACGTGGATTTTTCCACCTTCTCAAAGATCCAGGAAAATATCTGGAGATTGCCGGGTATAGGCCATCAAATAGACAGCAAAAGAAATTATCCCACTCCGATGAAGGCCTCTCACATTCTCGGGTATCTGAGGGAGGCCAGTGAAGAAGATTACCGGCGATCCTCCTCCATCCGGTTAGGTGATAAGATCGGGAAGAGCGGTCTGGAGCTTGTATATCAGGACAGCCTCAGGGGAGAGCTCGGGGTAAATTACCTGAAAGTAAATGCCCTCGGCCAGTCGATGGGTAATTTTGACGAAGTCAGGAAACCTGAACCGCCTGTCCAGGGAGATAATATTTACACCACAATTGACGCGGATCTTCAGATGTTTGCTGAGGAGCTCATGAAGGGTAAAACCGGCGCTGTGGTAGCCATGAATCCGCATACCGGTGCTATCCTGGCCATGGTTAGCTCCCCCGAATACGATGTAAGCCGGCTTGCAGGCCGTATTGATACCGAGTACTGGCAGGAGATCAACTCTGACACCACAAATCCTCTCTTTAACAGAGCAATATCAAGCCGGCAGCCCCCAGGATCCACCTTTAAGCCTCTGATGGGAATCACCGGGCTTCACCTGGGACTGGTAACTCCGGAAACTGAAATTTATAACAGCGGGCAATATATCCGCGGCCGGGCCTACCGCGACCTGGCTGATCCCGGAGATTACGATATGGAAAAGGCCATCGCCTACTCCAGCAACACCTATTTCTTTTCCCTGATGGATCGGATTGCAATGTCCGGCAATCTGAATAAATGGAGTAAGCTGGTGAAAGACTTTGGCCTCGGTACTCCTAACACCATTGACCTTCCGAGTGCAAACAGCGGTATCATCCCTGACAGCACTTTCATGGATAACCGGTTTGGCAAACGTAAATGGGGGCTTGGAGACCTCATAAACCTGGGCATAGGCCAGGGAGTGATCTCTGCATCCCCGCTTCAGATTGCACAGATGACAAGTTCTATTGTGAACGGAGGGTACAAAATACATCCTCATCTTGTACAGGCTATCGAAGAGGCGGATGGCACGATAGTACCCAAGGAAATTTACCGGGAAAAGATCGGGTGGGTTAAGGATGAATATCTGGAAACCGTAAAAAGAGGAATGAGAAGGGTGGTTCTTGAGGGTAGCGGCCGGTTCTATGCCAACCTGCCTGACATAGAGGTAGCCGGGAAAACCGGTACGGCTCAGAACCCGCATGGCTATGATCATGGCTGGTTCACTTCTTTCGCTCCCTATGAACAGCCCGAGATCGTTGTGACCGTGTTTTTGGAAAACGCCGGTTTTGCCTCTATTTCTGCCGCACCGCTGGCTTCCCTGATCATCGAGAAATACCTGAAAGGCGAGATCGTATCCCCACAGAGAAAATACGTCTATGACTATGTGCTAAACTTCGAGCCCCGGGAAGCAAATTCACAGGCCGGCAATCCAGGGGAGGAAGCCAATGAATAACTTCAGGGATCTGAACTGGTCATTGATCTTCGCCTGGCTGATTCTCGCAACCATTGGCTTGGTCGCTATTTTCAGCGCTACCCAGGGGCCGGTATCCGAATTTCTTCCTGACTACATTCAGAATAACTTCGTGAAACAGCTGGTTTGGGTGGCATTGGCCATCGTGGTCGTTATCGGGATTCAGTTTACTTCTCCCAGAAATTACATGCAGCTCAGCTACGTCTTCTATGTCATCGGGCTCATCCTGATGGTGCTCACGCTCTTTATAGGGACAGAGATCAACGGGGCAAAGAGCTGGATCCGGATCGGACCCGGTAACTTACAGAGCAGTGAGCTGATGAAAATAGCTACCATATTAGCCACGGCTAATTACCTGACTAGCCGCCGTGACATCAGTGCCGAAAACATTCGTTATGCCCTTATTGCCACGGTGATGATTCTCATCCCCACGGTATTGGTTATACTGCAAAATGATTTCGGTACTGCGATCGTATTCCTCTCCCTGATACCTGTCATGCTGTTCTGGTCGGGACTTCCTTATGGGGTCTCGCTGTTTATCATCTCTCCTGCCATTATTCTTTATCTGACCGTTTTTGACTGGACCTACGGTGTGGCAGCCACTCTCATCATGGGTATATTCATCTTTCTGATACAGAAAAGAGTCTGGCTGACCCTCGCCTCATTCGTAACAGGAATCATTACAGTAGCCGGGGTGAATGTCGCGCTCACCAGTATTCTGAAACCTCACCAGATTGCCCGTATCACGGCTTTTACAAATCCTGACTTTGACCCAACCGGAGCCGGATGGAATGTGATACAGGCTAAAACGGCGATCGGATCCGGAGGACTCTTTGGGAAAGGTTTTCTTGAAGGCACCCAGACTCAGCTTAGGTTTCTTCCGGAGCAGTGGACCGACTTTGTATCTTGCGTGATCGGAGAAGAGTTTGGCTTTGCCGGCCTAAGCCTGCTCATCCTCACCTATCTGTTTCTGTTCATCCAGTTATTGCGGATGGCCCGTAATCACAAACATCCGTTTGCTCAGTTGGTTACCGTCAGTGTTACATCCGTATTCTTTATCCATTTCTTTATCAATATGGGAAGCGCCACGGGGTTGCTGCCTGTCATTGGAATTCCCCTTCCCTTTGTGAGTTACGGAGGCTCGGCCTTCCTGACCAATTCCATTATGCTGGCACTGTGTCTGAATATGGATTTCTACAAGCGGGATTTCAGCATATATCGCTAGGCCTGGCTCATTCCCCGTATTTTTTTTGGGTGCCCAGTGTAAAACCACTTCTGTGATAGCGGGTATACCCGTGATCGATTAATGCCTTTTTGTGATGTGGAGTCGGGTATCCAACATTCGATTCCCATGCAAACTCAGGATATTCGTTTGCCAGCTTCTTCATCAGATCATCCCGGTAAACCTTGGCAAGAATCGACGCGGCCGCTATGGACTGAGAACGATCATCGCCTTTGACAATGCAGGTATAAGGGATAAGTGATGTTGTAAACCTGTTTCCATCAACCAGCAGATAATCCGGGTCCGCCCCTTTGGCCTCCACACACTTCTGCATTGCATTGATGGATGCCCACAGGATATTCAGTTTCTTAATCTCGGCAAGTGTGCCTTCCCGGACGGTCCAGAACAAGGCTTTTTCCTTAATAAACCCTGCCAGCTCCTCTCTTTCCTGCTCTCCCAGCTGCTTGCTGTCTCTGATCCTGAGTTCATCAAAATCGGGTGGGAGAATTACTCCCGCCGCAACCACCGGACCGGCCAGGCATCCTCTGCCTACTTCATCCAGGCCCATGATCCGCTTATAGCCCTCACTCCACAACTGCTTTTCAAAATGTAACCGGTCAACCATGCTGAAACTTAGGAATAATGCTTTTCTTTCGCTTTCTCTAAATAAATGGAACTCATTTAACGATCGATGTATTTACTAGAAAAAATCAAGCCATGAATTTCCGATACTTCGAGTGGGACGATCGTTTTGCTGCCCCCGGCAAATCCCCTTTTGATACATTGTGGGATCTGTTTCAGCAGTTGCTCACCATATCGAGCGGGGATGTATCCCAGTCCCTGAAATGGCTTACCGAACTCGACAAGCAGTACAACATTACCGATCAATTTGATGAGGGCTACTCCATTGGTGATTTTATAGAAGAACTAAAAGAGCGGGGATATATCAGAAATGATGCGGCTTCGCAGACTTTCATCATTACCCGTAAGACGGAACGAAGTATCAGAAAACGATCACTCGAAGAGATCTTTAAGAGTCTGGAAAAAGATGGAATAGGCGGCCATAAAACACCCTTCACCGGCCGTGGCCTGGAAAGGCAACCTGAGACCAGAAAGTGGACTTCGGGAGATGATATCGGTCAGATCGATTCGGTGGGAACGATGTTAAACATGCTGCAGCACAGCACTATTGACAACATGAAGCTGCTGGAAGAAGACCTGAGTGTGTATGACACCGATCACTACTCATCGGTGGCTACGGTACTGCTCATCGACATAAGTCATTCTATGATCCTTTATGGTGAAGACAGGATCACGCCCGCAAAGAAAGTAGCCATGGCTTTGTCCGAGCTGATCATGACGAACTATGCAAAAGACTCCCTGGATATTGTTGTTTTTGGTAATGAGGCCTGGGAAGTCCAGGTTGAAGATCTGCCTTATCTCAAGGTCGGGCCCTATCACACCAACACCAAGCAGGGTCTTGAACGGGCCCGGCACATACTGCAACGAAAAAAGTACGCCAACAAACAGATATTCATGATCACCGACGGGAAACCATCCTGTATGTTCGAAGGCGGGCGGCTTTATAAAAACAGCTTCGGCCTTGACCGGAAAATCGTAAACAAAGTGCTGGACGAGGCCGTCAAGTGCCGAAGAGACAGCATTTCCATCACCACATTCATGATCGCCAGTGATCCCTATCTGCAGAGCTTTGTGAGAGAGATGACCGAAGCAAATGCCGGCAAGGCTTATTTTGCCTCCCTGGATAATCTTGGAGGGTATATGTTCGAAGATTACATCCGCAATCGCAGAAGGAATGTGCGATAAAAAAAGCCGCTCTGTTTGCACAAAGCGGCTTTCTTAAAACATTCAATAACCCTCATGAGGTCAGATACCCAGCTCGCGCATTACCGCATCTGTGATATTGTATTTAGTAGCATATTCATTGCTAACATACAGAATAACCTGATCTCCTGAGCTGGTGGTCGCATTCAAAACATAGGTAAGTCCCTGTTTCTCAGCTACAGCATTTATAGCCTGCCGGAGCTGCAGATATAACGGCCCCAGAAGTTCGATACGACGGTTGTTCACGGCGTTATCAGCCTCTTCGGAAGCTCTCTGGAGCTCCTGATACATTTTAGCGAGGCTGTCCTGCTCAGCCTGCAAAGCGGCCTCAGAGATGACGCTCGCTTTCTGCTGGAGTACATTCTGAGCGTTCAGAAATTCAGCCTGCTTATTTCTCAGCTCAGCCGCTTTACGGTCCCTGAAATTGGCAATTTTTTGCTGTACCGCAGCCATTTCGGGCATTCTCTGGAAGATCTGCTGAGGGAATACGTATCCTATTTTCACTTCCTGTGACTGGGCATTAGCGGTAAACATGCCCGCTAACAAGAAAAGTATTCCAAATTGTATTCTTTTAATCATCATGTTCTTCTTTAGTGTTCTATTTTAATTTTTCTACAACTTTCTGGGTGATATTAAGGCTGGGTTGAGAAGCGTAGAAGACGAATACATCCCCGAACGATTCTGCCTCATTCAGCACCATATCGATATTCATTTCCCGGGCAACGTCCTGAATGGCCTGAGCTATTTTAGCCCGTATGGGTGCCATCAGGGCATTTTCCCGCTGCTGCACTTCAGCCATTCCTTGTTGTCTGAGTTCTTCCAGCTCAGTCTCTTTTTGTACAATCAAGTCTTCCCGTTGTCTGCGTTCTGCTTCATTCAGTGTATTTCCGATACGGTCATACTCTTCATACAGAAGCTGAAGCGAATCAGCCTTGGGTGCCAGTGCATTGGACTTTCTTTCAATAAGATCCAGTATCTGAAGCTGAACATCACGCACTTCAGGGAGACTATCCATGATTGCCTGATAATTGGCATAAGCTACTTTCGTTTGTGCTTCTGCCATCTGCATTCCGGCAAAGCCCAAAACAAGTGCTAATGTTATCTTCTTTATCATATTTTGTGTGTTTGATGAATTTATTTGTCGTTACTAATCAATCTCAATTCCAAGTTCCAGTAAAATATCGTCATTCAGGTTCCATTCGCTTCGGGCATACACCATGTAAATATCACCTGAACGATCGAAGACGAAATCTATTCCCTTCCGCTGAGCCACAGTTCGCACAGCTGCAAATACCTGCCGCTGAATGGGCTCCAGCAATTCCTTTTGTTTTTTAAAGTACTCCCCGTCGGGACCAAACATCCGGGAAAGATAACGGTCTCTCTCCTTTTTTTTGGTATTTATTTCAGCTCTTTTTTGTTCTCTGATTTCCTCAGTGTACAAGATCTCCTTGGCCCTGAAGTCTGCTTCTAGTTCTTCGATCTCTGTATCCAGTTCATCCAGCTCGGCTCTCCATGACTGTGCCATCAGGTCGAGCTGTTGTTCTATTCCCTGATATTCAGGTATCCGTTGCAGTATATACTCGGACTCAAAGTATGCGATAACCTGGTCCTGTGCGGCTACTGCACCCGACAGCAAACTCAGGAAAACAGCTGATATGATCAGAGCTTTCTGTTTCATTAGAACGGAGCGCCGATGTTAAATAGGAATTCCCATTCACCCGGACTGATCGCAGTGGATGCAGTCGGACCACTGACTCCATCGAATCGATAACCGTAACTCAGATCGATAAGTCCCAGGATCGGCAGATACAACCGGGTACCAAAGCCTGCGGATCTCTTTACGTCGAACGGGTCGTAGTCAGAGAATTGGTTGTAGGTATTACCCGCATCAAAAAACAGGTACGGTATAACCTGCACCTGTTCGTTGGTGATTGCAGGATATCGCATTTCCAGCGAATATTTGTTGAATAAACGGCCCGGCACTTTTTCTCCGTCAACGATAGGTGCAATACTTTGTGTAGGCGTTCCTCCGGGGAACCCTCTCATGTCAATGTTATCATATAAAAAGCTTTGCCGTTGCTGCAGCTGTGTACCACCAAGAAGGAATCTTTGAAACTGGCTCCGACGATCTTCAGTCAGATATCCGATGTATCCGAAATCGGCCTGGCTGGTCAGTACCAGCTTACCGGCCAGTGGGAAATGATACTGGAAACCCGATTTGATCTTATAATACTCTGAGAAGCCCGGCAGAGGAACCCCCAGCTCACCGGATAACGAAAGCTTGGACCCGTTGCTCGGGGAAATAGGGTTGTCCAGCGAGTTTCTTTCGAACATCTGCTCTACCGAAATGGTATTGGTAATTCCCGATGGCAACAGTCCGCCTGCGGCACTCACATCATAAAGCTGGTACGACAGGGTGGTACGAGCCGAGAAGTAATCATCCGGCCATTTGAGTCGCTTACCGAGATATACACTTCCGGAAAACAACTCATTGCGCTGGTCAGTAAAGCTGTACTTGATCAGGTTATACGAGAAGTTGACTCCAAAACGTGTTGGTTTGCCACCCAGCCAGGGCTCCGAAAAACTCATACTGTAGCTTTGGTACCCCTGTCCGGTAACCTGTACTCCCAATGAAAGCTGCTGACCATCACCTGACGGGATCGGCTTCCATCCCCCTTTTTCGAACGCCCGCTTGATAGAGAAGTTATTAAAATTCACCCGTGCCGAGACGATCGCTCCAATGGTACGGCCACCATAACCTCCGGAAAATTCAAAATTGTCAGTGGAGGCTGATTCTTTAACCAGATATGAGATATCCACTGTTTTTTCATTCTCATCCGGATACAGATTTGGCTCAATTCCGGCGGGGTCAAAATAGCCCAAAGTTCCAAGCTCACGAATGGATCGGATGATCGCCTGACGGCTGTAGGTGTTACCTGGAATGGTTCTTAACGTACGTCTTACCACATCGTCGTGTGTTTTGGTATTGCCGGTGAACGTAACCTCCTTAATAGTGGCAATTTCATCTTCATAAAGATCAAAATGAATGTCCACGGAGTCTTCAGCAACTTTGGTAACGTTCGGAACGATTCGGAAAAACAGATATCCGATATTCTGGTAGAGGCTGGTTATATCTGTGCTGCTCCTGTTGCTGGTGATGTTCATCTCAAACTTCTCTTCGTTGAAAACATCCCCTTTCTCGAAGTCAAAGGCCTGAGTAAGTTGTTCATCGGTATAGACGGTGTTGCCGTCCCAGGTTATATTTCGAACCTTGTACTGCGGTCCTTCTTCCAGTTTTACCTGAACGGCAATACCGTCCAGGTCCTTTACATAGTTGTACACATAGACACTATCGGAAAGAATACGTGCATCCGAGAAACCGTTCTTCCGGTAGAAGGCAATCAGATTGTCTTTTCCTTCTTCAAAATCGGAGTCTTTATACACTTTCTTACTCAGAAACTTCCACCACTTATCAAGTTTAAGTGGCTTTAGCTGCTTTCTGAGTTTCCGGTCCGAGAAGTGTTCATTCCCGATGAATTCCATTTTCTTGATCTCGAGCCTCTTGCCGGGATCAATATCAAAATGCAGGGTGGCCCTGTTTTCCAGTTCCTCAGACATTTCCACTCTTGTTTCAACATGGGTGTACCAGTACCCCTTTCCTTTATAGAACCTCTTTATGGTATTAACTGCCTGCGCTTTATTCGCGTCGGTGATGGCAATTCCGGGTGTCAGAGAAATAAGTTCCCGGAGATCTCTTCGCTGAGACCGCTTGATGCCGTTAAGCTTATACGCAATAATCGTAGGCTGCTCCGTAACCCTGATAAGCAGACTTATCTGGCCGGCGCTTCTTTCCGTGACCAGAATCCTGACATCCGAGAAAAGCCCTACACGGATCAGTCTTCTCATCGCTTCAGAGATATCTTCACCCGGATAGGTGATTCGTGTGCCTTCGATCAGGGTACTGGCATTGATAATGAACTGTTCTCTGGTTCGCTCGTTACCCTCAACGCGCACTTCCTTAATGGTATATTCTCTGGGAGTAAGTAAGGTGGGGTCGGTCAGTTCAAAGGTCTCTTGTGCGGATACTGAGGCTAGAGCAGATGAAAGAGTGATAATAAAAAGAGCCGCAAATGATAATCTTTTCAAGAAGTTAGACACGCTTTGTTTTTGTATGGTCTTAGGATTGTTTGTCAAGTAAACGGGTGTTTTCGCCGTTTTCGTCTTTTTGAGTATCTATTTTTCCGAATCTCCTTTCCCGTCGCTGATAAGAACGGATCGCTTCGTACAACTCATCCCTTCTGAAATCGGGCCAGAACTGTTGAGTGATATAAAGCTCTGAATAAGCCAGCTGCCAAAGCAGAAAATTACTGATCCTGTATTCACCACTCGTACGGATGATCAGGTCGGGATCCGGAATGTCTGCTGTGGAAAGATGATCCGTGATCATCTGATCATTGATGAGGGAGGGATCGAGCCTTCCTTCTTTCACGTGCGTCGCGATCTTTTTCACAGCTTCCGTGATGTCCCAACGGCCGGAGTAGCTTAAGGCAAGACACAGCTGCAGCCGATCATTGTCCTGAGTTAACTCGATCGCTTCCTGAAGCTCTCTTCGGCAGTCTTCCGGAAAACGATCGACCTGGCCTATGGTAACCAGCCGGATATTATTTCTGTGAAGATTCTCGGCCTCTTTTCTGAGTGAGGAAACCAGAAGCCTCATCAGGCCGCGAACTTCTGCGGAAGGCCTGCCCCAGTTTTCTGTTGAAAAAGCATATAACGTGAGGTATTTGACCCCGAGCTGTGCACATGATTCGGTGATGTCTCTGACTGAGTCCACCCCCACTTTATGCCCGTGCAAACGGATACTGCCCTTACGCCGGGCCCAACGCCCGTTCCCGTCCATTATGATCGCGATGTGCTCAGGTATCTCGCCGGCTTTCTTCAAGGCCTGCTGCTTTTCCTGGTCCTCTTTGGACTGAACGCTATTTGTAAGGGTGAATTTTTCCAACAGTTTTAGGGTAGTTTTTCAAGCCTTCAAAATTAGGCTTTTAGTACTCCTTTAGCAAGAAATAATGCCTATTTAGCTTTCATTTCCTGCTTCAGAGACAACATCTCCAACATGGCAAGAGCTGCTTCTCCACCCTTGTTTCCTTTCTCGCCGGCTCTGTCCATGGCCTGCTTAACCGTGTCAGTGGTCAGAACCCCGAATGCGACGGGTTTGCCGTATTTCAGATTCAGGTCCGTAAGTCCCCGGGTAACCGCATCGCAAACATATTCGAAGTGGGGTGTCCCACCTCTGATTACCACTCCAAGAGCGATCACTCCGTCCACCTTCTGTTCCTCGAGCATATACTGAACAGCCAGCGGAAGCTCGAAGGACCCCGGGCACCGGGCCACCGTTATGTGCTCTTCGTCGATGCCGTTTCCTTTCAATGCCTGAACCGCGCCGTTAAGCATTTTCTCTGTTATGGACGAGTTCCACCGGGAAACAACCACTCCCACGCTCACCCCTTCCGGTTTAGTATTTCCTTCGATCAATTTCATTGGCCTTCAGTTTTTAATTTCGGATATCTTTTTGCGCTGGTCCGTAATGCGCTTCATCTGCTGCACATTAGCAGCTGAAATCGTCATGATCCCGACCACCGTATCAGCTGATTCGTAATTCCCGTGGTAATCACTGCCCCCGGTCTTAAGCAGTGAGCGGCTTTCACAAAGCTTGGAATATCTGAGCTGAAGATCCCAGTTGTGGCTGGGGTGAATGCACTCAATCCCATCCAGCCCCATATTAATGAGTTCATCCAGTTCCGTATTTGTGTAAAACTTGGAAGGATGGGCAAGTATGGCAGCCCCGCCCACTTCTTTGACCATCTGAATTGCTTTGTTGACAGCAGGATAACCGCTTTCAATCCCACCCAGCTGTTCCTCACTCAAATATCTCATAAATGCCTCGGGGTAATTCCCCACATAGCCTTTATCGATCAATACCTGTGCCACATGCGGCCGCCCGATATTGGCGCCGTTAGCCTGGGCCCACACTTCGTTGTAATCCACATCCAGGCCCTGCTTTTGCAGCTTATCAATGATCCCCTTGATACGTTCCTTTCTATTGAACCGCTGCCTCAGTACAAATCGGGAAAAGTGTTCGCTGTCGGGATCGAAATAATACGCCAGAAGGTGACACTCTCTGTTGTTATACACGGTTGTGATCTCCACGCCGGGTACCAACTCAACCCCTTCAGACTCCGCAAGCTCCCGGGCCTCATGATATCCTTCAAAGGTATCGTGATCCGTAATGGCTACGGCGCTCATTTTTTTTTCAGAAGCCAGCAGGATCACTTCTTCGGGACTCAGCCTCCCGTCTGAACGGGTGGTGTGGATATGAAGATCGGCCTTTTCAGCCATCCGAGTTACTTAGTATGGAAGCCATCTCTGATTCCGAGTTGATCAGCTCAATAGCCCGCTTCATGTGAGGGTCATTCCGTAGGGCAGCTACAGTCCTTGCTTTCTGCCCTTTATATCTTGAGAGAATTTCCAGATACAGGCGCTCTTCTATTTCTGTTCTTTCCCTGAGAAGCTGATCTGATTTTTCCTGCTCCACAATGCTCTTGAGCTCCCTCAGGCTCTGTGCCGCCTCAGGATTATCCTGCATCTGTCGTTCCAGTGCTGCGATCAACTCATCAGAGTCCGTTTGATAATCAAAACCGGTTGCTTCCAGGTATTGCCGGAAGGCCTCGAAGATACCATGAGGTAATTGCTGAAAATCCTGATCGGGATTCTGAGCCTGATATTGGGTGGCAAAATCGAAATAACTACCCTGCTGAAGCAAAGCGATCTGTAACAAGCTGGGCTCCTCTTCTTCCAGCTTGATGTCCGGATCGATGCCCCTGCCCTCAAACACTTCCCGCCCGTTGCGTGTTTTGAACACCCTGCTGGTATCACGCCGGCTTACAACACCTGAATTCCTACCTTCATGAGTGTAGTCTATGGCCTGAATACTTCTTCCGCTTGGAATGTAGTATCGGGCGATGGTGATCGCCATGGATGTGTTATAGGGAAGTTGTTTAACGATCTGGACCAGTCCCTTACCAAAACTCCGCTCTCCGACAATCACCGCGCGGTCCAGGTCCTGCAGGGCACCGGCCACAACTTCAGAGGCACTGGCACTGCCTTCGCTCATCAATACCACCACCGGCTTATCGAACATCACGGGTTCCCGGGTTTGAAAAGTCTGATTGTATTCCGCAACACGGCCCCTGTTTTCAACCACGGTCAGGCCGGGCTCAACAAACTTATCGATGATGGATACCGCTTCCTGAAGAATTCCTCCGGGGTTATCACGCAGGTCCAGAACCAGGCCCTCAATTTCTTTCTCTTCCATCAGGCTGACCATGGCGAGCCGCACTTCTTCAGCGGATCGTTCTCCAAACTGAGCGAGCCGGATATATCCAATATTTTCCGAAGGCCCTACATGATCGGTGTGGGTTACATTCCTGACTTCAATACGCTCACGGGTAAGCTCAAAATCCAGTGGTTGCTCCACCCCCAGTCGCTGGATCGTCAATGTTACATCGGAGCCGACTTCACCAACCATCAGCACCTGCACTTCTTCCGGCTGCAGATTTTCCACGGAGATTCCATCGATAGCGATGATCACATCACCGGCCCTGATCCCTTTTCGGTCCGCGGGTCCTCCTTCTGTAGGGGCAACCACCACTACTTCCCCGTCCCGGTAACCGGCTTCGATCCCTACGCCGGCATAATTGCCGCGTGATAATATCTCGGCCTGCTCATTCTGAGATTCGCTGTACACAACGGTGTATGGATCGAGGGTTTCCATCATGGCGTCCAATCCGGTACGCATCAGCGTTTCGGGATCCACCTGATCCACATATTCCAGAGCTACATTCTCATACGATTTACTGAAAATGGAGAAGTTCTTTTTGATCAGGAAGTAGATATCCGCATTCTGAGGAAGAAATGCGGCTCCGGCCACCGCGAGAATAATCAGGAGTGGCAGAAGCCTGCCGGCTTTTTTCATGTCAGTTCACTTTTTTGATTCTGAGGACCTGCCCAACATAAATCCGGGAGCCCCTGATGCTGTTCAGGCTTCTGATGGTCGAAACCCGAACACCGAAATTCTCGGCGATCTCTCCTAAGGTGTCGTTTCTTTTGACGGTATAGGTCAGGTATTCCCCGCTTGTTGAGGTGGCCGATGCCAAAAGGATATTCTCTCCGCGGCGCTGTTTCCGTTCCAGGTCCTGCTTCTCTCGGAATGATAATTCATCCACTTTGGCGTAATGATCTTTATGCTGCGTGGGAACATAAACGGTAAGCTTCTGCCCCACCCGGATGGTATTGCCTATCCCGTTCCACGCGCGGATCTCAAAAGCCCGAACGTCGTACCATTCCGCGATGTGTCCTACAGTGTCTCCTGTTTTAACGCGGTAGATCAGCTTGGTTGAGTTGGGAGGAGTGCTGGGACGCGAGGTCGATCGGCTGCGGCTGGTATTCGTCAGGTTTGTAGGTTTATTGGCAGAAATTTTTCCCGCGCTGCCTTTCGGAAGCGGAATCACCAGTTTTTGCCCGGGATAAATAACATTGCCTAAATTTTCATTGCTGGCATAGATCCCGCGAACGGTGGTTCCGTATTTACGGGCGATAAGCCCTACCGACTCCCCTCTTTTCACGGTATGCATTGTTATATCCTGCGCCCGGTTGTCTTTCGGAATATCTTTGTAGGCAATCAAGAAATCCTCTTTCACCCCTTTAGGAAGCTTAAGCGGATACTTGTTTCCAGGAGGAGTTGCCCATCTGAGAAGCTCGGGATTATAGTCTTTAAGTTCCTGTGTGGTGATGCCTGCTGCCCTGGCCAGCTCATCCAGGGGCATGAGTCCTTCCACTTCCACTACGTCATAGCTGTAGGGCTCGCCTTCATATTTTTTCTGAAAGCCAAATTCTTCCGGGTTCAGCCCGATCATGGCTGTTGCAATAAAACCCGGCACGTATCCTCTGGTCTCGCGGGGTAAGTAGGGATAGGCTTCCCAATAGTCTTTCTTGCCACCTGCCCGACGGATAGCACGGTTCAGCCCCCTGGGACTGATATTGTAATTTGCCATTGCCAGGTGCCAGTCTCCCCAGATGCTGTACAGATCCTTGAGGTGTCGCGCGGCAGCCCGGGTCGACTTCTCAGGGTCGCGTCGCTCATCGATCCACCAGTTGATCTCTAGTCCATATACCCGTCCGGTGGCGGCGATGAATTGCCACATTCCCACCGCGGAAGCCCAGCTGCGAGCCGTAGGGTTCAGTCCGCTTTCGATAAAAGCAAGGTAGGCCAGCTCAAGTGGAAGGCCTTCTTCCTTGAAGATCCTCTGGATCATCGGCATGTAAACCTCCGATCGCTGAAGCCAGCGTTCCATAACCTCCGGACGCTTAATGGTATAATACACCAGGCTGTTGGTAACATATCTGTTTTGGATCAGAGGTACTTCGAGGTTGGTGAATGTGGCATCCTTGGGAAATGAAAATTCAACATCCAGGTACGCATCATCATCAGAAAAAAGCTCTTCCTGAATGGCAAATATTTCTCCCTGGGGCTCATTTACGGATTCGGTGATACCATAGAAATTCCGGTATTCCGAAACTACCGCACGTGAAAGCTCCGCAAAACGCCGGTCGGTCCGGATCTCGGGGTAATCATCCAGTAGCGCCTGGGAAGCATCCACTGCTTCATTGATATAAGTTTCGGCCTCGATCGGGTTTTCATTGAGCTGTGCCTCCAGGCTGAGAACATGAAGCTGGTACACATCGGCGATACGGCGCAATACGTCTTTCTGAAAACCATCCAGCTCAATATTGGCTGGTTGAAAGACAGGCTCCGCCGTTCTTATTTGTTTGGCCTCCAGCGGGTTTTGAACCGGTAATAACCGAACCGGTATGTCTTCGATCTTGATTTTGGTAGTATCCTGCGCCGCAAGCGAAGTAGTTCCGATTAGTAAGAGCGCAGTTAATCCTGATTTGATGATATGTTGCATGAATCCGTCTGTGTTATAAAACTCGTTTATTATAGTGAATCTGAGCTAAAATTGTGTAAAAAGCAGTCAGGAAATACCTTTCCAAAAACAAAGCTGAACGCTGCTTATTGTTCGCTTTTTCAGGACTGCCTGATTTCTTTTTCCTGCCCGGTCCAGCCCTGGACGACCGGCCATCGTCTTCCGGCTCCAAACGCCTTCGCCGAGACTTTTAATCCGGGAGCTGCCTGGTACCTTTTATGCTCGTTGATGTCAACCAGCCGGAGAACCCGATCGGTTGTCTGTTCATCAAAGCCTTTGCTGATGATTTCTTCTCTCGATAATTGATCTTCCAGATAGTATTCCAGAATAGCATCCAATGTTCCGTAGTCGGGCAAAGAATCCGAATCTTTTTGGCCGGGGCGTAACTCCGCACTGGGTTCTTTGTCGATAATTTCCCGCGGAATCATCTCTTTCCCGTAATACGATTCATTCAGCCAGCGGCACATTTCGTACACTTCCGTTTTATAGAGATCTGATATCACACCAAGTCCGCCCGCCATGTCACCATACAGCGTACAGTATCCTACAGCCGTTTCGGATTTATTTCCGGTATTGAGGAGCATATAGCCAAACTTATTGGCTATGGCCATCAATATATCTCCCCGGCTGCGGCTCTGCAGGTTCTCTTCGGCCACATTGAATTCCGTATTCTTGAATACCGGCTCCAGCTGTTGCATATATGCATCGTACACAGGTGCAATGGGTATGTGGTACAGTCTGATACCGAGATTGTCCGCAAGTTTTTGGGAGTCGCGGATGCTTCCCTCCGATGAGAAGCGGGACGGCATGGTGACCGCGATCACCCTTTCGGAGCCGAGTGCTTCCGCTGCAATGGTGGCTACCAAAGCGGAATCGATCCCTCCGCTCAAACCCAGTATCACCTTTTCTGCCGCCTGAGATTTATTCAGATAATCCCGCACTCCCAAAACCAGCGCATGGAACATACTTTGGATTGGCTCGGGAGCCTCTCGTTCACACTCTTCCTGATCCGGAGCGTTCAGGCTTTGCGCATCCGAATCATACTCAATATCGATGTGGGTGGAAGCGAAGCGCCGTGCCCGGGCTACCAGATACCCATCATCAGCCAGAGCCAGGGAATCTCCGTCAAAAATGAGTTCCGTATTGGCCCCTGCCTGATTTACATACAACAGGGGCAGATTCAGTTCCCGGGCGTGCTTTTGCAGCATACTGATTCTGCTGACCGGCTTTCTCTTTGTAAAAGGCGATGCGGATATGTTGATGATCGCCTTCGCTCCTTTCTTTGCCAGTTCTTCAGCGGGATTTACCCCATAAGTATGGTATTGGATCTCATTGTCATTGTACCATATATCCTCACAAACGGTGATCCCGAAAGAAATGCCCTTTATTTCCACAGGCTCAAAGCTGTACTCCGGTTCAAAATAACGCAGATCATCAAAGACATCATAATTGGGAAGCAGCGCCTTGTGTACCCGTGCTATTTCGTTCCCGTTTTCAGCAACGATGGCTGAGTTAAAACACCTGCGGCCTACCCCGCTCTGGTTGGCAGAAACAGATCCGAATACCATCGTAAGCTTCCTGCCACGGGTTGCCTCAACAATCTCGCTATTGACCTGATAACAAAGCTCCCTGAACACTTCCCGCTCCAGCAGATCCTGAGGAGGGTATCCGCAAACGATCAGCTCGGGGAGCAACAACAGATCCACATCAGACTGTTCTGCCTGCTCGAGAGCGGTCAGGATCAGTTTCTTGTTGCCGGAAAGATCTCCGATCGTCGGGTTTAATTGTGCCAGGCGTATTTTCACGTCGTAGAGTTAATTTCGCCTCAAAGATAAGAGGAATCCACGAGAAGGCTAAGCTAAAATCAGGCGATATATACGGTCTTTGTGTTTACGAATTCATGAATGCCATACAAACCGAGTTCCCGGCCGTAGCCGGATTCCCTGATCCCTCCGAAAGGCAGACGGGGGTCTGACTTGACATACTCATTCACAAAACAGCAACCGGCCTCCAGTTGTTCGGCCGCGATCCTCTCTCCGCGCTCTGTGTCTTGCGTGAAAACGGCTGCCCCCAAACCATAGGGAGTATCGTTGGCTACCCGAATAGCCTCCTCTTCATTGTTTACCCTTATGACGGAAGCCACCGGACCAAAGAGCTCTTCCTCGTAGGCTGGCATCCCGGGCTTGACGTTCTCAAGAATGGTGACCGGGTAAAAAGCTCCTTTACCCTCCGGCACCTGACCACCCAGGCTTAGTTTGGCCCCCGCCTTCACACTTTTCAGAACCTGCTCATGCAACTGATCTCTCAGGTCTGCCCTGGCCAGCGGTCCCACATCAGTGCCCTCCTCGAACGGATGACCGACTTTCCTGGCTTCCATCCCTTTTCTGAATTCAGCCATGAATTCCTCATAAACTGAATCAACAACGATAAAGCGTTTGGCGGCTATACAACTCTGACCGCTGTTGATCAGCCTTGAAGTAACGCAGGTTTCCGCCGCTTTCGGAATGTCGGCATCCTCCAGTATGAGATAGGGATCGCTGCCGCCCAGTTCCAATACCGTCTTCTTCAAAGCCTCCCCGGCCTGTGAGGCCACGATCTTACCCGCCCGGGTGCTTCCTGTGAGGGTTACGGCTGCTATTCCTTCATGCTGAATAACCGGTTTCATGTTTTCGTTGGCCACCAGGATGGTGCGGAAGAGCTCTTTCGGTATTCCCGCATCATGAACCATGTTTTCGATCTCCAGTGCGCATCCGGTTGTGTTTTCGGAATGACTCAGAATTACACCGTTACCTGCCATCAGCGATGGTGCCCCAAAACGAAATACCTGCCAGAACGGAAAATTCCACGGCATGATCGAGAGGATGACCCCCAAAGGGTTAAAGGTGATGTAGCTCTTCGCTGCATCCGTATCCACCGGATCGTCTGCCAGGAAACGCCCGGCCTGTTCTGCATAATACTCACATACCCACGCGCATTTTTCAAGTTCACCCACCGACTGAGCCATCGGTTTACCCATCTCGGTACTCATCAAGGCTCCCAGCTCCTGCTTCCTCTCCCGGAGCAAATCCGCGATGGTGCTCAGGTGACCCGCTCTCTCCTCAAAAGAGCGTTTTCTCCACTCTTTCTGAGCTTGATTGGCCGATGAAATGATCCGCTCCACCTCGTCAAAGCTCATTTCATCGTATTTTTTAATGATCTCTCCTGTTGCAGGATTAACGGTCTTCATGCTGTTCCTTTATTGATTCAGTTATACAACCATGCCACCTCCGGTCACATTCCCTCAGGCATGCTTATCTATGCTCATTTTCAGAATGGAGAGTACGTCATTCAGGTCATCATCCTCGATAATGAGCGGAGGTGCCAGTCGTATGAGGGTATCCGAATGGAGAGTCCATCCCAGCAGTACTCCGTGGTTAAAACATTCCTCCACCACTGCCTGTGTGAGTTCCCGGTTCTCCAGCTGAAGTCCGAGCATAGCCCCCTTTCCTCTCACTTCCACAATCCCCTTTCCGGATAGCTTTTCCCGGGTCTTCACCTCGATGCTTTCCGCCCTTGCGATATATCCTCCGTTCAGCAATTCTTTTAAGTTGGCGTACGCGGCCGCACAACTCACGGGATGGCCGCCAAAGGTAGTCACGTGATTCAGAGGCGGATCGTACATGAACGCCCGGAAGATGTCGGAGGATGAAACGAAACCACCGATCGGCATTCCGCCTCCGGCGGCCTTCGCGATACACAGGATGTCGGGCGCGATCCCGTAATGCTCGAAGGCGAAGAGTTTCCCGGTTCTTCCGAATCCGCTCTGAATCTCATCAAAGATGAGTAAGGCGCCGGCCTCATCGCATCGGTCTCTGATTTCATTCAACCAGGACTGTTCGGCAGGAATGATACCTCCTTCGCCCTGTATAGGCTCAAGGATCACTGCTGCCGTTTCTTCGTCTATTGTACCAAGGCCTTCAAAGGAATTGAAATCCAGAAAGTGAACGCCTGGGAGCAGAGGCATATAGGGATCACGATACACATCCCTTCCGGTCACGCTCAGCGACCCATGAGTATCCCCGTGATAACTGTTTCTGAAAGCCACCAGCTTGCTACGTCCGGTATGTTTCTTGGCCAGCTTCAGCGCTCCTTCGTTTGCCTCGGTACCGCTGTTCACCAGATACACCTGATTGAGGTGTTCAGGAAGCTGATCCAGTAGCAGTTCCGCAAAATCAATCTGTGGTTTCTGGATGAACTCTCCATATACCATGACGTGCAGGTGCTTGTCTGTCTGATTCCTGATGGCTTTGATGACTTCAGGATTTCGGTGTCCCAGACTGCTTACCGCTATTCCTGAAATAAAATCCACATACCTCCTTCCATCCGTAGTATATAAGAACGGACCTTCGGCATGGCTGATCTCCAGCCCGATGGGCGCGTCACTGGTTTGGGCAATGTTCCTGGTAAACCTTTCCGGGGGTGTTTTCATATGCTTTCCGAAGGCTAGGGCAATTTATAATGCTTCAATGGTTTTAATTCATCATATTCTGGCACTTATAAGATAACAACCATGCCTTAAACATCTATCCTATGAAGAAATCCCGCCTCCTCTTTCTTCTGCTAGCCGGTACGCTCATGCTTAATTGCGGCAGCAACAAGAAAACCACCGAACCGGATCCACAGCCTGAATATGACATACCGATCGATGTCGGGTCTGTTCATGCAAGGCTGAAGATCGTTAAATTGAACCTTACAGGAGGTATGCTACGGGGGGAACTGATGGAGGTACTTGGATATGGTGCGAACACCGAGCCCATGAAAACTGGCAGTGAGCTACATTGCATCATTTCCGAAAATGTGAATACGGCGGGTTTGGAGGAACAAAAGCTGGTTGATGTTCAGATCAGACAGGCTCCATCCGGAATGGGTATGGAAACATCCAGGCCACATTGGACCATCGTTAAAATTTTATCCTCAAACTGAGTGCTATGAGATCATTCCAACAAAAAGCTTCCTTTTCGTTACTACTTCTTCTCGGGGCATTTCTGATACTGATCACACTGCCTGTTCATGAACAAAGCCCTGAAGGTGATGTTGTAATTCTAGAGGCACCTAAGATCCCCAAAACGGCTGAGAGCAGAGCGACTACACAAAAAGACCGAAGAGATCACTATTTCAGGCTTCTTCGCAGCCCGCTTACGAACAGCATTCCAGATAACATCCGCCGGAAAGAGCTCGAGTTCGCCCGAAATCTGGATATTCAGGCGAAATCGAAGAAAAATAGCAGTATTCTGGAAAACGTCACCTATTCTGAAATCGGGCCTTACGACGTTGGAGGAAGAACCCGTGGTTTTGGAATCGATGTAAGGAACTCGAATATCCTCATCGCTGGGGGTGCTTCCGGAGGCATCTGGAAAAGCACCGACGGAGGATCTTCGTGGGCGATCAAGTCAGCCCCCACCCAAACTCACGGTATATCCTCAATTGTGCAGCATCCGACTTCCCAGGATACCTGGTATGCGGCAACCGCCGAGTTTTTCGGGTCGGCTAGAGCACGCGGAGGTAGCGCAAATTACTACGGAACCGGTATCTTTCAATCTACAGATAATGGAGAAACATGGACTATTCTTAATTCCACTGCCACCGGAACCGATCCTTTCTTACCCGACAACAATGATTCGAACGTTTCTTTCGACTCAGTGTTTGATTTTGTTTCGCGTCTTGTGATCAGCCCGACCACTGGTACGCAGTTCCTGGCCAGCAATGCCTTCGGAATTTTCCGGTCCACCGACGGATATGTAAATAATGAACTCGTACTTGGGGCCGGAAACAATCACGTTTACTCGGATATAGCCGTAGCCTCAAACGGAAACCTCATTGCTGTAGTATCCAGCGGGTATAATGGTGTTACCATAACCAGTAGTCCGGGCATCTATTTTTCTGATGATGACGGTGTAACCTGGAATGATATCACTCCCAATACTTTCCCCTCCTCCCATGACCGTAGTGTCGTGGACATTTCGGATTCAAATCCTGATATCGTTTTTGTGCTTACTTCATCGGACGGAACGACCGACGGCATGAAACTTTTTCGCCTTGATCTATCTAATTATCCGACAGTATCCAGTGATGACAGAAGTGCGAATATCCCGAATTTCGGAGATCCGGTAGGCGGCCTCAATCCTCAGGGGAGCTACAACCTGACGGTTCGGATTCATCCCACCGATCCGGATTTTGTACTCATTGGAGCTACTAACCTGTTCCGTTCCACGGACGGTTTTTCCACTGCGCCTTTGGATGACGGATCCGGAAATACCGATCCCAGTGTAGCTGATGACTACTGGATCGGTGGTTACGACAACGATAACGACGTAAGCCAGTTTTTCGGGCATCACCCCGATAATCATCAAATCGTTTATGACCCGAACGGTACCAACCGGGTATTCAGCCTGCATGACGGTGGTATAAGCCTGACTGAAGATATCACTGCCAATCCGATCAGCTGGACCACCCGCGAAAACGGATATAACGTCACCCAGTTTTATACCGTGAGCATTCACCCGAATGCCGGAGATACGCGCATCGTCGGGGGTACACAGGATAACGGCTCACCTTATTTCAACTATAATACCGCCGGGGCGAATACCCCGTATGCCGACATCTCCTCAGGTGACGGAGCTTATCAATACTTAGGAAACACCTACCTGCTCAGTTCATCGCAAAGAGGACGAATGCTGAAATGGAATTATAGTTTCAACAGCCTTACCTATGTTAAACCAACCGGCTCGTCCAATCAATTATTTATTCATCCCTTTGCCGTCAATCCATCCGATGAAGATTATGTGGCCTATCCTGATGAGGATCATATCTGGATCAACGACCAAATGACCACAGTAAGTACGGGCTCCTCACAGTTTGGAACGTCAGAAGGGTGGACCGAACTGACCACCGTCAACACCGGAGGCAACGGACATATTATTTCCACTCTTGAGTTTAGTACTGCAAGTCCTGCCAACCGACTGTATTATGCTGGTTATGATAACAGTGCCTTACCCACACTCCATTCTACCAACCCAACGGTAGCCTCACCCGGCATCAATGACCGATCCATCGACATAGCAGCTTCGGGTTCTTATATTCACGGTATTGCTGTGAACCCCGAAAACGGGAATGAAGTGCTGGCAGTCGTCTCTAATTATGAAGTGGAAAGTGTGTTCCATACCACTGACGGAGGATTTAACTGGACTGCCGTTGGAGGTAACCTGGAGGGCACAAACGGCCCCTCCGTACGAACTGCAGCCATCACAAAGAACGGAGATAACAGCACGGTTTATTTCATTGGAACGAGCACCGGGTTGTATGCCACCGAAACACTCGACGGCAGCAGCACGGTATGGACCAGGCAGGCTGAAGACCTTATAGGAAACTCAGTAGTTGAGTTTCTGGATTATCGCGCCTCAGACAAGACACTGGCTATCGCCACTCACGGACGGGGTATGTTCCTCGCAGATATAAGCACAGCCGTAAGTAACGAAAGCGAAGAACCTCTGGAGCTACCCATCTCGTTCGACCTGAAACAAAACTATCCCAATCCTTTTAATCCGAGCACCCAGATCCGATACTCCGTTCCTTCTACTTCTACCGTGAGTGTGGCCGTGTATGATGTGAACGGCCGAAAAGTAACCGATCTGCTGCGGGGTGAACGAAAAGCGGCCGGCACCTATGATCTTACCTTTGAGGCCGGCAGACTGGCCAGCGGCGTTTATCTGTACCGCATTAAAGCCGTAGCTGAGAATGGTCGCGATACTTTTACCGATATCCGAAAGATGACACTGATCAAGTAGACTTTTTTGCTTCTCCGGTAAAGGCAGCCTCAACAGCTGCCTTTACTGTTCCTGCCCTGCTTAACTCCAGTCATGGAGCAAACCCAGGAACTCGGCCTCCAAAGCCTCTCCTTTGTCTCGCGCGTACCAAAGATGTAGATCTTTTTTGGCTTGCTCATCAGGGTAATCAGGGTCCCGCAATTTCTTGAGATATTCCTGCTGTATCACCATCGGCCGCGGCCCCCAGCTGCCCAGTACTTCCAGCGTTTCCGAATCCAAAGCAATGAGTTTCGGTATGGAACGGCTCACCCCATCCGTCAGAAATTCGTCCATGATCTCAGGGTGCTCGTCCCGGAGAATGATCTTCAGCTCTATATTTGGGGAGAGATCAGCCATCTTTGCCAGAAAAGGAAGGATCTGAGCGGCATCCCCGCACCAGCCTTCACTCAGCACCAGCCAGGTCATTTTCTTCGGGAAGTTTGCCAATGCTTCCCTGAGGTCCTCGTTGATGCGGGCGCGCTTATCCCAACGGCTGCTTCGCCGGATATTCAATTCTGTATAACCCAGATAGCTGTCGGTGTTATTTTCGTTAGTGGTTCGGCCTTCAGAAAACAGTTTGACGACCAGATCCGTATAGCGCCGGTAGGTGTAGGCGGTATCCAGAACCTCCCGGGTAATCGATGTAGAAAGTGTGCCGGTATTCATAGTGCTTCAAATCTAAATTCAAACCATGAAGAAGATATGAACTGTTGGCTTGTCAAATGATTGATTGTACCAATAGCACCGATAGGATGAATACCACAAAGCTGAATGATGCAAAGAATTTAAGGCGCATCACTGTTTGGTATTCCTCTTCCCGGCCCTCCAGCCTCCAAAGCACACAGGTGATGTAGATATAAGCCGGAATCCCTGCAAAAAAGAAAAACAGTCCGATGTGCGTATTCCGGAGGTACAGCATCCATGAAACCAGGAGCAGTCCCACCGGAAAAAGGAACGCGTAAAGCCATCTAACACCCCTCAGGCCGAATTCCATGGCAAAGGTCCGATCCCCCCGCATCTTATCTTCCCGGTACTGAAAGATCTGAGAAGCCGGATAGAGACTCAGGATAATACATGCCACCCCGAAAGCCGTGACTCCCTCCGAAAATCCTGGTTTCCCGCCTGAAACAGCCATACTGCCCATTAGGAAAGAATTCGTACCTGTACTGATGCCAATAGCGATCAGGCTCAGCCAGGGATGGCCTTTCCAGCGGGCGTGAGGAGTAGAATACAGCCAGAAGAGCAACAGGCTCAACCCGTACACCACAAAATAATTGGGCCCGATCGTCCACGCCCATGCCCATCCGGCAAACTGCATCACCAGGGATACGGCCCACATCCAGCGGGACATAGCCGGTGGTGACTTCAACCCGCCAATGGGCCCTTCATCTTTGTCCCAGTATGAGTTATACGCCGTTGCTCCCCCAAAGAGCAGCACGTGCACATTCAGAAACTGCAGGCCGAACTGAGTCCAGTCGGGATCTTCTGCAAAGAGTGCAGCAAGCAGATACCCCCCGGACAGGATAAAAAACTGATAGTGCAACCTCAGATGAAGCAGAAAGTGTTTGAGTTGTTTCAAAACTGATGTTTTCATTTTTACCTACACAAGCCCTCCTTAAAAGCAGAGGAATTTCAGAAATGATACAAAATCCATTTAAACAGTCCTCTTCCTGGTAAAGAAGGAGACAGAGGAGGTCTTTTTTTATATCTTTGCACCATGCAAACGGCTACCCTACCGGCATATATCGACACCGTTTTACCTGAAGGAGAATGGAATACCCGGAAATCATCACACGAACAGCGTGTGGATGAACTTACCGGAGACTACCTCGAACGCCGTTCCCGGCAGCTCAAACAGCCCGTCATGGATTTCCTGTTTGAATATTATGCTTTCAGACCTTCTGCCCTTCGCCGATGGTCACCCGGACTGGGTACCGCACTGGAATACAGTGAAACCACAGATCTTCCCGAGCTGAGTGAGCTGAAGCTGGAACACGGAGTTGCTTATCTGGATCCTTCTTTACTCCCTGAGAAACGACTTTCTTCTGCCCGGTGGATCCTCAACATGCTTGAGAATACGCAAAACTCCAGGCCCTCATTCGGGTGCTTCGGGATGCATGAATGGGCGATGGTGTATAAAACGGATAAACCCCGCCACGATCAGCTGCCGCTGCGCATGGAACCGGAAGAACTGGAAAAATTCGTGGAATCCCGGCCTCTTCTCTGCACCCACTTTGACGCCTACCGCTTCTTCACACCCGATGCCGTTCCGCTCAACAAACATGAGCTTTCACGGGAGGTATTTGAAGACATGGAGCAGCCCGGCTGCATTCACACCAACATAGATCTGTACAAGTGGGCCTTTAAACTCTACCCCTGGATAAGCAGTGATCTCATTTTGGAAGCTTTTGAGCTGGCTTGCGAAGCACGCACCATCGATATGAAAGCCAGTCCCTATGACCTCAGTGAACACGGCCTGAAACCCATCCGAATTGAAAGCGAGTCGGGCCGGGTTGAATACAAAAAAGCGCAGGAGGCCATCTTTGAGAAGGGAGTTCCGGTCAGAAATAAGTTGATCGAAAGCTACCGAAGGTTAATTAAGCATCTTAAATCCGGGTTAATTGTTGATAGTTTATCGTAGTTCAAAGAACGATCAACTAAAACTTACCTTTCCCAGGCTCACTTCTTCCCCGTTTATCAGAAAGGTCTTCCCGGTCACCAGCGCATTTCCCAGGAACGCCATAAGCGCTGCTTCTTTGGCATCAGCAGGAATTCCAAGGTGATCGAAGTTTCTGAATTCAGCCTTTGGTAAACGCTTTTTCAGCCCTCCCATGATCACCGGGTTGTGAACCCCTCCCCCGCTTACATAACACTCAAATACTGACTCCCCGATCACCGACTCCACAGCCCGTGTGATACTGTGAACGGTCAACTGGGTCAGCGTGGGCACCAGATCTTCGGGAGGGAGACTGATCTGGTAGCTCTCCATGAGTTCCTCCACCAGCCCCAGCCGGAATTCTTCCTGCCCGGTAGTCTTTGGAAATGCTTTTCTAAAAAAGGGTTCCAGCAGCAGATATTTCAATAGTTCTGAATCCACCTTTCCCTGCAGTGCCACCTTTCCTCCTTCATCATATGCTTTACCAAAATGCTTCTGCATGGCCTCATTGACAAGAGTATTGGCCGGACCCGTATCCGTAGTGATCACCCTGCTACTGCTTTCAGAAGCGGGGAGCCAGGTAAAATTCGCGATACCACCCAGGTTCAGCAGGAGCCTGTTCTTAGTTTCGTGGCGAAACAGTGCTTCATCCATCAGCGCGGCCAGCGGGGCTCCCTGTCCGCCGGCAGCCGTATGCTTTTGCCGGAAGTCCGAAATGGTGATGATTCCGGTCTTGTGCGCGATATGGTCCCCATCCACGATCTGCAGGGTACACGTTTGCTTGTCATCGGGAAGGTGATAGATGGTCTGCCCGTGCGAAGCGATCAGGTCCACTTCTTCAGGCCTTACTTTCCACTCATTCAAGGCTTCAAGAGCCATTCCCGCGTAGTGGTGAGCCATGGCGGTATTCAGCAGACACACTTCCTGCAGATCCACCTCAGGCCTGGATTGAACAGCCCGAATCCGGCTTCTCAGTGAATCCTCATATTCCACCGTTTTGTGTTCAAGGACTTCAAGGCTATCGGAGCCGCATCTGCATAACGCCAGGTCAAGCCCGTCAAGCGAAGTCCCCGACATCAGCCCCAGGATGATGCGGGAAGGTTGACCAGCCAGTTCAGAAAGTCGTTGGAGTTGGTTGTGCATGGAAGAAACTCGGGCTATTTTTGCAGCGAAACAAACCTAAAGGAATGAGTACCAAAGAGGAAAAAGAGTACCAAAGTTTTGAGCAGGACGTTCGCTTTTTGGTGGACACTCTGCGCAAATGCTTTGAATCCACGGATGCGGAATACTATATCGATGATCATAACGATAGCCTGATAATAAAGCTTGAAGGACTGGACCAGTATCCTGAACACGAGATCGAGGCTATCGCGGCTCCCGTTTTTGAAGAGCTGGATATGGGATTTGAGGAGATCATTCTGTTGCCTCTGTAAACGGAACAGCTTCCCGGAAAAGCGCTTTTTTGATTTTTTACTTGAGCAATGCTTTGTATTTTCACTCAAACTAATTTTGGGATCTGACCATGACCGCCTCCAATTCCGGATATACCATGCGCTGCATCATGTGCGAGAAAGTGAATGATGAGCGTGAAACAACGACGTACTGCACCTATTGCGGAGGGGTGCTCACGATCGAGTACAACGAGGTCAGAAAAGAGATCCAGTACCCTTTAAAGGAGATCATTCCGGATCCCCTCAAGAACCACCGCACCGCACTCAAGAAACTAGAGCGCATTTCTGAGAAGTACGGTGCTGAAGTATATGCCAAGCTGGAACTGGAAAATCCCACCGGATGCTTCAAAGACCGGGGCAGCTATGTGGAAGTCCTGAAAGCCCTGGAGCTGGGCGCAGACGCGATCTGCCTGGCCTCTACCGGTAATATGGCCGCCTCGGTAGCTGCCTATGCCTGCTATTTCAAAATTCCGTGCTTTGTTTTTGTTCCGGAAAAAACCCCGGATGCCAAACTCGCTCAATCCACCATTTACGATGCCACCATCATTCGCATCAAAGGAGATTTCCGGTTATGCGAGCAACTGTGCCGGGAATTTGCCAAATCGGGTAATTACTACCTTGCCGGGGATTACGTATTCCGCCAGGAAGGGCAGAAATCCTTTTCCTATGAATTACTCGAACAGGCCCCTATCGATTACGATTTTATCTTTGTTCCCATTGGGGCCGGTACCAATTTCGCGGCCATCTACAAGGGAATGATTGAAATGAAAGCCTCGGGGGTCATCGAAACGATCCCGCGTTTTGTGGCCGTTCAGCCCGAGCAAAGCTCACCGGTTGTAGAAGGGATCTTTAAAAAAGAAAAGATCGTGAAGGAACAGGTGAACACCATGGCCGATGCAGTTGCCGTGGGTGACCCTTTTGATTTTTATAAAGTTCTGGAAGGTATTGAGCAGACCGACGGGCTGGCCTTTACAGCTACTGAAAACGAACTGCTGGACTCTGTCAAAGAAATGACGGTGGAAGAGGGTATTTTCACTGAACCGGCTTGCGCCATACCGCTGGCAACTTTCAAAAATAATCTGGATACCTTCAAAGGCAAGAAATGTCTCTTCGTGCTTACCGGTACCGGGTTAAAGAGTGCGCATATCGTGGCTAAATATTCATTATCCTCGCCCGTGCTTTCTCCCAAGCTGGAACGCATTCAGCAGTACATTGAGTCCGGGTTTCCTGAACTTCAGAAACGAAGCTGGGGGCAAAGCCGGGATACCGTTGCGGCCAATGTATCCCTGGATTCGGATCACGCCAAATTGTATGACGAGTACGTGGCCAACATCAATAAAAAGGGGAAGACGCTCCGGGAAGAGGAGATCAAGGCTTTACAATCGCTGGTGTATCACGAGGATGCCGATCTGATGTATCCTGTGGAAGTGCTGGACTATAAACTCACCATGCGTATGCACGGCCTCGTAAGTGCGGCTGTGAAACTGCGTATTGCGGATCAGGATGAAGAGGTGATCTCGCTGGACCAGGGAGTGGGGCCTATGGATGCCGTACTCACCGCCATCAAAGCAGAGACGGATTCCATCATTCCTTTGGAAGTCATCAATCACGAGGTCGAGATCCTGAGTCCCGACACAGACTCTTTGGTCTTTGTGACTTTAACTCTGGAGAGAGACGGCCATCAGTTTACCACCAAAGGAGCTTCCCCGGATACCATTGAAGCCCTTATTCAGGCTTTTGTCAAAGGACTTGCCATCGCCAATAAAGCCCTGGCGGTGTAACAATCACCGCAGCGCTTCCTCCAGCTCCAGTGAAGCGTTACTTCCCGCGTCCCGGTATTTCACGATAATGGGGCAGTTCATGCTGAGACCCTGAGATCTTGCCCATTCGTTATTCACCGGCCGGGTACCGGGTATCACAACGGCATTCTCAGGAATGTCGGAACCCCGTTCCAGCATTTTCTCATGAACCACATCATAGACCGGAACCGCTTTGGATAAGGTTACCCCGGGGGCGATCACCGCCCCTTCTTTGACCAATATTCCTTCCACGATCACCGCACCGGCCCCGATAAAGCAGTTGTCCTCAATGATCACCGGATTCATACCTACGGGCTCCAGTACCCCTCCGATCTGCACCCCGGCCGACAGATGTACGTTCTTCCCGATCTGGGCACAGGATCCCACCAGCGCGTGACTGTCAACCATGGAACCCTCATCCACATAGGCTCCCACGTTGATATAGGCAGGAGGCATAATGATGACTCCCTCCGCCACGTAGGCTCCTCTGCGTACCGACGACCCTCCCGGAACCAGGCGCACTCCGTCTTCCGGCTCAAAGAAGCGGGGCGGAAGATTATGCTTGTCCACAAAGCCTTCATAGATGCCTTCATAGGCTGCATTCGTGCCGTTTTTAAAAGACTCCAGAATGGCTTCCTTCACTTCCACATTGGCTTCCCAGCCCTGATCTGTCTTGTTGGCGGAGCGAAGTTCTCCGGTTTCCAGTTTGTCCAGTACCTCTTCGTAGTTCATGGTTTGTCGCTTTTTAGAGTTAAGACGTCTCGGTCTGTCACCCGAATTGAGTTAATAGTTGTTTTAAGTAGCCTGTGCTTCGAACCAGGCGTGAATACGCCGGTCTGCCTCCAGCAGTGCCTCTTCCATTTCCGGTGAAATATCCTTTACGGAAAGCGGCGGCCGGACAGATTCATTGGCGATCCAGCTTTTGTGCTGTAAAAGAACCTTAGCCGGAATGGGATTGGGAGCCGCAAACAGCGCATCCGTAGCCTCCGTCCAGAACGTAAACAGCCGGTCGTACTTTTTTTCGAGGCAAAGCCTCAGATATCTCATTGTCTGCTCAGGCCATGCATTGGAAGCCACCGACACGAGGCCCGCCGCTCCTTCTTCGGTAAAGGCTCTTGTGAGTCCGTCATCACCGGAATAAAAGTCCACATCAGGCGCGTGCTCCCTGAATGCCTTAAACTCATTGATATTTCCGCTGGCTTCTTTTACTCCCAACACATGATCGAAAGCTTCCTGCAGGCGTGCCGGAACTTCCGGATGCAATTTTACCCCTGTTCTGGACGGGACATTATAGATCATGCACGGAGTCTCAGTCTCACTCATCAGTGCGTGGAACCATTCATATTGCCCTTCTTTCCCGGGCTTGGCGTAAAGCGGAGTCACCAGTAAAAAAGCATCGACCCCAACCTGATCACAGAAACCGATGAATTCTTTTTGGGCCTCCAGATGAAAACCACCCAATCCCGCCATCA
This sequence comes from Balneola sp., assembly GCA_965267385.1. Taxonomy (GTDB): domain Bacteria; phylum Bacteroidota; class Rhodothermia; order Balneolales; family Balneolaceae; genus Balneola. Next base: position 1,918,163 of record OZ253957.1, read on the forward strand.
GCGGCACTTTCAGGTTCAAAGACTTTGCGAACCGCACAACGTCTTTCTTCTCCTGACCGGTAAGGTTAAGCCCTTCGCCGGTACTTCCCAGCACCAGGACGCCGGCGCCCGCTTCTTCCTGTTTCACCAGGAGGTTTTCAAAACTTTCAAAATCTATGGTACCGTCGGCCATCATCGGGGTAACCATGGCCGTCCAAAGTGGATAATTCTTCATCATATTCATCCTTTCATAAGTTCATCAAACAGTGCTCCGAAGGTATGCACTCCCTGTTCTAAACGGTCGTTGGTAACTAACTGTTCCGCGGCCCATATTGCACCTTCGGCAAAAAGTGCGCGATCCAGGGCTTCGTGGCGCAGCTCGATCAGTTCATTGCCGGTCCTTACCCGCAATTCATGAATTCCTTTTACATCTCCCTCTCGACTGGAAGTCACTTTCACTTCCTTGTTCAACCACTCTTTCCATGACAGGGCCGTTCCGCTGGGCGCGTCTTTCTTGTGTACATGGTGAACTTCATGGATTTCGAACTCGGGACCCTTCAGTATCTCGGAGCCTTTTGACAGAACTTGAATCGCCTTTCGGATAATGTTCATTCCCAGGCTGAAATTATTGGCCAGGACCCAGCGCGTCTCTGCCTGCCTCACCTGCTCATTCAGATCATCAGGCCACTCGTACCCTGTACTTCCCCAGGCGGCGGGAACCCCTGACCGAAGTACGACCGGCAGTATCTGCTCTACCGCATCGCCGGGAACGAAGACAATGACCGCGTCACTTGCTCTGAGCTTCTCAGTAGTGGGAGGATTCGTTTCATCAAAAGCCTCTCCCAGCTTATCGCCGAGCATTTCCACTACTTTTCCCCCGGTTTTACCCGTTCCGATCACGGAGATCTTCATAGTTTATCCTATAAATTCTTCATGTAATATTCTGACGATTTCTTCTCCTTCGCCTGCTTTAACCAGGAAACACACGTTGTTAGGGCTTGCCCCATGGCAAACCAGGCGTATGTTATAGTTCTGGAGCATCGTGAACATCTTACCGCTTACCCCAGAAGTGGTATCCAGCCTGTTCCCGATAAGCGCCACCAGTGAAAGATCGTCTTCTACTTCCACTTCACAAAATTTACGGAGTTCCTCAAGTACACCGTCTCTGAGGTCCACTTTGTTTGAAGCATTGACGGCCGTATCAAGTGTCAGTGATACACTAACCTCGCTGGTGGTAACCAGGTCCACTGAGATCTTATAATCGGCCAGGGTTCTGAACAGACGGGCCAGAAACCCGTGCTGGTGCAGCATCTCCAGGCTCCTTACCGTCAGCAGGGTCTGGTCTTTACGGAGCGAAAGTGCCCGAATCACCGGTTGCTCCTTACAGGTATGCAATATCAGCGTTCCGGGAAGGCCGGGCTCCTTGCTGGATGCGACCCGTACCCTGACCCCGCCCCGTATGGCAGGCTTCAGCGTGGCCGGGTGCAGAACCTTTCCCCCAAAAACTGAAAGCTCGGCAGCCTCATCAAAAGAGATCTCTTCAATCGGATGTGCGTGCTTTACCACCCTGGGGTCGGTAGTGTATATACCCGCCACGTCTGTCCAGATCTCAAGGGTATCGGCCTTCAGCGCTTCGGCTATAAGAGCTGCCGAATAATCACTTCCTCCTCTTCCCAAAGTGGTCGTGTTTCCAAAAACATCCGAACCTATAAAACCCTGGGTAAGATAGATCTTCCCGGGGTCCACCTGAGCAGCCAGTTTCTTTGCGATGGAGGGCAGCCGGGGTACCGCATTGCCAAAAGCCGAGTCCGTCTTCATGAACTCCCGGGCATCCAGCCAATGCGCCTCCACACCCTTCTCGCGAAGTACGTGTACAAAAATCCTGGTGGACATCAGCTCTCCGAAAGCAAACAGGGAGTCTTTCCACCGTTTATCCCGGCCTGAGTATTCCAGATGAGTGCGAAGGGACGAAAAGAGTTCCTCAAAATCCTTCCGGGCAGTCTCCTGCTTCCCTTCACCCAGCTTACGGATGATATCCAGATGTCTGTGCTCTATCCGCAGCAGTATCTCTTCTCTGGAAGTTGAATCCAGCGTGTTATCGGTTAAGGCGACAAGGTCGTTGGTGGTACCGGAAGTGGCACTGATAACGATCAGCTTTCGATCCGGATCGGATGCGACAATACCCGCGCTATGCTGCATCGCCTCAAAGGTTCCAACGCTGGTCCCGCCAAATTTTGAAACTATCATGTACGTATCAGATGAAGTGTGAGGACGGAAAATAAGTACATAACACCGAAAAACATCAGAGGTAGAAGGTCTTTATTATAGATTTACCTGATCTGCCTTATATTCAGGCTCAAAATTATTCAACAGACATGCATTCGGAACTTCATCACACTCTATTTCGCAGATCTTCTGTTTTCCTCCTCTTGTTTGCGATCCTAGCCTGTTCCGGCAATAACACCGGTCTGCAAGAGGAGCTGCAATCCATTGCTGAAATTACCGATCCGGTCAAGCGCTCGGCTGAAGCCGATTCCTTATGGGCCAGACTGGAGCGCGAAGGCCAAATCCCTTACACAAAAGACAGTGTCGCCATCTTTTTGTATAAAGGTGAAGCCGAAAAAGTTGCCTTCAGCGGAGACTTCAACAGTTGGGGAAACGATGAGGATACGGGCCACACGGCCACTCGCCTGGAAGGAACCGATATCTGGTATTGGAGGACCACCTTTCCTGAAGACGCGCGCATTGACTATAAGATCGTCATTGACGATGAGGAGTGGATCCTGGACCCCGTGAACAACCATTATCAGTGGAGTGGATTCGGACTGAATTCTGAACTCAGGATGCCTGAATGGGAGCCGGAACCTCTGACCGTGAGAACAAATTATGTCCCCAAAGGCCATTTTTCGAATGTACAGATCATGAACAGTTCCTCACTGGGATATAACATTATGTACCGGGTGTACACTCCCCGGAATTACGAGGAACTCGGCCCGCTTCCGGTCATCTACTTTACCGACGGTAACGAGTATTTCGACAACCGACTGGGAGCAGCCCGAAACGTTCTCGATAACCTGATCCATATGAATAAAATAGAACCTGTGATTGCAGTGTTTGTGGATTCCAGAGATCCTTATGATCTGGGGATGAACCGGCGAGTGGATGAACTTGGAGTAAATCCCGATTATCTCCGCTTCTTTGAAAAGGAACTGATACCGGAGATCGAACAAGAATACAAAGTGCTGACGGGGGCGGAAAACCGAGCAATAGTCGGAACATCCCTGGGTGGGCTAAACGCTACCTATTTCGGATTCAGCCGGCCCGACCTCTTTGGTAAGATGGGTATTCAGGCTCCGGCCTATTGGTTCGAGGAGAGCATCTACGACATCGTAATGGAAGCAGAGGTGGACGAGCCGGAAATATTTCTGAGTGTTGGCACCATCGGGGACAACACGGAAGATGCCCGCAGAATGAAAGATATCTTTGACAAGATGGAACTCCCGGTTAGCTATGTTGAAGTGAATGAAGGACACTCCTGGGGAGCCTGGTCCGCACAACTAGACGATATACTGATTCAATTTTTCGGAAAATAAAAGCCATACCATGACTTACTTATCGACTGCCCTCATCACCAATGATGCCGTAGTGCTCGGCCTGTTGATCGCTATACTGGCCGCCATATTCGTTACCTCGCACAGCGACCATCCGTTCTGGAAGAAATTCTACCGGTTCGTGCCCTCCCTCCTGCTCTGTTATTTCGTGCCTTCCATATTCACTACGCTGGGAGTGATCTCTGCCGACGAGTCCAACCTGTACTATGTGGCATCCCGATACCTGCTGCCCGCCAGTCTGGTATTACTCACGCTCAGTATCGACCTTAAAGGAATCATGAACCTGGGCTGGAAGGCCATCGTGATGTTCCTGGCCGGGACCATCGGCATTGTGATCGGAGGTCCGCTCGCTTTGCTGCTTATCGGTGCCATTAGTCCGGATGTAGTAGGCGGAGCGGGAGCGGAAGAGATCTGGAGAGGCCTGGCAACGGTAGCGGGAAGCTGGATCGGAGGTGGTGCCAATCAGGCTGCCATGCAGGTGATGTACCAGCCCAGCGATGCATTGTTCAGCGCGATGGTTACCGTGGATATTATCGTAGCTAATATATGGATGGCATTTCTGCTGTATGGAGCGGGAATGTCCAAGACAGTGGACAGCTGGTTCAAAGCTGATTCCTCAGCCATAGACGCCCTCCGGGATAAGATCGAAGATTATCAGGCCAGTATCGCGCGTGTCACCACCTTTGTGGATCTGGCCAAAATAGCAGCCGTGGCTTTCGTGATCACCGCGATCGGACATATTATCGGGGACACACTGGGCCCGTGGATCGGAGAAAATGCTCCTGCACTGGCCGACCTGAGCCTGAATTCAGCTTTTTTCTGGATCATCGTTACGGCTACCACGGGGGGATTGATCGCTTCTTTTACCAAGCTCCGGGAACTTGAAGGCGCCGGTGCCTCCAAGATCGGGAGCATCTTCCTGTACATCCTCGTGGCAACTATAGGAATGAAAATGGACCTGACCGCTATTTTCAATCAGTCCGGTTTCTTTGCGATAGGATTGGTCTGGATCCTTATCCATGTGACCATTTTGCTTACGGTCGGTAAGCTTATCAAAGCTCCGTTTTTCTTTACGGCCGTGGGAAGTCAGGCCAATGTCGGGGGGGCGGCTTCGGCTCCCATCGTCGCATCCGCCTTCCATCCGGCTCTGGCACCGGTGGGAGTATTGCTTGCCGTCCTGGGTTATGCGCTGGGTACATACGGCGCGTGGCTCTGTGCGGAGATCATGCGGGCAATATCCTGATCTTTTCAACGATCCTTAGCTGATAATCGTTATGGCTTGTCGTATCTTTAGTCCGATATAATTTCAATCCGTAACGACCTTCCGATTTGAAGAGAGCGCTTAAGTTCCTGTTCGTGTTCATCGCCGTAGTGGCCGTGGTGTACGGTATGGCCGGCATCCCCAATTATTCTGCTTTTAAAACACTCTTCGAGAATACAGACGGCATGGCCGATGGCTACGAGTATGTGGAAAGTACCTATTCACTGCAGGGCCTGGCCGAGTTCATCGGGGATCATCCGGAGTTTATGTCCGTGGTATCTTTCAATGTGAACGATCCTGATTCCGGTATTTTTTATCAGGCCGATACTCCCAGAACCATGGGCACCCTTTCCAATCTCATTCTTCTGCTGGAATATGAACGACAGGTGCTTGAGGGCCTGATCGATCCCGAGGGGTCGATTGACCTCTACGACATACAGCGGCTGAGCCTGCCGGGTATCAATCAGAATGCCCATGAGGCAGCGGTCGAAAAGCTCCGCGATCTGGAAAATCCGACACTGGATGACGCCGTTGCTGCCATGACCGAGTTTAATTCATTAGCTATTGCCGATTATCTGTGGTTTCGGCTCGGTACCGAAAATGTAGAGAACATGTACAGCTCTCTGGATCTTGTGGCCACCGATCACCCACTGCCTTTTTCCGGCCTCTATATCTTCATTCATCCGCACATCTCGGATACTTCCCGGTCCTACTCAGAAAAGGAGATCATATACCTGGCTGAGCGTTTTCTGGCGGATCATAGATTCAATAGCGAAGTAAAATCCGTTTTCGAAGAATATCGCCTTGGGCTCAGCTTTATCGAAGAAAGAGACGCCCTGGCCTATTTCCCGCATACCACGGCCTATGAAATGGCTCATCTGATGGCTGACCTGTATGCCGACAAACTGGTTTCACCTGAAGTTTCCAGGCGTGTCAAAGAAAAAATGCGGTGGGTACTCGACGGTGGGGCGGTACAGCGCAGCTTCACCGACTACGGGGCTATTTATGACAACCGGATGGGCATGCTGAGCGGGATTGATTTCGGAACCTCAGTCTATGACGGACATACCTCCGCTCAGGCTGTATTTTTTGATAAGCTGCCGGTCGCCTTCTGGCTGCATCTCTCCGCCAATCACATGCAGGAAGATTACCAGCAGCGCCTGATATGGGACCCGGCTCTGTACGAAACCACCATGAAGGAAATTTCAGAATAAACCATGTCTAAATACAGATTTCTATCACTTATCTGGCTGATTCCACTGTGGCTGGGTGTTCTGGTAACCCAGCAGCTGATGGTGTATTTCGGGTCTGAGGATACTTATGAAAACGGACAGGTATTATCTGCTCAGGTTGAGGAGCTGGAGGTCAAGCAGATCGCCGCGCAAAGTAATGGCTACATCGTAATTCGTTTCACTACCAATGACGGTGAAGAAATAAGGCAAAAAAAAACACTGTCCATACAGATGGCACAAAAGCTGCTTGAGCTTTCTGTAGTGCCGGTTTACTACCTGGAAGGCGGGTATCCCGAGGTGGTCATGCTTCCCACTTATGAGATTCAGCGCAAAACATCATTCTTCAATGCCTCGGTGGCTTTCATTGGTTTCCTGGTTATGGTGGCTGCTTCGGTGATGGTGCAACGCTATTCCAATCAGCGAAGCCGGGAAACGGAGAACACGGTGATAGTAGAACGGGTGGACGCATGAAGGGCACCCTCTACCTGATACCGACCACCCTCGGCAAAACGCCGGAAAATAGTGTCCTGCCTGAGCATACGTTAGAGGTGTTGCGGCAACTGGAAGTGCTGATCGTGGAGAACATTCAATCGGCGGTTAAATTCTTGCAGTGGGTCGGTGATACCATCCCGGAATATCAGATCGACTTCTATCCACTTCATAAAAACACTCCCGATCAGGAGATCTTTCACTACCTTAAGCCGCTGAAAGAGGGGAAAAATGCAGGGCTCCTTTCTGAAGCCGGTACCCCTGCCGTGGCCGATCCGGGCTCGAGGCTGGTCAGGATGGCGCATCAGAACGGGATCAGGGTTGTACCCCTTGTTGGACCTTCCTCCATCCTGCTGGCACTAATGGCCTCAGGATTTAACGGGCAGCAGTTCGCCTTTCATGGCTACCTCCCCATCGATGAGAAAAAGCGCAAACAGATGATCGTTCAGCTGGAGGGTGAATCGCGCCGCCATAACCGGACCCAGATCTTCATGGAAGCCCCTCATCGCAATAACGAATTGCTAAAAGCCATCCTGAATACCGCCGGAGAACACACCCGGCTTTGCACAGCAACCGACATCACGCTCGAAAGTGAAAAGATCATTTCCAAAACGATCGGGGAATGGAAAAGCGGCAAGAAACCCGACCTTCATAAGCGGCCCACTATTTTCATCCTCTATGGGAGGTAGACCGCTTTAGGCATCGGTTCGGTCCGGATGTCGGATCCCAGAATGATCATACACTTGCAGAACTGTTTCCTCTTCCTGTTGGCTCCCTGAGCAGTAAAAATCAAATATACCGGCATGCCCTCCAGCTGACCTCTGCGTTCTACATGCCGTACCAATGTATCGTCTCTTCTGGGTTGAAACCTTCATTTGGTCATTGCAATTGAATCCGCCATCGTCGGATGAATGTGAACTCTGAAGAAAAAATACGCCCCACCTGATCTTCAGAATGCTTAGCTCCACATCTTAGTGGTGTGGGATTCAAAATGACAGAATTAAAAAAGAAATGGTCAGGTGAATGTCCGCCCTTCCAAATACCTGATGCGGGAGAAAAAAAATCCCGCCCAGTTGGTGAGCGGGATTCTATGAATCAAAGCCTGATGGGATGTCCTCAGGCTATAGATTGCTAACTCCTTGGTAGGTTAAGTGTCAGTGTGCGCCGGCCGCGCTAAGCATTTCAACTACCTGATCGTGCTTTTGGGATACAGCCTGATCCATTGCCGACCATCCCCGGTCGTCATGGACGTCCACATCACTTTTATGATTGATCAGGAATTCTACAATTTCGTGATAACCATTGGTTGAAGCCCAGTACAGAGCAGTGGTTCCCCGGTTGTCTCTGTGGTCTATTTCTGCCCCGTGTTCAGCTAACAATTCTACTATTTCAAGATGGCCATGTTTGGCTGCTTTCAGAAGAGCGGTACGGTCGTGCTCGTCCATGGTGTCAACGTTTATACCATCGTCGAGTAAACCCTTTACGGTCTCAAGGTCGCCGGTCTCAGCGGCATTGAGGAATATTTCGTCATTCATGTCGAATCCTCCTGTCAATGTTTAAATGAACATATTAGATGTGCACCCCCATTGTACTTTCCGGGGTACCCAATGTCAAATTAGAATCAACATTCCAGGTGAATTTCATATGAAGATGGCGATGATGAAAAAAATTACTCCGGAGCCGTCTGAAAATCGGAAGGGATGAGTTTGCGCTTGTTCAGTTCAGTGAGGATCAGCTCGGTGATCTCGCTCTTGAGCAGAAATTCATACCGAATATCCAGCACATAGGCTTTGACCTTGAGCTGCACGACAAAATTACGGTCGAACACTTTGTTCTCCACCAGCACCACCACGGGCTTATTCATGTACACATAGCGCGAGGAAACGGCCGCCTTGTATGCGATCTCCTTTACTTCATCCAGTTTCACATTGGCCGGTAAATAAATGGAGGTCACTACCTGACAGAACAGGGCGCTGGTATTGGAGTTGGATACCGAGTTATTCACGACATCCGCATTGGGGATGGAAACGAGCGAGTCATCCGGCGTCACGATGCGGGTTGAACGAAGCCCAATTTCTGTAACCTCCCCGTAGTGTTCATCGATTTCTATCTTATCCCCTACCTGGAAGGGACTGTCCAGAATGATGATGAAGCCTCCGAAGATGTTTTTCAGAATATCCTGGGCAGCAAAACCAACCGCGATACCCACCGAAGCCCCCACTGTCAGCACGGTCTCTATGGGTGGATCGATGATCCCGCTTATGATGAAATAAATGGCGAACGACCATATAGCGACGTTCAGGAAGGGGATCAGCCGCTTGATGAGCAGGCGGTACGAGGCCTGGTTCTCCGCCAGCCGTCCCAGTAAGAACACCAGCAGACGAACAAACAGGAATGTCGCTATCAGCACAATGATGATCGCGAGGATCTTACTCGTAGAGAACATATCCTCAAGCTGTCCGATCTTAGCCCCCAGCTCGTCCTGAACCGTAGTTGATCCGGAAGGCTCCTGAGGAACTACATTCGTTGAATCCTGCTGAGCACTGAGCACGCCCGGAACCAGCACCAACCAGCATAACACGGCTATATATCTAATTCTACTCATTTGAACTAATGAATGACGTTTCTCTTTCGAAGCAGGCGAACCACCTGCCGGAACACCAGCTGATTGATCCAGAACAACCCCTCCTTCTCGATGAGGATACCGCGCGACCGTAACTTTGAAAGGAATACCTTACTCTCACCCAGGCTGATGTTCAGAATTCTGGAGAGCTCCGCCACTTTCAGCGAGTCGTGCATCACAATGGCTGCCAGTACAAACAGCACCTCTGCATTCAGGAAATCCATCATCTCAATATCCACAGAATTGAACGGGGCGATGGTAATGATTTTTCCTTCAACTTTTTTGATCGACCTCAACCACAGGATGATAGCTACCGAAACATTGCCATCTGAAATATCACAGAGCCGATCAAAGAATTCTTTCTTCAGGTAGTTCTGTAGTTCTCCGGGTTTGTGTAGGCGCTTCTTGAAGGCCCTGGAGCGCCGCGTTTGTTCATCCGCTTCAAACTCGAGACGGTACCCGCTCTTATTGTGGCGTTTCATGATCACTTCTTCCAGCTGTTCCTCCGAGATATGATCTGTCTGGAAGGTGTGCGTGAAATGGGTCTCAATACCATGTGCTTTATTCAGGAAGTCCCAGGCATATCTGGAGCAACTCACCAGCCAGAATACCTTTTCTTTGGTCTCTGAAATGATGAGCCATAAGGCCTCCAAAGCATCAAACCCGTTGATGTTACGCAGATACATATTCTGAAGCCCTTCCAGGATCACCACCCGTCCCGTTTCCTGGTCATTGATCCCCCGGATCAGCGTTTCGGGCCTGTTAATGTCCTTTAAGCCGAAACTGTTACCCAGTGAGCCCAGCAACTGCTCAACCCGCCAGGTCGAATACTCAACATTGATCTCCAGAATGTCCGTATCCTCAGGCAGGTCCGATTTGAATACCTGGATCAGGGTCGACTTACCACTTCCCTTCTCTCCAACCAGTGCAACGTTTGTGGCAAGTCCCTCCTGCCATGCCTCGTAGGTCTTCCCGAGATTCATCACGTTGTTGGAAGTATTCACATAGAGTTCATCCTCAATATTCGGGTCGATCTTAAACAGCTTCCGGTAGGATTTGGGCAGTTCAGCAATTTTTTCATCGGTCTCAGTGAGGAAAGAACTCAGGTCGATGATCTTCTGGGAAGAAGCTTCCCGGATCACCGAAAAACCGAACATACGCTGAACCGGACGTACGATATTCCTGAGCTTGCGGCTGCTAAACCTCAATGCTACCGACAATGCATCGGTGACATTGGCCCAGTACGCAATAAGGTGTTTTTTAATAGTCGCCCATCTGGAGGTACTCATGACTAAATGTAATAATTAGTTGGATACATAAAATATCTCTCTGAAAAATCGTTAGGATGCCAAGGCTTTTTATTTAAAAGCCTTTTCTGGCTGCTTATAAAGCATTACCTTCTGTGAACCATCTACAGCGTAATGAAAAACGAAATGCCCCGACTCAAAAGAACACAACCCCGTTCTTTTCTTTGGCTTTCCACGGCCGCAGTATTCGTTGCCCTGCTGATCTCTTCAACACTCCCTGCTCAAAACCACTTATCCAGAATTTCCAAGGTAGAGCGGAGTGACGGGCTGGGTGTGGTCATCCGTTACCATTTTGAGGCCGCCGTTGACTCGTTTGAGGTGATCCAGCCGGCACCCGATCTGGTACAGATGGTCCTCTATGATTCCGATATTGATACGGCCGGAATTCAGCTTCCCGACAACGGGGAGAAGATCAAGGAGGTTCGGCTTTACGACCTGGGATATGGTTACGGCGTGGATGTGTATTTGGGAGACGAGGTAGCGTACCGGGCCAGCGCTTATCCTGATCAAAACGGCCATGACCTCCTGCTCGGGCTTACCATAGACCCCATGACCGATCTTGAAGCCTATTCCCAGCAGTTCATTGCCCGAAACTGGTATGAAGAGATTAATCCTGAAAGCGCCATTGAAGTTGAAGCCCTGCCGGTAGACTCATCCTATGAGACCATCAGAGACAAACTCCGGTTTGATACCATCATCATTGATGCCGGCCATGGTGGCAGAGATCCCGGGAAAGTAGGCTACCGGCAATCCAAGGAAAAAGACATTGCCCTCTCGATCTCCAAAAAATTAGGCAATTACCTGGAAGAACTGATACCTGGAATGAAGGTCATTTATACCCGCGAGGACGACAGCTACAAATATCTGGATGAACGCGGAGATATCGCCAATGTCGCGGAGGGCGACCTGTTTATTTCCATACACTGTAACGCCTGGACCGACCCCAGAGTAAGGGGTACCGAAGTCTATTTTCTGGGACTTCACAAAAGTGAGGATTCCTTTGAAGTGATGAAGCGCGAAAACAGTGTCTTTAAGGAGGAGGGACGGGAGGAACTTACTGAGGAAGACCTGATACTGTATGAACTTGCCCACAGTGCTTACATCGAAACCAGCGAGCGCATCGCCACTTTGATCGATAAACAGTTCAAAGAGCGAGCCAAGAGAAAGTCGCGCGGCGTGAAGCAGGCCGGCTTCCAGGTGCTCTACGAAGCAAGCATGCCCGCCGTGCTGGTCGAAACGGGTTTTATTACCAATCCTTCTGAGCAGCGGTTTCTGTCCAGTGATTACGGGCAGACGATCATAGCTTCCGCCATCTTCCGGGCTATCCGTGATTACAAAGAAGAATATGAACGCGGTTTGCTGCTGGGCACAAACTCCAGTGGGAAATGAGCAAAAAGCCACTCATCATCGGGGTTGCAGGGGGAAGCGGTTCAGGTAAGACCACTGTGGTGCGCCACATCTGCAAAAGCCTGGGCGAAGACCGGTTGTTACTGCTGGAGCACGATTCCTACTACAGAGAGCTGAACCATCTTTCGCTGGAAGAAAGGGAGAAACAAAACTTCGATCATCCTGCCGCTCTGGAAACCGAACTGCTGATCCGACACCTGGACGCCCTCAAAGAAGGATACCCCGTTGAGGTGCCCCAGTATGATTTTGCAAACCACACCCGGAAAGAGGAAACCATCACCGCGACCCCCAAAGATGTTATTCTGATCGACGGCATCCTCATTTTCAGTGAGCCTGAGCTGCTCAAACGGATGGACGTCAAGATCTATGTGGATACCGATGATGACATCCGTCTGCTCCGGAGATTGAAGCGTGACATCAACAAGAGGGGCAGAACGGTGGAAAGCGTGATGGAGCAGTACCAGAATTTTGTACGCCCCATGCATCTTGAATTTGTTCAACCCAGCAAACGCTATGCAGATGTGATCATTCCCCGCGGTGGCAAAAACAAAGTTGCAATGGAAATGGTTGTTTCTCTGATCAGAAGCAAGCTTACCTAGACTCTGTTTCTGCCAGCAGCTCCTGCATACCTTCAAATACGAGGTTCGGCCTCAGGATGGCCTCCTCGTCCAGCAGGCGCTGAATGTCTTTGGCCGCACCGCCTGTCAGGTACAGGTCGTAATCTGAAAAGCGCTCTCGATGGCGGCGAAGCGCTGCCTTTACCCCGTCCATGAAAAAACCGATCTGTCCCCATTGAAGCGATTCCTGCGTACTTTTCGCGGGCCAGCCGGCGGGTATCTTTACTTCCACAGGAGGTAGCTCCGGAGCTTTATCTCTGAAAATATGGATCAGCGCATCCATCCCCGGCATGATCACTCCCCCGCGATACACACCATCCGGACTCATATAATCGATCGTACACGCACTGCCTGCATCAATCACTACCACTCCCCCGGAAGCATACAGACTTGCCCCCAGACAGCCCAGATAGCGATCCACTCCCAGCGTTTCAGGGGTCCTGTAATCGATTCTGAACGAGGGCACGTCCCTGATCCGGAGTTCACGCACCTTGTAGCTTTTCAGGGAGGCCCCAAGCGCCCTGGTGAGATCTTTGCGAACACTGGCGATGACGAGTTCCTCGATAGCCAGGGACTCTTTTTTCAGCCAGTTTACAAAATCAGCTGCACTTTTAACCCCTTCGGGATTCAGGTTCACCCATTCACCCTCACGAATATAAGCTGCCTTGATTGAAGAATTCCCCACATCAAGAAATAGACGGCGCTCATCCATAAATGAATCGATATCGCTCCCGTTTTTGTATTACATTTGAAACAGAAAGAGAATACAAAATCCACTTCACACTATGAATTTAAAATCCAAAGTAGCCATCGTTACCGGGGCGAGCAGCGGAATCGGGGCGCAGTTTTCCAAAGACCTCGTCGAAAAAGGAGCCACGGTCTATGGACTGGCCCGAAGCACCGATAAACTCAATACACTCCATGAGCAGCTGGGCTCCTCTTTCAAGCCCGTGACCATGGATATCACCAAGCCTGAAGACCTCCGGAACTGGGTGGACTCCACCTTCGGCCCGAAGCATTTGCCGGATATTCTCATCAATAATGCGGGGCTCGGATATTTTGCGGATGTGGATGCTCTTGAGCTGGACGAGTGGAAGCGAATGATTGATGTAAACCTCTCCGGCGTTTTTTATGTCACCCGCTTGATCGTCCCCCTGATGAAAGAGAACGATAATGTGTGTCATATCATCAATATCGCCAGCATCGCCGGACTGATGGGTAATCCCAAGATATCAGCCTATAATGCGACCAAATTCGGACTGCGCGGATTCAATGACGCCTTATTCAAGGAACTCCGGTACGACGGCATCAAAGTAACGGCCTTCTATCCCGGATCTATCGCTACCAATTTCTTTGATTCCATCGATGAGGTGGAGCTCCATGGGAATATGATGCATCCCAAAGATGTGTCTGCTTCGGTACTTCATGTGCTGGAGTCACCGGATAACTACCTGATCAGCGAGATGGTCATGCGCCCACTGAATCCTAAGTCTCCGGATTAAAGAGATGTTCACCAGGTTCGTATTCTGCCTAGCTCTGCTGTCATCCGTCATTGCCTGCGAGGAAGAACAGCCTGTGGTGCCCCCGCCTCCTGATCTGATGCCGGAGGAACTGTATATGCAGGTTTTTCTGGAAATGGAATTTCTGAAGGTGTACCAAACGCAAAGGCCGGGCTACGATGTGATCGATTCTCTGTATGACGAAATACTCATTGAGTATGATATCGACGGTGAACATTTCGTTGAATCCCATCGCTATTATCAATCTCAGGTGGAAGAACAGCAGACCAGGATCGATACGATACTGGCACGGCTCGAGCGAAGGCTTGAAATGATCAGCGAAGCCGAGAGAAGAGCACGTCAGGCCGATTCTCTGGACAACCGGTAATAGCCCGGGGCTTCATCAAAAGCCACCAGCTTTCCCTCAGCAATCAGATAGCGGAGGATCATTCGTATCTCTCCGCTACTGAATTCCACCTTCCTGGATATCATATCCACGGACACCGGTTCATTATATTCCCTGATGACTCTAACCACAGTCCCGATGTTCTCTGCTGTGAGCGCCTTATCCCGGTTCCCGGGCCCGGCCTCACAATTATCACAATGGCCGCATGACTCTGAGCCGGTGTCCCCAAAATAATTTCGCAAAAACACTTCCCGGCATACCGGTGTGTGAATGTACCTGTTCATCATTTCCAGCTTCCTGAATAGCACGGTGCGGTGACGTTCTGCCTGATCTTTGCCGAGGGGCAATTTCGAAGAGCGCGCCTCAATAATCCTCACCATGTCGCGCTGTTTCATGGTATGAAAAACCAGTATCTGGTCGTTCTGCATAAGCACATTCAGTGCTTTCACCAGGCTATTGCGACTTACTTCCATTTTTCTGAGGATCACCTTTTCCTCTATTTCCACCATGTCTGAAAAGGCATGAACACCCAGGAGCCGTTCAAGCCGATCCACAAATTCTGCTTTTTCAGGATTCTTACATCGCTCTTTGAATTTTTGCAGCATATCACGGCTGAGTACAAACTGGATAGCGAATGAAGCGTTGAGGTCTTCCTGCAAAGCCAGTATTCCAAACTGGTCCAGCAGGCGTATCACGGAGTGGCAAACTGTTTTAGATGCACGTGATCGCAACGCCACATTTTCAAGGTCCAGTAAGCGGGCTTCCTCCATTACAGAACCTACCGCCAGGTTGAAAGAGTCGCACAGAGCCTGATAGACCTGCTCAAACTGTTTCCTGGTCGGGTAATTCTTTTCCAGCCTCTTTTTGGCGGTTATATAATCCGCTTCCTTAAAAAGCAGGATCGGATAGGCCTCCTCCCCGTCTCTCCCGGCCCGGCCCGCTTCCTGATAATAAGCTTCCAGCGAATAAGGGAGCTCTTCATGGATCACATAGCGGCAATCAGCTTTGTCGATACCCATTCCGAATGCATTTGTTGCCACTACCAGTGGGGTCTCGCCGGTAATCCAGCGCTGCTGTATTTGCTTGCGCTGTTCCGGTTCAACCCCGGCATGGTAGGCTTCTGCCCGGATCCCGTCTTTACTGAAAAAACCTGCCCAGTATTCGCAGTTCCGGCGGGTCCCTCCGTACACAAGCCCGTCTCCCAGTTGGGATGCTTTCCGGACAGAACTGATCAGCTTGTCTTTTTTATTCTCGGCAGATACCACCCACCACTTCAGGTTAGGCCTGTCAAATCCCTGAACCAGTACATTCGGTTCTTCAAACTCCAGGTTTTCCAGTATGTCCTTCTGAACTTCGGGGGTAGCGGTTGCAGTCAGCGCGATCCAGTGAACCGAATCCGGAAGCATCTCCAGGGAGGAACGAATCTCGCGGTAGGCCGGACGAAAATCGTGCCCCCATTCAGAAATACAGTGAGCTTCGTCCACCGCAACGGCAGCGATCGTGAGCTTATCCACTTCAGACTGAAACAGCGTG
Source organism: Balneola sp. (assembly GCA_965267385.1). GTDB lineage: Bacteria > Bacteroidota > Rhodothermia > Balneolales > Balneolaceae > Balneola. The sequence continues at coordinate 1,934,127 of OZ253957.1, forward strand.
GATGAAAGGCGTTCCGGAGCACAGTACAGCAATTTGTACATACCGTTCCGGGCATTTACCAATCGCTGCTCCACTTCATAAGCAGGCAATGTACTGTTGATGAACGCAGCGCTGATCCCGCGTGTCCTCAGTTGTTCAACCTGGTCCTGCATCAGGGCAACCAGCGGCGAGATCACCAGCGTCATACCCTCAAAAACAGTTGCCGGAACCTGATAACACAACGACTTCCCTCCCCCCGTCGGAAACAGCACCAGCGTATCATGGCCTTCCAGAACGGAACGAACCGCCTCACCCTGGCCTTTCCTGAACCGTTCAAAGCCCCAGTATTGTTTTAGATTTTGTTCTGCTTTTGCGTATAGTTCCGACAAGCTAACCGCGTCTGAGAGGTTTATGAATTATTGCCCAACGTTTTCCAAATTAACAGCTATGAAGTCCTTCACCAAACTGATGTTGGCTATTTTGTTATTCAATTGTCCCGCCAAAGAGAAAAGCGACCAAATCGAGTACCGTGAAGAGATGCGTGATTTCGTAATAGCCCTTTCTGAATACGCAAAAAAGCAGGATCCCGGCTTTATCGTCATTCCGCAAAACGGCCACGAATTAATCACGACAAACGGACAGCCCAATGGGGCATTTTCCACCCGATACCTGAACGCTGTGGATGCCCTTGCACAGGAAAACCTGTATTACGGGTATCCGGCTGACAATGAACGCACCGATTCCGCAGAAACAGCTTACATGATGGGTTTTCTGGAGAAGGGGCGCACGGCCGGCAAACCTGTACTCATAGCCGATTATGTCTGGGATAGCACGAAGGTGGATGATTCATATGCAAAGAACGACCGGCGGAGCTTTGTTTCCTTTGCCGCCAACCGGCGCGAGCTGGATGAGATCCCTGTGTACCCCTCACCAATACCCGGTGAAAATAAACGGGATATCACTTCCATGGATCAGGTCAGGAACTTTCTGTACCTGCTGAACTATGCACAGTTCTCCACTAAGCAGGAACTTCTGACGGCCCTTGCTTCCACAAACTATGATCTGATCATCATGGACGCATTCTACGCGGGCGAGCTTCTGTCTCAAGATGACCTGAATCAGATCAACAGCAAGGCCAACGGAGGGAAACGACTGCTCGTGAGCTATATGAGTATCGGTGAAGCGGGTGACTTCCGCTATTACTGGCAGCCTTCCTGGCAGACAGGTAATCCACAGTGGATTGATGAAGAAAACCCCGACTGGGAGGGTAATTTTAAAGTACAGTACTGGGAAGAGGAATGGCAGGAGATCATTTACGGAGATGAAGATTCCTATCTTCAACAGATCCTGGATGCCGGGTTTGACGGGGTGTACCTGGATATCATCGATGCCTTCTGGTATTATGAGAACCGCGAGCGAAACGGGTAGATCGTAGCAGCTTCCCGATCACTGGAAAGTAACGGAGTCCGGTTTCTGATTGGTATTCCGGCCGGATTCATCAATGGCTCGGCAGCACAACCTGGGGATCACGCCTGTTCAGCTATCTGACCTTCCTGGCAATTCTTTCGGCTTTATCTGCGTCGTTGAGTTCTTCGGGTTCATCATCTTCCAGATGGAGTTTTATCTCGTCCTTCTCTTCAGCTTTCCGGATGGCTTCCCACGCTTCACTGGTCACTATGGTCTCCAGGTTCTTAAGGCGATTCAGTATCTGTTCTTTTTCGGCTTCACTCTTTTTCAGTGCCTCCCATAAGGCTTTGGTATCTGCATCCAGCTTACCCGCTTTGTTACCGATCACTTTTTCAAGGTCTTTATATTCTGATGATTTCCGCGTCCCGAAAATGATGATGGCCATCAGGATCAGTATGCTCACCATCCCCATTCCGAGAAATATTACCGTTGTGAGTTCCATGATATTCGGTTTAATTGATACCCAGAACGTACAAAAAAAGCACCAACTGCACACGGCGGGTTTTGGATGGTGATGAGGGATGCAAAGATCAGAGTGAGCAGCCGGGAATGATTAACCCCGTGCCTTGGTTGAGAATGCGTCAATTAAACTTGTCATGGAAAACAAACTGGAACTTGATATCGAGCAATTACCGGAGGGCCTTTACCGGGCTACCTGCCCTCATCATAAAGAACGTGTCGCTATCGCCCTTTCTATTTCGGAAGTAATTCAGAAGTTCCTGATGCTTGAGTATGATCAGATAAAGGATGCCGTTGCCTGAGTATGCTCCTTCGCAGTATTGCTTTTCTGGTCCTGAACTTTGCTGCTTTAGCTCTCGGCGGACTTTTTGCCGGTCCCGGAGCAGAGTCTGCTTGGTATGAGTCGTTAAATAAAGCACCGTGGACTCCGCCGGGCTGGTTCTTTGGGCTAGCCTGGACCACCATCATGGTCTGTTTTGCCTTGTATATGGCTCAATTGTGGGATACCACGGAAGATAAAAAGCATCTGATCTTCATCTATGGAAGCCAATGGGTGCTCAATGTAAGCTGGAACCCGGTATTCTTCTACTTCCACCAAGCGAAATGGGGATTGCTGATCATTATTACTCTCACCCTGATCGTAGGCTACCTGTTATTTAATTACCGAAGAGAACTCCGTCCTACTACCTGGTTCATTACCCCCTACTTTGTATGGCTCCTTGTTGCCACTTCTCTGAATGGCTACATCCTTTTCTGTAACTGAGCAACCGGCCTCACTGGTTTTAAACAGAAGCTATTTTTCACGGGAGGCCTCAATACAGATGAACTGCGTAGTATCATTTGTTGCTATAAAAAAAGCCGGATCGGGAATCGATCCGGCTTAAGTCTCGCTGATAAGTTCGCGGCTCACCCGTCGCCTTTTTTCTCTTTCTTTTCTTTCTGCGTGTCTGCGCTGGATAATGCCTTTTCAATACTCGGAGGTAGAATCACTTTGTTAATGATGTGTACCACGCCGTTGCTGGCAGTTACATCAGCAGCCACGACCTTGGCACCATCCACCATTACATTTCCATACTTCACATTAATGGTAGCGCTCGATCCCTGAGCCGTTTTAGCTTTCATGCCATCTTTAATGTCACCGGACATCACTTTGCCGGGTACCACATGATAAGTCAGTACGGAAACCAGTTTGTCTTTATTCTCTGATTTCAGCAGCATCTCAAGCGTTCCTTCCGGAAGCGCTTCAAAAGCTTCATTGGTTGGTGCAAAGACGGTATAGGGTCCCTCCATCTGAAGTGTTTCCACCAGATCTGCTGCTTTCACCGCGGTCACTAATGTGGAAAGGTCATCCGATCCGGCAGCCAGTTCCACAATGTCTTTCTCTTGTGCGGACACATTAAATGTCAGAACCACGGCAAACACTGCTGCCATAATTCCTTTAATTGAACTCTTGATTCTCATGATGAATAGATATTAGACGTTAATGTTAGTACAGCGTTAAAGATAACGGCCTAATTTTCATTCCGAATTGAAAGTAACGAAATGTAAAATTTACAAGGGTTTACTTTAATCTCTTGACCAGCAAGGCTACCCTCTTCCTGCCGCCTTCTGTGTACTGTTCGCCTACCTTGCTGAATCCCAGCGCTTTATGAAATTCGAGTGATCCGGGATTGGGAGGCTCCTGATTCACTTCGCATGTAATTCTCTCTGACTCGGATACATCAAACAGTTGATGATACAAAGCGGACCCAAGACCTTTCCCGCGGTGCTTTTCATCGATGACGATCCGGTCCACATAATCAAAGCTGGAAAAGTAATTCGAAAAGTAGCGATAGTTCTTACTGTCGTACGGCTGCCCGGGGCCCAGCGCGATCATGAATCCGGCAATCTCCCCTTCCTGTTCAATGACCCGGAAGAAAGAGCTCATCTTCATGAACTGCCTGAAATCGTCCATGCCGATACTGTTCACATGTGGAACTGCAAGCTCGTTGAGCTGCCTGATTGTTTTCAGATCTTCTTCCTGTACCGGCCGGATGTTCATAACTGACAATCTATACAGGCGCTTCCGTAAGTCCTAAAATTTCCTTTATTCCTGTTTTCATACAGGTATATTCCTGCTCCGCAATAATCAATGCTTTTTCATGGACTGTCAAAAACACCTTTTTAATTTAGATCCCGATGTCACTTATCTGAACTGTGCCTACATGTCTCCATTGATGAAAGAAGTGGAAGAAGCAGGCATAGAGGGCATTCGCAGAAAAAATCGTCCTCACTCTATTCCGGCTGAGGATTTTTTCAGAGAAAGTGACTTACTTCGTGAAGAGTTTTCCAAACTGGTCAACGCCGGAGACCCCAAACGAACGGTTGTGATCCCTTCCGCTTCCTATGGATTGGCAAATGTCGCCAAAAACCTGAAGCTGAGTGCAGGAGATAACATCATTGTAGCAGGAGAACAGTTTCCAAGTAACATATATCCCTGGCGAGAAGCAGCCCGGCAGTCCGGAGCGGAGATCCGAACCGTTCCGGGGCCTGATGTATCCGAAAACAGGGGCACACTCTGGAATCAGCATATTCTGGAAGCTATTGACAGCAGAACAAGACTTGTGGCAACCGGACATATTCACTGGGCGGATGGCACGGTATTCGATCTCAGGGCCATCCGAAAGCGAACTGAAGAAGTCGGGGCATGGATGGTTATTGACGGAACCCAATCGATCGGAGCTCTTCCGTTTGATATACAGGAACTGCGACCCGATGCCTTGGTGGCCGCAGGGTACAAGTCCCTTATGGGGCCTTACAGCATTGGTATGGCCTACTACGGGCCGGCGCTGGACGGAGGCTCACCCGTCGAAGAGAACTGGATCAACCGTTATAAAAGTGAGGACTTTGCCAACCTGGTGAACTACAGTGATGATTATCAACCCGGAGCCTTGCGTTATGAAGTGGGAGAACACAGTAATTTCATCCTTGTTCCCATGTTGCTGACCGCTGTCAGGAAACTGAATGAATGGGGGCCGGGCAACATTCAGGAATATTGCGAGCAGCTCATTTCGGAACCCCTAGAAGAACTTCGTGAGCACGGATACCAGGTAGAACACAGGGGCCGGCGTGCAGCCAACCTGTTTGGAATCCGGCCGGGAGCGGGTCATACTCTTGAGAAGATCAAAAAAAGGCTTTCCGATGCCCGTATCTTCATATCCTATCGCGGAGATGCGATCCGGATATCACCCAATATTTACAATGATAAGAGCGATATCACCCACCTTGTGGAAACGCTCATCCGTTATTGATCACGCCGGAAACGATCGGCGACGGTAACAGCCGGCGAGGTATCGGGCAGGTATATCCCCTCGAAAGTGACCACCCAATTCATGCCTCCGTTGGCCGAAGTCTCCACTTTCTGAATAAAATTGCCGTTTGCTAAGCGGGTGAAGGTCATTCGTTCGAGAACGTGCGTACCCTTTGCTGATATGTAAGAGCCACTGAACCGTACGCTGTTCACCGGCGCGAAATCATCCATGACCTTCTCCTTTACTCCTCCGCGGCTGCGGGGCGACTCACTGATCCATACCTGTTTCCAGGTGTATTCGTCCAGATTGAAATAGATCAGGCTGTTCACTACAAAACCTTCCACATCCACCCGCTCTTCCATATAGGCACATCCTTTTGAGATCTTGCGCACGCTGGATTCGGCGATCACCTTATTCTGAGACCGGTCTTTAATTATCCAGTCCCCAACCAGAAAATCCAGCTTTCTGAATTCCGGATCGGCGTTACAGGGTATGGTGTTTTGAGCAACTACAGCTGATGCAGCGATCATCATGATGATGAGCATTGCCATGAATGTCCTGATGAGATAAAGTCGTTTATTGAGATACATTGACTGCCTGTTCGTTTATTCCTGGTATGCCAGGCTGATGTCCTTTCTTAGCGGGCTAACTGCATAAAAGAGAACCAGCCTTCATACCTGTTACACCTGAAAAACGCTTTACCACTACTTCGCAATAAAAAAAGCCACTCAGTTATCCCAAGTGGCTTTCTACCTTCCCGGCGAACCGGAAACCTGTAGTTAGTTGCATTTCTTAGTTGTTAAACACGGCTTTCACGTAGTCGCGACGCATTTCGGCGATGGCAGAAATGGATATACCCTGAGGGCATACAGCCTCGCATTCGGCGTAATTCGAACAGTCGCCAAATCCTTCTTCCTGCATTTGTTCAACCATGGCCACTACGCGGTTGCTGCGTTCTACCTCACCCTGAGGAAGGTGGTTAAGATGGGCGATCTTGGCACCGGTAAACAGTGAGGCGGACGCATTCGGACACGCCGCTACACAAGCACCGCATCCGATACATGTGGCATAGTCAAAAGCCTCATTCGCCTTATGCTGCTCCACCGGAATTGCGTTGGCCTCCTGGGCCGACCCGGTTTTAACCGATACATAACCTCCGGCCTCAATAATGCGGTCAAAGGCACTACGGTCAACCACAAGGTCCTTGATCACCGGAAAAGCAGCGGCCCGTGGCGGCTCAATGGTGATGCTGTCGCCGTCTTTATAGTTGCGCATATGAAGCTGGCAGGCAGAGGTGCGCTGCTTGGGTCCGTGCGCCCGGCCGTCGATCACCAGGTTGCAGGAACCACAGATCCCTTCGCGGCAGTCATAATCGAATTCAACAGGGTCTTTGCCTTCCTGCATCAGCTCCTCATTCAGAACGTCCAGCATTTCAAGGAACGACATATGCTCATTGACAGTGTCCAGCGTGTGCTCTTCAAAGTGCCCCGGATCGGAAGGGCCGTCCTGTCTCCAGTACTTCAGGTGGATGGTCATGTTCTTGCTCATAATATCGTCCTTATTTGTAGCTGCGTTGTTTCAGTTCAACGAATTCAAATTCGAGATTCTCCTTGTGGAGTTCCTCTTTGAGTTCTCCATTCACTCCCTGGTATTCCCAGGCAGCCACGTATGAGTAATCCTCGTCGTTTCGAATAGCCTCTCCTTCTTCTGACTGATATTCCTCACGGAGATGGCATCCGCAGGACTCTTCTCTGTCCAGAGCGTCCCTGGCCATCAGTTCGGCAAGCTCGAAGAAATCGGCAACCCGTCCTGCAAACTCCAGATACTTGTTGTAATTATTCTTCTCACCAGGCACGTACACGTCTTTCCAGAATTCTTCACGGAGATCCTGTATTTCTTTAATGGCCTGCTTCAGTCCTTCCGCGTTTCTGGCAATACCGATCTTATCCCAGACGATCTTTCCTAAAGAACGGTGGAAGTCGATGATGGTGCGCTTACCATTGATGCTCAGCAATTTATCGATCTGCTCCTGTGCCCCTTTCTCGGCCGACACAAACGCATTATGATCGGTACCATAACGGGTACCCGGCTTAATATCGGCCAGATAGTTACCGATGGTCGCGGGCAGTACGAAGTAACCGTCCGAAAGTCCCTGCATCAGCGCGCTCGCACCCAGGCGGTTTGCTCCATGATCCGAGAAGTTCGCTTCTCCGGCGGCAAACAGACCCGGAATGTTGGTCATCAGGTTGTAATCCACCCACAGGCCTCCCATGGTGTAATGAACAGCCGGGAAGATGCGCATGGGCTGTTTGTATGGGTTCTCTCCGGCAATATTCTCATACATATCGAAGAGGTTGCCATAGCGGGCTTCAATAGCCTCACGGCCATCGCGCTTGATGGCATCCCGGAAATCCAGATAGACGGCCAGGCCGGTTTCGCCGACCCCCATACCTTCATCGGTCACAATCTTGGCATTTCTGGAAGCCACGTCCCGGGGCACCAGGTTACCGAAGCTGGGGTAACGTTCTTCCAGGTAATAGTAACGCTCGTCCTCGGGAATGTCATTAGGATGGCGGTCATCCCCTTTCTTTTTAGGAACCCATACCCGGCCGTCATTCCGGAGGCTCTCACTCATCAGGGTCAGCTTTGACTGATAATCCCCGGAGACCGGAATACAGGTTGGATGAACCTGAACAAAGCACGGATTGGCAAAGAGCGCACCTTTCTTATGTGCACGCCACGCAGCGGTTACGTTTGAATTCTTGGCGTTGGTGGAAAGATAAAACACATTACCGTACCCGCCGGTGGCAAGTACAACCGCATCGGCTTCCCAGCGCTTCAGTTCCCCGCTCACAAGGTCACGGGTTATGATACCGCGCGCCCGGCCTTCAATAATGACCACATCCAGCATCTCGTGGCGCGGGTAGTAATCGATCTTACCGGCATGAACCTGGCGCATCATCGCCTGATAGGCACCCAGCAGAAGCTGTTGCCCGGTTTGTCCGCGCGCATAGAACGTGCGCGACACCTGAGCTCCCCCAAATGAACGATTGGCCAGCAGTCCGCCATACTCCCGTGCAAAAGGAACCCCCTGCGCCACCGCCTGATCAATGATGTTATTGGACACCTCAGCCAAGCGATATACGTTAGCTTCACGGGAGCGGTAATCGCCACCTTTGATGGTATCGTAAAATAATCTCCAGATGCTGTCCCCGTCATTCGGGTAGTTCTTAGCGGCATTGATACCGCCTTGCGCCGCAATACTGTGAGCACGGCGGGCCGAATCCTGAATACAGAAACTCTTTACGTTGTAGCCCAGCTCAGCCATGGACGCCGCAGCAGCCCCACCGGCCAGGCCGGTTCCCACTACGATCACCTCATATTTACGCTTGTTATTCGGGGCAACAAGCTTCATTTCCTTCTTATGACGGCTCCATTTTTCTTCTAACGGTCCGTCGGGTATGTGTGCCTCTAATTTCATTCTGTAGCTCCCTTAATAAGCAATTAATGAACCTTGTCCGCCGGTGAAGTAGATATACAGCGGAATAAAGATGAAACCCAGCATCAGGATAATGGCAAATGCGTAGGCTCCCAGTTGTATTTTCTTTGATGTTTCTCCATGCTTCATCCCCAGCGAGGTAAAAGCACTCCAGGCTCCGTGTGATAAATGCAGGATCAGCAAGCCAAGTACCCCTACATAACCAACCACGATCCAGGTCTTCTGAAACTCTTCGATCACCAGCTTTCTGAGGTCTCGGGCCTCTTCTCCGTTAAGCATGGTGGTATATTCGGGCCCGAACTTGAAATGTATGATGTGCAGCACCAGGAAAATCAGAATAATGGTCCCGGTATAGATCATGCTTTTGGAAGCCAGCGACTGATGGCTTGGACCGCCCTTGGTCTGGTACTTCTTATAACCCTCCGGGCGGGCCTTTCTCCGGTTCCACCAGATCGAAACGCCTAATATGGTGTGGTATAAAAAGAAAAATGCCAGTCCGGCTTCAATTACATACAGCAAGGGGCCCAGATCGGCCAGAGTCTTCGTGTACTCATTGAAGGCATCGGCTTCGCCAAAAATAGTCAGGTTACCGCCGAGGTGACCGATCAGGAAGAGCATCAGCCCTATCCCCGTAATACCCGTCATAATTTTGCGGCCCACCTGCGAATTGATCGCTTTAAGAAGTGAAGGCATGAGGTCGTGTTAGTTGTTGGTTTCTGATTTCGAAGGCTTGAACAAGCCTGAACTTCACTTAGTTTCAATATGAATTGAAAGCTTGGAAGCGCTTTAACAGCGTCGAGAAGTTCGCTTTTTCCCTTTTGAATGGCAAGGTAGAAAGGCTCTAAATAACTCTGTTTTAGCTTGTAACTTGTACTACCTTTGTCCGGGATGAAAATAATCGATGACACATATCAGGCCGATGTCCGGGAACGGGGTTCTAAGTTCCTGGGGCATCTCCTCCCTTGCCAAAGCGAAGCACACTTCGAGCAACAATCACATGCATTACGCAGCAAATTCTTCGACGCCACTCATCATTGCTATGGCTACCGCATCGGCATTAATCCGGTCAGGGAATACAGCAGCGACGATGGCGAACCGGGCGGTACGGCCGGACTGCCGATCCTGAATCAGCTCAGGTCCTTTGATGTGGTAAACGCCGGGCTGATCGTCATCCGGTATTATGGAGGCACAAAACTGGGGAAGCCGGGTTTAATTGAAGCTTACGGCAACACCGCAAAGGAATGTCTCATGAAGGCCGCTCTGCGGAAGATCATTTCGGTTCGGATGTTTGAGATCCGCTATCCTTACAATCAGGAAAACGTTGTCCACAAGCTGTTCCTGAACTACGGACTCACGGAAATGACCGCTGATTACCAGGTTGATGTTACCAAGGAAGTGGCCTGTCCGCTCGAAAAGGCCGGTGGCCTGGAAAAAGAATTAATTGCCCTTGAACATCTGGGCATCGCCTTTCATAAAAAGGAAGAAAGCTTTATTCCTCTTGCCTAGGATCCCATTCTGCCTCAACAAAAGTTTCGGGGTCAAACAGCTTCATATTCAGTTGTTCGGGAATTTCCATATCGGTGTATTCTTCGAGCAGTCCTAATTGCCCGTTTGCTTTGAATATCACTTCCGGGGCCACCCATCCGCCCCCCAGCGGTTCATAATTATTGAACTGAACTTCCTGTATGGTATTCGCCCGGCCCAGGGTAAAATTCCTCACAAATACCAAGCGCTCCGCATCGATCCAGAACTGAGGTTTGGTCGTATCCGGTTCCGAAACCCCCACCACATAGACCGGGCGCCCCTGCCATTCATCCATATAGAGTTTGGAAAGATCATAACCATTCTGCTTGAGCTGCCCGGCTGTTTTTTCCGGATCCTGATGGTAAACATCAAAACCCAACACCAGAAGATCATGAACCCTGGTCATTTGCTGGATCAGCTGGCCGTTCGCAAAGCCATACTGTTCTCCGCTATTGAACAATATCCCATTGTTACTGTTTTTCTCATCAAATTTGATCGCCAGCCGTCCCGGCAGCGTCATTGCCTCATGCCATACCTGTCTGCGCACCACCTGTTCGCCCGGGCCGTAGAAGGTCGTCATTTGCCTGAAACGAAAGTTCTTGTACCATTTCCCCTCATATTGCCTGTACATCGCTTCAAGTACCTCGTAGCCGTTCTGAGGCTCATGGTCTTGGGACAGAACAGCCGGTGATTGAAACAACAACAATAAAAAGCAGACCTGTATCAGTTTCATGGATGATCGTTTATCAGAATGGATTACATGCGGGATAGTAATGATCCCGGAATTCAGTTTTAGTAAAAGCTTTAAAAGGCCGGCGGAAAGTTAAGCTTCAAAAGGCTATTTTGGGCAAAATTAATTCCTATGAAAATATACACGAAAAAAGGCGATAAAGGGGAAACCTCACTCTTTGGAGGACAGCGGGTTCCAAAAAGCTCCGCACGCATCAAAGCCTACGGCACGGTTGATGAACTCAATTCTCTGATAGGCCTGGCTTCCGCGCACGAGGTCTCTCCCAAAACCAAAGTGATGCTGGATGAAGTGCAATCACAGCTCTTTGTACTGGGGGCCGACCTCTCCACCCCTCCGGAAACCGACACACGCATATCCAGAATTGAACATGAGCAGGTGGAGTACCTGGAGAACTGCATTGATGAAATGGAACAAACCCTGCCTCCACTGAAGAACTTTATCCTTCCGGGCGGTACTCCGGGTGGCGCCTCCCTTCATCTGGCGCGTACGGTTTGCAGGCGCGCGGAACGCCTCACCGTGGAGTGTAAAAACGAAGAAGAGATCTCTGATCTGGCAATCGCCTATCTGAACAGGCTTTCCGATTTTCTGTTCGTGATCGCCCGTTTTGAGAACTATCATTCAGGGGTCACCGAAACACCCTGGGTACCTGAACGATAACCTGATTCATCCAATAAGAGCGAACAACTATGGCATTAATGATCTCTGTTTCCGGAATCAGAGGAATCTTTGGAACAGACCTGACTCCCGAAAACCTGGCCCGTTTTACAGCAGCTTACGGTACCTGGCTCAATGGCGGTACGGTAGTGCTCGGCAGAGACAGCCGCCTCACCGGAGAACTTTGCGAAAATATCGTTGCCTCCACGCTGGCGAGTGTAGGCTGTGATGTAATAAAAGCGGGGATTGTCCCGACACCGACCGTTGCCATGGGAGTACTGAAGCACAATGCGGCCGGGGGTATTATCATATCAGCCAGTCACAATCCTGCTGAATGGAACGCGCTCAAGCTTCTGAACGGGAAAAGTGAATTCATGGATGCCGCGGAAGGCAAAGAGATGCTCGCTATCGCAGACTCCGGTAAATTCAATTACCAGCCCTATGACAGGATCGGCAAAATACATGAAGACCACGATCTGCTGGATCATCATATACAGGAGATACTTGCACTTCCCTACATAGATACAGAGGTCATCGGCAACGCTGATCTTTCGGTGGCGGTGGATGCTGTCAACGGAGCGGGATCCCATGCCGTCCCCTTACTGCTCAAAAAACTGGGGGTAAACAACATCCATACTATTCACTGCACCCCCAACGGACTTTTTCCTCACAATCCGGAACCCCTGCCCGAGAACCTGACTGAGATCTGTGAGTTTGTAACCAGCACCGGGGCCGATCTGGGCGTGGTCACCGATCCAGATGCGGACCGGCTCGCCCTTGTTGATGACACCGGCAAATTGTTTGGTGAGGAATACACCCAGGCCAGCGTCTTTGACTTCATACTATCCAAAAAAGCAGGGCCTACTACGACCAACCTGTCCTCATCCCGGGTGGCCGATGATGTCACATCAACCTATGGACAAATCTGTCATCGTTCTGCCGTCGGGGAGATCAACGTGGTAAAAAAGATGCAGGAAACAGATGCGGTAGCAGGCGGTGAGGGAAGCGGAGGCGTGATTGTACCGGACCTGCATTATGGCCGGGATGCCCTGGTGGGAATTGCCTGTATCGTGCAGCTCTTGGCAGAGAAAGGAATCTCTTCTTCGGAATACCGGGCCGGCTTCCCGGATTATTTCATGAGCAAAAGCAAGATCGAACTTGAGGCATTAGGCAAAGAAGCCGATGAGGTACTTCAAATGGTTCAGGAACGTTATACCAACCTGGAACCCGACACCACTGATGGTGTGAAAGTAGATTTCGAAGAAGGCTGGGTCCATCTGCGAAAATCCAATACCGAGCCTATCATCAGGATTTACTCGGAAGGAAAAAGCCCCGAAGAGGCCCGGGCTTTTGCGGACAGGATCCGAAAACTGATTACATGACCATGAAAAAACTGTCTTTTGTTTTGCTGATCACTGCCCTGGCCATACAGGCCTGCGCCCAGGAAAAAAGCCCGCAATCGAAGGAACGGGACGAGATCATATATACTGAACAGGATGCAGCCATATTCAGAGACATCCTGGAAAAATACGGAGACCGGTCGGATGAGCCCATCGGCACGCTGATTCCCGAAATCGGCAAGTATTTTATCGGAGAAGAGTATGTATCCCACACGCTCGAGGTGACCGACTCAGAAAAACTCATCGTCAATCTGCGGGAAATGGATTGTACCACCTATGCCGAAAACCTGCTCGCGCTGGCCCGCACGCTTAAATCAGAAGAGCAGACTTTCGGGCGCTTTGCCAAAGAGCTGGAGCGAATCCGATACCGGGACGGCAAACGGGAAGAATATCCCAGCCGCCTTCATTATTTCAGTGACTGGATCTACAACAACCGCGACAACAAGCTGGTGGAAACACCGGCGGATAGTTTTGGCGTACCCTACAGAAATCAGGTGGATTTCATGAGCTCCCATCCGGACAGCTACAAACATCTGAAGAACAATCCGGAATACATCCCGCTCATTGAAGAGCAGGAACAGCAGATCAGCAGCGGCACCTACTATTACATCCCGAAAGAGAAGATCGGTGAGTACGAGCATCTGCTGAGAGAAGGAGATATCATTGGGCTGACCACCGATATCGAAGGCCTGGATGTCGCTCACGTTGCCGTGCTGGTAGAACAAAACGGACGCATGCACCTGTTACATGCATCTCAATCGAACCAGGTAGTGGAGATCTCAGAAGAACCCATCTCTGCGTTCCTGAAACCAGACTCAAAAAACAGCGGCATCATGATCGCCCGCCCTGTTGAACAACTTTAATTTTCTCGCTGTCATCCTGAACCTGTCTGCCGACAGGCTTGATTCAGGATCTGGAGCGATATCTAAAACTGAATATGCACATGATCAAGTGGAACGACATTCTCAATTACGTCAAGAACGGCAATCCAGAACCCGACCGAAGGGTGGAAAAGTCTGAAGACGAATGGAAAAAGGAGCTTACCGAAGAACAATTCCTGATCACCCGCAAAAAAGGAACCGAAAGGCCGTTCTCTAGCGACGTCTGCAGCCGCTTTGACCCGGGGCTCTACGCCTGCGTGTGTTGCGATACCCTCCTCTTCGATGCCAGCGAGAAATTCGAAAGCGGGACGGGATGGCCTTCCTTCACCCAGCCGGTCAGGGAAAATGCCATTGCCTATTATGGAGATTACACACATGGTATGGTACGGGTCGAGATCGTTTGTAATACCTGTGACGCGCACCTGGGACATGTATTTCCGGATGGACCCGAACCCAGCGGCCTGCGCTATTGTGCAAACGCGGTAAGCCTTGTCAAGAAAGAGGAAAAAAATGCTTAATCAGACGCTCAGGCAACTGTTTGAAAGAGAATTTGACCGACTGGAGCATGAGCTGAAATCCTATAACGACCCTGCTGACATCTGGAAGAAAGCCAAGGGGATCAACAACAGTGCCGGCAACCTGAGTTTACACCTGGCCGGTAATCTCCGCCATTTCATCGGCGCTATACTGGGGGATACCGGTTACAAAAGAGACCGGGAATTTGAATTTAACGGTACGGTCAGTGTTGAGGAATTGCTGGAACGAAACCGGCTGGCAAAGAATGAAGTTCTCACTACTCTCCAACACATCGACCAGAAATCCCTTGATGCGATGTATCCCCTTGATGTGCTGGGTAAGGAAATGAGTACCGCCTTCTTCCTTACGCACCTCTATGGACATTTCAATTACCACCTGGGGCAGATCAACTATCACCGCCGGCTGCTGAGCCAAACATAACGCTCTTCCTTTTTTCGCCGGTACTTTCGTACCTTTGCGGTCTAATTTATCATCGACCCCACTCTTTATGATTCTTTCAATGACGGGATTCGGGCGTGGTGAAGCCGCTGATAACGGCTTCAGCGCTACCGTAGAAATCAAATCTTTGAACAGCCGCTATCTGGATATTACCACGAGGCTTCCGCAGCGGCTGCAGGACAAAGAGTTGCAGCTTAAAGAACTCCTTCAGGAAAGCATCAGTCGTGGCAAACTGAATGTGACCGTTCATGTGTCCGAATCGGATGAAGGAGAACCTCATATCCAGGTGGATAAGGTCAAGGTCAAAGCCTACACCCGAATTCTGAAAGAGGTTCAGGATGCCGCCGGAATTGAAGAGGATGTCAGCCTGCAGAGCATTCTTAATTTTGGAGATGTTTTTATTTCGAAAGAAGAGGACGAGGAAAGCCTTCAGCGTAAATGGAGTGTGGCTCTCAGCGCGGCCGAAGCAGCCATTGAGAACCTCATCGCCATGCGGACACAGGAAGGAAAACAGCTGGAACAAGATTTCCGGGAACGGCTGAACAGCATAGAGGAAAACCTGAGGGAAGTGGAAAAGGCCAGTAATGGCCGGACCGAAGAACTACGCACCCGACTCAGAGAACGTATTAAGGCTTTGCTGGAAGACGAAAACTTTGACGAGGAACGACTGGAGATGGAAGTTGCCGTGCTGGCCGATAAAATGGATATCACGGAAGAGATCGTGAGAATGCGGGCGCACCTTAAGTTTTTCATTGAAGCGATCGAGCATCCGGATCCGGCCGGACGGAGGCTGAACTTTCTGACACAGGAAATGAACCGTGAACTCAATACCATCGGCTCTAAAGCCAACGACTCGTCTATTGCACATTATGTCGTACGTTCCAAAGAAGCCCTGGAGCAGATCAGAGAACAGGTTCAGAACGTTGAATAGAAATTCGAAATTGAAAAATTCAGGATGAAAGATCAGGAGGGTTCTTCATTTTTCATCTTTCACTTAAAACTACATGGCAAAAGACTCAAAAAAAGGGAAGGTGATTATCCTTGTAGCGCCAAGCGGTTCAGGTAAAACCACCATGGCCAGACGTTTGTTTGAGGATTTCGAAGACCTGAAGTTTTCCGTTTCAGCGACTACCCGACCGCCGCGTGCAGGTGAAAAAAACGGAGTTCATTATCATTTCCTCAGTGAGGGTGAGTTTCAGTCAAAAATCGACAACGGCGACTTCCTGGAATGGGAAGAATTCTATGGCGGAAAACGGTACGGTACGCTGCAATCAGAAGTTGATAAAAAATTAAAATCAGGCTATTTTGTGCTGCTTGACATCGAGGTGAAAGGTGCACTCAATATTAAAGAGATCTACGGCGATGAATGCCTGAGTATCTTTATTCAACCTCCTTCCCTTGAGGTCCTGAAACAGCGTTTACTGGATCGCGGGAGTGAAAACGATGAAACTCTTGCCCTGCGTCTTGAACGCGCTGAAAAAGAACTTACATACGCCGGTCGATTCGATCGGATCATTATTAATGACGATTTAGAGACCGCTTACGCACAGATTCGCGAAGCCGTCGACGAATTCATGAATTCAAATTAGCAATTATGCCTGTTCGCACACTAGATATTGAAAAACTGAAAGAGATCACCGGCAACAAATATGAGCTGTTGGTGATCATGGCCAAGAGGGCCCGGCAGATCGCGGCTCAGGAAAAACTCGAGCTGGATGAGAAACTTCAGTATTTCGAAGGATTTGATGATGACGACGAATTCTCATTCAATGAAGAGCAGGAACAAATCTCCAAAGCCTTTGAGAAACTTCCTCATGCCGTACAGCGGGCCATTGATGAAATGCTGAACGACGAAACCTATTTCCGTCGTCCCAACGAAGATCAGTAATTATGCTCTCCGGTAAACGCATTATTCTCGGTGTTACCGGAGGTATTGCAGCCTATAAGGCTGCTGTTCTACTCAGAGAATTTCAAAAAGCGGGAGCTGAAGTTCGGGTCACAATGACCCCCTCGGCCACCCGCTTTGTTGGTTTAGAGACCTTCGCCTCCCTTTCCGGCCATGAAGTAGCCGTTGAGATCTTCCCCGGTGAGGATACCTCCACCGACTGGACCCGGCATATAAACTGGGGAGAATGGGCCGACCTGTTTGTGATCGCACCCTGTACCGCCAATACCTTGGCCAAGATCGCTCAGGGCATTTCGGATAACATGCTGACCAGTACCGTCCTTGCGGCGCGCTGCCCTGTGCTCATTTGCCCCACTATGGATGGTGAGATGTATGAGTCCCCTTCCGTTTCGAAGAGTCTGACCAGGGTGGCTGAATTCGGATACCATGTCCTGGAGCCTGAAGCCGGCTATCTGGCCAGCGGACTCACGGGGCAAGGCCGGCTTCCTGAATTCCGGACCATCCTGGATAAAGCCAGTGAGATCATCGGGTTGGTTAACGGCCCGCTTCAGGGGAAAAAAGTCGTGGTAACGGCCGGACCTACCCGCGAATTCATCGATCCGGTTCGTTTTATTTCCAATCCCAGTTCAGGAAAAATGGGTTTTGCCATGGCTGACGCAGCCAGGCGTATGGGAGCCGAAGTAAAACTGATCCATGGCCACGTCACCGCTCCGGTACCTGAAGGAATTTATACCGAACACATTACCAGCGCCGCAGAGCTGTTTAAGGCGGTGCGGGCACATGCTGATGCGGATGTGATGATCATGGCTGCGGCGGTATCGGATTTCACCCCCGTTCAGACTCACCAGCACAAAGTAAAAAAGACGGATGGGGAGACGTCCATTGAACTGAAGCGTACCGGGGACATTCTGGCCTGGCTGGGAGAACACAAGAAACCCGGACAAGTACTGATCGGATTTGCTATGGAAACGGAAGACCTCATCCCCAATGCCGTAAGAAAGCTGAAATCCAAAAATGCCGACTGGATCGTTGCCAACTCACTCACCAGCCCTGATGCCGGATTCGAAGTCGATACCAATCATGTGTATCTGATCAGCCGGAATGATCAGAAAGAATTCAAAGGCACAAAACAGGAACTGGCCTCGGTACTGCTTGGTACGATCTTCAGAGAATGATCATTTCATATGCCGGTTGGCCGAGCCATTTGCCTCAGAAGCCCGGAAGCGCAGGCCTTTAAAACACTTTCGATCACACTTCTTTTCATCGCAGGTAAAGATCTCCCCATTCAGTTGCTTTACCAGCGTTTCGATCAGCTGCGAAGGCAGGTTCCCATTCTTGTGATGATTCCCGTTTTCAAACGGATTTCCGGTCACCCCGTCGAAGCGAAGCTCGATCATATCTCCATTGCGTACAAAACTGACTTTGACAGCCTCATCTTCTGAAAGGGATTCACTCTTGATCTTTAACAGCAGCTCGGTCGTGAGGAGCCCCAGCGGGATCGCCTGATTGATATTGATCTCAAAGGGCTCGGCCTTGCCCAGAATCACTTCACGCCCGAGCTCGGTGTTCACATGCTGCAGGATGCTCTGCAGGTAGTCCGTGGCCGGGATTCTTGAAAAGCTCTCGTTCTGGTATAACAACTCATGAACAATAGCGATCGACCTGATCCTGGATACACTGTCTTTAAGTACGGTGTTCACCTTTGGATCGTCCACGGAAAACGACTGAAGCTGAAACAGGCTGGTTATCAACGCCAGGTTGTTCTTCACTCTGTGGTGAATCTCGGCCATTAAAACCCGCTTTTCTTCGAGCGTTTCTTTGAGGGATTGCTCCTTGTTCTTCAACTCGGTGATATCCACATAGATCCCGAATCCCTTGAACGGCTCTCCGTCCAGGTAAACTGGAACGGCAGCGACGATCAGGTTTTTGGGATTCCCCCATTTATCGTAGCGAACGACTTCCTGGTATGCATTACGGTCATTGTTACCCACACCGGGCATTTTCGGAGCCTGATCATACTCTTCTTCCGGCACGATGAGTTTGTCAATGTCCTTCCCAAGCAAATCTTCCTGGGTAAATCCGAATAAGTCCTCGAAGCTTTTATTGATAAGCTCCACCTCATTGCGGGCATTGACCATGACAATGGCGGAAGGAGAGTTCAGGAACAGGCTTTTGAACAGCTTCTCGTTCTGGAGAATACGCTTCTCGTATTCCTTCCGTTTGGTCACGTCCTTAATGCAAGCCTGTATGAGCTGTTCTCCGTCAACTTCCACAACACTCAGGCTCACTTCCGTATTGATCCGGGTTCCGTTCATTTTCTGGTGTTCCCATTCAAAATAGTGAGTGCCTTTTTCCAAGACCGTACGGATGTGCTGCATTGCCAGTGTAACCGAATCTCCGCCACAGGGCTGATACGGTGGCGAGAAATAAGAAGGGCCGTGCTTAACGATCTCCTCTTTGCTGCACCCGAACAGCTCGGTCGCCCGTTGATTGCAATCAAAAAAGCGTCCTTTCTTGTAGATGAGTACTCCCTCTGTGGAGTTCTCGAACAGCGTCCGGTACCGTAATTCACTTTCTCTGAGTTCCCGGGAAGCATGATAGCTCTCCGTAATATCTTCCACTATGCACATTACGGAGTTAATCCTGTTGTTTTCCCATATAAAAGAGAAATTAAGCCGAACCCATTTGATCTTCCCTGTCCGGGTGTTTACCTCCCTTTCAATGATCAGGTTTTCTTCCCGCGCCTGCAATATTTTAAACAACCTGGTTTTGAAGGTGGCCGAATCGAGTGCTGAAAAAATATCCAGGTCAAAAATAGACCGTCCCGACATCTCACTGAAGCTGTAGCCGGATATTTGCTCAGCCTTACGGGTCCACTGAATGACCCTGAGCTCTTCGTTCCAAAGGATCATCCCCAGCTCGGACCGGTTGACATGAGCCAGCATCAGGCTGTTGGTCTGAAAGAATTCCTTGCTGTCCAGAGAAGCAGTGACCGGCTCTATTTCCAGAACAGAGTGATTCTCGCAATCGGACGACGGATAGATATCCATATATACCAGAAAGGGCCTCCCCCGGCTGTCCTGATGACGCATGATGGCACCCCTTAACTGCTGTTGATCAACAATGAGGCTTAGTAGTTCCCGGTCTCTTTCCAGGATCAAGCGGGGTAACTTCAGGCTACTGAGCTCAGCGGAATCAAAGCCGTACAGGTCCAGAGCCACTCCGTTACCATCAATGATCTCAAGAGTATTCTTATCAAAAACCAGGCAGGCGTTCACCACCCGGTCCCGGCAACACTGTTTCGTTGTATGCATCAATTAATTGTCGCTGATCTGAATAAGTTGTAGAGCGTAACGATCCCTGTATTCCGAAAAAACTTCTGTCGCGCTATTGGCACCCTTTTTATCGGCATTAATTTATAAACCGTTAAATGGATCAACTGTAAAATTTTGGGTCTAGTGAAGCAAACACCTCAGAGAGGGTCCTCTCGAAGGTGAGTAAGTAAAATCTTGTATAAGTTATCGTTTCGATGATTAAAGCGAAATTCTGTTTCTTTCAAATGCAGATAAAAGGTTTTCTTAGGCACGCCATTAAATTGGGTCAACCGACGTTTTGCGAAACTCCAAAACGACTCAATGCCATTGATGTGACGGTTGCCATTGGCGAATTCATCCTGGCCGTGATTCACTCGGTAATGCTTGTCGTAGCCGACATCTACCAAGCCGTCATAGCCGCGCCAGCCATCGGAGTGAATGACACTGGCTGGCTTCACTTTTCCACGAATAACGCGCTGCAGGGTCTTTTTTCGAGCATCCGGCACAATTTCGGTGTACACTTTTCCCTGGCGTTTAAAAATGCCAAAGACAATTGTTTTTCCCGACGCCCCGCGTCCGCGCTTGCCTGGAATCCGCCGGGGTCCAAAGTAGGATTCATCGACTTCAATGGTTCCGGCCAGTGGGGCTTCCTGCTCAGACCACCGGGCAATTTTATGGCGCAGACGCTGGAAAATATCAGTGACCGACCGCCGAGAAATGCCGGTAAGTTCAGCAGCATCCGTGGCGGTAAAATCCATCGCAAAATACCGAATCAATTGCCGAAATTTGGATTCAGAAATTTTTGAACGATTGTAATACTTGTTATTCATTGCATAGCAATATGTTACAAAGATTTATAGCATGCTATGCTTCACTAGACCCAAATTTTTTATAGGTACCCCTTTTGCCGGGATGTTTTTAGATTGTCTACAAATTCTGCAGCTTGCGATCTGAATGTTAAAGAACAAAAAACAGCTAACAACCCTACTGCTCGTACTTTCCTGCCTCAGCAGCGGTATTATATTGGCCACCGTACCCGCTCAGCAAACGAATAGCGTCGTTATGAACAGCGGCCTTGATTCCCTCATCGTTACTGAGCTCAAGCTCCATGATATTCCTGAATCTCAGTACCGCAGGTATGATATTGAGGTAGACAGCACCTTTTCCAGAACCGTGTACCGGGTACAGGTTCCTCCTTCCTTCTCAAAAACCACCTTTCACTTTAAGCTTCACAAGAAGCTGTATCCCCACGACCTGACTTCCCCGGCCAAGGTCATTTTTCCGGAACGCAACATGAATATCTACATCATGGACCGGGGAACCATACGAAGCACCATCCGGCTGATCACCACCGACCCTTCAGATCTGAATGAATAATGGCACAAACACCCGCCATATTGAAGCGCCTTAAGCTGAAACAGTATCCTCAGCCCGAACTCATCAGCACGCGCCATCCCATTTTTCTGGCGCACGGATTCGGTGCGGTAGGCACGCTCATCAAACCTTCCCCTCTTCACGATCCCTGCATGCTTATGCGGGAGCACGGTGTACAGGCCATTGCTCCCAACGTGGTTCCCTATGCTTCCATCGAGACAAGGGCCGGCAACTGGGTAAAACTGATACAGGAAGTTTGTGAACGTTATGACTTTGAAAAAGTAAATGTGGTTGCGCACAGCATGGGTGGACTCGATATGCGCCATGCGCTGGCTCACCTTGATATTTCTGACAGGGTGGCCTCCCTTACCACGGTCGCCAGCCCGCACCGGGGTACCTTTCTCGCCGATCTGGTTTTAAAGACCCCGGAAAAGATCTTTGAAAAGATCGGTGAAGTGGCAGACTGGTTTGGTGAAATAGTCTATCCCGAGGAAAAAAGCGATGCTGTGGGATCTGTGGAGCAACTCACCCGAACTTATGTGCAGGAGGTCTTTAATCCCGCAACACCGGATCCCGACAATGTTCCCATCTTCTCTTACTCAGCCGCTGTGGGTAAAAATACCGACAAATCCCTCAATCCGGTGTTTCTCTTTCAAAACACTCAAATCTTTGACAAAGAAGGCATCAATGATTCCTTCGTTTCTGTGGAAAGCGCCAAATGGGGAGAGCACCTGGGTACGGTGGAGCTGTCCCACATGAATCAGATCAATGTGCAGGTGAGCCGGGAAAACCGCCCTGTCTATAAGGCGTTCTGGGTCGGGGTGGCAAGGACCCTGGCCGAAAGGGGATTTTGATCAAAGATCCTCGTCATTCACTTCATCCAGCAGGGAGTAATCGGTGAGATCGTACTGGATCGGGGTCACGGTGGCTTTGCCTTCATTCAGCACATGGATGTCGGAGTCTTCCCGCTCATCCAGCAGCTCAAACTTGCCGGTGAGCCAGTAGTAGGCACGGTTGAAGGGGTCCACCCGATCCTCATACTCCTCCACATAGCGGCTGTCAGCCATCCGGCTCCACTCAATACCTTTGAATCCTCCTTTCGGGGCGTTTACATTCAGCGTTACCCCTTTGGATAAGCCATTGTTCAGCACATATCGAATCACGCGCCGGGCGGCTTCCTGCGATCCGGTCAGATCCGCATCCTCATCATAATCGGTGCAGCTTACCGCGATGGAAGGATATCCCAGAATGGTTCCCTCGGTAGCCGCGCTAACTGTTCCGGAATACAGAATATTGATACCCGCGTTGCTTCCGTGATTGATACCGCTCACCACCAAGTCCGGTTTCTTGCTCAGCAGATTACCGTGAGCCAGCTTTACACAGTCAGCAGGGGTACCATTCACCGCGTATCCCCGGAATTTTTTCGCGACGGTCATTTCATTGGCCCGCAGCGGCACCGACATGGTGATGGCATGACCTACAGCGCTTTGCTGCCGGTCGGGCGCCACAACTACCACCTCTCCGAATTCCGCGGCTACTTCCGCGAGCGCTTTGATTCCCGGCGAAAAGATTCCGTCATCGTTGCATACCAGGATCAGTGGTTTGGAATTGCTCATCAGCCTCCGTATTGCTCGTCTTCGTTAGGAAAGTCTTTGCTTTTCACATCTTTGATAAAATTCTGCACCGCTCCGGTCATGATCTCATGCAGGTCGGCATAGCGACGCAGAAAACGCGGGCTGAAGTCCTTGTTCATTCCCAGCATGTCATGAATCACCAATACCTGCCCGTCGCAGTCTCCCCCCGCTCCGATACCGATCGTGGGAATTGATAACTCCCCGGTCACTCTCTTAGCCAGCTTAGCCGGGATCTTTTCCAGCACAATACTGAAGCAGCCCGCCTCTTCCAGGAGCCTGGCATCGCGAATCAGCGTCTCTGCCTCCTGTTCGTCCTGAGCCCTCACCTTATAAGTTCCGAACTTATAAATGCTCTGAGGAGTCAACCCGAGATGCCCCATCACGGGAATACCGGCGTCCACGATCTTCCTGACGGTCTCAATGATGGGTTTTCCTCCTTCCATCTTAACGGCATGTGCTCCGGCCTCCTTCATCATCCGTCCCGCAGAGATCAGCGCTTCCTTTGCCGTTACCTGATAACTCATAAAGGGAAGGTCGGCGATCACCAAGGCCTGATCCACGCCCCGGACCACACAGGAAGTGTGGTAGATCATATGATCTAGCGTCATCGGGACGGTGGTTTCAAAACCGGCCATAACGTTACTGGCAGAATCTCCTACCAGGATGATATCAATACCTGCCTCATCGATGATCTTGGCCATGGTAAAGTCGTAGGCAGTAAGCATGGAGATCTTCTCTCCTTGACGCTTCATATCCACAACCGTCTGGGTAGTGATCTTGGCGGGGCGATCGGAGGTATTGGTACTCATAATCCTTTATTGGTCTTTGGGTACAATGGCTGCCGAGGCTTCCAGCTCACAGGCTACTTCCCCATCCACGGTTGCCTTGCCCACCATGGTAACGAAATTGCGGCGCATACTGCCCAGCTCCACTTCCAGAACCAGCTGATCGCCGGGAACCACCTGCCGCCGGAACTTACATTTCTGGATGCCTGTGAAAACCATAAGCTGGGTATCCGGATCGGCCTTTTTGGTCATCAACATGATGGCTCCGGCCTGGGCCAGTGCTTCTACCTGAAGTACACCCGGCATAATAGGCTGGCCCGGAAAGTGCCCGTTAAAAAACTCTTCATTAGCCGACACATTTTTGATGGCTTTTATATTTTCGTCACCCATTTCCAACACCCGGTCTACCAGCAGAAAAGGGTAGCGGTGCGGAATTACTTTTTTAATTTCTTCTATATGCATGTGCTGGTTTTAGTTAGTTAGGCCGTGAATATACAATTATTGAACAACTCCCACATATATGTAGGCGATACCTCCCGTCAGCTTTTCTGCTCTCATTTCAGAGAACGCCCCGGTAGTTTCCATCAGTTTCAGAAATTTCTTACCGGCCGGGAAGGTGGCGCTCGTCCGGGGCAGGTAGGTATAGGCCTCTTTATTACCGGTCAGCATCCCTCCCACAGCCGGCATAATGAACTGACTGTATAACTCATAGGGATATTTCATCAGCCCTTTGGGCTGGCCAAACTCCAGAACCACCACTCGTCCACCCGGTTTGACCACCCGGGCCATCTCTTTAAGGGCCACGACCGGATCATCCACGTTCCGGATACCGAAGGCAATACTGGAGATCGTAAAGCGGTCATCCTCGTAGGGCAGGTCCATCGCATCAGCCACTTCAAAATCGATCTTAAGCCCCTCTTTCTCCGCTTTCGCGGGAGCCGGCTCGATCATTGGGGCACAGAAATCCGTGCCTAACACATAGCCTTCTTCCCCGACGGCTTTCTTGAAAGCGATCGCCAGGTCACCGGTTCCGGTGGCGCAGTCCAGCACGCTGTCCCCTTTTCGAGCGCCGCTTTCCAACACAGCCTTTTTTCTCCATCCATGATGCACCCCGAAAGAGAGAATGGTATTTACCCGGTCATAGTCGCCGGCGATATCTGCAAACATGGATCTTACTTTTTCACTCATAAACGGATGTAGATGCTTTATTTGACACGTTCAACCAGGAAGCCTTCCAAATGGTTTCCTGAAGCCCGATAAGATACAAAAAGCCTCGCTCAGATAGGATCAGTTGTTGACCAATTCTTCCAAATGATCCGTAATGTTGAGCGCGACGGCTTCAAACTTCTGTCCGTCCCATATGAGGTGGTTGATACTCCCGTTGCAATGCTGTATCCGGTGCATATTCTGAAGGCCATAGCCCAGCCATTCGCTCAAAAGTATCCGGATCAAGCGGCCATGCAGCATCAGTACGATATGCTCGTCTTCTGAGCGGCCCAGAAGCTCTCTGATCTTTGCATCTGCCCGTTCTAATACCTCCTCGGGATGCTCCCCTCCGGGAGTTCGCAATCTCGTGTTGCCGGAACTCCAGTTTTCATGCAGCCTTCTGATCTCCTCTTTCACTTTAAAAAATTCCTTTCCTTCCAGCTCTCCGAAACTCATTTCGTCCAGCTCTTCAAAACTTTGCACCCTTGCCTGATGGTACTCAATGGACGGCTGTGCCGTTTCCAGGGTGCGCTTCAGGCCACTCGTCACTATCAGTGAAACGGGTTTATCCTTCAGGTACTCTGCGATGGCCAGAGCCTGCGCCCTTCCTGTGGCATTGATGGAGGCATCAATAGCTCTCCCCTGCATCCGGTGGTTTTTATTGAAGTCCGTTTCCCCGTGACGGATCACGTAGATGTGTTTCATAACCGATAAATCGTGTCAGTCTTTGGATTTCTTCCGGGTCTTGTGGTAGTTGGCCGTCTTTAGTAATTCGTCCTGCATCTGCCGCACTTTTTCCGGTATCATCCCTTCTCTCATTCCGTACCGAATGAGCATCATATTCAACACCCGGTCGGCGCGGGTTGGAGTGGCCTCTTCTTTTTTAGAGGCATAGAGTTTCAGGATAAGATTCAGCAGACCGACCTTGTAAAGAAAAAACAAAACCACTCCCAGCCATAAGGTGGTGTATTGCTCCTGCCAGGCAAAATAGATGAATGCGGAAGCCGAGAGCACATAAAGCAGTCCGTCAGAGTTGATAATGCGAATCAGCTTACTCAATCCCACGCTTGCAAAGGCGGAGGTATTCAGATACCAGATCATAAAGAAGGCCAGAGAAGCGAGAAAAGCGAGTACCGGATCAAGCCCGGTAAAAGGAAGTGCCAGATATACAATCAGTGCCAGCGCGTTCGCACTGTTGTGCCACTCATCTGCATTACGGATTATGGTTTCCAGCTCTACCTTGTCCAGTAAGCCGGGGATGTATTTTTCTATGCCTTCGCGGCTTATGCTGTACCAATTACCATTTGATGTACTGATGCCATTAGGCATCTCCAGCATGCGCCACTCATACTTTTTTTGATCTTCGGAACTCATAGCTGAATATACTTTTAATCCTGCACGAATTCAGGCCTGCGCAACAGTAGCGATATAAATCTTAGAAGCACCTGCTTTTTTGATCACATGAGCAAGCTCAAAGGACGTTGCCCCTGTTGTGAATACATCGTCAATGATCAGTATGGCTTTATCTTCAACTGCCCCGGTCTCCTTCACCACAAAAGCACCTTCAATATTTGAGCGCCTTTGCTCAAGTGAAAACCCGGTTTGTGTTCGGGTATTTCTGATCCGCCGCACAGCTTTCGCGGAAATGATCTCCGCTTTTAGCACCGCCTGCGCTCCCTTTGCAATGTAGAACGACTGGTTATATCCGCGCTTCTTTCGCTTTTTGGGATGAAGCGGCACCGGTACTAATAGAATCTCTTCTTCTGAAGCGATTGGGAACTGTTTAATCCTCATACCCAGTGCCGCTCCCAGATCCAGCCCCATTCCCGTCAATCGTTTATACTTGAGATCATGCAGCAGGTCCTGCAGATATCCTCCCTTATCAAATTGCCAGAGAGCTATTCTTCCGTCCACGGTTTCAGGCAGGTTCAGCAGTTCTTCCCTGGACAATTCGGCATGCTCAAACTTATGCTGAATACATTCCCCGCAGATAAACTGCTGCTTCCCCGAAAGAGGCATTCCGCACAGGCTGCAGACTTTCGGAAAAAGCAGCTCTGTAAAAGATTCTTTCAGAAAACGAATCGGCCTGAGCATTTTTTAACAGTTAATTGTAAGCAGTTGCTTTTGCCAACAACTTTAATTACTTAGTTTGCTGTCAGAATCACAAGGAATCTTAAAGTTTTCGCTATGTCGCTGGGCAGAGATCTCGCAACTATCCGTAAAGAAAAAAATCTCACGCTTGAGGATATTTTCAGTGCTACCAAGATCGCCGTTCACACTTTACAATCCATTGAGAACGACACCTTATTTAACCAGTCCAGCGAAAATAAAACCTATTTACGCAGTTTCGTCCGAAGTTATGCCAGGGCCCTGAAGATTCCCGATGAGTATATACTGGCGGCTCTTGAAAAACATGACGCGGGAACTTATGAGCATGATCTGCTGGACATGCTGAACCCCCGGCCCAAATCGGAATCTTACAGTGTACATAAGGATACCGTCAGCGTAGAGGAAGATACCGAACCGGACACTCCGGCCTCCTCCAAAGGGGAAAGTGCTTCGGCAAAAGAGGATAGTGATGATTCCCCGGCAGCGGCACCAGCCGGCCAGAAAGAAACGCCGGATGCCACCAAAGCCCGTTCCACCCAACAGGCCCCAACTGTTGCCACCGTTGACTGGGCCAACATGAGCAAGAAGGTGTACACCTCTCCTGCAAATTCCAAAGCCTGGGTGATCTTCCTCATCATTCTAGTGATAGCCGGAGCCGGAGGGGCAGGATACTATTTTGCGGATGACATGAGGGCTTTCTTCGGAAGTCAGGAAGAACCTTCACAGACCGCCGGCGGGGATGATCTGATATCTGGTTTTGATAATGAGGTTCAGGCCCCGGATAATGGTACCGAAACAGGTACGGACAATCGCCAGACCGAAACCGATACGACTCCAAATGAGACTACGCCGGCCGTTTCGTCTCTCGGAGATACCCTCAGCATCGTGGTTTATGCTGCATTCGACAAGCTGGAACCGGTTCGGGTTACCAGTGATCTTAACTGGCGAACCAATCCTTTCTGGATGGATCGTGGCGAGGCCTACTATTTTGATTTTAGAGATACCATTCTTGTGCGGGGGCAGTATTCCCGGATGTTGCTGATGTTCAACGGCCACATCATCAACAACCCCAGACAGAATAACTTTGATCCGGAATACGACTCCATCCTTCTTACCCGGCAAGACCTGAACCGTCCCGAATATCTGGAACCCGCTCCGGAGCAGTTTCCGCTTTCTGTGGGAGAACCCGACAGCATCGTCTATCGCATCCGTTTCTAAGTACTATCTGAATAGATATGACCAAAAAAGAAGCCAGGAAACGTGTTCAGGAACTTCGGGATCTGTTAAACGAGGCCAACCGCGCCTATTATAACGACGCCCAGCCTTTTATCAGCGATAAGGAATTTGACGAAAAGCTTAACGAACTCGATAAGCTTGAACAGGAGTTCGATCTCCTGACCCCCGACTCCCCTACCCAGCGGGTAGGAGGCGATACTTCTTCCGAGTTCGAAACGGTGGAACATCCGGTTCCGCTGCTGAGCCTTGACAACACCTACAACGAAGAAGAACTCAACGACTTTGACGGCAGGGTCCGTAAAATCCTGGGGCATGACAACTATGATTATTTCGTGGAGCTCAAATTTGACGGCGCCTCCATGCGGCTGAGGTACGAACACGGTGAGCTGGTGCTGGGCGCTACCCGGGGCGATGGACAGAAAGGAGATGATATCACCCGAAATGTAAAGACGATCCGGGATATCCCACTTAAGCTGAAGGGAAATTATCCCGATGTGGTGGAAGTACGCGGTGAAGCTTTTATGGAACGGGAGGCCTTTGCCCGATTGAATCAACGCCGTGAAGAAGAAGGGCTTTCGGTTTTCGCCAATCCCAGAAATTCCACGGCCGGTTCTCTGAAGATGCAGGATCCCAAAGCCGTTGCACAACGACCGATCCGTTTCTTTGCTTTTGATCTGTTGCTGGATAGTGAAGACGACAGCCTGACCCAAGCCAGGAAAACAGAGCTTCTTGAAGAATTTGGACTTCCGGTTAATAAATACCCTAAAGTTTGCAGCACCATTGATGAGGTGCATGGTGTCATAAAAGAGTGGGAAGAACTGCGCCATACCCTCCCCTACGAAACCGATGGAGTCGTCATCAAGGTGAATCAGAGTCACCTGCGGGAGCAGCTGGGATCGACTTCCAAGTTTCCGCGATGGGCCATAGCCTATAAATTCGAAGCCGAACAGGCTACAACCGTCATCAACGATATCACTCTTCAGGTAGGCCGCCTGGGCACCATAACTCCGGTAGCCGAACTGGAACCGGTCTTATTGGCGGGAACTACCGTAAAGCGCGCCTCGCTGCATAATGAAGACGAAATTCATCGCAAGGACATCCGCATCGGGGATACGGTTGTGGTGGAAAAAGCCGGGGAGATCATCCCCCAGGTGATCAGCGTGGTCAACCCGGAGCGCGCTGAACGGCCCGGTCCTTTTGAATTCCCGAAAACCTGTCCTGCCTGCGATTCAAAGCTTGTAAAGTACGAGGGGGAAGTAGCCTGGCGTTGTGTAAACCCTACCTGCCCTCCGCAGGTACGCATTAAAATTGAACACTTTGCCTCACGTGACGCCATGGATATTGAGGGACTGGGAGAATCAGTGGTGGATCAGCTGGTATCGGAGGGACTCATTCAAACCTATGCGGACCTGTATGAATTGACTGTCGATCAGATCATCCCGCTGGAACGAATGGCTGAGAAAAGCGCTCAAAACCTCATTGACAGCATCCAAAAAAGTAAAGCTCAGCCTTTCGAACGGCTACTCTATGCGCTGGGGATTCGCTTTGTCGGTAAAACCGTTGCCAAAGACCTTGCCACCGCTTTCAAAAGCCTGGACAAGCTGCGCGATGCTACGGAAGAAGAACTGCTGAATGTGAACGCCATTGGCCCCCGTATCGCGGAATCGGTAGTGGATTTCTTCAGCAATGAAAAAAATACCGCCATCGTCGATCGTTTGGTCTCGTACGGTCTCAAGGTAGAAGCAGAGGAGCAGGAACAGGCATCCAGCATACTGGAAGGTAAAAAGCTGGTGCTTACCGGCTCTTTGCCAAACCTGACCAGAAAAGAGGCTACCGACCTCATCGAAAAGCACGGCGGCAAGACGGCTACCTCTGTAAGTAAAAATACCGATTACGTACTGGCGGGAGAATCAGCAGGCAGCAAATTAACCAAAGCTCAGGAACTGGGTATTGAGATTCTTAATGAAGAAAGCTTCCTGAATCTGATCGGCGAAAACCTGGATTAACGATCTATAATTTTGTCATTTTGAACCGCCAACTGACTGGCTGCCGGCGAAGGCAGGTTAAAGAGAAATTCAACATGCTCAGCAGTACATTGATACATTCTTAATTGAGAATCGATTTCCCTATCTTCGCACAACGTTAAATACTCTGTCGCATGGAAATTAACCCTCTCGATACCGAACAGATCGGTTTAAAGACCCTGGAAAAGCACCTCATACGCTCCAGGAGTCAGGTGTCTCTGCGCATCGGCATTCCCAAAGAGATTTCGAACGATGAAAAAAGGGTGTCTTTGACTCCAGGCGGAGTGTCCATCCTGAAAGGAAACGGCCATGAAGTCTATATTGAAAAAGGAGTCGGAGAAGAAGCCAACTTCACTGATCGGGACTATGCGGATGCGGGAGCCGAGATCGCTTACAGCGTGGAAGACCTCTTCAAGAAATCAGAGCTTATCCTGAAGGTTGCTCCGCTGACTAAAGATGAATATGAGTACCTGGAGCCCGATCAGGCCATTATCTCGGCTATACACATCGGCAGCCAGACGGAGGAGTATTTCAAACATTTTATAGAGAAATCGGTAACCGGTATCGGCTATGAATTCATCCGGGACGCAGACCGGGAGTTCCCCATCGTCCGTATGATGCATGAAATTACCGGATCCGTCGCCGTTCAGACGGCTGCACACTATCTGGAAAGCCACAGCGATGGTCAGGGTATCATGCTGGGGGGAATTTCGGGTGTGCCTCCGGCCACGGTGGTGATCCTCGGAGCGGGGATCACCGGCGAATATGCAGCCCGGACCGCCCTGGGTTATGGCGCGCAGGTTTTTGTGATGGATACCGACCTTAATGCACTCCGCCGCCTGGAAAACGCGCTTGATCGTCGGATCATTACCGCGGTCGCCAACGAGCAATATCTCACCTCAGCTCTCAAGTTTGCCGATGTGATCATCGGAGCAGCTATGGCAGAAGGTGAACGCTCGCCCTGCTGGGTAACCGATGAGATGGTAGCCTCCATGAAAGCCGGCAGTGTGATCGTGGATACCGTCATTGATCAGGGAGGGTGTGTGGCAACCAGCCGAGCCACAACGCACTCCAATCCGGTATATCAGGTACACGACGTTACCCACTATTGCGTCCCCAATATGCCTGCAACGGTAGCCCGAACGGCGACCTACGCCCTCAATAACGTGCTGGTGCCCTATGTACTGGCTATTGGAGATGCGGGGGGAGTAAAAGAATGCCTCTGGGAAAATGAAGCTCTCCGCAACGGAACCTACGTATATAAAAAACATCTCACCAAGAAGTCGCTGGCCAGGATGTTTGATATGGACTTCCGCGAGATCGAAATGCTGATCGCTTCTAAAATTTAACCCTGCTTGTTATCCCGAGCTTGTCTGCCGCTAGGTAGGCGAAGCCGAGGGATCTCAAGCCTTAAAACAATGATAAATCCGATAATATTTGAGACCCTTCGATGCGCTGCCTTCGCAGCTTACTCAGGGTGACCATTAAACCCATGTCCGAGCTTTCCGAATCCAATTATAAGCGTATCAGCATCATTAACTGGCTGCTGACTGTTCCCATGATGGTACTCTTTGCCTGGCCTTATTACTATGCCGCGCGACTGGTGGGAATGGATGAGACCCTCCGTTATATCGGAGCTTTTATGTTCGCCGTTCCTTTTATGATGACCATCCTGCACGGACACGTAACGATGGCGCTGGGATCCGCCCACCGACATCATTACTACGACTGGCTGAATGCCAATCCCTACACCTTCGGACTGTTCTTCCATCCGGTAACGGTAAAGACCCGCTTCCGGCTCATCCTGCTTGTCGTGAGCCTGATCTTCCTGCCGGTGGGGTATTTGCTGAGCTTCTAGCTCAGATCGCCTTTCCTTCTTTATTAGTTTCTACCACACCCGGGGCTGGCAAGGTGGTGGCGTCAACCTTCCTTTTTCTAATCCGCGTGGTTGAAACCACTTGCTTGACTATGATCTGGTCAAATCAACTATATGAGTTCGAAATATAGTGCCAGCAAGAACATTAACAAGTAAGGACTTCAGTCCTGCTTCCTCTCTTTTGGAAGCTAAATCGCTTTTCCTTCTTTGACCGCCTCAACTACACTCGGATCTAAGAGTGTGGAAGTATCCCCAAGATTCTCCAGATCATCGGCGGCCACTTTGCGCAGGATACGCCGCATGATCTTACCGGAACGGGTTTTCGGAAGTCCGGGCACGATCTGGATCTTATCCGGTTTGGCAATCGGGCCGATGATCTTGGTCACCAGCTCCAGCAGTTCTTTTTTAAAAGTCTCGGCGTCCTCCACTTCTCCGTCACAGATCATGAAGGCATAGACCCCCTGCCCTTTGATATCGTGCGGATAGCCCACCACGGCCGTCTCCACCACCTTCGGATGTTCATCCAGAGCATTCTCGATCTCAGCGGTGCCTAACCGGTGCCCCGATACATTCAGCACATCATCCACCCGTCCTGTAATGCGGTAGTACCCGTCCTCATCCCGGCGACAGCCGTCTCCGGTAAAGTAATAGCCTTTGTATGCGGACAGATAGGTCTGCTTATAGCGCTCGTGGTCCCCGTAAACAGTCCGGGCAATGGATGGCCAGGGATGTTTGATGCACAGGTTCCCTTCCACTCCGTTTCCTTCGATCTCCTTTCCGTTTTCATCCATCAGTACCGGAAAGATGCCCGGGAGCGGTAAGGTAGCAAAGCCGGGCTTGGTCGGGGTGATCCCGGCCAGCGGTGAGATCATGATCCCTCCGGTCTCGGTCTGCCACCAGGTATCCACGATGGAACACCTTCCATTACCGATATGCTCATGATACCAGTGCCAGGCTTCTTCGTTGATCGGCTCCCCTACGGTGCCCAGTACTTTAAGCGAACTCAGGTCATACTTCTTTACAAAATCCAGGTTATAGCTCATGAGCGCGCGAATGGCGGTCGGAGCCGTATAGAAATGCGTGACCTTGTACTTCTCCACCACTTCCCAGAAACGGCCAGCATCAGGATAGGTTGGGGTCCCCTCAAAAATGATCCCGGTCGTACCGGTAAAAAGCGGCCCATAGATAATATAGCTGTGTCCGGTTATCCATCCCGCATCCGCGGTACACCAATATATGTCGTCGGCTCCCACCTGAAATACATTTCGGAAAGAGTAGCTGGTATACACCATATATCCACCGCAGGTATGCACCACGCCCTTGGGCTTTCCGGTAGAACCGGAGGTGTATAGGATAAACAGCGGATCTTCCGCATCCATCTCCACCGCTTCATGGTGGCGTGAGGCATTGCGGATCAGCATATGCCACCACTCGTCACGTCCCTCCACCCAGTTGATATCCCGGTTGGTACGCTGACACACGATTACGCTTTCCACTGACGGGGCGTCTTTCAGCGCTTCATCCGAAATATCTTTCAGAGGTACATGCTTGTCTCCCCTTCTGAGTCCGTCATTCGTGATCAGCATCCTGGCGTCACAATCATTGATGCGGTCACGAAGCGATTGTGCCGAGAAACCGGCAAATACGATGGAGTGTACCGCTCCGATCCGCGCACAGGCCAGGGCGGCGATCACCAGTTCCGGGGTCATCGCCATGTAGATACAGACCCGATCCCCTTTTTTGATGCCTTTGCTTTCCAAAACATTGCTGAATCGGCACACATCCTCATGCAGCTGCCGGTAAGTAATGGTCCGGCGGAAAGAATCCGGATGATTGGGCTCAAAAATAAAGGCCGTCTTATTGCCGATGGTATTCAGGTGGCGGTCGAGCGCGTTCTCGGTAATGTTCAGCTTCCCTCCTTCAAACCATTTGATATCAGCCGTTTCAAAACCTCCGCTCTGTACTTTATCCCAGCGTTTTCTCCAGTAAAAGGTCCCTGCTTCGTGTTCCCAGAAAGCCAGCCGGTCCTTTTCACTTTCTTTGAAGGTATCCTCATATTCGCTGAACGATTTTATATTAAGCCACATTTTTTGAGTCGGTTAGGTTTCAGATAGACTGGGATGTTGTGCTTTTTTAGGCGGAGAATCAAGACACAATCCTATCAAAATTTGTTACTATCCGTCCGTTTAAGTTCCGATCCTCATCATTCACTATGAAAAGCTCTTCCAAAGGCCAACAGATCATTGAAGACTGGTTCTCCTCCAGAGGCTGGGAGGTCTTCGGCTTTCAGCAGGAAGTGTGGGAGGCCTTTCTGAAGGGAAAGAATGGGCTGTTGAACGCTCCCACAGGTAGCGGAAAGACCTTCGCTTTGTGGATGCCCAACCTGATTCGCTGGATCGATGCACATCCCGGAGACTACCGGGAGATCAAAGACAGCGGCCTGAAAGTGCTCTGGATCACTCCGCTTCGTGCGCTTGCCAAAGATATCCAGAAAGCCATGCAGCGCTCGGTAGATGAACTGGAAATTCCATGGGAGATAGGCCGGCGTACCGGGGATGTAGCCCAATCAGTGAAACAGAAACAAAACCGCAGGATGCCCGAAGTGCTCATCACGACACCGGAAAGCATTCATATCCTGATGGCTCAAAAGAAGTATGAGCGCCACTTTAAGGATCTGGAAGCCGTTATAGTGGATGAATGGCATGAACTTCTGGGTTCTAAACGGGGCATTCAGACCGAGCTAGCCCTTTCCAGGCTCAAAGCCATGCGGTCCGAACTTTCGGTGTGGGGTATCTCTGCCACCATCGGCAATCTGGAACAGGCGCTGGAGGTACTCCTGGGGGCCAGACACAAGCGCAACAATGCGGTCATCATCAGGGCGGAAGTAGAAAAAGACATTCAGATCCGTTCTGTACTTCCGGATGAGATCGAGAAGTTTCCCTGGCACGGTCATCTGGGGCTCAATTTACTCCCGAAGATAATACCCATCATTGATGACAACCGGTCCACGCTCATTTTCACCAACACCCGGGCTCAGTCCGAGATCTGGTTCCAGCATATTCTTGAAAAACGTCCCGACCTGGCCGGCACCATCGCGATCCATCACGGATCACTGGACCGAAAAGTACGCGACTGGGTCGAAGATTCTTTACATGAAGGAATACTGAAAGCCGTTGTTTGCACCTCCAGCCTCGACCTGGGGGTGGATTTCAGTCCCGTGGATACCGTTATCCAGATCGGCAGCCCTAAAGGTGTAGCCCGGTTCCTGCAGCGGGCCGGGCGAAGTGGTCACCAGCCCGGAGCCACCAGCACAATTTATTTCGTACCGACTCACGCCCTTGAACTCGTGGAGGCCGCTGCTCTCAAAACTGCCGCCAAAGAGCAGGATATGGAAAGCCGGGAACCGATCCTTAAGCCGTACGATGTCCTGATTCAATACCTGGTCACCCTGGCCGTTTCGGATGGATTCTATCCCGATGAACTATTAGCTGAAGTACAAAGCACTTTTGCTTACCAAAGCCTGAGCGCCGAAGAATGGGACTGGATCCTGACCTTCATAACCACCGGCGGAAAGTCACTCAGCAGGTACAGTGAATATTCCAAAGTCGAGATAAATGAGGACGGGCTTTATCAGGTGATGGACCGGAAAATCGCCCGCAGGCACCGGATGAGCATCGGTACCATTGCCAGCGACGCCATGCTGCGCGTCAAATATATGACTGGTGGCAGCCTGGGAAGCATTGAGGAGTGGTTTTTAAGCGGACTGAATCCCGGCGATAAATTCTGGTTTGCCGGCCGTAACCTGGAGCTCGTTAAAATTAAAGAGATGACGGCTTACGTTCGTCGTGCCAAAGGATCTAAATCCAGAATACCAAGCTATATGGGAGGACGGATGTCCCTGAGCTCCAACATGTCGGGCATTCTGCGAAAGAAAATGCATGAGGCACACTCTGGTATCTTTGAGGATATTGAACTGAAAACCATACGCCCCATCATTGATGTACAGGAAGACTGGTCCATACTGCCTGACGAAAACCAGTTTCTGATCGAGAAGTCCTTTTCCAGAGAAGGATGTCACGTCTTCTTCTTTCCTTTTGAGGGACGCTCTGTCCATGAAGGCATGTCTTCGCTGATTGCTTACCGTATCTCCCGGATGATCCCCATTACCTTTTCGATCGCCATGAACGACTACGGTTTTGAATTGCTTTCAGATCAGGACATCCCGATTGAGGAAGCGTTGGAGCAGGATCTATTGTCGCCGGAAAACCTCATTGAAGATATCATGTCCAGCCTGAATGATACCGAAATGGCCAAACGCCGTTTCCGTGAGATCTGTCAGATCGCGGGACTCGTATTTCAGGGCTTTCCCGGTGATCCGCGAAAGAGCAAACACCTGCAAATGTCTTCCAGTCTGTTTTTTGATGTATTTATGGAATATGAACCGGAACACCTGCTTCTTCAGCAAGCCTATGATGAAGTTCTGTTCTTTCAGCTGGATGAGATACGGCTCAGAAAAGCCTTAAAGAGAATAGAACAACAGGAGGTTGTGCTGAATCAAACCGAACGTTTTACACCTTACGCCTTCCCGATCATGGTGGATCGGCTAAGGGAGAAGCTAAGCTCTGAAAAGCTGATCGATCGGATCAGGAAAATGCAAATGCAGCTCGAAAAACACGTTAAATGATTCGATCCGGTGATTTTCTACTTTGTTTCAGGAATCAGAACCTGATACTAACCCCGGAACGGGCCGTCTTCTGGAAAGATCGAAACGCTCTGATCGTCGCCGATCTGCATATGGGTAAATCAGGGCATTTTCGTAAACACGGTATTGCCGTTCCCGAGTCGGTAAATCAGAAGAACCTGCACCGACTGAGTAGACTCGTGCGGCACTTCAGGCCTGATGAAATCTACTTTCTGGGTGATCTTTTTCACAGTCACCGAAATGAGGAATGGGACAGCTTCAGTACGTGGAAAAATCAACATAAAAACATCATGATGTACCTCTCAATCGGTAACCACGATGAGTATGGCTTTTCGGATTTGGAGGAAGTCGGACTTCATTCGGCTTATGAAATCAACGTAGCGCCTTTTACATTCCGGCACATCCCCGAACCTGCATCAGGCAATGAGTTCTATCCATTGGCCGGGCATATTCACCCATCGGTGAAGCTAAAGGGCAAAGGCAGGCAGTCGGCTTACTTCCCCTGTTACTACTTTGGACGCAATTACGGACTGCTTCCGGCTTTTGGGGAATTTACGGGTACCCACCGCATCAGTCCTGAAGAAAACGAAACGGTAGCAGCTATCGTTGAAGACCAGGTGATCCAGCTTAATTAACCTCCCATGAAAAAACGTTACATTTTATCCTTAATTTTTTTTGGGCTTATTCTCTCTGTGCATCCGGATTTGTTACACGCACAAAATGAGCTTTTTTTAACCGAATCGGCGTTAAAAAAATCAAATTCTACCCAAAAAGCCGGGATGATGGTCCTGGGGAGCTGGGCAGCCTTCAACATTGCAACGGGAACTTATGGCTTCTATAACCGCGGCGGAGACCGGAAATATTTTTATCAGATGAACGCTGCCTGGAACCTTGTGAATCTGGGTATTGCGGGATTTGGTTTTTATAGCGCGCTAAATGCGGACATGACTCTCACAGGTACTGAAGCCTTGCAAAGCCTGCAGAAGTTTGACCGCATACTGTTAATCAATGCGGGACTGGATTTGCTTTATATCGGGACAGGTGCCTGGCTTTGGAACCGGGGACATCGCAAAAACTCTGACCGGCTTCTGGGCTATGGCAAATCTGTGGTGTTGCAGGGAAGCTTTCTGTTGTTATTTGATCTGGCCCTGTATTTTATTCACCATCCGAATACCCGGCTAGTACTCAACATATCGGAATCGGTGGCGGCAGGACCAACCGGTTTCAGGATCAGCTTTTGATCATTCGTTGGATTTGCGCTTAAAACAATGATGCAGCCGGCTCAGTATCCTGGACTTTCGGGTTCTCACGTTTGCCCCCGTTAAACCGAACTCCTGACTGGCTTCCTCTGTGGTCGCATCAGGCTTATCAATAAAGTACTCAATGAATTTCTTTGATTTCTCCTGCAATTCTTCCAGGCACTCCTGAAGAATTCGTTGCCGCTCCTTATCCAAAAGGTTCTGAAACTGCTGTTCCGGCTCATAGAGCTCATTCAATGCCTCTTCCTCGTACTTAAACCGATGCTGTCTTTTGGCATATCTCAGGTACTCGTGTCGACACGATTTGATCAGGTAACTGAAGATGTATTTGGATTCCTTGATCTTATCCTGACGGATTTGTTCGAATACATCCAGAAATGCCTGTTGAACACACTCCTGTGCTGCATTGGGATCCGCGCTCATAGCTACCATCAGATAGTCCTCCAAACGGGGAAGCACCTCCGATAAAAGCTCTGCAGCTTTATTTTCGTCTCCCTCCTGAAGGGCATCAACCAACTCCGAATAATCTACACGCGTTTTTGACAATTGGGGAACAAACTTTTTTTAAAAAATTTGAGCTCAGGTTCATTTTAAGCTCTGCACACGGCATGAATATAAAACTATGTGCAACACATCAAAAACAATTTGGAGGGGCATAATCGGGCTTTATTAAATTTTTTTAACATTTATTTGCCCCAAATATATTTTTTCAAGTAGGTTAATTCTGTAACAAAATAATTGAATTGTACTCTTGTTTTCGAGCTAAAATCCAGCTTATAAAAACAGATATACAAAAGTTATACTGTAACAAAACGCTATTTAGAACATCTTATTCTTAACCCTTAATACAAACTAAAATATAATATCGCTATGAAATCTCTTAAGTCTCTTTTCGCCCTACTCGCTATCGCCTCCATGAGCTTCGCCTGCGCCTCGGTTACCGACGCCAGCCTGATGGACGAAACCAGCCAGCCGGCCACCGAACAGATCACGCCTTCTGATGCGGTTTTCGGACCAGGTGGTGACTCCGAGCCCATCATCAAAAAACCTAAAGTGTAACCTCAACAACTAACTCAACCTTTAACTCAAACATAATCTCTATAACTATCATGAAATCTCTTAAGTCTCTTTTCGCCCTACTCGCTATCGCCTCCATGAGCTTCGCCTGCGCCTCGGTTACCGACGCCAGCCTGATGGACGAAACCAGCCAGCCGGCCACCGAACAGATCACGCCTTCTGATGCGGTTTTCGGACCAGGTGGTGACTCCGAGCCCATCATCAAAAAACCTAAAGTGTAACCTCAACAACTAACTCAACCTTTAACTCAAACATAATCTCTATAACTATCATGAAATCTCTTAAGTCTCTTTTCGCCCTACTCGCTATCGCCTCCATGAGCTTCGCCTGCGCCTCGGTTACCGACGCCAGCCTGATGGACGAAACCAGCCAGCCGGCCACCGAACAGATCACGCCTTCTGATGCGGTTTTCGGGCCAGGCGGTGACTCCGAGCCCATCATCAAAAAACCTAAAGTGTAACCTCAACAACTAACTCAACCTTTAACTCAAACATAATCTCTATAACTATCATGAAATCTCTTAAGTCTCTTTTCGCCCTACTCGCTATCGCCTCCATGAGCTTCGCCTGCGCCTCGGTTACCGACGCCAGCCTGATGGACGAAACCAGCCAGCCGGCCACCGAACAGATCACGCCTTCTGATGCGGTTTTCGGACCAGGTGGTGACTCCGAGCCCATCATCAAAAAACCTAAAGTGTAACCTCAACAACTAACTCAACCTTTAACTCAAACATAATCTCTATAACTATCATGAAATCTCTTAAGTCTCTTTTCGCCCTACTCGCTATCGCCTCCATGAGCTTCGCCTGCGCCTCGGTTACCGACGCCAGCCTGATGGACGAAACCAGCCAGCCGGCCACCGAACAGATCACGCCTTCTGATGCGGTTTTCGGGCCAGGCGGTGACTCCGAGCCCATCATCAAAAAACCTAAAGTGTAGGTATGAATGAGCCTTTAAAATTATATATTAGGAGTAATTGTTTTAAGATACTCCTGGTAGAAAGCTCCGATGATTCTCGCTCTAATCCTTTCATTTCTTTTACTCACAAACGATCAGGTTAAAGAGGAAAATGTTGTTCAGGCTAACTTTTACTTAGAGAGCTATGAAACAAGCACTGAAAAAGACATCTACTTGTGGGCTTTCAATGAGCTCTATTTCTCGAACTGTTCTACAGATAGCAACATAGATCAAATACTTCAGAGCTATCAATTAAACTTCCTTTATTCATTCTACATCTCTTTTGATTGCAGTTCGGATCTGAAGCAAGATCATCAGAAACTGAAGCTGCAAGCCCTCGGTGAATTTTCGCTAACCAATGGGTACCTTAACCATGCCATAAGCTATCTGGTGGGGCAGCCTGAAATGGATTTGAGAGCAGGATTCTTTGAGGAATTTATTTCAAGGTGGGGATATGCTTT
This sequence comes from Balneola sp., assembly GCA_965267385.1. Lineage (GTDB taxonomy): Bacteria > Bacteroidota > Rhodothermia > Balneolales > Balneolaceae > Balneola. The sequence goes on from OZ253957.1 coordinate 1,974,925, forward strand.
TTCTACCGAAGAGCTCGACATACTGAAATTACTCTCTGAAAGGGCTTCTCTCTCAGGCTATGAATGGTACTTTGAAAGAGAAGTATTCCCCCTATTCCTAAGCCTTACAAATGAAGACTACATTCCGTTTTAGGATGAAGCCCTTTTAGATCTGATGAGGAAGGTACATACCAGCCTTGAGCAAACATCTGATCCTCTGCTCAGCAGTTTAAGCAGCTATATCGTGATCAAAGGAGCTTTCCACCTGGATCAGTACACGTACATTCCTGAAGTTTATACCGATGAGACTTCACTGCGCTTCTTCCCGAACAGCTCCATGAAAATTAGAATTCTTAACGCTGCTGAATATTCATTCGGAGTTCTCGGAAGATACGATAAATCGCTTGCTATCCAGCGAAATCAATCTATTCCATTAGCACAGTTTTTTAATGATAAAGACCAAACCGATAATATCCTGGTCCGCCAGAGTTCTTATCTGTTTCTGATTGGGAAATTTCAGGAAGCTAAAGTCATACTAGAGAGATTATACAATGATCCGGATACCAATATATCGAAGGCCATCCTGTTCAATAATCTGGCTATTTGTTATGAAGAACTGGGACAAAAGAACAAATACATCAGCCTTTTGCTGGAAGCTCTTCAGGTATCGGAGGAGAGAGACATCTACCTGGAAGAAAGTTACAAAGAAAGCCTGAGCATTTATCGAAACCTGTTTCTGTATTACAACTCAATAGGCGACTCGAGCAGCGCGTTGAACTATATCAACAGAGCAGAAGCACTTGCTACGCAGGTCAATGACTCGGTGGAGTTGGCGGCTATTCACGCCCGGCTCGCTTCCTATTACTGGGATAATTATAAAGACTTTGAAAAGTCCATAGCCCAGATCCGTGAAGCCGAGTCCATATTTAATAATACCGAGAATTATCGCTTTTACATCGATCTGCTTCTGGATAAAACCGACATTCTGATCGAAGTGGATTCCCTGAAGACCGCGACCAGCGAGTTACACCGAATCATTGATATCACTCAGAACCGCTCCGATACGAGAAATTATATCTATGCCCTTACAAATCTCACGTTGGCCAAACTAAAGCAGGGAGATCTTAGATCAGCCGGTGAGTATTTATCGGAGATCAGCTTGTATCCCCTTGATGCACTGGATTTCGAACAGGCTATTCACTATCACACCGTGTACACAAAATACCTCTACGCTCAGGGTAAATACCGGCAGGGACTCAATTACCTGAACCCGAATGTGGAACAGATTACGGAGCGTGTAAAAGAAAGTATCGATTCCGAAACCGGTTACTGGACTTCCAATGATGTTTTCCTGGAAGCTTACCATACTCTTATTGAGGCCTATCTGGAACTGGACCGGCCATATGATGCCCTCGCTCAACTCGACGAGCTAAAAACCATCAATGAAGCAAACCTGTATAACAGTCCGATATTAAGAGCTTCCCGGCTTACCGAAGAGGAACTGACCCGGGATAAGAGGCTTAACGATCAGATCCAGTCTTTACGAAGTCAGTATTTGACGACCACGGGAAATGAGCGACAGGCTCTCAAAGCTCAGATCGATTACCTTTCCGCCCAGCGTCAGTCTATACTGAACAAGGTACGTCGTTCAAATAAATCCCAAAACATTCCTGTGTGGGCTGTCCAAAGAAAGATTAAGCCCAATGAAATGATCATACATTTCACAGAGCTTAACAACAGCCTGTACATCACCCGGCTCACCTCCGGCTCTGTATCTCTTGATGAGGTATTGCTCACCAGTGAAAACAGAGACCTGCTTGAACGAGGCGCCAATCAACTGGCTTCCGGGGAAAGCAGCCTGCTGGACCTCTACAAAATCAACAAACTCCTGAATCTGAATCAGGCACCTGATCATATCCGCCATATATCTGTTATTCCGGACAATTACATGTACCGCATTCCACTGGATATTCTGCCTGTTTCAACACCGAATTCGGCTACCAGCTTTGGAAGCACCCGATACCTGATCGAAGATTACAGTTTTAAGTATTTCACTTCCATGAAGGAATTCGCCCTGAACGATCGCGTGCCTTCAGTCAATATGAATACTGATCTTTCTGCATTTGCGATCTCCTATTTTGAAGATTTTGATCAAACGGGCCTCCCTTCTCTTCCTTACGCCACTAAAGAAGTACGAATGATCGAGGGGGTGCTGGATAATCTGGATTCCAAGCAGCTTTTCATTGGTGATAACGCCACTAAATCCAGTTTCAAAGACCAAATCGAACAATCCAGTATTGTCCACATCGCGACTCACAGTGAAATCTCGGAGAAGGACCCGCTATTTTCCACGATCTACCTTAAATCTGATGACCAAAGCACCGAGCAGGGGCAGGCAATCTACGCCTATGAGCTTTTTGACCATCAGCTTCAGAACGAGCTTATTATGTTAAATTCCTGCAGCTCCGGATCCGGAAGTTACATGCAGGGAAGCGGGATTGTGGGTATCAGCCGGGCGCTCCGTTCAGCGGGAGCCAGAAGCCTGGCTCTAAACCTCTGGAATGTGAATGACAAGATTGCCTCAGAGTTTGCCGAGGATTTTTATTTCTACCTCAATGACGGGTATTCTAAAAACGAGGCCATGAGAATGGCTAAGATCAATCAGTTAAAGTATGGAAATGCGGACCCTCACTATTGGGGAGCCTATACATTAATCGGGAATTCCTCACCGATTATAAAAAGACCAGCAGGAACCCCAATTTTATATTCCTTCTTATTGGGATTAACCTTGCTGGTCAGCTACAAAGTCCGAAAAGAGAGCTTTTCTTAGCAGCTTAGCTGCAAAAAATGATACCGTATTGAAGGACGTCTGTCTGAGTTGAGTTATTTCACGGCTTCTAAGGCATCAATATAGCTTTTAGCCACGCGGCTGTAAGAACCGTCTAAACGGTAAGCTTTTTGAAATGCCTCCCGGGCTTCCGGAAGCCGGTCTAACTGGAAGTATGCATTCCCCAGAAACCAGTATCCTTTTTCCAGTACATCCTGCTTTATATCACTTTGGTTCACCACCCTCTCAAAGTTGGAAATAGCCGCTGTATAATCTCCTGAATTATACAATATCGAACCAAGACTCAGCGATATGTCAGCCACCAGCTGGGACTCTTCTGCTGTCTTGAGCTCATTCTCAAGTAAAGTCACAGCTTGCTGGATATTACCATTAGCTGCCATCTGAATAGCCGTTTTAATAACATCTTTGTCCGCAGCTGCATCTTCCGTGCTTCTGATTACCTCCAGGCCAATCTCTGTGATCGGCTCAATACTCATTGTATTATTGGAAGAGTTGTAATTCATAACTCCAATAACGGCGGCGAAAATAATAACCGCGGCCGCTGCTGCATAACTTGCAACCTTGCGGAGCTGGAATACTGCCGGGCTTGGTTTATGTTCTCTGGACTCAAGAATAACTGCCTTGAGGTTGGCTACACTCTTCATGTAATCCAGGTAATACTCATCCTGGATTAATTCTGCCCAGAGCTCGTCGGTCTGTTCTGCATTCAACTTTCCATTGATATACAGATCAATTTTCCTCTCGAGGTCTTTATTTAGATTGCTTTGTATCATTTTTTGTACTCTAAGTTTAAATACCAACCATTTCAAATAAAAGCTGCTTTTAATACTTATCAAGTGCGCAAGGCATTCAACAGCCGTCTTAAAGCAACTTAACTTATTTTATTTGGTCAGGAATTCATGCTTCACTGTATGAAATCCCTCATCCAATAAGAGTGTCAATAACCTTAGTTGTTACACCTTTGTACAAATAGTTTTATTAAAATTTTTTTATCTAACAGCGAATCTTAAACTTTGGATCTGGATTGTCCTCTACAAAGAGAATCAAAACCTGCTTTTATTACACCGATGAGCCCTAAGTTTCTATTATTAACACTATACACTGCAATCTTTCTGCTCTCATGTCAAGCCGGAAATGAAGGCTACACCCTGACAGGGAACCTCGACTATCTGGGTGAGGGTGAATTCTTCATCGAAAAAGAGCCGCTGCATTATAAGTATTCACCCAGGGAGCGATATCCGGTATCCGTTGATGAAGAAGGAAATTTCGATATCCATATACCGGTTGGGGATGAGGAACTGGCATGGCTTGTGCTGGATGATGATCGCTTTCCCCTGATCTTAAAGCCGGGGCATACCGAGAGGCTAACCATTACAAGAGCTGATTTTCCTCAACAGATTAGCTTTCAGTCTGCCGAAACAGATTACAGTCCCTATACCACCTATCTGGATGACATCGAAGGACTGGACACCCGCATTGAAAAGGAGATGAATAATTTTCGGGACGGATTAGAGAATCAGGCCATAGAACTCAGCCTGATGAAAACGGAGATCGCGAAACAGCATTTAACCGGCACTCCGTTTGAAAGATTTATACTGAAAGCACAGGGGGAGTACCTGGTTAATCGCATCAAGTCGGTGGAGTACCAGTTCTATAAAGAAGGCTTTGATGCCGACGAGGAGCGGCAGTCGGTGCTTGAGGAAGCTAAAGAACTGGGATTTTTTACGCTGCGATCATTAAAAGCTCAGCGAGCCGGAATCCGGGATTTCAGCCATTACTATGCACGCACTTTCGGTATCTACGACCGGATAAGAGAAGAATTTGGGCAGGACCTGGCTGAATACGATATCAAGAGGCTGGGTTATGAGGAACTGAATGAAAAGCGGCTGCAGGTCATTGACCAAATTGAAGACAGAGATGCAGAAGCTTACGCCCGTATGTTTCTGGTAGCGGAGCGCATCGGTGAACTCCCCCTAAAGGTTGCAACACCCAGCTATAAAAGCTATCTGAATGAGTTTTCAGAATACGAGGAATACACCTCCTTTCTCACCTATTTCTACAATGAGATCAAATCGGTATCTCCGGGTCAGCCTGCCATTGCCTTCAGCCTGCCTGATGAAGACGGCCAAATGCATTCCATGAGCGATTACAGAGGCAAATATGTACTGCTGGATTTCTGGGCCGGTTGGTGCCAGCCTTGCCTGGATGAATTTCCGCACATGCGAAGGATCTACGCCAGGTATCCAAGAGAACAGTTCGAGATCATAGGAATTTCAACGGAAGAGGATGAATCTGTATGGAGAAACGATATTCAGCGCTTCAGTAACCCCTGGATCCAGCTGTATGGAGGAAACGGCTTTGATCAGGAAACCTTCCGGGCATACAAAGGCGGGGGAATCCCATTCTACATACTGGTAGATCCTGAGGGTAATATTGCCCGGTATAATGACATCCGGGCTTCTTTCAACCTCGAAGAAGTTCTTGACCAACTGATTACTAATTGACCCATGAAAAAACTCTTTATTCTTCTTTTATCAGGAATTCTGATGGGTTGTGAGACCGAACCGGAACCGGCCTTTACCGATCAGCAATTAGGACAATTGATCGTGGTCGGCTTTCGGGGAACTGAAGTCAACAAGAACCATCAGATCATTAAAGACCTTCGGGACCTTCAGATCGGGGGCGTCATACTGTTCGATCATGATCACGAACTTAACCAGTCAGGACGAAATATCGAATCTCCCGATCAAATGTTAATGCTGGCCAGCGATCTCATCACAAATTCCCCGGTCCCGCCCATTATCGCTGTATCACAGGACGGAGGGCCGGGCTCTCCCCTTAAAGAGAAGTACGGCTTTCCCGCCTATCCTTCCCCTGCATACCTGTCCCGGGCAGCTGAAGAGGATACTACCCGTCACTATGCCCGCAATATGGCTCAGGAATTCATGGTGGTAGGCGTTAATACCAATTTCGCACCGGTGATGAATCCGCAGCCATGGGGAGGCATCCAAGAAGCCATTGAACAAACGAATCACATCCTCAAAGAGTTTGACACCGAAGGCATCTTCAGTGTGCCCAAATATTTTCCGGGTTATGGAAGCAGCTGGTCCCCCGGCGACACACTGATCAATATCACAGAAACCTGGACCGAAGAACACCTGGCCCCTTTTAAGCACCTGCTGGAAAACCGGATTACCATGGGACTTATGACCTCCCACAGCTTTAACGCTAAGCTCGATTCGCTCTGGCCGGCCACGTTGTCTTCAGCTACAATCAACGGCTTGCTACGTGATTCACTTGGTTATGACGGCGTGGTTTTTTCCGATGACCTTCAAAAACCGGCCATCACCGCTCACTATGACATGGAAACCGTAATTGCCCAAGCGCTCAATGCCGGAGTGGATATACTCGTATTTGGGAATAATTACGAGTACGATGAGCAGCTCAGCCAAAACGTCATTGATACCATTCAAAAAGTGATCGCGTCGGGAAAAGTAAGTCCGGAAACCGTGCAACAAGCCCTTGACCGGGTAACCAGGCTCAAGGAAGAGGTGATCGCTGAACTTTGCACCTGCCTGAATCTGTAATGAACCGGGAAGCGATCATCCGAAAAACGGCGGAATATGTTCGTAAACAGCTTGAAGGGGAAGGCTCAGGTCACGACTGGTTTCACATTCAGCGGGTGTGGGCCATGAGCAAACGACTGGCCCGGTCAGAAGATGCGGATCTCTTTATTGTGGAACTGGCTGCTCTGCTGCATGACATTGCCGACCATAAATTTCACGGAGGGGATGACACTGTGGGACCAAAGGTAGCCCGGGAATGGCTGGAAGGGCTTGGAGTCAACCCCGAAGATACAGACCATATAGCCGGCATCATCAAAGACCTCTCATTTAAGGGAGCGCAGGTTGAAACTCCCATGCGAAGTATCGAAGGACAGATAGTACAGGATGCCGACCGCCTGGATGCCATAGGTGCCATTGGCATCGCCCGGGCTTTCGCGTACGGTGGCCATAAAGGACGGGAACTTCACAACCCTGAGAAGCCTCCTGCTTCTCATGACAGTTTTGAAGCTTATAAAAAAGACAATGGCCCAACCATCAATCACTTCTACGAAAAGTTATTTCTCCTGAAAAACCGCATGAACACAAAGGCTGCAAAAAAGATAGCCGAAGAACGTCACAAATTTATGGAAGAATACGTAGCGCGCTTCCTGAGAGAATGGGAAGGAACTGATCACCAAAACTGAACATACCATGTACACTAACGATTTTTTTGTTGACGGATTTAACAATGCGGCTGATACCATGCACCAATTGGTAGATGATATGGATCAGGATACTTTTTCCACACCACCTGCCGATGGGAAATGGTGTGTCGGTGAGATCATCCACCATCTCTTGCTGACCGGCGGACTGTATCTGGCTGAGTTCCATGACGTGCTGGATGGCGATACTGATCATCTTGCACATGGAGGCGGGCCTTACAAACATGGCTTCCTCATGCGGTTATTCATTAGAACGGTAAGCCCGGAGAATTCCCGAAATATCCCTACCGTATCTGTGTTCAAACCGGATCCGGTAAAGGGACTGGATAAGGAAAAACTCCTTTCTGACTTTGACGCTCTGCAGGAGGCCTTCATCGCCGTAGTGGAAAAAGCCAGTCGGGAAAATCTGGATCTGGGAGCCATCAGGATGCCAAATCCGGTCTATCCCCTTCTCAAAATGCCTGTCAGTGCGGCTCTGGCAGTGCAGGAAGCGCACCAGCGACGCCACCTGGAACAGATCCGGGCCATTGCCGGCTAATCCACCCGTTTACGCTCTCTTTCGGGATATTTATCGTAGGGAAACAGAAAAAGTCCGTAGGGCTCGTGTCCTTTCTTCCCCACATCCTGATGGTGCCGCTGATGAGCCCTGCGCACCAGCTTCATGAACCAGTTCTCACTTTTAAAAGAAAGAAACCGCTTGTGGGTGAACACATCATGAATGATGAAGTAGAGTACACCGTATATTGCAATGCCCGACCCGATTCCGAAAGCCGGTGAGCTGAACATCCTGTCGACCCCTATGATCATCAGCCATACGGAGATTCCCGCAAAAACCAACGAAAAGACGTCATTCAGCTCAAAGAGTCCGTGATCCGGCTTATGATGAGACTCATGGATCGCCCACAACACTCCATGAAACAGCCATCGGTGTACACAATAAGAGACCACTTCCATTCCCGCGAAACCCAATAGCGTCCACCCAATCAGAGTAAGCCAGTCCATATTTCCTTACCAATACCTCTTAGTTGCTTGCTGTGTATTAAAAATGGGGGCAAAGCATTTCATGTGCAAATTCTTTCATCTTTTCAGCACGGCAGGTTTTGGTTTTCATATTTTGTACATATAATGTACATATGATTCATCATCAGGATAAAGAGCTTATGGAAGGTACAAAGGCATTTTCAGGGACTCCAAACAAACCCAGAACCGGCAGGCTGGAGCTCAGCAGGACGATGGAAACCGGATTCCCGTCTCCGGCTTCCGATCATCTGGAAAAAGCCCTCAGTTTAGAGGACCTGGTAGTATACCGCCCCTCCGCCACTTTTTATGTACGGGCCGAAGGCAATGCCATGCGACGCTCCGGCATTCACCATCATGATATACTGATCGTGGATCGCTCTATTCATCCGAAAGAAGGCGCTATTGTAATTGCTTCGGTGAATCAGGAACCGGTGATCCGCCGCTTTGTTCGCAAGGGCTCCCGTGTCTTCCTTATTTCTGATGACCCCCGCTTTGAGCCTGTGACCATTCATGAAGACACGGAATGGATCATCTGGGGTGTGGTCACACACGTTATTCACAGGTTCCGGCTGGAGGAGGCGCAGAGGAAACAGCTATACAAAAGATAAAGATGAGCCATTTAAAGTTTCGTACGCCCAATTCTGTTGCTTATGCCATGATCGACTGCAACAACTTTTACGCTTCCTGTGAGCGGGTTTTCAACCCCGCCTTAATGGGCAAGCCTATCGCTATCCTTTCCAACAATGACGGATGTGTAATTGCCCGTTCTGAGGAAGCCAAGCAAGCAGGCATTCCTATGGGAGCGCCGGAGTTCAAGTACCGGAAGTTTTTCAAAGATCACGGAGTCGTGGTACGCTCATCCAACTATGCCCTGTACGGCGACATGAGCAACCGGGTGATGGATGTGCTCCGGCAGGTGACTCATCATGTGGAAGTGTACAGCATTGACGAGGCCTTTGCCGAGGTATCGACGAACATTATGAGCGACCTTACGGAATATGCACGCTATATCAGGGACACTGTGTACCGGTGGACGGGCCTCCCGGTCTCTGTAGGCATTGCCTCCAGCAAAACCCTGGCAAAGGTGGCCAATCAGATCTGTAAACGAAACCCCGAATATGACGGAGTCCTCAGCCTGATCGATCATCCGGACGTGGACGGCTTACTCAAAGATTTCCCCATCCAAAAGATCTGGGGAATCGGAAATGCACATACCATCCGGTTAAGCCGGCACGGAATTCATACCGCACTGGACCTGAAGCGAACGGCAAACAACAAAAAATGGGTGCGCAAGCACATGGCCGTAACCGGGCTTCGTACTGTTATGGAACTCAACGGCGTTTCCTGTATCCGGATGGGCGAAGTCCGGGACGCCCGAAAAGGAATCATGTGCTCCCGCATGTTCGGGAAACCCCTGTTTGAACTGGAGCCCATACAGGAAGCAGTCTCAACCTACGCATCACGGGCCGCCGAAAAGCTGCGAGCTCAGCACTCCGTGGCCTCTGTCATCAGCGTGACCCTGATCGGAGACAAGTATGAAAACCTGAAACGAAAATATAAGTTCGGACGGGGCTATGCGCTTAAAGTGCCCACAGCCCATACCCCCACCCTCATCCGCTTTGCCAAGGCACTGGCTGCCCAAGCCTGGATGCCCGACACCAAATACAAGAAAGCGGCCGTAATGCTGACTGGCATAGTACCCAACAGCGAGGTACAAATGGACCTGTTTGATCCCCATTTATATACCCAGCAGCAGTTTCGGCTTATGGAATGTATGGACCAGATCAACTCCCGCTACGGGCGTAACAAAGCGGCTTTCGCGGCTACCGGACTCCATAAAGAGGACGGCCATCACAACGACTGGACCATGAACCAGAACTACCTGAGTAAGCGCTATACCACCCGCTGGGACGAGCTCATGGTGGCAAAGACAAAGTAGCAGTTTCGTTCCGGTATTTGCTTAATGCCGCCATTCTGAAATGTCATGCACTTCTTCTCGTCATTTCAAACTTTACCCGTTTCTGTCATTTTAATTTCGGCCCTTTTTATCATTCCATACTCGATCTCTTTTTGCCATTCCAAACCCTTTTCCTTGCTCTCTCATTTGGAACCCTGCCCTCTTTTGGCCATCTCAAACTCTTCTCCCTCATCATGTCATCTCCAACTCTTTCCCTCATCATGTCATCTCCGAGCTCTATCCCTCCCTCTGTCATTTCGAATGAGCGGAGCGAGAGAGAAATCCAAAATCCGCTGTTAGAACCCTGCATATTTCTCCCCGCCAGCTGGCAGATCAAAATGACAAAACCGGAAGTTGTAGCGACGAACTGTGAGGTCAACAGACATGCCGTAGCGAATAGATACCGGCCGATCACCCCTGGATTTGGCCCCCTTCTTCCGGCTGCCGGATCACCATGAAAAATACCGGACTGGGCGGAGAAATATTCTCCATTTACCATTACCTTAAAAAGAACGTAACGAATCGGTATGTCACTACTACTCATCGCCCCAAACCGGGATATGGAGTCCCTGAAAGAAGCCTTACTCGAACAAGATCCCAATCTGGATGTGGAGATCTGGCCACGGGTTAGTAATAAAGACCGTGTGCAATTCGCAGTATGCTGGAGACACCCGAAGAATGTGCTGGACGGCTACCCCAACCTTAAAGCCGTGAGCTCACTCGGTGCGGGGGTAAATCACCTGCTGCAGGATGATTCACTTTCGGAGCAGGTAAAACTAACCCGGGTGGTAACCCCCTCTCTGAAAAAGGACCTGGCAGAATACGTACTCAATGCCGTGCTCAATTACCGGAGTCATACCTACCGGTATGTGGATCAAAAGCGGGAGGGTTACTGGAGTGCCCATGACCCCGTTCCCCGAAAATATTGCACGATAGGTGTTATGGGGCTGGGAGAGATGGGAAAGGCCGCCGTGGATCTGTTACTCACCAATGGCTATTCCGTAAACGGCTGGTCCAGATCACTGAAAGAGATCAAGGGAGCCAGAATATTTGCCGGGGATGAACTGGATGCTTTTCTGTCAGAGACCAACATTCTGGTGTGCATGCTTCCCCTCACTGATGCAACCAGGGGCATCCTCGATCTTGAACTGTTCAAAAAGCTCAAACAGCCGGCCTATCTGATCAATGTAGGACGCGGAGAACACCTTGTGGAAGAAGACCTCATTTACGGAATCGATACCGGAGCACTCGAAGGTGCCTGCCTGGATGTATTTGAAGAAGAGCCCCTGCCTTCACATCATTTATTCTGGAACCGCCCAAAAATCATGATCACTCCGCACGTGGGAGCTATTACAGCCCCCGAAGAAGCGGCTGCTCAGATCGTGGAAAACTATAAGCGAAGCCTGTCCGGCATGGAGCTTGTCAACGAAGTGGATCGCGAAAAGGGGTATTAAGAAAAAAAGCGGGTGAGCACGTACCCCAGCCATACAAATAACACTCCCAACAGTACTTGTACCCCAATATTCAGGAGGCCCAGGAGCACTTCTCCCCGCTCCCATAACACGAAACTCTCATTGGCAAAAGTGGAAAAAGTGGTGAATCCTCCAAGAACACCTGCAAACAGAAAAAGCCTGGTCTCGGGATTGATCCACTCTTTGATTTCAAACAGTCCGGCAAGCAACCCGATCAAGAAACAGCCGAGCAGATTCACCAGCGCCGTTCCGAAAGGAAATGAAGTGTCTGTAACAAAGGATTCGGTATAACCCGCCAGCAGATAGCGGCCGACAGCCCCAATAAAGCCTCCGGAACCTACCGCCAGTATTTTTATCAGGTCAACCTGCAATCTCAGATGCTTACCGGATGGATCCAGCCGTACACATCTTCTTTACGACCGTATTGTATATCGGTGATCTCATCAAACAGGCGCTTAGCCATTGGCCCAACTTCGCGGTTGCCGATCTCGATGGTGTTGCCTTTATGGTGAATGAGCCCAACCGGTGAAACAACAGCAGCTGTACCCGATCCAAATACTTCTTTCAGGCTACCGTCCGTATGGGCATTAAACACCTCATCGATGGAAATACGGCGCTCCTCTACATTAAGCCCCCAGTCTTTAGCCAGTTGAAGAACCGAACGTCGGGTTACTCCCGGCAGGATAGAACCTGAAAGAGCAGGCGTGACCAGAGTATCTCCGATCAGGAAATGGATGTTCATGGTACCCACCTCTTCAATATACTTGTGCTCTTTGGCATCAAGCCAGAGTACCTGGGTATAACCGTCCCGGGCGGCTTTGCGGGCAGGCAAGAAGCTGGCTGCATAGTTACCGGCCGTTTTAGCTTCTCCGGTACCCCCCGTCACGGCACGTACGTATTCATCGGTTGTAGTTAATGATACAGGGTTGAATCCTTCCTCATAGTAGGCGCCTACGGGAGAAGTTATGATGTAATAGCTGAATTTATCGGAAGAACGGGCGGCCAGAAGGTCATCAGACGCAAAGATAAAAGGCCGTATGTACAGAGAAGTCCCAGGTTCTTTGGGCACCCACTTGTGATCGAGCCTGATCAACTCTTCAAGAGCCGAAATAAACAGCTCATAATCATGCTCCGGGACCACCATCCGGCGGGCCGAGTTGTTGAATCGCTCGTGATGCGCTTTGGGCCGGAAAATATTGATCGTATTCTCGTCCTTATAAAAAGCCTTCATTCCCTCAAAGATCGCCTGGCCATAATGCAGAGTATTGAGCGCAGGGGTGATCTCGATGGGACCATACGGTTTTATCTGTGGCTCTCCCCACGAACCGTTCCGGTATTCCATCACGAACATGTGGTCGGAAAACTTCCGACCGAATACCAGGTTATTAAAATCTACTTCGTGCAACCTGCTGTTTTTAACAGGTTCTATCTTAATTTCTACAGGACTGATTATCTCATTCATAACGCCTTAAAATACGTTCTTTCTGTTAAAGATGCCGTCAACAGGTGTTAATTCTTTATCTCTTATCCTGTACTTTGCATGGCGGCGGCAATTCCGTTGATGCTTAAAAATAACGCTTCTGTCAGTTCTTTTCTTTCTTCCTCAGCCGACGCTTGTTCCCACCGCCTGAGCAATTCAGCCTGAATAAAGTTCAGCGGAAATGTAAATGGGTTTCTGAACCGGATCGAATTCTGAATGACGGGATTATGATCCAGGAAATTGGTGATCCCAGCTATTTTTTGGATCGCTTTCCTCGCTTTTTCCAGGTCCTTTCTGATCACAGCGTGAAATCCGCTCAGATCCTCATTGTATATGGCGGAAGTCGCAAGATGAGTCCGTGCCAGTTCCCGCTGACCGTTATTCAGCACCGTTTTAAAGAAGATCCACTCCCGGTACCACTTCTTTAGTACGGATTCTCCCTCGGCGTACTCCTTCATGACCCGGCTAAGCCCTTCACCTATACCGAACCAACCCGGCACGTTGTAGCGAAGCTGTGTCCAGGCGAAGCCCCAGGGAATGGCTCTCAGGTTCTCAAAGTTCATTCTGCCCGAACTCCCCCTTGATACAGGACGCGAGGCTATGGGGAGCTTTCCGATATGCTCGATCGGTGTTATGCCTGAATACCAATCCCAGAATTGTTCATCATCAATAAGCTTGCGATAGGCTTTCATACTGGATTCGGCCAGTTCGTCCATGATCGCTTTCTCACCGGGTTCAGAGAGGTAATTCTTTGCATCGTTCTGGTTCATCGTCACGCAAACCATGGCGTTCACGATCTGCTCCAGATGGCGGTGCGCGATGGAACCAAGCGAATAGCGGAAGGAAAGTACTTCTCCTTGCTCGGTAAAACGGATACGGCCGTTATTGCTGACCGGGGGCATGGCTATGATCGCCTTATTCGACTGTCCGCCACCACGACCGATGGTACCGCCCCGGCCATGGAACAGCCTGAAATCCACTCCGTACTTGCGACATACGGTTCCCAGTTCGTATTGCGCTTTATCGAGCGCCCAGTTAGCCATCCAGTAACCCCCGTCTTTGTTACTGTCTGAATAGCCCAGCATGATCTCCTGAAAATTACCGCGCGCCTTGATCTGCTCTGAGAATAAGGGATGCTCGAACATCCGGGCCATCAGCGTGCTGCTTGCTTCCAGGTCTTCGATGGTTTCAAACAAAGGGACTACGTCCATATAGGTATCGATCTTACCGTCAACATAAGACCAAAGCCCCAGCTCCTTGGCAATAAGCAGCACTTCCAGCATATCGCTCACCCCGTGCGTCATACTGATGATATAGCTTCCAAAAGCATGCTTATCGAGCATAATGATGTCGCGAATCTCCTCGAATACGGTCATCACCTTTGCAGCCACCTCTGACCGTTTACTCTTGAAGGGGCTGAGCGGCCTTGGGTTCTTCAATTCCTCTGCCAGCAACTCTATTTTCTCTTCCTCCGACAGCGCCGAATACTGGTCGATCACCTGCCCTTTTCTGAGCAGCTCTTCTACCGTTTGTTCGTGAAGGCGGCTGTGCTGGCGGATATCCAGCGCGGTCATATGAAAACCAAATGTACGTGCCCGGTCGATCACGGCCTGTAGTCGTCCTTCTTCAGCAAGGCCTTCGAGTCCGTTCGCTATCAGGCTGGACCTGATCAGTTCCAGGTCCGATATAAAATCTTCCGCGGTGTAGTCGTTGCAATGCTTCAGGATCGTGTGCTTGTCCCGCCCGCACATTTCGATCTGGCGCTGAATGTGCTGCATCATGTGAGTGATCTTGCGCCGGTAAGGTTCCCGCTGATACCTTCGCTCATACACATCTGATAGGGGGTTACTTTCTTCTTCCCGGGCGAGAGACTCGCTCAGTTCTTCAGAAATGTCCGTTTGTTTGTAGGAAACACTCAGGTAGCGTCTTAAATCGTTCAATTCCCGGATATACATCTTCAGAACTGTCCTGCGCTGCTCAACGACGGTCCGCCAGGTCACCGAAGAAGTGACATTCGGATTCCCATCCCGGTCACTACCTATCCAGGAACGATATTTCATCACATTTGGCACTTCCGGAACTTCCCCGTAGTAGGCCTCCAATGCCATACGGATATCATCGTATAAAGCCGGGATGGCATCCCAGATGGTATGGGTGAAATAGTACATACCGTTTTCCACCTCATCTTCCACCGACATACGCTCTGCACGTACTTCATCGGTCATTAACAACAGGTTGAGCTGGTTCAGTATCCCTTTCTTTAAGAGTTTCGTCTCATCTTCTGTCAGGGATTCCGTCCCCAGACGATTGATCATGCTGGTGATCTCGTGCTGCTTGGTGAGTACGCTGCGCCGCCGGGCTTCCGTGGGGTGCGCGGTAATGGTCGGCTGAATGTCCATCTGCCGGAAGATCTCCATTGCTTCATCCAGGGAGTAACCCGCCTTTTTCATTTTGAAGACCGATTCTGCAATACTTTCATTGCGCGGGCTGTCCTTGGTTTCTCTGAATTCCCGTTCCCGGTTCACCCGGCTGATCTCGTGCTGTTCCAGAGAATTCACCAGGTGAAAAAACGTCGTGTACATGCGGAGGATCTCTTTGGCCTCATGCAGGTCCAGCTCCCCGGTAAAACGCAGGATCTCCTCCAGTTTTTCCTGATCTTCCCCATCCAGTGCGGCACGGGCTATGAGCGGCAGGCTACCAAGTTTCTCTACAAATTCTTCTCCGAATTTCCTGGCTGCAAGCTGTTCCAGCAGTTCAGTGAGCATGATGATCTGCAGAGCCAGGTTCTTACTGATCCCGCTTTGTTCAGCAAGTTCCTCAACGGTCGATTTCCAGCGCATAGACTCCCTTTCTTAGATACGAATTAACGATGTGAGTGAGACCTTAAAGGTAATGAATCCTGAGGCCTTTTTTTATCAGAGCTGCTCCAGGATCCAGCCAATCAACATTTGTTCCATGGGATACCATTCACCCGTTTCCGAATTGCGGAGGCTATGATCTCCTTTGGGCAAAACTTCGATCTGGTATAAAGTATTTCCGCCTTCTTCCATTTCTCTCCTGATGTTGGCAATACTCTCTGCAACCGGAACCACCCGATCCCACTCCCCATACAAGCTCAGCCAGGGTATCTCAAGTTGGTCCAGCTCCGACACAAAGTCTATTCCCATCGAGTTATAGATCGGGGTTTGGGGGATGTCGGCCGAGTATGGAGGAAGCACCCCGCGGGGCAGAGTTTCCGCCTTTTTGCGAATAAGCTCGTCGATACGGTTCAGTTCGGTGGTATCCCGGTTGTCAAGTGCTGCAAACTGAGCTTCCCAGACCGGCAGAATGATCTCCTGAAGCGAGTCGGAGAGCTGACTTTCGAGGACGGAATTTCTGAAGGCGAAGCTTCGGGTTCTGCCTACGCCGGTTATGGGACCTGAAACGCTCCCGATAAATCTGATCTTCTTATTTTGAAGGGCAATATTCGGTACCAGCCTTCCTCCCTGGCTAAAGCCGGCCGCTCCGATGGGAACACTCCTCAATTCCTCCATCTCCGAAAGGGCGTCCGCCAAATTGCTGACATCCCTGATGAAATCCCGGAAGGTACTGGATGCATACTCACCTCCTGATCTCCCGACGCCCCTTTTATCAAAAGTGAGGGTAGCCAAACCGCAGTTCGCCATCCTCACCGAAAGAAACTGAGGGGTTATCCGGAGAATTTCCGCATTATTCCCTCCTCCCGGCACCAGTATAACCACAGCCTTTGGTTTCTGATGACCGGGCAGGTATAAAGTAGCAAAAAGGGAATCCCCCTGACTTTCAATATAGAGATCTCTCGTGCTGTGGGTTGCCAGAGAGTCGGCATAATCATCTACACAGGGCAGCTCCTGCGCCTGGGCAGCCGGCAATAAGAGCCACCACAGAAAAAACAAATGGTTGAGTTTGGACATAAGAATGCAGATTGTGTGAATACTAATCAGATAGTATTCATAAATAAGGACAATGTCTATGGGAGTTCAGAAAAGAATAGTAGATTCAGATTCATAATTTCAATGATTGAAGATGAGAACAGGAAAACGCTGTGAGTGGGCCGAAGGCCAGTTTGAGGAATACGTCCGGTATCATGATGAAGAATGGGGGGTTCCGGTTCATGACGACCACATCCATTTCGAATTTCTGATCCTCGAAGGGGCTCAGGCGGGACTCAGCTGGGCTACGGTTCTGAAAAAACGGGAGGGATATCGTGCCGCCTTCGCGAATTTTGATCCCGAAGTTGTTGCAGCCTATGACGAAGACAAAATACAGGAACTGCTGAAATTCGAGGGGATCATTCGGAACAAGCTGAAAGTCCGGGGAGCGGTGACCAATGCTCAGAAGTTTCTGGAGGTACAGGCCGAGTTCGGCAGTTTTGATACCTACATCTGGAGCTTTGTGGGAGGTGAACCCATCGTAAATGCCTGGAAATCCATGAGTGAAGTTCCGGCAACCTCAGCGGAATCGGATGCACTGAGCAAAGACCTTAAAAAAAGAGGATTCAAGTTTGTGGGTAGTACCATCATGTACGCTCACATGCAGGCCTGTGGGCTGGTCAACGATCACACCGTGGATTGCTTCCGGTATATGGAGGTGTAGCTTTTCTACCGCCAAACCATCCGAAACAAACTCAACATGACAACTCACAAAGTGTATATTGGCTTACGGCATCCCTGAACACAGATCAAAATCCCAATGTGGTATAAAAACACTTCCGGACAAAACACCCTGACCTTCATCTTCTTTACGATTGGCTGTTTGGTGATCTTCTTCCTTGCCGGGACCAAGCCCCGGCTTTCCGATGCGGAAAAAGTGGAAATTCAAAAAGTCATACTGAACCAGGTTTTTGATTTTGCAGAAGCCTCTCCTCAAAATGACAATGACTGTTATTTTATCGGATTTGAGGACAAAGACGCCCCTGCTGATCTGATTAGCAGTTTTTCAGAACATCAGCCCGAAGTCGCACCGCTCTCTGCATCCGACATATCTTTTGGCTTCTCTTCGATCGTCCATCATAAAAAGCATCCCGATAAGAAAGGCACCATAGTCAATATCAAATACATGGAAAAGATGCCGGACGGGGACGTGAGAGCAAAGGCATCCTTATATCAGTCCCGGGGCAGCACCGCCGTTTTTGAATATGTATTACAAGTGGTGGATGACGGGTACAGGATCACTTCCTTTAGCTATGAAGATAAGAGCGAAACGGAAGACGAAAGATCAGAGTAGATATGAATCACCCATCGTTTTGTCATCCTGAGCCAGCCTTGCCGTATCCCGACAGAAGCCGGGAACAGAATGACGTCCAAAAAGGAATTGGGCAGTGCTTAAAACAGGCTACTGTAAATAATATAGCCTCCCATCACCACGAGGAAATAACCGAAAATCTTGCGAAGGTTCTTCTGAGGGACTTTAGCTCCCATTTTGTTTCCTGCGTAACTGCCTACCGCGCCTATCACGGTAAATACCCCGATCATTTCCCAATTCATGTACAGGCCATCCCTGGCCAGCACATCAACGTACTTGACAAAGCCGATGGTGCTCTTGAGGGTGATGATCAGCAGGCTGGTACCTACCGCCAGGCGCATATTCAATCCACCGAGGAGTACCAGCGCCGGAATGATCAGGAAACCTCCGCCCACACCTACCAGTCCGGTAAGTACTCCCACGGCGAGGCCTTCACAAATCAATAACCAGTGTGGAACCTGGTACTTCTTTTCCGGGTCGGCGACCTTACGTTCCCGAATCATCATCACCGCTGCAACCAGCATTACACCGGCAAATATGATCAGCTGGGTGGTACCGGAAATATAGGATGAGATCGCGGCCCCCCCGTAGGTACCCGCCATCCCCGGAATCCCGAAAAAGATGAAACTCTTCCAGTGGATCTCTTTTTTGATGGCATAAGGAATGGCCCCCACGAGTGAGATCCCGGCCACGATACCCAATGATTCAGCGATGGCCAGCTTTTCGGGTTCTCCGACCAGATATAGCAGAACCGGCACCGTGAGAATAGAACCTCCCGACCCCAGTAACCCGAGGGAAATTCCGATCAACAAAGCACCCAGCCAGGCTAACCACATATGTTATGCCTCGGCCAGAAAGTTGTTCTTCTCCAACCAGGGCTCCACGGCATCATTGACGTAGTACACACTTACTCCCTCCCGTTCGAGTAAGGCCGAAGCGGCGGCGGCACGCGCACCTGATTTACAGTGCACCAACACCGGTTTATCCACCGGAACTTCCTTAATACGATCCAGCAACCGGGTATGGGCGATATTCCGGGCTTCCGGATGATGGCCCTCGTCAAACTCTGACTTTTTGCGGACATCCAGTATCTGCACGTCTTCCTCTTTCTCCTTCTTCTCCAGCTCTTCAAAGTCTATGACAGGCGTACTGAACAGCTCACCGCCGTTTTCCTTAAAACTTTCCAGTGCATCCGGGCTGGCGTATCCCCTGACGTTATCCAGACCGATACGAATCAGGTCCAGCACGGCTTCTTCTACATTATCTTCTTCAATGATCAGATAGATATCCTGATCTTCGTTAATGTAGGATCCTGCAATGGTATTAAAGGTCTTGTTGAAAGGCGCGTACAGTGAGCCCTGTATATGCCCGTTCATGAACGCGACCCGGTCTGTACGGGTATCCAGGATAACGGAATCGGTTATCCGGCTTTGGCCGATTATTTCGCTGACCGTCATCTTCGCAGGGGAAGGCATCTCACCCAGAATTTTTGGACCCAGCTTATTATCCCGCTTCATTCGGGCAAAGTAAAGCGGCGGCTCAGGCTGCCCCTCCAGAATATAATCCACAAAATCCTGTTCACTGATGGCGGCACGAACAGAGCCGTTAAAACGCTGTTCATATCCCACTGTGGAATCCGGTACTGCTCCCAGCGCTTTCCCGCATGCGCTGCCTGCTCCGTGCCCCGGCCACAACTTCATGTATTCCGGCATGTCTTTGAATTTCTGCAGAGACTGATAAAGAGTCCGGGCCGAACCTTCCATGGCTCCCTCCTGTCCTGCGGCGGTCTCCAGTAAGTCGGGCCGGCCTACATCCCCAACAAAAACAAAGTCCCCTGAGATGATCCCCATCGGTTCATCCGTGGCAGCACCGTCGGTCACCTGATAGATCATGTGCTCGGGAGTATGGCCGGGTGTATGAATGGCCTTAAACCGGATGTTCCCAATGCTAAATGTGTCACCGTCTTTCAGGAGCTGATAGTGGTAACCACTGTCTTTCAGCCATTCGTATTTCCAGTCCTGATCGCCTTCGTCCGAGGCGTATATTTTGATTCCCTTTTCAGCGAATTCACGGAGCCCGGACAGATAGTCGGCATGAATGTGGGTTTCAGCCGCAGCAACGATCTTGAGATTATTCTTTTTGGCGATCTCTTCGTAGCGTGCAATGTCACGCATGGGATCCACCACAATGGCTTCTCCGTTTCTCTGACACCCGATTACATATGCATATTGTGCCAGTTTCTCTTCAAAAATTTGTTCAAAAAACATATCGCGTATTCCTGTTAAAAATGCTGTTCTTAATGAGGTAATTTCTGTTGTAAGAGTCCATATGCAGCGGCTCCTAAAATAGCACTAACCAAAGGCACTATAAAAATTAAATAACCGCTGCCGATCAGAGCATACAACGGGCCCGGACAAGCGCCGGTGAGCCCCCATCCGATACCGAAGACCGAACCCCCGATGATGTATCTCCGGGTTACTGTGTTGTCTTTCTCCTTAATACTGATCTCGTTCCCTTCCACATCTCTGATCTTCAGCTTTTTGATCAGGAAGGTCGCGATCAGCCCGGTAACTATTGCTGTACCAATTACTCCGTACATGTGGATGGAATCGAAATAGAACATCTCCTGAATGCGAAACCAGGATACCACTTCCGATTTCACCAGTATGAATCCAAATACTATTCCTGTCAGTGTAAATTTCATGTCTCAGTTCAGTTTAGCAGGTTAGGTAAGATCAGATACGTCGTGATCAGTCCTCCGAGAAAGAATCCGATCACCGCTATGAGTGAGGCCTTTTGAAGGGTGGCAAGCCCGGTGATGGCATGACCTGAAGTACAGCCGCCGGCGTATCGGGCACCAAAGCCCACGAGAAAACCGCCGAGCACCATCAACACGAAACCGGGTACAGTCAGCAGGCTCTCCCAGCTGAACAAAGCATCAGGAACATATCCGGTGCTTACGTTTACTCCCATCGATGAAAGCGTTTGTTTTGTACTCTCAGCAATCTGTACCGAGTAGCTGTCAGGGATAAACAAGCCGGCCACTACTCCTCCGATGACGATGCCCGCAACAAACTTCAGATTCCAGCCTCCCGACGATTTCCAGTCGTAATTGAAGTACGGTATCTTCTTTGCCGAAGGAAGTACCGACGCACAGGCGTGTCTGAAACTGGAGGAAACTCCAAAAGTTTTGTTGCCGATCAACAATAACAGGGGCAGCAGCAGACCGATCAGCGGCCCCGCTATATACCAGGGAATAGGTTGTGTAAATAGTTGCTCTGTCATGATCCGGTTAGTTTTAATGTTCGGGCCAAGTTTAAGAAGGTCTTTCAATTTGTTACAACATGTTATAACAAGTATATTATGACGCATTAACAAATCCATCAGACATGGCAACCAAACCCAGGTATGAAGAGATTGCGGATCATCTGAGATCGGAGATCCGGGAACAGAAATTTGAACCGGGAGATAAACTTCCTTCCGAAAAAAGACTATGCGATTATTTCAAAGTGAGCCGGGTTACCGTTCGGCAGGCACTGCAAATACTCGAAAATCAGAATCTGATCTACCGAAAACAGGGCCTCGGAGCATTTGTGGCTGAAGAAAAGGTGCACCAGGCTTTGGTCCGGCTTACTGACTTCTCGGAAGACATGAGAAGAGCCGGCTATGAAAGTTCATCGCGGCTCATTGAACTGAAGAAGGTAAAGCCCATCCCGGAGGTAAATGGCATTCTTGACCTTCCTCCCCACGCTCCTCTCATTCAGATTGACCGGGTTCGGCTGGCCAATAACAAAGCCATTGCGGTCGATATGACCTGGCTCCCGGCCAGCTACGGGCAGCTACTGTTTGATGAGAACCTGACCACGAGAACCATTTATGAGATCTTCGAAGAGAAATACGACATTCCGATAACCGGAGGGCGTTACAAGATCACGGCGGTCAGGGCCCCTTCCCACATTGCCACACACCTGAATCTGGAAGAAGGGGCTCCCGTGCTGGAGATCGACCGCTGCTCCCGAACCACGGGCAACAAGAAAATCTATTTTCAAAAACGGTACAACAATCCGGAGTACATTTCTTATGAACTGGAGTTGTACCGGAACGATGACTCGGAGAGCTCTTTCAAAGACGGATTACCCCTCCGGGAATTTATTCCAAAATTTTATTCCTGAACCTTTGAGTTTAATGGTAATAAATCCCAACTTACTGATTCCTTTAACTGAAATTAAACCTGCACCTTAACCAGCGTACTATGAAATCAAGAATTAAGTACCCGGTTCTCACATTCCTGGCAATTTGTATAAGCTTGCTTGCTTTCCAGGCCAATGCTCAGAACCTTAAAGAATTTGAAAAGAAAGTCACGGAGTTCACGCTCGATAACGGACTTCATTTTATCATCATTGAGCGACATGACGCTCCGGTAGCCAGTTTCTACACTCATGTTAATGTAGGCGGCGCGGATGAACCTGTCGGTAACACCGGTATCGCCCACATCTTTGAGCACATGGCCTTCAAGGGCACTAAATATATCGGCACTACCAACTGGGAAGAAGAGAAGAAAGTGATCGACGCGATGGATGAGGCGTACAAGGACTGGCTTTACGAAAGCTACAAGCCCAACCCGGATGAAGAGGTACTGGCAGAAAAACGCGCAACATTTGAAGAACTGCTGGAAGAGTCTAAAAAGTATGTAGTGAATAACGAGTTCTCCGAGATCATCCAGAATAACGGTGGTACCGGCCTGAACGCCTCCACCGGAGCGGACCTGACCAATTACTTCTACAGCCTGCCTTCCAACAAAGCCGAATTATGGTTCAACCTGGAAGCAGACCGTTTCAAGAACCCGACTTACCGTGAATTCTATGTGGAAAAAGAAGTAGTTCGCGAAGAGCGAAGGATGAGAACCGAATCTAATCCCATAGGGCGCCTGGTAGAAGAGTTTCTGGCAGTTGCCTATACGGCTCACCCTTATGGACGGCCGGTGGTAGGCTGGAATTCGGATATCACCGCCACCACCATCGAAGATGCCCGCAAATTCTATGAAACCTATTACATCCCCAGCAATATTACGATTGCGATTGCCGGAGACGTGGATCCCAAACGAATGAAACAACTCGCCGAAGAATATTTCTCGGACCTTCCGGGTGCAGGCAAAGTGGCTCCCCCGGTAACCACCAAAGAACCGGAACAACGCGGTGAACGCCGGTTCACGATTCCCGGAAACACCCAGCCCATCATGCTCATCGGATACCACGGAGTTTCTCATTCTCATCCCGACTTTGAGCCTCTCAACCTGCTGGGACAGATCATTTCAAGCGGCCGGACTTCCGTACTGTACAAGAAACTGGTTGAAGAGGAAAAACTGGCTCTTCAGGTGGGTGCGTTCAACGGCTTTCCCGGCACCCGTTTCGATTCCATGTTCCTGACCCTCGCGGTACCCAATCAGGGAGTGGAGCTGGATACTCTCGAGGCCCGAATCTATGAAGAGATTGAAGCCGTGAAAGGCGGATCCATCACTCAGGAAGAACTGGATCGTGCCCGGACCAACATCCGCGCAGGTATTATTCGCGGACTGGCTAACAACACCGGGCTTGCGCTGAATTTTGCCAATACACACGCCGCCAAAGGAGACTGGAGAGATGTCTTCCTTCAGCTGGAGCGATACGACGCGGTTACCCTGGACGACCTTACCCGAGTGGCAAACGAGTATCTCATTGAAACCAGTCGCACCGTTGGCGCAACGGTTAGAGCCGAATCCTGATCCACCAGAAAGTTAATTTTAAAGACATGACTATTATGAAACGTATTCTTTTATTCTCGATAATGATGTTGGTCGGCGTGAGTGTTTCGGCACAAAAGCGCTATGACGAGATCAAGTATCCCCCGCTGAACGACTTTCAGAAAGCCAAAGTTGAAGAGTTTCAGCTCGACAACGGGATCACTTTTTACCTGGTGGAAGACAAAGAGCTTCCTCTGATCCGGCTTAACGCCATCGTCCGAACCGGAAGCCTGCTCGATCCTGAGGGCAAGGAAGGCCTCGCCAGCATGGTGGGGACCGTGATGCGTGAAGGCGGCTCAGAAAACTACCCCGCGGATGAACTGAACCTGCTTCTGGAGAACAAGGCTGCTTCCATCAGTACGTTTATCGGTGAGGGATCGGGTAATGCCAGCATGAATCTCCTGAAAGAGGATTTTGACGAACTGCTCCCGGTGTTTGTGGATGTGATCCAGAATCCCCTCTTCCCGGAAGACAAGATCGAGCTGGCAAAGACGCAGACCAAGTCCAACATTTCCCGCAGAAACGATCAGCAGGCTGGTATCGCCGGCCGGGAATTTGCCAAGCTGATCTACGGTGAAGACTCGCCCTATACCCGTCAGACTGAGTACGCCTCAGTGGACGCGATCACTCGCGAAGATCTTGTGGCTTTTCACGAGGAAGCTTTCGTGGGCAATAACATGATGATCGGTGTGATCGGGGATTTCGATACCCGGGAGATGAAGCGCAAGCTGGAAGAGGCGTTCGGAAGCCTGCCGGCTGGCAGTGAAACCAACCTGGTGTATCCGGAAGTAAACTACGGCTATCCCTCTACCATTAACCTGGTTGACAAACCGGATGTAAATCAAAGCTATGTGATCATCGGTCATATAGGTGGCTTGCGCGAAAATCCTGATTACGCTGCTCTGCAGATGATGAATGAGATTCTGGCCGGAGGTTTCGCGGGACGCCTCTTCCAGACGGTTCGTAGTGACCTCGGGCTCGCCTACGCAGTGGGCGGCTCTTACGGAAGCAGGATCAATTATCCCGGTACGTTTTCGCTCACCGTAATGACCAAAAGCTCGACCACGGTACAGGCCATCGATGCTATTCTGAACGAAGTGAAAAAAATGCAGAATGAGCCGGTAAGCAGTGAAGAGCTCAATGATGCCCGTGACCGTTTCCTGAATTCCCTGGTATTCCGCTACGACAGCAAGAGTAAGATCCTGAACGAGCGCCTGAGCAATGAGTATAACGGGCTGCCTCAGGATACTTTTGACAAGTATGTCGAAAATATCAGGAAAGTCACGGTGTCTGACGTTCAGCGGGTTGCTCAGCAATACCTCAAGCCGGATCAGGTGCAGATCCTTGTGGTTGGTAACAAGGAAGAAATCGGCGATCAGCTGAATAAATACGGATCGGTCAACGAACTGGACATAACCATTCCGGAGCCGGAAGCAGAAGGTGAACAAACCGCCGGTGACGCTGCTCAGGGCAAAACCTGGTTAAAGCGCATGGCTGAAGCCATTATTGAACCCGGAAAAGAAGTAGAAACCATCAAGACGGTAAGCAATATTACGCAGGTAACCCCGATGGGAGAAATGCAGATCAGGAACACCGCGACCATCAACTACGTGAACACCAGTATGGAGGCCTCTCTGGATACTCCTCAGGGAACGATGGGTATGAGCCTTTCAAACGGCCAGGGCACCATGTCCATGATGGGGCAGCAACAGCAGCTTCCTCCGGCTATGGTGGGGCCAATGCTGAAAGAGATCCGTAACAGCTATATCAACATTGCTCTGAATTATCAGAATGTGGAAGCTGAGTATATGGGTACCGAGAATATTGACGGCACCGATTACGTGGTGCTTAAGCTTACCCTGGATGGAAGCAGTACCTACCTTGTGGATCCGGACACCAACCTTCCGTACAAGGTTCGCACTTCCCAGTTTAATCCCCAGGCAGGAAAGGTGATCAACGGCGAAACCACCTATACCGACTGGCAGGTTATTGACGGAGTCGCATATGCTTTTGCCCACATCACCACCAGTGACGGAGAAAAAGCGTCTGAGACGAAAGTTGAATCTGTGGAAGTTGATTAAACCCTCTGAAATCAGATACAAACCCGGTAATGAATAATTACCGGGTTTTTTTGTGATTTAGAAATTTCAAAGTATAATAGGAGGTCGTTTAACTAAATAGTTGGCTATGGATGTATGGGATAATGAGTATCCGTCTCCTTCTGAGTACGCTCATTACTACTCGGATTATGTTGGCTATGTGCCGAAGGAGAATATCATTAAATCGCTGAATGCACAGATGCATGAGTTTTATACGCTCATTAATTCCGTACCGGCCGATAAGGCTTTCTTCAGTTATAAAGAGGGAAAGTGGACGCTGAAACAAGTGGTTGGGCATATCATTGAAACCGAGCGCGTGTTTGCTTACCGGGCCCTGGTTTTCAGCCGTGCGGATAAGAACCAGCTTCCCGGAATGGATCAGAATGAATGGATGAAGGTTTCGAATTACGGTTCCAGAACCCTGTCTAACCTGTGCAATGAATACCTGGCTGTTCGTGTAGCAAATATCCACCTGTTCGAAAATATGACCAAGGATATGATCAACCGGAAAGGGATAGCCAGTGGTTTTGAGTTCACCGTCCGGGCATTAGCCTTCATCATTGCCGGGCATGAACTGCATCATGTGAACATCATTAAGGAGAAGTATCTCTAAGCAGCTACGTCAACCTGCTCTTTAACCCCTTCTTTGATAATCCTTAATGCCAGATCTGAAACTTCACTGATCTCGGGCAGATGCATGATGCTTCCATTCTGGACCCAGTCACGCAGACGCTGTTCAAAGCTTTGATCCACGGTGTACACCACATTTCCTCCCAGCTCTTCCAGAGCTACAGCATTGCATACTTGTTCATACTGATTCCGGATGGGGATGGCTAGTAGTTTTTTCCCCAGATACATTGCTTCTGAAGGAGCTTCAAAACCTGCCGAGCATACGATACCCAAACTATCCTGAAGGCTTTGTAAAAAGCTTTCTTTCCCTACCGGATTCACTCTTACATTCCCTTTTTGGAAAAGAGCATCACAATTCTGTGAAAAGATATGCCACTCCACTTCACGGATATTTTTAAAAATGGAATACAGATATTCATAGTTAAAAGCAGGGAGGTACACAGTCACATGTCCACCCGCGGTTGGAGTTAGTTGTTTGATAGGCTCTCTTATAATGGGCGGTTCGATGAAGTCATCGTAGCGCCGGAAATGACAACCGATGGCCGAGGTACAGGGTGCAAAATGCCTGATCACGCCCTCGGCTACCAGAGATCGTTTGGCCGGGCGTGGGGTCTTCTCCGAAAGGAAGGCCGCCTGATGACTGATCGCTACACAAGGCATTCCTGCAGACTGTGCAGCCCAGGCGCTTACCGGTTCGAAATCATTCACCACAAAATCGTATTCCTCAACCGGAAGTCGCTGGATGTCCTGGATAAAACGAACGGGTTTAAGCTGAAAAGCGGTCTCCAGAAAATCGATGCTCCCTTTGTTATCGTAAGCAAAACTCATGCCCCGGGCTTTGAACTGTACCGGACCGTCCAGATCCAGTTTGAAATTATAGCCGCTTATAAGTACATCCACTTCAGCCAATTCACGCAGCGTTGGTAAGATCTCCCGTGCCCTGCTGATATGCCCGTGACCTGTTCCCTGTACGCCGTAAAGTATTCTCATCCTATCATGATTTTCTGACTCGTAGTATGGGATTGCATCAGCTGATTGATCCTTGGGTTATCCTTTAGCATCACATCCTCTTCATAGCGATACAGGCTCCACTCTTCCCCATCATATTCCAGTGCAGTCAGGTTCTCTATCCAGTCGCCGGAATTCAGATAGATCACGGATCCTTTCTCGTTTTCATATCCTCTGATCTTAGGCTGATGTATATGGCCACACACTACATAGTCGTACCCTTCGTCTATGGCCAGCTCCATTGCTGTGACTTCAAAATCATCAATGAAACTTACGGCAGTCTTAACGCTGTCTTTGATTTTTTTGGAGAGGGAAAATTTGCCATAGCCAAGTTTCCGGGAAAGGAAGTTAATCCATCGATTCAGCAAAATAAGCAATTCATAGCCGTGCCCTCCCAGCTTGGCGATCCACCTGGAATATTTCATGGTCACATCAAAAATATCTCCGTGGAAGAACCACACTTTCTCTCCGTTTAGCTCAAGAACCAGTTTATCCCTCACAAAGAGCGGGCCAAGCTGTAAACTGGAGATTTTGCGAAGTGCATCATCGTGGTTTCCTGTAAGGTAATAGATATCCACCCCATTGGTTAGCATATTGAGCAGTGTGCGGATCACATACATGTGCGCTTCGGGCCAGTAATACTTTTTGAAGTTCCACATATCGATAAAATCTCCGTTCAGAATCACACGTTTGGGATCGATTGAATTGAGGTACTGTACCAGTTCCACAGCATGACATCCTACCGTACCCAGGTGCACATCGGAGATTACAACCGTATCGATCTTCCTTTTCATAGTGTAGATGACTTTACATCTAAGAAAGGAATGTCGCATTACCTTTTAATGTACTGTCGATCACCAGTAGGTAATGCCTGTGTTATGAAACTGTTAGCGACTATTTAATGGGTGTTGTATTTGACCGGCTGAATTGTTCTCTTGAGTCAATGTTTAATCAAACGCCGTGATCATGAGTGAAGACAACCTTCAGAAAATCGTCCATGTCCATCTTCCCAAGGATGAAGCCTTCAAAACAACCCTTACCGCTGGCAATCATGAGATCATAGCGGATGAGCCCGGGAATGTGGAAGGCGGTACAGATCAGGGGCCTGATCCTTATGATTTACTATTGATGAGCCTGGGATCCTGTACCGTCATGACGGTGAAGATGTACGCACGCCGGAAGGACTGGGCGGTGGAAGACATCTATCTGGAACTGCGCCACAATAAGGATCATGCCAAAGACTGCGCAGATTGTGACGAGCCTGACTCAAAGATCGACCGTATTGAGAAAGAGCTCATCATTAAGGGAGATCTGAGCCAGGAACAGCGGGACAAACTGCTGGATATCTCTAAAAAATGTCCCGTACACCGCACACTGCTGGAAGACATGGAGATCGAAAGCAGCCTCTCCGATTAGCCATATTGAAAATGGCTATTTGTTATTATGAAGGCGATCACAGACATTGCTCTTAAACATGTAATTAATCCCTTTGCTACGAGCTACTACTTTAGCACCACCCTACAAAACGCCGGTTTTGATGAGGCTATTACCAAAGTGACTGAGGAGTTAAAAAAGGAAGGCTTTGGAGTGTTGACGGAGATCGACATTCAGGGAACCCTGAAACAAAAACTGGATGTGGATTTCAAAAAATACAGAATCCTCGGAGCCGGCCGCCCACAAGGCACTTTCGGCAGAAGACAAGATTGGGGTTTTTCTTCCCTGTAACGTGATCGTGGAAGAACACGAAGACGGCTCCGGCGAAGTATCCGCGGCAGATCCGGTAGCTTCGATGATGGCTGTCAGCAATGACAACCTGGGAGAGGTAGCGGTTGATATCCGGGAGCGCCTTAAGAAAATGATCAACAGCCTCAATCGATGAAACTGTTTATCAGAGATGATTTTTCAGCTGAGCTTCAAGCTGGGGAGCCTGTAGTACCCCCGCCTGCTGCCAGACCACTTTTCCTTCTTTAAAGAGCACCAGATTAGGTATTCCTCTCACATTATAGCGAATGGCCAGTTCCGGATTACGATCCGTATCGATCTTAATGATCATGAGCTGGTCCCCCATTGACTTCTTGACCTGCTTCAGCACAGGCTCCATCATTTTGCAGGGAGCGCACCAGTCTGCGTAAAAATCGACCAATACCGGTTTGCTCCCTTTGATCAGTTCGCTGAAAGATGGTTTTTGTTGTTGCATTTTTTCGTTCGTGCCCTCTTTTGCTAAAGTTCCTGATGAAGTTAAAGCTTTTGGGAATAGGTCCTGCAGGATTATTCCTTTTCTTTTTCTTCACTTACTTGTAGAATTCAATTATGGAAAAGGAAAAACTACGGACGCTGAGTAACGCTATCTTTGAAGCCCAAACGTGGAAACCCGGGCGCTCTCCCCTGGCTTTGGAAAACGATTTTTATCAGCTTATGCTGAGCGGGCCGCCACTGGATGAGCAACCAGACCTATGGTTTGAATTCCGGCGTTCGCTCGCAGAGAACCCCCATCTGGAGAATAAGGAGATCCGTGAATTCCTCTCCCGGCCCGATTACGCGCGCCAGGGATACTGGTGGTTTGACCCGGATCAGTGGAAAACCTGAACGTCAGTTTTCTTCAACTTCTTCAATGGCGTAGGCATCAATTGGGATACAGGAACAAACGAGGTTCCGGTCTCCGTATGCGTCATCCACCCGTGATACGCTCGGCCAGAATTTATTGTACTGAAGGTGTTCCAGAGGAAAGGCTCCTTTCTCCCTTGGATAATCCCGTTTCCAGTCCGTGGCTGTCACCGTTCTCATGGTATGGGGTGCATGCTTAAGCACGTTACTGCTTCGGTCCGCCTTGCCTTCTTCCACTTCCCGTATCTCTTCGCGGATGCCGATCATGGCATCACAAAAGCGGTCCAGCTCTTCTTTGGTCTCGCTTTCGGTTGGTTCGATCATTAAAGTGCCCGGAACCGGAAAACTCATGGTTGGCGCGTGGAAGCCATAATCCATCAGGCGCTTGGCCACATCCACTGCTTCTATCCCGGCCGACTGCTTGAAAGGCCGGAGGTCAATGATAAACTCGTGAGCGGAACGTCCGGTTTTACCGGTGTACAGGATGGGATAATGATCTTTCAACCGGTCCTTGATATAGTTTGCATTCAGAATGGCATAACGGGTGGCATCGGTCAGCCCTTCAGCGCCCATCATGCGGATGTAGGCGTAAGAGATCGTTAAAATACTGGCACTACCATACGGGGCTGCAGACACTGCGGAAATGGCCTGCTCTCCGCCGGTATCCACCATCACATGTCCCGATAAAAAGGGCGCTAAGTGCTTCGCCACGCCAATCGGGCCCATTCCCGGCCCTCCACCACCGTGAGGAATACAAAACGTTTTATGAAGATTCAGGTGGCAGACATCCGCACCGATCTCGCCCGGACTGGTCAGTCCGACCTGGGCGTTCATATTGGCGCCGTCCATGTACACCTGCCCCCCGTATTGATGAATGATCTCACAAAATTCCTTTACCTTATGCTCGAATACTCCGTGTGTGGAGGGATAAGTGATCATAAGAGCGGCCAGCCGGTCGCTGTATTTCTCCGCCTTGGCTTCAAGATCTTCACTTGAAATATTGCCGTGCTTATCGGTGTCCACCACAACCACATCCATGCCGGCCATTACTGCGCTTGCCGGATTGGTTCCGTGTGCCGACGATGGGATGAGCGCGACGTTGCGATGACCTTCCCCCCTGCTTTGGTGGTAGGCCCGTATGGTCATCAGTCCGGCATACTCTCCCTGGGCCCCGGAATTCGGCTGAAGCGAAATGGCATCGAATCCTGTGATCTCGCACAGCCAGTCATTCAGCTCCCTGAAAAGTTGCTTGTATCCTTTGACCTGATCTTCCGGGGCGAACGGGTGGATCTGCCCGAATTCCGGCCAGGTCACCGGTATCATTTCAGCGGTTGCATTCAGTTTCATGGTACACGATCCAAGAGAGATCATGGAGTGCACCAGCGACAGGTCTTTATTTTCCAGCCGTTTCATGTAACGAAGCATCTCATGCTCGGTGTGGTAGAGCTTGAAAACCGGATGGTCCAGATACTCCGAAGTGCGGGTCAGGTTTTCCGGGAAGGTGACCTTGACTTCTTTGCTCCTGGAAGCCAGGTCAAATTCATTCACCGAGCCGGTCGCCTCAGCGAAGATATCAAGAACCAGCTGCACATCCTGCAGATCCTTAGCTTCATCAAAGGCTATGCCAATACGTCCGTCTTCAGAATACCTGAAATTAACCTCGTGCTCTTCCGCAACCGGCCTTATTTTATCCACATCTCCGTGCACGGTGATCGTATCAAAAAAGGTATCGGTCTCTACCCTGACTCCCATTGCTTCCAGCCCTTCTTTCGTCAGTTTGGCGAGACCGTGAATTTTTGAAGCGATCTTTTTCAGGCCCCTCGCTCCGTGATACACTCCGTACATACCAGCCATCACAGCCAGCAGAACCTGAGCAGTACATATGTTGGAAGTGGCTTTTTCTCTTCGGATATGCTGCTCGCGGGTTTGCAGGGCCATCCTGTAAGCGGGTTTGCCTTCCGCGTCTTGCGTAACCCCAATGATGCGCCCCGGGATCTGGCGCTTAAAATTTTCCTGAGTTGCAAAGTATGCCGCGTGAGGGCCTCCGTAACCCATTGGCACTCCGAACCGCTGGGTGGTCCCAACTACCACATCAGCACCCATTTCGCCGGGTGGTGTAAGCAGCGTAAGGCTGAGCAGATCGGCAGCCACCACGGCATACACATTGTGCTCATGCGCGGCTTCGATAAGGCTCGAGTAATCCTCAACCGATCCATCCGTTGCGGGATACTGGAGCAACATTCCGTACAATTCAGGATCCGTTACGTCCAGCTGCTTATGATCTCCGGTGACAATTTCCACCCCGACAGGCTCCGCCCGGGTCCTGAGTACATCGATTGTCTGAGGATGACACAACTCGCTTACAAAAAACCTAAACGCCTCTTTGCGCTTTCCCCCTTTACGCTGTCCGAGCAGCATACTCATCGCCTCGGCAGCGGCCGTACCTTCATCCAGCAAGGAGGCATTGGCGAGCTCCATTCCCGTCAGGTCGCTGACCATCGTCTGAAAATTGATGAGTGCCTCAAGCCGCCCCTGCGCGATCTCCGCCTGATAGGGTGTATAGGCGGTGTACCAGGCCGGATTTTCCAGAATATTCCGCTTGATCACATTGGGAACATGAGTATCATAATAACCGGCCCCGATGAAGGATTTAAAGATCCGGTTTTGCCCGGCCAGCTTCCTGAACTCCTCCAGAAACTCCACTTCGCTGAGTGCTTCCGGTAAATTGAGTTTTTTGCTCAGGCGAATGTCGTCCGGAATGGTCTCATCAATGAGCTGATCGATACTTTCAGCCCTGATCGTGTCTAACATTTCTTTGACGGATTCGGAATCATTTCCGTTGTGGCGGTGGACAAACACTTCCTTCTCAAAGCTGATATTCATCAATACGGGATCCTAAAGTTAAAACTCAAAATTGTGTGAGCAACAGAACTAAATCCGGAAAGAAATCGCTCCGTTGACTGCTTGTACAGAGAAGTTCAAAAAATACGCAAAATCAGATATAAATAAGCGTAAAATGCTGTGTGGAAGATACTTTTTATGGATTTTTTTTAATTAATTACGCAGCTGAATACTCAGTATCCCGAAAGCTCTTGCGGGAGCAGCGATACTGAAGATTCGAAGGCAGAAACTATGAGCCTTTTCAACCTGACTTTAGAGGTATAACCCAGTTTAATTCAATTGCTATGAAATTTCCAAAACATCCCCTTATCGCCAGTTTAGTGGTTCTGCTCTTTGCAGGACTCATCACTACAGCCGAAGCACAAGACAAGACAATCAAAATCGATCCCGAGCAAATCACACTCGATGTTGGGGAAGTCATCCAGGTAAAGGCCACTGTTCTGGATAAGGACGGCCAGGTATTGCCTGATACGGTACTCTTTTTTACACGTGCCCGCCGGAGCCTGGAGGTCAGTTCAGACGGCCGGATGAAAGCACTTAAACCGGGTTCCTTCACGGTAATAGCGTATACGGTCGGCCCCAGAGAAAGCAGGGCGCGAAAAAATTTTGAAGTCAATGTAGCTTATCCCCCTGTAACTTCCGTGGAGTTTGTGGGAATACCCGAGAATATCTACGCTAATTCCGCTATTGACATCTCTCTCAAAATTATGGATGCGGCAGGACTTGAACGTGAAAACGCAACCGTTACATATAAGTCGTCCAATGCTAATGTGGCCGATCTGGTTCACAATAAGATCATTGCCCGGAGTCCGGGTAAATTTCAGATAAGCGCCGAAGTTGAAGGGAAGAAAGCAACTTACTCTGGTGAGGTGAAGCCAAATCCCACTGCGGAGATCGAGATCAACAATACGACTACGCTGGCTAGGACCGGCGATGTGATTCATTTTGATGCCGTAGCTAAAGACCGGAGGGGACGCACCCTTAACGATGTTCCTATCGCGTATTCTTACATTGCCGAACCGGATGATGATCTTGGAAACGGAGCAACGGCTCAGGTATCGCAGGACGGAAGGTTTGTAGCCAATGAACCGGGGCTTTATACTCTCATGGCTAAATCGGGGAACGTGTTTGCGGAGCAGATCATCAGAGTGGAAGCAAGAAACGTACAGAAAGATGTGGAAGTGGTAGGCCACGGAGCGGTGCTGGACGTGCATACTTCTGATCTTTGGGTCTGGGAAGGTGTGGACGGCCGTGACTATGCAGTAACCGGTACCTGGGGTGCCAATGGCGATGCGTACTTCTGGGATGTGACGGATCCATCAAATATCATTTCCATTGATACCGTGCGGGTAGATGCGCGTACCGTGAACGATGTGAAAGTTTCGGAAGACGGCCGTGTAGCTGTTTTAACCCGGGAAGGAGCCTCAAACCGCAAAAACGGAATCGTGATCCTGGATGTCACTAACCCCCGCGACGTTAAAATTCTCTCTGAGTACACCGAAGGTCTTACAGGAGGTGTGCACAACGCTTTTATTTACCAGGATCATGTATATGCGGTGAACAACGGCCGCCGATATGACATCATCAACATCGAAGATCCTGAAAATCCCTACACGGTGAGCCGCTTCGAGCTGGATACTCCCGGCCATGCGATCCATGATGTATGGATACAGGATGGTATCGCATACTCTTCGAACTGGTCGGACGGTGTGGTCGCTGTGGATATCGGAAGCAACCAAAGTGCCGACATGCCGGGCGCGGGCGGCTCTCCCGAGAACCCGGTTAAACTCGGAAGTTATGCGTATCCAAGTGGCTGGAATCATGCCGCTTTTCCCTTCAAGAGCGAATCTACCGGGAAATTCTACATCGTTGCAGGCGATGAGGCTTTCCCTTTCGGATTGCCCACACGCACAAATCCGGTAGGTGCCCGGGGATGGATTCATTTTATTGAATTTGACGGATGGGATAATCCCTCAGAAGTAGCCCGCTATCAGGTACCGGAAGCCGGAACTCACAATTTCTGGATCATCGGGGATGTGATGTATGTGGCATACTACAACGCCGGACTGCGTATCGTGGACATTTCCGGTGAATTGATGGGTAACCTGTATGACCAGGGAAGAGAAATCGCTTCCTTTGAACCTAATCATCCCGAGTCACTGATCCCGAATACTCCGTTCACCTGGGGACCTCAGCCATACAAAGGACACATTTTTATCTCAGACTGGAATACCGGGCTCTGGGCGATCAAACTGAATGACCGGCCGGTATCGGGAACCAATTAATCAATGTAGTTGATCCATGATGATTGTAACGTTCAAAACTTTCATCCGTTCATCAGTCGGACTGGCCCTCCTCCTGATCTTTACATCGGGCCTCATTGCCCAGGATTACTATGTGTACGTTGCTGCCGAGTCTGATGACGAGGTCTCCCTCATTCGCTACAATGCCGAAAGTGAGACCGCGGAGATCGTCCACACCACGGAGGTAGGCGTATTCCCTGCCGAGAACGAGGGGCCTCACGGGCTTACCGTTTCACCAGACGGCAAGTACTGGTTTGTGAGTATAGCTCACGGCATGCCTTACGGACAACTCTGGAAATATGAGACGGGGAGCAATGAACTGGTCGGGAAAACAGAACTGGGACTCTTTCCGGCCAGCATGGAGATCTCTCCTATCACCGGATTGCTCTATGTGGTCAATTTCAATCTGCACGGGGATATGATCCCAAGTACGGTATCGGTGGTAGAACCCGAAAGCATGACACGCCTCGCGGACATCGATACCGGTATCATGCCTCACGGATCACGGATCTCTGAAGACGGCCGGAAACAGTATCACGTATCTATGATGACGGACGAACTCATCGAGATCAATACCATCACGATGGAAGTATCGAATCGTTATGACCTGGTTCAGGAAGCCCTCAATGAGCATCCCCCTGAAATGAAGATGGATCATTCGCACATGGGGCATACTTCCATGGGTAGTGATATGAAGATGCCCAAGCCTGAAGTAAAACCTACGTGGGCCGACCCTCATCCAGACAAAGCGCTCGTGTACGTGGCCGGAAACGGCAACGATGAAGTACACGAAATTGACACCCGAAGCTGGGAAACAACGCGCCGGTTTAAGACCGGCAAGGCTCCTTATAATCTGGAGGTAACGGATGACGGAAAACTCCTGGTTGTCACCTACAAAGGCGAGGCGGCCACAGGAATCTGGGACCTCAGCACGGGAGAAGAACTGGCCCGGATCGAAATGAGCCGGAAAATCACTCATGGGGTGGCCACAACACCGGACAGCAAATATGCCTTTATTTCTGTGGAAGGCATTGGGGGTGAACCGGGGTCAGTGGAAATTATTGACCTGGAAAAACTTGAAAAAGTAGCCGTGGTTGAGACCGGCAAACAGGCCGGCGGCATTATTTTCTGGAAAATGACCCCGACCAGCTGAAACCTTAATAGTTTCTGGCAAGAGAGATAATGTGGCTTACCCGGTCGCCTCGTATCTCGAGTTTCCGGGCCGTCTCTTTGTCGACCTGTATTACGTGATAGCCGGTCTTCTCGGCTATTACTTTGATCAATGGATCCAGTCTTCCGTTTTCATCATTGAACCGTACATAGGCTGCACCCGTCCGAAGGTCGATCTTCTTGATCGCCCTCCCGAGCATATCCGAGACCTTGGCCACATCATTCAGCGTGTACACCGCTCCTTCGGTCTCAGGAGTCGGCACGAATGTTTTCTTTGAAATGCTGACGGACCTGATCTCATCATTCTTAGGGTCCTTCTGAAGCCACTGTAAAGTATAGTTCAGTTTTGCGATCTGATACTTCAGATATTTAGGATATTCACTGACCACCTTGAATTCGAAGTCGGATTTCCATACCTCTCCCACCAGATCGGTGTTCACATCAAACCAGGTGGATGCCTGTTTTAATCCCATTCGTACTTCTTCATCCGTGGAGGCCCCTTCAGGAACAAACACCTCCAGATACTGAGGCTCCATTTGCTCCGAAACTTCCTCGGCAAGACTTACAAACTGCACTCTGGGATTATCCTCTTTCAGGTTCAGGAAATCCTCCGCCGAATTCGTGATCTTACACAGCATCAGATCCAGAGAAAGCTGGATCCTCACTTTTCCTTCGCTAATGGGAATCTCTAAAGCTTTATCTCTTTGTTCCATACTACCCTTTTTTTAAAAAATACCCGAATTGTGATATTTATTCCCACCGAGACGGGTTTTTAAATAGATTTTAATATTTAGTCTAAGCTAAGTTTTTATTAAGTTCAGGGTAAAAAATTATGGAATTACCCATCTGGTTTTATGAACTCAGCCCGATCGTTCAGGCTCTTCTCGGAGGGTTATTCACCTGGGGAGTGACTGCACTGGGCGCGTCATTAGTATTCTTCACTAAGAAAGTAAACCACAAACTGCTGGACAGCATGATGGGCTTTGCAGCCGGTGTCATGATCGCCGCCAGTGTGTGGTCGTTGATCATTCCCTCCATTGATATGGCAGAAGCTCAGGACATGATTCCGTGGATGCCTGCCGTGTTGGGTTTTCTCGCCGGAGGTGTCTTCCTGCGCATTTGTGACCAGTATCTACCGCACCTTCACATCGGACTGGATAAATCTCAGGCAGAGGGTATCCCCACCAGTTGGAGAAGGTCCACACTTCTGGTGCTCGCCATAACCCTTCACAATATTCCTGAAGGCCTGGCTATTGGCGTGTTGTTCGGTGCTGCCGCTTCGGGCATTGACCCAACCGGTACCGCCAGTGTTGCTGCGGCTATCGCCCTTGCGCTTGGAATCGGCCTGCAGAATTTCCCGGAAGGTGTAGCGGTTTCCATGCCGCTCAGGAGAGATGGGATGAAAGTAGGGCGCAGTTTCTGGTACGGACAGCTTTCCGGTGTCGTGGAACCTGTTTCAGCGGTTATCGGTGCGGCTGCGGTACTTTTCATCACTCCGATCCTCCCTTACGCACTTGCGTTTGCGGCCGGGGCTATGATCTATGTGGTTATTGAGGAACTGATCCCGGAAAGCCAGCATCACGGCAATACCGATATTGCCACACTCGGGACCATGGTTGGTTTCTGTGTGATGATGGTGCTGGATGTTTCACTGGGCTGATTGCAGGATCAGAGACTTTTCAACAGTTCCCTTGAGTAGTCTCTGATCTCATCCCTTACTTTACGGAACGCTTTCATGATATCATCCTCACTCCCGGTCACTTTAGCCGGATCGGTAAAGCTATGGTGCACCTTACGGACGGTGGCAGGAAAAACGGGGCAGTGTTCGTTGGCATGGTCACAAACGGTTACGATCAGATCAAAATCCTCATCAAGGTACTCGTCAATATGATTTGACGTGTGGCCCGAAATATCCACTCCCGCTTCCTTCATCACCTCTGCAGCCCGGGGGTTAACTCCGTGCGTTTCAATGCCCGCGCTCCTCACCCGGATCCCCTCCCCATAAAATCTGAGCCATCCTTCCATCATCTGGCTTCGGCAGCTGTTACCGGTACAAAGAACCAAAATTTTTTTCATCTGTCATCCAATCCGGTTAGTTCTGTGATTCGTACATATCAAATGAATCCAATAAAAGTCTCTAAGATATCCCATGATTCATAATAAAAGAACACTCATCGTTGAAGACAACCTGATCTTCTCAATGATCCTGAACAGAATGTGTACTGAATTGGGGCTGCATGTGATCGGTGTCGCCCATTCTGAGGAGGAAGCGGTTGACCTCTCCAGGGAGTACGAGCCGGAGCTCATCCTGATGGATTATCAGCTGAAAGAAGGTGACGGGAGATCCGCCTCCGAAAAAATCCGGGATTTTCTGGATACGCCGATCATATTTATTACCGGAAGCATCCAATCAACCATTCAGAATACGGTTCTAAATAGCAAAAGCAGGATTCTCAGGAAACCTTTCATGCACGAAGATCTTGAAAAGGTCGTTCACCTCACGCTCAAAGAAACTAGCAGCAGCCCGACATAGCCAATCCCTGAGCTTTCGGCTTACACGCCGTAGGTTTAATCCCCAGCTGAACCGTAAGGTCAGATCCGGACTCATGCATAGTTCTGATGGAGTACCGGATGGTGGGGTATTCGGAATCGCCATACTCGATGAATGACTCCCCCTCCGGATCCAAATCCTGATGCTGCATCACTTTGTCATATATGGAAAGCATCTTATCAACGGTCCAGTTTTCTGCTTTTCCGGATCTTTCATTCATCCAAAGCTGGGTTACGGTCTCATTAAAATGATCCGGCCGGCCTCCGCAGTCAACTGAACGAACGCTGGAATTCATGACCTCTGTAATATGAAGATCACCCATCAGCACGGTACCATCCGGCAGCTTGAAATGCAGCTGCTTTCCTTTGTTTCTGTCAAGAATTTTTAAAAATTGCTTTGTTTTCATAGTAATATTACGATTAATTGGTTAAAAATTTTTTTTAACAGCACGTGCCTTGTACAGGCTCCTCCATGAAGGAAGTGAGTTCATCGGTCAATGCTCTCCACCCCTGGTGATCGATACAATAACAAACCGACGTACCTGATATCTCGCCTTTGATCAAACCTGCCGCCTTGAGTTCTTTCAGGTGCTGAGATACTGTTGCCTGGGAAAGGGGTAGCTCCTCCACGATATCTCCACAAACGCAGCTGTTGCGTTTAGCCAGATGCTGCAAGATCGCAATGCGCGCAGGATGAGCCATAGCTTTGGCGGTTTTTGCCAAACGGTTTTGTTGCGTAGTAAAAGCGGAGGATTTCGATTTTCCCATATCGTAATATTACGATGAATGAATTTACCATCCAAACTAAATGTTCAACTGCATACAGACGGCGCTATCGGGGCACAGAGCTGAAAATTCTTTAGTCGCACGAATTTTTTCAGGGACAGAATCCTTTTCCGCCTCTCTAAATCCAAGGGCTAAAAAATATGAAGCTGCCGTTTCAGTCAGAAGGTAGAGTTCCTTAATGCCTTTTTTTCTCGCCTGCCCAAGAAGCTCATGTACCAGGCTTTTTCCGACGCCGGTCCCCCGTTGTTCTTCACGGACAGCAAGGGATCTGAGCAGCCCTGCCTCCCCCGCCGACTGTAGTCCAACGCAGCCCACTACTTCCCCGTCATGTTTATACACCCAGAATTCAATACCGGAATCATCAATATCCGAAACCGGCAGACGGAAAGAGGACAACAGCTTCCTGATCGGTTTCAGGTCAGCGGTTTCAGCTCTCGTGATCATAGGCAGGCTCCGGTTCCGGGCTTTTTGCTGAGATCAGCCACTCCCTTAACATTCTGAGATTCTCTTTGTCCAGATCATGGACACTAAATTCAATTCCTTTGGCACCCGAGGCAGCTGTAACCTGCAGAGTGGACAGGTCCTTACGATCCTGAAACGGATTAACCCTTTCATCCAGTGCCTGTATTCTTTTCCGGAGTATGTATGCAGAAGTACGGGCGAGTTTGCGGTAGCTGAGCGCGATCATTTCTGAGTTGAAACTTAAGCCTGCATCCCGGTACTGTAAATAACCCAGGTAGGTAAACGGAATCATCAAAAGGGCCGGAAGCCACCAGTACTCCCAGAAAAAAGCTAATCCGGCAAGCACCATCAGCAGCAGGTAATTTGGTCTTCTCAGGTAACGGAAAAACGCCCTCTGG
This sequence comes from Balneola sp., assembly GCA_965267385.1. Taxonomy (GTDB): domain Bacteria; phylum Bacteroidota; class Rhodothermia; order Balneolales; family Balneolaceae; genus Balneola. The sequence continues at coordinate 2,015,900 of OZ253957.1, forward strand.
GGTGGTTTTACATCCATGCCTGAAACTTTATAGTCCTGCAGGAAGCGCCCGAAAAATGACTCCAGCTCATCCTTAGCGATATAAGGAACCATTACGATAGAACGCTCTTTCTGGTTTACTTCGAAACCGGCACTCTCCACATACACCATGCCATGACCTAACGGCTGGCGCAGCAATCCTTCCACAAAACGAACGGCCTGAATACGATTGAAAGGAATCGTGGAATGTCTTCGTTCGATGAGCCCTGAGGTCACCAGCAGCTCTTTTTCCGTTTTAATAACCTTGAAATCACCGTATCTGAAGATCACACCAAGGAATGACAACACCCAGGAGATCAGAAAAACAACGGCCACTATCGTTAGGATCAAGGTGAAATTATTGAAGCCCGGTAATTTTTCCACGAGGTAGTTGATGTTTTCTTCATTGATGAAAACATCCAGCTGGCCGGCTGCAGCTCCCAGAATGGAAGCGATCAGTCCAAAGTTTCCGGAAGTCAGGGCGGCCATAACCAGGTCTTTCTGTGAGATCCTCCATTCGTCCAGTATCTCATCCTGCTCCACAGGCTGACTGCTCTCCTCACCTGGCTCAACTTCCGGCTGCTCCGTTTTACTCTCTTCTTTTCGCAGCTCGGTCCTTAGCCGTTCGGCTTCCTCAAGGGTGATGGCACTGATCGTGGCGCCGGCCGTACCGCTGCCGGCCGTTTTGATCTCCACTTTAACCAAGCCAAAGATCCGCTGGATGATCCCTTCGGTAACATCGATGACCTGAATGCGGTCTTTGGAGAGATACAGATCCTTTCGAACAAAGATACCTTTCCTGATATGCAGCTCACTGCCATCGATCCGGTAGGTAAATAACAGCCAGCTGAAGATGCCTGACAGTAAGCTTGCTGCTATACCTCCCAGCAGGATGTACCAGAAAAGGTTACTCTCCGACTGACTATTCCCCACAAAGAAAAGTACGATCAGATAAATCAGGTTTCGCCGAATCACGTTAAACACCTGATCGACGGCCGCGGCCCAGTGCTGTCTTCTGAACTCAGACATCCTCTTTTGCCTGCCTTACAAGTTGGGATATGCTGTTTCTTACCTCGGCCGCTGTTTCTTCATCAAGAGCGGGTATTTCATGCGTGGTGGCGGCCGTTGAAACCTTAACGGAGGATAATGCGAAGCGCCGGTAAATAGGCCCCTGGGAGGTATCCACATGCTGAACCCGGTTTACAGGAATCAGTGTTCTCTTCCGGATGATATAGCCCCGCATCAGGTCAATTTCGTTCTCGGAGAGATCGTATCGCCAGCGTTTCCACCGAATGCCCGGAGCCAGAAAACCAAAAAAGAGGTACACCAAAAATGTGGTTGCGCTCAACAGGATCTGAATGGTGAGGGAATGATTCCCCGCCTCGGCAGATATAAAATAATAGCCTGCGGGAATGGTAAACCAGAAAAGCCCGAAGATTAATCCGCTGAAACGCCAGGCAGCTTTCGCCTTGGGATCAATTCTTCGTTGTGGGAGGTGATTGCTCATAGGTCTCAATTTTGAATGGCTGGAAGATAGTAATCCAGTCATCGAAATCGAACTTAATCTGTCTCCAGGCGCGTGATTAACGGATTTTTGGCATCATCCTCCACTTTCCACATGATCAGTAATCCGGTGATCAGAAATACAAGGATCACTCCCATTCCCCATCGTTGATTACCCATCAGAAGTGTGATCCAACCTACCAGGATCGGCCCCAGAAAGGATGTCACTTTACCGGTAAGGGCCAGCAGGCCAAACATTTGGTTTCGCTTATCTATGGGAGCAAGCCTTCCCATGAGTGTGCGGCTGGCAGCCTGAACGGGTCCCACAAACACTCCCAATAACAGGCCCCATATCCAGAACCACAGCTTGGTTTCAACAAAAAGAACGGCAACCACGGGGATGATCAGTCCGATGAGTGACCATACAATCGTATTCCGGCTTCCGGATCTATCATCAATCCAGGCAAAAGCGTAGGCACCTATACCAGCGGTTATATTCAGTCCGATCCCGAAATAGAATATTTCGGCCGTCTCAAACCCGAACGTACCGGCCGCGTACACCCCTCCCATCGCGAAGATGGTAGCAAGACCATCGTTATAAAAAAGCCGGGCAATCAAAAACCGGGCAATCTCCGGCCGTGATTTCACCACTTCGAATCCGTCCTTAAGCCGCCTTATTCCGTCGCGAATGGCTTCTTTATACGGCTTGTTCTTTGACGGCACGTCCGGGGTCTTCATGAAAAAAGGGACGCTGAAAAGCGCATACCATATACCCGTAAAGAGAAAGGTGATCCGCGTATTTTGCATAGCCCCTTCATCCAGGCCAAACCAGGAAGCCCCTTTCAGATAGAATACAAAATAGCCGATGATCAAACAGACCAGGCCCCCGATATATCCCAGTCCCCAGCCCCAGCCCGACCAGCGCCCGATCTTTTCGGGAGGTGAAAGATCCGGCAGCATCGCGTTATAAAATATCAGGGAAAGCTCGGCCCCGAGGGTTGCAAAGAAGCCTACAATCAGCGCAAACCATATGAAATCGCTACTGGGCTCAGCGAACCACAGAGCGGAACACCCGATCACGCTCATAACCGTAAAGAAGAGCACCCATGGTTTTCTGCGCCCCCCTTCATCCGCAATGGCTCCCAGAAAAGGAGCCAGCAAGGCTATGAATATACCGGCGATCCCCACCATGTTCCCCCATAAAGCCGTACCGGTATTTTCGTTGTCAGCGATGGAGGAAGTAAAATAAGCGGAAAATATAAACGTCAGGATCATCACGAAGTAGGCGCTGTTAGCCCAATCGTAAAGAGCCCAGGACAATAGCCCGGTTCTGGATGTGGATGATTTTGCCATTAAGTAATGTCCAACGTAGAGTCCCGAATTCGTTGAATATCGGGTTCAGTCGCGCAAAAGCAAAATTCTAAATAGAAAGGGCTAGCTTACGAATTTGTATCCAAAGCCATGAACGGTCAGAATATGTCTGGGATACCGGCTGTCATTTTCCAGTTTCTGCCGCAGCCAGGCTATATGCACGTCTACAGTGCGGGTGGAGGGAAGTGCATCATAGCCCCACACTTCATTGAGCAGCTGATCGCGCGTGAGTATGATCCCTTCGTTTTGGACCAGGAACTTCAGCAGCTGAAATTCTTTTGCAGAAAGGGCTATTTCTTTACCCCCTTTCCGAATCTCCCCTTTCTTAAAATTCACCGAAGCATCCCCGAATTCCACTGAATCGTCCGGTGTGTGTTTGCTCCCTGAATTTCGTTTCCGGAGCTGCACTTCAATACGGGCCAGCAGCTCCATCATCTCAAACGGTTTTTGCATGTAATCATTGGCGCCCAGCTTCAGTCCCAATACCTTGTCGATCACCTGCCCTTTGGCGGTGAGCATAATGACGGGAGTCTCGATCCCTTGTGCCCGGAGGTCCCTGCAAATATCAAGACCGCCTTTTCCCGGAAGCATCAGGTCGAGTATGATCACATCATACTCCCCGGCGGAGGCTTTTTCGAAACCGCTTATTCCATCCGAAGCACTTTCAACCAGGTATTTTTCTTCCTCCAGCCGGTCCTGGAGCGTCATCACCAGTCCTTCCTCGTCTTCAACCAATAAGATCTTTGGTTTACTTTCCATGATTCTCGGGTATGATGAGGGAAAATGTTGAACCTTCTCCGGGCTTGCTCTTCACAAGAACCACGCCACCATGTGCCTGGGCGACCTTCTGCACCAGGCTCAGCCCGATGCCATTACCTTTTATCTGATTCTCCACCGAGAGCTTACCCCGGAAAAAAGGCTCGAAGATCGATTGTTGTTCTTCCTCGGGAATTCCGGCTCCGAAATCCTGAACCTGAAAACGAAAGCAGGCTTTCCCATCATAAATGAGGTCGTCGAGCCTGAAAAGAATGGTTTGGCCGCTGTCGCTGAACTTGATCGCATTCTGAATGAGGTTCTGAACCGCGAGAAATAACGCGTCCTGATCAGCGATAAAATATGGTTTGGTTGTATTCACCGTATACTCGAGCTGCAGGCTTTTTTCTTCCAGTGAGATCCGGATCTCCTCATTCAGGTGCGCTACAAATTTCTGCGTGTCAACCTCGGTGAACTGATATACCCTTCTTCCGGACTGAATGCCTGAAAATTCCATGATCTGATCCACCATCTCACTGAGCCTTCGTCCTTCCCTCAGCATAAGATCCGCGTATTTCTGCCGGCGTTCTTGGTCCTGCACCACCCCTTCGCTCAGGTTCTCAGCGGCAGAGCGAATCACCGTGATGGGGGTCCTGAGTTCGTGGGATACCCCTGCAACAAAAAGCATCTGTTTTTCAGCCAGATCCCGTGAACGTTGAGAGAAAATCACGATGATGACCACGCTGATACCCAGAATAGCCAGTATTCCAAAACTGATGGCCAGGTTGCGGTTTCTGGTACTGGCCACAAAAGCGTCGAGTGACCCTTCCCTGAAGCTCAGCCATAGTTCCCAGACAGGTCCCGTCAGGTCAGCCCGGAAAGCGGAAGTAATGGTGGTATCAAGAACGGAAGAGCCGTGATTCCTGTAGCTCCATGACTGGATATCTTCTTCCATTGAATCGCCGTTCATCCTCTTTTCCGTGATTGAAAACGACTCCTCCTGACGAAAGCTAGTTACCTCAATACTTTGCAGGGCTGTGCCGAGGCTGTCCAGGCCAGAGAGCGTGGAACGCGGCCTGAGATTACCCTCCAATACATTTTCCCGGAACACCAGAATACTCGAAAAATCCAGCTTGCGGAAAGCTTTCTTAAAATCAGGGTCGGGAAGTTTCGCTGTTTCTTCAGAGGTAAAATAACGCAGCGTATCATCCTTTTCTTCCCTGACGATACTCAGCACGTATTGATCTTTATAGGAATCAGAAAAATATAGTTTTGCCGTATCGTCAATTAATTTTTCTTTAAGGATTCCGTCATCCATTTGAATCAGGATCACATCATCCATTTGATCGATATTGAGATTCACCCTTAGGTTACTTGCCGACCCCGGGTTTCTCAGCGTTACTACGTCCAGTAGCTGAACCGGCACAGAGAGAAAACTGGGCTCCCCAAAATCGGGCCTGCTTATAAGATCAATCTGCTGGGCGTGCCGTTGTCCGGAAGCTCGTTTTTCACCAATCCAGGACTGAACGTGCTGCGGAGCACTTATCTCGCGGAGCATGGCGGGATCTGATGAAAACAAAAATACTTTGGCATCACCATTCAGGTTACGGATGTGGTATAAGCTATCCACCAATCCCGGATAAATACTGTTGCCGAGCCATTCATTGTAGGCTTCGTCTAACAGGCTGGTGATGTCGGCGTTTTCTGAGGTGAGCTGGAGAGTGAAAACCTGTTTAAGCTGACCGAAATTCCGGTTCAGATCGGCGATAAAGTTCTCGGTCGAAGCTCCCAGGGTTTCTTCCACCCGCTCTTTCTCCGCCTCACTAATACTTCCCAGCCATTGATACTGAAGCACCGCCAGTGAAATGAGCGCGGCCACCATCAGGGCAAGAAATCCATATGTGAGCCATTTCTTTTGCATAACCAAAATTAGGGCGTTTTAGCCCTTATCAAAAAGATTTAGCACCGATTTAACATCCTTAACAAAGTTTTTGCGAGCTCTTAACAACGCTAACCCCGCGCTTTCAAATATTGGCCCCGTCAATCCGAAAGAAATTTAAAATATCATGAAAAAACTGTTATTGATCCCATTAACTCTGGGCCTGTTCATTCTTCAGGACCCTGCTTTTGCCCAGCAGCAAATGACTTTTGATGCCAGCACCTCCCTTATACTGAAAGAACTTCAGGCTTTGGTCATTGAAGAAGACGGACAGATCAAAGTCCGACTACGGCTTGGAAACGATGACGGAAAAACTCCACACAAGGACCGTCTGGAACAAGGCGACCTCATATTGATGATAAATGGGAAGCGTGTTAAGGATATGGCCACACTCCGAAAGATATATACCGACACCCCGGAAGGAGAAGAAATCAAGGTTGGCGTTCGCCGAGGGGAAGAAAGTTTCATCGTACGTGGCATAAAAGGAGACCTCCCGGAATCCCCATCACCCGGAAACGGGCAGATGGTCATGTCATTTCAGGTGGACGGTGACGGCCCGCCTCCGGTCTTTTTGGCTGAGTTAGGCCTGGTTGTATCAGACAGAAATGGCAAAGTAGTAGTCCAAAACGTCATGGATATGGTGGCTCCGCCTGAGATCACTGATCTAAACATTGAAAAGTATCACCTTTCTGAAATCGCCGGAGAACAGCCGGAAAGTGCCGAAGAAGCTAAAGAACTATTAGCAGCAATTGAACCTGGAGCTGAGTTAAGCCTCACCTTCACCAAAGATGGAGATGAAAAAACCATCACGATCATTAAACCCGAGTCCCGAAGCCGAATTGTTACCCGGAATAACAACTAACAGGATTCTGATCATGAAGCAAGCCCTACTCTGCATCCTTTTTACCATCGGCATCGGCCTGTTGCTGCCAAGCCCGGGCAGTGCCCAAAGCCCGTTTCCGAATGCCCGGGATGACAGTTACCCTCTTTTGGGACTTAAAAGAGCCAAGAGTTCCTATGAAAGGGCTCAAAATGAAATGAGACGGCAGGAAGAACTCTATAATAAGCAGCTGATATCCCGGGAAGCTTATGAAAATGCAAAAAATGCGTTTCTCGATGCTGAAGTCAACTACCAACAGTCCTTATTAGTTCTGCTGTTCGAACAGCAGTTTGTAAGCATTCTGAAAGCGGTAAAATCGCAGGATGAAACCGGCAAGAAAAAGGTTCGGGTTACCCTGGCTAACACTACAAGTGCTACTGCCGAATTTGCCCAGATTGTGGATATGGAGGATGAGCTTTTTCGATCGCTTCAACCTGATGTAATACATAATGTGTATGTCTCACTCAGTAACGACGATGGTGCTATCATCAGCACTCCTTACGAGTTCAAGATTTCAGAACTCAGGAGCGGCCAGCCCGAGGCTGTTGAGTTCGAGCTCCTTCAGGACCTGGATGAAGTAACCGTTAATATTATTTATGGTAACGGTTCCTCCCGAAGCCCTAAAGTATTTCTTCAGAAAGACGAGAGTGCAAATAAAGTACTCATCCAATCTGAACGTTTTTCACAGGAAGTGGAGCTTGGCGGCAACGCCACCTATGGGCTGGGGTTAGAGCTCTTCAGCGGCACGGATGACACGTATAAGCTGGAAGTGGTAAATCTACCCAGAACGGTTGCCCGAAATTTCAGTGAAGCGGGTCAGTCGGGCCGAATTAGCCAGATCAAGTTTACGGAAAGCAACAATACCCGGGATGCCAATCTGCAGATCAGCCTGCCTGACCGCCCAACAGAGGACGTGGTTATGGATGAGCCCGTCGAATTCTTTGTGATGGCTGTTCCCCGAGACAAGATCGCCGCCTTTAATGAAAGACAGGGTGAGCGCTGGACGGAGGAAGAGATCAAAGCCTTTGATGTGGGGTACGTCAGGCTGGAAATGATACCTCGCGGAGTTGGGGAGTTGGTCATCAAAGCTCCGCAGCTCTTCAATACCCTGAAAGAAGAAGAGCCGGTTGCGTTTACCTTCCGTGTCGTCAACGAGGGATCCCGGAGGCTGGATAACATTGAGTTTGAACTGGATGCCCCCTTTCAGTGGGAAAAAAGTATCGAACCGGCCATTATCCCGGAACTGGACATCCGTGAAGAGACCACCGTAACACTGCGCCTCACCCCGCCCGATGGGGTAAGCGTGGGTAAATATGAAGCCCGGCTGCGCTCCACTGCGCTCACCGATAATCAGCCGGTAAACACCGAAGATAAGATCTTCACCGTCCAGGTAGAGGCCCGGGCGAGCATTATTGGCACCACGCTGATTCTGCTTCTCATCCTGGGACTGGTGGGCGGACTCGTCTTCTTTGGCATCAAATTGTCCCGCAAATAACCCTAACCATTCTCAAAACACTGAATCCAATGATTGATACAATTCAACAAGCTCCCCTGCTTGAAGCACGCAACCTGACCATGGTGTATGAAGACGGGGTTAAAGCCCTTGATAATCTGAACCTGAAAGTGATGCCCGGCGAGATCTATGCTATGCTGGGTGGTAATGGTGCCGGTAAAACCACTACCATTAACCTCTTCCTTGATTTCATACAGCCCACAGCAGGTTCTGCCTTTATTAACGGAATAAATGCCAACCAGGAACCACTGGAAGCCAAAAAGCACATCGCTTTTGTTTCCGAAAACGTGCAGCTGTATCCCAACTTCACGGCCATGCAGAATGTGGATTTCTTTGTGAGGCTGGGAGGGCGCTCCGATTATAAGCGCCGGGATTATGAAGCGGCTCTCAGCCGGGTTGGGCTTCAGCAGGAGGCCTTTGACAAAAAGCTAAAAGACTTCTCCAAGGGTATGCGTCAGAAATGCGGGATCGCCATCGCCATATTAAAAAACTCACCGGCCATCCTGCTGGATGAGCCCACTTCGGGGCTGGATCCTAAAGCCGGTATCGAGTTCACCCGCCTGGTCGGTGAGCTCAGGGATGAAGGAAAGGCTATTCTCATGAGTACCCACGACATCTTCAGGGCCAAGGAAATCGCCGATCATGTAGGGATACTGAATAACGGCGTATTGGTTGCCCAACGCACTCAGCAAGAGCTGAAAGGAGTAAACCTGGAGGAGCTGTATGTGGAATATATGGCCGGATACATGGATGAAACCGAGCCCCTACTCACGAACGCACTAAACTGAACCCGATATGTTTAAACAGATTTTCATTAAAGAACTGAAAGAGATCATTCAAAGCAGCCGGTTCACCATCAGTTTTGCCGTATGCTCGGTGCTGATAATCCTCTCCTTCTTTATGGGAGCCCAAAACTATCTCGCCTCAAAAGCACAATATGAGGCTGCCGTTCAGGAGAACTACAATCAAATGGCTGCGAATACGGAATGGATCATGGTCCAGCACACCATTATCATGGAACCCCAGCCTCTTATGGCTCTTGTAAACGGCATCGCTAATGATATTGGCCGTACTATTGAAATGTCGGGTCGGGGTGAACTCCGCCCACAGAACACCCGCTTTAACGACGAACCCATCTTTGCGATTTTCCGGTTTATGGACCTGGAATTTATTTTCGGGATCGTGCTCTCATTGTTTGCCATCATCTTTGCCTATGATGCGATCAACGGGGAAAAAGCCAGCGGTACCCTGAAGCTTTGTTTTGCGAATTCTGTATCCAGAGCATCCTTTATAGGCGGCAAGCTGGCGGGTTCCTTTGTGGGGCTTACCCTCGCACTGATGATCCCCTTACTGATCGGGTGTGCCCTGCTGCCCATTCTTGGTATTGAGCTAAGCGCGGGTGAATGGACAAGGCTCGGCTTTATACTTCTTGCCGGCCTGGCCTATTTCGGCCTGTTCCTGGCGCTGGCCATCGGTATTTCCGCATTAACAAAACGGCCTTCTTCCGCTTTCTTGATCAGCCTGGTGATATGGATCTTCGCTGTACTCATTGTTCCGAGGGCTTCGGTACTGGTTTCGGGACGCCTGGTCGATGTTCCTAACGTGGATGAGATCACGGCGCAGAAAAACCGGTACCGCATACAGCTGTTCGATGAAGACCGTCCCAAAATGGCCGACTTCACGATTCCGGAGGGCACTCATCCTCAGGAAGCCATGCAACTGTTCTCCAGCTATATGAGCGAGCTCAGTGACGCCCGGAATCAAAAAATCGAAGCATTTGAGGAACGCATCAACGAGGACTACCAGAATAAGATAAGAAGGCAATCAGCCATTGCGCTGAACCTCTCCAGAATTTCCCCGACGTCGGTGTTTACCCTTGCCGCCACGCGGCTGGCCGGTACTTCGCTGGAGCTGCAAAACCGCTTCATGGACTCTGCCAGGGATTACCAGAAAATCTACGGGGATTTCATGAAAGAGAAAACCGGGGCTGTCGGAGGCGGAGGATTCCGCATGATCGTTTCCAGCTCGGGAGACCGGGAAGAACCGGAAAAAATAGCGATCGATGAGATGCCCCAATACCAATTCGAAATGGCTTCCTTTGGCTCTGTATTCAGGAACAGCATCATTGACCTGGGGCTGCTTGCATTGTTCAACCTGATATTCTTTGGGGGAGCTTTTGCAGCCTTCTTGAAGTACGACCTCCGCTAACCCTAATGGAGTTAATTATGACAAAACTATTGATCGAAAAAGAGCTTAAAAACATTCTGCTGAGCCCTAAATTTGCGGCCACCTTTCTGGTATGCTCCGTACTCATACTCACCAGCATCTATATCGGAATTCAGGAGTACCATAACGCGGTAGCTCAGTATGAAGCCAATCAGCAAATAGCCCGGCAGGATATCGAGCAGGCCTCGAACTGGATGCGCGTCCGGAATATAGCACACCGGGTTCCCTCCCCTATGCAGGTTTTTGTATCCGGGCTTCATTTTGATGTGGGGCGGCTATCGGGTATTTCCGATTTTCAGGATGTGAAGCTGGTACGCAGCCCTTACTCGGACGAGACCCTCTTCGCCATATTCAGGTTCATCGACTTCACCTTCATTGTTCAGGTTGTACTTTCGCTATTTGCAATCCTGTTTACGTATGATGCCATCAATGGTGAACGTGAAAACGGCACGCTCAAGCTGGCTTTTGCAAATTCAGTTCCCAGAGCCAGCTATCTTCTTTCCAAGTTTACCGGGATCTGGCTTGGGCTCATCGTACCGTTACTTATTCCCATCCTGATCGGGCTTTTTCTCGTTTTGGTGATGAACGTTCCCATAAGTGGTGGCGACTGGGTCAGCATCGGAAGTTTTCTTGGTTTATCTATTCTATATGTCACCTTTTTTATTGTGATCGGCCTTCTGGTATCATCTCTTACCCGGAAATCCGCCCTCTCCTTTCTGCTGCTGCTGGTCGTATGGATCGGTGGTGTACTCATCCTTCCCCGAATGAGCGTAATGGCGGCCGGACAGATCATACCCGTTGAGTCCATCGCTCAGATGGAAGCCAAGCAGGAAGCGTACCGGAAAGCCCGTTGGGATGAGCACTCTGAGAAACTGAGTGAGCTTTGGCGGGAGCGAATGCAGGAAATGGAAGGAATGACCGATGAAGAGCGCCAGGCCTACCGGGATGAAAAGGAATGGGAATGGCTGGAAGAAAGTGACGCGCTACGAAAACAGACCCAGCAGGATATAACCGATAACAACCGAAAGCTCATTGAAGAGGCCATGAACCGGAAAAAGATGCAGGAACGACTGGCTTTCAATCTTGCGCGGATTTCACCCGCGGCTTCATTCAGGCTGGCGGCTATGAATCTGGCCGGAACCGACATTGATATGAAAACACGCTATGAAGAAAGCATGAGAAGGTACCGGGACACTTTTACCGACTATGTACAACAGAAACAGGCTGAGGCAGGCAACACAGGAGGAATTCGCATTGAAATGGATTCCAATTCAGGATTAAAAATCAACTTTGGGCGGGATGATCAAAGCCTGGACACCAGTGACATGCCGGAATATACGCCACCGGTAGTAACCGCCGGGATGGCCCTTTCATCCAGCGTCGTGGATTTTGGTCTTCTCGGCATATTCATTCTCGTTCTGTTCGGAGCCACTTTTACAGCATTTCTGCGATACGACATGAGATAACCTATCCCTCTCATGTTAAGACAGAGGCGCCGTGCTGTAGTGCGGCGCCTTTTTTATGAACGCTTTATTCCCCTTAACCTTATACCCCACCACAAAATGCATTTGATTCAAGTACACAATGCTTGGCATAGGAGCTTCTTTGAACAATTGCCCGGGAGTAAGCTTTACACCAACGGTCCTGAATCCAATATTTTCTGCTGCTTCACTTATCCCCAGTAACGAAACCCCTTCCCTGTTAATCCCGCTTTGTTTTCGTAAAGAATCCAGACAGTACTTTCGCCCAAAATGTTTTGCGACCATTCTTAAACAGGTTGGACCGCAGTCCATTTGGTCATATTGTCGATAGTGAGGGAAGCTTTTCATATTTCACTCAACTTATAGAGTATGTTTCTTTAGCAAGCTACACTCTCATTAAAAGCCCAATACTTTGTTTTAAAAAGAGACTTAATGTATTAGAAGAGCTCTTTTAGTTTATTTCTGTAAGCTCAATCCTATATTTAACCACATATTCATCACCCGTTTCTTCGTTCGCAATTTTGCTATATAGATATCCATTTTTGATATCGTAAATCGGTTGGTTACGAGGGAGTAATAGTTTTGCCAATAATTCTCCAGTTTCATTGAGAATCCACCACTCATAGTTTTCGTTTTGTAAACCGGTATGGGTAGCTACCCAAATTCTGTTTTCATCATCAGCTATCAAATCAGCTACAATAGGATATGTCTTTGGTAAATCCTCACCATAGGCTTCATATGCTTTTTTAATATCACTCTGTGAATACATAGAGGTCTTAGTATAATCATTGATATCAAATTGTAAGCCCTTTAATGGATAGTAGATTGCAGATTGATAAGCTCCATAAGCATTATACTTCCTTATTAAAAAGTCCTGAGTCCATATTGAGTATATTTCATCTTTACTGGACAAGGCCGTAATGGTGTTTCCCATGAAAGAAAATGGAAATGCAGGGGCTGGTGTATTTGTATTGGTTCTGACAGAAAAATTTGTTCGGAAGGTAAGTGGTCGAAAGTTTAAAACATTTCCTTCGGAGTCAATCAATAGATATTTGGATATCGGCCGGTTATGTTGCAGAAACTTTGCTATGTGATTTCCATCATTTCTGGTCTTAATTCCTGCAAACTTCATACCCTGAACGGCTTCATGATTTCTTACGCTCCATTGCCCTACTACCGTCGATCCATCAAAAGAGTAATCAATCGTATTGTACCAATTAATACGCATGTTTAAAGGATCATGGGTAAATATTTTTCCTGCCTTTGCTTGCACATCAACTAACATACTAAACTCCCCGGGGCCTCTTCCGCTTCCACCGATTTGAGTATGATAGGTGCCATCTGCATTATAAACATGCAGACTGTGGGGAGGAGGGAATTTTATCTCTTCTGTATTTTTACCCCAAATTATTACTCTGTCTTTATCATCAATAACGCAAGTTGAAATACTTGTTAAATAGGGAGGGGCTGTTTTTCCAAAGGTTTGTTCCGGGATAAGCTTGATTGAATACATTGGCTTTGTATCTCCTGGAAAAACAACAAGATTTTTGACCTCCTGAATACTTTGAGGAATCTTGTCAAGAATATGAACAAATCCCGGTTCAGGATTGCTTGTACATTGAACAAAAGCCAAGTATATAAGTAATAGAACCCTTTTTTTATGCTGATCAGAAAAAATCACAAATCGATAAATAAGAAGTTATGTCTCAGCATACTCACTACCATCTTAATTTTTATTCTCATTAGAGCATTTCTAAAACTTGACAATTAAGAGAGCATGCTGAATATCTGCTACTTCACTAGCACATGCCCAGGGATAGTTTTGCTCGAACAGTTCGAAGCCCGATATTTTTGGCGACCCGCTAATACCCAGCAATGCAGGGAGGAGGTCATTGGTTTTCTTTGAATTCAATAGGATATTTCATCACATACTCAGAATCGTCGTCTTTATTTTTAGTATACATGTGCCCATTTTTGATATCAAATATTCGTTGGTTTTGAGATAGCAATAACTTTGCAATTAACTCTCCGGATTCTTGTAATATCCACCACTGATAATATTCACTGTTAGAACCATTTAATAAAGCTACCCAGATTCTGTTTTCATCATCTACTACCATTCGTTCAACACCAGAAAATTCCTTAGGTAGCTCAAGATTCATTGAGGCAAATGCTTTTTTAATGTCTCGCAAATCATGACTAAATAATTGTTTTTTAACATAATCATTTAAATCAAGGGGTAACCTTTCGATTGGATAATATATGCTGGATTGATAATTACCATTTTGATCAAACTTTTTTATCAGAAAATTATGTGTGTTTATGTGATAGATTTCGTCTTCTGCTGTGAGAGAAGTAATGCTCCCCCCCCATAAATCCTAGCGGCATCTTTGGCTCAAACAAAGAAGTTTCTACATCAATTTTGAAAACGTCCTGAAGTATAATTGGCTCATCATTTAAAGTATTACCTGTACCATCCATGATTTGATATTCAATTTCTGTTCTTCCAAATCCAGGTCCAAAGTCTGTAAATGCTGTAAAAAAGTTTCCATCCACCCTAGGTTCAACAAAGGCAAAGTTTAAATCTCGACTACTTTTCCATGTTTCAAAACGTATAGTTTTGACAAAACTATAGTCAGTTGTTGAATATTCATTTAACCACTGACTGGTTCCATCTTGAACATAAATTTTGTCATCTTTGGCATATAGTCCGCTAATATGAAGATATTCGCCCGGACCTCTCCCATTCCTGCCCAAGTTTTTGTAAAATGCTCCATCACTGTGAAATATGTATAAACTTTGTTGGTAATTAGAATTAGCTCCCCAAACTATTAGTTTACCATTTATATCCTCAATTGCTCCAAATATAAATGGAATGTAAGACTCTTCGGTTTCTCCATATTTATGAATCGGGATAAGCTTAATTGAATGCGAAGGCTCATTATCAACTGGAAAAATGTTAATATTTTCAATCTCAAGGATATTTTTCGGTATTTCATTTAATGTACTACTGTACATGTATAGTTCTTCTCTTCTATCTGAATCAATAATTTTTTTAGAGGTGCCGATTTCTGACTCTGGGCTCCTCGAACATTGAGAAAGAAGACAAAAACTTAGTAGATAAAAGACAAACTCTCTTCTAATATGGGTCATTAGACTTATAATTAAATTTGAGTCAAAAAAGGAAATTCCACTTTAGGAAGATGCCGCTTTTCAATACGGCCAATTTGGCTAGGAATTCCTAGCTTTTCAAGCGTATCTGAAATGGTTAGCAAAGAAGGATAATCAGGGTGAGAAAGAATAATCTTCTTGCGATATTTTTCAGAAACAGGAATGCCAAGATACTTCAGATAATCAACTACTACTTGTTCCATTACACCAGACTTAATTATAGAACCCGTTAGGAGTATAAATTATCAGCCTGGATTACGCCAGAAATTTTAGTATCCCTTTGCTCAACTGGGTTGGAGTTTTATTGGTATACCTCTTAAGAATTTATACAACGCTCTCACATCTGCAAACCCATACTCATGATCCTTGTGGATATGTAATCTGATGGCAATCTCAATAAGGTTTTAAAAGTGTTCAGGGTTCCGGTTTGGAAAAGTTGTCAGGGCCTTCACATTAATCGGAATTATTGTATCCTCTTTATAAGATCAAATATGAGATAACCTATCCCTCTCATGTTAAGACAGGGGCGCCGTGCTGTAGTGCGGCGCCTTTTTTATGAACGCTTTATTTCACCGGCAGCAGGTCTAAAAACCAGTAGCCGATCTTCCTTTTTTCCGAGGAAGGGTCATCGTACTCCCTGCGGATCACATCTCCGGGCTGAAATTTCACCGCCTCCGAAAAAATGGGACCGTCATATACAAAGGTATGAAACTCGCCGTTCTCGCCGCACGGGTCAACGTCATCCGGCAAGTCCCCCAAAAAGTCTTTGTCCAGTTCCCGGCCTATGAACTCCTTCCCAAGAAGCCTATCATTGACGGCAACAGTGACCGCCCGAAACCCCGCTTCCAGAAACCGATCAATAAGCTCAACGGTATCCTGTTTCCACAATGGGAAATGGGCCCGAAAACCTGCCTGCTTCATCTGATCGATCCGGTAGGCTTTCAGATCCTCCAGAAATATATCTCCGAATACGCTCTCACTGATTCCTTCTTTCTTAAGATCGCGAAACTGACTCCTGACGATCTCATCATATTGCTGCATGGAACACTGTTCGGGCAGCTCGGTCAGCCGCAACGGAAGGCCTGTAGCCGAAGCCTGCTGTTCCAGCAACACCTTTCTCACACCATGCATGCTGATCCGGCCGGTTGCACTGTTGATGTTGGTGAGCAGGCATGAAATTTCCAGGGCGGTATCCTGCAGGCACATCCAGAGCGCGAGGGCACTGTCTTTGCCCCCGCTCCAGTTAAAAACCGCCTTATCTGCCCTGGGCTTGTCCATGATCACAAACGAAACCTGAGGCCGGCATTGAACGCAGTACCCTGCGTACTAAACCCGTACACCTCCGTGTAGTCCGAATTCAGCAGGTTTTTCACATCCAGAAAAACATGGCTCTTCAAAGAAGGCAACCCATATTCCGCATAGAGGTTCAGCAGCAGGTACGGGTCCAACTCCACTTCTGTGCTGGAAAAATCAGCGGTGTTGAAGAACAGGTCGTTTCGCTTGCCCACATAGGTTCCGGATAGGTTCACCACCAGTCCTTCCACCGGCATGGTATTGAAGGCCAAACCCGAAGCATATTCGGGACGCCGGTAGGCATCGTCATCCAGCTTCTGGAAATTAAAATACCCGCGGATGGATATTCCCTCTCCGGCTATCCACTGGCTTTCCAGCTCTACACCCCTCGCTTTTTCTTTTCCCATATTCATATAACCGAGAGCGAAGTCATAAAAAATCAGGTCTTCGATGATTCGGTTAAAATACAGCGCGCTGACACTCATCCGGTTTTCCATCAGATACATATCGATACCTGCATCAAACGTTTTGCTGGTCTCAGGATCAAGATCCGGGTTCGCTCCGAACGGTCCGAAAAGTTCATTCAGAGTTGGAGCTCTGAAGCCCGTACTGAATGAAGTATGAAAGCCGAGGACCTCCGTCAAATTATATGAAGCCGCATAGGCGTAGGTCAGATTAGTACCAAACTCGGAATGCCGGTTGACCCTGGTTCCTATTTCCAGATTCAGGCGGCTGAAACGATCCACAATGAAATTGACATAGGGGCTAAGAATACCGGCAGACGGATTATCCACCGCGTCATCCCCATCCTCAATAGAAAACTCCTGATAGTTGATCCCCAACACGAACCGGCCGAGGTCCGACAGGTTATCAACGGCAAACACATCGGCATTGTGCATCCGGCCTTTTCCTTCGAATACACCAAAAGTACTTTCAAAGGAGCGGTCCGTGCGGGTGTAGCTGTATGAACCCTGAACGCTGAAGTCATCCAGTGAATAGTGAAGCTTCAGTCCCGGATTCATCAAGTCGATCCTGTATGTGTTATCGGCGTCCGTGAAGCTGCCATCGTCGTAGCCTCCTTCGAACGTAGTGTAGTTCAGAAAAGGGGTGAGCTCTAAGCCCTCTGCCGGACTAAAACCCATCTTCGCCTGAACGGCATCCCGGGTAAATCCATCTTTATCGTAATCAGCATTTTGGCCGGCGGGTTGTTCAGCATCTGAAATGCCTTCTGTGCCTTCCCGGTTATAATTGACAGAATAGCTGAAGCGGTCTGCAATGCCGCTCAGCCCTACGGCTCCGTTATAGGTCTCAAAGCTTCCGTAAGACAGCAACCCATTGAGTGAAAGTGATTCATCCGGGGCTTTTTTAGTAATCACGTTGATGACCCCGGCCATGGCATCGGTTCCGTACAATGTGGACATTCCGCCTTTGACGATCTCGATGCGCTCGATGGAAGATAGTGGAATAGCGCGCAGGTCGATAAGCCCGCCTGTTCCCGAAGGATCATTCACCGGCAGTCCGTCCAGTAATATGACGGTGTATTTCAACGAAGCTCCCTGAAGGTACAGCGCCTTATCTTTGGCGGGATTGCTGTAGGCTCCGTTCACTAAAATTCCGGTGTACTCATTCAGCAACTGTGAAAGGTCTTTTCCCGAATTTTGCGAGATGTCTGTTTGATCGATAACGACAACCGGGCGCGTGGTCTCCCGGGTGGAAACCGGAACTTTAGAAGCCGTCACGATGATCTTCTCCATCTCCAATGTGTCGGCGGGTTGGCTGTTGTCCTGTGCCTGGAGTAAAGAGGTGCACAGTAAAACCCCTGTAAGCATTGATATGATTTTGCTCATTGTTCTGTTGTTTAGAGTTCAATGAGCTTTCGGTTATAAAAGAGGGGGGACTAAATTCCGGTCAGCGAAGCTCCGGAGAATCTGTTCCCGGCCTTTCCTCCGAAAGCCTGATGTTTCAGTGAAGCAACCGGCAGGTCTTCTGGCTTACTCTGCTGCCTGACGCCTTCCCATCCCTATCCGCCAGCTGGTGGATGAAAGAACAGTGGCCTGATGCCAGGCAACTCCTGAGAGTTTACAGCTACGGGGATAGCTCCGGATTTTCACCGGATTCCCTTTTCATTTTACTGAAACCGGGATTTCAGTAAAAACCTGTTGCACCAAGAGGTTAAGGGATTTACGCCTTATAGCAAAATGAAATCGATCAGGGATATACGGAAATCGGGCTCTTCTGGAGCAGTGAAGCCGCCGACTTGGTCAGTAGTTCACGATAATCCGACTCCTGAGGAGTATTTCTTACCTGGGATTCCTCTTTGATCTTTCCCCAGTTAATCGCACGGTTTTGTTCTTTATCCCACACATAGAATTCTGACGTGAAGGTTATCGTCCGTAATGCTTCCGTTTCCATCCCGGCATACCCTCCTCCGGATGAGGGATTTACTTTAACACTGAATTCATAGTTTTCAAGAAAGAGGATGTACCGTTTGTCAAGACTTTCGAGAACTTCCTTCGAAGCCAGGTACACCTCCAGCTCATTATTACCTGACGCCAGTTTTGAAACCTTAAATTTACCATCAAACTTCGGGTCGTCATGGTCGGCCGTCTCAAAAGGGACCGGAGTGGCGTTCGAAAACGCATTGTCTAACTGATCATAGAATATATTTCGCAATTGTGTCGGCAAGGCCGCAGAGGAAGCACCCTCAACCCATCGATTGTCGATGGCCACCACATGAAAGGGTTCCTTAATGGAATTCTTTGTGATCCCTTCTTCGAAGTACACAGATTTAGTGGAAGAGCAGGAAATAACAGCCGCACTTACCAGTACCAACACACAAAAATTCTTAAACATAGCTTTGATCAAATAGGTATTAAATTTTCAGACCGCCAAAAATAAAGGGAGGAATCAAGATCACCAAATACAGCACGAGAGAAATAAGTAAAAAGCTGTTTCCATATGAAGTGTATCCGACACTGTACTTCGCAGCTGTTCAAAGACGGGGTCTGAAAATATAATGACACTTTCCGGAATAAAAACCTGCTCAACAGAAATGCAATGCGACAGAGAGGTGCGCTTTACGCTCTTTGCGACCTCATAACCTCTTTTTCATGACCTTCCGATAGCAGGAACCGGACCGTCACTCTGGTGCGTTCACTGCTTTCGACGGTATAGGAACCGTTCATGGTTTCCAGAAAGGCTCTGATCATTTTAGTACCGAAGGACTCCCGGCTATCTTCCGGGGAATCCTCCGCAAAGGGATTTCCATCATTTTCCACCGTAATGGTGATCAGGTCTTGCTCCTTAACCGACGATATCACCAACTCACCCTTTTCCCGCTCCCTGAATCCATGCTTATAAACATTTGTGATGACCTCGCTCAAAACCAGTCCGCAGGGTACCGCCTGGTTAACCCCCATTTCGAAGCGCGCAAGGTTCAGCAGAAGCCGGATGTCCATATTCTCCGAGGAGTAGGTACTCACCAGCTCATTGACCAGATCCCTGAGGTATTTATCCATCCGCACTTTTCCCAGGTCCGCGCTTTTATAAAGCTTCTCATGGATCTTGGAGATCGACATGATCTTGGTCTGACATTCATTGAGGATCTCTCTGGTGCGATTGTCTGTATCCGACTTCTGAAGTTCCAGGATACTTGATATGATCGAAAGGTTGTTTTTTATCCGGTGATGGATCTCCCGGAGCAGCATTTCCTTCTCATCATGAGACTTCCGGAGAGCCTCGTAAAGTTCCTTTTTCGCGGTTACATCTCTCAGGTTCGCTACGATAGCTCTTGAGGAACCATCCACGTCATGCACCAGGTTTTGATTCAGGTTCACCCAACGGTATTCTCCCGCTTTATTCCTGATGCGGAATTCCAGCGAATTGGAATAGTCTTCTTCCCTCATATCGGGGCCGAATTTGCTTACTTCCTCAAGAAGAACATCCACGTCGTCCGGATGCACCTGACTTAATGGTGCTTCCTTACCTCCTTCCATCCATTCATCAGACTCATATCCCAAAATATCCACCAGGCCCGGACTTATATATACAAAGCGGTCTTCAATAAAATCGAACTTGAGCAGCACATCCTTGGAGTTGGCCAGCACATCTCTGAACCGTTCTTCGCTCGCCTTCAGGGAATTTGCCCACGCTTCGGTACTTTTCATGAAACTGTACACAAAGAGAATTCCCATACCGATCATGATCAGCCCCATGCTCATATAGCTGAACTTCAGCAGCTTATCCAGAAACCGGGCCATGTCTCCCATGGCATTCGAGAAAGAGACCTCAAGCGCCGTCAGTTCGGAATCAATTGCCCAAAGCCTGTCTGACCACACTTGCTTTTGTCCTTCTGTAACATCTCCTTCCGAAAATCCCTGGTTTACATCTTCCCCTAATGCGATGAGTTCCTCTATCTTTCGATCTCCCTCTTCCCAGATTGCAATAGCCGTTTTTACCTTAGAAAACCAGCTGAACTTGCGAAACACAGAAATAAGGTGAGGAATATCTTCAGGGTGGTTCATTCCTTTCAGGAATCCGTCGTACGCCACCTGGTAATCAAATTCCTCTTTAGAAAGCTCCTCGCGCGCGATCCGGTCTCCCAGGTTGACGATCAGATTGTTACTGAAACGGTTGAAGTAAAAGTCATCCCCTGTATAGATATAGTTCTGAAGATTCAGGGCAGCTTCTTTTTGTGCTTTGGTCCAGTAGCCTTCTCCCGCCACATAGGCCCGCATCCCGGAGGAAACATTGACCGAGATGCTCACCAGGGTTACCAGAATAAGGACGCAGGCTATACCTAAGCCTGTAAGGTAATACAAGTAGCGACTTACGCTGAATTTCCCTGAAGAAGGGTTGTAATCCATTGCCTGGGGTCTTTATTGATCAAGCGACGATCAAAAATACATGCGGAGAGGACATTATCGCAAGCTAAATATTAAAATTTTTTAATATTTCTTATCAGCGGGTCAGCTTTTTATAATGTATTCGGTGAGGCTGCTCATCGGTGATGCCCAGACGCCGCTTCCGGTTTTCCTCATATTCCTCATAATTCCCTTCAAACCAGTACACCTGACTGTTTCCCTCAAAAGCCAGAATATGAGTAGCCACCCGGTCCAGGAACCAGCGGTCGTGCGAGATCACCACCGCGCAGCCGGCAAACTCAAGGAGTGCTTCTTCAAGGGCACGGAGGGTATTCACGTCCAGGTCGTTGGTCGGCTCATCGAGGAGGATCACGTTCGCTCCCTCTTTCAGCATCTTGGCCAGATGTACCCGGTTTCGCTCACCCCCGGAAAGCTGGCTGGTCTTCTTTTGCTGATCCTGGCCGCTGAAGTTGAAACGTGCCACGTAAGCCCTGGAATTCACCTCGCGGTTTCCAAGCTTTATGATGTCGTTACCCCCGGAAATCTCTTCCCAGATCGTCTTATTCGGATCCAGCGGGCGTTTCTGATCCACATAACCTAACTTTACGGTTTCGCCGAGTATCAGCTTACCGCTGTCCGGCTCTTCCTGTCCGGTGATCATCTTGAACAGGGTGGTTTTACCGGCCCCGTTCGGACCAATCACCCCCACGATACCCCCCGGGGGCAGCTGGAAATCCATGTTTTCGATCAGAAGCCGGTCTTCAAACCCCTTGCTTACATTTTCCGCCACGATCACTTTATCACCCAGCCTCGGTCCCGGCGGGATGAAGATTTGCATGTCGTCGGTGCGCTTCTCTTTTCCTTTTTCAAGCAATTCCTCGTAGGCATTGATCCGCGCCTTACTCTTGGCTCTACGGCCTTTGGGATTCTGCCGGATCCACTCCAGCTCTTTTTGCAGGGTCTTCTGTCGGTTCGACTCTTCTTTCTCTTCCTGTCGCAGTCGCTCCGACTTCTGTTCCAGCCAGGAACTGTAGTTTCCTTTGAATGGGATCCCTTCTCCCCGATCCAGTTCCAGGATCCACCCGGCTACATTATCCAGGAAGTAACGATCGTGGGTTACGGCGATAACGGTACCTTCGTAACGAGCCAGGTGCTGTTCCAGCCATCCCACCGACTCGGCGTCCAGGTGGTTGGTTGGTTCATCCAGCAGCAGTACGTCCGGCTTTTTGAGCAACAGGCGGCAAAGGGCCACGCGCCGGGCTTCCCCTCCGGAAAGTACGCTCACCGAGGTATCGCCCGGAGGGCAACGAAGGGCATCCATGGCTTGTTCCAGCTTGCTGTCCAGGTCCCAGGCATCCAGCTGATCGATCTTCTCCTGCAGCTTCGACTGCTTCTCGATGAGGGCATCAAAATCGGCATCCGGATCTCCGAAAGCCGCGTTGATGTCCTCATACTCTTTAAGCAGATCCACGGTTTCCTGCATCCCTTCTTCAACGATCTCCCGGACCGTCTTCGCCGGATCCAGCTCTGGTTCCTGCGGCAGATAGCCGAACGTGATGCCTTTCTGCACGCTGATGTCACCGAGGTATTCTTTGTCTTCGCCGGCAATGATACGCAGCAGTGTTGATTTACCGGCACCGTTCAGGCCGAGCACCCCGATCTTGGCTCCATAGAAAAAGGAGAGGTAAATATCTTTCAGTACCGTTTTGTTAGGCTTGTGGACTTTACTGACGCCCACCATCGAGAAAATGATCTTCTGGTCGCTCAAGGTGTTGGGGTTAAATTAAACTATTACTGTCATTCTGAGGCTACTGCCGAAGAATCTTCACGACTAGTAAACTTGAAGATCCTTCGCTACCGCTCAGGATGACATAGCAATAAAGAGCCCAAAGGTACGGAGAGTTGGAGGCTTTTCAATGGGGATTTTGAACCAGACTACAACTCCCTCACCCGAATGTTCTTGTAATACACCAGACTTTCCGGATCGTGGCCCTGCAGCGCAAAGGTACCGCTGGAAAGCTTCTGCGGTCGCTCCAGTCCTTCGGGCTCGGTGAAGTCGGTGATCAGGGAGTCGTTCACTGAGATCTGAATGTGATTGCCTTCCACGCGAATAGTCATGGTGAACCACTCCTCATCCGGAACCGTGAATTCCGTGTTGTCATCAAAGCTGTACAGGCTGGCTGTTCTTCGCGGATCCGAATCATAGCTGTTGTTGACCTGAGATTCGTAGCCTTTCACCGGCCAGCCCTCTGCCTGATACTCGGTATGGAAATAGACTCCTGAGTTGGAATTGGGGGTGGTCATGATATCCAGTTTCAGTTCAAAATCGGTGAAGTTGTGATCGCTAACCGAGCCGTCATAAAACAAGTGGGCACGGTCTCCGTCCACCACAATCATGCCATCCTCAACTTTAAAAGTCCCCGGATTTTCTTTAGTAACTTTCCACCCTTCCAAATCTTCGCCGTTAAAAAGCGAAACCCATTCCTCGCGGTCCTGAGTCTTTGATTGAGGTTCAGACTCGCCACAGGCTGAGATCAGAAAAGCCAAACCCAGCAGTATCGTCAGTTTGTTCATGGTGCACCGATTTGTTGATATTGACCTGGAAGCTTCGCTTGCTCCCGGCAGCTGCCATTATACAGCTAGGTTGTCATCAAACCAAACGGCCCTACTGCCTGTAGCCCGTGGTAATGTAATCCCTCATGGATTCGATCTCGGCTTTCTGGGCTTCGATCACTGATTTCACCACATCTCCGATGGAGATGACCCCGACCAGTTTTCCTTCATCCATTACCGGCAGATGCCGGATATGATTCTCCGTCATGAGTTGCATACAGGTTTGGATGTTGTCGGCTGGCTTCACCGTTATGAGCTCTGAAGTCATGATATCGCGAACCGGTGTGGTCTTTGAGGTCCGCCCTTTGAGGATCACCTTATTCCGGTAATCCCGCTCGGAGATGATTCCTTCCAGGCGATCGTCTTGCATCACCAGGAGCGCTCCCACATTCCGGTCAGCCATTTGTTCAATGGCTTCATAGACCGTGTTCTCCGGTGCTACCGAATAGATGTTGCCGTTTTTCTTTCTGAGTATATCTTTGACCTGCATGATTCCTCCACTACTTTGTGAACGGTAATACCTTATGTTAACAGATCAGTGGAAATCCGCAAGTGCGAAAACACGAATCTAATCTATGGACCGCCCCTTCAATTCTTTTTCTCTTTCCTTCCAGTCCGGAAGAAAGTGACCCATGAGAGCATAGAAGCGCCTGGAATGAAGACGTTCCAGCAAATGCACCATCTCGTGCACCACTACATATTCCAGTGCTTCAGGGCTGTACTTCGCCAGCTCCAGGCTCAGCCAGATGCGCCGGTCGCGAATGTTGCAGGTCCCCCAGCGGGTCTTCATCTTCTTTACCCCGAACCCGGCTACCTGCACGCCCATCACAGGCTCCCAATGCCTGATGAGTCCAGGGATTACCTCTTTTAGCCGGCTCCTGTACCACTCCCGTAGCGCTTTCTCGCGTTGTTCCCGGCCTGAGCCCGGCCGCACCCTCAGCATGAGTGTGTTGTCTTCAATCCATACTTTGGGCTTTGCGGAAGCTTCGACGACACGCAGCGGAAATTCTTTCCTTTCCACCCGGTGAAGTTCCCCGTCTGCATACTGCAGTTTCTTTGGGGGCGTGACCTGAGCGGCTTTTTCCCGTTGTCTGTCCACCCAGTCCCTCTTACTTCTGATGAAGCGGATCAAACCCGCTTCTGAGATCCCATGCGGTGCTGAGACTCTGACCTCACCTGTTCTCCCGGAAACTTTGATGTAGAGATGCCTGATGGGCTTGAAGCTCACCTCGATCTTCAGGCCATCCGTTTCAAGGATACTGGTGCTAGTTTTGGCTTTCCGGAAAAACATGAGAGAAAATAAAAAAAGGGACACTAAAGCGTCCCTTTTTACTGATGGCTATGAATTAATGATCGAGGTCGATGATACGGCCCGGCGTCCAGGGAGCATTCAGTTCATTCAGTTCCCGATCTATCTGCGGAATCCGGATATTGATCAGGTCTTTCAGCATCTGAAGCACTGGCTTCAATTGCTCTTCAGCAATCGCCTTCACTTCTCTGGAAGTTTGGGTCGGATCCGAGCTCGACGACATGCCCGCGCTGATCGCCGTATTGATGCGGTTGTTTAATGAGGGAGGCCGCTGAAGCTCCAGCTGACCGGCAATCCGATCCCCACTCATGGTCTGATCAATGTTTTCCAGTGTCTCCTCCAGTGATTCGATCTTTGCGTCCAGCGAAGCCGGATTTCCTACCGCCTTAGAGGCTGCCTTGTAGTAACCGAGGCGGTTCTCCAGCTCATTCAACGCGCTTCTGGCACTGTTGGCGGATCTGGAGAGCTCCATTAGCTCTTCATGAAAAGCCAGCATAGCTTCCGGATCTTCCGCAGGGAGAGTCACATTGCCTAATGGAACCACCTTGAAATTCTGCCGTTCCGAGATTACAGTGATCTCTCCGTTCACGCTTTTGGACAACTCCGCGCTGTACGAGCCCGGAAGCACCATGATACCGGATTCAAGATCACGTGAGGGATTCGCATCGTTCGGGCGAACTCTGTCCACCTGCGGGTACCGCAGATCCCAGTGTATGCGGTTGATACCGGATCGGGCGGAGGTTCGCAATTCCCGGACCACGCTCCCGTTCGCATCACGGATGGTCACGATCAGATAAGGAGCTTCCTCTTCGGCCTCGGCCTTCAGCTGCTCGTAGCTCGGATAGTATACCGTTTCTCCTTCTTTGCGGCGTTTGGCTTCATCGGCCTCACGCTGCTCTTTCAATGTCTTGATATCTTCTTTCAGATAGAAATCAATGGCCGCACCAAACTCCTGGTTTTCACCCAGGTAATAGTCCTCGCCCTGGAATCCTTTGGGCCCCAGCCACGAAATGGTCTCACTGGCTGCAATCCGGCTATAAGGCCGGTACTGCCAGGCATCGGCGATACTAAATAGATGGGCTTCTTTCTCCTGCACTTCTCTGCTGAACTCGCGAAGTGCTGAAAAATCATCCATGATATAAAAACCGCGCCCGAAAGTGGCCAGTACCAGGTCGTCTTCATTCGTCTGAATCTCAATATCTCTGACTGCGATCGTTGGTAAACCTTTACTGAGTTTTCTCCAGTAATTCCCACCATCCACGGTAGCGAAGGCACTAAACTCCGTTCCCACAAACATCAGGCTGCCCACTTCAGGGTCTTCCGCGATGGCATAAATGGATCCCCGCTCCGGAAGGTTATTCGCAATTGAGTTCCAGCTGCGACCCATATTGGTACTCTTCAGCAGGTAGGGTTTGAAATCCCCGTTCTTGTGATTGTTGAAAGCAGCGTACACCGTATTGCGGTCGTGCGCTGAAGCAACCAGTTCGTTCACATACACCATATCAGGCACTCCCGGGAAGGAATCCATTCTGCGCCAGGTTTCCCCTCCGTCCTCGGTTACATGTATGAGTCCGTCATCCGTACCGGCATACAGCAGGTTTTCATCCAGCGGGGATTCGGCCAGCGCCACAATGTTACCATAAACCGTGGTGGAAGCATTCTTGGCGATGGCGTCCATCGGCCACACTTTTCCCATTACTTCGAGGCGGTTCCGGTCGATCTGGCGGGTGAGGTCGCCGCTCACTTCTCTCCAGCTCTGGCCGCGGTCGTCACTTCGCAACACCCGGTCAGCTGCGAAATAGAGGCGCTTGTGGTCATGCTGACTGATGAAGAAAGGCGAATCCCAGTTCCAGTTGTAGTCATAATCCGCATCCGGAGCCTGTGGTTTGATGTTCTGCTGCTCCCCGCTCTGCTTGTCGAAGCGGAAGAGGTTTCCGTACTGGTACTGCGCGTACACGATATTGGGATCCGTATAATCCACATGAGGCTCAAAACCATCCCCCAGTACCGTCACAAACCACTCATCATCATTGATACCGGTGGGAGCAATGGTGCGACTCGGACCTCCTAAGGTGAAGTTATCCTGTGTTCCCCCATATACGTTATAGAAAGGCTCGGCATAATCCACCGCCACTTTGTAGAACTGGGTGACCGGCAGGTTGGTATAGAATCTCCAGGTCTTGCCCCGGTCGTAGGACTCATACACCCCGCCATCATTCCCGTTCAGCAAGTGACTCGGGTTATCCGGGTTGATCCACAGCGCGTGGTTATCAATATGTTTGTTGAGCTCTCCTACATTCTCAAAAGTCTTTCCTCCATCTTCGGAAACTCCGGAATAGGTGTTCATCACATAGACCAGATCCACATCCACCGGATCGGCCACCACTTCCTGATAGTAGTTTCCGCTGGAGGCGTAGTTACTCTGCTTCTCCCACGACTCACCCCTATCGGTGGATCTGAAAAACCCCTGCTTACCGGACTGCGCTTCCACAGCAGCATAGAGTACATCCGGGTTGGCCGGAGAGATATCCATTCCGATCCGTCCGATATCACCGGATGGCATGCCCTTCATGATCTTCTTCCAGGTTGCTCCCGCATCGGTGGATTTGTACACGGCCGACTCAGGCCCCCCGCTGATATAGGTAAAGACATGTCTGCGTCGCTGATGAGCCGTAGCATAGAGCACATCCGGATTGCGCGGATCCATATGCACCTCATTGATGCCGGTGTGCTCGCTGATCTCCAGAATATTGGTCCAGGTCTCCCCACCGTCCGTGGTCTTATACAGGCCACGATCACCTCCTGCACTCCACAGCGGACCGGTAGCCGCTACATAGACCACATCCGAGTCACGCGGATCGATCTCGATCATCCCGATGTGTTCGGAGTTCTTTAATCCCATATGTTTCCAGCTCTTGCCTCCGTCAATGGTCTTATACACTCCATCGCCATAAGCCACGCTGCGCTGATTGTTGTTCTCACCGGTTCCCACCCACACCACATTGTGGTTGTTAGGATCCATCGCTACAAAACCGATGGAATAGGATCCCTGGCTGTCAAATACGGGCTTCAGCACGATCCCCCCGTTGGTGGTCTTCCATACCCCTCCTGATGAAGTTGCCACATAAAATTCGTGAATGTTATCCGGGTTCACGGCAAAGTCAGAGATCCGACCCGAGGTAAAAGCCGGACCGATGCTCCGGAAAGATAGGCTGTTCCAGGCTGTTTCGTATCGTGGATCAGAAGGCTTATCGCCATCCTGCGCCCTGGGCTCAGTGACGCCCATGCATAGTGCCAACATCAGTAGTAATGAAAGAAATCGCATAAATACTCCGTATTCGAAATGACAGAAAGCAGGACTATAGCCATTTGATCCGTCATTTTCCTGCTTTATTACACTTTATATCATTCCACCCATTATCATTCGTAAAAAAAGCCCTGTGAAATTATTCACAGGGCTTTAACTGCCTGCTGTTGTAACTAGGACTCCTGTGTTTACCGGTTTCTTCCCCCCCTGCCAAAACGGGCTTTGAATGCGCTTCGCTTTCCGCTTCTGGAATCGAAGATAATCCGCTGTTCTTCTGTGAGTACTTCGCGGATCTCCTGCCGGTGTTGCTCCCTCATCAGCATCATCGATTCCTGAAGTTCAGCTATTTCGCTGATCGTTGAATTCACAGCGCGCTCGTCATAATTTTCTGAAGTGCGCAGTGTCTGCAGCTCTGCCCGTTTCTCTCTCATGGCATTGCGCAATGGCAGGGTTTCCTTTCGCCCGTTCAGCACGATCGCCTTGATCTGCTCTTTTTGCTCGTCGGTCAGATTCGGCAGCCTCATTTCGGGTCCTCCGCCTCTGCGACCTTCTGCCCACTCTTTTTTGGGGCCGTCGGTATTTCCTCTCCGCTGGGCCTGCGCCTCAACCGTAAAGCCGGTGAGCAACAGTACCAATACCATCGATTGTAATCCTCTTCTCATGATGTTCTCCTTTATTCATTGATTATCTGAGTCAAGAGGTTAGAAGACAAAAAGAAGCAAAACCTGCGGAATTTAAAATTATATGTATGATATATGTTAAAGATTTCCTACACTCCCGGGAACCAATGTGCCGAAACTATGAACATGACGACCCCGCAAATCCCCCTATTCCGCAATGAAGAAGTGCTCTGTGAGTTTCTCATTCTGATCTCGCTGCCTTCCCGCATCTCCCGTCAGCTAAGCCGTATGAAGAAGGAATTCGCAAAAGAGTTCGGCCCGTATCGCTCACAGCATTCAGTGCCGCACCTCACCGTCTGCAGCTTCCTGGTACTGGATTCCCGTGCGGATGATGCCCTCGGTCTGTTTCGTCAGCGCATCGAACCCCTTCCGCCTTTTGAGATGCAGACCAACGGCTTCGGCTTTTTTGAGGAAGGCCGGGTGGTACATGTGCAGTTAGATCCCTCCGAGCATTTTGATTTCATCTCTTCCGAACTGAACCGCAGCCGGCAGGAGCTCCGCATCCGGAAAAACTACACCTCCAGCACCACGCCCCATATCACTATTGCCCGGGACCTGGGCCGCCCCGTCTTTGAAGCCGCCAAAGACCGCTTTGCCACCCGCTCTTACACCGAGCGCTTTGAAGTGGACGAGCTCACCATCCTGGAATATGACTTCGAAGGCAAGAAGTACCGGAACCACTCGAGGATCCGGTTGAAGGGGTAGGATTGCACCAGTTTTTGAAGCTGGAGCTTCCAGACTGCGTTCCGAAGGTGGACCTTCGGAACGAGGTTGAATCAGGTTCAGTACGTGTTTCCGAAGGGGGACACCTTTTCCTCGTTCCCAAGCTCTTGCTTGGGAATGGAGTCCTGAAGCTCTGGCTTCACCCCTATCCCTCAAACAACGATATGCTAATTAATCCGACCAACCCCTGATAGTCTCTGGCCGATGAATATCTCCAATGGACCGGATCATCCACAAATCCTGCCTTTACCGGATTATTGTGAATGTAGCTAAGCGTTCTAACCATCTTTTCCAAACTGTCGATCTGTTTGGGATGCGCGCCTTCCTGCCACACCTGATATTTACTCTGATGTTTATGGAGCTTTTTATAAAATCTTAATTTCTTTAATAGATATTTTCTACCTCTCTTCTCTAAAGACTCAATGATTTTCTTAGCTGTAAACGATTTAAAACTTTGAAGGTCTTCTGAGGGTTTATCGGACTGCATGATCGCGTGCAGATGATTCTCCATGATAACATAAGCGTACAATTTTACCGCTTTAGAGTTTTGGATGAATTCCAGAGAATCCAGAACGATCTGAACTAATAGCGGATCTGAAAAGAGATTTATTCCTTCCTGTATAGTGCAGGTTACAAAGTAAGGATAGGCAGTCTCGTGGAATTTGAATCGGCTTCTTCCCATGTCGTAGGTCTTTTCTATTAAGACCTTTGAAAAGAAGATTGCTTACAGAATATCGGAAGCTGGAGCTTCCAGACTGCGTTCCGAAGGTGGACCTTCGGAACGAGGTTGAGGAATAAAAAAAGCCTCCGCGTACTATGCGAAGGCTTTGAGCATTGGGTATTGCTAATTGAAATTTAGCAACATGTGGGCCCAGAGGGACTTGAACCCCCGACCAATCGATTATGAGTTTATAGATTTATTTGCCACATATACTATAAAGGTAAATATTTGAAATTGCGTACCACTTCATGTACCCCTTTTTCATTTAACCAGTGAACTAAATTCATTCTACTTTGATCCATTAAGTGAAACACAACCGCCTACCCCACCACATTCACCAGTTCAAAGATTGGTAGGTACAGAGCAATAATGATGGCTCCAATAATAACTCCGATAAAGACGATGAGTATCGGTTCTATAATGGAAGTAAGCCCTTCTACCATGATGTCTACTTCTTCTTCAATCAGGTCAGAAACCTGATTAAGCATCTCGTCCAGGCTGGCGGTTTCTTCACCTACGCTGATCATCTGGACTACTACAGCCGGAAAGACCGTACTGGACGCTAGCGAGCGATTAAGGCTTTTCCCTTTAGTAATTGCACTTGACATCTCTACGATCTCTTCTGAGAGGATGACATTGGGAGAGGATTTCTTTAGTACATTTAATGAGTCTGATAATGTAACTCCGCTTTCCAAAAGGGTAGCCAGAGTTTTGCCAAACTGACCCACCAGGGCTTTCTGGTATAGCTCACCGAAATACGGGACCCTAAGCTTGAACCGATCGATCATTCTTGATCCGCCTTCAGTTTGTGCTGCATAATAGATGCCTCCAGAGATAAGCGCCAGAACCAACCCAATCCATAGCGCATGGCCGGTCAGGAATTTACTTACGGAAAGTATAAGTTTAGTGGGGCCCGGAAGCTCAGCATCAAAATCCTGATACATATCTACAAAGGTGGGTACCACAAAGATGAGTAGAAAAGTAACGGCAATAATTGCTACACTTACAATAATGGCTGGGTAAACCATAGCCATACGTATGCGTTGCTTAAGCTTGTATGCCTTTTCCATGTAGGATGCCAATCGTAACATGATCTGATCCAATGCTCCAGAAAGCTCCCCTACCTTGGAGAGTTGCACATAGATAGAATCAAAGACTTTAGGGTATTTTCTGAAGGCCTCACTCAAGCTTTTACCTCCTTGTACTTCTTTTTTTATCTCAGTTAGGATCTCCTTAAAACGCTTGTTCTCACTTTGCTGTATGGTGGTCTCCAACGCTTGTGTCAATGGTAATTTTGCCTGAAGCAGGATAGCGAGCGTTCGGGTGAATTCGATAACCTGCTTTTCCGGAACCTCTTTTACAAAGGGAATGGGTATCTCTTTCTGCAGGATTCCCGGTTTCCCCGTTTTTCCTGCCTGCTGTTTTGCTATGCCCGGGGGTAAATTCGCCATCAGTTGAGCTCCCGAATCGGTTTCCATTTCTCGGGCTTCCGCAGGTGGAACAGCTGATCAATGACCAACTTGTTTCTCCCCGTCTCTATTTTCAGTGTTAAGCTGAGTAGTCTGGTTTCCGGATCTATAGAGATATACTTAATGGTCAGGTTATCTGCCTCTTCTGAAAGTGGACTGTCATTCCTGGAGAGTACCACACCAGATCGGTCGTATTGTATTTCTGTAGCCAAGTCTTTTTTAAGCACTAAGAGGCTATCAGAAAGTACGATCTCCTCTGCACCCAACAAATCCTGGTATAGCACAGTACCGGAAATATGTGCTTCGTTATTAAAACGTACCCCATCTGACCAGCGAACCAGCTGACGGCTGGAGAAGATAAAGGCGGAAGAAGCAAGTCCCAGTATAATCGACACTAAGGTTAGTGCGACCAGGATTTCGATAATGGTATAACCGTGTTCTGTTTTCATTTATACCACAGCCTTGCTGTTTCTAAGGTAATGTTTGGAACCAAGCTTGTATCCTCTTTAAAGGCCTCAACGGTAATAGTATATAAGTTCTTCTTTTGAGTTACGGTAGACTTTACCCACCACCTACCATCAACTTGTTTGACATAGCTGGAATCACTTTCGGTAGCTATTATCCATTCTAATTCGTTTCGGGCGTGGTTAAAGCTTTGGATCTTATCTTTAGCCAGCGTATTTCCTCCAATAAAAATCAAAAACATGGCAAGTGGTACCAGAACCGCACTGAGTAGCGCCAGCGCAACCAAAGACTCCACCAGGCTGTAGCCCTCTTCATTATTGAACAAGCTCATCATTGATTCACCTCCCACCAGTCAATGACTGCAAAACGAACCGAGTCGCCGAAACCAATCGGTGTTTGGAAATTGGCTGGCCGTTGGCTTACATCAATAGTGGCATCACGAATCCAGTTCACATAGCTGGTCGGAGCATCATAGAAATAAAATTGATCGGTAATAATGCTTCCAAGTACCGTTCCTTCAATATCCACCTGCTGATCACTATAAACCGCGCCCCGAACAATGGCATCTTTTTCGATCTTGATTCGGGCTTTCTGATTATTTCCTGATACACTCTCTCCACTTAAAATCACGGTTCCGTCTACCACCGCCTGATCCGCAATGCGAATTGACTCTGCGTCTTCAAAGGTTTGAAAAGGTCTCGAGGAGTACACCAGGCTTGGGTAGGTCAGGTAGGACTCATCTTTGATGGAAATACTCCCTTTCGATAACAGCTGGGTGCTCATTTGAGTTTGGCCACTCAGCTCAATGTGATTCTTTGCATACATCAGCAGGTGTTCCCCATTGACTTCACCAGTGACCAACAAGCTATCCTGAACAATAATTGATGTGAATTTCCCAAAAGTACCTTCGCCTTCTATTCTGAGCTTCCCACTAACAATAAGTGTAAGAAACTCAGACAAATTGGTTTGAGCAGACAAGTTCCAGCTTTGGTCCTCATCAAAGAACAAAGTATCTCCTTGTACTGAATTCAACAGGCCCCGGAAGTCGCTTCGGGCAACAGACACTCGCTTGAAAAGGTCACTGAATTGATCGAATTGATCGTCCAGCATTTGAGATGAAAAGGCTTGCCCGCTTTGACCTTGCCCCACTGATTTTCCAATCCATCTCCCCCGGTACGGAATTCCCCTGAAACCAGTTGATTGAATCCGTTGAGATTGTAGAACAATATCCCCATTAATCCGGGTTAATCCGGTGAAGTTCAAAGTGGCAGTGGAATCTCCCAGGTTTACTGCAAAATTGGAGAATGAGGTTGGCTCCTGACCAACTAAAATCCGGACTGTACTTTGTAGATTCGTCACCTGACCATTACTTTGAACTAAAACAAAAGCCCCAAAGCAACTTGCTTTTACTCCATCTAACTCAAATGCGAAACCTGAATGGGCACAATTTCTCTCTGGCTCTAAATCCTCCCAGTATAGCACCAATAAATAACGACAGGATTACACTAATAACCAGCACCGTTACTAATGCAGAGCCCCTTTCTACTTTAGCTATGACTTGCAGTTTCAACACACTAGATGATAACGGTAATCAGTCACTTAAGGAAACAATTGACCTATAAAGTATTTGAGATACGCTACATTTTCTTTACTTGTGAGCACCAACATTGTTTTCTTTCCTTGAGATTAGAATGTTAGTAGAGCCTGCAAGTAGCATTCCGCAGCAGAGCTACGGGACGAGGTTAAATCTTAAAACAGAAAACACAAACTGTAAATGGAGTTTCAAAAAATTACTCTTCAAGCCAAGGGGCATAGCTAGCTTCGATAACTTCTAAAAATCTTTTTTGCCAAGGAAAAACAATTTTTTTTCTTCTATAGAATCGAAATAATTCATTTGAAGGCTCATTTCGAATTTCACTGCAAAAAATAGCCAAGCCCACAATAATTTCGCCTTTTAGAATCTACTTTTTTGATTTTATCTCACTTTTCAAAATTGACTGGATAAAGCGTATGGTGTAATCCTGTTCGTTTTGATTTAAGACATTTTCGTAGTTAATAATTTCGACTTCAGGATTCTTTCCAGAACTTGAAAAAAAACTGATAATCCATTACTAGATTCTGTTTCTTTTCTCCAAAAAAAAAATTCTATCGGGAAATTATTTATTGAACTTTTTATTCGAACTTCAATTCGGTCTTCATAATCAATTACTTGGCTTAGTTGCTCATTTATTTTATTGTCATCAATTTTTTGAATTAAACTTATTATTTCTGAATTGAAATCGGAAAAATCCGATTTCAATTCAGCTAGTTTTGACTTAACCATCTAAAGTTTATTTCATTTTTATGTGGAAAGACCTGGATCTCTGACTCTCCAGTTATTACCAGGAAGTTTGGTTTGCCTCAATATTTGATTCCATCTTCTTAGTGTCAAGTTAGGAATTTCTTGACGAGCATATTTTGGAGATGCGCCCCAACTAACAGATAGCTGTGTTTTCTTCCCAGCACTTTGGCTATATGAATCCTTAACTCTGAACCATTGATATATTCCTCCACTTGCCTCGGATAACCAGCCAGCACTCCTTATTTGCAGATTATGAGCACTTTTTCGGATAAACTGTCCAAACTCCGCAAGCAACAAAACATGTCTCAGGCCGAGCTGGCTAAAGCCGTGGGCATCTCACGGGATGCGGTAAGCCGCTACGAACGGGGCGATATGGTGCCCTCGGTGGAAGTGGCCAAGAAGATGGCCGATATGTTTGAGGTAACCCTGGATTTTCTGGTAATCGAACAGGCACAGGCTCCGGTCATTGACAAACAAACCCTCCAGCGCCTGCAGGACATTGCCAACCTACCGGAAGCCGATAGAGAATCCCTGCTGCTCACAATTGACAACTTTATTAAAGCCACCAAGCTTAAAGCTATTCAGTAGCCACCTCCCACCAGCATAAACCAGCGGGAATTAGGAAATTTAATCAGAATTAAACTTCTTCCTTTAAGTAGGCATAAAACTTTGTATCGTTGATGTGATAAAGGATATGTCTCAACTCTTCCCCAATATCCAACAACTGCTCGTATGCATCAATCTTCGGATCTCCTTTTAACAACTGAGAAATTTGATCAGCTATTTTCTTAGAAGATTCTTCAATATCTATTAAACCATGCGCTAAAGTCCAGGCCTCATTATAATCACCATCATTATAACGAGTAACTTTGTCCTCAGTACTAAATATGGTTGCAAGTGCCTTAATTTTTTCTGCTTCACTCATTTCTAATTATCTATTTGATTAAAAAGATCGTCGATTGCGTCCAGCTGTTTTCTAAACGTTCTTATTTCTCTTTCTACTGAACTCGTGTGTCCACCTGCTTCTTTTATTTCGTTCAGTTTGGTCAGATGTTCATTTAATCTTCTCTGAATTTTATTCCGTGATTTTGTTAGTGAACCCACTCCATGTTCATTTAATTGTCTCGCAAAACTCTTAAAAGTGGCTTCACTAAAACTACTGCCCGCAGTATATTTTACCACTTTTCCAAGACTTCCCAGTGGGATGAATTCTGAACCGGCTTTTAGCGCAGCTTCTCCAAGGTCTCCCTCATAAGCCGTCAAAGCAGCATCCATACCGGGCACGTTTTTAATGACTTCTGTCATGCCTTCGTTGAATTCAGCTTGCTTGTTAAACGCCCCTTCAATCATAGCTGATTGGCGCTTCATCTCCAGAAACTCCACACGTTCTTCTGGTGATAACTGATCTAACTGAGAATGAGAAGCCGTGCTCATACCAACCATGGCGGAAAACTCTCGCTTCACTTCCTGGAAGAATGTCTTCACTCTCGTAAGTATATCCAGACAGCACACTTCTCGCCCGTCCGGATCGTACAAATTAACTGGATTATTCAGGGCGTAGTTGTATGGGCTTACATCAGGATACTTAGCCGCGTAAGGATCAATACTCAGCCATCTTCCCGTAGTATTATCCAAATACCTTGCACCTGCATAAGTCAGGTTTATGCCTGCCTCATCATCGCGCTCATGCCCGGTGAACTTATAGTTGTCGTTGGGATTCGCACTGTTACTACTGCGTCCAGGCATGGTTAGTCCAAACGGATAATAATCATCGTAGCCATCCACATTACCCGATTGGTCTACCGTGGTTCGTACCGATCCAAGATGGTCTTTCAGGAAGTATCTTCTTTGGGAGCCGTCCCAGGTTCCGACCAGTTCTCCTGCGGCCAGCAAATTGATGAACTTTCGGCTTCCGTTTTCATAGACGGCGACCGTTTCTCCGTTTGCTCCTCTCACGTAGTGCGTCTGCACCCCGGAAACCAGCTGCTTTCTCACGCGATTACCCTCAGCGTCGTATCCGGCCTGAACCGTACCGCTGCCAGTGGTCACCGAGTAGGGGAGGTTTCTCCAGTCGTAACTGCTTCCAGTGATTCCCTGAATACCATTCACCGTGATATTACCATTAGCATCGTTGGAGAATTGTTGGGTGCCTCCGAAGGAGACATAATCCACAATGTTCTTCCCGCTCAGGTACACCATATTGTAATGAT
The DNA here is from genome assembly GCA_965267385.1 of Balneola sp. Classification (GTDB taxonomy): domain Bacteria; phylum Bacteroidota; class Rhodothermia; order Balneolales; family Balneolaceae; genus Balneola. The sequence continues at coordinate 2,052,747 of OZ253957.1, forward strand.
CCAAGATGGATGAGTTCAACTGTCACAATCACACACAATTCAAAAAAATAGTTCACTTAGACAAGTTCTCCAACTGAGGCTAATGCATCATCGATATCTATTACTTCCCAAATTCTAAATGAAGAATCCGATAGCTTAATTGCTTTAACAGGAAAAAGGATATTTCCGAGACTATTATCATTACTCGCAAGATTCAGATTAATTTCCAACATGTTATTCTGAGAAGCATTATTAACGTTTAATAGTGAAATTTCCCAAAAAAAGTTTTTAATGTGCTCTTTCTCAGGTCCACCAAAAAACCTCATTGCCTTCAATCCAATTTGTTCTTGGTACTCTACTTCAGATTTTAGTTTTTCAATGACTTCTCCTTTATTATTTAAAATATCTGCATCATCAATAAACTGTTCTAGTTCTTTAGTAAATGGTTTTTGAATTTGTGCCAACTCATCCAATAGCGATCTTATCAACAACCAAGAAATTTCTTCCTTACTCTCAAACACTTTCTTGTTGTTACTCAATTATCTTCCTCCTCTTCATCTTTTTCTAATTTTCTGTATTCTTCACGAAGTTTTTGCTGCCTTGCTATTTCTTTATCCAGCTCTTCACCAGTAAGGTGCTTATTATAAACATAAACTTCACCATCAATTTCTATAGATGTAAGAAGACTTGAACCCTCCCCAAGATCACCGCCATGGACTGGCACAGATTCAGCTAAGGCCACCAAAATAATACCTAGAAGCTTTTTCCCAGAATCTATTAATGTATGCCCTTTAATGCTTCTCTTTGTTTGTTGGAAGTGATCCAGTCCTTTTGACCCGTCTTTTAAAGTGTGTCCATCATCAAACTTGGTTTTGGTTCCACTTTGAGGAAACGCATCATTTTCAAGTTTTTTAGCAGCTCTTTTAGCGCCTGGCCCCTCGACTTTAACAGTGACCTTTTTTTTCCGAACCTGCAAAGCTTTTTTTCTAGGAACCTCCCTCCAAAAACCTTTAACCGTTTTTACCAAAAATCTGACACAACTTGGACATTCACCAGTAGGGTCACTTAAATTAATCGGAGTATTCCAGGAATAGTTATAAGGTGAAAGCCCTATTTGTTCGGGCACATCAAATAATGGATCAACTTGCATGAAACGTCCAATAACTGGATCGTAGGTTCTTGCATTTAAGTAGTCAACACCATAAGTATATGCCGCTTCTCGATCCCTTTCTTCTCCAATAAATTTATAGTTATCAGTAGGATTCGAGCTGTTGGAGCTTCGCCCTTCCATCACGTACCCGAAGGGGTAATAGTCGTCATACCCGTCCACATTGCCGGATTGATCCACGGTAGTACGAACACTTCCCAGATGATCTTTGAGGAAATACCTGCGCTGCGAGCCATCCCAGGTTCCGATCATCTCAGAACCGGCCAACAGATTCACAAACTGGCGGGACCCGTTCTGGTATACCGCTACGGTTTCCCCGTTGGCTTCGCGTACATAGTGGGTTTGCACTCTCGAACCAATTACTTTTGGCTTTACTCATAAAATCAAGAAATCCTATTCGGAATATATATGCTTACAATCATCATTACTATAAATTGAGTCCAAGCTATCTCGCTGTGATATAAATTGCCCCCATGAATAGATGCTAAATTCAAATTTTGGGTTTCCTATGGTTTCGAATTCGCCAAAAGCAATCACATCATAAGAATCCTCACAAAGATCGACATATATCCTCATTCCTCCATTTAAACCACGTCGTTGAAGTTCAAGGAAATCCTCTGATCTTTCATTACAAGGGATATCGGTTATGATTCCTTTACTATCTTGTCCGCAGACATAAATAGTTTTCTCACCTTCCTGAAATGATGCATAGGGATAATTACAACCTATCATTAAAATGATAGATGAAATAAAAAAGAATTTAATTGTTGGATAGTCCATAGATAATTCCATTGATTGATACTGGGTCTTCTTGAAAAAACATTTGTAATTGGACAGCATTTTGAGCTCCTGGAGAAAGAGAGGTAGTTCCTAATGACATAAAAATAGATAACATAGCATCAACTTTTCGATTACCTACATTGGTTACGTTAAACTGGCCATACGCTGCCAGAATGTTTGATTTGAAGTTAGGATACTCAGCAGCTTTCATCCCTGCAACAATATTGCCAACATCTCTTGCTGAAACTATTAGTCCAGAACCTTCCTTAACGTAGCCACCTACATTTGTGTGATATTTTACATCAAGAGATCCCCCATTAACAGCATTTTTAGCGTATTCCAAAATTGACATGTCGCTTGCTTGTGAGTAAAAATAATTTATCATCTGGCCTCCTGTGTTTACTCCTTCTAAATCGATTTGATCCCCAACTGCAAAGGATTTTGTATGCAATGTATGACCTACCTTTTTTCCATTACAAGAAGTATCTCCCGCATCCTGACAACTTTGAGTATGCTTTTTCACCTCTTCAGAAGTTTGGTCATGACTATATACACTATTATCCCCGTCATCATAAACAGCAACGACATTGCCGTCCTTATCTGTATGCGTCGAAAACATCCCGGTAGGGTCAATCAGGTTCAACGGATTATTCCCAACATAGGTGTATGGGGAAGAAAACTCGAGCATCGGATCCACCTGCATAAACCTTCCAACTACAGGATCATAGGTACGAGCATTCATGAAGTCGATCCCATAGGTATAGGCCGCTTCCTGATCCCGCTCGTGACCGGTAAATTTGTAGTTATCGGTGGGATTGGCTGAATTAGACGATCGGCCTTCCATCACGTATCCAAACGGGTAGTAGTCGTCATACCCATCTATATTTCCAGATTGGTCTACTGTGGTGCGGATGCTGCCTAAGTGATCCTTCAGGAAATATCTTCTTTGAGAGCCATCCCAGGTTCCGATGATGTCACTTCCTGCCAACAAATTCACAAACTGGCGGGTACCGTTCTGGTAGACCGCTACGGTTTCCCCGTTGGCTCCGCGTACATAATGGGTCTGGGTTCCGCCGACCAGCTGTTTGCGTACCCGGTTGCCGTCTCCGTCATAGGCGGCCTGCATGGTGTTGGAATTGCCTGAGAGGCTGTATACCAGGTTCCTCCAGTCGTAGCTGGTGGCCGTAATGCCCTGCACGCCGTTTACCGTGATATTGCCGTTGGCGTCGTGGGTGAAGCTCCTGTTCACGCCGTTTTCTTTGACCAGGTTCAACTTGTTAGTACTTCCCACATACTGGTGGTCGTAGTACTTGTCGTTGGCCCCGGTATTGGAGTTCCGGTCGATCCATTCCAGGTTCCCGTTCTTGTCGTAGCCGTAACGCACATCAAATACGCTCATAGAACCGGAACAGCCTGTACCTCCGTAGCACGCATCGGTTAGCCGGTTGGCGGTGTCATAGGTGTAGTAGTAGTTGTACTCAGACCCGGAGTATCCCGGCTGTTCCCAGCGGATGCGGTCGATGTTCCCGTTGTAATCGTAGTACAGGTCCTGAGCAAACTTATCCGACCCAATCGAGCTGGGGTTGTTGATCAGGTCCACCCAGCCCTGCACGGTGTAAGTATAGTCCACCGTCTGAATGTTGGAGTTGCCCAGTTTCAGCTGCTTCACCTGCCCGTCGGCAGTGTAGGTGTATTCGGCCTCCTTAATACGTCCGCTGGTCGTATTGGTGGTGTTGGAGTACACCAGCTCCAGGCGGCCCAGCTCATCGTACTCATACCAGAAGAAGTGATCTTCGGTCGAGCCGGAGGGGTTATACTTGAGGCGGGTCATGCGGCCCAGCTCGTCGTACTCGTATTCCACGCGTTTGTCGCCGGTAAGCCCGGGCAGGCGTTGCACCACCCATTCCACCAGGCCCTGGTTATTGTAGGAGTACCAGCTGTAACCCCAGTTGCCGGTGCTCAGGTCTTTGTACTGCACCCGCGTCAGTTTGCCTTCGGTGTTGGCTGCTCCGCTGTAGGCGTTGGTCCCGTCGTAGTGGTAATACACGTAAGGGGTGTTCGAGCTGGTCGGCCAGCTTTGGTTGTTAATGTAGGTCGCATTATCAAAGTTGGCCGAACTGTTGTATTTGCCCACTTCGGTAATCCGGTCCAGGTCGTCGTACTTGGTGTAGTAGTAGTGGTCGCCGCTGGCGTCCAGGTTCGGGTCACGGTGGAAGCGCAGCCTTCCTTTTTCATCGTAGCGGTATGTGTGGGGGTAGGTCTGGTCCGGGAGTTTCTTTTCAGTGAGTTCCCCTTTCTGGTTGTAGGTGTAGGTGGTGGCCAGTCCCCGCGGGTCTTCCACCCGCACCAGGTTGCCCCGCAGGTCGTAGGCAAACTCGGTCACCAGGTCCGGGCCGCTGCGTTCCAGCCGGTTGTTGCCATCCATATCTACTCCGCTGGCAATGGTTTGTCCCCAGCCGTTGGTGTAGCCAATGGTTTTCTTGCCGTCCGGGTCTTCGGTGATGGTTTTGTTCAGCGTGTTGGCCGACCACGTTTTGGCCGGGGTCGTTCCCTGGGCGCTGGTGGCAAAGGTCTCGGAGGTGTTCAGCCCGTAGGTGGTTACCACTTCACGGCCGGTGCCCGAGCGCCAGTTGTAGCCGGGCAGCGTGCTTTTATCAGGCCGGGCCATCGGGCTGGCTTCATAGGTGGTGTAGGAATAGGCGTAGTTGGCGTCGTTCGTGGAGATTCCGCTCTGGCCGTCCCAGTAGTCCTGGATCTCCGAATTTGAATAGAGGGCCGCCGGGGCGGTAAAGGTGCCCGTGCCTTCATACAGGTTCTGCTGCATGGTGGTCACGCCGGTCATTTCAATAGGGCGGGAAACCACTTCGGGCAGGCCCCGTTCATTATACCGGGTTTCGGTGATAATGGTCGTGGTACCACCCCGCAACTGGGATTGTATCTCCCTGCCCAATCCATCCAGATAGCTGACTGACTTGGTGGCGTTTGAGGAATTGTTTGGGTCGTAATGACTCCAGGTTTCCACCCGGTTCGGATCGGAAGCGGTGTAGCTGGAGTTACTATCTAATGAGTAATGGTAGCTCTTTGTTGTAATGAGTTCTCCGTTCTCATTATTTACATTTACGAGCCTACTGAGGTTATCGTAAGAAAACGTTTTACTCTTTCCGTTCTCATCAGTGATCTTTGTTATCCTACCATAGGAATCATACTCAGCGCTAGTGAACAAGTCGTCAGCGCTTCCTACAGCTGGTCTTGATCCACAGTCATTACAGTCAGATGTTCCCTTAATTTTTTGAATCCCTGTCAGATACCTCCCGTTTCCAGATTGATTAAATGGATTTGCCGTTGTTCCATAATAGAATCTAGTCTCATGGCCTTTTGCATCCTTAACTTTTTCAGGATTACCATATAAGTTGTATTCCAGCGCTTCTGCTTGTAATAAATATTCGGATATAGTACTGGCAGGAGCTGTAACGTCATTGGAAGTCCCGTCTCCAACCCATCTCCATTTTTTCCATAATCTCCATTTACTATTTGGTGAAATCGAGGAATTATTTGTCCAATCAGTAATCGTGGCCTCGAGTGCATCACCACTAGAATTTTTAACAATAACTGAATAAGGCTGCGTCAGCATGTTAGCTGATTCCATAGCTGAGTATCCCGTCTTCTCATGAATATAGGTATACTCGGTAATTCGTTGTTCATTGTTTGAGTTTGTTTCAGTCTTTTTGGTAATCTGGCGATGATCAGAGTTTGCGAATTCTCTTTCTATCTTTGATTCTGAATAGCTCGACCCTGAACTGTTATAAGTTCTAAATGTACTGGTAATTGGTTTTTTCCATTCATAATTATGTTCATAGAAACTACCTGTATATATGCCAGCCGATCCCGTCTGCCCGGTTGCAGATATTATTTGATAAGTTCCCAGCCTTCTCACTTTAAGTCCCCTTAAGGCTGCCCCACTTAAATCTAGATAACCATATGTATTAATTGTTTTTGAGACTAAATTCCCTGATGAATCGTACGTTTCTCTATCAATTGGATTACCTCTGCGGTTTCCCTTGTCTGTCCATGGCCCCATTTTAAACACTGAGGGGGGAGCATCTGAGCCAGAATCAAAATAGTGTCTGGTTTCACCAGCACTGGTTCCTGTAATTTTTTCGAGGACTTCTTTATACCCGATTGTACCTGCAGAACCAAGCGGGGCTAAACTATGAGAGCTACGGAAATATAATCGAACGGGGCCCTCCCCCATATCAAATACATCCGTATGATAATTATAAGGCTCCCGTGCAAGATAGCCACTCGAAGTAGTGGATGAAGATTTCAAAGTATACGTGAAGGTTCTAACTATATCATTCGTTGTGGCCACTCCATCGTGCTGAACTATTTTACTTACCCTTAATCCTCCAACCTCTTCATTCACTTCCGTACCAGTAATAGTTTCAGTCCATTCAAGGGTGGCATTCAAGTCGCAGCTTGTTGAACCGCGAGTAACTTTCATTTCGTAATCGCCGGGTGACAGAGAGAAACTCTGTGTCCCGTCAGCTAACTCAGTTACCGGAAATGGCGAGGAATCTTCATAAATTCTTACCCGGCTATCAGCGCACGTCCAACCGCCGCCGCTACCTAGGTATATCCCCTCCCCAACCGCAGTTATCGTAACCGAAGAACTACCGTTTACCGTAAAATCTGAACTGGATGACGTGGCACTTGTATTTTGGTCTAATCCGTCGTACACATACTTTTCATTGTATACGGTTGTCCCTCCAGGATTTTTTAAAAACTCATTGGCCTCATACTCAAAATAGGTATTGCCTCCTGTTGGATAAAAAACTTTTTTGAGCATCCCTCTGATAGCAAATGCATCATCGGGATCTCTGTTATCCCCTGGAAACAATACATTATTGTCCGGATCCTTAATTTGAGGAATTACTGTTCCCCCCTCATTAGTATGCTTGCCATTGTAATAGCCCCATAAATCAATTGCCTCTGAGTCAATAGATGGCATATCCCCGGTATAATATTCAAAGCTCCAGCCGGGGATTGAACTTGTTCCGATCCCTCCTTGATCAATACTGTCCAATTTCAGTCTTGAATTCCCGTAACTCGATCGCGCATTAAAATAGGAGTAAGAAAAGTCAAAGCTTTTAATTGCCGTACTAGCTTTGTTTATCGTTATGCTGGTTAGTTTTTTTTCATTTGAAAAATCCGTTCGTGATCCAACTGTAAAGGAAATGGTTTCATCCCCTCCACTTATACTACTTAGTAGTTTAAAATTATGGTTATCGTATGTCTCAATGCGGGTGTATTGCGAACCCCATCCAGAAACTCGTTCTTCATAATCCCTACGATCATAATTTGCTCCGGTATAAGTGTTATATGAAAAGTTGACAATATTCCCATTGGGGGATACAATCTGGTCCAAATACCACGCGGAGTTATAATTCTCAGAAGGATTAAACTGTGTACCACCGTCTCCTGCAGTAACTAATGCTACAGAAGAAGTAGATTCAGTCTCGTCAAATGAATAGAGGGTTCCATCTGGTGTTGTAATTGTAAATTTCGTCAATTGATTGTTATAGATGGTATAGTCAACGTCAAGCGGTGTTCCATCTAAAACGATAATTTCAACATTCGAAGATCCATCAACATGAAAAATAAAGCTTCCGGAATATCCATTGAAATTATAGTAAAATATATCTGACTCTGAATCCCAGTCTTGATCTGTCAACTTATTGATATATAAAGAAGACATGGTCTTGCTAGTCCAATTAACATAAGAGGAACTATACAGGTGATGTCCGGTTGCTAATAGCCCTTTATTTTGCTTTTCATCATAAATCCCCCTTACCGTACGTGTAATAACCCCGCCTGCTTGAAGATTCCAACCGTGACCAACCCAACTAGGTATTTCTTCAACCTTTAAACCGCTATTTGAATTTTGAAGGATTATAGGAACACTTATATCTCCTACAGTCAGCGTATGTAAAGGTATAGACATACTTGCCTGCCCCCGATGGTACCCTACAGGAGTATCACCATATTTACCAAGCGAAGCGGCGGTAGGAGATTGCATTCCTCGTTCTAGCGCATTAACCTGACCATATAAACTCTGGCTCGGTTGAACAAGTAGTATTACTATAAATAGTGAACAGAATAAGGAGATTATTCTTCTGTAAATTCGATCCATTGATTTCATGTTGACTGATTTTAGTTATCGATTCTGACAGTCAACTAATCACTACTTTGTCCTAAGCTCTCTCCCAGATACTTAAACTTAACCATCAATACAAATTAAATTTCATCACTAGCCCATTAAATGACAACATCTAAAGTTTAGATCATATCGAAATGTCCATACTAGTCACAAGTAGGTACGAGACAGTGATAAAAGGAACAAAAGGAATTCGGTGAGCAGGCTCAGTATTTTTTGTAAAGCACATGAAAAAAATCGCAACTACTCCTCCAAGTATAATCGCGCCATAAATAACATAGAAAATCCCGGGCCCCAGATACAGCCCAAGAACTCCTGCAAGTTTTATATCTCCCCACCCAAATCCGAGCTCTCCCTTCCACAATCGAACCAACCCATTCAGAGCGGTTCCTGCGAGTAACACAACGGCCAATGCCCAGATCTCACTCACATTAACGAACCCAGATAAAAGAAGCACGATCCAAACTGCCGCAGCGACCAACAACAACATATTTGGAACGATGGTATACCGGACATCCAGCACCGTCAGGCAACTCAGAAGCAATGCTAACCAAAATTCAACGGCTGATGTAAGCGGGTAATACCATGTGAATAACCCTATCCATGCGATTAATAACAACACCCATATTCCCAGTCGTAATCCCTGAGGTATTTCATTCTTGTGAATGGAGGACGAAAGAAAGGCGGGACGGAACACTGTAATCCAGCTCATTATTAGATAACCAAACAAAAATAATCCACCTAACAGATACTCACTTGTAAACACCGTTAGTCGGGGGTTATCTGTTCAACGATTCCCTCTTCGGTAACTTGCCACTTATTGTACACCCCATCTCCATCAAAATCGATGATCGAGGTTGCTGTTGCCCGATACGAATTGGGCCCAGCTTCCACGATCTCTATTTCATAACGGGCCTTACCTCCCTCGGTAATCAGGGCTTCCTGTTCAAAGCCAATAGCTTCAAACTCAGCGGAGTACCGGTCGTATTCCAGTTTGTAGACGCGCTGCAGGGTATGAAGAAAGTTGAGCTGGGTCTTAGCCTCCGTGGTTTTTGCACGGGTAGTCACATTTTGATAAAGCGGGACCGCAATCATGATTAAAATCCCGATAATGGCTAAAACAATTAAAAGCTCAGACAGGGAAAATCCCTCTTCATGTTGAATGGCTCTTTTAAACTGTTTCATATGCATTCTCATCTCAATTGGTTTTTAAAATAAACTCTTGCACGCCCCGCACCACCCGCACCGAATCGGTCGAGATCTCCAGGACCACAAAGGCCGATATGGTGTCTCCTTCGGAGGCCAGAAACCGTTCCCCCGAACTTAAAACCAAAATGGCGGTTTCTCCAATGACACCGGAAAGGGTGATCTCGGACTGATCATAAATGGTTTCATTGCCAGCTAGACTCGTAGTCGTTGGAGAGGTTAATTCTGCCCCTTCCAGCGGGCGAAAAGGGTCTATGGCTCCGGGCTGATACCGGTAGTTGGAGGAAATAAGCTGGGTTACCGCCGCACTATCTGCGCCAGGCGTCGAATACGGGCGAAGGGTCTCAGACTCCGACAACGAAGAAAACTGAAAGGCGTTAATCCCCCAGATTATAATCACTAGTACTAGTAAAACTACTTTCCCCAAGGTAGATTCAAGAAACTCTTTCATAGCCCCTCCCCGGTATACACCGAAAACACCAGCAGGGCATCTACTCTGGACTCCCGTTGTCTTCGCTCAACCTGTAGCTTTTCCACCGACACGATAAATCTGCTCTGCTCCAGCCCGTTGACCAACCTTCCTACGTTATGATAGCTTCCCCGTGACTGCAGGGTAAAACCAAGCCACCCCTCCTCGGGGGGCTCAGCGGGCCTGATTTCCGTCAGCTCGGTTCCCGTGGACTCCGAAAGTTCAAACAAGACTTCCAGGACAGCGGCCGAGCTGACTTTCCCGGAAGATACCTGGTCTAACCAGGTAGAAGCTTCTTCAAGTTTCTGCTTGCATAGGTATACGTCTTCTAACGCGGCTTCCCGGTTCCTATGAAGGGCCACCCGGTCCTGTTGCAAGGCAAGGGTCTGCCGCTGCTCTAAAGCCCGATCAAACTGGGGAACAGCCACAAAAAAAAGTGCTAGCATCACAACAACGGGAGTGGCCGCCGCGTAAACCGTCCATATGTTCCAGGGATACCTATTCATCCAGTCCCAACCTCCCGTTTATGGTAAACTCGTAACTGCCTGCCGGATTTGCCGCCCGGGAGTTTTCCAGACTTACCCTCCCCACCCACTTGTGCCGGTCCAGATTTTCCAGGAAGACCGACAACTGCCCCGGTGAACTCGCCCGACCATAGAGGGTAAACTCAAAGGTCGAAGGCTCGCCACTTACCGCCACCTGGTCCAGATAGATCTCCCTACTTACAGATTCATCCAGAACTTCAAACACCTTGGCTAGCTGGGTTTGCCGGTTGTAGGTTCCAGCCTGCTGGCGGTAACGTTCACTTAACTCCCGCACTTGGCCCCTTAAGGTCTCCACTTCAGCCAGCTCGCCCTCAATGATGCGAATTACCTGGCTGGATTCGGCAAGCTGGGCTTTGTACCATTGGCTGGCTGCCGTACCCAGCAAGAAAAACAGCACCAGCGGCGCTGCAAGGAGGACCAGCGTTTTGACAAACCGGGCCTTATCTACATGTCTTGCCGCTTCCAGTCGCTCCGAGAGCCCGGAAAGGCTAAAGCTATCCAGGGCTGGATACCCCGCTTTTACCGCAGCCCCATATGCCCCGCTGTATTCAGTATGAAGATTTGTGCCGACATCATCGGCAACCTGGAGCCGTTCCACGGTTCGTTGTTCATACTCCTGATCTGCAGAACCCTCCGTATATAACACATGGGCTCCCAGTGGCATTTGTAGGACCGATTCTTCCGTCCGGAGAATAGAGTCCGCTTGCTGGGCCTCGCCTCCCGCCCCGCCCAAAGGGTAGAGGCCAATGGGTAGCCCGCGAAAGTAGGTGGCAAGAACGGGAGCTTTCCCGCTCCCGGAAAGCACTCCAAAAAGTTCCCCTGGTGCGTCCATCACCGAAACCACGAGCGGATATCCCCGCTCGGTTGCAGAGGTATAGATCTCCCAGGGCGGTAGCCCAGCTTGGCTAAATAACTCCACCAGCTTGCTTCGCTGCTCCTGATCAACCCGCTGAAACAGACCTCGACGCTGCTCTGAATCGATCTCGACAATATGGAAAATGCACCCGTTTTGCGTGTCCTCTTCAAGCTTGCTCGCCTCCTCTTCCGCCCACACCTCCAGCTCGGATTCGGGCACTCCGTAGGGGGCTTCCAGAGTTTCTACGGTATCCAACAAATCCGGACAGGAAACAACCACTTTAAAATAATCGGCCTTCAGCTGATCCTTGATCTCTGTAAGAATAGTCCGCTTATCCTCATCGCTCCCGTTCCATACTTTTTGCCCGTAGTTAACGATTCGGTGCCGGGATCCCAGCCGGCTTAGTTCGATCCAGTATAGCTGCTCTCCCGATAACTCAATACTCAACACCCTATGTTCAACAAACGGGATATGCATTAGTTGTCGATACTCAGGTCCATCTGCTCGCGCAGCTGCTGCCATTTGCGGCTGTCAGACTCATCTCCGTAAAATACATGGGGCGTTATAAAAATAACGAGCTCCGATTTTGACACACTGGTACTTTTATTTCGGAATAACCTCCCGAGTAACGGGATACTCCCCAGGATAGGGACTTTATTAATCGTCTCTGACTCCGACTCCTGAATGAGCCCGCCCAGAATAATGGTTTCCCCGTCTCGAAGGCGCACCGTTGAATCCAGAATCCGGCTATTGATCGTCGGAGGGATATCGGGATTAAATTGTCCAACCGGGGTATTAAATTCAGGGTGAATAACGGCAGTAACCTCCCCCGAGGAACTCACCCATGGGGTAATTTCCAGCAGTACATTGGCTTCAATCTGCTCAAAGCGTTGCGACTCCTGCGTAACGATCTGGTTGGGGGATTGCAAGGGTGTCGTTGAGGTAAGCAGGTAATATTGAGTGGTGCCAATCTCAATGCTGGCTTTGTACCCGTTTAACGTTGAAATTTGGGGTCTTGATCGGATATTAACAACTCCCTGCTGGTCGAGGGCCTGAATGCGAAAGAAAAAATCATTGGGCAGCTTCCCAAGGTTCGCAATCCCAAAAAGATTGCCGCCCGTCGCAAACACATTATTCACATCCGTGCCACGACCCTGTAGGGTTAGCCCGCCTTCCTGCTCTTGGCCTTGACCAAAAAAAGCGGTAAAAGGATTAAAGAAGCTGCTGTCGGGAGCTACCCCCTGAGAAAGAGAAACCCCCAGCTGATACATATCCGAAGTTTGCACGTCGACCACAAGGGCTTCGATCATAATCTGTGGGGTCGGGTGATCGATCTCAGTTATGAAATTCTCCAGCTCCAGAATAATATCATTGGTTCCTATCACCAATAAGCCATTTTGCTCCTTAACTACCTGAATAGTTGACTGACCTTTGATGGATTCAGGAATTAAGGACAAAACTACATCGGAGCGAAGGTGCTCAAGTCGGATGAGTTTATTAGTAGCGATGCCACTGGTCGATTTGTCCCCGATGATATAAATGTCGGATTCCTTGCGAAACGTAAACGTCGTCCCTCTAAGAATAAAATTCAGGGTTTGGTCAATGGTCAGATTTTCTGTTTTGGCCGTTATAACCCCTTCTGGGAGTCCGTAGGTAATAATACTTATCTGGCTTTGGTAACTGATCTCCCTCACAATGTCGGTGATCGGAGCATCGACCACATCCATGGAAACCAGGTCATTATCAACGTTAATCCAGAACGCCCCGGAGGGAGTCCCTCCCTCTTGTCCCATCCGGTATCCTAAGCGGCTAACCACCCACACATTCTCTCCTTCCCGGAGGCTATAGCCATTATTCGAAAGGATGGTTTGCAGGGCTTCCTGGAGCGGGACCTGCTGAATATATCCGTCCAGGGTTCCGCTGACCCCGTTTTGGAGGACCAAATTGGAACCGGTTCGCTCGGTTACTAGCCGCACAAACCGATCTAAGGGGGCCTGGCTGGCATCGATGGTGAGTAGACCATCTTTAAATTCTACTCGAAGTGTCCCCAGTGGGTCCGCCGGTTCTTCCAGTGAAGACACTTTGAGCAAACTTCCGGACTGAGTTAGTTTTAGGTTATATTCCTGAACGATATAAATCAACGCTTCAATGACCGGAATATCAGAAAGGCGAAGGGTTACCATAGCTTCCAGAGAGTTCTCTACTATTACGTTCAGATCATACTGACGACCAATGGCACGGAGTACATCTCCGACCGGGGCACCACTCAGGTTTAACCCACTTACATTGGTATAGGCTTGCTCCGGCAACTGGCTAAAGTCCACCTGTATGTGGGAAGTGTCGGCGATGCCGGACAGGTAAGCGATCTGTTCGGATCGGGGATTGCTCGCCACACTATCGGCTTTAGCCTGCCCGAGCGTAATGGTAGTGGTTACGAGCAGAATGGTAACGGCGCTTGCACACAGCCTGAATATGGACATTCTCTTCATTGATTTAATTCCTCAAAGAATAAAGAAATTTTATTGAACTTACATCTATCTTTTAGAGCACCGTTTCCCGGTACACCTCTTCTACCGTTGTTATGCCATTCCTAATTTTAGCAGTACCCTGCTCTCTAAGAGTGGTCATCCCCGAAACTGTTGCGAGTTTTCTTAGCTGATCGGTAGTTGCGCCCTCGGCAATTGCTTCAGAGATAGCGGGGCTCACGCTCAAGATTTCGAACAAGGCGACTCTGCCTTTATATCCCGTCCCGTTACACACCTCACACCCTTCTCCTTTGTAGAGAATGTCCGATGCTGAAAGCCCGAGCTCCTGCCTTAAGGCTTCAGCCGGAGCGTGCTTTTGTTTGCACTCCCTACAGATTCTTCGCACCAAACGCTGAGCTACAATCAGCTTTACCGAAGAGGCCACCAAAAATGGCTGCACCCCCATATCGGTGAGTCGGGCAACGGCTGATGGAGCATCGTTGGTATGGAGAGTAGAAAACACCAGGTGCCCGGTTAAAGCCGCTCTGATGGCAATATCTGCCGTTTCCGCATCCCGTATTTCCCCGACCATGATCACGTTGGGATCTTGCCGAAGGATAGACCGTAAAATAAAGGCGAAGGTGAGACCGATTTCAGCTTGGACCTGCGTTTGATTAACACCTTCCAGATCATATTCAATTGGGTCTTCAATGGTATTGATATTAATTTGATCGGACTTGATTGCATTTAAAGCGGAATAAAGGGTCGTACTTTTACCACTTCCGGTCGGGCCGGTCACCAGCACCATCCCGTACGGTCGTGCAATGGCTTTTCTGAATGTATCCAAGAACTCCGCATCCATTCCGAGCTTTCCCACATCCAGATCTACTCCAGACTTGTCGAGAATACGAAGGACTACTTTTTCAGCATGCTCGGTCGGCAAGGTAGAAACCCGAATATCGACGGGAGTTCCCCGCTTAGATACCACCTGAATCCGACCGTCCTGGGGTCTTCGCTTTTCAGCGATATCCAGATTCGCCATAACTTTGATCCTGGAAATAATGGCATCGCGCTGGGCTAATTGAAGGTCGGCTATTTTTTGTAATACTCCGTCGATTCGAAAGCGGACTAAGAATTGCTTTTCGAAAGATTCAAAATGAATGTCACTCGCTTCACTAGCAATTGCTTCCTGAATGATCTGATCTACTTGAGATACCGGTGAACCGAGAAATTTTTTATTCATATCTGAAAATAAAAAAAGTCATCTAAGAAAATAGCCAGCTATGACGTCTATCAGATTTCACTAGTAATATTTACTAATAGCATACACATCTCTGATATGGATTTTAACCACTCTACACTTTGTTGGTAACTTCCAAAAAACGGACAGAATGATATATTTTCCCGGTAAATCGCTCAAGGTTATTCGTTATAGATTTTTCGATTCATATCGTAGGAAAATAAATTGACCACTTCTTTCTAACTAGTAAAAACGGGGAAGAAACCCATCTTTTCCCGTTTTTCTATCAATTATCCCAAGGTGATCTGGTTAATAACGGTAAACGAAACTGTATTGATAGTACCTATCTAGAAACCGAAGTTTTATGTTCCCGTTTTCTCCGCTTGAATTGCATTCTAGCCCGTTTTTCTGTGAATCTTTAAAACCAGAAGTCTCGCCTCTCTCCACAAAAATATTGCGGTAAAAACTATGATTAAGACGGGAATCATTGCTGATATAAGCTTCAGTTACCGCTTTTGATCATTAGCAACGATAACTCCAGCTCTTTATATCTGACCAAACAGAGGTTTCTTTTTTTAATGTCGCCTGAACATTAGTCAGTAGCCGCAACTCTGGTAATAGATTTTGCCCTTTTTAGCGGGGTTTTCCCGCATAATTTAAACATTCGATTGTGATAGTTTTACATCACTTCCGCTTGATCAAAAGGTAAGAGAGTAAATTATACAATGGGTTTGGAATTGATCTCATAAAATCTACTCCAGTTAAAAACCGATTCCCTCCCGGTTTTTCCTGCTTTAAATGAATTTTAGCCCGCTTTTTATACTCAGATTTCAATCTCTTTGGGAAAGTCTTATTACCGGGAATCCCCAGTAGTAAAAACGGCTCAAACTTAATTCTTTTCCCGGTTTTTGTACTCCCTGTCGAAAATTTATTGATCGGATACTCTTTCGTTAGAAGTCAATGTCAATGACTAACCGATTGAAGATCGGCTGTGTTTATTGGATTAAAGTAAGTGAAAAAAATTCTTTAGAAATTTTGTCCGCTTTTTGTACCCAAAGTATTCTACTCTCAGTCTCCTTCGAACTCTATCATTTCTAGAAATTTTATTCCAAACTCCGCTACCTGTGGTATTAACTTTCCAT
Organism: Balneola sp.; assembly: GCA_965267385.1. Classification (GTDB taxonomy): domain Bacteria; phylum Bacteroidota; class Rhodothermia; order Balneolales; family Balneolaceae; genus Balneola. The sequence continues at coordinate 2,068,811 of OZ253957.1, forward strand.
GACTATGAATTAACCTAGGGTCTAGTGAAGCATAGCATGTTATAAATCTTTGTAACATATTGCTATGCAATGAATAACAAGTATTACAATCGTTCAAAAATTTCTGAAGCCAAATTTCGGCAATTGATTCGGTATTTTGCGATGGATTTTACCGCCACGGATGCTGCTGAGCTTACCGGCATTTCCCGGCGGTCGGTCACTGATATTTTCCAGCGTCTGCGCGATAAAATTGCCCGGTGGTCTGAGCAGGAAGCCCCACTGGCCGGAACCATTGAAGTCGATGAATCCTACTTTGGACCCCGGCGGATTCCAGGCAAGCGCGGACGCGGGGCGTCGGGAAAAACAATTGTCTTTGGCATTTTTAAACGCCAGGGAAAAGTGTACACCGAAATTGTGCCGGATGCTCGAAAAAAGACCCTGCAGCGCGTTATTCGTGGAAAAGTGAAGCCAGCCAGTGTCATTCACTCCGATGGCTGGCGCGGCTATGACGGCTTGGTAGATGTCGGCTACGACAAGCATTACCGAGTGAATCACGGCCAGGATGAATTCGCCAATGGCAACCGTCACATCAATGGCATTGAGTCGTTTTGGAGTTTCGCAAAACGTCGGTTGACCCAATTTAATGGCGTGCCTAAGAAAACCTTTTATCTGCATTTGAAAGAAACAGAATTTCGCTTTAATCATCGAAACGATAACTTATACAAGATTTTACTTACTCACCTTCGAGAGGACCCTCTCTGAGGTGTTTGCTTCACTAGACCCTAACCTAAATTCATTAGAAGAATCTGTGAAAGCGTCGTCTAATACAAAACCGAAACCGTATAACTCTTTCCAACACTGGTTGAATTAATCTTTGAATAGCTGTCCGCTGAATAAGTAAAGGTTGAATTATTGCGGTAAATAATTCATAAATACTCTACTGTCGGCTTCCCTGAAACTTGACCAGTCTAAAGTAGAGAAAACTTGTACTTTTGACTATGAAAAAGTCACGACCTGCTTGCTGCAGGCAAGTTTACCGAATCCCAAATTGTATCCATTCTTAACCAGCACCACACCGGACAGACCGTCAAAGAGATCTGCCGGGAACATGGCATTTCCGATGCGCCCTTCTACAACCTGTCTGCCGACAGGCAGGCTGGAAAGCCAAATATGGAGGAATGAGCGTAAGTGAGCTTACCCGTCTGAAAGAATTAGAGGCTGAGAATGCCCGCCTCAAACGCATGTATGCGGATTTGAGCCTGTTGCACCATGCCCTGAAAGATGCCGTCAAAAAAAAGCTGTAAGTCCTGACCTAAAGCGGCAGATGGTTCAGCTGATGTGTGATACTCATCAGGTGTCCATTCGTCAGGGCTGCAAAGCCGTTAATCTTCCCCGAAGTACTTTTTGTTACCAGCAAAGGCCTAAAGATGATTCCGAGGTAATTGCCATGCTTACCGAGCTAACCACCAAGTACCCCAGTATTGGCTTCTGGCAGTGTTATCACCGCCTCAGGGCCATGGGCTACCCGTGAAACCACAAGCGGGTGTACCGGGTGTATACCGGACTGAGGCTTAACATACGCCGCAGGGCCAAACGTAGGCTTCCTGCACGAGCCAAACAACAGCTGTTTCAACCGCAGCAGATCAACCAGGTGTGGAGCCTGGTATTTTATGCAGGACAGCTTGTGGGACGGGCGCGGCTACCGGCTGTTGAATGTGATGGATGACTACAACCGGCAAGTGCTGTGGATCGAGGCCGATACCAGCTTGCCTGCACTCCGGGTAATCCGGGTGTTGGAGCAGCTCAAGGAATCCCGGGAACTCCCCGAAATGCTCCGGGTGAATAATGGTCCGGAATTTGTCTCGCGCAGGCTCGATGCGTGGTACAAAGCGAACAAGGTAACCCTGGCTTTTATTCAGCCGGGTAAACCGACCCAGAACGCCTACATCGAACGGCTCAATGGGAGTATTAGAAGTGAACTACTAAACGCCTATGTATTTAAAACCCTGGATGAGGTGCAAGAAAGAACCCGCCAGTGGCAACACGATTATAACCATCACCGGCCCCACAAATCGTTGGGCTACAAAACTCCTATGGAACTGTTAACTTAACCCAAATCCTCTACTATTAACTGGCCCGAAAAAAGGGGAAGCTGACATTGTAACTCTAAAAACCATCCCTCGGTGGGTTCATCACATTCTATTGTGAAGTAGCTACACCTTGACATTTGAAACTTTTCATAGTTCTTAATGTCATCAACTATAATGGGGATACTAATCAAATTATATTTCTGGATTATAATGACTTATCAATAGTCTAGTAAGTTGTTCTCCCCTTCCAGAAAGGAGTTCAATATCCTTTTCTTTCATAGCCTTAAAGTCAGTTGGATATGAATTTACCTGTTCATAAGTAATAAAGTCTGGAGGTATACTAGGCAAAGCTTTATCATTTTGTCCCAAATAGGAATAAATGAATCCTTCTATCTTACCTGAATTCAAGTATTCATGCAGGTCTTTTTTAATGCTATCTTGTCTTTTTTTGAATGTTGTGCCATATGACTTCTGTATTCTAGAGCTAAAGTAATATGGAAAAGTTCTATCTCCGTATATCCCATGCCCAGCATCAAAAGAAAAGATGTAATCGGGTTTAAATGAGTTGAAACTAAAATTTGGGTCCTTATCTGGCTCAAAACAGGTCACTCCAGTATTATCGTAAACCCCACCGTCAGTAATGATTACTCTCTCTTCGAAGTCCTTCCCATTTCTCTCGAATGTAAAATATTTATCTAATGCTGGTAGTAGTACAGGGAAAGCTGCTGAACATGCAACCGCTTCAGATACCGGAATCTTGTCGCAGTTCTTAATTTTTCCTAAACGCCAGTTACCTGTTTCTCTATTACCAAATCTAAATGCACTTCCGGTTGATAGTTCACAAGCATTAATAATAACATCAATGTCGTTTCTAACTGGGTATCCTAAACTCAAATTCTCAAACAAATGTTTCTCCAAAACATTGATAAACACATTAGTTCGGCTGTGCCATCGCCTAAATGGAGGGATTAGGCTGAGCCCTACAAAAGGAATTAAATTTAATAAACTACAAGCAGCAACTAATGAACCAGATAATAATTGAGTAGCAATAATCTTTACTAATGAGGGGGGAGAAATGAGATTCAAAAAGATTTTCATTTGAAGGCCAGAGCGAAGGACCTTTAGTACTCTTTCTTCAAATGCGGGAAAAGGTTCGTCATAATAACTGTAGAGCGCGGAAAAAATACTTCCACTAGATACTGAAGAAATGTGATCTATCTTATCCAGATACCCAAGATCATTTAAAGCTCTAAAGCACCCCAAATGAAAAGCAATTGCTCTTGAACCACCACCAGATAGTGCTATTCCTAATGTTTTTCTTTGGTCCTTGTCCTCTGAGGGCAGAGTCCTAATATTCTCCCTTAACCGTTTGTCAGTCATACGCTAAAATCACCTCATAAAAGTTTTCTTTTTCAAAAACATAACTGCCAACGGAACTTTTATTATTCATTAAACTAATTATTGAGATAAATACTTTTTTAGAAGTTAGTTTACTTTCATTAAGCAAATTGTAAACCGCATTATAGTCTTTTTCACTTGGTAAAGCTTCTGATTCGGGATGAGTATGCCATATCCCTAAATACCCTATAGATCCAGAAGTACTTTTCTTTTTAATCTCATTCATTTCTTTTACTCCTTCAATTCCACAAACAAATTGATCCGGGGAAGATTTGCTATCTGGAGGAGCTGGGGAAATTTCTGTTACCCATATTATTTTCAGAACTTCATCAACTTCACCCCACATTATACCACCAGTTTCTGAGTTCTCATTTCCTTGCCTTTTGTTTTGGTTTATATACCCATAAATTTCCCTGATTGCATTTTCTGAATATCTAATTTCATAACCATTGATGGGGTCAACCTGTTTGAAATCTTCATCAAAGGTAAATTTCTCAACTTTATCTTCAGATATTCTCTCAGATAAAGCGAAGTGGGGCTGTTTGACAAAATAGGAACTACCAGATTTTGAGTTTTGGTCAATCAAAATTTTAGCCGAAATATTGAGTAAGGTATTTGAAATGGCAGAAACATCCGCAGCAGATGCGATAAATGTCGGACTTGAACAGCCAGGCTCTGGTTGGAATAACCTATCATCACTTTTTTCGGAATAGAAAGCATCTTCAATAAATCGGTATTGAGAATCCTTCTTGATTGCTATTTTTGATTTTCTGTAGATATCAGAAGTTCCACCACTATACCCAGAGGGGGCAGCCACTAACGTTGCATATTCAGCGTTAGCATCTAACATCATTGAAAACACTTCCGGAATTGAGCCCATCATTTCTTTTCTGGATAACTCCATTTTATATCTAACGCTATTTGATGCGGTACAATCAAATACAACATCTGCACTAGTATTTATTTTGTCGTTATCAAGCACCGATCCCAGAATATTTGAAACGCTTGTCTCAATTTCTATTTGGGGATTTATCATTTTAATGTGATCCTGTAACGCTTTTACCTTTGCTCTGCCAATATCTGATTCAAAAAAGGGTTGCCTAACAAGCAGACCAGGGGTAACAATACCATTGTCAATTAATTTCAGTTTTTTAACATTTGCTCTTGCTAAACTGAGAGCAACATTAGCACCCAATGCCCCACACCCCCATATTTCTACATTCTTTTCTTGAAAAACTGATATTGGAGTCTCCAGATCTCTCCGATTAGTCACTTCTGGTCTATCTTCAAGAACTCTACACCAATTCACAAAACATTTTTCTGCCCATTCTTCAAGTAGTAGCTTTTCAACTTTTTCCGCGATTTCCTGTATATCTTTATTATCTGAATATTTTTTAACTGTTAATCTGAAAGCATCTGATGCGTCAGGATGAATATACCAAACCATAAGATGTTGCTTAAGCTCCTCTCCTACGATCCCCCTCATAGGTGTGCCTATAATAAGTAAAAGAGGCTCTCCTTTTTGGTTATTATAAGCGGCAATCTGTAACTGTAGTAAGACTCTATTTGTTAAAATACCATTTTCATTCAACAAGGATAATAAGTCACTTATCTTTTCAGGAAACTCAAATGGCATCCTTTTATTAGCTAGTATTGCTGCCGCAACGTATTCCGATTCTGCAATGACTCTATTTTTTAATTGCCAATCAACAATATCGAATCTTCCATTACCTGTTTTTTCTACATGAGCCAACCCATACCAAATATCACTTTCCGATTTTGGAGTATCTTTTTTTACAACAACTATTGATGTCTCACCAATATAAGTATAGGTCACGGGTGGGTGTAAGGGTGCCCCAATAGGATCCAATTCATTTAAGGCTGCCTTCTGTAGCCACGATTTCAGCCTATCAATAAAACCATACATTCCGTCTGCTGGTAACCATTCAATGTCTGGCGCAATATATAGGCACAGACTTTGGCCCCACTGCACATGAGGGAATCCCGAAAATCTTTTGTGTAGAGTTCTTATATCTGGTTTTTGAAATGGAAAATCTTCTCCAACTATTACTTCAAAAGACTCTCGATCTCGATACTTTAACCCACCTTGCTTTCGGGGATAAGAACCACACTTAATAGAGAATCCAATTCGAAAATTGGATTCTCTGTCTTTTGGCCTCATCTCATAATCAATAGAAAGTGTTTTATCTGAAGCAACTTCTATTTCTCGCAGTTGATTGATAGCCAGAATTTGACCATATGCCATATTATCCCCCGAAACCATGTTCTTTTTGGGGAGTTTCTGTACTGCCTCTTGCTGCCGCAATTCCACTGGAAAGCTTTTTAGCCGAATCCTGAGATTTCAATTCTCCGCTCTTTAGGTAGAACCCCTGGTCGGATATTTCAAAAATAACAGGTTCTATACCGTCAGTTGGTTCATACTCATGAGTACAAATAAAATGATTCCCATCTACAATTTTTTCGTATTGATTTCTTGCCTTCTGATGAGGAGGGTTATCACCTTTTCCATCTGTAAAATTAGACTCAGAACTAGCTATGATATATGCTTCCTCCAATGAAGATTCTTCAAATTCATTCATTATATCCTGCTTAAACTCTTCTTCTCCATCTTCTTCATCTTTCCAATACATTGCTTTTTTGGAGCAATGATGTGGAGATAAAAGAATATCCCATTCGAGGTATTCATCGTTTTCTTCCTCATGAGTTTTATCATAAATTCTTTTCAATGTTGGATAACTTAAATCGCCAAACAGCAAAGCTTTCCCAACTGAGTGCTCATTTATTAGTGTAACCTGAATAGCCAGACTAGTTTCGTTACGTTCACCTGCATTTCCATCTTTGAACGGAGCATGTATAAATATCTCGAAGGTATTTGAATAATCTGCTCCATTTATTTTTGAAAGAGTCGTACCAGGATAAGACTTATACTCTTCTGGAAAATCCTCATAGTCAGCCTCTTCAAATATATCATCATGACCAAATACACGAACCCGATCCCCTGATTCTACTCCACTTGGATCATCAATAGTAGCTTCTTTTCTACGTTCAACTTCTTTTTTGAACACACTTGCATCTTCACAAAGATCTTTTTGATACTCTAAAAAAATACGAGGTGTATGCCATATCTCCCCAATAATCACCTCATCCAATAATTCTTCAAAGCCTTGAATATGATCTTTATCCGGGTGAGTAAGCGCAAAAACTGATAGAAATGGCTTCCCATCTTTTTTGGGCAAAATTTCTTTCAATTCATCAATGATATGGTATGCATCTTCATTTTCATCATCTGATTTTTCTGTATTATGCAAATCCACTTGAATTACAGTAGAATCATCTACAACTATCGTGGTACTATCGCCAGTTCCTACTGGCCAAAAAATAAAACCTTGCTCAGGCAGCTCTATTGACATAATTAGCCTCACTTTTAAAATTATAATTACTATTCGGTCAAATAATATACCCAATCTGTGCACTCTACCTGCACAGATAAATTCTAATTCTCCAATTTTTTCTGAATGACTCCATCATCCCAGGTATATATCCCTGATTTAATATTTTTTTCGAAATACTCCGCCTTCTTTTTGAACGCTGTACCGAGCTCTTCTGCAGTTGCATATCTGGAATAATCCCTAACTCTTAATCTTGGCCTTGTTTGAGTCGCAATAACTAAATCCAGGTCTTTTAACACATCCGGCCATTCAAAATTTAGCTCTCCTTTTTCATTGAATACTACTTCTTGCTCAGTTTCTATTTTGAATTTCTCTCTAAGTTTATCATTTAGCTTCTGACCATACTCATCGACCCATGCATTCAAGAAATTTTCTCTCTTTTCAGTATCCAGTAATGGATTTAACCAGCAAACTAATATGCACCAAGGCTTTTTTTTATCTCCTTTTAAATAGTATGAATCGGCATCTCCCTCAGCAAGTGACATCGAATGTGCATGAAATATAATTTGATCTACTGTTAATTCTTCTCCTTTAAAAGGTATCACCAACCCCCTTCCTAGTTTTCCAGTTTTGTAATACTCATTGCTTAATACCATTGTGGGACATTTTCTACCCTCTGAATATCTGCCATAGCGAAGTGGAAGAGGTACTTTGACTGGATTCTCTAAATTTTTTACATCAAAAGCTTCTTGCCTCCATTTATTCCTTCCCTTTTTCTTATCCCAAAATAGTGACCCTATCATGCAGGCACCCGCTCGATATTTGAAAAAAGATTCAGGCATTTTAAATAATATGCGATACTAACCTTTTAAGTGGCTGATTTTAAAATTATTTAATCTAAAAATATTTAATAAGCAACCATATTCACTAATCAACTAATCAATTCCCATAACGGTCTACCATTGACATCCAATTTATCTCTTCTGATACTAAAATCTTTATCTTTAAACCCCTTATCGGTTATCAAATAATTCTTTTTTTCATAGGTGAACAACTTTCTTTGTTCTCTAATCAAATCTGTTCGAATTGTGTTTTCATATGGGAAAAAACAATTCGGGTTGTGAAGAAGTTCTGGTTTCTCATTCTTGTAATAATCAGCTTTTAACCTATTGTCCATAGCGGAAATAATCTGTTCTATAGAGAACTTTTGTAAAGCATGCTGGATGTGATTAATCATTTTAGTGTCAAAGGATTCGACTTTCTGTTCGAACCTGCAATTCCAAGCCATCTGCAAATCAATAACAGATTTGTCAATACTACTAGTAGTATCTTTTTTATTTTCTTTAGCTATTTCTTTTAATGTGTTCAAATTTTCAACCGTTTCTGGTTCATTTGTTGAACCGATATCTGGGTAAATTATTGGAAAGTAAAAATTTAGACTACCGTTTTTTTGACCATTTTGGGCCGACGAGCTTGTGAGTCCATAATCAAATGAATTCCCAGTAGGTACTTTGTCAATGATTTGTTTATCTACTAAACCATCAATCGACTTTTTCACAGTACTTCTTGCAAGGCCAGTAAACTTCTCAAAGTAACTGAGGGATATCTTGGCTCTTTCTTTATGAAATCCTATCGTTTTCCGGACTATTAGTAAAAGTATTAAACATTCGCTACCAGTTAGCTTTCTTAACCAGACATCTAGAATCCAATTTGGAAACTTAGTGAAGGAATAATCTTTTTGTACTTTTTGCATAGACTTACCTCAAGCGGAAGATTCGTTCAATCACTTTTTTCTCGAAGTACTTCCTTCGACTACCTCCGAACTGAATGGATGGGATGAACCTAGGGTGGCCTTCATCTAGATTGGATCTATTCAGAATAGTCCGGTTATCTAAACCTGTTAGATCCTGAACGTCTTTGGCCGTTAAGTATCTCTTGTTATTTATCCGGTGAGAATTGGTATTGAGTAGTAAATCTAGCTTTTGTTCAATTCTTTCTAATCTATTTTCACTCATGACTTAATTTGTTAATTGATGAACTTACTTCACCAAACTAGAATCATAAGTGATATATAATCAATGGATTAAATAAATAAATATCTGTAGGTGTTTTACAGAAAACTGAGGGTGATTGACAGAAATAGGGGTAACTTTGACAGAAATGAAGAGATAATGACAGACAGATTTTTCACCAATTGTTTCTGCTGAGCATATTATTGCTCCCAGTTATATTTCTTCTCACCATGTGAAAACCATGAGTTTATTCTTTTGTTTATAACTGACCAATCTTTAAGAACTTCTCCATCCTCATAGATATCAGCTCTCTCTTTGACTAACTTTTTTAAAGAGTTTTTATCAGACCACAATTCAAAATTTTCGGTAAAATATTCGCATGCTTTTGGAACTGATTCAAAATCGAATACCATTTTATACTCTCCTTTCAGTAACCCGATTTTTTCAACCTCCTGGAGCACTTCTTTTTTTAGCATAAACTTACCTATCTCATGAAGCTTTTTTATTAAGGCCTTTCTATGGATATCAGAAAGCGACCTGATCAAAACTCTTCTTCTCGTTTCATCTGAAATTGGTTTATTTAATGAGTTAAGCATTTTGTTGAGATTTGGAGAACACTCTTCTATTTTTAGGTAGTATGCTGTATCTGATTTTTCAAATATTGGAACACCATCCATAAACTCACTTACTAACGCTTTAATGATCTCCTCAGTTTTCTTTTTGGTTTTCTGAAAACTGTCTGAAATGATCTCCTCTTCCTGGATCGAATTATATTTTTTTCTAAATTCTTTCCTGTATTTCCATGTATGATTGTCTAATCCGAGTAAATAAAGGGCAGCCTCTTCTACTGGTGGTTCTTGATCTGCCCAACTACTTATTCCTTTAAAAGTAAATAGTATATCTAGAATCAGTTTTTTCTGTAAATCCTCTGTCATTCGTCTATACCTTTTACTGCATCGATTATGTTTTGCGGATCCAGGTGTTCGTAAATCATGGTTGTGTTAATGGAAGAGTGTCCCATTATTTTCTGAACCATAACCACAGGCACCCCTTTATTCAGTAAATCTGTAGCACATGAATGTCGAAGTCCATGCAGATTTACGGTATTAGGAACATTTTCTGCTTTTTTCACAAATTTTTTAAGGGTCAAGACAACTTAAGCGGTTCTTGACGGATGTATGTTAACAATTTTGGATAAATATTTTCTTTGCGATAATTAAACCGAAACTCAGACTCTTTTAGATGCAAATAGAACGTGGACGGGTACATTCCCCGGCACTTAACCAATCGGGTTTTAGCAAAGCCCCAGAATCCTTCGATGCCATTTATATGACTGGCTGAAGTAACAAATTCATTGCGACCATGATCGACTCTAAGATGTTTGGCATAGCCCAGATCCACCAGTCCATTATAGCCTCTCCACCCGTCAGAGTGAATGATGCTATTGGGACTGACTTTGCCTCGAATAACGCGTTGAAGGCTCTTTTTCGAGGCATCTGGGACGATTTCTGTATACACGTTTCCATTGCGCTTAAAGATTCCGAAGACGATGGTTTTACCTCGGGCACCCCGGCCTCGTTTGCCTTTGGTTCGACGGGCACCGAAGTACGATTCATCGACTTCAACTTGACCACTAAAAGGAGATTCGCTCTCGCAAAGCTGAGCAATACGCTGGCGAATCGCCTTCAAATACTTGTTCACAGAATTACGACTCAGATGGGTCAATTCGGCTATCTGGGTGGCGGTCAAATCCAGGCAAAAAAGCTTTAAAAGCTGCCTGAATTTGGCCTCTGAAATTCGTGAACGGTAAACATATTTGTTATTGATTGGCATTCAACAACTTACGGAATTTTAAATTTCCTTAAGTTGTCTTGACCCTTTTTTAAATGACCTTGATAAAGCAAGAGAATCCATCTTATGCCACCTATCAAATCCCGTTGCACTCGGAAACACATATCCATCTTTCGGACGCTCCTGATCTTCGTACCACCTCTTGATATATGGATATAGAGGCTTCCGAATTGGGATTATTCGCTCTTTACCGGATTTAGTAGTATTTGTGTCTGTATTGGATATCCGAACAAAACCGTAATTATCCGAGCTTTCCGTTTTCTTGAGATCTATATCATTCCAGGTTAGATTAACTGCCTCTTTTGCCCGTAGTCCACAGTAGTAGATGGTATTAATCATGGGAACAAACCAGTCTCTCCTCTGTGCTGGTTTTGTAATGAACCCTTTTTCCATCATCTCTTTGTTAAATTCCTCGAAAGCCTCAATAATCTCATCTAACTCATCACGGTTTACCGTTTTTTGACTGATTTTTTGAGGAATACGGGGTGATTTTATGCTCTTAGTAATGTTCTCTCTCAAGATCTGCTTTTCTTCAAGCCAGTTGAAAAATACTTTTAGATGCCTAAGATAGCTTGCCTGTGTAGCGGGAGATAAATTGGATTTAAAACAAAATGAGCGGATATCTGATTCCAGAATTTCTGTCAATGGCATTGTTCTACCCAGTTGATCCATTAACATCTCCAGATGTTTTCTGTAATTCTTTTTTGTTCGTGCATTGGCCTGACTTCTCTCATTAATAAATTGCTCAGTAGCTTTTTCCAATGAAATATATTTTCCGCTAAGCTTCTGCCTCTTTCTCTCAGCCTCTAGCTTTGGGGTCCATCCTTTAAATGGGTCAATTTCACCCCGTTTAAATTTGTCTTCATATTCTAAAAGCAGTTTCTCCGCTTCTCGTTTAATTCCGGTGCCTAAACTAAGTGCTTTAGTTTTCTTTTTTCCGGAGATAGTTCGGGAAAACCGAATATAATATGAGTCTCCTCTCTTCCTAAGACTTGCCATGTCTATTCATTTTGGGTTATAGTTGTACCACCCATACAGTGAACATAAGTCATCAACTGTAAAATGTACCACTTTTTGTACCACCTATTTACACAATTCGTGGTTTAAAATGAAATCCTTTCATTTTCTTGAAATACTAAACTTTACCTAAAACCCAATAAAAAAGCCTCTAAATGCATTATTATTTAGAGGCTTTTTGTAAGATAAATAAAAGTGGGCCCAGAGGGACTTGAACCCCCGACCAATCGATTATGAGTCGACTGCTCTAACCAACTGAGCTATGGGCCCGTTTTGAGGGCAGCAAAGTTAAGAGCTTTTGCCGCTATTTGAAAGATTTTTTCCGCCCTCACCCCTCCTCCGCGAATGATATCCTTCACTTTCGTTGTTTACTCACCGAATCATTCAAATCACCTGTATCTGCCCAACAACCATGATCCGTTCACTGTGTTTTTTACTCGCTTTATTTCTGATCCCTGATTCCCCAAGGGCACAGGCCACCAACGACAACCGCGCCCGTGAGATCTTTGAGGAAGTGGAACACCGGAGAAACAAGATCACCTACGAACAAACCGATATGCAGATGGTGATCTACGATTCCCGCGGACGAACCCGCAACCGAAGCCTCACTTCTTACTCATTCACCCAGGGCGATGAAGAGAAGTCCTTGCTTGTTTTCGAGGCACCGGCCAATGTGCAGGGCACCAGCTTTCTGACCCTGAGCAACGGCAGTAACGAGGTTCAAAAACTCTATCTGCCCGCACTGGGCCGTGTGCAAACCATTACGGCTTCTGAAAAAGGCGATCGCTTCATGGGTTCCGACTTCACTTACGAAGACCTGGGTGATCAGAATCCCGATGATTTCGAATTTGAACTCATTGAGGAGAACGATTCGGAAGCCATACTCCGCGCCGTTAAGCCGGAAAGCGATCAATATGCCTACATACACTTCTATATTGACACCGAGCGCTACGCCCTCACCAAAGCCGAGTACTTCAATGAAGACAACGAGATGATCAAACGTCTGGAAGCAGAGAATTTCACCAACGTGGACCAGGATGTATGGAGGGCCAATAAGATGACCATGTTCGATCTTCGCGAAAACCGGAAGACCGAACTGGTCTGGAGTAACCGGACGATTAATCAGAAAATCCCGGCATGGAGATTTACTGAGCGTGCATTCCGCCGCGCCAATTAAGGGCTTAATCCGTCTCCACATTCATATCGGGCCGCACCGTTAGCAATGGTACGGAAACGTGTTGAGCCACCTGCTCGGTAGTGGAGCCTAACAGCAGCCTGGACAGACCGGTTCTGCCATGGGTGCTCATCACTACCATATCCGCCTCTTCATTAGCGAAATCCACGATATCGCGATGGGCGGAAAAGCTTTTGCGGATCACCGTTTCCACCGGCACACTGTATGCGTGGCTTTCCTTTTCCCCTTTGATGTAATCCTTGCGCGCGTCACTGGTCCGGTCCAGCATGAGCCCGAGATCAGGATGGGTTGCAAAATATTTCTCGATCCGTGTCAGCAGTGACTCGTAAATCGCGTCCTCGTTATCAAATGGAGGATACAGAGGAATCATTTCCACATCGGCGGCATACAGTTCAATGCTGTGATAGAGCAGCAACCTGGCATCAAACTGATGAGCGATCTCGATAGCGTAGGGCAGCGCAGCCATAGACAGCTCCGACATATCAATGGGAGCCATCACAGTCTTCAGGCCGCTCTCATGGAAAGGCTCTTCCATGGTCAGTACCGGAATATGACTGTGACGGATCACCTTTTCGGTGATACTGCCTCTCAGAAATTCAGACTCGTGCTCTCCTTTGGAGCTCATCAGCAGAAGATCGTACCCTCCCTCATTCGCCTGTCTGCTTATCGCTTCTGACGGTTTGCGGTCAATAAGGGTGATGATCTTTCCCCGGTGCTCTTTTTTAATGAACTGTGCTGACAGCTCCTCAAGCTTCTGATGTGCTACATTCAGGGCTTTGGGATAAAGCTCTTTCTCCAGATCGTAGGGGTAACCGAGATGCACAAAGCTTTCAGAGAAATACTTTGTTACCGGTACCACATGAATCAGATCGATCGTGCTGCCAAAAATATCCACGAATACGTTGGCCAGCTTGAAAACAGAAAGTGACTGTTCTGAAAAATCGGTGGGAATCAGAATACGTTGAACTTTCATGGCATCCTCCTCTTCTGTTTAGGTTACCTGCCTTTATATTAGCAGCTAAGATGAAGAACGAATGAAGTTCAGGACTTATTCCGAAGCCGGTCAAGCCCTCCCACCATCGCGATGCCCAGGATGATCCCGATGGCTCCGCCCCACACATCAGGGGTGTGATCTCTGGCCTCACCGATAAGCCCGGGCACAAAAGGCTCTGAACGGATCAGCTTCTTCTTTACGGTCTCCACTTCCACTGTTCCGCTGAGGATCTCTCCCCCGGCAATACGCTGGTATTCTGGCAGGTTCTCATTAATCTCCTCTTCACTCAGTTTCCTCACCAGCTCATCGTCCACGGAGAGCACCTGTACCTCTCTGACCGACTCCACATATTCCCGGTTCTGAAAGGGCCAGATCACAACCAGAGACCCCAGCAGAAAGCCGATCAGCACCGATATGGTCTGGGAATGATAGGTACCAAGCAGCCAGGAAAGAAAGCGCGAGAAAGCGGCCAGGCCCACAACTGCGCCCAGCAAAAACGGAAGCAGGCCAAGGAAACCTTCCATAGTCTCCGAACCGCCCAGCATCCCGATCTGGGACAGCAGGTAATCATACTTGCGCATAATGAGCAGCAGGTAAGACCCGGAAATACCGGGAAGGATCATCGCGCAGATGGCGATGCATCCACTCAGGAATACAAAAAACGGGTTTTCGGGAGTATCAGCCGGTACCAGCGTCACGATCCACAGGCCAAACAGAAAACCCAGAAACACCATCAATGCCTCGGTTTTCCGAAACTGCTCAAGGGCTTTGATCAGGATATAAATGGAGCCGAGAATTAGCCCAAAGAACAGCCCGAACACGATCTCCGGATGGGTAAACATGTAAACCTGCAGCGGAACCACCCTGGTAAAAAAAGCAAGGGCGCTGAATATCCCCGCGAAGAGGAAGATCAGGAATTTCAGGTGAAGCTCTCCGAGGGCTTCTTTCAGCCTGAATCGGAGCAAGGCCTTCAGAAAGGGCCCGTTCACACTTTTGATCGCGTTCAGCAGGCGCTCGTAAATACCGAGGATCAGCGCCATGGTACCCCCGCTGACACCGGGTACGATATCCGCGGAACCCATCAAAAAGCCTTTCAGGGCCAGAATGGGTGCTTCTTTGAATGAGGTCTTGTCTTTGGGCTGCTGCTCCGCCATTAATGATCGCCCCAGCCTTTTTCTCCGATCAGGGGTACGAATTTAAAATTCTCGTACTCTTCCTGGCTGTATTCTGTTTCCGAAACGCGGGTAATTCTAAGCATTTTCTGTGTTTTGTCGTCCCCAACGGGGATCACCAGTACACCTCCGATACTGAGCTGCCTGATCAGGTCGTCCGGAACCACCGGGGCTCCTGCCGTAACTACGATGCCGTCGTAGGGTGCGTATGTGGACCACCCGAGGGTTCCGTCACCGGCTTTCAGCAATGCCTTGTATCCCATTTCCTTGAGGGCTTCTTTGGCGCGGTGGTACAACTCAGTATGGCGTTCCACACTGTAGACTTCCGCCCCCAGTTCGCATAAGACCATGCACTGATAGCCTGAGCCGGTACCAATCTCAAGAATCTTATCGCCGGGCTTTATCTCCAGCATTTCGGTTTGGGCAGCAACGGTGTAAGGCTGAGAGATCGTCTGCTTTAAACCAATGGGTAAGGCGGTGTCATCGTAAGCCCGGTTGTGCAGTGCCGTGCTGATCAGCTTGTGGCGAGGAATCTTGCCGATTGCCTGCAGTACCCGCTCGTCCTTGATTCCTTTATCCCGAAGTTGTTCAACCAGTTTCTGGCGTGGCCTTACAAATTTACGATCCTGCATAAAGGGCGGCACCCTGAATTATCCTGTTTCTGTTTGGGGATTATAGCCATTTCAGCACTTAACATCAGTCAAAATTTCTTCTATTTAATCCTATTCTAAATTCGGGGATCGGTTGGGTTAGTTTTATAGTCCTGCTATCTTTGTGCACACCAAAAAACTATGGACTGGCTCGATATTCCCATCACACAGGTTTTCCTTTATGCGTTGTTGACCGCACTTGCTACGGGACTGGGTGCGCTGCCTTTCTTTTTTATAAAGAACATCTCTTCCTCTTTTCTGGGCAAGTCGAATGCCGTTGCGGCCGGACTCATGCTCTCAGCCAGCTACAATCTGATATTTGAAGGCTATCAGATCAACGAGTGGATGACGGTCTCCGGCATGCTTTTCGGTGTGATACTGGTTTTGCTGGCCGACCGCTGGCTCGACAAAAAAAACGACCTTGAGTTAAAGGACGTGGTGGGGGGAAAACGAAAAGACATGCTGCTTTTCCTGGGCATCATGACCGTGCATTCTTTTGCCGAAGGCGTAAGTGTGGGGGTCTCTTTTGCGAATACGCTGGAGTTCGGGATCTTTATCGCCATTGCAATTGCCATCCATAATATTCCGGAGGGACTGGCCATCAGCCTGGTCATGGTACCCAATGGCACCTCCCCCATTAAGGCTGCATGGTGGAGCATTTTTTCCAGTCTTCCTCAACCCCTGATGGCCGTGCCCGCTTTTCTGTTTGTGGAGACCTTCCGGGCCTATCTGCCTTTCGGTCTGGGGTTGGCAGCCGGTGCCATGATTTGGATGGTCTTCTCGGAACTGATCCCGGATGCCCTTGAAAAATGCGAGGCCCATATCATCGGCCTTTGGGTAACGCTGGCCATCATGGCGATGAGTGCCTTCCAGATCCTGATCGGTTAGGCTCACAGTTTATATCTTTTTGCAACTCAACGGAATGAATCTTGCTTATCTTTGTTGGATGATCAGCCTGATTTAATTAAACCGTTAATAACTCATTCTAATGCAAAGATATATATCCGTACTTTTTGCCGCGCTCTTCACTTTAACAACTATCCCATCTTTTGCACAGAACATCGAATCGGAAACCATCTCCGTGTACCTGGACTGCCGTGGAAGAGGATGCAACGAGCAATTCATTCAGACTGAAATTTCTTATGTGAATTTTGTAAGGGACCAGTCGGATGCGGAAGTATTTTTATTCATCACTTCTCAGCAGACCGGAAGCGGAGGCCGGGAATATGAGCTTGAGTTTATTGGGCAGGGAGTTTTTGAGGATGAAAACCAGAGCCTGACGCTTAACACACTGGAATCGGACACCGATGAAGAACAGCGCAACCAGCTCGTTCGCTATATCAAACTGGGGCTGGTTTTGTATCTGGCTGAGAAGGATGTGTTATCCAAGCTGAACCTGAGTTATGAAAACAACGGAGAAACTCCTGCGCGAAGCACCCCTGAAGACGACCCCTGGAACAGCTGGATCTTTGAGATCGGGGGAAACACCAACTTTAGCGGCGAGGAATCCCAGAACTCCCTCAACCTCAATGGTAATCTGGAAGCGAGCCGTATCACGGAGGACTGGAAGATTGACCTCAACTACTGGCACAACTACAACCGGCGAACCTTTAAACGAACCGAGGAGCAGGTCATTTCACCCGGCGATACCGTTGAGGTAAAAGTGACCGATGTATTTACCCGGGATAATCAGAACTTCTTTGGCCTGGTTGCCAAAAGCCTCGGAGACCACTGGTCGGCCGGTTTTTATACCCGGATACGCAGCTCCACTCAGGATAACATCGATCTGATGTACGGGATCACTCCTTCCATTGAGTACAGCCTTTTTCCGTATGAGGAATTCACCCGCAGGGAAGTGACTGTTCGGTACGGGATCTTTGCCTCGCAGAATAACTATACCGAAACCACCATCTTTGGTAAGGATGATGAATTCCTGCTGAGGCAGGAGCTTCAAGTCAATTCCGAGTTTACCCAAACCTGGGGAGGTTTTGACGCCGGTATTGACGCCAGCGCCTATCTTCATGATCTTTCCAAGAATCGCCTGCGTTTCGATGCCCGGATTAACATGCGGGTGGTCCGTGGTTTATCCGTCTATCTTTCGGGGCGCTATTCCATCATCAATGATCAGCTTTCTCTTTCAGCGGAAGACACCACCGATGAAGAACTCCTCCTTAACCTGAGATCTCAGGCCACCTCCTATAATTTCGGAGGATCGATCGGGATCGAGTTTACCTTTGGTTCCATCTACAACAATGTAATCAACCCCCGCTTATAGCACTGAACTAATACAGGGTGTACTGCTGTTATAACCATGTATTGATTCACGAATAATGCCGATATGAGATCATATTTCAGATTTAGTGCTTTGCTGGTAGCCGGACTACTTTTCAGCGGAACCATTTATTCACAGGATTATGCCCCTTCTCCTGAAAAAGTAAAACCTGTGCTGGTTAACTCAACCATTCCGGATGTACATCTTTATACCTCTGATAACGAAAGAATTGCCCTCCGGGAGAAAGTGAGTACACAACCTGCTGTCATTATTTTCTACCGCGGCGGATGGTGCCCCTACTGCTCCCGGCACATGATGGAGCTTCAGCAAATTGAAGAGGAAATAGTGGATCTGGGCTATCAGATCCTGGCGATCAGTGCCGATCATCCCGGAGCGTTAACAGCCACTTCTTCCGAGAGTGAGATCTCGTATACGCTTCTTTCCGACAAAATGATGGAGGCTTCCAAAGCTTTTGGCCTTGCCTTTAAAGTTGACCCCGCCACCGTTTCCCGCTACAAGGAAGTGGGCATTGACCTGAACCGGAATTCCGGTGACGGCAACTATTTGCTGCCGGTCCCCGCCGTGTTTATAGTGGATGAGCAGGGCACCATCAAGTTCAGCTATGTGAACCCGGATTATAAGCAGCGCATAGACGGAGACGTACTGCTGACTGCCGCCAGGGCCTACAGGTAAGCGGTATAATCCGGTCTTTTTACCGGGACCCACCGCCTCCGCGAAAACAGCAGAGCCGGACTGCAATCGGGATTCCCGCTTTCTCGGAGATGACTTTTCTGAGGAGTGCCGGTAATCCCTTCAACAGAATAAAGCTAAAGTGCTTGGTTAAAAGTTAACAATCTCCCTTTCTTCCTTATTAGCCCTTCGCTGTGCTTCTCCTTATCTTTTGTGTCTTATGAGCGAATCAATTCCCACACCTAAAACGGATCTTAAATCTCTTACAAAAGACGAGCTGTTCGGCTTCTGCCAACAGCTGGGACTTCCGCGTTACCGCACCGACCAGATCTTTCAATGGCTCTACCAGAAACGGGCTGCCTCTTTTGATGAAATGACCAACCTTCCAAAAGACCTGAGGGCCGAATTAGAGAAAATCGCCGTGATCAGTACGATCGAACTTGCAAGCCGGCAACGCTCTAAAGACGGGACTATAAAATTCCTGTTCAGCCTCAGTGACAAAGGAAAAGACTACAAAGTTGAAGCAGTCCTCATTCCCGATTTCTTTCCGGATGGCGCGGCAAACCGTTTAACCGTATGCGTTTCCTCTCAGGTAGGATGTGTGTTTGGATGCAGTTTCTGCGCTACGGGTAAAATGGGCTTTTTCCGAAACCTGAGCCATGGCGAAATTGTGGATCAGGTCCAGTATATCAATGAAGTAGCACTGGAAGAATACGGTAAGAAAATCACCAACATTGTATATATGGGGATGGGAGAACCCCTTCACAATTATAAAGCCGTCGTGAATTCTGCGGCTATCATCTCAGACCCGCTGAGTATTGAGCTTTCCCCCAAACGCATTACCATTTCCACGGTCGGGCTTACCAAGCAGATCAAGCAGCTGGCCGACAATGGAGAGCCTTTTAATCTGGCGATCTCACTCCATGCGCCTACCGATGAGAAAAGAGACAAGATCATGCCCATCAACAGTTCGATGAACCTGAAAAGCCTGGAGGAAGCCGTTCGACATTATTACCGGAAAACGGAACGGCCGCTGACCTACGAATATCTGCTCTTCGATCATTTTAACGATTCCAGGGAAGATGCCCGGAATCTGGCTGAGATCGTCAGCTGGGCCCCCAGCAAGGTCAACATCATCATGTATAACAATGTTGAAGGCGTGGAACTGCAGGGTGCCCGGGAAGAACGGTTGAATGGGTTTCTGAAAGAACTGACCAGGCAAGGAGTACGGGCAACGGTTCGCCGGAGCCGGGGAGACGACATAGATGCAGGCTGTGGTCAGCTTGCTATTCGGGAGGGCGCCCCGAAAGGAAAAACCATTGCTACCGCTTAATCAATCAGCTTAAAGAAGCGGCTGAACCGGGGTATGCCCCTGTCATGGGAATACCAGACAATTACGGCTTTTCCGATCAGGTGGTCTCTCGGAACAAAGCCCCAGAAGCGGCTGTCTTCGCTGTTGTCCCGGTTATCGCCCATCACGAAATAGTAGTCCTGTTGAACAGTGTATTTGTTAGTTGGCTCCCCGTTGATATAGACCTGCCCGTCACGCTGATCGAGGGTATTTTTCTCATACCGTTCGATCAGGTCTTTATAAATAAACCAGTTTTGCCCGTTCAACTCTATTTCCTGTCCTTCAAACGGAACCACAAAAGGCCCGACATGATCATTATTCAAAAAGGCTCGCGAAAAAGAACCTTCACTTTGAATGTAACTGGCCACGGGTTGATTCTCCGGTACCGCATTCAGCCATAGTGAATCCAGTTCCTGCCATCTGCGGATCTGTTCTTCAGCTTCTTTGGTGAGGTTCACCCGGTAAGTGTCATTGCCGCGGTATTCCAGATACACATCCTCATAAATAGCGCCGGCTCCTACCGACTTGAGCTTCTCTTCACTAAGCCGAACCCGGGGGTTCATTTTGAGCAGATAGTGTTTCTGCAGGCCTTCGTGCTCCTCTTCCCGTTCCCCGTTCACATACACGGTTTTATTCCGGATATGCAGGGTATCGCCGGGGATGCCCACTGCTCTTTTGATGTAATTGGTCTTCTGGGAGATCGGTTTTACTTCCCAGGGCACGTTGAATACGATGATATCGTTGCGCTCCACATCGCGGTACCCGGGAATACGGGTGTAGGGAAGTTTAATACCGGGCAAGCACCAGTCCGTAAACGGAACGCAAATACCCATGGGTGTTCTCGGGCCGTAGGTGATATTGGAGACGATCAGGAAGTCTCCCACCATCAGGTTTTGCTCCATGGAGGGAGTCGGGATCTTGTAAGAACCGAATACCAGGGAACGAAGTATGGCTGCGGCAAAGAAAGCGAATACCAGCGCATCCAGCCATTCCCTTAACCATGACTTTGCCTTTTTGTCTTCCTCGGCCTTGTCCTTCCTTCGCTGCCAGAAACTTTTCCCTTCTTCCGGGGCGTTGTCTTTCTTTTCTTCCAATGCGTTCTGTGTTTAGAATTTTATGTGATCAGGTTGATCAATCTCTTCTTTGGCATATTTCCCGTTGGAGTAGCTGACCTTATACCACTGGTCGCGTTCCGGTGAATAGAAATAGTCCACAAACTCTTCAGGCTCCGCCTCGGTTACAAGTCGGGTAAAGGTTCGTTTTATCTGGGGCATCAGGTCCACATACCTGCTGGCTCCCACATACACCAACCCGTCTTCAAAAGGCCCGTCCAGATCCAGAACCATCAGCGGAATATTGCCATCCACGATAAACCAGTATTCAAACTGGATGGCCTTTCCGTCCCGGTAACGACCGTTTCCTATAATATCTTCTATCGTCTGGGTGGGTTCACCGTACAGGCTTTGCATGCGTGCACGGATCTCGATGGCCGGTATTTCGTCCAGGCGATTGTAATTGAAACCCTGCCCTGTCCATTTGATGTCAGCAAACTGGCGCTGAAATTTGGCCTTCTCCGAGGCCTCCACCTTTACGATCTCAGGCTCTTCGAATTGTGCATACGTTGCGGCTGAGAGCATGATCATGAGTATAAAAAAGAAACAAATGCGCTTTTTGGCGTTTTTCATAATTAATTGTCCTCGTCGTCCATAGACAGAACGGCCAGAAATGCCTCCTGGGGTATTTCTACTGAGCCGACCTGCTTCATTCTTTTTTTACCTTCTTTTTGTTTTTCCAAAAGCTTCCGTTTTCTAGAAATATCACCGCCATAGCATTTGGCCGTTACGTCTTTGCGCAACGCCCGGATGGTATCCCTCGCAATAACGCGGCTTCCGATAGCTGCCTGAACGGCTACCTCAAACTGCTGACGGGGGATCAGCTCTTTCAGTTTGGCGCATACTTTGCGCCCCTGATAATAGGCCTTGTCCCGGTGGGTGATACTCGAAAGTGCATCCACCTGTTCCCCATTCAACAGGATGTCTAAACGAACAAGATCCCCTTTTCGGTATTCAATAAATTCATAATCCAGGGATGCGTAGCCGCGGGTCCCTGATTTGAGTTTGTCATAGAAATCAAAAACCACTTCCGCCATCGGCAACTCATACACGATCTCTACGCGGTTGTTCTGCATAAACATCTGGTTCACATAGATACCGCGCCGGTCCTGGCACAGCTTCATGATGGGGCCTATATAGTCGGCCGGAGTGATGATGCTGGCCTTGATATAGGGCTCGAAGATGGTATCAATATCCCCGACGTCCGGCATCTGGCTGGGGTTGTCCACGTCAATCAACTCCCCGTCTTCCAGCTTTACTTCATACTCTACGTTGGGTACCGTGGTGATGATATCGATATTGAATTCACGGTCCAGTCGCTCCTGAACGATTTCCATATGCAGAAGCCCCAGGAAGCCGGCTCTGAATCCAAAACCCAGGGCCTTCGAAGTTTCAGGCTCGTAAGTGAGGGAGGCGTCATTCAGCTGCAGTTTTTCCAGCGCGGACCTGAGGTCCTCAAAATCCTCTGCCTGGGTCGGATAAATACCGCTGAATACCATCGGCTTGGCTTCCTGGTATCCCGGTATGGGCTCGGTTGCTCCGTTCTTAACCGTGGTGATGGTGTCACCCACCCGCACATCCTGCAGCGATTTAACACTTCCGATCACGTAGCCCACTTCGCCGGCCTTAAGCTCTTTGGTGGGCTCGTAATCCATCTTCAGAAAACCGATATCCTCGGCATTGTATTCTTTCTGGTTAGCCATGAACTTAAAGGCCTCTCCTTTATGGAGGACTCCTTCCATTACCCGAACATAGGCTACCGATCCCCGGTAGGTATTAAAGATGGAGTCAAAGATGAGTGCGCGTAACGGTTTATCTACTTCCTGCTTCGGTCCGGGAATGCGCTCAACAATAGCTTCCAGCAGTTCGGGGATCCCGGCTCCGGTCTTTCCCGACACATGGAGGATCTCGTCACGCTCACACCCCAGCAGGTCGATCACCTGCTGCCCCACACCTTCCGGATCTGCTCCGGGAAGGTCGATCTTATTCAAAACGGGTATGATCTCCAGGTTTTGATCAATGGCCTGGTATAAATTCGAAATGGTCTGTGCTTCAATGCCCTGCGCCGCATCTACCACCAGTATCGCTCCCTCACAGGCTTTAAGAGCGCGCGATACTTCATAGGCAAAGTCCACGTGCCCCGGTGTATCGATCAGGTTGAAATAGTATTTCTCTTTATTGGGGCGTGTGTAATCGATCCTGATGGCGTGGCTTTTAATGGTGATGCCCCGCTCACGTTCAAGATCCATATCATCCAGCACCTGCTCCTGCATTTCGCGCTCACTGATGGTGCCCGTCATCTGCAGCAGGCGGTCTGCCAGGGTGGACTTCCCGTGGTCAATGTGAGCAATGATGCAGAAGTTGCGAATGTTGTTCATGTATTTCTATCTGTGCGTCTTCTCTTTAAGAAGGCAAAGATACAAATAAGCGATGAGCTCATAAAAATATTGTTTGGCAGAGCTTCGCCGGTCTGCGACTAATCAATTGGTTACCCCGAGCATCTCTGCCATGCACTTCCACCGGGGATTTGTGATGGCCAGCAACCTGTTCTTGTAGTCTCTGGATGAGGTTTTTAACTCCGCCTCCCGTTGGATGGCCTGCGCCACATCCGGTACTTCTTCCAGGTACACCAGCCGGTCCAGCGAAAAATTACCCCTGAAGCAGTTCATATTCATAGACCGGTGCTTTTCCAGCATCTTCTCTATATCCGTCGTGAGTCCGACATACAGCATTCTGGATGCATTGCTCACCATATAAACATAGTAAGGAGGTTTGGACATATTCTTCCTTTCTTTGATTCGAAGGATAGACCAGCTGGAAAGCAATTCCTTACAAAAAATTTCTCAGGGCTCAGGGCTTAACAGCTCTACATGAAAGCGGAATTTGTCCGTTTCCAGAGACATGGTCTGATAGAGCTCTTTGAGCAGGTCAAACACAACGTCGGTTTCCCCTATCACTGTAGTGGACAAGTAACCAACCTCTATCTGTACATCGAACTGTGCAAGATGCTCCAGTAGTTCCTGCACTTTTTCTCTTGGATGATGGGTTGCCAAAGGGATGTAAGAAAGCTGCGCTATAGTCTTCATGAATAATTTTTTTTTGATTCTGTAACATCTTAAAGGTAGGCATCTCTCAAGTTTTGACCAAGTTGACCAGCCCTTTGAAAGTTGGTCTTTAAGCACGAATAATTTACTTTCACCTACGTATCGCTAACGAGGAGGGGTTATGACATTACTGGCAATGAGCGATCTTCAGTTCGAACACTGGTTCGGGATGGTTGAGATGCTCTTTCTTCTGGTTTGTATTTATTTCGCATTCAAGACTGCACACAGCCTGAAAGGGGGCGTATTTGAAAGTGGCATGATCCATATAGCCTGGGGCTTTGTCATTTTGGCGTTTGGGCACGGCATCTCTCAGCTGGCTTATATCTTTGAAGTGGATGTGCTGGAACTCATTCTGAGGCAGCAGCAAGGCAAGATCACGGAGCTACTTATCTTTGTGTTTGCCTGGGGGGTGCTCATACTGGGATTCATGAAGATCTATCAGGCTACCCGCAGCTGAGCAGCGCAGAACAGGCCGCCTTACACCAATGGCGTGAGAGGTTCTTTTTACTGATATTCTGAACGTACTGGTTATACCTTACTTAAACATCATCCTTTAACTAAATCCATATCCAATGTTCACTCATCTGTTATTTCTCTCCGGATTAAGTGACCTGAGCTTTCAGCAATGGTTCGGGATACTGGAACTTCCCTTCCTGTTGGTGTGCATAGTGTACAGCTACAAAACAGCGCAACAGCTGAAAGGCGGAGTTTTCGGAACCGGCATGATCTATCTCGCCTGGGGCTTCATCGTGATGGCGATCGGGCACATCAGTATGCAGGTCACCAGCATCTTCGGTATTGATATCTTTGACATGTTACTGGACCAGCCTCTTGGAAAGATCGCCTGGTTCATCGCGCTGATGACCACCTGGGGACTATCGGCATATGGATTCTACAAGATCTATAAGGCCAGCAAGAATTAATTCGGTGAGCCGGTTCTTCCGGCTTTATTTTCTTGGGTTTCTTCCGTTACATATCGGGTCTGCTGTTCAAAAAAAGCTCTGCGGCAAGTGCGGAAGCCTATTACAGAAATGATATTGAGGCTCTGTTCAGCTACCTCAAAGAACATGTAGGCAGCTCTTCGGATTCTCATACGGCTCTGGTTACGATCAACAACTTCCTTAAGATGAACTCCAGAGACCAGAAGCAGCGCCTTACGCAGACCTATCTTTTTATTGAAAAGTATCTCACGGACATCAACAGTGAGTTCAAGAAATCAAAACACCATCTGAGAGAGCTCATCAGGGTTCAGTATCCCCGGCTTCTGGAGATACCTTCCTTCGCTATTCTTTTTGAACCCGAAGATGTACAGGAATTTCTGCTCTGCAGGCAATATCTGCTGATGGTACTGGACAGTGTATCGGACCTGCTGGGCTCCTCGGGAAGCCAGTCGGTACAGGAAGTAAAAGCAGCCATAGAAAACCTGACCCACCAAAAAGAAACGGATCCGGGTGCCTCTGGTTCAGAGCCGGATGAAGTGAAAGAAGCCACTGACACGCTCCGGGTACATGGCGAACGCATATTCGATATCCTCAAGTCAAAAATAGGTGAAGATGCTGCTTTGAGAAAGTTTGAGAGCAGCTATCAGCAGATGGCACCGGTCTATATCAACCTGGATTCCTTTCAGGTGATCGTTTCGATGCTTCCTGAACAGCTGCTGGATGAATCCAAGATCGGAACCCTGACCAGGCATCAGGTTGAAAAACTGCTGCTCAAAAAAGCCGATCACTTTGAACGGCTGACCGCCGAGCTCTCCCGGAAGAACAAAGAGCTCGAAGAGACCCAAAAGCAACTGATCGAGGCAAAAGAACGGGCGGAAGCCGCCTCCATGGCCAAGGCGATGTTTCTGGCCAACATGAGCCATGAGATCCGGACCCCGATGAATGCCGTGATCGGCATGTCTGATATTCTGAAGAGCACGGACCTGACCCAAGAACAGATCGCGTATGTGGAAACCATTTCAAAGAGTGGTTATGACCTCATCGAGATCATCAATGATATTCTGGATTACTCCAAGGTGGAATCCGGAAGGCTGGCGCTTGACCTGAAAAGTGTGAACCTGTTCAGCCTGGTCGAAGAAGTGCTTTCCATGCTGGCGCTGAAGGCCTTTGAGAAAGGGCTTGAAATCACTTATCTGATTGAAGAAGACGTCCCGCAGGTGGTGAAAACGGATCCAACCCGCCTCAAGCAGATACTGGTCAACCTGATCAATAACGCGATTAAGTTTACTCAGGAGGGGTATGTCCGGCTGCACCTGCAAAACCAGCACAAAGAAGGGGATAAAGCAGATATCAGGTTTACCGTCTCTGACACGGGGATCGGAATTCCTCCCGACAAGACCGAAAGTATTTTTGAGTCTTTTTCGCAGGTGGATGCCAGCACGGCCCGGAATTTCGGGGGAACAGGGCTGGGGCTAGCCATCAGTAAAAGCCTCATTGAACTGCTTGGTGGCGCTATTCAGGTGAAAAGCAAGGAACATGAAGGGGCTTCTTTCATATTCAACATCATCGCTGAACCGGACTACAGTACCGGGGACAGGCATAACGTGCCGGATGCCGGAAACAGAAGCGTTTTACTTGCCTCCGCCTCCCCCATTCTGATGGAAGACCTGAAGAAGAAGCTGAATGACTGGAAGTATACAACCCGGACGGCCGATTCGCTGAGGAAGTTCAGTAAGCTCTTACAGAAAAACAGGTATGACATTATCCTTTTGGATTACAATCTGCTGGAACACATACCGGCCGAAGCCGAGCAGTTGCTCATCGGTCTGCCCCGGGAGGTCCTTGATACGATCGTCCTGATGGTCCCCATTGGCTCCACTCCTTCCGGAAGGATTCTTTCCCTCCTTAAGCGAAGCATTAACAAACCGGTGAAAAGGAATACCTTTATACAGGTTCTGCAATACACGACTGACAGAGCTCCTGATGGCAAGAAAACAGTGAGCGAATCCGATCCTGAGCTAAAGGACAATCTGTCCATACTGATCGCTGAAGACAACCCGACCAATCAGCTGGTATCAAAAACCCTGCTTAAAAGTCTGGGTTATGATCCCATGATCGCCGAAAATGGTAAAGAAGTCCTTGAGATGATGGAGGAACATTCGTTTGACCTCATTCTCATGGACGTACAAATGCCCCAAATGGACGGACTCGAGGCAACCCGTCTGATCAGAGAGAAAAACCACTTCAGTTCCCATCCCATCATCATAGCCATGACGGCCAATGCCATGCTTGAAGACCGTGAGATCTGCCTGAATGCCGGCATGAATGATTATCTCAGCAAACCGGTAAAACGGGAAGAGGTGATCACCGTTTTTAAAAAATGGTTTCCTGATAATTAAAGATATCCCTATCTTCAGGGCGTGAAAGCATTACTATTCCATACCGCTCATCTCCATCATGGCGTCCATCATCTGCACCATGGACATCATCACGTGCATTAATAAACACTGACGTACATCGTCCGCACGAACTTTCACTTTTTCTTGTTACAACCACCCTACTAACCCTTTACCTATTTACTGAACTGATGAACCGATCGAAAGATTCTTCGACCTCATTACGCATTGCCATTCAAAAAAGTGGCCGCCTTACCGATAAAACCGTGGATCTGCTGCATGGCATCGGGATTGAGTTTGATAACTACAAACGCAACCTGATGGTGAAAACCCGCAATTTTGATATCGAACTCCTGCTGCTTCGGGATGACGATATTCCCGAATATGTACAGGACGGGGTCTGTGACCTGGGATTTGTTGGTGCCAACGAGATCTATGAAAAAGGAGCCGATGTAACCGTTCTTCGGGGTCTTAGCTACGGGAGATGCCGGTTGTCTCTTGCCGCGCCTAAAAACGGAAGCATTAAGAGACCGGAGGACTTTGCCCACAAAACCATAGCTACCAGTTACCCGAACCTGACCCGCGCCTTCTTCGAAGAAAGAGGGATCGAAGTGAACCTGGTTGAGATCTCGGGAGCTGTGGAGATTACGCCACAGCTTGAAGTGGCAGACGCTATTTCGGACCTTGTCTCCACAGGAGGAACGCTGAGAGCCAACGGATTGCAGGAGCTTTTTACGATCATGGAATCCGAAACCAAGCTAATCCAGACCAATCTGGAGATGTCGCCCGGAAAGCAGGAGCTGGTTGAGAAGTTTCTGGTACGCATTGACGGCTATCAGCAGGCCCGGCGCAGCCGCTATATTATGATGAATGCGCCACAGGACTCGGTCGAGAATATTCGTGAGATCATCCCTTCCATGAAAAGCCCGACCATCGTTCCCCTGGCCGAAAACGATATGGTTGCGATCCATACCGTGATCCCCATAGACCGGTTCTGGGTGGTCATGGAACAACTCAAAGAAGCCGGTGCTTCCGACATCGTAATGCTCCCTATTGAAAGCATGATCCTCTGACCATGAAGACCTACATTCTGAAAAATCTCAGCCAAAGCGAAATTTCCGGGCTCATTCAGCGGCCTAAAATGGATTTCAGCACCGTTTTTGAACAGGTACAACCCATTATTGATGAGGTGGTTTCCCGGGGTGACGCCGCGGTTGAAGATCTGACCGAGCGTTTTGACGGCGTACGCCCCAAACAGATCACACTGGATCCGTCCGGGAAGACCGTGAAGCTCTCCTCCGAAACACAAAAAGCCATCGACACCGCTTTCAACAATATCCTTCGATTCCATAAAGCGCAGATGCCGACGGAGCTGGAGGTAGAGACCATGCCGGGTGTCACATGCTCCAGAATCACAAGGCCTGTACAGCGAGTGGGAATCTACGTGCCCGGTGGTACTGCCATACTTCCCTCTTCCGCGATGATGCTCGCAGTACCGGCCATGCTGGCAGGCTGTGAAACGGTGGTTCTGGCCACGCCGCCAAACCAAAACGGCACGGTGGCCCCGGAGATTCTGTATATTGCGCAGAAAGCCGGTGTTGATAAAATACTACTTGCAGGTGGCGCCCAGGCTGTGGCCGCCATGGCCTACGGGACCGAGAGTGTGCCTAAGGTGGACAAGATACTGGGGCCCGGCAATCAGTATGTGACCGCTGCCAAGATGGCCCTTCAGAACAGTGAAGCGCAGATCAGTATTGACATGCCCGCGGGACCTTCTGAGGTACTGGTTATAGCGGATGAGCAAGCCAACCCGGCTTTCGTTGCGGCCGATCTGTTATCCCAGGCAGAACATGGGAAGGACAGCCAGGTAGTGCTTGTAGCCACGGGTTCGTTCAGGCTGGAAGCAATGATGAAAGAACTTGACGCCCAACTGGATCAGCTTCCCAGAAAGAAGATCGCGGAACAGGCTCTGAAGCAAAGCTTTGTACTGCTGGTTGATGAACCGGAAGAAGCTTTTGCTTTCTCCAACGAGTACGCCCCGGAACACCTGATCGTGAATGTAAAGAATGCAGATGCCTGCACCGACCTCATCCTGAACGCGGGATCCGTGTTTCTGGGAAACCTCACTCCCGAAAGCGTGGGTGATTATGCCTCCGGCACCAATCATACCCTGCCAACTTACGGCTATGCCCGAATGTACAGCGGGGTAAACCTGGCTTCCTTCCAGAAGTCGATCACAGTTCAGTCGCTCACCGAAGAAGGAATCAGGAACATCGGTCCCGCGGTAGAACAGCTTGCGGAAGTTGAGGGACTTCAGGCCCATAGAAATGCCGTATCCGTCCGGTTAATGGAGCTGAAATGAACAAAAACGCAGGATATTATAAAAGCTCCTCAAAAGTGCCCATCAGCACTGTTTCAGGAGCAAAGAAGGTTCAGGCTTCACAGCTCTTTGTCCAAAATGTGACACCGACAATGTTCTTGGTTCTGAGCCCGGTTTTCCTGTTTCGGACAGCATTTTCCTCAAAAGAATGAATAACTATTGGTTTTAAAATGAATAACCGCTTAATGATTCTTTCCAAGGCCTGTCCTCTTCTCTCAAGGAGGGGAAGATCGGCTCGCGAACAACAATCCACACCGGTATCAGCCGAGGGGGTTTAAACGATGAATAACCAAATCGATATCAAGTCCCTGGTTCGGGAAAACATCCGAACCCTGAAGCCTTACCGCAGTGCGCGGGATGACTTTGACTCCGGCATTTTACTGGACGCGAATGAGAACAGCTTTGGCTCCCCTTTCCCGAACGATCATGACTTGCATCGTTATCCGATGCCTTATCAGGAAGAGCTTCGGGATAAGATCGCGGGCTATCGCGGAGTACGCCGTGATCAGGTTTTTGTGGGTGTAGGAAGTGATGAGGCCATCGATCTGCTCTTTCGTATTTTCTGCGACCCTACAAAAGACCGGGTCATCATCAATCCTCCGACCTATGGCATGTACAAAGTATCGGCGGCTATCAATGATGTCGCAGTTGATGAGGTACTGATGTCGGAGGATTTTCAGCTTCGACCTCAGGAGATCCTTAAGGCCGTAACCCCACAAACCAGGATGGTCTTTGTTTGCTCGCCCAACAACCCGACGGCGAACCGGGTGAATACGCAGGATGTAGTCAGGTTGCTGGAACAGTTCCGTGGTATTGTAGTTGTGGATGAGGCGTATATCGATTTCAGTGAACAAGCCTCCTTTGTTGAGCTACTCGATGAATATCCTAATCTGGTGGTACTTCAAACCCTTTCCAAGGCATTCGGACTGGCCGGCATCCGGCTGGGGATAGCCCTGGCTTCACCCGAGATCATACGGTATATGATGAAGGTAAAAGCTCCTTACAACGTGAATACACTTACTTCTCAAACTGCCCTAAAGGCTTTTGACCACCTTGAATCGGTACAGAAACATATCCGGATGATCCTGGTAGAGCGGGAGCGGGTGGCTTCGGTGCTCAGTACATTTAAAGAGATACTTAAAGTGTATCCCTCAGATGCCAACTTCCTCATCTTTAAAATACAGGATGCCCGTGATGTGTATCAGAAACTGGCGGGGGAAGGGGTCATCGTACGATACCGGGGCAACGAACCCCATTGCGAAAACTGCCTCCGGCTAACCATCGGAACCCCTGTGGAAAACGATTGTTTTCTGGAGTCCCTGAAGAGGGTACTCAGACATTAAGACCATTGCCCGTTTTTTTGCCTATAACCGGAATATCTTTACGATTCATGTACAACAACACCAGTGAGCTTATTAACACCACCACGGCCATCGCAAATAAAAGGCCCCCGTCGCCCTGTACTTCAATACCCAGAACGGTGAGGTGGCTCAGGATAGCTCCCGTCATCACGCCGGCTGCAATGAAAGCACCCAGCCAGGTCAAGCCTGGTACAAAGAGCAGAATGGATGCCAGCAGTTCAGCGACACCCGTTGCATACCGTCCGAACGGCTCCATGCCAACGGTTTCAAATATGTACACACTTTCGGCAGCTCCGGTAAACTTAAAGAAGAGGGTTTGCAGCAATATCGCAGCGGAGACGATACGCAAAACCCAGCTGAGTACCTTTAATTTTGAATTCATAGCATAACTCGTAGGTTAATAATCATGGAATATGTTCTATTCCGGTTTAAATACATAATTCGATGACAATAGAAATAAACATAGCCGCCCTGAACGATCCCTCGGGCAACTTTCCCTTCCGCCAGAACGCGCTTTCTGCACTCCATCGTATTCAGCAAAGCGGACATGACCTGAAGATCACCGGCGGTGCTTTAACTGAATGGCAGCAGCAATTATTGGATCAGGAACAGATAAACACGGCCGGAAAAAGCAAGGCTGCACTTTTGGTCGGTACGGATTCAGAATTTCTTACCGTGCAAAAGGATGGTAAGCAGGTATTCACCTCGCCTTCCTGGCCTGAAATTGCAGCCTTCATCACGACCAACGCGAGAAAGGCCACCCTTTCGCGTACCACCCACGAAACGGACATTCAGATCGAGCTGAACCTCGACGGAACGGGTGCGTCCGATATTGATACCGGCCTTAAGTTCTTTGATCACATGCTCGATCAGATTGCCCGGCACGGACTCATTGATCTCAGGATTCGCTGTAAAGGAGACCTCAAAGTTGATGAACACCACACCATTGAGGATGTAGCCATTGCCCTCGGTGAAACTATTTTAAAGGCCCTGGGGGATAAAAAAGGGCTGGAACGTTACGGTTTTGTGCTTCCCATGGATGAGGCTCAAGCCACTGTGGCCCTTGACCTTTCCAATCGTCCTTATCTTGTGTTCGATGTGCCGCTGACCCGCGAATACGTCGGTGACTTCCCCACAGAGATGCTTGAACACTTTTTTTACAGTCTGGCAATGAACTTGAAAGCCACACTTCATGTTAGCTGTACTGGAAATAATGACCACCATAAGGTCGAAGCATGCTTCAAAGGTTTTGCCCGGTCTTTGAAGACGGCTATTGAACAGAACGGGCGCATAAAAAATCTAATACCGAGCTCAAAAGGAGCTCTTTGAGAGAAAATGATTGCTATCATCAAGTACAAGGCTGGGAATATTGCTTCGGTTTCCAACGCCCTGGACCGGTTGGGGGCACGGTGGTTTTTCGCCGAAACACCGAAAGAACTGGAAAGCTCCCGCGCTGTAATATTTCCGGGAGTAGGCCATGCGGGAACCGCCATTGAATCACTTAAAGTACACGGCGTGGATGAATGGCTGAAGCAAACCAAAAAACCGGTATTGGGGATCTGCGTTGGAATGCAGCTTATGTATGAAGCCACCAGTGAAGGAAACACTGTCGGGCTGGGGGTCATCCCCGGTACGCTCCGGAAATTTGACGAGTCCATCGATAAGGTTCCGCACATGGGCTGGAATACCCTGAAGAAACACCAGGATCATCCCCTCATAAATAACATAAACGAGGATCAACACCTGTATTACGTGCACAGCTTTTATGCTCCGGTAAATGAATACACTCTGGCCTCCTGCAACTACATCGACCGGTTTGCCGCCGTGGTGGCCAGGGACAACTTCATGGGGGTTCAGTTTCACCCCGAGAAATCCGGTAAGGTAGGATCGCTGGTTCTCCAGAATTTTCTGGAGCACGTTTATGCCACCACTAACGTCCATTCTGTACCTGCTGAATGAAGGTAATTCCCGCCATCGACCTGCTGAACGGTAAGGTTGTTCGATTACATAAAGGATCTTATCAGGAAGTCACCGTTTACAACGAAAGTGTGGATGCGGAGGCCCGGAAATTCAAGGAAGCCGGCTTTGATCATATTCACATCATCGACCTGAACGGAGCCAAAGAAGGAACCTTCGTGAACCTCGGATACATCAGAAAAGTGATTGAGGAAACAGGCCTTTCCGTTCAAACCGGGGGGGGCATACGGACCTTTGATGACGTGGAACAATTGCTGAACGCCGGACTTCAGAAGGTGATTTGCAGCTCTATGGCCATTCGGAATGAAGCTGACTGGATCAGGGCTTTACGCACTTATCCTGAACAGATGATACTGGGAATGGATCTCAGGGATGGAAAGATCGCGTATTCAGGCTGGCTTGAAACGGCGGAAGAAGATGCCTTTACCTTCCTGTCCAGAATGACCGATCAGGGCTTACAGGAAGTACTTTGTACGGATATTTCCCGCGACGGTACACTAATCGGACCTAATGTAAAACTGTACCGGGAAATAAAATCGAACTTTCCTGATCTGCGGGTCATCGCCTCCGGCGGGGTGGCAAATGCCGAAGACCTGAAGCAACTGAAAGCAGCCAAGGCTGATGCAGTGGTGGTGGGAAAGGCCTACTACGAAGGTCATCTGAGCCTGGAGGAAATGAAAAAAATCTGATCTCCCTCAAACAGGACTTTGCACAGAAAGACCGGCCCGGAAGCTAATGGTTCAGATCTTATCGTTGTTTCTGAGCTCCGATATCCTCCCGGTCAGATAAATCCTACCCTCCTTATCAAAATATCCCAGATCACCACTCCGGTACCAGTCATCGTAAGCGGCGGTTGAAGACCTGATGAAGATCTCCGCCGGATTTTCTTTCGTCCCCGGGCATCGTAACTCCACCCCATGTACCGGCCTGCCGCAACATCTGTGTTCATCCCGGAACCACTCCTTCTCCGCCTCATGAACATGGCAGCTGATAAGGCCTCCCGCTTCGGTCATGCCGTAGCCCTGGATCAGGATCGAGGCATGCCGGCTTAGCGAAAGAGTATCCTCTTCGGGAAGCGGAAGCCCGCCGAACACGATCTTATTCGCCTTCCATTCATGACCGTACAAAGCACTCAGCACTTTAGGGACGGTGAGTACCACATCCGGGTGAAAATCATGAACCGCCTTCAGCCATTTACTCCCCTCTCCCCTCTTTGTGGTCACAAACCGGTAAGTACATCCCAGCTGTTCCGCCATCAGTGCCCACGATAATCCTGCCACATGCCATGGTCTGGCCAGGATGAGCAACCGGTCTTCAGGCTTAATGGCGAAAGCCTCAGCGGTGTATTCGGCATTTCGCTGCAGGTTTTGATAGGTGTTCCAGATTGCTTTGGGGGTCCCGGTACTCCCGCTTGAGAACAGGCCTATGTACTTCCCGGCGCCGGGGGCTTCCCCGATCAGCGGTTGTTTGTCCTGGTAACCGGGAGGAATCAACAGCAGGGAATCGCCGGCACGTATGACCCCGGCGATCAGCTCTTTCTCCGTTTGATGAATACTTACTCTTCGATAACTCATTGCCCTGTGGTAACTTAAATTTACGTTTGTTAGGTTCCCCGTTCGCAAAACATATCGTAACTTTGACGAATGCTGACAAAAAGAATAATACCCTGTCTCGATATAAAAGACGGACGGACCGTTAAGGGCGTAAATTTTGAAGGGCTCCGAGATGCGGGTGACCCGGTGGAATTGGCTCAGCGATACTCCCAAGAAGGTGCCGACGAACTCGTATTCCTGGACATCACTGCTACGCTTGAAAAAAGAAAGACCCTCATCGATCTGGTACAAAAGATCGCCCGGCACATCAACATCCCGTTTACAGTGGGCGGAGGCATACAGACCATTGACGAGATCGAGGCGCTGCTAAAGGCCGGAGCCGATAAAGTATCGCTGAACAGCAGCATCGTTAAGCATCCTGAACTGATCACACAGGCATCTCAGGCCTTCGGAGCACAAGCCATTGTAGCCGCGGTGGATGCCAGGCAGACCGGAGAAGGAAGATGGAATGTATTCATAAAAGGTGGCACGGAGGACACCGGGCTGGATGCTATGGAATGGATGCAGGAAGTGGAAAGACGAGGCGCCGGTGAGATCCTTCTTACCAGCATGGACAGAGACGGTACAAAAAACGGATTTGATATCGATCTCCTGAGCCGAATAAACGAACTGGTTAATATCCCTGTCATTGCCAGTGGTGGAGCGGGCACAATTGATCATTGTATTGATGCCATCACTGTCGGCAAAGCTGATGCCGTACTGGCGGCCAGCATCTTTCACTTTAAAGAGATAGAGATCAAGGACCTCAAAGAAGCCATGAGCCGGAAAGGCATCCCCATTCGGAACCGCGCACTAAGCATGTAGTGTCCGATATCAAGCCTTTGTTAATTTTGCCGGTCAACATTGTTTAACAGCCCTAAAATGCAGACCTTAACGCCCACTTTGAACCGGAGCTAACTATGGCCGATATTAAAACGCTGACCAAGAAAGATTATAAGTTTTTGCAGGAACTCGAAGAGTTGCTCTACGAGCGGAAGCATGAGATGCCCAAAGGTTCCTACACGTCCAAGATGTTCAAAAAAGGGATCGATAAGATCGCTCAGAAAGTGGGAGAAGAAGCTGTTGAGACCGTTATTGCCTCCAAGAATGAAGGAAATAAAGAAACTGTCTCGGAAGCTGCAGATCTCCTTTTTCACCTGATGTTATTGCTGGCCGAAAAGGAAATACCCCTGCATGATGTCGTTAAGCTTCTCCGTAAACGTCACGGAAAGGGGAATCATAAACATATCGGTGAGTAAGCGCTAGTCGTTCAGCCTTACCTCATAAAAGCTCCAGCATCCACTCGAACAGCTTCCTTCAATCAAACTGAAGTTTGTTACGCTCCTGAAATCAGAGGCCGGTTCGAAATACAGGATCACGTGCACTTTCTGATTTTCTTCGAGTCCACCGGGGATGATGTAGTTACCGAACCTCCCCTGGTCAGGACCCGGCCATCCCTGCTGGCTCATCAGGTCGTACCGGTTGCCCTGCGAGTCTCTGAGAAAAAATGTATTGGGTTGTCCCGGGGGATGAAGCGTGCCGTTATATTCATCGGCTCCGGTATTGAAGAACAACAACACCTCAATGGCATTCCGGGTAAAGCGGACTTCCTCCAGCTCAATAAGGGCCTGAGACTGTGCTCCGATCGTGATCGCCTCTTCTTCAACCACACGCAACGGTGAGGGCCGAAGCCATACACTACGTTGCCCAAACCTGCATCCCTCACGAATAAAACAATTGAATGAGGCCTGAGAAGGATTGATACTCACGTTCAGATCGGTCTGGTAGCCAAAGAGATAATTCGGATTTCCTGCACTTACCGCCGAAATACTCATCGAGGATACCGAATCCCCGGAAGCATCTTCCATTTTGAGCACAAAATTCATCAGGGTGGGTTCCACAAAACCCTGTACCGATGTTCCACTGGCCGACTCGCCGTTGATTTCAAGAATTGAAATACTGTTTGTTGCGGAGCTGGTTCTGATCTTGAGGATTGGATCCGCGTAGTGATAACTTCCCGAAGTTACATCCCAACTGCCCGTTGTATGACTGGATTGTGCCGACAAACCTGTTACTGTGAATGCGCATAACGCCCCGATTAATAACCTTTTCATTATTGTCCTTTTATTTAGAGGTTTTCGGGAGTATAGCTTTTATCACTGAAGGTGGCAAAATCATAAATGAATTATGAGTGATGCCTGATCACAGCTGCAAGAGTCTTCGAAAATGCACCGGTTGTTTCACCCTCACCTTGAAAAGGCTGTCGTGATTTTAAGAATCAGACCGGATTTCCTCTCCGAACATAATCCGGTGCCCATCTATGGTTCTGATCCCGAATTCTCTCTGCCCCCACTCTTTGTCAGCGATCTCTGAAGTAAAATAAACCGCCTTGTCAGTGAGCTCTTTGTACAGCTCGTCAATCCCTTCTACTTCCACGTACGCAAAGTACTGGTGGTCGCCCAGATCTTTGGGGTCAGTGGCATCTTTGCATTCACCCAGCATCACCGCAAACCCTTCCCGCCTCATAAATGACCAGTTATGATCCCCCCAGGTTAGTGTTAAGCCAAGCTTATCCCGGTAATATTCCGTTGAACGCTTCAGGTCGGGGACGGCCAGAACATGTATTGATCCCTGTATCTTCATGGTCTTCACTTAAAAACTTCTTTGGGCATATGCATGGTTACCAGCATATGAGGTACATCAACGACTTCTGCTATCTTCAAGTCTCCCGCCAGTGAACACAGTGCATACGCATCTTCTCTGGTCATCCCATGTACTTCTACCAGGTAATCGATCATATAGAGCGTTGCTTTGCGGGCCGCTTCGTCAATGGTTGTTCCAAAACCGGTAACCGCATAATATTCATCGGTTTCATACTGAGGCTCCTGGATAGAGCGCTCATTCTTCAGTACTTCAATTTCATACACAATCCTCATGGGTGCCTCAATGGCCGTGCCGCATACCTCTCCGAGTCCCTGAGCCGCATGTGTGTCGCCAATGGAGAACAACGCTCCCTCCACAAACACCGGAAAATAAACGGTTGTGCCTTCTGTAAGGTTGGGATCATCCATATTGCCTCCGTTGGATCTGGGAGGGATGGTCGACAAGGAATCGGTGGTGGCAGGAGCCACACCCATCACTCCCGGAAAGGGTTTGAGCGGTACCCTGATATCATCATTGAAATGCGCATATCGCATATCCTCACTGAGGTCGAAGGTCTTCAGGTACGGTTCTGTGAACACATCCGACAAGAAGCCAAAACCGGGCACGATCGCCGTCCAACCCCAGTCGCCCATCTCAATTTTATGGAGGGTTACTTTGAGTATATCCCCGGGTTCTGCGCCTTCCACATAGACGGGCCCGGTAAGCGGATGAATGGGATCGAAACTTAAGTTATTCAGGTCCTCGATTGTTGAGGTCCGGGTTAACTGCCGGTCGGAGGCTTCTTCCGTTTTGACCTCTATTACAGATTTATTGGGGACCCTCAGCGCCGGCTCGATCATGCTGCTCCATTTGTTATGCGTCTGATCCTGACTGAGTGTAAACTGTGGTTCCGGATAAGATCTATCGGGTTGTCCTATTTGCTGACAGGCCAGAAGCGTTATTGCAACTAAAACGAATGTGAAAGACTTCATGATCACCTCAACTTTTAATAATAAGTTAGCGGAACCACGCTATATAGCAAACCCTGATTTATTATACCGGAAGGGGATATTCTCTTTCTCCTTTTCAACCACAGGGAACAAACCCTTAAATATTGGATTCAGAAGAGCAGAACCTTAACCCGAATCCGATCGATCTATGAAAAAAATTTTTCCAGCCTCCCTTCTCTCCGTGTCCGCCATCATCATTACCCTTCTCCTTGTTCAGGCTTTTCAAAACCGGCATCAGAATGATGAAAAGGTGTACGTAACAGGACTCGGATCCAGAGATTTCAAGTCAGACCTGATCGTTTGGTCGGGATCCTTCACCCGTTTTCACAGTAAGCTCGACGCGGCCTATGAACTGCTCCGTAACGATCAGGAGATCATTAAAAGCTATTTATCCGAACATGCGATAGAAGAGGAAGAACTCAGTTTTTCTTCGGTGTCTATTACCAAAGACTACCGGAACCTCTACAGCGAAGAAGGCAAGTATACCGGCCAGGAGTTCCGCGGTTACCGCCTGAATCAAACCATCACGATCGAATCACGAAAGGTGGACCTTGTGGAGAAGCTCTCCAGAAATATAACCGAGCTTATCCATAAGGGGGTAGAATTGTATTCGGAATCCCCGCAGTATTATTACACCCGGCTGTCCGAACTCAAGATCGAAATGGTGGCTGCGGCTGCCGAAGATACACGTATCCGCGCCGAACACATTGCAAGTCAGGCCCGGGCCAGGCTGGGCAAGCTTAAGACTGCGCAGATGGGGGTCTTTCAGATCATTGCTCAAAACTCTAATGAAGACTACAGCTGGGGCGGGTCTTTCAACACGAGTTCCAAAATGAAAACAGCCACCATCACCATGAGGCTGCAGTTCGGTATCAATTGACAACGCGGTGGCTTCATCCCTGACATTCCCTTACCTTCGCATAAAAAAACGAGCAAAGAATATGGATGTTAAAGTAAATGTTGACTGGCTGAAGAAAGGCTTCCACATGGAAGCAACCAACGAAGAGGGTGGTAAGATCCGTATCGACGGTGACCGGGAGATCGGCGGACTGGAAGGAGGTATCAGTCCGATGCAGCTCCTGCTTGCGGGCATTGGCGGGTGCAGCGCCATCGACGTCATTTCCATCCTGGAGAAACAGCGGCAAAACCTGACCGGTTTGACAGTGGAAGTAGATGGTGACCGCCGGAAACTGGATGCAGGTTATTCGGAATACCGATCCATTCATCTGCATTTCATCCTTTCCGGAGAACTGGATCCCAAAAAAGTAGAACGGGCCCTGGAGCTTTCCATCACCAAATACTGCTCTGTATCCAAAGCTCTTGAAAAGGGTTCAGAGATCAGTTACGACTACTCAATCAAGAACTAAGAATGCGCCTAATGACCAGGTGAAACATTTTTGATTGGTCACTGAAAACGGACCTTTTTTGACCTCCCGCACGCTATTTGTTATGTTGCAGGTTCGTAATACGAATAAAAATTAAAGGTGTATATGGCTAAGTGTGAATTATATCAGGATGTTAAAAACGAATGGAGATGGAGACGGGTATCCAAGCAAGGTGATATAGAGGCACATTCCAGCCAGGGGTTTGAAACTGAAGAAGAAGCCCGCAAAGATGGCAAAGACTGTGGGGAGTGTACCAGCTACCTCAGAAAGTTTTACTAACCCGTCAGTTCTGTGCCGGAGGCGTGATCATAATATGCGCCCGGTGAGTTCCGGGATTCATTAACCACGGGTGACCGGGTCCGCCCGGTTTCAGGGGCAGCCCCGTACTTTCCTGTGTGGCAAAAGGTATGTACACCACGTACCGGTGTCGGGCTCCCTCCATCTCATTAAGCTGCTCGTTATACACACCACTTCCTCCAAAATACACGTAGAGCGCAGCCGGCTTCTCCGGCATCTTAAGTACGCCGCTGACCGCTTCCTCCTCACGGATATCAAAGATCTCCTGTGGGCTTTTACCTTGCGAGCTTAATTCCCTTCCACGGGCCATAAAAGGCTCCAGACTTTCGTGGTAGCAGGAAACCTGAAACCTTTCCGAGGCCGGATTATCCGCGAGACAGATAAATTGGTTGGTCCCCTCCCGGAGCTTGACCACGTTTTGATCCTCATCAAACCCGTACACCGTTGCGCCGTCTCTAAGATCAGCGGGTGCTGCCAGCACCGCTTCCCTGATCTGCTCTTCAGCTGAAGCCTGTCCCCAAACGGGTACAGCACTTATGAGTATTAAAATTACTGCCGGATATAGAATACCTGTTTTTTTCATAATGTCGATAGTTTGGATTGGTCCAGTGCGATGACTGCATTGATGATCAGCTGAACCGATTTTTTATAAAACTCCTGGGGAATGGTTTCAAAATCATCGCTGGGTTTATGATAATGTTCGTGATCTTCCACACCGAAATAAACAAAGGGGACTCCTTTCGCGTGAAAGGCTCCGTGATCGGAGGCTGAGGTCCAGTCGTTATATCCCAGGTCCGGGCTGTCATGGCCAAAGAGCAGCTTCAAACCTTCTGTATCCACTTGCTCCAGTACCGGTCTCAATTCCGGGTAATGATAGGTTCCCGCGGCGTAGATCTCATCTTTCGTATTCTGGGAGATCATATCCATGTTCACGTTAAGCACTACTTTTTCCAGAAATACCGAGTCTCCGGCAAAAGCCCTTGCCCCTCTTAACCCTCCTTCTTCTTTGTCAAAAGCCGCAAATACGAGAGTGTGGCGCGTGGGCTTCTGACGGAAATAATCGATCATGGCCAGCAGCGCGGCCGTACCCGAGGCATTGTCATCTGCTCCGTTATAGATCTCGCCTTCCCGAATGCCCAGGTGATCATAGTGCGCGGTGATCACGATCACCGAGTCGATCTCGCCATCCAGCTTTCCTGCCACATTGATACCTTCGAACTCTTCCCCTTCCTGATTCTGAAAAAGGAACGGATGGCTGTACGTGGCCTGAAACGGCTCTGCCCCGTTCTCTTCAAAACGCTGGATCAGGTATTCCCGCGCTTTACGGTTTCCTTCGGTCCCGGTCAGCCTTCCTTCCAGTTCGTCGGACGAAAGATAACGGAGGTCTTCAATAAGCTGATCGGTATCGAGGGTGGCCGTTCCGGGACCACCGCAACTGATCAGGAACAGGATGGCTGGTATGAAAAGCAGGTATTTTTTCAATGGTTTGGATGTAATGAATAGTTGACGGATAATAAAAAACCCCGCACTAATATGGTGCGGGGTTAACAAACTTTGACTGATCGGTCAGGATCAAACGATCCTCGTGATCAGGTCTGCCGTTCTCATCGAGTAGCCGGCTTCATTATCGTACCAGCCAATCACCTTCACCAGCTTACCGTCAACTTTGGTGAGGTCGCTGTCAAAGATATTGGAGTGCGGGTTACCCACAATATCCGTTGAAACCAGGGGCTCATCGGTGTATTGAAGGATACCTTTCAGCGGGCCTTCAGCTGCGGCCTTGAATACGGCGTTCACCTCTTCCGCGGTGGTTTCTCTTTTTACCTCGCATACAAAATCAGTAAGGGACCCGGTTGGAGTGGGAACCCGAACGGCACCACCATCCAGCTTGCCATTCAGATGCGGAAGCACCAGTCCTACCGCTTTTGCCGCCCCGGTAGAAGTTGGCACGATGTTGATCGCCGCTGCTCGTGCGCGGCGGAGATCCCCATGCGGAGCATCCAGAATCCGCTGGTCTCCGGTGTAAGCGTGAATGGTTGTCATGAATCCCTTCACGATACCGAACTCATCATCGATCACTTTGGCCATCGGTGCCAGGCAGTTGGTGGTACAGCTGGCGTTGGAATAAATCTCAATGTCCTTATCAATCTTATCATCATTCACACCAAGCACGATGGTCTGGATATCGCCTTTGGCGGGAGCTGAGATCACCACTTTTTTAGCACCGGCCCTGAGGTGCTTGCCGGCCGACTCTTTATCCCTGAAAAAACCGGTTGACTCCACAACTACATCCACATTCAGGTCGCCCCAGTTGAGATTTGCCGGGTCGCGCTCCGCGGTTACTTTGAAGCTCATGCCATCGATCGTAAGCTTATCCCCTTCCACTGAAACATTCCCCTCGTACGTTCCCTGTGAAGAATCGTACTTAAACAAATGAGCCAGTGTCTGGGTATCGGTGAGATCATTTACTCCTACGATATCAATCTTATCACTGTAGTTAGCTAGGATGGCACGGGTCACCATGCGGCCTATGCGGCCAAATCCGTTAATTCCGACTTTAATTTTTGACATAACTTTCCTTTTTATGTTGGATTAGTTGATTGCACCGTCAGAAATGAAACCAACAAAAATAACGTTCTTAAGAGAGTCCAAAATTACCACTATAGAGGCCCATTATCAACGATTTACCCGGCTGATAAAACAGTATGGAGCAAACTTTGAAATGGGAGCGCTTTTCTGAGTATATTCCCGGCCCTGTAATTTTATTGACTTACAATTTTTTTTTAAAACAGCAGACTAACGAGGTAATAATGTCCGATATCACACTCGAAAAATTTGAAAACGAAGAATATCTGGATTTCAGTGATCCCACGATTGATAAAGCTCAGAAGGGAGCCCTTTCTGAAGTCCGGAATAACTTTGGCAAAGAATATGACCTGTACATCAATGGTGAATGGGTCAAAGGAGATGCAGGCACCTTCGAAAGCCGTAACCCATCCAACACCGATGAAGTAATCGGAACCTTCCAGATGGCTACCAAGGCCCAGGCCGAAGGAGCACTTGATGCCGCCTGGGATGCCTTTGAAAGCTGGCAGTATGTTTCTGCCAAAGAGCGCGCAGAGTACCTGCTGAAAGCAGCCGATGTGGTTAAAAGACGACGGCTTGAGATCAATGCCTGGATGATCAGTGAAGCAGGCAAGAATTACCTGGAGGCCGACGCTGACACCGCGGAAGGTATCGACTTCCTCACCTATTATGCATACGAGGCAATGCGTCTTGACCAGGGAATGCCGGTCAAGGATTCCTGGGGAGATGCCAATAAG
Source organism: Balneola sp. (assembly GCA_965267385.1). Taxonomy (GTDB): domain Bacteria; phylum Bacteroidota; class Rhodothermia; order Balneolales; family Balneolaceae; genus Balneola. Next base: position 2,112,413 of record OZ253957.1, read on the forward strand.
ACCATCTACATGCCTATCGGAGCCGGGGTCTGCATTTCACCCTGGAACTTCCCCTTTGCCATTTTTCTGGGTATGGCTGCTGCCCCCATAGCAGCGGGTAATACCGTGGTTGCGAAACCTGCCCCCGACACCCCTAAAATGGGACAGTTGGTGGCCGAGATTTTTGAGGAAGTGGGACTCCCTGAAGGCGTGTTCAATTATGTGACCGGCGGCGATATCGAGGTGGGCGAGAATCTGGCCCGAAACCCGAGAACCCGGTTCATTTCCTTTACCGGATCTAAAGACGTTGGGCTTCACCTTTCTGAAATTGCAGGCAAAGTTGTTGAGGGACAGCACTTTCTGAAGCGCCTGGTTTGTGAGCTGGGAGGTAAGAACGCCACGATCGTGGACAGCGATGCGGATCTTGACCGCGCTGCCGAAGAAATCGTTAAAGGTGCCTTCGGCTTCCAGGGGCAGAAATGTTCCGCCGGTTCCCGAACCATCGTTGTTGAAGATGTATATGACGAGGTACTTGAAAAGGTTGTCGAAAAAACCAAAGCTCTGAAAGTTGGGGACGCTAAAGACAACTACCCGGCAGGACCGGTAGTAAACCAGAAGGCCGTGGATAAGATCATGAGCTATATCGAGATCGGTAAAAGCGAGGGCCGGCTGATGGTTGGCGGAAAACGTGCCGAAACGGAAAATACCGGCTACTATATTGAACCCACGGTATTCGCTGATGTCGCAGAAGATGCGCGCATCGCTCAGGAGGAGATCTTCGGCCCGGTTACCGCCTTTATCAAGGCCAAGGATACGGATGATGCGCTGCGCATTGCCAACAGTACGGTGTACGGACTAACCGGGGCTTATTTCTCTCAGGATCCTAAGAAGATCGACAAAGCTTTACGGGAGTTCCGGGTAGGAAACCTGTACATCAATCGTAAATGTACCGGTGCCCTGGTGGGTGCACAGCCGTTTGGCGGCTTCAATATGAGTGGTACAGATGCAAAAGCAGGGGGCCGCGATTACCTGTTATACTTCCTGCAGCCCAAGTCCATGACCGTTCGTCCATCAGATGGCGTGGATATTGACGTGCATGAGTTCCAGTACGCGAATAAATAAATTCGTATTCGGTTGACAGCCAGCCCCGGGTTCTTGTGAATCCGGGGCTTTTTTATTGCGGTCAGGCTAAATGCGCAGACTAGTCGTCGAGCTCCACATCGTCGGGGGCTTCCTCGTCCGAGACCAGGTCTTCCACATCCGGAGTATCCCCAAGATCATCCTCGTCCTCATCGTCGGTATCAACAGGAGCGGCTTTTTCCTTGGACGGTTTGGTCTCCGCAACAGCCCCGGCTCGTTTCAGCAGAAAGGCAATATCTTCCTGGTCATTTTCCATGGCGATCATCATAGCCGTATCGCCGTTTTTGTCACGGATCCTTACATCAGCACCTTCAGAGATCAGGAGCTTTACCACATTGTGATGCCCGTTCCTGGCAGCGAGCATCAGCGCGGTATGTCCCCACCGTTGCTGGGCGTTCACGTCAGCCCCTTTATCGATCAGTAATTTAACGGCCTCCAGGCTGCCGCTTCGGGCTGCTACAATGAGCGCCATGTCGCCGACTTCCGCTCCTTTATCAAGCAGATAATTCATCATTTCAATATTGCCATTCTCCGCGGCCTTGTTGAGGGCGGTTCCTCCCATCTTGGTCTGGCGGTTCAGGTCGGCCCCGGAATCGGCAAGGTATTTGACAACCTCAAAGTGATTCTTCTCCGCTGCCAGTATAATGGCTGTAGCTCCACTGGAGTTGCTCTCGTCCAGATCCGCTTTCCCTTTATGGAGCTTCTTTACAGATTCCAGATCTCCTGCTTTCGCTGCTACAATAATTTCCGGCTGTTCCATGGTTTTAATCGGTTGATGTGCGCAGATGATAAAAAACGGGCGTCTTTTCTCAAATTATTTATTCATGAAAAAAGCAGTTTATTCGAGTTTTCCCCCGACCTCGTATCCGTTCAGGAACTGGCGTGCCGTCATCCTTTTTTTGCCGGGCAGTTGTACTTCCAGAAGCTCCACGGTTCCGTCACTGCAGCCTGCCAATAATTTCCCGTCTCTCTCAAACAATTCGCCAGGTTCCGCGTCTACAAGAGGCCCTAACCTGCTCTTGTACATGTTGAACTTTTCTTTGCCCCACATTGCCCAGGCCGTAGGGAAAGGGCTCAGGCCACGGATGAAATTATGCACCTCAACGGCGGGCCGGCTGAAATCGACCCGGGTATTCTCTCTGAACAACTTGGGTGCCGATGTCGCCTGTTCATCGTCCTGCGGCTGTAGTTCATATGATCCTCCTGCGATCATCTCCACTGCCTTCAGTAGCGTATCGCTCCCCACCTCCATTAATCGCTGGTACACCTCTCCGGTGGTTTCTTCATCGCCAATAGGTACTTTCTGCTGAAGCAGGATGTTCCCGGTATCCACGTGTTCATCCAAGAAAAAGATGGTGCATCCTGTCTCCTGTTCACCATTGATAACGGCCCAGTGGATGGGCGCTGCTCCTCGATACCTGGGAAGCAAAGAGGCATGCAGGTTCACGGATCCTTTTTCCGGAATTTCCAGCACTTCTTTGGGCAGTATCCGGAACGCGACCACCACAAAAAGATCCGGATTCAGGGACCGTAGCTGTGCATGAAATTCGGGCGAGCGAAGGTCTTCCACCTCAATGACGGGCAATCCCAGTTCTCTGGCTTTGGCCTTAACGGGGGTCGGGACTTTATCTCCGCCTCTGCCTCTTCGCTTATCGACATTACTGACAACCGCAGAAACCGTGTGTGCAGACTGGTGAAGTTTCTCCAGGCTGGGAATGGCAAAATCCGGAGAACCCATAAAAACGATATTCATGAGATCGGCTTTGGTTCAGAGTTTGGGAACGACCGGATAATCAACTTCCCGCAGGCCCGAATCAATCTCTTCAAGAGATTTTTTGTGCATGCGTTTCCGGAATGCGCTGAGGTGATCAATAAACAGGACCCCATCCAGGTGATCGTACTCGTGCTGAATGATCCTTGAGATCCATCCGCCCACCTCTACTTCCCGCTCTTTAAAATCCTGATCGGTGAACCTGATGCGGATCACTTCCGGACGGCTCACCTTGTCGCGGACTTCGGGTATGCTCAGGCAACCTTCATCCATCACCACCGGATCTCCTTTTTTCTCGATGATCTCCGGATTAATGAAAGCGGTCGGGCCGAATGCCTCTTCATCCTCTTCGAGCATCGCATCTCCGTCAATGACGAAGACCCTCTTCAAACTTCCCACCTGCGGAGCGGCAAGCCCAACCCCGTCTGAGTTGTACATGGTTTCAAAGAGGTCTTCCACAAAATTACTGAGCCTGGAATCCAGTTCCTCTACCGGTTCAGCTTTCTTCCGAAGCACCGGATCGTTATATGTAACAATGGGTAAAATAGCCATCTGACAAAAAATCAGTCTGTTGAGTCGAGGTAATGCTGTAAGATAACAGCTGCAGCAATTCTATCCACACGTTCTTTTTCTCTTCTCTTCATTTTGGGGACTCCGATCTCACGCATGATCTCTTTAGCGCGTTTGGAGGTATATCGTTCATCAACTTTATGGACGGGAATATCCGGAAACTCAGCTTCAAGCTTCCTGATGAATCGGCTGACCATTTGGGTTGCGGCACCCTCCTGACCTTCAGGGTCGAGGGGCCAGCCAATGATAAAAGCTTCCACGGGGGACTCATTCACCATACGGACGAGTTCCCGGAAGATCTCATCTGGTGAAAAAGTCCCAACCGGAGAAGCAATAGTCTTTAAAAGATCGGTTTGTGCAAGTCCGATGCGTTTTTTGCCTACATCGACACCGATCAATCGTGCATACTGCTGCACTGGAATTATTTTTTAACGTCCTCCAACGGTTGACGTAAAAACTCCTTCAGTAATTTACTGGGCTTGAAGTGTGTTTTACGATGGGCCGGAACGTAGATTACTTCGTTGGTCTTTGGATTGCGGGCCTTTGGCTTGGCTTTTGTTTCTTTCACCTCAAATACTCCGAAGTCCCTGATCTCGATTCGGCATTCTGTATCAGCCGACAGCATAATTTCTCTTAATGCTACGATCACTGAGTCAACCCAAGGCTCCGTTCTAATCATTGGTTCGTCCATAGCTTCCGCTACACGACGTACCACATCTCGTTTGGTATATGTCATCATGGTCTTGATTATTTATTTAGTTAACATGCAGGATTTTCCCGCATGGTCCTTCCTGATTACTATCGCAACTCCTTATTATCCTTAAGCTATAACCTAAAGCGAATATTAATCATTGGGGTGAATATAGTTACAAGATAGGAGCTACGAAAATTAAGAATGTTAAAGTTATTCGTACCGGAGCGCGTTTTTCACTCCTTCCACCTTCTCCAACCGCTTGATTATTTTGTTTAAGTGAGCAATGTCATCCACATAAACCGAAATGATACCTTCGAACATCCCGCTGTCACTACTCACGTTAATACTCTTCATGTTGGTTGACAATGACTTTGAAAGCACATCTGTAAGATCATTGATCATACCCACTCTGTCTTCACCGATCACTTTCACAGCACCCAGGAACTTGGTATCGATGTTCTTGGCCCAGTTTACATCGACAATCCGGTCGCCTTCCGTTTTGATAAGGTGAAGGGCATTATTACACATAGACCGGTGTATCTTGATGTCTCCGTTGCGGCTGATAAAACCGATCACGTCATCACCCGGTATCGGATTACAGCAGTTGGCATAGGAGTATTTAACATCACTCAGTTCTCCGTTAATGATGAGCGCCTTCCCATCCCCCATGGCCCGGGCCGTGTTGATGTAGGTCTCCTGTATCTCCTCTTCGGTAGCCGTGGACGACTCGGAAACATTATTCTCTATATTCTCTATTCGCCCGGTACTTTTATACTTCCTGACCTCGCGATACAGCTTATTGACATCAAAGGTCTCGGTTCCGATTGCGTAAAACAGCTCCTGGGTAGATTCGAACTTAAACTTCTTGGCGAACCTGGTAAGCTCCTGATCACTGATCTCCACCTTTCCCTTTTCAGCCCTTTTATTCCAGATTTCCCTGCCCTCTTCGGCGATCTTGCGCTGCTTCTGCTTGATGTACTGACGGATCCTGGACTTGGCCTTATGCGTCACTACATCGTCGATCCAGTCTACATTCAGGTTGATCTTATTCGAGGTGATGATCTCCACCTGGTCGCCGTTCTGCAGCTTCTGGCGCAGGGGCACCATTTTGCCGTTTACTTTAGCGGCCATGGCCCGCTCCCCCACCTCACTGTGGATGTCAAAGGCAAAATCGATGGGTGTGGCGCCGCTGGGCAGGGTTCTCAATTCACCGCGCGGGGTGAACACGTAAATCTCTTCCTGATACAGGTTAAGCTGAAAATCCTTGACGAAGTCGGTAGCGGCATCGGGGCGGGGGTTATCCAGTACATCGCGAACCCAGCTTACAAAACGGTCCAGGCTTTCAGAACGGTTATTATCCCCCTCTTTATACTTCCAGTGTGCCGCAAGCCCTTTTTCCGCTATGTCGTCCATACGACGGGTACGGATCTGTACCTCTACTTTCTTTCCTTTGTTAGTGATCACTGTGGTATGGAGCGACTGATACCCGTTAGCTTTGGGTACGGATATAAAGTCCCGGAAACGCTCGGGGATCGGAGTGTACCAGTCCGTGATGATGGAATAGACTCTCCAGCAGTCTTCCTTGGTATGAGGATCCTCCAGGATGATGCGGATGGCAAACAGATCATAAATTTCTTCGAAGGGCTTCTGCTGGCGCTGCATCTTCCGGTAAATGGAGTAGATATGTTTGGGGCGCCCCTTGATCTCGAACTTGAGCCCCATTTGCTTCAGTTCCTTCTCCACGGGAGTCATGAACTCCTCAATAAAAGCTTCCCGTGACTCTCTTTTCTCACGCAGTTTCCGGGCTACGAATTTAAATGATGTAGGATCCATAGCCTTGAAACAGAGATCCTCAAGCTCGTTCTTGATCGTGAATAATCCAAAGCGGTGTGCCAGCGGAGCATATAACTCAAGCGTTTCATTGGCGATCTTAAGCTGCTTCTCCCGCTTCAGATGGTGGAGGGTCCGCATATTATGAAGCCGGTCGGCAAATTTGATCAGGACCACGCGGATGTCTTCGGCCATGCTGAGCAAAAGCTTCATGAAGGCCTCGGCCTGCTTACTGTCCCTGCTTTTAAAAACACCGGCGATCTTGGTAACCCCGTCTATGATGACGGCCACTTCCTTCCCGAACCAATGCTCGATGTCTTCCAGAGTCACACTGGTGTCTTCCACGGTGTCGTGAAGCAGCGCGGCTACTACTGAAGTGTCGTCTATATTGATCTCGCGGGCTACGATCTTAGCTACCTCAACGGGGTGATAGTAGTAGGGCTCCCCGGAGGCGCGCGTCATTCCCTCATGCGACATATAGCACAGCTTAAACGCACGGCTGATCATTTCCTCATCCACCTCATCGATGTGTTCTTTACACACCTCTATCAGCTGCTTCAGGTCTTCACGCTGAGCCTTTTTCAGCTTATAATCACTGAGGTTTGACCGTCTTATTTCTTTTACTTCGCTCATGAGTGAGTTGCTTTACTAAAACAACACAATAGCATTAAACACACTTTTAACGTGCTAAACAACTTTTCCATATAAAAAAAGCGGTTATGCCGCGTACATAACCGCTTTTTTTCTGAATGGGTTCTGTCAGAAACTGAGCACCACCCCAAACATGATTCGTCCGGTTTTATCATTCGGATCAAAGTTGGATACGCTCAGATCGGTGCTGCTGAACCGGTATTCTACAAACGGTTTGAGCAGTGGCAAAATGGTCACTTTTGCACCCGCAAAGGAATTCCAGTAAATATTGGAGTCTTCGCTATCGATGTTGTTGGCATCATCCGAGCTAAGTTCAATGGTTTCAGACCCCAGTCCTACCCCAACATACGGCTCAACAAGCCCCAGGGAGATACCGCCGTACGCTGCGATACCAAAATCGTAGTTCACGAAATCGGCATCATAGGTAACGCTGCCATCCGTGATAGAGTTTTGATCGCTGAAGTAACTGGCATGTAGCCTGAGCCCCAGGTTAATGAGTGGCAAGCCTTTCAGGATAGGCCCCTGAATACGAGCTCCGAATCCACTTTTGGGATCTTCATCCCGTAATTCATAAGAAGCTCCAATTTCTAATTGGGCTGCTGCCGGCAAGGCCAGCATAATAAAAACAACGAGCAGTAATGCTTTTTTCATAATAGTTATCCCTTGTTTTAAGTATGAGCTGAATTTACGAAACCTGAACCCCTAAACAAGCGGGAAAATAGCTCAATGTTTCTTTGAAGTAGTCGGGGATTAAGTTGTATATTTGGCGCCTGTTAACCACACCGCAGTGGTGGAACCTGTCCCAACGGCCGTCGGGATTGGTAGAGATTATTGCAAACCATGCCGCAGTGGTGGAATTGGTAGACACGTTGGACTTAAAATCCAATTCGAATAGTATTCGAGTGCCGGTTCGAGTCCGGCCTGCGGTACATAAAGCCCGCCTGAGTTTCTCAGCGGGCTTTTTTGTTTTAAGGATCCTTCAACTGTTTTGTAACCATTCATTTATAACTCATTCCAAGGGGGAGTCACTGAGATCAATGACAGTCCCACTTCATTATTAACGCCTTTCACTGCTTTTACACCGCGTCCAGGATGTATTTAATAAAGCTAAGACTATATTTAGAAAGCCAACTCAAACAAACCGGACAATCGTGTACTTCAGTATTTATTATTTTCTGTTCAGTGTTTTGGTCGTATTGGGAATTTTCCGTCACGACCGATCCATTGAGTCACATAAGGAGTTGGCTAAACAGCCGGAATTTGATTCCGTAGGAATGATTCTGAAAGCAGAATCTCCGTTTGGCTCAGGGATACTGATATCCCCTACACAGGTCATAACTGCGGCGCACCTGTTTATAGAATCAGAAACAAAAGACTCTGTCATAGCTACTTCCGAAGGAGGAAAATTGGTCATAAAAATACCGGTTAACAAACGGGTTGCCGAACCGGATGTCTATACGTTCAGATTAATGGACGAAAATTTTAAGATCGTATCTATAAAAATTTTCCCTCAATACCTCAATGGGTATGATGCTCACGACCTCGCAATCATTAAACTTGAGCGATCAGTCAATCACACGACTCCCATAGTTTTAGATTTTTCGGGAAAAGAAACAGGAAAACCCGGAACTATCGTGGGTTTTGGCGCCTCTGGAAATGCCGGAACTGAAGGTGTGAAGGCTCCGCCCGGTTTGAAGCTGGCCGGTCATAACATGATCGACTCGGTCGGCGGTGAATTTTTCAATGGGTACTATGAGCTGCTCTTAACGGATATGGATCATCCTCAACGACCTGAGTTAAATAAAACGGGGTCTGCTGAACCACTCGGAATGGAACTCATTGGAACCGGAGGAGACAGTGGGGGAGGCCTGTTTATAGAAGCGGATGGCAAACAAGTTCTGGTTGGTGTTATGAAGTCTACAGAATATTCATTTCAGGATAAGGAACAAGGCGCCTATGGAGCGTTGAATGCTTTTACAAGATTGCACAGCTACCAAAACTGGATCAGATCTCAACTTGCCCAATAGTTCACTCAGGCAGTATTGAATCCCCCCCTCCAAACAACAACCTGTGATACTTCAGTTGAAGGCCCCTTTTACCGCCTTATACCGGGATTTGGCTATATCCAGCTGAGTTCCATCCTTGAGTATGGCTACGATCGTATTCCCGTTATTCTCGATCGAATGAAGGTAATCCACATTCACTATAGAGCTTCGGTGCAGTCGTATAAATTTATCCCCGAGTTTTTTTTCGAGTTTTTTCAACGTAATACGATGAATATATGTGGAGTCTGTGGTGTGTATTTTTACATAGTAATCGTCTGCTTCAAACCATTTTATGTCTTCCGTATTCAGGATCTTGGACTTTTTCCCGATCTTGATGGCAATCCTTTCCAGAGGGCTTTCCTTCTCTTTAAGCCGTTCCAGTAACCGGTTTTTTTCCTTTCGAAGGCGTTCAAAAGAGTCTTCGAAATCTACACTGTTCTGATGGATCAGTACAGATATGGTAATTGCAAGGCTAAGAGATGTAGCGATGACGCATAAAAAGGCGAAGGTCAGGGAAAAATGTAAAAACAGTTGTAAAAAGCTTCCCGGGCCCAGGTTCGGATTCAACCAGATCACGCGAATAGCCGCAAAGCTGACACACAGTATGACCAGCATTCCCATTCTCAGACTAAACTGAATGAAGCTTTTCTTCCCGAAAGACAGCAATTGTACCAGATCAACCTTTCTGAACAGAAGCACACTGGTAATAAGCCAAAATCCCCAGTTATAAAACTTATGAGCATAGTATGACCAAAACACCTGTTCCTGATCCGTAACGATCAGCGATACATTTGTATAATCTGAAAGTGCATGCAGAAAAGAGAAGAAAAGAAAGCATCCTGCTGATATTGCCAGAAATCGATAGTTGATCATTTATTAATTTTCCGGTTTATGATCACGGTGAATATCAGAAAGATCTTAATCAAAACCATTTATGACTGAACGTATATATGAATTTCTTACAAGCATTTCTGCCAGACAAACTTTGTTTCTGAGCAAACTGAGAAATGATCTGGCCTTCAGTTCTATGGAATAATACAGTTTACTGATCACCCGTCTCTGAATATTTACCGGCAACCACTTTCAGGCAGAGAACAGATACCGGTAATCAGCATCAAGTGTGCCGGGTGCAGGCCGGCAGGATTGCTTAACCAACTCGGATCTGAAACATTGATATACAGACTGTCTCCCGTCACGCTTACAGCTATACCATTGGGCTTGGAGAAACTACTTTCCGGAGCAGGACCAGCCGTGTTTTTAAAATCACCGTTACCTGCAATTACCATAAACTCACCGGTATCGGGCATTATTCGGTATACATACCCTCTCCCGATACTTGTGGCATATAAATAACCGTTAGAATAGACGATATGGCCCAAACCAACAGGGTTCGGCCCGCCGGTGAGCACAGGAAATCCTTCAGCAAGTACAGAGGCCTTACCATCCGGGGTAATCCGCAAAATCTTGTCACTGTTAAAATTAACAACCGCCAGGTCTGCGTTCGGTAATCTGGTCATACCGTTCGGACACCTAAAAAGCCCTGACTCGGAATATATACTCACTACACCATTGGAATCCGCTTTTAATATGTTGTTGTTACCACAGTTGGCAATAAAAAGGTACCCACTGGGATCATAAACCAATCCAACTGGTGTTTTAATTAACTCTGAGGCTATAGTTCTCACCAGCTGCCCTTCCATGTTCATTATGGAAATAGTGCCGGATTTGGGATTTGACTGATAAAACAAACCTTCAGGTGATATATATGACCCGGATGCTCCGTTAAAGCCTTCAGCAAAAACTGACACTTCCCAGTTATCAGGATCTATCTTATAGATTTTTGTCAAGCTGGGGTCCGTGAATGTTTCTCCAAAATCGCTTACATAAATATTTCCTTTTTTATCGACCGTTAGTCCTCCGCTTGCATTGATATCCTTAACAGCAAATGAGACCTTGACGGATTGGGCTGACCCCGGAATCATTAACCCAACAGACAGAAATAGCAGAGCAGTAATTCTATGCGCAGAATACTTATTCATTGTTCAGTTCCTCTTTCTTTAGTTTAAATATTAATTCCCTGATGAGTTCACCAAACTCTTCCTTTGGTTCCTCCCTCAAAATCCCGGGAACTGTTACAGAGGCAAATGATGTAAACAGGCCATGATTCAATCCTCCGGTCTTCAGAATGTTTATCCTTCCTCCCTTTTCTCTCAGGTTCGTGAGAAAATCAAGGTCTTTACCATAAAGAGTGTCCTCAGATGTATAATGATACACTTCCGGTTTCCCTGTCTCCCCAAGCGACATATCGCTCAGGCTTTTAACTCTGTTCCGGTATTCGTAACCCAGAGAAGAATCGAGGCTAATGAGAAGAGACTCTGGTTTTTCTTTGACCAAATATTCAAAAACGGGAACTCCTTCAAAGCTCCAGACAATAAAGACTATTCTGGATTCATCCAGGCCCGGTTCTTTTTTTATGAATTGAAGCAGATGATCCAGGCCTTCCTGAAACTTCAGATTACCATCAACCGAAAAAGGGATCCTTTCACCCGACAGGTCAGTTCTGGCAATGGAAACTACTGCAAACCCTGAAGCAGCTATTCTTTCTGATAAGGATGAATGATAAATAGGATGCCCCCCAAGCATGACGACTACGGGAAGCTTCCCGTTACTTCTCAGGGGCTGAAAGGAGATCTTCGCTTCACTCTTCAGATACTCACTCAGTTTCTCAACGAATACGGCGCTATCCTGTGCCTGGAAACTGTTCGCCAGTTTATAGAGTCTGCCAGTAAGGTTTTCATTCCCACGGCCTAATATTCTTTCAAAATACTGAGCATAGGTAACTTTGCTTCTTAAGCTTTCATTTGGCAGTGGAAACCAGGCCGAAACAGGGATCTTACCTTCTTCGCCTGTATCAGTAAACGGGGTGTCTGCATATGAGCGGTGGTCCCTGACAGCATAGCCCACCTCTCTGTCACTGGTCGGAAAATGTCGCCCCAAAAACTTTAATAATCTTATCATATTAGAGTCACTCCCTATCAACACGGAAGCACCATGCCGGCCCGTCGCAATATGCCTTTCGCTCTTATCATTCCCGGACAGATAGGATCCGACTTCGTCAACCATCGTGATCTCATCGGAACTCTCACCGGAAACTAACAATACAGGCCTGTCATACCCCTTCATCCAGTTTCTTAAAAGTGTGTAATTCGTCGGATGATATTCGCCCGGAGAGTATGCCAGCACTCCATGTATTTCGCCTTTAAGTTGTTGAGCCAGATTAAACGAAAGCATTGCTGAAAAAGAAGAGCCCAGAACCAATAAGGGTCCCTCAAACCCCTGTTCTCTCATAAAAAAGACGGACGCCTTCATATCTTCAATGGATTTAAAGATCTGAGGCCAGACTTGTTCTAACTGATACTTGGTATTGTCCTCATAGTTGTCAATGATGGGAATATTACCTGCTCTTTTTGCCGTTTCATTTTCAACATCATTCCAAAAATCCTTTTTCCCCCATCGCAAATCCACAGCAAGTGTATTATATCCAAAGGCATTTAATACCGGGCTTATGGTTTTGAACTCGCCCCTGCTTGAAACTGATTGATGGAAAAGTAAAAGCGTTGGAGCCTTTTTATTCACCTCAGCCAAATCTGCCGTTATCGTGAGGCCGTCCGAGCTCTCAAAATATACTGTCCGGAGCTGTACTTCTTCACCCTGATGGGCCCGACTCTTTGCGGCATTACAATCTCCTGGAAGATTACTCGCGAAGAGTAGTGCTGTAAGAAACACTGTTAATCTCATGTTATTCCGTTATAGCTTTTTCGATCAGTTCATTGATTCGTTCAGGGTGATCTTTAAGCATAAGAAAGCCTGAGTTGGGGATTGCAGTGTATTCTATCAATGGATTTTTGGCAGAGGCACTCGCCCAATATTCTTTAAACATGCTTAGCCATGCTGTCTCCTGGTATCTCTTCACCTCATCGGGGTACTCAGGAACGATCCCATACATTGGAACTTTCAGCTTCTCCATGTGATAGTTTAAATCAAAAGCATTTGCCTCAATTGTATATTGCATCATTATCGGGAGCAAATGATCATTCATCTGGCTAAAAAGCTGCTCATTGTACAGGCTGTCCTTAGATAAATACTCCTTGCCGATAGCTCCCTGCATCCATCGTTCTCTGGACACATTAGGGAACCACTCTTTGGTCAGGAATTCGTCAACGTGCTGCGTTCTTCGGGCCTTATTAAACCTGAAATATCCTGTAATACCGGAAACCAATACTACGCCGGAGATCTTGTCTGGATGATAAACAGCCATTCTTTGCGCGATCATTCCTGCATCGATCATATAGCTGATAATGACCGGTTCTTCAAGCTTATGATGCTCTATCAAATCCAGTAACCCCTCTTCCACCCTCCGGAACCAGACCTGTTCCATGTTGCTTGTCTCCGGGCCGGGTAACTCAAAGCCGTTTTCCGATCCATAGCCCGGCAGTGTTACGGCATACATCCTGTAACGATCTGAATTATCCTGCATGAACTCATCAAAAACTCTATTCGTGAGTCCGTTTCCGGCAAGCAATATGACATCGGTGCCTCCATTTCCTTCGATCAGCACTTCATTGATCTTATTGTCTTTTTTATACTCATAATCCTTTGGGTATTTCAGTGAATTCAGCATGGGATTCAAGCCGTAGTTAAACAGTTCCAAATCCTGAAATACAAACTTTGTCAAGATAGAATCGACTATTTCAGGCTGGTCGTGCAAGATCATGAAGCCTGTATTTTCAATAAAATCTGCCCTTACAAGATCTGATCCGGCCTCCGCTTTTATCCAGAAATCTTCAATCCACTTAACCCATCTCTTTTTTTCATCTTCTCTCCAGTGTTCGGGAAACTTCGGGCTTAATGAGTAGATAGGTACCCGTAACGAGTCCAGGTGATAGGTAAGGTCAAATGCGTTCCGCTCAATGGTGTACTGCATCAGGACAGGAAGCGGGTAATCATTGGATGTCTGAAATATTTTTTCCCCGTAGCTTTCATCTACGGAAAGAAACTCCGGAGCTACGGCACCCTGATTCCATCTGTCTCTGTTTACATAAGGGAACCATTGTTTAGTTAAGTAGTCATCAACGTATGCTCTTCTCCGTTCCCGGTCAAAATTAAAAACGTGGGATGTACCAGAAATAACAAACGAAGCTTTTGTAATATCAGGCCGGTAAATTGCCATTCTCTGTGCAATAACACCCCCTACAAATCCATAACCCAATATGACCGGGTCCGAGATGTTCTGTTCTTGAATCAGCTTAACGATACCTTCCTCCACCCAGTTATTCCATACTTCGTCCATATTGCTTCTGCCTTTTTCAGGCAGTGGAAAACCTGTGGTGCCCCCAAAGCCCGGTAAAGTAATCGCATACATGGTAAACATGGAATCGTGCCGACTCATGAAGTCCTGAAATATCTCAGCCGTCAAACCCATATCAGGTATTAAGATCAGGTTCTGGTCTCCGGCACCCTTCTTAACATACTCTTCAATAACTCCGGGCGTTGAGTAAGTATATCCTTCAGGGTATTCTAATGAGTTGATGAATGGGTTTAAACCCAGGAAGAAATAATGGAGTTTTAAAACAAAGCCGGTTACAAGGATCAAACCTGACACGGAAATGAACCATACTATTTTCTTATTCCACATTTCATCCTCTCTACAAAACAATTCAGAGTTTTCCTGAACGGGTTGTTCAGGCCGTGCGCACAAGCTACCCATTGACTCTTTAAAAGTTGCAAATGCCTTCTGATAATGCAGGGAACGGAGACTTTTTTGCAATGAAGCCTGGGTTGATCTGGCTCCTGCAGTCTCGCTCGCTGCTTATGATCTTATTGTGATCCGCCTGAACACTACCCGTTGAGCTTTATCCGGTACTCACTCACTTCATCTTTTCCCCAACTTCCTGCACCCCGCCCGCAAATGTGAATCTTTTCAATTCATATTCCATAATTCATTCTCGCTTAACGAATGAGGAATAAAACTAAACCGATAATGATCATGAAAGCTCCCCACATCCAAATAGTTTTGTGCACGTCGATACTCCTGCTTGTGGTATCCTGCTCCGCTCAAAACAAGCAAGCTCCTGTTCCTGATACGGAATACTTCAGCCCCTACAAAAGCACCCTTCTATTTGATGGTACTTACTACAGCGGAAATGCTTATGAATACATCCGTGACAAGGCCCGGTCCGCTCAATATGTTGTGGTCGGTGAAAGTCATGGTACCGCTGAAATAGCCAACTTCACCAGCCATATGTTCAGACAGCTCGCCCCTTATGGGTTTACTCATTACATGCTCGAAACCAGCCCAAGCATCGCACATGTACTTTCTGAAATTGTCAGCAAGGATGACCCCGATCGCATGCTCACGCAGTTTCTGACCCTATATCCGCACAGTATTCCATTCTATACTCTTAAGGAAGAGTTTAACATACTTAAAACGGTCAGTGAAAATAGTTCAGCTCCTCAGCCTATTTGGGGAACCGATTATGAGTATATGTTCTCGGCACCCTACCTGTTTGACATGCTTAATGAACAAATACCCGAGAAAGCGGATGCGGACCTTCAGCAGATCAAGACCGTTTTGGCTAACAGGTCTCGGCAGGAGCTGAAAAAGATCTCCCGTTATGCCCAAACTGAGTCAGACCTGTTAATGTTTTATCAACTATGGAGAAGCTCCGGCAACCTGTTCTTAATGAGCTCTGATCCAACCGAGGTGCACCGGGGATTGAATGTTATAGTTAACAGCAGCAATACAGATAAACACACCAAAGACCTGGCAGAAAGAATTCTTCAAAGCAACAAGATCTACTCCCTGGGTATGAATGGTGATCCGTACACCAGCAATATGCTGAGAGCGGAGATGCAGATCCGGGATTTTGAAAACTATCTCCAAAACTATGTGCAGAAAAATGACACTCTTCCTAAGGTCCTGGCTAAGTACGGATCAGTCCATGCCGGTAAGAGTGAAAACATTTTCGGAGATCCTGATATCGGAGCCGCGCTCTATAGCTCCGCTGAAAAAGCAGGCCGCAGATCTTTCCATCTTATGATCTTGCCCTTATCCGGAAAGTCCAATGTATATGTACCTCTGCGAACTTCAGACTACAAAAACTATCCTATAGAGCTTAGCGGGAGTTACCGGGCGTTCCTGCAACATATTGACCTGAATAAACCAGATGAGTGGGTCTATATTGACCTGGAGCAGTTCAGGCTTGACCAACCCGACATGCAGCTGAACAGCCGGCTGATAACCAACATTGTGCAGAATTTTGATGGAATTTTGCTTATTCCTGAAGTAGCTGCTTCCGGTTCAATCGAATGATGAAACGATTGAAATTTAATATCGCCGTATTTTTCTCTCTGTTCTTTTACATCTCATTGCCAGTAGGGGAACTGAGAGGACAAGCTATTCATCTTCAAAACAACTTAGAAATAAGCGGGCAGTCTTCAACAAGTCATTATGTGGAACCCATGCTGGTTATATGCCCAAAACATTCAAAGCATTTTTTGATTGCCTCAATGGTTATAAGAGATGTTGCTGCATGGAAGCCTGAAGTCCATGTATGGAATACCAGAGATGCTGGAAAAACATGGGGTTTAAAAAGGTTCCCTAAATTATCTGCCGATCCCTGGCTGACCTATAAGGGTGATCATAGCTTTACATTAACCGGATTGGGTCACTCGTTGAAAGGTGATTACAACGAGTATATGTACATATCAAATGACGGTGGGAATAACTGGGATTCCGAAATCGCCATAAATGAAAGCCATGACCACCCTTTTTCGCTTTCATTAAATGGAGAACTCATTTGGTGGTCAACCACCCGATCAAACAGGGTTCTTAATCTGAAAAAACTTAACCGTGAAGAACAGTTGATAAACATTGACTATATAGATTTCAAAAATGGTCTGCGTCACGATAATATGATTCCAGCCACTCATCCTTCTGGCCTGGCACTATTTCCGTATAGTAGATATGAATCTTCTTTCAATGAAATTAAAACACACGGATCCTTCTTTCTAGCTATGAATGAAGAGTTTCATGTACTTGAGAATACATTTATAACGGATCGAAATGGCGCTGGCAAAGGGATTGCTTCTTTACACGCAGACCACTCAGATTCAAGAACGAGGGGTAATTTATATTATGTTTATGCCATGGGCGATTTCGGAGAATCCAAAGGTATAGGAATCAGTCTTTCAAAAGATCTTGGGAATGAATGGATTCACAAGACAGTAGCAGAAACTTCAAAAAACAAACTTCTGTATCTTCCTACAGCCGCCATTAGTAATGAGGGGGTTATTGCTTTATTCTGGATTGAAATAGAGAGATCACTCAAAGGCCTGAGGCACGCTGTATATTTCTCCTTTTCATCTGACGGAGCAGAATCCTTCTCAAAGCCCCTACTTCTTGATAACTATACTCATTTCAGTCGAATCAATAAAAAACACAGCAGAGTCTACAACACTTTCCCTGCTGGTGGACATTACTCAGGAATGTCGGCCTTAGCCGATGGAAGTTTTCAACTGGTATGGAGTGATCCCAGAACCGGATTCTATAAGCTGTACACAGCCAACGTAACGATCGATTCAATGAGATAAAGAGCAGATGACCCAATTGAATTTCATCTTTATTTCCCAAATTCTTATTCAACAGTACGTCTCCTGAGTTTTTGTTTTAATAACCTACAAAATATGCCCTACATAGATGTAATCCGACCCGAAGAAGCTGAAGGCGAGCTTCTGAGTATATATGATCGCCTCATTAAAACCCGGGGAAAGCTGGCAGAGGTCCATATGATCCAAAGCTTAAATCCCAAAAGCATAGTTGCTCATATGGATCTTTATTTGACCATAATGTTCAGTAAGTCTCCCCTCAGCCGCGCTCAGCGTGAAATGATGGCCGTTGTTGTCTCTTCCTTTAATGAGTGTGAATATTGTCAGCGACATCATGCTGAAGCCTTAAACCATTATTGGAAGTCAAGACCCAGAATTGAAGAACTTAAACTTGATTTCAGGCGGCTGAATCTGAACAAACAGGATCTGGCACTTTGCAGTTATGCGAGATACCTCACCCTGAATCCTTCGCTAATACAAATTGATTTTATCGATCAGCTGCGGTCATGTGGATTAGATGATCGCAGCATACTGGATGCAACTCTGGTGATCAGCTATTTCAATTTTGTGAACAGGATTGTTCTAGCCCTTGGGGTAGAAACCGATGATGAAGAAGCAACTGGCTACCAGTACTGATATCTGGTTATCCGATGCACATTAGCTGAACTAATACGACCATTTACTGCATATAAATGTACTCTGACTTCAAATCAAGCCTGCTGATTTATCCTGTTGCAGAATAATCACTATGCTTCATGGGAACTACTTTAACGAGTAGTTTTTTAAACATAGTAGGGCAGGCTTTGTGGGTACACAGAGTCTGCCTTTTAATTGGCTTTTCTTTCTGTCATTCCGGACCCGTGCCTTTGTCCATAATAAGGCCTGAAGGGAGCACGAAGTGGGCTTCTTTTTGTTAGTTCCAGGAGGCTACCGCGGTGTTGAATTTTAACGGAGCAGCTGTAACCTCATTGATACCTTCCGCTCTAATAGTGTAATTCGAAATTACCCTCATATTTACCCCATCACCTCTAAAGGTCTGGAGTGGCTGCATAGGTATGAACTGATGTTGCCTCCGGATTTCTGCACCCCGCCCGCACTCCAGAGTAAAGTTAGAGCGCATGTGCAGGAATAAACCTCCGGTGCAAGCGTCCGCTTGTACCCTTAACTGTCTTGGAACCACCATATCTGCCCCGAAGCTCCGGTCTCTGTTATTTAGTCAATTCCTTCGCCAGCTCTTCCAGGGATTTCCCTTTGGTTTCGGGCATCAGCTTGATCACGAACAGCAGCTGCAGCAGATACATTACAAGAAGAAGGTCCATTAGGTGGTGGAGGTACTGGAGATGTTTGCACAGACCCAAATGGATGTAGTAGTAGTGATCCAACTGATCCAAATGAAGAAGTACCAACTTCACCTTGTCCTAGTGATCCTATTTTAAATCCCGAAATCGCTCCAACTGAAAGAGGTATTGAGGGTGGCAGATATGGATGGACAAGAATAGATGAAAACGGTGATCCAAAATTTCATGCTGGCCTTGATATTAAATCAAATATTGGGGACCCTCTTTTTTCAATGCATTCTGGTTCTATTTGGTCAACTGGTACAAGCGAAACATTTGGAAATTACATTATAGTTATGTCTGTAATAAATGGGCAAAATATATATGTATTATACGCACATTTAAACACCATTCTTAAACCGACGGGAACTGTCCTACAAGGGGAATTAATTGCTTTAACAGGAGCAACAGGAAATGCAAGTAGTAATAATCCACATGTACATATTGAAGTTCGGACTCCAGTCCAAGATGAAACATATAATGATTGGGACACACAAGACCCAGAAAACTTAATGGGAACTGAATTTGATTCTAATGGAAACCCAATTAATTCAAGTTGTACATTTTAAATTGTCACCATGAAACATCTAATAATCCTACTTCCTTTCATTTTAATTTTTTTTGAATGTAATGCTCAGGATAATCAACATTTTCCAGCATTCAATAGTGAGAATGTAGCATATATTACAGCAGACGTATATCAGGATATTACACTTGATGGTGAGTTTCTTATTTCAAAGTTAGGTAGCATTTCAAATCTTGATTCTGTACTTGCCGATAATAAATCATATGATTTCAAAAGTGAGGTTTCAACCTCGGTATTTTCAAAAGAAAAGACATTGTTTTCTAATGGTTTGAGATTTTCATTCTTAATGAAAAATGGAAAATATATTCTCACGAAAATCTCAATAGATAATGAATCTCATTCTATAACAATAAATGATGAAATAATAAGACCTGGCATGGGTATTGCGGAGCTATTTAATACAACTTTTGACAATCTGCCTATAGAATTAAGCAGTAATCTTCCAATTAGAATATCCAGAGATGATTTTGGTGAAGAAATTTCTGATATACCTTTCATTAAAATTAAATACCACCCAGAGTATAAAACTATTATCTCTTTTGAATTTATCCTTTGGACTCCGTAAGTCAGTCATCAAATGGCTATTAATAATATTGTTGGGGCTGAAGTAGCTAAGACCTGAATAAGGTACTAAATTAGTTACTATGTATGAACGTAGAAGTCGATTAACTCCACACCAGCAAAGCCGGCTGATCGAACATTTTGTAGCAGGGACTACGGCCCGTGCAGCCTCGGAGTTGATTGGTGTTCAAGCGAACACTGCTATTCGGTTTTTTATGAGGCTACGCCAACTCATTGCAAGTAAACTTCCCAGTTATGAATTATCTGGGGAAGTGGAAGCCGATGAGAGTTATTTTGGAGGTAAACGTAACGGTAAGCGTGGCCGGGGATCTGCCGGTAAAGTAGCTGTATTTGGATTACTTTAGCGAGGAGGTAAAGTATATACCGCCATTATTCCCAATGCTAAAACCAAAACCTTGTTACCTATTATTGAGCAGAAAGTGCATCCAGATAGTATTGTATATACCGACACTTTTCGCTCCTACAATGCCCTGGATATCTCTGAGTTTCACCATATGCGCATTAACCACAGTGAACGCTTTGCAGATCAAACGAATCACATCAATGGGATAGAGAATTTCTGGAACCAGGCCAAGCGTCATATGCGCAAATTTAACGGCATCAAAGCAGATAATTTTTATTGGTTTTTAAAGGAGTGTGAATGGCGCTTCAACGGAGGCGATCATGCAGAGCTCTTAAAACAATTAAAATCATGGTATAAACATACCAAACATTAACCATTAGCTACTTCAGCCCCTTAAAATATTTAATGAATTAATCTGAATTAAATTAGTCCGGCCTAGGCTACATAATTAAAATATTAAGTTATTGTTAATTAATTTTTTAATGCTTTTGTATTTTAGTCAGGTGTAACTATGGTCAAACATTGCCATACCATTAATACCTACTGCTTTTTCAGTTTTCTGGGTATGTATTCGATAGCTTTACATCAAAAAAATAGGCGGATAGTTTCTGAGATAGGTATGTAACAATTGATAATTAAACTCTCTTAGTAATATGCACTTACAACGTAACTCAAGTAAACATGAAATGCTTTTTGACAATATTTGCTCTTGTTATTCTGGCAAATTGTACACCGATTACAAATAATTCAGAAACTCAAAAAGAATCAGAGGATTCAATTTCCATAATCAGCGAAGAGATTGATTCACTCATACCATTTAATTTTGAGCTTATATCTAGTGCTGATGTTTACAACACGGTCACCCTTAAAGAATTAATTGCAGATTCAGGTGAGGCAGATTTATTCTTCGAAGAGTTCATAGTAAATCAACACATACCTTCTCATGTTTCAAAAGAGCACATCATCACAGTCTATACTGTGATAAGAACTACGGATCATAACTTGAACAAGAAACTCTATTTATTAAAGCTCAAGAGTACTAATCCTCTCAAAACAAAATCGTTCCTATCGGTAAATGACTTGGATTCCTTCTCCGGTACATTAAGCATTAAAGAATTAACGGGTAGCTTGTTCAAAGCTGTTATGTTTAATAATGGCCGATTAATAGGAAAAATTCAAACTGAATCAGAGATTTCCGAGACAAAGTCCAAATTGCCAGTGTATGAATGCTTCACTGTCACTACTTATCATTATATGGATTACTATTATACTTCAGGAGGATACACTACTTACAGCCACACAGAGCTGGTAAACATAACAGAAGAAACTGTATGTGAAGAGTATACTCCTGGATCTAGTACTGGGGGAGGAAGTACCGTTAGTGAGTATCAACAAACAGTCACCGACTTAGGATATCTAGAAAGTAAATACTTACCCAACATGAGTGAACGAGAAATTCAAATTTATTATAACATGTCATTAATTAACAGATTCAAGTACCTATTGAGTGGTCAAGATGCATCTGATGCCACTCAAGCAGACCCTAGGTTTAACTATCAATGTGCTCAATATAATGGGCAAGGCGATGCTGTAAGGCACGCATTTTGGAATTCCCTATTAAGGATTCGATTGGGTAAAAACCTTGCTAAACAACTTACTGATGCTCATGAAGATAAACCTGCTCCTCAAGATTATCCAGAATATGTTAAAGAAGTTGAGATGGATTTATTCAATAACAATGTAGGATTAAATGGTACTGCTAACAATCTTATAACTGCCTGGCATGAAATTAATGCGGCATTCAGAACAGGACAACTAAGATACCTGTCAAATCTTGATAGTCGATGTCAAGCAACATCAAGTTCACGACTTGTTCCTACAAATAAATAGCTATGAAGATAAAACTGTTAATATTTCTGGTTCTTTTAATATCGTGCCAACAAAAATCTCGGTCACTTGTAATAACTGATCCTAATATATCTCATTCGATCATACTTAAGCCTAATAAAAATGGCACTTATACTTCATATAGCGTTAAAGTCACAGGCTTTTCAAGTGATACCTGTTATGTCTATATCCAATCACGAAAATCGGTGCCGCTAATAGGCGAAATCGATTTTACAGAATCATATGATTACTACGGTCAACAAGATTTTGAGGTAAAAATAGACCCTTACAATGCAAATAATATTGATTTATTTGTAGAGGCTTCAATTCAATAGGGACAAACACGCTTTAATCATTAAGAGATTGAGGTTACATTTAAAGCAAATATCAATATTAGATTATTTCTAAGTATGATTCTATTTATTGTATGTAGTTAAACCCCTCTGGTGCAAGCGTCCGCTTGTACTCTTAACTGTTTTAGAACCACCATATCTGCCCCGAAGCTCCGGTCTCTGTTATTTAGTCAATTCCTTCGCCAGCTCTTCCAGAGATTTCCCTTTGGTTTCGGGCATCAGCTTGATCACGAACAGCAGCTGCAGCACCATCATAAAGGCGAAGAAGGCGAACAGCGGCGCCGGGTTATCCCCTAGCAGATCCATAAAGAACAGGGTGAACAGCGTGATGAGAGCCGCAAAGACCCAGTGCACCCCGGTTCCGAAGGACTGACCGGATGCACGTACATGGTTCGGGAAGATCTCGGAGATGAACACCCAGATCACCGCACCCTGACCGATGGCATGCGCCGCGATAAAGCCAAACAGGAAGAGTACCACAACGAACCCGCCCGCTCCAGTATAAAACGCCCAGGACACCACCGACAGCGTCACTATGTAACCGATAGAACCGATCAGCATGAGCTGCTTGCGACCGGAGCGGTCGATGAGATAGATACCCAGCATGGTGAATACGAGGTTAACCGCCCCGATACCTACCGAGGAGAGCAGAGCCGTGCTCACTTCCAGTCCGGCGGCCTCAAAGATCCGCGGAGCGTAGTAGATCACAAAATTGATCCCTGACAGCTGATTAAAGAAGGCGATCAGAAAAGCCAGCAGGATGGAAAAGTTGTAGCGCCCGGAAAAGAAGTTATTCCCCTTGTCTTTCTTCTCAGTGGTAAGAATAGCCTGAAGTTCCGCCTCCGGATCCTGATCATGATCCAGTTGCTGAATAAGGGCTTTGGCCGTTTCCGTGTCGTTACGGTGCAGTACCAGCCACCTGGGACTGTTGGGTACCCTGAATACCAACAACAGATAAATCAAAGCCGGAACCGCTTCAACCCCGAGCATCCACCGCCAGGCATTTTCACCGAGGCCGCTGCCCACCAGCCAGTTCGACAGGAAGGCCACCAGTATCCCTAATACGATCATAAACTGATAAA
Source organism: Balneola sp. (assembly GCA_965267385.1). Classification (GTDB taxonomy): domain Bacteria; phylum Bacteroidota; class Rhodothermia; order Balneolales; family Balneolaceae; genus Balneola. The sequence goes on from OZ253957.1 coordinate 2,135,930, forward strand.
GAATCACGAGCCGGCCCCTTCGTGCAGCCGGTGCGATTTCCGAAATGTAAGTAGGAGCCGCTACCGAAGAAGCCCCCACTCCGATCCCCCCGATAAAACGGAAGAAAGAAAAAGAATAGGGTTCCACAGCCAGAGCAGATCCAAGGGCCGAAACCAGATACAGTACTCCGATTGCGATCAGCGTATTCTTACGCCCGAATTTATCGCATGGAATACCGCCAAACAGCGCACCGATCACTGTTCCCCAAAGCGCCATCGACATGATGAAGGTACCGTGGAAAAGTGGACTCGTATCCCATAATGCCTGAATAGGTTTGTCGGCTCCGGATATGACGGCGGTATCAAAGCCAAACAGGAAGCCTGCTAGTGCTGCCACCACCGATGCAAAAAAGAGAGAGTTAATGTTCTTCATATTGTTAAAGTCTTGATCAGTCGCCCAAGAAGAAGTTCCGGCAGGCTCTCCCCAGACCTTCATCTTTTCTCGATGCGATAATCAACTATATTCTGGCATAAAATCCAACAATAGCACGAGCGGACGCTTGCGCTAGGTTGAGGGTTAGGTTGGGTTATACCGGGTTGAGCATTTTCCAGCCTTTCCGGCACAAGCGGACGCTTGCACCAGGATGTAGGTTGTTCTATGGTTCTCCAGTAAGGCCGAACTTTTAGCGATCCTTTGTAAACCTTAGCTGGTCGCCGGGCTTAAGCTGCGCGACTTTCCATAGCTCATCGTCCCGGACTTTCGCGATCCGGGGATATCCCCCCACGGTCTGCCCGTCCTTCATCAGAATAATGGGAGCGCCCTCCGGGGGAAGCTGAATAATTCCGGGAAGCACCGGCGAAGACCTCATCTGCGGAGCCTGGACTTCCGGAATCCCCTTTTCCAGACGGATCCCCATCCGGTTACTTTGACTGCTTACCGTGAACTCTGATGAAAGAAAACGCTCTTTCGCTTCGGCGGCGAACCAATCCCATTCCGGCCCGGGCATCACAGATATCCGGTGAATATCCTTCAGGTCAACCGGCTTCACCACCCGTTCGCATTCAACAGGCTCTGCTGCAGACCAGCTTAGTGTATCTCCTGCTTTCAGGGGGCGGCCTTCGTGCCCGCCGAATTTCCCGGTTGTGTAGGTGGAGCAACTTCCCATCACCGGCTGTATCTTTAGCTGGCCCCGTACCGACAGGTAGGCCCTACAGCCCCCGGAAGCATACCCCGCTTGTAACACCGCGCCTTCTCTCACTTTTGTTGCTCTGTTCGGCAGCATCTTTTCACCGTTCAGGAGAGGAGACATAGCTGCCCCGGTGAGGGCTATCACGGCAGCTTCTTCGAAGCGATATTCCCCGCCTCTAAGAGTCAGTTCCAATACGGGGTGGCCTTCCGGATTTCCCACGAGCTGATTTACCAGCCTGTATGAGCGTTCGTCCAGGGCTCCCGACACCGGCACTCCGTATTTCCGGTAGCCCGGCCGGCCTGAATCCTGAACCGTTGTAAACAACCCTCCATCAATGACTTCAAGCTTAGCCATACTTCATCTCCATGAATTCTTCTTCCGGGATACTCCGGAATATCAGCCGGTCTCCCGGTTGTATAACCGCGGGCGGGTCTTGCCGGTGATCAAAGAACGATACGGGCGTTCGTCCCAGGATCTGCCAGCCTCCCGGACTTTCCAGGGAGTAGATCCCGGTCTGGCTTCCTCCAATGCCAACCGATCCGGCCGGAACGCTTTTTCTCGGCGAAGGCCTTCGGGGACAATGCAGCTTTTCATCCAGCCCCTCAAGAAACACGAAGCCGGGTATGAACCCCATCATAGCCACCGTGTAGCTTGCGGAGCTGTGCAGCTCAATGACCTGCTCTTTACTGAGTTGGGTATGGGCCAGGATCGTTTTCCAGTCCGTTCCCAGCTCATAACAAACCGGAACCGTATGCTGACCGGCTTCCTGTTGCCTGACTTCCCGCTCCGAAGCTTTGATGATGTCCGAAATGATCAGCTCATCGTCCGATATCGCTCTTCTGAAAATGAGCGCGATGCTTTCATAAGCGGGGACAATATCCTCTGTCGCATCAAAACCGTACTTCTCCAGCTGTTCCGCCAAGCGGTGAACTTCGGGCAGTGCATGGCCGCCGTTTCTGAACTGCAGCAGCAATGCCCGTTCGCCGAGCCTTCGCACATTCCAGATATTGCCGTTAAGGCGGACCGATCTCAACATCCTGACGGACTAAGTATTCATGGATTTTTTGGGCAAGCCCGGCCGAGCCTTTCGTGTCGCTGTGCAGGCAAATGGTCTGCGCCCTGATGGGTTTACGGATCCCGGAATAGGTTTCCACTTCCTCAGCCAGCACCATGGCCCCCACCTGATCGAGAACCTCTTCGGTGCCATGCAGTACGGCTCCCTCCAGGTCCCTGGAGCGAAGCTGAAGGTCATCTTCGTAGCGGCGGTCAGCAAAGACTTCGGCTACAAACTCAAGGTCTGTGTCAAGCGCGGCTTTTTCCAGTTCGTGTGCCGGCTGCCCATACACCTTCAGGTGCGGATCGACCCGGCTGATGGCCTGCGCTATGATGTCCGCGGTCTCACGATCGATACTCGCGGTATTGTACAAGGCCCCGTGAGGCTTGACGTGATGCAAACGGCCTCCCTGTTCCTCCACGATCGCTTTCAGGGAAAGAATCTGATCGAGGATCGTTTGTTCCAGCTCGCGGGCGGCCATCTCCATCCTTCTTCTGCCAAACCCTTCCCGGTCCGGATAGGCCGGGTGAGCTCCGATCTCAACTCCGTGAGACCGTGCCAGCTCCACCGTTTTACGCATACTGCTTTCGTCGCCGATATGTCCGCCACAGGCAATATTGCAGGAAGATATGACGGGCATGATTGCCTGATCCGTCTCAAAACCGTCATCCCCTCTCCATTCCCCGAGGTCACAGTTCAGATCTATCTTTTTCATGTGTTCAGAAATTGAAATACAGAATTTAAGCTCCGAAGGCCGATAAGAATGGCAACGATGATGACGATGCCTCCAAGCAGGTTCTGAGCCCGGGTGTTCATATGGTCTCCGAGCAGTTCCTTCTTATTCATAATATAGACCAGGAACACAGCCACCAGGGGTAACAGGATCCCGTTTGCGACCTGAGCAAATTGAATAACGGCAACCGGACTAAAACTCAGCATGGAAAAGAGCACTCCGCAGAGCAATATTCCGATCCAAACCATTCTGAACTTTGGCGATTTCAGGCCGGCCTCCCAACCCAGAATTCCCCTGGCTGCATAAGCCGCGGCAAGTGGCGCCGTTATGGCCGAAGATATTCCGGCCGCGAAAAGCCCGGCTCCCAGCACATACACGGCCCAGCTGCCCAGAACCGGCTCCAGCTGGCGCGACATATCCGCCGCACTGTTCACCGAAGCTCCTTCCCCGAACATGGATGCGCTTGTGATCACAATAGCCATGGATATCATTCCCCCCAGTATCACAGCTACAGCATTCTCTTTCCGGAGATCCGAAAGCTGGCTCGCCTTGTCGTACTTTTCCTGCACGGATGAAGCGTGCAGAAATAGATTGTAGGGCACAACGGTGGTTCCGATCAGCGCCACAACTGTCAGCAGCTGACCGGCATCGGCCTGTGGAAGAAACAAACCTTCCAATATGGCCATATAGTCCGGCTGTATGATCAAAGCGGTGCTAAGGAAGGCAAGACTCATGAGCACCACCAGGGCGATCAGAAAATTCTGAATCCTCTTAAAGTTGCCTGAATACATCAGCCAGAAAGCGATCGCGCCAATAATAAGCGGAGTAAATTTAAGTTTCGTACCCCAAAGGCTGTACTCCATTGCGGGCAGTATTTCATTCCATCCCAGAATGGCTCCGGATATATTCCCGCTTTCGTACGCTGCATTTCCGATCACAACTGCCCCTAAAACCAGCAGTATGCCGCCTGCTTTAAGTACGGGGTTCCTGATCTCGCTCCGAATTGCCTCCCCGAATCCCTTGCGGGTGATCAGTCCCAGCCGGGCGGTCATTTCCTGCAGCACCATCGTGGCGATTACCGAAAAAAGGAGTGCCCAGAGCAGCATATAGCCTGTATTAACGCCCGCCAGAGTACAAACGGTTACGGTTCCGGGACCAATGAAGGCTGCTGTGACGAGCGTGCTGGGGCCGAAATATTTACGGAGAGAAAAATTCATTATTTGAGTATATACATTGTATCTGATAAAATCCCCCATAAAGAAAACCCAGTAGCATGGCCGAAAATAAAACCAGACCCACGGATGCAAGTGTAAGGGACTATATGGACGGGATTGAAGATCCCGGCCGTAAGAAAGATTGTGAGGAGATCCTCAGCCTGATGAAAGAAGTGACCGGCGAAGAACCCGTGATGTGGGGTAACAGTATTGTCGGCTTTGGCAGCTACCATTATAAGTACGACAGCGGAAGAGAAGGCGATATGATCCTGACGGGCTTCTCGAACCGGAAGCAGAACATATCCATATACATTATGTCGGGGTTTAAAAAACATGAAGAGCTCTTGAAAAAGATCGGTACATTCAAGACCGGAAAGTCCTGCTTCTACATTAAAAGGCTTTCTGATATTGATACAGACGTGTTAAAAGAGCTGATTCAACACTCGGTTCAGGATGTTAAAAATCGCTACAACTGATCATTGAACGATGGAAAACCGCATTGAGCTGAAAACCACCATACAGGCCGGACCGGAAAAAGTCTGGGACGCACTCACTAATCCTGACAAGATCGAGCGCTACATGTTTGGTGCCCGCTGCGACAGCAGCTGGACCCCGGGCAGCCGTGCCGATTTCTATGTGATGCAGGACGGTGAGCAGAAAGTCGTTGTTAAGGGAGAGGTAATACGGTCAGAGAAGCACAAACTTCTTGAGTACACGCTCTTTCCTGCTCATTCGGATATTGAAGACATCCCCGAAAACTATCTGGTTGCCATTTTTGAGATCGAGCAAGACGGTGACCAAACCCATCTGTACATCACCCAGAAAGGATATGCCTATGTGGAGAACGGTAAAGAGCGCTACATCGACACCATCAAGGGATGGAAAGTAGCGCTGCCCATGTTGAAGGAAGTGGCTGAGGAATGATCAGCTAGCGCCCCGCGTAGTTCAGCATCTGTTTTTCCAGTAACATGATCACCCCAACCGGGTGCAAGCGTCCCTTATTAACCAACCTTCATTAAAGATCATATTTATTTACAGCACCCCTTTTTTACCATAATAGTTTCCGGCACGAGCGGACGCTTGCGCTAGGTTGGGGGCTTGTACAGGTTAGTGGAAGGATTCAGTTACGAGCTAAGGCTAGCTTTCCCAGCATCTGATCATAATCGTCTATCTGTTGATTCCAGTCGTACTTCTTCACCAACGACTGGTAATCCACCTGCCGGTGGTACATGAACATCTCCATAGCGGTTTGCAGGCGTGCCTCCAGCTCCCCTTCCTGATACAGGTAATCGCGTCGGATCTCTTCCGGAAGGTGTTCCGGGTAGGCCAAACGGTTGGGAAGCAGGGGCATGCAGTTGCAGTACATAGCCTCTACCACACTTCCCCCGAAAAAATCCTGATAAGAAGTAACCGGCAGGATATCTGCACGCCACAGCCAGCGGGCATAGTCCTCAAAGCTCTCGGCATAGCCCCAGTGCACAATCTCTTCTGAAAGACGGCCCCGGGCTTCATCAAAGACGGGAGGATTCATTTCATTCTGTTCTCCCAGCACGGCCAGTTTAAAGGATTCCCCCCGCTCTTTCAGTTCGAACAGGGTCTGAAAAAACTCCTCGGGGTTCTTATCGTACTCCCAGCGATGGTTCCAGAGAATAAGGGGATTGGACTGCTTTTCTTTTTCGGAATCCCGATAGGCATCGAAGCGCGCGAGGTCGAGCCCGAGGTGCAAGACCTCACTTTTCTCCTCGATCCGTTTCACGTTTTCCTTGCCCTGCTTATCCGGAAACTGATTCAGAAACTTGGGGAGCGCTCCGAGAAAAGAATCCCGGTGGTAGGCGGAGTTAAAGAAGACCTTATCAGCAGCCAGTGCCGAGACATAGTTGATAAAAGAATAGTGATGGTTTCGCTTCTTCTTCACATCCCGGTCCTGGGGCGACCAGGGGTAGGTCAGCTGATTCTCATGAAAGTAGAAGGCCACGGGAATATCCCGCGAACGCTCCCGTGTCAGCGACAGAAAGGTGGTCAGGTCCAGCATGGAAGTAGCAAGAATCAGATCCGGAAGTTCTTTCAGGGCATTGAACTGTTTGGCCAGGGAAACCGCTCCGCCGTGCATTCTCCACTTCCAGTGCCGTCCGGGCAGGCTCAGGATCTGAATGTCGTGTATGGAATGCTTGTGCAGGCCCTCCGCCCACTGCTTGTGAGAGCCGGAATGAAAAGCTTCCAGAAGTACAATTTTCAGAGGCTTATCTGACATTAGTCCTCAATTCCTTTCCCACCTATAATATCAATCGGAGTACTCTCAGGCTTGCCATCAATTAATGGCATCGCCCTGCCGATCAGTTCCTTCACTCCCTCAATGCCCAGCGAGGCATCGTGGTCTTCTTTGGAGTCCCAGACTTCCTGAACATGGATGATATCGGTGTTATCCGCCTGCTGACCCACGATGTAGATACGACAACCCTTCGCGGATTTCATCAGGTCCGCGGCTTCTTTCAGAATAGCCGCAAGTTCGTTTCCTTTGCCTGTTATGGCGGTAAATGTACCTGTTAAGCCGTACTTCATGAGGTGGATGATTTAGTTTGAATGTTTAATTCTGCAATCGCCTCTACGCACCTCCGTCCGTCAATCGCAGCCGATACGATGCCCCCGGCATAGCCCGCTCCTTCCCCGCAAGGGTATAATCCTTTGATGCGAATGTGCTGAAAAGTCTTCCGGTCGCGCGGGATGCGGACGGGGGATGAGGTCCGGGATTCGGGGGCGTGCACCACCGCCTCATTGGTCAGATATCCGTTCATCATCTTCCCAAATTCCAGAAAAGCCTTACGAAGCGCTTCGTATATGAACTCCGGAAATATTTCTTTCAGGTTTACGGAAGTGAGGCCCGGCGAATAGGAAGTATCCGGAAGATCTTTTGACTTCTTTCCCTCTACAAAATCCTTCAGCCGCTGTGCCGGGACCCGCTGCGTTCTTCCCGCCGCCTCCCAGGCCTTCTGCTCGATGGCTTTCTGGAATTCCATCACTCTTAGCGGACCGTGCTCCTCATACTCTTTAAAATCCTCCATGCGCAATTCCACCACAATGCCGGAGTTGGCTGTAGGCCGTGATCGCTGGGAACCCGACCAGCCATTGGTGACCACTTCTCCAGGTCTCGTGGCACAGGCGGCCACCACTCCCCCCGGGCACATACAAAAGCTGTACACCCCCCGGTCGTTGATCTGACGCACGATGCGGTAATCGGCGGGCGGGAGATACTCCCCCCGGTCTTCGCAGCTGTACTGAATGGAGTCGATGAGGGATTGCGAATGTTCTACCCGCACCCCGATCGCGATGGGTTTGGCTTCAATCTCGATTTCACGTTGATGGAGCAGTTCGAAGACATCCCGTGCCGAATGGCCGGTAGCCAGGATCACCTGTTCGGCGTGAAAGTGCCTTCCATCGGCGGCGGCCACGCCTTTGATCCGGTCCTTTTCCAGCAGCAGGTCCACCACCCGCGTATTGAAATGGATCTCTCCGCCGTGATCGAGGATGTATTCTCTCATATTCGCAATGATGCCGGGCAGTTTATTCGTCCCAATGTGCGGATGGGCGTCCACCAGGATGTCCCGCTTGGCGCCAAAAGCTACCAGTAACTTCAGAATACCGTCCACATCCCCCCTTTTCTTGGAGCGAGTGTACAGCTTGCCGTCCGAATAGGTGCCGGCTCCCCCTTCTCCAAAACAGTAGTTCGAATCGGGATTCACGATGTGGTTCACATTGATGTTCTTCAGGTCCCTGATGCGAGAGCGCACATCTTTGCCCCTGTCCAGTACCACCGGCTTCAATCCCAGCTCAATACACTTCAGTGCCGCGAAGAGCCCGGCCGGACCCGCTCCCACAATGATCACAGGTGGTGCGCCTTCCACCCCGGGGTAATCGGGCGGATTGACAGGCTCCGGCTCGAATTCTTCATTCACATACACCCGTACCTTCAGGTTCAACTTCACCTGACGCTGGCGCGCGTCAATAGAGCGCCTCAGGATCTCCACATGATTGATATCCCCCGGATCGAGCTCCGTGGTTTTGCCGATGTAGGCTTTGAGAAGCTCCGGTTCTCCGGCGGTCTTCGGATCGGTTCTCAGCTGTAGTTCTTTTTGCATGGCCGAAAGGTACAAAGCCTTAAGGGGCTCTGAAAACGCAATCAGTCCTGCAGCCAGAATGGAATGCGGGACTCGAAGCTGAGCGCTCTTCCGAGCGAATCGCGACGGGCATCGGCCTTATCCACCACCTCCCGGCGGATCTGAAACTCATGTCGCCCTTTTTTCAGCGAGTCCGGCAGTTCATACCATCCCCGGAACCCGGCCTGACCGGTCGCGGGATGCCGGGTGAACATCAGGTCGGGCTCCAGGCTGTAGGTGCTGTCGATATGGATGCCAAAGAGGCGGTTCACACAACCGATGCGCTCCCTGTTAATCATCCTTCGTTTGATGAATCCGGCTAAAGAATCTGCGGGCTGCTCAAACTCGCAGAAAGGCTCCAGCTTGGTATCCAGCAGCTTCGAATAGGGAATGAAGAGGGAGATCAGGGAACCCCGCTCAATAACCGGCTGCGAAACCGCCGGCTTCAGAAAGTAACTGCCCTTGAAGGTGGATTCATATTCATTGACATCGTACCGGGCTTCATCCGATGAGGTGGCGTAATAATCCCGGCTTTCAAAAAGGTTGGACTCCACCGCCCCGAGCGTATTCGCAAACATGAACACCATAAAGGCCGCCATACTCAGGGCTGTGTACGCGTAATACTTCTTCAGCGGGATGTTCGACATAAAGCTGAGCAGAAGATACTGCAGCGGCTTAAAGATGAAAGGAAACAGAATCTGGCTGCTGTACCAGGTCAGCTTGAAATGAAAACGGGCAATGCGCTCATTCTCACGGAAGCGCTTCAGGTTCAGTATGATGGTGGCGGCAGCCAGTGAGATGAAAAAGACGATAAAGAGGGTGTAGAGCACATTGGAATACAGCTCAAAGACCTCATCGCTTACAAAAGCCTTCACCACGTTCATCAGCACAAAGAACACCGAATACACCAGCCCGATACCGATCAGCATCAGCACGATGGCGAAGGCAATAGAAAAGATAGTGCTGGCAACACGGTCCACCGCCAGAAGAAATTCCCGGGAGTTCCCGATCCGTTTCTTCATCTCTTCCTTATAGAGTTCGCTGTACTCGAGCTTGTCGTACTGTATTCCTTTACGGAATACCGAGTTGAGCCCGATCACGCCCACCCAGAAAGCGCGAACCACAAAATGCAGGATGAAGGCGTAGTTCAGGAACGTGATCGCCGCCATGAACGCCGAAAAAATGGTGATGGGCAGAAACTCATCCACAAACCCGGTTCCCGACTGCAGGTTATACTGAAAATACTGAAAGCCTTTTCCGAGATAATCCGGCAGCTGGATGGTGGCATATATGGCCAAACCCGAGATCAGCAGTTCGGGCTCCCAGCTCTGCTCCGCCACACGCTGAATCCAGCTAATGCCCTGCCGGTCTTCCCGGTTTTTATCGTCCCTTTCCATGTAGTGAGTTTAGATTCCAGCCGAAAGTGCACCATCCTTTGCTAAAAGGCAATAATTCCGTTCATTTATTCATTGAATGATGCGCCACGTATTTAGGTTTACCGAAAAAATCCAACAGCATGCTTATGAAGAACTTTGTTACTCTACTCCTCCTGTCATTCCTGTCCGGCAGCCCGGCTTTGGCTCAGCTGGACAAAAGCCCGGACAGTTATCCCACAGAAAACGGCAGAGAACTGACCGTTCATCCGATCAATCACGGGGCGGTGGTCTTCACATTTGACGACAAGACCATTTTCGTGGATCCCTTTGGTAGCGCGGACAACTATGAGCCCTTTGGCGCCCCGGACCTGGTATTCATCACCGACGTGCATGGCGACCATTACAGCACCCGCACCCTGGATATGCTGGATGTTTCCAGCGCCACCTTTGTGGTTCCGCAGGCCGTGGCCGATATGATGGAAGGAAGGTATGGCAGTAGCACCGTGATCATCAGTAACGGAGAAAGTAAAGACGTGATGGGGCTGCCCGTGGCCGCGATCCCCATGTACAACCTTCCCAATGATGAGACTGCGCGTCACACCAAGGGACGCGGCAATGGCTACATCATCAGCTTTGACGACCTGGACGTGTATCTTTCGGGCGATACCGAAGACATTCCCGAAATGCGCAACCTGAGCGGCATTGACATTGCCTTTGTGTGTATGAATCTCCCCTACACCATGGATATCAATCAGGCGTCCAGCGCGGTCCTGGATTTTAAGCCGGGTATCGTGTACCCCTACCATCACCGGGGGCAAGACATTGAAGAGTTCAGGCGCCTGGTGCTGGCCGGTGACGACAACATCAACGTGGTGCTGAAGAACTGGTACTGAGCAGCTCGCCCCGCACCTGCCTATGCCGGCAGGCAGGCTTGATGCGGGGCCTGTGGAGGCTTCCCCTCTTAATGTTAACTTTAAATTCATGTTGTCATCCTGAACTTGTTTCAGGATGACAACTGTTTTTAATAGGAAATTGAAAGGGAGTATCAAACTATCATTTTGGGGCAAAATAACTTAACCTGCACTTGCAGCTCTAAGACGCTGTCATCCTGATAGGCGGGCATGCAAGCCGTGGATCAGGATCTGTGGGAGCCTGCCGGTACGGTTAAGGGTTACAAAACCAAAAGCCTTGAAATGCACCCTCTGTCATAGCGCCACCAAAGCCTTCTTTGACTTCACCCAACGAGGCCTGGAGTACGTGCAGTGCACCCACTGCCATTCGGTATTGCTCACCAAAGAACACTACCCCACGCTGGAAGAAGAACGGGCTCACTATCTCACTCACGAAAACGACGTGAACGATCCGGGCTATCAGAAATTTGTGGATCCCATTGTGCGGAGCGTTGTAAATCAGCAGAACATACTGGACCGGGGCCTGGACTTCGGTTCGGGCACCGGGCCGGTGATCAGCAAGCTGCTGAAGGATATGAACTATGAAATCACCACTTATGACCCCTTTTTTGATCCCAACACCCGCGCGCTCCTCAAGACCTATAACTACATCATCTGCTGTGAGGTGATCGAACACTTTCAGCATCCTTATGAGGAATTCAAGACGCTGGTCTCTCTGCTGGAAGAGGGCGGGCGGTTGTACTGCATGACTCAGTTGTACCACGAGGGGATCAACTTCCGGGACTGGCGCTACAAGAACGATCCCACACATCTCATCTTTTACCACGCCGATGCCGTTCGGTACATCGAAGAAGAGTTTGGTTTTTCGAACAGTGTGATCGACGGGCGATTGGTGATCTGGGAGAAGTAGCTATGCCGGATTTTATAGAACGACTTATTGCTTCAACCCATGAAACATAAACTCCCTGCATTTCAGCTAAGGTATTATTATTTATTGCTCCTTGGTTTTTTATTATCCGATTTATAATATCTTAGCTAATGTCCCTCGTTCATCAATAATATGTTATGTTGCATACTCAATGAGACTTGTCCTAACCATATCACTTCTTTTTTTGTTTGCGGGCTGTAATAAGAAAGAGACTGAGTTTACACTCCCAAAGATCGCTACCATGAAAGTTGGTGAATCTCTGACATATTTGGATTACTCAGGGCATATACCTTTCCCTGTTGGCGAGAGATCAAATCTTGGAGCCGCATATAAATTTAAAAAAGAAAGTGATAGTACTTTCACTATTTACAAACTTAACCCCTACTCAGAAAACCCCGCTGATTCCGTATTAAATTCTACTGTTATTGGTAGTAAGTTTGTTCAACCAATCGATAGTTTGATTTATTATCACAGAAAATTTAAAAACGAACCTGGCAGTTGTAGTGCAGTAACAAATACAGAAATTATATGGCAGAGTACACGTAGCTCATTCACTGAAAAGTACTCTGATATTACGTGTGGCCGAATCGACTACTTTGAGGAACTACCAATAATGCCTGCGATCAGAGAGGCGGGGTTTAATAAATAACCGTAATGCAACATAACAAGCGCATCAAAGGGACGCAGCCCTTTCCCCACCCTGGTTGCTTCTAAAAAATTAATTCCGCTACTTAAAAGAAAAACAATCGGCTGCGCCCCTTATGCGCTAGGTCGTTATGTGCCCGGTCAGGCTTCAGGAATTTGTGGTTTTTTGATTGGGGCTTTTGTGGGGTTCGTGACTTCTAATTTGGTCTGGAGCGTTGTTTGTGGTTTGCCAGTAAAGAGTCCCGAATCTGCGCCCGTGGTTTTGGGGAAATTTTGTTGGAAAAGTCGCTCAAGAATGTGTTCACCTTTCGGGAGCGCCCGGGGCGTTGTTCGGCAACTCCTGTTCTACATTTCCGGTTAGCCTGTCCGGGAAACATGCTCAATTTCCGGGTTGCAGTAATGGATTGCTTTTCCCACATTTAGCGGTAGTCCCGGGCACCTCAGTTTTCACATAACAAGCAAATCAAGCGGACGAGTTTGTAGTTCGGGACTTTGGATAATTGGTCACCTCGCCGCTTATTTGCCAGGCCGTTATACCACTTATAAACAATGAATAAAGAAAATCACATTTGTCCAGTTTGTGGTTTTTCAAAACTTGAAGAACCACCTTATGATGGCAAGGGTTATCCGACTTATGTGATTTGTTCTTGCTGTGGTTATGAATTCGGCTTTGATGATTCATCAAATAAAATGACTTTTGAAGAGTATCGGGATAATTGGGTAGATGAGGGTTTTAAGTTTTTCTCTAAAGAATATAAGCCTCAAAACTGGTCCAAAAGGATGATGCTCAAACAACTAGAAAATGCAAAAGAAACAACTTGGGAACCTCGAATCTAAAAATCAGTGGTATAACAAGCGTTTCAAGCGGACTCGGACGCGGTTCGCACCTTTAATTTATAAATCCAGACTCGCCGCTTAAACGCCGGGTCGTTAGGTACACTTAAACTTCAGTTATAATAAATGGCTATTGAAGGTTTAGATTTCTCGAGTAAAAAAATTGAATCTCTTCAGGAGAATATCACACAGCTGAAAAATGTTTTATCAGAAGCAGGTTTTGATTACTACAATTCAAGATTGACAAATATTCTAGCTGCGGCCTTACAGAACGATGAACAAAAGTTTCGTAAGTATGCAATTGATAATGAAATATTCGGAGGTGCTGGCGCTCTTTGGGAAATCGCAATTTTCGACGAAAAGTTACGTGAAAGATTTGAAAAGTATTTTGCCGGTTTTGTAAATGACTTGAAGAAAATTGGATTAAAAAATAAACGAATTGATCAAATCGCTTCTGATTTTTAGAATCGTGTACCTAACCAGCGCATCAAGCTGACGTGCCTCGCCCTTCGCTGCCGATTTTTAGTTCCTCAATTTCTGTAGTACATTTTGATTTTAAATCAACGTTGGTCTGCACGCCGCTTATGCGCGGGGTCGTTATGTGCCCGGTCAGGCTTCAGGCATTTGTGGTTTTTTGATTGGGGCTTTTGTGGGGTTCGTGACTTCTAATTTGGTCTGGAGCGTTGTTTGTGGTTTGCCAGTAAAGAGTCCCGAATCTGCGCCCGTGGTTTTGGGGAAATTTTGTTGGAAAAGTCGCTCAAGAATGTGTTCACCTTTCGGGAGCGCCCGGGGCGTTGTTCGGCAACTCCTGTTCTACATTTCCGGTTAGCCTGTCCGGGAAACATGCTCAATTTCCGGGTTGCAGTAATGGATTGCTTTTCCCACATTTAGCGGTAGTCCCGGGCACCTCAGTTTTCACATAACAAGCAAATCAAGCGGACGAGTTTGTAGTTCGGGACTTTGGATAATTGGTCACCTCGCCGCTTATTTGCCAGGCCGTTATGCCTTCACAAAACAATTTCGTTGCATGGATACCGTTAATCCATTAAATTAAGGAATGATCAAATCATTCGGAGACAAAGCAACGTCAGATCTGTTTCATGGAAATTCGAGCAGTAAGGCTCGAAAGTTTCCTACTCAAATCCTAGATTCAGCGATCTACAAATTAGATATTCTGAATGCGGCTACTTCTTTAGACGATTTACGATCACCTCCAGGCAACAGATTAGAAGCACTGCGTGGAGATTATAAAGGATATCACAGTATTCGAATTAATACCCAATGGAGAATTGTTTTTCGTTGGCAAGATTCCAGTGCATTTGATGTAGCCATTGTCGATTATCATTAGAAAAAAGGTGAAACCCATGATTCCACAAAACAGAATAACTACACATCCCGGGACGATTTTACTGAAAGAATACCTTGAACCGATGGAATTAACGCAGAAAGAATTAGCTGACCATCTGGATATTCCCATTCAACGAATTAATGAAATTGTACGTGGAAAAAGAGGCATTTCTTCGGATACTGCTTGGCTTTTATCAAAGGCTTTAAATACCTCTCCTGAGTTTTGGTTAAATCTACAAGCTATGTATGATTTATCCTCTCATCGCCCAAGCAAAGAAATTGCTCCACTCAAAGCTGTTCAGGCATAACATCTTTAAAAAGGATAATGTCAAGGACACATAGTTTTCCCACCCTAGATAGTACGTTCTCGTAATACTCATCAAGGCTGGTACCCGTTCCCACCTCTTTTGACATGGTCGATCAGGAGATCTTAGCTGACGCTACCGGCGTCTCCCAATGAGATGCCTATGGCACAAACATCTTTACGGGCTTATTTCCACCACTCCGGGCAGAACTGTTCCAGCACTCCGGAACTATCCCAGATCTTAAGCCGAACCTGCCTGCCGGCAAAGGTAGGCCAACAACCCACCTCCCAATCAAACGGTGCGAGCCTGACTGCCCGCCAGGGGCAGTCGCTCTGTTATGCGTCCGGGCTTAAGAGAAATTCCCAGTTTTAATTACATTCCTGTCAATAAGGCCAAACCGTTAAGTACGTTGATCATGAAAAATAAGAAGTCATTTTGGTTGTCCCTTTCAGCCGCCGCGGGTTTTCTGGCGGTCGGGATTCCATACTGGAGAATGCCCTATGGCGAAATCAGTCTTCCGGATGCCCTCTTGACCCCCGCACTCACCGTGGTCCTTCTCTCCGCCCTTTTGTTGCGGGCCTATCGTATAGCTCCCTTCCGGGACACGGTCCTGGTAACTGGTCTGTCGGTGGGAGCGGCGGTACTGGGCCGTGTGGTGTTTGAAGCAGTTCAGGATTCCACCTCCCACAACCTCTGGCCCTTTGAGATTGTGATCGCGTTGATCGTAGGCTTTATCTGCGCTGCAGCAGGGGCGGTTGTTGGGAACTTCGTCGGAAGATATCTACCGGACCGCTCCTCTTAGTTGCCAGGCAGCAGGCGGACGGGATCACAACGCTGTTTTAACCTCCATTAGTTTTTTTCCTCCGGTTTCCCCAAATTAAGCGCCAAATCATAACGGGGGATGGGGCTCAGGCTTCCCATCAGATATACAAATGGGGGGTATCGTATGAAAACACTATTAAAAGTAATCGGGGGATTACTGGCTGTGGCTTTGCTAGCTGTGGGAGGCATGCTGGTCTATGTGAGCACTGCCTTACCCAATGTGGGTCCGGCAACCGACATGACGGTGGAGCTCACCAAAGAACGCATCGAGAACGGAAAATACCTGGCGCACAACGTATATGTGTGCATGGACTGCCATTCGGGTAAAGATTACAGCAGGTTCGCCCTCACTATAGAGGAAGGCACGCTGGGTAAAGGCGGTAACCTTTTTGGGGAACCGGGCTTCCCGGGCAGCTATTACGCCACAAACCTGACTCCTTATCATCTGGGCGGCTGGACCGACGGGGAGATCTTCCGGGCCATTACTACCGGGGTCAGTAAAGACGGAAGCGCCCTCTTCCCCATCATGCCTTACACCAATTACCGGCTGGCCGACCCGGAAGACATTAAGGACATCATCGCCTACCTGCGCACGTTGGAACCGATCGAGCACGATGTTCCGGAATCTTCCTCCAACTTCCCGATGAATTTCATCATCAATACCCTGCCGCAGGAAGCCGCCTTAACGAAGCGGCCGGATGTTTCCGAAAAGATCAAATACGGACAGTATCTGACCACCATGGCCAGCTGCGCCGACTGTCACACTCCTATGGATAAAGGTGCTCCCGTGCCGGGGATGGGCTTTGCCGGCGGGACGGACTTCCCGGTACCGGGCGGTATGGTCACCTCAGCCAACATCACGCCCGATCTGGAAACCGGTATCGGAAGCTGGACGGAAGAAGCTTTCATTGCCCGCTTCAAGCAGTTCACCGATTCCACCCATGTGATCAATACCGGCGAAGTGGTGCCCGGACAGATGCAGACTGAGATGCCCTGGCGCTTTTACAGCAACATGAGC
Source organism: Balneola sp. (assembly GCA_965267385.1). GTDB lineage: Bacteria > Bacteroidota > Rhodothermia > Balneolales > Balneolaceae > Balneola. The sequence continues at coordinate 2,152,437 of OZ253957.1, forward strand.
GAAGAGGAACTGAGTGCGATCTACGCCTACCTGAAAACGCTCGACCCGGTGGAAAATAAGATCACCAAGTGGGCCACGGCGGAGTAGGGATTTCGAGTGCAAGCTTGATTTGAGTACCACTCCTTACAGATCCCGGCTCGGAGGCCGGGATGACAACCTCTTAGACCTCGTTCCGTAGCTCCGCTGCGGAATGAAGTCCGGAAGCTCTGCTTCCGTGGGAGCAGAGCTCCTCCCAACGGATCGGGACATTACGGAGGAGGACCTCCGTAACAAAAATAACTGGTCGATTTATATCCTCCATTACGAGAGTAGCCTTCCACAGATCCTGAAACAAGTTCAGGATGACAACCTCATTTAAAGTCGTCAACCTGCATTAGGCCTGCCTGTACGAAGCCCAGCCTTCCAACTATGAGATTGCTTCGTCGGTAAGAATAGAGCCACAATACTAAGTAAGGACTCCTCGCAAAGACTGGTTCAGGGCCGGGATGACCACACCTTTTTTAAAGTCGTCATCCCGGACGAACGAAGCCTGTCTGCCGACAGGCAGGTGAGATCCGGGATCTGTGGAGAGCTACCCTCGCAATGTGGGATACAAATCCACAAGTTCAGGATTCAGAGTTCTGATTAACTCCCATTTCCATGCCCTTTTCCACTTCTTCAACCTCTTCTCACGCTCTATTGCATCTGATATAGAGCCATGTTCCTCCGCATATAACAGAATGGTTAGCTTGTACTTAGAAGTGAAAACTGACCCCTTCCCCTGTTTGTGGTCCCAAACTCTTTGGCTGAGATTACTGGTCACTCCCACATAGAGCGTGGTCCTTTCTATGTTGGACATGATGTATACATAAGCGTTGCTCATGTTAGTGAGAACGTTCACAGGGTCACTCCTTACAGATCCCGGCTCGGGGCCGGGATGACAATACCTTTTTTAAAGTCGTCACCCCGCACTTGATGCGGGGTCTGTGGAGGTTTACCAGCCTCATTCCACCTCTTCTTTACTTCTCCTCATCCCTTCGTACCATCTTTAGCAATTTCCGTGTATGTTCAATCCTCACTCAACTCATACCTTATGAATATCTTCGTTAAGCCTATTTTAGGGGCGGCCTTACTACTAAGCCTTGCCTGCCAGCCCTCTCCCGTTCAGGAAAGTGATCCTGATCACATCTTTATCGGCACCTATACTCGTGACGAAGGCTGGGTAAACGGAAAAGGCGGCGGCATCTACCGCGCATCAATCCAGGGTGATGGCAACTCGCTGTCCCTGACCGATACTACGGAGAACATCATCAATCCGACCTTCCTCGCCATTTCTCCGGACCGGCAGAATCTGTATGCTGTCAGCGAGATCATGCCTGGTGATGACGAGACCGGCTATGTATATGCCTATGCCATTCATGAAGACGGCAGCCTGAACCTCATCAACCGGCAGCCCAGCAACGGTTTGGCTCCGGCTCACATCAGCGTGGATCAAAGCGGAAATTTCGTGTTTGCAGCGAATTATGTGGGCGGCGTGGTTTCAGTGTATGAGCGAAAACCGGACGGCAGCATTGTTCTTCTTCAAACCCTGCAGCACAGGGGCAGCGGACCCCATCCCAATCAGGATGGTTCGCATGTGCATATGGCTAAAGTGAGTCCCGACAACACCTATTTATATATACCCGATCTGGGGGCCGACAAAGTCTGGAGTTATCAAATCGATCATCAGGAGTTCAAGCTCAAACCGACCGAAGAGGAGTATGTGAGCCTCAGCCCGGGTGCGGGACCCCGACACATGGACTTCCACCCAAAAGGAGAATGGGCTTATGTGATCAACGAGCTGAACTCCACCATCAGCCTGTTCCGCTATAGCCCGGCCGACGGCTCATTGACGGAACTGCAGAACCTCCCCACCCTCCCCGAGGATTTTGAGGGCTGGAATTCCACCGCCGATATCCATGTGCATCCCAACGGACAGTTTGTGTACGCCTCCAACCGGGGGCATAACTCCATCGTAACTTTTGCGCTGGACGGAGAAGGGCGAATGAGTTTAGTGGGGCATACTTCCACCCGCGGCGAGATCCCGAGGAACTTCGCTATCCATCCTTCGGGCGACTATTTATATGCAGCGAATCAGGATACCGGCACCATCGAGATCTTTACGATTGATACAGAGACCGGCAAGCTCACCCATACCGAAAAGCACCTGGAAGCTGCCACCCCGGTGTGTATTGTATTTTATTGAGCAGTTATCAACCCTTTAAAGTCATTCCTGCACATCCGCCGTACGTTTACTCCGGAATATGGGTGGAGCCTGCCTGTCTGCACTCAGGGCGGGAATCCGGAGTTTTGTTATCCCTTCAGTTTGAGAAGCCGGCACATTCCCGTTCCCGCGCTTTCCCGGCCAGTTGACAAGGATATGAAGCCGGGAAACCGAGGGCCTATCCCAGATACTTCAGCATAAAAAAGACCAGCACGCCGGTCACCGACACATACAGCCAGACCGGGAAGGTCCATTTCGAGACCCTGCGATGCTTTTCAAACTTACCCGCAAAGGCCAGGTAGAAGCTGCTGAGCACCAGCGGCACCACAAAGACGGAGAGCGCGATGTGGGTGATCAGCACAAAGAAATAAACGGGCCGGATGAAGCCCTCCCCCATGAACTTGGTATCGCCCACAAAATGGTGGTACACCACATAACTGACCAGAAACAGTGCCGAAGTCACGAAAGCGCTGATCATGAATTTCATGTGCCTGCTGAAATTCCGCTTTTTGATCTCCCGAAAACCCAGGAGCAGAAAAACGGTACTCAGCGTATTGAAGCCTGCATTCCAGGCCGGCATACTGCGGACCCATTGCGGGGCATCGGCCGCCCCTTCGTTGATGTAGATCAGCCAGACCAGGAAAAGCAATGCCGCCAGGCTGAAACCAATGATGAAATAGAATGCAGTCCGGGGATTGATCTTCTCAAAAACCCGGATTTGTTCCGGCAGAGGATTTACTTGATCCATGAATTCGATCGGTGAACGTTCTTCTAGTTTATTGAGTGCCAAAGTTAACGCATCCATAACCCTTTCTCACTTTTTTAGATTCCTTTTTCGGGAAACTTTTCGAAATCTGTCCTATCTTTGCGAAGCTTTGATTCCGGATCATACAATGGCCGGCAGAAATCTATTTAGAACGGATTTAAATAAGACGTACCGTTCATCATTTTCTTCAAAGTGAGGTAGAATTTGGGTAGATTTGCGCGGCCTTTAAACCGGGAGTGAAAGCCCGTTCCTTAAACCAAAATTAGCAATCTCTATGGCGCAGATTTTCCCAAAGTGGACAAATCAAGTTCCTCGCAAGTTACTGATCGGACTCATTGTTTTAGCGAACGTTGTTATTCTTTCGGTCTGGTACTTTTTCTCACCTGAGTATACCGATGTAGGATACGCTCCTACCCAACCGGTTCCATACAGCCATAAACTGCACGTAGATCAGCTGGGGCTCGACTGCCAGTACTGTCATACCAGTGTATTTGAATCGAAGCAAGCCAATGTACCTGCTACCCAAACCTGTATGAACTGCCACAACCAGATCAAAACCGACAGCGAGAAGCTTGCCCCCATCCGTGAGAGCTGGGAAACCGGCCAGCCGGTGGAATGGGTACGGGTACATAACCTCGCTGACTATGCCTATTTCAATCATGCCGCTCATGTGAATGTGGGTGTAGGCTGTGAAAGCTGTCACGGCCGCGTCGATAAGATGGAAGTGGTTTATCAGGCCGAGCCACTCAGCATGAGCTGGTGCCTGGATTGCCACCGGGAGCCTGAGAAATTTCTGCGCCCTGTGGAAGAGGTAACGACTATGGGCTACAAGGTCGAAAACCAGTTGGAGCTCGGCGCTGAGCTGGTTGAGAAAAATAACGTGAGCCCCCCTGAATACTGCCAGGGCTGTCACTACTAATCACTACGGATTTTTGAACTCACACCTAACCTAATGAGCGAAGTTAAACAAAATACTTACTGGAAAAGCCTGAACGAACTGGCTAAAAACCAGGAATATCAAAAATTTGTTGAACGGGAGTTCCCTGAAAATGCCACCGAGCTGACCGACGGATTCTCCCGCCGGGGCTTCCTGGCCATCATGGGGTCTGCTGTGCTGCTGGCCAGCTGTGATTTTGCTCGCCGGCCCGTTCAAAAAATCCTTCCTTATTCAAAGCAGCCCGAGGATATTGTTCCGGGTGTACCTCTTTTTTACGCTTCGGCTATTCCTTTTCTGGGCAGCGTTGACGGTGTGGTCATTGAAAACCACGAAGGCCGCCCCACTAAAATTGAAGGTAATGACATGCATCCCGGCAGCAGGGGTGCCACCAATGCCTATACTCAGGCTTCCGTACTGGGCATGTACGACCCGGACCGCTCCAAGAAGGTCCTGAAAGACGGTACGGAATCCACCATGGAAGACTTCGTTGCTTTTGCTGCTGAGTACTTTGCGGACCGCAGCAAGCGCATCGCTTTTGTATCGGAGGCTTCTTCTTCGCCAACCTACGCCAGGCTGAAAGAGAACGCGCTCAGCACGTTCAGCAATGCCAGCTGGACCACCTACGAAGTGTTTGGTGAGGAAAATGCGGTGGCAGGTAATGAAATTGCCCTCGGTGAGCGCCTGAGAACCTACAACCATTTTGATAAGGCCGATGTCATCCTTTCTCTGAATGATGACTTCATGGCCGGTACGCATCCTAACAGTGTGGAATACGCCAAAGCGGTAAGCTCACGGCGTAAAGTGACCGGCACCGACAGTGTCATGTCCCGCATTTATTCTGTGGAGGACTCCTTTACGCTCACCGGTTCACTCGCGGATCACCGCCTTAAAGTAAAAGCCAGTGAGGTTCCGGCATTTACTTACGCTCTTGCAGCGGCCCTCAGTGAGCAGGTGGACGGATTGAACGCTTTCCGCAATGTCTCAAACAAATTCAGCAATCACGAGTGGATCTCCGTGTTGGTCGATGAACTGATCAATAATAAAGGACGCAGCGTGGTCACCGTTGGCCTGCAGCATGCACCTGAAGTCCATGCCGCGGTTGCCGCTATTAACATCGCGCTGGAAAACCGCCCTACAGTTTCTTATTTGCGGGTACCGCATTTACAGGATAACGGGCCATCCCTCGCCGCACTGGCTGAAGAACTAAACGCGGGAGACGTGGACGCGGTCGTTATGATCGGAACCAACCCCGTGCTTTCGGCACAGAATGTGGACTTTGCGTCGGCATTAGGAAATGCCGGCCAGGTCATTCACCTGTCCGACTATGTGGATGAGACCTCCAGAATCGCCAACTGGCACGTAAACCGAGCGCATTATCTCGAAAGCTGGGGCGACGGTTACTCTTTCAAAGGTGACCTTTCGGTTATCCAGCCTCAGATCCGCCCTCTGTATGATGGCATAAGCGAGATTGAGTTTTTACATGTGATCGTGAACGGCGAGCTGACTTCCGGCTACGACCTGGTACAGGACACCTTCGGGCGCATGTACCGCCGAAATACGGAAGACCGATGGAAAGACATTTTACATGACGGCGTTATCGTGCGCAACCAGTTCGATACCCGTTTGTTCTCTCTGCGTTCAGGATTTGCCAACCGCATCGCTTCTGCACTGGATACCACCGAAGGCAGCGGTATCGAGATCGCGATCCGCCCGGATGCCTCTGTGTTTGACGGCCGCTTCGCCAACAACGCCTGGCTGCAGGAGCTGCCGGACCCCATGACCAAGATCACCTGGGATAACGTCGCGCTGATGAGCCCGATGACCGCCGAGAGCCTGGGAGTTGAGAACGAAGATGTGGTGGAGATCACCGCCAACGGAAAAAGCATCCGGATCGCGGCCTGGATTCAGCCGGGCCATGTGGACGGCTCCATCACGCTGACCACCGGATACGGACGGGACGGTATCGGGCGTGTGGCCAACAGCTGGATCGACTATACCACCGGCGGAGTGGATGTGTACCCCCTGATGGGAGAGCATTTCTTCACTTCCGCACAGGTTTCCAGAACCGGCGACACTTATGAAATTGCCTGCGTTCAGGATCATCACAGCCTGGAAGGCCGCGACATGTACCGCATGGCCACCATTGATGAATATCGTGATAACCCGGACTTCGCCTCCTTCCTGGATGTGCATACCTACCCGGTACCGGGCATGAAAGAAGCAAAAGAGAAAGGTGAAGATGTACCGATCTCGCTTTTTGATGAGCAAGTTTTTCCGGATTCTGAACCCCAATGGGGCATGGCGATCGACCTGAACTCCTGCTTTGGATGCGGAGTCTGTATCGTAGCCTGTCAGTCGGAGAATAACATCCCTGTTATCGGTAAAAAGGAAGTAAACCGAGGCCGTGAGATGCACTGGATCCGCAACGACCGCTATTATGTCGGTGATGATGTGGATGAACCCATGGCGGTTCACCAGCCGGTACCGTGTATGCACTGCGAACTGGCTCCCTGTGAGCAGGTTTGTCCGGTTGCCGCCACTACGCACAGCGAAGACGGCATGAACCAGATGACCTACAACCGTTGTATCGGTACCCGTTATTGTGCCAATAACTGTCCGTACAAGGTTCGCCGCTTCAACTTCTTCAACTATCCGAAAGAATTCCTGGTCACCGGAGACGAGCCGGATATCATTCAAATGGCGATGAACCCGGATGTGACCGTTCGGTTCCGCGGGGTCATGGAAAAGTGTACGTACTGTGTACAGCGTGTGAACCGCGCCAAGATCGAAGCCAAAATCGAGACCGGCTCACCAAAACCGGCTGACGGTGCCGTTAAGACGGCCTGCCAGAGCGCGTGTCCCGCCGATGCCATCTACTTTGGTGACCTGACGGACGAAAACAGTGAAGTAGCGAAGATGAAGCGCAATGAGCGTAACTACCAGATGCTGGAAGAACTGAATACACGTCCCCGTACATCCTATATGGCGAAACTCAGAAACCCAAACCCTGCTTTGGCCTAAGATATTAATCAGGAATACATCCAAAACATGAGTAAATACGACTACGTACCGGAACCCGCTCTTGTGAAAGGCAATCATGATTTTGCCAGCCTGACAAGATTGGTTACTGATGTAAACTTAAGACCGACTCCCAAAGCCTGGTACCTGGCTATGATCGCGGCCAACGGGCTGCTTTTTGTGCTCCTGGGATCCATTGCTTATCTGATTTGGGAAGGAACCGGTATCTGGGGACTGAATAACCCGGTAGGCTGGGGATGGGCCATCATCAACTTTGTATGGTGGGTCGGTATCGGTCACGCCGGAACCCTGATCTCGGCGATCCTCTTTCTTTTCCGGCAAGACTGGCGTACCGCGATTAACCGTTTCGCGGAAGCGATGACCATCTTTGCCGTAATGTGTGCCGGCGTATTCCCGGCCATTCACGTGGGGCGTATCTGGGTGATCTACTGGGTATTCCCGATCCCGAATCAGATGGCCATGTGGCCGAATTTCAACTCTCCCCTGTTATGGGACGTATTCGCGGTATCTACCTACTTCACCGTTTCCCTGCTGTTCTGGTATGTAGGCCTGGTACCAGACCTTGCCACTTTGCGCGACCGCGCGGTCGATAAAGTGAGAAAGATCGCTTACGGTATTTTCTCTCTGGGCTGGACCGGTTCCAACCGCCACTGGTGGAACTACGAGAAGGCGTACATGATCCTTGCCGGACTGGCAACCCCACTGGTACTCTCGGTTCATACTATTGTATCCTTTGACTTTGCGGTTTCCATGATCCCCGGATGGCACACCACGATCTTCCCTCCTTACTTCGTGGCGGGCGCGATCTTCTCCGGATTCGCGATGGTGCTTACGCTGATGATCGTGGCCCGAAAGATCTACGGCATGGAAGACATCATGACGGACGATCACATGGAGAAAATGAATATTGTGATCCTGGTAACCGGCTCCATGGTTGGTTTTGCCTATATGATGGAATTCTTCATTGCCTGGTACAGCGGCGTGGAGTACGAAAAAGCTATTTTTATGCTGAGAGCCACGGGCCCCTATGCCTGGGCCTACTGGACCATGATGGTCTGTAACGTGTTCTCTCCGCAATTTTTCTGGTCCAAGAAGCTCAGAACCAATGTGACCTTCACCTTCATTATTTCGATCGTCGTGAATATCGGTATGTGGTTCGAGCGGTTTGTGATCACGGTAACCTCGCTGGCCAACGATTATCTGCCGTCCAGCTGGGATTACTATTCCCCCACGATCTGGGATGTACTTACCTACGTGGGTACTTTTGGCCTCTTCTTCACCATGTTCCTGGCCTTCCTGCGATTCCTGCCGATGATCGCCCTGGCTGAAGTGAAAGCGGTGATTCCGCAGGCCGATCCTCACAACTACGATGAGAAGACCAACGAATATCATCCTCCCAAAGTGGAGATCCCTAAACCTCAAGTTGAGAAGGTTTAACGATTATGAGTACTGCAGTTAAGAACACAGAAGAACAAGAAAAGCTATACGGCATACTGGCTGAGTTCCGTAATCCCAAAGAACTCACCGATGTGGCCCGTAAAGTGGTTCAATCCGGATACACGAAGTTCGACACCTTCAGCCCCTTCCCTATACACGGCATGGACAAGGCGATGAACCTGAAAAAGTCCAGGCTGGGATGGATCGTGTTGTTACACGGGCTGCTTGGTTTCTCCGGAGCCATCGCCATGATGTACTTTATGGCGGTAGTGGACTACCCGATGAACATCAGCGGCAAGCCGTTCCTGAACGGCCCGGCCTGGGTGCCTATCACCTTTGAGCTGACCGTACTGCTGTCTGCTTTCGGAGCCGTGTTCGGAATGTTCTTCCTGAATGGCCTTCCCAGGCTGCATAATCCTTTGTTCAATGTAGATCGCTTCAAAAAAGTGACCGACGATGGTTTCTTCGCTTATATCGAAGCTGAAGATTCCCTTTTTGAAGCTGAGAAAGTTCGCAAGCTCTTTGAAGAAGCCGGCGCAACCCACATCGAGGAAGTATATGACTAATATGAATCACAGAAATCCTTTAATGAGCCCGAAAGGAATACTTAAGATCGCCTGCGTGATGGGATTGGGCGTGATGCTGACTGCCTGTCGCGGCCAGCTCTCCGAAAAGCCCCCTATCCATCCCAACATGAATATGGACCAGCAGCCGCGAAAGGAGGCTCAGGAGGTCAATAAGTTCTTTGATGACAACCGTTCCATGCGGCAGCCCGTGGAAGGCACAATTGCGAGGGGCCTTCAAAAAGAAGACCGAGCCTATTATGAAGGCGTGGATGAAAACGGCGAATGGATCGCCGAGATGCCCGTGGAAGTCACCAAGTCGTTCCTGTACCGCGGGCAGGATCGCTATGAGATCTTCTGTACTCCCTGCCACGGTTCAGTCGGGGACGGCCAGGGCATCATCATGACCGGGCGCTACGGATATGTACCGGCTCCATCCTATCATACCGACCGGCTGCGGGAAGCCCCCGACGGAGAGCTTTACTCCGCGATCTACAACGGGGTGAGGAGCATGCCTTCGTACTCCACGCAGATTCCGGTGCACGACCGCTGGGCTATTGTCGCCTACATTCGTGCCCTTCAGGCCAGCCAGAATGTGAATGAGTCTGAAATTCAGGAATATGAGGTGGATCTGGCCGTTCTGAAGCGCGAGTACGAGGCTGAGCAGGAACGCCTGGCCGCCCTGGAAGAAGCCCGCACCAAAGACACTGAAGTTCAGGCTTCAGTGGATCTGGGCAAACAGGTGGTGGCCCAGAATGGCTGTGCAGCCTGCCACAGTACGGAAGCAGTGGATGGTATCGGCCCGGGATGGGGCGGACTATACGGCAGCGAAGCGGAAGTCATTACCGAGGACGGGGAGCGCATTACCGTCACCAGGGATGAAGAATATATTCGCGAGTCTATTGTCAACCCGAATGCCAAGAAGACGGTTGCATACGAAAACGGCGTGATGGTTTCTTACGACTACCTCGCAGATCACGAAATTGAGTCCCTGGTACTATACATCAAATCGCTGAGCGACAACTAAGAATATTGCTTAATACACTATATAATGAGTCATAAGCCTACAATAACCGATTCTTTAGAATTTCCGACGGAAAGCAGGGTACCCCGTGCCGCCTTCGGACTGGGAATAGCCGGCCTTATCGTAAGCCTGCTGGGCTATTTCATGAATGCGGACCAGTTTTTCTTTTCGTACCTGGTGAGCTTTACCTTTTTTACCGGTATTGCCCTTTCTTCGCTGATCATGATCATGCTGCACCACATTACGCGTTCTTCGTGGGGCGTTGTGGTTCGCCGGATCCCTGAAGTATTCGCTTCCAACATCTGGATCTGGGCTGTCTTCTTCATACCGGTGCTGTTGGGTATGCACAATCTCTATCACTGGACCCATGAAGACGTAGTGGCTGCTGACAAGATCCTGAAAGGCAAGTCGGCTTACCTGAATACTCCTTTTTTCCTGATCCGTCAGTTTGTGTACTTCGGTATCTGGGGCTTCTTTGGATATAAACTGTATAAAGCTTCCACCGATCTGGACGAGACGGGAGACTGGGGCATCACCACCTACATGAGAAAACTGAGTGCGCCGGGTATCCTGATCTTTGCTCTTTCCGTGGCCTTTGCCGGTTTTGACTGGCTGATGTCCCTGGATCCACACTGGTTCTCAACCATGTTTGGTGTGTATTTCTTCGCGATCAACTTCCAGGCTTTCTGGCCGGTTATGATCTTGATGGTCTTTTTCCTGCAGCGCCGCGGGCTGCTTCAGAATACCATTCAGAAGGTTCATATCTACGACCTGGGCGCCTGGTTCTTTGCGTTTACGGTATTCTACGCCTACATCGCTTTCAGCCAGTTCCTGCTGATCTATTACGCGAACCTCCCGGAAGAAACTCTGTGGTACTACCACCGCATGGAACACGGCTGGGAATACATCGCCTACGGCTTACTGATCTTCCGTTTCGCGCTTCCTTTTATCGTATTGCTGAACCGCGAAGCCAAGCATAATCGTACGGTACTGGGCGTGGTTTCCGCCATAGTGCTGATTATGCACTTTCTTGAAATTTACTGGATCTCGATGCCGGCCATGAGTCATGGCGGTGCCGGTGAGGCCGGTTTACACTTTAGCTGGATCGACATCGCAACCTTCCTTGGCCTGGGTGGTATTTTCTTCGGACTTTTCTTTAACCGGTTTGGTAAGGGAAGTATGGTTCCGAAAAACGACCCCAAGATGGATGATTGCCTGTCTAAATCATATCACCAATAATTGCTGATCTATGTCTTCAAAGCACAGCGCAGAATTTAAAGCTAACATCGCTCTCGAAGCCCTCTCTTCTTCAGCGGAGGAACTGGATGCTCTGGCTGAAAAGCACGGTATATCCAAAAAAGACATCCAAAGCTGGGTAAAAGAACTCAAAGGAAACGCTTCCTCCATCTTCGCTGCCGCGGATGATGAGGCCGGCCATGGTCATCATCACGCTGTCGGTGAAGATGTTGAGATCGAAACCGATGACGAAGAACTGTACAAATATGTTCAGTATGGTGCGCATGGTGACGTGCTGGATTACCGGAAGCTGACCTTCTGGACCGCTTTCGGAACTGTTCTGGTTGTGGTTACGATCGCCGGACTGATCCAGTTCTCACAGACCAGCTACTTTGAGGCACAGCAGGAGGCTTCCTTCAACAGCCAGTATATTGAGATCAACGAGCTTCAGGAGCAGGCACAGGAAACGCTGAACAGCTTTGGTGTTGTTGACCCGGAGAATGGCATTTACCGCATTCCTATCGACAGCGCCATCAGCAAAATGGCCGCGGAATAACTTACTTTATGAGACGCTTTGCACTGTCAGCATATCTAACGCTTGCAGTGCTTTTCACTTCAACCGGCGTTATTGCCCAGCTTAATCAAGGCAATACACCTGAAGCGCTGCAAGGCGTAGGTGTCGAAGAGAAACTGGGTGATTACATCCCGCTCGACGCCACATTCTCCACGGTGAATGGAGACAGCACCACTCTGGGCGATCTTCTGGAAGAAGGCAAGCCGGTGATCCTCAATCCCCTCTATTTTGAATGTCCCATGCTGTGCGGACTGGTCATCGAAGGTATGATGGATGTAGTGGATGAGCTGGCCTGGCAGCCCGGCAAGGATTACCTGATCATTTCATTCAGTGTGGATCCCGGAGAAGACCACCTTATGGCCGTCCGTTACCGGGAAGAATATCTGGCCGGTTTACAGAATACCGACGCACAGGAAGGCTGGTATTTTCTCACGGGAAAACAATCCCAGATCGACCGGGTCACTGAGGCAACCGGCTTCAGTGTCAGAGAAGTGCAGGGCACCGGAGAGTATGCGCACAGCGCCGCTATCATGATGTTAAGCCCCGACGGTAAAATTACGCGCTACCTTTACGGTATCTCTTACAATGAGTTTGACGTTCGGAATGCACTCTATGAGTCGGCCGACGGCAAGATCGGAAACACGCTGGAAAAAGTGGTGATGTACTGTTATCAGTACGATCCGGATTCCGGTAGCTACGTCCCCGTCGCGATGAATATTATGAAGCTCGGAGGCTTGGCTACACTAATTATTCTCGGTATATTTCTCACCCTTTTGTGGGTGCGGGAAAAACGCAAAAAACAAACTACAAACATCGATTTTAACTAATGGGCAGATTATTCGATTTCATGCTCCCTGAGGCGAAATCGCCTACAGCGGACAGCACCGACGCCTTATTCCATTTTATCAATGAAGTGAGCCTTGTTCTGCTTCTGGGTATTACCATCGCGCTGATCTACTTCGCCATCAAATACAAGCGGAAGTCTGACGATGATAAGACCCCGCTCATCACCCACAACAATACGCTGGAGATCACCTGGTCGGTCATTCCACTGTTGTTAACCCTGGTGGTCTTCGGATGGGGCTACAGCGGGTGGCTGAACCTGCGCGCGGTTCCGGACGGAGCTTATGAAGTGAAAGTGACCGGTTTTAAGTGGGCCTGGAATTTTGAATATGCCAACGGCGCGGTAAGCCCGAATGAGTTACACGTACCGGCCGGGCGGCCCATCAAGCTGGTGATGCAGTCACGGGATATCCTGCACTCGTTTTATGTACCCGATTACCGGATTAAGCACGATGTAATCCCGAACCGCTATACCTATGTTTGGTTTGAGGCGGAAGAGCCCGGTGAATCCATCGTATTCTGTACCGAGTACTGTGGTACCTCCCACTCTGATATGCTTGCCAAAGTGGTGGTCCACGAGCCCGAAGATTTTGAAACCTGGCTGGCTACAGCCAACATCCCCGGCGAGGGCACCCCTGTTGAGCAGGGCAAAGCACTGGTTGAAACCAATGGCTGTCAGTCGTGCCACTCGATGGACGGTTCCGAGCTCATCGGGCCAACGTTCAAAGGCATCTGGCAGCGTGAGCAGCAACTAGCGGACGGAAGCACCGTGGTTGTGGACGAAAATTATATCCGCGAATCTATTCTTGAGCCCCAGGCTAAGATCGTAGCAGGCTACGAAAATGCCCTGATGTCTTCGTATCAGGGCCTTCTGGACGACGATCAGATTGACGCTATTATTGAATATCTAAAAACTATTGAGTGATATGGCTACTGCTGAAGCAACAACAAAAACGCTGAAAGTTCAGCGGTTTAAACCCTCTGAAAATCCAACCAGTACTTTCTATACCGAAGAAAGAGGTATCTGGGCATGGATGACCACTGTGGACCACAAAAAGATCGGGATCATGTATCTCGTATCGGTGGCCATTTTCTTTGCACTCGGTGGTTTCCTGGCACTGGCACTCAGAACCGAGCTGTTCACCCCCGCTACTACTTTTATTTCTGCCGATCAGTATAACCAGCTTTTCACCCTGCACGGTGCCATCATGGTGTTTTTTGTGCTGGTACCAAGTATTCCCGCAGCCTTGGGTAACTTCATACTTCCCATGCAGCTCGGAGCCAAGGATGTTGCTTTCCCCAGGCTGAACCTGGCCAGTTTCTACATTTATGTGATCGGAGCTATTTTTACCTTTATCGCACTGGCAAACAATGGGCTGGATACGGGATGGACCTTTTACACTCCCTACAGTACTGAATCAGGAACCAGTGTGATCTGGGTAACCATGGGGGTCTTTATTCTTGGATTCTCCTCCATTCTGACGGGAACCAACTTTATTACGACCATTCACAAGCTGCGTGCACCGGGCATCACCTGGGATAAACTCCCGCTGAATATCTGGGCCCTCTACGCCACTTCTGTAATTCAGGTACTGGCTACACCGGTTCTGGCCATCACCCTTCTTCTGCTCACCATGGAGCGGTGGTTAGGCATCGGGATCTTTGATCCGGCTATGGGTGGCGACCCGGTATTGTACCAGCATTTCTTCTGGTTCTACTCACACCCTGCCGTATATATCATGATCGTGCCGGGCTTTGGTATCATTTCAGAGGTGATCACTACATTTTCTAAAAAGCACATTTTCGGATACTGGGCCATTGCCCTTTCATCATTAGCTATTGCCTTTATCGGTTTCCTGGTATGGGGACACCACATGTTTACCTCCGGTCAGTCGGCCGTGGCAACTACGGTATTCTCCTTCCTGACCTTCCTGGTAGGGATTCCGACCGGTATCAAGATCCTGAACTGGGTGGCCACCCTGTATAAAGGCTCGATCGATATGAAGACCCCGATGTTGTACGTCTTCATCTTCCTGTTCCTGTTCTCAATTGGTGGTTTCACCGGTATCATGCTGGGAACCCTTTCAGTGGATATTCACCTGCACGACACTTACTACGTGGTGGCTCACTTCCATTATGTGATGATGGGCGGTACGCTGATCGCGCTGCTTGCCGGCCTGCATTACTGGTGGCCCAAAATGACAGGTAAGATGTATAATGAAACCCTGGGTAAGATCGCGGCCGTGATCATCTTCATCGGCTTTAACGTGACCTTCCTTCCCCAGTTTGTAATGGGATCTCAGGGAATGCCCCGCCGCTATTACAACTACATCGATCAGTTCACCGCTTTCCATCAGACATCGACCATCGGGTCTTATCTGCTGGGGCTTGGCTTCCTGATCATTCTCTACTATCTGGTGGATTCACTCATTCGTGGGAAAAAAGCTCCGGCTAACCCATGGGGCAGCCGCGGATTGGAATGGCAGGCCACTTCACCTCCTGATTTCCACAATTTCGATCACACCCCGGTGATCATCCACGGCCCTTATGACTATCACAAGCCGATGGAGGAGTTCCAGCTGGGCCTTGCCGTTGACACAAACGGACACGACAAAGAAGTTGAGGCTGAAGTAAAAGATCCCGAACTGGACAAGTGGAAGAATTACAGTCTCGGCTAAACGAAATTAACTACTAAACAACAATCAGAAGAAATAGATGGCGAATCATTCATCAGCACATCCGGCTCACGTTCAGCACCACTTCGTGGATTCTGAACAGCAGTTCGACAGTGCCAAAATGGGAATGTGGGTCTTTCTGGTAAATGAGATCCTCTTTTTTGGAGGTCTCTTCTGTGCCTACATCGTATTCAGAACCTGGTATCCTGATCTGTTCACGCAGGCGGCTACCGAACTCAATACCTTCTGGGGAGCGGTTAACACGGTCGTTCTGATCGGTAGTAGCCTGACGGTAGCCATGGCGATCCGTTCAGCGCAAAAGGATCAGAAAAAGGGACTGGAGATCAACCTTCTGATCACCATTGCGCTGGCCTGCGTATTCCTGGTGATCAAATACTTTGAGTATTCTCATAAGATCCATATTGGTATTCTGCCCGGTGAAGCCAACTATACCTACACCGGGATCGATCACCCGCTGGCTCATGTCTTCTTCGGCATTTACTACATTATGACCGGTGTGCACGGACTGCACGTACTGGTTGGTATCGGGCTGATGATCTGGCTGTACATCAAAGCCAGAAAAGGCGCGTACGGCAGCGAGTATTACACACCTGTTGAGATCACAGGGCTGTACTGGCACCTGGTGGATCTGATCTGGATCTTCCTGTTCCCACTACTTTACTTAATTGAATGATAAGAGGATATAAACTATGAGCGGACAACATCACGACCATCACGTATCAACACCGGGCCAGCTTTGGGCCGTCGGTATCGCACTGATCGTTTTGACGATCCTTACCGTGGTAGTGGCACGATATATTCACCTGCCCTATCCTTTTAACATTATCACGGCACTGACCATCGCCTTTGCGAAAGCCTCCCTGGTAGCGGCTTTCTTTATGAACCTGTACTGGGATGTGAAATTTAACACCATGATGCTGATTGGGGCACTGGCCTTCTTCATCCTCATGGTGGGGGTTACTTTGCTGGATACCCTCTACCGGGTTGACGTAGTTCCTTCTTTCTGAGGAATCCGGAAATCGGAAAACCCCGCATTGGTCACCTGACTTCTGCGGGGTTTTCTTTTTTAAGGACACAGCACTTCACCCGATCCTTTGTTATTTTCGCTGAAACCCAAACGCAGACCGATCTATGAGCCTGACCAAAACCACATTCGGAGATTTTGAACTCTACTCGATCCCAGCCGGTGATTTTAAGCTGGATGGTGGCGCCATGTTCGGAGTAGTTCCCAAGACCTTATGGTCGCGGGGGATCCCTGCAGACGACAAGAACCGCATTCAGATGACCATGCGGTGTCTGCTCATCAGATCCAGAGCCACCGGCAAAGTGTATCTCATCGATAACGGTGCAGGGGATAAATTTGACGAAAAGATGACGAAGATCTATGGACTGGATTTCAGTAACCACTCCATGGAGGATTCTTTCAGGGCACAGGGCTTTAGCTATGAGGATGTAACGGATATGGTGTTTACTCATCTTCATTTTGACCACTGCGGCGGAACCACCTGTTACGATGAAAATGGTAAGCTCAGATTCCGGTTTCCAAATGCCACACATCATGTTCATAAAGATCAGTGGGAAACGGCCCTGCATCCTAATGCCCGTGAAAAGGCCAGTTTTCTGAAAGAGAACATCGGCCCCATGAAAGAAAGCGAGCTCATCAATCTGGTGGATGACGGCCATGAATTCGAGCCGGGCTTTTCAATCATCGTGGTAAACGGACATACCCGGGGGCAGATGCTGCCCAGGCTCGAGGCGGATGGCAAAACCCTGGTTTTTGCAGCTGACCTGTTGCCTACGCATGTCCATGTTCCCCTCCCCTGGGTAATGGGCTACGACATGTATCCTACCGATACGCTGAAGGAGAAAGAGGAATTCCTGAACAAGGCCGCAGATGAAGGCTGGTATTTGTTCCTGGAGCACGACTACTATCAGGAGATCATACAGATCGAACGGGATGGCCGTAAATTCGGCTCGGGGGCTGCCCTCACCTTAAACGAGCTCTGAGGCCACAATAAAGCCGTGTGTTAACGGTTTTTAAAAGGTTTTCTGTCCTTTTTTTGCGTTATTCATTCTATGGGAGACCGATCTTCAAATAGCGGGAGTGTACAGGCCGTCCGAAAAAAACTCAGGGCTGCTTTCACTCATTTGAAAAGACAAGCTTTCCTGAGCAGGGTCCTCTTCGGACTGTCCGGGGCTTTATTGCTGGTGCTGCTCATCATCCTGCTTGAGGATGAGTTTTACCTGGATCCGTGGATCAAAACCGGAGTGTTAGTGCTCGCCATGATTGCGTTGGCCCTGATATCACTCCGGGTGAAAACGGGCTTTGATCAGGCGAACTTCACGAGCTTTTACCGGGATTTCAGCAGGTCTTCAGAACTCAATGAAGTAAACTATTCGCTGGATCTGGAAAGTGATCAATACGCGGACCCTGCACTGGTTCAGGCTGCCATAGAACAGAATCTGGAACGGGTTGACCCGTCCACTCTCGAAGACGCGATTCAAAAGCATCAAAGCTCCCATACCGCGAATGCCCTTTTTATCAGGTCTCTGGTCATCTCCGGGCTTATGTTCGTGCTGTTGGTTGGCACGGCTTTTTCGCTGAACGACGCCACGCTCAGGACACTTGCCTTCTGGGAAGCTTTTGAAAAGCCCAATCCCTTTCAGTTCACCGTAAGCCCTGAGGACATAACCCTCGAGCAGGGTTCCGATTTCACGGCGTCCGTTTCTTTCGAGGGCAATACACTTCCGGAAAAAGTAAGCCTTCGCCTTAAAACAGCGGTAGAGCAGCAGTTCCGAAGCCGGAACATGGAGTTCAAAGACGGTGAATACCGCTCTATTCCACTTCCGATCAATAACGACCTGGAATATTACATACAGATGGATGAGTACCGGTCCAAAGTTTACCGGGCAAACGTCCAGTTGCGCCCTCGTTTTTCGGAACTGCAAGCCCTCATCAGTCCGCCCGGTTATACCGGGATTGAACCCGCCGCACAGAGCTATCCATTTTCGGTGATCCGGGCATACCAGGGGTCGGAAGTCAGATTAGAAGGAATGCTAAACAAGGAGATCGCCGAAGGAGTCATACATTCCGGCAATGCGACAGACACTTTATCGGTGAGTTCCGAAGGATTGGTTTCCCACACCCTTCAAGTGACGGACAGAGATACCCTCTCCTTCCGGTTTGTGGACCGGAACGGGCTAACCAACCGAAATGATTTCAAATTCATTGTCGAACCCATTGAGGATGAATTTCCTTTAGTTGAGCTGGTTGAACCTTCCGCTTCTTTTGAGATGGTGGAGCCAAAGCAACTGGATCTGATCTACAAGGCGACGGACGACTTTCTCATTACCGGGGCTTCATTGCAATATGAACTCCGGAAAGCCTACGTGGACGAGCCTGTGTCCGGCACTCTCCGATTACAGAATCCTCCGAACGGGGTCTTGCAAACTTACCGCTGGGATCTGAGCGGACTTCAGCTCACTCCTCTTGATGAACTCACCTTCTGGATCCAGGCAACCGATAATGATGCGTTTAACGGGGCCAAAACCGCTCGGTCTCAGGCTGTCACCCTTACGGTGCCCTCTCTGGTCGATTATTTTGAAAGCCTGGATGAAAAAGAAAATGATGTGAGTGAAGGGCTTGATGAGATCACCGATTCTTTCGAACAGATCGAGCAGCAGTATGAAGAGTTTAAGGAAAGTCTGCGCGAAAACCCGGAAACAAACTATGAGCAGTATCAGCAGCTGGACGAAATCCGTCAGCAACAGGAAGAGGTGGAAGAGCAGATCCGGGAACTGAACGAGAAATTCGAAGCCATTAAGGAAGAACTCAGTCAGAACAACCTCCTTTCAGAGGAAACACAGCAGGCCTATGAGGAGCTGAAGCAGCTGATGGAGGAGATTGATGATCCTGAGTTTCAAAAAGCGCTTCAGGAAATGATGGAGCAGTTCAATGAGCTGACCCCTGAACAGATGCGTCAGGCCATGGAGAATTTTGAGTTCAATGAAGAACTCTATAAACAGCGCCTGGAGAGAACCATTGAGCTTTTCAAGCAGCTGAAGCTGATGTCTGACCTGGAGAAGCTGGCTAAGTCATTTGAAGATCAGGCCCGTCAGGAAAAAGAACTGAATGAAAATCCCCCTTCTGAAGAAGTGCTCGGGAACAAAAGGCAGGAGGACCGGGAGCAGATCGATCAGATGAAAGAAGCGCTGGAAAAGCTTTCAGAAAACACTTCCGATAAAAACAGAGGGCAGGTCAGTGAGCTCCAGCAGGAAGCAGAAGAGGAGCTGGACCGTATCCAACAGGCCATTGAGGAGCAGCTTGAGGACGGACAAGAAAACCAGAAACCGAATGAGCAGTCGGGAGACCAGAATCAGAGCGACCCACCGAATTTTCAGCAACAGTTCCAGAACCTGGCGGATGAGACCCGGAAAACCATGGAATCGATCGGCCGCCAGCAGCAACAGATCAATGTCGCAGGCCTGCAGTACATCCTCTATTCATTGCTCACTCTTTCCAATGAACAGGAAGTGCTGGTAACCTCCACAGCTGAAACCGAAAGCCGCAGCCTGGCCTATGTGGACTATGCCCGTGATCAGCGAAATGTAGAGCAGATATTTGGTCACCTCTCCGACTCCCTTTACCAGCTTTCTGCCCAGATCCCTTCCTTTTCCAATCAGATCAACAAGCGTAAACTGGAAGTGGAAAACCAGCTCGCACGTGCCATTCAGCAAATGGCCGAACGGGATCGCAGAAACTCTTCCGTTGCTTCCCGTCAGGCTTTTGGGGGGATCAATGAGCTGGCCTTTATGATTGCCAATCTTCTGGAACAGCTACAGAATCAGCAGAATGGAGGCGGCGGAAGCGGCACCATGAGCCTTCAGCAAATGATGGAGCAGATGCAGCAAATGCAGGGCGATCAGCAAATGATCAATGAGCAGATCCAGCAGATGATCAACGACATGCAGGGGGAGCGGCTGTCACAGGATCAGATGGAACGGCTGGAACAATTGGCGCGTCAGCAGAATGCGATCCGCAAACAGTTGCAGGAACTTCAGCAAAGCGGCGCGGCCAATGGGGATCGCATCGGCAGTGAACTCCAGAAAATGATCGAGGACATGGAAGATACCATCAACGACCTGCGGGGTGGTGCCGTGGATCCTTTATTGCAGGAGCGGCAGGTCAACATCTTGACTCGTATGCTCGAAGCGGAAAAAGCGCTTCAGGAGCGCGGTGAAGAAGAAAAAAGAGAAGGAACTGCAGCCGATGAACTGAACCGGGTAACTCCACCTGAGCTGACCCTGGAAGAACTGGAAAAACAGATCCGTTCCCGGCTCAATGACCCGAACTTCACCAAGTATGCACCGGACTACCAACGACTGATCGAGCGCTATTTTGAATTGCTGAAACAGATCCGGGAAAGAAGTATAAATTAAACCAGTCATCCTGATCCCGAGCTCTCGGGACTCTGAAGGATCCAGACGGCTGAAAAGCACGGGGCTATAATTAAGCCACCACCCGTTTACCCGGCTAGGTCCTTCGCGGTCGCTCAGGGTGATACAGAAGGATCATTTGCCCTATTCCTAATTCAACTATTGCCAATTGACCTATTGTATTCCACGCAGTCCCGATAGGCTTCCAGCACCGCCGCCGTAACAGAGCTTTCCAGCGGGTAGTCAACCAGTTTTCTTACGTGCTGCATGGCATTTTTCGGAGCGTATGAACGGCCTGCGATCTTCAGAGCCGGTATGTCGCCACCGGTATCTCCGATATAGGCCACTTCTGAGATCTTAAGGTTCATCAGCTGGCATAGCTGCCGGATCCCTTCTCCCTTATTGCTCCTTTTGGAAATGATATTGATGGACACCTCGGTATGATGTACCTCGAATTCAGGATGATATTCATCGATCCAGGATGTAAGCTCGGGTAATATCTGCCGGATCTGACCTTCGTTCCGGAATACCATCCCTATATCGGTGCGCTTGGTAAATTCCGGGATCACATCCGGTAACCGATCCACATAGTTCAGCTTAACATGCCTCCTGATCTCTGCCAGACTTCGCTCCTTTTCACCGGTCAGGTCAGGATGCCAGATCAGTTCATTTTTCTGCATGTCGTAGATCCCGCCCCCACTTTCAAAGATCATGGGCTGTCTCATATCCAGCCACTGAGATACCGCTTCTACATACGGCATCGGGCGGCCTGAGCATATTGTTAAGGAGGGAATGGCTTTATCTGTACGGCTGGCGATACACAATTCACGAAGCTGCGTGATGGCATTCCAGTCGGGCGTCTGAAAAGGCATGGTGATACAGCCATCCAGATCCGTTATAAACAGTTTGATCATGAATTTACTCTACGGGTAGTGGGCATGAGATAACCGAAAACGAGACAAAACAAAGCCAGTGCTCCCATCCACTGATACTGATTTTTGTAATCCGCATATTCCTGGCTGGAAAATTCTCCTTTCTCAAGCTCATCCACTCTGGCCAGGAAAGCATCAATACCGTCATTACCTCTTTCAATGGAATAATACGCGCCATTGCCTTTTCGGGCTATTTCTCTGAGAACATCACTTTGAAGCGAGGTGGTCACTACTTTTCCGTCGCGATCCCTCTTGTAGCCGATCAGCCCGCCCATATCATCATACAAAGGGATCGTGGAACCGGAAGTGGTTCCGATGCCTAGGGTATATACATAGATGTTGTTGTTCACCAATTCCTGAAGTTCTTCCTCATAAGACTGGCCGTGATCCTCTCCGTCTGAGATGATCAGCAATACTTTGGCTGCCTCCGTACTATTGGTATTCTCTTCCAGAGTGGAAAACGAGGTTAGTGCAGTTTCCATCGCGGATTTAAAGTCGGTGGCGGAGCTGGGCATCTGATCAGTATCCACGATATCCAGAAACAGTTTGAGTGCTGAATAGTCGAGGGTCATCGGGCTTTGCAGGTAGGCTTCTCCGGTAAAAACCACCAGCCCTACCCGGTCTCCCTTCAGTCGTTCGATCAACCTGTTTATTTCAAATTTCGCTTTTTCGAGGCGGCTTGGCCTCACGTCCTCGGCGTTCATACTCGCGGAAAGATCCAGGGCGATCAGCATGTCGATCCCGCGACGCTTCACTTCACGGACTTCGGTGCCTATTTTGGGGCCGGCCAAAGAAAGGATCAGAAAAACCAGTCCCAGCAGGACCAGGGTGGTTCTCGTCAGGTCCCCGGCCTTGAAATACCCCTTCCGTAAGGACGAGAACAATTCATGATTGAAGAGTTCTGCCCTTCTGGTCCGGAGTTTTTTGGACCTCCACCATAAGCCCACTATGATGAACGGGACCAGGAGGATAAGCCACAGTAAAAACGGATATTGCCAGATCATGGTTTGGTACAAAAGTTTGCATGAAGATAACGCCCACTTCACAGGGACTCAAGCATTCAGTGTGCTATACACCGTTCGGATATAAGAATTTACAACTATGCATCCTTAGTTTTGAAAAAGTGTACTTGTCGTTTAAAGAGTTCATTGTTCTTTGCACAACCAGATCCTTCTCCCGAATGCTCGGGATCAGGATGACTGCCATTTTTTACCAAACTCATCCTGTTCAACCAATCAATACAACCTGTACATCCATAAGGTTGATTCCGGTAGGGCCGGTCTTAAGAAGGGTTCCCATCTCTTCATGGAAGTGATATGAGTCATTTTCTTTCAGGTACTTTTCCGGCTCCAGCTTCTTTTTGCGGGCTGCAAGAGTCGTTTGTGAATCCACAAGGGCGCCGGCCGCGTCTGTTGGCCCGTCAATTCCATCTGTACCCATACTCAGAATACTGATGGGATGCTGTCCTTCTATCGAGAGGGCCGCCATCAGAGCCAACTCCTGGTTTCGGCCACCCTTTCCGTCGCCGGACACGTTCACCGTGCTTTCCCCATGAAATATCAACGCGGCGGGTTTCTTAAGTTCATTATTCCCGCTCAGCACGGACACGGCTTTGGAGCAGATTTCTTTGGCTACTTTCTTTGAACTGTCATTATATGCTGAAGGAGCCACCCACGTGGTGTATCCCTCATCATTGAGCCTTGATGCAATGTTCCCGGCCAGCCCGGTACTCCTGGAAATGATGTGCACCTTATGGTCCGTATAGTTCTGCATGCCCGGTTTAGGATTCTCAGGTACAATGCCATCGATCCCGAAAATAATATGATCCTGAATACTGGCCGGAAGTGCGTCCCATAATTCATACGTATGCAGGATCTTCATGGCGTCCTCAAAGGTGGATGAGTCGGGCACCGTGGGGCCACTTCCTATGGTCTCCGGATCATCTCCCGGTACATCAGAGCTGATCAGGGTCGTGAGCCTGGTGTGGGCAAGAGCCTCTGCCAGTTTCCCTCCCTTCAGTTCACAGACATGTTTGCGAACCACGTTCATTTCATGAATTGAAGCTCCTGAATTTAGCACCAGCCGGTAAAGCTTACGAAGTTCTTCCACCTCCACCCCATAGGGTGGGATGGTTAGCATGGATGAAGCACCGCCGGAAAGACAAAAGACCACACGAGCTCCTTCCGGTATTGACTGAGCCAGCCTAAGAAGCTCGTACGACGCGGCCACCGTCCCGTCATCCGGGTACGGATGGGAGCCTTCAAACACCTGAAACCCGTTTTCGGAACTGTTCTCCCTGCCGGAAATGAGAATGCCATCTTTGATCCTGCAACCGGTTCCCAAAAGCTCTCTTGCCATGGTTAACGAAGCCTTTCCGGCTCCCAGCAAATAGATCTCTCCTCTGAAATCCTGCGTCAGTGTATTTCCCTTGGCAAGCTCAGGAATTCTTCCCGCAAGCTCTTTTAACAGTTCGGATTGTTTTTCAAGTGTTTTCTTCATTCAGAGAAGTATGCTTATTTCTTTGCTCTAAGTAAACAAAAGGTACGTAACCCAATGTGAAAATCGGCAGCAGATAATTCACGCACAGATCCATCAGCCGGAAGAGTCCGAAAAAACCCGCTGATCCCGTCAGGAAAAACAAATACGCCAGCAACCAGATGACTGAATGTATAGCTGCCAGCCTGATAAAATTCTTCCGTGAGCCACCGATCAAAACCAAACCCGACATGCCCAGCAGGAAATACATCCCAAAAGGACTCTTGATCAGAAGTTTTTTATGATCCGGCCAGTCACTCATGGCTATATACACGCCGGTGGCTCTTTTCTCAACAATATAAGGTGATTCAACCGAAACCCTTGCGAGAAGCGCTTCATTAAACAGAACCCTTGCTGGCCGCAGCAGGTACAAATAGCCTGTGATGAGTATGAGGATGAGGAGTGATCTATTAAGCAGGAGCATTCTTCTGTTTTGAAGGAAGGCTGTTGAAATTGACCCAGATCATCCACAACACAAAAATAACAATGTAGAAGATGGTGGTGGTAGAGTAGTCGTGCGTGAAATCAAAAAAGGCGGGCCACTCCACTTTGGTGATGGTCAGAGTAACCACTCTCAAAATATTCACAAAATAGATCACTCCCAGTCCGATCACGGAAAAACTAATTCTCTTCTGCCAGGAGCCCGGAAAAGCTATTATGAAGCCCAGAAACAGGCCCATCGCTGATATCCCGTTGCATCCGTCCACGATCTCTATTCCGGGATAGCCCTGAATGCCAATGATCCGGTTGACGGTATACACTTCATAACCGAGCCACTTGACGATGCCCGCACTGTTTCCAATGATGTTTAAAGAGATCCACTCATCCAATGAGCCATCCGGCAACAGCCACATTTCATAGGCCAGATACCAGATCACAAAAAATCCAAGGGCTTTGGCAATAAAAAGACTTAACGGAGATTTTAAGTGAGTAAGCAATGTTGGTAAATTTTGATTTATGTTAAGCCGAAAATGCTTTATTTTTCTTCGCTTTAAAACAGGACATAAAATATACAAAATGCATCTTTTAAAGAGAGTTCTCTTATCTCTGTTTTTGGTTTTCTTCTCTGTCACTCTGCTGGCACAGGATATTGGGAATATTGATTTTGAAAACCTTACTGCCGATCAGCTCAGTGACGCCCAGATCATTCAGTTGTATGAGCGCATTCAGGACCGGGGGCTTACTATTGCGGAAGTGGAAGCCATCGCCCTCGCGCGTGGCATGTCTCCCTCGGAAGTCGCAAAATTGAGAAACAGGCTCAATCAGCTTAGAACACAGGGCATTGGTACTCAGGGCCAGGATCTCTTAAGTGAAGATGAAAGCAGGTTACGACAGAATGCTCTTACCGATCTCTATGAAACCGATAACAGCGAAGCAGTTGACACCCTGGACTTTTTGCTGGAGCCGGTTGAGGAAGATACGCTGATCGTTTTCGGGGAACAGATCTTTTCAGGTAAAAACCTGACCTTTGAGCCCTCCCTCAACATTCCCACTCCCAAAAACTATACCCTGGGTGCAGGAGATGAGCTCATCGTTGATATCTGGGGAGCTGCTGAAAATACCTATCAACTGGAAATCAGCCCGGAAGGTACGGTGCAGATCAGCAATCTGGGGCCTATATCAGTAAGCGGCCTGACCATTGAAGAAGCCAGTGCGCGTCTTATTGATCGCCTTTCTTCCTTGTACTCCGGACTGAAACCACCTAAAAAAGATACCTTTGCTCAGGTCACCTTAGGGAGTATTCGCAGCATCAAGGTAAGTATTGTCGGAGAAGTGGAACGGCCCGGAACCTACACCCTCAGCTCGCTGGCCACCGTTTTTAATGCGCTTTATGCAGCCGGAGGTCCTACCGATAACGGAACCTACAGGTCCATCAAAGTTCTCAGAGACGGCAAGCAATTCAAGGAAGTGGATGTCTATGACTTCCTTGTGGATGGAAACCTGCAAAACAACATTGTGCTGAAGGATCAGGATATCATTAAGGTGGATCCCTTCATCAACCGGGTAACAGTGGAAGGAGAAACCAAGCGGGAAGGAATATTTGAGACCAAAGAAGGAGAAACCTTCGCCGATCTGCTTGAAATCGTTGGGGGCTTCAATCAGAATGCCTATAAAAAGAGAGTGAAAGTAGAACGCGTAACTGATACCGAACGCAGCATCATTGAGATCAGTCTGCCTGAAGAAGCCAATACGGTGCTTCGGTCCGGTGATAAGATCACGATCGGCAAAGTGCTTGATCGTTTCCGGAACCGGGTACAGATCAAAGGGGCCGTGTTCCGGCCGGGCTACTTCCAGCTTGAGCAGAATCCCACGCTTTATACTTTGATTCAAAACGCGGAAGGTCTGACCGGGGATGCCTTTCTGGACCGGGCTATTGTGTATCGTACAAACCCTGATTACACCATCAAGTCTATTCCTGTTAATCTGAGAAAGCTTTTTGAAGCCCCGGAGGAATACGACCTGGATCTGGTCAAGGACGATATGGTCGTGATCTCATCCATTTTTGAGCTGAGAGAAGAGTATACGATCTCGATATCGGGAGAGGTGAACCGTGAAGGCACTTTTCCTTATGTGGAGGATATGACGCTGAAAGATCTGCTTTTCCAGGCCAAAGGTTTTACGGAGAAGGCGGCTAGTTACAATATTGAAATCGCACGAAGAATCCTTGATGACGGATCAGGGGAGATCAAGAATCAGCTGGCTGAGATCTTTACCATAGACCTTGAAAACGGCCTGGCGGTTGTTGAATCCGTACCCGAGTTCAGGCTCATGCCTTATGATCAGGTTTTTGTCAGAAAATCGCCCTCTTACGAAGACCAACGGCTGGTTACGATAACCGGAGAAGTGCTCTTCCCGGGCACCTATGCCATCAGCACCAGGGATTTCAGGTTGTCTGATCTGATTGAAAAGAGTGGCGGACTTACGGAATACGCCTTTCCTGAGGGGGCATCACTGGAAAGAAAACCTCAGGAAGTGTCGGATATGGAGCTTGAGGTAAACCTGGAAGACTCCGTGACCGAACAAAGAACCCGCTCTTTAAATAAAGTGGGAATTCGCCTGGAGGAAGCCCTGAGAAATCCTGATGGAGAACAGGACCTGTTACTGCAGGAAGGTGATATCATAAACGTCCCTAAACGACTTGAAACCGTGCAGGTTCGGGGAGAAGTGCTTTACCCCGTCAATGTACGTTATGATGAAGGGAAGAAATTTAAGAGCTATATAAGTTCAGCCGGTGGTTTTACCGATCAGGCCAATACCAAAAAAGCCTACGTGGTGTATGCAAACGGTGAAGTTGCCCGTACCAAGAAATTCCTGTTTTTCAGGAATTACCCGGAGGTAAGGCCCGGGGCTGTCGTGATCATTCCCCCCAAAGAGGAAAAACAGCGATTATCCACCGCGGAACGTATCACGGTCATGTCCACGATCGTGTCTCTGGCTGCTATCGTCACCAACACGATCTTCCAGATACGAAGAGAGAATTAAAAAAAGATCGGGGTGTCGGGGTTTAGTATTGAGCGGAGAGGCTATTGTATCTTCTCACACTCCTCACCTCTTCTTTGAGTTCAAAGAGACCTGTCTCTGTAGAAACTCCTGTATGGTATTTACCACCCGAACTATCTGTTCCTCTCTCAACTCAGGATAGACCGGCAGGCTTAATACCTGCTTACTGGCACATATGGAGGCCGGGCAGTCCTCAGGGCGATATCCCAGGTCTGAAAAGCACTTCTGGACGTGCAGGGGAACCGGATAATACACGGCATTACCGATTCCCTTCGACTTCAGGTATTCCGCGAGTTCATCCCGGCGTTCAACCCGTATCGTGTACTGATGATAAATATGCCGGTTGTTCGAACTATCTTTTTCAACCGGAAGCAGGATTTTCCCCTTTTCTAGGCCACAGTCCGCTCCTGCCAAACTCGAACAATCAGCTGAACACTCCGGCCATTCTTCCTGAACTATTTCTGACTCACCGAATAATCGGTTATACAAATCTGCCACCCGCTTACGCTCATCTGACCATCCATCCAGATACTTCAGTTTGACACTCAGTACCGCAGCCTGAATGGCATCCAGCCGGCTGTTCATGCCCACCAGGGAATGGTGATACTTGGGTTTTGCTCCGTGCAAGCGTAGAATGTCAACCTTTTCTGACAGCTCAGGATCATTCACGGTGATCAAACCTGCATCGCCATAGGCGCCAAGGTTTTTACTTGGGAAAAAACTGAAGCAGCCGAAGTCTCCTATGGTCCCGGCCTGCTTTCCCTTATACCGGGAACCGATAGCCTGAGCGGCATCCTCAATTACCCGGAGACCGTACTCCTTTGCCAGCTCCGTAATGGGGTCCATATCGGCCATTTGTCCATACAAATGAACCGGGATGATCACTTTTATGCGTTCAACAGGAATACGGAGTTTTTGGGCTATTGCACTGTCTCCTTTCAAGAAGTCCTTTAGCTTGTTTGGATCCAGATTGTAGGTCTGAGGATCAATGTCAATAAATACCGGGGTTGCCCCAATCCGTGATATTGCTCCGCCCGTTGCAAAAAACGTAAATGGTGAGGTGATGACATAATCTCCCGGACCAATATCCAATGCCATTAACGCAAGCAGCAGAGCGTCTGATCCTGAAGCGCATCCGAAGGCATGTTCCGCTCCTATGTAGCCGGCGATTTCAGACTCAAAATCACGGACTCTCTGCCCCATGATGAATTGCTGGCTCTCCAGAACTTCCTGAATGGCTTCCTGTACCTCCCCGCGAATGGAGTCGTATTGTGCGTTCAGATCGAGTAGTGAAATCATCAGATAATTCAGGATTTAAAATGAAAAATTTAAAATAGCCAGCCGGATTCCAAAATGCTCAGCCGATCCCAAAATTTTCTTTACATCTCTAAATCCCTTTTCTACCCCCCAATCGTCATCCTGATAGCTGAGCGGAGCGAAGCGTGGTTCGGGACCTTCCAACACCCCTTCCTGCCACGAATCACGGAAAAGCGAAGGGATTGCCAAAGGCATCCCTTCCAATTTCCATGCCTGGACTTTTAGTTCGACTCGGCATTGGGTATGGTGGAGCGAAGGTTGTTGCTTTGATTTAGATCCTTCGCAGGTATGCTCAGGAAGACCAAGGAGGGGTGTTCAATATACTGTCATAACTGGATTGGGATCTCCTCCTCTGGTCACAGGCCCCTCCTACTTACCCCCCATTGAGACTTAAATATTCTTCTCTCTGTCTTTGAATTTTTAATTTTGAATTACACCCTCAGGCGTACGTAACCGTCCCGTAGTTCATACTCTTCTCCCGTCTCCGGGCACTTTGCCTTACCTTCCTCATCAAACTTAAGCCGCTGCCCGTTGCGGGAGACCCAACCGATCTGCTTCCCTGGATTACCTACAACCAGGGCATAGGCCTTAACCGGCTTTGTAACCACGGTACCCGCCCCGATAAAAGCATACTCACCGATCTCATTCCCGCAAATGATTGTTGCATTGGCGCCAATCGATGCTCCTCTGTGAACAACCGTCCTCAGGTATTCATCCTTTCGTTCCACATGACTCCGCGGGTTGACCACGTTAGTGAACACCATAGACGGGCCGCAGAACACATCATCCTCCAGAATCACTTCATCGTAGATGGACACATTGTTCTGTACCCGTACGTTATCTCCCAACACCGCTTTACTTCCAACAAACACGTTTTGGCCCAGCACGCAATCCGCTCCGATTTTCGCTCCCGGCATTACATGCACCCAGTGCCAGATCTTCGTGCCTTCTCCGATAAGTTCCGGAGATTCAACGATGGCGGTATGGTGGATGAAGGGTTTTTCCATTCTAGTGTATTGATGGAAGACCGAAGACGGAAGACCGAAGAATTACTTCAGCCCAATGATCTTCTGAAGGCCTGTAATTTTATAAATAGTGCGTCTATAGTTTTATGTAAAGACAATAGATCCATTTTGTTATCAAGGTAATTTCTATGTTCTATAAGTCTAATACAAGCTATGACTTCAATCAATGATCTTATACTGATACCCAGAAAGCGGGACTGTTCCGCATTGGAGACCGATGTGGATCCTTCGGCTATATTTAAAGACACTGAGGTTGTAGCTCTTCTTAGTTGAGAGGCTAAATTGTATTTTTCATACTCCGGTAGTAATCGAATTACAGGATCAACTTTATCCTGCAGCTGAAGTGAAATCTTCCAAACATCCAGATTTTCGAATTTATACTTCATTGTTTTGAGTTTATGAAGTATGACTACTTTCGGGGGCATTACTTACACTTGGGGTGTTGATGACGGAAGACCGATGACCGTTGACCGAATTTCATTCTTAATTGCCCGTCTTCGGTCCTCCGTCCCCGGTCCTTCGTCTCCTGTCCTCGGTCACTCTTCAAAAGCCAGCGGCTTTGTAGATCCTCTCAATCATACTCACCACCATCATCCCCTCGTAGGCTGAGGCATTAGGCTCCTCTTTCCCATTGAGGGTATTCACCACATTTTCGATCACGTAATGATGGTTTGCTGCACTACCTGTATAAGGACCATAATCGTTCGGGGGATTGGTTTTCGGAAGTTCGGGCATCCTGTAGTCCTTCACATGACAGTATTCTACTTTATCCATGTACTGTCCGCCTACCTTCACACTCCCTTTGGATCCGATAACCGTGATGCTGCTTTCCATATTTCTATCCCAGCAGGAAGTGGAATAATTAATGGATCCGATCCCTCCTTGTTCAAACCGGAACTGAGCAAAACCGGAATCGTCGAAATCCTTCAGTTCCGGATGGGTGAAATTCCTGACCGTAGCTACCGGGTCACTTATATCCCCAAAGACCCAGTACAGGATATCCACAAAATGACTGAACTGCGTGAAGAGAGCTCCTCCGTCCATTCCCTTTACTCCCTTCCAGTCACTGGATGCGTAATAACGCTCGTCCCGGTTCCAGTAACAGTTGGTTTGCACCATCAGGATATCCCCCAGGATTCCATTGCTCACTATTTCCTTAAGCCATAATGAAGTCGGGCTGTACCGGTTCTGCTTCACCACAAAAACCCTTTTTCCTGAAGCTTCCTGAGCTGCAATTACTTTGAGGCATTCCTCTTTAGTTATGCCCATTGGTTTTTCGATCAATACATGATAGCCTGCGTTCAGCAGCTCCACTGCCTGCTGGGCATGACATCCGTTGGGAGTCGCGATGCACACTACCTCCGACTTTCTTTTCCCGTCTTTTTTCAGGAACTCTTCCAAAGCCGGATAGGCCACCGCTTCCAGACCAAGCTCCTTCAAGCCATTTAAAGCCGGTGCGTTGGTATCTGTCACCGATACGAGTTCGGCACCGTCATATTCGGATATGATCTTGGCATGTCTTTTCCCGATACGCCCGAAGCCAAGTACTGAAAAACGAATAATATTCAAAGTTATGAGTTGTGAGTGCTTGGTTTTGAGTTAATAGTCATCCTGATCCCGAGTCCTCGGGATACTGAAGGGTCTTTATGCATCCCTAAGTTTTACTAATTTCACGATCTGATCCTTCGTTTTCGCCTGCCTGCCCCTAGCCCGACCTTCCTGACTCTTGTACTATTGACAAGACGCTTCGCTGAAGGCTGGACAGAATGACGGTTTTAGTTAAATCATCTATCATGCTTTAAAAATATGATTCGAGCTTTTTGTCGCATAGTCCTTCATCGCATTTCGCGTATCCACAATGCATGAGCTCCAGTCGCCAAGTTCATTGTAATCGATATTAGAATGGTCCGTCGCAATGATCACGGCATCAAAATCCATAATCACATCCTTTTTCCATGGAACCGATTGCTCTCCTTCCCAATCTTTATGCTCACGGGAAGTTGGTATTGTCGGGATATAGGGATCATAATAAGCGACTTCAGCACCTCTGGCTTTCAACAGGTCCAAAATCTTAAAAGTGGGCGACTCCCTCATGTCATCTACATCAGGTTTGTAGGCCAGCCCGATCACCAAAACCCGCGACCCATTCAAGGCTTTCTTATGGACATTTAAGGCGTGAATGGTTTTCTCAATCACATAGTATGGCATGGAGGTGTTGATCTCACCCGCTAATTCAATAAAACGTGTATGCTGATCAAACTCCCTCGCTTTCCATGTCAGATAAAAAGGGTCAACAGGAATACAATGGCCTCCAAGCCCAGGGCCTGGAGTAAATTTCATAAACCCAAAAGGCTTGGTCTCCGCAGCATCAAGCACCTCGTGAACGTCAATGCCCATCGCCTCATAAACAACTTTCAGTTCATTGACGAGCGCAATGTTCACAGACCGGAAAATGTTTTCAGTAAGCTTTACCGCTTCAGCGGTCTTACAATCGGAAACGGCTACCACCCGATCGATGGCAGTCTCATACATACTCTTGGCCAAGGTGCGCGATTCCTTTGAATTCGCCCCAACGATCTTCGGGATCGTGGAAGTATCAAAGTCTTTGTTTCCCGGGTCCTCCCTTTCCGGCGAATACGCAACATAAAAATCCTGGTCACACACCAAACCTGAGCCTTGCTCGAGAATCGGTATGATGACTTCCTCTGTGGTCTTTGGGTAGGTAGTGGACTCCAAAACCACCAGCTGATCTTTTCTGAGGTATTCGCTGATTTTTTCCGAGGTCTGAATAACAAAGCTAAGATCCGGCTCCCTGTGGTTATCCAATGGAGTAGGGATGCACATCAGCAAAGCATCTGCATCGGGGATCCTGCTGAAGTCGGTAGTGCTATCGCAAATAGCGCTTTCTGAAAGCGAAGTCATCACTTCTTTACCCAGATGATTTATGTAAGGAGTCCCGTTCTTTATTTTCTGAATTTTCTCCGGATCGATATCAAATCCGAGCGTTGGCATACCGGCACGATCAAAAGTCCACATCAACGGAAGCCCTACATAGCCCAGCCCGATAATTCCAACTCGGAATTTTTTATCCGCGATCTTTCTTAATAAGTCTTCCATGAAGTCAAGATAGCACTATCTGTAGATAGTTTTGAGTGTTGAGTTTTGAGTTAACAAAAATATCATCCTGATCCCGAATCCTCGGGATTCCGAATGATTTTATCGTTTAAAGGGCAACAGTGTGGAATTAATTGCAAGTCGCTAACTCCAAAAGATTCTTCACTTTCGCCTGCCTGCTCGTAGCCCGACCTTCCTATCTCATGTAATGTTGACAAAACGCATTAGTGAAGGCTGGCTCAGGAGGGCCTTAGACGGGGATAATTTTAAATTGAGAACCTGTTTGCCAACAGACAAGTTGAAAATTTAAAATTCGATCCTCGACTGCTTCATATGGCACTGAGCCCAACTCAAAACTGAGCACTCAAAACTCAAAACTATTAACAGCTTTGCTGTTAATCACTCCCAAACAGATCACGGGTATATACCTTATCCTCTACGTCACGTATTTCCTTCACCATTCGGTTAGCTACAATGATATCCGAGTCCTTTTTAAAAGCCTCCAGGTCCCTGTACACTTTGGAATGGTAAAACTCTTTTTCTTCCAGGTAGGGTTCATATACAATGACTTCTATCCCTTTAGCTTTGATACGCTTCATAATCCCCTGAATGGCGCTGGCCCGGAAATTGTCGGATCCCTGCTTCATCACCAACCGGTAGATCCCCACCACTTCAGGATTTTTCTTGAGTATTTGATTGGCTATAAAATCCTTACGGGTCGTGTTCGCGTCCACGATAGCCTGAATCAGATTATTCGGCACATCTTTATAGTTCGCCAACAGCTGCTTGGTGTCTTTCGGTAAGCAATATCCACCGTAACCAAATGAAGGGTTGTTGTAATGATCTCCGATTCGGGGATCAAGTCCCACGCCGTTGATCACCTGCTTTGTATCCAGTCCATGGGATTCACAATAGGAATCCAGTTCATTAAAATAGGCCACCCGCATTGCCAGGTAAGTGTTGGAAAAAAGTTTAATGGCTTCCGCCTCCGTCGGGTCGGTATAGAGCACCGGAATTTCATTCGCCGGTTTCGCTGCCCCCTCCAGCAGCAGGCCTGCGAAAGTCTCAGCCCGCTTGCTTTGTTCCCCCACCACAATGCGGGATGGATACAGGTTGTCGTGTAATGCTTTCCCCTCTCTTAAAAACTCCGGCGAAAACAACAGGTTTTCACATCGCATTTCCTTTTTGGTACGCTCCGTATATCCCACGGGAATGGTCGATTTGATGACCATGACGGCCTCTGGATTGATCTCCATCACGTCTTGAATCACCGCTTCCACTGAGGATGTATTAAAGTAATTGGTTTCCGGATCGTAGTTGGTAGGAGTGGCGATGATCACAAAATCAGCATTCGAGTACGCTTCGTTTTTGTCCAGCGTAGCGGTTAGCCCAAGCTCCTTTTCCTTTAGAAACCGCTCAATCTCTGGATCGGTAATCGGAGATTTCTTCTTATTGATCAGCTCTACCTTTTCAGCAACGATATCCAGAGCCACTACTTCGTGCTTTTGAGCTAATAAAACGGACAGGGATAATCCAACATAACCGGTTCCGGCTACTGCGATTTTCATAGTCTAAGATTTCTTTGTTAAAAAGGCCCAAAAGATACGCAATGCCCCGCAGTCAAAGAAGTAATGTTTAGGACCGGGCATAAAAGTCTCAACAAAACAAAATTGAGTAATTCAAATATTTTAGCCTTCTAAAGATGCTTCCCGACCTTTTTCTGCTGCCTCTTTGACTTCTCCTGGGCCTCTCTCAGGTGCTCATAAAGTATGGCTTCCTTATCGGAACGTAAATGACCTTCAATATTCCATCCCATTTTAGATAAGACTCTCCTCTTAAAACCGTTCGTAGGAAACAATATGATGGTCATTAACAGGGTGAGCCCTAAACTGATGTTAACATTTAAAGAGGTGGAAAGGTATGCCGCCAATATGATCAGCGTTGCGCTCAGATATAAATAGATGACAGTTCGTTTTTGACCCCAGCCCATTTTCAGAAGGGCGTGATGAATGTGGTCCGAGTCTGCATTGAAAGGAGATTGCCCCCTGCGAATTCTCCGGGTAAAGGAACGAATGGTGTCATAAAGTGGAACAGCCAAAAAAGCGACTGGAAGGACTGGAGAAGCTTTTCCGAAAGCATTACTGAAGCTGGACGTTTGACTTAACTCGACAAACTTCAACACAAAAATACTTAGTAAAAAACCGATGACTAAAGAGCCGGTGTCCCCCATAAAAATAGAAGCGGGATGAAAGTTATGAATCAGATAACCCACTAATACAACAGAAGTCAACCCTGCTAAATATGCAAGTTCTGTTGCGCCTGAAACCCAAAAGCCATAAGCGAATGCCGCAGAAGCAATGGCCCCGATACCTCCAGCTAATCCATCAATTCCATCAATCAGGTTGTAGGCATTTATGACTACAATCATGGTAAATACACTCACACATACGGCAAGCCAAAGAGGTAGATCATGTATTCCCAAGACTCCTCCAAAATTGCTGATCAAACTCCCGGAACCCCAGAGTATGATTCCAACCATAGCTATCTCTACTAAAAGTTTCTTTTTGGGAGAAAGCCCTATCAGATCATCTTTAAGCCCACAGAAAAAGAGTCCTGTTAAAGCTCCAATCAGATAAGGAGTCCAGGACAAACCTCCAGCTAGACCACTGAATAAAAAACCCAATGCAAGTGCAATAAATATCCCTACCCCCCCAAATGTGGGTATATAACGGGTATGAACCTTACGGTCGCCATCAGGTTTGTCATACAGATCTTTATGGTAGGCGATCTTTATGAGTACAGGTATACTCTTATAAACAATCATGAAAGCGACGAGTGCAGACAATGTACCCTGAAGCCATCCCTCTAAAATCCAGTTTAGCATAAAGCCCTCTTTATTTAGGAGGTGCAAATATATGGTAAATAATTGTTATCTGCCATTTCATATTGGGCATATATTATTCCCTAAATAACTGATCTTATTTATTAACCACATCTGAAAAAATACAGAGTATGCTTTTTTATTCTACAAACTCAATGCAATCAGATATTTTATACATATATTGCATTTTATCAAATACGTGCTTACAAATTCCAATCGCTGACTTGGACCTTACGATTGAAAAGGGCATAATAAGCTTTAGTGAAATCAAGCTAATTGAAGTTTTAAAACTTTCTCACAGGTTGTAAACTCAAATTCTTTTAACAGTGAGCGCAGCTTAGTTTCCGTAGATGATAGCCCAGTATAAGACTTAAATCTTCTATGAAATGGCATTTTAACAATCGGCTGTTCAGGGGCAAAATCTCTGGGATGAAGGTAGATCACAACCGGAATTCCTTCTTTTTCGAATTTTTTAAATCCCTGCTCAATAGCCCAACCCGGTAAAGCTCTCATATACCCTCCCCCACTGAACGGTATTTTAGCAGGCCCTATTTTAACAACACTCATTGGTAACTCAGGAAGCTTACCGTAGCTTGTTTCAATAAGGTGTGATTCCTGCTGACAGGGATATCCTCCGTGTCCCCTTTTCGCCGGAAATAAACTGGCATCATATTCCAAACCAACTTCTTTAATTACATCAAAGGCCCATTCTGCTCCTGGAGTAATTGAAAATGAAGGAGCCCTGAACCCTTTTACTTTTACTCCGGTCTGATCCTGCAAAACATCCACAGAATGTTTTAGGTCTTTTTGGAATTCATCCGGGGTGAGTTCATAAACCCTTCGGTGCCAATATGAATGAGTACCCAATTCATGCCCGGCCGCAACTATATTCTTGGCAATATTTGGATATTTATCAGCCACCCAGCCCAAAACAAAAAATGTGGCCTTGGTCTCAAACTCATCCAATATTGACAAAATCAAATTGGCCTTCTCTTCAACGATCGTTGGACGAGTATCCCATGTTGAGATATCTTCCAATTCAGGGATGTCTACAATATGGAACCAGTCTTCTATGTCGAATGAGAGAGCGTGCTTCAATGGATCGATTTGGCTATAGAAACTTTAGTTGAATTCAGAGACTTGATAATACAAACATTATTCTTGGATTGCTTAAGGGAGATCTTTGACTTCGCTACAGGTTGACTGGAATGACGGGTGTCAATAAAACTTCTTCCCTGCCTTTTTAAACTCTTTTACATCCTCTCGAGACGGGAAAGAAAAGTAAGTACTTTCTTCGTCAGGATTAGAAATCAGCACATAGCCACCTTTTTGAATTTTCTCTATAGCTTCAATGATGGCATCCATTCCCAGTTTCTTTGTGTATTTAATGAGTTCTTCCTGAGTTCTGTTGCCAATCTCTACTTTCTTTTGTACCAGTATGGGGCCGCTGTCTATTCCTTCATCTACAAAAAAGACTGATACTCCGGTGTGGGTTTCATCATTTTTGAGTACCCAAAAGGAGGGCATCAAGCCTCTGTACTTGGGTAATAATGCGGTATGTAAATTCAAGCAACCTTCCGGTGCCAACTCGATCAGGGGCTTTTTGAAGATCTGATTTCCGGCAATGGATATGAGCAAATCAGGCTCATAGCTTTTGAGTTTTTTTAAAGAAGACTCGGAGTTTATGCTTCCTTCGGTGTTAATTTTTTCAATCCCATGCTTCTTCAGTACATGCTCTACTTTATAAGAACTCTTGAGTTTAGATAGAAGAAATTTCACTCCATATCTAAGGAAAAAGCCATTCCCAAAAATGCGCCGGGTTTTGAGGGCTTTTTCTATGATGGATTCTTTTTTACCAAACGGAGATACATCGAATACCACACAACCGACTATTTCTGCTCCATTGGGTAAATTGCTGAATAAGTAGTCTAATTGTTGTGCTAGGTAAAAAGGATCGTCTTGGGTGAGTATAAGGATGTTCATTTATTTTCAATCAATTCTTTAAATAAACTTTCATATTGATTCACAATGGTTTCCCAATTATATGTAGTTCTAATCTGCTCGAGGTTATTTTTTTTGAAATCTTCTTTTTCAACTTTGTAATAGTCCATTTTTTCAATGTACTGCCGAACGTGTTCAGCATTACTAAAAAATAACCCATTCTCTTTTAACACGGACTTATTGAATTCATTATCATGAGCTATTATAAAACAGTTACATGCCATGGCTTCAAGCAGAGATGGATTAGTCCCGCCTACAGAATGTCCATGGAAATACGCTTTAGAGAAGTATCTCAAATTATGGATCGTATTCTGATCATAAATACCCCCTATAAAATTTATGCCGGTTTGACTGTATTTTTCTTTTAATTTCTCACCGTAATTAGTCATATGATTGCCCACTACCTGAAATGGCACCTCAGATTGAGAGTCTACATAACCATCCAAAATCATTTCTATATTATTTTCCGGTTCCAGACGGGCGATTAATAGAAAATATTTATTTTCTGTAACAGAGTATCCTGCAATAGACTCAATACTAGGTTCGATAAAAATTTCCGCTCCATATGGAATCATGGTGGAGTCAATTCCATATTCCTCAAGTAGGTATTTCCGAATCCCTTCATTGTCCGATACTAAAGCATGAGATTTTATTGCACCCCATTCTTCAAATTTCTTCGTCAACTTTTTTACAAATGTACTCCACTTCGCTCGCTTCCATTCCATTCCATCCATATTCGTTACTATTATGGATCTCTGAATAGGTGTAATAAAATAACTAACAGCTACACTTTGGTATCCGCACTCTAAAATCACGTCAAAATCTTTTTTTAAAGCATCCCTCAGGCACAAATAATCATAGATGAAATTAGCTGATGCTCCGAGTTTATTTTCGGGACTATATTTATGGATAATATCCACCCCATTATATATTTTCTCTTGAAACTCATGAAAGTGTGGATTGTAAACAGTAACGCTATGCCCTTTGTCTGCTAACCCTTTGGACAAATATTCAGCAAATTGTTCAAAGCCTCCATATTGATTTGGAATGCCTCGCGTACCAAGAATTGCAATTCTCAAATTATTCTGCATTCCAAAAAAATTTACTTGATTTAATTAATACATCATTCACAATATCCCATTCTTCACGCTGGACGTGAAACCAGGTAGTTGCCATCATTCCTCTTTTATGCCTATCAAATTGATTCATATATCTACTAAAATTTTCTACAGTTTTTTCTTTTTTCCAGGTTGCTCCTACAGTTTTAAATCCTTTTTTAAGAAAAAAATCAGCAGTGGGAAAATCTTTCTGATTATCAAAATAATGCCAATCACAAATTATAATATCATTAGGTATCTCATTTACTAATGCAGCATATTCATCATTCCCATGATTGCTCCATTTAAACATTTGTGGGTATTCATTTCTATCAAGAAACATATCTCCCCACATCCACATTTCTATATCTTTTGATGATAAATAATCATGTAAGAAAAGAATGCTTTCTTTAAATAATTCAGACGGCAACGGTTCTTCTCCGTCTTTAATGTCCATATTTGAATTAGGATGCCGCTCATACACCCCAAGTATTTCATCGTGTCCAATATGAACCGCATTAGGGTTTATAAGGTCTATTACTTCATCTATTATTTCTTTTACTTTTTTCTTCGTCTCAGGATGTTGAGGGTTATACGTATAACGGTTATACATTAATTTGGGGTATTTATTCCTAAATAATTTTTCCTGATGAGATAAGAGATTTAAATCTGGTATGAATTTAAATCCAAGCTCTTTAGACAGCTTAACAAAATCTGCCAAAAATTCTTTATCCCATGCTGTTCGCAGATTTTGACCCTCCATACTATTTAACTTTACACCATCGGCCAGTTGAACAAAAAGGGTGTTATAATTATAGAAACGTGCTTCATATAATAATTCTAAAGCTTTCTCTGGTTTAACGTTTCTTGATACGAAATGGAAACCCCTAACAGAATGATCAGGCCAGTCTAAAATATATCCGTTTTGGAGCTTGCCCTTATTTTTTTGAAGAAACTTTTTTAATGTAACGAAACCATTCAAAACGGATAAAGAATCCTTTCCAACTATTAATACCTGATTTGCTTTTCGCTCAATCAAATAAACATCATCATGTTTATTAAAATAATTTTCGTATGACTCCCTCAAACTGCCTTTATTATATATCTCAATTGTCAATTCGTTCTCTATTCCTTCCCATTGATTTAGATCCTTTTCAATCCAGTTGAAGAAAGCTTGGTACTGATTTTTAAAGTCTTTTCCTATGTCAGTTTTAAATGAAACTTCCTGAAGCTCACCTGAGAAATTTTCCAACTTTGGCTTTGGTGAAATTGTATCTATTTTTTTTAATGGAATAGAAAAAAATCCCCATCCGAGGATTCCTAAAAGGAATATTGCTATACAGAAATTTCTAAATGTCATATCCCAATGCCCACATTAATTGTTCAAAAGCACCTTTTAAAACCGGATGAACAATTATATTCTTCTTGGGCGCAGGTTTTTCAATAATTTTATTCGCATACTCAAATAATTTATTGTCCAATGGCAATTCTGCAACTTCAAGAATCTTATCAAGAGTAGCAATATGATCTCCTAGAAGATCCTCATACTTAAATTGAAAAATACTTTCATTATATAATTCTTTAACTTGTAAACCCTTTTCCATTGTCAAAATCCATTCAACCGTTGCTCTGTCTTTATGATCTTGAAATTGAGAGACCCGAGATTTGTGTTCCTTTAAATATTTGCTTTCAGGAATTAGTTGGTCACAAAGCAGTTTCCACTTACGATCATTTACGCCCCACCAATCGTGTACTTCATCATTTCTGGTTTTTCCAAGCCGCTTTGACCAATGTTCTATGGATTGAAGAGTATCTTTCCCATTGCGTGTAATAAATAAAAACTTGGCATCCGGGAATATTTCTTTAATAAATGGTACTCGAAAAATTAATTCCGGATATTTATCAACTACCCTCTCTCCACCCGTTAGAGCTAAATACGCCCCATAAATTTTATTAGCTCGGTTCTTAACATTTTCTGTCACAAATTTTTCGTTCAAAGAATAATAAGCTTCTCCATTCGAGTAACTCCCTATAATATCTTCTTTGGAATATACTTCATGCCATAATGCCTTTGGCTCATTTAAATAACTGACTGATTTGTGTATGGACAATATAATACCAAGAATGGTGGTGCCGCTACGGCCCATACCTATTATGAATATTGGAGATTTTACTTCTTTGAATTGCGGTAGCTGTTCCCACAATTTAAATGATTTAAAGACCAATGGATTGATCCATTGACCAGGAGTGGTAATAGGCCTACCTTCAAATAAACTGTAACTTATTAATCGGCTCCACAATTTTGTTGGCCTTGTTCTTAAATAATCATTGTCAATTTGTGCTATCATACAGATTATAATGTTACAGGTAAAGTAATTTTGTCCAGTCGCTTGGCTGTTGTCATATAATCAAAAAATACAACGGATTAAATGCATTATTAATAATTATTTTTATTTAATTTTTACACCTATACTAGAGTAGACTTTCATGATTTCTTTATAGTATTTCTCCGTGTTGTATTGTTTTTCAACTTTTGCTCTTCCTTTCTTGCCAAAATCTATACCCAGATTTGGTTGATTTTTGAACACATGTAACTTTTCTACTAGATCATCTACATTTCCAGGCTCAAATAGCAATCCATTTTCCTCATGGTCTATCATTTCCGGGATACCACCAATATTAGACCCAATTACAGGTTTACCTAAAGCAAAAGATTCAAGAATGGTGGTTGGAAAAATATCATAACAAATTGACGGACATATAGTGCAAATTGAATTTGCTATTAAATTCTGGAGTTTTTGCCCACTTTGAAAACCCAAAAACTTAATTGATTCTTTTTCAGCATAAAGTTTTTCTAATCTTTCTTTTTCATCCCCTTCACCAACTAATATGAGTTCCACTTTAGCCTTAATTGCAGCTTCTAGCATAGAGCTAATACCTTTAATTTTTTCAATCCTTCCAAAATAAAGAAAATAGTTGCCGGGGTTATAATCAGGCTCATAAGATTTAGTATCTATTGGATTATTTACTACAGATATTTTATCTGATTCCAATCCAAATTCTATCAATTTATTTTTTAAAAATTGGCTTACAGCTATGAAGTGATCTACTTTGTCTTTATCCCCTAACAACCTGCTTAAATAAGATTCAAGAGTTATCGCAGCACTTTTAAATATTGAATTATCATTACAAACTTTTGTAAATGCTTTCCAAAATTTTGCGCCCTGACAAGCCTCACATACCTTCTCATTACACAATAAATTACTATTTGGACATATTAACTTATAATCATGCAGTGTCTGAACGACTGGAATATTATACTTTTTAAATACTTGTAGTATTGAAGTTGTTAACCGTCCATAATAAATATGCAAGTGTGCTATATCAATATCAGTATCAGTTAATAAGTCTTCTAGTTTCTCGGATGCATCCCTGTTATAAAAAAATTTAGGAAGATTCAATAAATTGGGTTCTTTGATGTCAATTGCATTGGGAAAATATTCTACCCATTTGCTGTCAGTACTATTATCATCTTTAGGAGCAAATGGAATGGCATTATGACCAAATTCTCGCATAATTTCCATGTGTGTGAAAAATATTTTATCTGAGCCTCCCCTTATATAAAAGTTATTGTTACAATTAATT
Organism: Balneola sp.; assembly: GCA_965267385.1. Taxonomy (GTDB): domain Bacteria; phylum Bacteroidota; class Rhodothermia; order Balneolales; family Balneolaceae; genus Balneola. The sequence continues at coordinate 2,195,278 of OZ253957.1, forward strand.
ATGTTCATGATATTACATCAGTTTATTCTTTAGTCTTTTTAATTTACATTTAAATACTATCCAAGATTTAAATGCAGATATAAGTTTTGCTCCATCAATAACCGTTACACCGCCTGCTTCATTAATTGTATGTATTTTCTCGGGATATTCACTACCCACAATCGGATTGATATCATAAATTGTTTCCTCTTGAAATTCTTTATCACTTAATTCAGTTATCAAATTAAGTTTTATGCGATGACCATAGCCCTCCGTATTATCCATTGTTGGCCTTAAGATTTTATTTTCTGAAATAAATATTTTTCCAGCACTTCTTGATGAACTGATATCAATTTTTACGGGATTTTTTTTATGAGGGGCCCAAGGGCCTTTTATATCATAAGAATAGAAAATATAAAGGTGCGAGTGTTGACCACTTTTTTTATCCGTCGAAAAAAGCCACCACTTATCTTCGATTTTAATAACTGTATTGTCTATTCCAGAAAACCCTGAAATCAATTTTTCTTTTTTCCATTTTGTTGGAAATATAACAGCTTCATATAACCAAATATTTCCAGATTCTGAACTTTCTGGAATCATGTAGTATTTGCCACCAATTTCAAAAACATTCGGAAAGGATAAATGAAACGATTCTTCAATGATCGTTTGCTTTTTAATAACAGAGAGATTATCTAAATCATATAGAACATGTCCTATCCTTCCTTTCAAATCTTGAAATGAAAATATTTCATAAAAAATATGGATTAGATTTGGAGTATACTTTGCTACTACTATGAATGGATCAGCTGCAAATTCATTCTTGTCTGTAAGGTCAACCCATATCACTTCTTTTTTATCAATTTTATCTTCTTTTATAGAATTAATTGATGATAAAATAATACCTACTGCCCAATAATCTTCATTTATCAAATTTTTTATTTTTTTCTTAATTTTATTAAACATCTGTTGTCAGTGTCATTTTTATTTTAGTCATATCTAACTCCAAATAACTAAATATTAGCATACCAAATAAAACACTATAATAGGTACTTAAGAATAATGGGCGCATAAAAGTGGAAAACATCCCGATTATACAAATCAGAAAAAGAAATCTTCCGTCTTTCTTCGATACAGTACCTTTTTTTTTAATGATTTGGTTAACCAATACCCATCCATATCCATAAAAAATCAAAAGTCCTATGATTCCAAATTCACCGGCTATTGACCCAAAATTGGAGTCATGAATACCCGTACCCTCTTCGACTGTAGGAAGACTTGCTATTCCAACCTCACTATATACCGGACTATTATCTGATAGAACTGTACCAAATGTAGCAGCACCTGTTCCAATAGGAAAATAATCAACTGCTAGCATAGCACCATGATAGGCCATTAGCCATCTAATATATCTTGTTTCATCAATAGCCGACACACTTTCTATATTTGCTTCTGTCTTCTCACTAAGTGTATTAATAATGCCGGATACTGAAAGAATAGCTACAATAGATACTACAGAAATTATTTTTTTTGTTTTCGTAATACTGGAAAAAAGAAAACCTATTAACACAAATAGCAAAGCTGTTCTCGAGCCGCTAAGTATTACTGCACTACATGCTAGCAAAATTAATATTAACAGTACTCTTTTCTTTAATAGGTTGTGATATTGTAATAATAGAATTATGAAAAATGAACATAAGACTCCAAGTGAATTTGGGTTTAATTGAAACCCCCAATACTTAATCTCTCCTCTGTTAAAATCCCTAAGAACAATTTCTGAGGGTGTAAATATTTCAACAAAATTACTTGGCAGTATGAACTGAAGTAGAACACCAATAATGGAAATCACAATTACAGTTAAAAATATTTGAAAATAATTTATATTAAACTTTGTTTTTATTAAATGGAAAGAAGCTAATATAATAAATAATTGTAAATGTAGGATTACTTGAATAACAATAGATGTAACTGAAATATTTTTACCAAACAATGCTGAAACTAAAACTAGATATATAAAAATAGCACTTATGGCAAAATATTTTTTGGGAAGTTTTAAATTTTTTGATGTAGGTATTATAGCTAGCAGTACTATTATTATTAGTGCTACTTGATTAAGGATGGTGTTATTTTCATTAAAAACTAATGTCTCTATAGACTTTTGAAAGACAATTAATAGTATTGTTATACCAAATAGTGTTGAAGTTATAATTCTTGATGCCTTAAGCTGATAATTCATTACACGGCCTAAATTATTCGGAAAATCTTTATTTAAGATGCCATTATTTTAATTTGGGATTTGTGCTGACCTTTTTAATTATCTATACTTAATATAAGGTGTGTAACTTTACATTTTAGCCCAAATCGTTATTATATAAATTTGCTTGTTTTTCATAACTCCTACTACTAAATAACTTTAATTCTTCTGAATAGTACTTTCTTAGAATTTTCACAACTTCTTCTTTATTTTTTTGACTAATATTAATCTCGCTTATTTCATTGACTTTTGAATAAAATTCATCAAAAATGTAATTTAATTTTTTTAAATATAAAATAATCCAATCTATCGAAATTTTTTCACGTATTTGCCTTTTAATGCTTCTAAAATACCCATTTAGCTTTGGATATTTATATTGAACAGATTTATTATATCTCTTTATTTCATAGTCATTGTAGAAAGCCTCATCTATCTTTAAGCTTTTGGACAATTCTTTTAACAATTTATTTGGATTATTTACCAAATCGTCGAAATAAACTATTTTAATGTTTTCTGCATCTATAGATTCATAAAAATTAACTATATATTTTGAATACTGACCGTGCTTTAAAGCCATTAAATGTTGTATGCTATCATCTTCATTATTAATGTTTTTTTCATAAAAATTTATTAATGAACATTCCTTTCTCACTTTTCCTTCTTGCTTAGCAAACTTATACCATGAAATAAATCTATCGATTGGGTTTCTAAGTATTAATATTACTTTAAACTCTCGCTTATCTAATATTTTAGCGATTCTTTCTGGGACAGATAAATTATTCAAATATTCTGATGTTGCCTCCAGCTTTAAAATTTTATCTTTATCACAATGAAATAAATCATTATAACTATTTAAAATTTGATGACTATTATTTAAGTCATCAAACTCATTCATAAAAAAACGTGTTTCCTTATAATTGGCAGCACAGATTTCAGGATGATCTGATAAATAATTATATAAAGAAGTAGTTCCTGATTTAGTAGCACCAGCAATAATTACATACTTATTCATTTTCTTGCATTCATTTATAAATTTTAAAATTTAGTGTTAATAATATTATTGCATTCACCATAGCTGTTACTGATACAGAAGTTGCTAACCCTGCTAATCCAAAAAATTCAGACAATAAATAAGCCAGAGTAATATTTAAAAAGGTTAAGAAAAGCATATTTAAAAATACTGCTTTATATCTTTCAGTAGCATATAATGCGGCATTTAAGGTAGGGATCATACACATAAAAGGTATACTAAATGAGAGGAAAAAAAGTACAGTTGCAGTACGCTCATTAGAATCTGCATTAAAATCACCACGAGAAAAAATCAACTGAATTATTTCTTGACTAAACCAAATGATTGATAAAGTAACTGGAACAGTTATTATCAAAATCAGTCCAAGATTTTTGCTCAGTATGCTCTTAAAGCCTTTTTTAGCTCTTTTACTGGAAAGATCGGGCAATGCTATGGTAGCAATACTGGTTCCAATTATTGTTTGAATTGCGGAAAATATTCTAAAGCCATAATAAAAACTCGCAACGCCACCGACTCCGACTAGTGATGCAATAGACTTTTCAGCCATTCTACCCCCTTGCCTTGCCAAAAATCCAAGAGTAGGCCAAGACAATGCTTCTTTTAGAATAGCTATTTCATCCCTTGAAGTAAAAACTCTTAAGGAGTATGAAAAATAGTTTTTATGAGCAATCTTACAAAGCACTGTCGCATAAAAAACAAATCCGAACGAATAGCCAGCAGCAACATAAACAAATGTGTTCTCTGAGTCCCATCCTATTATCATACCTAGAATTACTGGACTTGATATGATAACATTCCTCAATGCAACAATATTAAACTTTTTAATGCTATTTAAAAAAACACCTAATATAGATATGATAGGAAGTACTATAATTAAAGGTAACAAGATTCGGAACATTAAACCTGAATTAGATACAGCCTCTTTAGATAGTCCTGGGCCTAAAAATTCAACTATATAATTGCTTGAAAAGAACATTAACGAACTAAAAAGAATGGCTAGTACAATGGACGAATTTATTAGTCCGCTCAAGAACTTGTTGTATCGAACCATTTTATGTTCATTTTGAAATCTTATAAAAATTGGAATAAGACTAAATTTAGTGCTCTCTCGTGCAACTGTATCAAGAAAAAGAGGTAATAATAATGCAATTATTAATGCGTCAGCTGTTTCGGAAGTACCAAATTTTGCTGCAATCATTACATCTAGTGAAAGCATAAACACCATCCCAATTGATGTAATAGACATCATCTGCTGCGCCTTAGAGCTTACTACACGCTTCCATAGAGTTTTTAAAAAGTCCAATCTAAAATCCTTTTCATCTACAATTCTCGAAAAAAGGTAATTGACTATCCTTATCTGATACAACCGGATTTGAAACAGGCCATTCGATATTTAAATCTGTATCATTCCATATAATTCCGCTCTCATCATCTGACTTGTAATAGTCAGTACATTTATAGCTAAAATCAGCCACTTCTGACAAGACGCAAAAACCATGAGCAAAACCAGGTGGAACGTACATTTGCAGATGATTATGGTCGGACAACTCTTCCCCATGCCATTTACCAAATGTCTGAGAATCTTTTCGAATATCAACAGCCACATCAAAAACCTTTCCAGTTCGAACACTAACCAATTTCCCTTGTGGATGATCTTTTTGAAAATGTAATCCTCTTAAAACCCCCTTTTTTGAACGGGACCAATTATCCTGTACAAACTCTTCTTCTATACCAATTTCTTTATATCGCTCCTTTTGCCAAGTTTCCAGAAAGAAACCCCGTTCATCTTCAAAAACCTTTGGTTTTATAATCAAAAGTCCCGGTAAAGGTTCTTTTATAATTTCCATTTAATTTCTCTTTATCAGTTTTAATAAATATTCTCCATAGCCACTCTTCACAAGAGGTTGGGCAAGCGATTCTAATTGTCCTTTATCAATATATTTCATCCGCCAGGCAACCTCCTCCGGGCTTGCAATCTTCAGTCCTTGCCGTTGTTCTACGGTTTGTACAAAGTTGGAAGCTTGCAGCATGGAGTCATGTGTTCCGGTATCCAACCAGGCCGTTCCGCGCCCCATCAATTCTACCGTGAGCTCTTCATGTTCTAAATAAATCTTATTCAGGTCTGTTATTTCTAATTCTCCTCTGTCAGACGGCTTTAAGTTTTTGGCCCGCTCTACCACCTTGTTATCATAATAATACAAGCCAACCACTGCATAATTGGATTTAGGCTGTTTTGGCTTTTCTTCAAGGCTCAGCACCTTTCCGTTTTCATCAAATTCAACGACTCCATAGCGCTCGGGATCGTGTACATTATATCCAAATACTGTTGCTCCCGACTTTAACTGAGCTGCTTTTTGAAGCTTCTGAGACAAACCATGTCCATAAAAAATATTATCCCCCAGTATTAGAGCCACATTATCATCTCCAATAAATTCTTCTCCAATGATAAACGCCTGGGCTAATCCCTCGGGTTTGGGTTGTTCTGCATAACTGAGTTCAATACCCCATTGGGAGCCATCACCTAATAGGTCTTCAAAACGTGGTAAATCTTCAGGAGTAGAGATCACCAATATTTCTTTAATACCTGATAGCATTAAGGTAGATAGCGGGTAATAGATCATAGGTTTGTCGTACACCGGTAATAGCTGCTTACTAACCACCAATGTATTAGGATGCAATCGGGTACCGGCTCCACCTGCGAGTATGATTCCTTTCATTTTGGTTATTGGTTATCTGAAATTTATTATTTATGTATCTGTTAATTTAAGCTGTGCCAAGCCTTTCAAGGCCGTAGTTATTTTTAGTCACAGCTTCGCACCAGTCAATATTGTCCAGATACCATTGGATGGTTTTTTTGATTCCGCTGTCGAAGGTTTCTTCGGGTGTCCATCCTAACTCTCGTTCAATTTTGGAAGCATCAATGGCATAGCGGAAGTCATGTCCCGGACGATCGGTTACAAAAGAGATCTGTTCTCTGTAGCTATCTTTATTTCCTTTTGGAACCAATTCATTCAGGGTATCACAAATGGTATGAACTACTTCAATGTTCTTCTTTTCGTTGTGACCGCCTATGTTGTAGGTTTCGCCAGGATTTCCTTCTTGCACAACTTTCAGCAATGCCCGGGCATGGTCATCCACATAGAGCCAATCACGAACATTTTCTCCCGTTCCGTACACAGGAATATCTTTTCCCTGCAGTGCCTTCAGAATAACTACCGGGATTAATTTTTCAGGAAACTGATAGGGTCCATAGTTGTTTGAGCAATTCGTGATCATGGTTGGCAAACCATAGGTATGATACCATGCCCGAACCAAATGATCAGAGGACGCTTTACTAGAAGAGTAAGGAGAACGTGGATCATAAGGGGTTTCTTCAGTAAAAAAGCCTTCATTCCCTAATTCACCATAAACCTCATCCGTGGAGACATGCAGAAAACGAAATCTCTTTTTTTTCTCTCCTTCCAATTTCTGCCAGTATTTTTTTGCTTCCTCCAATAGTGTATGGGTACCATTGACATTCGTTTTAATAAACTCTGCTGATCCGTCAATGGAGCGATCCACATGAGATTCCGCGGCCAGATGCATAATAGCATCAGGTTGAAACTCTTTAAAAATTCGGTTGACCTCCTCGGAATTACAAATATCAACTTTCTCAAATTGATAGCGATCTGAATCCGATACAGATTCTAAAGATTCTAAATGACCGGCATAGGTGAGTTTATCTATATTTAAAACCTCTTGCCTGGTTTCATTGATGATCATTCTGATCAAAGCAGAACCAATAAAACCAGCACCACCAGTTACTACAATCTTCATTTTAAAAAATCATTGTTATAGTATTAAACTCTCAATTTTAATCGAATGACTTAGACGCCAAAAACTGTTGGATAAATATCCACCCGATAGAAGCAAAACCACTCAACATCACAAACACAATGAGTACCATAGCCCCGCTGGTTTCATCTTCCACCGGTACCTGAACCGGCTGCAACACTTTAAATACCGGCGTTTCTTCCTGGACTTTTAATTTGGCCTCTTCGTACTGTTGAGTCAGGGTGTTATACACATTAAAGGCAATATCATACTCTGATTGCAACCTTTGCCTTTCCGTGGCAGCTCTTGCTGTTAAACTACCTAAGTTGCTGTCTTCAAAATCAGCCAGCGCCAACTGGGTTTCCTCAAATCGTTGTCTTGCTTTTTCCAATTGCTCTTCAATGAACTCAAGGTCTATTAACACTTTTTCTGTACGATATTCCGTGAGATAAGCGGTCAGTTCCTCGATCGTGTATTTGGCTATTTCAGCGGCTAATTTAGGATTTCGCATTTTTGCTGAAACAGAAACCACTCCGCTTTCTTCGTTTAAACTGGCACTCACTCTCTCTCGTAATTCTTCAATCACCTCCATCTCCTCACGTGAAAGTTCCACGATCGGGATCTCTTCCTGTTCAGCAGCACTGGGCTTAGGTGAGTCCTGTTCGGAAGAAGAAAGGGATTTGATCAGCTTACCCGGCAAGCCGATCGTGTACTCAGTTAAAGCTCCAAAAACACCGGGGCGTTGAATCTCCAGAAAATATTCATACAGAGTCGCGGTAGTATCTTCTTCCGGTAAATAAAATTCCTGCCGGGCCAGATTATCCTGAAAGGTTAAGCTTTGCACAATCTGGGGGTATAGTTCTACCCGGATGGCATTACTGTTGGCCGAGTAACTCCCCCCGCTTAATCCAATTAACCCCCCGTAGCGCTGCAACAAACTGGAAGCCCCGCTCTGACTTTCCGTGCTGTATTCCGGCATAAGGGTCGCGGAACTCACATATTCTTTGGGAGTTAACAGAGCTACCAATACTCCAAGGACCGCGCCAACGGCCACAAACTTATAGATGATCTTTCGGTTTTCCCAGATGGTCTTCGCCAGCTCGATCAGATCGATCTCATCCTCTTCCCCGTACCTTGCTTCATATTCATCCACCGGAACCAGACGGTATTCCTGAATGGGGAAATCTTCTCCAGCAGGTCCTTTCTTTTTGGGGGATCCGCCCTCCTGCTTGTGATTATTGTCGTTGCTACTCACTTCTAAAACCCTCGTTTAATTAAGCGGTTAATGATACGGAATCTAGTTCAGATTCTGAAAGCTTTATTTGCTTTTACGTCACAGTGAAGAGTTGTTCCTGCGCGTTTAAGATCCGGCAATGATGTACAAGGACGGTGCAATACAGGTTCTGATCAACGCTTCGCCAAAGTTCCCCTTGGGGATGGTGAGATCCCGGCTAGGAGGCAGGTTAACGGCAGAATCCTTCGGGATCCCGAGGGCTCGGGAGAAGGACCTATCCGTTTAAATGGCTGGAGCTGTCATTCTGGCCTGTAGCTTCTTCACCGGTCAGGCCCTTCTCCAAATGGTCGGGAGCAGGGCGACATGTGGGCGAATTGAGGTATATGAGATCCCGGCTCGGGACCGGAATGACTGCATGGAAGAGCTGGGAGGCAGGCCGGCTCAAAACTATCCCCACTCGTCAGTCTTCCGCCTTCAATAATTCCAGAATCTCTTCCACAGCATCTTCCAGGGCTACCTTATCAGTATCAATAATCATGGCAGGTGCTTCCGGCTCCTCGTGTTCCGCATCATAACCGGTAAGGCCGGTGATCTCTCCCTTCTCGGCTTTGGCATACAATCCTTTGGGATCCCGCTCTTTGGCAGTTTCCGGGGAACAAGTGACATAAATTTCACTGAAGGCTCCATCCGGAAACAATGACTCGACAAAATCCCTGTCCTCTTTATAAGGGGATACAAACGTACATAGCACAATATTCCCGTGTTCGTAAAAGAGGCGAGCCAGATGCCCCACCCTGCGAATATTTTCTTTACGGTCTTTGGGACTAAAACCCAGATCTCCGTTCAGCCCATGGCGAACCTGATCTCCGTCAAGCAACACCGTCTGTTTTCCTTCCGCCCAGAGCTTCTGCTCCACGGCTTTGGCAATGGTGCTTTTACCGGCTCCCGATATCCCGGTGAACCAGAGGACTTTGGCCTGGTGACCGTTGCGGGCTTCTCTTTTTTCCCTTGGGATATTCCAGGGCTCCCAGACTGCGTTGGGAGAGTGTTGAGTTTTGAGTTTTGAGTTTTGAGTTTCTTTGGAAGTTGTTGAGCCGGAACGGATCATCCCTGCGCCTACCGTGACGTTGGTGGTCGGATCAATGATGATGAAACTTCCTGTCTTCTGATTGATCTGATAGGGATCAAAAAATATGTTCTTGCTGGTTTGCAGCCGGACCCTTCCGATTTCATTCAATTGCAAATTATCAGCGTCTTCTCTGCTTAACGTGTCAACGTTAATACGATAGAAGATCTCGTCAATAAAGACCTGAACCTGCTGAGTGGTATGCTGTAAAATATATTGTTTTTTGGGGTCCAGCGGCTGCTCGTTCATCCAGCACAAATAGGATTCAAACTCATTTCGGATGGTTGGCACATTATCCTTCCGGACGATCATATCACCACGACTGATGTCGATCTCGTCTTCCATGGTGATGATCACCGAGTCCCTGGTATTTGCAATATCCAGATTCCCGTCTCTCGTCACCAGTTCTTTAACCCGGGTGGTTAAACCGGAAGGCAGTACTTTTACTTCATCACCAGTACGAACATGTCCGGAGACAACCTGCCCCGAGAAGCCTCTGAAATTCTGATTCGGGCGTATTACATATTGCACCGGAAAGCGGAAATCCACCACGTTATCCGAGGCATCCACTTTTACATTTTCAAGATGGTACAGCAGGGTGGAGCCCTGGTACCAGTCCATATTCTCGCCCTTCTCCACTACATTATCTCCTTTCAGTGCGGAGATGGGGATAAAGGTTATGTCTTTCACTTCGAGGCGATGAGCAAATTCTTTGAAGTCGGACATGATCTCATTGAACACCTGCTCATCATAATCTACAAGATCCATTTTGTTCACCGCCACCACAAGGTGTGGGATCCTGAGCAGCGATGAAATAAAGGCGTGTCGCCGCGACTGAGTAAGGATCCCTTTGGAAGCGTCAACCAGAATGATGGCCAGGTCGGCCGTGGATGCGCCGGTCACCATATTCCGGGTGTACTGGGTATGTCCCGGTGTGTCGGCGATAATGAATTTCCGTTTGGGCGTGGCAAAATAGCGATAGGCCACATCAATAGTGATCTTTTGCTCACGTTCTGCCTTCAGGCCGTCGGTCAGCAAAGCCAGGTTCACCTCTTCCTCACCGCTGCCTTTACTGCTTTGCTCAATGGCCTCCATCTGGTCTTCAAAGATGGACTTGGAATCATACAAAAGCCTTCCGATAAGGGTCGATTTCCCATCATCCACACTTCCGGCCGTGGTGAAGCGAAGGAGGTCCATGTTGAGATAAGCGTTTTTGGTTTCGGCTTCGCCTTCACCAGTTTTGAGTTTTGAGTTTTGAGTTTTGAGTTCTTTTTTATTACTCATTTTTGGATCGATTCCTGTGTCGTTTTTACAATAGAAGTGAGGATACGGATCAATTCTTTAACCAACGCTTTATGTCTTTTCACTTCAGTATTCAAAGTATCTGTTTGGTCAAGAAGCTGTAATCAGTACAAGGATTCACGTGCTTCTTTGAGTGCTATTGACATTTTATTTACAAAGTCTTTTCCGGATACCGCTGCACCCGCTTCGTTCACATTTGCACCAATACTGGTTCCGGAACGAAGAATCTGACCAGCGAGATCGAATTCTTTAACGGCTCGTAATTCCTGATGTAGTTTCAATATCATAAGTGCAAATTCAAATGATTTTTCATAAACCGGGCCTTTGTATTTCATAAGAGTAACGCGTTCTAAGGTTCAGGACATAAGTAAGAACCATCTAACAGTTCGGCCTTACACTCAAAACTCATCACTCAAAACTGTCCCGGCTTTGCCGGGACTAAAAGTATCCCTGCTTCTTCCGGTCTTCCATAGCGGTTTCGCTGCGCTTGTCGTCATGCCGGGTTCCGCGTTCGGTTTCACGGGCAGAAGCCACCTCCTGAATAATCTCTTCCAGAGTGGATGCGGTTGATTCCACCGCGCCGGTACAGGTAGCATCTCCAATGGTTCGGAAACGAACGGTTTTGGTAACCACTTCTTCGTCCTCCATCCTGTTCACAAATTCCGTATCAGCCAGCCAAACACCCCGGCGGCTAAACACTTTCCGCTCGTGTGCAAAATATAAAGAGGGAATTTCGATCTCTTCCTGGGCGATGTACTGCCATACATCCATTTCTGTCCAGTTACTCAAAGGGAAAACCCGGAAGTTCTCCCCCGGTTTCTTGCGTCCGTTGTACAGGTTCCACAATTCGGGCCGCTGATTCTTGGGATCCCATTGTCCGAAAATATCACGATGAGAGAAAAACCGTTCCTTGGCCCGTGCTTTCTCTTCATCTCTCCTTCCTCCTCCCAAAGCGGCATCCACCTGATGCTTTTTTAGCGTGTCCAGAAGAGTCACCGTTTGCAGGGCATTTCTACTGGCGTCGGGTCCTGTTTCTTCTTCTACCCTTCCCTGATCGATCGACTCCTGTACGCTTCCTACTATCAGGTCCACCCCATATTTCTCCACCAGTGAATCCCGGAACTCAATGGTCTCCGGGAAATTGTGTCCGGTGTCCACATGCATGAGCGGGAACGGCACTTTACCCGGATAAAAGGCCTTAAGTGCCAGATGAAACATTACTATGGAATCCTTTCCTCCCGAAAAGAGTAATACCGGCCGCTCAAATTGTGCGGCCACTTCTCTCATCACATAGATGCCTTCGTCTTCGAGTTCTTTCAGGTGCGAGTGTGATCGTAGTGCAGTCATAGGTTTTTACAGGGCTCCTGCGTCTATATATTCGTCAATTCCGATAATAAAATACGGATTTAATAGCGTTTCTTTGTTATAGGTTAAGGGAGAGAATTTCGGATCTCCGTCCGTGGAGTACCGATAGACCGCATCCGCCGCTGCTGTATCCCACTCCATCGTGGGGCCCAGCCTTGGGTATAGGTCTGCCTTGCCTTCTGCTACCAGACAGAACTTAAGCGAACTACCGGAAGGCACCTCCTCACTTACCGATATACCCAGCGATTCCATTTTCTGCCGGGTCATATGATCACCGTGTGAACGACTAACGACGATCCGGGCCGATCCGGGTCGGCTAAACTCCGGAGTCACCAGCTGCCGCTTTCTCCCATCAGCTTCGATCTTCCAGGATCCTGTACTTTGCTCCCCAACATAACAGATCTGTTGAGCGGGAACAAAGACCACCCCAAGTACCGGAACCCGGTCTTCGATCAGGGCAATATTGACTGTAAACTCTCCATTCTTTTTGATGAACTCTTTGGTGCCATCCAGCGGATCCACTAACCAGTATTTCTTCCAGTGCTGCCGGATTTCATAGTCCGGAATTCCGGATTCTTCCGAAATGACCGGAATACCGGGGCCTATTTCCTTTAACCGGTTTACAATATAATGATGTGCCGCCAGATCTGCTTTGGTCAGCGGTGAGTCATCCGATTTGTATTCTACCGGAATTTCTTCCTGATAATAGTCTAAAATTTTGGACCCCGCCTCTCTGGCAATAGCGATAATTTGTTCTGTCATACCTCCTAAAATTCCCACATATAAGGCACTAAAGATACGGCCATAAAGCCTACAATCAAATTCAATGGAAGCCCTATTTTGAGATAATCGGTATATCGGTATCCTCCCGGACCGAAAATCATGAGATTGGTCTGATAGCCGATTGGGGTGGAAAAGCTGGCTGAGGCTCCCATAATGATGATGATGGCAAAAGGCATAAAATCAATTCCCATTTCCATGGCTATGGATAAGGCGACAGGAAATACCAACACTGCGGCTGCATTGTTAGTGATCATTTCAGTGAGCAGCCACGTACATATGTAGGTCAATGCAAGCGCCATTACAGGGTTAGATTTGCTGAAAGTTAACATGCCTGTAGCAAATGTTGAAGCCGCCCCTGTATATTCCAGAGAGGCTCCTAAGCCCAATGAGGAGGCAATTGCTATCAGCACCCTCCAGTCTATACTTTCAAGAGCTATGGTGTATCTTGTACACCTCGTCATAATCATTCCTGCTGCGGCCAAAAAAGCAGCCTGCAGCATACTTAGTATTCCTGCTCCGGCTAGCACCACCATACCGATAAGCATGAAGGTTGAGATCCACGAGCGCTCATAGGTTACCGGTGTGGAATCCTGAATAGGACTGATCAGATAGAAGTCATTGGAATTACGGTATTGCCGCATGAATTTGGGGTGGGCTTCCAGCAAGAGTGTGTCCCCGTTCTGAAGAACAATATCCCCTACTTTCTCCTTGATCCGCTCTCCTCGTCTTGAAACTGCAAGCACTACCGCATTATAACGGTCTCTAAACGCTCCCTCTCTGATCGACCGGCCGTTTACCGGATTGGTAGGCGATACCACCGCTTCCAAAAGGGTTCGTTCTCCCCTCGGGGAGTCTAACTTAAAGACCTGATCGGTAGCCAGTTTGAGGCCCGGTATTTGTTGAATATCAACGATCGAATCCACCAGGCCCGTAAAGATCAGCCGATCCCCTTCTTTAAGTTTTTCATAGGGACCCACCGCCGGGATGGATCGTTCTTCCCGGATGATCTCCGCCAGAAAGAGCTGGGGAAGATTGCGCAATCCGGCATCTTCGATCGTTTTCCCGGCCAATGTACTTCCTTCTTCCACCAACAGCTCAATGGTGTATTCACGCGTATTCTCGAAGCTCTCATATCCGGAGCTTCTGTTTGGCAACATCCTGTCTCCCAGAAAATACAAATAGAGAAAACCGGCGACGGCACAGGGTATTCCGATAAGCGCGGGTTCAAAAAGTCCCAACGACCGGGTGCTTGCTTCTTCGATCAGCAGGCCGTTGAGAATCAGGTTGGTACTGGTTCCGATCAGGGTACAGGTTCCGCCCAGAATGGCAGCATAGCTCAAGGGGATCAAAAGTTTTGAAACGGGAATCTGAGCCTTCCGGCTCCATTTTTCCAACGCCGGAATAAAGGCAGCCACTATGGGGGTATTATTGAAAAAGGCACTCATAACCATGACCGGCGACATAATCCGAAGCTGTGCGGCTCTGACGGTTTTGGCATTCCCCATTACCCGCTGCACCACATACTGGATGGCTCCGGTTTCTTTGAGTCCGGCCGCCACTACGTAAAGTGCAGCTACGGTCAACATCCCTTCATTGGAAAATCCCTCCAGAGCCAGATCGGTAGGCACGATGCCGGCAATCACAAGGAGTGCCAGGCCCCCAAACAGGATCAGGTCCGCGGAAATCTTTGTAGAGATCAATAACGTCAGACAGAGGATCAGAACGCCTACCACTGCCCAGGCCTCGAAAGTCATGGTAGTATGTATTATGGATTATAAGGCTTTTGATGATACGGTGACCGAAGGGGAAAGGAAAGAAAGAGTGTATTAAAACAACTGTCATTTCGAAGAAGTCGAACGAAATGAGTCTACTGAGAGATCTAAGAGACCTTATCAAAGCTTTTTTGTTCCCTCACTCCGCACAGCGGAGGCGAAATGACAACCTTTCCGGCTTAAGGCTGGGATGAGAGTTAATCAATTAGCGAACACCCGGTCAACCAGTAAGATCACCGTAAGAGCACTCGTCAGAATAGCGGTCGACTCCTGTAACAGTTCCCGCGGGGTCAGTTTATCCTGATCCACTTCCACGGGCTTTCGAAGCACGGTTATGGTAGCCCCATCGTAAACTTCAGGATTCTTCTTGAACCACCCTTTTCTTTTTACGGAAAAGGTCGTTCCGTCCGGTTGGGTGAGCAAAACTCTTTTTTCACTTTCGCGCTGCATACCTCCCACACGCTCCAGATAGTAAGATACCTTTTCACCGGGCACAAATTTCACCAATCCCTCATTGCCTACATTTCCGGTTACCAGTACCGTATTAGGCACCCTTGGTACATGAATGGAGTCTCCGGGCAACAGCTCCATATCTTCCTGAACTCTTCCGGAAAGAGCCCTGCTTATATCAATGATGACCTGCGTGCTGTCGCGGAAAAGCTTGGCCCCTCCGGCATAGCCTTCCGGTGTTAGCCCCCCCGTTCTCCGAAACAGATCGGACAGCTTTTCATTTTCTCGTAGCAGCGCGTAGGAACCGGGGTATTGAACCTCTCCGGATATTTTAACCAGCTGTTGTTCTTCAAACCTTGGGTTTTCCCGGACAAATATCTTGTCCCGGTGCACAAGCTCAAACTCTCTGGCATTTTGTAATAATTCGTCGAGATAGGAAGGGCTGTAAAACCGATCTTTTTCCTCATAGCTTAGTTCCACAAAAAACTGAACGGACTTTGTATTCGCATCTTCCGGTTTCTCAAGCCGTGAGACTTCCACATCCCCCAAATAGGCTTCCTCGGAAAAGCCTCCGGCATTTAAAATCAGGTCCCCGAGATCCATCCCTTCGCTGAACTCATAGCGGCCGGGCCTTTCAACTTCACCATGAATCTCAACAAACTTGTTATCAATTCGCTCTACCGTGTTATTGTACACCCGAACCCGGTCCAAGCGCTGAAGTGCCAGGTTATGGTCCACATGGCCTTCCATCATAAGTTCATAATCAATACTGAAAAAGTCTTTGCTCAGGTCTTCATTGGTTCTCACAAGCTCCAGCTGATCCACATAGGCATCCCCCTGCAGGCTGTCAGCGGCAATTATAAGGTCTTTTATCGTCTGTACTTCCGAACTCAGCTGATAAGCCCCCGGCTGATACACCGCCCCCTCAATATATACCACATTTTCGAGACGGTCTGATATATCCAGGATCTCAACATTATCACCATCCAACAAGGTAAAACCCGCGGAACCTGCCAGCACCTCCTGCAGATTATAGTCAATCACCGTTCTGGCAATACTCGGATCTTTCCGCTCCGTTAAAGGAATGATACGGTTCACATGAAACCGTTTCCCGTAAGCCTCGGGTAACAGCCCCCCGGAAAATCTAATCAACTCTGAAAGACCTTCATCGTTCTTAAGTTCATAAACAGCCGGGCGGCGTACAGGTCCCTTTATGCTAATGGTGTTATTTCTAGGGGGTATGAAAATCCGGTCATTGTTCTGCAATCTGATGGACCCAGAATCTATTCCTCTTAACAAAAAGTCATAGAGATCAAAGGTCGTCACAACTTTCCCTTCCCGTATCAGTTGGATATTTCGCAAAGAGCCGTTAATGGCAGGGCCGCCTACTCCATACAAGACGTTAAATAAGGTCGAATAACTGCTGAAGGTATAACCTCCCGGCTGCTCCAGCTCGCCGATAACAAATACGCGAATCGGACGAAGCCTTGTAAGGGTCACATCCAGAAATATAGTCGGCGGATTTCTGGTAAGGCCGGAATAGCTTTGTGAGAGGCGGGTCTTGAGATATTCTCTCAGCTCACTTAAAGTCTGCCCCGCAACGGTAATCTGTCCAATACTGGGTATAAAGATCCGGCCTTCCGCATCCACAGCCAGTTCATACTGAAATTCGGTAGCGCCCCATAATGTCAACCTCATTTCATCCTCAGGCCCGATTATATATCCACCATCCACGGGACCGGTACTGGCAGGTTTGAAAGCATCCGGAACATTCCTGAATATATTATACCCGAAATAGGGCAGACCATTTTTCAATGGCACCTGTCGGATTACCGTGGTATCCGATCCCATCGAATAAGTCCCAACCTGAGTAATATCCTTTGGCTGCACACCAGCATCCCGGAGATCTGTAACGAGTCCGGCAGGATTCGATGATTCGCCTCCCATATTCAGATCTCTGAGCCAGGCCTGTATTTGCTCTTCCGAAACACCTTGAGACCGAGCAAACCGGGCCAGGGCCGCGGGATCATTGGGGTTTATACCGGCCCTCTGAGCAAGTTGACGAGCCTGCTGCAACGTGATATTTCTCTTGGAAAGCTCCTGCTGCACGCTGGAGGTTTGTGCAGAAAGATTAGAAACTGAAGCGCCGGAAAACAGGGTTGCCCCCAGTACAACCCCAACAAATAAATTCTTAGTCATTAGTCTTAGTTAGTGATCCTTAAAACCCTCGTATAAGTTCTCTTAAATTATTAGCATCAAAATAATAAATAAATTCACTTATGAAATTATGTTTAAAAAAAATTTGAACTGCCTTTTTAAGTATTTCTGATCTTTATTCGTAACTGTACTCCTATTGCTTGATCTCTGTTCCCCTCTATCTCATTTAAACCGCTGCCAATAAGCTGTTTATCTTCATGGATAGTGGAAGCATATTTGATCCAAAGATCGATCTGAGGTGTAAAGCTGTACCTGATCACTGCATACATTCTTTGCCCCCTGCCTGAAAGAACCTTGTTGCTTAACACATATAACAGATCATTCTCGAACTGATAAATCCGGGAGGCAAAACCATCGGTTTCAAAAATGGTAACACGGGCATCGACCCTTAATCGTTTTGTGAGTTCTGTTCTCAAGTCCTGATATAACAGTAACCCGGATTCTTCTTCCCCCTCTGCACTACGACTTTGTACCAGCTCGATTCTGGATCGCATCCTGAACCTGTTTTCCGGGATATATTCCAGCTGGATTCTGGCGCCCGACCTTCTGGATCTGCCCAGTCCCTCTGTCAGCCTCCCGCTTTTGTCCGTGTACCTGTAGTCCTGTTCTTTGATTTCGTCCCTCAATAGCAGATACGCGGAAAAATGCCTGTTAATACTCACTTCCATCAAACCCAAATAGTCCGAGCCTCTGCCCGGCTGATTTAAGCCCGATCTGGCAGACTTGAAGTAATACTGATCGACATAGGTGGCTGCCGATATCCTTTCGGTCAGACGATGTCTTAAGCCTAAATAAAAGCCTTCTTCGTTTTGCGGCCCTGAAGAACTTTCTCCGAAACCGTCACCAAAAAAAGACTGGAAGTCTTGTCCGAAGTTCCGGTATAGCATAGTCAGTTCGGTACGGTCCCCGATATGCGTCTCGAGCCCCACAAGGCCAGCTTTTCCTCCTCCCCGGCTTACTGCCCCTTCCCCGAAGATCAGTGCCGGCCCAACTAATGACCGAAAGTCCGCCCCGAATACCGAATGGTCCGTCCCACGATATCCGTTTACTTTGTCAGAATAAATATGCCGGTCAAATCGGTTCTTATATCCCGTTATACCGAACAATCCCGCCTGCGTCGATATGCGAAGCCTTCCCCCAGCTACTTCCTGTCTCAAATTGTGCTTTCTGTCCAGTTCATTGAGGGTCCGGTGGAATCCACTTGAAGATGGAAAGCGAACGGTATCTCCTTGTACTATGGTAGCCGTTCGGGGGCTGTCCGAATAGAAACCGGTAAACTGAATCCTGCTCCCGTAGCTGCCGGCGATCCCGCGGAAAAGATCCGTTTCCTGGGCTGAGGAGTAGGGCCTCAATCCTCTTTCGTTCTTACTGGCAGTTCCGGTAACCTCCCGGCCTTTTCCGAATGCACCTCCGCTCCACAGTACCAAGCCCTGGCCAAAGTTGAGGCTGTAATCACCGATTATCAGATTCCTGAGCTTACCGTTGTCTTTCAACGCCAGATGAAAAGAGTTGTAGTCAAAGCCGGCCGGGCTGTTCAACACTTCTCCGGCGTCTTTCTCCTGTGTCAGGTTCAACGAAAGGTGACGAGTGTTGAAGCGGAACCTCTGATAATATTTAAAAGGTTGCCCCAGATACCCACCACTGGAATCAGGAATGTGATAGCCCCTCTGATGCTGCAGCTTTCTTTGATAGCGGGAAATGATCTCCAGTCCGTTTCCGTCCAGCCAGTACTCAGGTCGGCGGTACAGGTTTTTAAATCGTGACGTTGCCCCTCCGATCGTCACATAGGGATTTATTCGCGCATATGTTCTCCTGCCTATCCCTGATACTTTCAGCAGTTCTTCTTTAGCTTCAAAAGGCTTTGATGAACGATACTCCAGAATGGCCCTGGCCACCTTCAGGTTCATGCCCGGGATCTGAAGAAGATCCGTCAGGTCGGCCGTATTTAAGTTCACTGGATTTGACGACAGGTCTTCCAGAAAACGGACCAGATCCTCCCCTCTCCGACCATCCTCACCCCTGACTCCCTCCAGCGCCTCTTCCAGCTGCTTCTGAACCTGAGCACTTACGGAATCAGCCTGCCGTGCACTGGCCGGATAGGAATAATAAAGCAGAAGGATTCCGATCAGACTTAACGTTTTCATTTCAGAAAAAGATATTCAGGTCCAGACCGGGGCTTATCCCCAGATACCCGTGCTTCTGAAAGCCGATATTTACTTCCCATTCATCAACCCGATACCCTATTCCTCCTGAATAGGTATCCGGTCCGCTCATCACACCGATTCTCCCTTTTAGCCCCTCGAGAATCTGCACCTCCATTCCTCCGCGAATGGATACGGGGAAACGAACGTCTTTTACCACATCAACATAGAGATCCATGGTTTCTTCCAGCCGGTAAGCCAGCCCTACCGCCAGTTCTCTGGGTAAATATTCCTGTTCACCGTCGTAGGTGGGCTGATTGATGTTGGTCGCTCTTGCTCCCAGTGAAAGGTCCTCCGCCAAGGACGCAAGCAGGCCCAGGTCAACTCCCAAAGCCGAGGCATTGCCATAATCCCCGCCGATTGATATGACATTATAATTAAGGGTCACACCGAATTTTAGGTTACCCGTGATCCCGGCATATCCCAGCCTAAAACGGGTCTCTTTAAACAGATCGCCCCCGAATCCATGAATACCTGCACCTATGATCCCGAAGCGTGTGGGCGTACTTCCGGAAACGGCCACATCCGTGAGCTCCGAAATACCGTAACTTCTCTGGCTGTAAAAACCGAAAACTATTTGATCGGCCTTCAGTGAAGCCGGATTGGAGAATATCCCCCAGTTAGTATTATCCACTGCGGTGTTCGCCATTCCAAGTGCAAGTGCGTCCGCACCAATGATCAGCTGGCCGAAAACCTGTCCGGGAGCACACAGCAGCCAAAAGAAAAAAGTAATTTTATATAGGTCAGTGCGTATGCTTATCATATGCTCATCCGTTCGATATATTTAAGACCGACTTGAGAACAATTCCTTACATCCTGTTTTTAGTCCTGTTAGCATCCCCCGCAATGGGAGTTGCCCAGGAACTGAACTGTGCCGTATCAATTAATGATGACCAGCTGGAAGGCGCGTCTTTTTCCTACGTCACTGAGTTAAAGCCTCGTATCGAAGAGTACCTGAATGAATACCGGTGGACGGAGCACAACTTTCAGGAGGCTGAGCGAATTGAATGTCAGATTCAGATCATATTCGAACAAGCCAACAACAACTATGATTACACTGCAAGGGCCATTATCAGCGTTCGGCGGCCGGTATTTGGTACAACTATTCGAACTACCTCTGTAATTCTGAGCGATGAATTGTGGTCGTTCAATTATCCACAGGGACGCACCCTCATCCACGATGAGCTTCAGTTTGATGAGCTGACGGGCCTGCTCGATTTTTATGCCTACCTCATACTCGGCTTCGATTTTGACAGCTTCAGTCCGCTGGGGGGCACACCTTATTTTGAACAAGCCCGAAACGTTATTGATCTGGCTCAGACTACGAGCGCTCTGGGCTGGGGCAGGGCCTCCAACAATCGAAGAAACCGGGTTACTTTGGTCAACGACTTACTTAATTCCTCCTACCATCCGTTGAGAAGAGCATTTTATCAGTATCACCGGCAGGGGCTGGATGTTTTCCTCACCAATGAAAGCGAGGCGCGATCTAACATCATCGAAGCATTAACCATCATTCGCGATACCCGGCGCAGGGTTACCAACAATTATCTTTTTGATATTTTCTTTGATACCAAAGCCCGTGAAATAGCCGGTATTTTTTCTAATGCTCCGTCTTCAGTTCGGATTCGGGCGTACAATATCCTTTCAGAAACAGACCCATCGCACCTGAGTGAATATTCTGAACTTCAGAATTAAAGGACGAGCCGGGGCGGACGGGCCAAAGAACTAAAATATTTATCCGTTGGTTTTGTATATTGGCGGCCCGAAAAAAGCGGTTCCAAAAGACTAACAATTAAGTCAAAATCAATTCAATGAAATTTTACGTTTGCATAAAGATGGTGCCCGACGTGTATGCACCCATCCAGATCAAAGATGGCGAACTCATTATGGACTCAGACCGGATGGTACTGAATGCCTATGACGCCTCTGCCGTGGAAGAAGCACTCGTGCTTAAGGAAAAGCACGGCGGCGAGGTAGAAGTGGTTTGCGTTGGGCCGTCTAAAGCTTCCGAAACTATTCGTAAGGCCCTGGCTATGGGAGCCGATAAAGCTACTCATATCGTCACCGATGGTGATGAAGACTATGATTCGGCAAGCTATTCCAAAATACTGGCGGCTTTCTTTAAGGATAAGGACTACGACGTATTGTCGCTCGGGAAGCAGTCTCAGGATACAGACGCGGGGCTTACAGGAAGCATGCTGGCCGAAAGGCTTGGCCTTCCATATACCACCAATGCGGTTGGACTTGAAGCTGAAAATGATCAGCTGATCGTAAAGCGACAGGGAGACAGCGGACAGGAAATGATCGGGCTTCCATTTCCCTGTGTCGTGACCTGCTCCAACGATATGAACGATCCCAGGATTCCGAACCTGAAAGGCATTATGGCCTCCAAGCGAAAGCCTATGGAACAGGTAGAGATCGGCTCGCTGGGTATAGACGAATCGGAACTTAAGGCACAAACCAGGGTTCTTTCTTATGAGGAGAAGCCCGCCCGGCAAGCCGGTAAAAAATATGAAGGCGAAGCAGAGGAAGTGGCACGACAAGTCGCCCAACTCCTGGATACCGAAGCCAACGTTCTTTAAAATTTTTAAATCTTCTTTGTCATTTCGAACAAAGTGAGAAATCTAAAAAAGTTTTTTACGGGCTTTTTAGATCTTCTCCACGATTAATAGGAACTCAAGATGACAAAGTATTTAATAAAGGAATTTATTCATGAGCACATTACTTACGTACATTGCCATAGCAGACGGCAAAATCAAACGTTCATCACTGGAGGTATTATCGCATTGTAAGCAGCTGGCCGAAGCCGGAGGTCACTCCGTGGAAGCCGTGGTAGTGGATGCAAATGCCTCCTCCTACACAGAAGGTATCGCCAAATACGGAGCTAGCAGGATCCATGTGATTGAGGATCGGGTTTTTGAAAACCATATGAACACCCCTCTGCTGAAAGCGCTGGCCGGTGTCATGGAAACGGTTAACCCTTCAGTGTTTGCAATGGCCTCAACGGAAGGCACTAAAGATATTCTCGGCGCCCTTGCTGCCAACCAGAACGCGGCTGTTCTTGCAGACGTGTCATCATTTGAACTCACTAACAACGGCGTGAAGGCCAAACGTCCCGTCATGGCGGCCAAGATCATGGCTAATGCCGAAGCTATCGGAGACCGTGTGATCGTTTCTGTCCGGTCCGGTTCGTATGAGCTGAAGGAATCCCCGGTGGAGGCAGAGGTGGTTTCTGCCGACTTTAGCATGAACGACGATGAGATGAAAGCCACCCTCAGGGAAATAATCTCAGCCACCGGCGACACCATTGACCTGAATGAGGCGGATGCCATCGTGGCTGCCGGGCGCGGAGTCAAGGATGAAGAAGGCAAAGCTCTGATCGCAGAGTTGGCCGAAGTACTGAATGCCGGAATCGGAGCCTCCCGTGCTTTGACCGAATCGGGAGTCTATGATCCCAGTCTTCAGATCGGCCAGACCGGAAAAGTGGTCTCTCCTCAGTTATACATCGCTGTGGGGATTTCGGGTGCCATCCAGCACGTAGCCGGAATGGCCAACAGCAAGGTCATCGTGGCCATCAACAAAGATCCTGACGCCCCTATTTTTGAGGTGGCAGACTATGGTATTGTCGGAGACCTCTATAAGGTGCTTCCGCCATTCATCGATGAATTGAAGAAAATTAAAGGGTAATTTTAACCTGAATAGTCATCCTGAGCGAAAGCGAAGGATCTTATTGGTTTTTTGGAAAGATCCTTCGGAATCCCGAGCATTTCGGGATCAGGATGACATTAGTAGTTTTTGCTCATGGAAGACAAATTTGATTGTATAGTAATCGGAGGCGGGGTTGCCGGACTGGCAGCGGCCATGACGCTGGCCCGCAACAACATGAAGTTCCTGCTCATTGAACGCGGGGAATTCGCCGGTTCCAAGAACGTGTCAGGCGGGGTATTATGGGGCAGCGACCTTGCCAGACTGGTACCCAACTACTGGGAAGAGGAAGACGGAGGATGGGAGCGATACATCAATCACCGCCGCCTTACATTCATGGATGAGCAGTCAACCTTCTCTCTCGACTTTAAATCATCCCACTTTAATGAAACGCCTTACACCGGGGTAGTCGTACTCCGCTCTAAGTTTGACAACTGGCTGGCCGGTAAAGTACAGGAGGCCATTGATGCCAGCGATTTTGCCATGGATTCCTTTATCGCCACCGATATTAAGGTGGACGAAGTGATCATGGAGAACGATAAAGCGGTCGGCATCCGTACCGGAGAAGACGAGTTCATGGCCGACTCGGTGATCATTGCTGAGGGCGTGAACAACTTGCTCACCCGCCAGGTGGGGCTTCAGGATGAATATGTCCCTGCTGATCATATGCTGACCGGCATCAAAGAAGTGATCCGTTTTGACCAGAAAGTACTGGAAGACCGCTTTCAGCTGAACGGACTCAGCGGAATGAGCAATGAGTTTGTGGGCTGGGCAACCAACGGCATTGAAGGCGGAGGATTTCTGTACACCAACCGGGATACAATTTCGCTGGGGCTGGTGCTTGGCCTGAAGGACCTTCGGGAAAAGAAGCAGAAGCCATACGACGTCCTGAATCATTTCAAGAAACATCCGGTAATCGCGGACGCCATCAAGGGCGGAGAGATCGTCGAATATTCCGCACATGTGGTTTCTTCCGGCGATTCGCGGGTCATGCCCAGGGAGTTATATAAAGACGGGGTACTGATCGCCGGAGAAGCGGCAAACCTGCTCATGAATGCCGGAAAAGCCATTCAGGGAATGGACTATGCCATGCGATCCGGCATACTGGCAGCGGAGACCATTGTAAAAGCCAAACAAAAAGGCGATTACAGTTCCGCAACGCTCAAGGAATACCGTAAGGCGCTGGACGACAGCTATGTCATGAAAGACATCAACAACTTCCAGGATGCCGTTCACCTGCTGCACACGCCGACCATGCAACACAAGGTTCCCAATCTCGTTTGTGATTTCGGACGCCAGTTCTTCACCATCAAGAACGAGCCCACTCCCAAGTCAGAGAAAATGTTGCTCGGAGCCATTAAACGACATTCCTCCATCTGGGAACTAATGAAATTAGGATTTAAAGCAAGGAAATCACTATGAAGCTGCTTAATCTTCCCGAACGACTTGGCCTGGTCAGTTACCGAAATCAGGCTAAATCCGAGATCAAACCCCATATCATTGTGGATACCGATATCTGCAACTCCACCTGCCCGCATAAATGCACAACCTGGGTGTGTCCGGCCAACTGCTACACCATGGACGATGCCGGAAAAGTACATTTTCAGGTCGAAGACTGCATCGAATGCGGAACCTGCATGTACGCCTGTGACCAGGGAGCGGTGGACTGGAACTACCCTGATCCGGAGATCGGCCGCGGCGTAACCTGGAATTTCGGATAACGAAAGTAACCTCCTCAGATAGTTACTGAAGCACAGCGTCCCGGTATCAATGCGCTGTCGCTTAGTCCTCTGCGCACGTATATTTTTTAACAGGCTTTGAACGAATTTTTCCCTTCAATCGCTTACCTTATGGAAGCGGTTCCACACCCAAATTTTAATAAGTAAGATTTTAGACCATGGATACGGTTTTAGACAGAGAATTATCTTTTGATCTGACGGAAGATCAGAAGATGATCCGAGACAGCATTAAAGATTTTGTAGAGCGTAACGTAGCACCTGGCGTTATGGAGAGAGACCAGAACAAACAATTCCCGATGGAGCTGGTTAAACAGCTGGGCGAAATGGGAATGATGGGCGTTTATCATGAAGAGCAATACGGGGGCTCCGGATTTGATGTAGTCAGTTTCTGCCTGGTCCTGGAGGAGATCGCCCGCTGGGATGCTTCCCTCGCCCTGACCGTGGCTTCTCATACTTCACTGGGCACGGGGCATATTGCAATAGCGGGAAACCATGAGCAGAAGCAGAAATATATGCCTGAGCTTTGCGCTGCGGAAAAGCTGGCTGCCTGGTGTCTCACAGAACCGGGATCCGGATCCGATGCCTCCGGAATGAAGACCACCGCGATCAGGAAAGGGGATCATTACATACTGAATGGTTCCAAGATCTTTATCACGCAGGGTTCTGTGGGAGATGTGTATGTGGTGCTGGCAAAAACCGATCCTGACAAGGGAACCAAAGGTATCAGCGCTTTTATCGTGGAAGCCGGATGGGATGGCGTAGAGCACGGCCCGGGCATGCACAAGCTGGGCATGAACTCTTCCGATACCACCGAAGTATTTTTTGAAAACGTAAAAGTTCCGGCTGAAAACCTCCTGGGTGAAGAAGGCCAGGGCTTCATCGATACCATGAAGGTTCTGGATGGCGGACGTGTGGGGATCGCTGCCCTTTCGGTGGGTATAGCCCGCGGAGCAATGGAGGAATCCCTCCGATATGCCATGGAGCGGAAACAGTTTGGCACGGCCATCGGCAATTTCCAGTATATGGAAGGCAAACTGGTAGATATGGCTACCGAGATCGAGGCTGCCCGACTGCTGACCTTACGCGCAGCCTGGCTGAAAGACAACGGGAGACCCTACACTACCGAAGCATCCATGGCCAAACTGTTCGCCTCTGAACTTTCCGTGAAGGCCGCGCTGGAAGCGGTTCAGATTCACGGTGGTTATGGATACACCAAAGAGTATCATGTGGAACGCTTCCTGCGCGATGCGAAACTCATGACCATCGGTGAAGGCACATCCGAAGTACAGCGACTCATCATAGCTCGTGAGTTGAAGAAAACTCTTTCCTGATTTCAGTCCCCCCTATTCTAATAAAGGCCCGTCTTTGCATGGGCTTTTTTTTATTGCACTTAATTAGTCATATTCTTTCCTGAAATCCAAGAATCATGATGATATGAATAAGCTTGTACTTCTACTCGTCTCCTGCACGGTTGCCCTGATTCTCATGCAATGCGCTCAAACCACACAGCCTGATTCTGCCCGGCTCATTAACAACCCCGAATACGGCCCATGGCAGGATTCTGAGAATCCTCCCTTGCGGTTCGAAAAAGTAAGTGAACTGGTGTTCAGTGATGATGAGGAACCCCTTATCGCCGGCATAAGCTGGTTAAACACCGATCAGGAGGGAAACCTCTATTTCTATGACTGGGATCAAAAAAAACTTACTTCTCTTACTCCCGAAGGAGAGCTGAGGTGGAGAACCGGTCAGCAAGGTAAAGGACCGGGAGATTTTGAAAACCCACAGATCATACTTCATATCAAAAGGTTGTATGTTTGGAACATCCAGGGCAGCCGCCTGGATGTCTATGACCTGAACGGACACCTGCTTAAAAACACCCCGATCAATAAAGATTATGTAAATGGTAGCCTGAAAGGCATTACTTCCAATGATCAATTCATCATTTCGACACCTGAATTCGGAACCGTTGGAGGAAGAATAAAAGTGTTGTCATTAAATGACGGAGAATTCAGACAGGATTCTGAGTTCATGGTTGCTCAGTCTGAGCGGGATGACATTCCTGAAAATGTAAGTCTGGCAATGCCTGTCAATTTTTATGAGGATATGGTCATCACCGCAGTAGCAGACGGAGAGTACCTCTTCCGGTTTTTTGATACGAACGGAGATACGTTGCGAACCCTGCTTCGTGATTTTGACAAATTGGTTGGAATTGGCACCTACGGAGGGAGGACCATGTTTATGGGAGCATACTCGGTTCCTGTATTCCTGAGCGCGGGCTACTTTATTACACACGTGCAGTGGCCGGTGGGAGTTTCGGGGGCAGACCAGGAAGTGGCGCGCAGTTTTAATGACGATTATGAATCCCCGGGGTATCGCCACTCTTTCGACCTTTACAGCCCGGAGGGTAAGCTTCTCTATTCTATGGAAGGGGAAGGCCGGTATCACCAGCTGGGCTTTGCACTACATGTGGATAAAGACGATCATGTCTATTTCCTTAATACCTACCCGGAACTCCGGCTGGGCCGGTATAAAGTCGTAATCGAACCCCCACAGTAACTTATCCCTTCCCTTCCAACAGGGATTTCCTTAAACTCCAGACGATTCTAAGTCTATCATTTCAACTCAAATTTATGTCCAAAAACCTGTTCAACATTGACGATGCTTTTCTCTTCGAATCAGAGCTGAATGAAGAAGATCGACTGATCATGGAGACGGCCCGCGATTATGCTCAGGCTAATCTCGAACCCCGTGCCCTCAAAGGGAACACCGAAGAATATTTTGACCGGGATATCGCCAAAGAGATGGGGGAAATGGGCCTTCTGGGTTTAACAGTACCTGAGGACTACGGGGGATCCGGGGCCAGCTACACAGCCTACGGACTGGTTGCCCGAGAAGTGGAACGGGTGGATTCCGGTTACCGATCGTTCATGAGCGTACAGTCTTCCCTGGTGATGTATCCCATTTCCATTTTCGGGACGGAAGAACAGAAGCAGAGGTTTTTACCCGGGCTGGCAACCGGCGAGATGATCGGCTGCTTCGGCCTCACCGAACCCGACCATGGTTCTGATCCCGGCTCCATGGTTACTACCGCCGTTAAAGTGGATGGTGGATGGAAGCTGAACGGGGCCAAGATGTGGATCACCAACTCCCCCATCGCGGATGTTGCAGTGGTCTGGGCCAAAGCCAAAGAGTCAAAGGACGACGAAGGAGTGATCAGGGGCTTCCTGGTGGAAAAAGGAATGAAAGGCTTTTCCGCACCCCATACCAAATACAAAATGAGCCTCCGGGCCTCCGAAACCGGAGAGCTGGTTTTTGATGACGTGTTTGTACCGGATGAGAATGTATTCCCCGATATCCGCGGCCTCAAAGGCCCGTTCATGTGTCTGAACAGCGCCCGCTACGGCATCGCCTGGGGCACGGTTGGAGCCGCGGAATTCTGCTACCAGAAAACCAGGCAGTATGTGCTGGACCGCAAACAGTTCGGGAAACCACTGGCGGCCAACCAGCTCATTCAAACCAAACTGGCCAACATGCTGACCGACATTACCGCCATGCAGATGCTGGTGCTTCGTCTGGGAAAACTGAAAGACGAAGGTCGCGACCATCCCTCCATGACTTCCCTGGCCAAGCGGAACAACTGCGGCAAGGCTCTCGAGATCGCACGCACTGCCCGCGACATGCACGGAGGAAACGGCATTACGGGCGACTACCGGATCATCCACCATATGATGAACCTGGAGTCAGTGAATACCTACGAGGGAACGTATGATATCCACGGACTGATTCTCGGCAGGGAAATCACTGGGATACAGGCTTTTACACCGAAGGGAAATGAATAAGTAGAAAATTCTTCTATATTCGTTCTTCACCTTCATTAAAAAAGCATTCATCACATCATGCTTCGTAAAATACTGCTTGGCATAGCTGCCGTACTTCTCATCCTGCAATTCTTTCAGATCGACAAGACCAATCCGGAAGCCGATCCGGCCCTGGATTTTATGAATATCCATAATCCCCCCGGGCAGATAGCCTCGATGCTCAAGACGGCCTGCTACGACTGTCATTCCTACCATACCCGGTATCCATGGTACACCTATACCCAGCCGCTGGCCTGGTGGATCGAGGATCATATCGATCACGGACGGGAAGAACTGAACTTTTCTGAATGGGCCACTTACAGTGACCGCCGGGCGGATCACAAGCTTGAAGAAGCGGTGGAATACACCCTGAACGAGGAGATGCCCCTGCCCTCCTACCTCATTGCACACGGAGACGCCGACCTCTCTGATGAGCAGCGAAAGATACTTGCGGACTGGTTCGAAAGCCTGCGCCCCCGGTATCAGCCTTCGGTACAGCAAGAAGGAAGTTCTTCCCCGGAAGGTAACTGACAGAAGGATCTTACCTTTTGGATTCTCTTTTGAATGACATAAGGACCTGCGAGGTCTGCCGGGATCATCTTCCTCACAAACCCCGGCCGATCATCAGCGCATCTGAGAAGAGCCGCATCCTGATCATAGGTCAGGCGCCCGGGGCCAAAGTACATGAATCGGGCATTCCGTGGGACGACGCCAGCGGAAGACGCCTCAGAGAGTGGATGGATGTTTCGGATGAGCAGTTTTATGATCCCGGGCTGGTGGCCCTGCTCCCCATGGGATTTTGTTATCCCGGGAAAGGCCGGTCCGGCGATCTGCCTCCACGCCCGGAATGTGCTCCGTTTTGGCATCAGCCGGTATTGAGCAGTATAGCGGATCCTGCGCTGATCCTCCTGGTCGGCAGTTACGCACAGAACTACTATCTGTCAGAGCGATCCCGAGGCACACTCACAGAAACGGTCCGGAACTTCAGGGAGTATCTACCGGAATACCTACCCCTTCCTCATCCCTCCCCCAGAAATAACATCTGGCTCCGGAAAAATCCCTGGTTTGAGGCTGAAGTACTTCCTGAACTTCGGTTACGGGTTTCGGCCGCTCTGCGGCTTCATTGAGAGTTTCTCAGGTGCTTATCGTCCAACTATTAGTTTGCGGGCCAAGCCGTACCCGGCGGATGTCAGAGATGCGGCAACCCTTTTCGGGAAAATCGGTCCTATAGTTTATCCCAATAGCCAAAGGTTTGCATCGGAAGGTGCATGCCTTTTTTATTTTTTGCATCTTGTCCTCCATTTAAATTCCGAGCTATGCGACTGGCAGATCTTTTAAACACGAATACCAAGCAGTTCACCGCCCTTGTTGAAGGTGTTCCCGATGAACTTTTTAATGTAAAACCTGATCAGGATTCCTGGTCGGTTGGAGAGAACGTGGAACATATCGTTCGTTCTGAATTCGGAACAGCCCGATTATTCAATGGTGAGACAAAAGCCAGGCCCGACCGGGATTCCGAAAAGTTTATTGAAGAAATTACCCAAAGCTTTCTGGACCGAAGCAGTAAATACCGGTCCTTTGGGGTAGTGAATCCCACGGAGGGCGAAAAGAACAAGGAAGAATTGTTGAACAAATTCAGGTCGTCCCGTAAGGAAGTGGCCGGATTGATCCAGCAACAGGATGCGGATGAACTCTGCGTTAAATATGAACATCCGGTCTATGGTTTTTTAACCCGCCGGGAGTGGATCCATTTCAATGTGGCTCATGCTCAGCGGCATATGATGCAAATTGAGGAAGTACTGAAACAGATAATGAAGTAATAAAATTTTTTAAGCTTCTGTTAAACTTTCCTTTGATTGCCTTATGTTTAGGCAAAATTTCAGCTTAATGAGACGTTTACTTTCAGCACTGCTGTTGATCCTGATTTCGGGGCATTTAGCCACTGCTCAGAATATTCTGAGAACAGACATTACGTTCGAAAGCGGCCGGTATACCCTTCACGGGGAGCTCCTGCTTCCTCAGCCCGCTGACAGCGTACCCATGATCGTTTTTCTGGTTGGTTCGGGGGCCAACTCTTCCCATCGTACCCTCTATAAAAATTTTGTTGAACAAAACCTGGAAGCCCTTTTCCTGGAAGAAGGCTATGGTATCCTCTACTTCGACAAGCGGGGTGTGGGAGATTCCGAAGGGCGTTGGCAACGAACGGACCTGTATGAACGCGCTGATGATGCCAAGGCCGCTATTGATTACCTCAAAGGGCTCAGCGGCATCGATGATTCCCGTATCGCCGTGGTCGGGCATAGTCAGGGTGGCTGGGTAGCTGAAATCCTTGCAGCCCGTTATCCCAATGATGTGAAAGCAATGGTATCGCTTGCCGGGCCTGTATTTTCAACCAGACAAAAATTAACGAATACCTATTACAGCCAGTTTCTGTGTGAGGGGGAAGACGAACAAACAGCGTTTGAAAAAGCCAGTAAAAAAGCCCAATCCGATATCAACTGGGTAAACTGGTTTCCGCTCAAAAAAGCGTGGAGACAACTGAAAGAGATCTCGGAGTTTGACCCGACGGGTGAGCTCCGGAGTATCACCCAACCCGCGTTGTTTGTATTTGCCGAAAACGATCACATGATTTATCCGGGCTGGTCACTCACCTCTCTTAATGAGACTTTCCCGGACGGCGTGCCTGAGAACTTTACGCTACAGATCATACCGGGAGCCAATCACGACCTGAAAATTGCTGAAATGTGTGCCTCTCCGGAAGCTGCCGAAAACGCGCCTTACTCCGAGTACTTTCAGCAGACCTTTAAATCCTGGATCCTCTCCAATCTCTGATCAGAGTTCTCTGATCCAGATATTTCTGAACTGAACCGGATCCCCATGATCCTGAAGTACCAGGGGAAGCTTGGCAGGATGCGCGACATAATAGGGAAGCCCGATATAGCAGGTTGGACCCAGCAATTCTACATTGTTCTGCACCAGAACCCCATTGTGAAAAACCGTAATCCGCGCAGGCGAAACCAGCGTACCTTCGTCCGAAAACTTGGGCGCCATAAAGATGATATCATACTCCTGCCATTCGCCGGCCGGCTTTGAAGCGTTCACAAGAGGAATATGCTGTTTATAGACCGACGATGCCTGCCCGTTGTTGTATGTCTCGTTCTCATAGGAGTTAAGGACCTGAACTTCATACAATCCCATAAAGAATATTCCGCTATTGCTGTAAAACTGACCGCTTTTGCCTTCGTCAACCGGAGCCATCCATTCAATATGCAGCTGCACGTCCCCGAATGATTGTTTGGTCTGAATTCCTCCTTCACCGGGTGCTACTATCATGGCCCCGCCTGCCAGATTCCAGGGCGCCGGTTCTCCTTTCCACTCGGGGTCCATTTTCGGAATATTCTCTTTGATCTGGAGCATCCCGGCTCCAAAACCTATTTGTTGGGCCTGCCAGTTATCCAGACTCCTTCCCGAGAACAATACTATTGCATCCGAAGGGGCCGCAGTTCCCTGCCCGGGAGTCACTTTCTCCAGATCCACGTATAACTC
Source organism: Balneola sp. (assembly GCA_965267385.1). Classification (GTDB taxonomy): domain Bacteria; phylum Bacteroidota; class Rhodothermia; order Balneolales; family Balneolaceae; genus Balneola. The sequence continues at coordinate 2,227,648 of OZ253957.1, forward strand.
AGTGGCCTCGGGCACCTGTGCCTGGGCAAATATTGCCGTTGAAAGTAAACATGAGGCGGCGATCAGGCTAAGTTTCTTCATGACTGGATATATGGATTCAGGTTGCCGCTCTGAATATGGATGATTCGGGAGTGAAATAAAACACTCATTTGATTAAACTCACCCAAATCAGTAATTCACTCATTAAGGGCACCTTAAACCCTTCGGGTTCATACATTTCCACTAATGGAAGGATTATCAGTTACAATAAGGCCGGAAGAAAAAGACGACATACCTGAGATACGGTCTGTTCTCATTAACGCTTTTGAACAGGAAGATGAAGCCGAACTGGTGGACCGTATTCGGCACAGCAAATATTTTATCCCGCGGCTTTCCCTCGTAGCTGAATATGAAGGCAGCATTCTGGGGCATATTTTGTTTTCATCCATCTGGATCACCAATGACAGCAGCCGTTTTTCATCTCTTGCGCTGGCACCAGTTTCAGTGCATCCGGATTATCAGCAACAGGGCATCGGGGGTAAACTGATCATGAGAGGGCTTTTCGAGGCTACCAACCTGGGGCATGCATCCGTGATCTTGCTTGGGCACGCCGATTATTATCCCCGTTTCGGTTTTGAGCCATCAGCGACCTGGGACATATCCCCTCCTTTCGAAGTACCCGATGAGAACTTCATGGCGCTGGAGTTGGTACCCGAAGGACTTAGAAATAAGTCGGGGACTGTGGTTTACCCGGACGTATGGAATCTCGGAGATCAGTCCCAGTAGGCCCTTCGCACCCGGTCTCCAACCACTATACGGTCTGCAACTTCCATTCCATCCACCACTTCTCCGATCATCGTATAAAGCCCGTTCAAATGGGGCGCCCATTGATGCATTACAAAATACTGACTTCCTTCCGTATCCCTTCCCGCGCTGGCTATACCCACTTTAGCTCTCCTGTACTGACTGGCTGAAGCCTCGGTAGGGACGACATAATCCGGCCCGCCGAAGCCATCCTGAGATTCCACATCTCCCCCCTGAATCACAAAATTAGGCACCACTCTGTGAAACGGAACATTGTTGTAAGCGCCGGCCTCAATAAGGCTGTCCATACCGGCAATGGTAACAGGAGCAACCTTCGTGTTCATGCGAATCCTGATGTCCCCTTTGTGGGTGGCCAGCACCAGCTCCGGATTCGGGCCCAGCCTGGCCAGTCTGTCCCAGTCCGGAGTGCGAAATTCGGTGGGATAGTAGTCACCCTGAAGAATATCCCACCCCTGATTGATCAACGTACGATTGAGGGCGACGTTTCCCTGTGAGGCCAGAGAATCGATCAGCGGATAGGCCTCTTCCTCGAAACGGTTTTTGAGAACCTGGGAAACCGACTGATACACTTCCACATCTTCCGGGAGGCGGAATCGTCCGAGAAGGTCCTCAATGATCCCATATTCCGAATTGGCGATAAGCTGTTCATTCATCAGCAGATTCTGCATAACATAAATCATGGAACGATCCGCCGTTTTCAAAGCTTCCGTGAATGTCGCTTTCACCATTTCGGTATTGGACTCCGTCTTAAACCCGTCTGCCACATTAGGCCACCAGCGATTCAATTGCTGAACGGCATAAAAACGGATCAACCTGTCTTCAGATGCTATATCCTGCTTCAGTATCTCAAAAAACTCATCGTCCGTTTTGATCTTCTCAAGGATCTGATACCTGAGGGGCTGAAGGTACGGATCATTCCCGGCCAGCTCGTGTACCAGCGCTTCATACTCCTCAGGATTATAGATCGTATTGAGTGCGACCAGTCGCACCCTGTCGTCGATCATGGTATTCAGGCCGATCTTATTCAGGATGTCCCGGGTCAGGCGTTCTGCTATATGTTCTTCATGCCTTTGTATGGCCTGTAGTGCCGCCGTTTGCACCAGGGGATTTCGGTGATCAAGCAGCGCGTTCAGTACGATAGCACCATAATCCGTGAACTCATTCATCCCGATACCTGTCGCCAACTCTACAGCGAGCCGGACGTTCATGGTCTGATAACTTTCTATTGGAAAATGATAAAGTACCCGGTCGGTAAAGTCTCTCATGAGGATGCGGGCGATATACTGATCAGCCTGCCTGTCTTCCGGGTAATAATCTTCCCAGAGTCCCAGCAGCGTCCGCTGCGACTCATCGCTCAGCTCTTTGCGGGTTCGGTAAAAGCCATACAGGTAGGCAGTAGCCAGCCGGGTATCGGTTGTATTGAGCGCCCTGTTTATGATCTCAAGCTCGTCTTCGGGGGTGAGGTCTTCGCGCATACTGAGCCTGCCTATGGCCAGTGCATGTTCATACTCCATCCGGTCATCCGACATTACGGGGGTATCCATAAGCAGCCGGAAGGTCCCGGTATTGCCCCTGAGCCCGAACACACTGGCCAGACCTGCTCGGAGGGCAGGTTGGTCAACCCACAATTTGTGCAACTTCTCCAGGTGGTCGTTATCCAGTTCCTTGTGCCAGAGTGAAGCCCAGGCTTCGGCGGTATTCGCCTCCGCCACCCGGTCAATCAATGAGTCGATTCCCGAAGGCGGCACCTGTGTACTGATCAGTGCCCTCCAGGCCTGTTCTCTGACTTCGGGATCCTCATGACGGGTAAAGGTGAGGATTGCTGAGGCGTCCCTTTCGAAAACCACTTCATAGAGTTCCGGATAACCTTCCGTCATTGTTTTTCTGAACTCAGGATCCACACATCCTGTCAACAGAACCAAAACCAGCAATAGGGGCAGATGCTTATACATACTTCGTACACATTTTTTTATTGACCTTCACAAAATTCCTCCGTTTCTTACACATGTTTTATACAGTAATCTATCATCGCTATGGACAATGCCCATTTAACACGAAAACAGCAGGAATTCTTTAATTACATCGTGGAGTATAAGAAAGAATACGATGTATGGCCTACCTATCGTGAAATTGCTGATCATTTTGATTACAAATCACCCAATAGCGTCACCCAGAACATACAGGCGCTTCTGAAAAAAGGGTATCTGATCAAAAGGAATGACGAGGAATATGACCTCCCTCCCTCAAAGAAAGACATGCTGGACGACTCAGTGGATGAGCCCGGCATTCCGATCCGCGGGCTTATCGCTGCCGGTTATCTTCAGGAGGCTGTGGAAGCGGATCTCGGCAAGATCACCATGTCTTCTCTATTTCCCAATCTGGATAAACTTTTTGCTCTCAGGGTTTCAGGCTTCAGCATGAAAGATGTTGGCATATATGACGGCGACCTCGTCTTGCTAATGGATTCGGACGTTCGCGACGGGGATATCGGGGCCGTTCTGTATAACGGGGAAACCAGCCTGAAGAAAATCTACTGGGATGACAATGGCCTGAGGCTGGAACCCGCCAACGAGGAGTATGATGACATAGTGATCGAGCCGGACGTGTTTGAGGAAGTACGGATCATCGGGAAATACATCGGACACGTAAACCGCCAGGGCTTTCAGCGGGCACCATCCAAAGTGGCCTAATTGCTCACCCTGTGATAGTGACCGTCAAACGCGGTTGTCCAGGTTTTTCCTTCGTCGGAAGACTGCTCCCAAACCTGACGCACATAATCATCATTGATATGATGAAAAGTCAGCTTGTTCCGAACCATGATCCCTCCGGGGCCCAGACTCTCTCCTGTCAGAACTAAGCTTCTGGATTCTGCATCATATCTCCCGGATAGTTCTATGGGAATCCCGTTACTTCCCACCCATTTCTGATGCCACTTTGAATCCAGCAGATTGTAATAATTCATGCTTTTACCGGTCGATCCCTGGCTGCTCGTCCAGTTTTCCAGGATAAGACAGTCTCCCGCAACCAGTTCAATGGTATTGGTGCCAACCACTGCACCATTCGGATTTTTGACCTCCCAGTCCCCGACCCAGAAATCAAACTGTCGGTATTCGGGCTGGGTTTTGCAACGACTTTGTTGCTGGGCCTGACTCAGCAGTGTTCCGGGAATCAGTATCAAAATGAAAAGCAGTGCGTATCTCATGAGATCTATGTTAATTCGGGTTTACCTCATGGTAGGAAGCTCCCCTTTCTCCTGAAAACCAAAAATGTAAAGATCAGTCGGATTTAACCGATTTTCGGAGATGTGTCTTTCGGTACTGTGATGGTGTTTGTCCGGTGTACCTCTTAAAAGAATTGTTGAACGAAGCTTTGTTATTAAATCCCGATTCGTAGGCAACACCGAGCATATTGAGGTTCAGGTTCTCTTTTGTGAGGATCTTCTTTGCCTCTCCCACCCTTAATTCATTAATGAATTCGGAAAAGCTCTTGCCAATCTGGTCGTTCAGAATCTGCGAAAGGTTATGTCGGGTTGTTCCCACCTCTTCGGCAAGCTCATCCAGCCCCAGTTCTCGCCTGAGATACAGTTTTTTTCGGATGGTAAGATCTTTCACTTTCCTGGAAAGTTCTTGGATCTGCTCCTCATCCAGTGTTGAATTACGATACTTAGCCTGTCCGGTTACTTCAAACCGGAGCCCCTGGCTGAAGCTCAGATAACCGATGCAATAAATGAAGGCGCTCATGGCCAGCGAAATTCCGTAATCATAGATCAGCACATATCCGATGGTATTGACCATGATAAAATACGATGCGTAAGCCGCCACGAATCCCAGAAAAAAACCGTGAATGATCGTAATTCGGTTGAGTGAGCCTTCCGGCATGGAGGTAGCCCTACTCCGGACGGTTCTCCACGCCAGAATTCCGTAAATGAGCATCGACAGGATCTTGAGCCAGGGAATCAGAACAATGAAGAGCTGCTGAATTTCGCTGGTCGGTACACTCAGTTCACCCGACAGGTACCCAACTTTGGTTTCTGCATCCAGTAGATAATACGGAGTCCGGTAGATGATCAGTCCCAATGCCGGGATACCATGGAGAAGTTTTTGATACCCGGAGGTCGGTTCACTGCCGAGAACATTCCGGATATAAAAGTAGAACAAGGGGCCGAACAGAAAAGCGAAGGAATCTGAAAGGGCGTTTATATGGGGAAATTCAAAACGATACCCTGTCCAGAATGCCACATATTCAACCAGGGTGAATGAGAACAACAGGATGATCCAGCCCAGATACCGGCTGCCTGGTATCTCTTTTTTGAGGAACAGTAAGACGGATAAAAAGCACCCCTGGCCCGCGGCAATCAGAAACAGGGAAGTCCATGTATCAAAGGAGGGATCCACGGAAACACATCAGCCTTTGCGGGTCTTTAATTTCCCGTTCACCCCTTTCCGGGCCTCATGAAGCTGAGAGTCCTTGATCCATGCGCGCCCCCCGTCATGCTGAAGGCGCTTTGTGTTCTTGTACTTGAATGCCTGTTCGTGGAGAGATGGAAGTTTTTTCATACGTCTGATTTTTTAATTTCAGCACAAATTTAACTGATGCGTCAGTAACTTTCAGACGGTTTTTTGCTTTGTTTTATCTCGATTATAGCTTATCTTTGAAAGCTCTGAATTAATCGTAAAAAGAAATTTTAAGAAGTACTATGTACGCTATAGTTCAAATTGGCGGACACCAATATAAAGTATCTGAAAACGATGTGTTATTTGTGGATAAGCAAAACACAGACGGCGATACGCTTACATTTGACCAGGTTCTGCTGCTGAAAGACGATAAAGGCGGTGTTAAGATCGGAACTCCTGTTGTTGAAGGAGCCTCCGTTACCGCAAAGCTTCTTGACACTGTTAAAGCGGACAAGGTTCTTGTCTTCAAAAAGAAGCGTCGTAAAGGATACCAGAAACTGAACGGTCACCGTCAGGTTATGTCTCAGATTCAGATCGAGAGCATAGCTGCTTCCGGCTCTTCCAAAAAGAAGGCGGCACCTGCAAAGAAAAAAGAGGCCGCTCCCAAAAAAGAGGAAACCGGTCAGGATCTCAGCTCCATGACAGTTGCTGAACTCAAGGATCTTGCTAAAGAACGAGGATTAACCGGCTACTCCAGTATGAAGAAAGCCGAATTGATCGACGCACTTAAGTAAATCAGAATTTTTAAAACCTAACTATTATGGCACATAAGAAAGGTCAAGGTTCAACAAGAAACGGTCGTGACTCAGAAAGTAAACGACTTGGTGTAAAGCGATTCGGCGGTGAGTTTGTTCGCGCAGGCGGTATTATCGTTCGTCAAAGAGGAACTAAATTTCACCCGGGGCTTAATGTGAAACGAGGTGGCGACGACACGCTCTTTGCAGTAGCTGACGGTCACGTTTCCTTCTCTGTTCGTTCCGGCGGCCGAAAATTCGTAAATGTTGACCCTGCAGAATAAACGGTCTGCTAAACCACATTTTAAAAGCCTTGACTCTTTGAGTTAAGGCTTTTTTTATATCTTTATTTTATGAGTAGAATGAAAATTCCCGGACTCGGGATCGAACTGGCTAACATCTATTGCATCGGCAGGAATTATGCGGATCATGCCCGCGAACTGGGTAATAAGGTCCCGGAGCAACCCATCGTGTTTTTGAAGCCGAGCAACACGCTCTGCGGAGACCGTTCCCTCATTCGATTACCTGGACAGAGCACCGACGTTCACCATGAAGTGGAAATGGTGATCGCTCTTTCAGATGGAGGAAAAAACATCCCGGAGCCGGAAGCACACTCCTGCATCGCAGGAATCGGAGTGGGAATCGATCTTACCGCAAGAGACCTGCAGGCACAAGCTAAAGCAAAGGGGCATCCCTGGAGTGTGGCCAAAGGCTTCGATCAGTTCGCCCCCGTGAGCGATTTTGTACCCATAGAAGATGCCGCTGAAAACATTCAGAATCTTGATCTGAAACTCGCAGTAAATGGCACGATCCGGCAGGAGGACAATACTGCCCGAATGATCTTTTCTGTGGCTCACCTCATTTCCTACCTTTCCTCCGTTTTTACCCTGGAGCCCGGCGATCTGATCTTCACCGGAACACCAAGCGGAGTTTCATCTATACAATCCGGAGACCAGCTGCATGCCACACTGGGCCATGACCTCTGCCAACTGAACGTATCCATAGCCTGAACTTGAAATCTTTCGTCACCTTCATATTATCGCTGTGTATTGCCGGGGGGATCTACGCTCAGAAGGTGGACACCACCTACATCTGGCCGACCAATGCCAGCCCCTACCTGTCATCCACTTTTGGTGAAACACGCTCTGCCCATTTTCATGCGGGCCTTGACATAAAAACGTGGGGACGTGAAGGATATGAAGTATATGCCACCCGCGACGGAATACTCAGCAGAATTCTGATCACTAACCAGGGATACGGAAAGGCGGTCTACCTCCGCCACCCGGACAGTACGTACACCGTCTATGCTCATTTGCAACGCTTCAACGATCGCATTCAGCAGATTGCAGATTCGGTTCGCCTTCCCGACTACCGATACGAGATGGAAGCCTTTATGGAAAGCCAGCAGATCCGGATTAACCAGGGCGAGGTCATCGGATATACAGGATCGACCGGTGTTGGGCCTCCCCACCTCCACTACGAGATCCGGAATGCTGAGAATGAACCTGTGAATCCCCTTCGATCCAATCTGAAGGTTGACGATACACGGCCTCCTGTTTTCAGTGCCATCATGATCGAGCCGCAGCATCCCTTTACCGTCATCGACGGAGGCCTCACCCCTAAAGTCATACGACCGAAAAGTTATCAAAACCGGGTGTATGATTTCGGGACGATTCCGGTTATCGGTCTGATCGGGATCAGCGTCAATGTGTACGACATGGCAGATCATGTTACCAACAAGTATGCCGTGTATGAGCTCCTGCTGGTATCAAACAGTGACACCTTATACCACGAGCAGATCAACGCTTTTGATTTTGATCAGGCCGGCGACATGTTCCTGAACCGGGCTTCCCCGCCCTCCGGCCGAAGAGGTTTTCAGCGCCTTTTCCTCAAAGACGGAAACAACCACCCCTTTCTGATCAGCAGAAAAGAAACGACCGAAGGCGCGTATCATCAGACCTATCAAGTGATTGCAAAAGATTACTATGGTAACAGGTCCGTAGCTCAGTTCCGCTTTAAGCCTGACACCTCTTTTGCGGCCCCCGAAACTTTTCATTTGTCTGAAGCGGACCTCCGGAGGCTTCGGGACGGATACTGGACTGAAGACTGGGTGATTTTCAACGGAACCGGTCTGCTGGACCTTAAACAAAAGCAACTGAGCCCAGTACCGAACGCCTCACTGACCAGAATTGAGCCCTCCTCTCAGGCGACAATACGAACCCCCGATTTTGCACTTCAAGCCCGTTTTGAAGCCGGCAGTTTCTTTGACACATTGAGTGTGCTACAGTTTTACCATTCCGAAAGAGACACCCTGAAAATTTCTTTAGCCGGAAAGAACCTTCCCGTAAAAAAAGAGTTTGAGATTCAGTTTTACACCGGATCCTTTACAGATCACAGTGACAGACTGAATCTGTACCGGATGGAAGAGGACGGTGAACTAAGCTACGTGGACTCAAGGATCAACGGCCAAACATTGTTTGGCTACCCTTCCGCGCTCGGAGATTTTGCCGTACTGAGGGATACCATTCCACCTGTCATTGAACCACCGGTGATCCTTAAGGAAACTCAGGGAAATGGGGTCGTTCGTATCAAAACGGGTGATAATCTGTCGGGGATAGACTTTAAATCAGCCGTTTTCAGCATAAACGGAATACGAGGGATCGCTGAGTACGACTTTGAAACGGATGAATTCACCTATTACCGCCCGGGTGGCGCCCAACTCAAAGACGATACCACGGTCCTGTTCCGGGTCAGGGACCGAGCCGGAAACGAGACGGAGTCTGTCTTCCGGCTTTCAGCATCCGGCGATTAAATGTAGGCGATACAGCTTATTTCCACCAATACGCTCTTGGGAAGCGTATCAACCGCAACGGTCTCCCGCGCCGGAGGGTCTGATTTGAAATAAGCTCCGTACACTTCGTTTACGTCTGCAAAGTCGCCCATATCATCCAGAAAAATGGAGCATTTCACCACTTTTGAGAAATCTGTTCCGGCTGCCTCCAGCACCGCACTCAGGTTCTTCATTACTTGTTTTGCCTGTTCAGCGGCAGTATCGCCAACAATTTCCATTGTTTCCGGATCCAGAGGAATCTGTCCGGAACAATATAGTATTCCATTGTGCGCGATGGCCTGGCTGTACGGTCCGATTGCTGCAGGTGCTTTATCAGTGGAAATGATCTTCTTCATAGTAAATACGGGTTATTTTTAATCCTTTATTCGTCCAAAAGGGCCTTCAATTTTTTGCGGAAAGCGCTTTATATGGTTACTTTTCAAAACTTATAAAAAGAAGTTGAAACCAACCACACACAATTTTCTAACAATATGAAAAAGCTACTACAAGCCACTCTGTCCGCAGCCGTACTTACGGTACTCGTGATCAGCTGTGGAGGCTCAAGTCTTTTAGATCAAGCAGAGAAGGGCATCTCCGAAGGCGATATCGATATGGCTCTGGCAATGGTTGACTCTGCCCTTGCCCAGAATCCTGATAATCCGCAAGCATATTTTGTACGTGGACGCGCATACGCTCAAAAAGCAGCAAGCAACCCAACCGTTGCCGATCGCAAGTCTTCCTACCAACAAAGCCGTGAGGCTCTTGATAAGTACATTTCCCTGCAAGCTGATGAAAAAGAGAAGACCATTGCTGAGCTGAATGCCAGCAACGTTGCTCTGAATCGATGGAGCGAAGAACACAACGCCGCGATTGCATTAGCCACCGACAGCCCGGAAGCACCACAGGTTGAAGAACCGCTTCAGCAAGCTGTGTATCACCTGCAGAATGCCACCACTATCAACCCGGACAGCACACTCTCTTTTGAGGTACTTGCACAGATCTATACCATGCAGGGCGATTACGCCAATGCGGTTGAAACCTACAAAAAGGTTATGGATATGCGTGATAAGCCCCTGGCGGCAGACTATGACCGGCTGGGCGCGTATTATATGCAGCTCGAAGACTATGATTCGGCTGTCGATGTACTCAACCAGGGAGTTGAGAACTATCCTGATTCTGTAAGTCTTGTTCAGAAACTTACCGATTCCTATTTCAGCATGGGTAACACCGACATGGGTATTACCACTCTTGAAAACCTTATAGAACGTGATCCGGACAATGCTCAGTACCATCTCGTTCTGGGAACACAGGTTTATAACCTGGCGGCCTCTAAAAATGATGAGATCAGCGCCAATTATAATCAGATTTATGAATTGGAACGGGCTGCACGAGACCTGCGCGGCAGTGAAAAAGAGGAAGCTGAGCAAAGGATTGCCGAATTAAGAAGGACCAATCAGGAGCTTCAGGAAGAAGTTGCTGAGTTGACCGAACGGGCGATCCAAAAACTTGACCGGGTTCTTGAACTCCGTCCTGATGATGTAACCGCCTACAATACGCTGGGCGTTGTTTATCAAAATAAAGCTGCTGCCCTGTTTGAAGAGCGTAACGCGACTTCAGATAATGAAAAAGCCGCCGAGCTTGATGCAATGGCTAAAGATGAACTCCGCAAGGCCATGGAAAACTATGAAAAGGCAACAGAACTGGAACCTGAAAATCAGGAATACTGGGAAGCCCTTTTCAGAGTATACACAGCCCTCGGAATGAACGAAAAGGCTGAAGAAGCCATGAAAAAAGCCGGCATGTAAGCCATTAACAGGACCTTTATGAACATTTCAAAATATACCCGAAGAATGAGCATTGTGCTCATTCTCGGGTTTTTTTATTCGTGCGGAACAGGAGAGATTAGTATTGACGCCCTCGTTGAGAACAACGAGTATGCACAGGCATTAACCAGAGTGGATGAACAACTGGAGAGCAACCCGGAGAATGCCGATTTGTATTATCACAAATCCAGGATCCTTGCTCTGATGGCAAAGGAGCAGCCGGTGGATCAGAGAGACAGCCTTTATCAGGAAATGGCACTTACCATCGACCGGGCTTCCCAACTAACGGATCCTCCTTCATTGAGCTTAAAACTGGATACCCTCTGGAGCGAGACATGGAGATATGAGCACGTTTCAGGATTGGACCGGTATGAAGAAGGGGAAGAAAGCTATGAGCAAGCCATTGCCCATTTCAGAAATGCCATCACTGTCAACGGGGAAAAGCTGAGCAGCTACAAGGCACTTTCGGTTGCCCAATACAACAACGGCGATATTGACGGGGCGATCAACACGCTGGATGTGGCAAAAAATATTGACAACATGGATCCTGAGATCTACGGAAATCTGGGATTTCTCTATCTCGAAAAAGGAAATGCAGAACAAGCAGCCTTCTATTACGAACTTGCAGGCGAAGATGTGGTACAGAACAAAAACATCGCTTTCGGACTGGTCAATGCCTATCTCGCTAACGACAATACGGAGGATGCAAAGGATCTGCTGAGTGAGCTTGTAGAAAGCTATCCGGAAGACGGCCGGTTACACAACGTATATGGCTCCGTCCTTTTTAACGAGGCCTCTGCCCTTTTTCAGGACCTGCGCATGGCTTATCAGCGGAATGATACAGCCAACGTAACCAACCTCACTGTAGAAGTTGTAGGCACCGCTGAAATGGCAGAAGAGGAACTTCAGAAGGCATATACGGCAGACTCTTCAAATCCGGACTTCATCGAAAGCCTGGCTGTATTCTACAACAACATGGCCGGAAACTACTTTTCACTGATGGAGATCGCATTCGAGGGAGACAAACCGGAACTCGAAACCCGTGCGGTCTCACTTATCGACTTTGCCATTGATTATTACGAGCAGCTGGAAGAACTCCAGCCTCAGAACAGCACTTATCAAACCAAGATCCAGAATCTCAGAACTCTAAAAGAGAATCGTACCACCAACTGATGAAATTTAATACCAAAGCGATCCACGCCGGCCAGAAAAACGAAGAGACTTCCGGCGCGGTCATGCCTCCCATTTTTCAGACTTCTACCTATGCGCAGGAAGCTCCGAACGTGCATCAGGGTTATGATTATGCCCGGGTGGGAAATCCTACCCGTACCGCTCTCGAAAAGCTTATTGCGGGTCTGGAGGGGGCCAACGAATGCGCCTGTTTCTCAAGTGGCGTAGCCGCTATGGATGCGTTGATGAAGATGTTCCGCCCCGGAGATCACGTGGTAACCACCAATGATCTGTATGGCGGATCATACCGGTTATTCACCAGGGTTTTCGAACCCTATGGTATCGATTTCACCTTCGTGGACATGACCAGCCTGGAGAATGTGGAACAGGCCATTCGCCCTGAAACCAGGTTGCTCTGGATTGAAACCCCCACCAATCCCCTTCTTCGCATTGTGGATATCAAAGCCTTATCCCGAATAGCCAAAGCCAAAGGGATCTTTACGGTGGTGGACAACACCTTTGCTTCCCCCTACTTGCAACGCCCGCTTGAATTGGGTGCCGACGCCGTATTGCATTCGGCTACCAAGTACCTCGCTGGTCATTCGGATGTAATCCATGGCGCGGTAGCCAGTTCGAACGAAGAGATCATAGAGAATCTCCGGTTTCAGGTCAAGACTTCCGGAGCTGTTCCGGGGCCTATGGACTGCTATCTCACCCTCCGGGGAATCAAGACGCTGCACGTCCGGGTGGAACGGGCCGTGCAGAATGCAAAAAAAGTGGCGGATTTCCTTTCGACTCATTCCAAAGTAGATCAGCTGATCTACCCGGGACTGAAATCCCATCCTCAGCATGACCTGGCATCTGAGCAAATGGATGACTTCGGCGCCATGCTTTCTTTTTCTCTGAAGGATGATTCCATAGATGCAGCTGTCCGGTTTATGAGCAATACCAAAGTATTCACCCTTGCTGAAAGCCTGGGTGGTGTTGAGTCGCTGATCAGTCACCCTGCTTCCATGACCCATGGATCCATCCCTAAAGAAGTTCGGGAAAAGGCGGGGCTGCAGGACTCGCTTATCCGTTTATCGGTTGGCATCGAAGATGCACAAGACCTGATCGAAGACCTGGATCAGGCATTTTAGAGGGAACATCCCGTTTCCGATTTTTGTATCTTATTGTGCTTGAAAAAGCGCTTACAATCTTAACCCGTTAAATTTATTTCTTCATGCGAGACGTAGTTATTGTTGAAGCCAAACGAACACCAATCGGAGCATTTGGCGGCAGCCTTTCATCTTTTACCGCTCCTGAATTAGGAAGTATGACCATCCTTGAAGTGGTTAAGGCAGCGGGTATTAAACCCGACGATGTGCAGGAGGTGGTATTCGGGAACGTACTCACTGCGGGTGTAGGCCAGGCTCCGGCGCGGCAGGCCGCCCTGAAAGCAGGCTTATCCATCAAGACACCGAGCACTACGGTGAACAAAGTATGTGCATCCGGTATGAAGGCTATCATGATCGCTGCCGATCAGATCAGATTAGGAGATGCCGACATTATAGTTGCGGGCGGAATGGAGAGCATGAGCAATGTGCCTTATTACCTGCCCAAACACCGCTATGGCTCCAAATACGGCCATGTTCAAACCGAAGACGGCATCCTCAAGGACGGACTCTGGGATGTGTATAATGACTACGCTATGGGTAATGCCGCTGAGGTTTGCGCCAGAGAATGCAACATCTCCCGTGAAGAGCAGGATGAATTTGCCATCGAGTCTTACAAAAGAGCCATCAAGGCTCAGGAAGAAGGCTATTTTGACGATGAGCTGGTCAAGGTAAAAGTCACCGATCGTAAGGGTAATGTTACCATGGTCACTGAGGATGAGGAAGTAAAGCGGGTAAACTTCGATAAGATCCCCGCTCTTCGTCCTGTTTTCGAGAAAGACGGGACGGTCACCGCTGCCAATGCCTCCAGCATCAATGACGGAGCAGCGGCTGTACTGCTGATGAGTGCTGAAAAAGCCCGTGAATTAGGACTTAAACCGCTCGCAAAAGTAGTAAGTCACGGCAGCGCTGCCAAAGCTCCGGAATGGTTCACTACCGCCCCTTCCGATGCCATCCCCGTAGCACTTAACAAGGCATCCCTGACCAAGGATGACATCGATCTCTTTGAGATCAACGAGGCTTTTTCAGTGGTTTCGATTGCCAACAATCAAATTCTCGAACTGGACCCCGCCAAAGTGAATATCCACGGTGGAGCCGTAAGTATAGGACACCCCATCGGCTGTTCCGGTGCACGTATCATCGTAACGCTACTGCATGCTCTGAAGCGCACGGGAGGTACACTGGGCTGTGCCGGTATCTGTAATGGTGGCGGAGGAGCTTCCGCCCTGGTGGTTGAAATGATCTGATACATCGGAGCCGGTTTAAGCCGGCTCTTTTTTTATTGACATTATAAAATGCCCCAACTATCATATCCCTGTCAAAGCACTTTCCGATGATCCGATAGCAGAGGAGTTTCCAATCTGAAGGTCGCAATTAAAGAACTCTACTATTCGCCCGAAATAGCTACTATTCAAAAGCGTTGTTACGCTGATCCTATTATCTAAACAAAGAAAGAGCATGCACTATAAGCATCTGCTTATTTGTGGATGGTTAATGCTATTAGCCGGCCAGGCCCAGGCGCAGGGACTAAGAGTAGTATCCGAAACTGACTCCTTTACCGATTATGAGTGGAGGAACGACGCACTGCGCATTCTGCCTCCTCATTCACTACTGGTACCTGCCTCATCCGGGCGCCCTCCGTTCGAGATACTCGAACGAAATATCTCAAGGATTCCGCTGAACGTGGACAACGCCCCGGAGTCTTTTGCTTTGGTCTCTTCCGATGATGCGGGGATAATAGAGATCAAAGCATCGGGAAGTTTCAGAAACAGGAGGATGACAGAGCTGCACCTGCATCGGGCAAGGTACTCGGAATCAGAATGGCTGATTACGCGATATCTGAAATTCAGAGTTTACAAAAACAGAGAGGCAACAAGGCTGCAACAACGAACTTCTGCCGCCGATCATCCCCTTGCAACAGGGATTTGGTACAGGATACCGGTAACCGGGAATGGGGTGTACCGTCTCGATGCCTCCTATCTCACAGAGTTGGGGATCCCGGTATCCGATATAGATCCCCGAGATATTCAGCTGTGGGGAACAAATGGTTATCCCCTTCCGGAATTAAATTCAGCCCCGCGCCCGGCCTTTGATCAGATACCCGTCATCGTTCAGGGAGAATCGGACGGAAGCTTTGATAATGAGGATGAAGTCCTCTTCTATGGCAACAGCCCTCACCGGACCGAGCTTTCAGATGGAAATTACTCCCACATTCTGCATCCGTACAGCGATACCAATTACGTATTTCTCCGGATCGGTCCCGGCAACGGCTTGCGGATCTCAAGCACAACACCGACAACTAACCCGGTCATCACGCGAACTACGTTCAGAGATTTTAGATGGAAAGATGAAGAGCTGCGTAAATCGGAGAGGCGTTTCAGGTCGGGAAGGTTCTG
This sequence comes from Balneola sp., assembly GCA_965267385.1. GTDB lineage: Bacteria > Bacteroidota > Rhodothermia > Balneolales > Balneolaceae > Balneola. The sequence goes on from OZ253957.1 coordinate 2,243,013, forward strand.
GCTTGGACAAAGTATCGGAAACGGGCAAAGCGGAACCAACGTCACCGTGTTCAGGGATACCCTTGCAGGACTCTCCTCAGGCGCCCAGGTACAGGTCAGCGCTCAGCTTTATGCCCGTTCTGAACAGACCACCAGCTATACGGCACAACTTAACGGATCAACAGTGACCAACCGGTCAGTAGCTCCGCTCAGTTTCGGATATAATTCATCGGAAGGGGCCGCGGCAAATCCCTCTTCATTTTCATCCACGGCAAACCCGGACATCACAGAAGGTATCCTGGAACTGAGCCTGAACGCTTCCCTTCCTCAGTCTGCTTCCGAGTTGTTCGTTGACTGGATCCGGATGGTGGCAGAACGCGATCTGGAGGCTGAGGACGGCCAACTCATTTTCTATACTCCTTCTGCCAGTGATCCGGAAGAACCTGCACGCTATGTGCTGCAGGGCTTCACCGATGAACCTTTGGTCCTCGACATCTCCCAACCGGAAAACCCCGTTCGTCTTCCGGTCACTTCCTCAGGAAGTAATTACCTTCTTGATTATACCCAAAATACTGGAAGACATGTGATAGCGAGTGAACGTTATCTCAGTCCCGGTCCCGGTATCCCCGTCCAGAATCAGAACCTTCATGGCATCGATACATATCCGGATTACATTATTGTGACTTCCGAAGAGCTCCTGGACAAGGCTAATGAACTTGCCGCTTATCGCCAGAGCACCGGATTGACTCCCACTGTGGTCACACAGCAACAGGTCTTTAATGAATTTTCGGGAGGTGTTCCTGATCCGGTTGCCATCAGGGATTTTCTAAAACACCTGTGGGATGCCGCCACTGCCGACGGGCAGCGGCTGCCAAAGTACGTCGTCTTTTTCGGAGATACCTCTTACGACACCAAAGGCATCGTATCCAACAGCCTTACAAACCATGTATTCACTTATCAAAGCATTGAATCGGTTCACCGTACGCAAACCTTTGGTACAGACGATTTCTTCGGATATATGGACGACGCCGAAGGCGACTTCACCAGCGGCAGCACATCCAATGCCTTTATGATGGACCTCGGCGTGGGACGCATCCCTGTTCAGACTCCTCAGGAAGCAGACATCTTCATCGATAAGATCCGCCGGTACGAAGACCCTCAAAACAGTGGTGACTGGCAAAACCTGTTTACCTACGCCGCGGATGACGATTTTCCCAATCCATCAATCAACCGGGACCTTCATGCCTTCAACGCTGATGTATCGGCGGAGATGATGCAGATCAACGAGCCCGGGATCCGCGTCAAAAAGATCTACGAATTTTCCTACCCCGTTGAAATAACAGGTGCCGGCCGACAGATACCCGAAGCCACCAAAGATTTCATCAATACCGTGAACAACGGAACTCTGGTTTTGAATTACTCCGGACATGGGAATGAACAGGTTTTGTCAGACGAAGAGCTGTTTCTTTCAGAATATATCGCCGATTTCACCAATCAGGACAGACTCTGCGTGCTTGTTACCGCTACCTGCCAGTTCGGGCGCTTTGACGATACGGATGCCCAGTCAGGGGCAGAGAAATTTGTACTGGCTGAAAACGGAGGCGGAATTGCCGCGCTTACCACCACCCGGGTGGTGTATACCAGTTCCGTAATCGCGAATAACAATTTCGGACTAAACGTGGTACTGTCGCAGAGAATGTCGGAACGCGGGCCGGGTAACACCCAGAAGCGACTCGGGGATATCTTCATGGAGACTAAAAACTCGACCATCCCGAATTCGAGCTCTCGAGTAGGGGCTTCCGTTAACAATAAGAAATTTGTGTTGTTGGGGGATCCGGCCACTACGTTCAGGTTACCCGAACAGCCAGCTTTGATACATACCCTGAACGGCCAGGATGTTTTAAATACGGATACCACCCTCACCATACGGGCCCTTGATCAGCTTAATCTGGCAGGGAGCGTCATTCGTCCGGACAGCACCGTTGATACAGGCTTCAATGGTGAACTTGCTCTCACGGTCTTTGATGCTGAACGGGCAGTCACTATTCAGGAGAATGGCTGGAGCTGTTCACTCCCCGACTGTCAGTATTTTGTGGAACGGGATGCTTTATTCAAGGGAAGGGTGAGCGTCACGAATGGCTCTTTTAACGCCGGCATCATCATCCCCAAAGACATCAGTTCTTCCACTCAAAACGGACGCATAGTCCTTTTTGCACATGGTGGAGCTTCCTCGGCGGGGGGATCTTACACTGATATCGTGTTTGACGGGATCAATCCCAATGCCCCCAACGACATTGATGGCCCCTCCCTGGATGTATATCTGAACGATGAAAGCTTCATCAACGGAAACCTGGTAAATAATGCCCCTACACTTATCATTGAGCTGGAAGATGAAACGGGGATAAACACAACGGGAACCGGGGTCGGACATGAGATCACCGCTACTATTGATACCAAACCCGAGCAAACCTTTGTACTCAATGAGTTTTATGAGAGCAATCTGAATGACTTCAGCTCAGGTAAGATTGAGTATCCCCTCGATCAACTCCCGGAAGGTGATTACACACTGAAAGTAAGAGCCTGGGATGTGCTCAATAACCCGACTGAGCAGGAGATTTATTTTCAAGTGGGTGAGGCAGGTGAATTGTCGGTCAGAAACATCTACAATTATCCGAACCCCATGAATAACCGGACTCTTTTCACCTTTGAACATAATCAGCCGGGTGTTCTTCTGGATGTTTCCATCAGGATCTATACCCTGAGCGGAAAGCCGGTTCAACATCTCAGAGAAAGCATTCAAACTGCCGGTTCCTATGCAAGCATCCCCTGGGATGGCCGGGACCGGGACCGGGACCGGCTTGCAAACGGGACGTATATCTATGTTCTTCGGGTATCGGCTGACACCCCGAATGGACGACAAAACATTGAAAAAACTGAAAAGCTCGTTATCATCCGCTAATGAAGGCGCATAAAATTGATCTCAATCCGTTATATTGCACCGCAATCATCTGCATTATGAAAAAGAAATCACTCTATATCGTTCTGGGCTTGATTCTGGCCCTTTCTTCCAACACTACCGCGCAGGTAGGGATCACCGGGGTACCTTTCCTCCAAATTGAACCGGATTCCCGGGGTGCCGGTATGGGAAATACAGGGGTCGCGCTGGCCGATAACGCGGCGGCCATGTTCTGGAACCCGGCCGGATTGGCCTTTCAACGGGATAATCAGGCCAGTATCACTCATTCCAACTGGCTGGCCGGCTTTCAGGTAGATGATCTTTTTTACGACTATGTGGTCGTTAAGCAATATATCGAGGGGATTGGCACACTGGGCGGACATATTACTTTTCTGAATCTCGGAGAACAGGAGCTTCGTGACGAAAATAATACCTTTATTTCCAGATTCAACAGTTATGAAGTAGCTCTCGGCCTGTCCTACGGCTTTGAGATCAATCAGAATTTCGCGGTTGGCACCAGCCTTCGGCTGATCTATTCCAGCCTCGCCAGTGGTACCACCGTATCCGGACAGGACGTAAATCCCGGGTCCAGCGTGGGCATCGACCTTTCCACTCTGTACCGGTCTGATCCCTTTATGATCGGTAACACGGAAGCCACAGCCAGCTTCGGACTGAATCTTTCGAACATCGGGCCGGGCATTCAGTATTCCGATAACGCACAAAAAGATCCGATACCGACGGTACTTCGCTTTGGGCCGGCCTTCACCTTCTCACTGGATGAGGATAAGATCAATCAGATCACCGTTGCCGCGGATGTTTCCAAAGTGATGGCCCGTAAAGAAGCTTTTGAAGTCCCCAGTGCGGATACAACCATCACCGAATATCGCTCTGTCGGGCCCATCAATGCTTTGTTTGAGTCGTGGGGCGACTACACCCGGCCTGACAACGGGGTAACGCTAAGCCTTCTTGAACAGTTTATGATCGGGGCCGGACTCGAATACTGGTACAATCAGCGCTTTGCGGTGCGCGGGGGGTATTATTACGAAGATCCTCAAAACGGCGACCGGGAGTATATCACTTTCGGAGCGGGCTTGAGGGTTAATCAATTTGGGGTGGATTTCAGCTACATCAAGACCCTGGAGTCTGATCATCCACTGGCAAACACTCTCAGGTTTAGTGTTCTGTTGAATTATTAGAGTCAATGCTTCGCGGAAAGATCTTTTTGACGAGCATGTTACTTGTTGGCATGCTCTTTTTGTTTGAGGAAAGGGAAACTCATGCTCAGGATATAAGCCTTAAACGAAGTCACCGGATCTCCTCCAACAGCACCCAGGCGGTTCCCACTACCGGAACACTGAATGTGATCGCCATCATGGTGGAGTTTCAGCCCGATTCCAACCGCCTCACGTCCGGAACCGGAGTATTTGGCCCGGGCGGACTCCCATACCTGGAACGAAACCCAACCAATATCGATCCGCTCCCTCATAACCAGGCCTATTTTGAATCTCACCTGGAGTTTGCCAAAAACTATTTTGAAAAGGCTTCGGATGGACAGCTGAACATCAACTACAGAGTGCTACCGGATGTCTACCGTCTGGATAAAAGCATCCGCGATTACTCCCCTACCGGCGAAAACTTTACCTTCGAAAAGCTTGCTGAATTATCCCGGGATGCATGGACAAAAGTTGATGAAAACGGCGGTTTTGATGCCACAGGACTGAACCCTGATGAAACCGCCTTTATCATTTTTCACGCGGGGATCGGCCGTGATATCGAACTGGTCGGTACCACGCTGGACATCACCCCGCAAGACATTCCTTCCATTTATCTGAACACCGCTGACCTGGGAAGCCTTCTTAATGACCCTTCTTTCGATGGTTTTGAGATGAACGGTGGCAGCTTCCGTGTTACAAATTCACTGATACTTCCCCGAACGGAAACACGACGGGGCGTGGACGTACTGGACAATGAATTTGTATTTCCCCTGTCTGTCAACGGGTTACTTTGTGCCAGCATCGGGAGTCATCTCGGCCTGCCCGATCTGTTTAACCCTGAAACCGGAGAGTCCGGAATCGGTCAGTTCGGGCTTATGGACGGTGCCGGTTTTTTTGCTTACCGCGGTCTATTTCCCCCGGAGCCTTCGGCATGGGAAAAGCAGAAGCTGGGATGGATCACTCCCTTCGAAATAGAACCGGAGATCGTTGACTCCGTTTTCCTTCCCGCCGCTGCGCTTAATGATCCCGGGGCAGTTGCACGGTACAGCCTTTCACGGACCGAATATTTTCTGATCGAGAACCGGCACCGTGATCCTGAACTGAACGGTGTGGAAATAACGATCCGTCAAAATAACGGTAACGAGGTCACTCAGACCTTCCTCAACAGCAATGACACCTTCGTATTTCAGGAAAATGGATTTGATGATCTGTTTGAGGAAGGCGTTGTCATTGATGTCGATAATCCCGATTGGGCACTCCCCGGCGGACTGGATGTGGGCGAGGATGAACAGGCCGGAACTCAGGACGATCGTTTCCTGAACGGAGGCATCCTGATCTGGCACATCGATGAAGCCGTGATTCAAAACCAGGCAAACGGGGTTAACCGTAATGAACTGCGCCGGGGCGTGGACCTGGAAGAAGCAGATGGTTCTCAGGATATCGGCCGGCCGGTACAGGGCCTGCTTGATAACAGCGCGTCTTTCGGATCCCCCTTCGATTTCTGGTGGAGTGGAAATGACTTCCGGGTGCTTTTTCAGGGAAATGAGATCCGCCTTTACAACAATGAGTTCTCCCCCGAATCATTTCCTGACAATTCCAGTAACTCCGGTGCCCGTTCTTATTTTCGGTTTTATGATTTTTCGGGGAACCTCCCGGTTGCATCATTCAGAGTGGAAGAGCTGACCCCGGAAGGAAACCCGGAACTTGTCCTGGACGTTAGCTATACCGCTTCTGAAAGTCTTAATCCCAGCGACGCAATGGGTACTGCTTATCCGCTGGCCATCACGGGAAACAGCTCCGATATTATACTTCCCCACTCGAACGGACTCATCATCTACAACACCGCTTCGGAATCGGTCTCCGACACGACCGGGCTTAGAGCCTTTCAGCCCTTGTTTCAGGAGCTGGTTTTCGGCTCTTTTCAATCAGGCAGTTCCGGCACAGAGGTCATACCTTTTCGGAAGAACGGAAGCAGCTGGCAGCCGGAGCCCGGAGCGGTGTTTTCACAACGCGGAGGGCTGCTCAGCTCCCAAACAGGGGACACACTAACGCTGGACGGAACCACAGCTGCCCTATCTGCAGATCCATTTACCGCTTTCCCGGATTATTATCCGGAACCCGTTCAATCTTCAAAAATCATTGGTGGCGAACAGGCGCGAAACCTTCCGGGGGCCTTCGTATTCGGCCCCGCGCTGTCTTATCCAAAGAATGGTTCCTCATTCCGATCATATGTCGGAGCTTTGGAGCTTGATGGCGGCCGGACCGGTTTTTTTATTCTTGAGGACGAAAGACTAATTCTTGTTGATCCGGGCCTCGCGGAGCCTTTCAATATCCTCTATGAAGGAAATTCTCTTGGCTGGCCAGCCATCGTGGACTGGGATCATGACGGGGCCCCTGATTTTATCTTCGTGGATTATGAACTCAATCAGCTCATTGGGTTGAACAATAAGGGAACTTTTCTGGACTACTTCCCGCTGGACCACTCAGGAAATGAACGTTTTGCGGGCACTCCCCTGATCGCCGATCTTGACGGAAACGAGGAACTGGACCTGATCATCTCCTCGCAGGACGACTTCAGCTATAACCTGAGGGTCTTTGATCACCAGTTAGCCGAGCAGCCGTTTTCTCCGCTGTATGCAGGTGGAGTCACTGTTTCTTCGGCACTACCGGTCAATCCCGCGGTTCTGGGAGATACACTGGTTGCTTTTAGTCAGTCCGGAGACCTCAAAGGCTGGCAATTCGAAGGCCTCCGGAATCCTGTATGGAGTACCAAGTACGGAAACGATCCCTTTAATAAAGTTACCGGCAGGCTAAATTCCGGAAGTACGATTTCACCGGAATTCACCATTCTGAATGAAAACGAAACCTATAACTGGCCTAATCCCGCTGATCAGGAAACAAACATCCGCTTTCAGGTGAAAGAACCCGGGGGCACGGTAGAGATACACATTGTAACACTCAGCGGAAGGCGGGTTTACCAAAGGGTTGTTCAAACGGCCGGAGGAGCCCCTGAAGAGATCCGGCTTGATACCTCGAGACTAGGAAGTGGCGGCTACTATGCCTTGATCAAAGCCACCGTAAACGGACGAAGTGAATCTAAACTGGTCAAGATAGCGGTGGTGCACTGATGAAAAAGCTTCCTAAGCACATACTGCTACTGGTAGCCCTGATGGTCCCCCTTGCCGGTTTCACGCAAACAGATCCCGGCTTTTACGATTATCCTCATAATCACCTGCCCTGGTACACCATTGAGAGTGAGCATTTTCTGATACACTTTCAGGAGGGGAACAGCCGGTCGGCACAGGTAGTAGCGCGTATTGCTGAAGAGATTTACGGCCCTGTCACGAATCTGTACCGGCATCATCCCGATGAGAAAGTCAGCATTGTACTTAAGGACCGGGAAGACTACTCCAACGGTGCCGCCTATTTCTTTGATAACAAAATCGACATATGGCTTTCTGCCCTGGATACCCCTCTCCGGGGTACGCACAACTGGTTACGAAATGTGATCACCCACGAATTTGTCCACATCATTCAGATACAGAAGGGAATGAAGCGAAAGCGAGCGTTCCCGGTATCTTACCTGCAATGGCTCTCCTACGAAGACGTACGACGGCCGGATGTGCTCTATGGCTTTCCAAACGGGATCGTGACGCATCCTTTTGCCTCTGTGAACATACCTGCGTGGTTTGCTGAAGGAACGGCACAGTATCAGCGGGTGGGATTGCTTTACGATACCTGGGACAGTCACCGGGATATGATACTCCGAACCCGTATTCTGAATGACAGCTATCTGAGCCTTGAGGAGATGGGGACCTTTTCCTCCAAAAACAGCCTGGAACGGGAAGTGGTATATAATCAGGGCTTCGCATTCGTAATTTATCTGGTGAACCGCTTTGGTGAAGATGTGCTCAGAACCATAACAGAAGCACTGGCCCGTAAAGGAACTTATACCATCAGCGAGGCCATTGAATGGGCCACCGGAATCACCGGAGAGCAGGTATTTGATGACTGGATAGCGGAACGGCGCAGTTTTTATACCAATGCTGTATCGGGAATAGAGACCACCGGCTCAGTGAGTATTGAGTCCGCAGGTTTTTATAATTTCTTTCCCAAAGAATCTCCCAAAGGCGACGCCATTGCCTACCTGTCGAACAGGGGAAGAGACCATGGCTCCCTATCCCTCTATCTGAAAAGGGGCGAGCATACTGAAGAAGTGGCCACCCTGTTCAAAACCCGGAATGAATCCGCATCATACCATGTCAGCGACTTAGAACCTGTGATCCGGCACATCAACGGGGGATATTCCTTCTCTCCCGACGGATCAAAGATCAGCTATTCGGTGATTAAAAAAACATCCTATGGAGAACTGTACAATGACATCTATCTGTATGACCTGAACTCCGGTGATCATATCAGGCTTACAAATGGCAAAAGGATCCAGTCCCCGTCATGGAGTCCGGACGGAAAAAACCTGGCCGCAATACAGTACGAAGAGGGTACGCAAAACCTGGTGCTCATCGACACGGTCAATGGCCATCTCACCCGGCTTACCCGCTATAAAAACGGGGAGACCATCTTCACTCCGGCCTGGTCTCCCGACGGAACCTTCATCTATTTCAGTTTTGCGGACCGGCAGCAGCGTACGATCATGCGCTACGAGCTGAGCTCCGGAGAATATGAACTCGTTGCAGGAGATACCTTCGCCGATTACAGAGATCCTTTTATTTCAAATGACGGTTTTCTGTATTTCTCCTCCAACCCGGACGGCATCTTCAATATTTACAGAAAGAACCTGAGCGGTGGAGAGACCGAAAAACTGACCAGCGTGATCGGAGGGGCTTTTATGCCGTTTCAGGGACTGGACGGGAAGCTGCTGTTCTCAGAGTTTCAGGCGGATGGATATAAGATCAAACAACGGCTCCTGCCTTCGGAAAAAATGCAGCTCGGTTATTATGATCCTCAATCCGAGGCAATGGAAGGCCCTGGGGCTAACGTGTCTGATTATCTGCTCCGACTGAATGATTTTGACGACAGCGACATCTCTGCGTTTACTACCACGGAAAAAGCGGCCGCAGATACCGGGTCTTACCGATTCGAGCTGCAGACCCTGAATGGGAAAGAAAGCCTGGTTTATAAGGAATACACCGACACCTTCACCCGATTCAGTTTCTATCCCATCATCCGCTTTGACAACTACACCAAGCTGAATGGCAATAACGGGACCCTGATCAAAAACGGGAAGCTCGCCAGGCTGGGCGAGAATCTTCTTCGTGACGTCAAGCCCGGTGTCTATTTCACCTCCCGGGATGTGCTGGACCGATGGAGTATCTTCGGCGGGCTGTTACTGGGAGTAGGCTCACGCCCCGCCGAATCCGCTGCGGCACTTATATCCCCGGGCAACATCGTAGACATGGACCGGGACATCTTTTTAATTGCTGAACACCGTGGACTTCCTTTCATCAGGAAAAGCTGGTCTCCCACGGTGTCTGTCGAGTTATATAATCTGCACCGGAATGTGCAGAACGGCCTCGAGATCGAGGAGTTCGCCTGTACCTCCTGTGATATACCCGATACCCTGCAGGTTGATATCGCCTACGAGATCTGGGAAGCCAGCCTCTTCTTCCGAAGCAAGCTCAGCCGCAGGAGCCTGCTTGAGCTGGGCCTGAGTTACAGCCCGTACCGCATTGAGGTGGATAATTTCTACTCAAACGAGCTTCAGACATCAATTCCTTCTACCAGTTCAGAATACTTTCGGGGAAGCAGCCTGTCGGCAGCTTATACCTTTGACTATTATGAATTCACCCGCAACGCCGACATTGCACCAACCGGACTTAAGGGATATCTCAGATATCAGTATGAACCTGCCAGGCTCCTGGATGATTATGAGCTCAGGGACGGCAGCCTCCAGCCTGTTTTTAAGAGCAGCCGGAATCATTCTGCAGAATTACAGATGCGTTACGGCTTCGATCTTCCGAATGAACAGGCACTGCAGGCGCGGGTGCGGGGCTTCAGTTACCTTAACGACACAGGAGATTCCTTTTATGCCGATTATATCGGTGGTTTTCTGGGTATGAGAAGCTACCCCTATTTCGCCCTGGCCGGGGAACAGACCGCGTTTGCAAGCTTATCCTGGTTCCTTCCACTGAAAACCAGGATCGCACAGCAGGCCGGTCCCTATACCATCGATAAAATTTATGCACGCTTCTTCCTCGAGGCCGGCAATGCCTGGAAATCACCTTACAGCACCGGAAATAACATCAAGACGGGAATCGGCTCAGAACTGAGGGTCGCATTGAACGGATACTATCTTTTTCCGCTGAAGTTTTTTGTCAGCGGTTCCTATGGATTCAATCAGTTTAGCTTAACTTTACCCCGGGAGTTTCTGACGGAATCCCAAAGTAATAGGGTAAGCTATGGCCGGGAATTCCTGTTCCACTTCGGGCTTACTTTTGATTTTGAGCTTTTATGAGATCCCTACAACTATATCTGATCCTTGGCTTCTTTTTCCTTTCTCAGGCTGATCTTTCGGCTCAGCGGCTGGGTGACCTTTCCGGTTCCATCATCAGGCAGAGTGAAGAATCCGTGAGTCCGGAGCTGAATATCCGTCAGTTCCGCTATGCCTCGTACAGCAGCGAACCCGGAGGGCTTTTTGAGCCGATCCGTTCCAAGCCCGGCTATGCTTTACTCTCGTCTGCGGTCATACCGGGCAGCGCCCAGGCTGCGAACGGAAAGTGGCTTCGGGCGGGGGTGTATTTTCTCACTGAAATCGCGGGTGTGATCTATTACTTCGACCGTCAGAAAACCGCGGAGCGCCAGGAGCGTGACTACATCCGCTATGCCAACGCACACTGGAGCGTGGTGAGCTATGCGCAGTGGCTGGTGAATTATTCACAGGCCAACAACCTGGATAACGGATATATGGAATTGCAGGCTCATATTGCCGGGCAAACACCATCTTACAGTACCTCTGACTGGAATAAGGTTAACCTGGGCCTGCTTCAGCGAATCGAGTCCCGAACCCCCTTTGTCACCCCTTCCGGGATCGGAAGCAACTTTTCCCATACCCTTCCCGGCTATGGATCTCAGCAGTATTATGAGCTCATCAGCAAATACTATCAGTTTCAGGCAGGCTGGTCAGACTTTGAGCCCGGAAACTACGTTTATGCCTGGGATGGCTCCGATGCCTCCGATCAGTTTCGTGCCGGCGTTCGGAAAGCCGACCGCTTTAATGACAATTACCGCCGTGCCGGGAACATTTTGAACCTGATCCTGATAAATCATGTGGTATCAGCCTTTGATGGATACTTTACCGTGAAACTGAAGAACAGCAGGATCGAAGCCGAAGCTAATTTGCTTCGCCCGGACTCTTTTTCGGTAATCTTCCGCTTTTAAGATCACAGAACATGCCGTACTTTTGGAATATGTTGAAAAAGATTCTTACCAGTAAGAAATTTTATCTGACTGTGGTGGGCGTAATCGTAGGCGGAGCCCTCACACTGCTGGCCTTCGATAAGGTTATTATGCCGATCTACACCAATTACAACGAAGGGGTCACAGTCCCCGATGTGACGCGTCTCAGCCTTCAGGAAGCTGAGACCTTGTTAAGCAGTATTGGGTTGCGGCACGAAGTCTCGGACCGCAGGGCAAACACCGCTTTCCCCGCCAATTATGTCATCGACCAGCAGCCCGCTCCCACGATGATCGTCAAACCCAATCGCAAAGTGTACCTTACGGTGAACACAGAGGTGAAGCCCACGGTTGAAGTTCCGAACGTAACCAATCTGTCGCTGAGAAACGCTCAGATACAGCTGCAGAACTACGGGCTTGAAGTAGGGACCATTTCCTACGAGTCCTCAAGATTTAAGAACGCCGTACTCCGGCAGTCGATCCCGGAAGGCACTGTGGTGGATAAGGGAATGACGGTTGATTTGGTGGTCAGTGACGGACTGGGTGATAAAGTGGTTCAGATCCCGGAGATCATCGGGCTGAGGCTGCCCCAGGCCCAACTGAAACTGCGGGAAGCGGGACTTCGCATTGGTGAGATCATTTTTCAACCCACCAAAGACGTGATCCCCAATACCGTGCTCGATTACTCACCCAAGGTAACCGAGATCCTGGAAGGCCAGACCCTGAACCTGGTCATCTCCGAGCGCTTCGAAGTTCAGGAAGAAGTCGAAGGCGGCGTGGTTATTGACACAACCGGATCCGGTAACAACATCCCCAATTCTCCCAAACCAAATCAAGACTAATGGATTTCGACCTGCCGATCCTGGCTCCCTCAATTCTTGCCGCTGATTTCACCAAACTGGGCAGCGACATCAAAGACTGCACCGATGCGGGTGTAAACTGGATCCACTGTGACATCATGGACGGACATTTTGTGCCGAATATCAGCTATGGGCCCGGAATCGTAAAAGCTGCGGATAAGTCGGCACCGGAAGCTTTTCTGGATGTACATCTGATGATCGAAGATCCCGATAAGTATGTGGAAGATTACGTTCAGGCAGGGGCTGATCTCATCACGGTACACTACGAAGCCTGCCCCCATCTCCATCGTTCTATACAAAACATCAAGAAATATGAGGTGATGGCTGGGGTAGCCGTTAATCCGGCCACCTCGCTCTATAATATAGAACCCATCCTTGAGTACGCGGACCTGGTACTCATCATGAGTGTGAATCCCGGATTCGGAGGGCAGAGTTTTATTGAGAGTTCTTATGAAAAAGTAAGGGAGCTCGCAGACCTGCGGGAAGCGGGGGGGCACGGCTTCCTTATTGAGATCGACGGTGGGGTCGGGCTGAAGAATATTGATAAAGTGGCCGAAGCCGGGGTGGATATTCTGGTGGCGGGCAGCAGCGTCTTCAAGACCGATGACATACCTTCAAGGGTCAAAGAGCTCCAATCAAAACTGACCTGAAAAGCCTCACTCCCCCGATTTAGCTTCCGTCGTTATTTCCTTATCTTTAACGGTTGATCACCGGGAGCGGCCGATAAGCCGGGCTGAATAACTCATCGCTGTCATTATGTGGTGAATGCCGAAATCCGGCTTCCGCCTGAGCGATAATGGCTCGAAAAGGCTTTTTCAGTATCACAAGAAGCCTTCTGCCGGATTCACTAGAATTATACTGAGGAACTGATATCGAAGACGAACGCACTTTATTAGAACAAACCATACAGATACAGGATACCGACCCTGTATCTCTTTTCGGACTTCATGACGGCAACATCCGGTTGCTGGATAAAGCTTTTCCGGAAACCCGGATCAATGCCCGGGGTGAACGGGTTAAGCTCACCGGGCCCAGTGAACAGGTAGCACTGGTCAAAAGCATCATTGAAGGAATGATGGAGGTAGCCGAACGTAAGGGATCTGTTTCAGAGAACGAGATGAAAACCCTCATCGCGCTGAAGAGTGGTGAAAGACGGGCAAAACAGCCGCGACGGGAGCCGGCCGGAGACGGGCAGATCATTATCTATACCCATGATGGTGAACCCATCCTGGCAAGGACACCGGGACAAAAGCGTATTGTCCGTTCCTCGGATGAGCATGACATTGTGTTTTCCATAGGTCCGGCCGGAACCGGTAAAACCTATACCTCAGTAGCCCTGGCGGTTAAAGCCCTGAAAGAGCAGCGCGTTAAAAAGATCATACTGGCCCGACCTGCGGTGGAAGCCGGAGAGAATCTGGGCTTTCTTCCCGGCGACCTGAAGGAAAAGATCGATCCGTATCTGCGCCCTCTCTATGATGCCCTCGAAGATATGATCGACCCTGATAAACTGGAGCTTTACCTAAAGCGGAATATCATTGAGATCGCTCCGCTGGCCTATATGCGCGGGCGTACCTTGAATAATGCTTTTGTGATCCTGGATGAGGCCCAGAATGCCACCAATACCCAGATGAAGATGTTCCTTACCCGGATTGGTTTTAACAGTCGCGCCATCATCACCGGCGATATCACCCAAACCGACCTGCCACGGAAACAACAATCGGGCCTGATCTCCATCCAAAACATCCTTAAAGAGGTACAGGGTATCGACTTCATCTATCTGGGAGAGGAAGATGTGGTCCGCCATAAGCTGGTGCGGGATATCATCAACGCTTATGACAAGTTTGAGGGCAAGGAAAGCAGCGAAGGTAACAGGTGAGGGATAACGAAGCAGTCATGATGAATACCTACGCAGCAGCCCTTTACGAAGGAACGTTCTCTGTCGGTCTCGATAAAAAATTTAACCGGATATCACGCGATGATAAACCCGCGAAGGGAGCACTTAAGATCTCGCTCAATCCTTTTCTGATCTCCACCCCTCAGCGCAAGTTCCTGTTCGACTGCGGTATCGGTGAGTTTGGAGAAGATACGGGACCACACGTGATCAGGGAAAATCTGGAAGCCCATGATCTCACGGAATTTGACATTACCGATGTGGTGCTGAGCCATTTACATTATGATCATATCGGCGGACTGGCCCATAAAGAGAACGGATACTGGGAACTCACCTTTCCGGAAGCCAAAATCTGGGTGTCCCGGAAGGGTTGGGAAAAAGTCATGAACAAGGACGTGTATTACGATGAGGAAAAAACCGAGTTCATCAGTTTTGTCGATGCACGGGCGAACCTTCACTTTCTGGATGAGGAAGATCAGCCTTATCCGGAGCTGTCGGTTCGAAAGATCGGGGGACATACCGAATTTCATCAGGTGCTTCTTTTTGATGACGGCAGCGAAAAGTATATGCAGGCCGGGGATGTTATCGCCACCAGGGGGCAGGTGAACCGTAAATTTGCCGCCAAGTACGATTTTGATCCTAAGGCCAGCCAGCAACAGCGGGAAGCTCTCGCCAGGCTCGCTTATGAGGAAGGATATACATTACTGGGCTACCATGATGATACCTCCCCCATTTTCCGGCTTACCGGCTACGATGACAAGACCGGCTATATAACTGAAACCGTGGAATCGTATGTCCCTTCCTGAACCTATTTCGGAAATACAACGCTTTCTCCTCGAGCGGGGGCTGCCTGAACGTTTCGATGCCGCGGTAATTCTGGGATCCGGACTCGGGGATTTCGGAGAACAGATCAATGGCCGGGTTTCCATACCTTACACCGACATTCCTGATTTCCCTCAGTCCACGGTAGCGGGACATTCGGGATCCCTCCTTTTCGGAACCGTTGAAGGACACAACACTCTCGCATTCTCCGGCCGCTTTCACTTTTATGAAGGGCATCCCTTTGACCGAACGGTACTCCCGGTTCAGCTGGCCAAAGCTTTTGGGGTGGAGAAACTGATCATCTCCAATGCGGCCGGTGGCATCAACCTGGATTTCCGGGTGGGCGACCTTATGGTGATCGAAGACATCATCCGCCAGAATATGATGCTTTCCAGCCCTTCTTCCGGGCGCTGGCAGCTTAACCTATATCCTGTGGCAGACCGTGTACAGGAAATTGCAGCGGAAGCCGGGGTGGAAACCAAACGCGGAACCTACCTGTATGTAAAAGGCCCCAATTACGAAACCAAGGCAGAGATCCACGCCTTCCGGAAAATGGGTGGCGACGCCGTCGGCATGAGTACCGCACCGGAACTGATGGAAGCAGCCCGTCTCGGAGTAAAAGCTGTGGCCGTCTCACTCATCACCAATGCGGCAGCCGGCGTCACCGATCAGAAACTGGACCATGCCGAGGTCAAAGAAGCTGCGGAAATGAAAAAAACGGAGTTTGCTAAGCTGGTGAAGGGCTTGATCCGAAAGTTGTGATCCAATGCGAGAGGATGATCTGCCTTTTCGGGTATCATTGTATAGCCGGGAAAAGACTCCTCTCCTGACCACATCGGGAATCAAACAAAAATATCATCATGCAGTCAAACGGGATTGAGGAGTTTGTCCCGACACTTCCGCTTTATTGACTTTTTAGACATCCCGAAGCCTCGGGATATCAAGACAAAAGTGTCATTAAGAGGCATACATACATCTTTGAGCGAGAGAGATCCATCAAAGCGCCTACCCAAACAGATCCTGATACAAGCCGGCCTGCGCGAAGCCCAGCCTTCCGAAGTCTTTTACGGCGGACAGGCCGCTTCGGCACAGGAAGGTTCAGGATAACAACATAAGCGGTTGTTATAGAGGCAGGTTATCGTGCTTTTTCTTCGGTACCGTATCCACCTTATGCTGGCAGACCTCAAGAGCTTTGATCAGCTTATCCCGGGTTTCGGACGGTAAAATGACATCGTCTATGAACCCGCGCGCCGCGGCCCGGTACGGATGCGCAAATTCTTTGCTGTACTGGTCTTCAAGCTCTTTTTGCTTGGCTTCCTGATCGTCCGCTTTGGCAATTTCTTTACGGAAAATGATCTCCACCGCTCCCTTGGTACCCATCACCGCGATCTCGGCAGTCGGCCAGGCCACGTTGTAGTCGGCACGGATATGCTTGGAGTTCATTACGTCATAAGCTCCCCCGTAGGCTTTACGGGTGATCACCGTCATTTTAGGGACGGTGGCTTCACAGAAGGCATAGAGTAACTTGGCTCCGTCCTTGATGATGCCGTTCCATTCCTGGTCGGTACCCGGCAGGAACCCCGGCACATCTTCAAAGACCACCAAAGGTATATTGAAGGCGTCACAAAAGCGTACAAAACGGGCCCCTTTCTTGGAGGAACGGATGTCGAGTACGCCGGCCAGCTGCAGGGGCTGATTGGCCACTATACCGACACTTCGCCCACCCAGGCGCGCAAAGCCCACCACAATATTCTCCGCATAGTCTTTGTGCACTTCAAAGAAAGAATCTTTATCCACGATCCCTGAGATCACGTCGTGGATATCATAGGGCTTATTGGGGTTGAGCGGTACCAGGTCGTCCAGCGCCCTGGCTTTCGCACTATCCGGATCTTTTGCTTCAATGAGGGGCACTTTTTCCTCACAATTCTGAGGCACATAGCTCATCAGCTTACGGATCTCCTGCAGGCAAACCGCATCATTGGGGGTGGCGAAGTGCGCCACTCCGGACTTCGTGTTGTGCGTGGAAGCGCCACCCAGCTCTTCGGAGGTGACTTCCTCATGCGTCACGGTCTTCACCACATTGGGCCCCGTCACGAACATGTAGCTGGTGTTCTCCACCATGAAAATAAAATCCGTAAGCGCCGGGCTGTACACCGCTCCGCCGGCACAAGGGCCCATGATCGCGGAGATCTGGGGCACTACCCCCGAAGCCATACTGTTCCGCCAGAACACCTCCGCGTATCCACCCAGGGAAGACACCCCTTCCTGAATACGGGCTCCTCCTGAGTCATTCAGTCCGATCACCGGCACGCCGTTCTTCACTGCCAGGTCCATGACCTTGCAGATTTTCTCGGCATGCGTCTCCGAAAGCGAACCCCCAAACACCGTGAAGTCCTGACTGAACACATAAACGGGCCTGCCATGAATTTTCCCGAATCCTGTGACCACCCCGTCTCCCAGGAACTTTTGCTTATCCAGCCCGAAGTTGGTGCTGCGGTGCGTCACGAAGGCGTCGATCTCTTCGAAGGAGCCTTTATCCAGCAGCAGATCGATACGCTCCCGGGCGGTCAGCTTTCCTTTCTCATGCTGCTTTTCGATTCTGGCTTCCCCGCCGCCTCTGAGTGCTTCTTTACGTAGTTCCTGCAGGCGTTCTACTTTCGGATTCGAATCCATAATGGCTGTATTCTATTTGTATTCATTGAAATAGTTCTGAAGGTAGTCGGTAAACTCAACCGCTTCCTCCGAAAACATATCGGTTTTGTTCTTTCCGAACACCTCTTTCTGAAGGTATTCGGTGGCTTTGGCCCAGCTGTTGTATTCATCAAGCTTAGCGATCGTCTGATCGAATTTCTTTTTGGAACCATTGAAAATGGCTTCGATGAAATCGGCGGCCCTCAGTTCCACATATTCCTCCAGGCTGCCGGGAGCACCGGCATCTTCACCTTCCTCCTCTTCCATATCCTCATCCTCCTTCTTTGTCTCTCTGGAGCGGCTTCCCATTAACACGGCCATCTGATCTTCGGTGAGGTATTTCTTCCACATGGGTTCATCTTCCGCATCACCGGATTCCGCACGCTCCTCCTCAGTATCTTCCGGTTCTTCGGATGTGTCTTCTTCAGCAATCAGTTCTTCCATTTCCACCACTTCCTCTTCTTCCCCGGTCTCAGCAGAATCCTCCTCTCCCTCCAGCCCTATACTTTCGAAGGAACTTTTGGCCTGATCCAGAATGGAGGTAAGGTTGGTCCGGAACTCCTTCATCTCCTCATCGGTAGGCTCTCTGGAGGTATCCACATCATCCGTTTCAGCTTCCTCATCTTCCTCGGTACTGAAAAGAGCATTCAGTGATTCCGAATCAATTTCGGACTCAGTTCCCTCGATGTCTCTGAGTATGGCCTGCATCTCTTTCTCGGAGATGTCATCATCAATAGTGAATTGTTTGGCCAGGGGCTGATGCTCTTCTTCTTTATACTCACCGAAGTAATCGTCCACAAGCTCACTTTCTTTATCAGCTTTGGAAACCTTCTTCTCAGAGGGGGTGGATTTCTTCTCCGATTCCGATTTAAGCGTGAACTCCTTGTCGCTTTCATCCCCCGCCAGGTCCCCTGTTCCCTCACTGGTCAGAAAAGCTATGAACCCCCGGCGGTTCAGGGGTTCTTCCAGGGTACTGAACAGGCGGGCCGCCCGGTGGAGCCCCTTATCCTTGAAAAATGTCACAAACATTCCGGGTTCTACTTTACCCCCGAACATGATGAATAACATTTCCAGTTTATCAGCCCAGTCGTTGGCCGTATAATTGGCGACCAGTTTTTCATCCAGGTTGTGGATCAGCTTCTTGCATCGCTCCAGGTCGATCTCCTCAAGGCCCCTCTTTTTCATGTACATGGGGATGGCCGTACCGATATGTTTATAGATGGTGAGCCGGGAGCAGCGCTTGCTCATCTCTTCAAACGTAAGTACCTCATGATTTCTGAACAGATAATCCGCCATTTTCTGGCGGGGCTCCAGGAGAACCTCGATAACCTCTTCCACAACGATATTCAGAGTATCGTAGAGGTAGTCCTTCGGTACATGAGAACTGCTGTACACACATTCCAGATAGTCGTTCCAGGCATGACTCACCAGTTCGTTATCCATGGAAGCCCATATGGAGTCAGGCTTGTGAATCTCTGCACGAAGAAGGTCTTCAGTGATCAAACGCACCCGTTCCACAATAAAAGAAGGCACGCCCGCCTTGAGTAGCTCTTTGGGAGTATATGCAGGCAGGTCCTCGGTTATGAGGCCCATCAGGTTGTCTGTAATTTGATCGATCGTTTTCTGCATGGGAACTGATGATTCAGGCTCCGAAAATAAAGCCTCCGCTCACCCATTACAACCGCTTTCTGTTTGTTTTAAGGATATTTTCAGATAGCCTGGGATGCTGTTTTACTGGCAAATTGTAGTGAATTAACCGTACATTCGGCCATGATATCGCTACAGGTTCAGGGGCTCACCAGGAAATATAACCGCAAAACCATTCTCAAAGGGTTAACTTTTACTCATTCTGAAGGGACCCTGGGAATAGCTGGTCCGAACGGAAGCGGCAAATCCACTTTGATGAAATGCCTGGCCTTTTTGCTTCGCCCCAATGCGGGTACCATAGAATGGCTGGAAAAGGGATCCGCTCTTCCCGCAGAAAAAGTACGTAGCCTTACCGGCTACGCCGCTCCGTACATCAACCTGTATGATGAACTCAGCGTATCGGAGAACCTTGAGTTTCTGGCAAAGCTCAGCGGGGCTGAACCTGGGCCGGATTTCTACCAGGAACTACTTAAGAAAGTTCAGATGAACGGATTTGAGCACCGGCTGTTTAAAACCCTCTCCACCGGGCAGCAACAACGGGTAAAACTCGCGGCTTCGCTCGTGAGATCCCCCGCTATCCTTTTTTTGGATGAACCCGGTTCTAACCTTGATGAGAAAGGACATGCTTTGGTAGAAAAGATGGTACAGGAACAGGCGCAGAACGACACGCTCGTGATCATTGCCTCTAACGACCCGCGGGAGATCTCCCTTTGTGACCAGGTGATCGAATTGGGTGTTCGGTAATCGTTATTTGTTAGCTGTGTAAGATGTGCATGAAGGATCCTTCCCCTTGTCAGGCCTCTATTTGATCATTCAGGTGCCCTTAATTCTTTATCCAAAAGCTCTTACCTTCAGAATTCAACATTCATCCAAAAAGTACGGAACGTGATTTCACAACAGGATCAGGATCTCGCAACGCTCATTCTTGAACACAGCACTCAGCTTCAGAAAGGAGAAAACGCCATGGTACAGCTGATCGGGCTGAACGGCATCAACCTGCTTCGGGCTTTGGTGGAGCAGATCCGTGATAAAGGAGCGCACCCGTTCGTTCAGATCGAAGATACTGAAACACAGCGAATACTGATCGAGAACGGAGATGACGATTTCTGGAAGAATCAGGCGGAAGTGGATCAGCTGCCGCTCATGAAGCAGATGGATGTATTTATCGGAATTCGCGCTTCGGAGAATATCTACGAGAACTCGAAAGCCGGTAAAGAAGCCAACAAAGCGTATTCCGAGCATTTTCTGAAACCGGTACACTTTGATGAACGGGTGAACAATACCAAATGGTGCATCATGCGCTATCCCTCCCCTGCTTTCGCGATGAATGCCAAAATGCCAACCCGCGAATTCACCCGTTTCTATTATGATGCATGTCTGGTTGATTATGCAAAGCTGAAAAAAGCGATGGAGCCGCTGGAAGCCCGTCTCCGCAAAACCGATATGATACGATTGAAAGGCGAAGGCACTGACATCAGCTTTTCGGTGAAGGGGCAAAACTGGGTACCCTGTTACGGGGAACGCAATATTCCCGATGGTGAGATCTTTACTTCCCCGATCCTGGATTCGGTGAATGGTCATATTACCTATGCTCCATCGGTATATCAGGGGAAGCCTTTTGAATTTGTGAAGCTGGTGGTTGAAAACGGAGTGGTGGTGGACTTTGATTCCTCGAACAACGAGGCTTTGAAAGACATCCTGGATACCGATGAGGGAGCACGACGCTTCGGAGAGTTCAGTTTTGGTACCAATCCCGTTATCGAAAGCCCGATGTATGACATTCTTTTTGATGAAAAGATCTACGGATCCAACCACCTCACCCTCGGCAAAGACTACGAGATCGCACCCAACGGAAACAGCAGTAACATTCACTGGGATCTCGTCTGTATTGGTGCGGATGTGTACCTGGATGGCGAACTGATCCGCAAAGGAAGAAAATATGTAGTGGATGACCTGAAAGGACTGAACCCGGAAAACCTTCTTTAGGCTGTTACCGCTTCCTGCCTTCTTTGCCAGCGATTCCGGGTTTGCCTTCGCAGAGATGCCCCGGATGTTATATTTTACCCGCGTGAAAAAAACCATTCTTATATACGGTATCGCCCTGGCCTTACTGGCTTTCTTTCTGAAAAGCATCGAATACCGCTATCTGGTGAGGGACCTTTCGGTTGAGATCTATATCGCTATCATTGCCACGGTCTTCATCCTGATGGGCATCTGGCTGGGCCGCAAGCTGACCACTCCACAACCTCCGGCACCTGAATTTCAGAAAAATGAAAAAGCCATGGATTACCTGGGTATCAGCGAACGGGAACTGGAAGTACTGGAACTGGTAGCGGAAGGATTATCCAACCAGCAGATCGCTGATCAGCTTTATGTGTCTGTGAACACGGTGAAAACCCATCTCTCCCGCCTGTATGAGAAACTGGAAGTACAGCGACGCACCCAGGCTGTGGAAAAGGCCCGGTCGCTTAACTTGATCGAGTGAGTCTTTGGATTGTCATCCCGGGCTTGCCTGGGGATCTGCGTGATGCCCCCCCCGTCTTAAAAGCCATTCTTTTGTATGATTCCCACAAAATCATACTTTCGGGTGATGCATTGCTCTTCGGTTCTTCTTTATTTGGCACCGGTCAACTAACCAATCACAATGCATTTACTGTTATGAAAAAGATCGTTCTCATATACGGGCTTATTGCCGGTGCCATCATTCTGGGGGTTTCCTACCTGGTCTTTGTGGTACTTGGGGATCAGTTCAGTCATCTTCAAAATGAATTTTTTGGCTACCTGGTGATGGTCGTTGGCCTGTCCATGATATTTGTGGGTGTGAAACAATACCGGGACAAATATCTGGGCGGGGTCATCAAATTCGGAAAGGCCTTTCTGGTGGGTTTTTATATCGCGCTGGTAGCCAGTACTATCTATGTGGCTAACTGGGAAGTTTACATGCAAACCGCAGGGAGTGAGGATTTTATTACTTCCTATCAGAACAGCATGATCGAAAAAATGAGAGAAAACGGGGCTACAGAAGCCGAGATCAATGCGCAGATCGAGCAAAACGAATATTATGCTGACATGTATAACAATACCTTCTTTCGCATCCTGATCACCTATTCGGAGATCCTGCCCGCCGGACTCATCATCTCTCTGCTGTCGGCGGCTTTGCTTAAGAATGCCGGACTTTTACCGGATCCTCAAACATCAACCCAACCCGACCACCATGCAAGTTAAGGCCGATTCCCCGGAAGAATATATCGATCAGCTGCCTGAAGACCGAAAGCACGCCCTGCAGCAAATGAGAACAGTGATCCTCAACAACCTGCCCAAAGGGTTTGAGGAAACCATGAGCTACGGGATGATCGGATACGTGGTGCCCCATTCCGTTTATCCGGATGGCTACCACTGTGACCCGTCAAAACCTCTCCCCTTCATGAGCATTGCTTCTCAAAAGAACTTCATCGGCCTCTATCATATGGGTATCTACGCGATCCCTGAACTCTGTGAATGGTTTACTGAAGAGTATTCAAAACAGGTACCATCCAAGCTGGATATGGGCAAAAGCTGCGTACGGTTGAAAAAACCGGATCAGATTCCCTACGAGCTCATCGGAGAGCTTGCGGCCAAGATAACTGCCGAGGAGTGGATCGGGGTCTATGAGAAAAATATAAAACGCTAGCAGATGCTGTACGACCGGATACAACCTGATTCGTCTCTTTCCCGCCTGATCGATTGTTATTGGGTTGTGGAGGATGACAATCCGGCCATAAGAAAGCAGAAGATCATACCGGATGGATACCCGGAGGTGATCTTTCATTATGGTGATCCCTATCGAATTAACATTTCCGGAACATGGGAAATCCAGTCTCGGCAACTGCTGGCCGGCCAGATCCGGAATCATTTCTATCTGCAGAATACCGGGAGATCCGGAATGATAGGTATCAAATTCAAACCAGCTGCCCTGAGCCTTTGCTATGGGCTGGATATGAGTGTCTATACCGACCGGGTAGTTGATCTGGCCGAAGTGCCGGCAACAAAGAGCCTGTACGAAAAACTCTCCCCGGTCATAGGTTCTGAAGCGACATACCTATCCAGGATCAAAGAAATGGAAGAGCATTTCATCGCTACGCTTCATGTACAGAAAGATCCGGACTCTCTGATTGAAAATACCCTCAGGTTAATTTTTGAGTCATCCGGCCAGATCAACGTTTCTGAACTCTGTTCAACACTGGATACCGGCGAACGTAAGCTGGAGCGCCTTTTCAGGCAGCATATTGGTCTGCCCCCAAAATTCTATACCCGTATCATACGATTCAATCACATTTTCCGGCTCCTTCAGGAGAAGAAGTACGCGTGGAGCGAGTTGGCACAGCTGACGGGCTTTTATGATCAGTCTCACTTTATCAAGAACTTTAAAGAGTTTACCGGAGAAGACCCTTCGGCCTATTTTTTTGAGGAACCGAACATGGCCAACTTCTTTCTGAAAAGAGCGAAATGATGGTGTCGGTTTTTTCCAATACTGAACCTTTCTTTGACCTTAGTTTGGGGGCTTACCTGAAACCAAATCAAAGAATTATGAAATCTGTTATTACACTTATTTTCCTTTTGCTTTCTGTAAGCGGTGCGCTTTCTGCTCAAAAACTTTCTGATCTGGACTGGATGGCCGGCTACTGGACCTCTGCCTCACCAAGTGGTGCCACTATGGAAGAACTCTGGACACCCTCTGCGGGGAACCTGATGCTGGGATTACACCGGGATGTTTTTCCCAATGGCCGATCTTCCTTCGAGTACCTTCGGATTGTAAATACGAGTGAAGGTATTGTTTATCTGGCCAGCCCCGGAGGAGGGCAACCCACTCCTTTTAACCTGAAAAAATCGGAACCCAACAGAGTTGTTTTCGAAAACCTGAACCACGATTTCCCGCAACGCATCATCTATTCCCGTGAAGGGGACAAACTTACTGCCAGGATCGAGGATGAAAGCGGAGAAAAAGGAATGCAATGGACCTGGACCAAAGCCTCAATGGAATAGACCATGAACAAAAGCCTGCTTCTTTCTTTGATGATCGCGTTATCCCTAAGCCCAGCTGTAAAGGGTCAGCTACCGGAACCTTTCATCGGCCAATGGACCGGAACCGGTACACTCTATAATCAGGACGCTTCTTTCAGCATGAAGTGGGAGAAGGTGCTTAACAACGAGTTTGTACGGTTGACTTTTGGAAACCGCCTCGATAATGGCTCCTTTAGTATGCAGGCCACAGGCATGTATCGTATTGAGTCTGACGGCACTGTAAAAGGCAGCTGGTTTGACTCGCGGGGAGTTCATTTCCCACTCAACGGCAAGACAGAGGGGAGCAGGCTTACGGTTCACTGGGGCACAGAAGATTTCGAACAAGGCAAAACTGTTTATATCCTGACGGGTCCTGAGGCCATCACGGTGACCGACTATGTGATGAAGAACGGGAACTACACGAAATTTGGAGAAGCAACCTACACCAAAAAAACCTGAAGTCATGAGTACAGATTACGGAACACATTCACTATCACTTGCAGTTAAAGACATCACCGCATCTAAAGCTTTTTATGAAAAACTGGGCTTCGAAGCGCTCACCGAATATGGCTCGGTTGAAGAGAAATGGCTCATCATGCAGAGGGGAGATTACAAGATCGGCCTGTTTCAGGATATGTTTGAGTATAACATCATCACCTTCAATCCAACCGATGCCCGGTCCGTGTACAGGGAATTGAAACAACACGACGGCATCAACTTTCTGATGGAATCCGAATCCATACACAAAAAGAACGGCCCCTGCCATTTCTGCATTGCTGACCCGGATGGCAATCAGATCCTGTTCGATCAGCATAACGACTGAGGGACTCACCGGTTGGCTAAAAATTTATTTTGCTGAGCTCGTTCTTACAGATACTTTTCAGAAGCATTATATGTTATTGAAGGTATTCATTAACCAATCACTAATGCCATGAAGCAATCGCTCGTCGCTTCCCTCTTTATTTCCGTTCTTATCCTCGGATGCAGTGTATTATCCGGCTCCGAAGAAACGGAAGTGGAAATTCGCGTAAGAAATTCCAGCCCTTATACGATTGAAAACATGAGGATCAGTACAGGGGGAGGTGATTACACTTATGAAACCCTCCAACCCGGGGAAAGATCGGAGTACAAACTCTACGATTATTCCTACAGCTACTTTTTTGTTTCTCTGACCATTGATACGGCCGCTTTTGCGCAGGTCCCCATCGATTATGTAGGAGAATCCAGGATCAAGTCCGGGCGGTACACCTATGACCTTAGGGTAGAAACATTTGAAGATCTCCCCATCAGTTTCAGCGGACAGCTATTCAAAGATTAACAAACCATGCATCATGAAAAGAGTAACCGGAATAGGAGGAGTATTCCTGAAAGCCGATGATCCTGAAGCAACCCGGGACTGGTACCGAAAGCACCTGGGCATTAGATCCGGCCAATACGGAGGTACTTTCGAATGGCGCCATGCAAATGACGAAACCAGGAAAGGTTTTACCGCCTGGAGTATTTTTAAAAGTGACACCACGTACACCGATCCCAGCAACAAAGACACGATGATCAATTACCGGGTG
This sequence comes from Balneola sp., assembly GCA_965267385.1. Classification (GTDB taxonomy): domain Bacteria; phylum Bacteroidota; class Rhodothermia; order Balneolales; family Balneolaceae; genus Balneola. The sequence continues at coordinate 2,269,088 of OZ253957.1, forward strand.
GAAAATCTGGAGGAGTTACTGAAAGTGCTCAAAGAAGAAGGGGTTGAAGTGGTTGGCGAAATGGAAACCTATGAGTACGGCAAGTTTGGCTGGATCATGGATCCTGACGGATACAAGATTGAACTCTGGGAACCCAACGACGAGAACTACGAAGGCATCATTGACCACGCTGAAAGTAATAAAATGGAGTGATACCGGCTGTGGTGTAACCTTCAGGAGGTTGATTCGTGTCCTTCTTGTTGACAGAAACAAACCGGTGCCTTATGAAAAATTCAAAAGCCTTCTTCCTCACCGGAGCAGCATTGCTGTTCTTCTGGCTTATCGGTGGATTCAGCACCTGGATCAGCTGGGAAGCACGACTTGTTAAGATCCTGATCACCCTGATGCTGGTGGGTGTAGCCCGGGCGATGAAAAACTCCAAAAGCGACAAAGTCCGCAAGAGCGCCCTCCTGGTTGTGCTTTTACTCGCATTCGGCACCGCTTATGCCGAACCCTATGCCAGCGATTACCTGTTTGGACATCATCACCATCATTTCTTTTGCGGGAAATAGGTAGATTCAGGCATGAAACCTGAGATCACCTTCCGTACCGCAACCTTTGATGACCTTGAACTGCTGAAGTACTGGGACAGCCAACCCCACGTAATTGCTGCCGGAATAGACGAAGACTGGGGCTGGGAAGAGGATCTTGCCCTGGAGTCTTCTCACTATCGCAATCTGATTGCCATACTGAGAGATAAACCAATCGGCGTGGTGCAGATCATTGATCCTTACCTCGAAGAGACCAATTACTGGGGAAAAGATGTCGCCAGCAACCTGCGGGCCATCGATATCTGGATCGGAGAGGCCGAAAACCTGAATAAAGGCTACGGTACCCGAATGATGGAACTTGTGTTTGAGTATTGCTTCAGTGACCCAAAGGTGGAAGCCATCATCATCGACCCGCTGGTCTCAAATTCTGCAGCTATCCGTTTTTACAAACGGTTGGGGTTTGAGTTCGTGGAGTACCGGACTTTTGACCGCCATGAGTGCATGGTACTCCGGTATAACAGAAGCCGATACGAAGGACTAGCGCGTGGCTGATAACACTTTTCACCTGTTAAATGGCGATAGCCTCAGAGAAGCCTTTCCTCAGCATGTTGAAGGAGAGATCATTGTATTCAGAGAATGTCTGGTTGACGGGCCCGTTTCTGGCAGTACCTTCGAAGAGCTGATGCAAACCCGGGCTGAGTTTATCGCCGGAGATTACGATGGGTACGGGCTGGAAGACTACCACGTTCAGACCGTTTCCGAACTGAAAAAAATCACGGACATACCTGATGGAAGTATTGTAAACCTGTGGTTTGAAGACGACCTGTTCTGTCAGGTGAACTTCTGGTGTGCCGTGTCTCTGCTTCGCCCCAAAAACGTTCAGCTCTTCCTCGTGCGCCCCGACCAGCTTAGCCCCTACGGATTTGCCGCCTATACCGAGGAGGAACTCAGACAACGATACAGGAAAAGGAGCTTGATTCTCCAAAGGGATCAAATCGCGGAGCTATGGAAGGCCTATCAACAAAATGATACCGAACGTATGCTCCGGATCGGGTCACAACTAAATAAAAACTATCCCTTCATCCACCCTGCTATTGAAGCGCATATCGACCGGATTCCGACAGATCATTCCCCCGGGCGGCCCAAAGAAACACTCCTTCAGATCATGAAGGAGCTGGATACCGATTCTTTTGGCCCGGTCTTTCAGGAGTTCTGTAAACGTGAAACGGTCTATGGCTTCGGCGACCTGCAGGTGAAGCGTTTGTTTGATGAGGTTAAAGATTCCTGATCCTCAAAACATCCTGAGCCGCCTGCTGGCGGACAGGATGACTGAAACGGGAGGATCTTCCATTCCTGGTTGAATGATTCTTAACAGCTGATTCCTCAGCTCTCCTCCACCCACTTTTCGGGATCACTCACCACTTCAGCAAAATCGATGCTATTGCCATCTTTACTGATGGTTGCTTCATATTCCACCGGTTCTTCGTTGTCTCTCATGATCAGCTGAGTAGCCAGCTTATTGGTGATATTTTGCTGGATCACTCGCTTTAGAGGCCGGGCTCCGTACACCGGATCATAGCCACGGACGGCCAGCCAGTCCTTCACATTGTTGGGTACATCCAGCTTTACATTGTTCCTGGCCAGCAATTTATGAACGCGTTTCAGCTGAATATCCACGATGGCGCGGATGTGTTCTTTGCCGAGCGGATGGAACACGATCGTATCGTCCACGCGATTCAGAAACTCAGGGCGGATGGTCTTTTTCAACTGATCAATGAGTTCATTCTGTAGTTCATTGTACTGTTCATCGGTCAGTTCGCCGCCGGATTTCTCCACTTTATTCACAATGAGGTGCGAACCAATGTTGGAGGTCATGATGATGATTGTGTTCTTGAAATCGACCGTCACCCCTTTGTTATCGGTGAGCCGGCCTTCATCAAGTACCTGCAGCAGGATGTTGAATACATCCGGGTGGGCCTTTTCGATCTCGTCCAGCAGGATCACCGAATAGGGGTGGCGCCGTGCAGCTTCCGTCAGCTGACCACCTTCATCATAGCCCACGTATCCAGGAGGCGCTCCCACCAGGCGGCTCACGCTGTGCTTCTCCATGTATTCGCTCATGTCGATCCGGATCATGGCATTCTGATCGTTGAACAGAAACTCCGCCAGCGAGCGGGCCAGCTCCGTTTTACCCACACCGGTGGATCCCAGGAAGAAGAAAGAACCGATCGGGCGGTCTTCATCCTGCAGTCCGGCCCGGGAACGGCGAACCGCATCTGCCACCGCTTCAATCGCTTTGTCCTGTCCGATCACGCGCTTGTGCAGTTCCTCTTCCAGATTAAGCAGCTTCTGGCGTTCGCTTTGGAGCATACGCTTCACAGGAATACCCGTCCATCGGGAAACGATATCCGCGATGTCTTCGGCATCCACCTCCTCTTTAAGTAGTGGTTTTTGCTCCTGCATCTCGTCCAGTTTGGCCTTGGTATCCTCAAGGTCTTTTTCGAGGCGGGTAATGGTACCGTACCGAAGCTCGGCCACTTTCTCATAATCTCCTTCACGCTCCGCTTTATCGGCCTCGTTCCGGGTGGTTTCGATGGCCTGCTTCAGTTCGCGTGCCTTCTGAATGAGGTCGCGCTCCTGCTCCCACTGCACCCTCATGTTGCTGCGTTGTTCTTCCAGGTCGGCCAGTTCTTTTTCAATGCCTTTGATCTTCGATTTATCTTTCTCCCGTTTGAGGGCCTCCCGCTCGATCTCCAGCTGCCGGATCTGGCGCTCCAGGGCATCCAGCTCTTCAGGGAGCGAGTCGATCTGCAGTCGCAGCCTCGATGCCGCCTCATCGATGAGGTCGATGGCCTTATCAGGCAGAAAACGATCTCCGATATAGCGGTGTGAAAGCTCTGCTGCCGCAACAATGGCCGCGTCTGTGATACGAACCCCGTGATGCACTTCATAGCGCTCCTGGAGTCCGCGCAGGATAGATACGGTGTCTTCGATGGAAGGCTCCCCTACAACCACGGTTTGCAGACGCCGCTCCAGGGCTTTGTCCTTCTCAATGTATTTGCGGTATTCGTCCAGTGTGGTGGCGCCGATGGCATGCATCTCGCCACGGGCGAGAGCGGGTTTCAGGATGTTGGCCGCATCCATCGCGCCTTCCGTGGCACCGGCTCCCACCAGCGTGTGGATCTCGTCGATGAAGAGAATGATCTCTCCGTCCGACTCTGTCACTTCCTTTACCACCGCTTTCAGCCGCTCTTCGAATTCCCCCCGAAACTTGGTACCGGCCACCAGGGCGCCCATATCCAAAGCTACAATTCGTTTGGTTTTCAGCCCCTCGGGCACGTCACCCCGCACAATTCTCAACGCCATGCCTTCAGCGATCGCGGTTTTACCCACTCCCGGCTCTCCGATCAGCACGGGGTTATTTTTAGTGCGGCGGGTCAGTATCTGCATCACCCTCCGGATCTCCTGGTCCCTGCCAATTACCGGATCCAGCTTATTCTTTTCGGCCAGCTCATTCAGATCCCGGGCGTAGCGCTTCAGTGCTCCGTAGCGGCTTTCAGCATTGGGGTCATCCACTTTCTGGCTTCCGCGCACATCGGTCATCACTTTCAGGATATTGTCTTTGGTCACTCCCTGATCTTTCAGCAGCGACCCGATCTCTCCTTTGGTATCGGCCATTCCTATCAGCAGGTGCTCCGAACTGATGTATTCATCACCCATTTCTGATGCCTGCTTCTGGGCCTTGTCAAAAGCTTCTTTTGTTTCATTGGAAAGGTACTGCCCGGATACCGATGCTCCCTGTACTTTAGGGAGCCGTTCTATTGCCCGTTCTGTCACTTCATTGATGGCCGTACTATTTGCGCCCAGCTTGTTCAGCAGAGTGTTAACGATACTGTCACTGTCAGTCAGAAAGGCTTTGAGCAGGTGGGCCGGCTCGATCCCCTGATGGTTACTGCTCTGTGCGAGCTCCAGGGCTTTTTGAACGGCCTCCTGCGCCTTCAATGTAAATTTGTTCAAATTCATAATTTCATTCCTTTTATGTTCCTGACTCCAATAAGTCCAAAATCATGCCGAACCGGACATACTGACTGAATTGCAGGCATAAAAAAACCCAGACCGGTCAAGGCCTGGGTTTTGGGTTTTTCGGGGTACAATAAAAGGGTTTAAAACTTATAGCTCGAAGGCAATGAATTGTTTCGTGCCCGATCTGGTAACGGTCAGGAGAACCACTTCGTCTCCTTCTTCCGCTAATTTCTCGAGTTCTTCGTAAAACTCTCTGGCATTTTCAATCTTTCGGTTCTTAACCTCGGTAATGACATCGCCTCTTCTCAGACCGCGTTCATACGCGTTGCTGGTTGTTTCAATGCGATTCACTACCACTCCGTCCTCGGAGGCATCCAGATCCAGCTGGTTTCGGATATCGGCATCCAGCTCAATTACGGTGAAGCCGAGTTTTTCTCTCATGTCTTCTTCAACCTGCGGAGTCACGGAAGCCAGTTGCTCATCGTTACGCTCACCTAAAGTTACAACAAGGTTCATCTCCTTACCATTTCGTACAATACCGAGTTCAACCTTTTCACCCGGACGCTTTGAAGCAACCTCTGACCGGAACATGTTCCAGCTTGTCACTTTTTCTCCGTCAATCGTCGTTATGATATCCGCGTCTTTCAGTCCGGCTTCATCCGCAGGGCCTCCCTCTTCAACCCGGGAGATAATGACTCCCCGGACGTCTTCAAGTCCGAGGCCTCTGGCCATGGTGCGATCCACTTCTCCACCAAAATAGATGCCCAGGTACCCACGTGAAACGGCTCCGTCCTCAATGAGGTCGTCCATGATGCGCTTTGCCAGGTTCACCGGAATGGCAAAGCCAATTCCGTCATTGCCACCCGAACGGGAAGCGATCGCCGAGTTAATCCCGACCAGCTCGCCGTTCATGTCAATGAGGGCCCCGCCTGAATTACCGGGATTGATGGCCGCATCGGTTTGGATAAAATCTTCATAACCGGCCACGTCCCTAAGGATGTTGATGTTCCGGCTTTTCGCGGATACAATACCAAAAGAGACGGTGTGCGCCAGGTTCTCGCTTAGCGGACTCCCGATCGCCAGTACAAATGCACCCACTTTCAGGTTATCGCTGTCACCGATCTTAATGGCTGGGGCGTTTTCCACGTCAATTTTCAAAACCGCTACATCGGTTTGCGGATCGGCACCCACAAGTTCAGCTTCCACTTCCTCTCCTTCATAAAGCTGAACTTTGATCTCGTCCACATCTTCGATCACGTGGTTGTTGGTGAGTATATATCCGTCTTCCGAAACGATTACTCCCGATCCCAGTCCGCGCTGCGTGAATGTATCGGAGTCTCCGCGATTACCGTACGGATTCCCGAAAAATGAGAAGGGATTAACCGGACGGCGCCGCTCTCGTTCCGTTGTGATCATTACCACCGAACGGTTGGTTTTCTCGGCGATATCAACAATGGCATTATTCAGATCCATTAACGAAGAGACCGGACGGTCTTCTGCACGTACCACCTGCGTGTCGGAGTTGTTCAGGGTTATGGTACCGTCAGTAACGGCGTTGTACCCCAGCAGTACCAGGATGGCTGCGGCAACTCCGAAAAAATTTTTAATCGCTGTATTCATTTTCTTCAGTCTTGATGGTTTATCTTTCGCACCCTACAACGCATTCAGTCTCGATTATTGTACAAGACTGCAGGGCTTTACAACTTGAAATGAAAAACCGAAGCTGCGATCAGACAGCTTCGGTCAGTTTCCTTATTAAGGTTTATTCTGGGTTATGCGATTTCAATGTGCTTTCTTACTTTCTGCTCGTCCTTGGCGATCGTAATGTTCAGAATTCCATTCTCATACTTGGCCTGGATGGAATCTTCGTCAATGCTGTCCGGCAGATAGAAAGAACGGCTGAATGTTCCGTAATGACTTTCTAGACGATGGAAGTTCTTGTCCTCTTCTTCTTTCTTGAGAGAACGTTCACCGGTGATAGAAAGTCGGCCATTCTCAAGATCTACCTTAATGTCTTCCTTATTCATGCCCGGCAGTTCTGCAGAAATCTCAAAGTGAGTATCGGTTTCTGCAACATCTACACTTGGCATGAAACTATCCCGACGATAGCTGTCGGTGTTGTTGAACAGTTCATCAACGATGTCGTTGAATCTTCTGGAGAAAAGATCAGTATTTGGTCGGGTATAATTAATAAGTGCCATAATTGAACCTCTCAAGATTTAATTAAGCGTTTCAGCAATTCATCCTGAATTTTGCAAGGGCAATGCCAAAGCTTCCGCCTTGTTCCTCACTGTCAGGGCGGCAAAAGAAGAGTGAAAAAAATACAGAAGGATTCTGGAGCGCGGGAAAGCTTGTCAGCCGGGGTTTGACATCCCGTCAACGGCTGGAAAAAATGACAGAAGAAGAATTATGAATGATAGATGATGGGGCGGCTGGAATCGTCATTCTTCATTTACCTCTTCTTCCCCCTCGTTCCCAACGTCCTCGTTGGGAACGCAGTCCCTAAGTCTGTCTACCGACAGTTATAACTCCAATTCGGAACATTCACCCCGGGTGATTCCATCCCATTATGTCGTTCTCCCAACCATTTCACCACGGGTGAATTCATCAACTTAAGGCCTTAACTCTGCCTCCGCGCCCTATCCTGACATCCCGGCCTTCGAGCCGGGATCTGTAAAGAAACCAGCCTTAGCTAACGCCATCCGGATCAACGCGTCACTCCCAAACAAACTGTTTCTGTGGAATTTATATAAAGGATGGTGCATATATTCTCCCTCAACTGCGAGCGGTTTTTTAGACGACATTTTTGTTCGCCTAATATGTATGTTAGTGTGCCTTAAATAACTTGACCTTTCCATTCGTTCAAATTGCATTACAGTGAGTTTTTGATCAATTTATCATTCGAATTTAATTCTATTATTATGGAAGACACATTGATTAAAGAGTTGTCTCAACTCAACAGAAATGAAAAAATAATGTTAGTTGAAGCTTTATGGGATTCAATAGCCTCAGATCCTGATCAACTAAATGTCCCTGAATACCATCAGAAAATTATTAAGCAAAGACTTAAGACACTTGATGATGATAAAGCCAACGGTAAATCCTGGGATGAAATCCGAGAAAAATTCATGTAGAAAAGCGTGGCTAAAACTCTGATTCTTACTTCACAAGCTGAAAGGGATTTTGAAAGTGCCTATGAATGGTATGAAGAGCAAGACCCCGGACTTGGTAAAGAATTTGCCCGTTGCGTTGATGTTAAAATTGCTTCCGTCCAAAAAAACCCACAACATTTTCAAATCATAGCAGATAAAAAAGTTCGCCGGGCTTTGGTCAGTCGCTTTCCATTTTCAGTTTACTTTGTTTCAGAACCAGAACTAATCACTGTATTTGCAATTCTTCATCAGCATCGGAATCCAGAGTACTGGAAATCCCGAACTAAATAGCCGGCACACTAACAAGCGCATCAACTGGGACGCGGACGGGGCTTCGATTTCCAGAGTTGCTTGTTTTAAAATTATCACCGTTAATTAACTCATCATCTCCGCGCCCGTTATGCGCTGGGTCGTTATGCTCTATTCAAAAATTCATTCTAAACCATGAATATTCAGGTCCCCACTGAAGAAGAGAATCAAAAACAAAGATGCGCTGATCGTCGAAACTTCATTGGTGGTATAATTGCAGGGTTTGTGGTATTTGGGTTGATTGGTACCCGCATATTTTGGTATGGATTTGAAGATGTTGCCATTTATTCATGGTTTGCACTTGGTTTTGGGGTAATCTCATTTGGTTTTTTGGCTAAATGGTTTGGTTCGGAATTTTGGCAGAGATTATTTGGCAACAATTAAATAAGTAAAAGCATAACATCTTTAAAAAGGACATAATCAAGGGCACATAGTTTTCCCACCGTAGATCGTACGTTCTCGTAATACTAATGAAGGCTGGTACCCGTTCCCACCTCTAATGGCATGGTCGGCCGGGTGATCTTTCCGGCGCTACCGGCGTCTCCCAATGGGATGCCTATGGCACAAACATCTTTAGGCTTATTTCCACCACTCCGGGCAGAACTGTTCCGGCACTCCGGAACTATCCCAGATCTAAAGCCGAACCTGCCTGCCGGCAAAGGCAGGCCAACAACCCACCTCTCAATCAAACGGTGCGGATTGACTTCCTCCCTAAATGGGGGCTCTTCCTGTTATGCGCCCGAGCTTATGGGTTGTGGCCAGTAGGTTTGTGTGGTAATTCGGGTCATCCTGCCTTTAAATCCTTTGTACTCTTGGTTCTTCGTTAACATGTGCCAAACGATCTTTGCCAGCTCTTTGCCCACTTCCGTTAACCTCCTTCCGTAGCTCTGCTGAGGAACGAAGTCTCGGAAGCCTGCCGGCCGGATGACAGGCTCCGCTTCCGTGGGAGCCAGAGCTCCCAATATTGCGTTACGGAAGTGACCTCCGTAACGAGTTTAAAGTCTAGAATATAGTGGTTTTCGTCCTTCTTGGGTGTACCTCTTCCAGCACGGCTTATGCGCCGTTTTAAAAAGTGGTAAATGATGGTCATTCGGCAATATTACCTTGCCTTGGCCCTTCTTAATTGATCATTGAATCAATGAACAATTCTTAATTGAATAGCTATAAATAGCTTTGCTTCCATTCTTTGGCTACCAGAAAGGCCATTTCCAGGCTTTGCTCGTAGTTGAGGCGGGGATCGCAGAAGGTCTCGTAGTTCTGATCCAGACCGGTTTCGGTAAGCCCGTTGGCGCCGCCCACACATTCGGTTACATTATCGCCGGTGAGTTCCAGGTGTACCCCTCCCAGATAACTGCCTTCTGATCGGTGAATGGCAAAGGCAGACCGGATCTCTTCGAGGATATGATCGAAATTGCGGGTCTTAAGATTGTTACTGGCTGAAAAGGTATTCCCGTGCATCGGATCGGAGCTCCATATGACCGGGAAGCCTTCCCGGCGGATGGCCCGGATCAGGCCCGGCAACTGATCCTTGATGGCATCTTTCCCGAAGCGGGTGATCATCACGATCTTGCCGGCCTCATGGGTGGGGTTGAGCTTCTCAATCAGTTTCAGGGTATCATCAATCTCAAAAGGAGGGCCAATCTTAATACCGATCGGATTTTCGATCCCCCGCAGATATTCCACATGCGCACCGTCCAGGTCGCGGGTGCGGTTGCCCAGCCATACCATGTGGGCGCTCAGGTTAAAGAAACCGGGCTTGCGGGGCACTTTACGGGTCTGAGCTGAATCATAATACAGGTTCAGCGCCTCATGCGAGGTAAAGATGTCCACTTTCTGCGTGCTGGAAAATTTATCAGGAGAAATGGTCTGCATGAATTTCACCGCCTTGGTAATGGAATTCACCATCGCCTCATACTCCTGGTAGTACTGGTTATTCAGCATAAAATCCAGCTCCCACTGCTCAGGATGATTCAGATCGGCAAAGCCTTCGTCTGAAAGGGCACGCAGAAAGTTCAATGTCAGCCCCGCCTTGTGATAGCCTTCAATAAGTCGCTCCGGATCCGGTTTGCGGGCGTCCGCGTCCGGCTCAAAGCGGTTGATCAGGTCTCCCCGGTAGTTATGCACCTCCTGGCCATCGATGGTTTCATAATCCCGGGATCTTGGCTTGGCATACTGCCCGGCTATACGGCCCACCCGGAGTACCGGCACGCCCATCTCATGGATCAGAATGAAACTCATCTGAAGCAGCACCTTCAGCATATTGACGATCTTTGGAGAAGTGGTCTGTTCAAAACTTTCCGCACAATCTCCTCCCTGCAGCAAGAAGGATTTACCCGCCGCCACATCGGCCAGCCGTGCTTTCAGGGCTTCGATCTCCCAGGAAGTCACCAGGGGAGGCAGCTTTTTGAGCCGTTCATAGCTCTGCGTCAGCTGTTCAGTGTCAGGATAGGTTGGGAGCTGTTTGATTTCCTTTTCTTCCCAGGACGTTGGGGTCCAGCCGGTGTCTGTAATCTGTTTCATGCGCAAATGAGTTTGGAAAGAGCAAAAATAACCGTTTTTCCGGCCTTTTTCTTCCTAAAAAAAACCTAATTCACTGGTTCACTTTTTGTGAATATATTGCGCACAGATAAATTCAGGGAAAGCCCATGCTTGAAACAAAATCACGGATACTGGTAGTTGATGATTACCCCGCCCTGGTAACATTGACCCGCCACAAGCTGTTGCAAAAAGGCTTTGATGTGATCACTGCACAGAACGGAGCCGATGCGCTTGATCTGGTGCGGACAGAATACCCTGATTTGGTGATTAGTGACGTGGAAATGCCCGTCATGGATGGTTATGAGCTCTGTTCAAGAATCAAAAACGATTCCCGCCTGAACCAGATCCCGGTGATCCTGGTCACCTCGATGGTCACGACCGATCAGCTGATGAAAGGCATTGCAGCCGGTGCTGATAACTACCTGACCAAACCTTACGACGATGAGACACTCTTCAGTAAGGTGGATGAGCTTTTGTCGAATCCGATTCAGCCCCACACCGAAAAAGAGCTTATTGATCTTACCATCGAGAATAAGACCTACCAGGTCCGGGCCGATTACTCTCATCTTATCAACCTGCTTCTATCCACCTACAAAAATACGCTTGCTCAGAATCAGCGCCTGGAAAAAATGCAGAGCGAACTGAACGCGATCAATCAGGAGCTGGAGCTCTCCAAAAAGGAGCATGAGGAACTTCTGCAGAACGTTTTCCCTGAAAAGATCGCGGAGAGCTTGCTGGCCTACGGAACGGTGACGCCCGAACGCTACAAAGACGTCACGATCATGTTTACCGACTTTGACGAGTTCAGCAAAGTGGTGCCGACCTTGAGTCCCGAAGAGCTTATTGAAAGCCTCTCTTTTTACTTTGATAAATTTGACAGCATCGCGGATCAGCACAACCTGATCAAGATCAAGACCATTGGAGACAGCTACATGTGCGCTGGGGGGCTGCCTGAGCGCAATGAAACCCACCCCATCGATGTGGTTCTCACGGCATTGAAGATGCAGCACTTTATATCCAAGCTGTCTGAGCACAACGGCTCGGTTCCTTATTTTCCCCTTCGGATCGGCATTCATACCGGGTCCGCCGTGGTCGGAGTGATCGGTCAGCGACGTTTTGCTTATGATATCTGGGGGGCCGCTGTGAACCTGGCTTCCCGCATGGAGCAGATGTCCGAGAATCACGCCATCAATATCTCACAGGCCACATATGACCGGGTCAAAGACTTCTTTGAATGTGAAGCCCGTGGCGAGATTGAAGCCAAGAACATGGGATCCGTTCCTATGTATTTCGTGAAGCGTATTAAGGAGGAGTACTCTGAGGATGATGACGGCTTATTCCCAAACCGCCTGTTCATCCGGAACTATAACATGCTGAGCCGCCATCAGAATCAGGAAGCCTGATCGCTCTGCTTCAGCCTGCTATCCGGCTCAAGTCAATCGCGGCCCGCTAATTCGGTCTTTCTGCGGTTCAGCTCCCTGTATCCTTTCAATCCTTTGGAAAAGGTGATGATCACGATGATCGAGTACAGTACAATGACGCGCTCGGGTGCAACGGCAATAACGATCAGAGAGAGCATAACACCCAGTACCAGGCTAAATTCCGTCCACCTTAGCTTCCTTTCGATCTTTTCTGCTTCAGATACCTGCATGGCTGATCCTCCGTCTGTATCTCAATGTATTTAAAGGACACTCCTGATGCAATCCGGATTTTGTTCCCCATATCAGTGCGAATCGGAATTAAGGTTTTATGATGACTGTTCCGTATTATTCAGGTCGCCTGAAATTCAAAAACAAGCATACCATTGCAGCACCACATTGTTATTCGCGGCGCCCGCGAACACAATCTTAAGAATTTTGATATCGACATTCCCAGAGACCAGCTGGTGGTCATAACCGGACTCTCTGGATCCGGAAAATCCTCCCTTGCCTTCGATACCATCTACGCGGAGGGGCAACGCCGCTTTCTGGAATCCCTCTCAGCTTACGCCCGTCAGTTTCTGGGCATGATGGAACGGCCGGACGTGGATTTCATCGACGGCCTGTCCCCGGTCATATCCATTGATCAGAAAACCACCAACCGGAATCCGAGGTCAACGGTCGGTACGGTGACGGAGATTTACGACTTCCTGCGATTGCTGTACGCACGGATCGGAGTACCTTATTCCTATATCTCCGGTAACAAGATGGAGAAGCAGACCGCAGATCAGGTAGTTGCCGCAGTCATGGATATGCCGGAAGGAACCAAAGCCTACTGCCTGGCACCGGTTGTACGGGGGCGTAAAGGTCATTACCGGGAGCTTTTTGAGCAAACCATCAAGCAGGGATTTGTTACCGCCCGGATTGACGGAGAACTGACCGAGCTTGAAAAGGGCATGATGCTGGACCGGTATAAAACCCACAATATTGAAGTAGTGGTTGACCGGTTTGTGATCAGCCGGAAAAGTGAGAAGCGCATTGCGGAAAGCATCCGGCTGGCGCTGGAGATGGCAGACGGAAATGTGATTCTGGCCGTCAAGGAGGACGACGGTTTCAAAGACAAGCTCTTCTCACAAAAACTGTTTGACGCCGAAAGCGGTATCGCCTATGAAGACCCCGCGCCGAACCTCTTTTCCTTCAACTCACCCTACGGAGCCTGCCCCAAATGTGACGGACTGGGACACACCTATGATGTGAGCTGGGATCTGCTGGTGCCCAACTCTGAACAGAGCATCGCGGAGGGAGGCATCCGCTACCTGGGATCGCCCAGAGATGTGTTTGTTTTCAAACAATTGAAAGCCGTGCTCAGCACCTTTGGCCTGGATTTCGAAACCCCGATTAAAGACTTTCCGGAAGAAGCATTGGACGTGCTCATGAATGGCGGAGGTGACACCAAATACTCCGTCAGTTACGACTTCAAGGATAATTCCGTGACCTACAAACATAAGTTTGAAGGTTTCCGGAAAATGATCGTAGATCAGTTTGAAAACAGTAAGTCTCCCAAACAGCGGGATAAAGCAAAGGCCTACATGAGCAAGGTTAGCTGCCCCGAATGCGGCGGCGGCCGGTTGAACAAAGAGGCCCTGAGCTACAAGATCGACGGATTTACGATACACGATCTGGTTAAAATGGATATTGCTCAGATCCGGGATACCCTTTATAAGATTAACCTTACAGAGCGGCAGCAACTGATCGGGAATCAGGTACTGAAAGAGATCAGGGACCGTCTTGACTTCCTGCTGAATGTGGGTCTGGATTATCTGAACCTGGACCGGGAGGCCCAAACCCTCAGCGGCGGGGAAGCTCAGCGTATCCGCCTTGCCACGCAGATCGGAACCCAGCTGGTAGGAGTGCTCTACATACTCGATGAGCCCAGTATCGGGCTTCATCAGCGGGATAACATCAAGCTGATCAGGTCTCTCGAAATGCTCCGCGACCTGGGCAACAGCGTAATCGTGGTGGAACACGATCGTGAAACGATCGAACATGCCGATTTCGTACTGGATCTTGGCCCGGGGGCAGGCAAACACGGAGGCCACATCGTTTCTGCCGGTACGCCGGACGAGCTGAAGGAAGATTCCATGACCGCAAAGTTCCTTCGGGATGAAGAGGTCATCCACATGCCGGAGAACAAACGGAAAGGAAACGGGAAAAAACTGACCATCAGGAATGCCCGGGGGCATAATCTCCGGAATGTGGACCTGGAGATCCCGCTCGGCAAGTTCATCTCCGTAACAGGAGTCAGCGGAAGTGGTAAAAGCTCACTCATCAATCAGACGCTGGTGCCCATTCTGTCTAATCACTTCTACAAATCCAAGAGCGTTCCCCTCCCTTACGATACCGTGGAAGGCCTTGACAACATCGACAAGATCATTTCCATTGATCAAAGTCCGATCGGCCGAACGCCCCGGTCCAATCCCGGAACCTACACCAAAGTATTCGATCACATCCGGAGGCTGTTTGCCGAGTTGCCGGAATCCAAGATACGTGGATATGACCAGGGGCGTTTCTCATTTAACGTCAAAGGTGGACGCTGTGAAACCTGCCAGGGCGATGGCGTCCGCAAGATCGAGATGAACTTCCTGCCTGATGTGTATGTAACCTGCGAGACCTGCAACGGCAAGCGCTATAACCGGGAGACGCTGGAAATATATTACAAGCACAAGAACATCAACGATGTGCTGGAGATGCCGATCAGCGAAGCCGCTGAATTCTTCGATGCCCAGCCTGCCATCAGCCGGATATTGAAAACGCTGACTTCCGTCGGATTAGGTTATCTCACTCTCGGGCAATCGAGCACTACCTTGTCCGGTGGCGAAGCCCAGCGCATCAAGCTGGCCCGGGAGCTTTCCAAGGTGGGAACCGGCGATACGCTGTATGTAATGGATGAACCCACCACGGGACTTCACTTTCAGGATGTCCGCATGCTGGTGAATGTGATCCAGAAGCTGGTGGATAAAGGCAATACCGTGATCGTAATTGAGCATAACCTGGACCTTATCAAGGCCGCGGACTGGATCATTGACCTGGGTCCAGAAGGCGGTAAAGGCGGGGGTGAAATTATAGCACAGGGGACTCCAGAAGAGGTCGCTCAGATCAAAGACTCCCACACCGGGCAGTTTCTGAAACAGGAGTTCGAGCGATTGAAGGAAACGGAAAAGTGGTGAGTGAGGAGTGAAGAAAATGGTCGTCTTTCAAGTTTCAACCCGCATGTACGTCCAAAAATCTAATTGATAATTGGCGAACGGCTTGGTTATCTTACCGTCCTTGTGAAATTCTTCAGAACACATATAATCACAACGCCCGGGGTCCTGACCCTCATGCTGGGATTCATCCTGCATTTTGCACAGCCGGTTCAGAAATCGGACCGCCAGAATGCGTTCACATCCTGGCTGGACGGACATCTCAAGTCTGATGACAGCAATGATGTTCGTGAGCAGCTTCGGGAACTGGGTGGTGAAGAAGAGGCACTCGAGGAGCTGATCCGCAAAGCCTCGGAAGTGGTTGCCCTGCACACTGAGCATTTTGAGCTTCCATTCAGCAGCTCTGACAAAGACCAGGTTTTCGACCTGCTGATCACAGAATGGAATGCCTATCAGAACTCCTCAACGGGAATGAGCAAGGCTGTTATGCCGGAGACGTCCAAATCCTCTGCCGTTCAGCTGGATGGGAAAACACTCAGCAAAGCCACTGCTGCTTCAGCTCCGGATTGTTCCGCATCGGGACTCCCTGTTCTGAATTCCTGGGATGCCATGATCCCTCCTAACACCCTGCTTCCCCTTCAATCAGGGATCGCGATCAACGCGCCCTAGATTTGTTATTTGTGATTCGTTAATCGGAAAGTTGACCAATCACGCCTTTCTACTTCTTTTAAAACAAGGAATCCGCACTTACGGAATCCCTATTAACTAATTTTCAAATATCTAATAACTAAGTACCATGCAAGGAAACGGACTTAAAAT
Organism: Balneola sp.; assembly: GCA_965267385.1. Lineage (GTDB taxonomy): Bacteria > Bacteroidota > Rhodothermia > Balneolales > Balneolaceae > Balneola. The sequence continues at coordinate 2,285,080 of OZ253957.1, forward strand.
TGGCCTTATCGTAGCTTTCTTGGCCATGACCTTATATTACCTGTTCCCCACCATTCAGTGGAATCTGGAGCAGAAACAGATCAGTGAACTGCCTCCGGCAGACCGTGCACAATATCTGGAAGAGAATCGCGAACGTCTGGAAAACCTGAAAACCAGAACGCTGAACCTGGGCCTTGACCTTCAGGGCGGGATGCATATCACCCTTGAGATCGGTACCCCGCAGCTGGTACTGGAACTGGCCGGTGAAGATGCGGATACACTCCTTCAGAATGTGATCGCGGAAGCCCGCCAGAAAGCGCTGGCCAACGATACCGACTTCATCGATGAGATGGTCGCGACTTTTGAAGCCAGAGACGCCAACGCGCGCCTCAGCCGTTACTATCGTAACGACGCGGCCAACATCACCCGCCGTTCAACAAATGAGGAGATCGTGACCTTCCTCAAGAATCAGCGAACCGAGGCTCTGGACCGGGCCATCGAAATTATTCGTACCCGTGTTGACCGCTTCGGTGTAACCGAGCCTTCGATCGTAAAACAGGGAACGGATCGTATTATCGTGGAGCTTCCCGGTATTGACGACGAAGAGCGAGTAACCAACCTTCTGAAAGGCACCGCGCGACTGGAATTCCGCCTCGCTGCCGATGCCCAGGATTTCAGTTCTTTCAAGCAGCAGGTTTTCAATTACTACGACCAGCAGCCTGATACCACGACGGACAGTCTTGGCCTCGGACCTGTAAATCCATTGGCGGAAGTATTGTATCAGGCCCAGAGCCCCTACATTGTAGGCTATGCGGAAGAGCAGGACACTGCCCGCGTCATGGAACTGCTCCGACGAGAAGAAGTCCGGAACTTTATGCCCCGCAACACCACCGTGATGTGGAGCGCCAATTCGGTGCCTTACTCTCAGGGCGGACCTGAGGTTTATCAGCTCTTCGGGGTAAAAACCGACATCGAACTTACGGGTGATGTAATTGAAGAAGCCAGTGTTCAGTTCGATCCCGCAACGAATGTTCCGGAAGTATCCATGACCATGAACGCTGAGGGGGCCCGAACCTGGGGGCGTATCACCGGTGCCAATATTGGCAAGCCGGTTGCCATCGTGCTGGACGGTTATGTGTACACCTATCCGAATGTGGTGACCAAGATCAGCAACGGCCGTTCCTCCATCACCGGTGTAGAGAACGTACAGGAAGCCGATGACCTCGTCAATATCCTGCTATCCGGTGCGCTTCCGGCTCCCCTGGAGATCATGGGTAGCCGCACCGTTGGTGCTACGTTAGGGGAAGCCTCCATCAAAGCGGGGCTCAACTCCATTCTGATCGGACTCAGCATTGTTGCCATCTTTATGATCGTGTACTACCGTACAGGTGGTGCTGTTGCCGATATTGCCCTGATCCTGAATATCGTATTCATCCTGGGTATCCTGGCCGGCTTCAACGCTACACTTACCCTGCCGGGTATGGCGGGTATTGTACTGACCATCGGTATGGCCGTGGATGCGAACGTACTTATCTTTGACCGTATCCGCGAGGAGCAGCGAACCGGCAAAACCATTAAGGCCGCTATTTCCGCAGGCTATTCAAACGCGATGAGCGCGATCATTGATGCCAACGTAACCACCGGCTTCGTAGCGATCATCCTTCTGAGTTTTGGTGTCGGACCTATTAAAGGATTCGCCGTAACGCTGCTGGCAGGAATTGCCTGCTCACTCTTCAGCGCCATTGTAATTACACGGGTGGTAATTGATTACCTGACCCGCACCAAAGCCGATGCCGTCAGTTTCGGTTAATAATGACACCCAAAGACATTCAAAAAATAAAGGAATTACATTATGAGATGGTTTGAAACACCAAATTTTAACTTTGTTGACACCCGGAAGATAGCCTATGTGTTCTCCGGGCTGCTGCTCTTAGCCTCCATCGGAGCTATAGTAACCAAAGGGCTTCAGTATGGCATCGACTTTAAAGGCGGAAGTGAGTTTGTTTATAAATTCACCGAACCGGTAAACACGGTAGAACTGAGAAGCACACTCACCGGCCCCCTGGAATCCGCGCCTGAAGTCAAGCTCTTCGGCTCGGATGTGGAAGTACTGATCCGTACCGATAACACCGCTTCCAAGGAAGAAGTGCAAACGATCATTGAGAACACCTTCAATGAAGAGTATTCCGAAGTGGGCTATGAATATGAGTCCAGCAGTTACATCAGCCCCCGTTTCGGTGATGACCTGAAAGCCGGAGCCGCACAGGCGGTGATCTACTCCATCGTGATCATCTTCCTCTATATTCTCATTCGCTTCAGGAACTGGACCTTCTCGGCCGGAGCTGTGGCAGCCCTGATACATGATGTCACGATCGTGCTGGGTATCTTCACTCTCCTCAGCGATGTCGTAAACTTCAGCCTGCAGATCGATCAGGTGATCATAGCGGCCTTCCTGACCATTGTAGGTTATTCCCTCAACGATACGGTAGTGGTTTTTGACCGTATCCGCGAGAACAGTAACGTACATAAAGGCATGGAATACAAGCCCATGGTAAATAAGAGCCTGAACGATACCCTAAGCCGTACGGTGATCACTTCTATTACCACCTTGTTTGTGGTAGCTGTGCTCTTTATTTTCGGAGGCGAGGTGCTGAAAGGGTTTTCTTTTGCACTTTTAATTGGTATTGTCCTCGGTACTTATAGTTCACTGTTTGTGGCTAGTGCTTTGGTAGTTGAACTAGAGGCCAGAACCAAAAAATCCTAAGTTTTAAAAAAAGGGAAATTATGAGCTTTAATACGTCTGAACGTTACAATTGCGTTGTTATCGAGTTTAAAGGTAACGTAATGGGTGGACCTGATGCGGTTAGCCTGAATGAGCAACTCCATGAGCTGATCGATGCGGATAAAACCAACATCGTGGTTGACCTTAGCAAAGTAAAGTTCATGAATTCCTCCGGGCTCGGAATGCTCATTGGCGCGCTCACCACAATGCGTAAAGCCGGTGGCGACCTCCGCATTGCCAATGCAACCGATAAAATTGAAAGCCTGCTGATCGTGACCAAGCTGATCACAGTATTCAAGCATTACAAGTCGGTGGATGAAGCTGTTGAATCTTTCGGAGATGCCTGAGCATTCAGCCCATAATTAAAACTTTTCAGGGGTGTAGATAACTACACCCCTTTTTTATGTCTGCTAATCAAAACTAACTATGTCTGTTCGAGTTGTAATCGGTGCCCAGTGGGGCGATGAGGGTAAGGGTAAAATTGTTGATCTGCTAAGTGATAAGGCCGACTTTGTGGTTCGCTATCAGGGAGGAGCCAATGCCGGTCACACCCTCAAATTTGATGACAAGAAAGTGGTCCTCCACCTCATCCCTTCCGGGATCTTTAACGGTGACGCGCACTGCGTGATCGGCAACGGAGTGGTGATCGACCCCGTCGCGTTGGTGGAAGAGATTAAAGGAGTGGAAGAACTGGGCTTCAGCCTGAAAGGAAGATTCTTCATCAGCCAGACTGCTCACGTGATCCTCCCCTACCATAAGCTGCTGGATCAACTCAAAGAAAAGCGTCGGGGCGGCGATGCGATTGGTACTACAGGCAGAGGAATCGGCCCGGCTTATGTGAGCAAGGTATCCCGGATCGGTATCCGCATGGTGGACCTGCTCGACAAAGACATCCTTCGCAAGAAGATCGATCAGAACATCAAAGACATTAACTTTGCGCTGAAAAACCTTTACAGGGAAGACACCCTTTCAACCGATGAACTGATGACCGAGCTGGAAGAATCTATAAACCTCCTGTCTCCCTATATCTGCAATACCACCAATTTACTTCACCACGGGCTCGAAAAAGGGCAATCCATCCTCCTGGAAGGCGCGCAGGGCTGTCTGCTGGATGTGGATCACGGCACCTATCCTTATGTAACCTCCTCCTCCCCAACTTCAGGCGGAGCCTGCACCGGCTCGGGTGTACCCCCAACCGCGCTAACCCATGTGATGGGAATAACCAAAGCGTACTGCACGCGTGTAGGGAACGGCCCTTTCCCTACGGAATTGGATAATGAAAAAGGGGAAGAGCTACGGCAAAAAGGCTTTGAGTTTGGAGCCACCACCGGCCGGCCCCGCCGGTGCGGATGGCTGGATCTGGTTGCCCTTAAATACGCCTGCCGCATCAATGGTATCAATGAGATCACCCTCACCAAGATGGACGTGATGGATGGTTTTGAGGAGATCCAGGTGTGCACCAGCTACAGGATCAATGGGGAGGAAACCACCGTGTTCCCACTCTACCTGGATGAGATCGAGAAGGTAGAACCGGTATATACTTCCCTGCCGGGCTGGGATAAGGACATCACGGGTATGACGCAATGGGAGGAGCTTCCGGCAAACGCAAAGAAGTATATCGCCTTCATCGAAGATTATCTGGGTGTGAAGCTGACCATCATTTCCACCGGCCCAAAACGAAGCGAAACCATTATTCGTTAGAGTAATCGCACGAGCGAGACGCTTGCGCTAGTTGGGACGGCTCTCCCCTTGAGGCCTGCCTTCGCCGAAGCGGCCTGTCCGCCGTACAAGATTTTGGAAGGCCGGGCTACGCGCAGGCAGGGAAGACTTAAAGGGGCTCAACAAGTCCTCCCTAGAGGGAGGTGGATTGACGAACGGAGTGAGTCAAGACGGAGGGTGTTCGCGTTTTAACTCCTGATCTACCTTGAATTGGAGATAACGAACCACCGAATCCAGGTCCTGTTTAACATCCCGGTCATTGACTCGAATTACTTTCACACCCAACTGCTCTAGTCTATAATCTCTGGCAAAATCTTTTATTTGAGCTGCTAATGAATCGTGGGATTTTCCATCCACCTCAATTGCTAACATGAGTTCGTGGCAATAGAAATCAATGATAAAATTATCTATTGGAACCTGCCTATGGAATTGTACTCCCAATCTTCTTTTCCTGATCTCCTTCCAGAGTAGAATTTCTCCAAGCGTAGAGTTCTTCCTTAACTCTTTGGCTCTCTCTTTTAGATGTGGGTTGTATGGAATGATAGTATTTCTGGCCATACCAGTAAGACCGGAAAGCATAGAATTCCTTACAAAGTAATTAACACCCCTCCCGCTTCGCGGCTCTCCCCTCAAGGGGAGACTCTCTGGTTGGCAATTATTTTATAGCTAAATAGTCCTCCCTCAAGGGAGGTGCCGAAATGAGCGAAGCGAATGCAGGCGGAGGGTGTTCTTCTCATGACTGTGACTGTACCTCCATTTCTACCTAATAGCACTCATGCCTAAAATTCCTAGCTATGTCTTGAAGAAAACATCACTACGTTTTTGGAAAAACATAGTGATGAATTTGAATGAGCTGCACGAGCCTGCCTATGCCGGCAGGCAGGCGAGACGCTCGCGCTAGTTGGGGATTTTGTGTTGTCACCCTGAGTTCCCCTTAAGGGGAGGCTTAATCGAGCCCGTTCTAAACAGTGAGAATTCCTCCTCTTTGGGCGAGACCTACTGAAGCCTTGGAAAAGTCCTCCCTTAGCCACAGGCATCCCTTTGGGAGAGGGAGGTGCCACGCCTCAAGCGTGACGGAGGGTATCACACCAACAGCTTCGCATAATAATACTCACACTCCTTCAGCAGCTCCTGCAGCTCTTCCGGCACTTCCTCCTTCTTCGGCCTGTAGGGCTGAAAGCCGGTGGATCGGTGGACGTTGTGGTACCAGTGCTTAGACCAGATGCCGTCTTCGGGCCGGGCACCGGCTTGCCACTCCAGCATAGAGTCATCAAAAGGGATACCGATGTAGTCACAGATCTCCGTGAGTTTGGAGGTTGGATCCATCAGTACGTCTTTGGAGTCAACTATTAAGGGCTGCTGACCTATTCCCTGCAGGTATTCCATCAGCTCCACATGCTGGGGATAGCCCGTATCTTCCAGCACCGGTTGCTCCACCTGCTTGATGTAAGAAGTCAGCATTTCTTTGGGTTCCCGGGTCAGGATGATGTTGATGGTGTCTTTCAGAAAGCTCAGGTCCAGATCCACCAGGTGATGGGTCATGTGTTTGAAGAGAACCACGGGAGTCTCATACTTCCCGAATACGATCTCATCAATCACTTTTCGTCCGTCGTTCTCCTGATCCGCAATCACTTCTTCAGCGCCGGGGTGGTATTTGTGCGCATCGGTATGGGTGAGGTAGTGGGCATACAGGGGCTCGTCCACCACGGTGCAGTCCTTTCGCTGGGCGAAGGAGTACATCAGTGCCGTGGAGATATTGCGGGGGCCGCTCCAGAGACAGATTCGTTTGGTTTTATTCATAACCCAATAGTTGTTATGCTGAACTTGATTCAGCATCTGTGAAGGTACTGAACGTTGATTTAGATAATTCTTGATTCATAGATCGACTCCCTACAGATCCTGAAACAAGTTCAGGATGACAGCTAGGTTCCATAAAATTCGTCAAGCTCTGGCTTGACGTACCGCTTCTTCAATCGCTCCTTTATAGAGCTTCTGCAATAAACCGGTTATGGCTCCGGGTAATGATTCCGAGATCACCCTTCCATCCACTTCCGTAACGGGTGTGATCCCTCCGAAACTGCCCGTTACAAAGGCCTCATCGGCTCCATACACATCAAAAAGGGAAAAATTCTTCTGATGGCAGGGAATGCTGTTCTGCTCACACACTTCGATCACCTTTCCCCGTGTAATGCCGTTCATACAGTACTGGCCGGTGGATGTCCAGACCTCTCCGTCTTTTACCATAAAGAAATTAGTCGCGTTACACGTGCTCACGAAACCATGGATATCCAGCATCAGCGCCTCATCGGCACCGGCCTCCAAAGCCTGAATGAGTGCCTGTACCTCATGGAGCTTGGAATGGCAGTTTAACCGGGGATCGAGATAATCGGGAGAGCCGCGCCGGATGGTGCTGGTGAACAGCTTCACTCCCCGGTTGGTACTTTCAGGATCGGCCTGCTTGTGTTCGGCGATGATCACCACATTCGGCCCGGAAATGGTTAACCTCGGATCCTGGCTGGGAGTCTTCTTGATCCCGCGGGTCACCATGATGCGAACATGTACGTGATCATGCATATCGTTTGCCTCCAGCGTCTTCCAAATAGCCTCCGTCAGCTCCTGCCGGCTCATGCCCAGCTCCATACCGATGGTGGCTGCGCCCTGCCAGAGCCGGTCCAGATGTTCATCCAGGAAAACCAGCACCCCCTCATGAAGCCGCAGCCCTTCCCAGACCCCGTCTCCCACCAGGTAGCCGCTGTCAAACACCGAGATCCGGGCTTCCTTTCTTGGAAACAGCTCCCCGTTGATAAAGATCAGAACTTCTTCATTTCTTGGATCTTCGATCGCGTTATGAGTACCGTGGGTCAAAATTGTGATTGTAAATGATGAATGATGAATTTGTCGGTATCCATTCAGAATTCAAAATTCATAATCAAAAATTCGAACTCATGGACTTTGATAATCCGGATGGGAATGAATAAAAGCTTTCAGTGATCTTCCGGCTGTGTTTCTCACTTTTGCCTTCAGGAAGGAGCTCCATCCCAGCAGAACCCCTATCGGGCCCAGGGCCATCGCGCTCCACTTCCGGAAACTGAAACGATCAGTGTGCCGGATGATCTTGCCATCTCTGAACTCAAATTCGGCGTCAATCTTATTATGCACTTTTCTTCCGGTCTGTGAGAAGGTGTACACCGCTTCCCAGTGTGCCTTCCCCTTTTGATCGTCCGCCTCAACCTCACTGTAAGTGATCTCCAGATCTTTTCCCCGCTCGCAGAGCATATGCCACATGGCATAAATGTCTTTTTTTCGAAGTTCAAATACTTCATCCCGGAATGTGGCATCCGGATGATAGCAGCTATTCATCGCAGCGTGATCCCTTCGCTGAAAGGCCGAGTAAAACTGGTGGATGAGTTTTTCATGGGGATGCATCCCGGAAGTAACGATAAGCTTGGGCAACATTCAATGCTCAACAGGGAATATTCAGGGAAGAAGTGAACGACGAATAAAGGCTGAACCCATCCCCACGCCGATCACGATCAAACTTCCCGCTACGGTATATAAGGGCCACGCAATGGCCAGCCCTTCGCCCGGAAGGATGTTCTGAACCGGACCCTGCACCATAAAAAGAAGGGCCACCATGCCGGAAAAGAAACCAATGAGAGCATCGGTTTTATCCGGCTTTTGGAACAGCATGCCCAGCGCAAATGCCCCCAACAATCCCCCGTAAGTGTAGGAAGCAATACCCAAACCGAGTTCGACTACGGCCGGACGCTCCCCTTCCTGAAGCTGGAGAACGGCAAAGAGGAAAGCCGAAGCCGTGAGGATCACTCCCCAGATAAGCGTGATCATTCTTGAGGTCTTCAGATCCTGTTCGTCCGAATGGTTTTTGCCAAAATAAGGCTTGAACAGATCGTAGGTCGTCGCGGATGCCAGCGAGTTAAGCGACGAGCTCAGGCTGCTCATCGCGGCGGCAAACAGTGCGGCTACGATCAGACCGGAAAGGCCGGCGGGCAGCTGCTCCACAATGAACTTGGCGAAGACCTCATCGTTGGTATTCAGGCCCAGAGCTGCAGCTTCCATCCCTTCATAGAAGGCGAATAACATCAAACCGATCAGAAGAAAAAGAGTGAACTGGAGGATCACCACCCCTCCGCTCCAGATCAGGGCCTTCTGGGCTGACTTCAGGTTTCCGGTAGCCAGCAGCCGCTGCACCAGCAGCTGATCGGTACCATGTGAGGCGAGTGAGAACACCGCTCCCCCGATAAGCGCGGTAAGGATGGTATAGGGCTGAGCAATGAACTCCCTGAAGCTCAGGTCAAAACCTGTACGGAAGATCTGAAATTTATTTCCTTCCATAGCAAACGCGGACACGGTATCCCATCCCTCCGGAAGTTTATTCATCAGTACAACCATCGCGATGAGCGCCCCGCCCAGGTACACGGCCATCTGAACCACATCCATCCAGACCACGGCTTTGATCCCGCCGAAGAAGGTGTAGATCAGGGTAACCACAGAGATGACCGCGATGGCAAGAAAGTACAGTTCGAGATCACCCCATCCGGTAAATGCCCCTCCCAAACGCAGGATGATCGCAAGGGGGATGGCCGTGGCAAAGAGACGAACCCCGTCAGCCAGAGTTCTTGTGATCATGAAGGTGGCGCTGGTTGCGTTACGCATAGCGGCTCCGAACCGTTTTTCCAGAAACTGATAGGCCGTGTACATCTCCCCTTCATAGTATCGGGGAAGGAAGAACAGCGCCACCAGCACTCTGCCCGTAAAGTAACCCAGTGTGATCTGCAAAAAAGTGAGGTTTCCCCCGTAGGCCACCGCCGGTATGCTGATAAAGGTAAGGGTGCTGGTTTCGGTGGCCACTACCGAGAAAAGAACCGCCCACCACGGAATGCCGTCTCCTCCCAGAAAGTAGTCTTTGGGAGAACGCTGGATGCCGGAGGCTTTCAGGCCGAGCAGCGCCACCCCTGCGAGGTAAATGACCAGAACGATATAATCGACCGTGGTGAAGCCTTCCATTCCGGACTCAGACCGAATAAGAAGCAGGGATCACTTCTTTCTGCTCTTCATTGATGACGGTAATAGAAAAACCTTTTTGGATCCCATACCCTCCGAAGGCACCTTCCTTGGACAAGGCCAGAATTCCCACCTGGAACTCGTTCGGCGGCATTTCCGCCCGGCCGATCACCCGTTCGATGGCGATCCTGCAGGCCTCTTCAGGGGAATATCCCTGGCGCATCATCTCCACCGCGATCGTGGAACCGGCCGTTTTGATCACTTCTTCTCCCAATCCGGTTGCCACAGCCCCGCCTATTTCCGGGTCGATAAAAAGACCGGCCCCTATGATCGGGGAGTCCCCGACCCGGCCGTGCATTTTCCAGGCAGCCCCGCTGGTGGAACAGGCCCCGCACACCCGCCCTTCGGAGTCCAGGGCAAGCAGGCCGATGGTGTCGTGATTCTCGGCCTCAATATTTACTTTCACCTCATATTCCGAAGTCTCGAGCCATTTCTCATAAGCCGCTTTTGCTTCGGGGGTAAGCAGTTCGATGGTCTCCATGCCCTGCTCAATGGCGAATTGCCTTGCTCCTTCACCAACCAGCATCACATGGGGGGTCTCTTCCATCACTTTTCGGGCTAGGGTAACCGGGTGCATGATATCCTGAAGAAAGGCTACCGATCCGGCATTCCCTTTTTCATTCATGATGCAGGCATCCAGTGTCACCACGCCGTTACGGTCGGGCCGGCCACCATAGCCCACGGTCATATCTTTGGGATCGGACTCCTGTGCCCGCGCCCCGGCTTCAACCGCGTCAAGGGCATAGCCTCCGTCTTTCAATACTTCCCAGGCTACTTCAGCGGACCTCATCACTGACCAGGTACCTACCACCACCGGATAGGTCCCTTTAAAAACATCGGTTCTCCCTACCGATCCGCACCCCAAAGGAAGTACACCCAGAACGCTTGTTTTGAGAAAGTCTTTTCTATTCAGCATAGCATGATCCCGTTTATTAATAGAATCCTCAGATAAGGTCAGGGAATCTATTGCTCTGTGCGCAGAAACTCCACAAATTGTTGAATGGCTCTTCCGCGGTGACTGATCCGGTTCTTTACGGAAACATCCAGCTCCGCAAAGCTAAGATCAAATCCCTCCGGCCTGAATACCGGGTCGTATCCGAAGCCGTTGTCACCGCGCTGCTCTTCAAGGATTACTCCTTCACAGATGCCCTCAAAAGTGTACTCTTTTGTTTCGTCAACCAGCGCCAGTACCGTCCTAAACCGGGCGGTTCTGGACTCCTTGCCGGACATCTCACTCAGTAACTTCTGCACATTATCCTGATAGGTCGCCTCCTCACCCGCATAGCGCGCCGAATACACCCCGGGTGATCCGTTCAAGGCGTCCACTTCCAGTCCCGTGTCATCCGACAAGGAAGGGAATCCCGTTCGCTGATATACATACCGGGCTTTTTTTAAGGCGTTGCCTTCCAGGGTTGGCTGATCTTCATCCACCTCTTCCAGTTCCGGAAAGTCCAGTGAAGACAACAGTTCAATTCCCAGTTCCTCCAGAATCGCGCGCAGTTCACCGATCTTATGAGGATTACGTGAGGCCAGGACCAGTTTATTCATCATCGGTTCTGGGAAAAAGTTTGTAGTAGAGGTTGATGCCGCTGCCAATGGTTAGCAGGCCGTTTAATGCGATAAACACGTGATCATTCTCAAGAACGGAATAGATGGTGAGCAGCAGGCTGGAAAAAACATACATCAGAATAAAGGCCACACTGATATCCGTTTTTCCCGCGCGAATGGTTTGCAGCGTTTGGGGAACCCAGGCTGACACGAGAATTGCAAAACCGGTCCATCCTAAAATATCTACCCAATCCATGATCACAGAGAATGTTTTAGAACTTCCTGTACCTGATGCCATTCCAGCCGGGGACCGTATTGGGTCACCACTTTGGAAGAAGCCAGGCTGGCCAGCTTACCGGCCGCCGCATAGCCCATCCCGCTCGTGATGCCATACAGAAAAGCTCCCGCAAACATATCCCCCGCTCCGTTCGTATCTACAGCGTGCACTTCGTAGGGCTCAATATCGATAAAAGTTTCTCCATCATAGATCATAGCTCCGTTTTTGCCCTGTGTGATAACGAATCGTCTGGCTTCTTTTTTGAGTTCCTCACGTGCTTCCAGAATGGTTTCTTTTTGAGTGTAGGCCAGCGCTTCTTCTTCATTACAAAAGAGCAGATCCACGGATGCACCTATGACCTCCACAAAGCGCTCACGGAAAGCCTCTACCACCGATGGGTCGGACAGGGTGAGCGAAATTTTAACGTCTGCTTCTTCGGCCAGTTTCCTGGTCAGCTTCATGGCTTCGAAGGTGGAGTCTGAGGGAACGAGGTAGCCTTCCAGGTACACATACTCGGAATCACGGATCGCTTCCTCTACCACTTCGTTGGTGGTCAGGGTGTTGGCCACGCCCAGAAAGGTATTCATTGTACGGGTCGCATCCCCGGTGATCATGACCAGGCAACGTCCGGTGATCCCGCTTTCCCTTTCCTGATAATCAAAGTTGGTCCTGATCCCAGCTCTTTTCAGGTCGTTCAGAAAGAAATCCCCGAATTCGTCTCTGGCTACTTTGCAGGAATAGAAAGCCTTGCCTCCGAACTGACTTACCGCCATCACGGTGTTACCGGCAGATCCCCCTGACTTGAGATCGGCTTTGCTATGGTCAATGTCGTTCATCAGCCGATGCTGGGTCTCTTCATCCACCAGGGTCATCACCCCCTTGCTGACCCCGTGCTTTTCAAGAAAATCGTCATCAATTTTAAACTCCATATCGACAACCGCGTTGCCGATACCATACACATTGTATTTTTTCTTCATTCAGAGAATCAGGTTGATTTATTGAACGCTTTCAAAGGTAAGGAGGCTTTCATGTCTTTAAAAATTTATCCCCCTTTTAAATACCTTTACTTAATGCGGTACAAAGTGAACGAAGCAGCCCCGTTTACTCTTTCTTTCACAAAACCAAATGAGTATGGATGATTTCGAGTCTTTTTTGCAAAAGCGGCTAAGAACCCCACTCCCCGGCAGAGAAGCACAGAATATTATGCGGCCGCGGCCGGCCCGTGAGCGTATAAACCGAATGACCTATACACCTGAAGACGGGAGCTACCGGAACAGCAGTGTACTCGTACCGGTCATCGCCTGGAACGGAAAGTACGAAGTGTTGCTGACCCTCAGAACGGCCGGCATCAAGCACGGGGGCCAGATCAGCTTTCCGGGCGGGGGCAAAGAGGGCGATGAAACCATTGAGGAGACCGCTTTAAGAGAGGCTCACGAAGAAACGGGACTTATCTCAGAACATGTTACCATTGCCGGGCACCTGAGCCCTCTGTTTGTGAATCACTCCAACCATATGGTAACGCCTGTGGTCGGCTTTGTTCAGGAAGAACAGGAATTCACGGCTAATCCCAATGAGGTCGATGAAATATTTATGGTCGGTTTTGAGGAGCTCATTGAGAAAAAGAATCACATCCGCGAAGAGTGGAAGCTCAGAGACATCAAATACAACGTCCCGTTCTGGGATGTACACAGAGTTCCGCTATGGGGAGCAACGGCCATGATGCTGAGCGAACTGGTGGAGCTTTACAAGGAATTCCTAAATCAGCGCTGAGGCTTCTTTACCAAGCTGCATTCCCAGCGCTACCCCCATACCGCTCAGGCCTGCCACTACCACGGCTTTGTCGCCCACTCTCTCCACTTCCGGAGATTTATTCGGTGTGAAACCCATGATGCCCGACCACTCCTGTTCGATCTGCCAGCCTTCAGGAAGCTTTAGAATGTCATTCGCAAAACCGATCAGGTACTCCCTGATCTTTTGATTGACCCCGAATTGGCCGGTTTCTTCGGTTTCCTGGTCGATGTTTCTTCCGCCCCCAAGCAATATGCGGCTCTCTCCCAGGTTCCTGAAATACACATATCCCTTGTTGTAGTGAAAAGTCCCTTTCCATCCCGAATCACTCATTTCACTGGTCACAAAGACATAGCCTCTGCCCGGCTTGATCACCTTTTCGGGCAGCAAGGTACGGGTGAACGCATTGGTGGCCACTACCACGTGTTCCCCGCTGAACCGGATGTCCTGCTTACAGGTAACGAGGCCCGAATCGACATCCAGGTTTTGCACCTCCATCCCCCATCGGTATTCAACGCCCGAGGCAAGGTTCCTCCGGTGCAGCTCTTTCACCAGCTTTCCGGGATGCAGCATCCCTTCTTCACGATTGAAAATACCGTTCAGATCTCTGTAGCGACCCGCTTTATACACCTCTTTTTCACCGGTGAGTTCTTCCATCCATTCATTGAAGCGGTCCACCTGCCCTCTTGCTGTGGCAAATTCGTCATCATCAGTAAAGATCTCCCAGCCTCCGCTGTGTTCATAGTCAATGGCTTCATCGCCCAACACCTCTCCGAGCAACAGGAGCCCGTTGTAACGGCGGGCTATTCGCTGCCTGACCACGTTTTCTTCCTCTATTTCCAGGTCGGCCAGGTGTTCCCCGATGGTTCCGAAACAGGCAAACCCGGCGTTTCGGGTACTCGCGCCAATGGGGAACAGTCCCCGGTCCAGTATAAGTACGCGGGCATCCGGATGTTCTTTTTTGAAGAACAGAGCGGTGGACTGGCCGGATATACCGGCCCCGATGATGATCAGGTCGTACTTCTGATCATACAGTAGGGACTCCCAGTATGATCGCTCCGTCCGGATCATTCCAGTCCCAGTGCCAGTGAAACCATTAAGGGAGCCGCCGTCAGGAAGAAGCGGTCGTCCACATTGTATTTAGGGTGATGCCATGCATAGGTTGAATCGGAGTCAGGACTCCCGCTTCCGACAAAGAAAAACGCACCCGGAAAATGCTCCTGATAAAAAGCGAAATCCTCTCCCGCCATGACGGGCCGGTCCATTTCAACCAAAGCTTTTTCACCGAACAGCTTTACGGTATTGGATGTGACTTTCCGGGTCTCCGCCTCAGTGTTGATGACCGCCGGATATCCCTCATTGAAGCGAAAGCGGTAGCTTCCACCGGATGCTGCGGTTATCCCTTTCAACAGATCTTCCATTCGGCTTTTGATCAGCCCTGCCGTCTCGCGGCTCAGTGACCGTACGGTGCCCCATAAACGTACGTTCTCCGGAATCACGTTATAGGTCGTACCTCCTTCAATCCTCCCCACGGTGACCACAGCGGGTTCGGTCGGATCAACGCTCCGGCTGACGATCGTTTGTACGGCGTTCACAAACTGCGCGGCCAGCACGATCGGGTCCACAGCTTCATGAGCCCGGGCAGCATGTCCTCCTTTGCCAATGATCTCTATCTCAAATTCATCAGGCCTTCCCATAAGGGGTCCTGCCTTTGTGGCAATGGTTCCGGGCTGGTGCGAAGGCGAGGTATGGAGTCCGTAGATCTCCTGAACCTTTTGCTTCTGAAGAAATCCGGTTTCACACAGCAGCTTTGCGCCACCGGGCAGCTTCTCTTCCCCCGGCTGAAAGACCAGCAGCACCTTCCCCTCTATTTCGTCCCTGAGCCCGCTCAGAATGTTAGCTGCCCCCAGCAGGTTGGCCGTATGCGCGTCATGTCCGCAGCAGTGGGCAACCCCTTCATTCCGGGACAAAAAGTCCCGCTTGGCATCCCCTTCCTCTGCCATAGCCAGGGCATCGATATCGGCACGGAGTGCTACCACCCGGTCTGAAGGCCTGCCCCCTTCAATGATGCCTACACAGCCGGTTTCCAGCGGGCTTTCGTGGGGTATGCCGAGTTTATCCAGCTCGGCCTTAATGAAACTGGTCGTTTCGAATTCTTTGTAGCTCACCTCCGGATGCTGATGAAGGTATCTCCGGTTAGCGATCATCTCATCATGAAGCGCTTCGGCAAGTTCTTTAATTCTGGAATGCATGGGTATCGTTTTCCTTTGTTAGCATTGTTGAGAAAGTAAGGTTAATTTTTTTAACCTGTAACATCCGGCCGTTCTATGCGTACTGCGCTGCCGTTGCACCTAAAGAAGCTTCTATATGCAAAACAAATCCTGGGAAATTGTTATAGCGGGACTGATCCTGCTCTTTGTCGCGATCTATATCACGGCTAATAAACCGGATGAGAAGAGCGGCTCAACCCATTCCGAACAACGGGTAGCCGTATCGGTGTCTGGCCAGCCTAACACCACCAATTCCGCCGTTCAGGTCATTGACCTGAATGAGATCGAACACCTGGAAGATCTCAAAGAACTTGAACAGCTCAGCAGCCTTGAGTCGCTTAAAAGCCTCCGAAGCCTGTCATCGGTCATTCCGGAGCAGGCCCGGGAAAATTTACTGGCTGAAATAAACCGCGCCATAAATGAACTGGATGTTGATACCAGTCAGATCCACCTCGATTTCTCGGATGGAATGCTGGTCATCAATAAAGAGTATGACATCGTTTCAGAAAGCTGGTCTGCTGTCTCACCCGGCGTGTATGCTTATATGAAAGAATTTGACGCACCCTCCCTTAAGAAATCCACGATCAGTATCCCGGCCGGCTCCATTGAGATCGTGGGTACAAACGATACCAGGGGAAAGCTGGTGGTAAAGGCTTCCGGGCAGATCGGTTCCGAGGAGGAACTGTCTAAACTCATCAATGCCAATATCGTGATTGAAGAAGACGAGGCGATCTTTAATTTTGAGTCCGCCATCGACGAAGCCAAAAACAATGTACAGCTGCAGGCCACACTCACGGTACCGTCCGGCATGGACATTTATTCCGTAACCAAGGCCGGTCATATTTCCGTCATCAATATCAACGGTGATCAGACCTATAAGACTCTGGGCGGACATCTGAAACTTAAAAACCTGACCGGAGATGTAAAAGCCTTCACGGAAGGCGGGCACATCGAGATCCTGAACTCCAATGGAGAGCTGATCCTGGAATCACTGGGCGGCCATCTTTCGGCCAGAGACTGCCAAGGGGACCTGACCCTCAAAACTTCCGGTGGCAATATTGAGGTGGTGGGCGCCCGTGGTGATCTTTTTGCCAACACCGGTGGCGGGAATATTGATCTGGACCTGAGGCAGGTATCCGGAGATGTGGAAGCTACAACCGGTGCCGGAGCGCTGGTTCTTCTGATCCCTACCGGATCGGATCTGGACCTGAATGCCAGGGCAACGACGATCAAACTGGCTGAGGGATTTTCCTTCACGGGGGAGAAATCCAAAGGCAGGATGACAGGAAAGATTGGCAGCGGAGGCTCCGACTTTGACCTGAAAACCTCTTATGGAACCATCACCATCAGGAACAATGACTGATCGTCCGGATCATCAGTTATCAAAAGACGGCTCTTCCACACTCTACTCAAATACCTTTAACCAGTATTACCATAATCCCAACGGAGCGGTCGCTGAGAGCAGGCATGTTTTTTTTGAGACTCCGGGAGTTCCTGAGCATCTGCAAAAGAATCTGTCTTTAACCATCCTGGAAGTGGGTTTCGGAACCGGACTGAACTTTCTGCTGGCTGCCGATTACCACCTGCGTTCGGGCAATGAACAGACCCTGAATTTCTATTCTGTTGAAGCTTTCCCCGTGAAAGCGGAAACCGCCCGTCAGTTTAACTATGCCGGCGTGATAGGACGTCCGGAATTCGCGGACTTGCTGCCTGAGCTTTTCCAAAGCCTTCGGCCCGGCCTGAATTCATTCACCCCAATTGACGGCCGCCCTGTTCATCTGCATATATTTTACGGCCCATTCCGGGAGATGGACTTTCCGGATATCAAAGCCGATTTCATCTTTCACGATCCCTTTTCCCCGGAAGTCAACGATGAACTCTGGACCGAAGCTGCCTTCACGAAGCTTCTGCAATATGCGCATCAGCGAAGCTTGCTCTCTACCTACTGCGCGGCTTCCAAAGCCCGTGGAGCCATGGCCTCGGCAGGCTGGAAAGCAGCAAGGGCGAAGGGAGCGTTGGGAAAACGGGAAATGACCCTGGCATCTCCTCAACCGGATATGCTCAGCGGTTTCAGGCTTCTGAATAACGACCGGCTGGCCGAACGCTACCGATCCGGAGAGTTTGAATAGCTTTCTCTGTTGATTCCTGAACAGCGATGGAGGTTCCGGTCAGGCCCATTCGAAAAGCCGTTACCGGATCAGTTAAAGCTGATGTATCTCAGGTTTTTGATGCCCTCCAGCTTCGAAATTGATTCCAGCTCTTCTTCCGTCATCGTTTTATCCACAGCGATGGCCGTAATGGCGTCCGATCCTTTCTCTGTCCGGCCCAGGCTCAAAGCCGCAATGTTGATGTTCTGCTGGGCAAGGGCACCACTCATCGAGGCCAGCATCCCCGGCTTGTCCACGTTCTGATACAGGATGATATCCCCTTCCAGACGAAGCTCAATGCCGTAGTTGTTGATCTCCACGATGCGATAATCCCCCTCACCGAATACCGCCGCCGATATGCTGCTGTATTGCGCCCCGTTCGCGAACTTGATCGTCACCAGGTCTGAAAAGGTCTGGGCCTTCGACGTCGTGGTTTCTTTGATGCTGAACCCGCGTTCGTCGGCATATACTCTGGCGTTGATCAGGTTGACAGCATCATCCACATACCGGGATAGCATGCCCTTGAGTATCCCGTCCGTCAGTACTTCGGAGTATTTCGCACAGTCGCCCGCGTATTCGAATTCGAGGGCACTTGCATGATCCGGAGATAGCTGCACAGCCATCGCCCCCAGTTCTTCTGCCAGCTCCAGATAGGGCTGCACTTCTTTGTTGGTAAGCAGCGCGATAGACTTCCCGTTCAGGCTGCCTTTGTAGTTCTTGTTTTCCAGTGCATCGGCCATCTGAGTAGCGATCTGTTCCGCCACTTTTTCCTGAGCCTCTTCGGTGGAGGCACCCAGATGCGGAGTACCTATGATCTTCGGATGCGAAAGGATCTTGTACAGTTCTTTGGTTGGGGGTTCTGTGGAATACACATCCAGGGCTACCCCGCCCAGAATACCCTCATCCAGGAGTTTCGGCAGATCGGCCTCTTCGTAGATACCGCCCCGGGCACAATTCACCAGGCGCATTCCTCTTTTCAGCTTGTCTGCATTCCTGAGGGATACCATTCCCCTGGTCTTTTCTGTGAGCGGAGTGTGGACAGACAGAAAATCAGCCTCAGCCAGCACTTCATCCAGCTCTGCCAGTTCAACACCGATCTCCTGAGCATGTTCGTGAGTGGAAAAGGGATCAAAGGCTTTGATATCCATCCCGAAGGATTTCATGCGCCTTGCCACTTCCGAGCCAATTTTGCCAAGCCCCACGATGCCCAGCACTTTTCCGTGCACCTCCGATCCCATGTACTTCTTTCGGTCCCAGCCTCCCGCTTTTACGGTGGATACCGCCGTTGGAATATTCCGTGCCAGCGCAATGATCATTCCGCAGGTATGCTCCGCGGTTGAAATGGTATTACCATCCGGGGTATTCATCACCAGTACCCCTTTTGCTGTGGCTGCGGGTATATCGATGTTATCGACCCCGACGCCTGCCCGGCCGATCACTTTGAGCTTTCCCGCGTGGTTCAGCAGGTCGGATGTGATCGTGGTTGCGCTCCTGACCACCATCCCGTCGTATTCACCGATCCGGGACTTAAGTTCTTCCGGACTCAGCTTACCGGGTTGGTCTGCTTCTATTCCCCGTTCGTTGAAGATCCGGGCGCAAACGGGATCGACACCGTCTAACAATAAAATTTTAAATGGCATGAGTAAGTGAATGGTCTTTATTCTTCGATGAATTCTTCAATAAGCTCTTGTATCTGCTCAATTCCTTTCCTTGAGTCGGCCGAATAGGCAAGAACAGGTACTTCGATATTCATATCGGCAAGCACATTTTTTACCTGCCTGCTGGATTGCACCAACTTGTTATTCGACAGCTTGTCGGATTTGGAAAGCAGCACACAAAAGGGCATTTCATTGGATGCCATCCAGTAAAAAAAGTCTTCGTCCAGTTTACTTGGGTTATGGCGGGCGTCCACCACGTGGAGGATCAGCCTCAGGCTTTCACGGTTCAGCAGATAATCCCGGATGCTACGGCCCCACCGCTCCCGCTCCTTTTTGGGTACTTTGGCGAACCCGTAGCCCGGAAGGTCCACAAAAAAGCAATCGTCCCCGATCCGGTAGTAGTTCATCTGCTGGGTCTTACCCGGCACATTGGAAGTGCGGGCGATGTTCTTCCGGTTTACGATTGCATTGATCAGGGATGACTTGCCCACATTCGACCGCCCGGCAAAACAGATCTCAGGCAATTCGGGCTTCGGGCATTCTTCAAGTTTCGTAGCGCTGGTTACAAAAACGGCGGTACCGTTAAACAAGCTCATTCTCTTCCTTCTCAACTCCGAAATTAACAGGCACCGGGTATTTACTGGTAAAACAGGCCGTGCAATAGTCGTGGCCCGAGGGATTGGCGGTCTTTACGGCGTCCACCAGTCCTTCCGGTGATAAATAGCGGAGGCTGTCCACTCCGATCTCTTCAGCCATCCTTTCAATGTCCCGGTCAAATTTATTTGCGATCAGTTCCTCAGGGCTGGGGAAATCCATACCATAGTAGCACGGGCTGATGATGGGCGGGGAGGAAACCACAAAATGAATCTCTTTCGGATTGCACGCCCTTATCATATCCACCAGATGCCGGGAGGTGGTACCACGCACAATGGAGTCATCCACTATGATGACCGACCGCCCTTCGATCACGCCCCGAACCGGGTTGAATTTGGTCCGCACTTTCTGTTCACGCGATTTCTGTCCCGGAGAGATGAAGGTGCGGCCTACATAGTGATTCCGGATCAGGCCGATATCGTATTTACAGGCACGTCCTTTCTTTTCGTTTTCCCGGGCATAACCAATGGCGGCCGTATTACTGGAATCCGGAACCGATATGATAACCGGCTTCTTTTTGGGGTCATAATCCCTGACCACTTCATCCACCGGATGTTCCTTGGCCAGCGCTTTACCCAGGTTTCTGCGAACCTTGTCCACCATTTCCCCGAAGATCATGCTGTCGGGCCTGGAGAAATAGACATATTCAAAAATACACTGACTGGTACCCGTCCCCTGTTTGGGCTCGATGCGGAACGACTTCGGTACTCCGTTTTCGGTTGCCTCGCGGTCGATGACCACAACTTCTCCCGGCTCCACATCCCGTATGTATTCCGCATTGTTGATATCGAAGGCGCAGGTTTCGCTGGCCAGGCAGAACTTGCCGTCTTTCTTCCCCAGCGCCAATGGGCGGAATCCGTTCGGATCCCGTACACCGATCAGCTTGTCATCAGTAAGCAGCACCAGGCAGTAAGCCCCTTCGATCTGCTCAAGGGCATCCATGATCTGGCTCATCTGATCCTCGTGTTCACTGTGCGAAATCAGATGAAGGATCAGCTCGGTATCGGATGTACTCTGAAACAGCACCCCTTCTTTCCGAAAGCGTTCACGGATCTGCTTTGCGTTGGAAAGGTTTCCGTTGTGGCCAATAGCAATATTACCGTTCCTGTAATGCACCCTGAAGGGCTGAATGTTAGCCGGATTTTTGGAAGAACCTGAGGTGGAATACCGGTTATGCCCGATGGCCGAACGCCCCTTCAGGATCTTGTTCATGATCTTATTTTTATTGAACACATTGAGTACCAGGCCGAAATCTTTGTAGGCCGGCATGGTGTGGCGACCTTTGGTTTCGTCGTAATAGGTAGTTACGATACCGGCTGATTCCTGCCCGCGATGCTGAAGGGAATGAAGGCCGTAGTACGTAGTAAGGGCCGCTTCCGGATGGTCAAATATACCGAATATGCCGCAATACTCGCGGGGTTTGTCGCTCATGTAAACTGCTCCAACTCTGAGTTTTCATTGAAGGCTTCAAAGATAACAAATGAAAATCGGAATAGTGAATTAGGATATTCCTAAATAAAAAAGCCCTCGTTATCTGAGGGCTCTGAGCTTGATCTCATAATTCAGTTGGTGAGGCTGGCGTCCAGCTCTATGTTCACGGCTTCCAGGGCTCTCGAAACCGGGCAGGCTGCCTTGGTGGCTTCCGCTATTTGCTGAAACTCATCGTCACCGAGTCCCGGCACCTCCGCTTCCGCTACCAGCCTGATGGTTGAGATCGTGGGTTTCCCATCGATCATCTCCAGGGTAGCCGTTGCTTTCGTGTGCACGCTCCTGGACTCATGGCCAGCTTTGTGCAGCTCATTAGAGAGTGCCATGGAATAACAGCCCGCGTGTGCAGCGGCAATAAGTTCCTCCGGGTTACTTTTTCCTTCGTCTTCAAAACGGGAGACGAAACTATAAGCGGCATCGCTGAGCACTCCGCTTTCTGAACTCATGGTTCCGCTTCCTTCTTTCAGGTTGCCGTTCCAGACGGCAGATGCATGTTTATCCGGCATAATACGTTTGATTTGATTGAATGATTGCCTTTATAACTTATTTCAATTCAGTGAAATTCCATAGTGAACATACCGCGCCTTTTGCCGGAAAAGTTTTGGTAACCGGACCTGATACCGATTAAACGAACCGATCCGGAAGTACACCGGGATTCCGCTTCCGAAAAGCAGGCGCTGACCCGCCATTGAATCTCACTTCACAATCTTAAAATCCAGGCTGGTGCCGGCTACCCGCTCCAACCGCTCGTGCAGTACTTCCAACTCCAGAATGTAGTCCCCCGGACCCAGCTCCCGGGTCTGCACCTCAATGTCATTCACATACCGGCCATCCCGGCTCTGCAGCTCCAGCATCAGGCTCACCTCCTTCTTCGAGCCCAGCAGCCACTCCATCCTGCGTTTCTTCCGCACCGAATAGCGCATCCGAAGGCTGCTCCGGCTCAGGTTGTACACCTCCACGTGAAAAGCCAGGGCTTTACCCGCCGGTATTTCTTTGGTGTGCGACACATAAAAGGGAAACAGCACCCCGGCAGGGGGATCATAATTCATATCGTAGCCCAGCACCAGGTCGGCAAGCACCGGCCGGCCCGGGCTAAGCTTAAGGGGGGCGGGCAGTTGCTGATCAATCCGCCGTTTGCCGATGCCCCGCACCTGGGGCGCGAACGCTGTCTGCACCTGGGGCCCCGTCTCCGGGTGGTGGTTATACAAGGTGCTGTGCACAAAAACAACGGTGCTGTCTTCCATGTACGGAATGCGAAATACTGACACGGAAGGCTCGTCCTGCTCGGCTGACAAGTAAACAGGGCTTGGCCGGCTGCTTTGTGTAATCACACTTCCTTGTTCGTTCAGTACCTGAATCCCTTGTTCCAGCTCATAAAAGCGAAGGATATCCCGGGCAGAG
Organism: Balneola sp.; assembly: GCA_965267385.1. Classification (GTDB taxonomy): domain Bacteria; phylum Bacteroidota; class Rhodothermia; order Balneolales; family Balneolaceae; genus Balneola. The sequence goes on from OZ253957.1 coordinate 2,307,873, forward strand.
ACCGAATCTCCGGGTAGCATGACTTCATCGTTATGGGCCAGATCCTGAATAAAGGCCGCGTAGGGAGCACTCAGCACAAAACCCGTGTAATAGGGCTTATTGTCCTCATCCAGAAAACGATAGAATTCCGTTTCCATGAGGATCTCGGGAATGAGCCTGGCGGTCGTAGATTCCTGCTCCGGTAAGTTCTTTTGTAATACTTGAATCTCCGATTCAGCACTTTGAGACAATAAAGATCCCTGATGGGGGGTAAGTAAATTTGCCTCGGCGTTGGGTACTGTACCGATCCAGGTCTTTTCCATGACTTGAAACTGCCGCGCAAAATACACGTTCAAAGCGGCCAGTTTTTCATAATAAATGAACTGCAGAATCATTCCCGGAGACATACTTCCGGCGTCAATGCCTCCTCGTCCGTCCAGGGTTGGAAAATCATATCTGGATCTTGAAAACGTAAATGCGTTTCCGGGGATAAAATCGTCCACCACTTTTACCCTCTTAAAGCCTGAAAGATCTGTTCGGCCAAAAATAATGGGAATCCCATTGGTAAATCGGTCATAGATCCATACTTCGTATTGCGGGTTCTGCTCCCAGGCAAGCACCGCATCCGCCATCAGATCCGGATTACATCTCGGAACATGAACATGCAAATATGCACAGGTTCGTTCAATATCCATGGGGGTAATAAAGAACTCCCCGGTGTGAATTCGCTCGGGACGGCCAAACTTCACGTAGTATTCTCCCCGGTCATCGGTGCCAATGACCGTGGTTGAGGCTTCCCTGAACTCCCGGCGGGCATAGGCTATGCGTTCCCAGTGCTCGATCAGCCGTTCGTTGTATGGGGTGCCGGGAGTGGGATCAACCAGGTTCCAGTATCCCCGGATCCCCTTTAGCACCTCGGGGTTGTCCTGCTTCAGCAAGCCCTTCCATTCCCGTACCCGGTCGCGCCCGGCGATCCAGGAAAGAATCTCGATCTCTCGTTCAAGCGCTTGTTTGGCCCCCTTCCCAATCTCTTTCGCCGAAAGCCCCCAGAAGTACATGGCTGAGGCCTGCTCGTAATACTCCTTTAGTTGCTGCTCTGTGGCCAGGCGAATGTATTCCCGCCCGATGCGAAAGTCGGGGCTTTCTAAACTTTCAACGGCACTCCCCCAGGTATCCAGGGCTTGCTCAAACTTGCCCCGGGCTTCAAGTGCTTTTCCACGGTTCAGCAAGGTGTCGGGATTAACCTCAGGGAGCCCCTGAACAACAACCAGCATTAATGAAAAAAAACAGATAGTCATTAAAACCTCGGATAACGGATACGATGAGTACTAAACCGGCATAGCCTCAATTTAGTGTATAAAACTAATTTTAATACAATTAGCCAATCCTATTTGGAGTAGAATAATAAACCTATAAACGGACAAACCACATAAGTGTAATAAGCGGATAGTGTATGTTAAAAAATTATGTAACGCTTTAGGCCTATGACACTCTAATCATTATACATATAGTAATTTATTCGGGGAAATCATGTTTATTAAAAAAGCTTCTATAACAATATTCAAAGTACTAATACCGGTAATATTAGTTTTATATGGATGTGATGAAAGTCAGGTAATAAATAATGATAGTAAAGTTCAAAATGAACTTACTGAGAGAGTAAGAGATCAATTCTTAGCAACACCTCAGTTTACAGGTCAATTAAAAAATTATCTTGTTGAATGGGATAACTACGAATTTGGAATTTCAAAAGAACTAGGGGGAGAATATTTAGAGTTCTCAATCACTTCACTTTCCAAAGATAGAAAAAACTTATCCGGCGATCGAAGGTCAAATGTGACATACAAGTTAATCGCTACCGATTTGGACAATGTACTGAATCTGTATGTACTTAAATATACAGATGATGAAGAAGAGCCATCCAAAAACCTTTCCTATTCCCGCGTAGGCTACTTTACAGGAATTCGGTATTTAATAAACTCTGAAGGAAGAAAACTAAATTTTATTAAGTTCCTAAATGGAAAAATTGAATTTAAAGGGAACGAGCTTGTAAAAACATCCAATGATGAAAAAATCTCTAGATCAAAGTTAGGAATTGAAGAGTGTTACTATGTAACTACATATGTGTATATGGATGTATACCAAATCTACGAAGGTGGTTATCATGAGCTGGTTTATTCCTATTTGGTAAGTGTGACTACAGAAGAAACTTGCGTGATATCAGGTTCTACTGGGGGAACAGGAGGAAGCTCAGGTACTACGACTGTAAACGAAACTAATACAAAATATCTGGATGCATACAAATTCCTGGATGGTCCTTGCGAAGAAATAGAGAAGTATAGGGAACTAGCTGAATTAGTCCCTACATCGCAGGTTCTTGATAAGCTGACATATTTAAATACAAACCATCCGAGCTATTTTGGGGACTTTGATATTCATAGCATTGAAGATGCAAACGGATTTGTTGTAAACATGGACAACTTTTCAGTCACTGTAGATGAATTACCTACTGGTATGACTGCTGAAGGTTTACTTCAGGAAATAAGACTCAACCTTAATGACTTTGTAAATACAAACAACTCAGAATTCTCTCCATATAATTTATATAGTGATTATCCTTATGACGAAAGTTTTAATTGGAATTCAGTGAATCCTGTTGGAACAATTATATACATAGATATTTTAGGAGATGACGGAAGTGTGGTAGTTACAAAATATAATTCGAATAGCTGGGTTTTTACCACAATTGAAGCGCCTTACACCTGGGATCATCCTGTAAGTGGTAATCGTGAATTTGGCTTTACTTCTAATAGTGATGGATCTTATACTTTCTACACTAAGGGAGTTGATAGATTTACTCAATGGCTGGGTGGAGAGTTTGCAGCACAGTTCACCTTTGAAGGCGAACAATTTACTGCAGCTGATGCATTGTGGGAAAGCTTCCAGTCTGGAATAGAAAGTTATGTAAATTCAAATGGGGGGTCTGCTACAATACAGGAACCTGAATTCTTACGCCCTTCATGGGCGAAAATGAGGCAATTTTTGGAAGGAGAAATTGACGAAACTGCTCTAGGCTGTACAGAATAATGAAGAATTATCTAAAAGATATTGGAAAGACTTTAATTGTTTCTCTTGTATTACTTGTTACAAGTTCGTTGCTAAGCTATATAACTGAGCTTTTGGTTATTCAGTTCTTTCCAGACTTTAAAACATTGGTTAGAGGCAACAACCCAATTGGAGTAATTATTGGCAGAATGTTTTACCAACTACCTCTGATATGGGTATATTTAATTGCAGTGATACTATACCGCATATATTTAGCTTCTCACTTTTTTAAAAAATTTTTTTATGCTTTTCTGGTCATTGTCTGCAGTGTTTTTTTACTGCTGGAAATTGGAGAAAACTTACAGGTTGTAATTACTCTGTCTTATTTCACAGCGTTAACAATTATTCTTACAATAGCCAGAAAATTTAATCTACCATTAGTCTTCTACACGATCTCTCTTATCCTATTTTTTCCGTACTGGTTTTTTGAGATGTTTAGTATACCTCTTTTATTGATTTACGGTATTATGCTCATGCCCCTTTCTTTTATTGCAGAAAAACTAATGCTTCAATTGTATGATGGTGTCAGCTTCCCCGAAAGTTGACCAGTCGAAAGTAGATAAAACTCTTACTTTTGACTATGAAAAGATCTCGATTTACCGAATCCCAAATTGTATCCATTCTTAACCAGCAGCACACCGGCCAGACCGTCAAAGAGATCTGCCGGGAGCACAGTATTTCCGATGCAACCTTCTACAACTGGAAAGCCAAATATGGTGGAATGAGCGTGAGTGAACTCACCCGGCTTAAAGAATTAGAGGCCGAAAATGCCCGTCTAAAGCGTATGTATGCGGACTTGAGTCTGGTGCACCATGCGTTGAAAGATGCCGTCGAAAAAAAGCTGTAAGTCCTGACCTCAAGCGGGAGATGGTTACGTTGATGAGAGATTCCCATCAAGTGTCCATACGTCAGGGCTGCAAGGCCGTAAATCTTCCCCGAAGTACGTTCTCCTACGCTCGAAGGTACTTACCAGAAAAGTGTGTCTGTAGGTAGAATAAAAAAGTCTTCTTGTGTAGGTTTGGCGGCGTCCAAACCAACCAGGAACCCAAAACACAAGAAGACCCATGATTGTCTCAAAAGTACTACTCAATGATCTAATTACCAACCACATCAAACAGGAAAACGGACTCAATGAAGTGCTCGAGTTTACCCTCAATGCGATGATGAAACATGAGCGGGAATTGCATCTGGAAAGCGCTGAATCCAATAAGGGTAATGGCTACCGACCGGGAAAAGTCTATGGGCACGGGAAACTCTTAGAGCTTCGGATTCCCCGAGATCGCAACGGAGAATTCTATCCGAAAGTGTTGGCCTTGCTTCGCAGTCAACAAGCACAGACCGATAAACTGGTAAGCGCCTTGTACGGACAAGGGCTTACTCAAAGCCAGGTTGGTGAGGTGTTTGAGCACCTGTATGGTCGCCATTATAGTTCTTCCCAAGTGGGACGGATGATCGACTGGATGCGCCAGGATGTGGCCGAGTGGAATAACCGTCCCCTGGAAGCCCAATACCCCGTTATTTTTATGGATGCGCTGTGGGTGAACGTACGCCGTGTCAGCGTTAAGAAAGAGGCTTTCTACGTGGTACTTGGCGTGAAGGAAGACCGCACGCGGGAGGTGTTGGCGATCTCCCATCAACCCACTGAGAGCGCGATCGGATGGGAAATGCTATTGGAAGAGCTACAGCAGCGGGGTCTGCAACGGGTCGACCTGGTGGTGGCAGACGGGCTTAAAGGACTTGAAGAAGCGGTGGCACGAAGTTATCCCGGATCGGCCTTCCAGCTGTGTGCAACGCACGTAAAGCGGCGGCTTTTGACCCGAGTACGCACCGAAGATAAACCCCTGCTTGCCGAAGATCTGCGGCACGTATTTGCTACTGACCGCCGTGACGATACCCCAGAAAAAGGCTGGAAGCGCTGGCAGGCGGTATGTGAAAAATGGAAGGGAAAGTACCGGCGGTTTGCTACCCTAAAAACCGAGCCAAGATACCGGGCTACATTTACCTATCTCAACTATGACCCACGAATGCGCTCCATGATCTATACTACCAACTGGATTGAACGCCTCAACAAAGACTTTCGAAGGGTTCTAAAAGCCCGTAATTCGATGCCAGATGAAGACTCGGTGATAACCCTGTTAGGGCATGTAGCGATGGATAAGCGATGCTATCGAAGAAAGGTGCCCAAACTTAAATACGAAACAACCCTATTCCCACAAGAGCCGGATACCAACTAATTCAAAAATTAACTACGTTGTCAGCCTACACAAGAAAGACTCCCAGACACGCTAATTGGGTAAGTACCTTTATATGCAATGGTAATCGTTCTCCAAATCTAATCGCCAGCTGCTGTACAGTGATAGCCTCATATGTACAGCCTACAGAACCTGAATCACAATTACATGTTGGATCACCCCCAGGCATAGAATTGGATACAGCTTTAAATAAACTAAACTGTCAGATTTCATCGTGACTACTTCAGTTAAAAGCATTTAAATATTTTACAGTTACTGTCATTTAAAAGAAATAAATAAAGGAACACCAACAGTAACTTTCCCAGTATATTTGTAGACATCAATTACAGTTGGGTCATATTCGAGAAAGTTTTTAAAGTCCTTAGTATAACTTATTTCAATCCAAGGCTTGAAGCCATTAAAATTAAATTGCCTCCCTCCTCCAATTATCCAGCCATGAGAAGTTTCATTGGCATCTTCTGCAAATCCATCAGCAATTGAGCCTGGGAATCCATTAACTTCACCGACTTTTCTAGCACGATCGTAACCAAATTTGAAATCAAATCTCAGCCCAGACTTTACATAAAGTTGAAGTGGTAAAAGGACTTTTAATTGTATAGGTATAGATAAATAATAAATTGTGCTAGCTCCGATATTCTGAAATTCAAATCGAATTTGTGAAATATTAAGCCCGGTATTGAAAGTCAAAGAGTTGTAGAAAGTATTCGTTTCTGCTGCGATCCCAAATTCCCATCCAGGTAATGCACCCCTGATTGCTCTACTATCCCTCTCATAAATTTGCGACTTATTAATGGATACATTCAGATATAAGTCACCGATTGATTGCGCATGACTAAGGTTAATACTTATTAGCCATAAAAAAATAGCTAGCAACAATTTCATAGTATTAGAATCAATATAATGCTGAATGATTTCTTTAACAGGGAAGTGTCGGATCACACCCACCAAAGTTGACAAAAACAATTTTGGTTTTTGTATCCGAACTATTGGCATCGGTTACTACAACCTTAATATCGAAATCTGTGTCATTAGAAACGTAAACACTTTGAGAAGGACTAGTACCTAAATTTGTCCAGCTTGACGATCCATCATATTTGATACTCCATTGATAACTTACAGTTCCATTTTCAAAGTTTACAGATGTATTCCATGTATAGTTGCCTGTTTGATCAATCGTTGTTGGACCGTTTAATGTCACTTGAATTGGTGTATCATAAAATACTAATGTAGTTTGATATTGTTCAAGATCCTGTCGTATACCTGTTAATGGACTAAATATTGCGGGAGGCTGTCGCACACCTGATACTTCAAATGATCCCCATAAAATTCCTAAAAGCTCCACCTTCCCATTTACAACATAATCGGTAAATACAGGGCTACCGCTATCTCCACCGAGAGTGTACAAAGGATCTGCTGTATGCTGACATTTTAAATCATAAGTTGGACCTGATAAGTCGGGGGTCCAGCGTATTGTAGCACATGTGTTCTCCATATAACCTATCGTTGCCCCTGTTGTCCTACCCGTTTTTACAACTGGGGTTCCCTGTAATAATGTTTGCCTTTCACCTTCTATTGTATACCGAGGAGTCGACGAAAGTATTTCACGTGGCGCAGCTTGTCCCCAAGTTTGTGTCCTACCATTGGTTGCCGCAATTGTACCAAAAGCAAAATCTACGCCAAGATCAATACCCATAATAGCAGCGTCACTATACCGATTATTAATTGGTCCTGTATCCCTAATCTCAATCCCTATTGCACTATTGGGGTATAGGCCACCAGATTCCGGTTGATCATAAATATATGTAGGATCATCAAGTTCAGCCGCTTTTTGGCTACAATGAGTGTTTGTGAGAAATACATCTTGCGAACCGTAACGAGCAATCATCCCTAATGTACATTTATTCTCTATTTCTAACCCCCCAGTAATTGGCCTCACCTGATCACGAAGTTCTTGATGAGTCATAGAGCTATTTTTTTCAAGAGTATTTGATTCTCCATTTAATCCAACAGATACACTTGGAGAACCCATTATCTTTATGTCAAAAATGCCAATTGGAAGATTTTCTTTCTTAAATCTATTAACGATTGAAACTCTTGAATTACTCTCATCAATTCCGATGGTTATTCTATTTTTTTTTCATTTAGATCTAACAACATCACCCCGTTCAAATCGAAGATAAATTCATTTACAATATCCCTTACAACCTTCAGCTCTTCAAATGTGAATGAACCTTTCAGGTACTCTACTTGATCATTGGAGAACCTGTTTTCACTCTTATCTCTAAACCTAGAATTTACAAAACTCAAAATTTCAGCTCTTTTACTTAAGCTAGGATTATCTTCCTTAAGAAATAAAACTAACCGGTCATTCTCTCTTATCCCATTTTTGTCAGGTTCGATATATATCCCACCAAATAATGGGTTCTTCGCCGCCAATTCGTTTAGATCTTTCTCTACTATTCTGACTACTGGGTCATCACTTAGTTTGTTGGATATCGAGTTAACTGTTACCAACAATTTTGCATCAAGACTAAAATTTGTGCCTGTTTTGCTTTGTTCATAAGCACTATTCGTGGATTGGGAGTCGCAATTGAAAAGAACTAAAGCTAATAGAGTAAGAATGGAGAAAAATTTGCACATAATAATCATTTATTTAGGGGTAGGAAAAAACACTGTTTATTTGATATTTACAAACGAAACATATTTTTTTACAAATAAAGCTAAAAATACTTCAAAAATATCTACATACAATCAGCCCTCACTTATCTTAACCAACCCTATCTACATGCCTACCTACGATCATTCTGGAATGACGACACAATGGATCTCCGGGAGGAGTTCATCGCGGTCATTTTGAATGCGGCCAAAAGAGTGCTCGGCTGGAGCCGGATATCCATCGGTGGAGGTACAGCTACAATTGTTGAACCGTCTGCTGTCTATCAGGTTGCTTTGCTGAGTAAAGCTTACTCTATCATTGTTGCGCACAATCCATCCATCTGGACAGCTGAAAGCATCACAGGCTGATAAGACTTTGACCAGGCGGCTTGCTGAGATAGGTGTAAACCTTCAGCAAAAAGTGGACTGATTTTGACATGTACAAACAGCACACTAAAAATTCTTTAGTAGGTTGTATGATATACACCTGATGCATAGCATCGAAACTAAAAAAGGCAACCAAGTAGCCTTGATTGCCTTCCTTCAGAGCGAAAGACGGGATTCGAACCCGCGACCCCAACCTTGGCAAGGTTGTGCTCTACCAGCTGAGCTACTTTCGCTTATATTCTTTTCCGTAGCTCTTGGCAGTATGTTGTTTCCAACCTTGGTCCCGAGTTCTCGGGATGCTCTACCAGCTGAGCTACTTTCGCTTATGTGTCAGTACATCTCTTTCGTTTCCGAAAGGGCGACAAATATAAGAGGGTTTTGACCTACAATTCAACCTTTTTGAAAGATTAATAAGGAATATTTGAATGCGGAAGGAAGAATAAGATTTCGGAACTACTGCCTGCTAACTATTTCCAGTATTCCTGATTTCTACAGTGAAATTTCCCGTACAGAGCCTAACAGTCTTCCCAGAAACTTATTCCCGTACACCTGCTCCACATGCTTCATGTCCGCGATCACCACCAGAAGCTCCTTATTGCGCGAAAAGGCTACATTCAGCAGCCGCGGAACGCTTAATCCATTCTTTTTCTCGTCAAAGGGGCGGACCGAGTAGTGCCGGAGAGATCCGTTCTGCAGCTCACCGCTCATCACCGTGTCAAAAATGATGACCTGCTTTTCCCTGCCCTGGAAGGTGTGTATGGTTCCCACTTCCACATACCGGTAGCCTTCTTCGCGAAGGTGGTTTCTCACGGAATATACACTGCTTCGGAAGGGCACGATCACCCCGATGGAATCATCGGCGTATTTGAGGGTCAGCTTTCGCACACTTTGCTCGATCAGCTTCAGGTGTACCTCATTAGTCGGCCTGAAGCCCCGCTCTGCCCCGTCCTGCACGATATAAGGACCATATTTGGAGGAATCCACAAGGGCTACGGAATTGGAATCCACTTCTTCAATGCGGGCGTCCGACTTCAGCCTTCCCTCATAAAAGACATTACTGATCACCCGTGCCAGGTCGGAACGAAGGCGGTACTGCGTGTCGAAAAAGCAGGTAAACTCGGGATGCTCATCGTGCCAGTTGAACAGGGCTTCCGTTGACTCGGCGACGGACACAAAGGTAAAGATATCCTGCTCCAGGAAGGCCCTTGATTCTATATCATTCGTGATCGCTATGGGAGGGAGCTGCATGGGGTCGCCCGCTACAACCAGGTGTTTTTTACTTTTGGCGGCCATCAGCAGCAAATAGGGAACACCCGCCATCGAGGCTTCATCCACCACCACCGCATCGTAACTCAGGTTATAAAACAGTTCGGAGGTACACACTTTGGCCATGGTGGTGGCCACCAGCTGCTTCCGTTTCAATTCATACCGTTCATTGATGTTCAGCAGCTTCTCAATCCTTTCTTCCATTTCGGCGACCCCGCCTTCCCGGTCTACTTTTTCTCCCAGCAACCTGCACTGCAGGTCCAGCTTTTCCGGTACTTCTTCCCCGTTCAGCATCATCTCGTCCACTTTTTCCTGAAGCTCTTTATACTGGCTCAGGGTGGCATCCATTGACAGGGCCTGTTCTTTCCGGGAATCCAGTTTCTGCTTTACCTGATTCTCGAAAAGGATGTCTTCCAGGCGATCGTCATTTAAAGCAGCGTCCCCAAACCGTGTTGTCTGTTGCAGGTCGTAGGCCGGATCGATTTCATACAGTGCTTCTATCACGCTGATCAGCCCCACATCCACGGCGCGGTTGGTATTGGAAACGAACAACACTCTTTTTCCCTGCCGAAGCAGGTTGGCGATCACAAACCCCAGTGTGGCGGTCTTCCCGGTTCCCGGAGGCCCCCATACATACAGAATGTTATTGATGAGCGCTTTCCCGATGGCTTCTGTCTGAGCGTCGTTCCTGAGCTCATCAACCACCGGATCACCGGACGGCGGACGCTCTGTAAAATGCGTTGCAGGGTTCAGAAGAGTCTCCAGCTGGTCCACTTCTTTATACTTGTCCTCCAGGGTGTAGAGATGCTCCCTTATCTTTTTGAGTACGAAGTCGTTCTCCCACTCCAGGTGTACTTCTCCTATCACCGGACCAAAGTCCTCCTCAAACTCAAGCCATACCTTCCCGTCTCTGAAATCCAGCTCATGTACTTCCAGGTCTTCCTTTTCGCCGATCCGGCCCCGAATCTCTTCGGCAAAACGCAGCCCCTGGTTATTCGTCTCAAAAATATACACGTGATGCGATGAAGCAGGATCTTTGGTACCATTCGACAGTATATCCTGCGAGGGCGTTTCCCTTACCGCTTCGACTTCCTTTTCAACAGCAAGTATAGCTTGTGTTATCGTCTCTTTTACTTTCAATGATATTCGTTATTTGTTATTCATTAATCGGAAATCGGAAGTGGCCCAATTCACGATTAACTATTAACGATGCACAATTTATTGGTCCCAAAGCTCGGAGCGTATCATCTCTGCGCTGCGGTCTGAGAGCTTGAATTCCAGCCTGACTCTCTTTTTCTCCGGCACTTTCTGCTCCACCAGTCTGGCACTTTCGGGAGTGTAGAGGATCAGGTCGGTATCCCGGACAAAAAGCGGAAGAGATTTCCCGTAAATGCTCCCCGCCACAAAAGAGCCCTCAAAGGGGATGGATTGCTTTAATTCGTTGATGATCTTGGGGATACTCTCCTCATCGGCGGTAACCAAACCGATCGTTTGTATAGCCACCTGATCGATGATGGACAGCAGTATGTCCGGGTCGTAGCTGTAAATGATCGGAATGATGAGTATCGATTCGCTCAGGCTTCGGAATGTATTCAGGTGCTTGATGGGTACAAAGAGCGCATCAAAACGGGCGGCGCGCTCATAGTCTTCAACCTGAATTACCTTACTTTTAACCCCCACCTGCTTTTTGATGGCGCTGGCCAGCATGCTTCCAAGCTCCATATTTTCTCCCACGCTTGCCGAAGTCTGTATCCGTTCCGGCCACTCCATGTAGTCCAGCTGTTCCTGAAAGAGCAGCTCTATTTCTGAGTCATCCAGGCCATAGCCCACCAGCTCTTCCACAAGAGCCTGAATTTTTTCGCCCCCGATCTCCAGGCGCTTTTCCTTGTCCATTAAGGCGGTCTGCTTCCGTACCACAAAACCCCGCCCCTGCTCGCCGGTGATCAGCCCTTCTTCCGCCAGAATGTGGTAGGCTTTCCGAACGGTATGGAAGCTTACCTCCAGCTGTTGACCCAGCTCGCGCGTGGACGGAAGCACCTCCCCCACCTGAAACTGCTTGGTGGAGATCATCAGCCGGATGCGGTCGGCGATATGCTTGGCCGAGTTTTTCAATTATTTCTGAACAATTTTCTTGAGCTCGGTAAGCATCATCAACGCTTCAATAGGGGTCATGCGGTTAGGGTCGGTGGCCTCCAGCTTGTTAAGAACGGTTTCCAGCCGGGGATCCACATGGGTGGCAAACAGATTCATCTGTTCGATCTCATCCTGCTTGTCGATCTTTTTTGACAGTTCTTTTGCCGCCTCTTTCTGCCGGCTGGCTTTTCCTTCTATACTTCCGTTCTTATTGGTGATATCCAGAGAGTGACTCTCCAGGTTACCAAGAATTTCCTTGGCCCGGTCGATCACCACCTGCGGAAGCCCGGCCATGTCTGCAACCTGTATTCCGTAACTGTGATCCGCCCCTCCCCGAACCAGCTTTCTCAGAAATATGACCTTCCCGTCATGCTCTTTTACCTGCACATTGAAGTTTTTGATCCGGTCGTACATCTGCTCCAGCTCATTCAGCTCATGATAGTGCGTTGCAAATAAGGTTTTGGCGGCCACCGGAGCGTGATTGTGCAGATATTCAGCCAGCGACCAGGCGATACTCAGCCCGTCAAAGGTGCTGGTACCTCTTCCCACCTCGTCCAGCAGGATCAGGGAACGCGGACTGGCGTTATTCAGGATATTGGCCGCCTCATTCATCTCCACCAGAAAGGTACTCTCCCCGGCCGCCAAATTATCCGACGCACCCACACGGGTAAAGATCTTGTCCACCAGCCCGATAGTGGCCGATTCTGCCGGCACAAAGCTACCTACCTGCGCCAGCAGGACGATAAGTCCGGTTTGCCTCAGAATGATACTCTTACCGGCCATATTCGGGCCCGTAATGATAAGGATCTGCTGGTCTTCGGTATCAAGTTTTACATCATTGGGAATAAACGGCTCACCCATCGGCAGTGATTTCTCCACAACCGGGTGTCGTCCCTTTTGTATATCAATGTCTTCCGTGTCTCTGACCTCCGGCTTGGCGTAATTATTCTTAAAGGCCACTTCCGCGAAAGACTGAAGACAATCCAGCTCTGCCAGCGCCCGGGCAATTTGCTGGATCTCGTCGGCAAAGTCGGCCACGTACAACCGGACTTCCTCAAACAGCTCATACTCAAGCGTTTTGCTCCGCTCTTCCGACGAGAGAATTTTTTCTTCCACCTCCTTTAGCTCCGGGGTTATGTAACGCTCAGAGTTAACCAGGGTCTGCTTCCGGATAAAATGTTCCGGAACCTTATCTTTGTGCGTATTGGTGACCTCGATGTAGTACCCGAACACCTTATTGTACCCTATCTTAAGAGACGGGATCCCTGACTCCTTTGCCAGTTTATCTTTGATCTGGGCAATGTATTTTTTACCGTTTCTGGCTATATCTCTGAGTTCGTCCAGCTCTTCATTGAAGCCATCGCGGATCATGTTCCCATCACGGATACTGGCCGGGGGGTCATCGGTCAGGGCTTTCTGGATCCGGTCCTGAACTTCAATCAGCAGTTTCAGCCGGCCGGAGATATCACGCAGCAGTTCATCATCCGAACTGGCGATCTGGCTTTTCAGTTTTGGGATTTGCGCCAGGCTCAGTTTCATCTGCACAAGATCCCTGGCGTTGGTACGGCCTACACAGATCCGGGAAATAAGACGCTCCAGGTCGCCCACATTTTCCAGTTCTTCACGAAGGTTGTTCCTTATATCGTGCGATCTGAAGAGGTGCTCAACGGCATCGAGCCTGCGCTGAATGGGGCTGAGCCGCTTCAGTGGACGCATGATCCAGCGGCGAAGCAGCCTTCCGCCCATAGCCGTACAGGTCTTGTCCATAATCGAGATCAGTGTCCCTTCAGTTCCACCCTCCTGCAAGCTCGTGGTAAGCTCCAGGTTTCGCTTGGTGGCGGGATCCAGCGACATGAATTCGCTGCTTTCATACGCATACAGCCGCCGCAAATGCCGGAGCGCCGCCTTCTGAGTTTCCCGCATATAATGAAGCAGGGAGCCTGCCGCCACATGCGCGGTTTTAAGTTCCTCCACCCCAAAACCCTTCAGTGAATGGGTTTCGAAATGATCGGTCAGCAGCTTATATCCGTAATCCCCTTCGTACACCCAGTCTTCGATATGGGTGATATTGTAGTGATGAAAATCATCTTCCAGCTTGTTCTTCAGTTTCGACTGAATGAGTATTTCTGACGGCTGAATGGCCGTCAGCAGGCTTTGGAGCTGTCGCTCCGAGACCTCACTCAGCCCAAATTCCCCCGTGGATATATCCGAAAAAGCCACCCCTATCCGGTCTTTTGACCAGTACAACGAAACAATGTAGTTATTGCGCTTGTGTTCCAGGAGTTTTTCCGACAGGGTTACCCCTGGGGTCGTGATCTCGGTCACTTCCCGTTCTACGATTTTTCTGCCGGCCTTTTTGGCCTCGTCCGGGCTTTCGGTCTGGTCGCAAACGGCGACCTTGTATCCTTTCTTGACCAGTTTTGGGAGATAGGTATCCAGTGAATGAAAGGGGAAGCCCGCAAGGGGAGTCTGATCACCCCCGTTATTTCTCTTGGTAAGGGTGATGCCCAGCTCCTTGCTTACCAGCACGGCATCATCAGCGAAGGTCTCGTAAAAATCGCCCACTCTGAATAAAAGGATCGTACCCGGGTGCTGATCCTTGATTTCAAAATACTGCTTCATTAAAGGCGTCTGCTTCTTCGCTGCCATTGATGCGGGTTCTTATCGCTGCTTTTATTCAGGTTAAATGAGACCTTGAACTTACCAATGTATTGACTTAAATACTATGCGGTCAGCTTTTGAATTAATACACCGAGCCATGTATTTTGTCTCAATCAACTCATTGTTCACTCATTCGTGCAGGTATTAAAGGACTTTTGGAAACAGGTAATTGAGGTAGCAGGCAAAAAGGATCTTTTCTTTAACGCGTCGGCAATCACCTTCAACCTGTTTATTTGTGCCATTCCCTTCATTCTTATCCTCATTTCCATCATTGGTTTTGTGCTTTCCTATGATCAGGCCTTCAATGAAATTGTTCGTTACGGCACCGAGCTGCTCCCGAATTTCAGTTATGAGGCCGAACAGTCGGATGTAATTACCGGAACCGAAACCATTGAGAATATTTTACGCCCGTTGGTTGGAGCCCGCGAGATCTTCGGGATCGTGGGTATTGTGATTCTTTTATTTTTCACCCAGGGCCTGCTTCACAGCCTCAAGCACGTGATCTTCGATATTTTTGATATCGAGGAGAGAGCGCATCCGGTGATGGACCTGGTTTATAATTTTTTCGGTTTCGGATTACTGGGCACCGTGTTCCTGTTTTTCAGCCTCACGATTTCCTTTATCTCTCTTTTCGACCTGAGTGTCATCAACATTCCATATACCGATATTGTGATAGAACTGCCCTGGGTATATGACCTTCTCAATTTTGTGCTCCCGATCTTCTTCACCTTCTTCCTCATTTATGTGGTATTCCGCTTTGTGAGTGAACGTAAAGTATCCCCGAAAGTATCCCTGATGGGTGCCATTACCTATACCGTTCTTTTTGAAATTGCCCGCCTGGTGGTTTCGATCTACATGGAATATGCCTTTTCGACCTACCGTTTCTTTTATCAGGGATATGCCATCGCCATCGTCATCGCCATATGGACCTTCTATACCGCGCTGCTGTTCGTTATTTCGGTGGTGATCGCCAAAGCGTATAAAGAAACCTTCGGCACACACCGCGCCACGGTCGAAGATAATCCTTACGCTTCCCTGGACTGATGGCAGATAAACTTCCTCTGTCATTCTATGAACGGGACGATGTGGTAACGATCGCGAAAGAATTGCTGGGCAAGGTGCTGTGCACCAACATCGGCGGGTTATATACCGCGGGAAAAATCGTGGAAACCGAGGCTTACAACGGGCGCACCGACAAAGCGTGTCATTCTCATATTCACGGAAAAACCAAGCGCACACGAATCATGTTTGGGAGGGCGGGAAAAGCCTATATCTACCTTTGCTACGGAATTCACCACCTCTTCAATGTGGTCACAAACCAGGAGGGAAGGGCAGACGCCGTTCTGATCCGGGGTATTGAACCTGTAGATGGAATTGCTACGATACTGGACAGACGCGGCAAAACCCGGCTGGACCGATCGGCAGGAGGCGGCCCCGGTATTGTGTCACAGGCATTGGGAATCACTATGGACCTCTACGGGACCGATCTTCTCGGAGACCTGATCTGGATCGAGGACCGCTCTATCCCGGTAAATGAGAAAAAGATCATAGCCAGCCCGAGAGTGGGTGTTGATTACGCCGGGGAGGACGCCTTACTCCCCTGGAGATTCCGGATCCGCAACAACCCGTTTACCAGCCCTGCTAAATAGACTACCCTCTATCACCCCGATTGCTAATTACAATTTCAATATCACTGATGAATAGTTTAACATTGAACGAATTATTTTATAAGGGCTGCTGTTATCGCAGCAACTTATTCATCAAAAAAATCAAATTAAGACCATTATTATGAAACTCAAGAACAAACTGTTTACCCTTTTCTCTTTGGTTGCATTTTCTTTTTCTACAATTGCAGCTACAGAAATGATGGCTACCAAGTGGACCATCGACAAAACGCACAGCTCTATCAATTTTGAGATCCGGCATTTCTTCTCCAAGGTTCCGGGTTCTTTTGAAGACTATGACGCTCAGGTGTACTTCTCGCCCGATAACCTGGAAGAGAGCAGCATCAGCGTCACTATCCCGGTTGAAAGCATCAACACGAAGAACGAAAGAAGAGACAATCATCTGAAATCCGATGATTTCTTCAACGCGGAGAAATATCCTGTCATTACCTTCAACAGCACATCCATCGAGGCGGTAGGCGACAATGAGTTTGTTGCTAAAGGAACACTGACCATCAAGGACGTCAGCACCGATTTTGAACTTCCTTTTACGCTGCTTGGGGTGCAGGACAATCCGTTCAGAGAAGGTACCAAAGTAGCAGGAATCCGTTCTGAGTTTCAGCTGCTCCGCAACGACTACAATGTAGGTACCGGTGATTGGGTATCAGACGCTGTGGTTGGAAACGAAGTGGATGTGACGCTCAACCTGGAGCTTAACACCACACCGGAAGACGGCCCCGGGTCCGAATAACACCGCTTTAATTTTTAATTCAAAGCATCGCTTCATTTGAAGCGATGCTTTTTTTATTTTAGGCCAACTCAAATATCAGATATAATGAATAAGCGTTTACTTTTTATTTTCGGATTGATTTTACTGGCCGCGGGAACCCGCATGATTCCCCACCCTTATAATTTCGCCCCCCTGGGCGCCATGTCATTATTCGGCGCGGCTTATTTCTCAGATAAAAAGTTCGCCTTCATTCTGCCTCTCATAGCTTTCTTTATCAGCGATCTTTTTGTGAACAACATCCTGTATGCTGATTTCTACACGGGCTTTGTATTCCTGTCACCGGGCTACATCTGGACCTATGGTGCCATGTTACTGATCGTACTTGCCGGTATTTTTATACTTAAAAAGGTAAATACAGCGCGCGTAATTGGCGGAAGTCTTGCCGCTTCCCTGATCTTTTTTATCGTCTCCAACCTTGGCGTGTGGCTCACCAGCCCCCTGTATCCGCTTAGCCTGGAAGGACTGATCGCCTGCTATACCATGGCTCTGCCGTTTCTGGATACAACCGTGCTCGGAGACCTCTTCTACTGCGGAGTCCTCTTCGGATCCTTTGAGTTTGCCAAGAGCCGCATTCCTGGTCTCCAAACAGCCTGATTTACTTTGAAACGAATTCTGATCACGGGAGCCACTTCCGGAATTGGCAGAGAGCTTGCCGTCCAGTATGCTGCCAAAGGATACGTTTTGGGGTTAACCGGTCGCCGTACTGAAAGACTGAAAGAACTCCGGGAAGAACTGGGAGAACGCGTTCACTACCGAACCGTAGACGTCCGGGATGTTCAGCAGGCTGAACAGCAGTACAAGGATCTTATCGAAGAGATGGGCGGCATGGATGTCATGATTCTGAATGCGGGGGTAGGTATCGACAGAAAACTTCCGGACTGGGATGCTGATGAAAAGACCATTGAAGTGAACGTTAAGGGCTTTGCTCACGGCGCTCACGTAGCCTTTCACTATTTCCTCGAACAGGGGCACGGACAGATCGTCGGGATGTCCTCCATTGCCTCACTTCTGGCTTCCGGCAGGGCTGCTGCATATACCGCTTCCAAGCATTTTGTGTCTAATTACATGACCGGCTTCCGCCAGAAAGCCAAACGCGTGGATGCGGACATAACCATTACCGACATCAAGCCGGGTTTTATCCATACGGAAATGACCCGAAAGAATAAAAGCATGTTCTGGGTGGCCGATGTGGATAAAGCAGCCGCTCAGATGATCCAGGCCATCGAGGCGAAACGGAACCACGCCTACATCACCAAACGCTGGAGGCTGATCGCCTGGGTTGCCAAGATGATCCCTCAGTTCGTGTGGGACCGGCTGTAGTCAGGCTTTCCCGCGACACCGCTCACTGCAGTACTTTACGTTCTCCCAGTTGCTCTTCCACTTTTTCCTCAAGGAAAATGGCCTGTTGCAAACCGGACAGACCTTCGCCGGAAGATCTGATTTCCTTCTCATTCTGCCCATACCTGTTCTGCTCAGCTTTTTTCAGGCGTCATTTTTAAGAGAAAGTCGAATCGGCCCTTTGATCTCGCCCGTATCAATTTCTGTTCCTTTCCGGGTGATCTTGATCAACCCTTCTTTATTCAGTGAAACAGCCGCTGTTCGTACATCGTCCATGTACGTTCTCCAGGTGTCTGAGAAAAGAGATCTTGCGACCTCAGATGGGCAAACCGATTTATCAACCCCTCGTTGGCGGGTGAGCCTAAGGATCCGGGCTTTAATCTCTCGCTTTGATTTTTTCATAACTCGCCTCAAGGTCTATCATTGGTTCAGGATAATCATCTCCAATGTGTAGTTCAAATTGCTTTTGCTGTTCTTTTGCCAGCGTATGCGGTTCATGGATAAAACCGGCCGGCACTTGTTCCAGCTCAGTAAGCCAGTATTTAACGTACTCCCCTTCCTTATCGTACCTGTTTGCCTGATTCAGGATGTTGAAATACCGGTTTCTCGGATCATGCCCCACGGTGGAGTTATAAGCCCAGTTCAGATAATTTGAACAGGGATCGTAGTCGAGCAGTAAAGACTCAAAGTATTCAGCACCCATCCTCCAGTCCAGGTTCAGGTTCTGAGACAGAAAGCTGGCGACGTTCTGCCTTCCACGGTTGCTCATAAATCCGGTTTCGTTCAGCTCTCTCATATTTGCATCAATAAAGGGAATGCCGGTCTGTCCACTGGCCCATTTTTGAAAGGCCTCTCGATTCATATCCCAGTGCCTTTCCTTTTGCTGAATTCCTTCGGCTTTAAATATCTGATCCCCGTACTTCCACGCTGAAAACCGAAAATAGTCTCTCCACATTAGTTCAAATATCAACCAATAGGTAGACTGGTTTTTCTTTCGCTCCTTCTCATACCGCTTTACTTCCCGGTATATCCGGCGGGGTGAAACTGATCCATTGGCCAGCCAGGGGGACAGTTTCGAAGAATAATCCGCCCCTAACAATCCATTCCGGGTGTATTTGTACTCTTTCAGCAGGTCCCGGTCCCAGAAATATTCGGTTATCCGTTGTAATGCCCGCCTCTCACCTCCCTTGAACGGAAGTACAGCCCGTGCATCCATTTCTTTAGGATCGACACCTAAGTCTCTCAGAGTGGGAATGGCGTGTTTTTCTGAAAGTTCTAAAAAACTCCTTTGTTTCGGAAGCTCAATCTCCTCCCGAACCTGAGCATTGGTTTCCATTTTCTTTCTGAACCGGGTAAAGACATCCGGAATCTCCTCTTTGTCAAAAACCAGATCATCTACGTGAAAAAGTGTGCTCCCCCAGTATTTGTGAATTTCACAGGCCAGCTTAGATTCGAGCTGCCGCTCTATGCGGGTCTCTTCACTGGTCACCTCCTCATGAAAATACACCGCATCAATTTCATATTTCTTTACCAGTTCCGGTATGCGGTCTTCCGGCTTCGCCTGTTGAATGAGTAACTCGCCCCCCATTTCTTTCAGGCTCAGGGAAAGTGCTTTCACCGACTCCACCAAAAACCGGGCTCTGTGTGGGCCGGTCTTTTTAAAACCGAAGGAAGTCTCACCAAATACCCGTGGATCGAAAATGTAGACGGGTAGAACGTCTCCTTTCTCCAGGGCTTTTGCTAACACTTCGTTGTCATGGATCCGGAGATCATTTCTGAACCAAACCAGGTTTTTCATATTTCCTCACTGTCTGAATAGTCATCTAATAGCGAATATTGACACCGAAGCGTTCCGGTGTGTGCTGCTGTAAATTTTAACAGCAATTTTCTGATGATTGAACTATCTATACACACAACCTCATAAACCGCCATGACTACTACCAAATACTTCTCTGTCAAACCGGTACTCTTTCTTTTTCCCCTGGCCTTTTTCTTTCTGAGTCAGGGCTGTTCGGAGGAAGTACCTATTCCCGAAAAGC
The DNA here is from genome assembly GCA_965267385.1 of Balneola sp. Taxonomy (GTDB): domain Bacteria; phylum Bacteroidota; class Rhodothermia; order Balneolales; family Balneolaceae; genus Balneola. The sequence continues at coordinate 2,328,142 of OZ253957.1, forward strand.
AGGGCCCTAAGTCCGTTTCACTGGGCTATCTGGAAGCGCCTGCAGGATTTCAGGTATCCGTTTTTGCTGAAAATGTCCCGAATGCACGGCAGCTTGCGAAGAGTCCTTCTGGAATTATTTATGCCGGCAGCCGCAGAGAAGGAAAAGTGTATGCAATAGTGGATGATGACAATGACTTCAAAGCAGACACGGTGTATATCATAGCAGATGGACTTCGGCTTCCGTCCGGAATTGCCTACAAAGACGGATCACTTTATGTGGCAGCGGTAAGTGAGATCTGGCGCTTTGATGATATCGATGAACAGCTTTCTTCTCCGCCTGAGCCGGTGCTGGTCACCGACGAATATCCAACCGAAGGGCATCACGGCTGGAAGTATCTTGGCTTTGGCCCCGATGGTAAACTCTATGTTCCGGTTGGTGCACCTTGCAACGTCTGTAATCATGAAGAGGAGAATCCCATCTTCTCAACGATCACCCGAATCAACCCGGACGGTACCGGGCGCGAGATCGTAGCCAGAGGAGTTCGAAATTCTGTAGGCTTTGCCTGGCATCCCGAAACCGACAATCTGTGGTTTACTGATAATGGCCGCGACTGGCTGGGGGATGACACTCCCGCGTGTGAACTGAACGAGTTAACGGAGGAGGGTCAGCATTTCGGCTTCCCCTATTTACACGGTAATGATGTCTGGGACCCTGAATTCGGCGATGAAGGCAAAGAGCGCTCTGAAGAATTTGTGCGCCCTGTAGTTGAACTGGGGCCACACGTTGCCCCTCTGGGCATGATCTTCTACACCGGAGATATGTTCCCTACAGCTTATAAGAACACGGCGCTCATCGCGCTGCATGGAAGCTGGAACCGAAGTGAAAAAATCGGCTATGAAGTAGTTCAGGTTCGCTTTGATGAGGACGGCAATGTGACCCGCTATGCTCCTTTCATAACTGGATGGCTGGGAGAGGAGGAAGAAGTTCGGGGGCGTCCAGTCTCAATCCTTCAGCTGGACGACGGCTCCATCCTGATCTCTGATGATCAGTCGGGTAAAATTTACCAGGTCACCTATAAGGGGTGACCCGATCGTTGAACTCTTTTTAATTACCCGAAAACTTTAAACAGAAGGTAGCTGATCGGCGACATGACGATTCCGAAAAGCAGCGCCCACCAGAAATTCTTCACTTTGAAGTCTTTCACCATTGCATCCACCAGCATGATCATCAGGGCATTAATCACAAAAGCAAAAAGCCCCAGGGTAAGAATGGTGACAGGCAAGGAGATCAATACGACGACAGGCTTTATGAAGATATTAACCAGAGCGAGGAGGCCGGCTACGACCACCGCCGACCAGAAATTCTTAACCTCCACACCGGATAACAATTTTGAGGTTACAAAAACCGCAACACTATTTAAAAGCCAGGCCCAAATCATAATTCATCAATTTTGATTAACGTTCGGTGCACCTTACGGCATTCAGCACAAATTGTTAACCCCCATGAAAATTCTTTTAAAAAAGTTTGAAGACCTAACCGCCGGTGAAGCTTTCAGAATCCTCAAGTTAAGGCAGGATGTGTTCATTATAGAACAGGACTGCATTTATCCTGACATCGATGGCGATGATGAAAAGGCACATCATATGATGGTCCTGAAAAACCACCGTCTGGCCGGGTACAGCAGAATTTTTGCGCCGGGGATCAAGTTCTCCGCGTCTTCTTCCATTGGCAGAATAGTGGTCGAACCATCCTTTCGGGGAACGGATGTGGGAAGTGTGCTGATCCGGAAGAGTATTAGCACTTGTTTAAAACTGTTTCCGGATGCTCCGGTACGCATTGAGGCCCAGGCTGCTTTAGAAGATTATTACAAAGGATACGGCTTCAGGCCCGAGGGAGAGGTTTATGTGGTGGACGGAATTGACCACATTCAGATGAAGCTTATTTCCTGAGCCGGTTCAGCACTTCTTCAAGATCATTAACAACGCTCTTGTAGCCCTCTTCTATTTTTTTGATAAAGCCCTCGATATCCCCGAGGCCTTCTTTGTTTTTTGCACGTTGTTCCAGCTGCAGCGTAAGCTCATTCAGTTCCGACAAACCTACATACAGAAAGGTAGGTTTCAGTTTGTGCGCCTCGGCTCCCACCTGTGGCCAGTCTTCCTTTTCGTGATATTCCTTAAGAAGCTCAATCTGCTTGGGCGTTTCGGCTAAAAATAACTCGATCATTTCAGCCATAACATCATTGTCACCAGCCGTAATCTCGGTTAAGTATGTAAGATCGATTCTGTAATTCATTTTCTGGGGGTACGGCCTGTGTGACCTTGCTTTACATAGTGTGATGCCTTTGCGATTTTTAAGTTCGCAAAATCAATAGAGTTAAACTATTGGTGAATTATAAATTATTGTAATCAGGCTGTAAAAATCACGATGCTGACCAGTACCAAAACCGTAATCTTAAAGATGAGTGCCTTCCAGTTTTTCATTTTTTCTTACACTAATATCCCGTTGTGAATTTGGAAGGAAATCATTTAAAGACTTAAAAACAAGTTATCCACATTTTTTGTGGATATTTTTTTTGAGCCCGGCAGCAGGACCCACAAGATCAAGGGCCCTGTAGTCCGGTTTACTCAACGGTCACACTCTTAGCCAGATTTCTTGGCTGATCTACGTTACAGCCCCTGTTTACCGCGATGTAATACGAAAGCAACTGAAGAGGTATCACCGTCAAGAGCGGGGACAATTCGTCTTCAGTTCCCGGCACTTTGATGGTAAATTCGGCCAAGTTTTCCACTTCTTCATTGTCCTCTACCGTCACCGCAATCACTCTTCCTTTTCTGGCCCTGACTTCCTCTATGTTGCTTACCATTTTGTCATTGGTATGCTGAGCGGTTGCGACAACCACCACCGGCATCATTTCATCGATCAACGCGATGGGACCGTGCTTCATTTCCGCCGCGGGGTATCCCTCGGCATGGATGTAAGATATTTCTTTGAGCTTCAACGCTCCTTCCAGCGCCACCGGAAAACCAAATGACCGGCCTAAATACAGGAAGTTGGGAGCGTAGGTGAACAGGTTGGAGATCTTTTCAATTCGGGAAACATCCTGCAGAATCTGATCAACTTTACCGGGTATCTGCTCTAATTCCTCTATCAGCTTTCTGGCTTTCTCTTTGGAAACCGTTCCACGCTCCAGCGCCAGTTTAAGTGCCATAAGAGTCAGTACGGTGACCTGCCCGGTAAAGGCCTTGGTTGAAGCAACCCCGATTTCGGGTCCGGCATGGATATAGACCCCTGCATGGGTTTCCCGGGCGATGGTTGAACCCACAACATTCACAACACCCAGAACCAGGGCTCCTTTTTCTTTCGCCTCCCGAAGTGCAGCCAGGGTGTCTGCAGTTTCCCCGCTTTGTGAAATCACGATCAGTACGTCTCCCTCTCCAATGAGCGGATCCCTGTATCTGAATTCAGATGCATATTCAACTTCCACAGAAACCTTGGCCAGGGACTCGAACAGGTATTCACCAACCAGCCCAGAGTGCCAGCTCGTGCCACATGCGGCAATAACGATGCGCTTTGCGTTCACCAGCTGATCCATCACGCTTTCAATCCCGCCCAGCGTAATGGTACCGTCTTTCGGGTTCACCCTTCCTCTGAGGCAATCCGACAGTGCTTTGGGCTGCTCAAAAATTTCTTTCAGCATGAAATGATCAAAACCACCCTTCTCAATTTCATCCAGAGAAAGAGCCAGCTCGTGCACTTCCTTGCTTAAGGGGATGTTCTCCAATGAATGAACTTCGTATCCATCCTTTTTGATGACCGCCATTTCCTCATCATCCAGGTACACCACCTGATCGGTGTATTCAGCCACAGCGGAGGCATCGGAAGCAATCAGCATTTCGCCATCCCCTATACCTATGAGCAACGGGGAGCCCTTGCGGGCCACGATAATCTGATCCGGAAAATCCTCATGAATGATGGCCAGTCCGTAGGTGCCGTTGATCTGTGCCAGTGCATTCTGAACCGCTTTTTTCAGATCCGATTGTCCTTCGTCCAGGAAATTCTCGATAAGCTTGGCTACTACTTCGGTATCCGTATCCGAGTAAAAAGTATGCCCTTTCTCGGTCAGGCTTTTCTTAAGCGTATTGTAATTCTCTATTATGCCGTTATGTACCAGCGCCAGCTTGCCTGAACTGCTGGTATGCGGGTGCGAATTGATATCGTTTGGTTCTCCGTGCGTAGCCCAGCGGGTATGTCCGATCCCGACTTTCCCTTCCGTGTCACTGTTGAGCATACTCTCCAGCTTGGCCACCTTACCCTTCCCTTTTTTATAGGCAATATTTCCGTTCAATACCGCTATACCCGCTGAGTCGTATCCCCTGTATTCGAGTCTCTTTAATCCCTTAATGATTACTTCATTCGCCTTTTTATCGCCGATGTAGCCTACTATTCCACACATGCTATTCTGTATTTATGTGTTATCTTCAACTGTTTATAGAAAACTGCCAAAAGGTATCATTTAATTGGCAAATAAAACATGTTCTTATCATGCATCTCAGATTCTTCTCAGACTTTAAGGAAGACCGATTTTATCCCCTGACCCTTACACGGCCCGTGGAAGAGCTAAGGGTGGGGATTCTTACCATTACCGAAAAATGGATGATCCAACCGGGTGCATCATCCTACTCGCATCATACCCCCTATGTTCCCTGCCTCGATGAAGCACATGTACTCCCCGGGCCGGATGATGACCTGATCTACTGGGTGAACTCAGGCTACCTGCCCGACATGTCTATGGATATCGGTAATCTGAAGTCCAACCAGGGCTATTTTGACAAGGAGCGGCCCGTATTGGTGGCACTCCCAAAAGAGGATTCTCTGAACGATGAGGAAGGTGCTCTCCCCGATTTTTCTTCCTGTGACAAGATCCCGTTGAATGGGAAGCCTTCCAACATGCAAAACGTCTGGGATATCTTAAGCCAGAACCATCAGGAAATACTTCGGGATATTGAGCGGCTGGGAGCGAAGCCCATACAAACTCAGAAATACCCGCAGGTACATTTCAGCAATCCGGAAAATATATATGCCGAATCCGGTGTCACGATTGAGCCGGGAGCTATTCTGATAGCCGATCACGGTCCTATCTATCTCGGCAAGGACTGCACCGTTGAAGCCGGGGCGATCCTGAAAGGCAGCGTGGCCGTGGGAAATTCGGCAACCGTCAAAATGGGGGCGAGGATCTACGGAGGTACCACGATCGGTCCCCATTGTAAAGCGGGAGGGGAAATTTCGAATTCTGTTTTTCATTCTTACTCCAATAAAGCGCATGACGGCTTTGTAGGGAATTCCCTGTTTGGGCAATGGTGTAACCTGGGAGCCGACACTAACACGTCCAATCTTAAGAACAACTACAGCCCCGTTCGCCTTCCCAACCGGATTACCGGAGAAGAGACCGAAACCGGTTTACAATTTCTCGGCACCGTAATGGGAGATCACTCCAAAACCGCCATTAACACGATGCTGAATACCGGGACCATCTGCGGAGTTTGCGCCAATATTTTTGTTTCGGGCTTTCCGCCTAAGCTGATCCCTTCTTTCAGCTGGATGGGAGATTCCGGGAATTCCGTGTATCGTTTCGAGAAAGCCGTTGAAGCTATATCGGCGATGATGGAAAGGCGCGGTATAGAGCCTTCCGATCCGTATATCGCCATGTTGAAAGATATTTTTCAGAGCGAAGAAGAACTACCATGAGCTCAGCTTATCGAGCTGCTTGAACCTTTTACATCCCGGTATTCGAAGCGGATGAGGGCATAATTTTCAGCAGTACTCACTTCCATTTCGGCTGAAATTTGTTTTGCCAGCACCTCAAGTATCTCAGAAAATGTATGTTCGGTACCTTTCTTCAGAATGTGAAGCACATCAGATAATTGCTCATTGGCAAGCATGACCTCAATTTCCGAATCACGTTGCCTTACGCTTACATCAATCACATATCCCCCATCATCCGTACCAAATGTAAGCCCTTTGAGCTTATGATAGCTGTTCACTTCATAGATCATCTGGCTGATCAGCAGTGAAAAAGGAACGGCCTGGTTGATATTGAACATAATGGAATCTTCCGGGCCGAGCCTGTTGATAACGGGATTGTCAATTCCCGCAAATGAAAGGCTTTCTTGCAGCACTTTGCTCAGGGTTTCATACACACTGATCTTAGAAAATGAGCCTTGCTGATACACGATCTCGTGGATGAGGGCAATGGATTTGATCCTGAGAATGTTGGACTGTACTATGTCTTCTTTGTTATGGCTGCCAAGCCCCATTTGGTCGAGCTGCAGAAAACTGGATACCAGGGCCAGATTATTCTTGACCCGGTGATGGATCTCCCCGACCAGCAGTTCCTTTTCACTGAGCAGCTTGTTCAGTTTTTCGTTCGTTCGCTCCAGCTTCTCCCAGGCCATTCTCTCGCTGTAAGCGTTCGACAAGATACCCGACACGGATCTCAACAGTTTATCCTCAGACGGACTCCATTCGCGTGGCTGCCTTACTTCATCAAAGCCTACAAAACCGAAGCGTTCATTATCCAGGAAAATGGGATAAACGATCAAGGCTTTGATTCCCTGAGGCTCCAGATGGTACCTCATATCATCCTCCATCGTAGAAATATCGTTGGAATAGACCAGACCATTTCGCTCCAGGTACTTCTTAAAGGAAGGAATATCCTCGTCGTAGCTCAAGTGCTGGAGGTTATCGATTTCAGGTTCCACCCCTTCGGCACACCATTCGTAGGTATTTCTGGAATTTTTTCCGTTGTTGTAATCCTCAAAAATATATACTCTGGAAACATCCACCGTTTCACCGAGTACTTTGAGAGCAAAATTTACCTTTGAATCGAAATCATCGGATGAGTTAAAAACGAGTGAAATATCTGCCAGTGCCTCCTGAAATCTGACATTACCGGCCAGCTCAAAAAGTGTGGTATTAAGCTTTTCCTTGTCTCTGATCTCGTTAAGAACGCGATTAATGGCGAATGGAAGCCTCTTAAGATTGTCCTTAGTGAGTACATCATTCGCCCGGTTCTCCAACAATACCACTTCCATTTCCTTGGTAATAGAGCCGGAAAGCATAATAAATGGTACTTGCGGTATTATTCTTTTTGCATAAGTAAGTGCTTCATCACCTCGAAAGCTCTGCAGGTTAAAATCCGAGATGATCAGGTCGGGAGCCCACTCCCGGACTTCCTTTTCAAAATCTTCCCGGTTAGAAACTACGTTCTTATCAAAATCCTGATCCAAGGTATCAATCTCCCGGAGCATCAATTCGACATCCAGCTCGGAATCTTCCAATATCAATAGCTTAATACTCATGATCAGGCCTCAAAGTCCACTATCAGGGCTTTTCGTTGAGCAGCACCCAGTACAAACCGATTTCGCTGACCGCTTCAGTAAAGCCTTCAAAATCCACCGGTTTGACGATGTAACTGTTAACTCCCAGCTTATAACTTTTTACCAGATCGCTTTCCTCTTTGGATGAAGTAAGGATCACGATAGGTATATTTTTAGTCTCCTCCCTGTCCCTTATTGCTTTCAGCACTTCCAGACCATCCACTTTGGGCATTTTCAGATCCAGAAGTATTACTTTAGGTTGATTCTTTATATTCCGGTGCTGGTATTCGCCTTTTGCAAATATAAAGTCCAGGGCTTCCTCTCCGTTGGTGAGCCGGACAATGCTGTTGGCGATGTTCTTTTTTTTCAATGCCCGGATTGCCAGCTCCGCATCCTGGTCACTGTCTTCAACAAGAAGTATTTCAACTGTTTTATCCGTTTTCATATTGAGTACTACTTTTGAGGTAATGAAATATAGAATGTTGACCCTTTTCCTGGTTCGCTCTCAGCCCAAATATCTCCTCCATGCTTGTTAATGATTCGTTTGACGATGGCAAGCCCCACTCCGGTTCCCTCAAACTCATCCGCTGAGTGAAGACGCTGAAAAACCCCGAACAGTTTATCGTGATATTTCATGTCAAAACCCACGCCGTTGTCACTAATACTGAGTATAACTACGTCATCCTTTATCTCAGATGCAAGCCTTAACAAGACTTTATCTCTATGTGAAGAATACTTTACCGCATTGGATATCAGGTTTGAGAATACCTGTTTCATAAGGCTCAGGTCCGCTTTAATATCCGGCAGGTCCCGGATCTCAACCTCCAGCGTCGAATCACTGTAGATCTCCTCCGTTTCTTTGATAACTTCCCTGACCAGCTTGCCGGTCTCGATCCGGCCTATGTTCAGGGCCTTTCTTCCCAGTCTTGAGAAGTTCAGAATATCATCGATGAGCTGCCCCATACGGAGCGCGCTTTTTCTGATGATCCGTATCAACCTTCTGGCCTCTTCGTTCAGCGAGTCATTGTGATCTTCTTCCAGGATCTTTGCAAATCCATTGATGGATCGGAGCGGTGCCCTAAGGTCGTGTGAAACCGAATAACTAAACGACTCCAGTTCTTTATTCACCCTGTTCAGTTCCTGTGTTCTCTTTTCAACCTGCTGCTCAAGCAGTTCGTTAAGGTTCTCCAGTTTTTCCCGGTATTCCACTTCATTCGTGATGTCTGCGGTATACATGATCATTCCTCCAACTTCTCCCGGCTCGTTATACCACGGGATCAACTTCCAGCTGATCCATTGAACTGAACCGTCCTTTCGGATGAATTTGTCTTTCGGATTGATCTTTTCTACTCCATTCAAGACCTCCTGATGAATCTGCATCCATTCAGGCATATTTCGGATTTCCGGAAACAGATCATAGTGACTTTTCCCCTTTAGGCTTTTCTCATTTATCTCGTACTCCTCAAACCACTTTTTGCTGGTGGTAATATACTTCATGTCATTATCCAGCATGGCTACGGCTATCGGGGCCTGCTCTATAAACTGCCGGAGTTGTTTTTCGCTCAGCTCAAGTTGCTCAACCAGCTCAATGCGTTCCGTGATATCCCTTCCCTCCGGCACCAGGTAGATCACTTCACCTTCGGCATTAAAAACCGGATTGATGGAAAAGTCTATGGTAATGACCTGGCCGCCCACACCTACCACGTCCACATCGTAGCGGATGAATTCTCCCTCCGCCGCCTTCTTTATCGATCTTCTCAATTTTTCATTGATCTCTTTGCTGAGCGACCACCATGGGGCGTCCGCAAAATGAAGGCCTCTGGCTTCCTCCAGGGTAAAACCACCAAAATCCAGAGCCGACTGGTTCGCTTCGATCAGGATGCCGTCCGGATCCAGCAGGCCGGTAAAATTAAACGTGTTGTTAAAGATACTCCTGAACTTAAGCTCTGTTTTGAGTCGTTCTTCTTCCTCTCTTTTAAATTCATCAATGTCCATCAACAGCCCGCGCAGCTTGGTAAGCTTGCCGTCCTCGAATACCGGAGCTCCCAGAATACGCACCCAGGTCTCCTTGCCGGAACGGGTTACCAGAACACATTCCTCGTCCCAGTTCTCCTGTTGCTCTACGGCTTCGTTAACGGCCTTCTCGATGACGGGCTGATAGTCTTCCCTGTAACATTTGATCCCTTCATCGACGGTAACCGGGGTCCCCGCCGGTATTTCATGTATGTTATACACCTCTTCGGACCACTCGCAGGTCATCTGTTCCACATCTACTTCCCATGAGCCGATCTTCGCCAGTTTCTGTGTTTCTTCCAGAGTTTCTACTGTCTTTTCAAGCTCGGCTTTCTGGCTTTCAAGTTCTTTTCTGAGCTGCTTGTTGTATTCGACTTCCTTCCTCAGCTCCTTATTCACAAGCTCCAGTTCGTTGGGGCTCGGAATCTTGAGAGCTTCGGGCAGTTTGATGTATAAAAGAGTTACCGTGGCCGCAGATACAAGAGCGGTGATCAGCTTCAGCACCCCGGTTATGTTATACAGTGGTACCCAAACGTTGATCACGCCCAGAACATGGGTTAAGCCGCAGGCGATGATGAAAATAGCAAAAGCCAGAAATACGCCTTTCAGCTCGATATTTTTGCGAAGCCGGATAAAGTAAACCAACAGCCCGGGAATCAGAAAATACGAGAGGGCCGTAATGGTGTCGCCCAGTACATTCGACCACAAGGTCGCCGGCTGCCAGAGGTAGCACATTCCGTGGGGCATAAAGTCAGAGTTCGTAATGGTCTCTAGCCATTCAATGATTGCGGTTATGAACATCATAATGTAACTGCTGTGAGGTTAAGGGATCAGAGAACCCGGCGGGCAGTCAGATAGCGTTCAGCCCAATACCGTTCCTGCAAGCCCGAAATCATAACACCTGAACTTGTAGAGGCATGCATAAACTCCTGACCGTTTACCATGACCCCTACGTGAAGGGTGTTCTTTCCCGTTTTAAAGAATACCAGGTCTCCTAACTTGATCCCCTTTTGTTTAACCGATTTTCCCACCTTGATCTGGTCTTTTGTATTGCGGGGAAGTTTAAGTCCAAAGTAATCTTCAAATACAATCTGCATGAAAGATGAACAGTCGACCCCGTCGTATCCGGTTCCACCCAACACATACGGCACCCCCTGCCAGTCTTTGTAAGCAATCTCCAATGACTCTTTTGTCTTTTTCTCACTTTTGGAAAGCAGCTCTGAATCGGCTACGGTAATCCCCGCGGCCGCCGGTCTTTCACCACCCTTGTCCGCAACAACGGGTTTTGTTTCGGGTTTTTTATCCCAGGGAATAGTACCCTTTTTGACTACTCCGCAGGAAGTAGCAGCCAACATCAGAGTTATTATTAATCCTGTCTGCTTTATCATTATCTTATTGATGGCAAGAATGTAAATCTTTCAGGAGCTCAAACAAATTAAAACTCCTGATCATATTTAATAAAAATAACATCTAATATGCGACTACTGGTAAACATTGATCACGTGGCTACGCTGAGAAACGCTCGTGGTGAAGGATATCCAGACCCTGTTGAGGCCGCAACCCTTTGCGAAAACTATGGAGCGGCCGGAATCGTGTTTCATCTCAGGGGGGATCGCAGGCATATACGGGATGAGGATGCCTTCAATTTAAAGAGAGCGGTTACAGGAACCCTCGATTTTGAGATGGCAGCTACAGATGAGATGCTAACCATATTAAAAGATGTGAACCCCGATCTCTGCACCCTTGTACCCGAAGGACGTGAGGAACTTACCACCGAGGGCGGGCTGGACATGAAGTCGGTGTATCAGGATTTCAGGGAGCGCGTATTTCCTTCCATTCGTGAAACCGATATCGCGATCAGCTTATTCCTGGATCCCAACCCTGAAGATATAAAACGGGCTGCCGACCTGGGTTCGGACGCCATCGAGTTACATACCGGGGTTTATGCCAATGCAGAAAATGAACAGGCCCGCAGGGAGGAGTTAAGCCGCCTTCGGAAAGGAGCCGAACTGGCCCACTCGCTGGGAATGAAGGTCAATGCAGGCCACGGGCTGAACCTGGATAATCTCCCGCTTTTGCTGGATGAAGTTCCACACCTGAACGAAGTGAGCATCGGGCATGCTTTAATAAGCACCTCCATTTTCTGGGGGCTGAAGCGAACCGTGCAAGCCTACCTGGAAATAATTGCCACCTATACCGGATAACGAATGACTGATCAGAACGCGCACAGATCCGGTTACATTGCCATCGTGGGTAAACCCAACGCGGGTAAGTCCACACTCATGAACCAGATTCTGGGAACCAAGCTTTCTATCACCACTCATAAAGCCCAGACCACCCGCCATCAAATTATTGGCATTCACTCTGAAGAAAATGCCCAGATCATATTTCTGGATACCCCGGGTATCATCAATCCCAGGTATGAACTTCAGAAAGCTATGATGCGCTTTGTAGAGAAGGCTGAAAAAGATGCGGATCTCATCCTCTTTATCGTTGAAGCCGGGGAAGACAACATTCCGGACTACGCGTATGACTCACTGCGCAAGTTCCACAAGCCGGTTATTTTGGTGATCAACAAAATTGACACCACATCCAGGGAAGAAGTGGAAAAACTGGGTACCGAATTGACTGCCAAGTTTGATTTCACAACCACTGTCTGTGTTTCAGCCCTGGACGGCACCGGAATAGAGGAACTTATGAAGATCATTAAAGAGAACCTGCCTGCCGGGCCTCCCTTCTACCCGAAGGATGAGCTGAGCGAGCATCCTCTTCGCTTTTTTGCAGCTGAGCTGATCCGCGAACAGGTGTACCTGCAGTACCACGAGGAAATCCCCTACTCCACTACCGTGGAAGTGATCCAGTACGAAGAACGGGAAGACCTGGACTACATTAATGCCGAAGTAATTGTAAACCGGAACTCCCAGAAAGGGATGCTGATCGGTAAAGGCGGCAGGGCTATCAAACAGCTTGGAACGGCTGCCAGGGAGTCTATCGAAGAGTTTGTGGGACGCAAAGTCTTCCTGGATCTGCATGTGAAAGTCCGTGAAAAGTGGAGGGAAAAAGAGAATATGGTCCGAAGCCTGGGATACCGTCCATAAACGCTTATCCTTTGTATCACAAAAAGTTAAGAAGTACAGGCTTGACTGGAGATCTCTGACAGGAAGCGCTTTTATTAAAATTAATGCAACAGCTATTGCTCCTTTCTATTCTAACTCGTAAGCTTCCTTCAATGAAATTAACGCACCAACATATCGTCCTCATCGCCATGCCGGAAATGTGCATGTGTATGTGTTCACACACTTCAGAGGGCTGATAGCGTAAAAAAAATATCATATAAAAAGTCCTTTGGAGTGCATGATCCGAAGGACTTTTTTTATGGCCGTTAGTTTCATTCGTTCTTTTACATCATGCATTCTCATCGAGAAAGGTGGAGGGATCAGGTCCTGTGAAGCCTTGGCAACCAGCCGGTAAGCACTAGTGCGAACCGGAAAAGGTGCTACATCCTGCTCCGACTACAGTCGGGGAAAGATGAGTGCGAAGAGCTCGGTTTTCACAGCCTCTTTCGGACTCATCCCCGAAAGGGGCTTTTTTATTTACTAACCAAAAACACTGAAAACATGAGTTCTTATAAATTCGAAACCTTACAACTACACGCAGGTCAGGAAGCCGATCCGACAACCGGGTCGAGAGCTGTACCGATCTATCAGACCACATCTTACAACTTCAAGAATACTGAACACGCTGCCAATCTTTTTGGATTGCGGGAGTTTGGCAACATATACACGCGCATCATGAATCCTACAACGGATGTATTTGAAAAGCGACTTGCCGCTCTTGAAGGAGGCACAGCTGCAGTAGCCACCGCTTCCGGTCAGGCCGCGCAGTTCCTCGCTATCACCAACCTGGCACAGGCTGGGGACAACATCGTATCCACTCAGTTCCTGTATGGCGGAACCTATAACCAGTTCAAAGTGAGCCTTCCCCGGCTTGGAATTGACGTTCGTTTTGCAGAAGAAGATACCCTTGAGGCTTTTGAAGCTCATATCGACGACAATACCAAAGCCATTTATGTGGAATCCATCGGAAATCCGCGGGGAAATGTGGCCGACTTTGAAGGGCTTTCCAAACTGGCAGCAGATCACGGCATAGCCCTGGTGGTTGACAACACCTTTGGTGCGGGCGGAGCGTTGATCCGGCCCATCGACTACGGAGCCAATGTGGTCACGGCCTCGGCAACCAAATGGATAGGAGGACACGGCACTTCTATCGGCGGGGTAATCGTGGACGGCGGCAATTTCAACTGGGGGAACGGAAAGTATCCCTTGTTTAGTGAACCTTCGCCCGGCTATCACGGGCTCAACTTCTGGGAAGTTTTTGGCGATGAAGGACCTTTCGGCAATATCGCTTTTGCAATCCGGGCCCGCGTGGAAGGGCTCAGAGATTTCGGTCCCGCCCAGTCTCCCTTCAACAGCTTTTTGTTGCTTCAGGGACTGGAAACCCTGTCACTCCGTGTGGAACGGCACAATCGTAACGCAATTGAACTGGCCAACTGGCTGAAAGAACAGGAGGAGGTCGAATGGGTGAACTTCACCGGATTGCCGGAGCACGCCTATCATGAGCGGGCCAGGAAATACCTGAAGCCTGATCACTTCGGCTCGGTGTTCACCTTTGGAGTAAAGGGAGGATATGACGCTGCCCGCGCTTTTATCGAAAGTGTGGACCTCTGCAGCCACCTTGCAAATGTCGGGGATGCAAAAACCCTGGTTATTCACCCGGCCTCCACCACGCATCAGCAACTGAACGGAAAAGAGCAGTCTGCAACCGGCGTGACCCCCGATCTTATCCGAGTTTCAGTCGGCATCGAGCATATCGATGATATCATCGGTGATTTTAAACAGGCCCTTTCAAAGCTGAAGAGCACGGTGGCAGCCTGATATGACGATCGCTCCAATAACAACCAAAGTGAGTCCTGTGGACAACAGGGCTCACTACTTCTGATCATTTATTATGAGTACTCATCATCTTTATCGTTCTGACTCCCCCTTCACTACCGAATCCGGCTTTACTTTTAAGCGTCCGGAATTCGCCTATCACACCTGGGGAACACTCAACAAAACCCGCGATAATGTGATCCTGATCTGTCATGCCCTCACCGGTAATTCGGATGCTGAGAGCTGGTTCTCGGGACTCTTCCATAAGGATTCTGTCATTGATCCGGACAAGCATTTTGTGGTCTGCATCAATAACCTGGGAAGCTGTTACGGCTCCACGGGCCCCTGGTCTGCCGAACCCGATACCGGACAGCCCTACCGGGCCGGTTTCCCGGATATTACGATCAGGGACTGCGCCCGTTTTCTCTTGCATCTTCTGGATGAACTGGATATCCGTGGCATCGAACTGGTGATCGGCGGATCAATGGGCGGTATGATCGCTCTGGAACTCGTTCTGCTGGATAAACGGTTCCGGTCCGCTTGTTTGATCGCGATGGGGAAATCGCACACGGCCTGGGCAATCGGTATCAGCCACGCGCAGCGACAGGCTATCTGCGCGGATAAAGAATGGAACGGAGGGTGGTATGAAAAAGAAAACCCGCCCTCAAAGGGATTAGCGGCTGCCCGCTCTTTTGCAATGATCACCTATCGCACAGCCGAAAATTACCGGCAAAAATTTGCACGGGATTACAACGAAAGCAACCAGCAGTTTCAGGTGGAATCCTACCTTACTTATCAGGGAGATAAACTGGTTAACCGCTTTGACGCCCTCTCCTACATTCACCTTACCAAAGCTATGGATACCCATGATGTATCAAGGGGAAGGATTTCACACAACGAAGCCCTGGGAACACTCACCATTCCCGTGCTCGTCATAGGTATCGATTCAGATATCCTCTATCCCACCGTGGAGCAAAAAGACCTGGTTCTCCGCATCCCGAACTCACGATATGCGGAGATCAGCTCCCCCTATGGCCATGATGCCTTCCTGATAGAGTTCGATCAAATCAATGAACACCTGAAGAGCTTCTTTCTTTCTCACAAAACCATAATCACCCATAGTTAAACCATGAACCGTACACTGGAATTATCATCTGCACTGAGAAGAAGAAAAGACCCTCAACTGAAAAAAATTTCCGTATTTCTGGCGGGGACAGGTGCTGTGGGAGGTACCCTTTTAAAAATGATCGATGACCTGAATCATCCCGGAATTCAGTTCGTGATCTCGGGTTTGTGCAACAGCCGGAAGTTGTGTTGGGAACCGGAACCCGGAAATGAACTCAGAATACTTTTCAATACACAAAATGAAACGTCATGGGAAGATATTATCCGCCGGCTGAAAGATCATCCTCAGCCCCTCATTTTCGTGGACGCTACCGGAAGTCCGGAGGTCGCGAAATATTATGAGACGCTCCTAAGCCATGGAATTCATATCGCCACTCCAAGTAAGCTGGCCAACACGTCAGGCCAGCCCTATTTTAATACTCTTATCCGGCTTTCTTCGAATACCGACACACATTATAAATACGAAACTACGGTCGGGGCCGGACTACCGGTGATCAGTACCATCCAAAACCTGATGAGTTCCGGCGATCGTATCACCGCAATTTCCGGAGTGGTTTCAGGAACCATGACCTATATCTTCGATCAGTTGCAAAAAGGCATCCCGTTCAGTGAGGTCATTCGGCTCGCCAGAAAAGAAGGATACTCTGAACCCGATCCCCGGGACGATCTCTCCGGAGAAGATGTAGCCCGAAAGTTTCTCATCCTGGCGCGCACCTGCGGCTATGTGTTTGAACGGGAAAATGTGCAGGTTGAATCACTGGTTCCCAAAAAGCTGACGGCACTTCCGCTCAGTGATTTTCTTGAACAGATTCAGGAGTACGACGGATACTGGCGGAACCGAAACGCTGAAGCCCGGGAAAAAGGGTTACGTCTTCGTTATACCGGCACGTTCACGAAAAAAGGTATCCGGGTGGGCATTGAAGAAGTTCCCGCCGGCTCCCCCCTGGGTGGATTAAACGGAACCGACAATCTCATTCAGATCTACTCGGAACGATATACCCGGACCCCAATCGTGATTCAGGGACCCGGGGCCGGAAAGGAAGTGACGGCCGCGGGAATACTGGCTGACCTGATCTCGATCAGTAAAAATATTTAGCCTCTCCGGTTCATTATCTTATTTTGGCCGGAACAAATCTGATAATGATGAGACTAGCTTCCTTAATCTTTCTGCTTGGAATACTGATCACCGACATCAGTGCTCAGGAACCGATGCGTGTTCGTGACTATGGTATCACTCCCGGCATCCTCAGCCCCGGTCCCCTCAACGCCATCACCGATGTTGAAGGGGTTCAGGTGGGCCATCAAACTCTGATCGAAGGAGACCATATCCGGACCGGTGTAACGGTAATTCTACCCCATGACGGAAACCTGTACCAAAGCAGAGTGCCTGCCGCGGTTTACGTAGGCAACGGATACGGTAAAGCACTCGGTTTCACTCAGGTTCAGGAGCTGGGCGAAATTGAAACCCCGATCGGACTTACCAATACGCTTAGTGTTCATACCGTGGCCAACGGAATCACGGACTATATGCTGAATATGGAAGGAAATGAGAGCGTTCGTTCCATCAACCCCGTGGTGGGTGAGACCAATGACGGATGGCTGAACGACATTCGCGGAAGGCATGTGACGATCAGCGATGTGTACGAAGCTTTACAGAATGCGGAGTCAGGACGTGTTGAGGAGGGATCTGTAGGAGCCGGTACCGGTACACGGGCACTGGGCTTTAAAGGTGGAATAGGAACGTCTTCCAGGACGCTGCCGGAGGAACTGGGCGGATATACCGTGGGAGTCCTCGTGCAATCCAACTTTGGGGGCGTCCTCACTATCGACGGAGCGCCGGTCGGAGAAGAGCTGGACCGGCATTACCTTTCCAATATTGTCCCGTACGATGTAGATGGATCCATCATGATCGTGGTGGCTACCGATGCGCCTGTCAGCTCCCGTAATCTGGAGCGGCTGGCCAAACGAGCCTTTCTGGGAATCGCCCGGGTGGGCGGATTCGCTTCTAACGGAAGCGGAGATTATGTGATCGCTTTCTCCACGCATGAGTCCGTGCGAAATGAACGGAATGACCAAGGCCCGGCCAGAGACCTCTCTGTACTACATAATAACGCCATGACTCCCCTCTTTCTCGCCGCCGTTGAAGCCACGGAAGAAGCCATCCTGAATTCGCTGTTCAAAGCCACTACCGTATCCGGGCATCGTGGCACCCAGGAAGCACTCCCCCTTCCTGAGGTCCTGGAAATTCTGAAGTCGCGGGGGGTTATTCCCGACTAGGCGGTTACTGATACGGTACGATGGTTAGCTGTCCCGCTTCATAAATCTGGCGTTCGCCTACCGGAATACTCAGCTCCACTGTAATTCGCGCACCTCTTTCAATATCCCTTTCATTTAACGGTCCTACCGGAAGTACTTCGATAAAATCGGTATGCAGTTCGGCGTCAATAGCTCCTGTTATCTCCGCACTGAACCGGCCTTCCGCATCTGTGGATACCTGTACCCCAAAACCCTGCGTGCCATTTTCATTCGTATTGTTTGCGGTAACACTCAAAAGCGTATTGGGCACCACTTCCGAGTCAGAATTAACCGCCACACCACGAACCTCCAGCCTGGCAAATTCATCATCCTGTGAAGAGCAGTTTATAAGCGTGGTCGTCACACACAGCAGGGGTATCAAACAGAGCAATCTTTTATTCATCATTCTTTGGTTGGTTATAAAGTTCACTCTGATAATATTCTCTCGCCTTGTCCTGCCAAACTGCATGAAGATGCTAGTCCTTGTCATTACGCATCATTTCCTCCCACTTTCTACCCGTTTTTCACTTTTCTGCCGAATAGCGAGGCTGAGACCATCTTTTTTCAAAATCCATGATAAAACCCTTGACACAATAGCATAGTTTAGGGTACATTGTGGGGTGAAGTGGGAGATAGTGGGGACTTCTCTCTTTTCCAATCAATTAGCAATCTGATATCCACTGGTCGGGATCGTGCCTAGCTTTAAAGGAACATATGAGCATAGTATAGATGATAAAGGACGTGTATCCTTCCCGGCTAAATTGCGCAAAGCTCTCAGTCCTGACGCACAGGAACGCTTCACTATTGTGCGCGGCCAGAGTGACCCCTGCCTGTATCTCTACCCCGAAAATGAATGGGAATCGGTTGAAGAAAAGCTCTCTTCTATCAACTCTTTCTCTAAAAACGGCCGATTGGTAAAGCGATACCTGCTTCGGTTTGCAGAAGATGTATCCCTGGATAAACAGAACCGGATCGCCCTTCCCGCTGAGCACATGAGCTTCTCAGGCATCGACTCCAAAGTGATATTCATAGGAATGGGGGAACATATCGAAATATGGTCTCCTGAAAAACTCAGCGAAGCGGATGAGAACATGACGCCTGAGTCGATTGAAGATATTTTTGAACAGGTACTCGGAGGTCCGACCGAAAACGATGGTGCTTGAGATGACGACATACCATGAGCACATCCCGGTCATGCTCCAGGAATGCATGGAAGCCCTCATTACTGATGAGAACGGCATTTATGTGGATGGTACCCTGGGTGGCGGTGGTCACTCCAAAGATATTCTCTCCCGGATCGGAACCGAAGCAACACTTTATGCCATCGACCAGGATGACGAGGCTATAGCCGCTGCTACAGCCCGCATCGGCGACGATCCACGATTCAAAACGATAAAAGGTAATTTCGGCTACCTGTCCACCCTTCTACCTCCCCAAACCCACGGTCAGGTAGCCGGAATCCTGTTAGATTTAGGAGTATCCACGCATCAGATCAAAGAAGCGGAACGAGGCTTCAGCTTTCAGGAAGACGGTCCGCTGGATATGCGAATGGGTAACTTATCCGGCGTTTCCGCCTACCAGGTGGTTAACAGCTACGATTATGAGGAGCTCCGCGACATTATCTTCCATTACGGGGAAGAGCGCGGAAGCCGGAAAATTGCCCGTGCCATCATTGAGGCCCGCCCCCTTGAAACCACCGGTGAACTGGCAAAAGTAGTTCGCAGCGTGGTTCCTGAGCGTTTCGCGGTTAAATCATTAGCCAGGGTATTTCAGGCCATCCGGATCGAAGTGAACCGCGAACTGGACGTACTGAAAGATGTACTGGATCAGTCGCTGGAGCTGCTGAAACCGGGCGGACGGCTGGTTGTAATGTCTTATCATTCACTGGAAGACCGCATCGTTAAGAAATTCTTTAAAGCCGGCAACCATAAGGGAGAAGTCGAAAAAGACTTCTACGGCAATGTTATTTCCCCACTACGGCCTGTCAACCGGCAGGTCATCACTCCTTCCCCGGAAGAAGTATCCCGAAACCCTGCGGCCCGGAGCGCCAAACTCCGGATCGCGGAAAAAACCGAGGGAGGCAGTCAATGATCGTGCAATCCCCTCTTAAGCAGCGCGAAACACGACCTAACCTCCGACGAGTACCTCGGCCTGACATAACATCCCCCTCTTCCTCCCCCAGGGGAAAACGTTCAGCGCCCCGGATTACCTCTAAATCGGTTAAGAAGCGAATCCGCGACATAAAGCCGTGGAAAGTGATCCTGGCCACTCTGCTCATCGGTGCCTGCGGTTTCCTTTATCTCACCCATGTTTTTGCGACCCAGAAACTATTAGAGGAAGTGCAGCTGCTTGAAGCGGAATACAATAAGGCGCGCAGTCAGCATGACGCGCTGAAGCTTCAGTACGATCGCATGGTAGGGCCCGCAGAGATCTACCAGAAAGCTGAAGAAGCAGGATTCATCAACGGCGGACCCGCCGACAAAGTGATCATTATAAAGGAGTAGGATGACGGAACGGACTGCCATATTGAGCCGCATGTTCCTGGTCCTGGGACTCCTTCTGCTGATTCCATGCGCCCTGGCCTTTCAGCTGGTGCGCATAAATTATATAGAAGGCGATGAACTGCGAACCCTCTGGAGCCAGCAGGCCATAGATCAGATCCCCATTCCTGCCCAGCGCGGAAATATCTATGATGCCAACGGCACGCTGCTGGCAACCAATTCCTCCAGCTTTAAGGTAGCCCTTGATCCCCTGCTTAACGGAAGGAATAAAGAAGACATCCGCCTTCTGGCACAAACCCTCTCCGGTATTACAGGAAAAAGCCCGGAGTATTACCAGAACCTGATCCGGACGGCCCCTCCTCATTCAGAATATGAGGTACTGGCCCAGAATCTGGATCCGGTGCAGAAAGACCTGGTTGAGAACCTGGGAATAAAGGGCCTCATCATCGAAGAGTCCTTCCGGCGAAAATACACCTTTGGCTCACTTGCATCCCACGCGCTTGGCTTTGTCAATCACGAAATGAAAGGCAGGATAGGCCTGGAGGCCTACTACGACGATGTACTCTCCGGTGAAGACGGGGTACAGCAGGTCCGGAGGGAACGGGACGGTGGGATATCCGCGTACATCGGCGCGCCCAAGAAGCTTCCCAAAAACGGGTATTCCCTCTACACCACTATCGACTCTTACATCCAGGCCATCCTTGAGGACGAGCTCAAAGCCGGCGTTGAAAAACATATGGCCAATTACGGGACCGGCATCATCCTGGACCCTGAGACCGGAGCCATCAAGGCCCTGGCAAACTATCCCACCTACGACCCCAACTATCCCGGCAGCAAAGAAGATGAAAACCGCCGGAATTTCGCCATTTCCGACATGATCGAGCCGGGTTCCACCTTCAAACTCGTAACGGCCATCGCCGCTGTTGAGCAGAATGTTGTCGATTTTAATGAAGTCTTTGAGACCCCGGCCTCCGGTGAAGTTGAGATTCACGGCCTCACACTCCGGGATCATGATCCGCTGGGCGATCTGACCTTTCAGGAAGTGATACAGAAGTCTTCCAATGTCGCAACCGCGGAAATTGCAATGCGCCTCAACCCCAAGGTCTTTTATCAGTACGCGCGAAATCTTGGTTTTGGCTCCAAAACGAATGTTGATCTCTCGGGAGAAGTGTCCGGCATCCTGAACAAACCATATGACTGGAGCCTGGTAAGCCTTCCATGGATGTCGCACGGATATGAGGTGCTTGCCACTCCCCTTCAGGTTGCTCAGGCCTATGCGGCTTTTGCCAACGGGGGTACCATGATGCGTCCCTATCTGGTTGACCGGATCGAAGATGAAACCGGCAATATTGTTCAGAAGACCGAACCTGTTCAAATACGAAGGGTGGCCCGGCAAAGTACACTTGAAAAACTCTTACCGGTCTTCGAGAGCGTGGTATCGGACTCCGGCACCGGTGAATATGCCCAGATCGAAGGGCTCCGCATCGCCGGAAAGACCGGAACCGCAAAAAAGGTGTTCGAAGGACGGTACTCCAATAAATACCTTGCTTCCTTTGTTGGTTTTTTCCCGGTAGAGGATCCGAAGTATGTTTGCCTTATCGTGCTTAATGAGCCCAAAACCAGTGGATATGGTGGCTACACGGCCGGCCCGATCTTCAGAGAAACAGCCAAACGGATTGCCGGACTCGATAGTGACATCCAGAGAACACTCAGCGGACAGGAAGAAGAAACCGGCTATTTTGCCCAGACGCCTTCCGTGATCGGCATGACCAAAAAGGAAGCTGAGTTACTTCTCAGTAAGCTCAATATTCCTTATGAGATCAATGGTACTGATGGCCGTGTGATCGGTCAAAGCCTTGAGCCGGGGAGCCCCATTCCTGGTGGTGTCAATCTGAATATCACCCTCACAGAAGCATTCGCCGTTTCAGACAGCAGTGCTATACAACCGGGCTTTGCGGAAGTACCTGAGCTTCGGGGAATGAATATGAGAACCGCGACCACCCTGCTGGCTGAACTGGGCCTTGAAACAAAGACCGTAGGTTCGGGAACCATTTACGCTCAGTTTCCTAAACATGGAGAAAGGATGAGAGTCGGCGGTACGGTAACGCTTCGGGGTAAAGCGAAATCACTGGAATTGATCACAAAAACAGACGAGCGGTAAGCGTTGAACATCGATCAGCTAATAGAAATCGTACAGCCTCTACACGTCTCCCGCTATAAGCCGGAAGATGAGATAGGTCCGCTCGTTCAAGACTCCCGTGCGGTCTCCGAAGGCTCGGTATTCATTGCCATTCGGGGCACCGAGGTGGATGGCCATCTCTTCCTTGAGGACGCCATGCACCGGGGAGCCAAAGTGCTGATCTGTGAAGAATCATTTTATACCGATGAGGACGGAGTTTGTGTGATGGAGGTCGAAGACAGCCGTGCCTTGATCGGCCCGCTGGCACAGGCCTTTGAAGACAATCCGGCTCAAAAGTTAACGATTGTCGCGATCACCGGAACCAACGGCAAAACCACGACCGCCACCCTGGTATATCAGATCCTCCGATATGCCGGTAAACAAGCATCTCTGCTCGGCACGGTACAGAAACGAATCCTGGATGAACCGTTGGACAGCAAGCTGACCACCGCGGACCCTGTTGAACTGGCTGCTGACATGAGGAAGATGGTGGAAGCAGGTTCGGAGTACCTGGTCATGGAAGTCTCTTCCCATGCCCTGCATCAACAGCGTGTAGGTGGTATTGAATTCAACATAGGCGCCTTCACCAACCTGTCCCACGACCATCTGGACTATCATGAGACCCTGGAAGCCTACGCTTCTGCCAAGAAAATTCTTTTTGACGGACTGAAGGGAGAAGCCACCGCCGTCATCAATATGGATGATGAATACGGCCCATTCATGGCTCGCGACACAAAGGCGAACGTGATCGAACTGAGTTTTGAAGACTCGGATACCCAGATCCTTTCCAGTTCTCCGGACGGGCTTGTCCTTTCGGTCAAGGGCACGGAAATCCGCACCTCACTGATCGGCAACTTTAACGCCTATAATGTCGCTGAGGCCTTTCTTATCTGTGAAGCACTGGGAATAGGCAAAGATACCATTGCCGAAGCACTGCGGGAGGTAAGAGGCGCGCCGGGCAGAATGGAAGTTGTACCCGCAGCGGCTGGCGGCCCTAAAGTGATTGTAGATTATGCACACACTCCGGACGCGCTGGTTAATGTGTTGTCTACCCTGAAGACGCTTAAAGGGGACGATCAAAGGCTTTTTGTGGTGTTTGGCGCCGGTGGCGACCGGGATTCAGTGAAACGGCCGGAGATGGCCAAAGCTGCCGAAACTTACGCCGACCGCATCGTTGTGACAAGTGACAACCCCAGGACAGAGAATCCCGATCTCATTATTGCCGATATCCTCCAGGGATTTGAAAATACGGACAAGGTCACGAGTATCACTTCCCGGAAGGAGGCCATCCACTGGGCCATTGATGAAGCTCAGCCCGCAGACATTGTGCTGATTGCGGGAAAGGGACACGAAGACTACCAGGAGATTGAAGGTGTCCGTCATCCCTTTGATGACCGGGTGGTAGCAGCAGAAGCCCTCCAACTCAAAGCGCAGGGAGGTCACTGATGCTGTATGAACTTTTTTACTGGCTCGATCAGGTGTATGAAGTGCCCGGTACCGGAGCCATGGCCTATATATCAACCCGGACCGGACTCGCGGCTGTTACCTCGCTCGTTATCAGCCTCATCATTGGACGGCGTATCATCCACTGGCTGAGTAATATGCAGCTGGGTGAAGTGATCAGGGATGACATCGGCTTAGATCATCATCAAAGTAAGGCAGGCACCCCTTCCATGGGTGGAGTGATCATCTTGCTGGCCATACTGATCCCCGCCATGCTGTTCATGCGCATGAACAGTATCTATGCCTGGCTCATCGTATTTGTGACGCTGGCTCTGGGCGTTGTAGGCTTTATCGATGATTACATAAAAGTTGTCAAAAAAGACAAAAGCGGACTGGCGGGCCGTTTTAAGATCGCGGGTCAGGTCATTGTGGGTATCGTCGTGGGTGCTACGCTCTATTTCCACCCTGCTTTTGCGGAGGTCAACACCTTATCCACAGTACCGTTTCTGAAGAACGTGAATCTGGACTATGCCTTTTTTGGTGAAGAGTACGGATGGCTTATCTATATCCCGGTGGCCGTATTTGTAATTACGGCCGTAAGTAACGCGACCAATCTGACCGACGGGCTGGACGGGCTCGCCTCCGGGATCTCAGCGATATGCGGGTTTGTGTTTGCCATCTTTGCCTATGTGTCGGGTCGCACCGACTTTTCCGAATTTCTGGACATCATGTACCTCCCCGGGGCGGGAGAGCTCACCATCTTCTGCGCGGCACTGATCGGAGCCTGCATGGGCTTCCTTTGGTACAATGCCAACCCGGCTTCTGTCTTCATGGGCGACACCGGCTCACTGGCACTTGGCGGTGCATTCGGAGCCCTGGGCCTTATGCTTCACAAAGAACTGCTGCTGCCCTTTATCTGTGGCGTCTTCTTTTTCGAGACGCTTTCCGTCATCATTCAGACCACCTATTTCAAATACACAAAGAAGAAGTACGGTGAGGGCCGCAGAGTATTTCTTATGACTCCTATCCATCATCATTTTGAGAAAAAGGGATGGTCGGAGCAGAAGATCGTAGTACGATTCTGGATCATCACCGTGATGCTGGGAATCATCAGTCTGTTAACTCTTAAGATCCGATGAAAGACGTGCAAGGAAAACATATCGTAGTGATCGGAGCCGCGCGAAGCGGAGTGGCTGCCGCTCTCCTCCTTCAGCATAAAGGAGCGGATGTGTTTGTCTCGGACTATGGTAGTATCGGCGAGTACCCCAGACAACGACTCATTGAAGCTTCGATATCTTTTGAAGAAGGCGAGCACTCAGAGAAAGCGCATTCCGCTGATTTTGCGGTGGTAAGCCCCGGTGTGTCTTCGGAGGCCCCCATCGTTCAGCACTATCTGAATAGTGGGAAAGCGGTGTATTCGGAACTTGAAGCTGCCAGCTGGTTTACGGACCAACGAATTATTGCCACTACGGGCAGCAATGGCAAAACTACCGTCACTTCCTGGGTAGCGGATGTATGGAAGCAGTCGGGCAGGGAGCACACTCTCGCCGGAAATATTGGTGTGGCCTTCTCAGACCGGGTGCGTGAAGCATCAAAAGGAGATTACATACTCGAAGTAAGCAGCTTCCAGCTGGATCATATTGACTCCTTCAGGCCGAATATCAGCCTGCTGCTCAACATCACACCCGATCATCTGAATCGATACGGTAACAGCTTTGAGGCGTATGCAACTGCCAAGTTCAGAATTACTGAAAATCAGCATGCGGACGACTGGTTCATCTTCAACTATGACGATCCCGTGATCAAAACACATGTTGAAGGACTAAAAAAAAAACGGAATGCCCCAAGGCTTTGGGCTTTTTCCATCAACGGCGAGGTTCCGGAGGGTGCCTTCGTGCGAGACCAACATATCATCTTCAAATTCAACAATACGGAAGAGACCCTTATGCCATTGCATGAAGTAGGATTAAACGGGAAACACAATTTAAGTAACGGCCTTGCCACGGCCCTGGCCGCGCGTGCCGCCGAAATCAAGAACGACGCCATCCGCGAAAGTCTTCGAAGCTTCGTGGGGGTAGAGCACCGCCTCGAGATCGTGCGTATCGTGAATGGTGTGAAGTACATCAATGACAGTAAGGCCACCAACGTGAATGCGGTCTGGTTCGCGCTCGACAGTTTCCAGGAACCTATGACACTGATCCTGGGGGGACGCGATAAGGGAAATGACTACAGTGAGCTGATCGATCAGATCAAAGACAAAGTGCATACCATCATCGCCATCGGTGAATCTAAAGACCGCGTGGAGGAACAATTAGGTGATGTAGTACCCAATCTGATCAAGGCGGAAAGCATGTGGGCTGCGGTCAGAGCTGCCCAAAAAGTAGCCAAACGCGGAGAGGTCGTGATGCTGAGCCCCGCATGTTCCTCCTTCGACATGTTTGATGACTATGAGCACAGGGGTAAAGTGTTTAAAGAGGAAGTGTACAAGCTCTGAGAGCTTAAATGGTAATTTTCAATCCTTACATGACAAATAAGAACTCAAATATCACCATCCAACACCTGATCAGGGGATTGCTCCCCACAAAGACCCTCATGGGTTCGGGATTTGATGGTTGTGGTTTGAGACGTATCGCAGCGTGATCTATACATCTCCACATAGCAACTTATCCAATATCCTGGGCACCAGCCCTGAGGATATCGATACCCGGCAGCAGGGAAGCGACCGAATCCTGCTGATGGCCGTCATCATGCTCATGATGTTCGGTGTGCTTGCGGTGTATTCTTCCATTGCCTACTTCGCGGAGACCAAGTCAACAACGGCTATGCAGCTCGTTACCGGGCACCTCATCAAGCTGGGGATCGCTTTTGTGGTCATGCTGATCACATCCAAGATCAATTATCATGTACTTGCCAAATTCAGCCGCCTGGGTATCGTGGTGAGCCTGTTCCTGCTGATCGCGGTTCTGATGGTGGGTACCGAGCAGTTTGGTGCCAAGCGCTGGCTGAATGTAGGTGGCTTCAGCTTCCAGCCTTCAACCGTGGCTTCGGTGGCACTGATCCTTCATGTCTGTGTATTGCTTTCTGAAAAACAGGAATACGTCAAGGATTTTAAGAAAAGCTTTCTGCCCATCCTGTTCTGGGTGGTCATTACCTGTGGACTCATCGGAGTACAGGATTTCAGCAGCGCCGGCTTCCTCATGGGGATCTGCCTGATCATCATGTTCATCGGCCGGGCCAGCGTCATGCAACTGGGTACGCTGGTTCTTATTGCCGGACTCGGAGCCTCCCTGCTGCTGAGCCAGTCGGAGGTACGCCAGGGCCGTATTGATGAGTATGTGAATCAGATCAAAGACATTCAGACAGAGGAAATCGTGAAAGGCAGAGGATATCAGGCCCAACAGGCACATATCGCCATTGCCAGAGGAGAGCTGCTGGGCGTGGGCATCGGTAAAAGCTCTCAGCGCGATTTCCTGCCCGCTCCTTACAACGACTTTATTTTTGCAATCATCGCCGAAGAGTATGGCATCGTAGGTGCCATGGCGCTTATTCTGATCTTTACCGTGATCCTGATCCGGGGGGTTGTTTTCATTTCCCGAAATGCCGAAGACACCCTCGGGTCCCTGCTGGCCGTTGGCTGTACTCTGATGATCGTGCTGTACGGATATGTGAATGCGGGAGTAGCCAGCGGGCTCCTCCCTGTTACCGGACTGCCCATGCCGTTTGTGAGCTATGGCGGTACCAGCATGCTTTTTGCCGGCCTGATGGTGGGTATCCTCCTCAACATCTCCAAACACAACCGAGAAAGGAGGCCCTTATTCTATGGCTAATCCAAGAATATTGATCGCCGCCGGAGGTACCGGTGGTCACGTATACCCGGCCATTGCCATCGCCGACGCGATCAAAGCCCGGAACAGGGACAGCGAAGTTCTCTTCGTGGGTACCAAGAATCATATGGAGTGGAGTGTGGTACCCGAAGCCGGACACAGGATCGTGAATGTTTGGATCAGCGGCTTCCACCGAAGGCTGACCCTCAGAAACCTGCTCTTTCCGGTCAAGTTAATGGCCAGTATTGTTCAGAGTTACCGCATTATATCAGCGTTTAAACCCCATGTGATGGTTTCCTGCGGTGGTTATGTGGCCGGGCCGGTAGGCTGGGTAGCCGCGAAACGGGGTGTTGAGGTGGTGATTCAGGAGCAGAACAGCTTCCCCGGCGTGACCAACCGCATGCTTGCGAAATTTGCCGTACGGATCTTCACGGCATTCAAGGGCGCAGAACACTATCTGCCCGCGGATAAGATCAGACTGACCGGTAACCCAACCCGGAATTCGCTCAACACACTCGGCAAGCAGGCCGGGCTTGAAGCCTTCGGTTTTGAAGCAGACAAGCCGGTACTCATGATCATGGGCGGAAGCGGAGGTGCCCGAAGCATCAATGAAGCGGTAAAGGCCAATCTGGATGCACTAAAGCACATGCAGGTCATCTGGCAGTGCGGCAGCCGTTACTACGATGAATATTCCACTGAGGTGGATCCTGAAAGATACCCGAATCTTCGTCTGCTGGCTTACATTGACCAAATGCCGGAAGCTTACGCGGCAGCCGACCTGGTGGTGACCCGCGCGGGTGCGGGGTCCTGCTCCGAACTGATGATAACCGGAAAGCCAAGTGTACTTGTGCCCTCTCCCAACGTTGCAGGAGACCATCAAACACGGAACGCGCAGTCCATGGTAGAGGCAGGTGCTTCTGAAATGCTTAACGATGCCGAGGCACAAGACAGGCTGGCAGATCTGGTGAATGAACTCATTAGTAGTGAAGAGAAACTGAAGAAAATGAATAAGGCGGCACTGTCGATGGCCAAACCTGATGCGGCTTCCGAAATTGCTGAAGAAATTTTAACCCTCGCAAAATCCCGTCTGAACTGATGGAGCATAAGATCGAAACACAACCCATATTCGGACGAACCCGGCATATTCACATGGTGGGTATCGGAGGGATCGGTATGTCCGGAATGGCGGAAATCCTTCTCCAGCGCGGATATAAGGTCACCGGGTCTGACGGCGCCAAAAGCGAAACCACCAAACGACTTGAAGAGCTCGGTGCCACCGTCTTTCATGGTCACTCCGAGGAATATATCGAGGGTGCCGATGTGGTAGTCTATACCAGCGCGGTCAAAGCGGAAGAAAATCCGGAAACCAGGGCTGCCATGGAGCAGCGCATCCCGACCATCAAACGGGCTGAGATGCTGGCTGAGCTCATGAAAATGAAATTTGGTATCGGAGTGGCCGGCACCCATGGCAAGACAACCACTACCACCATGATCGGGCACGTGACCCGGGATGGCAATTACGATCCCACCATCATTGTTGGTGGCAAAGTGCACAGTTTTGACAAGACCAATGCCGTTGTTGGCAAAGGGGACCTGATCGTCGTGGAAGCCGATGAATTTGACCGGACCTTCCTCCGCCTCACTCCTTCCATTGCCGTGATCACCAATATCGAAGCCGAGCATCTGGATATCTACGATGACCTGGAAGATGTGAAGCAGGCGTTTATCGATTATGCCAATAAAGTTCCCTTTTACGGTGCGGTGATCGTATGCCTGGATGATCCGAATGTGCGTAGTATTCTGCCAAAGCTGGAAAAACGAACCATCACCTACGGGCTCACTCCCCAGGCACAGATCCGTGCCGTGGACATTCAGATGAATCAGTTCACCAGCACGTTCACTGTGGTCAACGATGGTGAAAAGCTTGGAGTGATCACGCTGAAGACTCCCGGAGAGCATAATGTGAAAAATGCTTTGGCCGCGGTGGCCACCGGCATCGAACTGAACATTGATTTCAGGCTGATCAAACAGGGCCTTGAGCACTATGAAGGAGTTTTCAGACGCTTCCAGCTCAAGGCGGAGGAGCATGGTGTGATGGTGATCGACGACTATGCGCACCACCCAACGGAAGTACAGGCTACCTTAAGTGCGGCGCATAAAGGATGGCCTGACCGCCGGGTTGTGGCTGTTTTCCAGCCCCACCTCTATTCCCGTACTCAGGAATTATACAAAGAATTCGGGCTCTCCTTCTTTGATGCGGAAGTACTGGTGATCACAGATGTGTATCCGTCCAGAGAACAACCGATTGAAGGGGTCAGCGGCAAGTTGATCGCTGACACCGCTGAACAGTACGGGCATAAGCATGTGATCTATGTGGAGAACAAAGAGGATGTCACTGATACCCTCAAAGAAATTGCCCAAGCCGGAGACATCATCATTACCATGGGTGCCGGCGATATTTACAAATTCGGAGAAGCCTTTGTGAAGGCACTCAGCTCCGGAAAATACAAACCCGGTTCCTAAGACCTTGAACAAGAAACCATCACATAGCAAGAACAACCTCCTGCCCTGGATGACGGCCATCCTGATGGTGCTTGGGGTTTCTGTACTCGCGGCGATGTACTGGAACCGTAACCTGACGGTGGATGAGCTTACGTTCAAGGGTAATTACTTCACGGAAACCGAAGTCCTCGAGACAACAGCCGCGATCAACTTCGGTATTAAGCCCGACAGCCTGGACCTGGATGCCCTGAAGGCCCGGATCGAGGCCATCGATTATGTGAAGCTGGCCGTTCCGTTTGTACAGCCCGATGGAGAACTGGAAATTCGCATTGAAGAACGACTGCCGATCGGACTCCTGATGGATGGTTCAGAACGTTCTTATGTGGATGCCGAAGGCGTTCGCCTCCCCGTCATCCCCGGTAAAACGGTGGACCTTCCGTTGGTGTATGGCTTTTCGGCATCCGGTCAGGACACGCTGCAGTCAAAGGCTTTCGGACAGATACGGGACTTCCTGATAAGCTCGAGGATCAACGAATTCGGATGGACCACCATCAGCGAGGTAGCCTACAGCCCCGAAGAAGGTGTAGTTGCTTTGAGCCGTGAAAATGGGGTTAAACTCATTTTCGGAGACAATGAATTTGATATCAAACTGGAAAACTGGGAAGCCTTTTATACGGAGATCATTCGGGTGAAAGGGATCCACACGATGAACCAGGTGGATCTGAGATTTACGAATCAGGTGGTGACCCGTGAAAGTTAACAGGAACGAATATTTAGCAATCAACAAAACATACCGGTACTGACATGGCAGAACAAGAAAACATTATGGTAGGACTGGACATAGGGACTACCAAAATATGCGCAATCGTAGCCTCTATTGAACAAGGTCGAATTAACATTTTAGGTGTGGGTAAAGCTCCCAGCGACGGGTTGAACCGTGGCGTGGTCGTGAATATTGATAAGACCGTGAACGCCATTAAAGATGCCATAGCTCAGGCTGAGCTGGCTTCCGGTATCCAGGTAAACTCTGTGAATGTGGGTATTGCCGGCGATCATATCCGCAGTATGCGTAGTAAAGGAGTCATAACCATTAACAATAAGGACAATGAGATCACCGCCAGAGATGTGGAGCGCCTGCTCGAAGACTGCCAGCGCATCATGCTTCCTACCGATCAGCAGATCCTGCATGTGATCCCGCAGGAGTTTGTGGTTGACGGACAGGACGGCATCAGTGATCCCGTTGGAATGAGCGGTATGCGCATGGAAGCGGAGGTCCACATCATCACCGGACTGGTGTCCGCTGCTAAAAACATCTACCGCTGTGTGGAACGTGCCGGCTACCAGGTAGCCGATATCATCCTGGAACCTCTGGCCTCTTCCTATTCCGTCTTGGACGAGGAAGAAAAAGAAGCCGGGGTGGTGCTGGTCGACATTGGTGGAGGAACCACCGACGTGGCCATCTTTCAGGATAACACCATCCGTCATACGGCCGTGATAGCCATAGCCGGACAGAAAGTAACCGATGACATCCGCCTCGGGCTCAGCGTCCTTGATGATCAGGCCGAATCGCTGAAGCGCAAACACGGCGAATGTTACGCCGATATGATACAGGAAGACGAAGTGATTACCGTACCCGGCATTGCAGGTCGTCCTCCCAAAGAAATTACCAAAAGTATTCTGGCCAAGATCATTCAGGCCCGAATGGAAGAGATCATGGAAATCGTGGGCATCGAGATCAAGCGCAGTGGCTACTCAGATTCCCTGAGCGCGGGGGTAGTACTGACCGGTGGCGGTTCCCTGATCAAGAATATTTGTCCTTTGGCCAATGAGATCCTCGGTATGGATGCCAAAGTGGGTATTCCGCTTGGGATCACCGGCGGATTGGTGGAGGAAGTGAACAGCCCGATCTATGCAACAGGAGTCGGGTTGGTGGTACATGCGTTAAAAACAGGCATGGGCAATGACCAAACCATGATCCCTTCTTCGCAAAAAGGAAGTGGCAACATGGAACAGGTGATGAGCAAAATTGCTGATCGCATGAAAAGTTGGTTCAAAGAGCTTTAATCCAAATAGAAATAGCAATCATCTACAAACATAATCCAGTAAACAACAAAAACAGGAGTAATCATGGCTAATCGATTCTTTTTCGACGAACAGAGCCAGGAAAACGCCAAGATCAAAGTCGTTGGCGTAGGCGGCGGTGGCGGTAACGCCATTAACAATATGATAAACATGGGCCTCGACAGCGTGGAGTACATCGCGCTGAATACCGATGCGCAGGCACTCAAAAACAGCATGGCAGACATCAAGATCCAGGTGGGTACTTCCCTGACCAACGGCCTTGGAGCCGGTGCGCGACCTGAAATAGGCCGTGAAGCTGTTGAAGAGAACAGACATGAAATTGAGGAATCCATCGAAACGGCGGATATGATCTTCGTGACCGCCGGTATGGGTGGCGGTACCGGAACAGGAGGAGCCCCTGTGGTAGCCGGTATGGCCAAACGGAAGGGCATTCTGACGGTTGGTATAGTCACCACCCCTTTTGACTGTGAAGGAAAGATCCGGAAGAAATACGCCTTGGAAGGCATCACAGAGCTCAAGAAAAACTGTGATACCGTCATCGTGATCCCAAACGAGCGCCTTCTGGATATTGCCGATGAGAATACTTCCCTGATGGAAGCTTTTTCGCTGGCCAACGAAGTACTCTATAACGCCACGCGCGGTATCAGCGACCTTATCCTGATGCCGGGTCTGATCAACCTTGACTTTGCGGATGTTCGTACCACGATGACCGACGGAGGCGCTGCCATCATGGGATCAGCAACTGCCGAAGGTGCCGATCGTGCCGAGCTGGCTGCCCGATCTGCGATCAACTCCCCGCTTCTGGATGGAGTCAGTATTCGCGGGGCGCGCAGCGTACTGGTGAATATTTCTGCCGGTTCTAACCTCGGCATGAGAGAAACCACCACTGCAACCAGCATCGTTCAACAGGAGGCCGGTGAAAACGCTGAGATCATCCTCGGTACCGTTCTCGACGAGACCTTTGGCGAAGAGATCCGCGTTACGGTGATCGCCACCGGCTTCGATCTGGCTGAAGACCGGTCTACCGTTAAAGTGGCCCCAAATGCCCCGCTGAAACAGGCGGCTGAGAATGTGGCGCGGACACAGTCGTCACAGGAAGCAGATGTCCCCAAGCGATTCACCCGTACCACCGGTGACTTCTACAAAGGGGAAGGCAACCTGAAGAAACTGGATACTCCTTCTTATCTGCGACGTGATCTTGCTGTCCGTAATGAAGAACAGGCTCAGCAAGCTGACGAGATAGAACGTGAAGCGAAAAAGGCCGAGGAAGTCAAAGGCGAAGCCCGTGACAACATCGCTCCGTTCCAAAGCCGTACAGAGCGTATCCGAAAAGACGACACCGATCAGCCCGCATTCCTGCGCAAGATCATGGATTAAAGAACGTCTTTTTCAGGTTCTGATGGATCCTGTGGGAATGGTCCCGCTCAGAACCATCGATTTACTGGATTATAGCTGATCCCCTGCCAGGGGACAGGCCTACAGACGGCAGGCCTTCCTGATAGGGGGCTTTGCCTCCTTCGGGAAAGGCAGGCTATAGATTGCTAACAATAAGGGAAGCTCCTGGATAAGGGGCTTCCTTTTTTTGGTATTAAATTAACCACCCTATAATGAAAAGCCCTGTCCTTTGGGTATAGAATTGGGAAGATAAACGATCAAGCAATATTCCAGGTGTATCAGGGAGATCGCTTCGTCGGCATGAGTCCTGCCTGAGTACAGCATTAGATCCTCCTCGCGATGACCGGATTCTTCCAGTAATAATCTCTTTTACCGTCATTACGAGGAGCGGAGCGACGAAGTAATCTCCCTGAAAAGATATCTGCCTTAAACCACACCCCAAAGCAACCGGCCGGCCATGATCAAAGCCAGCGCGGCAAACCCCCACTGCAGAAACTTCCGGTTGATACGGTTATTCAGCAGCGCGCCTCCGAAACCTCCGATCACCCCCCCTATCGACATCGGCAACGCCGCTCCGAAATCCACATATCCCCAGTTATAATCCGTAATGCCGGAAAAACTGTGATCAATCCAACCCAACTGAAACCAGCCCGATAAGACCATAATTACCATGGCCAGCTGCGAAACACTTACCGCCTTACGGAACGGTTGGTTGTAATACAAGTTCATGACAGGGACCATAATGCCACCACCTCCCACTCCGGCCAGGGAAGCGACGAAGCCTCCCGCCCCCCCGGTAATGAGGCCCGCTTTCAGCCCTACATCCCCGTAATCCCTGTCCGTCTCTCTGGCCCTGTCTTTCCCGCGGTTAAACATCATGTATGCTACGTAGATCAGCATACAGCTGAAGAATATGGCGAACTGTGCGTGGTCGTAATACGGCGATGTGATCACCCATTTCCCCAACGTAATACCGATGACCCCAAGAAAACCCACCGTAAGCCCTTCTTTAAGGTAAAAGTTGTTCTGAAGATACTGACGAAGGCTGCTGCCCGTGGCGGCGATAAAAGTGCAGAATAAACCGGACGCGATTGTCCACAGCACCGGATTTTCAACTCCGGCTCCCTCAAAGAGAAAGAAAAGAACCGGAGTAAAAATAATACCCCCGCCTATTCCCATCAGTCCCGCAAGAACCCCGGCCACCAGCCCGATAAGCAACAGGACCCACAGTTCCATCAGAGGCTGAATTCACCAATCAGGTAAGTTACCGCCTCACCCAGAATTTCAACCCGCTCTCCCTTGTACCTGCAGATCAGATCTCCTCCTCTTTGTGATATCTGGCGGGCTGTCAGCTCATCTTTTTCCAGCCTTTTTGCCCAGTACGGGGCCAGTTTTGTATGGGCCGATCCGGTAACCGGGTCTTCATCCACACCTGACTGAGGGGCAAAAAAGCGAGACACAAAATCCACCGAGTTACCCGGTGCCGTAACAATAACGCCACGTGCATCGATCTCTTTCAGCATTCTCATGTCAGGGTTTAGCTCTGCCACCTCAGCTTCAGTATCCAGGATCACCATGTAGTCGTCCGACTTTCTGACTTCCGTACGCTCAATGCCCAGTGCTGTAAACAGTTCGATCGGCGGTTCCCTCTCGGCCATCTCGTCCGCAGGGAAGTTCATCATCAAATGAGCTCCCTCTTTTCTTACCGTGAGCTTTCCGCTACGGGTAAAAAAAGTAATTTCGTCTTTCTCATAATCCCGGTGATTGAATAGCACATGGGCTGAAGCCAATGTTGCATGCCCGCACAGATCTACTTCTATAGCCGGTGTGAACCACCGCAGCCGGAATCCATCTTCCTCCGGAACAAAAAATGCCGTTTCCGACAAGTTGTTTTCCATGGCGAGCTTTTGCATCACCGATTCGTTCAGCCATTCATCCAGTGGACAAACTGCTGCGGGATTTCCGCCAAACAGATTCTTCGTAAATGCATCAACCTGATAAATCGGGAGTTTCATAGCGGAGGTAATTAACGTTATCTTTACTTGCCGGAACCTACAGCTATTTTCTCAAAATTACGATGAAGCTTTACCCGACATCCTTACTTGAAAAACTCGGCTTTGAACAGCTGCGTAAAGCCACGCTGGATCTGGCTCAATCCGAACGCTCCCGTGAGATGATCGCAGAGCTTTACCCAACTGCACATGAGCCGTCGGTCAGAACCCATCTGGAGCAGACCGCGGAAATGATGAACATCCTTCAGGATCCGGACCCCTTCCCTTTGAACGAACTACCTGATCTAAGGCCTTATCTGTCGCAATCCAGGGCGGAGGGCAGCCTCATTCCCCTTCATGCTTTTACTGAGATCTTTCAGCTGATCAAGACTTCCAGGGTCATTAAAAAATTCCTGGCCCGAAAGAACGAAGAGCATCCCCGCCTTTATTCAATTTCTGAGGCACTGATTCCAATGAAGGAGCTGGAAGCTTCTATTAAAGGCAAGATTACGGAGAGCGGTGAACTTCGGGACGATGCCAGCCCCGAACTGCAATCCATACGTAAGCGGCTGAACAGCAAAAGAAACGACCTTCGCAAAACTGTGAACAAACTCATGCGGGAAGCGACCAAAAGCGGTATGGCGTCCGATGAAGGGGTCACAATCCGCAACGGACGCATGGTGATCCCGGTGCTGGCAGAGTATAAGCGCAGAATACAGGGCTTTATTCATGATGTCTCATCCACCGGACAGACTGTGTACCTGGAACCGGTAGAAGCCCTGCATATGAATAATGAGATCCGGCAACTGGAGTCGGAAGAGCAACGGGAGATCGAACGCATTCTGAGACAGCTTACCGGTCACGTTCGCTCCAAGGCTCAATATATTGGTCAGAACATGGAGTGCCTTGCCCTGCTGGATATGATTGCGGCCAAAGCCCGTGTATCGATCAGACTGGGCGGCGAAATACCGATCATCTCCGGGGACTTGAATCTGAAGCTGAAAAAGGCATTCAACACCAACCTGTTGCTGAAAAATCTTCGGCTGAAGAAAGAAGAACAGGACAAGGTGATCCCGCTCGATCTTGAAATGCAGCCCGATGAACGTTGTCTGATGATAACCGGCCCGAATGCCGGGGGCAAATCCGTAGCTATGAAGACCGTAGGCATCTGCGCCATGATGGTGCAGTCAGGGTATGCGATTCCGGCCGATCCTACTTCTGAACTTCCGATCTTCAAAGGGGTGTTTGTAGATCTGGGTGACGATCAGTCTATTGAGAATGACCTGAGCACCTTTTCCTCCCGGCTACAGTGGATGCAGGAAACGCTGGATAACTTCGAGCCCGGTTCGCTGGTACTTATTGATGAGGCAGCTGCCGGAACAGATCCTGAAGAGGGAGGGGCGCTGTTTCAGGCATTCATTGAACACCTGCTTGAACGCAACGCGAAAGTGATCGTGACCACGCACCATGGTTCGTTGAAAGTGTTTGCTCATGAACATGAACACGCGGTGAATGGCTCCATGGAATTTGATCAGGCGTCCCTCTCACCTACCTACAAATTCAAAAAAGGGATACCGGGAAGCAGCTATGCGTTCGAAATCGCCAAGCGGATGAAAGTAAAAGAAGAAGTGCTGGAGCGATCCAGAGTGCTGCTGGGAGAGTCGAAGGAAAAAATGGAATCCCTGATCTCGGAACTGGAAGCCAGGACTCAGCAGGCCGAAGAACTGAAGTCAAAGTTTGAAGAGCTGAAACGTAAAACCGAATCGGACCGGAAACGTTACCTCAATAAGCTGGAGGGCATTAACAAAGAGAAAGAGAAGATCCGCCAGAAAGCACTGGTGGAAGCAAAATCCATCATGGACACTGCCAACAAGCGCATTGAGCAGGCGGTGGAACAGATCGTTAAGAAGGGCAAAGAAGACAAGGATGAGATCAAGGGGATACGCTCCGATATAGAGAGAGAAAAAGCGGCTATCGAAGGTGACCTGGAAGAACTGCAGGAAAAAAGACAGGCCCGGTTCAGAAAATCCAAGAATCCTCCGAAAGTAGGTGATCATGTAAGCTTCCTGGATGGCAATACCACCGGAGAACTTATCGAGATCAATGGAAAGAATGCCGTGGTTCAGGCCGACGGACTCCGACTCAAAACCAAGTATAAAAACCTGGTGAAGGTAGAGGCCCCAAAAAAGCAGAAAAAGCAAAAGGCCCGTTCCGCGATCCTGGTCGATGGAGACTCTGGTCTAAACGAAGTGGTAAAACCTTCGATCGATCTGCGGGGAATGCGTGCCAATCAGGCCATTACTGAGGTCACCAAGTACCTTGATCGCGCGGTCTTCAGAGGCCTGAATCAAGTAGAGATCGTTCATGGAAAGGGAGACGGCATCCTGAAAGATCAGGTACACAGCTATCTGCATGAACGGAAAGAAGTGAAGAGCTTTAAACTCGCTACCGAAGATTATGGCGGTGCCGGATGTACGATCGTCAATTTAAAATGATAGCTTTGTCATGTCGAACGGAGAGAGACATTAAGGAGCTGGTTGATGTTTACTAACTCTTTAGATTTCTCAGTCGCTTCGCTCCCTCGAAATGACAAAGGATATTTTAACTGGTGCTTAAGCTCGAATGTGATCGTCAGTTTACAATGACTCAATGCTCAACGAAAAAGACTCATCGAGTCATTGTAAATTCTTAATTGAGGATTCCCTCTTCTTCCAGTAGCTCCAGCGTCTCAACAGCATGCCTCATATGAGGGATCACGATACTTCCTCCAACAATGAGCGCCACGTTCATGGCATCCACGATCTCGTCTTTGGTATAACCGGCTTTGGCGCATTCCTCCAAATGATAGTCAATGCAATCGTTACAGCGCAATACCGCCGAAGCCACCAGTCCCAGCAACTCTTTGGTCTTGCCGTCCAGCGCCCCGTCGCGGTAGGTATTGGTATCCAGATTAAAGAAACGTTTGACCCCAAGGTGGCCCAGCTCCATAATCTTATCGTTCATGATGCTTCGTTTTTCCCTGAATTGCTCGAGCCTGTTTGTATCCGGTGTATCTGACATAGAAATGAAATTAAGTTGACATAAAGGTACACACCCCCGCTCCCCCTCTCAAGCATGGACTTTCTCTTTGTGCTTTGTGCTTTTTGTGGCATATTTGCCTCGTCATGTTCGGAAAGAAGCAACCCAAGCACAAACTGGTCGTTATCGGAGACAGCCTTTCACAGGGGTTCAAGAACGGAGGTATTTATCGCACGGATATAAACTTCCCTTCTTTCATCGCCCGCTGCTTCGATCCCTATCCTGATTTTCAACAGCCGGTGTTCACCGCCCAGGCCGGAATCCCCCTCAACCTGGAAGTTCTGGTGCGCGGTATCTCGGATGAATTCGGAGACTCCATTGAGTGGAATGAATATATGGGCGTGACCTCCCATACCATCAAAACGCTGAAGCGGATTAAGAAATACTGGGAGGGGGGATTAAAAGACCTGAGTGTGGAACGGCAGCTCCCCTACCATAACCAGGCGGTATGGGGGTTCGCGATCAACGATTCGTGGATCGTAAATGAAAAAAACAGCCGCGAGTTCATTCAGCAAAATAAGGAACAGTATTCCGTATTCGGGTTACTGCCGGAGCATGCCAAATATACCACGGCGCGACTGGTTCTCAATCCAAGCCTGAAACCGGCAGGGCAACACAACACACAGATCCGAAATGCCGAGATCCTGCATGAGGACGGAGGTATTGAGAACCTCATTGTGTGTCTGGGTCACAACAATGCCCTGGGAGCCGTGGTAAACCTTAAGTTGGTTTGGTCAGAAGAGGAAGACCTTTCGGCCTTTACAGCCTTCCGGAAACATTCCATTTACCGGCCTGAACATTTTGAGCGTGAATACCGGGCTTTGGCAGAACGCATTTCAAAGATTGGTGCACAAAGAGTGTTCGTTCCCACCATCCCTTATCCCACGATTCCTCCGGTCGTGCGGGGCGTAAACTCCGATCTCTCCAGCGAGCGGTTGGGATATTTTGATTACTACACCCGTTTCTGGATCTGGGACGAGGATTTTGATCCAGATAAACATCCCTACCTGACCAAAGACGAAGCCATTCAGATCGATTTTACAGTGGACGAATTCAACTCTATTATCCGAAAAGTAGCCAGAGAGTACGGATGGCATGTGGTGCCAATGGCTAAAAATGTGGCCAGCATGGCCAGGCGCCGGTTAGGAGGGGAACTCCTTCGCAGTTACCCGGACGATTTTGTAGCAGCCCTGAAACGTAACCCGGACACCACTCACCTGGTAAATGAACAGGGGGAAGCCACACTAACCACCGATTATATCCGGCTGGATAAGGAAACAGGAAAAATTTACAAGGGAGGAATCTTCAGTCTGGATGGGCTGCATCCCACCACCATCGGTTATGGCCTGATGGCCAATGTTTACCGCCAGGTAATGCTTAATGCCGGGGTTAAATTTCAGAAACCCATCGACTGGGACCTGATCATCCGTGAGGATTCCCTTGTCACCAATCCTCCCAGGCTGCTTAAAGAACTCAAGCTCGTACTCCGTTATCTGGCTATGGGCCACCAGGAACGTTTCCTGAAAGTAAGTAAAGGCCTGGTGGCTTCTGTGATGGACATGCTCTCAACAGGGAAGGAGCTCCAGAAATAGCCTTCAGGCCCATCAGCGGGTAGCATGAGGAACGTACACCTTTCGGGGCTGATCTTTCTTACAAATACAGCCTCAGGTCACTTTCTGAAAATCTTCACAAAGTCTTCATATTTGGGCTATATTTTCGCCGAAATTTTAAACGAACTATTTCCATGAGACTACTACTTATCATTTTTTCCGCTTTCTTGCTGATCAACTGCAGCTCCGGCGATAAAAAAGCGCCCTACGACCCTGAAGCCGACACCCTTCGGTATGAACAGGAGTCGCGCCTCCGGAATGTACAACAACTCACCTTTGGTGGTAACAACGCCGAAGCCTACTGGAGTTACGATAATACCAAGCTGGTATTTCAATCAGACTATGCCGGCTGGGGTAATGAGTGCGACCAGATCTACTATATAGATCTGAATAACCTCCCCGAGCCCGGTGAAGAACCCCCACTGATCAGTACCGGCCTGGGAAGAACCACCTGCTCCTATTTCCTCCCTGATGATACCATCGTTTACGGATCCACCCATCTGGCAGACGTTAAGTGCCCGGAAGTTCCCGAGCGAGGGCCCGGCGGAGCATATGTTTGGCCGATCTACGAAGGTTACGATATCTTCCGAGCGAACCTGAATGGTGAAATCATCGACACCCTTACCACCACCCCGGGTTATGACGCCGAGGCGACTGTATCTCCACAGGGAGATAAGATCGTCTTCACCTCGATGAGAACCGGAGACCTGGAGCTCTTTATCATGGATGTGGACGGTTCCAATGTGGTACAGGTAACGGATGAACTCGGCTATGACGGTGGCGCTTTCTTTTCTCCGGATGGCAAACAACTCATCTTCCGAGCCTCCCGCCCCAAGACCGAGGAAGAAATAGCCAAATACAAATCGCTGCTGGAGCAGGGTCTTGTGGAACCCACCAACATGGAGTTGTTCATCGTGAATGTGGACGGAACCGGTATGCGCCAAATTACCGACCTTGGTAACGCCAACTGGGCCCCGTACTTTCATCCCTCCGGTGAGAAGATCGTGTTCTCCTCCAATCATAAGTCGGAGCGAGGCTTCCCTTTCAACATCTTTATGATCAATCCAGATGGCACAGGACTCGAACAAGTCACCTTTGACGACACCTTCGACTCCTTCCCGATGTTCTCACACGATGGAAAAAAGATCGTCTTTTCATCGAACCGGAATAACGGAGGCAACCGAGATACCAATGTATTCATTGCGGATTGGGTAGAGTAGATCCAGATTGTTACGCGTTTTATTCGAGGCGTGTCCGGTCAAACGGCACGCCTTTTTTATAATTCATTAATATGCTTACATTAGATATAATGTTAAATTTTTATTAAGGGATATGGAAAATATAGTTCATTTGATTGATTCCATAGAGAACCTGCCAAGCAACATTATAAGTATTTTCATATTTGCTATAGGATTAATTGGTTGTTTAAAGGAGTGTTATACAATCTTAAAAGAAGATACAACCGAAGCTAGCACATTAGAGAAATTAAAAGCAATGGGATATCATCTATTCCTTATTCTTTTGTACTTCGTATTCTGTACTGTTTTAATAACATTTATCAATTCGAAGCAACAAGAAATAAATAACCTAAAAGAAGCTTCACTTAATTATGTTTTTGATTTAAAATATGTTGAAGACTTACAAGGAAGTTATTCTGGATATTTAAACAATAATTATATAAATATTGACATTTCAGATATTAGGTTAGAAATAGATACTTTGGTCTTTAATTACGTAATAAGTACAACAACTGCTTCTCAGCTATTTCAAGAATTTGGCCATGGTATGATAAAAAAGGAAGATAACACTATAATTTTTAACTATAAAACCCCCTCATCTTTCTCTGCAAATTATTATTTAGATAACTGCACCATAGTTATTTCAAATGAAAATAATCCAACTCTTCAACTAAGAAAAATTTGAAATGAAAAAGACTCTTGCCAATATCTTAATTATCCTACTTTTTCTTTTTACAAATTGTGATACCGAAGAAAAGGAAAAGTTATATTTGAATAAAATTTCTTTGCTTGAACAACAAATCAATGAAAAACAACGAGAAATTAATGACGCCAATTTTTCAGCGAAGGTCTTGAGAAGCCTAATTGCAAAAATAAATGATAGCATACAAGGCATAATTAAGACAGAACAAGAATTCATTGTTTTACAATCTTCAAGTGAAAAAGAACCACACAAAAGAGCATTAATTAATCAAGGAGAAGAAATTCTTGTAAGTATTGAAAGGCTCGATAGTATTTTAAAAGCCCAAAACTCCAGGATTAGTGCCCTTAAGTCAGAACTTTCAGCAGCAAAAATTCACAATAATAACTTCGTTGAAACTCTGACAGAATTAGAAAAAACTATCTCAATTCAGGAAAATAGAATTTCAGAATTACAATATGAAACTGAGTTGTTAGTTAAACGAAATTCAAAATTAGAAGAAGAAATAACAGATTTACGAAAAAAAAATGAAACAGTACATTTTATAGTAAAAAAAGAATCTTATTTATTAAGTAATCAAATAATGCTTCGAAGAAAAAAATTTCTTTCATCCTCTTCTTTTTTCCCAAAAAAAGATTTTCAAACCTCAAACTTCATAGAAGCGAACAAGTTCCTTACCTCTCAAATTGAAATTCCTTCTTCAAAAAATATCAATATTGTATCATCACACCCAGCAGAATCTTATTGGCTTGAGCGCATTCCAAGTAAAAATGCTTCGTTTTTGAATATTAAGGATCCCATTAAATTTTGGAGTTTTACAAAATATCTGATTATTTCTTATAAGTGAATGTAAATTAGAATTATCAAGGCGTGTCCGGTCAAACGGCAAGCCTTTTTTTTGCCACAATATTAAAATTTAGCCTAGACTAATTTTATAATTAGTGTTACATTATCTTTGAATTTCAAGAAGAGATGTAGCCATGAAAAATTTCTGTTTATGTATTGCCTTTGCATTACTGAGCATGAGCCTGAGCGCCCAACCCTCTGCTGCCATACAGGGTAAAATTCTCAACCAGCAATACAAGCCCATCGCTGATGCCTCTGCGGGCATCATTGCCCTTGGAAAAGGCGCATACTCCGATTCAGAAGGCCG
This sequence comes from Balneola sp., assembly GCA_965267385.1. GTDB lineage: Bacteria > Bacteroidota > Rhodothermia > Balneolales > Balneolaceae > Balneola. The sequence goes on from OZ253957.1 coordinate 2,371,560, forward strand.
GTTTATGATCACCAACCTGCCGGCAGGTCAGCACATGCTTACTGTTCGGGCGGTAGGCTTTAAGAAAAAAGAGCTGGAGATCACTATCAGCGCCGCAGACACTACTTCGATCACTGTAATTCTGGAACAGGACCTTCTTCAGCTGGACCAGATGGTGGTGACGGGGACTATGAAGGAGGTTTCTATCAAGGACTCCCCGGTTAAGGTCACTTCCATATCCGGAAACTCGCTGAACCGAACAGGCGCCAACAACATCATGGAGGCCATCGACTATATCAACGGGCTGTACAATCAGGTAGACTGTGCCGTTTGTGGAACCAACAACATCAGGATCAACGGCATGGAAGGGCCTTACACATCGGTACTGATCGACGGAATGCCGGTGATGGGAGCCCTGGCTTCGGTTTACGGTCTCAATGGCATCAATCCGAACATCATCAAGAATTTGGAGGTCATCAAAGGACCCAATTCCACCCTCTATGGGAGCCAGGCCATGGGAGGAGTAATCAACATCATTACCTCCGACCCTTACACCTCCCCTCTGATGGAAGCCGAGTTCAGTTCCAGCACGCATTCGGAACATAATCTGAATCTGGCTTTCTCCCCCGATATTGGAAGAACGCGGAGCCTGTTCAGTGGTTCGTTATATATGCAGGACCGGTTCATTGATCAGAACAATGACAACTTCTCGGATGTCACCCAGGACATTCGGGTTTCACTATACAATAAATGGGAGATCTACAGAACATCAGGCAAGCCATTCACTTTGGCCGCCAAATACTATTTTGAAGACCGCATGGGTGGCACGGCTGAATTTACCCGTGATCTCAGGGGAAGTGACCAGATATACGGCGAATCGATCTACACCAACCGGCTCGAGCTTTTCGGCAGTTACGAACTCCCTTTCCCTAACGAAACCTTCCGCATCGATGCTTCCTACAGCTATCACGACCAGGATAGTTATTACGGAACCTACCACTATATAGCTGATCAGAAAACATTCTTCAGCAACCTGATCTGGGATAAACCCGTTGGAAAAGACGGCGACCTTCTGGCAGGACTGAGCATACGATATGATAAACTAAATCAGCTGTTCAACGGAACACGGCTGAGCGGAGGGTCTGATGATGAGCGTTTCGTGCCTGCCATGTTCTTGCAGTATGACCATACCTTTTCGGAAGAGTTTAGAGCACTTGCCGGAATACGAGCGGATCATCATGAGGATCACGGAGTCATCGTATCTCCCCGGTTCAACCTCAAGTCCTCTCCGTCCGATCATACAACCTTCAGATTAAATGTGGGTACGGGCTTCCGAATCGTCAATCTCTTCACCGAGGAACATGAGTCCCTGACCGGGTCAAGGCAGGTGGTGGTTGAGGAAAACCTGAATCCCGAACAATCAGTCAACCTGGCGCTCAACTGGAATCAGATCGTGGATATTGGCCCATCTGTGCTTAATGTTGACTTTGATGTGTATTACACCCGTTTTTCTAATCAGATCATCCCGGATTACGACACCCCGAACCAGATCATCTACCGGAATCTGGACGGACACTCGGTTTCGAGAGGGCTGGCCATAAGCATGGCTCATAATTTCATTGCACCTCTCACCTACACCGTGGGCGTAACGATTCAGGATGTGTTTTCGGTAGATGACGGCGTTAAAGAAGCCCTCCCGTTTTCGCCCGACTTCAATACGGTATTCGGCCTCACTTACCGGTTTCTGGATGAGTCGCTTGTCATGGACTACACCGGTCGCCTGGTTGGCACCATGAGATTACCTGATTATCCCGGCCGGCCCGACGAGTCCCGTATGTTCTCTGAACATAATCTGAAGCTGAGTTATAAGATCAATCCTGACCTGGAGATCTATCTGTCGGGGAAAAACCTGTTCAACTACGTGCAGGAAGACCCGATAATAGCACCTGACCGTCCTTTCAGCGAAGAGTTTGCCACTGACTATGTATTCGGCCCCTTGCAGGGAAGGAGGATCATGTCCGGAGTGCGGTACCGGCTCAGGTAACCTCCAGCAGGTACACTGAGCTTGCGACATGATGGCCCAGCGTGGCTTCCTCGTTTTCCAGCCTCACCTTAATAGGTCCGTCGAACGGCGTCTTTTCCAATACCGTCAGCTTAACACCCGGAATCACTCCTGTTTTTTCCAGGAAGCGAAGCAGTTCCGGGTCCTGATCCTTGACTCGCCCGATAATGTAAGGAGTGTTTTCTTCGGCATCCGTAATGGCAAGCGAAGCTATTTCCGGAACTTTACCGTCCTTGGTCGGAATAGGATCGCCATGAGGATCGTGTGTCGGATGATTCAGAAGCTCGGCAATACGGTCCTCAAACTGTTCCGATATATGGTGTTCCAGTTTCTCAGCTTCATCGTGCACCTCATCCCAGGAATAACCCATCATCTCTTTCAGATATAATTCCAGTAACCGATGATGGCGGACCACTTCGAGCGCGATCTTCTCACCCGCCTCTGTAAGCTCAGCTCCTTTATAAGACTTGTGATCGATCAGCTTCAGCTTGGCCAGCTTCTTGAGCATGTTGGTTACCGAAGCAGACGACACAGACAATGCTTCCGCAATATTCGTCGTCGTTGCGCCTTCACCCTCTGTTTCAAGGATATAGATAGCTTTAAGATAATCTTCGATAGATTGACTTAAGGTCATTTATCTCCTTCCTGATCAATAATGATGTTCTCTTTTTCCTTAAGATAGTCTTCAAATTTCACCTTACCGAACTGGTCTTCTCCTATATAACTCATGAGGGGGGCAAAGATCTCGGCAGGAAGAAAGCCAGGCTGAGCCCCCAGTATAGTTCCGTCACTGTCTATGAAGTAATGAGTGGGGAAGGATTGAAGCCGGAGGTACCTTCCCAGTTCCCAGGATCTGTAGGTGTCCCCGTTGAAGGTCACCTCCTTCTCCGCTTCGGCGTTCAGCTGCACCGGTATAAAATCAGTATAGAGGGCTTTTCTCACCCTTTCGTCCGTATAAGTCTCTTTCCTCATTTTCATGCAGTAGGTACACCAGTCAGCATAACCGAAGATAAGTACCTTTTTACCGGTTTCCGCAGCTTCTGCCTGTGCCTCTTTGAGCGAAACCCACTTAATACCGGAAGGGTCATCCGCAGCCTGACCGCTTAATTCCGTGGCCGCTTCCGCTCCGCTGGTTTGATCCGTTTTCTTATCTCTGCTATTCTGTGCACAAGACGGAATTGTTACTAACAATCCGACTGCAACGGCCAGTATGAATGGTTGCTTAAATAATTTCATGGCAATTCTAATCTTTGGCTTCAGGCCTTGATAACGACCAGAGTCATGTCATCGTATTGGGTACTTTCACCCACAAATGATCGTACATCATTGGCTATCAAGTTACGAAGTTCTTTCGAACTTTGAGTATGCTCCTCTCTTAACAATTGTTCGAGCCGTTCTTCTCCATAAAATTCTCCCTCTTTATTCTGAGCCTCCGTCACTCCGTCGGTATAGAGCACCAGGACATCTCCTTTTTCGAGCTTTACCGTTACTTCTTCGCATGCCGTTTCAAACGTACTTCCCTTGGTCATCCCTATGGCGACCCCTTTTGGCTGAGGCCACTCGATCTCTTTATTCGCTTTTTTGTACAGCATGGGGTTGTGCCCGGCCCGAACGTAGGTAAAGGTCTTGTCTCGGGAGTCAAGCACCCCGTAGATCATGGAGATAAATGTACCCCGGGTAGCATTATTGTTAAAAAGTCCGTTTGCTTTACTGATCAATGCCTTTGGCGAATCCAGCACCGTTGACAAGCTGTGAATGACCCCTTTCGCAAAAGTCATGTAAAAAGCAGCTCTGATCCCTTTTCCACTTACGTCACCGATCGCCACGGCGGCCCGGTGCTCGTCCATGCATATGATATCGTAATAATCGCCACCTGTATCCAGGGCCGGATCACACATGGCGGAGGTGTCGAAGCCCGGAACCTCAGGGGTAGTATTTGGAAGGAAGGTTTTTTGTACCTGACGGGCAATGGCCAGCTCCTGGCGAACCCGCTGCTCTTTCGCAAGGTCCTCCATATATTCAGGGATGTAATCCGGAAGTTCGTCCTGTTCACTCCCTTTGAAGATGAAGTATATCCCTACCCCGAGTAAAATAATGTTGAACAGTGAAAACAGATAGAAGATGCTCGCATCCGGAGATCCCTCTATTAACCACCCTTTCTTGGTAAACAGCAAGCTCACAAAAGTAAACAGCCCCAGGCTCAGCGTCACAAAATCAAACTGGAGGTACAGAATGCCCAGCAGCAATCCCATCAACAGGCTGAAGAACACACTGTACTCAACCGGGTACAATTCAATACTCAAAGGCGCCGTGATCGCAAAACAGACCGCCGCGGTCACGGGTATCACCCATTTGTTCTTTACGATCCCGTAAAACTGGTTCGACAGGATCATGAAGACCGGAAGAACTACGATCAGGCTCAGCAAAAAGCTCATGATCAGAGAGGCTACTGAGCCCAGAAGGAATCCTTCCGTGTCGAATGAAAAGCCGGCATCCAGGTAGGCTGATGGAAAGAGATCCAGAAGAATGACATAAAGGCCCGCGCAGAGCCCCCCTATAGCCAGGCCCCTGACCACCGCCCATCCGATGGGCTTATTTTTGAACATCCCTCTCCGAACAAGATCCCAGGTGCTCAGTTTTTCCGGCCAATACTGCCTCGTAATGGAATCACTTACCGCGGTCATTAAAAAGAAAGCGATGGCTGAAAACCCTCCGGCAAGCCCGAGTGTGAAGAAGCTTGAAAAGAAATTCTCAACGTTGATCTCGCCCTCTGCAAACAGCTCCAGGACCACCAGAGAACTCACCAAAAAGCCGGTCAGCATGGCTACTATAAGTGCAGGACGGGTGTCCACCGCCCTTGCCTTGATCCGCAGATAGAAACTGATCAGTATCCAGACCCCAAATATCAGTCCGCCGGCCATCATCAGGATTTCCCTGATCTGCCCGAACTTTGAGCTTCTCTGTGTATCCCCGTTAAAAAGAGCGGGTGTAAGGGCCAGGAGGCTTCCTGCAGGCAGCATGTCGACCGTGAGCCGCGGCACAACCCCCAGCACCGTATCCCTGGAACTCAGGTAGGCCCTGGCAATTTTAAAATCACTTTCATCCGTCAGCACCAGGGAATCTCTCTGAAATGAAAAACGGTGCCAGTAAGATTCTGAGAGATAATAATCCACACCCTGCCAGATATTCTCTTCTCCCAGGTATTGCTCAAAATCCCGTTCAATTTTGTTCTCCTCTGCCAGGTCATTAAAGATCTTCTGCATGGCACGAAAGTTATCCGATGACTGCTTGTCGTGCTGAAAATCAACCAGGCCGCTGATAAGCGTATCCATCGTAGCCCTGTTGAGATTCACAAAATCCTCATTCAACGACTTGGCCATCAACGAACGGTTAAAGGGTTCCTGAAGATTGACCAGCCTTGGAGATACCCTGAAACTGACCAGTTCTCCTTCGTGCGTAAATTCAGTACTTACCATATAACGGTCCGCCTCTTCATCCTCATATTTTCGCACTACCCTCCGGTACAGCGGAAGCCCCCCGGAATGGTCCTCACGAAGCCTGCTCATTAAGCCTTTGGTGGTGTATTTACGCTGAAGGGAATCGGCCTGTGATCCCAGATTATGAATGGAAGTACGCGTCACAAAATTAACCGGCTGGTATCCCCAGCTTAAAAAAATGGAATCCGCCTTTTGTGTGGCCCGCTCTTCGGAAAGCTGCATATCAATGGTGGAGGGTACCCAGTGGTGCCGGATATCTGTAAAAAACCAGACCAACCCTAAAAACCCGAATACAAAAAGAAGTAGATCCCTAAAGTATTGCTTGTTGAACAAATTCATAGACCGGCTAAACGATATATCAGCAAATTGGTTGCGTGAATATGCTTAGATTCATCCGATATATGAAATCTTAAAAATTCGCTGAATGTGCCTGATTGCACTCTCTTATAATCAACACCCCCGGTACAAGCTTATTTTAGCGGCCAACCGTGATGAGTTCTATGAGCGCCCCACCCGCGCCGCCGGATTCTGGGAAGAAGAAGGCTATCCCGAGATTCTTGCCGGAAAAGACCTGAAGGCGGGCGGTACCTGGATGGGGGTACACAAAGACGGTCGATGGGGAGCTCTGACCAACTATCGGGACCCTTCCATGCTGAAAGACGAGCCGCCGAGCCGCGGAGCATTGGTGATCAATTATCTCAAAGAAAGAACCGGGGCTCAGCACTACCTGTGGAGCATACGGGAGGAATCGGCCGGATATAACGGCTTTAACCTGCTGCTGGGCGATGAAAACGGAGTGTACCATTATTCGAATGTGGAAGATGAGATCCATGTGCTGAATGAGGGGATACACGGGCTAAGTAATGCGCTTTTAGATACTTCCTGGCCCAAACTGGACCGTGCTAAAAAAGACCTTGAAACAACCATCCGCAGTGATTTCGAAACCGGGGATCTCTTTCAAATCCTCATCAACGACACACGGGCGCCGGAGGATCAGCTTCCCGAAACGGGTATCCCAAAGGAATGGGAGAAAGCCGTTTCACCGATCTTCATCAAAACCGATAAGTATGGCACCCGTTGCTCCACCCTCTTACTTATTGACCGGGAAGGCGGGATGGAATTCATTGAGCGCAGGTACAAGCCTTCCACAAGCGAAGTGACGGCCCAAAACACCTTCATATTATGACCCGGTTCCCTGAAAGGTAGTTGCCCCAAATGATGCGGCAGATGAATCCTTCCGCTTTCGAATAAATAGATTTCATATTCAAAGAATTCTTCAAAACCTGAATCACAGCTTCTTGTTACTTCTGCTCTGCTGATCGGTTTTCTTATACAATTTATGAGCAATCAATTACTCAGACTTACCGCTGATTGTTGTTTCATCCGCAATTTTATAACAATTCCACTCCTTATCATTTAATAACTATATTGAGCGCCGTCAAAAGCTGAACCAAATAACCACCATGACCTACAAATACAATAAACCAACGCTTCTTCAGGCTTTCATCCCGATCGTCTTTCTGATCATCGCGCTGTTCATTAACGTTCGGATTTTCGGTGACGCTTCTCTAGACGGGTCTAACCAGATGATCCTCATGTTCTCAGCGGGTATTGCCAGCCTGGTAGCGCTGAAGATCGGTTTTAAGTGGCCGGAAATTCGTACAGGTATTGTCAAGAGCATCAGTTCGGCCATGTCTTCCATCATTATTCTGCTGCTGATCGGTTCACTGGCGGGAACCTGGCTCATCAGTGGAATTGTGCCCGCTATGATCTATTACGGCCTTGAGGTTCTGAATCCCACGATCTTCCTCTTTGCGGCCTGTGTGGTTTGCGCTGTGGTTTCGGTGGCTACCGGCTCTTCCTGGACAACAGCTGCTACTGTAGGTATCGCCCTTGTGGGTATAGGAACCGCGCTGGGGCTGAATCAGGGTATGGTGGCGGGAGCCATTATTTCCGGTGCTTATTTTGGTGATAAAATGTCTCCATTGTCTGACACTACCAACCTTGCTCCTGCTATGGCGGGAACCGACCTCTTTACTCACATCCGATACATGGCTTACACCACTGTGCCTTCTATCACCATCGCTATGATCCTGTTTCTGATCCTGGGTTTTACATCCAGTCATGGGGATGCCCCGGTGGATACGGAAACCATTCAGGCGGCTATCGCTAGTCAGTTCGACATTAACGGCTGGTTGTTTCTGGTTCCGGCAATAGTGATCGGCCTCATCGTCAAAAAAGTACCGGCCATTCCATCTATTCTGACCGGAGCCTTGCTGGGCGGAATTTTTGCCCTCATCTTTCAACCCGATATTGTCCATTACGTCTCGGGATATGACATCGCCTCTGCTGAATCTGCCTATGTTGGCGTGATGACCGCTCTCTATGGGGATGTATCCATTGTTACGGGCAACGCCATCGTGGACGACCTGTTGAGCTCGGGGGGTATGTACGGAATGCTGGGAACCGTATGGCTGATCCTGTCAGCTATGATCTTTGGGGGAGTGATGGAAGCGAGCGGCATGCTGAAACGCATCGCTGAAGCCGTGATCTCGGTCGTAAACAGCACCGGATCGCTGATCGCCTCAACGGTGGGGACCTGTGTATTTTTCAATATTACTGCTTCCGATCAGTATCTGGCCATCGTGGTGCCCGGCCGCATGTACACCGACACTTTCGAGGAAATGGATCTGGCCCCGGAAAATCTGAGCCGAACTTTAGAGGACTCAGGTACTGTAACCTCCGTCCTTATTCCCTGGAACACCTGTGGAGCCTACCATGCAAATGTGCTGGGGGTGGCCACCTTCAGCTATCTGCCTTTTGCCTTCTTCAACCTGATCAGCCCGTTCATGACGATCTTCTATGCGGTCGCGGGCATTAAGATCCGTAAGAGAAGCGAAGCTGCAGGTACCGAAGTTGAAGCGATCAAAGAAACCCGGGATACCACCAAGAGTTAACGTCGATACCTGGGGTTGAATCCGCTGGGTGGCACAGGCCGCCCCTTGGATCCAGTACCTGTTCACCGGGAGAACGCTTTTCTTGCGAAGAACGCCTACCCCAGTTTCTCTAGGGCGGCCTCGATACGGCCAAGCACTTCTTCTTTCCCGATCAGTTCCAGGGCAGGAAACAGGTCCGGCCCGAAGCCCTGCCCCGTTACGGCAACGCGAAGCGGCATCATGAGCTTACCAAAACCCACTTCATGTTCGTTGATCACTTCTTCCAGCTTTGCCTTGAGTGTAGCGGCTTTGAACTCTTCTTCAGAAAGATCCAATACCTTCTCTTTCCAGGCGCTGACCAACACCGGGCTGTCCTCTTTCCATTTCTTCAGTGCATTCCCGTCGTATGCTTTGGGGGGCTCAAAGAAGAATGAACCCATAGTGATAAATTCATCTACTTTAGAAACCCGCTCATGCAATAGTTCCACAACTGTCTTCAGGTAGCCGGCGTCTTTCGTATCCAGGCCTGCTTCTTCGGCGAGTTTTTGCACTTCGGGCATCAGTTCTTCCACCGGTGTTTCCCTGAGATAGTGCTCATTGTACCACATCAGCTTTTTGTGATTGAACACCGCTCCGCCCTTGCTCACACGATCAAGGGTGAAGAGCTCACACAGTTCCTTCATGTCATGAATCTCCGAATCGTCGCCGGGACTCCATCCCAGATAGGCCAGGAAATTCACCAATGCCTCAGGATCATAATGCCCGGCAATATAGTCCTTGGTGTTTACCGGAATGCCTTCACTTTCAGCCTTTCTCTTCGAGAGCTTGCCGCCACTCGGCGACATGATCAACGGAAGATGAGCCATCGCGGGTGGTTCCCAGCCAAATGCCTGGTAGAGCAGCATATGTTTGGGTGCCGAGCTCAGCCATTCCTCACCGCGGATCACATGAGTGATCCCCATCGTATGATCGTCCACTACGTTGGCCAGGTGATACGTGGGCATGCCGTCCGATTTCAGCAGCACCTGATCGTCCAGCCCGGAGGTATCAAAAGAAACGATGCCGCGGATCAGGTCCTCAAACTTAACCGTTTCACGTCGTGGAACCTTCAACCGTACCACATACTCCTCTCCGGCTTCCAGCCTGCGATCCACTTCATCCTGGCTGAGAGTTAAACTGTTCTTCATGGACTGGCGGGTGATCGCGTCGTACTTGGGAGACGGATTCCCGGACTTTTTAAGGCGTTCCCTCATCTCATCAATCTCTTCGGGCGTATCGAAAGCGTAATAAGCATGTCCGGCCTCAATCAGTTGCTCCGCATACTTTTTGTACAGCTCCTTTCTTTCACTCTGTCGGTAAGGTCCGTACTCTCCCGGATTGTTGGGTCCCTCATCGATGGTCATACCTGCCCACTCCAGCGATCGAATGATGTCCTCCTCAGCGCCCTCTACATAGCGGCTCTGATCGGTATCCTCGATCCTCAACACAAAGGTGCCTCGGTGATGGCGGGCAAAGAGGTAGTTGTAGAGTGCTGTCCTAAGTCCTCCAATATGAAGGAAACCGGTTGGTGACGGGGCAAAACGTACGCGAACGCTCATGAATTAAATATTCTTGGATTGAAATTTTTGAGAGCCTTAAAGATATGAAATTTTGAACAAGGCTTCTTCCCTGCCGAATCACAGATTTTGAATTATAGATCCTGAATTGGCTATGTTCCGGTTCATAATTCGGAATTCATAATTCTCAACTCCAAATCGTGTCAGTCGCTTTAATTCAGCCTCAGTTTGCACCCAACCTGTACGATCTGGCCGCTATGCTGAAGGCCGATCGGATTATCCTCCTGGATTCCGATCTATGGTCGCGCAAAGGAAGGACGCACCGTGCTAAGATCCGGTCTGAAGAAGGAACCCAGTGGATCAACATCCCCGTTCGCACGGAAGACAGAAAGCGGCCCATCCGGGAGGTCAGGATCGATCACAACGAGGACTGGAAAACTCCTTTCCGGAACGCAGTCCTCCATAATTACAGCACAGCTACGTACTTTGACTTTCTTCAGGATGAATTGTTCGCTGATTTTGAGCATGCTTCCCGCTTTGAAAAGCTGATCGATTTTAACCTGTATCTCTTTAAGCGTCTGCTAACGTACCTGGAAACCGACCTTCACTATGAGCTGACCAGCTATACCGATCTGCCTGATTTGGATAGGGAGGTTGTGTATCAGGAGTATGCTTCAAAAAATTATATACGTCAAATGAACCACACTCAACCGGCACTGTCAGAACACCCCACATACCGGCAGTGCTGGCCGGGTTTTGAGCCGGAATGTTCCGCGCTTGATCTGCTGCTGAATTACGGCCCCGAGAGCTATCGGGTGTTAGAGCTTTTATACTAAAGCTGCATTTGCTATCATCAGTCATGCAGCAGCCTACTGAAAAAGAAAGCAACTGGAAAAAAACGTACCTGCAGGTATTTTTCTGGGGGGTGTTATGTGTGCTGCTATTTTATTTGTTCACTGCCACCTTTAACCTGCCCTGACCTATGCACTGGATAGACTGGGCGGTGCTGTTCGCCTTTTTAGCTTACATCGTCTGGGACGGCACCAAACATGGTAAGGACTCCTCCAACATCGAGGGCTATCTGCTTGCCGACCGGTCCAAAAAATGGTGGGCCGCGGGGCTTTCCGTAATGGCCACGCAGGCCTCGGCCATTACCTTCATTGGTACCACCGGACTGGGCTATGTGGAAGATATGCGTTTCGTGCAGGTGTACCTGGCAATTCCTTTTGCCATGATCCTGATCTGCATGTTCCTGGTCCCCTTTTTTCATAAGGTGCAGGCTTTTACCGCGTATGAAACCCTGGAAGCCCGGTTCGGATTGAAGACCCGGCTCACGACGGCCGGAGTGTTCCTCATTTCCCGGGGGTTACCATTGGGTGCGGTCATCGCTGCTCCCAGCTATGTGCTCTCTCTCTTACTGGGCCTGCCCCTCAGCACCACCATTCTGATCATCGGCATCCTTGCCACACTTTATACCATGGTAGGAGGAGTGGACGGGGTAATCAACACCGATGTAAAACAAATGGCGGTTATGATGTTCGGCCTGATCTTCAGCTTTTGCCTGATATGGATTACCCTGCCCGAAGATATTGATTTTGGCGATGCTCTTTACCTTGCCGGGTCGCTCGATAAGCTGACAGCCCTGGACCTGGAATTCGACTTGAGCGAAAAGTACAATGTATGGAGCGGGGTCTTCGCGGCTCTCTTCCTCATGCTGTCCTATTTCGGGACCGACCAGACCCAGGTACAGCGTTACCTCACCACTTCGTCCATCAAGGAAGCAAGAAAATCACTCCTTTTATCGGCTTATGCCAAAGTACCGATGCAGTTTTTCATTCTGCTGCTCGGAGTGATGCTCTATGTGTATTTCATCTTCCAGCCGGCCCCTATTTCTTTTCGAGCCACCGATCCCGTTGCCCAGACGGAGGAACAGCTTCTCCTGGAACAACAGATCTCACAAGAGTATCAGAATGCCGTTGAACTGAGACAGGCTGCCGCTTTCGAGGCGGTAAAGAACCGGACCAAAGCCACCCAAGAGGCCTTTGTACTTGCTGATCAGCAAATGAATGAAGCCCGGCAGAAAGAACTGGCGCTACAGGCAGAAATACGGCAGGCCGATGTGAACGACACCAACTACATCTTTCCTTATTTCATCCTGGAACACATCCCCATAGGCTTGGTGGGACTGATCGTGGCCGGGATCTTTGCCGCGGCCATGAGCTCGATCGACAGTGAACTGAATGCACTTACCACAGTCTCGATTGTGGACTGGTATAAGCGGCTCGACGGAGATAAACATGAAGAAGCCCACTACCTCAAATACTCCCGGGGAGTTACCCTCTTCTGGGGATTGATGGCCACCGGTACGGCCCTGGTACTGGGAGAAACCAAATCCATCATTGAGCTCATCAATCAGATCGGAAGCTATTTTTACGGCTCAATACTGGGAGTCTTCATCCTGATGCTTTGGGTGAAAAAAGCCAATGGTACCGGGGCTCTGACCGGACTCGCGGCAGGTATGCTTTCCGTATTCACATTTGACCGTCTGTTCTACAGCGAAGCACTGGCAGATTACACCTTCTTCCTGCCCTGGCAAACCATTCCTGAGGGTTACACCAAAGCCATTGAGTTTTTATGGCTCAACCCGGTGGGTGCCTTCGCGGTGGTGATCGTGGGCTATGTGGTAAGCCTTATCTTTCCTAAGAAATAGCTGATTTCCTGGTTTATATATTAAAATCCAGAGGATAATCCGAAATTTCATATAATATTTTGAATTCTTTTCCGAGGTTTAATAACATTGCTGCATGATTAAACGGATTCTCCAAAAAAACATAAGTTCGAAATTTGAAGATAATAAGATCGTCATCCTCTTGGGTCCCCGCCAGGTCGGGAAAACTACGTTATTAAAAGAATTTCAGAAAAGAGTCGGGCTCTCTACTCGCTGGCTAAACGGTGACGAACCGGATGTAAGAATTCAATTACAGGATGCTTCTTCTACCTTGTTGAGGCAAATAATCGGAAATCATAAGTTGCTGATCATAGATGAAGCGCAACGTATAGAAAACATTGGGCTCATTTTAAAACTCATTCATGATTCAATTCCTGAAGTCAAAATTATAGCCACAGAATCTTCCTCATTTGAATTATCCAACAAAATTAATGAGCCACTTACGGGCAGAAAGTGGGAATATTTTCTGTATCCATTAAGTACCATGGAGCTTCTGTTGGAGCATGGTTTTCTGGAGGAACAACGGCTGCTAAAGCATCGACTCATCCATGGTTTCTATCCGGAAGTAATTACCAAAAAAGGAGATGAGGTGGACGTACTTAAGCAACTCGCAGACAGTTATTTGTATAAAGACATTTTTACTTTAGAAAACATCCAAAAGCCTGCAAAGCTTGAGAAACTGGTTCAGGCGCTCGCATTCCAGGTTGGGCAACAAATCTCGATCAACGAACTCGCACAAACTTCAGGATTAGATTACCATACTGTTGAACGCTATATCAATTTACTTGAAAAAGCATATGTGATTTTTCAGCTGCAGCCTTTCAGCCGAAATCTCAGAAATGAAATTAAAAAATCCCGTAAGATCTATTTCTATGACAATGGGATAAGAAATGCGGCAATTAATCAATTCCAACACTTCGACGCCAGGAGTGGAACTGAACAAGGGAGCTTATGGGAGAATTATTTAATGAGTGAACGGCAAAAGTTTCTTGAGTACACCCAGAAAAAAGTATCGCGTTATTTTTGGCGGAATCATGCCAAACAAGAAATCGATTATATCGAAGAAGGAAACGGAATGATAGATGCCTATGAGTTTAAGTGGAGCCCGAAAGCAAAAGCTCATTTTTCGAAATCCTTTACAAAAGCATATCATCCTACTGTTACAAAACATATTCATAGTGGTAATTACCTCGAATTTATTTGTCCAGAGAACCTGGTGCTTCCACCGTGATCTTTTTTTATTGCTCTCCGTTACTCCGCTGGCTACACCAAAGCCATCGAGTTCCTTTGGTTAAATCCGGTGGGTGCCTTCGCGGTGGTGATCGTGGGCTATGTGCTAAGCCTTGTCTTTCCTAAGAAGGATTGATCACTTCCTTTTTAATTTCGGTTCAGCCGTATCCGTTTCCTCCCCGAACTTGGAACCTACCGGTGGGCGGTATTCCTGGAAAGGGATCTTCAGCAAATTGGCCAGATTGTCGTTTTCTTCGGGATCCATATGAGTATCGATGCCGTACTTCAGCTCGTTCATATCATCCACCTGGGCAAAAGTGCCAAACAGCCGGTCCCACACAGAAAAGATATTCCCATAGTTGGTGTCTGTTAACGGCTGAGTATAGTGGTGATGTACCTTATGCATCAACGGGGTGATGAACACCCAGGACAAGGCCCGGTCCAGTTTTCTGGGCATGTTGATATTGGCATGTGTAAGATGAGCAAACAGGGCTGAAATGCTCTGGTACAGGAAGATGATCCAGATAGGAGCACCAACTATAATGACTCCCAGAATGGTAAACACCATACGGAATACCGCTTCTCCGGGATGATGGCGGAGTCCGGTGGTCACGTCCACTGTGGTGTCACTGTGATGCACCAGGTGAAAGCGCCACATGAACTTCACTTTGTGCTCGATCCAGTGAATAAGGTAGGCTCCGAAAAAATCCAGCAATAACACTCCCACAATGGCCTGAGCCCAGAGCGGCATCTCGATCCACTGCAAGACGCCGAATCCTTCAGAGGTTACCAGATCCGAAGACCATACCAGCAGGCCGGCAAATGCCAGGCCGATGATCAGAAACAATCCGTTCAGAAACAGATTGATACCAGCGTGGCGGACTTTCTTATACCTGAATTCGAAAAGCGGAAACACCCCTTCGATGATCCAGAACAATAAGATGCCCCCAACCAAGAGGCCTGCCCTGAAGGCGGTAGGGATATTCTCAAAGAACTCTGCAACAGCTTCCATAACTTCTTTCTGTCATTTGTCTCATCACTTCATTGCCAATATCGAAGATTTCGTTCAAACAAAAAATCCCGCATACAGATTGTGTATGCGGGATTATAACGGATTACTCCGGCCTGAGATCAGTTGTCAACGGGTTGCAGTTCCTTGAAGGGGCTCAGTTCGGCTTCTTCTATGGTTTGCTGATACTCTGGCCATTCGGTAGTGATGAAGTTATTGATCTTCATGACCGCGTCATTGACGGCTTCTTCGGCAAGTCGAAGCAGATTACGCTCATTTTCACCAGGGCCGTCGTAATCGTTACCCAGATAACGGAACGGGCCGAACAACCGGCTCATCACCGTGACTTCCGGGTTTCGTGTGATCCCCTGGCGATCATCCTGCTTACCAAAGACCATATCCAGCAACTCATTGATCTTTTCTTTGGTTGCTTTGTTGGCTTCATTCACCTCTTTGAGCTCATCTTTCGGACGGCTGTCTGATTTGGCCAGCTGCTCTGCAGTTTCAACGATATCCAGAGCGTCCACCAGCTGTGAAGTTGCCTTACCCAGCTTTTCGCGAAGCTCATTCACTTCGTTAATGAACTCATGGGTAGCCCGTAAAGAAGACATTGGCATTTCGATCCTTGGGTCCATTTCTACGGTTACCATCGTAGAGTCCGTAAAATCGCCGTATGTCAGTTTCACCTTATAGGTTCCCGGAAGAACTTCGGGTCCACCGGGCTCGGGTGCGTTAGGCCGCTCCTGCCTGCGGCTTGGGTTGCGAACCCCTTTCATCTCCAGCCCCCAGGTGGTACGGTTCAGGCCGTTTTCTGAAGGCGTTCTTTCAAAAGTCCGGATCTTTTCGCCGGAGGAATCGAAGATCTCGAAGGTTACCTTTTCTTTCTTCTTTTTCTCTTCGGCATTTTCACCTTCAATATCCAGCATATCCCGGTTCACGGAATATGAAATGCGGGCTCCGCTTGGCCTGTTTTCACCGGAATACATGGCATCCGCGGCAAAGCGTGTTCCTGCTGCCTGTCTCCAGTCTGCCAGGTAGGCGGTTGGCACGGGATACACATTCACTCCTTTCTTCAGCTCATCAACACCTTTAGAGGCGAGTTCCCGCAGAGGCCGGATATCGTCCAGCACCCAAAAAGACCGGCCGAAAGTTCCGATGACCAGGTCATGTTCCCGTGGATGGATCACCATATCGTAAGTTGAAGCTGTAGGATACCCATTGGTCCATCTGGTCCAGGTCTTCCCTTCATCAATACTGAAGTAAAGCCCCAGTTCCGTGCCCACGAACATCAGTTTTGGCTCAACAGGGTCCTGCACAAAAGAAAGCGCGTAACCTTCCATGCCTTTATTGCGCGCGATGTTGGTCCACTTTCTGCCATAGTCGGTGGTACGCATCACGTAGGTTCCCCAGTCGTCGCGGCGATAGTTGTTGATCACGGCTACCGCTTCGCCGGCATTGTGCGGAGAGGCTTTCACCTGGGCTACATAACTCCCTTCCGGTACATTCTTGATGTTTCGGGTCAGGTCGGTCCAGCTTTCGCCTCCATCCCGGGTGATATGAACCTTACCGTCATCCGTGCCGACCCAGATCAGCCCCTGTTCAAGAGGGCTTGGCTCAATGGCGAGGATGGTCGTGAAATTCTCTGCTCCGGTGGCATCCATGGTCAATCCACCGCTTTCATGCTGCTTCTGCTTTTCGGGATCATTGGTTGTGAGGTCCGGTGAAATGATCTCCCAGCTTTCTCCGCGATCGGTGCTTTTATGCACAAACTGGCTGCCAAAATAGATCGTCTCTTCATCGAAGGGATCGAAATTAATGGCCGCGTTCCAGTTGAACCTGAGCGGTTCCCCTTCCGGATGAGTCGGGCGCACATATCGCGATGTGCCTGTTTCCAGATCCACACGCCCTACGTTACCCTGCTGAGACATCGCAAAGGCATAACGCGGGTTACTCTGATCGATGATCACATCAAAGCCATCTCCGAAATAAAGCTCTTCCCAATACGCATTGCGAATACCTCCCGAACGCCATACATAGGCAGGCCCCTGCCAGGAACCATTATCCTGCATCCCTCCATAGATGTTGTAGGGAATATCCATATCCACATTCACATGATAGAACTGACCCACAGGTATGTTGCTCACAAATCTCCAGTTTTCTCCACCGTCGTAAGTGATATTCAATCCCCCGTCATTACCATCGATCATGAAACCCGGGCTGGTGTCGCTCAGCCAGAGCGCATGGTGATCAGGATGCACCCAGTTATAGTACGGGTAGAGGCTTTCAAAAGACCGGCCTCCATCTTCACTTTTCGAAATATAGGTATAGATGCTGAAGACGCGATTCTCATTGAACGGGTCCACATAGATCTCCGCATAATAGAAAGGCCGGTTACCGACCTCAGGGTCTTTCTCGACCGTTTGCCGCAGTTCCCAGGTATAGCCTCCGTCTTCGCTTCGGTAGATTCCGTTCTCCTTCGACTCGATCAGAGCATACACTATATTAGGGTTACTTGGCGCTATCGCCACACCGATACGACCCAATTCACCTTCCGGAAGGCCGTCTTCGGAAGTAAGCTCTTTCCAGGTATCACCACCATCCAGCGTCATATACAGTCCGGATCCTTCTCCACCTGATTTAAAAAACCAGGGCCAGCGGCGGAATTCCCACATCGCAGCGAAAAGCTTATTGGGATTCGACGGGTCCATCACCAGGTCCCCAATACCGGTTCTTGTGTTGTTGTAAAGGATCTTGTTCCAGGTTTTTCCCCCATCGGTGGTTTTATATACACCCCGGGTCTCACTATCTCCCCACGCGGAGCCCTGCGCTCCAACGTACACGATATCCGGATTATCGGGGTGAATGATAACGCGATGTATATTGCGGGTCGCTTCCAGGCCCATGAGTGTCCATGTACGCCCGCCGTCAATACTTTTATATACTCCGGCGCCGCTCGACTGGCTGTTGCGGGGGTTACCTTCACCGGTACCGACCCAGATGATACTGGGGTTCTTCTGATAGATATCGATTGCACCGATAGAATGGGCTCCGTATTCATCGAAGATCGGCTCCCAGTCCACGCCTCCGCTCTCAGACTTCCAGATTCCGCCTGAAGCTGATCCGGCATAAATAATGTCGGGATTTGAGGAAACCACATCGATCGCGGTGATCCTCCCGCTCATGCCGGCCGGCCCCACATTTCTGGGCTCCATTCCCTTCAACAGATCCATATCTACTTGCTGGGCTGTGGACGATGGCATATTCATCAGCAACAGTCCCAGAATGAATAAGCTGGTTTTATATAGTGTTTTCATAACGTGTTGGATTTAGCAATAAAAAAGGGCAGCATGTGCCACCCTTTTTGGATTTTTAGTAACCGGTAATTAGTCGTCTCCGTCGAGGATATCTTCGATCCGGCTTCTGGAATCCTCCAGATGGATACGGGTCGTGCGGGCCAGGCCGCCTCCGCCAATGGCGCTGTTGATATCTCTTCGAAGAATCTCAAGTTCGTTACGGACAACGGCACGTATATCAGACTGGCTCACATCATAGCTGGAGCCGAAGAAGCCTCCTCTCGGGGGTTCCTGTGTCATGAGGTACTCCATACGCTCAATATAAGCCCGCTGGAGATGACGACGATGTACATTGATGCTCTGCTTGGCTCTTGCCTCAGCCCAAACACCATTGCGAAGGTCATCCATCATCTCAACAAGGGTATATACATCCTCATCGGTTCTGGTTTCCGCTTCAACCAGACGGGCCAGTCGATCGGGATTCAGAACGTTGTTGAGCACTCCGGCCTGGGCACTGCGGAAAGTTTCCACCGCGGTGGACTCGTTGATGCGATCCAGGATTTCACGGTTGAATGCCCATGTAGGAGCTGAAAACGCATGTCGATTCAGGAAGCGCATGGCTCTTCGCTGATCGGCTTCGTCCACGACCTCGTACACCACTCCGTCCTGGTCAAACGTCTTATGGGTTTCATAGACACCACCGATATACGTGGTCACATGTCCCATATATCGCCTCCACTGACCCAGCACCTGGAAGTACAGTTCCTGAAGCTCTGAGAAGTCCTCTCCGTCTTCCTCAACCCAGTCGATCAGGTTATCGGTAATCACCTGAAGGTTGGCCAGGCCCAGCTCACTGGCTCTCATGGCATCATCACCAATAGCTTCGGTTTGTGACCGTGGATCCGCACCGGTACGGTAACCGAACCAGTACAGGGGATCATCTCCGTTAGCTACGATCCACTCGTTCAGGGTTTCATTCTCATCATCCGGCTCTTCGATATCCGGCAACCAGGTGTAGCCCCATTTGATCGCCCACTTGTCATATTCTCCAATCTTTGGATAGAAATGAGTCACTCCGTCGCCCGGCTGTGCAATGTAATTGAAGCGGGCATAATCCATAATCGACGGGGCAGTTCCGTGTGTTGAAGTAAATTCAGGATCACGCAGCTGATCTACAGTGTAGCCGACACTGGATCCCATATTGTGAGGAAGCCCGAGCGTATGGCCTACCTCATGAGCCATTACAAAGCGAAGCATTTCACCCATCACTTCATCCGGCATCTTGGCTGTCTGTGCAATCGGATTGGCTGCCGCGGTTTGTACAAAGAACCAGTTTCTCAACAGGTTCTGAATGTTGTGATACCAGAGAATATCGCTCTCCAGGATCTGACCGGTACGGGGATCATGAACGTGGGGACCCTGCGCATTCTGAATAGGGTTGGTGATGTAACGCATCACAGAATAGCGAACATCCTCAGGGCTGAATTCGGGATCTTCCTCCTCCGATGGTGCTTCCTTACCTATGATGGCATTTTTAAAGCCTGCTTCTTCAAAAGCCACGTTCCAGTCCTCAATACCCTGAATCAGGTACTTTCTCCACTTGATAGGAGTGGCAGGATCCAGGTAATACACAATCGGCTCTTCCGGCTCAACCAGCTCGCCCCGCAGGTATGCTTCCTTATCTTTGGGAACAAGTTTGTATCTGGTGATGAATCGGTTGGTAGCCGCCTTATGTTCGTCCGAGCTGTAGTCGTACTGACTGATAGAGAAATAGCCTACCCGGCGGTCCCAGTTACGGGGCATAGCTGGCTCTTCAGGAAGGAGGATCATTGACTGATTGACCTCCAGTGAAATGGTTCCCGTCACGCCATCATCCGGTGGATTCCCGGCGTCGTAAGTAAGTACATGACGCACTTCCAGGTTCTCCGGATAACTTGCCATTCTTTCAATAAAACTACGTCCGCCATCCAGTCTCCGAACCTGAAAATTCCTTCGCTGGAAACTGCTTAAACCGCTCAATAACGGGATGTCGCTGGTATAGAGCTTGGATACATTGATGACCACTCCCGAAGTGTCCTTGTTCAGGGCTTCGATCTTGAAGGTCTCGATGACCGGCTCAAAGTTGTTATTCCGGACGGATTTATAAACCGGATCATCTTCATCGGCAACGCTCGAGTAAGATACATGGCGGAGAAGGATATTGTTATCTTTTCGCTGCCAGCGTACCACCTGCTGCCCGCGTGCTTTCTGTCCTGCACCTCCGAAGCTCAGGTTCTGGGTTGACCCTGAAACACGGGTAACCAGAAGCATCTCCCGATCCAGCATTTCGTTAGGGATTTCAAAAAAGTAGTCCTCTTCTACTTTGTGGACATCAAAAACACCCTCATCCGTCTTAGCTTCACTGGTTATAACTTCGCTGTACTTCTTGAAAGGTCCTTTTGGTTTGGAAGTCCGACTCGACTGACCAGTATTACCGCTGGTTCGGGTAGCCGTTTCTGCTGACTTGCAACCACTTATCACCAGCATAAGTGCAAGTGATAAGGTCAGCAGGCGTGCAGATACCTTGATTCCGTAGTTCATTGCTTATTTCGTTAATTAGAATTGATTGGCACGGAATGTGGGACAAAGCAACGACGCAATCAAGAAAAATAGCCGGATGGGGTGTAAAAAGTTTTAACCCTTTACCTCAGGTACTGACGGAACCATGCAGCCGTATCGTCAACCAGCTCTTTAAAGGGCGGGGGGAAAAACTCATCTTCGAAAGGATGCGCGGCACCGTAGGTATGGCCGGCTTTGGCGATAAGCCTCAGCTCCTTTTCGCGTGCACCACATTCGATGTGAAGTTGTTCTGAGTCGGTATAGGGAACGGTCTCGTCTTCACGTCCGTGAATGAAGAGCGAAGGTATGCGGAGATCACCCACTCTCTTCATAGCGATAAGCTTGTCGGCGTTTTCCTCCAGATCATCATAAAGCGCTTTGCTTACTTTCATCATCTGGCCGGTTCGGCTGTTCTTGAATTCCGTATATCCCTTCTTTTCCCAATTTTGTTTGTCTTTATCTGAAAATCGTTCGAGATAGTTGGCTACTGCGGACCAGGTAACCAGGCCCTGAACGGCTTCATATTCAGCTGCTGCCGCAACCGCAACGTGCCCGCCCCTGGAATGCCCTACCAATCCGATCACATCGGTATTCAAATGAGCGTGAGTGTTATCAATTTCTCCGGTCTGGAGTGCCCGGATCATGAGTCCCACCTCGTCCAGCTCCCGACTCAGGGTATTTTTTTCAAAAAGATCCAGCCGGTCAAATTTGGTCCGGTCATCCCCTATTCCGTTGTGCGAGAAGTTAAAAGACAGAACGCCGAATCCGCTTCGTGCGAGCTCTTCGCAGGCATCTGGGAAAGGTCCCCAGTCTTTGAAGCCTTTAAAGCCATGAAGAAATATAATTACCGGAAAATCCCTGTTTGTCCCGCTGATAGGAGCATACAGATCGTATTTCATCGGAAGATCGTCTTCCGTTAAAATTCTTCCTGAAGAAATAGCGATGTTATCAAATTCCATGAGTTACTCTTTGTTGAAATCGAGGGCTTCCAGTTTAACAAGCTCCCGTAGAGTATTAATTTCTTTCTGTTTTAAAAAACGCCACCGGCCCACTTTTACATCCTTGAGGTTCAGGCCGGCGTACTCCACCCGTTTCAGTTTAGTGACTTCAGTCCCGAAGTGTTCCACCATGCGCCGGATCAGGCGGTTTCGTCCCTCATAAACCGAAATGAGGAATGAGTCCGGCTTATCCGCAAACCGCTTAATGTTGAACCCTTTTGCCTTGCCGTCTTCCAGCTCTACTCCTGCAGCCAGTTTGATGAGCTCCTCATCGGTCAGTATCCGCTTCGATTCTACTTCGTAGGTTTTCCGGACTTTATAGGAAGGATGCATAAGCCGGTGAGCCAGATCGCCGTCGTTGGTGAGGATCAAGAGTCCGGTCGTGTTTCGGTCTAATCTTCCCACCGGGTAGACGCGGGCACCAGTGGCGTCTTCCACTTCATCCATCACCGTGTTGCGTCCGCGCTCATCATCCGTAGTGGTAATGGTGTTCTTCGGCTTATTCAGCAGCAGATAAACAAAAGGTTCCAGCGATAAAGTCTGGCCGTTGGCTACAACGGTATCTTTCCTTCGAACTTTCGCTCCCAGCTCAGAAACCACTTTTCCATTGACCATAACCTTGCCTTCCGCGATCAGCTTATCGGCTTCGCGCCGGCTGCACAAACCGGCATGAGCTATAAACTTGTTAAGCCGTATTTCCTCATCCCGGCTGTAGTTCTGGTCAACAGGTCTGGCTCCCTTTCTCTTTTGTTGCTGTTTGGTCTTACGCTTCCCCATGTTTCGCTAACAAGGCTTGATTAGAATCGTTCAGTTATTCTTCTTCTGCATCGGTTTCGGTCTCCGTATTCCCATCGTCATCGGCGGCCTGGCCCTCCGACTCTTCATCCTCATAAAGGTTCTTTTCAATGATTTCTTTCTTTTCCAGCTCTTCCGCCTCTTCCTCATCCAGGATCATGGACTGCTCAAGCAGCAACTGCCGGTGTTCGGCCATGTCATCGTCTTTAAGGATTTCTTCGATCTCTCTGGGTTTAGGAAGCTCGTCCACTGAGCTGATCCCGAAATGCTTTAAAAAGTGTTTGGTCGTCCGGTAGAGTAGCGGCTTACCGGGACTGTCAGCCCTTCCCGATACTTCGATCAATGCTTTTTCCATAAGCTGGCGAAGAATATAGCCCGAATCCACGCCCCGTATCTGATCCACCTCCGGCTTGGTGATAGGTTGTTTATAAGCCACAATAGCCAGGGTCTCGATGGCGGATTGCGACAGCTTTCGATAGGCATTTTCATGCTGGAACACACTCAGCCAGTAGTGGAACTTCTTTTGGGTTACAAAGGTGTATCCCCCGGCCAGCTTCTCAATCCTGAAGCTGAGCCCGTTCTCATCATACCGTTGGTTGAGCTTATCAATGAACTGCTGAACCGTATCTACGGAGATCTCGATCTGCTCTTCGTTTTCCACTATGATCTCCCGGATCTTATCACTTGAGATCGGTTCTTCCGCAGCAAAAACCAGCGCTTCGATCACGGACGACAACCGCGTCCCGTCAATAAACTGATAATCTTTGATCTGTTCACTCATACTAATCTGCGTCCTTCACAATAAAAAATCCGTCGTTCCCCTGTTTTTGATACAGCGGCATCAGAATATAGCCATCGGCCTGAGCATGGATGGCTCCGTGCCGGTCGTTGGCAAGCCAATCGCCCTTTTTAACGGGGTCAAAATTCTTGAAACCGGGAAGCATCTCAAATTCATCGCCTTCCTCGATGATGTGTTTGTACAAAAACTGAACTTTATGCGGATAGCCATCCACCTTCCTCATCAGATAGGCATGGTACTCCCCAAAATGTTCCAGCTTATCAGCCGGTATGAGCCCTGCGTTGACCAGCAGCACCATCATCCCGGTGAAGGCATTGTTTTCTGCTTCTTTGGTCTCGTGAGAGCCTGTTTCGAATGCAAAGCCCACATGCCCCGCATTCTCCACATACTCCATGGAGGTGCCCTGCAGCGCATGCTCGATACCAAAGATCAGCGGAATCTTAAGCTGACTCAGCAGTTCCACATGGCGTTCTTCACGAGGAGTTATGCTGAACATCCCTCCCGTCCCGGAGAAGGTGTGAAGATCAATGAAAATCACTTCTTGTTCTCCCGAAAGCACTATGGGGTCGAGTATGCAAAGCAGTTCCTTGAGCTCTGCACGATCCTGGCTGTTTAGCTGGTCAAAGGGGGTTCTGCGTATCTTGTCCAGAATGGATGTAACCCAAAGCCTGTTCATGTCTTCCTGAATGAACCGGACATCTTTCTTAAGGGCGGCTATATTTCCCTGCAATCCAAGAAAACGCCCCTTAAAATGCTCTTTAAGAGGCTCAAGGGCTTCGATCACCCGTTGTATGGCAATCACTCCCGTTGGCTCATTCCCGTGGATCCCCGCAATAGCTATCACGGTGGGTCCGGCTGCTTCTCCTCTGATATCACCCAAAAAATGCCGGAGTAATTGCTCTGTGTGGCCCTGATCGTGTGTTACTTGTTCCTGAATTTCTTCCAACTAGTCTTCCTTTTCATCAGCGAGAGCGTTCAGCAACCGCTGTGTAATATTCATAAAATTGTGTTCCGTAATGATACCAACTAATCGGCTATTCTTCACTACCGGGAGGCAGCCTATTTCCTGCTCTTTCATGATGTTCATCGCCTCTATGATGGAAGCTTCCGGGTGAATGGTAATGGGGTTCTGGATCATGATCTCATTGAGTGTGAGCTTGGTCTGCTTCTGTCCCTCATTCACGATTCTGGAATACTCCCGAAGTACCATCCTCATAGAAACCAGGCCGATCAGGTGTTTCTGATCGTCTTCGATCGGCAGATAACGGATCTTACGCCAGTCCAGCAGGTTAGCACCAAACTCAATCAGGTCATCCTTGCGTGCCGTAAACAGGTCGGTGGTCATAAATTCTTCCACCAATAGGCTGGAGGGTTTCCACAGATCAACATCCTCGATGCGGGCCAGGCCCCAGCGGTGCACCGGTTCCCCTTTCTTCTGGTTCTTGATCATGGCTTTCGTGATGGTTGAAAGCGTTTGCTCCCTGTTTGAATCCTTAATGAGGTTCGAATACGACTTCACCACCCAGTAGGCGCCGGTTTTGGCCGTATCCACCCTTTCTGCGATCACGCTCAGATAGGTATCTATATCCGACTCATTGATGCTGGCTTTTTCAAGTCCTGAGCGGGCGATGGGGATCAGCTCTTCTTTGATGAGGCTTCTGGCTGACACCTTCTTGTCGTTGGTCCAGATGAATTTGGTATCCAGCCCCATCTTGGAGGCCGCAAAGAAATTCATCCTCGCGTCATCAAAATCCAGTTCTTTGGTGATATCCTTGTAGGCATCTTCAAAGCCATTCATTAGCCCCAGCCAGAAAGCCGTATTCGCCATTTCATCCACTACGGTAGGTCCTGAAGGCAGCACGCGGTTTTCGATCCTGAGATGGGGCTTTCCGCCCCCGACTCCATAACAAGGCCGGTTCCACCGATAAACGGTCCCGTTGTGAACCTTAAGAGCCATCAGCTCGGGCGGAGTTCCTTCATTCAGCATCTCATCAACATCCTCTACAATATTGGAACTCAGCAAAACCCGGTACCGGGATATATCCTCCTTGTAAATATCCAGAATGCTGTTCTTAAGCCAGCCGCTGCCAAAGGTAACCCTGGGGGTGCTGTCTCTGAGATGATCACCCACCGACCGGGTGTCTACCGACTGGTGGAACAGGGCGATCCGGGTTTCAGCCCAAAGCCGCTTCCCGAACAGAACCGGCGAGTTGACCGCACTGGCCAGTACAGGAGCTGTGATAGCCTGGGCGATATTGTATTTCCTTACAAATTCTTCCGGAGTTACCTGAAGATGCACCTGATAACCGGTGTTACACCCTTCAAGCAGCGGGGTATCAAATTTCATCAGAAGCTCATCCATACCCTGAATGCGAAGCTCATACTCTTTGCCTCTCATGTTATCAATTGCCTCGCACAGCGCCTTGTACCGCGGAAGGGGAGTCAGGTTTTCGATAGCTACATCCGACTTCCGGACGGTGGGTATGATCCCGGTCAGCAAGATATCCCCGCCCAGCTTTTGAACCGTCTTTCGTACATACTCCACTTCACGCTGGAGGTTGTTCTCCATCTCGGAGAGACAGTTCCCCGTAAACTCGAGAGGGTCCAGGTTGACTTCCAGGTTAAACCTGGCAAGTTCCGTAGTGTAATTACCCTCACCAAGAGCCTCCATCGCCTCCATGGCCTTGGTCATGGGTTTGGCATTCCGGTCGATCAGGCAAAGCTCCTGTTCTGCCCCGATGCGAATTGTATCCGTTTCGAACCAGTCCTCTTCCAGCATCTTCTCCAGAGCACGCAGATCTTTCAACACGTGCTTCATGAAGTTTTGGACTTCTTCTTTGGTCTTAGCCAGCGTTACCCGTTCTTCACCCATTTTGAATAGTTGAATGATTCGTTAGGCAGATAAATACTTACTTTATTAACCTTATTGCAAGTTTTTAACGAATCGCGTCCACATTGATGTTGACGCGAACTTTGGAAGTGCTGATATCTGACTGAGACTCATAGATCTCCATGATCCGGTCTAACAGCTTTTCGATATAGACGTGCCCTCGTCCGGGTTCTATTTTCAGAATTACTTCCCAGTAATAGTTCCGGTTCATCCAGCTTACAGGCGCCGGAGACGGGCCCAGCGATTCCAGCTCAGGAACCACTCTTTCCACTACGTGTTTGAGCAGATGCCCGGAGCGATTCACCTCCGACTCCTTCTTTCCTTTCAGCACAAACTTGACCAGGCGGGAATAGGGAGGGTAGTTCAGGGGCTTTCGGAAACTCATTTCCTGGCGGGCAAACCCTTCGTGATCGTGCTTTCGCACGTACGTGATCGCCGCATTATCGGGTTGCCGGGTTTGTATATACACGCTGCCCGCCTTCTCTCCCCGGCCGGATCTTCCCGCAACCTGACTAAGCAGCTGATACATTCGCTCGGCAGACTGAAAGGAAGGAAAGGCCAGCTCAGTGTCTGCATCCACTACACCTACCACCGTCACATTTGGGAAATCGAGTCCTTTGGCCACCAGCTGAGTTCCAACCATGATATCAGCCTTCCCTTCTCCAAAGGTATTCAGAATCTGTTCATGAGCTCCCTTCCTGCTTGTACTGTCTCTGTCAAACCGGAGTATTCGGGCTCCCGGAAAAAGCGCCCTGATCTCTTCTTCGACCTTTTGTGTGCCCGAACCCTGAATGATCAGCTCAGAAGACCCGCACTGTTCACAGGTTGTGTCAGCCTTTCTGGCATAGCCGGAATAGTGACACATCAGCATATTTCTGTTTTTGTGATAGGTAAGGCTGACGGAACACTCCGGGCTCTGCGGTATATGGCCACAGCTTTCGCACTGCATGTAGCTGGCAAAACCCCGCCGGTTGAATAGCAAGATCACCTGCTCCTTGTTAGCTAATGCCTTTTCAATGGCGTTAAACAAAGCCACTGAAAGCGCTCCTCTCATGGCATTTTTGTACTGTCTGAGGTCAATGATCTTCACATCCGGCAGTTCCGCCTCCGCATGTCGGTTTTTGAGCTCCAGCAACTTTGCCTTGCCTTTCGCTGCCATGTGCAAAGCCTGCAAGCTGGGCGTCGCTGAGCCCATGATCACCACCGCGTTGTTGATATGAGCCCGCATAATCGCTGTTTCACGGGCATGATACCGGGGAGAAGGGTCCGTTTGTTTATAGGAGGCGTCATGTTCTTCATCCAGCACAATGAGGCCCGGATTCGGAACGGGAGCAAATACCGCAGACCTTGGTCCTATCGCAATTCGCTTTTTCCCGGTTCTGAGTTCTTTCCAGGCCTTTAAGCGCTCACGGCTGGTCATCCGGCTGTGAAGTACAGCGATTTCTTCCCCAAAAACCCTGTAAAAGCGGGCCACCGTTTGCGGGGTGAGCGCAATTTCCGGAACCAGTACGATACCTCCCTTTCCTTTCGCCAGTACCTGCTTCAGAGCATGTATATAAACCTCTGTCTTGCCGCTGCCGGTGATCCCGTAGAGTAAGAAATTCGAAAACTGCTCCTCCTCAATATCCTGCTGTATTTTTTTAAATGCCTGTCGCTGCTCATGATTGAGCTCTTTGATGGAAGCGGGTTCGTACTCCAGACCGTGATGCTCAGCTAGTGCTTCAAGTTCGATTGGCTTTATCCAGCCCTCGTCTTTCAACTTGTTGATCGTATAGCTGGTAATTACTTCTGAAGATGCCAATTCAGAGTTTCTTTTGGGAAGTCCTTCCTCGGCGAAATACCGGAGTGCGTTCTTCCATTTTGCAGAGGAAGGTTCCTTTTCGAGGAATTCCAGCGCTTCATTCGCTGAACGTCCCTCTTTCCAGTCCCAGGCTCTTTCAGTTTTCGCTTCCACCTTCAGGTCCGGTTCTTCCCAGATCTCCAGTATGCCCTTCTTTATCAGCCGGTTGAAGACTTTGTTAGCCGAAGTACCTTTCCACCGCTTTCTGGCCTCATCATACTCATAGCGGCCGGTGTTGCTTATATCTGCAAGCAGCTCTTCTTCTTTTTGTGTTAGTCCCTCCTCCCCGATGCCCGCCGCCTTGCGGACATACTTTCTGGAGATAAAATTCAATCCTGCGGGTAAGGCAGCCTGTACCACTTCCCCCCAACTGCAATAGTAAAACCGGTGTATCCATTCAGTCAGCCTCAGCAGTTCCGATGATAAGACCGGCTCCTCATCCAGAACCTCCCGGACCGCTTTTGTTTTGAACGAAGGAGGCTCGTCGTGAAGCCTGACCACTATTCCTATCGCGTTGTAGTTTCTCAGGGGCACCCAAACCCTCATCCCCGGCCGGATATGCGCAGCCTGTTCCGCAACTATGTGATAGGTAAAGAGCTTTCTGACAGCGGTCGGAAATGCAATATCTGCGTAAGCAGGCAAAGTATGATTAAGTTGAAGTGAAAATGGATTTGAATCGGGATGAGAGCTTATCCAATTATCAAACTCAAATCAACTATCCTCAGAGCGTAAAGATCAGATATAGGATCAGAATAAATACGGGGAGCAGAAAAACAAGTCCGCTGGGATAGGTAGATGTTTTGTATTTCATAACTGCCTCCTGGTGTTTTCTATTACTACACATGTAAAGGCTTGTTCCCTCAACCCCATATTAACTTTACTCTTTGTGTTTTTATACCACATGATGATGTGAACAAGACTGAAGAATATGGAACAAGGACTTCTGATTGGTGATTATTGACTTACACCATTATTCTTAGCGGTTTTGATAAATGTTGTTCAAGGTAACTTTTCACTACTTGCAGAACTGCCCGGAAGAATTGAATCGGCCTTTCCTCCAGATCAAATTTCGTTTCCTTCATGACTTCCACATTCTTTATCTCCTGATTAGCATTCTTTATTCGTTATCCCAGCCATCCTTCACGGTCTAAACTTCGGTACTGTATCGCTTCAGCGATATGATGCGATTCGATGTGCTCTGAATGATCCAGATCCGCGATGGTGCGGCCTACTTTCAGGATTCTGTCGTAAGCCCGTGCGGAAAGCCCCAATGAGGTTATGGCCTTTTTCAGAATCTCCGAACTCTCCGGCTTAAGCTGACATACTTTTCTGACCTGTCGTGTATTCATCTGGGCATTACAGTACACTCCTTTTACTCCCAGGAACCTTTTTGTTTGTATTTCGCGGGCTTCGACCACACGGTCTCTGATCTCTTCCGAGGATTCGCCCTTTGCTTTCCCTGAAAGTTCATCGTAGCTCACTTTGTTCACTTCAATATGAAGATCTATCCTGTCCAAAAGCGGTCCGCTGATCTTGCTTAGATAGCGTTGCATTTGTAGTGCCGAGCTTCCTCCCATCTGATTCGGGTCGTACCAGTCGCCGGTTGGAGACGGGTTCATAGATGCTACCAGCATTGCCCTGCTGGGATAAGTAACGCTCATCCTGGCTCTGGATATCGAAACAAATCCATCCTCCAGAGGCTGTCGCATCACCTCGAGCGCGCTTCGCTTGAATTCGGGAAGTTCATCCAGAAAAAGCACCCCGTTGTGCGCCATCGAGATCTCACCGGGCATGGGGATACTGCCCCCTCCTACCAGAGCCACATCCGAAACGGTATGGTGCGGAGCCCGGAAGGGCCGGCTGGTAATGAGGGCCTTACCGGAGTCCAGAATACCGGATACCGAATGGACTTTGGTCGTTTCCAGTGCTTCTTCCAGAGACAGCGGGGGCAGAATGGTAGGAATGCGTCTGGCCATCATGGTTTTTCCCGATCCCGGAGGACCAACCATGATGACATTATGTCCGCCCGCAGCAGCAATTTCTAAAGCTCTTTTTACATTTTCCTGTCCCCTGACATCGCTGAAATCCAGCGGAGTCTCTTTTCCGTTCAATGAAAATACTCCCTTCACATCAATGGTGAAGGGATCCATTGGGCCACGGTTTTCAAGCCAGTCTTTAACCTGATTCAGATGTTCAAACGGAAATACGTTCAATCCTTCCACAACGGCAGCTTCCGGTCCGTTTTGCCTGGGTACAATCAGGTTCTTAAACCCTCTTTTCTTGGCCTCCACCGCGACCGGCAGCACGCCTTTGATGGGCCGTATCTGTCCATCCAGCGCGAGTTCTCCCAGCATCACCGTTTCTTCCAGTTTTGTGGTATGCAGCTGACCAGACATCCTCAGCAGGCCGATGGCGATCGGCAGGTCAAAGGCATTTCCTTCTTTGGGGAGGTCAGCGGGAGCCAAGTTAACGGTGATGCGGCCAAGTGGGTAGTAGGAGCCTGTATTCCGGATGGCGGCCTCCACCCGGTCCCGGGCTTCGGAAACCGCACGGTCAGGGAGCCCTACCAGGAAAAACTTCACCATCCCGTTCGTATGATGTGTTTCCACATCTATGATCTTAGCATCCACACCAACCGTAGATGCACAATAAACCCGAGCTAACATTTTATTCCGAATCTTTTTTAATTGCTTTGCGTAGTCAGACCCGTTGGACGGAAACTCCTTACAAAATTTTCATAAATCACACATATCATGAAATCAGAAGAAGCAAAAACAAAAGCCAAGCACATTTACGAAGAGGTGCAGGGCGGTGTGAATGAAGTCATCAGCAAGATCCGAGAGTTTATTAAAGAAGGAAGTGCGCGAAGGCTGATCATCAAGAATAAAAAAGGGGAAGTGGTATTTCAGACGCAGCTTGCTGTTGGAGTGGGCGGAGCAGCATTGGTAGGCGCCATGGCACCTGTTATCTCGGCCATAGGCATGTTTGCCATGTTTATAAACGATTATCAGATCCTCGTTGAGCGGGAAGTGGATGCTGACGATGACGAATATTCCGTGGATGCGGAGATCATCGAGATCAATGAGGATGAGGACGAAGAAGAGGATACAAAGAGCTCAAAAAAAGAGTCTAAGTCCAAAGCCAAGGATGAAGGCAAAGAAGAAAAGGAAGAAAAAACCGTAGGTAAGAAAAAGAAATCCGACAAATAGTCGTTGAAGTTATAAGTGAGAGAAAAAAAGGCGATCGAGCTGTTGGCTCATCGCCTTTTTTATGTTCGTCAGCTTACTTCCAGTGCTCTTCAGCGATCGCTTCCGCGCTCATCTCATTGCTCAGATAATGCTCGGCGTCCAGGGCTGCCTTACACCCGGTACCTGCAGCAGTCACCGCCTGGCGATAAAAGGAATCCATGGCATCGCCACAGGCGAAGATACCCGGTAAATCCGTCTTCGTGGACTGTCCTTTAGTCTGAATATAGCCTACATCATCCATAGTAAGCACCCCTTTAAAGAGATCGGTATTTGGTTTATGACCGATAGCAATAAACACACCCGTTACATCATCCAGAGTGGAGAGCTCCCCGGTTTTCAGATTCTTGATCCTCACTCCTTCCACTACCTGTTCACCCAGCACCTCTTCGAGGGCGCTGTCCCACATAAATACAATTTTATCGTTATCAAAGGCTCTCTTCTGCATGGCTTTGGAAGCACGCAGTTCATCCCTGCGATGAACAACGGTAACCTTGCTGGCAAATTTGGTAAGAAATAAAGCTTCTTCCATGGCCGTATCACCGCCACCCACAACAACCACATGCTGATTCCGGAAAAAAGCCCCGTCGCAGGTGGCACAGGCAGATACTCCTTTTCCTCTCAGGCGTTGCTCGCTTTCAAGGCCCAGCCATTTGGCAGAAGCACCCGTTGAGATGATGATCGTATGGGCGTAAAGCTCGGTCTTTTCGTCAACTTCCACTTTGTACGGGCGCTTATCGAAGTCAATGTTCGTAACGTATCCATACCGGCAATCGGCGCCAAACTTGGTAGCCTGCTCCCGGAAGTCCTGCATCATCTTCGGGCCCATCACTCCATCCGGATAACCGGGAAAGTTCTCCACATCCGTGGTTGTCATAAGCTGACCACCGGGCTCCGGCCCTTCAAACACGATAGGATTTAAGTCGGCCCGGGCTGCGTACAGTGCCGCGGTAAGTCCGGCCGGACCGCTTCCCACTATTACTACATCAAATGTTTTTCCTGCAATATCTTCCATAATAATCACTTAAAATTTAGTGGGCTTAGTATACAAAAAATACCTCTTCAGAGTGTGACATTGTTTCTATGGTTTTAATAGCCTGAAGTGATCAGCGTGCGCAAAATGAACAGAGGATTCATCAATCCTTCATGTGATGTTTTAGCTTTAATCCGGGAAAGCGCTCCCGTAATTATTTGTCATATTCGTTGATTTGATTATGTTATTCCGAACTAATTTTGGAGGTAACGGTGATTATCGCAGTACTTAAGGAAACCGCTGAGCATGAAAAGCGTGTCGCTTTATCTCCCGATGTTGCGGGGCAGCTTGTAAAAAAAGAGCTGGAAGTCTGGGTGGAGCAGAATGCAGGCAGGTCTTCCAATTTTCCGGATCAACGATATTCGGAGGCGGGGGTAAAGGTAACCGGCCGGGAGGAAATTCTTTCCGGGGCGGATGTAATCCTCGCCGTTCAAACCCCTCCCCTTAAAGATATCGACAAGATTGCCGAAGGCACTACCTTGATCTGTTTCCTATGGGCACTTCAACATGCCGACCTTGTGTCCAAATTAAAAGAGAAGGGTATTTCCGCACTCGGGATGGATGCCATTCCAAGGATCTCACGTGCTCAAAATATGGATGCTCTTTCGTCCATGAGTTCTATTGCCGGCTACAAGGCCTCTCTCATCGCCGCCAACGAGCTGGATAAATATTTCCCTATGATGATGACGGCAGCCGGCACCATCCCTCCTTCCAAGGCACTCATTTTGGGGGCCGGGGTAGCGGGTTTACAGGCCATCGCTACCTGCCGTAAGCTGGGGGCCGTGGTCGAAGCATTTGATGTACGGCCTGTCGTCAAAGAGCAGGTGGAAAGCCTTGGAGCCAAATTTGTGGAAGTTCCCCTGGAAGAAGAAGAAACGGAAACCAAAGGAGGCTATGCCAAAGAACTCTCCAAAGAGAACCAGGACCGGCAGCGACAGGTCATCCATGAGCATGTAAAAAAATCGGATGTGGTCATCACCACCGCCCTTATACCGGGCAGGCCAGCTCCCCTCCTGATCACCAGGGAAATGGTTCACGACATGAAACCCGGTTCCGTGATTGTTGACCTGGCCGCAGAGAATGGAGGCAATTGTGAACTGACAGAGGCGGGCCGGACGAACGTGGTTGATGAAGTTAAGATCGTGGGGCCGATCAACCTTCCCAGTCAGCTGGCGAACGATGCCAGCACCCTGTATGCAAAGAATATGCTTGCATTGCTGAACCTCCTTGTCAGGGACGGCTCTTTGAACTTCGATTTTGAAGACGAAATTCTATCGAATACGACGATTACTCATGGCGGTGAAATCATCTCGCCGATGATCAAGAATAACTGAATCTGAGTCAGGAATATGGCAACGCTTCCTGATTCTCATTTTCCTAATTGAATGCTATGTCTGGTTTAATTTTTTCTTTATTCATTTTTGTACTGGCCTGCTTCATTGGCTTTGAGCTGATTTCGAAGGTACCTCCCACCCTGCATACTCCTTTGATGAGTGGTGCCAATGCCATCTCCGGAATTACGATCGTGGGAGCGCTCATCGTGGCCGGAAGTGTAGGTGGTGCTCCAGGCCAGTGGCTGGGTTTTGCAGCTATCGTCTTCGCAACCATCAATGTGGTTGGGGGTTTTATGGTAACCGACCGAATGCTGGAGATGTTCAAGAAAAAGGAGGATGACCAATGAGCCAGTTTCTGCCGGATTCTTTCTTAACGTGGCTGCCTGATGCCATACAGATCATTTATCTGATCGCCACCGCTTTTTTCATTCGCGGACTGAAGCTTCTCAATTCTCCGAATACCGCCCGCAAGGGAAATATGTTCGCGGCTATCGGGATGTTGATCGGGGTGGTCGTAACTCTTTTTGATCAGCAGATCGTCTCATTTGAATTCATCATAGCCGGAGTAGTGGTGGGAAGCCTCATCGGAGCCGTGGCTGCCAAGAAAGTAGCGATGACCGCCATGCCTGAAATGGTGGCGATCTTCAATGGATTCGGAGGGGGTGCCTCTGCCCTGGTGGCCTGGGGCGAACTTGCCCGGAGTACAGAATCACTGGACAGCACCGGCTTGGTGACCATCGGGCTTAGCGTGTTTATAGGATCCATCACTTTTACCGGCAGTTTTATCGCGTTTGGTAAACTGAAAGGCTTTATCTCAGGAAATGCGATCACCTTTCCCGGGCTTAATATCATCAATATTGGTTCCATGCTCGGGGTACTTGTGCTGGTTGGCATGTTCACCATGGATCCCGCTAACGACACTTTTTTCTGGGTCATACTGGGTGTATCCCTGCTGATCGGCATCACATCAGTGATCCCCATCGGTGGTGCGGATATGCCGGTCGTAATCTCATTACTTAACTCGTACTCCGGACTGGCGGCATCAATGGCGGGCTTCGCCATTGGAAATAACCTGCTTATCGTAGCCGGAGCATTGGTGGGCGCGGCCGGACTCATCCTTACAAACATCATGTGTAAGGCGATGAACCGGTCACTGAGCAATGTGATCTTCGGGTCCTTCGGTGGAGAAGGTGGCAGCGGCAGTGCAAGCGGTGACGGAGGGGATAAAACCGTCCGGGAAACCTCCGCGGAAGACCTGGCTATACAGGTGGCCTATGCATCCAAAGTAGTGATCGTGCCCGGTTATGGGCTGGCTGTTGCCCAGGCTCAGCACGCCGTAAAGGAAGTGGCCGCCAAACTCGAAAGCCGGGGCGTTCAGGTAAAATACGGTATTCATCCGGTCGCCGGGCGAATGCCCGGACATATGAACGTGCTGCTTGCGGAGGCCGATGTCCCTTACGATCAGCTGTACGATATGGATCAAATCAACCCGGAGTTTGCCACCACCGATGTGGTCCTCATCATCGGAGCCAATGACGTTGTGAACCCTATGGCTAAAACAGCGCCGGGCAGCCCAATATACGGCATGCCCATACTGAACGTGGATGAGGCAAAACGAACAGTGGTGTTTAAACGAAGCCTGAGCGTAGGATATGCAGGTATAGACAACCCGTTATTTTATGATGAAAAGAACCAGATGTTCTTCGGAGATGCCAAAAAAAGCCTGCAGGCACTGAATGAAGCCTTAAACAACGTGTAAATATTAGAATACATTCATCCGTGTAACACCTCATTAACTCCGGAATCCTGAAAGTTATAGTGGCCTGTTCCAAAAAAATGGGATAGATTGAGGCCGGCAACCGGGGAATGAAATACGTTATTGTGGTACAATTTTACAGGATATCTTTAGTACTCTTTCTCATCGCGGTCCTGATATCGGCTTGCAAAACCGAAAACCAGAATTGCGGAGCCGAAATAGACCTCTCAGCCGATCCCGCTCAGCGATCCGCCGATATTGCCGCCATCGATGATTACCTGTCCAGCAACCAGCTTTTTGCACATACCGACCCGACAGGTATCAGGTACCGGGTCGAGGAGGCCGGGTCAGGGGCTTCCGCTCAGCTGTGCAATGAAGTAACCATGACCTACACGGCCACAAGAATGAGTGACGGGGAAGTGTTTCTTGAAGTTAGTACGCCCCAGGTCACTGAGCTTCAGAACCTGATCACAGGCCTTCAGATCGGAATCCCCAAGGTAAACTCAGG
Source organism: Balneola sp. (assembly GCA_965267385.1). Taxonomy (GTDB): domain Bacteria; phylum Bacteroidota; class Rhodothermia; order Balneolales; family Balneolaceae; genus Balneola. The sequence continues at coordinate 2,407,646 of OZ253957.1, forward strand.
GGGCACCATCGTTATCTACATCCCCTCTGTGTACGGTTACGGGTCGGCGGGCACATCCGGAGTTCCGCCAAACGAGAATCTCATCTATGAAGTGAATGTGATCGAGATCGATTAACGGCCTTCATAAATAATCCCTATTACGGATTAAAGCTTTATTGATTGGCGATCTTATCAGCCTTTCGGTTTTTTTCTTTTTCAATGTTAGCAGAATGTGCCGCATTTGTATTCCCTTTTTCTTCTGAATGCCGGCAGGAAGAACCCTTAAAACAATCCGTATCATGAAAGACCATACCAAAGAAAACGGGGACATCAGCAAATGTCCGTTTCACAATACCAATGATAAATACGCCGCGGGAGCCGGCACCAAGAACAAAGACTGGTGGCCGAAGCTCCTCAATCTGAATATCCTGCGACAGCACTCCTCCCTGTCAGATCCGATGGAGGATGACTTTGACTATGCGGAAGCCTTTAATTCACTGGATCTGAAGGCCGTCAAAAAAGATCTGGAAGAGGTCATGACCGATTCCAAAGACTGGTGGCCCGCAGACTACGGACACTACGGTCCGCTGATGATCCGGCTTGCATGGCACGCGGCAGGCACCTATCGGGTCATGGATGGCCGGGGCGGCACAAATGGCGGTCAACAACGATTTGAACCCCTTAACAGCTGGCCCGACAACGCCAACCTTGACAAGGCGCGAAGGCTTCTGTGGCCGGTCAAAATGAAATACGGACGAAAGATCTCCTGGGCCGACCTCATTATTCTGGCAGGAAATGTGGCTCTGGAGTCCATGGGCTTTAAAACATTTGGCTTTGCGGGCGGGCGCACCGACGACTGGGAAGCCGATCAGTCTGTAAACTGGGGCCCCGAAAAAGTGTGGGTAGGCGATGAACGTCACGATGAAGATGGCGAGCTGCAGGGTGCCCTGGCTGCGGATCACATGGGGCTGATCTACGTTAACCCCCAAGGGCCTAATGGCGAGCCCGATCCTGCAAAATCCGCCAAATACATTCGCAACTCTTTTGCCCGCATGGCAATGAATGACGAAGAAACCGTGGCGCTGATCGCCGGCGGTCATACTTTCGGTAAAGCACACGGTGCTGCGTCTACGGATCACAAAGGGCCGGAACCTGCCGCAGCCAGCATGGCAGAACAGGGTTTCGGGTGGACCAGTGATTACGGTACCGGTAAAGGCGCCGATACCATCACGGATGGAGAAGAAGGGGCGTGGACCACAAACCCCATACAATGGGACAACAACTACTTCGAAAACCTGTTCGAGTACGAATGGGAGCTTACGAAAAGTCCGGCCGGTGCGTACCAGTGGCAGCCTAAAAACGGGGCCGGAGCGGGAACCGTGATCGATGCGCACGATCCCGATAAAAAGAATGCCCCCATGATGTTCACTACAGATCTTGCATTAAAAGTTGATCCGGATTATGAAAAGATCTCCAGAAGATTCTATGAAAACCCGGACGAATTTGCCGACGCCTTTGCCAGGGCCTGGTATAAACTGACTCACAGAGACCTTGGACCGAAGTCTCTCCTGCTTGGGCCGGAAGTACCGGAGGAAGAATTACTCTGGCAGGACCCGATACCGGAAGTCACTCATGAGCTTATCAATGATGAAGATGTACGCGTCCTCAAGGAAAAGATCCTGAATTCCGGGTTGTCCGTATCTGAACTGGTTTCAACCGCCTGGGCTTCCGCCTCCACTTTCCGTGGTTCTGACAAGCGCGGCGGAGCCAATGGTGGCCGGATCCGGCTGGCGCCCCAGAAAGACTGGGAGGTAAATAACCCTGAGCAGCTGAAGAAGGTGTTGGATACCCTGGAAGGCATCCAGGAGTGGTTTAACGGAGAGCAATCCGGAGACAAACGGGTTTCCATGGCTGACCTGATCGTGTTAGGTGGTTCTGCGGCTGTGGAGCAAGCGGCAAAGAAAGCCGGCCATGACATTGAGGTTTCCTTCAATCCGGGCCGGGCGGATGCTTCGCAGGAACAAACCGATGTGGAATCTTTCCAGTGGATGGAGCCCGTGGCGGATGGATTCCGCAATTACTTTGCTCCTGACTATGAAACCACCCCGGAAGAAATGCTAATCGATAGGGCCCAGCTGCTCACGCTGACGGCACCCGAAATGACGGTGCTTCTGGGCGGACTCAGAGTACTGGAGACCAACTACGACGGTTCCGCTCACGGCGTGTTTACCGATAAGCCCGGCACCTTGACCAACGACTTCTTCAAAAACCTTCTGGATGTTGAAACAGCCTGGAAGGCCACTTCCGAAAAAGAAGACCTGTTTGAAGGTCGTGACCGGCAGACCGGAGAACTGAAATGGACCGGTACCCGTGCCGACCTTGTGTTTGGTTCAAATTCGGAACTGCGGGCTCTTGCAGAGCTCTACGCATGCAACGATTCGGAAGAGAAGTTCATCAAAGACTTCGTGAAAGCCTGGGAAAAGGTGATGAACCTGGACCGTTTCGATCTGAAATAGTCACTCACTCATTATTTCAGATACCCAAAAGGCGATCTTCGGATCGCCTTTTTTATTTCTCCACATCCTCATGGTAATGCTTCATCGCCAGTACAAAGCACACCGTCGCGAGCGTACCGCAGGCTGTAAATACCAGCATAAGAGCTTCAGAAGGATCCAGGTAATAATCGATCAGCCATCCCGTAAGCGGGGGGCCTATCCCAAACCCCACGATGCTTACCACAAACAAATAAAGCGCACCGGCCATCCCTCTCATTTTTGGCCCTACAAAATACTGGATCAGTGCGGCCGCTACTCCGTTATAGGAAGAAGAAATGACGTTCGCTATCCCGATCAGGATAAAAGCCGTTGCTGCTGAACCGGCAAAGAAACCGAAATAATAGAAGGGAAGTCCTCCCAGAGCGGCCACTATGCCCATGATAAACCGTTTCTCAGCCCCGAACTTTTTTGCAAGACGATCGGCCAGCCAGCCTGAAATATTCACACTCAGGCCGGTGGCAAACATGAACCATCCGTAGGAGGCGATCTTCCCGGGCGCATCAAATACATCCGTGAGTACGGTACTGATAAAAGCCAGAATAGTGTAACCGCTCAGGGCAAGCATTGAGAAACCGGCCAGGTGAAACCGAACCGTTTTTTTCTTCAGAATGTATATAAACACCTCCCTGAAGGAGTGCCCCGTATCTTCAGCTGCGCTTCCGGATCTGAGTGGCTCTTTAAGCAAAAAAGCCCCAAGTACTGCTATGCCGAGTCCGGGAAGCCCCACGGCTTTCAGGGCAAACCTCCAGTCGTAAGCCTGGGCTATGGATCCGCCGACCAGGAATGAAAGCCCCACCCCGATGAATATTCCGGAAGCATAGACGGAGAACACGGTTGCGCGCTGTTCGGGCCTGAAATAGTCGGAAAGAATCGAATACACGGCCGGACTCAGTGCCGCCTGACTGACGCCCACAAACAGCCGGGCCGTGATCAGGAATGCCAGAGAAGAAGCAAAACCGCTGGCAAAGGTCATCAGGCTCCAGATCGTCAACCCGATCAGAATGACCTTTTTTCTCGACATAAGATCCGCCAGCCGACCCATAAAGATCCCCATGATCGCGTAGATCCAGGAAAAGGCCGGGCCGTACAAGACCCCAATTTCTGTATTTGATAGTCCCAGCGCATCCCGGATCTGGGTGGCAAGAACCGCGATGATCTGCCGGTCCACAAAGCTGCAGATATAGATGGCCACTAAAATACCAAGTGCGATCCAGCTGCCCCGGTTTGAAATCCTGACTTTGTTCATAATCCAAAGTTAGAAACTATCCGGGAGAGAAGTTCCTTCTTTAAGCGATGATCTTTATGTTTCGCAAAATCAAAAAAATGATATGCCCGATAAGGAAAAGAACAAACTTCCCCGAATTCCCCGGAAATCTGAACAGCAAAAGGAACGCGCAGAACAGATCCTCAAAGAACTCTATCAGCATTACCCCAATCCCCATTGCGAGCTGAATCACCGAAACCCTTTCGAGCTATTGATCGCTACCATTCTGAGTGCTCAGTGTACGGATGTGAGGGTGAATAAGGTGACACCCAAATTGTTTGAGACCTATCCGACCCCGGAACTCATGGCCCAGGCACCCCTCGAAGAACTGGAAGAACTGGTACGAACCACGGGATTCTATAAAAACAAAGCGCTTTCTCTAAAGGAAACCTCCACACGGCTGGTGGAAGAATTTGACGGCGAGGTTCCGCAGAATATGGAAGACCTGCTAAGCCTTCGGGGGGTGGCGCGCAAAACCGCCAACGTAGTGTTGGGAAACGCCTTTAACATCAATGTCGGCGTAGTGGTTGATACCCATGTAAAGCGCATCTCGAACCGCTTTGGACTTACCAAAGAGAAGAAGAACACCGGTAAGATTGAGAAAGACCTGATGGCCCTTTTCCCGAGGGATAACTGGACGGATCTTTCTCACCTGCTGATCCATCACGGCCGAGGGCCCTGTAAAGCCCGAATTTCGGAAGCTCCCGATCATCCTCTGTGCGTCAAGTACGGTAAAAACTGTGAATGCCGTAACATGAGAAAGAAAGATGGATAAGCATCCGCTTTTTGATTCCTATTCAGATCCCATTCCCCCCGTTCGCTATGATATACAGCGGATACCGGTTCAACAAAACGGGCACTCTCTGATCTACTTCCACGATGCATTGGGATACGCCACACCCGGCTTCGCCCTTCCCTCTCAGACAGAGGCCGTACTTTCACTGATCGACGGACGGCGAAGCGTCACAGACATACTGGAGTTCAGTTCAGATGATGTGACCAAAGAGGAGATACTGGAATACATCCGTTTTCTGGATGAGCACGGACTTCTCGATTCGGACCATTTTGCCGCGCGCGCTGAAGCCATTGAATCCCGGTACGAAAAAGCCGACCGCCATTACAGTATTACATCCGGTGGTTCTTACCCCGGTGAAGCTGAAGAATTATCCGCTTTTCTCGGGAACGCCTTTAATGAGCACGAGCTTTCCAAGGCCGTGAACAGTGCCAAAGGGCTCTACGCCCCTCATATTGACCCCCGACTGGGAATGAGCAGTTATGTACGGGCATTTTCCGCCTTAAGAGAGCTTCGCCCAAAGCGTGTGGTGATGCTGGCTACTTCTCACTATTCCGGTATGTACGGTGAGCTTTACCGAGAATCCCCTTTTATCGTCAGCGAAAAGACCTTCATAATGCCCAACGGGGAGGCCAGAGCCGATGCGGATTTGATCCGGGAGCTCAGAAAACTTCCCGCGCCTGAGTACGGGCTTTCCTTTATAGACCGGGCTCACCGCATCGAACACAGCATTGAACTGCATCTGCTCTTTTTAAATCATATATGGAAGCACGATTTCAGCATTCTTCCCGTACTGGTGGGGAGCTTTGACGAACTGCTGTATCTGGATGACAGCTACCGGGCCGGTCAGGTCGGGCGTTTTGCAGAATGGCTCAGAGATACATTCAGAGATGATCCCGACACCCTCTTTATGATCAGTGGTGACCTGTGTCATGTAGGAAAAAAATTCGGTGATCCCGAACCCGCCAGTGAGCTCATGGACGCCGTCCGGAATTTTGACTCAGAATGTATGAAGGCCGGAGTTAATGCCGATGGCGCGGGCCTGCTCACCCTCATCAGGAGTAAACTTGACGCCCACCGGGTGTGTGGATTTCCTCCCTTATATACCTTCCTGAACGCTTTCCCTGATCTGAAAGGCCAACAGCTCAGTTATGATATCTGGGATGAAAAAGAACGGGACAGCGCCGTGAGTTTCGGAAGCATCTTATTTCAGGAGTAATGATTCAATGATCCATATAAAATTAATGTCCACTGAAAATTCCTGATTGCAGTATCTTCTATGCCTAGGCTTTGATGTTCATTTTCTCCGCAAAATAATCACAGAAATCCCGCATATCTCCACTCATAGCCTCTTCGTTGGTCGCGTTCTGTAACGTATCTGCCATGGTGAGTAATGTCTGGTGAAAGAAGATCTTCATTTCATCCACCGTCATCTTCCTGGTCCACAAGTCGAGGCGAAGAGTGTCTTTTCGTTTTGGGTCCCATAATGAAAGCAGCATGGCCCTGCATTCGGCCTGATCCATACCCTGCATGTCGGTGGCATTCCAGATAATGTTTTCAGGGATGTTCTGTTCGTCCAGTTCTACCGTGATGTTAATCTCTTTTTTCTGCATAAAGAATGAGGTTGAATAGTTTGTGCAAAGATAGGATGAAATAAAAAAACCTGCTTCTCAATTAGGAATGGCTCATTTTTGCCGATAAATATATGTATAAGAGGTATGAATTAATTATTCTCCGGCAGCTGACACAGGTAACAGCTTAGGAGCAGGAGGCTAATAGATGGCGGAGACAACCTTCAAAAAGGATAACTCTGGCTTGATTCATGATCTGATCGATAAGGTACTTTTGGTAGGTACCACTATTGGTGTGGGGGTCTTACTGGTTTCTTTTCTGCCGATAGATCAGATGTCTGTGAATGCTGATCTGTTTATTGATATCGGCGGCCTATCGATTCTCTTTGGAACTTATTATTTACGGGACAGCCTGTCACTGAAAACCAAGATGAACATCATCAATGTGATCCTGTTCATCCTTTTTATTTCAGACTTACTTGAAAGTGGTTTAAATACTCCGGATTTCATATTGATTGTACTCATCCCCTTCTTTTCAGCACTTACCACAAGTCTTAGGACCGGGGTGTTCATTTTTGCGGTTTGTTCCGTTGCTTTCCTCGGAATAGGTCATCTGTTCCACCTGGAGATCATCCATTCACCCCATTATGACATTGCTGAGAATTCAATTTACAAATGGTACGAAACCCTCCTGATGCTGTCGGTCGTGACCTTTGTGATCACTCTGTTTCTAAGCAGATTCAATAAAAGGGTCTATAACCTCATTCAAAACCTCGAGCACCAGAATGATGAGCTTGTTAATACTCAGACTCTGATCAAAGAAAACCTGAATGAGAAAAATGTATTGCTGCAAGAGATCCATCACAGGGTCAAGAATAATCTGGCGGTTGTTTCAGGACTGCTCGAGCTACAGGCTAAATACGTCAGGGATGATTATTCGAGGATGATGCTTGGAAAAAGCACCAATCGTATTCTGAGCATTGCAAAGGTTCATGAAATGCTTTACGAGTCCAAGAATTTTCAGAACATTCCGTTCGAGACCTACATACTTGAGCTTGCCGGGATCATATTAAAGAGTATGAATGATGAGGGTAAGGAGATCACAGTCAACACCGACATCCGTGTGGAAGAGCTGAGCATCAATCAGGGCGTTCCACTGGGGATCATTTTCAATGAGCTGATCACCAACTCCGTGAAATACGGGTTCGGGAATAAAAGCGGAAACGAGATCTCCATTTCTGTCATCCCTTCAGGTGAGGACATTCAGGTCATATACCGGGACAATGGCAAAGGCATTGAAGATTTTGAAAAAGCCTCAAGTAACAGCCTTGGCTTTACGCTGGTGCATTCTTTGATGAGGCAGATTGAAGCAGACTACAGGTACGAGACCGATGGGAAGTTTCAACTTAGCTTTACCTTTCCTAAGGATCCTGAACCTGTGTCCTTTAAGAAGCACAAATGATTTAATACTCCGCTTTGCAATGCTGGCGAAGGGTGTCCAGTACCCGCCGAAAATCTTCAGGTACTTCTGAATCAAAGTGCATCATTTCCCCGGTTGCAGGATGCTCAAAGCCCAGGGTTTTTGCATGAAGCGCCTGCCTTCCCAGGCCGTTTATCAGCTTATGGAACATAACTTTACGTGATCCGGTATTGGGCCCGTACCGGACAGATGTACCCCCATAAGTCGGATCTCCGAACACATGGTGCCCGGTATGCGCGAAATGTACCCGGATCTGATGTGTGCGGCCTGTCTCCAGCTTTACTTCCACCAGGCTGAGATAATCAAAATATTCCAGCACTTTGAAGTGGGTAACGGCGTGTTTACCCTTTCCTTCAGGTAGTACCGTCATCAGTTTGCGGTCCTGTCTTGATCTGCCTATATCCCCTTCAATGGTCCCCTCCTCACCGGGTGTGCCCCATACGATGGCCCAGTAGGTCCGCTCCACGTCCTTTTCTTTGAACTTCCCGGAAAGTGTGGCCAAAGCATGGTCATTCTTGGCGACCACCAGCAGGCCGCTGGTATCTTTATCGAGCCGGTGTACAATTCCAGGCCGTATATTTTCATCCTCATCTTCCCCGGCAAGTTCGTCTACGTGATACATCAGCCCGTTTACCATAGTACCCGACCAGTTACCATAAGCGGGGTGTACAACCATACCCGCTTCCTTATTGACCACAATGATGTCATCGTCTTCATAAACGATATCCAGGTCGATCTTTTCGGGGCGGGCCTCGGGCGGGGGAGCTTTCGGAAGCTCAATATAGATGGTATCCCCCGGCATCATCGTGTAGGAGGCTTTCTCCTGTTTTCCGTTCACCGTCACATAGCCCTCTTTGATGGCCTGCTGCACTTTGTTCCGGGAGGCATTTTCCACAAAATTTGTGATATAAACATCCAGGCGTACAGACTCCTGCTGCCCTTCCGGCACTTCAAATTCGTAGATGGTCTTATTGTTTTCGCGGTCCGCTTTTTGATAGGCTTTTTTTCCCATAGCGCAAAGATAGGCAGTTTGTAAGGACTTTGCTGGCCCGGAGTCTTACCTCCTGGAGATTTAAAATTCAAAATTAAAAATGAAAGATTAAATGCCGGTAAAAGAGAATCTCATACAGTCCAAGAGCTTTGAGTTTGCGCTGCATATCATTTCACTCTACTCTCAGCTTCAAAATAGCCCTGCCTCCGGGATTTCAAGAGAATTATTGAAATCCGGAACAAGTATAGGCGCTAACATTGAAGAGGCGATCGGAGGACAATCGAAAAAAGACTTCCTCTCAAAAGTATCTATTGCTTTAAAAGAAGCGAGAGAAACCAGATATTGGATCAGGTTGTTGGATGAGAGTGGTCTTACCGATATCGACTTGAAGGACTACCTGGCGGAAGTGATTGAGATCATAAATATACTTTCAGCCATGGTTAAGACTACAAGAAAAAACCTGAGTCAATCTTAAATCTTACATCTTAAATTTTGAATTTTATGATTGAGTCGTTGTACATCAAAGACTTTGCGCTGATTGACGAGCTGGAGGTGCGTCTTGGAGACGGACTGAATATTCTGACGGGCCAGACCGGGGCTGGTAAATCCATCATTATCGGAGCGCTGAACATGATTCTGGGGGAACGCGCTGACACCGATGTGATCCGACGCGGCGCGGATAAAGCTATTGCCGAAGCAACCATCAGGGCGGGAAACAGTCGGGAGCTCCGCGCCCTTCTCGAAGAAAATGAAGTTGAGTGTAATGAACACCTGATCCTTCGACGGGAAATTCGCCAAACCGGAAGCCGGGCCTTCATCAACGATACCCCGGTGAACATCGCAGTGCTGAAAGCCGCCGGCGACCTGCTTGTGGACCTTCATGGTCAGCATGATCATCAGTTACTGCTCAAGGAAGAAAATCATCGCGGGGTTATTGACAGTTTTGGAGAGATCGAGCCCTTGCTGGATATCTACCAGGACGAGTACCGCCGGATGAAGAAACTCCGGCAAGAACTCTCATCACTCAGAAAACGGGAAGCTGAACTCCAGGAGAAAACGGAACTCTACCGTTTTCAGATGCAGGAACTTGAAAACGCGCGGCTTTCCGCAGATGAAGAAGAGGAACTTCAGAATGAAATGAACCTGCTGGACAACGCCGAAGTACTCGACCAGAAGGCTGCCGCCATCTCAGAAATGGCCGAGCATGATGAGGCAAACATCCTACAGCTGCTCAATCACCTCAAACTGAATCTGGAGGACCTGGCCCGGATAGAGCCCGAGTTTGAAAGCTATCTTGCAGAGATCAATACGGCCCGCGTGAGCGTGAATGAAGCCATTCAGTTTGCAGAACGGTATCGAAGTACCATTGAGTTTAACCCTCAGCGCCTGGAAGAGCTCCGGCAGCGACAGAGTGAGTTGAATCGCCTCCAAAAAAAGTATCAGCGGGATATTCCGGAGCTGATCAGCTATCTCAATGAGATCCAGCAGGAACTTGCCATCGCCGAGAACTTTGACCTGGAGATCGAGAAGCTTGAAAACTCCATCGGGGCACAATCACACGTGCTGGCTAAATCCGCTAAAGACTTGCATGATGCACGGGCGAAGATCGGGGAGAAACTCGCCGTACAGATTCAGGATGAACTCGCTCAGCTGGGTATCCCTAACTCCAGGCTGGAGGTAAAAGTGGACTGGATGATAGCGGACTCCGGGTGGATCACCATTGACGGGCAGCCTGTGGATTGCACAGAAACAGGTTGCGACGATATCCGCATTTTCATCTCCACCAATAAAGGAGAAGAACCCAAGCCATTGGCTAAGATAGCGTCCGGTGGCGAGATCAGCCGTGTTATGCTGGCTCTTAAATCCATTCTGGCTAAGGAACAAAGCCTGCCGGTCATGATCTTTGACGAGATCGATACCGGAATCAGTGGCGAGATCTCAGAAAGAGTGGGGCAGTCCATGCGTAAACTTTCCGCTCGCTGCCAGATCGTGGCCATCACACACCAGCCGCAAATTGCCAGCCAGGCTCACCGTCACTATAAAGTTGAAAAAACGGAAGAAGGAGACCGGACTATCACGCGCATTACCGCCCTTTCGGATCAGGAACATATCCGGGAAGTAGCCAGCCTCATGAGTGGGGCTGAGATCTCAGAGTCAGCATTAAACAGTGCCAAAGAGTTGATCGAACGTAATACCTTCAGGAACTAACCGGTGTGAGGCCTACTTCACCAGCGTCATCAGTCCGGAGTCCGCAAAAAGTTCTCTTCCGTTCAGTATTGCCCGGATGCGATAGATGTACATTCCACTGGGGCGGTTTCCGAAATCAACATCCACGTTATTAATCCCCGATCGTGCGGTGCCCGTTCGCTGTAGTACTAGCTGGCCGTTGACGGTGAATACACTAAGCCGGTATTCCGAACTCACCGGAGCATTGAACCGGATGGTCGTGGAGGGATTGAACGGGTTCGGATAATTTCCGTTCAGTTCAAATTCGTCCACCAGACGGGTGATCTCTTCTTCATTATTGGTAGCCGTTTCACTGGCTCCCTCATCAATCCACTGCCGGATGAGGCTGATCTGCTCATCGCTTAATGCACCCCCGGGAGGCATCCTGGATCCGAATTCCGGGTTGGGCTCCAGTTTGTCCACCAGCGGACTCCCGTCGGCATCACCCGCCACCACGTGCGGGCCGTCATAGCGGCTAGCCGGACTTACACTGTTCATAACGGCAGAATAAGAACTCGAGTTAAAACTATTCTGACCCGCGCTGTGACAGCTGTTGCAGTTATTGGTAAGAATGGGCTGAATCTGACTGCCGTAATCGACCTGTGCCATTGCGCTGGCAGAAAACAACAACAATGCAAAGATTAGAAAGTAGCTTTTGTTCATACCGACACCTCTTAATGATTTGATATCCTTCCGGCATTGTTCAACATTGAACAAATTAGCAATCCACTGGCCAAATGCAATGGATGCCTCATAAATCTAATCTTTCGGTTATCAGGGATACCGGGTGCACTGCCGGCCTGCCGGTCCCGTCCTTGATTTGGTGACGGCATGAGAAGCCGGGGGCACATACTTTCGCTTCATTGCGTGCCAGTACGGACGGAAACAACCGCTGGGCTCCAATATCCATGGAAAGGGAGTAATGCTCTTTTTCATAGCCGAAGCTCCCGGCCATGCCACAACAGCCGGAATCCAGTACCTCCACCTCGTAGCCGGCCAGTTTCAGTAGTTCGGCCGTTGCGTTGGTAGCCATCAATGCTTTAGAATGGCAGTGTCCGTGAAGCAGCAGCTTTTGGGGATCCCGTTTACCTGAAAAACTAAACCTACCTTTGTTTCGGATCAGAAACTCCTCAAAAGTATAGGTGCCCTCAGCTATCTTATCTGCCTGCGGCAGCTCCTGGTCCTCACACAAGTCAAGGTACTCGTCTCTGAGCGTGAGTATTTCCGAGGGCTCGAGCCCGATGACCGGAATTCCCCGTTCGGAATACGGGTACAGCTCGGCGATCACCTGCCTGCAGATCTCCTTCGCTTCAGCAAGCAGTCCTTTTGAGATCTGAGGCCTTCCCGTTTCTAACAGCTCAGGTACTACGACCGAATACCCGACAGATTCCAGCACCTGAACAGCCTGTATGCCTGTTTCCGGCTCGTGGTAGTTTGTAAAGAGGTCGATCCATAAGATCACACGCTCACCCCCGGCGGCCGGTTCCCGATTCCGAAACCATTCCAAAAAAGTCTGCTTTCTGAATTCAGGAAGGCTTCGCTTCTTTGAGATTCCTGCAAACAGACTCAATACTTCTTTACCTGCCCGTGACCTGCAAAAAGCGTTTGTTAGCCCGGCAAAACGAGAGGCAAGCGGATACAGTTTAGCGGGTGACCCCAGGAAGCGCTCTCTGAGGGAAACTCCGTGCTCTTTATGCCAGCCATTCAGGAATTCTGCTTTCATCCGGGCCATGTCCACGTTGGCCGGGCACTCACTTTTGCAGGCTTTGCAGCTCAGGCACAGATCCAGCGCTTCCTTCAGTTCCTCTGATTCAAAACCGGCCGGATCTGTCCCCGAAAAAACCTGGCGAAATACGTTCGCCCTGCCCCTTGTCGTATCTTTCTCGTCTCCGGTAGCCATATAGGACGGACACATCGTGCCACCGCTTTCGGACAGTTTACGGCAGACGCCCGCCCCGTTACACAGTTCGGCTGCTTCTGTGAGTCCTCCCTCCCTTCTCCATTTGAAGGTAGTATCCAAATTGCTGAGCGGAATGTAGCCGGGGGAAAAACGAAGGTCGGCTTCGATGGGTTTGGGGTTTACGATCTTACCCGGATTCAACAGATAGTGCGGATCCCAGATCTCTTTTACCTGCTGCAATACCGGCATCATCTCTGTTCCTAACACCTTTTCAATGTAGGGCGCTCTGACACGCCCGTCCCCGTGTTCCCCCGAAAGCGACCCTCGGTACCTGGCAACCAGTTCAGCGATCTCCCCGGCCATCACTTTCATCTTGTTAACCCCCTCTGTTCTGGTGATGTCGATCACCGGGCGGAGATGCAACTCCCCCACTGAGGCATGGGCATAGAAGACGCAATCCGTATCGTGCTTTTTGAGTATCTGCTGAAACTCTTCCACATAAGCGGGAAGATCTTCCACCCGTACGGCAGTGTCTTCACAGAATGTCGGAGAGCGTGCATCCTTACCCAGGCCCATCAGCAGACCCAGACCCGCCTTTCGTAACTCCCACACTCTGTTCATGAGTGCCGGGTCCTCAAGTTCTGGATGCGCGTAGCCCAATCCCATATCCTTCAGCCTGTTTATCAGATCCGAAGTCTTCGCTTTGAGTTCCTGTTCCGTGTTACCCTCAAACTGAATAATCAGAATACATTGGGGTTCACCTTCCAGAAAAAAACGGTTTTGGATATGCTCGATATTCCCTTTGGTGGCATTCAGGATGGTGTCGTCCACCAGCTCCACCGCGGATGGCTTCAGCCTGACGGCTTCCACAGTAGCATACATCGCCTCATTCAGTGAATTAAACTGGGGGATCACGAGCCGCCGGAACGCCGGTTTTTCTTCCAGGTTCAGAAGCGCGCGGGTTGTGATGGCCAGCGTTCCTTCACTCCCGCACAACAGTTCACAGAGGTTAAAAGGCTTTCCGGCGGGATCGATCGGCTGCATCCCGCAGAGTTTATCCAGCGCGTAGCCGGTGTTTCTGCGCAGGATTTCCGGATGGGGATAACTTTCCATGATAAGCCTTTTATTTCTCATCAGCAGCCGGATCATCGAGCGATAGATATGCCCTTCAAGGGAATGCGCTCTGAGCTTGGCATCCAGCTCTGGCTTACTGAGTGGCTTATAATATGCCACCTCTCCGTTGCTCAGAACCACCTCCATCTCCCTGACATGTTCCCGGGTTGTCTGATACCGGATAGAAAAGGCCCCGGAAGAGTTGTTTCCGATCATGCCGCCGATCACGCAGCGGTTCGTGGTGGATGTATCCGGCCCAAAGTGCAGATCGTACCTGGCCGTTTCCCGGTTCAGGCTGTCGCGGATTACGCCGGGTTCCACCAGCGCCGTTCTCTCTTCCGGCCGAATGGCAAGGATTTGATTCATATGCCGGGAAAGATCCATGATGACCCCACTGCCCGTGGCCTGTCCTGCCAGGCTCGTCCCCGCTCCCCGTGCCGTAATTGTAAAGCCTTCTGTATAAGCTTTTCTCACCAAAGTGGTGATTTCCTCCCTGTTTTTCGGGAAAGCCACCCCTTTTGGAAGCTCCTGATACATGGACGCATCCTGCGCGTACAGTTTTCGGCTGAGGGAATCGGTGTTGATCAAAAAGCTCCTTTCTTTGTGCGTAAGGAGTTTGAGGCTTATTCAGTTAAATATCAATGGGTATTGAGCTCAGTATATCTTTATGATCTCACCGGTACGGATACCTTCCACGCTTTTTACATACGCGTCCACCACCCGTTTCATAGAGACCGGAGTGTGTCCCGGAAAATAAGGTCCCAGATCTTCCGCCGAGTCTTCCACCAGTCCGGGGCAAACGGTGTTGATGCGGACTCCCCGTTCCAGTTCACATGCCGCCGAAATGGTAAAAGAGTTGATCGCACCGTTCACAAAGCCCAGGGCCGCGGAGTTTTTAACGGGATCCTCATTCAGAATGCCGGAGATCAGGGTGAATGAGCCGTTATTATTGATCAGATGCTGCCCCTCCAGTACCAGATTGATCTGTCCCATCATCTTGCTTCTGATCCCTACATAGAAATCTTCTTCGGCTAGCTCTGTGAAGGGCTTCATAGCCGCTTTTCCTGCCGCTGACACCAGCGCATCAAACTCACCAACCTCTTTATACATACGGCGGATCTCCTCTCTTGACGTCATATCCATGTGAATATCTCCGGAACCGGAGCCTACCGTGACCACTTCATGTCTTTTTCTGAGCTCTTCCGTAACGGGTGCGCCTATAGTGCCGCTGGCTCCTACTACAATGATCTTCATACTTCTCCTGCGTTTATGTTAAAGCGGTTCATCTCATGAACTAAAGAAAGATTCCGGCCTCAGGCAACAAATTCAGAGGCGGCTTTCTTCACGATCTCGTCGGCAATGGCCAGGGCAGCCGTCGCGGCCGGACTAGGTGCATTCAGCACGTGGATCTGCCGGTCGGTGGTTTCGAAGTAAAAGTCGTCGAGGATCTCTCCGTCCGGTTTAAGAGCCATGGCGCGCACACCGGAGGGTGCTGCTTTCAAATGTTCTTCGCGGACTTCCGGGATCAGCTTCTGCAATCCTTTCACAAAAGCTTTCTTCGACAGCGACCGCCGGTACTCATCCACCCCCATCCGCCAGTGCCTGAAAGAGAGTTTCCAGAAACCGGGAAAGTTGAACATCTCCGTGGTTTCAGCAAGGTCAAAAGACAACTTGCCATATCCCTCCCGCTTAAAGGAAGGTACTGCATTGGGCCCACACTCGATCCCTCCCAGCGCCATCCGTGTAAAATGTACTCCCAGAAAGGGGAAGTCCTTATGCGGAAGCGGGTAGATCAGATGATTCACCAGGTATTCGGCTTCCGGCTTCAGTTCATAGTACTCTCCCCTGAACGGCACAATTTGAATCGGAGACCTGACTCCGGCCGATTCAGCCACATGGTCACAGTACAGGCCGGCACAATTGATCAGGTGCTTACCATAGAAACTGCCTTCACCTGTTCTCACCTTCAGGCCGTCATCCTGCTGATGGATCCCCTCCACTTTGTGGCCAAACAGTACCTGTCCGTTATTCTGCTCGATCAATTCCCGCAGCTTTTCGCACATTCCTGCATAATCCACGATCCCTGCGCAGGGCACCTTTATTGCGGCAATACCCGCTACATGAGGTTCGATCTCGCGAAGTTCATCCGGGCCGATCTTTTCAATCCCTTCAATTTCATTTTCCAGCCCGCGCTGATAAATAGCCTCCAGCCGTTCCAGCTCCTCTTCCTCCGTAGCCACGATCACCTTACCGCACACGTCAATGGTCACACCGTACTTCTTACAAAAGTCAACCAGCTGATGGCGTCCGTCCTTACAGTTCTTAGCCTTATAGCTGCCCGGCTTATAGTAGATCCCGGAGTGAATTACCCCTGAGTTCTTTCCGGTTTGGTGAGCCGCTACTTTATTTTCTTTTTCCAGGATCAGTACAGAAGCCTCCGGGTACGCGAGGGAGAGCTTATATCCGGTTGCCAAGCCAATAATTCCTGCGCCAACAATGATGTAATCAAATTGCCGGCCGTTCTCTGTAGATGAAATCATGCTCAAATATACGTCGGTTTCAGGAAAAGCTCATCCGTTATACGCTCTCAATCAACTGCATAGAAAGCCCTGATTATACTTTTATCCGAACTAAGCCGTATCTTTTTTGTGTTCACTGAGTCCTTTGTAACCCATTATCCGGACATGAAATTTTTTCGCCCGTTATTTGTACTCCTGCTTCTGGCAGCCGTGATCATTTCCTGCGGAGAAAGCAGGCAGAATCCCCGGGATCTGAGCGATAGCCTGAAGAAAACGGATCAGGTGATCTGGAACGCGACTTTTCAGGACCTGGAAGGAAATGAAGTAAGTATTCAGGATTTCGAAGGCAAAGTTGTATTGATCGACTTCTGGGAAACCTGGTGCAGCCCCTGTCTGGAAGTATTTCCCGCGATGGACTCTCTTCGCAAAGAATATGGCGATGACTTTGAAGTGCTGGCTATTAACCTGCAGGGATCGGATACCCCTGAGGATGTGCAGGAGTTCATGGAAAAAGAGGGCTACGACTTTCACTTCCTGCTCGATACCAACGATGTTGGATCTCAGGTCATCACCTTTGGAATTCCATACAAGGTATTTATAGACCCGGAAGGGTATCTGATCAGTGCTGAAGTAGGTACTTCCGGCCGCGAAGGCGATTACCGAAAAGCCAAAGAAGTCATTGAGCAATACAGAGAATCTTAATCATTACTACATCAACTTATGTCACAAGTAGAAACCGAAAAATTACCTTATAAAGTAAAAGACATCAGCCTGGCCAGATACGGCCGTCAGGAGATCGAGCTTGCAGAGGCCGAAATGCCGGGACTCATGGCACTCCGTGAAGAGTACCGGGAAGAGCAACCTCTGAAAGGAGCACGTATTGCCGGCTGTCTTCATATGACCATTCAAACCGCTGTGCTCATTGAAACCCTGGTGGAACTGGGTGCTCAGGTTACGTGGTCATCCTGTAATATCTATTCCACTCAGGACCATGCCGCAGCTGCTATCGCTGACGCGGGCATACCTGTGTATGCCTGGAAAGGGATGACCGAAGAAGAGTTTGACTGGTGCATTGAGCAAACCCTGTTCTTCCCCGACGGGAAGCCGCTGAACATGATCCTGGATGACGGCGGTGACCTTACCAATATGGTACTGGACAGATATCCGGAGCTGGTTGACGGTATCAACGGAATTTCGGAAGAAACCACTACCGGTGTGCTCCGGCTTATAGAGCGCCAGCGTAAAGGTACGCTGCCCTTGCCCGCCATTAACGTGAACGATTCGGTAACCAAGTCTAAATTTGACAATAAGTACGGTTGCAAAGAATCCGCTGTGGATGCAATCCGTCGTGCCACCGACATTATGATGGCCGGTAAAGTAGCCGTAGTGGCTGGATACGGTGATGTGGGTAAAGGAACCGCCGCTTCGCTGAGAGGCGCCGGTGCCCGTGTGATCGTAACCGAGATCGACCCGATCTGCGCCCTGCAGGCCGCCATGGATGGTTTTGAAGTAAAGACCATGGATGAAGCCGCCAAACGCGCCGATATTGTAGTGACGGCTACCGGAAACAAAGACATCGTAACCGGTAAGCACTTCGAAAGCATGAAAGACAAGGTGATCGTAGGGAACATCGGTCACTTCGATAACGAGATCGACGTAGCCTGGCTGAAGGAGAACGCCAAAGAGGAGAACATCAAGCCACAGGTCGACATCTTTACGCTGAAATCCGGCAAGCAGGTCATCCTGTTATCCCAGGGCCGCTTAATGAATCTGGGTAACGCCACAGGACATCCCTCTTTTGTGATGAGCAACAGCTTTACCAATCAGACGCTGGCTCAGATCGCCCTGTGGAATCGTCCGGAAGAGTTTGAGCCCGGAGTACATGTACTGCCCAAGGTGCTGGATGAGAAAGTCGCCCGGCTGCACCTGAAAAAAATAGGTGCCGAACTGGAGACCCTGACCGAGGAGCAGGCCG
The DNA here is from genome assembly GCA_965267385.1 of Balneola sp. Classification (GTDB taxonomy): domain Bacteria; phylum Bacteroidota; class Rhodothermia; order Balneolales; family Balneolaceae; genus Balneola. Next base: position 2,426,012 of record OZ253957.1, read on the forward strand.
AATACATCGGCGTTCCCATCACCGGACCTTATAAATCGGATGACTATCGGTATTAAACCCGGTATTACATACCCCTATATAAAAAAAGCCTTTCAGATATTCTGAAAGGCTTTTTTGGTTGACCAGCAACCTCAGTTTTCGAGATCCATGTCTGCTTCCAGGATCCTTTCCATCCGTGTCTGCACTTCCCGAAGGTGAGCCTCGGTATAGCGATCAAAGTTGTAGGGCGGACTCAATCTCCGGTCGATGCGGGATTTCAGATTGATGAGTTCCAGACGTGCTACCGAGCGAGCATCTGCCGGCGTCCCGCCCGGGGCATCTGTGATAAGTTCTCCCATCCTGTCGATATAGGCACGCTGAAGGTCCCTTCGCAGGCTGCTCACATTTGAGCCCGGAGCAGTCCATACTTCCTCCCAGACTGCACCGGTGATCTTACCCAGTAACTCGGGGATCGTCATCACATTGGATGATCCGAACTTAACTTCGGCATCCCGGATCCTGGAGAATTTACCCGGGCTGGTGAGTTGAGCCAGCAATGCGCTTTGCACACTATTCAGCGTCTGATGAAGCGGGTAGTCAATGCGTCCCCGGTAGGTGTTGCTGTTCCCCCAATGGCTCCACCGGTCGGCACCAAATTCCTGGTACACGTCAGAAGGCAGGTCAAAGGCATCCTTGTCAAAAGCATTGTCGATAATAAACTGAAGGGCTTCTTCCTGCCTGCTTTTCCCGACATTGACAAATGGACCTCTTTCGTTCGGATCACCTTTATGATCACGATACTGATACTGGCCCCCAATATATTTTATTCCGGTTGAGAGCGCCCGTGCATACTGATTTACGAGAGTTTGAAAAGCATCGGTCACTTCGAAGTAGGGCAGATTGTCTGCCATCACATGAGATGGAAGATCTTCCCAGATATTGCGAATCAGTTCGGTGCGCTGCTTGCCCCATGCGAGAGGATCGCTGCTGAGGTCATAAACATTCACTTCGGGATCGATAGCCCCAAAACCACGGGCGTCTTCATCCGGTCCGTAAGCGTGCCCCGGCCGGGCGCCTTGCCGTGCAATGGCTGCAGCCCTGGCATCGCTTGGCGTATAACCGTAGGAGATCACCCATTTATCGTAAGATCCGACAGATGGAGAATAATAATATCCCTGATCATCGCTGTCGGGCGCTATGTTAATACCTGGGTACTCCATGACTGAACTTGCCAGTCCGTTCTCCTCCGTAAAGGCTTTGTCGTGCAGACGATCGAAAGGCGTATCTGCTGAAGAACGGAAGTTGTGACGAAGTCCCAGCGAATGCCCCAATTCATGCATAGTTACCCTCTTCATTGCCTCATACACATATTCCTGAGGAACCGGATCGTTGGCGGCGATCTCTCCACGGGCAATCAGTGCTGTCCGCAGAAGGGTGCCCTGAGCAGAAAGCTCATCCACCAGCGAGGCCATTTCACCCCCGTTCAGTAAACGCATCTGTTCTTCCTCAGTGGCTTCAAACATCTCATTGATCGCGCTGACCGGGTCCACATTGGTCCGATAGAAATTCTTCCAGTTCTGCACCATATTCGCTTCATAGAGAATGTCGGCATCCAGGATCTCTCCGGTTCGCGGGTCCACTACCGATGGACCAATGGCTCCGTAGCCGGACTGGTCTGATACGTTCCACCGCATGGTGGCATAACGGATGTCTTCGGGATCGGCACCTTCCGGCAGCATTTCTGTATGCATTGCGTTTCTGAAACCCGCAGCTTCAAAGGCTTTGTTGAATTCCAGAATCCCTTCCATCATAATCTCGCGATATTCTACAGGAACGGTGTGATCGATATAAAAGGTGATCTGCTTCTTCGGGTTACAAAGACCGTCGCTATCGGCCGGACCATCGCATTCGAGCCTCCACTTATTGATGTATCGACGGAAGAACTCCTCCTCATCGTCTGTAAAGTCTTTGTGAACCGTCATGAAGAAACCGGTTCGGTCGTCGGCCATACGGGGCTTCATGGGCTCCTCCGGCAGCTGAGCCATGGTATAGTGAATGGTCACAGGGATATATCGTGAATCAGGTACCGTTCTCGGTGCGCTTCGCTCCTGATTGTTGAAGGTCAGCTTGGCCTCCACGTTCGTATTCATCGGAAAGGATTTCACGGAAGCGATATAGCTCTTCCCCCGGTCCAGGGAAGCTCTCCCGGGCTGTCCCGGCCTTGAAGAAACGGCATTCTTGACCCGGTTGCTCACCTGAGACATATCCGACACGAACCAGGAATGCACATCGATCAGCATGCGTCCGTCTTCGCTGGTCGCTTCGATCTTGGCGGTTTCCATGACGGAACTTCCGAAAGTCAGCTCCACGGCTTTAGCAGCTGCCGAGCCCTCCTCGGCTGTATAGCGATGCGGTTTCTTGACCAGAAAGATCTTGCCTTCGTGCTTTTCAAAGGCTACAAGCAGTCCTTCAAAAATGTTCAGCATCGTACCTCCGAACAGACCGGAAGATCCGATCCCCTGGGAGATCTCGAAATTCATCAGAAAATCTTTGTTCAGGTCATCCTCGGTGAGCGCCATGTACAGCCTACCATCCTCTTTTTGATACAGGTCAATAAACCCTTCCAGATAAGTAGCTCCCTCTGTGAGTTCGGCGAACTTATCGGTGTCTTTCTCATCATTACCTCCGTTTCGCTGAGCCAGAAGGGAGGGAGGCGTCAGCAGCAGGGCGCACAGCCCCAGTAGCAGCATTCGTTTCATAGTACATAGATCGGTGAATATTGTAGTTACCGCAATTTAGCGACCCCAGCTTAATTAGCAACGTTTTATACAAAGTTTGACATACGGGAAAGAGCCGGGGGAGCATTTTTATATTGTGAAGAGGTCTGTAAGTCCTTATCTTTGAGGCTCTCGATTTCTCAGGTGCAAGCCTGAGATCTTTTATTGATGATGCAACCGCAGCTTCCCGACTTGTCGGGAGATGAGTAGAGTGACTCCGAATTACGCTCCTGCGATGCAGATTTATTGACTATGCACCCGTAGCTCAACTGGATAGAGTACCTGACTACGAATCAGGCGGTTAGAGGTTCGAATCCTCTCGGGTGTACACCTAAATAAGCCCTTGAGCCAATTCACAGCTCTGGGGTTTTTTTATTGGGCAGAGTTTGTCCTAGTTCTCCTGAGAAATCTGGTTTACTACCCTTCATTCCGACTAGCGCGAGCGTCTCGCTCGGGCTTCATCAACCTGCTTCTTCAAATACGATGTCCGTACTTGATACACGGTCTTTGACCCATCGAAAGATCCCGTACACCATCAGCGCCCATACCAGGAATATCACTTCCAGAATGATCAGGTAGATTGGCCATTCGGGCAGTATGCTGAAGAAGGTGGTTCCTGGTGGTTTGTCCATCACATACAGGTAGTTACTATCCAGCATTATGTTGAGCCCGGCTATTACCAGGGCCACGGCGTTCAGTGCGACCACTGAGCGCCCCACATCGCGAAGCTTCAGTTCCCAGCCCCACTGTATGGCCGGATAGAGGGCTGCCAGAACCAGGAAGAGGTGGACCATCCAGTAGCGGATAGCGTCATAATGGAAGAGGGAGTACTGCACCGAAGGGGTGAAATTAGCCTGGGAAACCCCCAGGATCACCCAAAAGAAGATCGTGGCCCAGGTGGTCCGGTCTTTCTTCAGGTACACCCATACCAGCACAAAAGGCAGGAAATTGCACATGTGAAGCGGAATGTCTTTGGTTGGATCAAAGGTGCCGGTATACAGGTTCAACGGTATTTTCAGCAGCTGCGAAACCGACATAAGCACGGCAATGCCCAGCAATACTTTGCGCTGCTCTTCTTCACTTCTGGTTCTCATGTAGGGAACAAACCAGAGACAAAAGCTCAGAAAAACGGCAAGCACGATCAGGTGCTCGGCTGAATAGGCGGAAAAAAGATTGGTTGTATCAAAGAAGGAGTTCAACGTATCTACAATTGAAGGTAATCCCGATCTTACTGAGAATACTTAAATTTTAGTTTTAAATGAAAACCAACCCCTTTCTGTTAGATAGCCTGTATATGATCTTAAAGAAACTCCCTCACAAAACTGGATTTTAGCACAGGCATAGCTATATATATGAATACCATTATGAATGCTTATAGAAACTCCACATTATTTTTGCTCTACTGCTTCTTTTCAGGGATGCTTGCTCTTCAGAGATGATGAACCACCTTTCTCCTGTGCCGATCTGGTCATAACAGACCCAAGCGGAGAAGCGATCGACTTCGGGGAAATCCGGATACGCGGTGGGAAGTTAACTTCTCAACCACTAAAGGCTCGGGCGGGAGCTGTGATCCGGGCGATGACTGTAAGCAATGGATACAGAATACTTCCGTACAGCCGGCATACCCCAATCCCATTGAGGAAGGATCTACCGCCAGGGTAGACATTTCGATACCCGTAAATGAGAACATCAAAGTAACACTCACCAGCCGAAACGGGGCTTTCAAAGATGTAATCATGGATAACCCCCTCCCTTCGGGAGCCCATACCCTTCGTTTAAATCCGGGTACCTATCCGGCAGGATGTTATAAAATCGATCTGTTCTTTGACCACTCGGTTTCTTCCAACTCCTACGGACTGGTACTTATTGAATAATTACTTCGATTTCCTTCTGGTATAATTGAATTCTATTTCTCTCAGCGTACCATCTGCACGTTCGATCGCCAGGTAGATGGTATATTCGGTTTTCCCTTTCTTTACAAAGGTCCAGCCGTCAAACCACATTTTGTCCTTCTCTACTTTTACCAGCGGAAATTCCACATACTCTCCTTTCTCTTCCCATCCGGTAAGATCAGGGTTAAAATGCTTAAGCTTAATGGTCAGGGAGTGGTCAACTTCGGAAATGGTAATAAATTCATAGAAGCCTACCTCCCCGGCACGTACCGAGCGGAACATCCCCATGATTGCTCCTCCTGCCGGATCTGACCAGATATCTTCAGCCAGCCCTCCAAAGGCCTCGCCCACCCAGTTACCGGAAAGCCAGGCCAGTTCACTGATGCTGGCTTCAGGCATATTGGCCGGATCATCCAGCTTCAGGGTATTTTCTGTATATATGCTCTGAGCCCCTATGCCGGAACCGCTTAAAACCAGGAAAACAAATAAAACAGGTAGCTTTTCCATATCAGTTGGTTCTCATATTTTTTGTATCACATTCCATGATCTTATTTTGTATGAACTTCTTGTCGGCTTGCGATTCGGAGTAGTCCAGCGCCACCTGATAGTAGGATTTTGCCTTTCCAAAAAAACCCAGCTGCATGTTCATAGCGGCCCGGGAAGCATAGATCAAAGCCCGTTTACCGGAAGATGTTTCGTCGATCTTCGCCAGTTCCCTGAGCCCCGATGCAGGTCCTTCCAGCTTGCTGAGGGCGATCGCATAATTCATGCGTACCACGTCAGAAGCATCCAGCTTCATCAACAGGCGGTAGCAGTTCACGATGTCTTTCCAGCGGGTTTCTTCAAAAGACGGGGCCATGCTATGTATGGAAGCGATCGAAGACTCAAGATGATACCGGCTCAGTTCAGTACTCTGGCGGGAGGCCTTCAGATGCTTCATCCCTAATCCGATCAGATGTTCATCCCACCGTGACCGGTCCTGGTTCTCCAGATCAATCATCTCTCCTTCATGATTCAGGCGAGCCTCAAAGCGTGCCATAGCAAACATCATAAGAGCCAGCAGTGCATGAACCTTCCCCTGATCTATTCCTTCCAGTTCAAGCATCAGTTTAGCCAGGCGAAAAGCTTCGTAACACAAATCCTCGCTGATCACTTCATCGCTGTGAGACCGTTTATACCCTTCATTGAAGATCAGGTAGATGATCGTGAGCACCGTATCCAAACGGTCCATCACTTCGTGCTGAAAAGGAATCCCCATTTGGTCTCCGTACCGGTCTCTGAGAAGGAGCTTTGCCCGGTAGATGGCTTTCTTTACTCCTTCTTTCGTATTGAGGAGGGCGCTCGCGATCTCCGCATCGCTGAATCCGGAGAGCACTTTCAGGGTCAGCATGATCTGAACCCGGGGCTTCAACAGAGGGTCGCAACAGGCAAAGAGCAGTCGCAGCTGGCTGTCCCTGACCTCGTGATCCAGAAACAGCTCATCGATCTGCTCTTCTGCTTTTTCTAAATGAGCTTCTTGGTTTTTCTCGGCGTGGCGCCGGATGCGCTTCATCTCATTGATGAGTTTGTTTTTGGCCACCAGCATCAGCCAGGCCTCCGGATTCTCCGGCTCGCCTTTCACCGGCCAGGTTTTCATGGCCGTCAGAAAAGTCTCCTGAATGATATCCTCCACCAGTTCCGAATGCTGAAAGCCGAAGATCCGGATCAGAATGGCAGACATCTTTCCCGACTGCTGCCGGAAAAGATGCTCCACAATTTTTTGGGTTCTATGAGATGAGGGATTGTCCACTTACATCTTCATGATCTCACGTACTTCGATACTCCCCCCAAGTCGCAGGATCGGGCAGCCTTTGGACAACTCGGTCGCTTCCTCCAGACTCGAAGCTTTGAGGATATAGAACCCACTGACCAGCTCCTTGGACTCAATATAAGGTCCGTCGGTTACCACTTTGTCTTTTCCTTTTACGGTTTTGGCGGGCTGCTCCAGAGGCTCCCCCGAATCGTAGTGTTCCCCCAGTTCCTCTATCCATTTCCCGTGGGCTTCAAATTCCGCCTGATAGTCTTCGGGAGACATATTCGCATAGGCATTTTCGTGTTCGAACAGAATTAGCATATATTTATTCATGGCATCACCAATTTTATGTTTAGGTTCACCCCTTTAACAAACCGATTCCTCTCCCGGGGACAATTTTCTCTATGGATCATAATAAACTGAAGTTCACGGCCAAAGAAAACCCATCCGATGAGGAGATCGCAGAGTTGAGGGAAAGCCTGCGTGCCTATAACCGGTCGGTTGCCGGCGGCACCACATATCATAACGTGATGCATTCGGTGAGGGATGAAGACGGCAAACTGCTGGGCGGAGCCTACGGGCGTATTTCCTGGGACTGGATGTATGTGGAGCTGCTTTGGGTGGATGATTCACTGCGGGGCTCGGGAGCAGGCACTAAACTTCTCAGGGAGCTAGAGCAGCAGGCGAACAAACTGGGAGTGTATCGCTATCACTTAAGCACCATCAGCTTTCAGGCATTGGGTTTTTATAAAAAGATGGGCTACGAGGTGTTTGGTGAGGTGGAGGACATGCCCCCGGGATACTGCACCTACTTCCTGAAAAAAACGGAGCTGTAACATGTACACCCCCTCCTCTTTCAAAGAAGAAGATCCCGCGGTGCTGTTCGACCTGATTGAGGCCTACAGCTTTGGTATTCTCTTCAGCCAGCATAAAGGTGAACCCGAGGCCACCCACCTTCCTTTTATGGTGGACCGGGATCGTGGAAAACATGGCGTACTGATCGCCCATTTCGCCAAAGCCAACAAACACTGGCGGCGGATTATTGGAGATCAGGAAGTGCTGTGTGTGTTCCAGGGGCCTCATACCTACATTACTCCGTCCTGGTACAAAGACCGGGAAACCGTACCCACCTGGAACTATGCTACGGTGCATGTGTATGGTAAAGCACGACTCATCCATGACACCGAGGAGCTGCGGGCCATGGTCACCCGCCTGACCCGCCTCCACGAATCTACCGTGGAGAGCGACTGGGATCTGAAGGAGGCCGAACCCACGATGGAGACCGAACTTAAAGCCATCGTAGGCATTGAGGTCGATATTAATCGGATGGAGGGGAAGTTCAAGTTCAACCAGAACCGGTCGGTGGAAGATCAGCAGAGTGTGATCGAGCATCTGGATGAAGAGCAAGCTCCCGGCGTGAGGGAGATCATGGAAAGGAATCTGGGGAAGGGGAAATAGGTAAGTGAGCGGAGCTCACATCAGGCGTTCCGCAGCAGAGCTACGGAACGAGGTTAAGATGTTGGGAACGAGAAGTATAGTTAGATATCTCCCCAAATCAGAACTATCAGCATCAATAGACTGAATAAAACGAACCCAAATGCTTGAATGAATAAGACATTCTTCTTCAAAAAGGATTGACTCTTCCAGTCTTTATAGGCCTCCCTATTAAGAAAAACAAAGACACCGCACACAACAACTATAGCAGCAGCAAGAAACAATGGTTCCATTATATTACCTAATTTAAACTAGTTCCGTAGCTCTGCTGCGGAACCGGAACAGGGAGCTCTGCTCCCAGGCCTAACCAACATACAAAGTTACCGGTAGCTCGCCAATCCTACCACTATACTGTGCCGCAGAAGAGTATTTCCAATGCTCAGGGCGCTTCACAAAGCCAGCTTTTACAGGATTATAATGAATGTAATCCAAATAGCTAAGCATCTTCTTTTCGGAATCAATCTGTTTTGGATGATACCCTTCCTGCCAAAGCTGGTATTCAGACTCTGCTTTTTGAGTAACCCTTGCCTTCCTGATCCTCTTTAGAATCAGCGTTCTCTTTCTGGCCTCGAGTTTATCTAAAATTCTTCGAGCTGTGTACGATTTGAACTTCCTGATTTTATCTGATAGGGCTTCGCCTTCGACAATCATATGCAGGTGGTTAGGCATCAGCACGTATCCATACACGGTAACCCTGAACTCCAGCTGTATGAATTCAATCGAGCTGATGATGATCTCTTGCAATTCCGGATCATCGAATAGCAGAATCCCATCTACTATACTCATGGTTAAGAAGTAGGGGTAATATTCTTCGTAAACGTTAAAACGACTTCTACCCATTGTTGATCTTTTTTACAGGAAGACCAACTAGATGGGAGTTACTTACAAAGTGTACAGTGAGCGGAGCTCACACCAGTCGTTCCGCAGCAGAGCTACGGAACGAGGTCAAAGGTTTGGGCTTCGCAAATGGTAGCTTCTGTCATTTCGAATCCCTGCCTGATTTATCAGGAGGGTGAGAAATCTAAACAGCCTTTTACTAACTCTTTAGGTTAGTGTACAGTGAGCGGAGCTCACACCAGGCGTTCCGCAGCAGAGCTACGGAACGAGGTCAAGGGGGGTGCTTGCGCTAGAGAGGGGAAATGAGGTTAAAGACTAGACGTCATCCTGAACTTGTATCAGGATCTTACGATCAGGCTAAGACTCTTACAATAGCTACTAATGCTAGTGGGATAAGTATAGCTGCCGCTATTGCGAGATAAATTAGAAAGTGTTTCATGAAATACGGCTGATTCTTCCAGTCCTTATAATTCCCACGATTTATCATCAAGAAGGAAAGTGTAAGAACTCCAACTAATATGGTTTTTATGTCAAGGTCACTCATTCTTCATTTAATCAACTTATCCATTCATAGCTCGCTTCAAAGATCCTGATACAAGTTCAGGATGACAATAGATGGGTACTAATCGAAACACTTATTAAGCCAACTCCACCCATACCACCTGGTAAGGTTGCATGGTAAGTGAGTTGCCCAGGTTTATCTCTTTGCTGGTGATCAGGTCTTTACCTTTGCCCACTCCCACCGAGATTAATTGCTCGTGCTCGCTGAAGTTGTGCAGAGCGATCACAATTTGTTTCCCATCCGACTTCCGAAAGCCCAGCACATGGGGATTGTGGGTTTCCACTACCTGCAGCTTCCCCGTTCCGAAGGCGGGCGTTTGTTTGCGAATGCTGATCCTTCTTTTCAGCTCACTAAAGATCCGGCCTTCCGGTCCCTTTCCTTTTCGCGCTTTATCCACCTTTTCCCAGTCCATAGGGAAGCGGTGCACCCAGCGGGCATCTTCTTTCTTATGTGGGTCTTTCTGAAAGGAATAATCATTCAGGATTCCCAGCTCATCTCCGAGATAGATCAGGGGAATACCCCCCAGCCCAAACTTTAGCGTGTACATCAGCAGGATGCGATGGATGGCATCTTCCATGCGCCCTTCATCATTCAGTTCCAGCGCCTGCTCCAGCCCAGCCAGTGAAGCCGTGGTTCCGCATACTCTCAGGTCCCCGTTTTCCGGATTGTACTGAAAGGGTATGCCTTTGGCGAAGCTGCCTTCAAAATCACGGGCGTAAAACTGGTTCAGAAAATACCGGTGATCCCCGGGATTCATACCCAGCTCGCGGGCATCGGCATCAGCAAAAGTCCAGCCGATGTCATCATGACTGCGAACATAGTTCACCCAGGCACAGCCGGGATCGATATCGAAACGGTTTTCGAGGGATTTCTTAAGCAGTTTCACCTCTCGGGTGGCCAGTGCTTCCCAGCAGAGTGCCATAATCGTGGGGTTATAGGAAAGCTGACACTCGCCCGGATTGATGTACCTGGCAACGTCATCGGGATGCACGATGGCTTCCGACTTAAACAACACTCCCGGGGCGGCCATACGGACGACGGCGTTCATTGCCTGAATGAGCGCGTGGGCCTGCGGAAGGTTTTCACAACTGGTACCCAACTCCTTCCAGGTAAAAGGCACCGCATCCAGACGGAAGATATCCACCCCCTGATTACTCAGAAACAAAAGCTCACCTGTCATCGCTACTAACACTTCCGGATTCCGGTATTTGAGGTCCCACTGAAAATTGTGGAAGGTGGACCAGACCCACTCCCCAGTTTCCTTGTTCAGATGAAAGTTACCTCGGCGCACTTCGGGAAAGATCTCCCGCAGATTTTCTTCATACCGGTCGGGCATCTCCCGGTCCGGGAAGAAATAGTAGAACTCCTTATAGTAGTCATCCCCCTTCTTTGCCTTCAGAGCCCAACTGTGCTCGTCGGAGGTGTGATTGTTCACAAAATCCAACACCAGGCTGATCCCGGCTTCCCGCAACTTCCCGGAGAGCCTTTTCAGCTGCTTCATGGTTCCCAGCGGCTCATGGACCTCCCGATAGCTGCTCACCGCGTACCCTCCGTCATTCTCTCCCTCGGGGCGTTTAAATAACGGCATCAGATGAAGGTAGGTGATTCCCAATTCCTGAAAGTAATCGATGCGGGATTCCACCCCTTTCAGGTCGCCGGCAAAAAGATCCACATAGCAAACCCCTCCGATCATCTCATGAGACTTGAACCAGGCTGGGTCTTTCTCTCGCTGGCTGTCGAGCTTGCGTAGTGAATCGGGGCGCTCCAGCCAGTATTCACATCCCGTGATCACCATCTTCTCAATGAAATAGTATAAATCGGGCTGATCATGATACAGGTCATGCATGTTGAGGATGAGATGATCCAGGCTGGCCCTCATCCGCTCTACAAAAGGCTTCAGGTCCTTCCAGCTTTCTTCCCCAAAATACTCCCTTACCGAAGCTTCAATCCGTTGCTTTGTCCGTTCAAGCGCGTGTTGCCCGATCATGGAATCCCTATCGTACTTCTTCTAAAATTTCCGGTGGAACGGCATTTATGGCCCCAGACCGCGTAACCAGATGAGAGGCGTAGCGATTCGATTTAGCCAGCATCTCTTCCGGACCGGTACCCTTCAGAAGGTGATGAATGATACAGGAAATAAACGCATCCCCCACCCCCACCAGGTCTCCAGTGCTCATGTTTACCTTGTAGCCGGGATGGATCCACTCCCCTTCAGAAGAAACAAGCTTGCTTCCGTTCTCACCCAGTGTAACGCAGACATAACGCATACCACAGTGATCGATCAGATAGGATAGTATATCCTCCTTGCCGAACATGTCGGCCATTAACTGCATCTCCTGCTGATTCACTTTCACTACGTTGGCCACGCGAAGAGACTCCTCCAGGATCTCTTTGGTATAGTAGGGCGGGCGCAGGTTCACGTCCAGTACCCGAATACTTTCGGGCTTCATTCTCTTTAAAAAGCGATGGATGGTTTGTTTCGACGCTGTATTTCGCTGAGCAAGAGTAGAAAAGCAGGCGGCGTTTGCCGTATCGGCCAGTTTTTCCAGCCGGTCGTTCCAGTTGATAAAATCCCAGGCCACCCCCTCATGGATCTGGTAGCTTGGTTCGGTACCATCGAAACTTACCGTTACCTTCCCGGTTGGCATGGATGGGTGCCTTTGAACGTATGAGGTATCAAGGCCAAAATTCTCAAGCAGCTCCAGGAGCTCATTCCCTGGTTCATCCTGTCCTACCGCACTCAGAATGACTCCCTTGCTGCCAAGCGCATTCACGTTAAAGGCAACATTGGCAGGTGCACCACCCGGACGTTTATAGGTGGGGAACACATCCCATAATACCTCCCCGATACCTGCCACCACTGCTTTTTTGGGATGCTCGCTCATGGCTGTATGCTACCAAAAGGTGATGATGATGACCGCGGTAAGAAGCAGGATGATCGCTGACTGTACCCGGTAGTTCTGCCACCAGGGCATGCCCTTCATCTCCTGAGTTTCCATGTCAAACAGCTCCCTGGTCCAGATCAGCTCTTTGATCTTATCAAAGTTTGGTGCCTCTGTCATATTAGACACAACGATCATGATCAGCAGAGAAGCCACAAACAGGATCGGGGCTACATACAGGAAATGCAGCTCAAAGAAACCAAACACAGCGACCATCAGGAACAGGGCCAGAGATACGATATGCCCTCCCAGTAAGCCAAAGAAGGCACCGTGATCTGTGGTCCGCTTCCAGAATATCCCCATTACAAAGGCCGCTACAAAAGGCGGGGCCTGATACGCGAGTACCGACTGCAGATATTCCCAGAGAGAGGGGAAGTTACGGATCATCGGGGCCCATGCCGCTGAAATGATCATGAAGGCAAAGGTTACAACCCGGCCTATTAAAACGAGCTGCTTCTGGCTCATATCCGGTTTCAGCTTCTTGGCAAAGTCCATGGTAACGAGTGTGGAAGCAGAGTTGAGCGTGGAGTCGATGCTGGACATAATTGCCGCAATGAGCGCCACCAGAATAATCCCCCGGATACCGATGGGCAGCAAATCAAAAAGCAGTACGGGAAAAACAAGATCCGGAGTGTAGCCTTCCAGCAGGGGTAGATCCGGATACAGGGTTAGCGCAAAGATTCCGGGAAACACCATAATGAACAATACAAACAATTTCATGAACCCTGCGAACAGGGCACCCCATCGTGCATGATTAATGTCTTTGGCCCCCAATACCCGCTGGACCATGAACTGGTTGGTGCACCAGAAATAAAAGCCCAGTAAGGGAACCCCGAACAGTAATCCGGGCCATGGAAGAAAATCATCATCAGCCGGTTTGATGAGGCTCATACTCTCCGCATCGGTGGCCTCCATTGCCAGCTCCCAGGAGCCTATTTCAGAAAAAGCCAGCACGGTGATCAGAGAGGCTCCGAAGATCAAGAGCACGGCCTGGATCGCATCGGTATAGACAACGGCCTTCAGTCCCCCTACGATCGTGTACAGGCCTGCGACCAGGGCCAGTACGGTAACGGCCATCACGAAGGGAACTTCCGGGTATAAAAGCTGGATGACCAGTCCGCCCGCGTATAAGGATCCGGCGGTATCGATAAAAATATTCCCCACTATGGTCATGCCTGAGAAATAGTATCTGGAGCGGGCATCGAAACGTCGCTCCAGAAATTCGGGCATGGTAAAGATGCGGGTCTTCAGGTAAAAGGGGATAAAGAAGATCGCAAAGATGACGAGCACGATCCCGGCCATCCATTCATAGTTATACACCGAGATACCGGATTTGTAGGCGCTACCGGCCATACCAATCAGGCTGCTGCTTGAAATGTTGGAGGCCAGCAGCGAAGACCCGATAAAAAACCAGGTCAGTGAACGCCCTGCAAGAAAATAGTCATCCGAAGTTTCTGTTTTTCGGGACACCCAGATCCCGATCCCCATTATCGCGATGATGTATATGACAATGGTAACAAGGTCGATGGTAGTGAGTGAAAAATCAGGCATTTGAACGATGGCTGATGAATGTTTGAACCCCATTGGATGGAATATTGCGGGCTATTTTACCATTTATCCGGCGCTTATGCCAGTTTAAAGGAATGGCGGTCGGTGAATCAGGCGCCGGTAAATTCAACCAGCTTCTTTTTCAGATCAACGGGATTGAAGGGCTTGGTGATGTAGGCATTCATCCCGGCAGCAAAGACATGTCCCCGTACTTCTTTAAGTGCAGCGGCAGTAAGGGCGATGATCGGCATATTTCGCTTATGCGGATCATCCATTTTGCGGATCTCAGCGGCTGCTTCATATCCGTCCATCTCCGGCATTTGCAGGTCCATCAGAACAATGTCGAAGGTTTGCTTCTTAACCTCTTCCACGGCTTCTTTGCCATTCTCAACAATGGTCAGCTCAATATCCCATCGCTCCAGAAAGCGGTTCATCACTTTCTGATTCACGAGGTTATCCTCAGCCAGAAGTATTTTTAAGCCGTTCAGATTGGATTCTTCAGAATCGGTGACAATACCGGCATCGGCATTTTCATCGCTGGTACCCCGCTCAAAGGCCAGCGTAACCTTAAACGTGCTTCCTTTGTCAAGTTCACTCTGTGCCGAAATTGTGCCTCCCTGCAGTTCCGTGAGTTGCTTGCTGATACTCAGTCCCAGTCCGGTACCGCCGAAGAGCCGCTTGGTCTGTTTGTTAGCCTGCGTAAAACTTTCAAAGATGTTATCCAGTCGATCTTCCTCTATTCCGATTCCGGTGTCTTTTACTATGAACTCCAGTTCTATCGTTTCTCCTTCTTCCCTTACAGCATGTACGATCAGGGAAACTTCTCCTTTCTCTGTGAATTTGAGAGCATTACTCACCAGGTTGTTCAAAATCTGTGTCAACCGCGCCGGATCTCCCATGAGCTTGCCCGGTACGTCCTCTCCGATCTCAGCGTACAGTTCCACACCTTTGTTATTGGCAGTGATTTTAAAGGTCTCAATAATAGTGCTAACCAATTCCTTGAGGTCAAACTCGATATTCTCGAATTCAATCTTTCCGGCCTCGATCTTGGAGAAATCCAGAATATCATCGATCAGCGCAAGCAAGGTCTTTCCCGAAAAATCCAGGATATTGATGGACTCAAGCTGGTCTTCTCTCGGCCCGTCTTCTTTGAGCATGTGCGTCATACCCAGGATGGCATTCATGGGAGTCCGGATCTCATGGCTCATTGTAGCCAGGAACTCCGATTTGGCTCTTGCACTTTTTTCCAGCTCCGAGCTGGTTATTTCCAGTTGCTCTATATACTCTTCGAGCTTTTCCTGCTTCTCGTTCAGTTCTTTATTGAGGGCTTTCTCTTTCTCCAGCAGCTCCATGGTTCTGGATTCCGCCATCTCCTTGGACTCTGAAAAAGTATTGAAGATCAGCCAGGTGGTTACAAAAGAAGCGATCAGCACGCTGGTACGAACCAGGGTGATACCGTCTTCCGTCAAATTGATGCGGTCAAAGATCACATAATCGACCAGGAAATACGAAAGCACCGACAGCAGGATCGATATGTTCCGTAAACGAATGTGTTCAAAATCGAACAGCAGGATCGCCAGACCCATGGCCGGTATAAAGAACGCCTGAATGTAGGCTTCTCCTCCGAAAGTGGAACTAAGGATGATGATCCCGATATCCACGTATAGTATGAGCAGAAACTTCGCCGTGTTTTCAAACCCCTGCCTGGCCAGAAAGGGGATCAGGGCAAAAGCAATGGCCTCAGCCAGAAAGAACCAGAATAAGGTGAGCGAATTCTGAGCGGTATAAGCCACAAAATAGCTGGAAACCAGAAAGACAACGCAAACAAATACCAGAAAAAATGATACTGAATTAAGTACTCTGAGCCCTGAACTTTTGATCTTTTCGGACTCATTGCCTTTCAAGTCTTTACCTAAAGCTACATCGGTAATACCAGTAAGAGACGATTTAAATGCCATACCCCTTTGTATAATGACGGATAAATAGGGATTTATTTGCTATGCGTCAACATCATTAGCTAATTTTGCTTTGAAGGCCATTGCATAGATCTTCATCTGCTTGACCATGGAAGCTAGTCCGTTGGCCCTGGTCGGGGAAAGATGCTGGGCCATTCCTATCTTGTCGATGAATTCGGGATTGGTGGTTAGGATGGTATCCGGATCCTGGCCGGAGTAGAACCGGACCATAAGTGAAACCAGGCCTTTGGTTATGGCGGCATCACTATCCGCCTTAAACACAACCTTGCCGTCTTCCATCTCTGCCGTTAACCAAACCTGACTCTGGCAGCCTTTCACCAGGTTTGATTCGGTCTTGTGTTCTTCAGGCAGATCCTCCATCTGACTGCCGTGCTTTATAATATATTTATAACGCTCTGTCCAGTCCTCGAGCAGTTCAAATTCTTTAATGATCCGTTGTTGTACTTCTTGTATATCCATAAACCGAAGATAATAAAATCATGGCCTCTTAAATAAAAAAGCCCGTCTTTAACGGGCTTCTAAATCCGGTTCGGGTATTCTCAGGATTCAACATCAAGCTCGATCAAAGCAACTGATTTAACAGCTACCACTTCTTTTTCTGTCTCATCCCAGATCGGTTTAAATGACTGGATAACATTCAGCTTGTCGCCGTTCTGATCTTGATAGCTGAACTTATCGGTGGTCAGGTTACCCTCAAACGCTTTTACCAGGGCGGAATTTGCGGTTTCGCGACACTCTGACGACAACACTCCGGTGATGCCGTGTTCAAGGACTTCAGACTTATCCAACCCGGTAATATCCGAAAAGCTGTCTGAAACATAGGTACAGACAATATCCTCGCCTTCTTTCACAAACTTGACGGTGAACTCTTCATGCTTGTTCAGCAGAGAGTCCAGATTCATCGTCTTTTTCTTGAGCGTTTCAATCACCCTGTTCCTCATACTGATGTTATCAAAATGGACACGAATCACCGTTTGATCACCACTCACAAACCAGCGAATGTCTCCTTCAAGCAGTAGCTCATCCTCACTACTGTTGACGAAAGTCCAGGGATACGGCTTGTTCTCAATGGAACCGGCTTCGAAATCACTGAACAGTTCTTTTAACTCCGGCTGGTCATTATCAGAAACCAGGTCCCAGATCTTTTTGGATTTGAGTTCATCCACATCATATCCGAGTAATTCCCTGAACGATTTATTACTAGATATGATATTACCCTGTACATCCAGGTCCACAAAGGTCCGCTTGGATTCTTCCTCCAGCTTTTCAAAATCGATGTTTGCGTCAAAAAGCATCTTGCTGGATTCCTGACGGTCGGTAATGTCGCGCTGATAGGATACCCAGTGAGTAATATCTCCGTTGTTGTTGGTCAGCGGATGAATATCCCACTGATTCACAAACTCAGTCCCGTCTTTTTTATAATTGATGGTATGGCCAAAGAAGGCCTGACCTTCAATCAGGCGCTTTTTCAAACGATCCAACACGTGACGATCGGTTCTTGGACCCTGAAGGATGCGGGGGGTTTTACCGATCACTTCCTCTTTACTGTATCCGGTCATTCTTGTGAAACCATCATTCACATATACAATTCTGGGGCCGGGCTTTTCAAGATTAAGTTCTGTAATGAGGATGGAATCATAATCATGCTTGATCGCCCTCTCCAGCAGATCCAGCTGATTTTTCAATGTTTCGTATCGTCCGTAAAGCTCAGAAAAGATTTCCTCTAACTTGGAACAGGACGCTTCATCTTTACTACAATTTTTGAGATGATCTTTTAACTGTGAATCTAACTTTGACATACTACTGTTACTTCCGGTCAATAAGGTACATGTATTTACATATTCAACTTAGTTAAACTTAATGAATCTCATCTCCATTCCTTTTTTTGTGAAATTTATGGCCTTAAATACTATCTTTTTAGTATGACTAAGCGGCACCACACCAATTCATCATTTCTGCTTCCCTTTCTGTTAATTTTATTCACTTTACAGGGTTGTTTTATTCTCAGACAATCCGAATCTCCCTACAAGCCGGAGATGATTCCAATAAAAGGGGGTGAATTTTTTTTGGGAGATTTTCATGACAGCACCAATACCGATGCCATTCCTGTGCACCTGGTAAAGGTTGACGATTTCCGGATTGGAAAGTATGAAGTTACCTATGAACAGTACGATCACTATACCGACAAAAAGGGCCTTCCTCGAGTCCGTTCTGATATTACCGAAAGAGGAAAGAGAGCGGTAACCTATGTAACCTGGGATGAAGCTCTCGCCTTCTGTACCTACTATGGTTTGCGGCTGCCAACTGAAATTGAATGGGAATACGCTGCCCGTTCGGGCGGAAAAGAACAACTGTACTCCGGCACCAACAGTAAAGACTCTCTGGCCTTTTATGCTGTAACCAGAGATCTGGATGTCAACCATACCCTGGAGGTGGGAACACTGATGCCCAACGACCTGGGACTTTACGATATGAGTGGGAATGCCTTTGAATGGATCGGTGAGTTTTACCAGTTCTACCGTGATCCGGGGCTGTTTCCGTTCAGCACACGGGACGGAGTTCGCATAATCCGCGGAGGCAGTTACAATGAAGAGACAGCCACAACCCGAACGTACTGGAGAACCGGCACACTGCATGACGTCCGGTCAGAAGATGTCGGCTTTCGCTGCGCGGCCGGTTAAGCTCCAGTCACTTATCCAAAAAAAAGGGGGCCGAAGCCCCCTTTTCTCACTCACTCATCGAAGTAGCAACTTCGCTATTGTGCTCAGCTGCATGTTCGTAGTACCCTCGTAGATTTTACCGATTTTGGAGTCCCGATAATATTTCTCTACGGGATATTCTTTCACATATCCGTTTCCTCCGTACAGGTCGATCGCCATTGAGCTTACCCGTTCGGCAACCTCAGAGGAATAAAATTTTGCCATTGCGGCTTCCTTAAGGAAAGGCTGTCCGGCCATCTTCATTCTTGCGGCGTTATAGACCAGCAGTCGTGCTGTTTCAATATCCGTGGCCATACGAGCCAGCTGGAACTGAACGCCCTGAAAATCAGCAATGGCTTTCCCGAACTGTTTTCTTTCCTGTACATATTCCAGTGCTGCGTCAAAAGCACCCTGGGCAATACCTACCATCTGAGCACCGATACCGATACGGCCTTCATTAAGTGTTTCGATGGCTACTTTATATCCTTTCCCCAGTTCACCCAGGATATTCTCTTTTGGTACCCGGCAGTCCTCCAGAAGTATTTCGCAGGTTGAGCTGGCGCGAATGCCCAGCTTATCTTCTTTTTTGGAGACCGAAAAACCGTCCATCCCTCGTTCCACCACAAATGCCGTGATGCCTTTATAACCGGCCTCAGGATTGGCATTTGCCATAACCAGAAAAATATCTGCTTCATTGGCATTGGTGATCCAGAGCTTCGCGCCGTTCAGTACATAGTGATCACCATCTTCAACCGCCCTGCATTTCAGGGCAAAGGCGTCACTACCGGAGCCCGCCTCTGATAAACAGTATGCACCTACTTTTTCGTTGGCCAGCAGAGGAAGGTATTTTTCTTTGAGGTGTTCATCGGCAAAATTTACAAAGGCATTGTTTACCAGCGTATTTTGCACATCCATGAATACCCCTGCTGAAGCATCAATACGAGAGATCTGTTCGATCGCTACGATTGACATCATGAAGGTACCTCCGCCTCCGCCATATTTTTCGGGAATATCAATTCCCATCAATCCCATTTCAAAGAACTGCTTTACCAGATCAGGGTCCAGCTTTGCGTTTTCGTCCATCTCACGAACCAGCGGCTTGATGGCTGTCTCTGCAAATTCTGCGGCCGCCTCCTTCAGCATCTGTTCGTCTTCGGTAAGCTGTGTCAGAGGAGGTACAATCTGCTCCAGTTGTTCCATTAAATCCGTTTCGATTTTGAGTTATGAGTGAGGGCGCAAATATACAATTGGAAGCGCTTTTTTGCTACTCTTTTCTGCATTTTTAATAAAACTGCTTTCTAGGACTGAAATCCGTTATCCCGCATGATCCGGTCTACCAGTTGAGCAGCCGCCCCTGATGGTGAGAGCTCTCCCTCTTCAATCTTGTGTATGAGCTGATCGGTCTGCCCTTTTAGCTCCGGGTCATTCCACAGGCGGTTCAATACTTCATCTTCGGTCAGGCGCTTAAACCAATTCAGTTCCTGTTGTTTCCTGTTCCTGCCGAATAATGCTTTCTCTTTCAGTTCGTTTATGAATGTTTCCACGGCCTGCCATACCTCATGGATGCCTTCATTTTGCAAAGCACTTGCCATTAAGAAGTGTACCTCAACTCCTTCGTATTTAGGAGATAACAGGTGAAAGGCGTTCCGGTATTCCGAAACGGCTTGCTCCGCCAGTTTTTTCTGATCGCCATCCGCTTTATTAACCACCAGGATATCGGTGATCTCCATGATGCCTCTTTTGATTCCCTGCAGCGAGTCTCCGGCGCCCGGAAGCATAAGTACCATAAAACAGTCCACCATAGATGCCACCTCAAACTCGCTCTGCCCTACTCCCACCGTCTCCACCAGGATCACATCATAGCCGGCCGCCTCGCAGAGCATCAGGGATTCCCTTGTTCGCTTTGCCACTCCACCCAGGGTTCCGGAAGTCGGTGAGGGGCGGATGAACGCTTCTTTTCTTGAGGACAATGTTTCCATACGGGTTTTATCCCCGAGAATGCTCCCCCCTGTCGTGGGACTGCTGGGATCAACGGCCAGTACAGCGACTCTGTGTCCCTGGTCGATCAGAAGATTGCCCAGGGCTTCAATAAAAGTGCTTTTTCCCACTCCCGGCACGCCCGATATGCCCACCCGTATGGTATCCCGGTGTTCCTGAAGCATATCCAGTAACTTATGAGCTGCCTGCTGATCGGAAGACCGGCTGCTCTCGATCAGTGTGATCGCTTTGGCAAGATCTCTTCGCCTTCCCTCACGGATACCCTTTGCAAGCTCCTCAATATTCATTTGCGGCGCGCCCTGATTTCATCAATCACTTTGGACGCGGCTTTGGGGATATTGGTTCCGGGCCCGAAAATAGCTGATACCCCTGATTCATACAGAAAATCATAGTCCTGCACTGGTATTACTCCTCCGGCCACAATGATCATATCTTCCGCGCCTTCCTCCTTCAGCTTACTAACCAATTCCGGGATCAGGGTCTTGTGTCCGGCAGCAAGGGTGGAAACTCCGATAACGTGCACATCATTTTCAATGGCCTGTTTGGCTGCTTCGTCCGGGGTGGAAAACAGCGGTCCCATATCCACGTCAAAGCCCATATCGGCAAAAGCGGTAGCTACGACCTTAGCGCCCCTGTCGTGACCATCCTGTCCCATCTTCACGACCAGAATCCTCGGGCGCCTACCCTCCTCTTCAGAAAACTGATCGATCTTGGCCTTAATTTCGCGATAGTTCGGATCGGATTTGTACACGCTTTCGTAAACTCCTTTAATGGTTTGATTGGTAGCTTTATGGCGACCCCAGGCCTGCTCCAGCGCTTCTGAGATCTCCCCTACTGTTGCTCTTCTTCGCGTGGCTTCCACAGCCAGATCCAGTAAATTCCTGTTTCCGGATTGGGCGGCTTCCGTCAAAGCCCGGAGGGCTTCTTTGGTGGCCTGATTATCTCTGCCCGTTTTAAGGGAATCCAGGCGCTCCAGCTGGCGGTTTCTGACATCGGTGTTGTCGATATCCAGGATGTCCACCGGGTCTTCTTTTTCGTTCACATATTTATTAACCCCGACTATGGTAATATCACCTTTATCGATGCCTGCCTGCTTTATGGCCGCCGCTTCTTCGATCTTTCGTTTCGGATACCCCTCTTCAATTGCTTTAGCCATTCCGCCCATTTCCATCACTTCATTGATGATCTCCCGCGCCTTCTCTTTCAGGTCATGGGTCATGGATTCGATGGCATAACTTCCTCCCAGAGGATCCACCGTGTGCGTAATATCGGTTTCTTCCTGAATGATCGTCTGTGTATTTCTTGCAATCCGGGAAGAGGTTTCGGTAGGCAGGGAGATCGCTTCATCATAGCTATTGGTATGCAGCGATTGGGTACCGCCGAGTACCGCCGCCATTGCTTCAATGGTGGTTCGGACCACGTTGTTCAGCGGGTCCTGGGCCGTAAGTGACCAGCCGGAGGTCTGGCAGTGCGTGCGCAACATCATGGACTTTGCGTTCTTTGGGTCAAAATATTCTTTCATCAGTTCGGCCCAAAGAGTGCGGGCTGCTCGCAGCTTACTTATCTCCATCAAAAAATTCATGCCGATCGCGAAGAAAAACGAAAGCCGCGGAGCGAATGAATCCACGTCCAGTCCCCGATCCACGGCAGCTTTTACATACTCAAGTCCATCGGCCAGGGTAAACGCAAGCTCAAGGGCTGAATCCGCCCCTGCCTCCTGCATATGATAGCCAGAGATTGAAATCGAGTTAAACCGGGGCATGTGGTTACTGGTATACTCGATGATATCAGAGACGATCCGCATCGATTCCCGTGGCGGATATATGTAGGTATTCCGAACCATGAACTCCTTCAGGATATCATTCTGAATGGTGCCGCTGAGCTGGTCCGGGCTTACACCCTGTTCTTCCGCTGCTACGATATAGGCCGCAAGGATCGGGATCACCGCTCCATTCATGGTCATGGATACCGACATTTTATCCAGCGGTATTCCGTCAAAAAGAATTTTCATGTCCTCGACCGAGTCGATAGCCACCCCTGCTTTGCCTACATCCCCAACCACCCGCGGATGATCGGAGTCGTATCCGCGATGTGTGGCCAGGTCAAAGGCCACGCTCAGTCCCTTTTGGCCTTTTTCAAGAGCCTGCCGGTAGAATTTATTGGATTCTTCCGCAGTGGAAAACCCGGCATACTGACGAATCGTCCAGGCCCTTTGGGTGTACATGGTAGGGTAAGGGCCGCGGGTGAAGGGAAACTGGCCGGGGTAGCCGGGATCCGTTCCGCGTACCGAAACATCTTCAGCATCATAAAGAGCCTGAATATTGATTCCCTCCGGGCTCATCCTGTTCAGGGATTCAACAGGCTGACCCTTCAGCCCCTTTTCCGCGTTTTTTTTCCAGCTTTCTTTAGATGAACTATTCTTCTCAGACATGTAGACGGTATTCTTTCATGGAATCTGTGTTCTAACCGGGAATGTACGGTTTTCGTTTTTTGAAAGTAAGCATGGCTGAGTTTTTGAGCTTAACAACTGTAATATTTGGTTACTGAGGCGGTATTATAAGATCGAATTAAGCATATTACCGCTAAACCGATCCGCTATGAAGAAAACACCGCTTCTTATACCGCTTTGTATTTTCACACTTTTCATTCACGGATGTTTGCCGGATGATTGTGAAATCACCAACGCCAATGCCAACTATACAGCTTCACTGAATGAATACTCCCCCCTCCCATCCCTGGAGGTCACCGCGGGTCAAAGCGTTATCTTTGAGCCAGATAATCACCTTTATCTTGAATACGGAATACCGGGCAATAAATGTGATATCAGTGATGCCTTTGGTACGCCCGACTATTCTGCTACCATACTGGATGATTCAATGGCAACTGCTACCGTTTTTACCGATGAGAATTCCATTTCGGAGTGGGGCGGCGGTTTTGAAAAGAAAGTGCGGATTGAAGGGCTTTCTTCCGGGAGTACTCAGCTGCGTTTAACTGCAACCTGGTTTGTCATCACCTTCGGTATTCCCGAGGAGCGTAGTGAATCCTTCCTGATGGATTTGATTGTAAACGACTAGGATCGTGCAATCCTCTGGACTCTGGTATATGGCTACGTAATCCCCGGTATTCGTTGCCTTTTTTAGAGAAAAGAATAGTGCCGGCCAACAAGCTTCCGTTACAAAAGCCGGTCTTCATTTTAACTTCATTTCCGGCTGGCCGGAACTGAAACTCATGTCTTCTTCAAAGTCGGTTGTACCGAACGCCTCTTCCATCTCCGCCCGAAGCTTCTGAATGGTGAGTCCGCTGGTAAGCGAGCCATTTCTTGAAATAGAGATCCTTCCGGTTTCTTCCGATACAATGAGCACCAGCACGTTATTGGTTTCGCTGATCCCCACAGCTGCCCGGTGACGGGTACCAAAAGACTGGGCGATGTTCGGGTTCTGTGAGATGGGAAGATAGCAGCTGGCAGCAACAATTCGGTTGTTCCGGATCACCACAGCTCCGTCATGAAGCGGGGTGTCTTTCTGAAAGATGGTCATCAGCAACTCAGCCTTTACGATGGAATCGATCTTTACTCCCGCATCAACCAGGTCCTGTAAGGAAGACTGACGGGCAAATACAATGAGTGCGCCGGTACGGGTTTTAGACATTTTTTTTACCGCCTCGATCACCTCATCGATCATCTCAGTTGAGCCGGAGCGACTGAAAAAACGTTCGAAGCTGGTATTGGTTCCCAGACGGTAAAGAAGTTTTCTTATCTCCGGCTGAAAGAGGATGAAAACCGCCAGAATACCTACGTCCAGGATGCTTCGGAGGATAAAATTGATGGTACTGAATCCGACCAGGCTGATCACGAAATTGATAAGGATAACCAATATGATCCCGATAGTAGCCTGAATGGCAAAAGTACCCCGGATCCATCGATACAGATACACCAGTATCCCCGCAATGATCAGGGTCTCGATAAAGTCCTTTATACCGAATTCAAGAAAACCAATAGGAATCAATGGTGAACCGCCTAGCGTTGAGATTGTATAGCGTTGAATATACGCACAGAATCAGAAGCTTCCCTAACGTCGTGCACTCTTAAAATTCGGGCACCTTTGGTCAGCGCGTCGTAATGAATGGCAATGGTTCCGGTCAAACGTTCATCGACGGGCCTTACATTCAGGATCCTGCCGATCATTGACTTGCGTGAAGCTCCTACTAATACAGGGAAACCAATTTTGATGAATTTATCAAGGTGAGCCAGCAATTTTAAATTGTGATCCACGGTTTTTCCGAAACCTATTCCCGGATCCAGGATGATGTTCCGAACTCCGGCAGTCTGTGCCACACCGACCTGCCGCTCAAAAAAGTCATACACTTCTCCAACAACATCCCGATAGCGCGGATCCTTCTGCATGGTCTTGGGATCTCCCTTGGAATGCATGATCACGTAGGCAGCCCTGTGCTCCGCTGCTAACCCTGCCATTTCCGGTTCTTTCTGAAGTCCACTCACATCATTGATGATGCTCGCCCCCGCCTCCAGCGCCCGCTTGGCCACCTCATATTTGGTGGTATCAATGGAATAGCACAGGCCGGGGAAATGTTCTCTGGCTGATTCAAGTACAGGAATGACCCTTCGTATCTCTTCCTCCTCACTGACCGGTTCCGCGCCCGGCCGGGTAGACTCCCCTCCGATATCTACAATGGCAGCTCCGTCCCTTTTCATCAGATAGATCTGATCCCGGGCCCGCCTCAGATCGGTATATTTACCTCCGTCACTGAATGAGTCGGGGGTCGTGTTCAGGATCCCCATGATCCGGGGTTCTGAAAAGTCGGGTAGATTATCTGCGCTCGGGGTCCTGGACATGTTTGCTAATGGTTATCAGTTAACAGGTGTACCAATAACCATTAACTGTAATCTATTTTACCACTCTTCCTGCAGCTGGTCGAGTTTATCTTCCTTGGTTGCCCACTCATCTGCATCGGGTAGCGCCTCTTTCGTTTCATTGATAATGCGGTCTTGCCAGAGTTCCGCCAGGCGTTCGTTCAATTCAATATAGTGCTCCCACTTTTCGGGTAACTCATCGTCCGGATAAATAGCCTCCACAGGACATTCAGATACACATGCGTCACAATCGATACATTCATTGGGGTCGATTGTCAGGAAATTGGGTCCCTCCCGAAAAGCATCCACCGGACACACGGCGGCACAGTTGGTGTATTTACATTGAATACAAGGTTCAGCTACAATGTAGGGCATGTTCTATATAATTGAGATTCTGAATTAATAACCGCGGGAATATCTGCTCCAGAAGTCTTAGATGCAATCCAAATTACCTGAGCATATCGCTTACTTCTTCGAGATTCCCGTCGTTGGGTGATGGTTCCACCCCAAGCAAAAAGGACATGAGCTCATAAAGATGAATGTTCGCGAAGGTACCGGTCTTATACCCTTCTTTGAAGTTAGGCCCGTATCCTACAAACAGCGCGTGCATGCGAGGGTCCAGGTTATCAAAACCATGGGTTCCCCCGGTGGGATATTCTCCTGATCTGCTGTTCACATAGGCCTGTTCGGCGATCGTCCAGCCCGGATCGGCAACCAGCAGGATCTCAGGGGTTCGCCGGTGATTCTTTAACCCGTACCGCTCAGGAAGTTCCTCCCGCAGATACACCGTATAATATTCTTCTTTTTGCTTGAGGTCCTGATACACCTCCCGGGTTTTACCTTCCGCAGGATTAATACCTATGACGGGCGTGTATGTGATGATGTCCACATCATCCAAGCTGATCAGCTCATCCAGAAGCACAAGCCTTTCCGGCGACAGTCCGATCATGCCATGATCAGAAACGATGAGCACGTTTACATTTCCGGCTAATCCCTCCCCCGCCAGTTTATCCATCAGATAGCCCACCAGGCTGTCCGCTTTTTGAATGGCCGCTACTATTTCCGGCGAATCAGGTCCGTAGTAATGACCCGCATCATCCACAAAACTGAAATAGAGGGTGCCCAGATCAATACGTTTTTCTTCGGGATAACTCATCCATTTGATCACGCTGTCGATACGGGCTTCGTTGGGCATGTCTCCGTCATACCTTTTCCAGTAAGTGGGGCGCATGTCCTGTATCGGAGCTTCTGATCCTACCCAGAACATGGTCCCCGCTTTTTTCCCCTGTTTTTCCGCGGTATTCCAGATCGGTTCCCCTTCATACCACTCAGGGTTTTCGACTGCATCCCTGTTTCCGATCGAATAATACTCATCCATCACGGGATCATACATATTATTTCCCACCAAGCCGTTGTTTTCCGGATAGAGGCCTGTAACCATCGCATAATGATTAGGAAAGGTCTTGGTAGGAAAAACCGGAATCATTCCTTCACTTGTCACTCCTTGCTTCACCAGCTTATCAAAATTAGGGGTTTCTGCTTTGGAGAGATAGTCGGCCCGAAAGCCGTCAAAAGAGATCAGTAAAAGTGCGGGCTCCTTTTGTTCGGTTGATGGGGTACATGCTATCAGGATCAGAACCAGAAACAGACTGTATCTTTTCATCAGATTCATCAGCTCATCATTTTTTTTTGAATAAAAAAAAGGCAGCCCTGTATCCAAGGCTGCCTTTGTAAGATAGTCAAATTGACTTAGAAGTTGACACGAACTCCGAAGTTATATCGTCTCGGCAGGCCGAAGAATACTTCTGCGTCATCTGCGTCATGATCGTCATCGAAGCTGTTGAATCTACTGTTGTCAGTAGCATCCTGGATGTAAACTTCGTCGAAGATGTTGAATACATTCGCGAAGAATGAAGCACCTTCAAGAACACCATCCAGTTCATAGTTCAGATGAAGATTGAACACAGAGTAGTTCGGTACTTTCCAGGTCTGTGCGCGATCGTTTGGATCGTCACGTGTGATCGGATCGAAGTCTGAAAAGTGACGGAGGTAGCTGGTACCTACAAAAGTCAGACTTAGCGGATCGATCGGACGTACGTTCAGCATGTACGCGTACTGCGTCTGAGGAGCGTTACCTACTTTCAGGCCTTCAACATAGAGGTTGATTTCCTGAGTAGCAGGATTCCCCAGATCAGGACGGTAGGTAGCAGATACATCGTTGCGGTATTCCCACAGGTTGTGAGAAGTCATGAAGTCGATACGGGCCCAGCTTGTTGCCTGGTACGACATTTCCACTTCGATACCGCTGTGACGCTGATCCAGTCCTGAGATGTTCAGCAGTCCTTCCGTTCCGTCTTCCTGGGTAATTCCTCGGGTGAAAGAACGGTCTTTACGATCGGTGATATAGTAGTTGATGTTAGCACCGAATTTACCAGCGTTGTCATACAAACGAACACCACCTTCGTAGAACAGGAATCTTTCGTTCTTTGGATCTCTGTTCACCGCACCGGTTGCATCGCTGATGACGTTATCAAAAATCGGCACTTTAGAGATCGTACCAAAGTTGGCGAATACGTCAATGTTGTCATTCACGCTGTACAGACCACCGGCCTTCAGCTGGTAACCCACGATGTTATCGCTTTCTCTTTCCAGCTTTTGCAGACCTGCGATGTTCGGGTCATCCATGAAGAAGTTCTCATGAGTGTACTTAACGGTAGAAATACCACCGGTAGCGTACACGCTGTATTCTTCCGTAGTGTATTCACCCTGGATGTAACCGCCTAACCAGTCTACCGTGTTGGTGTAGTTGTAGTCGATCTTGTCACCGAGTCCAACCCGCTTATTTGGATTGAAGTCGTCACCATCATCAATATAGAACTGACCACCCAGCAGATCGCGTACTTCACGATAGTGCTCGATCTCAGCCGTTCTCCAGTCTAGACCGGCCTGAAGCTCTACATTTTCATTCATGGTGTAGTTCAGCTTCACAATATCACCAATGGTCCACTGGTTGTTTCGGCTGTTTCTGAGGATACCAATCGACTCAAAGTCTGCTTTGGTACCGCTGTCAAAGTCATTTTGCCAGGTCATGGAGGGAGAAGAGTTGATAGCGATGGTCTCGTCCCAGTTCCAGGTCCATGGTGCGGGACCAAAGAAGAACGGAGTATCTGAGGAGCTCACGCCGTTTGCGTCCATACGAAGAACTTCACCATAAGTACCGGTTCCTCCGCCACGTCCGCCGGAGTAGTAAAGTACGTTGGTCAGAGAGAGCTTATCGCTAAGCTGGCTGTACCAATTCAGGTTTACCTGAGGCTTGTGGAAGAAGTTCTCACGCTCCATCAGGAAGTTGGGATCGTATCGGTCAGTGATACTGGCACCAACCCAGCGGTCGCCGACATACTGGTTACCGGTGTAAGAAGGGCTTACCCCTCCGATGTTTTGGTTGAACAGGAATCCTCGCTCCTGGTAGTCGTCGAGGGCAGCGGGATCATAGGAATCCAGGCTTCGTGCGTAAGAGGCGCTGAACGTACCGATATTCTGGGCATATAATCTTTGTCCGTGACGCTGCGGCGCACCCAGAGCAAAGAGGTCCAGTCGGTTGTCTTCGTTGATCTGGTAAGATGCAGCAAGGTGGTAGGCCCATGCATCGGTCCAGGTACCATCAACGATACCGTCTCCGGTCTTGCGAACACCCACTGCACTGAATGCAAATTTATCGTTGATCAGTCCGCTGTTGATGATTGCAGTAGTTTTTGTGAATGCTCCACTACCGTTCTCATACTTAATGGCTCCGCCAGCCTGTGCTGAAGAAGGCTCGGTGATTACGTTCAGAGTACCACCTACAGAAGGCACGGCGAGGTTTACGTTAGAAATACCACGCTGAACCTGAACAGACCGGGCTACGTCGCCCACACCGTCCCAGTTAGACCAGTACACCCATCCGTTTTCCATATCGTTCACAGGCACACCGTTCATCATAACGGCTACGTTACGCTGGCTGAAACCACGAACGTTGATGCGAGCATCACCAGCTCCACCACCTTGATTGGTCGAATACACAGAAGGTGTGATGTTCAGTACTTCAGGCAGATCTCTGGATCCTAACTGAACAACAAGGTCTTCCTTGGAGATGTTGGAGTAAGCCACCGGAGTAGTTTGATCTGAACGGGATGCAAACACTTCGAGAGCTTCCAGGGAAGCACTTGTTTGTGTCATCTGGAAATTAATAGTCATGGATGAGCCAGAAATTCGTACAACACGATTAATGGTCTCATAACCCACGCTGGATACACGAATTGTGTAATTCCCGGATGGTACGTTTGTAATTTCATAGTCACCGTCAACATTGGAGGCATCGCCTAAAGTAGTACCAACGACCAGTACGCTGGCACCAATAAGCGGCTCCCCTGAAACGGCGTCAGTGATTTTACCGGAGATCGTTGTCTGTGCCAGCAGAAGCACGGGAACAAACAGGATCACCAAGGTAGATAGGAGACGTTTCATAAACTTGATTGGATTAGTTTTTAGTTAGTTCGATTCGAAAAAATAAATCTGATCAAAGGTAATGTACGAATGTTAAGGCACTGTTAACAAGCCGTGTTTTTATTCATGTAATGAGCGTTTTTGAGCTTTTTTGATGAATCGCCTTGCTCGCATCCGTTTAGCCCTGTTCCATCATTTTTTGATAGAACATGACCAGTGCTCTCTGGTCCAGTCCGGCGTAATAAAGAAGCACGATGAACACAAAAATAAGCTGAAGTTTAAAGATGCCGACCCGCCGGTATCTTCGTGCAGATGTGATCACAGGTTCGCTCAGTATCCTGAACCCTGCCTTTTTTTTCAGGCGGATCACGATCTCCTGGTCTTCCATCAGCAGGAGATCTTCCTTAAAACCTCCGATCGAATGGAACAAGCTTTTTTTAACGAACAAACTCTGGTCTCCGAACCTGAACAGGTCCACATCAAACCTGGTGAACCACGCATAGGCCCTGAGTACCGGATGCGGATCGTCAAAGCTCAGCCGGAAACAGCCTGCCTTCCCGCTTCCCGATAAAGCCCGGACAATCTGTTCGTCAAATCCGGAAGGAGGAATGGAGTCGGCGTGCAAGAAGTACAGGATGTCTCCCTTCGCAGTCCGCGCCCCGGTATTCATTTGTAGTGCACGCCCCCTGCCCGGCGACCGTACGATCCGAACACCTTCCTCACGGCACAGGTTGACGGTCTGATCGGTACTGCCTCCGTCCACAACGATGATCTCCTCCACCTGCGCTCCCGATCTCTGCCTGATCCTCTTCAGGGTGCTCACAATGGTTTCTTCCTCATTTAAAACAGGAATGACGATACTGATCATAGACTGCTTCCGGGATTTGCCTTTCGGTATTTTCTGAGGTCCTGCACCGTATCAATGTCATTGAGTATTTCCAGCACATGAACCCTAAGCCCCATTTCCATTGCTTTGTTAATTGTGTCTGTGAAAACGGATGAGGAACTCCATGCTATCCCTTCAAAAAGCCCGGGGCGGCAGGCGTTCAGACCCAGTAAATAATACCCTCCGTCCTCGGATGGACCGATCACCAGTTCCTTCTCATTCAGAAGTTCGAGCGCTTCCTCCAAATGTGTGTGCCTGAGCTCCGGGCAGTCGCTGCCGATCACCAAAACCTTTTCTGCCCCTTCCTCAAAGGCTGCGCCAAAAGCATTCGACAACCTCTCGCCAAGATCTTCCCCCTTCTGCAGATGCTGTTCAAAAGAGCCCAACAACCCTTCTGCGTGCCCGGGAAGGTATGATGAAAACCATAGCTGAATACGGGCGTTAACCTTTTTAACTATATCCAGTGTGTATCGGGCCAGGTTGTTGTACACAGACAGTGCCTCCTCTTCCCCGATATCCCGGGCAAGGCGGGTCTTAACCTTTCCGTATTCCGGATTCTTTAAAAAAACCATGACAACTTCTTTCATACAGAAAAATTAAACATTGAAACTAATCGCTCTTCAATCCCCTTTAAGTATCTGAATTCCAACTAACCAAAACCTGAACAGGAAATGAAGCTATTAAAGCAATCATTCATTGTATCATCCTTACTTTTCATACTGGCGGGATTATCCGGCCATGCCCTGGCTCAAAATACAGGGGGCGGAAAAACCGGACTTGGCATCATGCTGGGTGAACCGTCGGGAATATCACTAAAAGCGTGGAACAACCAAAGAACCGCTATTGATGCCGGGCTGGCCTGGTCGTTATCCGGCAAGGACGCTATCCATATCCATGCCGACCATTTGTGGCATAAATGGCTTGATGTGGAAAAGGGAGATCTCGCTTTTTACTATGGAATCGGTGCAAGAGCTGTCTTTACCAGCGACCCCTTTGTGGGTGCCCGAATTCCGATAGGTCTGAATTACCTGGCGCCGGAAAGCCCGGTCGGGTTTTTTATGGAGGTTGTGCCTGTTCTGGATGTGATCCCTGATACGGACGGTGATGCAAACGGAGCCATTGGCTTCAGGTACTACTTCTGATCAAGGACAATTTTATTGACCTCTTTAGCAAGGCTGAGTGACTCGTAATGATCCGAGTGCTCAGCTTTTATTTTTTTCTCCAGCTTCTTCAGATATTTATCGTCGTTATCCGGGTCGTGGTGAGTAAGCACCAGGTGTTTGATACCGAGATCCCGGGTTAGTTGGATCACCGTTTCCCAGTCCGAATGTCCCCAGCCTAATCGTTGCTTGTGTTCTTCCAGGGTAAATTGAGCATCATGGATTAGCAGGTCCGCTCCCTGCACGTATGCCCGGAATTCACTGATAAAAGCCTCATTCTCTATGCTGCTGCTCAGGGGTAGCTCGTTATCGGGGCCAAATACGATCACCTTGTTCCCAACTGTGAATTTAAAAAGCGCCGTAGGCACGGTATGTCTGGCCCACATATACTCTACCGAAAAATGTTCGAAGTTCGCTTTCCCTTTTTCAAAAGTGACGCAGTCCAGGCCGGCTTCCAGCATATCAATGGAAACCGGAAAAAAAGTGCTTGAAAGATGACCCTGCAGGATCTCTTTACAGCCTACTCCGTCCTGCGGGGGCATATACACCTGAAAGCTGTTTTTGCCGTCATAGAACGGTTTAAAAAACGGGAAACCCTGAAGGTGATCCCAGTGAGGGTGGGTTACAAAGATCCTGCCCGACAAAGCTTTGCCGTGGCCGTTCACTTCGTTTCCGAGATTGCGAAAACCGGTACCGCAGTCTGCGACGATCAATTCATCCACATCTTCGATAGCAATCTGTATGCAGGATGTATTGCCCCCATACTTCATGTTATGCGGATTTGCGCAGGGTGTAGAGCCCCTCACTCCCCAGAATGTTATTTCTACTGATCTTTCCAATCTATAGATGGATCCGGCTTATCAATATACCCCTATATGATAAGCAATAACCCCTTTTGTTCCTTTATATTAGAATAATTTAAGATGAACGCTCTTCCCGGCCTCCTGCGAGGAATGTACTCATCCTGAATACCCCGAAAACAATACGATTATTCTTCTTCGTCGGATTGGGAGGATCTGGTGATCAGATCAAGCTCCTTCTCTATCTCCATCAGGCGCTCGTTCTTCTTTTCCAGTTCTTCCTCAACCTTGTCAATCTTTTCCTGAAGCTCGTCTCTCAGCTTGTTGCCCTTATTCGTAGGCTTGAAGTAGGTTTTCGCCTCTTCATACTGTATAGACTCAGACTCCAGTTTTGATATATCCTTTTTAAGTGCCGACTGCTCCTTCTGCAGCTTGATCACCTTTTTGCGGTCGGCCGGTTCTATACCCTGTGAAGCCAGCTTTCTTTCCAGGCCCAGGTCGGAGCCGAGGCTGCGATACCGTTCATAGATCACATCACAGGCTTCACGATATTCTTTCCAGATCTTATTCTTCAGCTTGAAAGGTACGTGTCCGATTTTTTTGAACTCTGCCTGTAACCCTTTGGCTTCTTCCACAGCTTTGGCGGGATCTTCATGACTTCCGAGCTGTTCAAGCTTTTCGATGAGCTCTTTTTTGCGGGAAAGGTTTTCTTTTTGTTCTCCCCGAACGTCTTTGAAGTGCTCTCTACGCCTTTCGTAGAACTCATCCATGGCTGCTTTAAACTGCTTCCAGATCTTGGATGACTTCTTTCTGGGAACCGGCCCTGCGTTTTTCCACTGGTCCATCAGGCTTTGCATCGCTTTATGTCCGGCGTCAAAGTCCTCGGTATCCTTTAGCTCCTCGGCCTTTTCGATCAGTTTCATTTTAGCTTCCAGATTAGCCTGTTCCTCGGCCCGGAGCTGATCTATGTTCTCTGACTTCTTTTCATTAAAGGCGTCGGTTGCGGCCTTAAACTGTTCCCAGAGCTCGTTTTCATCCTTCTGAGGGAGATTCGCTGTTTTCTTCCAGGCTTTATGAAGTTTGTTCACTCTCCGGGCTGCTTCGGCAATATTGTCGTCGTCGATCAGGGACTCGGCTTCCGCGATCAACTTCTTTTTTTTCTGCAGGGCTTTTTCTACCGACTTACGATACTCTTTGTCGTGCTTAAACCGGAGCTCGTTGAAATCGTCCTGCGCTTTGTTGAAGCGGTCCCACACTGCTTCATTTTTGTCTACTGGAACACGACCGATCTTTCTCCACTGTGAGATCAGCTCATCAAACTTCTTGCTCTGCACCTTAAAATCAACATCCTCGCTGTCGCTCTCTTTGTTCAGCTTCTCCATTTTATCGAGCAGAACCAGCTTAAGCATGAGGTTGTCTTCCTCTTTCTCGAGCCGCTTGACCAAACGGTCCACTTTATGACTCTCAAACTCCTTGATGAAAGCGGTAAAGCGTTCGTTGAGGGCTTCGGTCTCATCCTGGGGGATCAGTTTGATCTGCTCCCATTTACTTGCGATCTGATTAACCTCTTTGGTTGCCGTCCACTTTTCCCCGCTCACGATCTCACCCAGCTCTTTGAGCAGCTCTTTTTTCTTAGCCAGGTTCTCTTCTTTTTTCCTGTTCAACTCCTCGTAATGAGCTTTTTTACGCTCCTCGAAATCAGTACGGATCTCTTCAAATTCTTCGATCAGCGCTTTCGCCTCGTCTCCCGTTGGTTCCGGCCCATCCTCTATCTGAGCGGCAAGATTGCCCAGTTCTGAAGAGGCCAGCGCCCAGTCCGTCAGCGCCGCATACTCTTTAGCTTTCCCGACAAGAGTGCTGTAATATTCCTGTGCATCGGTGGAACCGGAATTCTCTTCTTCCACACCCGAGCCGGCCTCTTCTTCAGAGGCAGTGTGTTCTTCTGCTTCGCTTTCTTCGCTGTTTTCTTTCTCTACGCTGCCTTCATCTCCGGCAGCAACCTCAGCACCCTCAACAACTTTTTCCTCAGAGTTTTCATTTTCTGTGACTTCAATTGTTGGTTCTTCTTCCCTGACTTCCTTTTCTTCGGTTTCAGTCTTGGGATTATTTTCTTGCTCCAGGTTCATTGTGCAACCTTCCTTTCCGCTTGGTTCAATTGTTACGGCTCGTGCCTTCTTACAGGCTTCGAAGATACTATTTCTGGGCTAGATTTTATAATCGGCTTTACCCAATAAAAAAAGCCGGCACGTCCTGAAACGAGCCGGCTCCCGTTAAACAGCTTTGATTACTTTTCCTGAAACAGATGAACGTCTCTTTGAGGGAAGGGAAGTTCAATTCCGGCCTCATCCAGTTTCTGCTTGATCTTTTCAAGATTCTCCCAGAAGTAAGACCAGTAGTCCTCTGTTTTTACCCACGCCCTCACCGAGAGGTCCAGCGAGCTGTCTCCCAGGTTGGTCAGTACAACCATGGGTTCTGGTTCGCTCAGCGTGCGCTCATCATTCTTCAACACTTCGAGGATCACTTCTCTCGCTTTTTGCGGATCGTCATTGTATCCAATACCAACCGGGAATACGGCTCTTCTTGTTTCCTTTTTAGAAAAGTTCGTAATAGGCGAGTTCGCCAGCTCGCCATTGGGAATAATAATGGTCTGGTTGTTTGGGGTTACCAGCACCGTATGCAGAATATCGATGCGCTCGACTGTTCCTGACTCGCTTCCCCGCTCAATGAAATCACCTACTTTAAAAGGCTTGAAAAAGAGGATCAGAACTCCACCCGCAAAATTGGACAGGCTTCCCTGCAGAGCCAAACCTACGGCCAGACCCGCAGCACCTAACATAGCGATGAAGGAAGTCATCTGTACCCCCAGCATACCCAGCGCGGTTATATAAACCAGCACCTTCAGAACAATAGAGGTCAGGCTTTTTAAGAAGCCCTGCAACGAAGGTGCCACATCACTGCGCTGAAGTATCCTGCCCATAAAACCAACCAGGATCTTGACCACCCAAAGACCAACAACGAGTACCGCTAACGCCTTAAGCACGTTGGGTCCGTACTGCATTACTATGTCCAGGAGCATCTCCGTGTTAAATGAAAAATCTTCCATAGTTCCTTATAGTTAGTTTGTTTGTATTCGTACTAGTTAACCAAATCAGCTCTGCTGCGTTCCAATTTATTATAAAAAAAGGGACTGTTCTCACAGTCCCTCATGCACTTAGCGGAATATCCGGGCCGAATCAGATGTTCGATAATTCTTCTTTGATCTGCTCTTTGGTTTTCCCAAGCTTTTGCTGCAGCCGGCCCAGCAATTCGTCTTCCTTTCCCTCAGCAAAAGTCAGGTCATCATCCGTCAGTTCTGAATATTTTTGCTTTAGTTTGCCTTTCAGTTCGTTCCAGTTACCTTTGATCGTAATGTCGTTCATCGGTTGTATCATGTTGTTAATATTTCAACTACAGTAAGATAACACGAGAACAACCGCATACATTCCGCAGCTGTCCGGATGATTCAGGCAAGGTAAAAAAGAATCAGGCTTCGATATCGTGAACTTCCTTCAGGATCGCTTTGGCGTTGGCGTCTTTATCCTGAACCACACGATGCTGAAGATTGGTTATGATTTCGGGAGTAGCCTTTTCGTAGGCTTCTTCTTTGGCTTCATCCTCATTGGCGGTACGGATCAGGTCATAAATGTCATCAGCCCTCACCACGCTGTAAATATTGTCTTTATTGAATGCGTGAGACCGGAGCTTCTCATACTCCTGAAAAACACGGGGAAAGTCTTCGCTGTCCTCAGCTTTAGTGATGATTTCTACATCGGAAGGGCCTTCGGCGCTCAACGGTGTTTTACATAGAAAAAAATACTTTTGCTGATACTGCATTGACGATGGTTTTTTGAAATTCGAATTGCGACTGAATATAAAGAATGATGCATAATTTTTCGCACCTCAATTACCGGAGGATCTCTTTCAGGACTTTGGGAATCATCATCCATTTGATCTGGCAGCTTCCCCATCCGACCTGATTCCAGCGACTTGCGTAACTCTCAAGGCATACCAAGGCTGCCGTTGGCATACGCAGTGAGCTTCGTTCACTTCCTGATGCAAGTCCTCCCGCCACGCTTTCCATCAGGGGATTGTGCCCCACTAACAGAATCCGTTCGGTACTTTCCGGTGCTTCCTGAATGACCTGCAGATAGTCCTGTGTGTTTCCGAAATAGAGCTTTCGTTCCCACCGGAGGATGCCCGTATCGCACTTAGCTGCCTCCAGCACAAGCTCTGTGGTTTCCCTGGCCCGCCTTGCCGGTGATGAGATCACGTAATCCGGCTTATAGCCGGCCTTCCGAAGATAGCTGCCCATCCGCGGTGCGTCCTTCTTCCCTCTTTTAGCCAGTGGGCGTTCATAATCTTCCAAAGCCGGATCATCCCAGCTTGACTTTGCGTGACGAAGTAACAGAATCTCTTTCATAAGCCGGAATTTTAAGTTTGTGTAAGACGCTGTGGCCCGAACAGTTCGCTCCTGGCGTATACACTCAGGGTAACCCCTCTGACCAACATAAATGTTGTCATGGATAACCACAGTGCATGATAGCCGATCCAGGGCTCTGTAATATAATATACAGGTACAAAGAACAGTATAGTGGAAATGAGCATGGAGTTTCTCATTGCTCCTGTTGCGGTGGCTCCGATGTACACCCCGTCCCATACAAAGCAGATGCTGTTAATGAGTGGCGCTATGATCAGCCAGAACACTACCAGCATAGCGGTGTTGATCACATCCTGCTTATCGGTGAATATGGCGATAAGCTGCGTATCGAACAGGGCATATACCAGCGTACTCAGCGCGCCAAGTCCGATACCCCATATCATGGTTGCCCTGATGGCTTGCTTCAGTTTAACCTCGTCTCTGGCGCCGGTGTATTTCCCGACCAGGCTTTCCGCTGCAAATGCAAACCCATCTACCGAATACGCGCTGATATACCACAGCTGTAGCAAAATAGTATTCGCCGCCAGCCAGACGTCCCCCATTTTTGCGGAGGTTGCTGTAAAAAAAGCATAGGAAAAGATCAGGCAAAGCGTCCGGATCATGATGTCCCTGTTCACCGAAAAGAACTTTTTCAGTTCACTGAGCTCGATAAGCTCTGCAGGGCTTATGTCGTAACGCTCCTTTGAATAACGATACCTGTAAAGCAGAAGCGCCAGCCCCAATCCCATATAGCTCGCCAGCAGGCTCCCCCATGCCACTCCGTCCACATTCATTCCAATGACAAGCACAAAAGTCAGGTTCGCAGCGATGTTCACTATATTGAGGAAGATGGTCACCATCATTGGATAGCGTGCATTCTGCATACCCAGAAACCATCCGTTCATTCCAAACAAGGCAAGCGTGGCCGGAGCCGAGAAGATCCTTATCTGATAGTACAGCCGGGTATATTCTTCCACTTCAGGAGTGGCGTCAATAACGCGCAGGGATAATTCGATTAACGGTACCTGGAGTAACAGGATGGCTGTACTACAGGCGCCTGCCACCACGAGCACACGGTACAGAATGATCTTTGTCTTTCTGGGATTTCCTTCTCCATAAGCCTGGGCCACTAAACCGGTGGTCCCCATTCTCAGAAAGCCGAACCCCCAGAATATAAAATCAAAAATAAGGCTGCCTACCGCGATAGCGCCCAGGTAGTATACTTCTTCCAGGTGGCCTACTACAGCCGTATCCACAGCACCCAGCAAGGGAACTGAGATATTGCTTATAATATTCGGTATGGCGAGCCTGAGTACCCGTCTGTTCACACGATTTCCTTTTTGAGGGGAGAACTTAGTAAGGCTTACTGACATCTCACATTAAATATTGCGAACCGAAAGATGGTGAATCAGTGAAGGTTGCATATGTAGAGGTGCCCGTGTATTTTTACCGCTTCAATCACTTAGGGAATTCCTACAACGTTAAACTGAATGTAACTTCATATGAATATCGAAACCCGCAATAGAGTATTAAGTATTGTTTTTGGGCTGGCAATCATTGTTCTCGCTTATGTGCTGTACGATTCAATCGTCACCCCCTATCAGGAAGTTATCGAAAGAGAGCAGATGACAGAGCGGGTTCGTGAGCGCATGCTGGGCATCAAAGATGTTCTGGTTCAGTATGAGATCAAGAATGGAAAATTCCCACCCACTGAAGGCGGCCTGGACAGTGTCATTCAATTTATACAGGAAGATTCCGCCATTATGGCGATGGCCGACACGCTGTTTCAGTTCGAAGACGGGCAATTCGATGTGAACCGTATCGTTTACTCCCCAAGAAATCCGGCGGCTAAATTCATCTATACCTATAATGATACTATCCGTCCTCCCCTTTACCTGTTGGAAGATCCGGATACGGATGATGCCGTGGGTAGTCTTACGCGTACTACCATGCGAAACGCTCCTAACTGGAATTAATGGGAGAAGCCACCTCAAACTTAGGTGTTTGTTTTTTTGCTGATCGTCTGTTCTACGCCGTAAACGATCCGCAACAAAGCAAGCACCTTTTTCATATCGGGTCGTTTGACTTCAACTTTGATGTGAATGAGGCCATAACAACCCTGCACGAGGAACATTTTCCACACCTTCAGAAGACGATCGACCAGCTCTTCAGTGAGTATGAAATAAAGTCCTTCAGGGCGCTGACCCATCCGGCCGATGAATGCTGGACGGTTCTCCCAAAAGTTGTATTTGACAATGCGGATGAACGGGAAGACCACCTGTCCATCCTTATGAAAGGCGTTGAGCGTGAAGACATAGAACCCACCTGGCATGCGTTGAGCAAAGACGAATATAAATTCCTGTGTCTTCGGCGCCGGGCTGTGATGCAGGGCTTCAATGACCTTACCTCCAAGATCGCCGTAACCGAATTCGCCAGCGATTTCGAGATCGCTCAGCAATGGTCTCAGTTTTCCAGACCCGGAGGGTCCTTCATGATGCTGGGCTGCCATAAAAACATACTTACCATCAGCTCTTTTCTTTTGGGCAAATTTAGGGCCGCTACCTATCTGGAGTTTGATCAGACGTCTGACATTCCTTACCACTGGCTGCAAACAGCCGCTCATTCCAGCTGGATGAACGGGTTGCACGAAAACATTTACCTCTTCGGGCATCACACTTATGAAACCCAGCAGTCTCTTCAGTCTTTTCTGGACCCCGCTTCTGAGATCACACACCTGAACTCACTTGAGCTCATCGGTGTTGAGGCTGAGGAAGAAACCTATGGCTTTGACCTGGCTGCTGCCTTCCCGGCAATATTGCTGAGCCTGGACTTCGAATAATTGTTGAATGTTGCATGTTGAATTAACTTTGACCGGTTACAAAATTCATAATTCCTAATCCAGAATTCACCTATGCGGATCATTACCGGAAAACTTAAAGGTCGGCGAATCAGGATCCCCAAAAAGCTGGGTGTTCGTCCCACTACCGACCGGACCAAAGAAAGTATTTTTAATAAAATTGAGGTCTA
The DNA here is from genome assembly GCA_965267385.1 of Balneola sp. Lineage (GTDB taxonomy): Bacteria > Bacteroidota > Rhodothermia > Balneolales > Balneolaceae > Balneola. Next base: position 2,466,189 of record OZ253957.1, read on the forward strand.
TAAGTATCTGGAAAACTCCCTGGTTCTGGACTTGTTTGGCGGCTCCGGTAATCTTGGTTTCGAGGCCATATCGCGGGGAGCCCGGCAGGTAACGTTCATTGAGTGGGAGCCGGATTATGTACGCCATATCGAAAAAACAGCAGAAGAATTCGGCGTTGAAAAACAAAGCCGGGTCCACATGATGGACGTGAAAAACTTTCTTTCCGGGCCGGTGATGGCTTACGATTTCATATTCTGTGATCCCCCCTATGACTATGAGTGGATGGATGAGATGATCGAAACGATCCTCACCAAGGGCTGGCTGGCGGAGGAAGGCTGGTTTATGCTGGAGCATGATAAATACCATAACTATGATGACCATCCGCACTGTTTTTTCTCCAAAGCCTACGGGCGTACCGTTGTTAGTATTTTTCAGGCACATCCGGTAGATTCCGACTAAATTCACCCTATGGAACACATTGCATTATATCCCGGGTCCTTTGATCCGATTACCTATGGTCATCTTGATATTCTGGAGCGGGCCACCAATCTGTTTGATAAGGTGATCGTGACCGTAGCCGTAAATCACCGGAAGAATGCGGTGTTTACCGGCGATGAAAGGGAAGCGCTGATCAATGAATGCCTGAAAGGAAAGGAGTGGGCTGAGAATATCGAAGTGAATCAGTTCACGGGTTTACTGGTTAACCATGCGCAAAAGCTGAATGCTAATACATTGATACGGGGCGTTCGCCAGATCTCTGATTTTGAGTACGAGTTCAGGATGGCACTGACCAATAAACGGCTGGCTCCGGATGTGGATACCGTCTTTCTGATGCCGGACGAGGAGTTTACCTTTATCTCGGCCTCGCTGGTTAAAGAAGTGGCCTACTGGGACGGCGACCTTTCTTCTTTTGTTCCCGACAACGTAGCCGCTGCTCTTCGCGAAAAGATGAGGAAGTGATCCCCTTTTGTTATTTAGTTTCATTCCTGTGCAAAAAGGAAACCGGAGTAACCCTAAAGCCCCGGTCCCTGTCTGCGCATGAATGAACATATGAGTAGTTCTTTCTACTCCGGATTCCATTCCCAGTATTCATATTCCTTCAACGCTGTTTCCTTTTTACCGGCATATTTGGGATTTTCAGTCACCCAATTGAACTTATACAAACCCATGATCTCATGATCTCTGAACGCGCACAGAACTTGCAGCCCTCTGCCACACTGAAAGTCACCGGAAGAGCCAAAGAGCTTAAACGGGAAGGGAAATCCGTGGTGTCTCTCAGTGCCGGGGAACCGGATTTCAAAACGCCGAAGCATATCTGTGAAGCCGCCATTAAAGCCATTAATGACGGGCAGCACGGCTACACCATGAATCCCGGAACCCCCGAGCTGCGCGAAGCCATATGCGCCAAGTTAAAAAGAGATAACGGTCTGGACTATGATCCTTCACAGATCATATGCTCGAACGGGGCCAAGCAGTCAGTGGGTTTTGCTCTTCTGGCCACGGTTAATAAAGGGGATGAAGTGATCATCCCGGCTCCCTACTGGGTATCCTACCCGGAGATGACCCGTCTGGCTGAAGGGAATTCGGTGATCGTGCGCACCTCGTTTGAAAACAAATACCGCATCACTCCCGAACAGCTGGAGGATGCCATCACGGACAGAACCCGAATGCTGATCCTTTGCTCTCCCTCCAATCCCACGGGCTCCTGTTACAGCGAAAAGGATCTGAAGGGTATTGCTGAAGTACTTCGGAAGCATCCTGAGGTGATGGTGATCTCGGATGAGATCTATGAATACATCGTATTTGAAGGAGAACATGTAAGCATCCTGAATGTGGCTCCTGACCTGAAGGACCGTGTGATCCTCGTCAACGGATTCTCCAAGGGCTTTGCCATGACCGGCTGGCGGCTCGGATACCTGGCTGCACACCCCGATGTGGTGAAAGCCGTCTCCAGAATCCAGAGTCAGGAGACTTCGGCTCCTTCTTCCATCTCCCAGGCGGCCGGACTTGCGGCTTATCAGGGCGATCTCACTGAGGTTGAAAAAATGAAAGCGCAGTTCAGGAAGCGGCGCGACTTCATGGTGGAATCCCTGAATGCGATCGCAGGCGTCAGCTGCTTTACGCCGGGCGGTGCTTTTTATGTATTCCCGGATATCTCCTCTTATCTGGGCTCCACAAAACCCGATGGTTCAATCGTGGAAAGCTCTACTGACCTGTGCCTGTATTTGCTGGACGAATATGGACTGGCCGTGGTTCCGGGCGATGCCTTCGGCGAACCAAACGGACTTCGCATGAGTTATGCGGCTTCCATGGATGACCTGGAAGAAGCCATGGATCGCTTCCGTTCAGGCCTCAGCTCATTGAACAACTGATCTGCTTTGGAAGATCCCATTCAACTGTTTCTGCAGTGGCAAAGCGAAGAGCAACAACGCTCTGACTCACTTACAGCATCCACCTGCTGCCTCTCGACTTTAGGGCTGGATGGATTTCCCAATGCGCGTTTTCTATCCTTGAAAGAAGTCGTTAATGAACATTTTATCATTACCGGCCCGCTGCGATCCCGAAAAGCCCTTGAGCTCAAAGAACATCCGAGAGCAGCGCTTACTTTTTGGTGGCATCAAACCAAACGTCAAATACGGATACAGGGTAAAACAGAACCTATTGATGAAGAACTCGCAAGGAAGTATTTCAGTGAGAGATCCCGTGATGCACAGCTTATCAGTTCGTTCTTTGAGCAGGGAAAACCTATCCGCGATGAGAATTCTCAGGACCTTTTTGAATATGCCCGAAAGCAGTATGAAGATAAAGAAGTCCCCTTCCCAGGGAGCTGGGGTGGCTTTGCGGTTATGCCGGTTCGGATAGAATTTTTCCAGTTTGAGGAAAGCCGGCTTCACCGGCGACGGCTGTTCACCAAAACAGAAGAAGGCTGGGAATCAATTTTTCTACAGCCCTAGATGGTTATGAACTTTAACCGCTTAATCGTGTGGATTATGATTACAAGGTTTTCTGGTCCGCTCACGCCCTGAATGATCTGGAATCTATCCTGGAATACCTTGATGCCGAATGGATACAGGCAGACTCTAAGATCCACAATTATTTCTTTACCGGGTTGATGATAAACCACTTTATCTTCAACTTTCGGTATGAACAATCGGAAACAAGAAGCCATCGACGTCCTCCGTTCCAACTGGAGAGACGGATACACCATCCCCAGCCCGTATCTTTATCCCTTTCAGTGGCTCTGGGATTCCGGCTTTATCGCCCTGGGCTACGCCCATTTTGACGAAGCCAAAGCCTGGAGCGAGATCGACCACCTGTTTAAAGGACAGTGGTCGAACGGACTCATGCCTCACATCATCTTCCACAAGGAAAGTGACGACTATTTCCCCGGCCCGGATATCTGGAAAGCACACACCTTTGATCACGCCCGTACATCTCCGAAAACTTCCGGCATCATTCAGCCACCGGTCATCGGCTTTATACTGGAAGAACTCTATCACGCTTCAGAGGACAAAAAAGGTGCGGAAGAAAGGATCAGGGAGTGGCTCCCCAAACTGCACCGCTTTCACAGGCATCTGCACGAAGAACGGGATCCCCGCCGGGAAGGACTGATCTACATCCGGCATAACTGGGAGTCGGGATTGGATAACTCCCCGCTTTGGGATAAGGCGCTGGAGCGAATTGAGGTTTCCGAACAGGATCTATCCTCCATACGTCGCGACCTAAAGCATATCAAAGCGGACAACCGGCCTTCTAATCTGGAATACCAGAAGTACATCTGGCTGGTGGAACTGTTTGTTGAATGTGAGTATGACGAGGCTAAGATCCGGAAACGATGTCCCTTCCTCATTCAGGACCCGGTAACCAACGCCTTACTCATCAAGGCCAATGAATCCCTGTACCGGCTCTCTGTGATGCTTGACGAGCCGGTCGAAGACTTTAAGCAATGGGCAGAGAACGGTAAAGCGGCCATGAATACCAGGCTCTGGGATGAGGATACCAGCAACTATCTGGGCTACGATCTCTGCTCCGATGAACTCATCCATGCCCCGGGCAATGCCAGCTTTATGGCGGCGCTCTATGCCGGCATACCTTCCGAAGAACAATGCCGACGTATTGTTGCACGGAACCTCAGTTCCTTCAACACCCATCGGTACTATCTGATGCCTACCGTCTCCCCGGAAGAACCAGCCTTCGAACCAAGGCGTTACTGGCGGGGGCCGATCTGGATCAACACCAACTGGATGTTGTACAGGGGATTACAACACTACGGATTTGACGATTGGGCATCCAGGGTTAAAACCGACACGCTTCGGCTGATCGAAAAGTACGGTATCTATGAATATTTCAATCCTGTAAAAACGGAGACCGAAGGTTGCGGCACTTCCCGTTTCTCATGGTCGGCCGCGCTCTACCTCGATTTGCTAAATTCACCCCGTTGACCTAAAATCAGCCCATGACTTTTATCGACTGGGCGATCATTGCGGTGTATTTGGCCGGACTTGTGGGCATGAGTATTTATCTCGGGCGCAACCAGACCAGCCAGGACGACTACTATGTCGGTAACCGGAACATCCCCTGGTGGGCCGTGGGCGTTTCTACCATGGCCACCCAAACCTCCGCAATCAGCTTTATCTCCATTCCCGCTTTTGTGGCACTCAAGGACGGCGGTGGCCTCACCTGGCTGCAGTACGAACTGGCCGTTCCCCTTGCCATGATCCTGGTGATGGTTTTTCTGATTCCCTTTTTCCGCAAGCTGAACCTGGTGAGTGTGTATGAATATCTCGAACTCCGGTTCGGCCCGTCCGTTCGCAATCTGGTTAGTGGTGTTTTTCTGATCAGCCGCGGACTGGCTACCGGCGTGGGACTCTATGCCAGCGCCATTGTACTGTCCGTTGCGCTCGACCTGGACCTCTGGATCACCATTCTCATGATCGGCATCATCACCATCATTTATGATACTATTGGCGGGATCTCCGCCGTGATCTATTCTGACGTCATCCAGATGATCGTGCTGCTGGGAGGCATCATTGCCTGCATTGTGTACGCCGCCATCGATATCGGTGGTTTCGGAGTGATGTTTTCGGAAATGCCGGCTGAGCGGCTGAATGCCACCGACTTCTCCACCGGGCTGGGAGACGGAGGGGAAGTTCCTTTCTGGGCATTTCTGTTTGGCGGCTTCTTTCTCTATGCATCCTATTATGGTACCGACCAGAGTCAGGTGCAGCGTGGCCTTTCAGCCAGAACGGTGGATGAAGCCAAGAAGGCACTCATGCTCAACGGCCTCGCACGCTTCCCGCTTACCGTACTTTATATCCTGCTGGGTATCGCGGCCTACGCGGTGTTGGTTAACAGCCCGGAGCTGGCTGCCGCTGTGCCTGCCGACCGGCCCGACTATCTGATCCCTGAGTATATTTTACTGATGCTGCCCGAAGGAATCCGTGCCCTTTTGTTCGCAGCGCTGCTGGCCGCGGCCATGTCCAGTCTGGATTCGGCACTCAACTCGCTTTCCGCTTCCACCATGCGAGATTTCGTGTCCAAATGGAAAAGCGATGCCGATCACATTAATCTCGGTAAGATCACCACGGTGATCTGGGGTATTTTTATTACCGGCTTCGCTTTTATAGTAGGCGATATTTCCGATACGGTGATCGAAGGGATCAACAAGATCGGCTCGGCTTTCTATGGGCCAATTCTCGCAGCCTTCCTGGTAGGTATTCTTTCCAGAAAAGCTACCACCCGGGGTATGTTCATCGGGATTCTGGCCGGAGTTGGATTCAATATCCTGCTCTGGCTGGGTTTCAGCCAGATCTACTGGATGTGGTGGAACCTGACCGGTTGTGTGATCGCCGCGTTGATCGCCTGGGCATTGAGCCTCTCCAACAAAGAGCTTTCGGACGAAGAGTTTAACCTCGACTTCAGATCTACCTTCCGTCGTGAGCAAAGCTGGATGAAAGCCTACGGGTTCCTCGTTCTGTACTTTGTGGTGATACTGGCAGTGGTACTGATCCTGTAATCACTTTGGCACAAAATTTGATAAATCGGCAGTGTATTTTGTCTATTGCTAACTAATCATCTAGAACAATGCCCACATACGAATACAAACGGGAAGACGGATCTGTCTTTGAGATTATGCAGAACATGAGCGATGAACCGCTGACGGAATGTCCGACCACCGGCCAGAAAGTAAAGCGGGTGATCACCGGCGGGGGAGGCGTGGTCTATAAAGGCGATGGATGGTATGTGACCGACTACAAGAACGGGGGGAAGAAGGGAACAGCAGAATCACCAAAAGAGAAAACATTAGAGAGCGCGGCCTCTTCCGATTAACCATTGCCTAATAGTCATCCTGATCCCGAGTCCTCGGGATCCTGAAGGATCTTTTCGCATTAAGCACATAGATTCTTCGCTTTCGCTCAGAATGACTTTTTTAATATTGAAGATTCCCTTTTCTTTCTTCTATGGAACGCAATCCCGCCTATAACGAAGCCCTTGACCAGTTTGTGAAACTCTGGGGCGACATGGCATCGGCCTGGGGCATCAACAAGACCATGGCACAGATCCATGCCCTGCTCTATGCCGAATCGCACGCCCTGGATACCGACACCATCATGGATAAGCTGGATATCAGCCGGGGGAACGCCAACATGAATCTGCACCGGCTGATGGAGTGGGAACTCATCCATAAGGACCAGAAGCCCGGTGACCGCAAAGATTACTACAGCGCGGAAACCGATGTCTGGAAGATCGTTTCCACCATCATAAGAGAGCGGCAGCAGCGGGAGATCGCCCCGATCCGGGCAGAGTTAAAAGAATGTATAAAAACGCTGGAAGCCGGCGGACTCACTGACGAAGAGAGCATGGCCTTCAAGGAACGGATCGAGAACTACAATGAATTTCTGGAAATGTTCGAACGTTTTACCGAGGCCCTGCTTCCATATATCAACAAAAAGAATCTGGGCTTTCTGAAGCAGCTTATAAAGCTGGTGGAAGTAAAGGAGAGCCTCAAAGGAATCGGTAAGGAGAAATGAGCACCCCTACCACGCGCGACATTGGGAATGAGGGAGAAGACATCGCCTGCGCCTATCTGGAAAGCAAAGGCTGGCGTATACTGGACCGGAATTATTTTTTTGAGAAGTCTGAGGTGGATATCGTGGCCTATGATGACACCGCCATTGTGTTTGTGGAGGTGAAATACCGGTCTTCGGCTAAATACGGCCGCCCCGAAGAATACGTCAACGATGTAAAGGCTGAACACGTCTTTAAGGCTGCCGAGGCCTGGATGTATGAGCGCAAGATGGACGGCTCCCCCATGCGCTTTGATGTGATCGGGATACTGCAGGAAGGTAATCAGGCACCGGAGATCAGGCATATCCCTGACGCATTCAGGTAAGTCACATCTTATGGTAGTATTTAAGCCGTCATTCCTGCGCAGGCCGGGATACTGAGTTGAGATCATGACAGAAACCGAAAGGCGGCAATACACTTCATCAACGAATGCTGAAAACCGAGCCGTTCATCTCCACGCGTTTTCCTGGCTTTTCGGACACATTGCAACCAGAACAAGGTTGTCATGATGGCTGGCTTTGGGTTTTGTTTTGGATCCATGAAAACAGATATTAGCCCACCATGGCTCAATCACTTACACCAACTGAATACATCCGAAGTATCCTGGCAATATTGCTCTTCATGACGGAGCTGCTGATCGCTTCAGTACTGATATTCGCGCTGGTTCTGCTTTCATTCGGTAAAGCCACTAACTGGATCGTGCGCCACTTTCCGCGGCCGTTGGGTTTGCCTGTACTCTGGATGTTAGGCATCCGCTTCAACCTGAATGACAAACGGGAAGATCCGGAACAGCCGGCTATCTATATTTTCAATCATAGCTCTACCCTCGATATCCCCGCGTTTCTCGCTCTTGGGTTGCGCCGTTTCCGTATCGTGGCCAAATGGGAATTACAGTACATCCCCTTCTTTTTCATTATCGGGAGGCTTACCGGGCAGGTGTTTATTAAGCGTAAGAACAGAGAACACGCCATTGGCCAGCTTAACCGGACCATTGCCCGCCTGCAGCGAGATCGTCTCAGCCTGGTCATTGCTCCGGAGGGTTCCCGGAAACATGAAGGAAAAATCGGCCCGTTTAAGAAAGGCGCATTTCGTATGGCCATCGATCTGGGTTATCCCATCATACCCATTTACTTCGATGGCAATGACGAACTGAGCATGGGGGGTTCCATCATGTCTAAAAGTGGTACCATCAACGCGACCATCCATCCTGCCATCGACACTTCCTCCTGGAGTCTGGACTCACTGGATGAGCATATTGAGGAAGTGCGGAACATGTATCTGAAATTGGCCGGTGTGAAGGAATAGTGTAAACATCCTGAGTAAATCTTCTCCCGAATTCTCAGGATCAGCATGACTTAAAAAACGCTACTTCTGCTCCAGGTACTGCACACTGAAATAGTCGTTCTCGTCGGTCCAGACCTTTTTTACTTCAAACCAGGGAGCCACCATCTCGGCAAAATCCTCCAGGGTATATTTGTGGGAGTTTTCGGTATGGATGGATTCCCCTTCACTGAAGGAGATGGTGCTTCCGTTTACCTGCACCTGATGGTCTTCTTTTGCGAAAAGATGCATTTCGATACGCCCGTCATTCTCATTCCATACAGACTCATGCCTGAATTTATCCACATCGAAGTCGGTACCCAGTTCCCTGTTGATATGAGTAAGGATGTTTTTATTAAACTCGGCGGTGATCCCTTTTTCGTCATTGTAAGCTGCCTCAAGAACATGAACCTCTTTCTTCAGATCCACACCGATCAGCAATGCTCCATCCGGTCCTACCATATCTGAGATCACATCCATAAACAAACGGAATCGTGTTTTTCTGAAATTACCAATGGTTGAACCCGGAAAAAAAACCACTTTTCTGGCTTCGGGGTCAAATTCCGGAAGTTCAAAGTCCTGTGTGTAGTCGGCCTGCAGAGGCGCAATCCTTATATGGGGAAACTCTTCTCTGAGCCTATCGGCTACTTTATACAGGTAATCTCCGGAGATATCCATAGGGACATAACAGCAGATGTTGGACATATTAGCCAGAAGAATCCGGGTTTTTTCACTGCTCCCGCTTCCCGGCTCAATCAGCTCCACTTTCTTTCCCAGATACGACTCTATCTCTCTGACGTTCTCTTTGAGGATCTTCCGCTCCGTCCTCGTTGGGTAATATTCCTCCAGCTCGGTGATCTCTTCGAATAGCTGAGATCCTCTTTCGTCATAAAAAAATTTACTTGGGAGCATTTTCTGATCCCGGCTCAGCCCTTCGAGCACTTCTTTCAGCATCCCCTTCCTGGTGTTCTCCATTTCCCCTGCTACTTAGCCAGCCTGATTCCGCTGAACTGCCAGCGCGCATCGGTATGGAAGAAATTACGGTAGGTCTTTCTGATATGAGACCTGGACGTCGCGCAAGATCCTCCTCTGAGCACATACTGGTTCACCATGAATTTTCCATTGTATTCCCCCAGTGCTCCGGGAAGCGGGTTATACCCCGGATAAGGGCTGTAACTGCTTTGAGTCCACTCCCAGACATCCCCGAACATCTGATTCAAACCCGGTTTCTTAACTTGAAGAGGAACCGGGTGCATCTGATCGTCATCCACAAAATTTCCTTCGATCGCCAGATCTCCGCAGGCATGTTCCCACTCCTGTTCTGTAGGTAACCGGCATCCTTTCCACCGGGCAAAGGCATCGGCCTCAAAGTAACTGACGTGAGTAACCGGCTCGTGCCCCTCAACCGGTCGTGGTCCGGAGAGTGTGAATTGTGTCCATTCCCCATCTCTCTTAAACCAGTATAAAGGTGCTTCCCAGCCTTCACTCTGTACTTTACTCCAACCCTCATCCAGCCACAGCTCTGAGCGGCCATAGCCACCGTCTTCTATAAATTCCAGGTATTCGTTATTGGTGATCAGGCGGTTTCCCAGTTCGAAGTCCTGGACAAAAGTACGATGCAGTGGAAGCTCATTGTCGTAGGTGAATTCATCCCCATTATTCCCGATCTCCACGATTCCTTCTTCAAAGGAAATCCAGCCGAGTTCACCGGGGTGCTGCGACTTCGGCAATTCGGTATTTCTGTACACCGGTAACAAAGGATTTTGAGCCAGCAGGTACTTCAGGTCTGTTAAGATCAGCTCCTGGTGTTGCTGTTCGTGATGGATGCCGATCGCCATCACCTGAGAGGCTTCTTCCCAGACCTCCTCTCTGCAATGCTCAATGAAGGATTCTACCTGCTCATCCACATAGGCACGGTATTCGAAGACTTCGCTTACCGTAGGCCTGGAGAGCATTCCCCGTTTGGCGCGGGAAAACGGAACGCCGGTTTGCAGATAATAGGAATTGAAAAAATAAGCATACTGCGGATGAAGACTTTCGAACGCTTTCTGATACTTCGCGAGAACAAAAGTCTCAAAAAACCAGCTGGTATGGGCCAGATGCCATTTGGCCGGACTGGCATTCTCCATAGGCTGAATAACATAATCCTCAACCTCCAAAGGGTCCACGAGATGATGGGTAAACGTGCGGACCTTTTGATATGCTTTTAAGAGGGTTTCTTTCGAGTAGCGTTCACTCTCTCTTATCTGAGGGCTTATATCTGAAATGGTACTCATGCATCCTTCACTTACATTGTCAACTCTTCCCAATGTAGCGAATGATACGTTAAGCCAAAAAAATATTGCTACTTATCGCGGTAAAAATAAATCTTTTTACTGCTGGAGTCGCGACGGCTTTTGATCTTCATTCCATTTTGTTTCCCGAACTGATAAACGGCCGTTCTCATGGAGTTCACATTCTTGTCATTGGTGTACGACACTTCGATGGCCTGGCCTCCCGGCTTCAGCTTTTCCAGAGCTTCCAGTAACGGCTTGAACTTTGAAGTTCTTTTTTTGGATGATTTTATATTGGTTCGTTTTACAAATTTAATATCCATAACACAACTAACTGTAAATAATAATTTGGCAGAATATAGTGATTAAAATCAATCATACACTATATCTTTAATTAGAATTTTTCAACATTTAATAGAGTGTAAGTTGTAATATTGACTTGACAAAGCAGATCTAGTGTACAATGACATCTCCTCAGATTCTCTATTTTTAACCGGCCGGTAAATTTGCAGGGAGTCATTAATCACTAGGATTTTAGCATTCTTATAGAGGGTCTTGCCGGACCTTTTTTAAAAAGTAATCTCTAGCCGACCCCACCTTCAACCGAAGGCACTCACCCGCTTGATCATCCACCCTGAATGTTGAATAGAATATGTACACGGAAGGAAAACATCCCTACACTAAAAAAGCCACCCAAAAGGATGGCTTTGCAAATAAATGATGTGGGCGATGAGGGACTCGAACCCCCGACCCCCTCGGTGTAAACGAGGTGCTCTAAACCAACTGAGCTAATCGCCCCTACGTGTTCAACAGTGCATCAGCGCTGTTGAAGGGCGACAAATATACCAACATTTATACTCCAGCAAAAGAAATTTCTGGGAAAAGATTGAATAATTAGTTAACACTGTTAACTTTCCCGACTGATTAATACATTAAGACATGGCAGAATCAGAAAATTCTTTGTTTAAACCTGTTCTGGTGGATGGCTGCCGGATCCCTTTTCAGCGGTCCTCCACCCATTATAACGACCTGATGGCTTATGACCTGGGACGGATGGCCATTCAGGGACTTCTGGCGCGCAACAAGGTGGATCCCGCCACCATAGACCGGGTGATCATGGGTACAGTGATCCAGGAACCTAAAACCAGCAACGTAGCCCGCGAAAGCGCCCTGGGTGCCGGAATCCCGGATACCGTCCCCGCCTTTACTGTATCCATGGCCTGCATTTCCTCTAACCAGGCGATCACCAGCGGAATGGATCTCATACGTTCGGGACAGGCGAAGATCGTGCTGGCGGGTGGAACGGAGACCATGTCGGATATTCCCATTCGTTTCCGAAAAAAGTTCCGGCAGAAAATGCTGGAAGCCCGGAAGTATAAATCTCCTCTGGAGTTCCTGAAATTTTTCTCGGGCCTCGGCATCACCGATTACCTTCCGGAAGTACCGTCCATCTCTGAGTTTTCTACCGGAGAAACCATGGGAAAAAGTGCAGACCGAATGGCGGCCCGCTTCGGAGTCTCCCGAAACGACCAGGATGAATTTGCCTTGCGTTCGCATCACCTGGCGGCCAAAGCCACCAGGGAAGGCCTGCTGGATGAAGAGCTGATTCCTGCCAAAATTCCTCCAACATTCAAGGTGGTGGAACATGATAACGGTTTTCGCGAGGATACCTCCATGGAAAAACTATCCAAACTCCGTCCCGCTTTTATCAAACCGCACGGCACCATAACAGCCGGCAATGCTTCCTTCCTGACCGACGGAGCTTCCGCTTCGCTCATCATGGATGAACGAACGGCGCTGGAGCTGGGACTTACCCCAAAAGCATACCTCAGGGAATATGTGTATGTGTCACAGGATCCGGGAGAGGAATTGCTACTGGGCCCCGCTTATGCCACACCCAAAGTTCTGGATATGGCCGGACTGAGCCTTAACGATATCGACGTCTTTGAACTCCACGAAGCGTTTGCGGGTCAGGTGCTCTCGGTTCTGGCGGCTCTGGACTCTGAAGAATTTGCCCGTAAATCACTGAACCGGGACCGCAAAGTAGGGGCTATTCCTTTTGACAAGCTGAACACCCTGGGTGGCTCACTTTCTTTAGGGCATCCCTTTGGAGCCACCGGGGTACGGCTTGTCACAACCGCTGCCAACCGGCTGATCCGGGAAGATGGTAAATATGCACTGGTTACCGCTTGTGCGGCCGGTGGACAAGGGCACGCACTAATTCTGGAGAGATATGATGTTTAATTCAACTTCCCCTTTTTCCCCTACTTACGAGGGAGGGGGGACTCAACGAATGAATTTTGGAACGCAAACAACCAGTTCTCCTCCTTGTAAAGAAGGAGACAGAGGAGGTCATAGAAGATGACAAAAGACGGCTTAAGCTACATCACCATCGCCACCAAAGACGATGTCGCAGTTATTACTCTGGATCAGCCCGGGGAAAAGGTGAACACCCTCAATGAGGCTATGATGGCCGAGTTCTCATCCTTCATGAATAAGCTGGAGCAGGACAGCACCCTTAAAGGAGCGGTTCTTATCAGTGGAAAGGAGCTTAATTTTATCGCGGGCGCTGACATTGAAATGTTCAAGGCCCGCGATACGGCTGAAGAGATTGAAGCCCTCAGCCGGCGTGGCCACGAAATTCTCAACCGTATCGAAGCTTTCCCAAAACCAATAGTAGTGGCTGTTCATGGAAGCTGTATGGGCGGTGGGGTTGAGCTCTCTCTGGCCTGTCATTACCGAATTGCTTCCGGTCACTCGAAAACGGTATTTGCACTGCCGGAAGTGAAACTGGGAATCCTGCCGGGAACCGGCGGCACACAACGCTTCCCGCGCCTGGTGGGCATTCAGAAATCCCTTACTTACATGCTGACCGGTAAAAACATCTATGCCCGGCAGGCTAAAAAAATGGGGCTTGTGGATGAGCTGACGCATAAAGACGCCCTCGGGACAGCAGGTATCAAGGCCGTACACCGGTTATCAGGGAGTTCTGCTTTTAAGAGAAAAGACCCCAGAAGTATTGCCGAAAAGCTGCTGGAAGGGAATCCTGTTGGCCGAAACATCATCTTCTCACAGGCTATGAAGCGTACCATGCGGCAGACCAAAGGAAACTACCCCGCGCCTCCCAAGATCATTGAGGCGGTCAGGTATGGATACAAGCACGGAAAGAAGAAGGGGCTGGTGAATGAGTCCAAACTGTTCGGAGAGCTGGGCGCTACTCCGGAATCCAGAGCATTGGTCGATCTTTTCTTTGGCATGACCGACAAAAAAAAGAATCCTCTTCAGAAGCAGGTACAGAAGGTACAAACCATTGGAGTACTGGGGGCGGGACTCATGGGCTCCGGCATCGCCGATGTCAGCGTGAACAAAGGAAATTACCGGGTTCTCCTGAAAGACCGAGACCTGGAATCCGCAGCCAAAGGCGAAAAGGTGATCTGGGATGCCCTGAATGAGAAACGTAAAAAACGAATCATCACGAAATTTGAAAGAGACCAGATCGCCAGCCGCGTAACCGGAGTAGCTGACTATGACCATTTCCGAAAAGCTGATGTAGTTATCGAAGCTGTATTCGAAGATCTGGAGCTGAAACGAACGATCGTTGCCGAGGTCGAGGCAACTACAGATGAGCACTGCATCTTTGCTTCCAATACCTCCTCTCTGCCTATCAGCGAAATCGCCAAAGGAGCTAAGAGGCCCCAGAATATCATTGGCATGCATTATTTCTCTCCGGTTCAGAAGATGCCCCTGCTTGAAATAATCACTACTGAACACACCGCCGACCGGGTGACCGCCACCGCCTACGACATTGGTGTGAAGCAGGGCAAGACGGTGATCGTCGTTAATGACGGCCCCGGTTTTTATACCACGCGTATTCTGGCGCCATATATGAATGAAGCCCTTCTGCTACTGGAAGAAGGAGCATCCATTGAATTCCTCGACCAGATCATGAAGGAGTTTGGCTTCCCCGTCGGACCTATGGCCCTGCTGGATGAAGTAGGCATTGATGTGGGCGCTCATGTGGCAGATACGATGACCCCTGTTTTTAAAGCCCGGGGAAATTTCAAGTCTTCGAACAAAGCGCATGAGCTTATGGAAGCCGGTTATCTGGGCAGAAAGAACAGGAAAGGGATGTTTCTCTATGGGGAAGGGAAAAAGAAAGAGCTCAATAAAGAGATCTATTCTTATTTCGGCGGTACGTCTCGTTCTGATCCCGACAAAAAGACCGCGCAACAGCGCATCGCCTTTATGATGATCAATGAGGCCGCTTACTGCCTGCAGGAAGAAGTACTGAAATCGCCTTCCGATGGTGATCTGGGCGCAATACTGGGTTTGGGTTTCCCTCCTTTTACCGGCGGTCCCTTCCGCTATGTCGATCGCTTCGGAGCTGAAAAATTTGTAAAGCGGATGGAGCAACTGGCTGAAGCATACGGTCCGAGGTTCACACCTGCTCCGATTCTGGTCGATTATGCTAAATGCGGCAGAAGATTTAACAGCTGAGACCTTCCTCCTTCTTCCCTAAGCGTTCGGCATTCATTCTAAAAAAGCCTATCTTTGAAAGCTTTACATGAACACTAAAAACGAACGTACAACATGCAGTTAATGAACTTTTTCCTGATGGCTCCCCCCGCAGAAGACGGATCGGGCAGTGGCTATACCAGCCTCCTTTTTATGGGTGCCATCTTTGTGGTTTTCTACTTTTTCATCATTCGTCCCCAAAGCAAACGACAAAAAGAAATACAGCGCAAAGTTTCTGAAATGAAAAAGGGCGACAAGGTCGTTACCTCTTCCGGGCTGATCGGCATCCTGAATACCATCGAAGACGATTCCGTACTTATTGAAGTGGGTAACAACGTGAAGATCCGGTTTCTCAAGAGTGCGATCACCGATGTGAACCCCAATAAGCAAGACAAAAAGAACTGATCTCGTGAGAGAAGACTTCCGTTTTAATACCATCCCTGAGGCCATCGAGGATATCCGGAATGGCAAAATGGTCATTGTCGTGGATGATGAAGATCGCGAGAATGAAGGGGATTTTCTGATGGCCGGGGAAAAAGTATCTACGGAAGCGATTAATTTTATGGTTACCCACGGCCGCGGCCTGGTCTGCGCACCGGTCACCAAGGATATCGCCGAGAAGCTTAAACTGACGCACATGGTGACTGAAGGCGCCGATCCCGATGAAGCTAACTTCACGATATCCATCGATCATAAACGCCTGACCACAACAGGTATTTCGGCCGCCGACCGGGCCAATACCATCCGTGAAATCGCCAATGAGGATGCCAAACCGGTGGATTTCAGGCGCCCGGGACATGTGTTTCCGCTGCTTGCCGTGGATGGCGGGGTGTTGCGTCGTGCCGGACATACCGAAGCTGCCGTTGACCTGGCACGCCTTGCCGGACTGAAGCCGGTAGGGATCATCTGTGAGATCATGAAGGAGAATGGCGATATGGCCAGAGTCCCGGATCTCATTGAGATGGCCCGGGAATTCGACATGAAGCTCATCACCATCAAAGACCTGATTGCATACCGCAACGAGCATGAATCTCTGGTACACGAAGTGATGGACATCGAAATGCCTACCATGTACGGAGACTTCAAACTGAGAGCATTTAAAGAGAACCTGACGGGAGATATACATCTCGCCCTCACCAAAGGCAGCTGGACCAAAGAAGAGGCGGTCTTAACCCGCGTGCATTCATCCAACCTGATCGGCGACATCTTCGGAGCACGAAACTCGGACAGTAGTGAAATCCTTCATCAGGCCATGCTCCAGGTAGAACGGGAAGGCAAAGGGGTGGTTCTGTATATGAACCGCAATCAGCGGGGCTCCGTCCTGGTGAATCAGCTCAAAACCCTTAAGATGATGCAGGAAGGCACCTTGCAGAATGATGAAGAGGATAACAATTCCAAAAAAGGGGACCCAAGAGACTACGGTATCGGCGCTCAGATCCTCCGGTCGCTGGGCATCCGTAAATTAAGGCTGCTCACCAACAATCCCGTCAAGAGAATTGGTATCAAAAGCTTCGGGCTGGAAATCGTGGAACAGGTTCCCATCAATGATGATCTTTTTGATGTCACTACCTATTCAGACATCAAACAATAAGCCTGATGATTTTCTGTTAGAAAGATTGTCCTCCCACTAGTCCTGATTAATGAAATATCCGGCGATTCTGTTATTTCTTTTATTTGCTGCAGCAGATCTTAACGCTCAGGTTCCGGAACTTCAACCTGGCAAAGTAACAGAACACATCACAAGCTTTTCTCAACCATCCCAGAAGTATGCCCTGTTTTTACCGACAGAATATACACCTGAAAAGCATCATCCTATTGTATTTATACTGGATCCAAGGCAACGAGCTCTGTTTCCGTTAATGAATTTTAAAGACGCTGCTGACAGTCTGGGGTATATACTCATCAGTTCCTACAATTCGCGAAGTGATGGAGATCCGCAGATTAACATAGATGCTCTTAATACAATGATCAATGATGCCTTTCAACTCGTTTCTGTAGATACCACCAGGTTTTATCTGGCCGGGTTTTCCGGAACGGCAAGGATGAACTGGAGTTTTGGCTTCGAAATACCTCAGTATGTTGCCGGTATCATAAGCTATGGTGCCGGAATGGCGCAGGGTGCCCGTTTGAATACAGATAAGCTTCAAAACGAAGGCACTCCCTTTTCATTCTACGGTGCAACTGGCTACAGAGACTTTAACTATTTTGAACTGGTTGGACTAGATTACCGTCTTGAATCTGCCCGTTTTGAAAAGCACATTACTTTTTTCGACGGAGGCCATCACTGGCCACCTGTATTCTATTTTGAGGATGCGCTTTACTGGATGGAAATCATGGCCATGAAAGAAGGACTCGTTCCGCGGGATAAAGACTTCATTCATGACTACCTGGAACGATCTCTGGACTATGCACAAAAAATTGAAGCACGGGGCGATTACCATCAGCTTTACCGGTTTTTTATTTCGATCAGGTCAAGCCTTGAGGATTTAACCGATACCCGCTTACTTGATGAACATATAGAACATACTCATCAACATCTTGGAAACCAGAATCCTGAATTGATACAAAAACTGGTCTCTGACTATTACCTCTACGTCAAAGTTCTCTTAGATAACCTCCGAAGGTATCAGGCACAGGATGAAGCTCCCACTGTGACTGAAATTGTCAATGACCTGAAGTTATCCGAACTACTCACCATACAGGACAACCTGGATAACCTTTATAAAAACCGGTACACATCGGTAGTACTGGAAACCATATTCTCACATACTCAATTCTACCAAACCCGGCAGTATCTGAGTAATCGACGGACCGCACATGCCCTCGCCATGATCCAGGTCGCTGAAATGATAAAACCTGACGATCCCAGAATCTATCTTCAAAAAGCCAGAATATTCACTCAGAAAAACGACTTTCCACTTGCCTATGAAGCACTGGAAAAGCTGAAAAAAAGCGGCCGCCTGAATCCTCAGCTACTACAATCTGATCCTTATCTAGCGCCTCTCAGAGATCAGGCACGGTTTAAAGAAATCATCAGTTCCTTGTAAATTCCTGCCGCGGCGAAAGGGGAGGAATACTGAGGTCAGGTTTAACAAGCTTTCAGGAACTCTGTACAACAGACAACATTCAGGATCTTAGCTGTAATCAGAGTCTTCTCCGGGTGCTGAATCTTCCCCGGGCGCTGACTGAGCTTCATCGCTGATTGTCTCCGGTTGCGGCTCTTCTTCCTCTTCTTCCGGGGTGATGAGCAGCTTTCCAAAAACAAGCAGTGAGATGATGGAGACCGAGATGGCAATATCTGCCACATTGAAGATATAAGGGAATACCGCCCAGTCATTGATACGCAGGCTGAAATGTATAAAGTCAACAACATGCCCTTCCAGCACTCCTCCATATCCATAAACCAGCCCCATAAAAAGCCGGTCAGAGATATTGCCCAATGCTCCTCCGATAATGAGCCCCATAAAGATGAGATAACCGGTTTTGGCCTCTTTCATGGATCGCAGCAGATAGATGAGAATACCGATGGTTGCGACAATAGCGATTACACTGATGAGCCAGGTGGGAAGGATATCTATACCCATAGCCATACCATCGTTCTTAATGAAATAGAACTCAAGCCAGCCATCGATGATGGTCTTGTTCTGGTATTCCGGTGTGGTGCGGATCAGCCACTTGGTAAACTGATCCAAGGCCAGAACCAGAACCGCCGGAACAAAAAGGGATAGGAGCTTTTTGGGGGTCAAACCGTGTTCTTATCTGCGCTTCAGTTTTGCTTCTATACTCAGTTGAGTATGAGGCACTGCTTCAAGGCGACCCTTTGCAATTTTCTTGCCTGTCACCTTGCACACCCCGTAAGTCTTGTTGTCGATTCTCTGGAGCGCGTCGTTCAGATACTTAATGAACTTACGGGTTCGGTTAAGAAGCACGTACGTTTTCTCCCGCTCCTGCGCATCCGTACCCGCATCGGCCATATGGAATGAGTAGGCAGACTCATCGGATGCGTTTTCCATACTTTCTCTCAGAGATCGCTGTAGGGTATCCAGCTCCTCTTCCGCATCGGCTAATTTTTTGTTGATGATGCCACGAAAGTACTCCAGCTCCTCGTCGCTGTATGGAGATACTCTTTCTTCGGTATTCTCTTTTTTGGCCATCTTTCTAATCCTTAATTATTAATAATTCTGCGGATCGAAATGATACATTCCGAACCTTCTATTTCCCAGGATTTATCGAAATCTGAGACCTCGAGCTTGTTCATCTCGATCTTCTCAGCTAAAGTCTCCTGCTTGATGTAATCGTTCATGGAAACTACGGCTTCTTTTACTTCTTCGGAACTTTCAAAACCGATTGTAATGCGATCAACTACATCAAAGTCCGCTTCTTTGCGCATATTCTGAACGCGATTCACAAATTCACGGGCAATGCCTTCCAGCTTGAGCTCATGACTGATCTCCGTATCTACCGCCACACTGAGCCCGCGCTCGGTTTCCACCTTCCACCCTTCCAGTCCCGTCCTGATAATCTCAAGTTCATTACCTTCAAGACGTTCGGTGATTCCGTCATCCAGCGTGAGCTCTATAAATCCTTTCTTTTCAAACTCTGATATTTCTTCGGTTGTAAGCTGACCAACTTTGGCGGATACCGCCTTCATTTTCGGGCCAAGTTTTTTGCCGAGCAGGGGGAAGTTTGGTTTTGCAGACTTGTGCACGATTCCGGAGTCATCATCCACAAACTGAATATCCTTAACGTTCACTTCCTCCAAAATAATGCCTTTAACAGATTCAATGGCGGCCCTCTCCGCTTCGTCTTTGATGGGCAGGATAATCCTCGGGAGAGGCTGGCGCACATTCATCTCGATCTGGTTGCGAATCCTCAGCACGATGGATGAAATCAGACGGGCCATTTCCATTTTGTGCTCCAAGCCTTTGAAGATCGCCGTCTCCTCAACCGTAGGGTAGAATGAGAGATGTACCGAATCCTCTTCCATCTCGGTAACCTCATTCAGATTCTGATACAGCCACTCGCCTATGAACGGCGCGATGGGACTGATCATCTTACTCAAACTCTTAAGACACTCGTAGAGGGTTTGATAGGCCGCTGTTTTGTCGAGTGTATTTCCTTCCTTCCAGAAGCGCCGGCGGTTTCTGCGTACATACCAGTTACTCAGCTCTTCGACAAAATTCTCAAGTTCGCGGGCTGCTTTGGTCGGCTCGTAATCTTCCAGGTATTCTTCCACCATTTTAATTGTGGAGTTTAACCGGGAGATAACCCACTGATCGATCTCCGGACGTTCACTGACCGGAATCTGAGATCCCGAAAATGTAAACCCGTCAATATTGGCGTACATCGCAAAAAATGAATAGGTGTTCACCAGTGTATTGAAGAACTTGCGCTGTACTTCTTTCAGTCCGTCGTCACTGAATTTGAGATTCTCCCAGGGTGAAGAATTGCTCATCATGTACCAGCGTACGGTATCGGCTCCATACTCTCTGATAACCTCAAAGGGATCCACGGTATTCCCCTTCGATTTGGACATTTTCTCTCCGTTCTCATCCAGGACAAGACCGTTAGAGATTACATTACGGTAAGCCTCTTCATTAAAAAGCATGGTACCGATAGCATGGAGAGTGTAAAACCAACCCCGGGTCTGATCCACCCCTTCAGCGATAAAGTCGGCGGGGTAGTTGTAGCTGAATTCATGATCGTTATCGAACGGGTAGTGCCACTGTGCAAACGGCATGGCCCCCGAGTCGAACCAGACGTCAAGCAGGTCGGGAATACGTCGCATGGTTCCGCCGTTCTCCGACTCCCAGGTAATCTCATCGATGTACGGGCGGTGCAGGTCGATCTCGGTATCTTCACTCAGCCCGGCTTTCTCCCTGAGTTCCTGTATACTTCCGATACAATCTATTTCTTCAGGGTTCTGGTCATTCACCCATATCGGAATCGGAGTTCCCCAGTATCGCTGCCTTGATACCGCCCAATCCACATTATTCTCCAGCCAGGTCCCGAAACGACCGCTTCCGGTACTTTCGGGTTTCCAGTTGATCTTCTTATTCAGCTCAACCATTCGGTCTTTGAGCTTGGTGGTGGCAATAAACCAGGACTCCACGGGATACGACATGAGTGGTGTTCCTTTTCTCCAGTCGAAAGGATAGTTGTGAACACAGGTCTCGTGGCGAAGCATCAGCCCTTTTTCCTTGATCGCGCGGGCAATGTCCTTGTCAGCATCCTTGAACCACTGGCCGGCAAAATCGGGAGCCTGCCCGGTAAACCTGCCATCCCGGTCGATCGGATTGAACATCGGGATACCTGCCTGCTTACAGCTTTCATAGTCGTCTGCTCCATAAGCCGGAGCGGTATGAACGATCCCGGTACCTTCGTCAGTAGTCACATAATCGGCAGCGATCACCCTCCAGGCCTCATCTTTGCCAAATTCCTTCAGGGCGTAGTCAAAGATCGGTTGGTAGGGCCTGCTGATCAGGTTGAAGCCTTTTATGTCTTCGATGTGCACGTAATCGTCCCCGAACACTTCCTCTACGCAATCTTTGGCCAGAATATAATTCTCATTGTTGTGGCCAACCTTCACATAGTCGAGCCGTGGATTCACAGCCAGCGCCATATTGGAGACCGTAGTCCAGGGAGTTGTGGTCCAGGCTAAGAAATAGGTGTTCTCTTCGCCCTCAGCCGGGAATTTGACATAGACAGAGGGATCCTGCGTCTCTTTGTAACCAAGGCTCACCTCATGGGAAGAAAGTACGGTTCCGCTCCCCGGTGAGTACCACTGGATCTTGTAGCCTTTATAGACCAGCCCCTTATCAAACAGCTTATTGAAAGCCCACCATACGGACTCAATGTAGTCATTTTCAAAAGTCACATAGGGATCGTCCTGATCCACCCAGTAGGCCATTCTATTGGTCAGCTCATCCCACAGGTCTTTGTATTTGAGTACACTTTCACGGCATTTGGCGTTGTACTTGGCAATACCGTATTCCTCCACCTGTGCCCGGCCTTCGAGCCCCAGCTCCTTTTCAACTTCGATCTCAACGGGAAGGCCGTGAGTATCCCATCCTGCTTTCCGTTCCACACGGAAGCCTTTCAGTGTCTTGTACCGACAAAACATATCCTTGACCGTGCGGGCCATCACATGATGTATCCCGGGCTTTCCGTTGGCAGTGGGGGGACCTTCAAAGAAGGTAAATGGGATCCCATCCTCACGTGTTTCAACGCTTTTTTTGAAAATCTGGTTGTCCTTCCACCAGTTCAGTATCTCCAGTTCAGCTTTCGGGTAATTAAGCTGCTTAACTTCTTTAAATTCTTTAGACATAAAAGATTTAGTCCATCAAAATGATTTAAGCCGTAAATATACAAAAACATCAGCAAAAGCAGATATTGACTTCGACCAATTATTTCTGCACGAAAGGTTAATAAACCTGTATAGCGGATGAAAAGCGCTCTTATAAATCCTATTTTTGCAAAAATTAAAATCCAACCTGACATGAGTTCTATCTATCGGACATTCTCCAAAGAGGATCCTTATAAGCTGTGTTTTGTTTGCCTGGGCAATATATGCCGAAGCCCCACCGCGGAGGGTATTTTCATACACCTGGTGAAGGAGGCCAGCCTGGAAGGCTTCTTTTATATTGACTCGGCGGGCACTGCCGCCTATCACGTGGGCGAACCGGCGAACAGCAAAAGCCAGGCTACGGCCAATAAATATGGCATCCATCTCCCTTCAAGAGCCCGCAAGTTTGAATACACCGATCTGGAGGAGTTTGACCTGGTCCTCGCAATGGATTCAGAAAACTATCGCAACCTGAAACAGCTGGACCGGAAGGATCTGTATTCCAACAAAATAAAAATGATGCGCGACTTTGACCCCGAACCCGGCGACGGAGAAGTCCCTGATCCTTACTATGGGGGCATGGAAGGATTTGAGAACGTGTTCAGGATCCTGAAAAGAAGCTGCCGGCAGCTGTTAAATGAGCTTATGGAGTACGCCGAAAATGATTCCTGATTCTGTCATTCAATCTGTGGAAGATACGCTGGATGAAGGTGTCTCTTCCCAACAGCCGGTTCACGGCGGGGACATCAATCAGGCCGCCAGGATCACTTCAGAAAGCGGTGACGAATACTTTCTGAAATGGAATTCGGAAGCACCCGAACAGCTTTTTTCTGCAGAAGCCAAGGGTTTACAGTTACTGCATGAGGCAGAAACAGGCCTCCATATTCCGTCGGTTATCAATTACGACACGGACTATCTGTTGATGGAGTGGATCGCGGAGGGTGGCGGCAAGCCGGGATCTGCCGCGGACTTCGGTAAGCAGTTGGCCCGGCTCCATCAACATACTTCCCCTTATTTCGGGCTCGATCATGATAATTATATAGGTCGTTTACCTCAGTCGAACAGCATGCAATCCGAATGGGCCGATTTCTACATAGAGGAACGGATTGAGCCGCAAATTCAGCGTGGTGTGAAGTCCGGAAAGGTGAGCAGGGAACTTTTGCACAACCTGACGGGGCTTTACGATACCGTAAGCGAACTTTTTCCGGAGGAGCCTCCGGCCTTATTACATGGTGATCTGTGGAGCGGCAACTATATGTTCACAGCCGACGGTGGCGCCAGCATCTATGATCCCGCGGTTTATTTCGGACACCGGGAAATGGACCTGGCTATGACCCGCCTTTTTGGAGGTTTTTCCGCAGATTTTTATCAGGGCTACGAATCCGAATACCCTCTGGCGCCGGGCTTTGAAGAACGCGTATCGCTGTGCAACCTTTACCCGATCCTGGTTCATGCCAACTTATTTGGCGGAAGTTATTCCCGGCAGGCTGAGGCTATTTTCCTGAGTTACTGCTGATCCAGCGAAGCAGGCTTTTGGAGGGTTTCTCTGCGGATTACGGGTGCTACTTCCGTGGCGAACAGCTCGATGGACTTCATTACTTTATCATGCGGGATGCTCCCCACCGTCATCTGCAGCATAAAGCGGTCGTGCCCGAAGATCTCATGCTGATACAGTATCTTTTCAATGACCTCATCGGGACTGCCTATGAAGTTTGCGCCTTCCAGCCCGCATGAAGCCTCGAACTGTTCGCGGCTCATAGGAGGCCAACCTCGCTCCCTGCCCAGGTTATCCATAACCTGCTTAAAAGCCGGATAGGCGGTATCCCTTGCTTCTTGAGCGCTCTCCGCGATAAAGCCATGAGAATTTATACTGAGCCCGGGATATTCATGCCCGTTTTGTACAGCCGCCTGCTGATGAATATCGGCGAACTGCCTGAAGTTTTCAGGGTTCCCTCCGATAATAGCCAGGGCCATCGGAAGTCCTAACGCGCCGGTCACATAGGCAGATTTCGGGGTTCCTCCCACTGCTCTCCAGATAGGCATTTTGTCCTGATAAGCCCTTGGATAAACTCCTCTATTTTCAATAGACGGCCGGAATCTTCCTTCCCAGGTCACCGGGTTTTCTTCCCGGATCTGAAGGAGCAGTTGCAGCTTCTCCTCAAACAATTCTTCGTAGTTGCTGAGTTCATACCCAAAAAGCGGGAAAGACTCGATAAACGAACCTCTTCCAACCATGATCTCCGCACGACCCCGTGAAAGCAGATCCACGGTGGCAAACTGCTGATAGACCCGGACGGGATCATCGGAGCCCAGCACCGTTACCGTTGAAGTGAGTTTTATCTGCTTTGTGATGGCTGCCGCGGCTCCCAGGATGACGGAAGGGGCCGAAGCCACATATTCCGGCCGGTGATGTTCCCCGATTCCGAATACATCCAGTTCCGCTTCATCAGCCAGGCGGATCTCCTCCATCAGATTACTCATTCGCTCAACAGGAGGCTTTGTTATTCCTGTTTCCGCATCCGGTGTATTTTCGACAAAGGTAAAGACCCCTAATTCCATCTGGAGATTCCTTAATTATAATTTGCCATTACAACAGCTTTCCAAGAGCTTCCCGTTCAGTAATGAGCTTTCAAAGAATCATATCTCTTGTCCCCAGCTTGACCGAGCTTCTGATCGATCTTGGCCTTAAAGAACGCCTGATCGGGAGGACCCGCTTTTGTATTCACCCTGAGTCCGAGGTGAAGGATATACCGATCATTGGTGGAACCAAGAATCCCAGCATCGACAAGGTCCTGGCACTGAAGCCGGATTATATACTGGCCAATTCGGAAGAGAACAGAAAAGAAGACGTCCTCCGCCTTAGGGCTGAAACGCATGTCAATGTTACGGAGATCAATACCATTGAGGATGCGCTGATGACCATCCACGAGCTGGGAGCGGATCTTGAGAAACCGCAGAAGGCCGCTTCATTGATCTCTTCCATACAGAAGGAGCTGGATGACATCCCTGAACTTCCCACTGTGAGAACATCCTACCTGATATGGCGGGAACCGTGGATGGTGGCAGCCTCGGACACATACATTGACAACGTGCTCAGCCACTGGTATCTGGACAACGTGTTTGCCAACCAGCGCCGATATCCGGAGATCACACCCGGTCAGCTGGCTGAAGAACAGCCGGAGCTGATCCTTCTGAGTTCTGAGCCCTATCCCTTCAAGGAAAAGCATGTGAAAGAGATCCGCGAATATTGCCCGGACTCCACCATCCTGCTGGTTGATGGCGAATGGTTCAGCTGGTACGGATCCCGCATGCTGCCCTCATTTCGCAGCCTGAATAAATGGCGCGCTGCTCTCACCCTGTGACTGTTCCTTTTTACAAAAGGACGCTTTCATAAGATACCTGTGGGTGTCTGTGTCTGTGGTCTGAAAGTCACCTGTAGCTCGGCGGTACCAGGCCGTGGGTCCGGATGTACGAAACCATCTGTCCCCGGTGGTGCGAGTTATGGCGGAGCACACTCATGATCCCGGCCGTAAACGGGTCGCTTTCTTCCGAATTCATGATCGTTTCAATAAAAGAATCGAACTGCTCAGCCGTGTATTTCTTTAGTTCGGACTTGGTCATTCGGTTCTCATCGCCGGGCTCCCACTGTATCGGAGTCCCTTTCAGGCGGGCGGTAAACCATTCCAGGCTGTAGGCAATATGAAAAGCCTGTGCCCCGAAGGTACGCACGCTGTCGGCGGGCCTGTAGTCATAGTCTTCGGCAGGCATCGCTTCAAAAACCTCCAGTGTAAATTCTTTAGCATTGTCGAGTGTCTGAGTCAGGTACTCATAGTCTCCGGATGCGCTGCCGGGTGCATAGATCAAGGCCGTTGAGAAAATGGCGGGCAGCAGTATCGACAACACAAGAACAGTATTTTTCTTTATCATCATATTGGACCTCTTTCAGGATAGGGTTACTTGTTGAGCCCCAATATGATAAAAACCCTGCTAAGCGCTCTTCTCTTTAACTTCTTTTTTCCTTTTCCAGAATTTCAGGTCTGACCAGTTTATATCCGGCACCATCTGCTCCGGTATCTCTCCGTTTTGTTTTCTCCTCTCGATCTCTTTTTCAACGGCAACGACCCTTTCGGGATAAACATAATAGTCCAGGTGATCCAGCAGGGAGTAAAGCTCGGAATTGGTGTAGGACGAAAGATCCTTCATAGCACTGATAATAAGTTGAAAGAGCTCATTTATTTTACAAAATCTTTACATGATTTCCAGAACCGGCCTGTAACCTCTTTCGTCATTAAGCGTGAAACGCCGAGTTAATTCAATCAGAGGAGAAAAAGACCATGAAAAAAATAAGACTATTCCTGTTATCATTTGCAATCCCCCTCGCCCTCATAGCTCAGCCCTACGCTTCTACTGCGGAAGAGGAGAATGTCATTAAAAAAGAGAAACTGGATCCGTTCAGCGAGCTCGAAATCACCAACGGAGCCCATGTCACCGTTCAATATTCCGAAGAAAACGCGATCAGCATCATTGGTTATCAGCACTGTATCGACGCTATCAAAACAGAAGTGACAGACGGCAGGCTTATCATCAGTACTTCCAACTCGGAAATGAGCTGCCCCGTTGAAATTGTACTTGAAGTCCCTGAGATCAAAGATGTGACACTGCGCAACGGTGGATTTATCGACATGACGGAAGTAACCACCGATACGCTTTTTGCCGCGGTTCATGAGGGTGGAGAGATCAAGGCTGTGGTGCATGACTTTCTCTATGCTAAGATCATTAACGGTGGTGTCATCAATTATGTAGGCAATCCTGATGTACAGTCAGACGTGATCCGTTCCGGCCGTGTTCTGCAGACCGACCCGATGAAAGCCTATCAGTTCACTAAGATCACCGCCTCTTTGTGATTTACCGACAGAGCCATAAAAGCCGGTGCGTCAAATCCGACGGACTGGCTTTTTTTTAATTGACACAGACCCCACAGTATTGTTCATTAAAAGGATGAAAAAAGTAGAAGATTTTATTTACGGGCACGAAGGAGATCAAAGAGAAGTTTTGCTGTACTTCCACAATCTGCTTACTTCTTTTCCAGGGGTTACGGCCAGCATTAAATACCGTATTCCTTTTTATGACCAGAATACCTGGGTCTGCTACCTGAACCCCCAAAAGAACGGAACGGTCTCGTTATGCTTTCTCCGCGGCTATGAACTCTCCAACGAACAGGGGCTGCTGGAATCTAAAGGACGTAAGCAGGTTATGAGTGTGGATTTCGGAAGTGTGGAAGAGATTCCGGAACAGGAGATCCGCGAGCTTATCAACGAAGCACTTTTTCTGGATGAAACAGTTCCCTATCACCCCAAAGGAAAGTACATCAGCAAGTAACCAGGGGATACTTCTTTGCTACCACCCATTTCTCCCCATCATGCCTGAGTAAACACAGGTCGCGGGCTGTAAAGGAAGCGTTGAATTCTCTTGTGCTGAATTTCTCCCATGCCCGGTAAAACTCTTTCTTACGGAGGTCACGGAAAGCCAGTGTCATATGAGGGTGATATGGCCTCGAATCATAATTATAATTAAAGAGCTCCCGTTCAGAACGGGCCAGTGATTCCAGTTTCTCCTGTAATTCCGTCAAAGCCCGGCTTTGTTGCACACCAATATAGAGCACACGCGGAGCAAAGGCATCATACCCTCTTAGTGTGACTTCAAATTCTCCCTGATTTCTGCCAACCTCCTTCAGAAGCTCATTCAGCTTTTTCTCTCCGGCGTCACCCAACCGGAAGGGAGCCAGCAGCGTGATATGCGGAGGTGACTTCAGGGCATGTGAGCTGCCATACTCCTCACTCATATAGACTTTCAGCCGCTGAATTTCCTCTTTCAAGGGTGAGGGAGGTATCAGGGCAATGAAATACAGAGCCCTGTTCATTGCTGACCGGCAAAGACCTTCATCACCTGGTCCATCCTTTGGGATATCTCTGTGTTCCCGAGCTTCCCTATGCTGCCCTCATGTGTGTGTCGGATCTCCCCGGGCGGTTCGAAGGTTCCCTCCACGATCTGTCGGGCTACCTGCTGATAGGCTTCCCTGAAGGGAACCCCCTTCAGCACCAGTTCATTAACCGCCTCCACACTGAAGATGAATCGGTATTTAGGATCATCCAGAATCTGCTCATTCACCGAAATCCTGGCCACTGCGTATTCCGCAATGGCCAAACAGCTCTTCAGTTCATTCACCGCCGGAAAGAGTACTTCTTTCAGGATCTGAAAATCCCGGTGATAGCCGGATGTCAGGTTGCTCAACATCATCATGACCTGATTGGGTAATCCTCTCAGGGTATTGGTCCTGGCCCGGATCAACTCAAAGACATCCGGATTCTTTTTATGAGGCATAATGGAAGACCCGGTCGTCAACTCATCGGGGAGCTTCAGGAAATCAAAGTTCTGACTGTTGTAGAGACATACATCACTTGCCAGTTTATTAAGGGTACCGGCCAGTCCGGCCACAGCAAACGCCACGGTCTGTTCGGTTTTTCCTCTCCCCATTTGTGCGTAAACCACGTTGGTATTCATCCCTTCAAAGCCCAGAAGATCGGTGGTCATCTGACGGTCTAGGGGGAATGAGGAACCGTAGCCGGCAGCCGAGCCCAGCGGATTGCGGTTTACAAGCCTGTACACCGATCCCATCATCTCCATATCGTCCACCAGGCTTTCGGCATAAGCCCCGAACCAGAGCCCAAAGCTCGAGGGCATTGCTGCCTGAGTGTGGGTATAACCCGGCAACAGTATCTCTTTGTGATCTTCGCTTTGTGTGATCAAGGTATCGAAGAGCTTCCTGCTGAGCTGTGCTATTTCCCGTATCTGATCCCTGAGGTACAGCCGGATGTCAACCAACACCTGATCGTTACGCGACCTGCCGGAATGCACTTTCTTGCCCATTTCACCCAGCTTGCGAGTCAGCATAAGCTCTATCTGGGAATGAACGTCTTCTACTCCGTCCTCTATTTCGAATGTACCGGCTTCGATCTCCTCTTGCAGAATGCGATTCAATTCCCTGGTCAGCGCTTCCAGTTCCTTGTTGTCGAGCAGCCCTATCGATTCCAGCATGGTGATATGCGCGATGGTACCCTGCACATCGTACTTTGCCAGTTCGATATCCAGTTCCCGGTCTTTGCCTACCGTAAAGCTTTCGATGAAGGCATCGGTATTTATTCCTTTTTCCCAGAGTTTATTTGTCATAATAGTCAGATATATGTCTGTGTTGTTTCAGCGCTCAGCGTTTTCCGAGCAGACTCTTCCCGTTTTAAAATCCATTCTCCTCTTTCTTCAGGACAGTACTAATCCGTTTAAAAAGTTCAGATACCTTTCTATTCCCTGATCAATTTCATGCAGGTAAATAAATTCATCGGCCGTGTGTGAGCGCCTGGTGTCTCCCGGCCCCATCTTTACACTCGGAAATGGCATGTGTACCTGATCAGACAAGGTCTGAGAGCCGCAGGTCCTGATCCCCATTTTTTTAGCGCGCTGCACCACCGGGTGCTCCTCGTCGATTCCCGAGGCGTTTAAATGAAGTGATCTTGGGTTCACCTCACATTTCACATGACTGCGGATGATATCCACCACTTCTTCATTGGTATAGCATTCATTAGGCCGAACATCCACAACAAACCGGCACTCATCAGGCACCACATTGTGCTGACTTCCGGCCCCGATCTGCGTTACGGCCATGGTGACAGCTCCCAGCATATCCGATCGCTTTTCGAAGCTAAAGCTGCGGAACCAGTTAATATCATTCATTGCTTCGTATAGCGCATTCACTCCTTCGTTTCTGGCCGCATGACCACTCAGCCCACGGGACACACAATCCAGAACAATAAGTCCGCGCTCAGCGACCGCCATGTCCATGGAAGTAGGCTCGCCCACCACGGCCACATCGACCGCACCTAATTCATCCAGTACAATGGGAACTCCGTTCCTGCCTGAAGTTTCCTCTTCTGCTGAAGCAAGAAAAGCCAGGTTGTATGGCTGTTCTTTTTGAGCCAGCTCAAAAAACACCAGCAGCAGGCAGACCAATGGTGCCCCCGCATCATTACTGCCGAGCCCGATCAGCTTGTTGCCTGATTCTGTGGGGCTGAAAGGATCATAGCTCCAGTTCGAGGTAGCTTTGACGGTATCATGGTGCGAATTCAGGAGAATGGTGGGTTTGGCCGCATCGCGGCTGCCGGCAAAGGCCCACACATTGTTCTTTTTTCGTTCCGGATCAAAACCATGTTCTTTCAAATATCTGAAAAGCAGCTCTGCCGTCTGCTCCTCTTCGCCACTGTATGAGCGGATTGCGATCAATTGCTTCAACAACTCAATTGCTTTTTCTGATAAATACTCAATCCTGTTCATGAGACAAGTACCGTTCCTTTGCTTTCATCGTTTAGTGAGCTGAATGCGGTGATCCTTACGTTTTGCACTCCTGACTGAAGTGCCTGAAATCCAAGATCCAGCTTGGGAATCATTCCATCGGTAACTGTTCCGGAGTCCCGGAGATGACGGTACAGCAAGAGGTTCAGCTCAGAAATAACCTTTTCCTGGTTCATGACACCGGCCTGGTCGAAACATAAGACCAGCTCTGTATCCCACTTGCTGCACATAGCTTCCGCCACAAAAGAAGCGACCGCATCGGCATTGGTGTTGAGCAAATTCCCTTCCCCGTCATGAGTGAGAGGTGCCAGCACCGGAGTGATGCCCTGTTCCAGCAGCCGTTCCAGCGTGGTATGACCCACCTCCCTGATATCGCCAACCCAGCCATAATCCACCGGTTCCGGCGTTCTTTTTTCGGCCCTTATGATATTCAGGTCCGCGCCGGAAAGTCCCATCGCGTTACAGCCTTTAGCCTGTAGTTTGGCAACCAACTGCTTGTTGATCAGTCCGCCGTACACCATTGTGATCACATCCAGACTTTCGCGGTCTGTAATTCGGCGTCCATCCATCATCTTAGCTTCAATACCAAGCTTCTTCCCGATGCGCGTGGCCGCCGCTCCTCCTCCGTGTACCAGAATTTTTGGTTCCTCTATTTTGGCAAACTGGTCCAGGAAAGTGGCCAGGTCATTTTCTTTTTCGGCAACTTTACCTCCAATCTTGATCACTTTCAATACTTTCATTCCCCATCCCCCAGGAGCTTTTTAAGCACCGTTTGCATCGATACAACCCTGTTGGCAGCCTGCGGAATAACGATGCTGTCCGGGCTGTCCAGCACCTCATCTTCTGCCACTACATTTCTGCGAACGGGCAGGCAGTGCATAAACCGGGCCTGATTGGTTAATCTCATCTTTTCTGAAGTAACCATCCAGGCGGAATCGGTGGACAGGACCTGTCCGTAGTCGGTGTAGCTGCTCCAGTTTTTAGCGTATATGAAATCAGCTCCTTCAAATGCCCTTTCCTGATCATATTCCGGGGAGAGCCCACCCATCACTTCCGGCGGAAGCTCATAACCCTCAGGGTGGGTGACCACCAGGTCGGCACCCCATTCAGAAACCCATCGCACAAAGGAGTTAGCCACCGCCTGAGGAAGTGCCCGCGGGTGAGGCGCCCAGGTTAAAACCACCTTTGGGGTATGGGTTTTCTTATGCTCCTCGATGGTGATAAGATCCGCCAGTGCCTGAAGCGGATGCCCGGTGGCCGACTCCATGTTCACAATCTTTGCCGGGCAATACTTGACAAAGGCGTTGAGTATTTCTTCTGAGTAATCCTCTGTTCTGTCTTTCAACTTTGCGAAGGCCCTTATCGCAACGATCTCGAAATAGCTCCCGATCACAGCGGCTGCCTCCCTGATGTGTTCTGCCTTATCCCCCTGCATAGCCACACCGTCTCCGAATTCCAATTGCCAGCCCTGACTTCCGATATCCAGCACCACCGCTTCCAGCCCCAGATTCAGGGCGGCCCTTTGAGAACTTAGACGTGTTCTCAGGCTTGGATTCAGAAAGATCAGGCAGGCCGCTTTATTCCGGCCAAGTGAAGGCCACCGATGCGGATTTCCCTTTACTGTCAGTGCCTCCTGAATCAAACGATTCAGATCCTGCACATCTTCAAGCCCGGTAAACTTCCTCATGAGAGCACCTTTTTCAGTTTTCTTACAAATTCATCCGCTTCTTCTTCACCTGCAATAAGCGGGGGAAGGAGCCGGAGAGTATGTTTGTTGGAAGACGATCCTGTAAAGACCTGTTGGTCATAGAGCAGTTGCTTTCTCAGCTCCGCGACGGGAGCATCGAATTCGATCCCGATCATAAGTCCCTTTCCGCGGATCTCTTTCACTCCCGGCAAGCCGGAAAGTTGATCGCTGAGGTAGGTGCCCGTTGCTTCGACCAAGGAAATCAACTGTTCTTCTTCGATGACCTCGAGCACAGAAAGCGCTGCCGCGCAGGCCAGATGGTTACCGCCAAAAGTCGTTCCCAGCATACCGTGGCTTGCCTTGAATTTAGGATGGATCATAACTCCTGCAACCGGAAAGCCATTGCCCATTCCTTTGGCGATGGTCACCAGGTCCGGAGTAACCTTCGCATGCTGATGGGCAAAAAATCTTCCCGGCCTCCCATAGCCGGACTGTATTTCATCGAGAATCATTACCGTTCCGGTTTCGGTACATAATTCTCTGAGGTGTGTTAAAAACTCTCTGGAAGGGATGTTAACACCGCCAACGCCCTGAATACCCTCGATAAGCACGCAACAAACATCGCGGCTATTCAGAACCTCTGAGGCTCCCTCAAAGTCATTCAATTTCAGCCTTACGATCTCCGGCCCTTCATTTACCGGGAAAAGAATCTCCGGATTATCGGTGGCTGCAACGGCAAGAGAGGTACGGCCATGAAAGGCTTTTTCGAAAACCAGTATCTTTTTCCGCCGGTTGTAGGCAGAAGCCACCTTTAAGGCATTTTCGTTGGCTTCTGCACCTGAATTACACAGGAACAGATTCCAGTCTTCATAGCCGGATATCTTGCCCAGTTTCTCAGCCAGTTTCTGTTGAAGAGCAATAGGTACTGAATTGGAATAGAAGCTGATCTGCATTAACTGCTTCTGAACACGATCCACGAAATGGGGATGCGTATGCCCGATCGAGATGACCGCATGACCCCCGTAAAAATCCAGATATTTGTTACCGGCTTTATCCCACACATAGCACCCCTTCCCTGAAACAGGCTCAACATCGAATAGTGGATATACTTGAAACAGTTTCATGATCAGAATGCCGAAGATTTCAAATTCAATCCTGAACGTTCATCAATCCCGAACATCAGGTTCATATTCTGTACAGCCTGGCCGGAGGCCCCCTTCAGCAGGTTGTCGATTACCCCGGTGATCAGTACCTGATCTCTTTCTTTGTGAAGATGAAGTACGGCCTTGTTGGTATTAACCACTCGCTTTACATCGGGGCGGGTTGCAGAGACCAGAACAAACGAGTGGGTTTCATAAAAAGACTCATACTGACGGATCAGCTCTTCAAGGGATTCTTTTACCTTCAGATAGCAGGCGGCAAGTATACCACGGGTGAAAGCGCCCCGCACAGGGATAAAATGCAGCCCCTTCCTGAAATCGGGCTGTAACTGTAGCAGGCTTTGTCTGATCTCCCCTATGTGCTGATGCGTAAATGGCTTGTACACCGATGCGTTATTACTTCTCCAGCTGAAATGGGTGGTGTCCACGGGAAGCTGACCTGCCCCTGTGCTTCCGGTTATGGCGCTGATATGCACCTCTTCATTCAGTATTCCCGAAGCTGCAAGAGGAAGTAACGACAGCTGAATACAGGTGGCAAAACAGCCCGGGTTGGCTACTCGATCTGCCGATCGTATCGCTTCTCTGTTCAGTTCGGGCAATCCGTACACAAAATCATGAGACGGATCCTTGATCCTGAAATCGGCGCTCAGGTCTATGACCTTTGCATTTGCCGGGAGCATGTTCGCCTTTACTATCTCCCGGGACCTGCTATGTCCGGAGCACAGAAAAACCACATCCACTAAAGGGTTCAGGCTCTCCGAGAATAGCAGTTCCGTTTCTCCCTCCAGATCAGGGTGAGCTGCCTGCAATGGTTTTCCTGCATGGCTGCGGCTTTGAACAGAAATCACTTCTGCTTCAGGATGGTTCAGCAGAATTCTGAGCAGCTCTCCCGCCGTATAACCGGCTCCACCTATAATACCTGCCTTAATCATCTTTACCCACCGATTGTTGGATGTGGGTCGCATTGGAAAGGATTTTGGTAAACCCTTTCACGTCGTCCCCGCTCCATCCCTTGTTCATTTCACCATACCGGCCGAAGGAAGACATCATCAGGTCGTAGTCTGAC
Source organism: Balneola sp. (assembly GCA_965267385.1). Taxonomy (GTDB): domain Bacteria; phylum Bacteroidota; class Rhodothermia; order Balneolales; family Balneolaceae; genus Balneola. The sequence goes on from OZ253957.1 coordinate 2,501,003, forward strand.
TCAATGCCTTCCAGCTCAAAGTGTCTGGGTTCGAGCTTCAGAAACACCTTTCCGCTCACTTTTTGCTGGGTATGCTCCAGAAAGGCTTCAATATCCCGCATCACCGGATCCAGATACTGCCCCTCGTGCATCATCATGCCGTACCATTCGGCCAGCTGATCCTTCCAGTACAACTGCCATTTACCCAGCACATGCTTCTCCAATAGCTGATGGGCCCTGATCAGGACCAAAGGGGCTGCAGCCTCAAACCCCACTCTTCCCTTGATCCCGATAATAGTGTCCCCGACGTGTATATCCCGCCCGATACCGAAAGGAGCCGCCAGTTCCCTTAGCTTTTTGATCAATGAAACGGGATCCATTTCCCTGCCATCAATAGCCACCGGTTCTCCGCTACGAAATTCAATTTCTACATTCTCGGAATCGCTCCTGACCACCTGGGTGGGCCAGGCTTCTTTGGGCAGCGGATGTCTTGAAGTCAGGGTTTCAGCCCCTCCCACCGAAGTGCCCCACAGGCCCTGATTGATGGAATACCTGGCCGTGGCCCATTCTTTGTCGACCCCGTGCTTCTTAAGGTATTCCACTTCCTCTTCCCTGCTCAGTTTGAGGTCGCGGATCGGCGTGATGATCTCCATTTCCGGAACCAACACCTGAAAGACCAGGTCGAACCGAACCTGATCGTTGCCGGCACCTGTGCTGCCGTGGGCTATAGCGTCTGCCCCGATCTTTTTAGCATATTCTGCGATGGCAATGGCCTGAAAGACCCGCTCTGCACTTACCGACAACGGATAGGTGTGATTCTTCAGCACATTCCCGAACAGCAGGTATTTGATCCCTTTCTGATAAAACTCCTGCTCCACATCAATGCAAAGATGGTTGCTGATCCCCAGCTCCTTCGCCTTTCGTTCCAGTTCCTTTTGTTCATCCGGATCAAAGCCGCCTGTATTCACAGCTGCAGTATAAACTTCATAATTCTTTTCTTTGGCCAGATAAATGGCACAATAACTGGTGTCGAGTCCGCCACTAAAGGCAAGTACTACTTTTTTCATGGCATTAGTGTTTTCGCGTTGTTGAATACCTTCAGAAATGATTGCTTTTTCATCTGCACCCACCGGTAAAATTTACGGATGTTCGCTTCTTTAACCGCTTTCGGGTTATTGTTGGGATGGGCAGGATCATACAACATCCCTGTACACAGGCAGTTTTTGCGATTATTCCTGCTCAGTATGTCATAATTCGGGCAGCTCCGGCAACCCTCCCAGAACGTATCATCCTGGGTCAGTTCGGAAAAAGTCACCGGGCGATATCCCAGGTCGGAGTTGATCTTCATGACCGGAAGGCTGGTCGTAATCCCGAACAACCGGGCCTCCGGATACTTGGTACGGGATAATTCGAATGCACGGGCTTTGATCTTCTTCGCCAGACCCTGCCCCCTGAAGTCAGGATGAACAATAAGCCCTGAGTTAGCCACATATTTCTTGTTCTCCCAAATCTCTATATAGCAGAACCCTGCCAGCTTCTCCCCCTCCAGTGCAATAACCGCATTACCGTTTAGCATCTTAGTCCTGATGTACTCAGGCTCTCTCTTGGCAATACCAGTACCCCGCTGTTTGGCGGCTGCCTCGATCAGTTGGCAGACTGGTTCTGCATAGTGTGTGTGCCTCGATGATGCGATATGAATGGAAACGGACATAAATTTGAAGTGAAGGGCCTGCGAAGGGCTGTGTTAAGGATTGACGGTATCAGGAGGGCGCCATTGGTGCAATGGCATAAAAGCAGTTACCGCCGCCGAAGGGCCCGGCGGTAGCGTCGAGTATCAATCCTATGTGCAAAAGAAAATTGCATGCACCAAAGAAAGGAATAAGCATCTTTAAATCCAACAGCAGCAGCTAAACTTTTTTACCGGAAGCGCTTCTATTTCAGTCTTTACGTTTCTTATCCACTTTCATAGAGCAAAAATCGCACTTTCGCTTTATACTTGGCGTTATATCGTCATGATGAAAAACCGTTTCTTACTATTTCTGATCTTTGCTCTCGGATGGAGTATGTCCGGCATGGCCCAGGTTCAGTCTCCGAAAGAGCTGAATGGAAAAGCCGCCTATATACAGGGCATGGAGGCCTTCACCAACCAGGAGTATGAGAAAGCCCGGGACCTGCTCCTTACCGCTTATGAAGAACTGAAGCAGCCTGCCGGTGTTTGCTTTGCGCTGGCTGATGTGTACCTGATGCTGGATGACCTGCCCAACGCGGCTTACTACGGAAAGCAGGCGGTAGCCAAAGAGCCCGAAAGTAAGTGGTACCGGTATAAACTTGCGCAGATCTACCGGAGTGCCGGTGAAAATCAGGCTACACTGAACGAACTTGAAAAACTGCTCGAGTATCATCCCAATGATCTCGACGCTCTTTTTATGCTGGCGGACACTTACCGTGATTACGGTGAATACGCGCGCTCCAACACCATACTGAACCGGGCCCAGCAACAGACCGGCCCTACCCGTACGGTGTTGTACCTCAAGTTTCAGAACTTTCAGGCGCTGGGAGCCCGGGATTCGACCATCGCGCAGTTAGAAGCACTGCGAAAACTGGATCCCGATGACCTGAATACCCTGAATCTGCTGAGCGAGTTCTACTCCGGGTCGGGAGAAGAGGGGAATGCCAAAAGCGTACTGAATGAAGCCCTGGAACGAAACAGCCGTGACCCGCAGTCCCTCATCAATCTGGCAGGCATCTACATCGATGAGCAAAAATGGGACAGTGCCGGTACTTTACTGGGAAATTTTGTTTCCGATGCGATCATTCTGCCGGAACAGAAATATCAGGTAGCTCAGTATATGTATACCCGCCAGCAGGCTGATCCTCAAAACCTGCAGCTCCGCATCGAAACCGGCAGGGTTCTGGATCTCTATACAGAATCGTCTTCAAACTACGGACCCGCCTTCACGCTGGCAGGGCAGTTTTATGCACAAACCAACGAACCGGCCAAGGCGCTCGAAAAACTCGAACGGGCAAATGAGCTGCTTCCGGAGGATGATATCGCATGGCGTCAGCGGCTTCAGTTACTACTTTCTGAAGACCGTCTGGACGAAGCCATTGAAGTCGGAAAGACCGCCAACGAGCATGTGCCGGAAGATGCTTTTATCCAGTTTTTTGTCGGAACGGCCTATGTACTGAAGGACGATAACGAGTCTGCCGTGGAATGGCTGACCCGGGCGAGCAGAGCGCCTTCAAGAAGGCCTTTTAAATCGATCGTTTACGGAACCCTTGGAGACGCGCACAGTAATCTTGAAAACTACGAAGAAGCAGACCGGTCTTATGAGCTGGCGCTCCGTTACGATGACCAGAATCACAACGCCATGAACAATTATGCCTACCATCTTTCCCTGAGAGAAGAGAAGCTGGAGCGGGCCAAAGAACTGGCGCTAAAGGCCATTGAACTGGATCCCGAAAACGCGGCTTATCTGGATACAGTGGGCTGGGTGTACTTCAAGCTGGGAGATTATGACCGTGCCCGGCGTTTTGTGAAAGCTTCGGTCGATCTGGGGGATGCCAGCGCGGAAGTGTATGAGCATCTTGGTGACATCTACGAAAAGCTCGGAGACCTGAACGAAGCTTCAAAATGGTGGAAACAAGCGATGGAAATGGACAGTACCAGAAGTTATCTGAAAGATAAGATCCAATCCTGATATGCTTACTCTACCTTTCCGAATTCTTGGTCTGTTTTGGGGCGTGGCGCTATTTGCTGTCTCCTGTTCTTCCTCCGGAAATACCACTTCACCGCCGGCAGATGAGGAGTTGTACCCCGTCTCGGAGACCATAGAAGAAGTGGTTCAAAAGATACCGGACTATTCGGGCTCCCTGGTCTCGGCCAAAGGAAAGGGGCGCGCCCTTATCAGTGAGCCCGGAAACAGTGACCGCATCACGATCCATTTCGAAACGGATACCACTCTAAGCCTGCTTACTTTTAAAAACCGGGTCGGTATCGAAGGAGGGAAGATGTTAGTGGATCCCGATTCCATTCTGATCTATGACAAAATTGAAAAGACGGCTGAAAAGATCTCGGTCAGTGACGGCAATCTGACCAGCATCAATGAGCTGGCTTCCGTAAACCTGCTGGACCTGATGAACTTTAAGATCAAAGCCCGTGATGTGGAGCGAATGCTGCAGTCTGATTCGGAATACGTCCTCGGATTTACCAATAAAGGGATAGCGCGCATCAACAAAACCAATGGCACGGTCAGCCTGGTGCAACAGGCCCGCAGCTCGGGGCTTCCTTACTCCCGGATCGAATACGATGGATATGCGGAAATCAGGGGTTATACATTGCCGAGAAAAATTACCATATTTAGCGCTGATGCCCGTTCAAAGGTTGTATTTCAGATCAGGTCGCTGGAAGTGAACCCTGCCGATCTTGATCTTAGCCTCGAAATTCCTGACGATATTCCCATTTTTCGCAAATGAAAAAACTTCTCACATATTTCTGCTTAGTGCTTTTCATCGGCTTGTTACCGGCCGGGAGTGCCTTCGGCCAGACCTATGAAGAGAAAAGAAAAGAGATACTGAACCGGCAGGCTAAAACACGTGCCGAGATTAACGTGCTGGATGCCCGGATACGCTCCTATCAACAGCGGGTAGCCGAAACGGAAGCCGAGTTCAATGAATCGTACCGCCAGTTCGAGAACCTGAACAGCCTGATCGCACTTCAGGATGACAAAATTAAATCTCTGGAGGAAGAACAAAAACAGATCGAGGCCGAGATCGCCCTCACGGAAGAGGAAATAGCGGAGCGCGAAAAAGAGCTCAAGATATTAATCGATAATTATAAAAAAATACTTCTCTTCGCCTACAAGAACGGATCCTCGAACAATCTGGAACTGTTGCTTACCGCGAGTTCTTTCAATCAGGCCCTGGTACGTTCCTATTACCTGAAGAAGTTTGAAGAACAGAAAGCCAAGCAGGCACAACAGATCCGCAAGAGAAAAAATGAACTGGATCAGGTGCGTATCAATCTCCGGCAGAGCCTGAACCGCAATCAGGTAGTGATCGCGGAGATCATGGAGGAAAAAGAAATACTCGGAGCGCAGCGGTCCAGACAGCAGCAGACGGTCGAAAGCATTCGTAATGAACGCTCCAACCTGCTGGAGCAACTTCAGGAGAACCGGAGACAGAAAGAAGCTTTGGAGAATACCTTTGCCACCCTTATTCAGGCTGAGGAGGATATCCGCGAAGCAGAAAACGAACGCCTTGCTAAACTGGCCGCCGCCCGACGTATTGCCGACGCCAATCTTCGCGATTCTGAGGTAGCTAAATATTCGCGGCCCATTGTGCGGGAGAACATGGTAAGTGAAGAGATGTTGCTTAGCTACGATGAAGCCTTTTCCTCATCCAAAGGCCGTCTCAACTGGCCGGTCAACAGCCGTACCGTCTCCAAAAAATTCGGACGCACCCGAAATCCTGTGTATGGAACTTACACCGAACACCTGGGCATCAACATTGTGGCTGAACCCGCCTCGCCGGTGCGGGTTGTCTCGGACGGATATGTTTTTTCTGTCACCATTGTACCGGGTTACGGGGATGTGGTCATGGTTAATCACGGTACTTATTACACCCTCTATGGCAACCTCAGCCAGATCGATGTGGCTAAATATCAGGTGGTGAAAGCGGGCGACCGGATAGGGCTTTCCGGTGTGGCTGACTCTCCCCTGGGGGAAAACCTCTTCTTTATGATTCGCAAAGGCCAAACGAACCTGAATCCTCAGGAATGGCTCATTAAATAGTTTTACGCCCTGCAGGTACATTCTCTCGGCCTAAAACCTTATAATCCCCAAAAACTAACTGACAAACGAACAAAGGCTGCTTCAAGTGGATAACATCCCCCGACTTATATTTTATTTATCCAGTGTCATACTGGCCTCATCCGCCTTCATCTTGTTAAGCTCAGATCTTTTGGGGAAGGTGAATGACGGGACCACCATCGGAACCATTCTCTTCTTTGGTTACGGACTTATCTATCTGAACATGGTCATGATCACCAGCCGCCGTTTCATGCGAAGGCTGGAAGGGCCGTCTCCGATCCCTTACTTTTTCGCCACACTGATCGCCATTCCGCCTTTCGCCTGGGTTCACATCTACACCGGGGAAATGGCCATGAATCCATGGTCTTTTGGCGTTATGATCGTCATTTCCTGTTTTACCGGCGCCTATTTCGGGCACCGGATAGGCCTTAAAGCACAGATCCGTTTCCAGGAAGACATGCGTAAATACCTGGAGCAGGATGAAAAGCTGCCCGATGACCTGAAACGTTCACATGATTCTCTGAATAAAAATTAATGCCATGAACATTCGTACACTTCTCTTACTTCCTTTCTTCATCCTCCTGCTCGTCCCCTCGGCTTTTGCTCAGCGAATGACGCCTGAAGAACTTCATAAGATCGGGCAGGCACCGTCGGCAGAACGCATTGAATCCGATATCCGAAAGCTGGTAAGTTTTGGAACCCGCCATACGCTTTCCGACACCACTTCAGATACACGGGGTATTGGCGCCGCACGAAGATGGATCAAAGCGGAGTTCGAGCGTATCTCTGCCGACTGCGGTGGCTGTCTTGAAGTATTTTACGTAAGTGATTATGTGGAAGGGGAGCGCCGTATCCCCAACCGTACCAACATAGTGAATGTGGTTGCGATACAGCGCGGCTATGCCGATCCCAACCGTTTTGTGATGATGAGCGGTGATATCGATTCCAGGGTTTCTGATCCTTTAGACAGCACTTCGGATTCCCCGGGCGCCAACGACAATGCCTCCGGTATGGCCGGTACCATCGAAGCGGCCCGTGTACTTACTCAATACGAGTTCCCGGGATCCATTATGTATGTCGGGCTTTCCGGAGAGGAACAGGGCTTGTTCGGCGGCCAGATCCTTGCGGAGTACGCGCTGAAGCAGGGATGGAGAATCAAAGCTGTGCTGAATAACGATATGATCGGTAATATCAAAGGCATTAACGGAGTGATCAACAACACCACGGCCCGCGTGTTTTCGGAAGGGACCCGCGCCGTGGAAACAGAACGTGAGGCCCGTATCCGTCGCTTTACCGGCGGAGAGGTGGACTCTCCTTCCCGCAATGTGGCGCGCTATGTGGATAAGATGGCCGATCTCTACATACCGAATCTGGATGTGATGATGATCTACCGCCTGGACCGCTTTGGACGGGGAGGCCATCACCGGCCGTTTAATGATGCCGGCATTCCCGGGGTACGCATCATGGAGACCAACGAGAACTATATAATGCAACACCAGGACCTTCGAACAGAAAACGGTATCAAGTACGGAGATACGATCGACGGGGTTGATTTTGACTATGCAGCCAAGCTTACCGGACTCAACGCAGTGGTGATGGCCGGAATGGCAAATGCTCCGAATCCTCCGGTGAATGTACAGATCGGGGGGGCGGTTCAACCCAGCACCACCCTGAGGTGGGATGCCCTCGATGAAGAACAGAATCCGCAGCTGAAAGGCTATAAAATCTACTGGCGACTCACCGATCATAACCAATGGCAGTGGAGCGTATTTGTACCCAAAGGCACCACCGAGCACACCCTTGAGAACATCGTGATCGATAACTACCTGTTCGGAGTGGCCTCGGTATCCGAAACCGGCTTCGAAAGTCCGGTCGTATTTCCCGGCCCGGCCGGTTCATTCGGAGAATAGTATCTTAATAAGCGTGAAGTGAAAAGGGATATGTAAGTCTCCCTAACTTTTTTACTCTTTGCCCTTTGAAGCTGTCATGCTGAATCAAGTTCAGCATGACTTTTTTTTATACTTATCGAGCTTCTTCATAAGAGCTAGTTGAAATGGAACCGGTTTTTTCAAGAAAACACTGAAGCTCATCTATTGATAGAAATGCTCCGGGAACTTTGCAGAACATCCTCCCTGATCATTGATCAACTCATCAGCCCTCAATGTTACTTGTCACTGATCTCTGTTCACCATTCATTTAGCCGCTTCCAGGATCCGCTCGATCCTGATCTTCTTACCCGTCACCTCTTTTAGCAGATGGGATTTCCTCATCGCGCCCCATATTTCGAGATGCGGCTCTCCTTCGGTCACAATATTGAGCACGATCTCATTCTCATGGTTCAACACACTTAGTCGCTGCACGTTCTGATAGTGACTGCGGTCCAGTCCGTCGGCAACCCGGAGTATACCCGACAATTTCTTGATCCGGGCCCGGATGTCTTTTTTCAGTTTCCAGTATTCCTGGTGCCTTTTCTTCGGTGTGGAACGGCGGTGATAGCGCGACACATTCGCCATGATCTCGATCTCATCTTCTTTAAAACCCTTCAGGTCTGAGTTCCGGATGATGTACAGCGCGTGTTTATGGTGGGCGGAATGTGAGATATAGTATCCGATGTCGTGCAGGTATGCCGCGTATTCCAACAGTTCCCGGTCGTTTTCCGTCAATCCGAGGCTATCTTTCAGCTCATCAAAAATCGTCAGTGCCATATCCGCAACATGGCGGGAGTGATCCTCGTGCCACTGACATTTGCGAAGCAGTTCAAAGACACTTCTCCGTCTGGGATCGGCAAACTCTCCCGTCCAGGGAAGGCCGATCATATCTTTTTTCAGGTAGCGAATGATGATGCCTTCCCGCAGCGCCTGTACCGATATCTTGACCTTTTTGATCCCCAGCTCTTTTAGCAGCAGGTTCACCAATACCACCCCCGTGTTGATGAAATCGATCCTTTTGCTGTCCAGCCCTTTTACTTTCTTCCTCTGTTTTCGGTCAGTTTAATGAAGTCATCATAGAAGGAGTAAAAATCTTCGGCTGAATACTCCAGTTCATTCAGCGTTACGTCAACCAGCATGCCCTTTCTGGCCGCGATCATGGAAGCGATGTTCTGCATGGTACCCGAAGATCCCACAATCATATCAACGGGGTGTTCTCCGGCCGCTTTAAATACCCCGGATAGCTGATCCCTGTAATGATCCTCCAGTTTCCTTATCTCTTCCGGGCTAATGGGGTCATCCGGCTTGAAAAGTTCCGTGGTCCGTGAAACCCCGATCTTCAGGCTGGTGAGATAAAAGAACTCTTTTTCATTCCCCAGGATAAACTCCACGCTCCCACCCCCGATATCAACCATAAGCACCGGCTGCTCCCCCATACGAATGCCATGCTGCACCGCGTAGCCGATCAGTTCAGCCTCCATATAGCCGGGTATCGCATTGATCTTGATCCCCAGCTCGTCAATACTCTTCTGAATGAACTCCCCACCGTTTTCCGCCTCCCGGATAGCGCTGGTCGCGTATGCCAGGATCTTCTCGGCGCCGTGACTCTCACAAAGCACCTTGATATTCTTAAGCGCGTTCATCCCTCTTTTAAACGCGGCCTCCGAAAGACGCTTTCCCAATCCGCCTTTGGCAAGCTGAACCATTTCTTTGAGATCATCCACCGTACGGAAACTCCCGTCGGAATAGAGGTCCGCGATGATGGCATGAAAGGAGTTTGTTCCCAGATCGATGGCAGCAATTCGCTTTATCGGTACAATTTGAGGATTTTGTTGTGAGGATATGATCACGGTGTCTTCGGTTAATTAGCCACAATCATACATAAAAGACGAGAGTTTTGGTAATTTCAGACATGCTTAAGAAAGATCCGGTTATTGATCACGAGCCTTTCCGGCCCATATGGTGGGCCCCGGGTGCCCATGCACAAACCGTAGTGGCAAATTTTACTGCTCCTGAAGCCGTTGATTGTACCCGTATCGAAATTGAAACTCCCGACGACGACTTTCTGGAGCTGGACGTGATCGATACGGAGAATTCAAAGCCCGTAGCCGCCCTTTTTCACGGGCTCGAAGGTTCTTCAGAGCGCTATTATATCCGAAACCTTATGAAGGCCCTTGAAGATGAGGGTTTTTCTTCTGTGGCGCTGAACTTCCGGGGATGCGGAAGGCGGCTGAATAAACAGAAACGTATGTATCATTCCGGTGAAACCCGGGATTATGCCACCCTTTTTAAATGGATGGACGCCCGCTTTCCCAACAGGCAGCTGTACGCGGTGGGTTTTTCACTCGGGGCAAATGCCTTGGTAAAATCTCTGGGAGAGGAAGGCCCGGATCACCCTGTTTCACGGGCGGTGGCGGTGAGTCCTCCCTACGACCTCGCTGAAGGATCCATCAATATGGACCGTGGGTTTAACAAGCTGTACCAGAGGCGCTTTTTAAAATCACTGGTAGAAAAAGCCGATCTGAAACGCAGTATCTATCCCGATATTCCGGAGTTCACCGGCAGCTCGGTATGGGATTTTGACGATCAGATTACGGCGCCGCTGCATGGATTCAGGGATGCACGTGACTACTATACACAATGCTCATCGGCTCAGTTTTATGAGCATGTCCGTAAGCCTCTTCTGGTCATCCACAGCAAGGACGACTCCCTCTGTCCGCTCAAATATGCCCCACACGACGTACTCTCCCAAAGCCCCTTTATCGAGACCATCTTTACCGACGCCGGCGGACACCTCGGTTTTCTGAGTTCTCCCCGGGGATGGTTGAACCGGACGATTCTGCGCTGGCTAAAGGCCTAAAACGATTTGTATCTTTGGGGTGTTAAAAAGGCTCCAATCAAAGCTCAGATACAACATGGTTATCATCATCGGCGCCGGCCCCATCGGACTGGCAACAGGCATTGAATTGAAAAGAAAAAACATCCCTTTCCGGATCATCGAACGGGGAGCACTGGTCAACTCACTGTTTCATTACCCCACCAATATGACCTTTTTCTCCACTTCGGACAGACTGGAGATCGGGGATGTTCCTTTTATCTCTCATGGGCCCAAGCCAACCCGGAGTGAAGCGCTGGAATATTATCGCCGGGTTTCGGAGAGCTACGAGCTGCCGATCAACCTCTATGAAACGGTCACCAAAGTGGAAGGCGAAGACGGCAACTACACCGTCATCACGGACAAAGGGGAGTATCCTGCCCAAAAAGTTGTGGTGGCTACAGGCTTTTATGGTTCGGCCAATATGATGGACGTGCCCGGTGAAGACCTGCCCAAAGTAAAGCACTATTATGACGAGCCCCACCCTTATGCCTGGCAAAAGGTGCTGGTAGTAGGCGGGGGGAATTCGGCTGTGGATGCCGCGCTTGAATGCTACCGCGCCAACGCGAAGGTGACCATGGCTGTTAAATATGATACCATCAAACCTTCCGTGAAATACTGGGTAAAGCCGGACATTGAGAACCGGATCAAAAATGAGGAAATAAAAGGCTATTTCAATACGACCGTCAAAGAGATCAGAGAGAACGAAGTGGTACTGAATACTCCGGATGGTGAAGTCACCATTGAGAACGACTTTGTACTTGCCATGACGGGATACCATCCCAATTATGAGCTGATGGAGAAACTGGGCATTGAGCTTACGGACGATGAAAAATGTATGCCTGTGTACGACGAAGACAGCCTGGAAACCAGGCGTAAGGGCATGTATGTGGCCGGTGTAGTGTGCGGAGGAATGGATACCAGCCGCCTGTTCATTGAAAACTCAAGGGTACATGCGAATCAGATCGCAAGCCATATCGAAGAAAACCTGAAATGACTGCCGGGCACAGGCATTGAACGGGGAAGGGAAATATAAAAGGGCAAGCTACCTATATCACGTCGCTACGACCTAATTACCGCTGCTGCATTCCTGCCCTGACGGGGTTCAAAGGGAGCTGACTGTATAGGACTTGCCCGACTCCAAAGATAAGAATAGTACGGTCCCAATCTCAAGCTTATTTAAGCACCGGTTTTAGACTTCCGGCCGTTAGCCAGAGAGCCGGCTTCAATTTTTGGAGTAACTGCTGCTATTTTGATTTCATGACAAATACGCCATCCCAGTCTTCCGGCGGCGGATCCTGCTTCATCATCTGGCAGCGCTCGATAAAGATCTTCGATGGATTGTTGGGATGAACCTCAAGCGATAAGGCCGCGTTGAACTTTGCCAGCGCCTCATCCCACTCCTGCCTGAAGTAAAAGTCCATGCCTTCTTCATACAAACCAATACAATCGAATAGTTTCTGATCGGCATCCCGCCTTAAATCCGCCACCTCATATACACGTACGGGCTGAGTCCGCCCTTTAACAATGATGTAATCCAGCAAGCGGAACACACAATCATCGCCGTATTTCTCGGCTTCCTCTTTGGTGGATTCCGTCACCATGGTGTAAACACCAAACTGCTTGGCACCACTTTCGCACCGGGCCGCCAGGTTCACATTATCTCCCATCATGGTGTAATTAAAGCGCCGTGTGGAACCCATATTTCCGGTCACCATCTCCCCGGTATTCATTCCCATGCGGTTCTTCATATTGGCTACGATGTCGGGCCAGCCGTCTTTAGCCCATTTCTCCCGGAGCCGTACCAGTTCTTTCTGCATCAGCTGAGACGAAACACACGCTTTGAGGGCATGATCCTTAAACGGAACCGGGGCTCCGAAAAAAGCAACAATCGCATCCCCGATATACTTATCCAGTGTTCCCCCCTGACCGGTAAGAATATTCGTCATCGAAGTGAGATACTCATTGATAAGCTGCACGAGTTGCTTGGCTTCCAGTTGTTCCGAGAATGTTGAGAAAGACTCAATATCACTGAAAAAGGCGGTCATATAGGTCTCGTCCCCCCCCAGCTGAGGATCCGTCCCCGATTCGATCATTTGCTCAACCAGCTTGGGAGACACATACGAGGAGAACATCCCCTGTATCCTGCGCTTCTCTTTTTCTTCCACAAAATACTGGTAACCTACGGTACCTACCTGGCCCAGGAAGAGGATCAATATGACGGAACTCAGGTTCAGAAAGAGATTAAAACTCAGAAATGCCTGAATCACGACCCAGGTATATCCGGCCATCAGTAAGGCCATGATCAAAAATCCCCACCGGGCATCCAGCTGCCGGTTCACGAGCACGATGATCAGTCCGAACAAAGCCATGATCATCACCGCGTTCAATCCGCTTTGGCGCGATATATAATTGCCGTCTAAAATCGTTTGAATGGCATGGGCGTGTATCTCATAGCCGGGCCTTGGAAGTTTTTCCACAGCACCCGTGCTGCTTACTTCGATCCTGGGAAGCGGGGTATCATAAAAATCTCTGAGTACCGGCATGGTGGCCCCGATAATCACGATCTTATCTTTGAATACTTCCTCGTAGATGAGGCCGGACTGAAATTCAGGATCCTCAAATTCATTGACCTCGAAGCCGGCTTCCTCCTCCATACGGGTGGTATATTGCGGGTCGTCCACTACCGCGTCAACTCCATATACCGGAAAATGCTCCTCGGAACCGTAGTAATTGATGATGAAGGAATTGGCGGCCTCCTTTTGTATGCGGTACCTTCCCAGGCGATAATCTTCTTCGGAAGGGGTAAGCTCCGGAACAGAATCACGGGGCATATCCTGATACCGGATAAGTGCTTCCAGCCCCAGCTTGTAGAAAGACTGGCCGTTTACAATTTTACCCAGAGAGTAGCTCCTTACCGCGCCATCCAGGTCCACATCCACATCAACGAGGCCTACGGGATTCGGATTGTAATCCTGAAATAATTCTCTTGGGAAAATGCGTTCGAGCTGCAGACTGTTTGAGACCTTTGTTTCCTGAAAATCACCTGCCAGTATCACATTTCCATATTTCGCCATCGCCTCCGCGAACAGCGTGTCGTTCCTCAGGTCAAAACGGTCCGGCTGATCAAAGATCACATCGAAGACGATGACTTTCGCCCCGGCCCGATTGAGATTCTCCACCAGTTTTGCATATACACTGGTGGGCCAGGGGTACTTCTGTGGGATTTCAAAATCTGCTTCTTCACTTATCGCCACCAGCACGATCGGGGAGTCATCCACAGGAAGCGGGCCGCGCAGTTCAAACAGGTAATCGCGGAAATCCAGTTCTACCGAACGGAAGGTGGGTACATTGGCTATGAATGTGGTGAGCAGAAAAACCAATGCCCAGATCAGCAGGTAAACCCAGACGCCTTTCTTACGGTTTTTCTTTTTGGCCATTCAGCTTAAAAATTAAACAGATAGCGAAGCTGAACGATCCGGTCATTGCTGTTGTCGCCAGAAACGTTGGTCAGGTTCGCATCAAATATGAATGAATGATACTCATTAAGATCATATTGTGCACCTGCCTGCAGCACAAAGGTGCTAAAATCCGACTCAACGGGATTACCGGTGTCCAGGATAAAGTAATCCGTTTCCGAAAGGCCGTCTGCCTGAGAAGCGGGGTCCACGATCAGCGGCAGTACGGTACTCCGGTTACTGGTAACCGCAAGCCGGCCGTTCAGATTCAGTTTGTTCTCCATCATAAAATAGCTTCCCCCCACATACATCCCAAAAATGTTGATGTCGGTCTGCCCGCTTCCCGTCTGGGTGTTATTGAAGGTCATTCCGAACTGGGTTCTGAGCCTCATGGCGTTGAACCGGCTCGTCAGGTTCAGACTGACGGCCGAACTTGAAACGTCTCCGAAAGCAAAAACCTCATCCGTTGTTTTCAATGAGGAGATACTCAGTGAGGCATCATGACGGATATCCAGTAATTCGAACTGCTGCGTTACAGAACCGGTAAAATTGAGTGTAGTATTGTCTTTCGGTACGGCCGAACTCAAAGTATCCGTTCCCGAAATCACGAAATTCTGAACAGCGGCTTTTTCAAGATCCGGACTGATAAAAGGATTGAAGCGTGCCACGCTGTTGTCTCTGGAGCGGTAACGCATTCCCAGGCTTACTCTTGGCAGTTCTCTTTTGATCGGGTACCAGCTCAGGTTGGTCCGGTATGTCTTCGACTGTGTGGTGGCGTCTTTTGAATTGGATACATTGTCCTCAAGTACTTCATAACCTAAAGTTACATACAGCCTGTTCCTGAACATTCTGAAACGGTCACTGGCCGTGAAGCCTGCTATGTCTTTTCGAACGGTGGAATTGGCCAGCGAATTAAAGTCCGGCCCGATCCAGCGATACTGCAGTTTAAAATTGTTGCTTGGGTAGTTGATCGAAAACTCCCCGTTCCCTGCCAGAATGCTGGTAGGGAAATATGGCTCGGCGGTAGCACTGTCGGTATCAATGTCTTTGATGCGTAGCGGGAGAACGTTCATGTTCTCATTCACGATAATCAGCTGAGACAGCCGTGAAAGTATATCTTCTGTTTCCTGATCGATCTCAAAACCCAGTTCATCCGCTTGCTGAACAGTCAGGTATCCTCCGTAAATATCATTGTTCAGCGCACTCACAACCCCCTCTGCCTCAAAACGGACCCGGTTATTGTTAAAACCCATCTTCATGTCGAGTCCCGCCACAAAATTACCCTTGGGCTGAACGCTTCCATTCTGTACCTGAAGCAGTTCCGGGTCAGCAGAGAGCTTGTTGATGTCGGCAGGGCTCAGTCCGGCAGTCAGGTCAGGGCTAAGGTCATTAAAATTCCTGATGTTGAAAATGGATGTGGTATCATCCTGTACTTTCATTGCCTGTACACCGATCTGGAACTTGCGCTCATTACCAATTCCGATCCGGCCTCCCAGAATTTCCCGCTGAAAGGTCCCTCTGCCCTGATTCTGATATTGCAGAGTGTAGGTAGTATCAACCACCGTACCGTTAAATTCCTCTTCCTCCACCAGCACGGATGAGTAAAGGTTGGTTACTTTCCGGCTGAGCTCTCCGTAAATGAACTGCACGTTCAGGCTTTCATTTAAAAGGTGTGCTTCCGTATTGATGCCATAAACCCTTCTCCCGTTGATCGTAAAGCGACCCATATTCGGAAATACATGTCCCGCCTGGAATCCCAGCCATTTACCTAGCTGAAGATTCATTCCAAACCGGTTCTGTGGCTGAAGACGGCTGGACTCCTGTGATGTGAAGAATCCGTTAATCGAATATCTCAGCAAGCCATAGGTGCCCGACACATTGGTGCGGGCGGTATAGGCATTATTCGGGTTCCCGCCGATCACCTGATTTCTTGCTCCCAGCTCAATATTGCCCAAAGGCCGGGCTTCGCTCCCCCCGAAACCCGCATAGCTGACGTCGTCAGCATCAACAACAACAAAACTCCATTCCTCTACAAGATATCGCTGTGCTTGTGTCACATACTCCAACCGGATCGTATGTTCGCCATTTCTCAGGGCTTTCGGGGCATACGAAATAAAGTAAGCGCTTGTATCCGCCAGCTCCGTCACATCCCGGTTATCCAGGAACAGCCTGAACTCACCCGGCTCAAGCTGGTTGATATCATAGTACAACGACATGGCGATCACAACATCAGTGGGAGCCATGGCCTCTCCCTGTTCCGGGGATATGATGGTATAGTCTATGAGGGCAGACCGCTCCAGCTCCTCAACCGGCCTTCCCCCTTCATTTGATTCTATGATATCCAGCCTTACCGGGTTTTCCGAGGGGCTCGTCTGGGGATAATAAAAGTCCTGGCCCGAAACCAGTGTAAGCTGAAAGTAATATTCGACCACTGAATTTGAGATGTCGTTAACCTCCAGTGTGGTCACAAAAGAACCATTCTGGAAGAGCACTTCCTGCTGCTGATAGCTGATCCCGTCGTCAAACCGGTAAAAAAGATTGGCTTCCTGCACATCCCCCAGAGTAACCCCGGGAACGATAAACTCTAAAGGAGTCTGCTCTCCCCTTACTATGGCCGTTGGCGCCTGATGCTGCACCGTATATTGAGCGAAGATGCTCTCTGAAAAAAGCACAGTTATTCCCACCAACAACAGATAATGTACCCGGTATCTCATACTTCTCCTTTTAACCCTTAAAAAGCTTCCGTCAGGACACTTGCCGTCTTTTACTGACCGTCACCTTTTTCGTAATATTCGACATTCACTTCCCTGATCTGCCCATTGGCATCTCTGAACCTGAACTTTATTTCCTTTTTGATCAATTCTTCATCGATCTCATCGAAGCCTTCGTCCAGATCCTCCAGCTCTTCATCCGATAACTGGCCGGACTCAACCCCATCCCCCGTTTCATTGACCTGGGCATACATTTTTTCAAACAGCGATACGGTTTCACCGGACTCTGTAGCGGTTACATCCACCTGGCCTTCCGTCACCCAGTAAAACCCGTCGTCGCGTCCCCCGAACTTGGTCCCTTTTACGGAAGCGAGTGAGCGTGAGGTGGCTACATCAAAATCGTTATTACCCTGAGGCTCTACTTCCAGAAAGATCTCTCCCAGGCTCAGATCGATCCTGGTTTTGGAATCCTTGGTTGTTCGTTCTGTCTCGCCGCGAACCACCAGCCTGGAATTCGGCTTCACCTTTGCAATACTTTTGTCCATGAATACCACCAGGGCATAACCATCCTCGGTTGTGAGGGTATCCCCGTCGAAGAGTTGTTCGCCCACGCCGTCATCCGGAGACAGATACTTGGGCGTGTCATACTCTGCCTTATCCACATACAGGGATGGCTTCAGTCGTTTAACGATGGCTAAAGGACGGTCGTTTTTGTTTAGCTCCAGCTCAATAAAGCCCAGGATCATAAAGGCTGCCAGCAGCCCGATTCCCATTCTCGATAGGTATGTTGAAATCTTCATTAGTTATCCCCCACTACGATATCACCATCTTCGATTTTCTGGAGTATTTCGGCAATTCGGATAGCTGCCTGAGGCCCGCTTATCACTTCCCCGTCTATTTCCATATTCTGGAGCGTGAAGCCCGCTTCTCTTAAACGGTTGAACCGTGTTTCTCCGATCAGGCGGATAAGGGCCGCCCTGACTTGCTGATTCACCACCACCGGAGCATCACCGGATTCGGGCTCCACCAGCAGAAAGCTCCAGATTTCAGATGAACGTTCTTCGGTTCCGGATCCCGTGTTTAGGGAGCTGATGACCTGCCAGTAATAGGTTTGACCGGCCTCCAGCGGCTGAGCTCCCGAGGAGGGATACTGAAAGGTGTTATTCTCTACAAACACGTCCAGGTTCTCAAACTGTAGCAGGGAACCGCCCTCCGAGAGCGGAGGTGAACTTTTTGCACTTTCGATCAGCGACTCCGGGCTGTCCTGACCGTTGTTATTCACTACGATCAGCCGATACCGGATGCCGGCTTCCCCTTCCCAGCTAAACTGTGGAAAGGGATTGGTGATCTCGACATTTCCGTCCACGACATCACCGGGAGTTCTGAGAAAGATATCCTTTTCTTCAGGTATGAATCCGCCGCCGCCTATTTCAACGGTTGAAGTGGCCAGAATCTGTTCTCCGCAAGCCAGGGTTCTGCGATACACAGTCACGCTGATCGAGTAGATGTCGGACGGCAGCACTGAAAATCCATCCAGGTTCTCAACAAAATTGTCCCCTTCCGTTGTCAAGCCGCCGTTAAACGCCAGGTTTTCCTCAATCCCCGGCACCGATTCATCCGCCAGGTTGTTATTGGTCACATACACGGTTTGCATGGGATCAAGGCTAAAGGGATTATTAGGATCAGCCTTGTAAGAGATGAGTGTACCTACTTTATCGGCATCGATCTTTACATCGAGGTAAAGGTTTGTGACTTCATAATCTTCCAGATTTTGCAAAAAAGCGGAAGCAAGTACGGGCCCTCTTCCTTCTTCATCCAGGCCCAAAGAGCTCAATCCGATAAGCTGAGCATTCTCAAGAACCCCGGATAACTGAATCTCAAAATCCACTTCCGGAGGGGTGCAGCTTTCCTGAGCCTTGACCATTGTTCCGGGAACAAATACAAAACACCAGAGTGTAATACCTGTAATAAAGGCCACAAGCCTTTTCTTAGTGTCCATAATAAATCCCATTTTTTGATATCGACTCCTAGTATAATAAAACTCAAAGTGGTTTCCACTTAATTTTACAAACATGAGGAGAGGTTGCTATGGGGCATTATGAACACAAAAAAAGCCTTCATATGAGATATATGAAGGCTTTTGTGGAGCTACGGGGATTCGAACCCCGGACCTTCGCGCTGCCAGCGCGACGCTCTAGCCAGCTGAGCTATAGCCCCGAATCAAATGGAGGGCAAAAATAAATATTTTGTCATCAATATCACACCCCATATTAAAGAACTTGAAATTTTGTTACATTGGGCGCCATCGCTGACACAAAATATGGTTCAGAATATCTCTGATTGAACTTTTTATATTCTTTATCAATTATCTATTTTAAACAAAACTGAAAAAACTAATCTCAACAACGAAAATAACTACGATGAAAAACTCCAGATCAATCCTTTTTCTTTCTTCTCTGCTTTTCGTTTTCACGCTGGTAGCTGCGTGTGGCTCTTCTGAGTTACTTGCTCCATCTGAAAGAACTATTGAGTATCTGAGATCTCTGGATGAAGAAACTCTTCGTTCCATTGATACGGACGCTGATAGTCTGAACGACTATGTAGAAATGTATGATCACGACACCGATCCCCTCAATCCCGATACTGATGGTGAAGGGCTTATTGATGGTGATGAGGTGCTGATCCATAACACCGATCCTAACAACACCGATACTGATGGCGACGGTCTTGACGATGCCGAAGAAGTGAACTCGTACAACACCAACCCGCTGGAAGCCGATACCGATGGTGACGGCCTTTCTGACGGCGATGAAGTAAACCGTTACAGAACGGATCCTAACGATGCCAATGGCGATGCCGATGGTGACGGAGTTATTGATGTTGATGAGATTATGACTCATAACACCGATCCTAACAATGCCGATACTGACGGTGACGGTTTCAGTGACGGACAGGAAATCGATATGGGCACCAACCCAACCGATGCTTCTGATCCTGTTTACCTGTCTTCTGATGCATTCGAAACCATTTACTTTGCGTTCGACCGTTCTAACATCCGTGACGATGCGGCGGCAGCCCTGGCTGAGAATGTGGAGCTTCTGAAATCAGCTCCTGCTTTCAAAGTTCGTGTCGATGCTTACACCGACCATGTGGGTGGCGACCAGTACAACCTGCGCCTCAGCCTCCGTCGTGCAAAAGCCGTTGTAGACTTCTACATGGAGAACGGTATCTCTGAAGACCGAATTGAGTCTCGCGGACTGGGTAAAGCTCCTGTTGAGTGCTCTGCCTCTCAGAAAGAAAGCAACGGTGGTTGTGAAAGAAATCGTCGTGCAGAGTCTGTACCGGTAAGTACGCTGAAGTACAAGCCTAACATGTAAGTTTCACTTACGCTTTAAGGCAGAATTTAAAAGGCGGGCTGTTTTTACAGTCCGCCTTTTTTTATGGGCTTAGTTTCGGGAAGGATACGTTCCCTGAATGGCAATGATATACTTTACCCCGTTTTTACTTTCAAGCTTGGGTAAGGCAAAGGTCGTTCTCCCGTCTCCGCCGTATTGTGTTCCCAGAAGAGAGAACAGGGCCGGGTGACTTGAGATAGCCAATAACTGGCCCTCACAAAATTCCCATCCGCGGGGGGCAAAATTGCCGGCAAACATGATGACCTCCCCAATTAAGGGGTCTGCGGCCCTCATGCCTTCGGTTGTCCCGGCTTTGGGTGCCGGGTCCATGTCCGGGGCAGGGGCAACCGTCAATGAGGTCAGGATCATAAACACCAGCGGAGAGGTAATCAAAGCAATTGTTTTCATAGCAAAATATATACGGTTCAGGTTTGCTGAGAGTATACTCAGAATTGGCTGCCCCGGGAAGGTTTATTTAAAAAAATCTCGCTACGCTGATCCCCGGATAAAAGCCGGGATCATCAATACGGAAAGCCAGGTCGATCCGGAACAGGCTGAACACATTGCTTAGAGAAAGCCCTATCTCCGCATGAATATCCTGTGTTGTCGCAATCTTAAACCGGTTCCGGTTTTCTGTGGAGTTCCAGGTCTTGCCCACTCCTCCGAAGGCGATCAGGCTTAGTCCCGTTTTGGGGGCATTCAGCCAACCCACCATTTCAAAGGGTACACTTCGGAAGTTGTGTTCCATGTTCACCGCCGCGTAGCTGCCTCCCTGATATGGCACATACCGGCGGCTCCGGAAAGCCCCGAAGGGCGTGAAGTAACCCAGCGCCACATCCAGCGCTCCGTTTTCCTGCACAGGAAGATCACCCAAATAAGTTCCGGCATTGATCCGTATATCGAGGGTATTTGGCAAAAAGCGTTTCTTGTAGAAAGTGGTAAACTGTTTATTCAGGTTCAGTTCAAACCGTGTAAAATCCCAGTCGCTGCCGATCCACGAGGCCGACTGTTCGAGGCTGAATTTAAACCCATTCACGCCAATGGCCCCGAATTTGCTTTGCTGATCGCCCCGCATCCACAGAAAAGTCAGGGAAGACAACCGTCCCTCTTCTATGGGGGGATTCAGTCGTTGGATATAATCCTTCCCGATGAGGTCATAGCTGGTTTTAAAATCTATGGAGCGGTGATCTTCATAGTTATAAGCAAGCTGATAGGTAGACGTGCTTCTGCGGGGGCGGTAACTGAACCGGAGATAGCCGCCTGTATTGCGGTAATAGTCAAAATAGTCCTGGAACCCAAACAGGGGGAGTGCACTGGTCAGCGGCATGTTGAACAGGTCAGACTCATAGCTGGTACGTGTGTCGGCCAGATAGCCCGCTCCAATACCGAATCGCCGGGTGTTCTTAAGAGGCCACCAAGAGAGAGCAACGCCGTGAGTGGCTTCCTGATATCCCAGGTTGTAGCCCAGTGTGACCCTGGACCTGAGCCGGTTATCGAAATAATGTTTTGTATGAGTGAGCGCCCCAAAAAAAGTATCTACACGGTTATATCGTGCATTTACACTCAGGTGCCGGGCAAATTTACTCAGCCCCCGTGGCTGCCTGTTTCCGCCGGAACTTACTGACCGGCCTGAACTGCGATTCTCACCGCTGCTCACACGTACATTCTTATCCTCCTCATCATCCTCTTCTTCTTCCCACTCGATGAAACGGGCGAAAAAACCTTTTGGCTTAAAGGCCTTGGCCAGTGTGGCTGTGCTATCGAGGGTGGAGTACGCCTGCTCTTCTTTAGTGGAAAGGGGTACGGCATCAATGGTGGTGGTGAAAATGGAATCGGGTTTGTTGATGGTGGTTGAATCGACACTGAACCAGTTCCAGTCTTGATACAGGGTATCGGGCAGCTCGATGTTCACCTCGTAGTTATTCATTTTGGATACCTGCCTGAAGCCAATGGGCGGGAAGCGAAGGCCGACCACACCCACCTTGATCTTACCTTCGATACGCACATCCACAGGAAGCCAGAAGTCACCGCCAAAGTTGCTGAACTGCTGCTCATAGTAGAGGTTGAAATCCTGTACAGGCGGAGGAAACACCACCACATGATTGGGCCTCAGCTTCACGGACAGGAGGGCAAATTCTTCATCCAGCACAAAGATGGTTCCTTCAAACAATGGCTGAAACTTCCGCTTTGGACTCACTTCGATCTCATATACCACTTTATCATCTATACTCCGGTAATCCACCAGCTTGTAGTCGTAATACTTGAGCGCACGCTCGTCAGTGATGCCCACCATATCAAAACCGGCGATATTCAGTTCATCTGTATAGAAGTTGGGGAGGTAGCTTACCCCGGCGAAGTTATCTGCTCCTTCAATATTTGCGGTTTGCCTGCGTGAGAGCAGTACTTCCCGCGGACCCTTTTCCTTATCCCAGTACGCTTCGGATACGCTTTCGGAAATGGAAACGATGGTGGTGTCGTTTAACAGCTGCTGCCGGGAATACGCTTCCGCTTTATAGGTCTCCAGTTTTTCCCACCAGATCTTTTTCCGGCGGATCACCTCCTTCATGATGGATATAGCAGGATCTTCTCCGGTCACCGTGAGTTGTTCCATTTGTACCACCGCCTCCTTCATGAGGAAGTCCAGCTCTCCTTCAAAATGCCGGTCGACCGTTTGCTCATGGGTCTCAAATCCGATAAAACGGGCTACGATGGTTGCCGGGAAATTGCGCACCATCAGGCTGAATTCGCCGTCCGCATTGGCGATGGTACCGGTATAGGTGCCCTTGATGATCACATGTGCCGCCGCCAGTGGCTCCCCGGTGCTGGCATCCACCACCTTTCCGCTGATTCGTTTGGCTTCCTGTGCAGCTCCGTCAGCGCTGAACAGCAGCACAATGAGCAGCAGACATGATGTATTTTTCATTCTTTTCCCGGCTATTTTTAAAAATCACTGGCGGATCGGTACGATAACATCGCACAAAGTTTCATCAAATACGTATCTTTGCTACACTTATTATTTGACCCCATAGTTCAAGTGGATAGAATAGGAGCCTCCTAAGCTCTAGATCTGGGTTCGAGTCCCGGTGGGGTCACTTTGAAATTTAAAATTCAAAATTAAGAATTTTTGATGGGTGCTTAGTTCGCACGAGCGAGACGCTCACGCTTTTTCTGTAAGTAGTCAGAATAACTTGTCGAAAACTTGTTCAAAAGTTGCCTCACATTACACTAAATTTTCAATTACATTGATCACACATATTAAAGATTGACCCAGTTCCCTAAATATTTGACAGTTACCAATACATAAGAAATTAAATCAGTAGTAATAACATGAACAAGCAAGCCATCGAAAAGATTTATATAAATTTTTCACTACCAATAAATGTACAAACAGCTAATCAACTAAAAGGCATTTGCGTAAATCTTTTAGGTCGCCATGACCCAAAAGAACTTCACTTCCATATAAGCTCCCCAGGTGGATCGGTTAGAGACGGAATAGACTTATATAATTTCCTAAAAGCACTTCCGTGCAATATTATTATGCATAATATGGGTGTAATTGATTCAATAGCTACTGTAATTTTTATGGCTGGTAATGAGAAGTATGCTTGTCCTGGTACTTCGTTCCTATTTCATGGGGTTGGTATACAAGTACCGGAAAGAATGAACTACAGTAAACTTCAAGAGATTGGCAGTGGGCTCAAAGTCGATGAGGATAAAATTGCTCACTTATTGGCCGAAAATTGTGACCTATCAGAAGATGAGATTAAGCAATTCTTTTCACAAGGTGAGTCCAAAGACCTCGATTTTGCCCTCGATAAGAAGATCATTGATGAAATCAAACCTGCTGTTATCGATAAGCAGTTCCCGATCGTTCACATAAACATGAACATCAAATGATGTAGTTTCATCATCAATTTGATCTTCAAAGTAAAAACTATTTACTGGTTCTGGCTTACCTGCAAATACAGTTTTATCGTGTGTCATAACCATTTTTTCTTTTGGAGAACGCTCTAATATAACCAATTCTAAAAGAATTAGTTCAAATTTTAAACTTTCTTGACATATTGAATGAGTAACTATAGAGCAAATTGCTACTTCAGTTGGCACCCTGATACGGTCCCAAGCGGACTCTTCAACTCGCTTTCAACTCATTCACAACTGGCGCGAGCGTCTCGCTCGTGCCTTTTCCACTAAACTAATCAGCTATTGTAAAGAATCATTTTATCCTGTCTCCTACTTACATGAGCCGGAAGTATAAATTTAAAGATCAGCAACAAGCCTACTTTGTAAGCTTTGCGGTTGTTCACTGGATCGACCTTTTCACTCGTTCTGAGTATTGTGATCTGCTTATTGAGAGTCTCAGATATTGCCTGAAAGAAAAAGGGCTGGTGATCTATGCCTGGTGTATCATGCCCAGTCATGTTCAGTTAATTATAGGCACTAATAAAGAGCCTATGCAAAATATCCTGAGAGACTTTAAGAGCTATACTTCACGACATCTGAGAATGCAGATCACCTTTAACCCTAAAAAAAGCCGAAAAAAGTGGCTCTTGTCAATAATGGAACATACAGGAAATGAGAATAGTCATAATAAAGACTGGCAACTGTGGCAGCAGGATAATCATCCAATTGAACTCTCAACCAATCAGATTGTGGATCAGAAACTGCAATACCTTCATTATAATCCTGTTGTAGCCGGTTTTGTTGAAAGTCCGGATCACTGGCGATACAGTAGTGCTACTGATTACTATGGAGGGAAAGGCATGAGAAGTAGTCAAAGCCTTTTGAGGAAGCCGCACGAGCGAGATACTGAATCAAGTTCAGCACTAGCAGCTCGCGCTAGTTGGGGGATGAATTTTGAATTAGGGTCAAGACAACTTAAGCGGTTCTTGACGGATGTATGTTAACAATTTTGGATAAATATTTTCTTTGCGATAATTAAACCGAAACTCAGACTCTTTTAGATGCAAATAGAACGTGGAAGGATGCATACCCCGACACTTAACCAACCGGGTTTTAGCAAAGCCCCAGAATCCTTCGATGCCATTTATATGACTGGCTGAAGTAACAAATTCATTGCGACCATGATCGACTCTAAGATGTTTGGCATAGCCCAGATCCACCAGTCCATTATAGCCTCTCCACCCGTCAGAGTGAATGATGCTATTGGGACTGACTTTGCCTCGAATAACGCGTTGAAGGCTCTTTTTCGAGGCATCTGGGACGATTTCTGTATACACGTTTCCATTGCGCTTAAAGATTCCGAAGACGATGGTTTTACCTCGGGCACCCCGGCCTCGTTTGCCTTTGGTTCGACGGGCACCGAAGTACGATTCATCGACTTCAACTTGACCACTAAAAGGAGATTCGCTCTCGCAAAGCTGAGCAATACGCTGGCGAATCGCCTTCAAATACTTGTTCACAGAATTACGACTCAGATGGGTCAATTCGGCTATCTGGGTGGCGGTCAAATCCAGGCAAAAAAGCTTTAAAAGCTGCCTGAATTTGGCCTCTGAAATTCGTGAACGGTAAACATATTTGTTATTGATTGGCATTCAACAACTTACGGAATTTTAAATTTCCTTAAGTTGTCTTGACCCTTGAATTATATCTATTCAATTCGTTCCCAAACTATCTTTGGGCCGGATAGGGAGATTGCGTCGTCGGTTATGTTCAGCCTTTATTAAGGTCTCGGCCTCCTCGCAATGACGGGCTTTCAACTCGTTCCCAAGCTCCTGCTTCTTCCAAGTCTGGCGCGAGTACCTATTGCGTTCGTAGCTATCCTTCCCAAAAAACATAACTACGATTTACTCCTTTTGTAACTATGTTTTTGTAAAACCGGCAGGACCTTCCTTTTTGATAGTCCTAAGCCCTTTTTCAGACATAAAAAAACCGGACTACACAGCCCGGCTTTTTGAAAATTGAGTTGTTGGTGACTACCAGAAAATCCCGTACAGCACCGCGCAGAGAATAAGTACCGCATAAGCCCCGATATTGAAGGCCGGTGGGGTTTTGAACGTCTCTGCCGTGGTATGGATCGCTTTCGGGTCGTCGTCTTGTGGATTGGTCGTCAGACTCACCCCGGCGATGATCACAATGGTGATGAAAAGGGTGTAGAACATCTGGTCGAGAAAAGGCAGTCCGACTGCCGGTATCTTAAGCAGCATAGCGATGACAATGGAAGACAAGACTCCGTAGATCGCTCCTTTGGTCGTGGTTTTTTTCCAAAAAAGGCCCATCATAAATACCGCGAGAATACCGGGGCTCACCATACCGGTGTACTCCTGAATGAACTGGAACACCTGTGGTACGTCGCTCAGTAAGGGAGCGATCACAATGGCTACTACCAGAGCCACCGCTGCAGTGATGCGTCCCATATTCACAGTTTGCTTGTCGGTGGCGTTTTTATTGATGTAAGGTCGATAAATATCCATGGTAAAAATCGTTGCCACCGAGTTCAGCATGGAAGCCAGCGACGAAACAATGGCTGCGGCAAGGGCCGCTACCACCAGTCCCTTGAAACCGGGAGTCAAAAATACACTGATCAGCCAGGGGTAGGCCTTGTCATTATCCACAGATCCGTCGGCTTTGGTAAAGGCATCCACCACCCCCGGGATCTCCGCAGTACCCGCGGGCTGAGAGTACATCACATAAGCGATGATGCCTGGAATCACGACGATCAGCGGAATGATCATTTTCAGGAATGCCGCGAAAATGATTCCTTTCTGAGATTCTTTCAGCGATTTGGCTGCCAGTGTTCGCTGAATGATATACTGGTTAAAACCCCAGTAATAGAGGTTGGCCACCCACATCCCCCCGATGAGAACAGCTATGCCGGGAAGGTTCTGAAACTCCGGGTTCGAACGATCCAGGATCATATCAAATTTGTCACCCGCTACATCGTAAATATGGGCCAGCCCGTTGAATACACCTCCTTCCGGTGTAACCGCATTCAGCGCAATGATGGTGGTGATGGTTCCTCCCAGCACGAGCAGGGCTACTTGTACCACATCGGTCCAGGCCACTGCCGAAAGTCCGCCATACAGCGAATAGGCAGCTGCTATAGCCGCCAGTCCCAGCAAGCACCAGATCAGAAGGCTGCCGTCACCGGTTCCCCAGATGGTATCCAGGGCTTTGGCTCCCAGAAACATCACTGTCGTCAGGTTCACAAATACAAAGAGCGCGATCCAGAAAATGGCGAGGATGGTCTTGAGCGTGGTATTAAATCGCTGCTCTACAAACTCGGGTATGGTATAGAGTTTCTTTTCAATGAAAATAGGCAACAGATACTTACCCACGATAATTAACGTGACCGCGGCCATCCACTCATAGGAGGCAATGGCAAGACCGACGGCAAATCCGGATCCCGACATACCGATGATCTGTTCTGCCGAAATATTGGCGGCAATCAGCGATGCCCCGATCGCCCACCAGGGCAGGGACTTACCGGCCAGGAAATAATCCTCTGCATTTTTCTGGTGCCCTTCTTTATCCCGGGAAACCCAGAGACCTATTCCGATAATCATCGCACAGTAGCTGGCAAATACGATGATGTCAATGGTTTCAAAACCCATTTGAAAATCCTTTAATTAGTTATCCTGCACTTGAATTTGCGGCAGGTAATTAAAGGAATTAATCCTAATAATTGAAGCGAAAAAGCGCCTCTTACTTTTTCTCTTTGTTTTTAAAAACAGCTCCCAGTACGGCCGTGAGCAGTGCGGCTCCGATAATGGACCAAATGATCGGAAAGGGTTTTCCGCTTATCTCGATGGTCCAGAGCAGGGGCAATTCCAGTTCCATCGCGATCCATTTCCCCAAGATGGCCCCGACAAAACCAACCCCGGCCGAAATGAGGCAGCCCCCGCTGCCTAGTTTATAGCCACCTATGCTTTGCCCGATACCGCCGCAAATAGAAGCGATGAGCATATAGATCAAAAAATCGAATACAGACATACGAATGTTGTTGAATTGAATTCTCCCTCCAAAAACGGATTCCGGAAGATAATGTTCCAACTTTTTCTTCCGCTGTCAGATTGTGCCCCATACTGGGATAAAGCAGTAACTCTTATTTGGTTAACTAGACCTTATAATGTATGTTTCTGTGTCATATGGTTATATTGTCTACAAATTAATTTACTACGTCATGAAAAATTTCGGTATAAAACTTCTTTTGGTTGCATTTGCAGTGGTCCTTGTACAAGGGTGTGGTGAAAGTGAGGAGGAACGCAGAGCCCGCGAGCAGGCCCGTATGGATTCCTTAAGGCAGGTTCAGCAGCAACAGATCGCTGAGCAGATGAGAGCGCGTCAGGACAGTCTTGAACAAGCCAACGCTTCCGGTGACACTCCGGGGTCAACTTCAGGTTCCGAAAGTGGCGCCTCAACGGGCAGCTATTCTTTTGAAGAGGATGGGGCCTATGCCGTACAGGTTGGCGCTTTCCGTTCAGAAGAAAAAGCAAACAGCTTCATCGCCAAATGGAGCGACCGCAATTATCCCAATGCCTATGTGGTAAAAGTAGGAGATGAGGAATGGGGAGATGTATGGTTCCGTGTTCGTGTGGGCTACTTTGGCACTAAAGAAGCCGCGGCCAGCCTCGGAAAAGAACTGGCCGAAGAAATCAACAGTGAATATTGGGTATCTAAGGTCCGGTAGCCCCTGTTATACCGCTCAGGATAAGCAATGAGATTTTATTTGTTTATCTCCCAAGCATTTACGTAATTAAAGGGCGCTCAAGTAGCGTCTCTCTTGATGAATAGTCAGGGCATTGCATATGAAAAATGTAATGCCCTATTTTTTTTGAAACCTCTTTTTTGAACCTTCGTAGCGCACCCACCGTGATTTATTTTCCTAATTCTTCGGTTTGCGTTATCATTGATCATGATCAAATCAATCAACTCTACTCAAAAACAACGGAATGAAAAACTTTAGTATAGCTGTACGTGAAGTTGATGCCGTTCGTGTACTCGATATCAGTGGCGAGCTGGATGCCCATACCGCTTCGCAACTGGAGAATTCCCTTAAATCACTGATCGATAAAGACCAGATTAAAATCATCGTTAACTGCAGGGGGCTGGAATATATCGCCAGTGCAGGCTTAGGGGTGTTTATGGCCTATATCGAAGATGTACGCGGGATGGGAGGAGACATCAAGCTTACCAACATGAATGAACGCGTGTACAACGTATTCGATCTGCTGGGTTTCCCCACCCTCTACGACATCCATGATGATGAAAGTGAAGCACTGAAAGGTTTCAACTCGAACTGATCGAAGAAAGGTGAGCAAAAATAACAACATATACAGTATCTCTGTGGAAGCCTCTACGGCTCACCTGTCGGAGGTGCGTGATTTTGTTGCCGAACATGCTCAGAACCTCGGAATGTCGGAAAAGGATATCTCCGAAATAAGACTGGCCGTTGATGAAGCCTACACCAATATCATCAAGCACGCCTATAAAAATACTCCCGCCAAGCCTGTACAGATCAAACTGGGCTTTGACAACTCCCAGATCTGGATCTCGCTGACGGACGAAGGTGAAAGTTTTGATCCTAGCTCTTACAACGAGCCCGACCTGATGAAACGAATCAAGAATAAGCAACGCGGAGGCATGGGGGTGTACCTGATCCGCAAGCTGATGGATAACGTACAGTACAACAGAAAAGGCCAGGTCAACGAAATTAAAATGGTCAAGCATCTCTAGCCCTGTGAGTGACCTGACCAACATTGACGACCGACACAGCCGCTTCGAACTTCGCACGCTTCTGGAAACCAGCCGGCTGCTGATCGAATCCCAGGATCCCGACTTCGTACTGAACAATTTACTGCTTATCACCATGGGGAAGCTTTTGGTTACCAAAGGCATGATCCTGATGTTCAAACCCGGCGAGAATTCCTACCTGGTGAGCCGGTCCAAAGGAAGAGGGTGGCACCCCGAAGAAAGTGAGGTAAAGGTTAATTTCTCTCCCGAGGAGCTGGAAACATCAGTACTGCAGGGAGAGCAATATACCGAAATCTTCAGGCAGCTGGGGGTTGAACAGGAGAGCGTACTCTTCAATCTCAAAACCAGCAATTACCATATCGGCTTTCTGTGCCTGGGACCAAAAGGAAATAAACAGCCCGTCACTGACCGTGAACTTGAGTTTATTGAAAGCCTGACCATCATCTCATCGGTGGCCATCGCCAACTCCCGAATGTTTCAGGAGATGCGCACCATCAACCGCCGGCTCGACCGCAAGGTACATGACCTGAATACACTCCTCGAGCTCAGCAAGGATTTTAACCTGATGGTGGACCGGGAAGAAATTGCCCGGGTCTTTAAGTTCGCCATGCTGGGACAGATGCTCATCCGTACCTTCTTTTTTGCACTGGATGTGGATGACGAAAAATCCATTGTCTCGATCAGTGGCATCAAGGAAGAGCCTGACAAAGAAGAGCTCAATTATCTGTTCGAGCTGGATGATGTGGCCCATATCGGTGAGGACGAAGACTGTGCCTTTCTCAGGGAGAATAACATCCGGTTGGTGATCGGCCTCCGTTTTCAAAATGAAAAGATCGGAGTGGTGGGCGTTGGAGCCCGTGCCAACAAGCAGGAATACGGGGAAGCTGAAGTCAACTTCCTGCAGTCGCTGGGTAACCTGGCCCTGCTTACCATTCAAAAAACGCTTCTTCTGGAAGAAAGGCTGGAAAAACAAAGGCTGGATGAAGAGCTCAACCTTGCCAAGAATATCCAGCGCGGTTTACTGCCCGATCCCCTGCCGGAGATCGAGGGCTTTGAACTATCAGCTATCAATATTTCCTCCCGTCAGGTGGGCGGCGACTATTTTGATTTTATCGAAACCCCTGATGGCGGACACCTCCTGGCCATTGCGGATGTAACCGGAAAGGGAATCCCCGCCTCCCTGTTGATGGCTAACCTCCAGTCCATGTTGCATGCCCTAGCACCGATCGATGTAACGCTGGGTGAAGCTACCGGAAGCATCAATGACATCATTTATGAAAACACCCCACCGGACAAATTCATCACCTTCTTCTGGGGCAAGATATCTCCGGATGGAAAGCGGTTTAAGTTTGTGAATGCGGGGCATAATCCTCCGATCCTGCTTCGAAAAGGTTCGGATGAACCTGAATTGCTTGAGGAAGGAGGCGTTATCCTCGGAGCCATGCCCACCATGATGCCCTACCAGACTACGGAAATTGAACTTCAGCCCGGGGACCTCATCACTTTCTTTACCGACGGGGTGACCGAAGCCATGAATCCCGAGCAAACTGAAGAGTATGAAGAAGAGCGGCTGCTGGAGTGCATTCTGAAAAACCGGGATAAGAGCACTCAGGAAGTTATGGACGCCGTCATTGATGACATCAATGAATTTTCCAATAACATCCAGTACGATGATATCACCATGATCGTACTGAGGGTGGAGTAAACAAACTTTAGTTCATCGTTTTTATTCCCAGAATTCCCGGAAAACGGGCGTTCTGATCCCTTGAAAGGGCGAGGATCGCTTCGTAGGTCCCGTAGCGGTTCATGATCTCATTCACGTACCTCACCGTTTCAATGCCTCTGCAGAATCCGTATCTCGCATTCTGATAGTATTTTCGCTGCATCAGTTTTAACAGCGACTGGGACACATCCTCCCAGTTATTGGGATCTTTATTGTGGTCGATCGTTAACCTTCGGGCGTCTGCCATATGTCCCAGTCCGGCATTATAGGTCGCCAAGGCAAACTTCCACTGCTGGGTGGAATCCATGTAGGAATAGTGCTCCAGATGTTCCCTGAGGATTCGGGCACCTTCTCTGATATTGATCTCAGGAATATACAGCGAGTCTTCGGGCACTTCTGAAAACCTCGGAAGTACCTGCATGATACCCACTGCACCGGCCCAGCTTTCCGACATTGGATTAAACCTGGATTCCTGGGCAGCAATAGCCGTCATCATAACCCAGTCCAGGTCATACTCCGCGGCCACGGTCTGGATCAGATTATCATATGGTGAGATCATCCCCGCCTCTTCTGCCTCCACTTCCGGGCTGAAGTACTCCGCGATCTGTGTGCCGCTCTCGAAATACTTTTTGCGAAGCACATTCAAAAAAGCAGATCGTTTGGGAACCCCATTCTGATCGAACCGGAAGTGTTTGTACAGATACCTGTTCAGCCTGGCTTCCAGATCGGGATGATTCTTACGGATAGCCCAGGCAATGGTATCGTTCTGAGCAATGATGGGGCCTGTTTCCAGTCCCGGCATGTACTTGTTGGCAGCCTGATACATATTATCATCCGCTACTGTGGCCTGGTGCACTCCATTGGCAACCTGATAGAGCAGGGCTTCGGTATCCATATCATCCGGTACCAGTTCGATGGTAAGGTCAAAGCCTTCTTCCTGAAGTTCTTTCAATCGTACAAAATAGGAGCTGTTTCTGCGAACAGCGATGGGAATACCGGATAATTCAGTGATACTTTCAGGAATTACTTCCAGCTCATCCGACAGCACAATCACCTGATCCACAATGTTATAAGGCCGTGTAAACTCAACCACATCTTTACGCTCTTCCGTGATCGTATAGTTGGCGGCGATCACATCTCCTTCTCCGCTGTTCAGGAGGTCATAAGGATTTTCGTCTTCTCCCACAATCACCACCTCGAGGGCCAAATCGTTTTCTTTGGCAAAATTCCGGATCAGTTCGTACTCAAATCCCGCCTGAATACCTCTGTGAAGAAAATAGGTGTTGGAACTATAGCTGGTGATCATCCGCAGCACTCCCGATCTCTTGATCTCGGCGAAATCTCTGTAAACAGGCTCTTCAATGCTGGAAAGCGGCCCGTTCTTCAATACCGGATCAGCTTCCTCATCCGTCTGGAAAGAACAGGCGGTCAGCACTGCTGTCACAAAAAGCAGCAGGCTGATTCTCCATTGACCAATTTTAAGATTGTTGTGTACCATAAAATGCAGACTTAAATAAGATGAACTTATGACTCTGCAATCAAACCCAATCAACTTGGATAACAGTATAAGCCTTATCGACGAGTTTTGCCTTCATCATTAGCAACATCTAACTCATGTAAAGCCGCCACTGAAGTCTAAATGCAGATGCAGTCTTTCCAGGGGAGATAACGCATTAAAGGGGAATATAATTCGGAAAACCGCTCAAAAAACAAACTAAGGGAAGTGTTTTCAAATAGTTAAGAACTATCAGGATGCTTTTGCGTCAGTCCGGGCCTTTTTCTTTGTCCATGTTAATCCGACACCGATCAGAATAATGATCATAGCGGTCACCGAAAGCCTTGCGGGGAGCTCACTGAACAGGAAATACGCCAATATGGATGCAAACAGCGGTTCCGTAAGAATCAACGTGGAAAGAATAGTGGGAGAAACATATTTCACCGCATAATTCAAAGAACCATGCCCCATGATCTGCGGCCCTACTGCCAGAGCCAGCCCGATCAGAATCAGTTCCGGTTCGGTGGGCAAACTGAAGCCGTCAACCAAGAGCATAACCAATATGCAGGTCACGGCCGCCCAGCTGTACACCGGAAATACATACCCGATCCAGCTGTGTTTTCTGCGGACTTTCTGGCCGATCAGGAAGTATATCGCAAAGATAGCCGCGGCTAGTACCGCGAGACCGTTACCCAAAGCAGGGTTCGAAAAATCCGATACTGCATGAGAGTCGGCATAGCCGAGAAGAACGGATCCTGCAAAGGCTATGATCACTCCAGTCCAGACCGTGGAGGCAAAGCGAACTCTGAATAAAAGACGTTCTGCCAGGATCAGCAGAATTGGATGTACGGTAACCAATACTGAAGCGGAAGCCACTGAGGTAAAATACAATGAAGCAATCCAGCATATGAAATGAAGCCCCAGCAATATGCCGGAAAGGGCCATCCACTTTTGTTCCCCTTTAACGTGGGTTACTTCATCTCCCCTCCTTTTGCTGGAAATATAGACCGGGACCAGGATCAGTGCGGCAAATACGGTACGCACCGCGGCGACTTTAAATGCAGAATAGTCCGCAGCCAGCTTCACGAGAATGGGTGCAAAAGCAAATGCACCAAGACCCACGAGGAGAGCCAGAAATACTTTCGCTTTGGGATATTCCCCGGACACAATGGTTACCGGATTCGATCCATGGACCGAACCAGCTCCTCATCTTTTCGAATGAACCTAAGCCCAAGAAACTGAAAGATAAAACCAAGCCCGACCAGGCTGGCACCGAGCGCTTCGTCCCATAAGTACGTTCCGATGCCTCCCAGTGAAAAAAGCACGCCCGCGCAAAATCCCAGCGCCACCACCTGGGCCATCATGCTCCTTTTAACCCAGCTCATCTGGTTTTTCCGGTCTTCATATCGTGTGACCGAGAAGAGAGTAAGGAGTATGGCAACAGCCATCGCCGCAGCCATTCCCCAGCCTATCCAAAACTGGGGGTCTTCCATTGCCCGGGTGTAAACCGGAGTGAAATAGGCTCCTAAAGTCGATAGTGCAGCTAATAACAAAAAAACGGTCTGAATTCTCTGTATCACGGTCTTTTAGCTAGTTTAACATTCGCTGAGAAAGATACGGATTTTGAACCGAAATGGAGATTCCCCCAACAAAAAAGGGACGCCCCAAGCGTCCCTTTATCTGTTAATTTTTCTATGCTCCGGCAGGCTGAACTTCTTTGGGAGTGTCCTCCGAACCATTCAGCTGGCTTTGATCTTTGATGATGCCGGGCTCGGTTGTTCCAAACATCACTTTATTCAAGCCTCTTCGGCCCCGTTCAATGATGCTGTACAGAACAGGAACCAGGATGAGTGTAAGAGCCGTCGCAAACAACAGCCCCACGATCACCGCGATGGCCATTGGTCCCCACCATGCTGCCTGTTCACCTCCCATGTAGATATAGGAACCCAGGTCAGAGAAGAAGGTCAGCGGGCTGCTTACCAGCACGATGAAGTCAAAGTTGAATCCTATGGCAAGCGGTACCAGTCCCAGCGTGGTGGTGATGGCCGTCAGGATCACCGGGCGAAAACGGATCTTACCGCCCTGAACCAGCGCGTCACGAAGGCTCATACCGTCCCGCTCCCTCAGAATATCCACATAGTCGATCAGTACGATGGCGTTATTCACGACAATACCCGCCAGTGAAATGATACCGAGGAAAGCCATGAGGCCAAAGGCCATCTGGAAAGTAACCAGCCCAAAAAAGACTCCGGCCATTGACATGATCACCGAACTCAGGATGATCAGAGGCTTGGCCACAGAGTTGAACTGTGACACCAGGATAAAAGAGATCAGGAATACGGCGATCATGAAAGCGAGCCCCAGAAACTCGAAAGACTCATCCTGTTCCTGCTGCTGGCCGGTCCAGCTGTAGGAATAACCCTGCGGAAGATCCTGAAGGTAATCAGTCAGTACTTCCTGCACTTCCGCGAGTACCGCGTTGGCCTGGAGTCCTGCACGCACATCCGCGCTGATCGTGATCACCCGTTCTGAATCCTTGTGATTGATTCCGCCTAAACCATCGCTTATTTCCCATGTCGCGACCTCAGAAAGCGGAATCTGATTACCTTCATGCATGATGGTGAGGTCCCCCAGGGTACTCAGGTCATCCCGGTAATTCTCGTTCAGGCGAACGATGATGTCATACTCATCCTTGCCGTCACGGAACTTGGAAGCCTCCACTCCGTTGATAGCCTGACGGATGGTGGATCCGATCACGTTGGTATTCAGTTCAAAGAGTGCAGCTTTTTCCCGGTCCACTTCAACCCGTACTTCGGGTCGGGCTTCCGGTAAATTGGATTCCAGTCCGTCCATCTTGGCAAATACCGAATCCTCTTCAAGGATATTCAGGATATCATTAGAGATCCTGGTGAGTTGGTCCATGTCGGAACCTGAGATCTCCAGGTTAACCGGCTTACCGGTCGGCGGGCCATTAGGCGGTTGCTCCACGGTAATCTTCGCGCCTACTATATTCTGGCTCATGTGATCCCTCAGCCATTCCATGGCTTCGAACACATCGCCCTGTCGCTCCTGGAAGTCCACGAAATTCAAGGCCACTGTTCCCTTGTTGGAGGCATTGCCCCCGCCGCTGGAACCCGGATCCGCTGTGATACTGGCGCCGGATGTTGCCAGTACGCTGTTCACATCCACATACTGGGGCATATTGCTTACCCGGTCGCGCACATTATCCACGATGGATTTAGTAAAAGTCACATCCGAACCGATCGGTGTTTCTATTTGTACATACACATCACGGGGAGGTATGTCTTCCGGGAAGAACTCTGTTCCGGGATTAAATGCCCCCAGCAAAACAAAGCTGGATACCAGCACCGCTATGGAGATCACAATGGTTTTCAGACGGTTGTCCAGTGCCCACACAAGCGACACTTCATATTTATCAATTACTTTATTCAGTCCTTCACGCTGCCACCATCTGCCCACCGGCTCCAGCAGGTACTTGTTGATCGCCCAAAGGATTGCTCCTAGAACGATCAGCATTATCCAGCTTATAAAGCTGCTGGCAAGTAGGATCAGCAAAATGAACCCCACCACGCCCATGAGGATCTGTTTCCCTCTTTTTGTGAGCTTGGCCTTGCCTTCCTGACCATCCACGCGCATAAACAAGGCACAGATAACCGGATTGATCACCAATCCTACAAACAGTGAGCTTGCCAGTGTAATGATGAGTGTTTTGGGGAGATAACTCATGAACTGCCCCACGATGCCCGGCCAGAATACCATGGGGGCGAACGCGGCGATCGTGGTGGTGGTACCGGCTATAATGGGTACCGCGACCTCTCCTGTTCCTTTCTTGGCAGCTTCGAAATTATCGAACCCCTCTTCCAGATACCTGTAAATATTCTCCACCACAACGATGGCATTATCCACCAGCATACCCAGTGAAAGAATGAGAGAGAACAACACCACCATATTCATGGTGATGCCAAACGCACCCAGCACCAAAAATGACAGGAACATGGACAGCGGAATAGAGATCCCGACGAAGGATGAGTTTCTGACTCCCAGAAAGAATAGCAACACTCCGACCACCAGGATAAGGCCCGAGATGATGTTGTTCTCCAGGTTGCTCACCATGTTCACAACGTCCACACTCTGATCGTTACTGATCGAGTAGGTCGTTGTGGGCGGAAGTAAAGGCAGCTGCTCCTCCAGGATACTTTTGACAGCAGATGCAGTCTCCAGGATATTCTCGCCCGTTCTCTTTTTTACTCCGAGAGTGATCACCGGTGCTCCGCCCAGCTCTGAATAGGTTTCCCGCTCCTTGAAGCCAAAGGTAACCTCCGCCACATCTCTTACATAAATGGGATTACGGTTCTCTCCTTTAATCACGATGTCCTCGATGGGCTCGGTATCCTGATACTGCCCGGGAACCCGCAGAAGGAAATTCTTGGTGCCAACCGAGATGTCACCTCCCGGAATGGTGACGTTCTCCTGGGAAATGGCGCCGATGATATCCCCGAAGGTGATGTTATAATATTTCATCTTTGCAAGGTCCACATCCACCTGCACTTCCCGTTCCAGCCCGCCGGTCAGGTCCACACCCAGCACCGACGGTATGGCTTCGATACGGTCCTGCAGGTCTTCCGCGATCTCCTTCAGGATAACCTCGTCGTATTCCCCTGACAGATTTACGTTCATGATCGGGAATTCCGCGAAGTTGATCTCCTGTACATTGGGCTCTTCGGCGTCTTCGGGAAGTTCCGGCTTTGCCAGATCCACCTTTTCCCGCACTTTTTGCAGAGCGTCCTCAATGTCCACACTTGGTTCAAATTCCAGATTGATATTGGAATACCCCTCTGCCGAGGTGGAAGTCATCTTCTTTACATCTGAGATGTTACTCAGCTCATCTTCCAGTTTCCGGGTAACCAGGCTCTCCATATCCTCGGGGGATACACCGGGATAGACGGTGACCACGAAAATATTTGGAACGTTAATACTCGGGAAGCTTTCCTTGGGGATGGTCAGATAGGAAACGATCCCCATCACTGCTACCAGGACTATCAGCACCAGCACACTGATCCGGTTATTGATCGAAAAGCTGGATAACCAGAATTCTTTACGGTCAGAAGGATCCGGTACAGAGGCCCCGTTACTGTTATTCTTATCGTTTAGTGGTTCGGTACTCATGGTGATTTCCGAAATTGTATAAAATTAATTAGCGGCGAGTCTGGTACTCGCAGTTTCTTTGACGGTCACCCGCATACCCTCATCAAGAAAGGCTGATCCCAATGTGATCAGATCATCACCAGCCTGCAATCCTTCTTCAATGATCACATCGGTGCGGTAAGACCGGCCCAGCTGAACCTCCCGTTCTTCGGCTACCGGATTCCCTTCCTCATTCACTCCGACCACATATACCACATACTTGTTTTCTTTGGAATAAACGAACTCCTCCGAGATCACAATTACATTGTCCTGCTGATTGGTTCTCAGTCTCAGGTTCGCGATCATATCCACTTTGTAGTCGTCGTTATTTCCGGGCAGGTCAACTTCAATATCAAAGGTGCGGTTCTGGGGATTGATGCTTTTACCTGCAAACCGAATGGTTCCCTGCAGAGTATCTCCCTCCATATGATCGAACCAGATGTCAACCTTGTCTCCCTGTTTCACCGCATTGGCATATCGGGCAGGAACACCCGCTGAAATGATGTAGTCATCCATGCCGATCAGGCGTACTACGGGGGTTCCCGGGGCAACCATTTCGCCCGCCTCCATCATTTTGTCCTCCACCCGGCCGGTAAAAGGTGCCTTGATGCTGGTGTTCTCCAGATCCACTTTAACCGATTCAAGTGAAGACTTGCTTTGCTCGTAGGCGTACCGGGCGTTAAGTACGTCCAGCTCGGAACCGATGCCGTCTTCCTCATAGACTTTGCGAAGGCGTTCATAATTTTCTCTGGCCTGAGCGGTCATGGCTTCCAGGCGGGCTTTTTCCTGCTTCAGCTTGGAGTCATCGATCTTCATGATGGTCTGCCCTTCCCTTACCAGATCACCTTCATTCACATTGTAGGAGATCACACGGCCGCTTACTTCTGCCGAGATCATAATGTCGTTTGAGGTTTCAACAGTACCCACAACACGTACATAGCTTGCAAAGCTGGACGGCGTTATGGTTTGGGTGGTCACGTTGACCGTCTTAACAGCGGTCTCAGGTCCCGTATCCGCCTGTTCGCCCCCCGCACATGCTGAGCCCAGCAAACCTGCGATCGCTAGTAGAATTACACTTTTATTTTTCATGGTCTTTGTTCTTGAACTGTTATACATATTCTTTATGGTTTTATATCAGCAAAGGGAACCTGTCCTGTGGCCAGATCATATCGAGCCTTGGCACTCAGATAGTCGTACACCATCTGCGCATAATTCACTTCGGCCTGCCGCACCTGAATTTCCGCCTCGGTCACTTCTATTTGTGATCCCAGGCCATTTTCCAGTCTCTTCCTGGCCCGCTCATATCCTTCTCTGGCTTGTTCGAGCGCCTGTTTGCGCGCCTCCGCCGTTTCAAGTAAGCGATTCAGCGCTTCTGCCGCAGATGCCACTTCGTGCTGAGCATTCAGCAGGGTCGCCCTCTTTTGTTCTTCCAGGTCTTTTCTCTGAATGATGGCACGGTCCACGTTAGCGATCCGCTGCATTCCCTGAAAAATGGGCAAGCTTAAACTAAGTCCGAGGGTCTGAAAACGGACATTATTCTCAAAGAAATCAGGTGTCCCGGGTTCGGCTGAGCTCCATTGCAAGTTGTATGAAGCGGTCAGTGTCGGTAAAAACCGGCTTTTAATGGCTTTGATCTCACGGTCTTTCAGCTCAAGGCTGGAATTCAGAACTCTGAGGTCTCCCCGGCTCTTGCTGAGTTCCATGGAATCAATACCGGTTCGGCTGTACTCGTAGGGGTTCATTTTATCGACCGTCTTCAGATGGGCGTTTACTTCGCTCACCGCCTCTTCATCCAGAATATCATACTCGTTCAGGTCCCCCCTCACTTCCAATGGAAAGTCGAGCGGAAGGCCCATTGCCTGTTTAAGAACCCTGTACGATTCATCGACCCGGTACTCGGCTTCTATCAACTGCGGCCGCTGATTGCTGAGCTGCACCTCAAGGCTGAGCACATCGTAATCGTCCACGATGCCTGCCTCAGCTCTGGAACGGTTTTCTTTCAGGTTTTCTTCCAGCCTGCGGATCTGAGCTTCCTGTAATCTCAGTTGCTCCTGAGCCACCAGTACCGAGTAGTAAGCGATCCGAACTTGTGTGATCACCTGCTGGCTGGTCGCCCTTAACGTTTCGGTCTGCACCGTCTTAAAAACAGTTGCGCTGCTGATACCCACCAGGGCTTCCCCCTTAAAAATATTCTGACTGACGGTGAAGCCACCCTGCCAGTTGTTGTCTGTTCCGAACTGAACCGGGATCAGGGTTCCTGCGGGAGCGGAAGGGTCAAAAATCTGTGCGGGAATAAAATTTACAGGTATCTCAATGTTGCGGGTGTAGTTCACCGATGAGATCACATCCGGAAATACTTCCGCATAGGCGATTTTGACCAGCTGGTCTGCATCATCTACCGAAAGAATCGCGCGCTTGATCTCCGGGCTGTTCGCAAGAGCTGTCTGTATCGCGTCTTCCAGCGTGAATACTTGTTCCGAAGATTGTGCCTGTACAGGCAGATGTATTAAAGCTGCCAAAAGTATAAGAAGTGCTGCACGAACCGTTTTAAAACTCATTTCTCAGGAAGTCTTTGTTGCTTAAAAATTTTCAGGTGACGAACTACGCTATTCCTCACTGTTTGTTTCAAAAATTGACTTGGAGTCAAACTCCAGTTGCTCCTTATCGGTGGAGATCCCGGTACCGATCATTTTCATGTATCCATCGAAGAGAGAGCGGACATCAATGCCGATCTGTTCCAGCAGGTTGAAATGCTCCGTGTTCTTATGCTGATAGGCGAGGCTCACCATTCCATGCGAGGTACCCCACAGGATTACCGCGAGCTCCTTGGGGTCGTAACTCGGATCGATGCTGCCATCCTGCATCCCAATCTGAATGGCCCGCACCATGCAGGTAAAAGAACTGTGCATATTATCCCGGCACATGCACAGATATTTACTGTCCGATAACTCATTCGTCTCCTTGAGATTATCGTGAAACTTCATCGCCCGGAAAAACTCGGGGTGGTCGCTCACAAAATTCATGAAGGTGGCCCCGATCATATATACCAGCTCAATACCCGGCCGGTCTTTGGTGAGCACCTTGGCGATCTCCTTGTTCAGCATGGACGTCGCCTTGTTACAAATCCCAAGAACAAGATCGTTCTTGTTGTTAAAATACTGATAGAGGGAACCCTTACTGACCTCGGCCCGTTCTGCAACTTCATCCATATTCAGCTGGTCCAGCCCCTTTTCCAGTATCAGCTGTTCAGCCGCCTCAAGCATGGTTGATCGCTTGAGTTCCTTTTCTCTTTCTTTTCGTTCGGCTATTCCCATTTTGACTTCAAGTCATTTTTTGAATTCAGGTCACAAACTAAGATTAAGTTTATTCAGTTCCTATTTTTTTATTGTAAATAAAAAGCAAACATCCCGTCGGTTTATAGCCCCTATTCTTTTACCTTGTGGCCCAAAAAAAAAGCCGATTTGATTAAAAAGTATTTCGTTGACCTTACGCTCATTCTGGTTGCCGTGATCTGGGCGCTCAATTTCAGTATTGTAAAGGTGGCGCTTCGCGAATTTGACCCGTACAGTTTCAATGCTCTGCGCTATGTGCTGGCAGCCTTGCTACTGTATGTCGCAGCCAGAATGAAAGGGTTCACTTTGGAATTCAAGAGAGAACACCTCTGGAAACTGGTTGGCATCGGGCTCATCGGGAACCTCCTCTACCAGCTCTTTTTTATCATTGGCATTGATAAGACCTATTCGGCAAATGCAGCGGTTATGCTGGGGACCATCCCTATCTGGGTAGCTTTGCTTTCCCAGTTCTTCACGGATGAGAAGCTGACGGCTTTCAAGACCATCGGAGTTGTGCTGGCTTTTACCGGTGTAAGTCTGATCATTACAGGCGGGCAAAACCCCATCTCCTTCTCTTCCCAGTATTTTACCGGAGATCTGATCACCTTGCTTGCTGCCGTTACCTGGGGAGTTTATACCATACTTTCGAGGAAATATCTGAAGTTCTATAACACCACTCAGTACTCTGCTTTCATGGCGCTGATCGGTTTTGTGGCCTTTTTTCTTGTCGGGATCCCTAATCTTATTCGCCTTGACTGGAGCGCGATCAGCCCGCTGGGTTACGGCGGACTCGTGTATAGTGGATTGTTTTCGATAGGGCTGGCCTATCTGATCTGGAATAACGGCATATCTAAGATCGGTGCCGTTCGCACCGCCGCCTACCAGAATCTGGTACCGGTGCTGGGCCTCATCTTCGGGGTTGTTATTTTGGATGAACCCCTCACCCTAATTCAATATATTGGCTCACTCTTCGTGATCGCCGGCATAGTTCTGGCCCGTATGAAAGGCAGGAAGGGATAACTTTAGGAGAAGATTTATGCATAGGAAGCCAAACCTGATGACCGCCGCATGTTTACTATGCCTGCTCATTCTGCCGTTAAGCGCCTTTTCTCAACAAACGGAAGAACGGAGCGGAACCGGACTG
The DNA here is from genome assembly GCA_965267385.1 of Balneola sp. Classification (GTDB taxonomy): domain Bacteria; phylum Bacteroidota; class Rhodothermia; order Balneolales; family Balneolaceae; genus Balneola. Next base: position 2,543,772 of record OZ253957.1, read on the forward strand.
GAACTGAATGTACAAGGCCAGGAACCGAATTATTATCAGGACGCCCTGAGCCGGGGATTAAGCCCTCTGGTTCCGCCCGACGCTTCCTTCCTGCAAAACAACTACCGGTTAGGGCCCGGGGATATCCTCACGGTTCAGCTGGATGCCGGCAAGCCGTACACCTACAGAGCGCTTTTGGTTAATGCGTCCGGCGATATCATACTTCCGGGACTCGGGGTGTACACCGTAGGTGGTTTAACCATGACCGGGGCCGCCGAGGTTATTCAGGAAAACGCGGCTTCCACCTTCAGTTCGCCATCGGTCAGTTTATCACTGGAAAAAGCCCGCCCTGTGGTGGTCTATGTCAATGGCCCGGTTAACACCCCCGGCAGAAAAATACTTCCAGCCTTTGCCCGGGTTGATCTCGGAGTTTTCTCGGCAATTGAAAATGCAGATCCGCCGGCCGGCGCTGCACTCACCTCCATCAATACCGCCGGATTACTCAACAGAAAAACCTTTGATCTGAGGAATGTTGCCATTGAGCGCGAAGACGGGAATCCTGTGCAGGTTGATCTGATGGCTTTTTGGCTGACGGGAGACCAGAAGTATAATCCGATGCTCCGGCACGGCGACCGGATAAGGATCCGCAAACTGAGTCCGGGAAGCCCGCGGATCAGCGTTTCAGGAAGCGTCCAGACCTCCTTTGAAATACCATTTAAAGAAGGCGAAAGCCCGACTGATTTGCTGCGGCTGGCCGGAGGACTCACACCCGAGGCGGATGAAGACAAGCTTTATGTGTTCCGCAGTTCTGCAGGCGGAACAGAGAAGCTTGAAATACCGCTTTCCGGCCTGGACACCTTTTCGCTGCAGGGCAATGACCGGATTGTTGTACCCGGGAACATGAATGACGAGAGCAATGCCTCGGCCTGGGTGTATGGCGAAGTACAGCTGCCGGGTAACTTTCCAATCGTGAGCGGCGTTACTACCCTGAATGAACTCCTGGACATGGCCGGGAGCCTTACTTCTGAGGCCCTGCCCAATGCAGCCTACCTGATCCGTAAAACCAAAACCGGCGGCGGTCTTTCCGGGTCAGACAATCAGGAATTACTGAAACGTACTTCCGATCAGCTGGCGCAGGGCTTTGACTATCTCGAACTTGAAACACGGCTGAGCGAAAACACGATCTTCATAGACCTGACCGATCCTGAACAAACCGGAAGCCTCAGACTATTTGACGGGGATAAACTTTACGTCCCTGAAGATCAGCAAACGGTTTTTGTGTTCGGGCAGGTCAATAATCCGGGGTACTATACCTTTCTGCCATCCGGCGATGGCCATGTAAATGAATATATTCGGAGGGCGGGGGGATTTGCCCTGGCTGCAGATCCCGCCAGAGTATTTGTACTGAAAGCCGGAAGCGGAACATGGTATCCTCCTTCGGAGACCACTATAGAATCGGGGGACCGGATTTTTGTTGACCGGATACCCTATGATGAACTGAATGCAAGGCGCAGCTATGAGATCCAGCGGCAACAGTTAAAGAATCAACGTACGCAGCTCATCTTAACCGGCATCACCACCATCACCGGCATTATAACCACCTATGTTGCCATCAAGAATGTGAGCAACTAGTTTACCCGCCTGTTTGAAGAAGGTTTTGTACATAACGCAGTACTACCCTCCTGAGATCGGGGCAGGCGCTGTCAGAAGCCACTACATGAGCAGGCACCTGGCAAACGACGGCTGGAATGTGCACGTACTTTGTGAGCACCCCAGCTACCCGGTGGAAGGAGAACTGCCTGAAGGCGAGCAGTGTGAAAGTCCGAATCTGCGGATCAGCAGAGTGCCTGTGATCGGCACGAGCCGGGAAACCACCTTTCAACAACTGGTCTTTTTTTTGAGCTTCATGTGTACCTCCTTCGTGCACTTTCTGCTTAACCCGGAGAAATACGAACTCATCTATGTTTCTTCACCTCCCATCTTTGCCGGAATAACCGGGGTGCTGATAAGCAAGCTGACCCGCACTCCCTTTGTTTTTGAAGTGCGTGACCTCTGGCCGGATTCTGCCATAGATGAAAAGAGACTGAAATCAGGAAGTCTAATCAGCCGCCTGGGTTATAGCCTCGAAGAATGGCTGTATCGTCAGTCAGAGCTTATTGTGCCCGTAACGGAAGCTGCCGGGCATATCATTCTTGAAAAGATTCCCGATGCCCAAACCCGGGTCATTCACAATGGTGTGGACACCGACCTGTTTCGCCCTGAGCCTGCCACCGGCAGTATCACCCGGGAGTTTATCGTTGGCTTTGTCGGATCGATGGGGGCCATCCATGACCTCGAAACCCTCATAAAAGCAGCCGAGATTTGTGAAGACGATCCCGAGATCCACTTTTCGATCGTTGGAGACAGTGGAAGAAGTCACGGGTTTAAAGAGCTTGCACAATCCGCGCCAAATATAAGCTGGCTGGGTTTACAGAAATACGAAGACATCCCCCGGCACATCTCCTCTTTTGATGTCGGCATTAACCCGGTGCGGAAGCTCCGGGCCTTCCGATCGATCGTGACAGTAAAGTTTTTCGAGTACCTGGCCTGCAGCGTTCCGGTTATCAATTGTGCCGAAGGGGAGCTTTTAAGAATCGGTAATGAAAGTGGTGCCGCCATCACCATAGAACCCGGAGATCCGGAAAAGCTTGCCGATACCATCAAAACACTTAAAAATGACCGGGCTCTTTTGAATCGCCTGAAAGATAATGCCCGGCCTTTTGTGGTGAATAATTATCAAAGAAGTGAAAAGGCCAGACAATTATCGTTACTTTTGGCTGAACTGACCAACTCTAATCTCGGGAACTATGCCTGATTCACCGGACCGTATCTCATTTCTGGAGGTTTTACAAATTGCCTATAAGCACAGGGGGTTTCTTCTCATTCAGTTCCTGCTGGTCTCGGCCCTTGCGGTTACCATCGCCCTGGTGATCCCCAAAACCTATTCTTCCAGCGCAACGGTGCTGCCTCCTTCCACTACCGGGCTTCCCTCTATCATGCCGGCGGATATGACTACCGGACTGGGTGGGGTCATCGGTAGTATAACGGGCACACCCGGATCCGACAGCAACCGGCTGATCTCTATACTCAAAAGCAGAAACCTGGCTGAACAGGTCATTACACGCTTTGACCTTATGCAGCGATACGAGGCTGAGACCATAGAGGAAGCCATTGAGGCTTTCAGAGACCACGTACATTACACCATTGATGACGAAAAGATGGTGCGGGTGACGGTGCACACTGAAACCGGCTTCTTTCATTCTGAAGAAGATGAAACGGAGACCACTCAGCTGGCGCAAAACATGTGTCAGTTCATCATCGACTATCTGGATGAACAATACACGCTGCTCCAAACTCAAAAAGCCCGGTACGAGCGTGAACTTCTGGAAGACCGGCTCGCTCAATCGAACGCTGACCTGCAGCAAGCACAGCTGGCTCTGCGCAATTTCTCGGAGCGAACAGGAATTGTGGCCCTGCCCGAACAGCTTGAGGCCGGCATTGCCGCAGCAGCTGAACTTGAATCGGAAGTGGTCATCAACGAAATAGAGCTTCGGGTACTCAGGGACAACTTCAGTCCGGCCAGCTCAGAAGTAAGGAACAAAGAAAAACTGGTTGAGCAGCTGCGATCCTCACTGAACCAAATGCTTACTGAGCAGAACGATTCACTGGGAGTACTTCCCCGGCTTTCGGAGTCGCCGGCCCTGATCATGGAATTCGCTCAGCTTCAAAGGGAGATCACGATCCAGAATCTGATCCACGAATACCTGGTTCAACAGTATGAGCAGGTTAAACTGCAGGAAGCCCGACAGACGCCCACTCTTCAGTTTATTGATACTCCACAACTCCCAACTGATAAAGTAAGGCCCGTGCGGAGCATACTGGTTATTATCATCGTGATATTGGGAATGATGCTGAGTGTTCTTTATTTGATGCTTAAAGAATACTATCACCCTCGGCTACGCAGCATCGCCTCTTCGATCACCAATAAAGAATGATACCATGGAGTTATCCCGCGCGAACGGTTTCTCCCGAAGTCACCTGCTCTTTACCACGGTACTGATCATTTCTTTATCCATGCCGTTCGCCTTCGGGGAACCGCTTTTATTGGCCCCCATATTTCTGGCCGGGCTGGGTATGTACGTGGTCAGCCTTCCGGGAAATATGAAAAACGGGGTCCACTTGGTATATCTGCTCCTTCTCATCACCTTTCTGGCCCCCCCCATAGAGATCAGCAGCTCCGTTCCCGTTATCCGGCCGGAGCAGTTTCTGTTCCTCCTGGTGTTTCCTCTGATCATTTATTTCAGAAATGACGGGGTCAAGGCTCCTGTTCGCCCTCTGGTTATCGCGTTTTCCCTTTTTATAGCGTATCAGCTTTTTACGGTCTTCTTTGGCGCCTTTGTGAAGGGAATCACGATCGGCTATAAGGACTTTGCCGAGATCCTGAGGGTAACCCAATATATTCTGAGTGCATTTTTGATCGCCAACCTTACGATTTCTGATCGTGACTATCTAAAGATCATGTACGTGATCGCCGGTTTGTTCACCGTCTCAGCGGTGATCGGGCTTTGCCAGTACTACAGCATTTTAGGGCTGGATACTCTTACCGCTCCTTATTATTCGGAAGGCAGGCTCTGGTCCGTAAACATCCGCATGTTTGGAACCTTCATCAACCCCAATACATACGGCACTTTTTTATCCATCGGTTTGGTGTTCGGGGTCGGGCTCATGGTCTTTTCGAAGACCTTATTCCGTAAAGTTCTGTTCTTTGCTTTCTTTCTGCTTCTCTTCTGGGCTTTGATTCTCACCGAATCACGTACCGCTCTGATCACTTTATTTTTGGGCCTTATCACCTTCTTCCTGGCTTACAGTTATTTCATTCAGAAAAATCTTTTCAGGGCCTTACTTCCTCTTGTCGCGTTCACTGTTCTTTTTCTGATACTCTTTCTTTTATTGAGAAGCGACCTCGTAACACGCTTCAGTGCTCTTCTTAACGTCATGGAAGATGAAAGCTGGCAGATCCGTCTTTTTGCCTGGTATGTAAACTTCCAGGTTTTTCTTGACTCCTGGCTTTTTGGCTATGGGCCTTCGCTGCATCAGTTTACACCAACCGTGGATAATGAGTACCTGCTGATCCTTCGTCGATATGGTATTCTGGGCTTCCTCATTTACATGAATCTGTACTGGGTTGCCTTCAGAAGAAGCGTTGCTCATTCTTTTCAAAAAAATGCCCCTTCTCTTTTCCGGCTGATTTTTCTGGCAGCGCTGATCATCTTCCTGACGGGCAACCTGACCAATCAGATCTTTCACGAAATGCAGTTCATGGCTTTCTGGTCCGTGATGCTGGGACTTCTGTTTAACCGCTATTCCTCAAAAGCAGATTCGGATGATTAGGAGATTGAGGTCTGGCGGTTACCTGAACGAAGTGGCTCAACTGGCTACAGGTACCACCCTTGCGCATATCGTTACGGTGTTGTCCTATCTGGTGATCACCAAGCTCTATACTCCGGATGAATTCGGACTTTTTTCCTTTTTCTTTTCTTCGGTTGTCATATTGTCCGTTGTCAGCACTGCTGCTTATGAACATGCCATTGTACTACCTGCGGATTCTGCGGACGGCCTGAACCTTTTCCGGTTAAGCTCATGGCTCAGCTTTCTCTTTGCAGTTCTCCTCACGATATCAGCGCTGTTGTTTACCCAGCCTCTTTCGGGCCTGACAGGGCTTCCTGTTGAGATACTTTTGCTGATTCCCCTGGGCCTGCTGCTGGTCGCACAGTTCAATACGCTGACTTTTCTTTTCGTACGAAATGAATCCTATAAAGCACTCTCGACGGCCAAGCTGTACCAGTCTTCCCTGACTGCACTTTTTCAGATTGGCTTTGGTTTGTTCAAGATCAGCGTTGCCGGACTGGTTTACGGCTTCATTTCCGGCCGGCTTTTATCCAATATCTACCTTTACACCAAGACAGAAACCCCCTTTAAACGGCTTTTTCTTGCACAGAAAGAAAAAGTCCGGGCGGTAGCTAAAACCTACAAAGAGCAACCCTGTTTCTTTCTCCCATCCAGGCTGCTCACCCAGGGAGCCGTTGAGGTTCCCGTTCTCCTGATCGGGTCTTTGTTCGGCAACAGCCTGCTGGGATATTACGCCCTGGCCTTCAGGGTACTGAGCGTACCCTCTGCTTTTGTAGGCACCTCTGTCGGACATGTATTCTACAAACGCTGCAACGACCTCCGGATCCAAAAAAAAGCTTTAAGGCCTTTGCTTCTGAAAACCTGGGCTGGCTTGTTCGGAACCGGGCTTTTGCCTTTACTCGGAGTGTATTTGTATGGCGAAACAATCTTCTCCTTTGTTTTTGGGGCTGAGTGGATACAAGCCGGAACCGTGGCGGTAATCCTGGCTCCCGTTCTGCTCTTCCAATTCGTAACGGCTCCCACTGAGAAAGCCCTGCTCGTACTTAACAAACAAAAGGCAATCCCTCTTTTCTCGGGACTGGATTTTACCGGAAGGAACCTTGGCATTATCCTGGGTTTTCTTGCCTCAGATTTCGTGACCGGTGTGTTGTTCATGGCGGCATTCCAGGGGCTGGCTATTCTGATCCTGAATACTTACCTATTCATAATGGTGACACGGCACGACCGGGAGGTTGCACAATGAGCCAGGATCTGGTTTCCGTTATCATACCCACCTGTGATCGCCCCAAAGAGCTGGAACGGGCTATCCGGTCTGTACTGGAGCAGAGTTATGCTCCTGTTGAAATCATTGTAGTGGATGATGCTTCCACAGTGGATCATGAATCCCTGCTCCAAAAATATCCCGAAGTGACCCTGCTGGTCAATTCAGAGAATAAAGGACAGAGCTACTCACGCAACCGGGGCCTTGAGGCTGCAAACGGAGCGTTCATTAACTTTCTGGATGATGATGACGAGATGATGCCCCAAAAAATAGAGAAGCAGGTTACGGTATTCCGCAGCTCGGACGATCCGGATCTGGGCATGGTTACCTGCCATGCTTTCGACGGCCGGTTTGGCAGCCATAGGCAGGTGAACAATGCCGTTCGCGGAAATATTCGTAAAAAACTGTTATCCCGTTTCCGGGTGCGGGGAGTGGAAACCATGCTGTACCGAAAAGAAGTGTTTGACAAGATCGGCGGATTTGATGAATCCCTGCGAGCTCATGAAGAATACGACCTCATGATCCGTGCTTCCGGGCATTTCACCTTTGATTTTGTGGATGAGGTGCTCAGCAGGGAGCATTCGTCGTCTGATCAGGACAGCCTGGATTTTGACAAACGAATCCGTGCGACATCCCTCCTCTATAAAAAACACCGTTCCTCATTTTTCAGGGAGGGATTGCTATTCGGTATAGGGATCTCGGTGAAATATACCTTGCTTATCCTCCGGTACTGGATCGGCAAGGTCTTCGGAACTAAAGCCTATCTGTTCCTGCTAAGATGATTCAGACCCTGGTCCCGCCGCTCAACAGGTAGAGCACGGCCATGCGCACGGCCACACCGTTGGTCACCTGATTCAGGATGACGGCGCGGTCACTGTCGGCTACTTCGCTTTCCATTTCCACCCCGCGGTTAATAGGACCGGGATGCATAACCAAAAAGTCCGGATACTTCTCGAGGTGCTCCATTTTTATGCCAAACCGTTCATGATATTCCCTGAGTGTCGGGAATAGCTCTGTCGTATCTCCCTGTCGCTCGAGCTGAATGCGAAGGGCCATCGCTATATCGCACCAGGCCAGGGTTTCTTCCAGGTCATGAGAGACCTCTACTCCCAGGTCTTCCACATATACCGGCATCAGGGTCCTGGGGCCGCATAAAATGACTTTCGCTCCCAGCTTGGTAAGCCCGATGATGTTGGAGCGAACCACCCGGCTGTGTGAAATATCCCCGATAATGGCCACCTTCTTCCCTTTCAGATCCGGGTGTATCTGCTGCATGGTAAACATATCGAGTAGGGCCTGAGTGGGATGTTCATGGGCACCGTCTCCCGCATTCAGTATAGCCGCGTCCACACACTGGGTCAGGAAATGAGGTACTCCCGGACTTTCATGACGAACCACCACCATATCGATCTTCATCGAACTGATATTTTGAATGGTGTCTTTGAGGGATTCCCCCTTTTTGGTTGAGGAGTTACTGGCCGAGAAGTTTACTACATCAGCCCCCATCCTCTTCTGCGCCAGCTCAAAGGAAAGCCGGGTCCGGGTGCTGTTCTCATAAAAGAGATTCACAATGGTCTTGTCCCGCAGGGTGGGGACTTTGGGAACCGGCCGGTCCAGGATCTCACGGAAATACCTGGCTTGCTCCAGTACATACAGGATGTCGTCCGCGCTGTAATCTGCCAGGCCCAGCAGGTGCTTCTGCTTAAACTCGTATTCCTTTGCAGCTGCACTCATTCTTCGTCCTCCGCCTTTGTTTCAACAAGGTACACCGCGTCTTCCCCATCCAGCTCGCTGACTTTCACCCTTACTTCTTCGTTCTCATGAGTAGGCACATAAATACCTGTGTAATCCGGAGCGATCGGCAGCTCCCGGTGGCCACGGTCCACCATACAGCAGAACTGTATCTTACGCGGACGGCCATAGGCCATCAGCGCATCCATGGCCGATCGTACGGTTCTTCCGGTGTACAATACATCGTCCACCAGAACCACATCGCGATTGTACAGATCAAAGGGAATCTCTGTGACCTGAACATCCGGCATCTTGAGGCGGGTCCGGAAATCATCCCGGTAAAAGGTCACGTCCAGCACTCCGAAATCAATGTCGATACCCCGCTCTTCCTTGATCACCCCAACTACTCTTCTGGCTATATGAACACCCCGGGTCTGCATTCCTATCACTGCCAGTTGGGAAGGATCGTCATACGCTTCGAGGAACTGGTGAGCAAATCGCTGATAAGTGCGATCTAACTCCTCGGCGGTCATGATCTTAGCTGGTTGCAATGGACGTAGCTCGTTTGATTCAGCCTCAAATTTAACCCACATTCACCGCAAATCACAAACTTTTGTGAAATGAAGTAATCCCTTTTTCAGTTTCCTTTCCTTTCGCTGGTAATCTCAGTATTATTGCGACCCTGAAATTTTTGTTAATTGAACGCTCAAAAGACCTGAATATCCATGAAAATCCACGAGTATCAAGCTAAAGAAATTCTGAAAGAATACGGCGTAGCTGTTCCGGCCGGTATCGCTGCCACAACTGTTGAAGAAGCGGTCAAAGCTGCCGAAGAGCTGAAGGCGAACGGCGCATCCCTGTTTGTTGTGAAAGCGCAGATCCATGCCGGGGGACGTGGAAAAGGTCGTACCAAAAAGAACAACGCCAAAGGAGTTATTCTCTGCAAAACCGTTGAAGAAGTGAGAGAGGCCGCGGAATCTCTGCTGGGAGACGTACTCGTAACCATTCAGACCGGAGAAGAGGGCCAGCTGGTACAGCGCCTTTACGTGACAGACGGAGTGGATATCAAGCAGGAGTTCTATCTGGGTATCCTGTTGGATCGCGCGGTAAGCAAGAACGTGATCATGGTTTCCACCGAGGGTGGTGTGGAGATCGAGAAAGTGGCTGAAGAAACTCCTGAAAAGATCATCAAAGAATGGGTTGAGCCCGGAATGCCGCTGCAGGCCAATCAGGCCCGTCATCTGGCTTTTGCTCTGGGACTTGAAGGCGATGCCCTGAAAAAAGGAGTCAAGTTTATTCAGGCTCTCTATCGTGCGTATGAGGAGACCGACGCCAACATGATGGAGATCAATCCCCTTATCGTGACCCCGGACAACGATGTGTATGCCCTGGATGCCAAGGTTACCTTTGATGATAACGCCCTCTTCCGCCATAAAGATATTGCTGAACTGAAGGACGAGGCAGAAGAGAATCCGCTGGAGCTGGAAGCCCAGAAGTACAACCTCAATTACATCAAGCTGGATGGCAACGTGGGCTGTATGGTGAATGGAGCCGGACTTGCCATGGCCACCATGGATATCATCAAGCTCTCCGGTGGTGAGCCTGCCAACTTCCTGGATGTGGGTGGAGGAGCTAACGTTGAGACCGTAAAAAACGGATTTCGCATAATTCTGGAAGACCCGAACGTGAAGGCCATCCTGATCAATATCTTTGGGGGTATTGTGCGCTGCGATCGGGTAGCCAATGGCGTTATTGAAGCGGTGAAGGATCCTGAGATCGCTGAAAAAGTAGAAAGCGTGCCCATCATTGTGCGCCTGCAGGGAACCAATGCCAAGGAAGCCAAGGAGATCATTGATAACTCCGGCCTCAATGTGATCTCAGCCGTACTGCTGAAAGAGGCTGCTGAGGCTGTTTCTGAAGTGCTGGCCTGAGGCACTTGGGATTTATGAAATGCAAAAGCCCGGCTGGCCCGGGCTTTTTTTGTTTCGACCTTCCCGGCCCGTCATCGCGAGGAATGCGATGAGCGCTAGCGAATGCATGACGAAGCGATCTCCCTGGTCTGGCGGGCAGCTTGTTTCAGGGAGATTGCCACCTCGCTCCGCTCCTCGCAATGACAATGCTTAACACAAGTCAACCACCACCCGTCATCGCGAGGAATGCGATGAGCGCTAGCGAATGCATGACGAAGCGACCTCCCCGATCTGGCGAGCAGCTTGTTTCAGGGAGATTGCTTCGTCGCTCCGCTCCTCGCAATGACAATGCTTAACACAAGTCAGCCACCGTCCGTCATCGCGAGGAATGCGATGAGTACAAGCGAATGCATGACGAAGCGATCTCCCCGATCTGGCGGGCAGCTTGTTTTACGGAGATTGCCACCTCGCTCCGCCCTGCAATGACACTTGGGTTTCTTCGGACTTGCCTAATTATACCTGCAGGCAGGCCGTACCTCATAGTGGCCAACTTCATTAGTTTTCTTTAAACTAAAATCTGCAGCAAAGCATTTTTCGTATACTCGGACATGAAAAGTTTTTATATCGAAATAACAGAACTTGAAAAAGGCCCTGAGGAACTTAAACTGCAGCTGCCCGTCAAAGCCACGGCCATAAAGCAAATTCCCGGTAAAGACCGGCCTGACTATATCATTGCAAAACTTGAAAAGCCGGTAATTTGGGTGGACAAAGCAAAAGATAAAGCGACCGATATAACCTATATAGTGGTGTGCAGCCGGTACAAAGGTCAAAATGTTGACAAGGACATGGAGAACATGAAGGTTGCCATTGCCTATGTCACCGATGACTCTCTCGCTACAGACAATATCCTCAGTTTTAAAAAATGTCACTATGTGGCTATAGGAAAAGCTACAGGCAGATCTAAGTGGAGTTTGTTCGGCTAGTTCTAAGAAAAGCCCGTCATCGCGAGGAATGCGATGAGCGCTAGCGAATGCATGACGAAGCGATCTCCCCGATCTGGCGGGCAGCTTGTTTTACGGAGATTGCTTCGTCGCTCCGCTCCTCGCAATGACAATGCTTAACACAAGTCAGCCACCGTCCGTCATCGCGAGGAATGCGATGAGTACAAGCGAATGCATGACAAAGCGATCTCCCCGATCTGGCGGGCAGCTTGTTTTACGGAGATTGCCACCTCGCTCCGCTCCTCGCAATGACAATGCTTAACACAAGTCAACCACCACCCGTCATCGCGAGGAATGCGATGAGCGCTAGCGAATGCATGACGAAGCGATCTCCCCGATCTGGCGGGCAGCTTGTTTCAGGGAGATTGCTTCGTCGCTCCGCTCCTCGCAATGACGGTGTGTTTTTGTTATAATCGTAAATGTCTGGAGAAAAAGAACTTTACGTTTACATCCTTACCAATAGACATCATACCGTATTATACACGGGTGTGACCAGTGACTTAGTGAACCGGGTCTGGCAACATAAGAACAAACACATTAAAGGATTTACCTACAGGTATAACGTGAACAAACTGGTTTACTATGAAGGACCCGGTGACCCCATTCATGCCATTGAAAGAGAAAAGCAAATCAAAGCGGGATCTCGACAGAAGAAGATTGATTTGATCAATGACTTCAACCCGGAATGGAGAGATCTTTATGAGGATATCATACCGAAAAACTATAAATGAAGCAGTATCATCTAAGAGAATGCTTTGAGCATAGTGATCTTCCTGATCTGTTTGTGAGGCCGAAATCATGGAGATTACTTCGTCGATTTATACCCGGGGCTTTTTGTTCGGAGTACCGACTCCTCGCAATGACAATGCTTAACACAAATCAACCACCGTCCGTCATCGCGAGGAATGTAATGAGCGCAAGCGAATGCATGACGAAGCGATCTCCCCGATCTGGCGGGCTGCTTGTTTTACGGAGATTGCCACCTCGCTCCGCTTCTCGCAATAACACCAAAATTCTTTGAAATTGCCTGACTACACCTGCAGGCAGGCTTCGTCGACAAATCCCCAACCCTATTCCAACTATAGCCTCCTCGCAGTGAAAATGTTTAACACAAGTCAACCACCATCCGTCATCGCGAGGAATGCAATGAGCGCTAGCGAATACATGACGAAGCGATCTCCTTGGTCTGGGCTGGCAAGTCGGTTCAGGGAGATTACTTCGTCCTCCGACGGCGGTCGGAGGACGAAGTAATGACGAGTTTTATTTCACAGCCTTGTCGTAATGCCGGGCTTTAGTTTTCGCGTTCCTCGTAATGATAAGATTTAATTTATAGCCTCATCGCAAAGACACTTGGTGTTCAGGCCTTCTCTAAGAGCCCTTCACTTACTTCCCGGTAAAAGTCCTCGTACTGCCCCACCACAATGTCCTGATTGAAGCGTTCAGCCTGCTTACGTGCATTGATGGACATTCGTGTGTGTAGCTCCTCATTGGTAAGGACCTCGACCGCATTTTCAGCCATACAATCGATGTCGTCCAGGTCGCACAGATAACCGGTTTCTCCCTGTATATTAACTTCCGGCAGTCCGCCGATATTAGAACTGATCACCGGCACCGAACAGCTCATTGCCTCCAGGGCCGCAAGGCCAAAGGTCTCTGAACCGGAAGGGATCATGAACAGGTCGGCAATGGAAAGTACTTCCTCCACTTCTTCCAGCTTCCCCAGAAAACGAACGTGCTCGCAAATCCCCAGGTCCCTGCATTGTTGTTCGGCACGCTGACGCTCTGGTCCGTCCCCGACCAGAAGAAGCTTGGCTTTGATGCCGTTTTTCAGAATACGCTCAAACACGCTTACTACTTCAGGCACCCTTTTTACCTTCCTGAAATTGGAGACATGAACCACCACCTTCTCGTCATCGGGACAAATGGCCTTTTTGAAATGGCTTTTGTTCGATTTTTTGAACCGTTCAAGGTCAATGAAGTTCGGAATCACCCTGATGTCTTTTTTGATATCGAAGCGGGAGTAGGTTTCCTGTTTCAGGTATTCTGAAACCGCGGTCACTCCGTCACTTTTGTCTATTGAAAATTCCACTACATGCCTGTAGCTGGGGTCGCTGCCCACAAGAGTGATATCCGTGCCGTGAAGGGTGGTCACTATAGGAACCGGCTTGGCTTTTTCAGCCATTATCTGCTTGGCGAGATAGGCACTGGTTGCATGAGGCAGCGCATAATGTACGTGCAGCAGATCCAGATTTTCATACTCTATCAGATTCACCATCTGAGTGGCCAGGGCCAGGGCATAGGGCGGATACTCAAACAGAGGATACGAGTTTATGGATACCTCATGATATGTGATATTAGTATCCAGGGTCTCAAGTCGGGCAGGCCGCGCATAGCTCAAAACATGAATCTTATGTCCTTTTCGGGAAAGAACCTTTGCCAGCTCGGTAGCTACAACGCCACTTCCTCCAAAGGTCGGGTAACATACAATACCGATATTCATCTGAGAATACTCCTGCTTTATTTCTGGCTCAAAATAGCCATTCTTCAGCAACATTACGTGGGGCTAACACAACCTTTAACAGTTTCGATTCCGTCATTTGCTTTTCTTCAATTGTGCATCGTTTTATTTCCATTATGCGTTGAGAGTGTTAATTTTATACACTTTTTGAGCGGTTGATTCCGCCACACATGAATTAATCAGAACATCAGCTATGGCCGGACATTCGAAATGGGCGAACATTCGCCACAAGAAAGCTAAAGAAGACGCAAAAAGAGCCAAAGTATTTACAAAGCATATCAAGGAGATCACGGTGGCCGCCAGAGAAGGCGGAGGAGATCCCGACGCCAATCCCCGCCTTTCCCTCGCCATCGACAATGCCAAGGCAGTCAATGTTCCCAAAGATAATATTGAGCGTGCCATAAAGCGGGGAACCGGAGAAGGAGGCGAGGCTGATCATTACGAAGAAGTCAGCTACGAAGGGTACGGCCCGGGGGGAATTGCGTACTTCATCGAGGTTACCACCGACAACAACACCCGGACAGTATCTGAGATCCGGCATATTTTTTCCAAGCACGGAGGTAATATGGGCACCAATGGTTCCGTTGCCTACCTGTTTGAACAAAAAGGGATGATCCAGATTCCAGCGGAAGGCCTGGATGAAGAAGAATTCATGCTTCAGGCCATCGATGCAGGTGCGGCCGACATTCAGGCGGACGATGAGTTCTTTACCGTCTATACCGCCCGTGAAGAGCTGTTTAACGTGCGGACCCGGCTGGAAGAAATGGGGTTTAACATAGAATCTGCAGAACTGATCCGCGAAGCTACCACTGAAACAAAAGTGGATGCAGAAACCGCCCTTTCAAATTTCAGGATGATGGAAAAATTTGAAGAGAACGATGACGTTAATAACGTGTTTACCAATATGCTGATGGATGAGGAAACCCTTGCTGTGGCCGAACAACTGTAATCATCATGAAACTCTTTGCCCTTTACATAGCTCCCCTGTTGTTTCTGATGGCCTCCGGAACCGGAGATGCCCGGAAAGCTAATGAGGAATATAAAAAGGGAAATTACGCCGCCGCTGACTCTTTGTACCGGGCAGCCATTGAAGAGGATCCTAATAATGCCCGGCTGTATTTCAATCTCGGAAATACACTCTCTAAACAGGGGCGAATTGAAGAGGCCATTGAAGCTTACCTCCAGTTTGAAGAACTGGCTCAAACTTCTGAAGAAAAAGCCATGGCGCAGTATAACATAGGAACCGTACTGGCAGAGGCGGAACAGTGGAAACCCGCGCAGCTTCACTTCCGGAATGCCCTTACACTCAATCCCTCTGATCTCGATGCCGTTCATAATTATGAACTTGCGACAAAAGAGGCTGAGGATGAACAGGAAAATCAACAACAGCAGCAAAACCACAATCAGGAAACGCCGGAACCTTCAGAATACGCCAAAGCAATGAAGAAACAGGCTGAAAGACTCATAGCCGAACGAAAATACAACGATGCCTATCAACTGATGCAGCGCGCATTGCAGGCTGACGAAACGGTTCGGGCTTATAACGATTTCATTCAGCGAATCGGAAATGTGGACCAAATTGACTCAGAATCATGAAAAAGATCCTTCTCACATTATTGATCTCATCGGTTGCTGTTACACTACAGGCGCAATCCGCGGATGAGTTTTTCCATCAATCCGCACAGGCCTATATCAACGCTGATATTCAAACAGCAAAGCAGTGGGTTCTTGAAGGGCTGGACCGTTACCCTAATGACCGAAAGCTGAATGAACTGAAGGCCAAGCTTGAAGAAGAGGAGGAACGACAGCAGCAGCAGCAAAACCAGAATCAGCAGAACCAAAACCAGGATCAGGAACAGGAACAGCAACAACAGAATCAGGATCAGCAACAGGAACAGCAGCAGAACGAAGAGCAAGATCAGGAAAAGGAGGAACAACAGCAGGAAGGCCAGAATGAAAGTGAGCCAAGAGAACCTGAAGAGGGCGAGCCCGTCCAATCCAAAGAGATCAGCAAAGAAGAAGCCGAAAAGATCCTGAAAGCATTGGCCCAGAAAGAAAAAGAGCTGCTCAAAGAATTCAAGAAACAAAAATCCAAAGACAGCGCCACCCATGATAAGGACTGGTAAGCGATTCGGTTCTTTTCTTCTTTTTTTGGTGATAACACTTTCGGCATCAGGGGTTGATGCCCAGAACATACGTGTAAGTGCCTCTCTCAGCGAAACGAATATCTTTGCGGGGGAAAGCGTGATCCTGGACATAACCATCACCGGACCCACCCTGCGATCGCTGGACCGACCCGTGCTTCCTGAAACACCCGGACTGCGCTGGCTTCCCAATCAAACCAGCCAAAGCACCAATTACACCTATCAAAACGGAAGGCCGTCCGTAACTCAGTCTTATGGGTTTGTACTTATTGCCGAAGAGATCGGGTCCTTTACCTTTCCCGGCATTGAAGTGAGTGTAAACGGCGAAACCTACACCACCAACCCGATTGATTTCAAGGTACTCGATCCCAAAACCATTGATTCCGGTGAGGCGGAACGGGCTCCTGATATCTATGTTCGTATCGAACCTGACGTTACGGACCCGGTGGTAGGACAGCAGGTGATCGCCGATGTGGTTCTTTATTTCAAAAACGGAATTGAAGTGTCCTCCTATCAGGCTTCGCCCGGATGGAAGGCCGAAGGCTTCTGGAAAGAAGAACTCGAATCGCAGCAGAGAGCACGTGCCACCTCCGTCATCATCAACGGCGTCCGCTATCAGCGGGCGCGATTGCTGCAATACGCCATCTTCCCCACCAAAGCGGGAGAACTGACCCTCAGCCCTTTCGAAATCACCGTCCGGCTTCGCCAGAACGCTCGTAACCAACGGGATATCTTCAGCCTTAATTTTGCCCAGGAGAGCAAAGAACTCCGAACACTTCCGGTCACCATCAACGCGAGACCCATCCCGGAGCCTGAACGCGGTGAACTGATCGGAGCTGTGGGCGATTTCGAGATCCAACGATCCATCAAGCCTTCCTCCGCATATGTTGGAGAGAGTGTCGAGATCATTACCACCATTTCCGGAAAAGGAAACGTACCGCTGCTGAATAAACCTGAGTATGAGTATCCGGACGCCCTGGAGCAATACACTCCACAGGAAAACTCCAATATCACCCGGACCAACCGGGAGATCGCCGGATTTAAAACCTTTACGGACATTGTGATCGCCCGGAATGAAGGAACATTTACGATCCCGGGGAAAGAAGTGGCCATCTACAATCCGGAACTCAATTCCTTTGAGTACATTAGCCTTCGTCCGCTCACCCTTACTGCTGAAATTGATCCACGGGCCACTACCCCTACTCTGGAAGAGCTCCGCCTCAATGTAGAACCGGTAACGGGACTGGCAAGCTGGGTAAGTGCCCAAACGTATACCCCTCTTCACCGGCAGCCCGTGGTATGGACCATGATAGGGCTGCCTTTCGTACTTCTCCTGGGAGCCCTGGGCTACAAAACATATTTCGATAAGCTGAACAATGATCAGGGCTTTGCACGATCAAGAAAAGCCAGAGCCAGGGCAGAACAGACCTTATCGGAAGGGGAACAAGCCGCTTCGGTCAAAGAGGGCTATTACCTCATCGAGCAGGCTTTGCATCAGTTTATTTCTGATAAATTAAATCTGCCTGAAGCCGGGCTTTCATCGGATCAGCTTATTGAGGAACTCCGGAGCGCGGACGTTGACTTTGATTCCAAAGAACTGAAACGCATCCTGACGAAATGTGAGACCATTGCCTACGCTCCCAACGTAACTCAGGAAGCCCTGACAGACGACGTGGCTGCTGCACGGGAACTCATCAAGCAAATCGGAAAGGCTTTATGAAAAGGATTTTCTTCTTTTTCTGCTTCGTGACCCTTATTGGTACAGCTCAGGCATATACCCAGACCGGGCCTCAGGCCGCGTTCGACCTGGCGAATACCGAGCTCGAGAACGGAAACTATAACACGGCCCTTCAGCAGTATAAGTCCATTGAACAGAACGGACATATCTCTGGAGCGCTTTATTTGAACATGGGAATCGCGGCCACACAGGTAGATTCTCTGGGCCTCGCAAAATATTACCTGCTGAAAGCCCGACAATTCGATGAAGTGAGTATGGAAGCAGGCCGTGCACTGGAGTATGTCAACTCCCAGTTCAGCCGGCAGTCAGCCACCCTGCCCAAGCTCCCGTGGGACCGCGCCGTCGATTATCTTAAAAGCGGCCCCGGTGCAAAAGGTGTATTCTTTACAGGGATCGTTTTCGCCTTCGTAGCCCTGATACTTCTGGCCGGCAAATGGTTCTCTTTTATCCGTTTTGAAAAGCAGGCTCACATCATCGCCGGATCCGCCATCCTTGCAGCGCTCATTGTAATTCTGGCTTTTTATACAGACTATGTAGACCGCCGATATGACGAAGCGGTTTTGGTAGAGCAGGAATCGCGCGTGCTGGAACGGCCTGCAGCGGATGCTCCTTTGGTGAGTATGGCATATGAAGGATATTCTTTAACACTGGACCACAGGGAAAGTGAAGGCCATGATGGCTGGTATTATGTGCGGCTTGGAAACGGCCAGTACGGTTGGATAGAAGCACAAGGAATAAAGACTCTCTGAATTTTTAAATAACGAACTACTTATGAGTACCTCTCAGGAATATATTGACCAGAATAAGGATCGTTTTGTGGAAGAACTGTTCGAGTTGCTGCGCATTCCAAGCGTTAGCACCGACTCCTCCAAAAAAGATGCGATCCGGCAGGCCGCCAATTTTTTGCTTCTTCAATTCAACTCTATGGATCTGAACCGGGTTGAGCTGTTTGAAACACCGGGAAACCCGATCGTTTATGCCGAACACTGCCCGCATGAGGACAAGCCCACCGTATTGATCTATGGCCATTATGACGTTCAGCCCTCAGATCCCGATGAGCTGTGGGATTCTCCTCCTTTTGAGCCGGTGATCAAAGACGGAAATGTGTATGCCCGAGGAGCCAGCGACGATAAGGGTCAGGCCTACACGCACGTCAAGGCTTTGGAAAGTTTTGTGAAAACCGGGCAGGAAATCCCCGTGAATGTGAAATTCATACTCGAAGGAGAAGAGGAGATCGGATCTCCTAATCTGGTTCCGTTCATTGAGGAACATAAAGAAATGCTGGCTTGCGATATGGTGCTGATCTCGGACACCGCCATGTTCGGTAAAGACATGCCCTCCATTACTTATGGCCTGCGGGGGCTGGCCTATATGGAAGTGGAGGTCGTTGGGCCAAACCGGGACCTGCACTCCGGAGTGTATGGCGGGGCCGTCGAGAACCCTTTGAACGTTCTTTGCGAAATGATCGCTAAGCTCAAAGATGAAGACGGGGTCATCCAGATACCAGGTTTTTATGATGATGTGATTCCTCTCACCAAAGAAGAGCGCGAGGCAGCGGCCGCCCTTCCTTTTGACGAGGAGGAGTACAAGAAGTCGTTGGATATAAAAGCCGTACATGGTGAAAAAGGATACACAACCCTCGAGCGGGCATCGGCGCGTCCAACGCTGGATGTAAACGGGATCTGGGGTGGCTATCAGGGGGAAGGGGCCAAAACGGTGCTTCCCTCCAAGGCCGGAGCCAAGATCAGTATGCGCCTGGTACCTAATCAGCATCCTAAGAAAATTGCCAAACTCTTCACCGATTATTTTACATCCATCGCACCGGATACCGTGAAGGTTACCGTTCATGATCATCACGGTGGCCATCCGGCGGTCACTGACCTGTCTTTCTATGGGTTGAAAGCCGCAGCTAAAGCGTTTGAGGAAGTGTACGAGAAAGAGCCTCTGTTCTCACGCGAAGGAGGTTCCATCCCCATTGTTGCCGACTTCAAGCGGGTGTTGGGTGCTGAATCCATACTTATGGGATTCGGACTCACCAGCGATGCCATTCATTCCCCCAATGAGAAGTTCTCGTTGAAGGACTTCCACCGGGGCATTAAAACCTCGGCACGGTTCCTGGAGATTTTGGCTCACTATCCTTCCTAACTGAAAAAATTTAATTAGGATTATAAAAAAAAAGCGTTTGTTCGTTATATCCTTAAACACTAGTTAAACAAGCGCTATGAAAGAAGATGCCAAGATTTATATTATATTATCACTTTTTATTATAATCGGAATATACCTAGGGATAGGTGAAATATATTCTAAAGTGCACTTGATTAATCTTCAAGATAATACAGAAAAGATTGAAACTATTAGGTTTCAAACAGCAACAGTCCCATGTAAAGACACTGAAAATTATGGCTATGGTCCAAACCGCAACAGAATCTGTGCTCATGGTACTACAGCTTATTGTGATTGGGATGATTATCAAGTACCTGCAAACAATGGGACTTGCACCCTGCCAGAACCTCCTGAAGAAGATTAAAGGCTTAGAAGCTAACTGTAATTATGGCCTCTAACTAATTAGGGGCTTTGTTAATTAACCCTTATGATATCAAATAGAATATTTTTGTATCTAGGTCTGTTCATTATTTTACTGGGATGTGATAATGAAAAAAAATATCATTTTTTCGGAAACAGGATATCTCCATAGCACCGAAGTGCCGGAAATATCAGTCTATTCTTCTGGTAATGTTTATATTAATGTTGTTGATACATTCTTAGTAATTGTTAAGTCAGATACCCCTTTTGTTAATATATATAGCACTAACTCGCACAATTTATTATTAGCTTTTGGTAATAAAGGTAGAGGGCCGAAAGAATTTATTGAACCTTCAGTTCTTAACATGGAAAAACCCCCAGCTACTGTATTTCTTCATGATTTTAGAAGAAATACAGTAGCGCGAATAGAACTTCAAAATGTACTTAAAGATGAAATCGCAACACCTGCAACTGGTGGAAATTTGCTGATACATAATAGTTCAAATAATCACTTAATTACTGTACCATACTTACCGGAAACTGAATTTAATATCCCTTCTCATTCTCTACCCGAAATATATAGGCCAGCAGTCTTATTTAATAAAGCAAAAAAGAAAATTGCCACCGCACCTCTTTTTCTTGGAGAAATAGACTTTTTTGATTTAAACGGAACACTAGTTTCATCTTCAATTTTCGAGCCAAGAAATAGTTATGAATCAGAGCTAACGAAAGGTTCATCAAGTTTTCGAAATATAAAACAACAAATTGTTGAGCTAGACAATTATCGGGAATTAATAATTGCTTTGAACAGTAACATACCTGTTCATGAATTAAATAGCGTAAAAGATTTTAGTAAATTTCAAATTTTTGATTGGAATGGAAACCCTATAAAGGAGTTTCTTTTAGATAATGAGACTCGAATTACCTCATTTGCTGTTGATGAAATTAATAATCGTATTTATG
The DNA here is from genome assembly GCA_965267385.1 of Balneola sp. Lineage (GTDB taxonomy): Bacteria > Bacteroidota > Rhodothermia > Balneolales > Balneolaceae > Balneola. The sequence goes on from OZ253957.1 coordinate 2,564,988, forward strand.
CATACACTCCTTTTAAAAATAATCGAAATATATTGATTTATAACCTGCCGCCCGATGAATAAGCATCATTTAAAAATAATTACTCTGCTTTTATTGTTGATTTTTTTATCGGTAGTTTTGATAAATGTGATACTTAATTCAAAAATAGAAGAAAATAGAGAATCAGAAATAATAACATTACTGAAAAGAGAAACAGATTATCTCCAAAACAGTTTTAAAGCAAACCTCTCTCAATCGGAGTTGTTGGCGCTTCTTGAATCGAAAGAAATATTCTCAGAAAAAGAGTTTATCACGTTTATCCCTGAAATGGCATGTGTTACATGCGTTGATAAATTCTTGCACATTTTGCTCGAATACAAATTAGATGATAAGGTACATATTATTGTATCATCCGAAAGTCAATTGCCATTCTTTGTGGAATTCAATGACATATTTAGCTCTAACTTTCAAGTAGTTCAAAAAAACTTCTATACAGGGAGTTCGGATATACTTATCTTGCGGGGTTTATCTTTCGATAATCAATTGATTTTGATATTTAGGTTAGGTGATGAAGTATTCTTTAAAGAGTATTTTGAGCGTTTTTTGTTAAATAGGAGCTAGTACTGAATCTCATAAAAAATCGGCTCGTCCTGCTGAAAGTCGTAGAGGGTCAGCCTCCTCAGGTTATAGTATCCCGTCCAGTAGTTTCTTAGTGCCTGTATGTAACTTCGGCGCGCGCTGTCTTTCTCATTCTGGGCGATAAAGAGATTGGTCACATCGATCTTGCCGATGAGATAGCGGTTCTTCGATACCTCGTATCTTCGCTCGGCAATATCATCCGATATGGCGGCCAGCTCCATCTGGTCTTTCAGCAAAGTAAACTCCCTGACCGTGCTCTTTACGTCCAGCTCAAACTGCAGGCGTTGATACGCAATGGTATTGGCGGTTTCCTGTTGCTGATTCTGTGCCGCCCTGATCTCTGCCAGGTTCTTACCCCAGTTGAAGAGCGGGATCTGAAAGCCCACGGTGAAGGCCTGCGCGGTCTGCGGATCCTGATACAGCTCGTCAAATTCCGTTGATGTCCTGTTGAGGCCGTATCGGGCAATCAGGTTGGCTGAAAAGCCGGCTTCCTTCCGGGCCTGGTCGTAGGCCTGGTTGGCCTGGATCTCGCTCAGCATAAACTGCAGGGCTGTGCTGTTATTCTCGATGGCAAGGTCCAGAGCTTTATCCACGTCCACACTGATGTCAGGAGCCTCATCCGGTGAAATGATCTCTATCGGCTGGCTGATCGGAATACCCAGCAGGGCTTTGAACTGCTCCTCGATACGGATATAATTCAGCTGAGCCGTGGTAAGGTCGGATTCCGCATTCCGGTAAGCCAGTTCACTCTGAAGCAGGTCGTTCTCCGCAATACTCCCGACCTGAAAACGACCCTGTGAAATATTATAAATGGAGTCGTTAACGGTAACGTTAAATTCGGCCACTTCCACATTGATCTTGGCCAGCAGCAGATTGAAAAAATTCTGCGTAACCGTGAAGGCGATGTCCTCCATGTCTTCCACAAATTCCTTTTTTGAAATCCGGTGGCGCAGAGGTTCTATCCTTCGCTGCCATTTAAGGCTGTTAAACTGAAATAACGGCTGAATGTAATTGATACTTACCGGCCGGCTGATCCAGTTGTAGGTGTCTTCATTTTCAAAGATCCCGAAGCGCGTTAGATCCGAATCAATGGAAAGGCGCCCGCCGGTCTGAGGGATATTCTGCTCAATAGAAAGCCCGAGCGAAGCATCCGACTGCCTTTCCTCAAAGATCACCCTTCCGCTATCGGTAAGCACCGCAGTATTCCTGAGGTTGAAATTGGGCACATCTCCCGCCAGCTCCAGAGAAGGAAGCAGGTCGGCCCGGAAGGATTTATACCTCCACCGGGCAGCCTCCAACGCATAGCGCGCTGCCCTGGCCAGCGGACTGTTTTCCTTGGCAATTTCGATACTTTCCTGAAGGGTAAGTTCCAGAGGCGCCTGTTGGGCCTGAAGAGGACTGGATAAGATGGAGAGTACGATCAGTACCCCTGTTCTGAGGATATGTTTATTCATGTCTTAGTGCGTGTACAGGGTCTTGTTGTGCGGCTCTCTTAGCCGGAAAATATCCGAAAACCACCCCGATGAGCAGGGCAACTCCGAACGAGATGAATATGGACATGGGTGTTACGATGGTGGCGATATCCGCCGTGGCTTCGATCGTGTAGCTGAAGATCATTCCCAACATGATCCCGATAACACCCCCACTGATACTTATGGCCAGCGCTTCCGTCAGAAACTGAAGTTCAATATCCCGCTTCTGAGCGCCTACCGCCATGCGAACGCCGATCTCGCGATAACGCTCCACCACTGAGGCCAGCATAATATTCATAATCCCGATACCACCCACCAGCAGTGAAATGGATGCGATGGAAGAAAGTACAATATTGAAAATGCGTTTGGTGCGCTGCTCCTGTTGTAACAGCTGTTCAGGTACGATGATCTCATAATCCACCACTCCATTGTGCCGGCGGCGTAGCATACGGGACAGCACCTCCGCGACCGATACACTGTATTTGGAATCGGTAACTCTCACGATCAGCTTATCCAGCTGGTGATAGTTCTCTGTGGCCTCTTCCTCCTCTTCTCCGGGACCGCCAATGATGATCATCCGGCCTCCGCCCGCTCTGGCATCCAGGTCGTCTTTGGTTACCAGTGCCCTGTTTTTAAAACGGAGCAGTACCGTGGTTACCGGGGCGAAGATATCCAGGTTATAATTCCGGATGCCCAGGTTCTGAATGTTTTCCGTTGAGAGCTCTTTCTTATTCAGCACACCGATCACGGTAAGCCAGAGGTTTCCCACCTTGATCTTCTTGCCGATCGGGTCTTCACCGGCAAAAAACTTGGTTTTCACATCGTAGCCGATCACCGCAACGGGTTCGGCATTTTCCATCTGTATATCGGAGAAGTTATGACCTTCTTCGATCGTAAAATTATTGATCGAGAAGTAATCGGCGTTCACCCCCACAATTTTACCGCTGCGCATCCGCGCATTGCGGATGAAATTGGAGTCGAAAATGATCTCCGGACTCAGATACTCGATCTCCGGCAGCACGTTCTTGATGCTCTCCACATCATGCAGATTAAGTCCCGGAGAATACTTGGCCGCCTCATCCGACTCCTCATCCTCAACCATGCCTTCCACCTGCTCCACAATGGGCTGGATGATAACATTATTAGTACCGAGCAGCTGCATTTGTGTAAGCACTTCCTGCTGTGCGCCGGTTCCGATGGCCAGCATGGCGATCACAGAACCCACCCCGAAAATGATGCCCAGTGAAGTTAGAAATGCTCTGAGTTTGTTACGCTGTATAGCTTCAATAGCTATATCAAAATTGTATAGTATCTTTTGTAACACTAAGCTTCCCCTGCTTAATCTTCTCTTTTTGTGATTGCCTCGTTCAGCATTCGTTTAGGCAGGTCCGCGATGTTGGAAGGAACCGTGAGGTAGAGCTCGTCTTCCATGCTTACTCCCCGATGAACCACAACCGCGTTGTCATTCATTAGTCCAAGCTCCACCTGCTGCAGTACCGGAGACAACCCGTTTCTTTTAATGACATAGCTTAGCGAATCAATGGTGTGAATGGTTTCCAGCGGTACAGAGATCACATCGTCTATTTTCTCGATCACGATCTGATTGCTGGTCGTCATGGCGGGGCGTAGCAGACTGTCGCTTTCATTCACAACTACCGTTACTTCAAATACTTTGGAATCATAGTTTTTTCGCTGCTCTCCGATATTGGCGACACTGGTCACTGTGCCCGTAAGTTTCTTGTCAGGAACGGCATCCAGCCCGATATTCACATGCTGACCCACCTCTACTTTCTGAATATCCACTTCGTTGACATAGGTCACGGATTCCATGACCGTAAAGTCGGGCAGTTCTGCCACTATCGGGTTCCAGGTACTGATCTGTTCACCCTCGGTGATCTTGGAGCCATCCCAGTTTCTCCGGTAGATCACCATGCCCTGCTCAGGAGCGTACACCGTGAATTCTTTCATCAGCTCCCTAATCTTCTGAATCTCATTTTTCTTCTTGGTGAGTTCCGTCTCCACTTCACGCAGCCTCGCTTCGGCCTGCTTAACCTTGGTTTCATAGTTTCGGGTCTCCTGTGCCAGCTGGCGACGGGCCTTGTCCAGGTCAATTTCAGCCTGGCGCTGTACGGCCGGTGATTCATATTTAGATTGCTCTACCGCGATCTGGCGTTCCTCAAGGGCATACTCCAGATTGATGAGGTTATCTCTTGCCTGCGATAATTCGAGGGTGCTGTCCAGCTGGGCCTGGGTTACCTGCGACTGGGCCTGTTCCAGATCCAGCTGAGCATCCTGCAGTTTCCCCATGATCTCAGACCGGTCCAGCTCAGCCACAAAATCTCCCTTTTTAACAATACTCCCTTCCGGTATCAGGCGCTGAATGCGGATATTATTGACCCGAAAATCCCTGGCGCCCTGGGGGCCTTTTATTTCTGTGGAGTTTTTTGCCCGAAGTTCTCCGGTTGTGGTTACATCCACTACGAATTCACCTTTGGTGGGTGTAACAAAAAGTTCAACGGTTTCTTCGCTGTCGCCCCCAAACACGACCCAGGAAAGTAGAATTACGGCAATGATGCCAATGGGGATAAAATATTTACGCTGCATAGTTTTTTTGATTTGGGAGTTAGACTCAAAATACCCAATTAAGTTACAGACGAAACAGTGGGTTAAATAGTTTTACAACTTCTGAGAAAAGAAAAAATTTCAGCCTTCTTCGAAAGCGTCCTGTTTCAGTAAGACTTCTCCGAAGGATATTTCCTCGCCGGCCAGTACTAATATGGTGGTAGGCAGATCTTTAAGCCGTTTCTGAATGGTGTGGTAATACTGAAGAAAGTGCTCGTCCGGCTCGGCCATTCCCATCAGAATCAGGTCCGTTTCAGCAGAAGACTGGTGAAGAATTTCCTCGAAGGTCCGTCCTTCGGCTACAATCACCTCTGCTTTGGCACCTGTTCGCAATCGCTTGCTGATATTGTTCAGGTTTTCCTGCGCGTCTTTTGCTCCCTGTTCGGAGTCGACCACCATTTTGAGGTACACTTCGGCTCCATACCAGCTCCGTGAACTCTGCAACAGATATCCCATGATCATCATAAGGCCGCCGTTACCTTTCAGCCCGCCCCACCAGATGTCGATTCTCTTCTTATCCCCAAAGCCTCTCTCCTTGTCGTCGTGCACGATCAGGACATTGCGTTGCAAGTGGTGGAAGCCGGCGATCATTTCGCAATACTTTTCGTGGTGCTCAGGGTTCTCACTGTCTCCCAGTATAATGGTGTTGGGGACCAGTCCTCCCAGTCCGTAGGCCTCCACCAACTTTTTGGAACCTTCGAAAGGGTCACTGGCCGTTATCACCCGTACCAGGCCCTGTATTCCCCGTTTGGCCAGAAATTCGCGGATGTTTCCAACCATCTTACCCTTGTGTTCAGACGTGATGTTCTGATTGGTCAGTACCGTTGAAACCGTCATGATCCCTTTGTTGTGGGTAAGCGCCTTCGCCAGGTCAATCAAATGCCATCGTTTTGTCGGGGCTCCCGATAGCACCAGGGGATTCGGCCGCCATGTTTTGGCCTCATCCTCCGAGTCGAGACGCAGTAACCCTGCCCGGGTTATGGCCATCCATATGCCCCGGCGTACATCGCCCCAGGCCGACTGCATTTCCCTGCGTTCAAGCCATATAAATATCACCATCACGAACACGAAGGCAATGATGGTTGCCACCGCATTGATCAGGAACATGACCGCAACACAACCCAGCGCCCCCGCGATGGAAAAGAACCAGTGCACTTTGAACTTGGGACGGAAGGAGGGGCTTCCTAGCAGCCGTTCCACGCCTGCCGTGATATTCAGCACCCCGTATGTGGTAAGAAAAAACATCGTAAGCACCGGCGCGATCAGATTCAGGTTTCCAAACCAGACTGCGGCCAGGGCCACACCCAGAGTGACAAGTGTTCCTACCCTCGGGGCATCGTCTTCTCCCGAACCCTGCCCCAGCCAGCTCAGCCAGTTGGGTAATACACGGTCTCGTGCCAGTGCCTGTAATACACGCGGTGCGCCCAGGATGCTGCCTACCGCACTGGAAAGTGTAGCTCCCCAGACACCGATCAGAATAGCGTCTCCCCAGACCGACATTTCCCGCATCACCAGTGGATCGGCAATCAGGGTGGAGGCATCCGCCCGCATAGCGAGAATCACGGGCAAACCCATATATATGACGTATCCCACTCCGACTGCTGCAAAAGTCCCGGTCGGGATGGACTTCCCGGGATCTTTAAGGTCGCCACTCATGTTCACCCCGGCCATAATCCCCGTAACTGCCGGAAAGAACACCGCGAACACCGTCCAGAAGGGTTCAGAGTTCCGTTCTGCCACTCCCCACATCTCTATTTCTGTTGGTTCGATGGGACTGCCAAATACAAGAGACAACAACGAAAGGGCGATGCCAAACATGATGAAGTACTGTGCCCGGATGGCGGCTCGTGCAGACACCAGCGCCAGGATGGTTACTCCGATCGTGGTTACAATGCCCACCCATTTAAAGCTGAGAGAGGGAAACACTTGCACCACACTTTCCGCAAAGCCCACCGTATATAATGCTATGGAGAGTGCCTGTGCCAGATACAACGGGATCCCAATAGCTCCGCCTGATTCTATCCCCAGGGACCGGCTGATCATATAATAGGCCCCACCGGTTCGTACCCGCTGGTCGGTAGCGATGGACGCAATGGACAATGCCGTCAGAAAGGTAATGGAGGTGGAGAGCGTTACAATGATGAGCGTACCCAGCAGGCCCACATTTCCAACCACCCAACCGAACCGCAGGTACATGATAACTCCGAGGATGGTCAGAATAGAGGGTGTAAATACACCGCCGAAGGTACCCAATCCTGTTTCAGAAGGGGTTATTACACGCTCTTCGGCCGGAGCTTTTTTAGTGAAGGGAATACGCATTAAAAGCTAAGCAGACCGGCTTATTTGATCAGATCCTCTTCCAGAAGTCCGTTATCCAGTTGATACTTTGTAGCGTATTTGGTTTCGTCAATGATCTGCTTCGGATCGTTATTCTCATCTACAATGACGATCTTAGGCTTATGAGTTTTGGCTTCTTCGGGCGTCATGTTTGCATAACTGATCACAATAATACGGTCTCCGACCTGGGTAAGGCGTGCGGCTGCTCCATTCAGGCAACAAACCCGACTGCCCCGCTCTCCGGGAATGGTATAGGTTTCCAGTCGGGACCCGTTGGTAATATTTACAACCTGGACTTTTTCATAGGGCAGCAGATTGGCTGCGTCCAGAAGGTCCTCATCAATAGTGATGCTTCCTTCATACATCAGGTTGGCTTCAGTAACCACCATCTGGTGCAGCTTCGATTTAAACATGGTTATTTGCATGGCTATAACCTTACACTTCTATGATTATGTTATCGATCAATCGGGTCTTCCCCAGATAAACAGCGCCGGCAAGGATATATTGGTTCCCCTGTTCCAGTTTTGAAACAGGCGTCATTGTATCCATGGAGAACACGCAAAGATAATCATTTTTAAAGCCTTTTGCCTCTAATTCATCCTGCTGGTGTGCCAACAACAGTTCCGGCTCCCTCACTCCATCCCCGATCTGCTTCTTTACATACCGCAAAGCCCGATACAGGCCGGGAGCAATCTTCCGCTCTTCATCACTCAGATAGGCGTTTCGGCTGCTAAGTGCCAGGCCATCGTTCGCTCGTGCAATGGGGCCCATGATCATTTCAACATCGTGATTAAACTCTTCCACCATTCGGGATAGAATGCGGAATTGCTGGATGTCTTTCTGACCGAATACCGCCACATCCGGCTTCACGATATTGAACAGCTTGTTCACCACCAGTACAATTCCTTCAAAGAATCCGGGACGGCTGCTCCCATCCGCGTGATCCGCCATTTCCTCAATTTCGATTCGCAGGTATTTCTTACCTTTTCCGTACATGATCTCGTCTGAAGGTGTGAAAACCACATCCACCCCTTCCGCTTTGCAGGCCTCGAGATCAGCCTCCAGCGTTCTTGGGTAGCTGTCAAAGTCTTCATCGGGACCAAACTGTTCCGGATTCACATAGATCGAAACAACGACCGCGTCGGCATGCTTCTTGGCAAGTCGTATCAGGGATAGGTGCCCTTCATGCAGAGCTCCCATGGTAGGCACAAAGCCAACACGCCTGCCTTCAGCCTTCAGGGCTGAGACGCATTCTCTTATAGCTGGTATGCTGTCCGCGGTTTCCATTTGAATAAAAAAGAGACGCCAACGTGGCGTCTCATAGCGATATACTTTTTGATCTAGTCATTTTCGATTCGCCGGATGCAGTGCGGAAAGAAATCTGCGATGTTTTTAAAAACTTCACTGACTTCTCATCCTGAAGATCCTTTGGCGGAAGTCTCAGGATGACCATTCGTCTACACCGGACGATCCATGTCAAAGTCTTCCAGGATCTGCTTGATGCGGTTCAGGAAAGCTCCGCCATGGGCACCGTCAATAATACGGTGATCGTAACTCATAGACAGATACATCATCTGCCGTATAGCGATCATATCTCCCGCTTCGGTTTCCATCACCACCGGGCGCTTCTCAATAGCGCCGGTCCCGATAATGGCAACCTGAGGCTGATTGATGATCGGAGTCCCCATCAGGTTACCCACACTGCCATAGTTGGTCAGGGTTATGGTACCTCCCACCAGGTCATCCGGGCTCAGTTTCTTACTTCGGGCTTTGGTAGCCACTTCATTCACCGACTCGGCAAGACCCACCAGGTTCTTTTGCTGGGCTTTCTTGATCACCGGAACAATGAGTCCTCCTTCACCGCCTTCGCCAAGCGCTACGGCAAGGCCAAAGTTGATATCCTTTTTAAGTATGATGTTATCCCCGTCCACTGAACTGTTGATCAGCGGAAACTCAAGCATCGCTTTGATGATGGCCTCTACAAACAGCGGGGTAAAAGTAAGCTTGGTGCCCGTCTTTTGCTGGAAAGCATCCTTGTTGGCATTTCTCCACTTCACCATGTTGGTCACGTCCACTTCCGCGAAGGTAGTTACATGAGCAGAGGTCTGCTTCGACTTCACCATATGCTCGGCGATCATCTTGCGCATACGATCCATCTTGATCACTTCCACCTCACCGGACGGAGAATGCTTCACATCCAGCTGTCCGGCTGAAATCGAATCCTTTCCTCCGCCTGAAGGTGCACCGGGCTTGCTGAGTCTGGCTGCAGCAGCGCTGCTCTTCGAAGGAGCTGACACTTTTCCACTCTTTCGGTCTTCCACATAGGCTAGGATATCCTTTTTGGATACACGGCCATTTTGGCCTGAACCTTCGATGCTTTCAAGTTCTTCCTGACTTATTCCTTCCTCTTTTGCGATAGAGCGAACCAGCGGGGAATAGAATCGCCCGTCACTTCCGATCCGCTGGGGAGCAGAACCTCCCGAAGAAGCAGAGCCGTTTTGCGCCAGTTGGTCCGGAGTGGAAGCCGCAACTTCCTCCTTACTCGAAGACGGTTTCTCTTCTTTCTTCTCCGTCCCGGCTTTTGGGGATGGAGCGGATCCGCCACCCGAAGCCGCTTTACCTGTCGCGATCACCGCGATCACCTGACCGACTTCAATGGTGTCATCTTCTTCAGCGCGAATTTCAACGAGTGTCCCGGATGCGGGAGAAGGCACTTCACTGTCTACCTTATCGGTTGATATCTCCAGCAGGGTCTCATCTTCCTCTACTTCATCTCCCACTGATTTATTCCACCCGATGACGGTGGCCTCCACTACGGACTCACCCATCTGAGGCATCGTCACTTCAATTTTTTCACCTTCGCCTGCATCGGTACCACTGTCCGAACTGCTATCTTCACCGGCCGGCTCTTCTTTCGTTTCTTCCTCTGCAGGAGCCTCATCGCTGGACTCTTCCTTATTGGCCGGAGCGGAACCCGCATCACCCGCGGCATCTTTATCAGTTTCTATGATGGCAATTGGTTTGCCTACCTCGATGGTATCTCCCTCTTCAACCAGGATCTCTACAAGAATTCCTGCTTCCGGGGATGGAACTTCACTATCTACCTTATCCGTGGCGATCTCAAGAAGGGTTTCATCGACTTCGACTTCGTCACCTACCTGCTTGCTCCATTCGATAACGGTTCCTTCCATTACCGATTCCCCCATCTGGGGCATTACCACTTCTACCTTAGCCATAAAATTGTTTGTTTAGATGCCAAAAAGGCGGTTTTTCCAAGTTCTTACAAAGGACCGTAAAGTTCAGGATTATTTGAATTAGTTCAAAATGAAGATCACATCTGCAAAACCGGAAAAGCGCTTTCAAGCGTTCGCCTGAATTTACTTCAGTGCCTGCTCCAGGTCCGCGATCAGATCGTCTATATGCTCTAAACCCACACTCAGCCGGATCAGGTTTTCGGGCGTCGTGGATCCCTCGCTTTCGCTGGAACGCCTGTGTTCCCATAAACTCTCCACGCCACCAAGACTTGTTGCGCGTGTTATAAGCTCCGATTTTGCCACTACGGCCAGCGCCTCTTCAGCCGATCCGTCATATAAAAAGGAGATCATCCCTCCGAATCCGCTCATCTGGCTTCGGGCAATATCGTGTCCCGGGTGACCTGATAGACCCGGATAGTACACTTCCCTGATTCTGGGATGGTCATTCAGATATGCAGCCACTTCCATGGCGTTGGCGTTATGTGCCCTCATCCTGTAGGGAAAGCTCCGGATACTCCGGGTGAGCAACCAGCAATCTCTGGGAGAAGGAACAGCTCCCTGACTTCTCTGGATTTCTCGTATCCGATCAAAGAACTCGTCCTTCGCTTTGCTGATCACAGCCCCTCCCAGAATGTCACTATGACCCCCCAGGTATTTGGTCGTGGAATGCATGACCAGATCCGCGCCAAAATAGATCGGGTTCAGGTTAAGCGGCGTGGGCCAGGTGTTGTCCACACACACCATCACTCCTCTTTTGCGGGCGAAATTACACATCTTCTCCACATCGGTGATCTGCATCAGCGGATTGGAAGGTGTCTCCACAAAGATCATGCTGGTGTTTGTTCTGCAATCCTTCTCCACCTCATCCAGGTCGGTCATATCCGTATATGAACATTCAATTCCCCATTTTTTTCCATATTTCTGCAGCATGGCCCTCGTCCCGTGATAAATATCCGCAGGTAACAGAACATGTGAGCCTGCGTCCAGTGACTGAAATACCGCACTGAGAGCCGCAAGGCCAGATGAAAAAGCCGCACAGGCTGCTCCTCCTTCCAGATATGCCAACACCTGCTCCAGCTGTAACCGGTTTGGGTTTTCATAGCGCGTGTAGATGAGATCCCCCTCCTGGTAACCCTTTTCATCATGCACATAGTTTGTGGAAACGTCTACCGGTGGCACCACCGATCGGGAACCTGACTCATGATGCATGCTCCCGTGGATGGCGATGGTTTCGATCTTGTGGGTCTTGGTCTTCATGGCTTCAGATTACGGATAGCTTGAATGCGTTGGAGCACCGGCGGGTGCGAATAGTTTAAGAATACATAAAAGGGGTGCGGAGTCAAGTTAGAAAGATTGTCTTTCGATAATTTCTTCAGCGTTGATATCATATCGCCGGGGCTGCCCGTGGTGCTGGCGGCATAGGCATCCGCTTCATATTCATGCTTGCGGGAGAGGATCTGCATGAATATGGAAAGGATCATATCAATGGGCGCGTAGAGCATACCAAAGAAAATAAGTCCGGCGTAAACCGACATCTGATCCATATAAAAAGCATCAAACAATCCTTCTGAGCTCAAAAACACAGAAAGCAGAAAGAACATTATCCCGGCCTGTATTGTACTCATTAACATTCCTTTGAGTATGTGCTTCTTTTTGTAATGGCCGATTTCGTGAGCCAGTACCGCAACCAGTTCTTCATTAGTATGATTCTCGATCAGAGTGTCATAAAGGGCTACCCGTTTGTTCTTCCCGAAACCGGTAAAAAATGCGTTGGATTTGCTGGACCGTCTCGATCCGTCGATCACAAAGATTCCCCGAAGCGAAAAGTCCACTTTCTCTGCATACTCTTCGATCATGCTTCGAAGTTCGCCCTCTTCCAGCGGGGTGAACTTATTGAACAGCGGCATGATCCAGGTAGGAGCCACGTACTGCATAATGAGCATAAAAGCCGTCACGGCAACCCAGGCATACAACCACGCAAAGTCACCGGTGAACATGAAGAAAGCGAGTATCCCGGCCAGCAAAGGCACACCTAATACAACTGTCAGAGCCAGTCCTTTCGCCAGGTCCAGAATAAAGGTTTTGACCGTGGTTTTGTTAAACCCAAACCGCTCTTCAATGACAAAGGTTGAATACACACTGAAAGGAAGAGAGATGATTGACTTGGCTATCATCAGGATAAAAATGTACAGAATCCCTGTAATCAGTTCTCCGAAACCCCAGGCTCTTACGATCTGATCCAGCCAGTTGAATCCGCCGGAAAACCAGAAGATAAGCACAACGGCCAGGTCAAAAAGATCGGTAATGAATCCGAAACGGGTCCGGACTTTGGTGTAATCCTGCGATTTGGCATAGGTGTCTTCGTCATATACACCTTCAAATTCTTCGGGCAGCTCTTTGCTGAGAGATTTCAGATTCAGATAGTTGGACACCAGGTCGAGGATAAAATCCACGGCAATGGTAACCAGTATGATGATAGCGTAAATGTTCATAGGCTGTTTTATTAAATCTTTAGAAGATAAGGAATCGTATCTAACTATTGCGCTAACCAGTTTGATCCATCCTGCCTTCACCATATGAAAGAGCTGTGGAAAGAACTTCTCACAACCAGTCATCGCGGGCCTGACCCGCGATCCTACTGCCTTCAACAGGCAATCTCCCGGAGAGCCCGGGGGAGGGGTTTCTCTCCAAAGCAACTCCTGCTCCCTTTTTCACTTGCTCCACCAACCTCATAGAGACCGGCAATTCGGGCAATAGAATCTCTCAAATAGTTTAATGTTAAACTATTTTCTATCTTTGCTTCGAACTTAACCAATAAACACTGCCATGGAACATCACAAAGGATTACACCACATCACGGTACTGGCCGGAGACCCGCTGGAAAATGCCCGCTTCTATATCCGGAAGCTGGGCATGCGTATGGTAAAAAAATCTGTGAATCAGGACGATCCCGGAACCTATCACCTCTTTTATGGGAATGAAGCGGCTCAGCCCGGTTCCAGCCTTACCTTTTTTCCCTGGCCCAGAGCGCACAAGGGTGAAACCGGAACGGGTGAAGCTGTCAACGTCGCTTTCCGGGTACCCGAAGATGCTCAGGACTTCTGGACAAAGCGACTCAAAGAAGTGGATATTGACTTCAGCGAGCCGTTTGAGGTCTTTGAGAAGACCGCCATTCGCTTCAACGACCCTGACGGACTGGAACTGGACCTCGTTTTTGATGGCGAAGCCAAAGAAAAACAGAGCAGCTACGAGAGTACCGTACCCCATGAATATTCCATACAGGGCTTTTGGTCTACCCGCCTGCGGCTTGCACGGGGAGAAAAGACAGCGGACATCCTGACCGGCATACTCGGATTCGATGAAAGTACTTCAAAGGACAATTATACATTGTTCGAAACAGACGCCCCTATTGGAAGCAGGCTCATCATCGAGGAAGCCGGACAGCAGGAACCGGGCAAAGGAGGACGCGGGATCGTCCATCACGTGGCATTCCGCGCTAAAGACCGGGAGGACCTGCATGATATGAGGGAGCAGGTTGCATCCAGAGGACTGAATCCCACGCAGCTCATCGACCGTCACTGGTTCAGATCGGTTTACTATCGTGAGCCGGCCGGTGTACTCTTTGAGATGGCCAGTGATGACCCGGGCTATACCGTTGATGAAGACTTTGAGGCGCTGGGTGAAAAGCTCATCCTTCCACCCTGGCTGGAGCCCCGTCGCAACGTCATTGAAGAAATGCTGCCTGAAATCAACCTGAATGAGCTATGAGCCTGACCCGCATACATTCAACAAATCAAACAAAGGGACCTCACCAGCCAGCTACCATCTATCAGTCGGGAGCAGTGCCTGAGAAAGCCGACCTTGCCTTCGTGATGATCCATGGGCGTGGCGCCACCGCCCCAAGCATCCTTCAGCTGGGGAGCGAACTGGACCACCGCGACCGCATTCACTTCAGAGCACCGCAGGCCGATGGAAATACCTGGTACCCTTATTCTTTTCTGGCACCTACCGATCAGAATCAACCGGGGCTGGATTCCGGGCTGCAGGCCGTATTTGATACCTACGATTCACTGAAAGATTCCGGATTCAAGGATGAACAGATCTTCTTCCTGGGATTCTCGCAAGGGGCCTGCCTCGCCTCTGAATTTGTGGCTCGCCACCCGGCCAACTTTGCGGGACTGATCGCTTTGAGCGGAGGCGTGATCGGTGACAAGGTCAACTTCGGTGAATACTCGGGGGATCTACAGGGCATGCCTGTGTTTATGGGCTGCAGTGATGTGGATCCGCATATTCCGAAGCAGCGCCTGCTGGAGACGAAAGAACTCATGAACAAGCTGGGAGCGAATGTGACCCTGAACATATATCCGGGCATGGGGCACCTTGTCAACGAGGACGAGATTGAGCATATTAACGCCTTAATAGATTCAACACTCAACTGAGTACCGGACTGTCATTTCGAAGAGTTTCGCGATAGCGATGACTGAAAAACCTGAAGCACATAAACCTGGATTTCTCACCCCGCACAGCGGGGATTCGAAATAACAAATCCCTACTGCTTTTTAATCTTATCCCATGGAAATCCTCTGGCTGGGCCTGGCATATGTATTAGGAATGGGCGTTCAGGTTCTTCGCCTTCCTCCCCTTATCGGATATCTTGCTGCCGGCATCGTACTGTCGGTGCTTCATTTAGATATCAATGAAGAAATTATTCATCAGATCGGGCACATCGGCGTACTGTTGCTGCTGTTTACCGTAGGCCTGCATCTGCGCCTCAAAAACATTATCCGGCCTGAGGTTTTCGGCGCCGGTGGCCTACACCTGATCGTAAGTGCCGTTGTATTCGGTGGAATTGCCACAGCCTTCGGCTATGATCCCGTAGCATCGGTGATCATTGGTGTCCTGCTTGGATTCTCCAGTACGGTTCTGGCCGCCAAGGCTCTGGAAGCCCGTGGAGAACTGGGAGCCTACCATGCGCGGGTATCGATCGGTATACTGATCCTGCAGGATCTGGCTGCCATCACAATCCTGGCACTGACCGGCGGCGGACTCCCCTCAGTGTGGAGCTTGGGGCTGCTTATTCTGCCCCTGCTGCGTCCATTGCTTATCCGGCTTCTTACAGCCAGCGGCCATGAAGAGCTTCAGCTGCTTTACGGGATCATCCTTGCTGTCGGAATGGGCGAGTTGTTTCATTATCTGGGCCTGTCTTCCGAATTAGGAGCTCTGGTTGCGGGCGCCCTGTTGTCGGGCCACTCCTCCTCGGATGAGCTGGCTGAAAAACTATGGGGGCTTAAGGAAGCCTTTCTCGTTGGGTTTTTTCTGGAAGTAGGTCTCGCGGGCCTTCCTTCCATGGATGCCCTCGTTTTCTCGGTGGTGGTGCTGGCTTTGCTTCCCCTTAAATCTGTACTCTTTTTCTTTTTGCTCATCGGGTTCAAGCTGCGCTCCAGAAATTCATTTATGGTCACCACCACGCTCAGCTCTTACAGTGAATTTACCCTTATCGCGGGTGCCGCCGCTGTAAGTACCGGCTATCTGCCTGAGCAGATGCTTATCATCTTCGCGCTGATCACGGCAGCTTCCTACGCCATCAATGCGCCCCTGGCTTCCAATGCCAACCGCATATGGTCAAAGCTGGAATTTAAGCTCATACCTTTCGAGCGGGATGTGCGGCATCCGGGTCAGCAGGTCATTAATCTGGGGGGTGCCAATTATCTTATTCTGGGAATGGGTCAGGCCGGTGCTGCGGCCTACGATTATCTGAAAGAGCGGGACCACCGGGTCACCGGGATGGATATTGACCCGGCCCGTATCGAAGCTAACATCAAAAAAAGAAGACGCGTGGTTTACGGTGACGCTCAGGATCCCGAACTATGGCAGAATATCGACCTTAGTGATGTAAAGGCTATTATTCTTGCGACCCGCAACCCCGATACCAAGGTTCAAGCCACCCGGATGATGCGTGAGAATAAATACACCGGTGATATCTATGCCCTTACCATGCGGGATGAGGAACACGAGGCTCTTCGCGAAGCAGGAGCGAACGCGGTATGTCTTCCTATGAAGCAGGCCGGTCGAAAGCTGGCCGAACTGAGTATCTCTGACGAGACCGAGGGATCAATGTCCCTGAATTTTGTATAATAGCGATATGGCCGACTACTCACTCAGCATCCGTAACGAAGAAGCCTTCAAGGGGCCTGAGGATGCTCCGGTCACTCTCATCGAATATGGCGACTATGAGTGCCCTTACAGTCGTAAGGGCTATCGCTTTGTGCAGCGAATCCTGAATGGCCATGAGCAGAACATCCGCTTTGTGTTCCGGCACTTTCCCATAAAAAAGAAACACCCGCATGCCGAGATCTGCGCGGAGGCCGCCCTATGTGCGCACGATCAGGGCGAGTTCTGGGGAATGCACGACCTCATGTTTGACAATAACTTAAAGCTGAGCCGCGATAAACTGGATGAATTCGCACAACAGCTGGATCTGGACCTCCGGAAATTCCATGTGGATATGGAAAGCCGTCAGTTCAAAAGCCGGGTACAGCAGGATTATCGCAGCGGGGTAAAACATGGTGTGGATGACACACCCACCTTTTTTGTAAACCAGGAAAAATACACCGGTGCACTGGATTTAAAAGAACTGAAAACATTTATTGAATCTCACCTCTGAGGAGCTTATGGCCTGTACCCATCTGGATATGATCGAAATTACCGAACCCACCGGAAACGAATGCAGGGATTGCGTGAAACAAAACGATGAATGGGTTCACCTGAGAATGTGCATGACCTGCGGGTATGTTGGTTGTTGTGATTCCTCAAAGAACAAGCATGCCCGTAAGCATTACCTTCGGAGCGAGCATCCCATCATCCGGTCGGTTGAACCCGGGAAAGACTGGCGGTACTGCTATGTCGATGATCTTTATCTGGATTAGTACATGAAAGATCACATCATACAGGTTCTGAAGAGCTTCACCAACTTTGAGGCCGTACCTGATGAGCAGCTGGGCTGGCTCATCGATCACTCTCAGCTTTGTACCTACCAGCCGGGCGAAGTGGTCATTAAACCCGGTGACCAAGTTGACCGGATGATGATCATACTGGACGGGGAAATCCGGATCGAACTCAAAAGGGGGGAGCAGCTTTACAATCTGGGTTCTTTCGCTGTTGGTGACATCACCGGCAAGCTCCCTTTTTCGAGAATGCAGTCTTCGGCTGCCTATCTCACGGTCGTGGAAGAAAGCAATGTGCTTATTACGCCCGAGGCGCTGTTTCCGGAAATAGCCACTCATTATGAGCTGATTGAGGCGCTCGTCCATTCACTTTCTGATCGTATCCGCCACTTCACATCTCAGCAGCAGCAGAATGAGAAGCTGGTGGCCCTGGGTAAGCTTTCGGCAGGACTGGCTCATGAACTGAACAACCCGGCCGCGGCCATGGTGCGGGGAGCAACCGAACTGAAGAAGAATCTCCGGGCAAAACCGGAAAAGTTTAAGGCGGTGATGAACATCCGCCTCACCAATGAGCAGGTGGATGCCGTCAATGAACTGGTATTCCGGAAAGCAGGAACCCCATCTGAAAATGAGCTGTCACTGATGGAACGCACTTCTCTCGAAGACGAACTCACAGACTGGATGGAGGATCACGGTGTTGAAGAAGGCTTTGAATATGCCAGTACCTTTGCGGAATATCGCTTTTCCACCGAAGACCTCGAGCTTGTAGCCGCACATGTTGAGGATGAGTATCTGGCGGCGGTGCTGGGATGGGTTGAAGATGTTCTGACCACCGAAAAGATGGTGGATGAGATCGAAGAGGCAGCCGGCCGGATCTCTGACCTGGTCTCCTCTATCAAAACCTATTCCCACATGGACCGGGGCTCTGACAAGGAAGTGGTGCACCTGAGGAAGCACCTCAGAAGTACCCTTACAATGCTTAACCATAAGTCCAGGGCCAAGCAGGTGGACATTGAACTGAATATTCCTGAAGACCTGCCGGAGTTTTGTGGCTTCGTGAGTGAGCTGAATCAGGTTTGGACCAACCTGCTGGACAACGCGATTGATGCCGTAGATAAAGGAGGCAGGATCGAAGTGACCGCTGAGAGCCGCAACGGGGATCTTTACCTGTATTTCAAAGACAACGGATCTGGTATTCCTGAAGATATACAGAATAAGATCTTTGATCCTTTTTTCACGACCAAAGATGTGGGAAGCGGAACCGGGCTGGGCCTGGATGTGGTACATAAAATTGTGGACAAACACGGCGGAAGAATTGAAGTGAACTCTGAACCCGGAAACACCGTCTTCAAACTCCGTTTTCCTTTATCATGATTCAAATTTCAGATTATCAATCCCGGATGGTTTTAACCCGAAATCCCTAATTCATAATCAAAACTGAGTTGAAGAAGCCAATACTCTTTGCCATCGACGATGATCCCACGGTACTGCGGGCTGTGAGCCGGGATCTGCGTTCCAATTACCGGAGCGAATATCGCGTTATGAGTACACAGTCCCCCAAAGAGGCGCTTGAGTCCCTTCCGGAATTGAAAAAACAGGGTGAGACGGTGGCTCTTTTCCTCTCCGATCAGCGTATGCCCGAAATGATCGGCGTGGATTTTCTGGAGCAGGCTAAGAACATCTTCCCCGACGCAAAACGCGTGTTGCTGACCGCCTACTCAGATACCGACGCTGCCATCAAGGCCATCAATGAGGTTCAGCTGGATTATTACCTTTTGAAACCCTGGGATCCTCCCGAAGAGAAACTATATCCCGTTCTGAATGATCTGCTGGACGACTGGCACGCGAGCTTCCGCCCTGAGTTTCAGGGTATCAAACTTGTGGGGTATCAGTACTCCCCCAAGTCACACGCCATCAAGGATTATCTTGCCGGTAACCTGATCCCCTATCGCTGGATGGATATTGAGTCGAGTGAGAAAGCGGAAGAACTCCTTGATGAATATCAGATCGATCCAAAAACACTTCCCGCCATCTTTTTTGAAGACGGGGAACACCTTACGGAACCCAGTCCGGCCCAGATTGCCACCAAGCTGGGGAAAAATCCAACTGCCTCCGAAAATATATATGATGTGGCCATCATTGGCGCGGGCCCGGCCGGCCTGGCCGCAGCGGTATATGGCGGTTCCGAAGGCCTTAAGACCTTACTCATCGAAAAGCGGGCACCGGGTGGACAAGCAGGCACCAGCTCCCGCATTGAGAATTATCTGGGATTCCCGAATGGACTGAGCGGATCGGATCTGGCTCGTCGGGCGATCACCCAGGCTACCCGCTTCGGTGTGGAGTTCCTTTCGCCCCGGGAAGTAACCGACATTTCGGTAAACGATCAGTACAAGACGGTCACCATGTCGGACGGAAGCTCCATCAACGCAAAAGCTGTGGTGGTAACCACCGGGGTGAACTACCGGAAGCTGGAAAGCAAGGGGGTCCCGGACTTTACCGGAGCGGGGATTTATTACGGAGCAGCGATGACGGAAGCTCATGCCTTTAAAGATAAGCAGGTCTATATCGTGGGAGGTGGAAATTCAGCGGGGCAGGCCGCCATGTATCTCTCATCATTTGCCCGTAATGTTTACATCACCATCCGCAAAGAATCTCTGGTAAGCAGTATGTCGTCGTACCTTATCGATCAGATCGACGGTACGGAAAACATAGAAGTTTTGGGCAATACTGAGATCGCGGAAGCCTCTGGAGATGAAAAACTGCAAACACTGGTTTTAAAAAATAACAGGGAGGACAGCCTGCGTGAGGCGGAAGCGGACGGTCTTTTTATTTTCATCGGGGCCCGGCCTCATACTGACTGGATTAAGGCCGGCATCATCAAAAATGAAAAAGGCTTTATTGAGACCGGAAAAGAGCTTTTCAGCTATGATGAATTCAATAAAGTGTGGAAGCTGGATCGTCAGCCCTACCTCCTGGAAACCTGTGCTCCGGGCATTCTTGCCGCCGGAGATGTACGCGCGGGAGCCATGAACCGGGTGGCCTCCGCAGTCGGTGAAGGCTCCATGGCGATCAAATATGTGCATGAATACCTGGCCAACGAAGAGTTCTAGATATGAAAAAGATCGTCGTCATAGGAGCCACAGGCATGTTAGGTAAGCCGGTTACCGAAGAGCTTATTTCTGCCGGCCATCTCGTCTCTATCCTTTCACGAAGTCCTGACAAAGCGCGGTCTCTCTTTCCTGACGCGGATGTCATTTCCGGTGATCTGGAAGATCCTAACTCTCTGGCAGATGCTTTCACCGGGCACGACGCCGTTTATCTGAGCTTGAGTACAGCACCCAATGAAAAGCACAAAACCTTCAAGACTGAGATCGATGGAGTCATGAATGTCATATACGCTGCTAAGAAAACCGGAATTCAAAGAATTGGATATCTGTCTTCCATGATCCAGGGCTATGATGGTTTTGACTGGTGGATGTTCGACATAAAAAGAAATGCTTGCGAACTGTTGAAAAGCGTGGACATCTCTTCTACCATATTCTATCCTTCCAATTTTTTTGAAAACTTTACCGGGGTCATGAGGATGGGTTCCCGGATTATCCTGGCCGGACATCAGAAAACAACATGCTGGTGGATCTCTGCACAGGATTACGGGCGCATGGTATCTGTTGCTCTTGAATCAGATGAAGGAGATCAGGAATACACCATTCAGGGCTTGGAGCCCTTCAACTTCGATGATGCCGCTGATGTCTTCATTGCAAACTATTCGGCAGCCAAACTCAAAAAGACCCGCGCTCCCATGTGGGTGCTTAAGATGGCCGGAATGATTTCTTCTCAGGCCAACTTCGGGTGGCACATTAATGAAGCCATTAACAAATACGACGAACCTTTTGAAGGCGAACAAGCCTGGGATAAACTGGGTAAGCCTCAAATGACACTTGCGGAGTTTGCACGAAAAGCTTCTTCTCGTTCAGAGTGATTTAAAAACCGATCTTCTTCCGTACAGAGTCCAGTAATCCTTTTTCCAGCTCCTTTTTCTTTTCTTCCAGCTCTTTCTTCTTGGCTTCGACTTTCTGGATCTGCTCATCCACTTTGGCCTGAAGCTTGGCGTATTCCTCACGAATCTGAGCTTCTTTCTCGGATACCAGTTGCTCGACTTCCTTTCGCTTTTGGGTAACCCTGCTTTCCACTTCATTCCGGATCTTTTCGCGGGCCTCCGCAACCTGTCGGGAAACCGTGCTCTTTAACGCGTCAAGAAAAAGGTCGTCAATGTTGGAACGCACTCTCACGCGCAGCGGGCCATCGGTATTGTCTATTAGGGCGGTGGCAGAGATGTTGTCCGTTCCCCGAATCGCGTCCCGTATAAGAGATTCCACCCGATTGGCGGGAGCTCCAGCCGGTTCAAAATCAAAGGCTATACCACTGGCCGTGTAGCTGATCTCGCCGTCCATTCGCCGGTCAACCAATTCCAGGCTTGCGCTGAGGCGGCCTGTGCCGGAAGTAAGATCGTACTTCAGTAGTTCAGAAGGCGATATCTTTGTATCTGCCAAAGGGAACCCCTCATACACTACCCTGACTTTTTCCCGCGGTTGGTCATCCCGGTAATCCAGCTCGCCTTCCACGGTAAGTGAAATATTTCCTGACTCGCCTCCAAGGTCGATGATGACCGGCTCACCGGTTTTTCTCTGGTCACTTGAAATATTCGTGACCTTTCCGGACAGGGCAATCCCGGTATTGGTTTCTCCGGAGAGTTCAATGTTCTGAATCCAGAATGCCGGCCAGTCATATTTATCGCTGAAATGGTAATCGACACCTTCATAGCGTTCGATCTTTTCTTCTTTTTCATCCGCTCCGATCAGCCTGC
Organism: Balneola sp.; assembly: GCA_965267385.1. Taxonomy (GTDB): domain Bacteria; phylum Bacteroidota; class Rhodothermia; order Balneolales; family Balneolaceae; genus Balneola. The sequence continues at coordinate 2,587,099 of OZ253957.1, forward strand.
TTCCGTAGGTTCGTGCAAGGGCAATGTATTCCAGGTAGGCGGAGAAATCTCCAAGAAGGTTTCCTCCAAACAGGACCGTGCCGATATTCTGCGCATTCAGGTCGGGGAGTTTAGCTACCGTTGCTGCCCGCTGTATATCCTCCCTGATCCATTCGCCAATATTTCCCAGCGCGTCCTTTGAACTGCCGAAATCCCTTTCAAATGCTTTTTTGAGAGAGTCTGCGTCTTTCTTCAGGCTGCTCACCTGGCTGTTCAGTTTCTTAACCCTTTCCAGTGCCTTTACCACTTCTTTCGGGTCCTTCAGCCTGGGCACCTCGAGTGAGGATACGGTTTTCTGTACCGAATCGGCCTGTTGTTCGATTGGATTATTCCGAAAGGTTTGTTCCCAGGTTCTGTACTTCTGCTGCAGGCTGGCCTGGAGGGAATCCATTTTATCCACTGACTGAATATTCACCCTGGCCATCAAACTGTCCACATTAATATCATCCTTTATATCGGTGATCTGCATCCGGGCATTCTTTCTGATCTCGCCCGTGATCTGTTTTGTCACCTCGCTCAGAAAACCCGGCTCCTCAGGATTTCCATCTTCATCCAGAGGCATCTCGAAGGCCCCGTCGGTTTCACGTTCGGTGTCCATTTTAAATCCTGTGAGCCTGATGTCCTCGATCAGAACCCGCTCCCACAATATCGGCCAGAACAGCAGATCGAACTCGGTTTCGCCGGTTTCAAAGGTATTGGTCATGGTGTTGTTGGGGTTAGTCACCTGCATCCTTCCCCAGCTGATCTTCAGGCCAATCAGGTCAAAATCAAAATCCTCGATCTCCACCCTGGCTTCGTTCAGAACACTCGCCTGGTATTCGATATTTTCTTCCAGCCAGGCATCGGGGGAGATCAAACTCAACGCCGCGGCAACAAGGGCTGCAATTCCTACAAACATAAGTCCTTTTATTCTGAACATATCATCCCCTCACCCGGTTTATCCCCTGATATACAGACCAGAGCTTTGTTCCTTTCAACGCCTGAACCACTTTCCACTTATTCATGCGGGCGAGAATATGTTCGCGGTATTCTTTCACCACAAACACTACCAGCGGATAGGCGGGAATGCACAAGACGAGGGCAGCAACCAGGCTCCCGAGTACCACGGTGTTGTAAAAGTGGGTTACTGCTACCCACTCATTATTATACATTGCCGTCCACAGGTTCTGGAGCGATGCACTTTCAAGCAGGGAAGTTCCGAGCGCGTGAAAAAGCGGATCAGCCAGATAGGCAACGCCACTGAATACCAGAAAAGAAAGTAAAGCCATTCCGAAATTCACTTTCAGAATAATGATCAGCAACAGTACGATGAGGTTATGAAATGATCCTACGGGGGTGAGCCCGATAATCATCCCTAATATGAACCCGCCGGCAAGCTGGCCCGGCGATGCCTCTGAAGCCATCGCTTTCAGGAGTTTAGCAATGTATTTGAGAATCAGGAACATGATGAATGAGTATATCTGTAACTGACGCTCATAATAAGCCAAATGCAGTGGAAAATAAATATTTAAGCGAGGCATAAATATACCGGGGTTTCTTTCGTTTGCATTATTATCTTTCGCATAAAGCAACCTACCGCATAATATGAGACCCAAACACCTCTATCTTCTTTTACTCCCGCTAATACTGCTGTCCTGTAAAGACGATACCGGCGGTATTAACTCTGATGCTCCTTTTCCCTGCGTGGACGGAATGGCGGCCGAACAATACGAATGTTCCAATATTGACCTGTACAGCGTAATAACACCTGCCGAACTGGGTGGGCAGGGGCTAAACGATATATGGGGATGGACGGATCCGCAAACCGGCAAAGAGTACGCGTTGGTGGGTCTTACAGACGGGGTTTCATTTGTGGATATCACGGATCCTGCTGAACCGGTGGTTGTGGGAAAGCTGAATGAATCTGATGTATCAGCTTCCTACAGCAAAACCGTAATACCGGATGATGCTTACGAAGTATGTTTTGAAGGCCTGGGTGGTTCTCAGTATGCCAAGTCGGTCAGTCAGGGAAGCGCGTGGAGAGACCATAAAGTTTATAACGACCATTTATTTATCGTAAGTGACGGGCAATTGCACGGTATGCAGGTCTTTGATCTGACCAAACTCCGAAACTATTCCGGCAACTTCATTCAGTTTACCGACGACGGGGTTTATGACGGAATCGGAAATGCTCACAACATCATTATCAACGAAGACACAGGATTTGCCTATGCCGTAGGTTCTACAGTCGCAGATACCTGTTCTACTGCCGGACTTCATATGCTGGATATCAGCGATCCCACCAATCCGGAATATACCGGATGTTATGAAGACACCACCCCTCCGCGCCGGCGCTCTAACTCCGCCTACATTCACGATGCGCAATGCGTGATCTATGACGGCCCGGATGCCGACCATACGGGAAAGGAAGTTTGTTTCAATGCGGCAGAACGTTCGCTCGCTATTGCTGATGTATCCGATAAAACCAATCCTCTCACCATCAGCTTTGAGGAACAACCCAATATGTATTATGCCCATCAGGGATGGCTTACGGAAGATCAAGCCTATTTTCTGATGAATGATGAGCTGGATGAGTACAATCTGGGTCGCACCACACTGACCTACGTTTTTGATGTTCGTGACCTTGATAACCCGGAATTCGTGGGGTACTACGAGCACAACACCGAGTCCATAGATCACAACCTTTATGTTAAAGGGGACCTCGTCTATGCCACCAATTATATCTCGGGCCTGAGGCTCCTCCAGATCAATGATATCAGCAGTGCTTCATTTTCACTGGCCGGTTTTTTTGATACCGAGCCCACCCGGTACGAGGCCCCGAATCAGGTCTTCAACGGTACCTGGAGCAGCTATCCTTTTTTTGACAGTGGAATTATCGCCCTCAGTGATATGAGTCGCGGATTGTTCCTGGTAAAACCCAGGCTCGACTGACGCGTTCGCCTTTTTGAGTTGCGGCACTTTTTCCGTACCTTTTTTCCGTTTTTTACAAACGGTGATGGTCAATCCGTACCGCTGAATAACTAGCAATCACACTCATTTTATGGATTTATTTGACAAACTGGAGGGACGCCCAAGCCCTCTCGGACCGTTCACATCGGAAGGATACGGTTACTACACTTTCCCGAAACTGGAAGGCCCACTGGGACCCGAAATGAAATTCAACGGGAAGGACATGGTCGTCTGGAGTATCAATGATTATCTGGGTATCGGGAGTAATGAAGAGATCAAGAAAGTAGATGCGGAAGCCGCTGCTGAATATTCCCTCAGTGCTCCAATGGGAGCCCGTCTCATGACCGGTAACTCCACCGAGCACGAACTACTTGAAAAAGAACTGGCTGAGTTTGTACACAAGCCGGAAGCCCAGCTGCTCAACTTTGGCTATCAGGGTATCATGAGCGTTATCCATGCCCTTGTTGATCGAAACGACATTCTGATCTATGATGAATTAAGTCATGCCTGTATCGTAGATGGGAAGCAGCTGGCGATGGCTGAAAAGTTCGTGTTTAAACACAACGATCTGGACAGCTTTAAGAAGCAGCTGTTCCGGGCCAAGTCTAAGCTGAAGGATAACGGGTCCATTCTTGTAATCACAGAAGGTGTGTTCGGAATGACCGGCGATCTTGGTATTCTGCCAGAGATCATTGAACTGAAGAAGGAAGTCCCGTTCCGCCTGCTGGTGGATGATGCCCACGGGTTCGGAACCCTCGGGCATGATGGCTCCGGTACGGGAACCCAGCTCAATTGTCAGGACGGGATCGACATTTATTTTGGTACTTTTGCCAAGGCGGTTGCCCTTATTGGCGCTTTCGTTGCATCAGAACCCCGCGTTATTGAATTCCTGAAAGCCAACGTCCGAAGCCAGGTGTTCGCCAAATCTCTACCAATGCCTATCGTGGTCACTGCGCGTAAACGACTTAAGATGATCCGGCAGCATCCCGAGTGGAGAGAAAAGCTTTGGGACAACACCCTGAAGCTGAGGGAAGGCTTACAGAAGATCGGGTACAACGTACTGCCGTCAGAAAGCCCGGTAACACCGGTTCTCACGCAGGGAAGTACGGCTCTCTGCCAGGATATCATGCGTAAACTTCGTGAAGAGCACGGTGTCTTTGTCAGCGGTGTGGCATACCCGGTGGTTCCCAAAGGAGTGGTTCTGATCCGCCTGATCCCGACAGCCGCCCATAATGATGAACATATTGAGAAAACGCTGAAGGCCTTCGAAGCCATCAAGGACTTTGTGTTTGAAGCCGCGCAGCAGCTCCGGGCCGGCTAGCGTTTTAATCACTTTGCTGCATTCATTAGTCCCTCCGGTTAGCCGGGGGGACTTTTTTATTCAAGTTGGCTCCCTCCATCAGCAAAGTGTGAGTGTATCAGATGACTTGACATAAATCCCATTATTTTTAAATTACTTTCTTTTAAGAGACAACTAATACAGGGGATAATAATGGGGGATTTAAAAATAAAGCTGCCGGGCTTATTAATAATTCTGACTTTTATCGCAGCATGTGATATCACCAGCGATCTTGAGCCAGCGAAAAATAATACCAATGAGTTCGCTACACCAACATCTAAGCTAAAAAGTGCGGCTACATCGTCAAGCTATGAACTAAAGGTGCCGGACATTGGATCACCATTTGGTGCCTTTGGTTATGATGTAAATGATCAGGGTGTTGTAGCCGGATGGATCTGGGAAACTGTTTCATTCAGAAGTGCTTTTATTTATGATTCTTCGAACGGGTTAACCATACTCCCCAGATTTAATAATGCCTCGAATTACAGTGCTTCAAACATAAATAATAATGGGGATGTATTGGGAGCAGCAAATATAGGTGAACCCAGGATCTCATTTATATGGAACCCCACCGATGGATACACCTTTATTAATTCGGCATCCGTTGACGCACAGGCAAGAGTCATGAATGAGTTGGGCGAAGTAGCCGGATGGATCCGTTCCGGCCCTGTGGGACAAGCTGTTTTCAGCCCCTTTCGATGGGATGAAAGTACGGGCATCACCGATATCAGCGGGCAAACCGGAATCACTTCTAATATGCGGGCCCTGAATAATAACGGGCTTATTGCTGGTCGGACTGCCTCAACCTCAAAAGCCGTGATCGTTCACCCTATCCATGGTGAACAGGAAATACCACTTCCTTCTAATTCTACTTCCAGTATTGCAAGTGGCCTCAATCAGAATAATGAGGTTGTGGGCTCCTATACGATCAATAACCAGCAATACTCCTATGCATACAAGTGGAGTGCTTCCGGAGGGTTCACCGCTCTGCAGAATGACGGGGACTTCGGAAGCAGGCCTAACGATATCAATGACTCCGGTGTGGTAGTGGGAACCGATTCTGACATTCGTTCCGGATCAACTGTGGCTGTTCCTGTGGTGTGGAGTCCGGATGGAACTAAAACACATTTACCTCTTGGTAACTTTCTGGCCGGGGTTGCAACCTCCATTAATGAAAATGGAGTCATCGCGGGCTATGTTCACAATGGAAACCTAGTTCAATCAACCCTTGCCATTTGGTACCCTGCTGAGCCAGAAGACACCGAGCCCCCGGTTATTTCCCTTAACCAGGAACAGGAAAGCCTGTGGCCGCCGAATCATAAGATGGAGCTGGTTCTGAGCGGGATCTCTGCTGATGACAATATAGATGAGGACCCGGAGATCATAATTGAAGTGACCAGTAATGAAGCATCGAATGGAAAAGGGGACGGGAACACGAATCAGGACTGGGAGGTCGTTGATAACGGCGACGGTACTTTTGACGTATATCTCAGATCTGAACGAAGTGGTAAGGGGAACGGCCGGACCTACACAGTTACCATTACTGCTACTGATGATGCCGGAAACGCAGCTTCTGAATCACTTAGCATTGAAGTAAGAAAGAATCAGTCTACTTCTAGATGGATTCGGTAAACTCAACTTTCTAGGTTCATTGATCTGACAGTAAAAGCCTTCGCATCAACCGGAGGCTTTTCCGTATCCCGATTCTTTCCGCTTTCCTCAGGATTTGGCTACCTTCCTTAGCATCAGTATTAACCTAAGAAACTTCACTGAAGACATTGTTCAAAGACCGAGCCTGGATCTATCATCATGACGAGCCGCTTACCCGTTACTCACTGGGACAAGAGGGAAGCAACCCTCTCGTATGTTTTGGTGTAAATCCCAGTACTGCAAAACCCCGCGATCTGGATCCGACCGTAGCTTCTGTTGCCCGCTTCGCTGTGGAACGGGGTTATGACGGGTGGCTGATGTTCAATATCTATCCTCAGAGAGCCACTAACCCCGATAAAATGCACAAGCATTTCCAAAGATCCATTCATGAGGAAAACCTTCGGGTCATTGAACAGCTCTTGTTCCGCCTTCCGGACAGAAAAGCAGACATATGGTGTGCCTGGGGAACCCTGATCGAAAAACGGCCCTACCTCTCCCGTTGCCTAACTGACATATTTGAAATACTTGACCAAACAAACTGCCGGTATTTTACACGGGGCAGAATCTCAAAGGCCGGTCATCCTCATCATCCTCTGTATCTGAAAAAAAATTCCCCGATGGACCCTTTTGATGCGAAGGGCTATCTAGAACTTATTGGCACCTGAACTATCGGAAGGAGTATGCTATCAATACCGGCAGGTGATCGGATGGTGTCCGGTTATCGCGCACTTCGGAAATAACGGCGTATTTGAGCACCTCTATTCTATCATTTACAAAAATATGATCGATCCGGGAATCCAGTCTGTGATCCGCTTTAAAATCATTGAATGTACCTTCCGGACCATATGCCGGAGATCTTGAAACATCCCGGCTGTCTCTCAGCACCGTATTCAAGTACTGCAGGGGGGGATCCTGAGGCCGGGCGTTCAGGTCGCCCATCACGATCACCGGAAGACCCTCCTGATTCCAGTCATCAGCCTTTCTGATGATCAGCTTAACGGCATTCAGCCTGGATTCGGCACCCCGGTGATCCAGATGAGCGTTAAAGACCCAGAATAGCTTCCCGTCCTTCTTCCGTTTAAACTTTGCCCAGGTACAGATCCGCTCCATCGAAGCATCCCATCCAACCGATACTTTTTCCGGCGTTTCGGACAGCCAGAAGGTCCCGCTATCCACTACCTCCAGCGCATCATCCCGATAGAATATGGCTGTATATTCCCCGGCTTTCTTTCCGTCGTCTCTGCCCACTCCCACATAGCGGTAGTCTGATAAGGCGCTGTCCAAAAATGTAACCTGATCGTGAAGCCCCTCCTGAATCCCCAGCACTTCGGGTTCATAAAACTGTATCAGCCCGGCCACCCATTCTTTGCGATATTCCCACCAGTTATCACCGTCGTTGGGGTTATTATAGCGTACGTTCCAGGTCATGGCCGTTTGGGCTTGCAGTGCATCTGTGGTCAACAGAAAAGAACTCAGAACGAACAGGGCCGCTATTTTCTTTGCAGAGATCATTATTTCTTAGTTGTAATGAGAATGACCCCGTTATTTCCCTGCAACCCGAAACGGGAGGTCTCGGCTCCCGACTTCAGGACGCGTATACTTTGGATATCAGCGACGCTCACCTGGTTTTCAGCGTTCCGGTATCCGTAACCGATCGGTTGTCCATCCACCACGAAGAGTGGCTCTCGCTGCTCACTGAAGGTATTCTGTCCGCGGATATAAACGAGGGTTTCGCCGCCCTTGGAATTCACGTACACGCCCGGAATACGCTTCAGATAACTGGCCAGCGTCAGGTTGGGTTGCTCAGGAGTAATGACATTTCCATTAGCCGTAGTGACTGCATTTTTTTCTGTTGTCGAGCACGACAACCCTGCCAGTACGGCTATCATGAATAGAGCGCCTTTGTTCATAGGCTGATGTTACTAAATAATGCCCAACATCAATAATGGGCACAGTATATGCCCAAAAAAATAAAAGCACTTCCGGTTTCAGAAGTGCTTTCTGTTGTAAGTTAGTAAGAGCGAACCATCAGTCGAAGAGCTTTTTTACCCATCCGAAAACGCCCCCTTTCTTTTCACTTCCGCCATCACGACCTCCGGAGAGACCGTCATAGCTTGGGCGGGGCAGTTCGTATTTTTTCTTGGGCTTTCGCTTCTTATCCTTTCTGTGATCATTCCTCTTATGCCGGTTGGAATTCCGTCCGTTCCGGTTACCCTTTTTATCGCGGTGATTTCCGCCGCTTTTCCTGTTACTTCTGCCTGATTTCTTCTTCTTTTTTTCCCGTACTTCTTCAGGCAGTTTGATCTCTTCGGGAGCGTATCCCACTTCTTCCACGATCTTGTCGATGTCTTCTTTGTCCATTTTGGAAACCAGAGACACCATACGGGCGGCATCGCCTTTGCCAACCAGTTCTGCCCGGTAGCGGTATTCATCCACATCGCCGGGAACATCGTAGTTGATAACCTGCTGTACCTTGTTGATCTCAATATCTCTGGCTGACATACCGCCCACCAGAAGGATCTTCATTTCTCCGGAAGTGAATTTACCAAAACGCTCATTGAAGGTATCTTCATCAATGCCTTCGTTCACGCTCACTACTCCCCACTTCTTCTTCAGGATGATGCGGAACAGTCGGTCGGTCGTGCGTTTGCTGGCCGCAAATATCACGATCTTTCTAACGGGTTCACTCTCAAGATGGGCCATGAGCGTTGAGATCTTCATGCGTGGCGGCACGTGTATGTAGCCCTGTTCCAGATGCTTGGGAACAGAGGGAGTATCATCCCGCGAGCTGTCCTCCTTTTCTTCCGGCTGGTCTTTTTTCAGCACCACTTTCACGGATGCCTCTTTCAGTTTCTCCTCCGGATCGTGATCCAGCTCTTCAATAGCCGCTGCCACCACTTCCTCTTTGGTCTCCGGCTCGTTATGCTCACCGTTATTTTTTGCTGCAGATCCCGATGACGCTTCATTGCTCTTATCATCCTGATTCTCCGGATCAAGAACAACATCCACTTCAGCCTTCGCAAGCTTTTCTTTCGGGGTCCTGTCTTTTTCGTTTTCCGGTTTTTCCTCCGGATTCAGCACCACTTCAACCGAGGCCTCCGCCAGTTTTTCCTCGGGCTTCTTGTCATCCTTCTTTTCTTCTCTGCCGGAGGAAGCGTTTGGTTCATCTTCCTCAAATCCGATGAGCTCAGGATTCTTAAGAGCGTAGTCTGCCAGCTCCTTGGTAGACCGGTTCATGGAGGCTGAAAAAATGAGTACCTGGGGATCTCCGTCCACATACTTCAGGATACTCTTAACCCGGCTTACCAGGTTAAAATTATCCATACCGTGGGCTTCATCAATAATGATGGTAGCCAGGCCTTTAAAAGCATGCTTGGTTTTCTCCAGTATGTCAATCAAACGTCCGGGATTGGCAACAATCACCGGTGCTCCGTTAGTTACGGCTTCTTCCTGAACTTGCTTATCACCTTTCATCGAAAGGTCGGCAGGGCTGATTTGTGCATGATAGCCCATCGCCCAGACCGTTTCGTCGATCTTCTTGGCGCGTTCAATGGAAGGGGTTAGAATTAAAATTCGTGTACCATCTGCCTCTCCGTTCTTCGTCAGTATATGCAGGGCGGGGATCAAAAAAGCCCCGTCTTCTTCTGTCTCATTCTTAACCAGCAGGTGTTTGCCGTCCAATGCGGCGGGTATAACTTGCTGTTGGAGAGGTGTGGGTTCTGTCATGTTCGTGTCGGCCAGCCCGCTCATTAGTTCCGGACTCAGGCCATAGTTCTCAAAGGACACTATTACACCTCTTCTTCTTTTGGCGTTATCGTTCAATTTTCAAAGTACAATGCCCGGTTTTGGTCCCGAGGCGTTATAAATATACAAAAAGTAGAGAGGAAGCTCATCTTTTAGATAGACGTCCTCTCATTCATGTTTCAAACCTTCTTTTCCCTTACCGGTATCTTCTGAACCAGGCCAGTATATGGTCCACCTTGCTGATCAGCTGGCTGGGACGATTGGCAATAAAATGGCTGGCTCCTGGAATTTCCACCAGCGCGGTCTCTATTTCCCTGATCTTAAGTGCCCCGTACAACTGCTTGGCCTCAGACAACGGGGTACGCAGATCTTCTGTACCCACCATCACCAGTGTAGGAGTTTCGATATTACCCACCAGAGAAACCGGAGAGTATTTCCAGTAAGTTTCAAATTCTTCCCAGGGCTGCCCGGGGTACCGGTACTCAGCGTATGCATAGTAGTTATCGGCTACCAGCGTTTTGCTGATCCAGTTCATGACGGGTTTAATTACCGCAGCTGCCTCAAACCGGTTATTTTTTCCTACCATCCATGCCGTCATAATTCCTCCGGCGCTGCCGCCCGTTACGTACAGGCTGTCTTCGCTGGTCACTCCCCGCTCGATCAGGAGATCCACTCCGTCCATGATATCCTGATAGTCATCTCCCGGATAATCATGGTATAGCAGGTTCCCGAACTCTTCGCCATAGCTGGTACTTCCCCTCATGTTCGGATAAAACACGACATAGCCGTCCGAAGCGTAAAGCTGTAGTTCGGGGGTAAAACGAGGTCCGTAGTTTGAGATCGGCCCCCCGTGAATTTCCACCAGCAACGGGTACTCACGATCCGGATCGTAACCCGGCGGATAGATCAGCCATCCCTGTAAGTCTATACCGTCCACGGAAGAGGTGTATCTGATGTCCTCCACCTTACCCAGCGTCCTGTTATCCAGGAGGTCTCCGTTTAGATCCGTGATCTGTTGCACAGGCTGTCGGTTCTTTTTGACGGCAAGTTCGGCGGGATGGTACGGGCTGGTCACGTTCATAGCCAAAACCCCGTTCCCCGAGAAGGAATAGGATCCTCCGCCATATGGCCTGCCGATAGCCGTGCCACCAAGGTGTTCTGCCAGCACCTTTACATTTCCTTTCAGGTCTGTTTCAGCAAGCTTGGTGACTCCTTCGTCATCATACATGAAATACAATCCCCGCCCGTCCGGCTTCCACTGTAAGCTCCCGGGGTCTCTGTCGAGGCCTGTATCGACCCTCCGTTTATCCGACCCGTCGGCGTTCATCAGATAAATGTGAGCCACCTGATAGGTCTGAACTTTGTCATCATATCCCAGATATGCGATGGTCCGCCCATCGGGAGATACAACCGGATTATAATCCGGACCGAAACGATCGGTCAGCGCGGTGATCTGACCATCTTCTACTGTAACGGAGTAGATCTCGGAGTTTCTGAGTTGACTCACTTTTTCGTGATCCTGAGTTCTGTTTGCCGAAAAATAGACCGTGCTACCATCGGGTGACCAAACCGGACTGCCATGGTCAAAGTCTCCGGAAGTGACCTGCCTCACTGCTCCCCCATCTGCGCTCACCGTAAAAATATGCCGGTAACCGGGATCTATGTATCCGGCTCCGTCCTGTTCATATCGCAGGCGGGTGGTTACTCTCGGGCTGTCTGCCCATTCAGCACCCCTGGGTTTCCCGGGAGGGCTCACAATCACCGGGTATTTCTCGGGCACCTTCATCGTGAAGGCCAGCTGCTTCCCATCCGGAGACCAACGAAGGCCGCCGGGAGCACTCTCCAGCTGAGTGATGCGGGCAGTCACCCCTGTCTCCAGCCAGTGTATAAAAATCTCACTCCCGTGGCCCTCCTCTGAGCTTACAAATGCGATCCGGTCACCTTCAGGAGACCAGGCCGGACTGCTTTCCCCGGCAGTACGGCTTGTCAGTTTCCGGTGCCCGCTTCCATCTTCTTGTATGATCCAGAGAGAAGAAGTCCTCCGGTCTTTCATGATATCGAACCCCCGGCGCACATATACGATCTGTTTGCCATCGGGAGAGATCTGAGGATCCTGTACCCATTGCAGGTCAAACACGTCCATCCGGCTGAATGCAGCTTTTTCCTGTGATCTCAAGTCAGCCTGAGCAAGAACCGTGATGGAAAAGAAAAACAGAAATACTGAATAAATTCGCTTCATATTATACCGATATAGATTTATCAAATTGTCATCAAAAAAAATCACTCCTGATCTAAAAAGCCAGTACAGGGTGTACGCTCGTGCTGTGAGTTTATACTTCCTTCTGCTTTTTCAGGTAAGACCTCAAAAAGCTTTCATGGATATTCATCGTTCCGTTCAATCGATGGTGATACCATAAGGTCATTCCCGTTATGGCCAGCATAGCCAGGATCCCCAGTAATCCGGCTTCCGGCCCGAATAAACCGCCCGTCCACGCATCCGGTCCTGTTTCCTGCACATTAATGACCGACTGCCGGAAGTTGGTCCCGCTCACCGGTAACCCGAAGACCCCGCCCATGATGAAATTCCAGGAAAAATGAATACCAACCGATAAGGCCAGCCGGCCGGTAAGTATAAAAGGTATCGCGAGCATGAATCCGGCAAGTATAATATTTGCCGTAGATATCCAGCCTGCGGCGGGATTAAAAAAGTGCGCAAGGCCAAACAGAACCGAAGTTAACGATACCGCCCATATGCTGGCTTTTCCGGCTTCCCACTTACCGATGGTCAGCCCTTCTGAGAGATTCCTGATCATATAGCCCCTGAATATGAGTTCTTCATAGAATCCAACGCATATCATTTTAACGAAATATCCTCCAAATGCTATCGCCCAGAGGCCGTCCGAGGCACGTTCCCACCCAAAGCCCGTGATCTCTACCCAATCCACCTGCCAAGCAGACAGGAATATCAGGCACTGAACCAAGAGCGCAATTGTGACTCCCAGCCCGAATTCCTTCCACCATATTCCGGATAACTCAAGCCCGAAACCGGTTAACCTCCGTTTATCCATGCCGACCGCCATCAGCCAGCAAACAAGAAGGCTGACCGCCGCAAGTGTGACGAAGATCAGTGGCTCAAAAGGGATCTCCCTGGAAGGGATGGTGAGTATAAAAAACAGCAACAGAAAACTGATCAGCCTGACCCCAGCTCTGAAACGCCCCTCCTCATGATTGTATATCACATTCATACTAAATGAACTTCCGTCATAGTTGTAGAGTTGGATGTGAACATAAACATACAGACGACAAACTAACAAACGGTTATGGAACGATACGCCCTGCACGCTCCCAAATATCTGATCGAAAAACATTTTGAGGTTGAGTCTCCCTCAGAATCTCTCTATGAACCTTCCTATAATATTTTCACTGGCTCAGCCGTGCCGGTGATCTATGGAGACCGCCACATCAATACGGGGCAGTGGTCCGGGTGTGAATCCAGAGAACGGTTGCTCAATGATCAAAACAGTCTGAGCAACCTGGCTAACAAAGCCTGTATACTTCCCGTCAGCGGGTTCTATATGTGGAAGCAAAATGTCAAAGACCCGATGCCATTTTATGTACGAATGCTGAACCGAAAGATCCTGGGTGTTGCGGGCTTTTTTACAGATTCATCAACGAACCGCACATTCAACGTGATCACCATGACGGCAAATGTACTCCTCCAGCCTTTAGATGAAAGCATGCCCTGCATTCTGAGTCCGGATCAATATGAAGGCTGGCTTGGCGGAGATGCCGCGGACATACTGAAGGCAGACTTCAACAGTACCGCACTTATGCCTGAACTGGCCGTGTACCGTGTTCCCGATCTGGTGAACGACCCTAAGAATAACGCCCCTGAGCTGATTCAGCCCATCCCCAAAAGAAGAGACGAAGATTAGCTTAAGGCAGGGACCGGGTTATGACACCCGGCCGTCCCTTTTGATCCTCAATTGCCTTTAGGGATCGTTCCCGGCTTCCCTTCTCTGGGGTTGTCATAGTACCGGATGGTCGGATAGGCGAAATCGATATCATCGTGCCGGGCAAATTCATCCAGCATTCGTTCCCATATGGCCTGTGAGGTGCCTCGGCGCCGGCGCGGATCGGTCAGATATCGTATGGACAGCATAATGCCGCTGTCTTTCACGTCGGTGTAAACAATGGGGGTGAGGTACCGGTATTCAATAAGGTAGGATTTAGAAGCGTTCTTAATCTGTTCCTGGGCGTCCTGTATAAAATTCCTGGACTCTTCATTGGCGATATGTGACAGAATCCCCTTGGCTTTTTTCCAGTCACTTTCAAAAGTAATCAGCACCCCTATCTCGTTCCAGATGAACTCGAAGTCGGCCGTGTAGTTCGCCATATCTTCACTGAACACTTTATGGTTAGGAATGTGGATGACACGTCCGGTGCTCTGGTCGGCGTCCACCCAGTTTCCGATCTCCAGTATGCTAAACTTAAACGGCCGTATGTCGATCACATCGCCTCTCGAAGAGCCTATCTCGATACGGTCCCCCACATCAAAAGGTCTTCTCCATATAATGAACAGCCAGGCAGCCAGATCGGTAACCGGATCTTTTAACGCGATGGCTATACCTGCGGATAGCAACCCCAGAAAAGTTGCAATATCCCCCATGCCTGAAAACCAGATCTGCCCGATAAACAGGATCCCCAGAAAGGATGAAATGTAGGTCAGATTCTTTCGCCACTTGTATTGTGTGCGTTTATTTTCAACCCGCTTGTTGACAACACGCAGGGTTATGAACCGGATCAGCCACAGGACAAAGATCACCCCCAGGCTCTGAAGTATCTGAGCCGTCAGGTCCGGGGAGTTGTTCAGGTACTCCATTATATTGTTTCCAAAATCCTGCATAAATCCTCTTACAGCGCGTTTATTAGAAAGCTTTTGCTTGGGATAGTATTCAAATTTGGATATCTTTGCACCCTTCTGGAAAATTTAAGAGAAAAGAGATGCTTTTATATAATATTTTAGTCGTCATCATCACCCTGATCTGTGCTTTACTGATTTTGGTTGTACTGCTTCAAAATGGTCAGGGATCCGGACTTTCCGGTATTGCTGCCGGAGGTGGCGGTGGTGGTTTAGCCGGTAATTCAGGCCTCGGCGCACGCCGAACGGCTGATCTTCTTTCTAAAGCAACCAGCTTTTTTGGAGGAGCTTTTCTCGTTCTCTGTGTACTGGCTAATTTTGCTATCGACCGGGGAACTGCAAACCGCAGTATCCTTCAGGAAGGTGGAGTAGCTCCGGTTGAAAACTTCAACACCCCGTCTCAGACTCAGTCAGCCGTTCCTGTTCAGAACAATGATGGTTCGGGAACGGATACGGAAGGAAACGAAGACGGCAACAACTAATTTTTTAGTTTCATTACCAAGCCCGGCTCTTCAATGAAGTGCCGGGTTTTTTTTGGTAAAATTTCTTTATCTGACCCTAAACGTGCCCGTGGTGTAAAAAGGAATTCCGCTGTCTGTTATCCCTTCAACCACGATACGGTATCTTGAAGGCACATCGTTCGCCCAGAAACGGATCTGCTCCTCTCCTGTCATCATTTCCAGTAGTGGCTCCCAGTGAAGCGTGATGCGGTTATCAGGGGTATCCAGATCACGGGGCACATTCACTCCATATTTTGGAGCATAAAAGTTCAAAGGCTGCTGAAAGCCATAGACCATGGCTCGCTCAAGGCCCCTCACATTATTTTCCACACCGCGACCGCTTCGGGTTGTTACAATGATCGCGCCCCAGGCACCGTCACTGCCAAATACAGCCAGGTCAACGGCACTTCTGGCCACCGTAATACTTTCAACATCTCTGGCATTCAGGTCCAGAAGATCCTGGGTTCCCGATACTCTCACCCCATCTATAATTATCAGTGGTGGTTGGGGCTGACTACTTATGCTTACCGACCCCATTCGTACTCTCACATCCTTCCCTGATGTTCCTGCGAAGTAAACCCCACCCATTTGCCTCAGTATCTGATCCATTGAATAATTGACCAGCTCAGGTCTTTCGTCTAAACGAACCGTACTTCCTGTTCCTGACAGGTTTTCAAGCACTTCTGCATAGGGGTTTTGAAAATCAGTTTGACGTTCTCCCTCCACCGTGATCTCATCCAGTTCGCCGGTCATCTGTACTTCTACCTGCTCTTCCGTTACCTGCTGATTTTGGCTTACCCGCTCCTGCAGTGAGGTCACCGTATTATCGTCCGGTTGTTGTACCTGCGGCTGTTCCAACAACTGAAAACCCTGCTTCACAGGTGTACGCTGGCGCGGGAATTCCGAAAACTGTTCATCAAGCGACACCACATAGCGCCTCCCCCCGTTTTCATCACTTGCTTTTACCGTTAGTTCTTCCTGGCCTTCTATCACCAGATCTGATATGACAAACCTTCCATCCTGATCGGTGGTTACCGTATAGGTCTTCCGGTCTTTGCCCACCATGATCAACACCGGGGTATCAGCCACACCTCTTCCAAAAAAGTTACGTTCCACTCTACCCGATACGGTAAACCCTTTTTCGGGAGCATTCATGTTTTCAGGATCAAAACGGCGCTGAATATTTGAAAGGTCATAGGCACGCCATCCCTGAGTCATCATCAACAGATCCAGGTGCTCCTTTGCTCCTTCTTCTTCGCTGAAGTAGTAACCGGGATCTTCCACGTACCCCTGAACTTCTGATTCCAGCGTAAGCCGGGTTTCGATGGTGCTGCCGTATGGATTGTAGGGTTCTATGGCATCATCGAAAACAGACACGCTTGCCGTAGCAGCCATCAGGTTCTCCTGTACATCCTCCACGGAGATATCCAGTAGCGCATCCTCCCGTGTCTCCAGCTGAGTGTCTGATAAAGACAGTTCAACCCGAAGCTCGCTCACCGGATTACGATTGAAAGAGAGTCGTTCGGCCACCGGCTCGCCCTCGGCATTCAAAAGAGCGAAGTGCACGACTCCGGTAGCAAATTTATCTGCTGGTATCTCCACCCAGGTTGCCTCTGCACCTATTGTCAACATCTCTGCGTGGTACACTACCCCTCGAACATGCGCAAACAGGAGGTACTGTCCCCGGAAACCCGGGCTTGACTGCGCAGAGACCTTAAAGCTTTCCTCTGTTTTATCTACCGAAAGAACTACTCCCTCCGCCTGTACTTCCGGCAGGTCAACGCGCTGGCCTGCAACCCGGGCATAGTAGGTGGTTCCCGTTTGCGGTAAAAACTCTATACTCCCCATCCCCTTATGTTGGCTGCTGAAGCTGACAACCTCCCGGTCAGAACCATCATGGATGGTCCCGCTGATCGCTCTGCTCAACCCGTCAGTCCCAATTGCTTTGAAGGCCAGCCGGGTGGGTAATCCTCCGACGAGGTGCCCAGACTCCGGCATGAACTGCACATCCATCTCATCATCCGTTGCCACATCTACCTCCGGCGACTCCTCAGTTCGTACTTTGATCTTCTTTGTGAAAACATAGCTTTTTCCAAAATTCTGAGCCCACTTGGTAAAGGCCCGGATCTGGTAGACACCCGGTTCGGCTTTGCGGGCATTTTCGAAGGTTACACTGCCTGCACCCCGGCCTTCCTCCAGCTCCACATTTACCCGCTCGATGATATTTCCGTTGGGTGCTACCAGCTCCACATATAATACTGAGCTGATCTCTGACAAATAGTTGTAGCCGCCCGCTGTTACGTAGGCTGAAAACCAGATGCGATCTCCAAAGAAATACCAGTCACGATCGGTGTGCACATGGATACGCTCACGGGGCAGCACCTCCTGTGACTGCACAAATTCCTTAACTGTGTTAATGGGCGCTTGTTGCCGGGCTTCAGTGACTGAGGGAACAAACAGAAGTAATAAACTCGCAAAAGCAAGAATTTTCATTTTAGACATTTTAAACGGATATCAATAATAATTATAATGGGTTAACTTACAAGTTTAAAGGATGGTATTCACGAAATACTTTCTTTAGACGAATTTTTTGTTTCTTCATTGTATTACAACTCAAAAAAAAGCCTGACCATGAGCATTCTTCGAATTATTCTTGCGATCATTCTTCCCCCTCTTGGTGTATTCTTTACCGTTGGAATTAAGCCGGCTTTCTGGCTCAACATCCTCTTAACGATTCTGGGGTTCCTTCCTGGGATCATACACGCCGTATGGATCATCGCCAAACATGATCAGTGAATAGCTACCGGCGGATAAGAGCCATTCTCCTTCGAATGTTACTGAGAAACTGAGGGGTGATCCCTAAATACGCTGCTATGTATTTTTTGGGGATCACATGCTCAAGGTCTGGAAATCTCTTTCTGAATGCTTTGTATTTTTCTTCTGCATCCAAAGAAAAATTTTCAACTATCCGGCGTTGATGCCCAACAAGGGCATTTTGAAATATCTTCCTGAAATATTCTTCGAATATCGGATGCCTTTCACAGAGCTCACCCATGGAATCTTTATCAAATTTAATGACCTCGGTTGGCAACATGGCCCTGATGCGGTATTTCGACTTCATATCTGAAGAAAAAGCTTCCAGGTCGCTGGCCCACCATTTCGGGAGTGCAAATTGTACCACATGTTCTGTGCCTTTCGGGTCATAAAAAGAAGTCATTAAGCAACCCTTTAACACATAGGTGAGATAGCATTCCTGATCGCTCTGCTCTACCAGCACTTCTTTTTTCCGGAGTTCTATCCTGGTACCGTATTCGAAAAAACTATCCAGGTCTTCATCCCGCATGTCCACATAGGACCGGAAATTTTCCAAGATCTCAGATCTGTTCATACCTAAAGCCTCCCGCGCTCCTTCATGTTGTGTTTACCCCTTTAGTAATCGCCTCCCCTCAGTTCTCTGTCTGCACGTATCTCCCCAATATGATAGTATGATACGATACGCTCTATCATCCCGTCCTTAGGATAGTACCACTCACTTACATCCAGAGCGAAATCCTCACCCTGTCTTGCCGTGTAACGAACACAGGCACGGTCCTTTTCGTACATCTCGTCCAAAAGCTCAAACTCATAACCAATGAAATTATCTTCATTCTCTTTGACAAGTTTCATATAAGCACTTTTTCCTTCGATGGTACCGAATGGGCTTGTATGCCTGAAATTATCCGTAAGGGGAAGTTCTGTGTAACTTCCTTCTTCCCATGTTCTGAACCAGGTTCTTACTAACTGTTTCATACTTGCTTTGTACCCTTTACTCTTTTCAGAAATTGAAATCGAAACCGATCTTCCATTCATTGCATTCCTGCCTCTGCCACAGAATCAGATATACACCACCGTTACCTCTTTTCACAGAACCTGTAAAATATCTCCCCACTTCCAACACACTATCATCACCAACGCGCCGGGTGTGACGAGGCTCCAGATCCACCTGGTAATTCGGGTTTTCCATATACGAATATCTGGATGCTATTCCATCCTGCCCCCTGGATTCCGTTCCGCCGCTCAGATACACCGCTTCATTGGTATAAGAAACCTTTATGTGTTCAGCCGGGTTGTGACGGTTGGCGTATTCCACCCATTCTCTTCTTTCCGATCGCAGTATCTCCAATAAGGGTTCAGACACCGCCTCGTATTCTGATACATCAATCGCGAGGTCCATTTCCTTCATCCAGACTGCGTCCTTCTTGCGCCAGGCAGAGATCAAATAAAATGGCTTTTTAACCGAGGTGACTTTCCCCAACGTCAAAATACGGCGCTGATCGTGCTCAAAGGCCTCTGTTTCCCTGTATGTTCCTCCGCTTCTGTCCGAATCAATGATCGGTATATCAGACAGCAATCCCTCCTTTTCGGAATAGATATACCCTTTATAGTTATCCCAAAAATGATCTTCCCCGGCTTTATCGTTCAGCCATAAAACCTGAATATCCTGCATCGTTTGCTGAGCGCACAACCATGCCGGAAGCATTATCAATCCCACTAAAAGCCAGATACGATTCATATTCGGACAATTCGTCATTTTATCCCTCGCATCAGGCAATACGGGGGCCAATACTCTTTAATATAAGAGAGGAACGACGATCTCCATTTAAAAAATGGTAAATCCGATTAAAACCGGCATTAATCCTTCCTAAAAGAGCCTAACTGTAGTATGAAGTGGGCTCCCAGGAAACTTTTTTCGGTGTTTATATTGGCTGACCCCTGCACCCCTATTCTTGCAAAACCGGACAATGAATACGTTACCTGGGCTTCCAGAGGTAAGCCGACCACTGTGTTTTTCTCGATCACCGGACTTCCACCAAACAAGCCACAGGAAGAAGTACACTCTTCAGTGTACACGATGCCCAGGCCGGTTAAAAAAGCAAGGTTAATGGCTTCGCTCTGTTTAAGTACCCCACCCAGGATACTCCCTTCCAAGAGCGTGTTATCATCAAAAACATCCGACTCAAGATAGGTGCCCCTGAGGCCCAACAATGCTTTCTTCGATGTATGATAGATACCTCCCGTTAATGAGTAACCCTTCTCGGTAGATGTGCCGAATCCGGACTGAAACCAGGTAGCACTGTTCTCCTGGGCTTTAATTTCAGGTGAAAGCATACAAAGCAGAAAAAGCCCGGCTATTCCTGCATTCATCTTAGTACTCATAAATCCCCACTTTTTGTTAATTGATTACTGCGCATGGATATAAGAGCACAAACCAGGCAGAACCTTACAAAAAAATTACTTCCCTATGCAAAAACGGGAGAATATCGAGTCCAGGATGTCTTCGTTGGTAATTTCACCGGTAATGGTCCCCAGCTCGTTCAATGCCGCCCTCAGATCAATGGAAAGAAAATCTCCGGTCATGTCATCTGCCAGTGCTTGTAATGCAGCCCGTACGTGCTCTCTGGATTTCTGGAGGGCGTCACGGTGCCGGGATGACGTGACCAGTAAACTGGAGGCGTCATAGTGCTTATTCTCCAACGCCCGGTCTTTGAGGATCTGTTTCAGTTCATCCACTTTGTCCCCTTCCAGCGCTGATATTTTCAGGTCGAACTCAATACGCCAGTCCTGATTGATCTCTATATCTGCTTTGGTCCCAATGAGGATGAACGGTGTTTCCCCTGCGCGCCGTTGAAATTCTGCAATTTCCTTTCGTTCCTCCTCAATAAACGGATGGGAAAGGTCCTTCAGATAAACCACCAGGTCGGCCTGCTCAAAAGCGCGCTGAGATCGTTTCACTCCTTCGGCCTCCACAATGTCTGACGTTTCCCTCAGTCCGGCCGTATCGATAAGCCTGAACAGCAAGCCGCCGTAATTCCAGTCCGCATCAATGGTATCGCGTGTGGTACCTGCAATATCGGTAACGATGGCGCGGTCGGCGCCCACCAACGTATTCAACAGGGTGGACTTCCCGGCATTCGGCCGTCCGATGAGCACGGTTTTTACCCCGTCTTTAACCAGCCGGCCGGTTTCGTAGGTATCGAGTAAGGCTCCCAGCTCGGCATCCACTTCTTCCAGCAATTTCTGAAGTTGTTCTTTGTTGGCGAACTCCACGTCTTCTTCAATAAAGTCTAATTCGAGCTCAACCATAGCAGTAGCGTCGATGATCTGCTGCCTGAACTTTCTGATATGATCACCCAGCCGTCCTTCCAGCTGCTGGTGGGCCGCATCCACAGCCTTGATGCTTTTAGCGTGTATGATGTCCGCAACCGCTTCAGCCTGATCCAGGTCCAGTTTCCCGTTCAAAAAGGCGCGCTGCGTAAATTCTCCAGCTTCCGCGGGCCTGATCCCTAAAGCCAGTATGGTTTCCAACACTTTCTGAGTAACCAGCACCCCGCCATGACAGGAGACCTCAACCGTTTCTTCCCCGGTATAGGACCTGGGAGAATGAAACAGGGTGACAAGCACTTCATCTACCGGAAGCCCCTGCTTATCTGTGATCCTCCCGAAATGTACCGTATGAGAATCCTGTCTGGTCAGATCTTTCCCCTCAAAAGCCTCATTGACTTTTCCGATTGCGTCTTTACCGGATACGCGGATCACAGCTATTCCACCTTCCCCGACAGGAGTAGCGATGGCAGCGATGGGTGCTTGTTGATTGATTTCGGAATTTATATTCATCTCCACCGAAAATAAGATTTGTAGGAACAGTTCTGAAGTTTAATATCCTTGCATTTAAATACAGCTTTGTCAATCATTATTTGCCAACAGAAATTTAAGTAAAGCCTGAAATGAAGCCATCTGCAGTAAAGAACCTTTTGGTTTTAATGGCCGGTTTGGTCCTTAGCCAGACATCCGCTGCCCAGGAAACGGTACCTGCCGACCGTCCCGGAGCCGGATTCACAACATTAACCACTCCCAAGAACGCGTTTGTAGTGGAAACCGGATTTCTTGCTGGACCGGAATCCGCCGACATTGGGCTGCTTTTTCTGAAAACCGGCTTATCGGATCGGCTGGAGCTTCAATTCAATGCCGGCTCGATCGTTTTCAACACCAACTCCGGAGAGTCCCGCGTCAGCTCACAATCAGTAGCATTCAAATACCATCTGGGAACTGGGCTGGAGGATCAGCTGAGGATCTCATTGTATTCCCGAACGGTACTTCCCTTTCTGAATGAAAACGATGAGTACTGGTCAACCCGCCTCATGGTTCTTGCTGATTACAGCAAAGGGGCCTTTTCCGTCAATTCAAATCTGGGTTACGGAGATTTCGTTGACGATATAAGCGGTGGTTCCACGAACTTCTCTTTTACTCCGGCTCTGTCCATCAGCCAGGGTCTGAATTTCTATATCGGGTACAGCCTGCTAAGAAATGATCTGATGTCGTACTCCTTTGTGGAATCCGGCTTTAGTTATCTGGCGCATCCTAAACTTCAGCTCGATATAGGATTGCAGTTGGATTCGGATAACGCCCTGTTTGCTGGTGGTGGACTGGCAACCTCTTTTTAAAAAAAGCCTCTTCCCTGAAACCCAGAGAAGAGGCTCTTACAGATATCCAGTCATTATTATTCAATATCACCCATCAGTTTTTTGATCGGCGGGGCTGCCAGCAGGGCAATGATACCTCCGCCTCCGATGATCATGGCAACGGTATTAAAGAGGCTTGCAGGCGCAAGGTTTTCCAGCTGCCCCGCAACCAATCCGGCCATCAGGTTACCAAGGGCAGTCGCCACAAACCAGATTCCCATCATCTGGCTTACTCTGTTTTTAGGAGCCAGCTTTGTCATTGAAGACAAACCCACCGGCGACAGGCATAACTCTCCGACGGTATGGAAGAAATAGGTTACAATGAGCCAGGCGGGTGAAACCAGGCTGGTAGCAGATGCATTGGCAGAACCCCAGGCCAGTACAAAAAATCCTACCGCCAATCCGAGCAGACCCATTCCAAACTTGACCGGAATACTGGGATTTGCATTGCGGGCTGCCAGCCAGGTCCAAAGGAATCCAAACACCGGGGCCAGAATCACGATAAACGCCGGGTTGATTAACTGGAGGGTGCTGGCTGGTATTTCCCAACCTCCACCGATGTTATTGAATACCCAGTAGAAAAAGGCCAGAACAGACACCGCGGTGACTCCAACGGCAATCTTGGCCACACTCCACAGGTCGGTACGGCGGATGGTCTTCATACTGTAGTATCCGACAGGCAGGGCAAGTAGCAGGGTGATAATCAGTGAGCCAAAGCCACCCAGAAATTCATTGGGACCCGTGGACCGATCGGTGAGGTCGGCGGCAAAAAGGTTCAGTGAAGATCCCGCCTGTTCAAATCCGCTCCAGAATAAGGCCGCCAGAATGAACAGCCAGAATATGACACCAAGTCTTTTCTTTTCTTCGGTGTTATGGCCGCCTAGAAAAATGATGTAGGCAAAAAACAGGAGCGTGATGACGACCGCTACTATTCCAAGATTCTGCGCCAGGCTTTCCAGTGCCACATCAATGGCTCCCGAACTTTGCAGAAAACCAAACAGGATAACCACCGCGGCAAGGATAGAGGATACCGTATAAAATATCCTGCTTTTCTTTTTGACCTGCTCGGGCGTGAAGCTCGGATCCAGGTCTCCGGCACCGTCCAGGTATTTGTCGCCGACTTTGTATGAGATCAGCCCCAGAACCATTCCAATACCGGCCAATGAAAAGCCATAGTGCCAGTTGTATCCTTCTCCCAGAATACCACAGAGAAGCGGGCCTAACACAGCTCCAAGATTAATCCCCATGTAGAAGATCGAGAAGCCGGCATCTCTTCGTGCACCGCCCTCGGGATACAGGTCCCCGACCATTGAACTTACATTTGGCTTCAACAATCCCGTGCCCACCACAATAAGTGCCAGCCCGATAAAGAAAAAGGTAGTTGAGGGAACCGCCATACTGAAGTGTCCGGCTGCGATGATACATCCCCCGATAAATACTGCCTTCTTCTGTCCCCAGATGTTATCAGCGACCCAGCCACCCGGAAGTGAAAGTACATACACAAAGAAAGTATAGATCCCGTAAATAGCTGCCGCCTCGCCAACTCCGAAACCAAGCCCCGGATTTTCCCCCAGGGCTTCGGCTGTCATAAAAAGAACGAGCAGAGCTCTCATTCCGTAATAACTGAAACGCTCCCAAAGCTCTGTAAAAAATAAGGTGGAAAGGCCCCTTGGGTGGCCGAAGAAATCATTCAGTCTTGCTTGATCGGTGGTAGACATAGATTCTCTGATTGGTGGATATTGTGGAATTTCAATTCCGGTGATGATACCCAAACCCACATTCGTGTGCAAGAATCATTCAGACACCCATCTTCATCAAATAAAAAGCCCTGCGTACTTTTCAGCAGCAGGGCTCTTTTACACTCAACACGTCATGCTTTTCACGTACGTGAACTGACCTATGAAATGCAGAAACCGATCATTTATTGTGTGCATTTTTATGTAGCTGCAAGAAAGGGGGGCCGACAATCAACAGATACAAGAAACCCGTTAATACAGCTTGCGCATGAAACAGATTGCCATAAAGAAAAGCCTGCCAAACCGGTAGGTTTGAACCAAATAAATAGGGAACGATCGTCATGAATACCGATACACCCAGCCACATTATTCCTATCCACATCCTGGCAGTTTCCTTAGCTATTAATTCTTCATTTTTCTGCTTCATAAGTGCCATAAACAGTACGGATGAATACGACCAAATTACTCCCGACAATCCATTCACAGTTACCTCAAAGGGCTGCTGGAGCATCCAGTAACCGACCAGCGAAAGAATACTCATCCAGGCGAGATGGCGGCTGCCTATCAGTCGCTCGGCCGTTTTACCTGCCTCGAACAGGATGACCAGGTTCAATGCCAGGTGCCCCGTGACGGTGACCAGGTTTTCGGGGGCTCCGTGCACGAACATAAAACTGAAGTACTGCCATACAAATTCTTCTTTGATGCGGGCTCCAAAAAGCCCGAACCAATCAGAGCTGAAGATACCTGGAACTGAAATAGCCAGGCTCAGAAACGCCATACTGGTGCATATCAGCCCTCGCCCTTTTTTCGCAACCTTCTTATTCACAGGATGATTATTACTAATGATGTACTATGATGCAACTTTATCGGCTCCGTTTCGTGAATTGCACCGTTCATCAACACTTTGGAATATGGAACTTATCTGGATTACTCTCGGAGCATTGCTGATCGTTATCGGGCTGATCGGGGCCTTTCTGCCCGTCATCCCGGGCCTGCCGTTTAGTTACGCGGGTATCCTCGTGATCCACTTAAGTGGCGTGGCGACTTTTTCTACCTTCTTTCTTGCAGCCTGGGCAATCATTATTGTGGCCGTTCTGATTCTCGAAAACGCCCTTCCTGCTTATACCACCCAGAAATTCGGGGGCTCGGTATATGGCGTCACCGGAAGTACCATCGGGATGATCCTTGGGATGCTCTTTTTCCCACCTCTCGGCTTTTTTGCCGGCACCCTTGCCGGAGCTTTTATTGGTGAACTGGTCTATAAACCCGACTTCAACAAAGCCCTGAAAGCAGCCTGGGGATCCTTTCTGGGTTTCCTGACGGGTACCATGATCAAAGCCACCATTGCTGCCATGCTTGCCTTCATGTTTGTAAAGGCCGTGATCTGAACTCCTAACATTTGCAGAACTAATTTTTTTAGGCTATTGTCCCCGCGTTAACTTTTCGGGGACATCCATGAAACCACAGATTACGGCTTTGCCAGTTATGCTTATTTTGTGCTCACTCAATGTTTCAGCCCAGAGCACAGATCCATTCGGTACTTTCAAGAAAATTCTGAACACCACCGTGGGGCATGTTCATGCCGAGTCTAATGTGGATAAGAAGAGAGTCCTGCTTACTGAAACTCTGAACAAACTCGACTCTGGCATTGAGCTCGCCCGGGATTCTCAAATGTTTACCAAAGAAAAGAAGCTGCTTCTCAACGAACTTGCAGAGCGAATTGAAGAGCGCAGAGAAGAGCTTGAAGGCCGAAACGGATTCTCAGCCATATCTGATTCAAACCTGGATGCTTTCTCTGTTTTTATACAGCAGGATATGGAGCAGGCTTTTTTTGCGATCACAGGTGATGAGACCCTGGACATGTTGCTCTTCTGGACCCTGGTCGTGGTGGTTGCTTTAAGTATATAACCGACACGTTGAATTCACTTTTCAGAATTACAAACCAACTAACTAACCTCATAACACAAACTTTCTCCCTATGTTCAAAAAGCGTTCTATTCGACTACTGACTCCTCCTTTGATCGCCGTATTCTTTTTCTTCAGCCTGGCCGCTGCAAGCCAGGCTCCTGATCCCGCCAAACAGGTAAAAGACTTTCTGAATGATAATATTGAGGCGGTTCATGAGGCGGATACCCCTGAAGAGAAAAGACACATCCTGAACACCACCTTCGACGCTTTCATCAAGGCCAGTGAAAAAGCCATCGAGGATACGGGAACACCGGAAGAGGCTGTCTTATCACTGAAGTATCTCAAGAATCACTTTGAAGAAAAAAAGGCGGAGCTGAACGGAACCGGGGGGTTCACCGCCGTTGCGGACAGCCAGCTGGATAACTTCGCCACCTTTGTGCAGCAGGATACCGAACAGGCTTTTCTTTCCATGGAAAGCATGTGGGATTATCTGCTGATATGGCTCCTAGGATTTGTAGTGATCATGTTCATCTTCTACCAGGCCGGTTTTTTTGACGACGACTATTAATACCTCAGATCATTTATTATGAAAGCGATTTATAAACAACTGGTACCGATTGTACTGGTATCCTTTGTATGGCTGAGCTTTACTTCAGCCACTCGTGCTTCCGATCCCGTCACCCAATTCAAAGGCCATCTGAATGATACAGTGGAACTGGTGCACAATGCAGAAACCGCCATTCAGAAAAGAGTTATCCTTAATGACCGCCTGAGTGCGTTCATCGACGCGACCGATCAGGCCCTGAGTGAGGAGGTTCTTGCCGAAGCGGTTGTGGCTTCACTGGAAAGCTTCAAGCTGCACTTTGAGGAGAAGCGCAATGAACTCAATGGCGAAGCCGGGTTTACTGCCATACCGGATGACCAGTTAAACAGCTTTGCGACCTTCGTTCAGCAGGATACCGAACAGGCTTTTTTTGAGACCCCACAGGATATGGTTTTCGGAACTCTGGCCATTGCTCTGATCGTCATATTAGTCATCTTTTTTATCCAGTGTGGTGATGCTGAAGCCGGGGATTGTTGAGGTTATATACCTGACAAAAATGCAAGATTTAAGTCAAGGGATAATATTCCCGGCAGAACCTCTCATTTCGCGACACTCGAAGTCAAAACGAACCCTCGCGCCATTTTCATTATCTGCCACCAGGTTGGCCCCAAGCTGATCCCGCAGTGTTTTCAGGATCGTAACTCCCATAGATGAATTATCTTCCAAAAAATCATTAGAAAACCCAACTCCGTTATCTCTGACTTCCACAAATACCCGCTCATCATTTTTGTGTAGCGAAACCTCTATGGCACCCTCTTTTCCTGCATCAAAAGCGTGCTTCATAGCATTTGTGCAGATTTCATTCAGCATTAAAGCGCAAGGTACAGCCTGGTTGATGTTCAGCATCAGGCTTTGACAGTTTACCTTTATCTGTACCGTTGGATTCCACGTCTCTTTGATCCGCGCCAACAGGTCGTTGACATATTCTTTAAAATCTATATGCGACACGGAGTCTTGTTGATAGAGTTTTTCATGCACTAAAGCCATGGATTTTATTCTTGATACGCTTGCAAGTAAAATCTCGTTTAATTCCTCACTCTTGGTTGTCATCATTTTCAGCTGTAACAAGCCAGAAACAACTGCTAAGTTGTTCTTAACCCTGTGATGAACCTCCTGCAAGAGAACTTCCTTTTCATGTAACGTTTTCCGGAGATTATTTTCGAAATTGATCCGTTCGGTCATATCTGTTCCAACGATCTGGACAGCAGGCTCTCCCTCATGTCGTACCGGCAGCGACTGGATCTGAACGTATCTGGTATCTTTCGTAACCGGATGTTTGATTCTATGGATGTACGGGTTTACACGCTCCCCGCGAAGAACCCGTTCAATCCTTTCCCGGGCCAGTTTTTGATCTTCTACTTCGACAACTTCAAAGAGCTTTTTACCCTTCATTTTTCCCGGGGTGCTTTGATACATTCGGGCACCGGCATTGTTAATGAACTCAATAATTCCATTCTTCACGATCATGATGAGATCCGGGTCGTTTTGCACAAGGTCTTCCCATCTTTTCTCACTTTCGTGAAGTTTCTGAAGCCCGATCAGCTCCCCGATCCTGAGAAGCAGGGCTTTTGCAATGGAATTGAGCAGATCCTGTTCCTCTTTCAGAAATGAAGCTTCATTCACACCTAGCGCACCGGTGTCAACACAGACCGATACCTGTAACTCCTGATTCGCGATTATAACGATCTCGGACCGGAGTTTTACTTCCGTTTCTTTATAAGGCTTTGAGCGATACTCCTTCTCTCCATAAGTGATCTTGCTAAATGTATATTCCGGGTGCTTAAACCCCGCTGGAATAGCAGAAACTGCCAGTTGCAGGATCTCTTCCACCTTCTCTTTTTCCTGTATCTGCTCAGTAATATTCAGGAGGCAGTTTTTCTCTTTATTACGCTCCCCCAGTTCGAAGATCAGTCTTTTCCTGTCCGTGACTTCCTGTGAAATACCGCAAATGCAATGTTCAAACCCCGGCACATCCCGCAGTTCATACTTTACCGTTTCGAAATACCTGACCTCATCCTCATGTGTCATGTGTTCTTCAAACACCATCGGCTCTTTTGATTTCAGTAGCTGCTCATCACTCTCTTTTATCTGACTCAAAAGCTCCTCATCCAGAAATTCACTCTCGTTTCTACCTACAACCTGGTTTACATCCAAACCATGAAAGTCTGCATACCTTTTGTTTACCAGTTTGATTTCTCCTTCCCGGCTTTTTACGAAGATCATGGAGGTACTCTGATTGATGATTGCATCCATCAACAGCCGCTGCTGGTGCGACTCATATTGGGCTTTTAGCTTGTCCGTTACATCCAGCCCGAAACCGATTATCACCTGCTTGCCGCCTTTCTTTATTCTGGAACCGGTTATGTGGTATTGTTTCTTTTCACCGGATTTGGTGATTACATCTACTGTAACTTCTCCACGGCCTTCATTGAACACAGTCTCTATCTTTCTGCGAATCAAACCATGGTCTTTCTTTTCGAAAAGCTCAAATAAACTCAGGCCTTGAACTTCCCGGTCCGAATATTCTAAGTTCAGCGTGAAATTTTTATTCCAGTAAACAAATTCAAGGTCTTCATTCAGTACATAGAAAACCCCGGGCATGTTATCGGCTGCGTAGTATAGAAACTCTTTCTCTTGTATCAGCTGCTTCTCCAGAGAAAACCTTCTGCTTACATCCCTGGTGCTGGATAAAAACTCATCTACGTTCCCGCTATCCGGGTTGATTATGGGTTTGCTTATACTTTCCAGCCAGCGATATTCCCCCCTTTTGTTTTTCTGTCTGTAGGTGTGATTGATTTGCCGCCTGTTCTTTATAAGCATCTTGTGCTTGTGCCTGGTTTCTTCCCGGTCTTCGGGATGAATAAACGCATAAACCTCTGAATCCAGAATGTCCTCAGGGCTGTACCCGAGTACCTGTTTAACGGAAGGAGACACATAGGTATACCGGCCTTCCGGGTCGAACAGAGTGATCATATCGGTAGAGTTCTCAGTGATCAATCTCAGTTTGTCCTTTTCTTTCTGTAGCTCCTCCTTCTGCTTTTTCAGAAGGCAATGATTGCGCATGAGTGATCCGGAAAGCTTTCGGTATCTGATCAACAAACTAACCCGCGACATAAGAAAATCCGGTGCTACCGGCAGGGCCAGTATATCGTCGGCTATATCCCATAATTCCGGATAGTCTTCAAGAGAAGAGTCCTTATGCGTGAAGATCAATACCGGAAATATTTCCGGTTTGTGTATCTCTTTGAGTTCCAGCAAATGCTGCTTATTCTCATGAAATAAATTGATATCCAGCAGATACGCGTCAACTGTTTCCCCGTTAACGCGGCCATCCTCTGCTTCAATGATGGCGTACTTTTCTTCGAGAATCTGCACCAACTGCCCTCTGTATTCTGCATCTGCGACACACATTGAAAGTGTCCGTTTAGCAGGCTTTATGGAAATGTTTTCTCTCTGGTTATCAGAACCGGCTCCGTCCAGCGGGCTTGTTTCTGAAGTCATTCTTTGAATCTTTGATTACATCTTTTTTACCGATCTGAAGATGGAAACTTTTGAAACGGTTTGTAACCCGTCTAATACTGATATTGTTTGTAGGTCTTTATACGGATACTCTTTGTCAAAACATCCATTTCCGGAACCCAAACCTTTACTGCTGATCATTCAGAAATCTTTCTTTCTGACTGCAGAAAGTAACTCCTCCTCACTCATATCGGCACCCAGATAAATATCAGCCCCCTGATTTTTGATAGCCCGGATCAGGCTTGGCTCTGAATAGTGATGTACGGTAATGATCAGGCTTTTTCCGGAAAGCTTTCTGGCTCTATCAACCTTGCTCTTAACCGATCCGGGTGTGGATATAAGGTCCAGAATGACGATCTGCGGAATTTGAGGCCTCTCATTAAGCACATCCAGAGATTCCACCTGAAATGCCTTCATGTCATCCTGTTCGTTGATAATCTCTGTAATGGATTGGTTAAGGCTTGTAGCCTTACCAACCAGAACAACTTGTTTAATATCCGGGTAATTACCTCCCATTAGCGCGATCCGTTATGATACTCCAATGTACCTGGCCGGGAAGCAAACGGAATCGGTGTATAAACTGGATTATGCCTAAGCTTTTTTACCTAGGAGATTATTCTGGTACCAGGCCGGCCCGGAATGCAAATTTAACCAGACCAGCCGTGTTTTTTGCGCCTGTTTTCTGCAACAGATTCTGTCTGTGTGAGTCGACCGTTCGAATACTGATATGCAGTTTTTCGGCAATTTCGGCGTTGGTAAGTTCCTGGCATATCAGTCGTAACACCTGTTTTTCGCGGGGTGTAATTTCTTCAATGGCAATGTTCTTACGATGACTCACTCCCGATAAGCCTTCCATAATGGTTTTAGTGGATTCTTCACAGAAATAGTGTCCTCCATCCATGATGGTTGAAAGAGCGGTAATCAATTCCTCACTACTTGAACTTTTCAACAGATAGCCATTTACACCCGACTCCACCGACTCTTTAATGGTATCATGCTGATTGAGCATACTTAAGGCAAGGATCTTAAGGTCCGGATATTCTTTTCTCAGAAACTTAATGGTCTTAAGCCCGTCCATTTCGGGCATATTCAAATCAATAATCGCTATATCTACAGGGTGTTCTTTGCAGAGGGCAATCGCTTCTTTTCCGTGGCCGGCTTCCGCCACAATCTGGAATTGATCTTCATCTTCCAGTAAGGCTTTAATCCCGTCCCTGACGATCTTGTGATCATCTGCCAGTAATACCTTGTAAGGGTTCATTTTCTCTGCTCTTTTTGAACCGGCACATGCACTTCTGTACGTACACCTTTTCCCGGTTCGCTTTCTATACTCAGTGATCCTGACATGGATTCCACTCTGGCTTTGATGCTCTTCAGGCCCAGCCCCTTAGTCTGGCTCAGATCATCCGGATGCATTCCAAGCCCGTCATCAGTAATGCTACAACGTACAACATTCCCGTTCATTTTCAAGCTAATTCTTATTACTTCCGCTTTACCATGTTTCATTGCGTTATTTACACTTTCCTGAATAATCCGGTATAGATTTCTTTTGATCTGGCTGGAAATCTGTTCCTCTTTGAGTTCGAAAGAAGTCTCTACTTTCATATCGTAACTTCCCTGAATTTCATTGGCCAGCGATCTCAGGGCCGCCACCAAACCAAAATCCTCCAGCTCAGCGGGCATCAGAGTATAAGCGAGTACTCTCGTATCCTTCATCGCCTTCTTAACTAATGACAAACTGGTTTTAAAACGATCCGCTTTTTGAGGGGGGAATGATTCTATTTCCTTTTTCAGGGACTCCAGGTTCAAATTTACAGCTGACAAATACTGGCCAATGCCATCGTGCAGTTCCTGAGCTATACGTCTTCGTTCACGGTCCTCTCCTTCAATTGCCGCCTGTATCATTAACTCTTTGCTTTTTTTCTTCTCAGTTATGTCGTTAACCAGTATCAGTCTTGCCTTTCGGCCTTCATACATCATTCCGGTCCCGTATACATTAACAACCATCAGCTCTCCGTTTTTCTTTTGGTGGATCCACTCTGTTTCGGGGTCTGACATATCCTCTTTTTTCTGGAGAATATTGTTGAGCTTTGATCTCTCGGACGGTGGGCGGATATCGTTGATCGTCATGTTGAGAAACTCCTCTCTGCTATATCCATATTTCCGGATTGCAGCCTCATTGACCTCCAGAAACTCATGAGTTTCTAGTTCAAAAATCCACATGGGCTCTGGATTGTTCTCAAATATATGACGGTATCTTTCCTCCGATTCTCGGAGAGCTTTTTCTGTTTTGATCTTATCGGTGATATCACGAACCACACTTACCACCACCTGCACCCCTTCGTTATCTCTGACCAGTGTAACGGTATGATCCGTATCTATGATTGTACCAGACTTGGTCTTTAACCTGAATTCGGTTTCAAAAACGCCTTTCTCTTCCAGAGCATCGCTTCCCAGTTCATGAAACTGCTCAAAATGATTCTGATCTGTGTGAAGCAAACGGGTGCTTTTTCCGATCAATTCACTTTTAGAATACCCTGTCATCTGAACCGTTGCCTCATTGCAATCCAGGATGACTCTTTCTTCCGGATCGATGAGCAGCACACTTTCTTCCAGGCTCTCAAAGATATCTTTCAGCAATTGGCGGGATTTTCTGACTTCTTCTTCCTGTCTTCGGATCTCCGTAAGATTGATCCCTATACCTACCTGGGTATCATCGGTCAACAGGATGTTGGTCCATGAGTTGTAAATGACCTCCCCGCTCTTTGTGGTCAGCTCTACTTCTTTCCACCCGCTTCCTGGCTTTGCCATAAACTCGGCAATTTCTTCCCGGTACTTTTTATCAGGATAACAGGCCTCCATAAGGTCGATAGTTGCAATATCCTCATTGGTATAACCTGTTATTTCCGTGAAGGCCCTGTTTACCCGTATTTCTCTGAGGTCGGGATCGTAAATAGTGATCATTACCGGGATCCTATCAAACAACTTTTCCTGTAACTCAAGGGTTATCAGCCGGTCTTCTTCAATTCTTTGATTGAGTTCCACGTGCTTACGAATCAGATAATACAGCCCCAGGGTGGTCATTATTACATAAAACCAGCCTTTTGTCGTCTGTATTAGTGATATAAGGTGAGGATCAGTAAAGAAGTATTCGACCAGCTGATCTGTGAAAAAGATCCATAAAAAGGCCACCACCAAATAGAGACATGCTATACTGAGAGGGGTGAGCTGGAATATTTTATCCTTTAACTTCATACACCTTCGGATCCATTCGTTCTATGACAGAAACATTTAAAGAAAAACTGGCGTGTAGCGCTTCGCAGTAGTGACCTTAATATAACAGTGCTGATACCTTAATATTGATCAATTGGTCATTGTCATTCTATTCAATATCATTAGTCATTCATTTTTGTTCCATTTTAATCTCTGATAACTGCTGCCTTTGTGACCTCTACGGAAAAGCAACAATTGATCGAGATCATCAATCAGAAGGTGATCGTACTAAGGGAAGAAATCGCCGAGCTTACCGAGCTTACCAAGCCGATCCCCCTGGATGCCTCCATCGGCAGGGTCTCCCGGATGGATGCCATCAATAACAAAACCATCAACGAAGCATCTCTCCGTGAAAAACAAAAGATCCTCAAGCGACTGGAACAGGCCCTTGAAAATACCCACAGCAAGGATTTTGGTATCTGTCAGAAGTGTGGAAATGAGATTCCTTTTGGCCGCCTGGAGTACATGCCTCACACAACACGATGTGTGAACTGTGTAGGTTGATTTCTCTTTCTGGCCCTACTTTGATAGATTTGCTTCATGAAAATACTCGGAATAGATGTTGGAGGCTCCGGAATTAAGGGAGCCGTTGTAGATACGAAGAAAGGAAAACTGCTGACCGACCGGTACCGTATCCCTACCCCTCAGCCGGCCACTCCCCGGGCCATAATCGATACCATTTGCAAGATCGTCAGGAACTTTGACTGGAAAGGCCCGGTAGGATGCGGATTCCCTGCTGCCGTTGTGAATGAAGTTGTCAAAACTGCTTCCAACATTGATGAAAGCTGGATTGGGGTAAACGCCTCCGAACAGATTGAAGATGCCACCGGATGCCCCACTCACCTGGTTAACGACGTGGATGCCGCCGGCTATGCCGAAATGAAATTCGGTGCCGGAAAAAATGAAAAGGGAACAGTTTTTATCGCCGCCTTCGGTACCGGTATCGGTACCGCCATTTTCAGAAACAGGGAACTGGTTCCCAATACCGAACTGGGCTTTCTCAAGCTCCACGGCATGCCCGCAGAGCATTATGCGGCTAATTCGGTCAGGGAACGGGAAGAGCTCGACTGGGAAACCTGGGGCCGAAGAGTCGGAGAATACCTGGAAGAAGCAGAGTCTCTTTTCTGGCCCAATCTGATCATCGTGGGCGGCGGAGTAAGCAAAAAGTTTCATAAGTTCCACCAGTACATTTCGGTACAAACGCCGGTGGTTCCCGCCAAGAACCGAAACCACGCAGGAATAATCGGTGCGGCTCTGGCCGCCAAAAAAGCGGGATTAAAATAAGGGAACGGTAAAATTTCGTTTCCGCCATTTCATTCTGAGGGAGGGTTGATGTATCATCCTGCCTGATGAAAAACTTCCTGCTCTTTCTGACGCCCACTCTGATCTGGGGATCTACCTGGTACGCGATCACTTTCCAGGTCGGAGATGTGGATCCCATGTTCTCGGTTTCCTACCGTTTTGCCATAGCGGGGATCCTTATGCTCGTTGTTTCCAGGCTGTGGAAGCTGAAGCTGGACTACACCCGGGAAGAACATGGCTATATTCTGCTTCAGGGCCTGATGCTGTTCGGTTTCAACTACTGGTGCATGTACACTTCTGAACTCTACCTTACCAGCGGGCTGGTGGGACTTCTTTTTTCGCTCCTTGTATTTATGAATATCATTAACGGAAGGATTTTTCTGAAAACGCCTTTCGAGACCAAGGTCATCATCGGAGGGCTTCTCGGCATCATTGGAACCGGATTGGTGTTTCGTCAGGATCTGGCTCAGTTCTCTTTTTCCGACTCCAAGATTACCGGGATCGCTTTTGCCGTAGCCGGAACTTACCTGGCTTCCCTGGGAAATATCACTTCTGCCCGAAATCAGAAAGCAGGCATTCCCGTCATTCCTTCTAACGCCATTGGAATGACCTACGGAGCCCTTGCCATGATGGCGATCGCTCTTGGTTCCGGTAAAGAATTTTCCTTCGACACCAGTATCTCCTATGTCGGCTCGTTGCTCTACCTGTCGATCTTTGGCTCGGTAATCGCCTTCGGAGCCTTCCTGACCCTCATCGGGCGTATTGGCGCCAGTAAGACGGCCTACGTAAGCGTGGTGGCCCCAGTCATTGCGCTGATCATCTCAACGATCTTCGAGGATTATACCTGGACCCCGAGCAGCTTATCGGGAGCGGCACTTATCCTTGCCGGAAATGTGGTGGCACTGTCTCAACGGCGCAAAAAGGAATCCTTCCCGAGGGTTAAAGAGATGAAGGCCCCTGTAGAAATCCTGAAGAAAAATCTACCGGATAATCTCACTGAATAGCGATCCGGCTATTTTCGCCGTTCTGCCGTCTTCATCGAATGCGGGGTTAAGCTCACATACATCAGCCGATATGAGTTTTCCCGACTCTTTCACCAGATCCAGCACATTCAGGGCATGCTGAAGGTTAAGGCCATTCCAGGCGGGTGCACTAACACCGGGTGCGACTGCCGCGCTGAACACATCCAGGCAAATGGTCACATAGATCAGATACTGCTTCTCGATGTAGGCTTTCACCTTGTTGAGCGCGTCAAATTCATCATTCAGAATATGAGTATTTTCAACCCATTCCACTCCCAATTCGTTAGCCTTCCTGAACAGTGAAGGAGTGTTATTGTCCTTATTGATGCCGTACACAAAATAGTTGAGCTTGAATTCTGCTGTCCTGGCATGGTCAAAAGCCTGCAGAAAAGGAGAGCCGGAGTGCGGAGCATCCTCATACGGCCTCAGGTCGAAGTGGGCGTCTATATTGATGATGCCAAGCCGGGCATCTTCCCATTGTTCTTTCAGGTAAGTGGATATCCCAAGGTAGTGTCCGAAAGCCGTCTCATGCCCGCCCCCGATCACAAAGGGCTGCTTATTCTGCTTCAGCAGAAACCGCACTGTTTTGGCCAGCTCAACCTGAGCCTGCTCCAGTTTGCCTTCCTTACAACAGATATTACCCACATCTTTGAACCGCATTCCCTGCTTGTGCCAGCAAAGAGAACTGATGGCTTTTCGAAAAGCCAGCGGGCCCTCTTCCGCACCCGGCCTTCCTTTATTTCTTTTTACTCCTTCATCGGAAGCAAAGCCAAGTACCACTACTTTCCGGTCTGTGCTCAATCCATCCAGGTCTGTCTGGTCAACGACCTGATGATACCGTAACTGTTCCGGGTCTGATTCTGAATCCACGCGCCCCGTCCACCACTCTTTTTCGGGTGGCTGATAGAAAGAACGGTCAATGTTTGATGCACTCATCGGAGATAATAGTATAGGTCGGTTTCAGTTGTCCCTGCCGGTAGAAGATATGCCTGAAGTCATCCGCTCGGAATATATTGATTCCCGCTTTACTACCCGCTTTTATTATTCCGGCATCTTTCCTGAGTGCGCGTGCCGCCCTGCAGGTGATCCCTGCCAGGGTTTCGCAGATGGACAGCTTCTCACCGGCCCCGATCAATGCAGCCTGAGTCAAAAGATCTCCCATTGGAGCGGA
This sequence comes from Balneola sp., assembly GCA_965267385.1. Lineage (GTDB taxonomy): Bacteria > Bacteroidota > Rhodothermia > Balneolales > Balneolaceae > Balneola. Next base: position 2,624,275 of record OZ253957.1, read on the forward strand.
ACCCGGATTCCAGTCGGTGGCGATGGCCACGCAGGCACCCTGATCCAGTAACTTCCTGCATGGGGTGTAGGACATTCCCAGTCCCAGCGAAGCCCCGGGTAAGGCTACCGCTACCGTCTCCGCACCCGAGAAACAGGAAATAGTTTCTTCATCGGTTGTTTCCAGATGATCCGCGGAAACACAGCCCAGTTCTACCGCAAGTTTTCCTCCTCCGGCGTGGAACTGGTCAACATGCATGGTCATATCAAAGCCCTGCTCCATTACACGCTTAGCATACGACCGCGAAAGGCTCACATCAAAAGCTCCTTCTTCCACGAATATATCTGCTCTGCGGGCCAGCCCCTCCTTTTGAATAATGGGCAGGGTCTTTTTCAGAAGGTCATCCAGGTAAGCGGCGTGCGTCCCCCCGTAATCTGTGGGCTTTATATGAGCTCCCAGAAATGTCGGGATCAATTCAACAGGAGTATGCCGGTCAGCCTCCCGGATCGCCCTCAGCATTTTTAGTTCATGCTCATGATCCAGTCCATAGCCCGATTTCACTTCCACCACACCAATTCCCTGAGCCAATAATGTGTTCGCTCGTGCGAGTATTAGTCTGACCAGCTCATCCATGCCTGCCTTACGGGTAGCCGTAACGGTATCCATGATTCCCCCTCCTGCTTTGGCAATCTCAAGATAACTCTTGCCGGCCACCCGGAGAGCATAGTCCTTGGCACGGTCTCCCGCCCAGCAAATATGAGTATGGCAATCCACAAACGCTGGGGTAGCGACCAGCGCTTCCTCTTTGTTCAAGAATAGCTGAGCGTTTTCATACTCCTCCCTCAGGTGAGTATAGGTATCCACATCAACCACGCTGCCTCCTTCCACCACAATACCCGCATCCCGTATGACCGGAAGCTGATCATCGTTCAGAGAACCATGCAGTGGCAAACCTTGCATGGTTATCAGTTCTGAAAAAGGTCCGTACAGTACCGTTTTATTCATGTTCCGGATGATTGATCAGATTAACAGATCATGTTTACCGCCGATCTCTGTGGCGCGCTCGTAGCCTGCATCGTGATGGCGATAGATACCCATGGCAGGATCATTATGGAGCACTCTCTTCAGGCACTTCTCAGCGCGTTCACTGCCATCGGCCAGTACCACCATCCCGGCATGTTGGCTAAATCCCATGCCTACTCCACCTCCGTGATGGAAGCTAACCCAGGTTGCCCCGCCTGAGGCGTTGGACAGCAGGTTCAACAGCGGCCAGTCGCTGACGGCGTCTGATCCGTCTTTCATGGCTTCTGTCTCTCTGTTCGGGGATGCCACTGATCCGCAGTCCAGATGATCTCTGCCGATCACGATCGGTGCTTTTACCTTACCGGTGCGGACAAGCTCATTGAAGATGAGCCCGGCCTTCTCCCGTTCGCCCATACCCAGCCAGCAGATCCTGCAGGGCAGCCCCTGGAACGCTATTTTTTCTTTGGCCTGCTTCAGCCAGTTGATCAGGTGCGTATTGTCGGGAAAGGCCTCCATCAAAGCCTTGTCCGTTGTATAAATATCCTCCGGGTCTCCCGAAAGGGCCGCCCATCTGAATGGCCCTTTGCCTTCACAAAAAAGAGGGCGAATGTAGGCGGGCACAAAACCGGGGAAGTCAAATGCGTTATCCACACCGCCTTGTTTTGCATATGCGCGAAGGTTATTTCCATAGTCGAAAGTAACCGCACCCCGGTCTTTCAAGGTCAGCATATGCCGCACATGACGCGCCATGCTCTCTATGGCACGGCGTTCGTATTCTGCCGGGTCCGATTTACGCAGTTTAAGAGCTTCCTCCAGGCTGATACCATGCGGCACATAACCATTTAATGGATCATGAGCTGAAGTCTGATCGGTCAGGATGTCCGGAGTGATATTATCCTCAATGAGCTGCTCAAGCACGTCTCCGATATCTCCAACCAAGCCAACGCTGAGGTTCTTTTTCTCAGCTTTAGCATCCATCACCCATCTGATGGCTTCTTCGTACGAATCCGTCATCCTGTCAATGTACCGGGTCTTGATGCGTTTCTGAATACGGGCCGGATCCACATCCACCCCCAGAAAGGTAGCGCCCGCCATAGTCGCCGCCAGTGGCTGGGCGCCTCCCATTCCGCCAATGCCGCCCGTTACCAGTAACCTGCCCCTGAGATCTCCTCCGAAATGCTTTTCTCCACAGGCTGCAAAGGTTTCATAAGTTCCCTGAAGGATGCCCTGCGTGCCGATGTAGATCCATGAGCCCGCGGTCATCTGTCCGTACATCATCAGGCCGCGCTTTTTGAGCTCGTTGAAATGTTCCCAACTGGCCCACTCGGGTACCAGATTGCTGTTTGCAATCAGCACCCGGGGAGCTTCCGGATGAGTCCGAACCACTCCGACGGGTTTTCCGGACTGAACCAGCAGGCTGTGATCTTCATCCAGGTTCAGCAAAACGTCCACGATCTTTTCGAGCGCTTCCCTGTTTCGGACGGCCTGCCCGTTTCCACCATACACGATAAACTCCTGCGGGGCTTCCGCTACCTCTTCATCCAGATTGTTGAGCAACATTCTTAAGGGAGCTTCGGTCTGCCAGCTCCTGGCGTGGAGTTCCGAACCGCGGGGTGCCTTGTAATGCGGATGCTGCGCGTATTTCTTAAGAAAGTCTGAAGTGTTCATCAAATTCTCCGTTCAGATCGATATTGTGATTCTTTGCTGTTTCGTTGGCCATCGTGGTAAGCCTATGCTGATGAATAAGCTGATGAGCTTTGGCAATGTCTTCCGCGAACACACGGTCTGCATCGGCATGATCAATGTGTTGACGAACCAGGTCATGGCAGGCTTCCAGCACAGGGCCCGACTTCATGGGGCGACGGAAGTCAAAAGCCTGAGCCGCTGTCACCAATTCAATGGCCAGTATCTGCTCCAGATTATCTATAACCTGATTTAATTTCCTGGCACTCACAGACCCCATACTTACATGGTCTTCCTGCCCCAGAGATGTTGGGATACTGTCGGCGGAGGAAGGGAAGCACAATGATTTGTTCTCACTTACCAGTGCCGCTGAAGTGTATTGAGGGATCATGAATCCCGAATTGAGGCCTATTTCTTTCATCAACAGCTTGGGAAGCCCTTCGTGGCCTCCCTCCAGCAACAGGTAACTTCGCCGGTCCGAAATGTTGCCGATTTCGTGAGCCGCCAGCGTGAGATAATCACAGGGTAATGCGAGAGGCTGACCGTGAAAATTCCCTCCGCTTATCGCTTCATTCTCAGACAGAATGATAGGATTATCCGTAACGGAATTAATCTCCACATCCACCATATTCCGGGTATGCAGCCATGCGTTCCGTGAGCTTCCATGGACCTGCGGAATACACCGTATTGAATAGGGATCCTGTACTCTTCCGCAATCGGCATGAGACTGCACCATCTCTGAATCCTTCAGTAAACTTCTCATTCGCTGAGCCACCAGCTGAGCCCCGTCAAAAGGACGGATCTTGTGGAGTCCGGATACAAAGGGGCTCACGCTTCCCAAAGCCCCTTCCAGGCTCATAGCCCCGATGATATCCGCGGCATCCAGGCAATTGTGCAGTTTATAGATTCCCCAGACAGCATGTGCGGCGATGAACTGTGTGCCGTTGATCAGCGCCAGGCCTTCCTTTGCCTTCAGGTTCAGAGGTTCCATACCCAGCATCTGGTGCAGGCGCTCCCCGTTCATTTTCCGGCCATTGTATTCCACTTCGCCCAAACCTATCAAGGGGAGAAACAAGTGAGCGAGGGGGGCAAGGTCTCCCGAGGCGCCAACCGATCCCTGTTCGGGTACCACGGGGATGATGTCGTTCTTTATAAAAAAGATAATGCGGTCCAGTGTCTCTTCCCGTATGCCGGAATAGCCAATGCTGAGCGCATGAGCTTTGAGCATCAGCATGGACTTAGAGATTTCTTTAGCAATGGGCTTACCCACCCCCACACTATGACTGCGAAGCAGATTGTCCTGCAGCTTGGCCGTGTGTTCTTTGGAGATCACTGTTGAGCACAAAGGCCCGAAGCCAGTATTGACACCATACACCACTTCACCATTTTCCACCATGGCTTCTACATGGGCCCGGCTCTGACGCACTTTGTCCCGTTGAGACGAGGACAGCTCAATGCTCAGTTCTCCTTTCACAATCCGGATCACATCGAGAATCTTCAGCTTGTCCTCGCCCAGTCTGAAATACTCCATCTTACTGCTGCTTAACTCATTAGCTACAATTGAATTGCGGAAGGTACAATGCCGATCGTTGTTAAGCTAATTAAATGGCATGACTGTCTGATCAATAGGGGTCATTTGTATAATCTATCAATTCATTGTTTAAACATTGATGTTTGGACATTATATTGCAGGCGTATTATTTCAACTCTAATTCAAACAGCTAGTATTATGAAACCACTTAATGTGCCTGCCAAAGATCAGGTAGATGAAACCGCTCAGCAAATATTTGAAAAACTGGAATCCGGCATGGGCAGGGTCCCTAACATTTATGCGACCATGGGCTATAACGGAAACGTGCTGAAAAACTACATGGAATTTGACTCCGGTGCCGGCAAATCGTTTTCCAGCAAAGAGAAGGAAGCCATCAAGCTTGCCGTGTCTGAAGTAAATGGCTGCGAATACTGCCTGGCGGCTCACACCGCGCTGGCCCAAAAGAACGGCTTTTCCGAAGAGGAAACCTATGAATTACGCGCCGGCACTATTGACAACGAGAAGCTGGCAACACTTACTCAACTCGCCAGGGAAACAGCCCAAAAGGGAGGAAAAGTGACCGAATCCATCCGTGACCGGTTTTTTGAACTTGGCTATCAGGAAAAAGAACTGATCGACTTTGTGGCTGTGGTACTTGGTATCACCTTCACCAACTATATTCATAACCTGACGGAAATTCCGGTGGATTTTCCGGAGGTCAAGGCGCTTGATGAAGTGCTTGCTGAGGCATAAACCGCAATTCAGAATAACCTGCATGCTGATGGCACTACCTGCCATCAGCATTTCTTATATGGAGTAAAAATGGTACCAGATCCGGACCCCTCGCTGATCGAAACAGAAAAGGATGAGCTCAGAGTACTGATACAGCTCGCTGCTGAACGGATGAAAGACGAGCTGGCCTCGTTTCTCAAACAGTTTGACCTCACACCGCAACAGTACGACCTCCTCCGCATAGTGGAGGCCTCGGAAGACCAACCCCTTTCCACCAGTGAGATCTGTGACCGCATGATCCATAAGCGATCCGATACTTCCAGGATCGTGGACCGGTTGGTTGCCAAGGACCTTCTTCTGAAAAAACCGTGTACAATGGATCGGCGTATGGTGCGTGTACGACTCACCGGGGAGGGCCGCTACCTGCTTTCCACCATCCGCACCAAGAAAAACTCCCTCCACGCCGTACTCAATGCCTTTTCGGATGATGAGATCGCAAGGCTCAGGGATATGCTGCAGAGAATTCACGCTTGATTAACTGCTCACCCGGGTTTACTATGCCTGATCAAAAGGAGGGCCTTACAATGAGTAAATCCGGTAACGCCATCAGCTGGTTTGAACTACCCGTCACCGACATGGACCGGGCAAAAGATTTTTATGAAACCATTCTTGATATCCGGTTGCATCTCATGGAACTGGGTGAAGACTTCAGAATGGCCCTGTTTCCCGGAGGACAACGTCTGGTGGGCGGTGCACTGGTTTGGAATGAAAGCTGGTATCAGCCCAGTAACACGCATGGCCCCCTTATTTACCTGGATGCCAATCCTGACCTTCAGGCGGTTCAGGATCGCATTGAGGGTGCCGGGGGAAAGGTCACCATTCCGAAAAGGGAAATCGGACCAGATCAGGGCTTTATGGCCGTATTCGAAGATACCGAAGGCAACCGGGTGGCGCTGTATTCACAAAGCTGATTAGTGAAAAAATTCCTGCCGTTGTTTCTGCAGTGATGCGGCATAATAGGCGGCCCCCACAATACTGGCATCATTAAGCAGGTCCGCAGCTTTGAATTTGGTATTAAGCTTTATGTAGGGAAAGGTCTTATTGGCCTTTTTACTGAGCTGTCCTCCCAGTATGAACAGGTCGGGATGAAAGAGCTTTTCATAATGCTCCAGTACAAACTGCAGCCGGGTGGCCCAGGTCTTCCGTTGAATCCCCTCTTCCTTTCTCGCCTTGTTGGAAGCGCGGTCTTCAATGGTTATGCCTTTTATCGAGATCTGCCCCAGCTCCGTATTCGGCACCAGGATACCGTCCACAAAAAGAGAGGATCCGATTCCGGTCCCTACGCTCAGCACGATCACGGTTCCCCGCTGTCCCTTGCCAACCCCGAAGGTCATCTCAGCCAGTCCGGTGGCATCCGTATCGTTGATGGTCTTCACATCGCAGCCGGTGATTTCTGAAAACAGGTGGTCCGCATCAGCATCGGCCCAGGCTTCATCCACCCTGCTGGCCGAAAGAATGATCCCTTTGCTTACCGGCGCGGGGAAAGCACAGCCAATAGGGCCGTTCCAGTCAAACTTTTTGACCACCTTGTGCATTTTCGAGATGAGCTTATGCGGACGGGTATCTTCAATTTTATCGGTGGATTTTTTCTTGGATATGATTTCTCCCTTTTCGGTGTCCACAATGGCACCCTTAATTCCGTAACTCCCGATATCAATACCCAGTACTTCCACTCACCGTGCTGCTTAACAATTCCTTTACACCGCATCTAACATACGGAAAGAAAGATGTAATGCAATGTTAAGTTTTGCCTAAGCGGATTCAGGGCCTAGTTCTCAACCATTACCCAGCCTTCGTTCTCGATCATGTCTTTGGCGTATTTCCACTTGATCTCTTTGACCTCGCCGGTGTTCATATTCTGAACGGTCACACGATCGTTACGGCCGGGCTCATCCTGTACGGTAACCGGTTTCCGCTTGGCGTTGCCTCCCATAGGTGGTGGTTGCTGCCCCTGCGCCTGACCGGCCTGCAGGCCCATTCCCGTGGAGTCGGCGTGTTCGGTCTGCATCCGGCTGGTATCGTACCGGGATTTCTGCTTTTCGGCCCGCTGCATGGAATCGGTTTGCGCCTGAGCTTCCGGAACCATTTTCCAGATGGTCGATATCACTTCGGTATTGATCATATCCAGCAGCTGACGAAACATGTCGAAGGCCTCGCGCTTGTATTCAAGCAGAGGGTCTTTCTGCCCGAAGGCCCGGAGCCCGATCCCCTCTTTCACCGAGTCCAGTTCCCGAAGGTGCTGCATCCACTTTTCATCAATAGTGGCAAGCATCGCGGTTCGCTCCAGCGCCCTTGCAAACTCCTTGCCTTCATTCCTTAGGGCGGCTTCCACATCCACGACCACCCGCATCCGCTTGATCCCATCCGTAAAGATGATCTGCACTCTTCCGCCATGACCAAATTCCGGATTCTTCTCTTTCATCTGCTTCAGGAACTGATAGAGCGGCTTAGCCATACGCTCTTCTTTCTGGCGATAGCTTTCGATGGCCTGTTCCAGGATCATCTCTGACAGGTCCGAAGGATTCATTTTCCGCCATTCTTCGGGATCAAAGTCCACATCGATGGCAAGATTGCGCAGCACTTCGCTATGCAGGCCTTCATAATCCCCGGCCGCCACATGTTCTTCCACCAGGCTCTCAATGAAATCTTCCAGCATGTCCATGATGTCACTGAGTACCTGATCACCCAACAGGGCATGCTTTCGGCGCGCGTAAATTACTTTTCGCTGATTATTGAGCACATCATCATACTCCAGCTGCTTTTTTCGAATGCTGAAGTTATTCTGCTCCACTTTGGATTGCGCGCGCTCCAGCGACTTGGTGATCCACGGATGGGTGATCACCTCGCCCTCTTCAAAGCTAAGCTTGTCCATTACGTTGGCTACCCGGTCCGACATGAACATCGCCATCAGGTTGTCCTCCAGCGATACATAAAACTGAGACTCACCGGGATCTCCCTGCCTACCGGAGCGACCGCGAAGCTGAAGGTCAATGCGTCGGGATTCGTGCCGTTCCGTCCCAAGGATGGCTAACCCACCTCGTTCCTTTACCCCGGGAGCCAGCTTAATATCGGTACCACGACCCGCCATATTGGTGGCAACGGTTACCGCGCCTATCTGTCCGGCCTGCTTAACAATTTCACTTTCCCGGGCATGCTGCTTCGCGTTCAGTACGTTATGCGGAATGCCCGCTCGCTTGAGCATTCGGCTCATCGTTTCAGAAACATCCACGCTGGTGGTACCCACCAATACCGGCTGACCTTTTTTGTGGTATTCACGAATCTTATCGATGGCCGCTTTATATTTTTCACGCTTGGTTTTAAAGACCAGGTCTTCCAGGTCTTTCCGCGCGATCGGACGATTCGTGGGAATCACGATCACATCCAGGTCATAGATCTCATTGAACTCCCCTTCTTCCGTCTCTGCGGTACCCGTCATACCGGAGATCTTGTGATACATACGGAAATAGTTCTGCAGGGTGATGGTGGCATAGGTCTGGGTGGAAGCCTCCACCTTTACCTGCTCTTTTGCCTCGATGGCCTGGTGAAGGCCATCCGAATAGCGCCGCCCCGACAGCACACGGCCGGTATGCTCATCCACGATCTGCACTTTCCCGTCCTGCACGATGTATTCTTCTTCACGCTCGAACAGGGTGTAGGCCTTCAGTAACTGGTTCACTGTGTGGATACGGTCGCCCCGCTCGCTGAACAGCCGGTGTAATTCGCTGAACCTGCGCTCTCTTTCCTGGGCTACTTCCTGCTTCACCTCCTGTATCTTCTGCTCCTGATATTCTTCGCTGTAATCCTGTTCCTTGACCTCCCTGATCTTTTCTTCCTTTAGCTTCTCCATCTCCGCTTCAATCTCAGAGGTTTCGGTGCCAAGGTCCGGTATCACAAAGAAATCAGGATCCTCTCCTTTTTTGGTGATGAACTCCCGGCCTTTCTCGGTCATTTCGATGGAGTTCATCTTCATATCCACCGCATAATACAGGTACTCATCCACTTCCGGCAATCTGCGGGCATTATCGGCCAGATATACCGCCTCGGTACGCTGGATCAGCTTCTGGATCTTCGGGTCCTGAAGCATTTTCCGGAAACGGGAATTCTTCGGGAAACCCCGCTGAGCCCGGAACAGAGCGAGCCCCGCCTGTTCCTCATCTCCTTCATCCAGGTACTCCTGTGCTTCCTGCACCAGCTGAGCTACCAGCTTTTTCTGTGCTTCCACCAGTCCCGCCACCCGGGGCTTCATCTCCTCATACTTGTCCGATTTATTGTCGTTGGGAACGGGACCTGAAATGATCAATGGCGTCCGGGCTTCGTCGATGAGGATTGAGTCCACCTCATCAATGATCGTGTAATGGTGCCCGCGCTGAACGAGCTGTTCTTTCTCGACCACCATATTGTCCCGAAGGTAATCAAAACCGAACTCGTTATTGGTGCCATAAGTGATATCGGCGCGATAGGCTTTTCGCCGCGCCTCTGAGCTGGGCTCGTAGTTATCGATACAGTCCACTTCCAGCCCGTGAAAATTAAAAATTGGTTCATTCCACTCGGCGTCCCGTTTTGCGAGGTAATCATTCACGGTTACCACGTGGACCCCGCGGCCGGCCAGTGCGTTCAGATAGGCAGGGAAAGTAGCTACCAGTGTTTTACCCTCACCGGTCTTCATCTCGGCAACTTTACCCTGGTGCAGCGCGATGGCACCGATCAGCTGCACATCGTAGGGGATCATGTTCCATTCAATTTCATTACCCGCTACTTTCCAGCTTTTACCGACAAATCGGCGGCAGGTATCCTTGAGTACCGCGTAGGCTTCGGGCAAGATGTCATCCAGCGTATCCTCCAGTATATCCAGCCACTGCTGTTCCAGCCTTTCCAGTTCGTCGGCCAGCTCCCGGCTTTCACCCTGAGACATCTCCTCAATGTTCTCCATCTTCGCTTTCACTTCATCGATCTGCGCCTGCGTTTCGGCCGTGGCTTCTTTGATACGCTGCTTGAATCCTTCCGTCTTGGCTTTGAGCTCTTCATCGCTCAATTTCTCCAGTTCGGGTCCCATCGCGTTGATTTGTTCCACGATGGGCATTATAGCTTTGATGTCTTTCTCACTCTTGGAGCCGAAGATCTTTGTAATGATCTTTCCGATTTTATCTAGCATGATTTCCTTTAGAAAACGGGTATATAATTATCAGACTGTAGAAGTTAACCTTTCTCGAAAGTTCCTTCAACTTTCAAGACGGTGTATAAGGTACAAATATCAGGCCATGAATGGCTGATTATGACAAATTATTGTTCTGTTTTTTGTGATATTCTCTTTATCTTTACAGCCTTTTTCGGATTCGAATCAGAACGCTAATAATCCTGACTCATGAAACGCACGTATCAACCAAGTAATAAGAAGCGCAAGAACAAGCACGGGTTCCGTGAGCGTATGTCCACCAAGAACGGACGTAAAGTGATCAAGAACCGCCGGGCCAAAGGCCGCCACAAGCTATCTGTTAGTGATGAGCGCAAAGGAGCTAAGTAACCATACCGGTTCTTCCTCCCTTAGATTTACACTTCCTAAATCTAACATACTGCGAGGTAGGCGAAACTTTCAGAGGTTATTCTCTGAGGCCAAGCTCATCCAGTCACCGCAAGTGACTCTTCGCTATACCCCGTATTCCGATTCAGCCCGGGGCTTCAAGATCGGATTTATAGCCCCTAAGAAACTCGGTTCAGCGGTTCAGAGAAACCGCTGTAAACGATTACTTCGGGAGGCCTTTCGCCTTCAGCAACACACCCTCACCGAAACTCTGTCGCAACTGGATATGGGGCTTCATATGGCCCTGACCGCACGATCGTCCGATCTGACCTTTCAGTCGGCGGAAAAGGGTGTGGCAACTCTGCTGGAAGAGTTGCGTACCCGCCTGCTTTCGAACTCAAACCCTAGTTAAACAAACCTCTGACTTTTGGATAAGAACACCGCTACCGGACTCGGCTTAATTTTTCTACTGATGGTTGCCTGGTTCTGGGTTACCATGCCAAGTGAAGAAGAACGTGCTGCACAAATGAGAGACCGGGCCATTCAGGACAGCCTGGCCCAGGTGGAGGCGCTTCGGCAGGACTCCATCGCGAAAGCTCAACCCTCTGTTCAGCCGGAACCGGGTGTTGATCAGCAGATCAGAGAAACCGCTGATCCCGGCAGTCAGGCAGCGATCACTTCCGGCATTTTTGCGAGCTCGGAAGTTACGGAAGAACAGCTCCTCACTGTGGAAACCCCGTTATTTACCGCGGTATTCTCCAACAGAGGCGCCGGGCCCGTTTCACTTACATTCAAGGATTACAATAACTGGGCCGGGGAACCCCATCAGCTCATTGGCGATACCACAAAATCAGCTTATAACTTTGGCTTCCTGACCACCGAGAATTACAACGTGGACACCCAGCAACTGCTGTTTACACAGTTGACTCCTGAGGATCGCGTTACACTGTCCGAAGGACAAAGCAGGGAGATCCGTTATGCCCTGGAACTGGCTGACGGACGACAGATCGCTTATACCTACACCATCAGCGCCGAGAATTATGAGATCGACCTGGACGTACAGTTCATCGGGCTGAGCGATTACATCGTGGGCCGCACTGTTGACTTTGGATGGACCTCCCCCCTCAATTCTTCCGAGCTGGACACCCAGCAGGACGGCATGGAAACGGCAGCCTTCATCTACGCCGGTGATGAACTGGAAAAGTTCAAGCTGGATGAGCCGGGCCGGGAGGAAGAGACCATCAATGGAACCATTGACTGGGCGGCGAGCAAAACCAAGTTTTTTACCCAGCTGATCAAGCCGTTGGTGCCAACCGAATCAGCCACACTCACCGGCGAAATGACGGGGGAAACCGACGACCCGGATACCCGCCATTCCTATACCACATCCATCTCTTCTGATATTCCTGACAACGGAACGCTTTCTTACAAGATGTATGTGGGCCCGCTGAAGTACTATGAGATCCGCGAGACCGATGAACATGCTTACGACATGGTAGAGGTAAGCTACGCGTGGCTGCGCTGGTTTTCTGATCCCTTCGTCCGGTTCCTGGTGATACCTTTCTTTACTTTCTTCGGGCAGTTCATCAGTAACTACGGAGTCCTCATCATCATTTTCGCGGCTACGGTTAAACTGATCCTTTCACCGCTTACTTTCAAAAGCTACAAGAGCATGGCTGCCATGAGTGAGCTGCAGCCACAGATGAAGGAGATCCAGGAGAAGTACAAGGACAATCCGCAAAAGCAGCAGCAGGAAACCATGAAGCTGTACAAGAAGGAAAAAGTAAACCCGCTTGGGGGTTGTTTACCGAACCTTCTTCAGTTCCCGATTCTGATCACACTGTGGAGGTTCTTTCAAAACTCGATCCTGCTTCGTCAGGAATCATTCCTGTGGGCCAGTGACCTCTCCGCACCCGATTACATTCTGGACCTTCCCTTCAGCATCCCCTTCCTGGGCGACCAATTGGCCGGCTTCGTGCTGCTGATGTCCGCAACCATGGTGGTACAGAGTAAGATCACCGGGGGCATGAGCGCCAGTGGTGGCAGCAATCCGATGGCACAGCAGATGAAGGTGCTTCAGTACATTTTTCCGGTCATGCTGTTGTTCATCTTCAACAACTTTGCAGCCGGGTTAAGTCTGTATTACCTGATCTTTAATGCGCTGTCCATCATACAGCAAATCTACATCAAGCGTAAGCTTCATGCTGAAAAGGAGGCCAAGAAAGCCGCTGCCTGAAATAGTTAATGGTTATTCATTATCATGGTTCTTTCAACCTTTAACCATTAACAGCTTTGCGAAGTAAAACTCACCGGCATTACCCGCAGATGGTATTCCGTGATGGCGTCAAGCAGCTCTGGAATCCCATTCTCAAGAAAAGCTTTAAAATACGGCCGGAGGAAAGAGTCCGGCTTCAGCTGGTTGAATATCTTATTGAGGAAGCAGGTTTTCCGGCCAGCCGGATCTCTTTCGAATCCCCCGTCCGCCTTCCGAAAGACAGATCGGCATCCCGCACGGACCTGATCTGCTACACCAGAACCTTCGCCCCCCTGCTTCTGGTAGAGTGTAAAGCCCCTGACGTCAGGCTGGACGAGAAAGCCGCGCTACAGATCTCCCGGTATAACCGGAAGGTAGGAGCTTCCTTTCTGCTGATCACGAACGGAGTGGAGGACCACTGGTTTGAAAATGAGAAGGGAGAAGTCCGGGCACTGAAACAGATCCCCGCTCCGTTCGACCCGACCCATAAACCTAACCGAAATTTCGGCTATTGGGTCGGCCGTGGCTTTGCGGGAAACAAATCGCACCCCGATACCCGGCCGTGGATCCTGGAGTCATGTTCTGAACTGTACATGGAAGGAGCGGAACACCCGTTTCTTACTTTTGAAGGCTCTGATCCCGGTCTGGGCCTTGCCAATTACTACCGCATCATGGAAGGTGAAGGCGGCCTTAAAGTGGCTGCCGGGCTAAGCTCCACCCCATTCGGAGCCACCAAACTTACTGCCATTTTGAATGAGAACGGAAATAACATCGCGTTGCTTTCCGCCTCACTCGATCTGATCGCCGATGGGGAACCGGAGAATACCATCCTTCAATCGGGCCGGGGCCTTGTTCAGTGTGACCTGCGCGAAGCCCTTGACTTTTCTTTTGATCAGCCCCTGGCAGATCAGCTTCCGGCGCTCAGCAGGTTATTGGGTGATCACGCCTGATCCGTGGTGATATTCCCTGTCTTTTTTGGTATCCTGCGCCTTCAACCTAAACCAATTTGTTTGTATGCAATCCCAGCACCGGAAAAAGCTATTCTCCCTTTTTGATGATGACCAGAATGGGGTCATTTTTATCCAGGGGAAAGAAACCATGTACCGATATAACACCGATTATGAGTTTCCTTTCCGGCAGGAATCCAACTTCTGGTATTTAACCGGAGTAAACGAGCCCGATTGTTCACTTATACTGGACCTGAAGAAGGAGGAGTATCATCTCTTTGTACCGAAGCGTGATGCTCAGTATGCCGTGTGGCACGGCTACGTCAAATCGCCGGAGCAATACCAGAAAGAGTATAATCCGGACCATCTGCATTATCAGAACGAAATCTTACATGTGCTGAATGAACTCGACCCGGATGTCGTCTTCTGTCTGGATGACGAGCAGGCGGAGTTCATCGAAGATCTGAACCGCGACTTCACCGTGGAAACGGAAGCACTAACGGATGCCCTTACCTATTGCCGGGTACTCAAAACCGATTGGGAGCTGGACCAGATGCGGGAAGCCTGTCGCGTCAACGACCTGGCTTATCACGAAGTAATGAGATCCATCAAGCCCGGTATGTATGAATATGAAATCAAAGCCATATTCAACAAGGTACAGATTGAAAACGGGCTTTTGCAGGATGCGTACAATGGCATCTTCGCATCGGGTGTAAACGCCTCTATTCTTCATTATGTTGAGAACAAAGACCGGATCAGGGACGGCGATCTTTTCCTCATGGATGCCGGGTTCGAGTGTAACGGATACGCTTCGGATTACACCCGTACCTTTCCTGCGAACGGAACCTACACGGATATTCAAAAAGGGATCTACAACGCGGTACTGGCCGGAATGACGGAAGTACTGAACGCCGTGAAGCCCGGAGCCAAGATGGAAGACCTGCACCTGCTGGCCGCCCGAACCATGATGGAGGGATTAAAGGAGCTCGATGTCGTACGCGGAGATGTGGATGATATGATGAATGAAAATATCTTTGCGCTCTTTTTCCCGCACGGACTGGGCCACTTTCTGGGGCTCGATACCCACGATGTGGGAGGCTATCCGAAAGGGGTTGACCGCATCGACCGTCCCGGCATTAAGTTCTTAAGAGCCCGAAGAGATCTCCAGCCGGGCATGGTGGTGACGATTGAACCCGGAATCTATTTCGTGCCGGCTGTGCTCGAGCCCGCCGTGAAAAATGAGACTCAAAAGCAGTTCCTGAATGTGGAGCGAGTCCGGTCGCTTCTCAGCTTTGGGGGTGTTCGCATTGAAGACGATATCGCCATCACCGAGGATGGTTATGAAAATCTGACCGGGGTACCAAAAACCGTTGAAGAAATCGAACAGCTCATGAAAAGCTGAGCGTGCAGGCCTGACCCTCACTGCTTTTGCCATGAGATCAGGCCGGCCTGTATATGAACATTATCAGAAAAACATCCATGTTGATTGGCCTTATCCTGGGAGCTGGGCTACTGCTCCTGATCACCTTCGGGTGGCTCACATCGGCTCCGGCTTACAAAGGCCCGGAAAGCGACCATTTTAACGGCACTCATTTCCTCAATGGTGAGGGCTACAATGAACAGGGCTTCCTGGACCTGGTGCGATGGGTTACCACCCGTAAGCCTGGTGAGTGGACGGAATTACCCGATGATGAAGCTGAATACGGCCCTCGTCCGGCGCTCAGAATTTCGGACAGCACGCAGGTGATCACCTATATCAATCACTCCACTTTTCTGCTGCAAACGAATGGGCTGAATATTTTAACCGACCCGGTTTACAGTGAAAGAGTAAGCCCCCTGAGCTTTGCAGGGCCCAAACGCATGCGCCCTCCCGGAATACGGTTCAGAGACCTCCCGGAGATTGACATTGTGCTCATCAGCCACAATCACTACGACCATCTGGATATCAAAACCCTGATCCGTATCCGGGACAAGCATGACCCGGTATTCATCACACCTCTCGGGGTAGATCTTTATTTGCATAAAAAGGGGATTCACCGGACAGTCAGCCTCGACTGGTGGGAGGACCATGAGGTCGGTAACGACCTCACTGTATCGGCAGTCCGGGCGCAGCATTTCTCCAGCCGGGGTATGTTTGACCGCGACCGCACCCTTTGGGCCGGATATGTGATACAATCCTCTCATGGGAACATCTATTTTGCCGGAGATACCGGTTACAACAACTTCTTTACCCGCATCGGCGAACAGTACGGCCCCATCAAAACGGCCCTGATCCCGATCGGTGCCTATATCCCGGAGTGGTTTATGAGTCCGGTACACGTTGATCCGGAACAGGCCCTGCAGATCCACCGGGATATCAACGCAGAACTAAGCATTGGGATGCATTACGGCACTTTTCCACTGGCTGATGACGGCCAAATGGACCCGATAAACGACCTGAATGCAGCCCTTGACGGAGAACCCTTTATCCTCATGAAAGAGGGTGAGTCTCTGGTACGGAACTAGTGATAACCTCTTACATTTTTTCCCAGCACAATATCTCTTCGGCCAGATAATAATCCGTCCTTCTCTTTCAACTGCAGGATGCCGCTGCTTCCACCTCTGGGCTTAGGGTTATTCCGGGTGGATGCATTGATATTCAGATCTCCCTCAAACAGATAGCTCGGCAGCCAGTAGTACTTTCCGTCAGGTTCAAGCACTGTCAGGTGTATGTGGGCCGGCTCCGACCCATAGCTTCCGGGTTTACTGGTAAAGAAAGTGTATTTGCCCTCACTGTCTGTTTGCAACCACCCCCTGATGTATCCATGTCTCCGGGCCCATCCTTCCTCACTTCCGCGAACAGGATACACTCCACTGTCATTCGTGTGATACACATAGAGGATCACCCCCGTGGCGGGAGTGACCCCATCCGGTTCATAAACCGTACCTGAGACCCTGATCTGTTCGTTTGCACTGTTGTATGCGGGAAGCCTGAGAGAGGAACTCAGGTCACGGTCTCCGTATTCAAAAACGGCCTCACACCCTTCACACCTTCCGATGAGGGTTCCCTGGGCCTGAAGGGCGGACAGGTTCACGATCAGCAAACTACCGAGCGCGATCAGGCATTTAAAGATATTCCGGCACATATTCATCCTCCTTTAATTAAACCAGTAATTCATTTTAAAAACCACTCCGCGATTCTTGATCCCAAAATTCTCGGTTCCGTAGTTGTCGTTGTAAACCAGATAAATATCTGACATCGGGGCAAAGCGCCACTGTAACCGGCTGTTCACGTTAAAGTTCTCGGCCTGGGTATTGAACTGGAGAAAGGTGGTCAGGTTCAGGTTATTGGTGAAACTGATCTCGGCCTGGGGTCCTACCAGATGGAGTGTACGCTCGCCATAGTTATCTGGAAGCTCCACTCTGTTACCGACATAACGCACTCCGAAATTACCCCATGGCTGCGCCCTCATCGATAAAGAGCCACCAAACTGAAGCCGGGTTCCGTTATAAAATCCTCCGTAAGAGGTCTGCAGCGATCCGCTCACCACCCTTCGTTCGTCTGAGAAATAGTCCAGATTCACCGTATTGAAAGTGTAACTCTCTGCCGGAAGAAATTCCTCCCCTCCGATTAGGTTGGCAGGAAACAGTAGCCGCACGCGGTTATTCCTGAGACTGAAGGAGATACTGCCCGCATCGCGGGTATTCAGTTGATAATTCAACGACGTGATGCGGTCAATGAACCGGCCGTCCGTCTCCCAGGACATCACCGACCAGGCGGAGAATTCGTGACTGTTGATCAACTCAGATTCGGGCCTGAGAATAATACCCATCCAGGGGTTCAGGTAATTAAATCCAACCCTGATCAGGCTGTCGCGCTCGGCATCGTACTGAAAAGATCGTGAGGAGAAGCCCAGTTCATTAATGAAATTATCCCCCAAGCGGTCTGCCGTTACGCCAAAGTACTTGTTGTTGTCCCCGTACATAATGGTGACCCCGGCAAAAGAAGCGTCGGTTAACTTTTCTTCGGTTTGAGACCAATGATAGCGCAGGTTTCCTCTCCACCGGCCGTCATCCGAAGCGTAATTGAATTCGGCCCCCAGGGTCCGGTTGAAATCCTCTCCGGTGGGTGACGCTTCATCGAAAGCGGTCCGGTTGGTAAACAAAGCTTTGAGGTTGGTCCGCCCCGCAAGCTTCTGCTGCATGGCAGCCACCGTATAATTATTGGCCTGGATCTGGTTTAGCGACCGTGTTTGAACATTCATTGCCCCCAAGCGGGTATTATCGGAAAGATTGCCCGTAATTCTGGCCCCGAAAAGTATGGGAACCAATTCACCGTTGTTCAGCCCAATGGTTCGTGAAAAGAAGGGCCTTACACCCCACGTCCCGAAACTGGAAAACAGATCGTTGTTCTCGAGGAAAAAGGTCCTTTTTTCCGGGAAGAAAATACTGAACCGGCTCAGGTTGGTGACCTGCTGATCCACATCCACCGTTGAAAAGTCGGGGTTAACCGTAAGGTCCATCTTAAAACCGGACCCGATCGGGATTTTAGCATCCAGGCCGATTTCCAGCTCACTTTCATAGCCTGTATTCTCTCTGAAATTGTTTTCGGTGGAGGCCAGCGCGTAGGGTTGCAGCGCAATACGCTGCCTTCTTTGGGCCGGAGATTCCTGAAGCCTCATGGTTCCCAGGTGGCCCAGATCGATCCCGGGAAAAGAAAGAGGAACATGACTCCATGTAGAGTATTCATTCCGTTTCATATCATTCCGAACAAAATTGATTCCCCATTCTTCAACATTGGGATCATAATTGATAGACTTGAACGGTATGGCAAATTCAACCACCCAGTAATCATCATGAACCTCTACAGCGCTGTGCCATACGTTATCCCAGTTTACATCAGGCCGGGTGTTGGAGTTTTCAATGCTCACCACGCCATCTACTTTTGCACCGGCTGCGTTTACTCCAAAGAGGAAGCCGTTGGTCTTCTGATTGAAAGGATCCAGAACTACGCTGAAACCATCGCTGCTCCAGTGATAATTGGTGTTGTCCCGTTTGAGGGACCTGATGACCAGGTCTTCTTTTTTCTGATAGTTTATCGCTCCGATGTAGAGATACTCATCATCATACATGATCCAGGCCTGAGTCTGGTTTTCAGCATAGCCTGTATCTCGGGGCCATTTATTTAAAAAATCAGAAGTAACGGTGGCCCGCTGCCATTCGGTTTCGTCAAGTTTTCCATCGATCGTGATCTTGGACCCGATCTTCTGCACATCCAGAACAAACTGCTCAATGACAGGGCTTTCCTGAGCATACGCCGGATCATTTGAGAGTACAACAATCATTAAAAGAGGTATTAAATGTCTCATATCGCAATGCTTTAGTTTTTGGGGTGCTCCGGAGATACTCATTTACCTGTAGTCATATATGGCCCTTTGATATACGGGAGTTTGTTTAGCACAGAAAACATCTATCGGCCCGCAAAAACTGTCTGCCTGTAATGGGAGCGCATTCGTCAGGAGAAAACCGTCGTATGCAGAAAAGCGCATTCGGCATTCTTTTTCGAATTCGAAGTTGGCTATTTTAGAAGCCATTTATGAATCTGACGACTCTATGATGAAATACCTGCTTTTTTTGACGCTACTTTTTGCGACCGTTATTCCGGCTCAGGCCCAGTCTCCGGACGATGAACATCTCATTAAAAGGGCTGCCCTTAATTATATTGAGGGATTCTATGAAGGAGATTCCACAAAGCTGAAAGAAAGCTTAAAGCCTTCACTTTTTAAGTATGGCTACTGGAGGAGCAGTGAAACCGGTGAATTCGGTGATGAAATTCACATGAGCTATCAGGATGCGATCCAATATGCCGTCGATGTACAGGAGCGACAGAACTTCCCATCCGCTGATGCCCCCAGAAAAGTTGAGATCCTCGACAGGATGAGCAAAATAGCAGCCGTAAAAATCACCGCGTGGTGGGGTGTGGATTATATGTTACTTTCCAAACAGGATGACAAGTGGATGATCAGCCAGGTGATTTGGCAGGGGCCGTTTAATTAACCGTATTCCCATGTTCGGCTTTTTCGAAAAATATCAGAGCACCCGCAGGCGTATTATGTGGCATATCCTCTTCTGGGCATGCTACATCGCCATGTATACCGTCATTTATGGAAGCTTTGAAGACGCTTACGGCGCCGAGTTCTACTGGATGATGGCTTATTTACCCCTGAAGATGCTGGTCACTTATTTCACGCTCTATTATGTGATTCCTAATTACTTTCTCCAGAAAAAATATGTTACCGCCACCATCCTAACTACACTCGCAATAATTATAGCGGCTTTCTGCCAGCGCATTCTGGATTACTATGTCTTTTATCCGATGTATGGGTATGACTGGATGTCAGGAGGCGTGTTCAATGCCCCCAAAAGCTTTAAGATCGCTTTGGGCATCTATCCGGTGGTGGCACTGGCTTCCTTTATCAAGATCACCAAGCATTTCTACCGTGAAGAGAGCAAGTCTCAGGAGCTGAAGCAGCAAAAGCTGGAGGCTGAGCTCAATTTCCTGAAAGGACAGATACACCCCCATTTCCTTTTTAACACGCTGAATAACCTCTATGCACTTACCTTAAAAAAATCGGATAACTCCCCGGAAGTAGTATTGAAACTTTCCGAACTGCTGAGCTTCATGCTGTACGAATGTAACTCCAGGACAGTGCCGCTCAGTAAAGAGCTGAACCTCATCGAAAATTATATAGCCCTTGAAAAGATCCGGTATGATGACCGGTTGACCACTACCTATACTATTGAAGGGGACGTATCGAAAAGCCAGATCCCGCCCATGCTTCTGCTTCCTTTTGTTGAAAATGCGTTTAAACATGGCACCAGTGACTCCCTGGATGAAGTCTGGGTAGAGATAAATGTGGAAGTACGAAACCAGATACTCCGTCTTTCCGTGAAGAACAGCAATGGCCATGATGAGAGTCGGGCTGAAATGGAATATCAGAAAGGAATCGGACTGAAGAACGTGAACCGCCGCCTGGAGCTGCTATACAATGGTTATTACGACCTGAAGGTGACCGATAACGGGTCCAGCTACTCCGTTTCACTGGAGCTGCAGCTCGACAAACTTCTTAACACGGAGGATCTTTGAGTCTCAAATGTTTTATCATAGATGATGAGCCACTCGCCATTGAGGTCATAGAGTCACACATCTCAAAAGTTGATGAACTCGAAGTTGTGGCCACCTTTCAAAACGCTGTAAAAGCCTTTCAGGAACTCCGTAAAACCCCTGTCGACTTGCTTTTTCTGGACATCCAGATGCCCCGGCTGACCGGGATCGAATTTATCCGGTCCCTGACGAACCCTCCCAAAGTGATCTTTACAACCGCCTACCGTGAATATGCCCTGGAAGGGTTTGAGCTGGATGTAGTGGACTATCTGCTCAAGCCGGTTTCCTTTGAGCGCTTTTTGAAGTCGGTGGACAAAGTTTTCAATTCACTGGGCCGGCAGGATTCCGGAGAGGCTCTTCCTAAAGCAGAAACATCAACAGAAGCACAACACTTTGTTTTTGTGCCGGTAGATAAAAAGAACATCAAGATCTGCCTCAATGAGATCATCTATATTGAAAGCAAGAGAGATTATATCCTCATTAAAACAACCGGTAAAGAAGTGCTGACCCACCAAACTCTGACCTATATGGAGGAGCGGCTACCTTCCCCCCTGTTTCAGCGAATTCATCGCTCATTCATCATTAACCTGAGCAAGATCGAAAGCTGGTCAAGTACCGAAGTCGAGATGCCGGGCATGAGCATCCCTATTGGAAGGACCTACAAACGCGAAGCTCTTAAACGACTGGAAGAACACACAGAAGTTTTATAGCTTGGCCGAAAGAATTTATTACATGACTTTCCGGCCTGTTTTCTATTTACTTACTCTTCTGATCATTCTGCTTCCTCTAACCGCTCCTGCACAGGAGACAGAGTACACCGTAACCGGTAAAGTGACCACCTCTTCCGGTGAACCACTGGCAGGAGTAAATGTTTATATCTCCAACACCCTGGAAGGAGCTTCGACCGACCCTTCCGGTTTTTTTGAGTTCACTACTTCGCTGCGGGGTAAATTCCAGCTGGTGGCCAGCTTCATCGGGTTTCAAAGTAGTGAGCAGGTCATTTACCTGCTTGATGACCCGGCCATTGAAGTTAACTTCGAACTCGAAGAATCTGTATTTGATCTGGACGAACTGGTTGTACAGGGTGAGTTCGACAAAGAGTGGAACAGATACCTTCGTGAATTCGAGACCTTCTTTATAGGCAGTGATGATTTCGCCCGCCAAACCACCCTCCTCAATCCGGAAGTGCTTGAATTTGAATGGCTGGAATCTCAAAAGAAGCTTCGTGTGATCAATAAAGCTCCGCTCAGGATCAGGAATGATGCCCTTGGTTATTTTATAGAGCTAGAACTCCAGAATGTAGTATTTGATCCGGCCACCAACACCGGATACTATATTGTTAAGTCCCGCTATGAAGAGATGGAAACCGAAAGCAGATCTACACGAAGAGAGTGGCGACGGAACCGGCAGACAGCGTATAAAGGATCTTCCCGGCATTTCTTTCACAGCCTGAATACGGATCGGTTGAGGCGTAATAAATTCGAGATACTCCCATCCTCTTCGGCAATACAACGAATTGAAGACGACGCGCTACTTCGGAGATACTATCCCAACAACTGGCAGTTCATGAAAGAGAATTATACCAGTTTTTATATAACCACCCCTCAGCTTTCCATCGGGCATGATCTCGATAAAGACCGTGGGGGCCGGATCCAAAATCCGGGCGATCTTAGCCGGCTTTATACCCTGGACAGGACAAACGTTTTTTCCATCGATTTTCTGGGTTTGCTGTACAAGCCCGAGAACGTCCAGTATCAGGGAAAGTGGAGCCGGGACCGCTTCTCAAAAAGTCTGCCCATCAATTACCCGATCCGCTAAGTTTTGTCGCTCTTTCCTGATTAGCATTACTATTCAAGTCCATCATTTTGTACATTCAGTCCGTTAGCAAAAGGGACTTTGTACATGTCTGAAAACTATCGCGCACTAACCCGGAAATACCGCCCCAATCGTTTCGAGGATATCGTTTCTCAGGAGCACGTCAGCAGCACCCTGATGAACGCGATCCGGCAAGGCCGGCTTTCACACGCCTATATGTTTTGCGGCCCCAGGGGCGTCGGCAAAACCACTATGGCCAGAGTGCTGGCCCGGGTTATCAACGAGATCGATACGAGCGTGGATGGGGAAGCGCTGAACCAGACGCTGAACATTATTGAAATGGACGCGGCTTCCAATAACAAAGTGGAAGACGTGCACCACCTCCGTGAAAGCGTCCGCATTCCCCCGCAAAACGGACGGTATAAAGTATTCATCGTGGATGAGGTTCACATGCTTTCCAAAGCAGCATTCAATGCGCTGCTTAAGACGCTTGAAGAACCCCCTGAACATGCCATTTTTATTTTTGCAACCACCGAGCCTCATAAAGTACTCCCCACGATACTGTCGAGAGTGCAGCGCTTTGATTTCAAGCGCATCGCTGTTGAGGAAATCGTCAACCGGCTTCGTAAAATTGCCATCGACGAGCATATCGCCATAGACGACGAATCCCTGCATGTGATCGCCAAAAAGGCTGATGGCGCGTTGCGGGATGCCCTGGGGCTGATGGACCAGGCTATCGCTTTCTGTGGTGATACCATCACCCACAAAGAGTTGCTTCAGGCACTGAATGTGGTAGGAACGGACCGGCTGTTTGAATTCATGGAGTGCGTGAAAGAGCATGACGCGGACAAGGGCCTGGAACTGATCAACACCCTGTTGCAGGAAGGCTATGACATTCAGGAGTTCCTGATAGGCTTGACCGAGCACCTCAGAAATCTGTATATCGCTCACCATTCCGATAACATGTACCTGGTGGAAGCCTCGGAAGACACCAAGGCCAAATACCGCCAAACCGCCACCGTTTTTTCGCGGGACGACCTGATGCGGATGCTCCACCTGGTCAGTGAAGCACAGATCAAGCTGAAGGATGCCAGTCAGCCACGAATTCAGTTCGAGGTTACCCTGCTCAAGCTTATCCATATGGAGCGCTCAGAAAAGCTGGCGGAACTGCTGGCCGGACTCGAGGACTTAAAAAAAAACTTCAGTAAACTAGAAAAAACCCCCAAAGCGCCTGAAAAGGCAGAAGCATCTCAAACCGGGAATGGTCACCCTCAACAAAACGGCCATGGCGTAAATCCGGAACAATCTGTCGGTACGAATCCTCCGTCCCGGGAGCCGGAAACTACAGACGGCCCCGTTGATCCAGCGAGTTCTGAAACTAACCGGGAGGAAGATGAATTCGGCATTGAAAGCCGGCCGGCTCTGATTACCCGTATCAGTAAAGGGATTGATGATCATACGCCAAGCCCCCCTGCGCCGTCAGCAGACAGTTCTTCAGGCACCGGGAATGCTTCCGAGTCACGCAAAGCTCTCCGGCTTGAGGATGTAAAAGAAGTCTGGGGCCGGTTCCTGAATTCGTTAAAGGGGGACTTTCCCATGGTACTTCAGCTTCAGGTAGAACGGGTTAAACCTGTACGCTTAACAGGCAGCGAGCTTTGCCTGGAATGTGACAATCCGTTAGCAATGAAAATGCTGGAAGAGCAGGCACAGGATCTGGCACGAAAGTTGAAGGAACATCTGGGATGTATGCTGCGTTTTAAATTTGAATTAATAAAGCCCAACGGTGAGGCCAGTAAAGCCAGAAATCCTTATGAGCGCTTTAAGGAGATTCAGGAAAAGGATCCCATCATAAAGGACCTGGTTGAACGGTTTGGGGCTGAACTGGAATATTAAGCAACAACAGACTATGAGTAATTTCAATATGGCCGATATGTTCGGCAAAATTCAGGAAATGCAATCCAAAATGCAGGAGGTGCAGAGTCAGCTTGGCGAAGTGATCGTGGAAGCCGAAGCCGGAGGAGGCATGGTAAAAGTAAAAGCCAACGGCCTGCGCCAGGTAGTTTCTATCACTTTTGATGAAGATGTGGTGGACCCGAACGACAAAGAAATGCTGGAAGACCTCATTGTGGCGGGTGTCAACAAAGCCCTCGAAATGGCCGATGAAGCATCGAAAGAAAAGATGCAGGAAGCCTACAAGGGCATGATGCCCGGCGGATTGCCCGGAGGCATGGACCTTTCCCAATTCGGACTCTGATAAATTATCAATGATGAGTTTTGAATTTTGATTGCGGCTGCCCCCATTCAGAATTCAGAATCCATAATTCAATATTCCCTTGCAGATCACTTCAGAATATTTAGAGCGGGCTATTGAACAGCTAGCCAAGCTTCCCGGTACCGGACGAAAGTCGGCACAACGCATCGCGATCCACCTTCTCAAACAGAACGACGAGTACGCGCTGAAGCTGGCCAATGCCATAGTTGACCTGAAAAACAAAGTCACCCGCTGCTCGGTATGCGGGAACGTCAGCGATACCGATCCCTGCAAAATCTGTGATAATCCCAAACGTCAGAACGGCACCATTTGTGTGGTGGAGGAATTTAACGACGTGTACATCATTGAAAAAACCAATGAATTCCGGGGTCGATATCATGTGCTGGGTGGTATCATCTCCCCGATGGATAATATCGGGCCGGATCAGATCAGGATCCAGGAACTGCTGCAGAGAGTTGGCGGCGAAGAACAGATCGAGGAGGTAATCCTGGCATTGAACCCGGACGCCGAGGGCGAAGCCACCTCCTATTACATCAATAAACTTCTGAAAGCATACGATGTGAAGGTAACCCGAATTGCCTATGGTATCCCGATGGGCACGGAGCTTGAATTTATCGATGAAGCCACGCTGAGTCGCGCATTTGCCAGCAGGAATGCTTTTTAGTACACACAAGTTTTTACGTATGCTGAGACTGTCTGATTGTACCTTTATCTGAAACGGCAACCTTAATATTCGTTATGCAAAGACTACTTTTTTCCCTGTTCCTCATAATCGCGATGACTGCTGTGTCTGCGGCCCAGAACAATACCGCCTACTGGCAGCAGGAAGTCGATTACACCATGGAAATTGATGTAGACACCGAAAAGCATCAGTATTCCGGAAAACAAAAATTAGTATATACCAACAACTCGCCGGATGTGCTCGACCGGGTGTTCTACCATCTTTATTTCAACGCCTTCCAGCCCGGAAGTATGATGGATAAACGCTCCCGCACCATTGCGGATCCCGACGGCCGGGTCCGCGATCGCATTTACCATCTGGACGAAGATGAGATCGGTTACCAGCGGGTGCGCTCCTTAAAGCAGGATGGTGTGGACGTGAACTATACCGAAGAAGGCACCATACTTGTCGTGGAGCTCAATGAACCTATCCGGCCCGGACAATCAACCACGCTCGAAATGGAGTGGGATGCCCAGGTGCCGCTGCAAATTCGACGCTCTGGATGGAATAACGCGGAAGGCGTGGAGTTTTCCATGAGCCAGTGGTATCCTAAGCTCGCGGAATACGACTATATGGGCTGGCACCCCAATCCCTACGTAGGGCGTGAGTTCCACGGTGTGTGGGGCGACTTCGATGTAAAGATCACCATCGACAAGGATTATGTGATCGGCGCTACCGGTGTACTTCAAAATCCTAACCAGATCGGCCACGGATACGAAGAATCTCCTTCCAAGCTGAATCGTCCACGCGGGGATAAGCTGACCTGGCATTTTGTTGCCGAGGATGTTATTGATTTCTTCTGGGGAGCTGACCCGGACTTCATCCATACCACCGCTCAGGTTCCGAACGGCCCCAAGCTTCATTTCTTTTATCAGGAAACCGTTGATAAAGAAGCTACTCCGGGGCAGAATGCGCAGTTCAAAGCTAACTGGGAACGCCTTCCGGAACTAACCGTTAAGGGATTCCAGTATGCCCAGGAAAAATTCGGCAAGTATCCCTACCCTCAGTATTCTGTAGTGCAGGGCGGTGACGGCGGCATGGAATACCCTATGGGTACATTGATCACCGGAGGCCGTTCGCTGGGGAGCCTGGTGGGTGTGACGGTACATGAATTTTACCACAGCTGGTTCCAGGGAGTACTTGCAACCAATGAAGCCCTGTATCCATGGATGGATGAAGGATTTACAAGCTTCGCTTCCGCCGAGACCATGGCTCATATCTTCGACCGGGAAACCGACAACCCGTACACCGGATCTTACCGGAGTTATTTCAGTATCGTGCGTTCCGGCCTGGAAGAACCTTTGACAACACATGCGGATCACTACAATACTAACCGGGCCTACGGAGCCGCTTCATACTCTAAAGGCGCTGTTTACCTGGCTCAGCTCAGCTACATCATGGGGGACGATACCTTCAGAAAGGCCATGCTTCGTTACTACAATGAGTGGAAAATGAAACATCCCGCCCCCAATGACTTTCTGCGGGTCATGGAAAAAGAATCAGGCATGATCCTGGACTGGTACAACGAATACTTTGTACAGACCACCAAAACCATTGATTACGGAGTACGCGCCCTGGTTGGTGATGATAACAAGACCACGGTCGAGCTCGAACGGATCGGTTTGATGCCGATGCCGATCGACCTTGTGGTGGAATACACAGACGGAAGCAAAGAAATGTTCTACATCCCGCTTCGAATTATGCGCGGCGAGAAACCCGCTGAAAATGATATGAAGCGTACCGTACTGGAAGACTGGATGTGGGTGTATCCGACATATTCCTTTGAAATTGATGCCCCTGCTTCCAGCATTAAGTCCATTACCATCGATCCATCCGGACGACTGGCTGACATCGACAGCTCTAACAATTCTTTTGATGTCGCCGGAATGATCGGCAACGACTAATTATCAATTTAACCTGAAGGCACAAGGTACATCGCTTTGTGCCTTCTTTTATTTTGACCCCTGTCAATAATCATTATGTCAGAAAAAAAAGATTACGCAGCCCTTTCCATAGAAGCTCACAGAAAAGCAAAAGGTAAGATCTCTATTGAGTCCAAACTCCCGCTCGACACCAGGGATGACCTCAGTATCGCCTATACTCCCGGCGTGGCAGAACCCTGCAATGAGATCGCCAAAGACAAAGAAAAGGCGTTCGAATACACGGCAAAAGGGAATCTGGTCGCGGTAGTAAGCGATGGCACTGCGGTGCTCGGCCTGGGAGATATCGGCCCGGAGGCCGCCCTTCCCGTTATGGAAGGAAAAGCCGTTTTGTTTAAGAAATTTGCAGGTGTGGACGCCGTGCCAATCGTACTGAGTACCAAGGACACCGAAGAGATCATAACAGCCGTTAAGGCCATCGCTCCCACCTTTGGTGGTATCAACCTGGAAGATATTTCGGCCCCCCGGTGTTTCGAAATTGAGCGAAGGCTCAAACAAGAGCTTCCCATCCCTGTATTTCATGATGACCAGCACGGGACCGCCATTGTCACCCTTGCGGGTATGATCAATGCCTGCCGGCTCACCAACCGTGACCTTCATGAGCTCAAGGTGGTCATCAACGGGGCCGGTGCTGCGGGTGTAGCCATCGTAAAGCTCCTGCTGGAAGCCGGCGTCAAAGAAGTGGTGATGTGCGACAGCCGCGGCATCATCTATGAAGGGCGTGATAACCTGAATTCTGAAAAGCAGGAGATGGCGGAAATTACCAATAAAAACAGTCGGACCGGGGACCTGGCGGATGCCGTTAAAGATACCGATGTATTTATCGGGGTATCGGCTCCGGGTGTGCTCACCAAAGAGATGGTCCGTACCATGACTCCGAACCCTATTATCTTTGCCATGGCGAATCCGATACCCGAGATCATGCCGGACGAGGCTCATGAAGCCGGAGCACATATCATAGCCACCGGCCGCTCCGATTTTCCGAATCAGATCAACAATGTGCTTGCATTCCCGGGACTCTTCCGGGGAGCCCTCGATGCCCGTGTTAGCAGCCTTACTACCAAAATGTTCATTGAAGTTGCCCGCGCAATTGCGGACTGTGTGGAAGATCTCAGTGAGGATAAGATCATTCCCAGCCCCTTCGATCAACGCGTTCCTGGCAGGGTAGCCGAAGCCGTCAGAAATTTTCACGATTAGCCCGGCTTCATTCCGTTGCTAAATCAAATGGTCTCCGGTATAAAGGGATGGACCTGATGCTTTACTGCATCTGCCTGCCAGTTCGGGAAGTGGATCAGAACAGGCTTCGTTGCTCCTGGTCTTTCTTTTTGGCGCGTTCGATAGTCGGGTCTTCTTTGACTTCATAGTCATTCAGCATTTCAGGCATGAAGCGTTTTTCATAAATACGCCTGGCAATGCCGTTCAGGGCCCGCTCCCCTCTGGGAGTAATACTTAAGAACCCGCTGTCATCCTCATGCAGAAAGCCGAAAGAGCGAAGGTCGTTGACGATGAGGTAGGATAGCTTTTCAGTTACACCCGAACTTTTCTCGATCACTTCGCGGTGAGCGGGTTCCTGATCGTTCAAATACACTCTGCCCAGCACGTTAAGTTCGGCCTCTGTCAGCGGAAACCCTTCCGCGCCCTTGGTAAGCAGCTCGTCCCAGGTTTTCTGTGAGTAATATAACCCAAACCACCATTTGCCTTCTTTCAGAAGATCCTGGCTGATCGCGCAGGCCAGATACTCTCCGGGCGGAGCCTTTCGCGGTTCCCCGCGCGACCGGAACATATTCACCATAGTCGCCAAATCCAGTTCATGGATATTGGGAGGGTAAGTGAAATGAAAACTACTCCGCTTTTGCATGTTCTCAATGATTAAACCACGTAACGAACCATGCTAAAATACCTCAAGCGGGGGGTGCTGTCAACTTCAACTTTTAGAGGCTATTAACTCTATCGCTTCTTCGAGCGTAAAGGCTTCCGGGTCTTTCCCTTTGGGAAGGCTGATATTCTTTTTCCCGTGCTTGATATAAGGGCCATAGCGGCCGTTCAGCACTTTGATGGGCTTCTTCGTATCCGGGTGTTCGCCGAGATCTTTCAGTTCCGAGCTTCCCCGTGAAGCTCCCTTTTTCTGAGCCAGAAGCTCCACCGCCCGGTCCAGTCCAATGGTCAGTACATTATCATCTTTGGTTAACGATTTGAATTTCCCATCATGAAGTACAAAAGGACCGTAACGCCCAACTCCTGCTTTTACCACTTTACCGTCATCGGGATGCTCTCCCAGCGTTCTCGGAAGTTCAAGCAGTTTCAGAGCCAGCTCCAGATCCACCTCTTCGGGACTCATCCCTTTGAGCAGGGACACCCGCTTGGGCTTTTTGTTTTCCTCGGTCACTTCGCCCAGCTGTACATAAGGGCCGTACCTGCCGGTTAACAGATAGATATTTTCTCCGGTTTCGGGATGAGTTCCGATAGGCTCGTCCCCTTTCTCTTCGGTCGTGATCAGTTCTTCGACGAGCTCCGGCGTCAGATCGCTGGGATTATATTTTTCAGGAACCGACGCGTTTATCTTCTCATCTGCCTTCTCCTTACTGATGTAGGGGCCGTATCTCCCCACCGCAACCTTAATGCCTTCCAGTCCGTCGATCGGCAGGTCCAGCAGCTTGGCCTTTTGGGCATCGATCTTCTCCTCCTGGGTTTCCACCTTTGCCTTCAGCCCGTTTTCCCCTTTGTAATAATCATCCAGGTACTGAACCGGGTCCTGAGTTCCCCGGGCCACTTCGTCCAGCTTGTCTTCCAGGCCGGAAGTGAATTCACTGTCAACCAGATCGGGGAAGTGCTCCTCAAGCAGTGAGGTGACGGCAAAAGCGGTGAAGGTCGGAATCAGCGTTTTGCCTTCGTTCTTTGCGTAACCGCGATCCTGAATGGTACTGATCACGGACGCGTACGTACTTGGCCGGCCCACCCCGCTTTTTTCAAGCTCTTTGACCAGGGTAGCCTCCGTGTACCGCGCCGGAGGCTTGGTTTCATGCGAGTTGAAGTTCAGGTCCTGGAGTTCTGTCTGGTCTCCTACCTTCATTTCGGGCAGAAAGTTTTCCTGGTTTTCCAGTGCGGCATCGGGATCATCGGTTCCCTCTACATAAGCGCGGAAAAAGCCCGGGAAAAGGATCTTTTTACCGCCCGCCCTGAAATCGGCCGAAGTACCGTTGTTCTTTGCCGTGATCGTCACATTGGTAAATTCGAGTTCCGCCTCAGCCATCTGTGTAGCAATGGTGCGCTTCCAGATCAGGTCATAGAGCTTAAACTCGCGATCTGTTAATCCTGATTTTTCGGGATGAATGAATTTGGAGCCGGATGGCCGGATGGCTTCATGTGCTTCCTGGGCCGATTTTCCTTTCTTGGTGTAGTTTCTGACCCGCTCAAATAAATACTCTTCCCCGTACTGATCCACAATTCCCTGCCGTGCGGCATCAATGGCTTGCGAAGAAAGCCGGGTTGAGTCCGTACGCATATAGGTGATGAACCCCTTTTCGTACAGCTTCTGCGCAATGCTCATCGTGTCGCGCGCCGAGAAATTAAACTTGCGGTTGGCTTCCTGCTGCAGCGTGGAAGTGATAAAAGGTGGAGCCGGACTTCGCTTTTGTGTCTTTACATCCACATTCGTAACAGACCACTCCGCTCCTTTCAGGTCTTCTACCAGCTCCCTGGAAGCCGCTTCGTCCAGAAGCACTACAGAATCCGGTTTCTTGAGTTTACCGGTATTCTCATCAAAATCTTTCCCGCTTGCCAGCCGCTTGTCGTTCAGGTGAGTCAGGTCGGCTTTAAATTCATCGTGCTCTCCCTTCTTCTGAAGTATCGCCTGCAGGTCATAATAGGTGCCGCTTTTGAATTTCATGCGCTCGCGTTCCCGTTCCACCAGAAACTCCACGGCTACCGATTGTACCCGTCCGGCAGACAGCCCCGGGGCAATCTTTTTCCACAGCAAAGGAGAAACCGTGTAACCGGCGAGGCGATCCAGAATACGCCGGGTTTCCTGTGCATACACCAGGTTCATATCAATATCGCGGGTGTTTTCCAGGGCATTGAGTACGGCCTCTTTTGTGATCTCCCGGAACACCATCCGCTTTACCGGTACTTTGGGCTTCAGCACCTCCAGCAGGTGCCAGGATATCGCTTCGCCTTCCCGGTCTTCATCCGTCGCGAGGATCAGCTCATCGGCATCTTTCAGTTTATCTTTGAGCCTTTTAACGATCTTTTTCTTGTCTGGCGGCGTCACATAGATCGCGAAGTAGCGGTCGTCGGGATTGATGCCGAGTGTGGCCCAGTCTTCCTTTTTATACTTCGCCGGAATTTGCTTGGCAGATGAAGGAAGGTCCCGAATATGCCCCATCGAAGAGTCCACCTCATAGCCCTTCGGCAAATACTTGCTGATGGTCTTGGTCTTTGTGGGGGACTCTACGATTACGAGACTTTTCATGTGCAAACAGGTTTTTCTTACAAGCTTTCGACCAGAGCTTTCAACTCTTCGGCGTGCGCTTTGGTGTCAATTTTTTCGATAGCTGCCAAAATAGTACCATCTGTATCAATAACAAAGGCAGATCGTGACGGACCGGTAAAGGTTTTACCGTACATTTTTTTCTCTACGATAGAATCTGTGGCTTCCGCGAATTTGTAATCGGGATCAGAAGCCAGGGTAAAACTAATTCCCTGCTTTTTTGCATATCGTTTATGTGACCCGCAGGTGTCTTTGCTGATCGCAACCAGACTGTAACCTTTTTCCCGGAACCAGTCTTGATGCTTGGCAAGATCGAGGGTCTGGCGGTCACAGCTGGAAGTGTTGTTCTTCATATACACCGAAACAATGGTCTTTTTATCGAGCAGCTCCGAGAACCGAATTTCCTGCTCTTCCCCGTCTTTGACAACTTTAAGGGTGAAATCTGTATTTATTTTCTCACCAGTATTTATCATTTCTCCTGATTTTTGTGATGAATAGGTTGAGATGTATGAACGGCTTTAAAGCGGGCATTCGTTCGCTACGGCACCGCTTCAATAACGGGCCTGTGGAAAATCTCAAAGTTACAGGAGTTTGCAATAAAACACATTTCATTTGCCTGCCGGTGAAGCAGCTCTGCTTTAGGCATCATCGATGCTTCTTGTACCACTACACGTGGATTCAGCACGACCTCTGTGAATCTTCCTTTTCCGTTGGCTTCTTCTTTCATCACTCCCCTGGCCACGTCCTCATAACGCTGAACGATCACCCCATTGACGGCGCACAGGTGTAAATACCACAGCATATGGCAGGAAGAAACGGAGGCCAGAAATAATTCTTCCGGATTATGCAGGTCCGGGTTGCCCCTGAATGCAGGATCAGATGAGGAGCGGATCTCCGCTTTCCCCTCCACGATGATGGAGTGACTTCGTTCGTAGCTTTTGTAGCCCGACGTTCCGCTCCCGGTGTTTCCGGTCCAGCGTATCGTGGCCTGATAGTGGTGTTCTTTATCCTTCATGATATTCACTTAATAGGTATTTGGCCATGGCTGCCACAACCAGAGAATGATGCACTTCTCCACTGGCCACCAGATCCAGAAAATCCCGGAGGGGCGTCAGCTGAACATTGATCCGCTCATTGCCATCCAGTTGCTGACCGGAAACCTTCCTGCACCCTCTGATCAGGTAGGTGTGTGTGTAGTTGGTCATCATCGCGGGGTTGGAGCTCACCTTTCCCAGATAAATGCATTCCTTCCCCTCGTATCCCGTCTCTTCAAGCAGCTCTCTTTTTGAGGATTCTTCCGGAAGTTCGCCCTCATCGCAAACACCACCGGGCAGCTCCAGGGTAGGTGCTTCGATACCATAGCGATACTGTTCCACCAAAACGATCTCCCCCTCGTCAGTGAGGGCTACTACGTTGATCCAGTCAGGAGCTTCCACGATCGAAAAGGTGGCTTTGTGATTTTCTGAACCAAGCACCATATCCCTTCTTAACACCTTGAAGATATTCGTAGTATATTCCTCGCGTTCTGCGGTGGTCACCCAGGGCTCGATTGTAAACTTAAAGGATGATTCGCTCATATGTCCGATTCTCTGATTTTATCACATGAAGATTTTTCCTCGCCGGAGGAACTGAGGAAAGCTACGGAAAAAGCCTGCGACCTGATGGAGGAAATTTACAGCTCCGGCCGGTACGCTAAGATGATTGTGCTGCGGGAATGGTCTGAACATAATCCCAAAATCGGCGGTGAGATCGCTCAGCCTAAAGCGCTGCGATGGTATCTGATCAGGGAAATGCACCGGCTTCTTAAGAAGGGCGCGGTCATTGAGATCAAAGCTTCCCGTGAGATCATACCATTGAATAACCCCGACCTGCTGGACCATGCGGATGAGCGAAACTGGGATATCACCAAGAAAAAACTCTTCCTGTTTAGTCCGGAGCGTACGAATATTTCCATCGATCGTCTTTCGCATTACACAGGAACAGATCCCGGAGATTTTCAGCGGTATATCCTTTTTACCAACTACGCGATGCATGTGGATGTATTCCTTGAAAAATACCCGGACTGTGTGAGACCCGTAAGAGACGGGGTGCAGATGCCAGCCTATCATCACAAACTGCCCGACAATAAAGGATTAACGCTGATCAATATCGGGGTGGGGCCTTCAAACGCGAAGACCATTACTGATCATGTGGCTGTGCTTCGTCCCGATGCGATGATCATGGTCGGCCACTGCGGAGGATTGCGCAACCACCAGGAAATCGGTGATTTTGTTCTGGCCAGTGGTTACTACCGGGATGATAAAGTGCTGGATGATCTTTTTCCGATCGGCATCCCCGTGGTACCTAACTATATCCTGAACCTGTACCTGAAGCAGGTGCTCGACAGTCACGGCCTGAATCATCGTGTAGGCACTGTGTACACCACAGCCAACCGAAACTGGGAGTTCTCCAAAAAAGCCACCGTTGAGGATATTCATCAAAGCCGCAGTATGGCCGTGGATATGGAATCGGCGACCGTAGCCACCAACGGCTTCCGGTACCGGGTGCCCCACGCCACCCTGCTTTGTGTGAGTGACAAACCGCTTCATGGCAAGCCCAAGCTCTCTGATGCGGCCCAGGCCTTTTATCAGAACTCGAAAGAACTTCACCTGGAGCTGGTGATCCAGGCCATTGACATGGTTAAAGAAACCTATCCGGAGGGACTGCCCAACTCCAGTATCCGCGCGATGAACGAACCGCTGATGGGCGGACCGGAGTAGGCAACAAGCACTATTCAATATCCAACTAGGAATGATGAGGTGGCCTTCTGCCCTTGTTCATGGAATGCTCCTTGTTGGATATTGAGTCAAGCTTTATTCGGTATAATTTATTGTTTTTCGATAAATAATTGTTGTTTATCAAAATTTTATTTGGTTTATTAGGGTCAATTTAAAACTCGATCCTTTCTATGAAGTACCTCTTAAAGCATGTCCCTAATCTACTGATGATAACTACTATTATTCTATCATTCGGTATTTTCACCTATTTGACCTCTTTAGTTCTACATGTAACAGGGTGGGCGGATATGTCCTTTTTATTATCTCCTGAAACACACCATTCTGAGTACCCCATACCTTTGGTAATTGGTATTTTGGTCACAAAAGGGTTTTTACTGATAACTCTTTCTCTGCTGCTTAAAGTATTGATCGATTTAAAAAACAATGCTCCTTTTGAGCGGCACATTATCAAAAGATTTTATGTGATTGGAATAATTGTATTCATTATTCCCCTCCTGAATTTCCTACCCTATTTATTCAATTCATTCCTCGGAACACCCCCTTGGTGGGATTTTTATGCAGTTGATACTTTCGTGAACAGAACCGTTGGGTCCGTTATCACAGCTATTCTGATACTGGCATTTGCACATGTACTTAATTCCGGTCTAAGTATTTATGAAGAACAACAACTTACCATCTGAACATGGCGATTATTGTAAACCTGGCCGTAATGCTGGCCAAGCGGAAGATGAGTCTTACCGAGCTTTCCGACAAGGTCGGCGTGACTATGAGTAACTTATCCATTTTAAAAACCGGAAAGGCTAAAGCCATCCGCTTTTCTACTTTAGAAGCTATTTGCGGGGCGCTCGACTGCCAGCCCGGAGACATTCTGGAGTATCAGGAAGACTAGACACTATTCAATATCCAACAAAGAATGATCAGGTGGCCTTCTGCCCTTGTTCATGGAATGCTCCTTGTTGGATATTGAATATTCTTCCTGCTAACCTGTAAGGAATTTCTTTCTCTTTGCTCTCACTTTAATAAAACACCAAAGTTATGAGCAGCCCAGAATCTTTTTCCTCCGAAGAATTCCTGAATCGTACGGTCAAGGATATGCGTCCCGACGAGCAGCCCCGCGAAAAACTGATGCAGTATGGCGCCGAAACCCTTTCCGACGCCGAACTGCTGGCTATTCTTCTTCGCACGGGCACTAAAAAGCTCAATGTTATTGAAGCCTCCCGCGCGCTCTTAGACCATTTCGGAGGGCTGCATCATTTGATCCGCAGAGATTGGAAAGAGCTTAAGGTAATTCCGGGCATCGCCAAGGTGAAGGCAATAACGCTGGAAGCTGCTTTTGAACTGGCTCGACGCATTCAAGTTGCCGGACTCGGCGAGGAGATTCAAATCACTTCTCCCGATGAGGCCGTGGCATACTTCGGGCCAAAACTTCGCCACCTCACTAAGGAGGTGTTCCTGGTCGCCTTCCTGAACAACAAAAAAGTGATGACCGGTTTTCATCAGATAAGTTCGGGAGGCAGTAATGCAACCATTGTGGAGCCGGCCGAGGTTCTCAGACAAGCGGTCCTCAATCAGGCTAATTCCATTATTCTATTCCACAACCATCCTTCCGGAAACGCACGGGCCTCTACCGCCGATATACAGCTTACCAAACGCATCGCGGATGCTGGAAAACTGCTCGGCATCCCGGTTGATGACCACATTATTATTGCAGGGTATGAGTTTGTCTCTTTACGCTCCGAAGGAGTTTTCAATTAAGAATTATTCAATGAGCAATTAACAATGAAGAACAAGAATATTATAGCTGACAAGAGTTACGCCTTTGCTCTGCGAATCGTAAAGTTGAATCAATATTTGAATGAGAAAACAAAACAGTTTGATATCTCTCGTCAAGTACTTAGAAGTGGTACTTCTATTGGGGCTAACATCGAGGAAGGGGTAGGAGCTGAGTCGAAAAAAGATTTTATTCACAAACTCTCAATAGCCTATAAAGAGGCGAGGGAAACAAAGTACTGGTTACGGTTACTTAAAGACTCGGAAATTATAGAAGTAAATCTCGCCAATTCCTTACTAAATGATGCAGAAGAGATACTTGCTATCTTGGGCAAAATTAAAATTACAGCTTCTAAAGCTGATTAAGGTACATTCTTAATTGAATAATTCTTAATTCTTAATCGAATGCACCTTATCTTTAGTGCCAATCTGATTAAGAAAAAAGAATGAACGATTATCTACGGCAGATCATCGCCGAATCTCTGCAACAATTTAAACTGGACAAACTTCCTGAGATCCAGACCGAAGCCCCTAAAATTGCCAGTCACGGTGATGCCTCTACCAATATCGCCATGATGCTGGCCAAGCCTCTGCGCAATAATCCGCGGGCCATCGCTCAGCAAATTCTAGAGGAATTAAACTACGACGATGCAAAGATCGCCTCCGTGGAGATTGCCGGGCCGGGCTTCATTAACTTCCGGTACGCGGAAGATTACCTGTACGAGCAGCTCAGCGATATTCTTCAAGAAGGAACAGATTACGGAAAAACTAACACTCACTCAGGTACCAAGGTGCTGGTCGAGTTTGTAAGCGCGAACCCAACCGGGCCGCTTACGGTAGGTCATGGACGCAACGCGGTTCTGGGTGATACCGTCGCACGACTTTTGGAATGGACCGGAGCGGATGTGCACCGGGAATATTACTTCAATAATGCGGGACGGCAGATGCGCATTCTCGGGCAAAGCGTTCGGGCTCGTTATCTCGAAGCATTGGGAAAAGAATCGGAGTTTCCGGAAGGAGGCTATGAGGGGGATTACATTAAGGAAATTGCTTCTGAAATGATTGCCGAAAACGGAGATACCCTCGCCGATGCGGACTGGATACCTTTTAAAGAGAAAGCCGAAGAAGCCATCTTTGCCGATATCAGGGCTACGCTTGAGCGGATGAACATTCACATGGATTCTTACTTCAACGAGCACACCCTCTACGACGACGGGTCAATTGAAAAGACCGTGGAGAAGCTCCGCGCGCTCGATCTGGTTTATGACAAAGACGGGGCCACCTGGTTCCGAACCACCCAGTTCGGAAAAGATAAAGATACGGTACTGATCAAGAGCACCGGAGAGCCTACCTACCGGCTGCCGGATATCGCCTACCATGCCAATAAACTGGATCGTGGCTACGACCTTTGTGTGGATGTGTTCGGCGCGGATCACATTGCTACCTACCCGGATGTGCTCTCCGGTATTGAATCACTGGGCTACGACAAGTCCAAAGTGGATGTGGTGGTCTACCAGTTTGTTACTATCGTGAAGGACGGAAAGCCGTTCAAAATGAGTACGCGTAAGGCCAACTTTGTGACGCTGGATGAGCTGATGGACGAAGTAGGTTCAGACGTTACACGATTCTTCTTCCTGATGCGATCCCCGAATACCCATCTGGAATTTGATATTGCCCAGGCCAAAGAGGCCGGAGAAAAGAATCCGGTTTTCTATCTCCAGTATGCGCATGCCCGTATTTCGAGCATTCTGCGCAAAGCGGAAGAAGAATACGCTTTCGATTCAACTGCCGATCTCAAGAAACTGCAACACGAGGCTGAAAAATCTCTCATTAAGACATTGCTTCGGTTCCCTGAATTCATAGAAAGCGCGGCCGAGGCACGGGAGCCTCATCGACTGATCAATTATCTGAACGACGTGGCTTCCGCATTTACCACCTTCTATCACGACTGCAGAATCATCGGAGTAGACCCGGATCTTGCACAAGCCCGGATCGACTTATCCAGGGCCACCGCCCAGGTTTTGAGAAACGGTCTGACGATACTTGGGATCTCCGCTCCGGAACGAATGTAACATGTGACACTATGAAACAGGTTGTTGGTTTTCTATTCATTTCAGTACTTCTGCTATCGGGATGCGGTTCTGATAGTTCCGGTAGCTTCGTTTGTGATGAGATCTATTCCATGGCCCGTGAAATGCCGGTCATTCAGGGAGGGCTCGCTGCTGTCCAGGAGCAGATCCGCTATCCCGAAGAAGCCCTCGAACGAAATATCGAAGGAACCGTCGAGGTAAGTTTTACCGTCAATAAGCGGGGAGAAGTGCTAAACCCGCGCGTTACAAAGGGGCTTGGCTATGGAATTGATGAGGAAGCCGTTCGCGTAATGAAACTGGCCAAATTCAAACCGGCAAGTCAGTCGCCGGGTGGCGATCCCGTTTGCGTGGAATTTGAGCTACCGCTGAATTTCATCATCCCTCAGGATTGATCAGGCCGGACGAAGCCGGGTAAAACACACGATACCTCTTACCTGCTGATCCTCCACCTTAAAACCGGCCTGTTTGAATAATTTATTGCTCTCGTCCACGGTCCAAAACTTGATCCCCCCGATACCGATGGACTCCTGAAGCAGCCGTCCGTACCAGGCATTGGCCTTGATGAGGTGCATCATGAAAAATACCCCGTCTTCCTTGATCACCCTTCGGGCTTCATAAAGTACCTTCAGTTCTTCAGTGAGTTCATTGAGAGTGCCTCCCATAACAATTCCGTCAAATGTCTTGCTGAAAAAAGGCATTTCGCGGGCATCGGCGCGTACAAAGATCAAATCCGTTTCATCGGCTTCCGCTTTGAGGCGTGCTTCTTCCAGCATTTGTGAAGAAAAATCCAAAGCTACAATATCGGCCTTTTTCTGGGCGGCCTTCAGTGCTCTTGCATATAAGGCGGTTGAACAACCCAGGTCCAGGTACAACCCGTTTTCTTTAGGAGCGGTCCATTCGATCAGCAGTTCATGTTCTTCTTCAATCGGGAAATCGTCACCGGAAAGAAGTGACAGGGAGCGCTTGCGCCAGATGTCTTCATAAATGGCCGCGGTAAGCTTCCAGTGATTCGTGTATTGAGCGATGCTCGTAAAATCCGGCTCTTTACCCAGCAGGTCGATCACGTTGTTTCTGACCTCATACTCATCTCCTTCCTGAGAGCATAAAACACCGTTGAATGGTTTATCCAGCCTGGAAAGTTCTTCGGGAACCTGAATGCCTGCCCGCTCATTTACCGGTGATCGTAATTCTAACTTCATGGAGAAAGGACCGTCTTAATTATTGCCTGCAGCCTTACGTGTCAAAGCCTGTGGTGTTACAATACTATTTCTGCAGCACCAGCGAGACCTGCGCGCCTTTATCAACACTTAAAAGCTTTGCGGCATTTCCTTTATTAATACCGATCTCAAGCATGCCTGAACTCCCGATAAAAGCAGCAGGATCTCCGTCCTCCACATCTCCGAAGGTATTCACCATATGATCGATCACGGTATTCCCCACGTAGATCTTTACTTTCCGGCGCCCCACCAGGTCTTCCACCAGCTCTTCAGAAATGTTGGTGATCAGGTTCCCGAAACGGTCGATATGAACCACCCAGCCCTGCAATCCGTCCTTATCACCGATAGGCACCGCCCAGTGATAGGTAACCAGGTCACTTATGGGATCGCCCAGATCCTCCATGGGAACCCCGTTACTCAGATGAGCTGCCACCGGCGCAAAGATGTCTCTCCCGTGAAAGGTCCGCGACCGCTCGGCTCTCCAGTACTTTTGTTTATTGAGCCTGACGGCCTTGTAATCAAATGCATCATAAAAGAGTGAAAAGATGCCATTGTCGGGCCCCACGAAATACTGGCCATTGATCTCCAGAGCCACCGGATGACGGTCGGTACCCACTCCGGGATCCACCACTACCAGGTGTACCGTACCTTCCGGAAACAAGAAGGCCGCGTTCCTTATCACCCAGGCTCCGGCCATGATATCCTGCGCGGGGATGTCGTGAGAAACGTCTATGAGTCGTACTTCAGGAGCCAGCCCCAATATCACCGCCTTCATGGCGCTCACATAATGGTCCTGCAGACCAAAGTCGGATGTGAGGGTGATAATTTGGCTCATTAAGAATAGCTGTTCAGCATCACAGGCATCACCACCATCAGGATATCTTCGTTCTCATCCTTCTCAGAAGGACGAACGATCCCTGCCCGGTTAGGTGACGAGAACTCGAAACTGACTTCATCATCATCGATGTTGCTGACCACATCGCCAAGGTATTTTGCATTGAACCCGATCTCCAGGCTGTCATCGCTGTACTCGCACTCAATGGTTTCCTTTGCTTCGCTGCTCATATCCAGGTCTTCGGCACGGATGGTCAGTTTATCCGCTTCCAGCTGCAGACGGATCTGGCGTGTGGTAGAACTGGAAAACACCGCCACCCGCCGAACTGTTGAAAGCATTTGCTCTTTGGAGATGGTCAGAAACTTGTCGTTATCCCGGGGAATCACGGAGTCATAATTCGGATACTGCTCATTGATAAGGCGGGTGATCACAATATTATTACCGCTCTTGAAGCGGGCGTGATCGCTCGTTACCGTTACTTCACAACTTTCGGCATTCGAGGTCTTTTGTATGAGGCTGAGCGCCTTGTCCGGAACAATGAATTCGGCCTCTTCACTGGCTGTGATATCCCGGTTGGTATATTCCACAAGACGATAGCCATCGGTAGCAACAAACTTACTTTCTTCCGGTCCCATCTTAAAATAAACCCCCATCATTGCAGGGCGCAAATCATCGCTGGATACCGCAAATAAAGTCTTGTTGATAGCCTTGCTAAGCGCTTCTGTGGAAGCCTTGATCTCGACTCCGCCCTCCAGGGAAGGCACTTCAGGGAATTCCTCCGCATCGTCTCCCACAAGCTTGTAGGTACCCTTATCGGTACGGAAGTTAATGTTCTTGCGATCATCCACTGTAAAGAACACCGGAATATTGGGGAGCTGCCGGAGCGTTTCAAGCAACCGTCGCGCCGGTATGGCAACGGCCCCTTCTTCTTCAATATCCGCCTCGATGTACTCAATGATCGAGATCTCCAGATCTGTGGCAGTAAGTTTCAGTTTGCCGTCTTCACTTTTAAACAAAATGGTTTCGAGTATGGGCAAGGTAGCCTTGGAAGGCACCGCCCCTATTACGGCAGACAAGCCTTTATTGAGTTCGTTACTTGATACGGAAAATTTCATGAATGCTTGATATTGGATTAATCAGGACAATTTTCACCCCGTCATTGCCCTTTCAAAAAGGTGTGCTTATACTAAGAAATACTTGTTCCCTCTGCAACAAGATGAGGAGCAAAAATCCCCTCAAATAACACCCGATACAGGCCGTTAACGCTCTGATTGAATCCCTGCAACCGAAGCTCCCCTCTTTGATGAAAACACTGCTTACCGCGCTCTTTGTTATTTGTCTCGGACAGGGGTCTGCGCAAGCGCAATCCGCTCTGGCGAAGTATGGTAATGATTTCCTGAACACAGGTGCCGGGGCGCGCGCGCTGGGGATGGGTAGTGCTCATGCCGCCTTGACCAGCGACGTCACTTCGGGATACTGGAATGTAGCAGGGCTTGCCGCTGTAGCTTCTCCACAGATCATGTACATGCATTCCGAGCGCTTTGATGGCATCGTGGGCTACGACTACGGAGCGTTAGCCCTGCCGCTGGACTCCGGAAAGGGTGTGCTTGCGATCAGCTTTATCCGCCAGGGGGTAGATAACATTGCCAATACCCTGAATGCGTGGGATCCGGAAAGGAATGCTCCCCGGGAAAACCCGGAAGATTATATCACTCGCTTCAGCGCGGCCGATATGGCCCTGTTCTTTTCTTTTGCAAAAAGTCACAATCAGCGACTTTCATACGGAGCTTCCGCTAAGGTCATCCATCAGCGACTGGGGCCTTTTGCTAATGCCTGGGGTTACAGCCTGGATGTGGGTGCCAAACTAGACACCGAATTCCTCACTTTCGGAATATTGGTTCGGGATATCACCACCCTGCAGAAGTTGTGGGAAGTGAATGAAAGCCAGTTTACAGGATTTCAGGAGGTGTTTGGAGACTCCATACCCTCCGGTCAGAATGAGTATGTGCTTCCCTCTCTTAAACTGGGGGTTTCCCGTGTCTTTGAGCTTCAGGATTTCACCATCACCGGCGCGCTGGACGCTGACCTGTTGTTTGAAAATCGCCGGGCCTATTATCTGAATCTGGGAAGAGTGAGTATCGAGCCACATCTGGGTGCGGAACTCAGCTATAAAGGCGTGATCAGCTTCCGGACCGGAATCACCGACTTTATTACTGATCCCGTCAGCGGATTTTCGGTATCCCCTACACTGGGGCTTGGATTAAAGCTTCACCGTTTCAATCTGGACTATGGTTTCGCCAGCTTTGCCGGTGCCACCAGCAATCTCGGCTATACCCACCGCATTTCGCTGCGGTATGATATTTAACCAATCCCTTGAACTGATTTCAATCTGCCAAATGAGTACATTCTGATATGAAAGTATTTTTCTTGCCAATACTCTTTTTGGGGTTCTCCCTAAGCTTACCTGCTCAAACAAACCCATACACCAATATCGAAGACATCTCCAGAATTTCGATCCGACCTGTCGATAGTAGTAAGGGCATTTCATATGGCATGAACTCAAAAACTTTTCAGCAAATCTTAGGAAATGCCGATTCTGTTTATACTTTTTTCTGGGAGATGGATGAAGTAACAGCCACTTATTATGAATATGATAATGGCCTTCAGTTACATACTCTGAAGGAAGAGATAGTAAGCTTTAATATTACAACGGATTCTTACATTCTTTTAATTGATGATACTCCCATTCAAGTAGGTAAAGCCGTTGATACGTTAAAAGTATTTGAAAAATCTTTCGGGCGTAAAACCCCCGATGGAATGGCAATTACACTAAAATATGGAGATCATGATTTTCTCCTCATCGGGTTTCAGGAAGGATATATCGATCTGATTTCACATAGACATTTTTAATGCGCATTATTCTTCTCGGTCCTACGGCCTCCGGTAAAACAGGATTATCTCTTCTGATCGCGGAAGAGCTTGGAGTCCCTGTCATTTCCGTGGATTCCCGCCAATGCTATAAGCACACCAATATCAGTACCGCAAAGCCTTCTGAAGAGGAATTGAAGCGTGTCCGCCATTACAACATCTCTATGCTTGATCTGCATGAGCAGGATTCCGTAAAGGACTTTAAAACCCGTGCGGGTGTTTGGGAGAAAGAAATTCTCGCCAACCATGATCATGTGCTGTATGTCGGGGGAAGCACCCTTCACCTTCAGAGCCTGATCCGGCCTATGGATAACATGCCGACCGCGAGCAATGAAAACCTGGCCTTGCTGGAGAAGCAGATCAAAGC
Source organism: Balneola sp. (assembly GCA_965267385.1). Classification (GTDB taxonomy): domain Bacteria; phylum Bacteroidota; class Rhodothermia; order Balneolales; family Balneolaceae; genus Balneola. The sequence continues at coordinate 2,668,364 of OZ253957.1, forward strand.
CGACGGACTGGATTCCTTATATGAAAAGCTGAAGGCTGTGGACCCTGATTATGCCGAAAGGATGGATGGATTAAACCGCCAGCGTATTGTTCGCGCCCTCGACGTATGGATGCAGACAGGTAAGCCCTTCAGTTCTTTCCATTCGGACGAAGCCTTCACCCTTCCTGAGAACACGATCGTATTCGGCATGAGGTGGGGCCGTGAAGTTCTGTACCAGCGTATCAATGACCGGGTGGATCAAATGATCCAAATGGGACTCGTTGAAGAAGTGAAGGGCTTACTGAACCAGGGGTACTCCAAAGAGTTACAGCCTATGAATGCCGTTGGGTACCGGGAAATCATCGCCTATCTCGAAGGCAAATGGTCACTGGACAAAGCGATCGAAAAGATCAAAACCCATACCCGCCGTTATGCAAAGCGTCAGCTTACCTGGTTCCGCCGCTGGGATTTCATTGAATGGCTCCCCGCGCAGTCAAAAAAACCGGAAGAACTTAAAGAAATCGTATTGCGGCATTTAGCAGCTATGCCGGATAAACAGTAACTTTGAGTTCATTTTTAAAACCGCTCTAACATGTACAAAGCAAAAGTAAACGTTACGCTTCGCCCTTCCATACTGGATCCTAAAGGCAAAGCGGCTCATCATGCGCTGAAGAACCTGGGGCTTAATGAAGTTCAGCAGGTCCGTATCGGCAAATTTATTGAGATGGATGTAGATGCCAGCAACAAAGATGAAGCCGCTAAAGTGGCGGAAGCAGCCTGCACAAAGCTGCTGGCCAACGAAGTGATGGAAGACTTTGAAATTGAGATCGAGGAGTAGTGACTGAGGAAGTGGTGCATACCGTCTTCGCTTCTTCCGGAACAGGAGTACGTGAGCTCCCCCAAACGGAGGAACAGGTAGAAGAAGCCGTGGATCAACCCTGGCGGCTCTTCCTCTTTGACGATGATATTCACACTTTCGACGAAGTAATTGAACAACTGATGAAAGCCACCGGGTGCGATTACGGCCGTGCTCAGGAACTCACACTAAAAGTGCACAACGAAGGCAAAGCGGTTGTTCATGAGGGCGAATTCCTCGAATGCCTTAAAATCGAGGGTGTGTTAAAAGAAATTCAACTGGTTACCGAAATAAGAGGTTAATGTGGCAACATTTGGCGTAATAGTTTTTCCTGGATCCAATTGCGATCATGACGCTTATCATGCAATGAAGCACGTCATGAACTGCGATGTTAAATTCCTGTGGCATAAGGATACCGACCTTTCAGGCGTTGATTTCCTGATCGTTCCAGGTGGCTTTTCCTATGGCGATTACCTCCGATCGGGAGCCATCGCGCGCTTTTCTCCCATTATGCAGGAAGTCATCAGCTTTGCCAGTAAAGGCGGACCGGTGATGGGTATCTGCAATGGTTTCCAGATCCTGCTGGAGGCACACCTGATTCCGGGCGCCATGATGCACAACCAGCACCTTCGTCACGTCTGTAAAGATATTTACATGCGCTGTGAAACCACCGATACGCTTTTCACGGGTTCACTTGAAAAGGGGCAGGTCTTCAGGGTTCCCGTTTCTCATGGAGAAGGAAATTATCATATCAGTGAGGACGGGTTAAAATCCCTGCAGGATAATGACCAGATTCTCTTCCGTTACTGTGACGCCGATGGAAAACTGACCCCTGACGCCAACTTCAACGGATCCATCGATCATATTGCGGGAATCACCAATACGGGGCGTAATGTGCTGGGGATGATGCCTCACCCCGAACGAGCCATGGAAAAAATCCTTGGTTCTGAGGATGGCAAGCCCATTTTCGAGTCCATACTCAACTCCTTGTCGGTAGCTTAGGATTTAGTACCTTCCTGCCTATGAGCAGCACCGATAGCACTCCCCTTATCCTTCACAGCAAAGAGCTGGTCAAGCGTTACCGCAAGCGTACCGTTGTGGATGAGGTGTCTATCAATGTCAAGCAGGGAGAGATCGTAGGATTACTCGGACCCAACGGAGCCGGGAAAACCACTACCTTTTATATGATGGTGGGCTTGGTACAACCGAATTCCGGAGACATCTTTCTGAACGACCAGAACATCACCGGCAAACCCATGTATCAGCGGGCGCGTATGGGGGTCGGTTATCTCGCACAGGAAGCAAGCGTTTTCCGGAACCTCACGGTAAGGCAAAATCTGGAATCCGTGCTTCAGTTCTTTTCCATCCCACAGAAAGAGATCGATGAACGCGTTGATAAACTGATTGAAGAATTCGGATTGCAGAAAGTAGTAAACAGTAAAGGATACAGCCTTTCGGGAGGAGAGCGTCGCCGCACCGAAATAGCACGCGCCCTGGTCACTGAACCAAAATTCATCCTGCTGGATGAACCTTTCGCCGGTGTTGACCCCATTGCTGTTGAGGATATCCAGGAGATCGTTTCGAAGCTGAGGCACCAGAACATAGGTATCCTCATCACCGATCATAACGTTCATGAGACCCTGGCCATTACCGACCGGGCCTATTTGATGTTTGAAGGAAAGATCCTCATGGAAGGATCGGCCGACGTGCTGGCAGAAGATGAAAACGCACGGAAATTGTATTTGGGCGAACAGTTCCGCCTCGATCGTTACACCAATAACTAAAGACCACAGCAGCAACTATGAAGGAAATTACTGTTCAGGAACTAAAAGAAAAGAAAGAAGCCGGGGAAGACTTTTTCCTCCTCGATGTGAGGGAAAGTTTTGAGTATCAGGTTTCTAACCTGGATGGCGAACTCATTCCGTTAGGCCAGCTTGATGCCCGGCTCGACGAGATCCGCAATCACAAAGACAAAGAAGTGATCGTAATGTGCCGCTCGGGAGGCCGAAGCGGAAAAGCGGTTCAGCTACTTGAAAAGCACGGCTTTGAACAGGTCTATAATCTCAAGGGCGGAATAACCGCCTGGGCTAATGAGATCGATAACTCAATGCCCGTGGCCTAAGCAATAGCTGCGATCTGATTCAGGAGCTCCTGATTGCTTTCGGTATTCTTCAGCACTTTCAGAAGCCCGAGCATCGACTCTTTTGGTGATTTCTTGAGCAGATATCTGCGGACCATGTTCCGCTCTTCGAGAGAATCCTGAATAAATTTATCCTCGTTGCGGGTTCCTGAAGCCGTGATGTTAATAGCCGGATAGATACGATCGTTGGCCAGCTCCCGGTCCAGCACCAGCTCCATATTTCCCGTACCTTTGAACTCCTCAAAGATCAGGTCGTCCATACGGGAATTGGTTTCGATCAGACAAGTGGCAATGATGGTCAGGGAACCGCCGCCTTCGATCTTGCGCGCCGAGCCGAAGATCTTTTTAGGGATCTCCAGGGCGCGAATGTCCAGCCCGCCTGACAGAGTCCGCCCGCTGTTCGACTGAACGGCATTGTATGCTCTTCCGAGGCGGGTCAGGGAGTCAATCAGCAATACAGCATCCTCGCCCATCTCTGCCTTCCGCTTGGCATAGCCAAGTGCCATTTCGGTGATGCGGATGTGGCTTTGCGTTTTTTTATCGTTGGAGGAGGCAAATACTTCCGCGTCGGCTGAGCGAATAAAATCGGTAACTTCCTCCGGGCGTTCATCCACAAGCAGCACACTCAGGTGTATATCGGGATGATTTTCTGAAATGCTCTTCGCGATCTGTTTGAGCAGTACGGTCTTACCGGTTCGGGGAGGAGCTACGATGAGGGCTCGCTGTCCTTTACCGATCGGAGCCACCAGGTCAATCACTCTCATTTCGTACTCATCCGCACGCTCACCCAGCTTAATCCATTCTACCGGCATGATCGGGATCTGTCTCTCAAACCGGCTGGATCTCTTCCAGGCTTCCACCGGCTCCCGGTTCACTTTATCTACTGAAGTAACATGCTTGTTACCCCTTTTGTCTTCTTCAAACTCTCCTTCAAGTATCAGGCCCTGTCTCAGATCCAGCTCTTTAACTTCTTCCGGCTTCAAAAAGGGATCCTGAGGGCTGTAGCTAAACTCGTAATCCAGCTTCCGGATAAAACCCCATCCCTTTTCATTGATCTCCAGAACTCCGGCATAGCGCCCGGACACTCCGAGATTTTCCTTCCAGTAAAACTTGGGAATGAAAACGTTACCGCCTTTATTATTGCGCTTATTGCGGTTCCTGTTGTTCTTGTTTCGGTTCCTGTTGTTCTTTCTGTTATTACGTCCCATTGATTACATATAAAAAGTTACCGATCCCCGGCTTCGAAACTGTTATCCGATAAGTATTAAAAAAGAAAGGGAGAGCGGAAAAAAGAGGTGCGGCTTTACACAGCCGCACCATAAACTAGAAGATGAGAAAAGATAAGAATGTTTTTACTGATAGCAAATTAACGAACCGTCGTGGTCTCGTTGATCCAGCTGTAGCAGCTATCCAAAGAGCTATCAATGCTGACCTTTTCTCCGTTTTCAAGATTCAGTCTGAGGAATTTATCCTCCGTTGAGGGAGTTACGGCTGTATAAGTTGACATCTGGTTGTTTACCGTATTCGATACAGAGGAGTCTCTTCGTTTGGCTTCGTTCAGATAGTCGATAACCAGCCAGTACACCACCCGGTCGCGGGCTTCGATCTTCCGGTCTTCCACACATTTGTTCACCGCTCCGCCGTAGATCGTTGCCATCTTGATGTATGCCAGGCCGTAATTAGGATCGATGTCCAAAGCCGCCCTTACATACGTACGGGCAGTCTGAAGCTGCTCCATACTGATGTATGCATCCGCAATATCCAGATTGATCTTTTTCTTCTGATCATCGGTTGAAGCCAGCTCAAGCGCTTCTTTGTAGAATTTAGCTGCTTCAGCGTAACGGGCGTTTCCTTTTTCGATCTCGGCAAGTCCCAGAGCCGTATCATAAGTCGGGTTGATCTCATACAACCTGCGCGTGATCCTTTCCAGGTTCTCACGATCGTCTTTTTCCTCGTAAGCATCGGCCAGTTTGTTCAGGGCTTCCACGTTATTCGGTTCACTTTCAACGATCGGAGTGTAATACGCGATCACGTCATCCGGGTTCTCCAGCAAGTCTTCCTGATAGCTGGTGATCTTGGAAGCCAGTTCACCCGTAGCATATTTTGAGGCTTCATCAATGATCGCCTGAGCCTCCTGGCGCATTCCTTTGCTGATGTAGTTCTTTAACAGCGCGTCCACATAGTAGCCGTTACCAGCGGTGGTGGCACGCTCAGGGTCAATGTCAAACATGGTCTGGAACTCACCATAGGCCTTCCCCAATCCATCGTCAATGATCGTATAATTCTGAAGGTAAAAACGCCCCTTTTGCTGATGAATTTCAAAAGCATCCGCAGGCTCCTGGCCAAACAACTCCAGCTTGTCATCAAAGATCATTAAGGCGGTGTCAATATACGCCGATTTAAGAGTAGGGTCGTTCTCAGAGTTCGCCAGCTCCTGATAGATCTTTATAAACTTATCAAACTGCGTGTTCAGGTTGAATCCTTTGTACTGATCCATTTCCATGGGCTTGGCACAAATCATCCACCGCCCGTACTTAAGAGCAAAAGCGTAGTCGCCCCCCCTGTAATTTGAATTGAATATTGAGAAGGCTGCAATCGGTTTTAACCCATCTGGTGGTTCCGGATTACAATCTTCAGCCTGAGCTGTTGCAAAAGGCGAGCTTATCAACAATAACCCGATTGTTAGTATTAGATTTTTCATCGTATTCCAAATGATTATTGGTTGTTTACTTAAACAACCGTGTTTACACATTTATTACTTTAAAATTATCTTAATTTCGGTCTCACAAACATAAGTTCTCCCAGGTTAACTGAAAGAGAAACTGACCAAATTCGTTCCCGCACAAGGCCTTGTGAAGTAATGTCGCTTCCCCCGCGAATACCATACCGAAGGCTGAGATCGAATGTAGAACGTGCGGTCCCAGGCGACAATATACCTATCCCTGTAGAAAACCACAGTGTATTTATTTCTTCCCCGGACAATTCCAGATGACCGGTGTCGTAGGAAACCCCGGCTCCATACTTAAATTTTGACAGAAACAGATCGGACCCGTGAAGGTAGGGATGGTACTGACCTCCGATCCCCAGGAAGTAACGATCCGCATAGGCTGCCTGCTCATTATTATTGAAGCTGTACTCGGCTTCATCCCATTGCTGGTAAATACCTTCGGCACTTACATTTAAAAAGTTGGACGGATAGTAGGTGATGCCGGCTGCGTATTCCTGAGGAAGTGATACATTCCCGACTCCCTCGTTAATCAAGTTCTCCTGACGTATTCCGCCTACAACCTTAATGAATCTTTCTTCCCGGTTTACATCAATATTCTGAGACAGGTTAACCGTGGCCCCAAGCTGAATGAGGTCTTCATCCCTGAAGAGGTTCTGAAGCCTGAAACGCATTCCGAACCGATGAGCAAAAGCGGAGCCGTGATAACTTATGCGGGTTGTATTGTCAATCAGCGCGGCACTCTCAAAGTTCATGAACTCCGTGTCCTCCGACCGGATAAAGGCGAGTGATGGGGCGTAGCCAACCGACAGATACCGGTTCATTTTCCATCCAAAGCCGATTTCAAATTTTGAAACCCCGCCGGATCCACGCTTATCCACAGAATACCGGACTGTGTCAGAAGCATTCGGGTAGACCTCAAACTGGCTGAAGGTTTTATAGTTGGAACGTGTGCTCGGGTATAGCGCCGCAGAAAGGCCCAGCTTATCCGGGATAAGCGGAAACACAACCTGTATGTCGTTTATTGCCAGTAATGAGTTGGTACCGGAAGCATCGGAATCCTTCACATTGAATCGTGAAAAATTGAACCCCGCCGAAGCACGGGTAAAAACGCCCTCTCCCCAGTGAGCAGGGTTGGCAAGTCCGGGAGTCCAGAGGCTGCTGAAAGAAACCCCGATGATACCCATTCCCGTTTCCTGACTGGTTCCTGCATTTACCGGTGAACCCAAACCATAATAGGAGTACAGGGATCCCGTCTGAGCTTCATCGGCAGATTGGGCACTCAGCGAGCTGACGGCAGCAACTGCCATACAAAGTGTTAGTGTGATCTTAATTACTTTCATGAACCGGAACTCTCTGGTGTGGTAATTATGATTGTTGGCTCAAAGCCGGGTACGCTTCCGTCATAGATCAGCGTTGACTGAAAAGTCCCGTTCGCCGGATTAAGAAGCAGGTATAATTCCCTGTCAGCTAGATTGCCCTGCACGTACTGCTCGACGATTCGTGTGATATTAAAACGGAAGGTTCCGTCCTCCTCTACAAAGACCCCTGTGAGAGCAGGAGCGGTAAACTGAAGGTTATATGCACTGGGCGGCTCTTCCGTCGTAAACATATCGACACCGTCCACCGGATTTCGGGTGTGATGAGCGGCCAGGGTACTCTCCAGCGTTGTCTGGTCCGAATACAGTATCAACTCTGCCCGAATGATATTATTGGAACTGATACCCGCGCTCAGTTCTGAGAGGCCAAGCCTGTAAAATCTTTCCATCGTGTTGTGAAGCACAAAGCGTTGCGCCGGTATATTCTCTGACTGCCTGGTGTAAGCGTATCCCCAGCTTCTCATGGGTACGGCGGTGGTATCGTTTTCCAGGTTATTGATCAGCAGCAGGTCTACTTCCGAGCCTGAGATATTTCTGATCTTACCGGGTGCACTCGTTTGTTCAATGGCAAACCCAAAAAACTGTTCGGTATATAAAGAATCCCGGGCATCCGTGGTGTCATTCGCATGCACGGCAAAACGATCGCGCCAGCTTGCCGGCATGTCTACATCCAGCGTATCCTCATCGTTCATCGAGAAGGTGGTAATGGGAGATGCGGTGGAATACGCGAGATTTGAATTGATCATCAGCTCATTTCCCCTCCAGTTTTCCGTGATGTCATACATGGCGAAATCGGATGCTCCTGAAAGGGTATCACCATATACCAGGGTCGAATCCATCCTCAGGCGGAGCTTGATATCCCAGTTTTCGTCCAGGGTTGTGTCCAGTTCAAAAGAGATGCTCGGCCTGAAAAAAGCGACCGTGCGAATCTCTCCGAAAAGCGGATCGTCGTAACTGCCAATGGGTATAAAGGTGAGGTTTCCAGCCTGAATGAGCAATGAATCCTCTTCAAAGCCGGCTACGGTAAGAGTGTCGAAGCGCACTCCCGGCTGAGGAATAATGCTGTCGCCCACAGAGCTAGGGTTTTCACAGGATATTAGTAAGCCAAAAATGGCTGCAGATAAAAGAAGCCGCCATGAAAATGCGGCTTTTGGATTTGTTTGCATTAAAATCAGTCTGCCTTATGGGTCTTATTTTGCAATTTTCTTGTAGTACTCAGCGAACTTGTCGGAAACATCTTCCGGAGAGCCCTGAATTTTGGTTGGCTTGATCTTGTATTCCTTGAAAAGTTCATCAAACTCATCATTCAGGTAATTGCCCGTAACCACATGATCGGTGTACTGCAAACCTAAACGTAGTAAGTCAACTTTTCCGTTGTCCGTCAGCTTGTCGATGTCCACATCATCCGGCAATCCGAGCAACTCCAGAACACTTGCCGTTTCGGCGGTTCCTTCATTTTCAGGGTGGTGAAGATTATAGATCACCTGGGTGTTCTTAAAAATCTTTTCATCCTTGTACTTTGTTTTCACCAACAGAGGGATCAAACCAGCCGGCCAGTCATGACAATGAATGATGTCAGGCTCCCAGCCAAGCTTCATAACCGTTTCGAGCACCCCTTTATTGTAGAATGCCAGCCGTTCGTCATTATCTTCATAGAACTCCTCAGAATCCGGCTTTCTGAACAATCCTTTTCGTTTGAAATAGGTGTCATTGTCGAGAAAGTAAACCTGTAGCTTGGCATTGGGAATGCTGGCTACTTTGATCTTCATGCTCTCTACTTTATCGCCCACCTCCACTTCAATTCCGGAGAGCCTGATCACTTCATGAAGCCGGTTACGGCGATCGTTAATCGTGCCGTATTTGGGAAGCAGAATTCTGATCTCGAACCCTTTATCCTGCAAGGAAGCCGGCAGAAACCGAAGCAGATCGGCTGTATGGGTCATTCTTGCAAAAGGGGAAATTTCAGCCGCAGCGTATAAAATCTTCATAAATAGTTCTGTGTTTACTCTTCGTTAGAAATTGAGTTGTCTTTCATCATTTGATTAAACTCTTCCTGATCATCCAGAGAATAAAAGTCCATTAAGGTGTCGCCTCTCAAACCAAGCCGTATGGTCTCCAGGGAGATCACTTCCTGAGGAGGAATATTCCCCAGGTTTACATTGCTTCCGTACTTGCGGATGAACCACACCTGCTGGGTTTTCTGCGGGGCCTCAAAGATCAGGTTTTCAACCGGAATCTGGTCGGTGATCTCTTCAATAAGTCCGGACCTGATCTCTCCATTCGGGCGGAACACACCAACTGTTCCGCTTTCCCTGGCTTCACAGATCACTTTCTTGGATCCGGCCTCCAGCTCCTGCTGAATAACTTTAACCCACTTATAGGGCGGAATGATCTCATTGGGGTTTTTACTCCCAACTTCAGAATACACCTCGAAATCCATACTCAGGTCTCGAATGATCTCCTGCTTCCGCTTGTCGGAAAGCCATATGGTTCCGTTAGAAACCTCCACATGACGGATGTTATGTTTGTTCAGTAATCTGATGTAGGCATCCAGCTGGTCTCTGAGCACATAGGCCTCGAAAAGAGTGCCACCAAAGTAAACGGGTATCCCGGCATTTGCGTATACCGCCAGCTTTTCTTCCAGATTCTGGGTCACATAACTGGTTCCCCATCCCAGCTTTACCACGTCCACTGCTTCCGAGCAGACCTCTAAAAAGTCCTCCACCTGACGAACACTGTAGCCTTTGTCGAGGACAAAGGTCATACCGTTGCTGCGTGGTTTTTCGGTACGTTGCGGTAAATGATTTAATGTAAAAGGCATTCTACTCCTGTAAATCAAAGCCTTGAATATACGGATTTAGCCGCCTTTATTAAAGAACGGCTTAATTTAACTGTTTCTATCATTTTTCCGGTTCGTCTGCCCGATCAGGTCTCTGATCCTTTGTTTGTCCACATTCTCCAGCATTTCGGGTGTATATCTCCACAACCAGTTACCGGAAGATGTTCCGGGGGTATTGGTGCGGTGCTCGCTTCCGAGATTCATAAAATCCTGCAGCGGAAATATCGCCTGATCAGCCACGGAAAACATCCCCAGCCTGATAAACTCCCAGTTGATCTCTTCGCCGTTCGAGCGGGTATAGGTCCGGGCCCTGTGCTTCTCGACATCCGGTGCCTGTTCGTACCACCCCAGGGTTGTGTCGTTGTCGTGGGTACCGGTGTAGGTCACACAGTTCTGCGGATAGTTGTGTGGCAGAAACGCATTGGTTGAGTCCGAATCAAAAGCGAACTGCAGAATCTTCATGCCCGGAAAATTATATTTGTCGCGGAGTTTCTCAACCCCTTCCGTTACAAAACCCAGGTCTTCAGCAAGGATGGGAAGCTCCCCGCATTCCTTTAAAATAGTATCGAAAAGCTTTTCGCCCGGACCTTTTACCCACCGGCCGTTTTCGGCGGTCTTTTCCGTGGCCCTCACCTCCCAGTACTCGTCGAACCCGCGAAAGTGATCCACGCGAATGGCATCACAGATATCAAACATATGCCGGAAGCGGTCGACCCACCAGGAGTAGCCGTCTTTTTCAAGCGCTTTCCACTTGTACAGAGGATTCCCCCAAAGCTGTCCCGTCTCACTGAAATAATCCGGCGGTACCCCGGCCACCAGTTGGCGGTTACCCTGCACATCTACTTCAAAGTATTCCGGGTGAGCCCACACATCGGCACTGTTATGATCCACAAAAATGGGGATATCCCCGATCACCCGTATTCCCCGCTCATTGGCATACGCCTTCAGGCTCATCCATTGCGAGTAGAACTCGAACTGCAGCCACTCCTGATACGCGATCTCTTTGGCCTGATCCTTCCGGAACTGCTGCAGCGCTTTGGGTTTGCGCCGGGCCATATCAGGATCCCAGGTATTCCACGGCTGTTTGTTATTCTTCAGCGCACAGGCCATGAACAGGCAGTAGTCGTCGAGCCAGTGTGCATTCTTTTCTTTAAAAGCCCTGAATGCTCTTTTCTGTTCCTCCGTCTGATTGTCGTAATACCGCTCACTGGCGATCGTCAGTATCCGGTCTTTATGGGCGAATGCCTCATCGTATTGCACCTGAGTGCCGGAAGGTATCGTAGCTGAGTCCAGCTCTTGCTCCCTAAGAAGCCCTTTTTGCGCCAGTATATCCGGGCTTATCAGGTAGGGATTGCCTGCAAAAGCTGAAAAGCTCGCGTAGGGAGAGTTCCCGTATCCGGTAGGTGTAAGGGGAAGGATCTGCCAGATCGTTTGGCCGGTCTCTGCCAGCCAGTCCAGAAACACGCGGGCTTCATGGCCAAAATCTCCGATCCCGTATCGGCCGGGAAATGAAGTGGGATGTACCAGGGTACCACTTGAACGTGGAAATCTCATGCTTGCTTAACGCTTGGGTTTAAAAATTAATGCAGCCAAGGGGGGAACGGTGAGTTTCAGGTGCGCGGGCTGGTTGTGCCATTCTCCCCAGCTGGCCTGAAGCCTGGGATCACCGGCATTGCTCCCTCCGTAATATTCGGAATCTGTATTCATGATGATTTCGAATTCACCTTCTTCCGGCACTCCGATCTGATATCCGTAATGTACCGTGGGCGTGAAGTTAAGCAGCGTAACCACATAGTCTTTGGGGTCCTTTCCCCGCCGGATGTAAGAGAGGATACTGTTATCGGCGTCACTCATGTCGATCCACTCAAAACCTCTCCAGTCAAAATCCACCTCGTGCAGCGCGGGCTGTTCTTTCTGAATACGATTTAAGTCGCGCACCAGAAGCTGCAGCCCCTGATGTTTCTCCCATTCCAGCAGGTGCCAGTCCAGCGACTGCTCCTGGTTCCACTCGGCCCACTGCCCGAATTCACACCCCATGAATAAAAGTTTCTTGCCGGGGTGGGTGTACATATAGGCATACAGCAGGCGAAGGTTGGCAAATTTCTGCCAGTCATCCCCGGGCATCTTGGCGAGCATCGACTGCTTCATGTGTACCACTTCATCATGTGAGAACGGAAGGGTGAAGTTCTCCGAAAAGGCATAGACCAGTGAAAATGTCAGCTGATCCTGGTGGTACTTACGATGAATGGGATCTTTCTCAATATAAGTGAGGGTGTCGTTCATCCATCCCATGTTCCATTTAAAATCGAAGCCCAGGCCTCCGGTTTCGGTTGGGCGTGAAACTCCTCCGAATGAAGTGGACTCTTCGGCAAAAGTAACCACTCCGGGGAACTGATGGTGTACCGCGTCATTGAATTTTCTCAGAAAGTCTATCGCCTCGATGTTCTCCCTTCCGCCGTACTGATTCGGGATCCATTCTCCTTCTTTCCGGGAATAGTCGAGGTAAAGCATGGACGCCACAGCATCGACCCGTAAGCCGTCAATATGAAATTGGTCGATCCAGTAGATGGCATTGGAAACCAGGAAATTCTGCACTTCTGTACGCCCGTAATTAAAGATACAGGTACCCCAGTCCAGATGTTCTCCCTGCCGCGGGTCTTCGTGTTCGTACAATCCTGTTCCATCGAAACGGCGCAGGCCGTGTTCATCCTTGGCAAAATGGGCGGGAACCCAGTCCACGATCACCCCTATTCCCTCCTGGTGGCAGCGGTCCACAAAGTATCTGAAATCGTTTGGAGTACCGAACCGGCTGGTGGGGGCAAAATATCCGGTGATCTGGTACCCCCACGACGGATCATAGGGGTGTTCGGCCACAGGCAGCAGCTCCACATGCGTGAAGCCCTGCTCTTTGACATAGCTTACCAGTTCGTCTGCCAGTTCTCGGTAAGTCAGGAAGCCGGGACTTTCTCCTGCCTTTCTTCTCCAGGAACCCAGATGCACCTCATAGATGGACATGGGCTGGTCGTGTGCCTGTCGCTTCTGCCGGTTCCTGATCCATCTATCATCCTTCCACTTGTATCCCTCCAGGTCAGTAACGATAGAAGCCGTGCCGGGCCTTAATTCTGAATAGAACGCATAAGGGTCCGATTTTTTGAGGGGAGCCTCCTGAACCGGGCTTTTTATCTCATACTTATAATAATCTCCTTCTCCCACATGCGGGATGAAGATCTCCCACAGGCCCTGGTCATGATACTTTCGCATACGGTGAACCCGGCCGTCCCAGTTATTGAAAGAGCCGATCACGCTTACCCGGAGAGCGCTGGGGGCCGTTACCACAAAGTGCGTTCCTTTTACGCCGTTCACCTCTCTGATATGAGCTCCCATGAACTCATAGGCTTTCTGATGATTTCCTTCTCCCCACAGCTGCAGGTCAAAATCGTTCAGCATGGGGCCGTAGTTGTAGGCGTCCACCACTTCAAATGCCTCTCCCTGATGTGGCACTACCCGAAGCCTGTACTCAAATCTTTTTTTCCGGCGGGGCACAAAGGCCTCAAATAAGCCCTCATCAGAGATCCGGTTGAGCTTAAGCGGTTTTGATTTTCCGATCAGGGCATAGACTTCTTTGGCTTCGGGGCGAAAGGCACGGATGATCAGCTTGTCTTTGACTGAATGCAATCCCAGTACAGAAAAAGGGTCGCCGTGTGAACCATCCGAAAGGGAGGCAATAATATCGTTATTCAGCGTTGGACTCATCAACCGGAATTAGTTTTAAAGGGCCACGAAGATAATAAATTCGAAGCAAATCTTTCGTTTAATTCAGGATGCTTCCCATCCGGGCATTCTCTATTTTTGATCTATGGAAAACACCGGATTCATTGCACGGCGATATCTCTTCTCCAAGAAGCATATCTCACTCATCTCCACACTGACCTTCATCAGTATTACCGGCGTGGCGATTGGTACGGCTTTGCTCATTGTGGTGCTGTCGGTTTTCAACGGTTTTTTCGGGGTCATCAAAGGATTCCTCCTTTCCTACGATCCGGATATCCGCATCGAGGCTTCCGGGGCCAAGACCTTTGCTCAGAGCCCGGCGATCTATGACGAACTTGATGCGATTCCTGAGATCCGGGTGGTCTCTCCCTACGTGACCGGCAAAGCCATGCTTGCCCACAAGGACGATGAAAGCAAGGTGGTGGAAGTCAAAGGTATCAACCGCGAGCGTTTTTTCCAGCTCATTGAAATTGAGGAGAGCATCACCTCCGGTATTTTTGATGTATCGGTGCGCAACCGCAAGCCGGGGATCATCGTCCATGATCAGCTGCGATCAGACATCGGTCTTGCCCTGGGTGAGGAAGTGGCACTGCTGAGTGCGGCCGGAATGAAGAACGCCCTCACGCAGGTGACCGCCCCGCGCATGTATCGCTTTGAGATGAGAGGCACCTATTTCCTCCAGCAGGTGGCAGGCGGACCGCAGGTATATGTGGACCTGGTGGCCGCGCAGCGTTTATTTAAAACCCGCAATAATCTTTCAGGTATAGACATCAAGCTGCAAGACAGCGAGGAAGCGGAACGCGTAAAGAAAGAACTTCAGGCAGCTCTCGGGCCAGACTTCAGGATCTCTTCCTGGTATGATCTGCAGAAGCCGCTGTACGATGTGATGTACCTGGAGAAATGGGGCTCCTACATCATCCTGATGATCATCATCATCGTGGCGGTGCTGAATATTGTAGGATCTCTCACTATGATTGTGATCCAGAAACGCCGGGATGTGGGCATTCTGATCTCCATGGGTTACACCCGAAAGGCCATCAAGAGTATCTTCCGCAAACAGGGATTGTACATAGGCCTCATCGGCTGCTTTCTGGGCGGGAGCATCGGGTTGTTGCTGAGCTGGCTTCAGATGACCTACGGCATCATCGGCTTGTCCTCCGCCTTTATCATCGATGCCTACCCCATTGATATCCGCGCCATTGACGTGGTCATTATATTGCTCGGAAGCCTCTTTTTGTGCGTGGCGGCCAGCTGGTACCCGGCCAATCGCGCGGCTCAGATCCAGCCCGCGGATGCCATTCGGTATGAATAAGGGGAAAAAAATTAAAATGGAAAATTTAAGATTGAAAAATCCTGAACGGCCTGACCCTGCTGTCATCCTGAACTCGTTTCAGGATCTTGCGAGCTGACCTCAATTCCCTCGTAACGTATCGTACCAATCCTCAAGTTTAGGATTATGTTTCTTTACAAGATTCCATTTCCAGTCACGATGCCAATTCTTTAACTGTTTTTCTCTGGTGATTGCATCAGGAATAGTATCAAACTCTTCAGAATAAACCAGAATAGTGAGCCTGTACTTCCGGGTAAATGATGAACCTTTACCTTGTTTATGATCCCAAATTCTTCTGGCCAGATCACTGGTTACACCAATGTAAAGTGCCGTTCTTTGAAAATTTGTCAGAAAATATACATACCCTTTTTGCATGCAGGTAAGAGCAGTATCATTAGTAAACCTTACAAAGATCCCGAAACGAGTTCGGGATGACAGCTTTTGGTTTTACGCGGCCATTGGTAGGAGCCTGGTTGCCATCCGGTATGTGTGAGAAGACCAATTGAAAACTTCAAATTCAAGATTTAAAATTAACTGTTGGTTTTAAGTTCAACCAGAGATAGTGAACACTATTTTTAAGGGTCTAGTGAAGCATAGCATGCTATAAATCTTTGTAACATATTGCTATGCAATGAATAACAAGTATTACAATCGTTCAAAAATTTCTGAATCCAAATTTCGGCAATTGATTCGGTATTTTGCGATGGATTTTACCGCCACGGATGCTGCTGAACTTACCGGCATTTCCCGGCGGTCGGTCACTGATATTTTCCAGCGTCTGCGCCATAAAATTGCCCGGTGGTCTGAGCAGGAAGCCCCACTGGCCGGAACCATTGAAGTCGATGAATCCTACTTTGGACCCCGGCGGATTCCAGGCAAGCGCGGACGCGGGGCGTCGGGAAAAACAATTGTCTTTGGCATTTTTAAACGCCAGGGAAAAGTGTACACCGAAATTGTGCCGGATGCTCGAAAAAAGACCCTGCAGCGCGTTATTCGTGGAAAAGTGAAGCCAGCCAGTGTCATTCACTCCGATGGCTGGCGCGGCTATGACGGCTTGGTAGATGTCGGCTACGACAAGCATTACCGAGTGAATCACGGCCAGGATGAATTCGCCAATGGCAACCGTCACATCAATGGCATTGAGTCGTTTTGGAGTTTCGCAAAACGTCGGTTGACACAATTTAATGGCGTGCCTAAGAAAACCTTTTATCTGCATTTGAAAGAAACAGAATTTCGCTTTAATCATCGAAACGATAACTTATACAAGATTTTACTTACTCACCTTCGAGAGGACCCTCTCTGAGGTGTTTGCTTCACTAGACCCTTTTTAATTTTAAATCTTGAATTACGATTCGTTGTAGACATCCGGCAGGTCGTTCTCATACAGCACCACATCCCCCGGTTCTGCGATCTCTCTCACCAGGTCGTTAGCCTCAAAGAGGCTGTTGACAATCGTGACCTTCGCGGCCTGCCCGTCCACTGTCTCTATGCCCTCTTTAATGGGTTTAGCCCGTTCTTCTCCTACCAGAATGATCTTGTCCAGCCCGGCCTTTCCGATGGCAACACCGAATTTATGGTTCTCCTCCGCTTCCCGCTCGCCCAGCTCCACCATTCCGGGAGTAATGATGATCCGCTTTCCGCTTTTAAACCGACTCAGTATCTCCACCGCGTTCCTGGCGCCCACCGGATTGGAGTTAAACGCGTCGTCTATGATGGTAAGGTCACCCGCCTGTTTCAGCTCCAGGCGATGCTCCACCGGCTCGATGTTTCTGGCGGCCAGGGCCATGGTCTTCGGGCGCACCCCGAAGTGATGCGCCGCTCCGATGGCCAGCAGCATATTCTGCACATTGTGTGCTCCCAGGAGGCGGGTCTGGAATTCCTCCTTCTCCCCGTCGATGGTCACTTCAAAACGGGAGCCCGAAGTGTCATAGCTGATCGCCCCGGCCTGAATGGATCCCTTCTTCAGCCCTGCCATGATCCGTTTAATATCGGTCCGTGTCTCCCCCATTTTTGAGACCCGTTCATCATCGGCGTTCAGGACGGCTACTCCGCCCGGCGGCAGATTATCCACAATGCGGCCCTTCTCCCGGGCTATTACATCCTGTGAACCGAAGGTCTCCAGATGAGCAAAGCCTACATTCGTCACAATGGAAACATCGGGCTGAGCGATGTCGCACAGCTCCTGGATATTCCCCTCATAGCGGGCCCCCATTTCCAGGATCAGGATCTGATGATGAGACTGCAGGTCATCGTTGATCACCTTACAGATACCCATCGGCGTGTTGTAGCTGCCCGGTGTGGTACATACGCTGAACCGCTCTTTCAGCAGGTCGCGCACCATGAATTTAGTACTGGTTTTGCCGTAGCTTCCCGTAAGCGCGATCACTTTGAGGTGGGGCATGGAGGCCAGCTTCTTTCTCGCCTTCTTTTTAAAACCTTCCTGAATACGGTTTTCAACCGGTTTGGTGAGGGCGCCCGACAGCAGCACGAAAAAAGGGATGGCAATGGCACCCACCACCCAGCCAAAAGCCAGCAGTACCACATCATAACTGAGCAGCGAGTCTTTGAAGCCGGGTATCCGGCTAAACCCACTGAACGACCGGAAGGTATATTCCACCGGCAGATACGCCGTAAAGATCACGAAAGGAATCAGCAGCCGCTTTACCCGGTTGGTGACCACCAGGGGTTTTTTCACCTTCTCCGGCCTGTATCGTTTCACGTTCCCCAGCCAGAACGCAGCGTAGGTAAAAAAGATCACTGCCACCGTTGCTGCCGTGGGCCATACCGGAAACCATTCGGAGGGGAGGATGGTCACAAAAATGAGCACGCTGAACAGCCCGAGCTCCCAGGGCATCACCTTACTGCTCCAGTGATCTTTCATCCACTGCCAGAATTCGTTGTTCTTATAGCCCACCTGCTGGTACGATTGCAGAAAATAGTTTGAGCGGTGCCAGTAGTAGCGAAGCATCAGCGCACAGAAGAGGTACGATGCGTATTCGAGTATTAGATAATAGCTGTTCAAGCCGTCCGTGTATTAACTGTGATTATTCTGATTTGCACTGAGGCCTGCTCGAAATTGGTGAGCAGCCGCCCTATATTCACCGCACATATCCTGCAAAAGTTTCAACAACACGGAGCGAATATATGAAATTAATTATCCCAATGGCGGGCCGCGGGACACGCGTCCGGCCACACTCTCACACGGTTCCTAAACCTCTTCTTCCGGTATCTGGAAAGATGATCATCGAGCGACTGATGGAAACTTTTATCCGCACGCTGGACCGGGAGATCACCGAGATCGTCTACATCCTCGGGCCGGACTTTGGTCAGGATATTAAAGACCGACTAACAGCTATGAGTGACCGACAAAACGCCAACGCTTCCTTTTGTGTACAGGAAACCGCCCTGGGAACGGCTCATGCGGTTTCGTGCGCCGGAGATCATCTGGAGGGAGAAGTGATCGTGGCCTTTGCCGATACCCTCTTCGACAGTGCTGAGAAGTTTGACATTGAAGGAGCCGACAGCGTGATCTGGCTGAAGCGTGTGGAAGACCCCTCCCGCTTCGGAGTGGCGGTGCATGAGGGAGAAAAGATCACCGGCTTTGTGGAAAAGCCCAAGGAGTTCATCTCTGACCTGGCCATCATCGGGGTGTACTACTTCAAAGACGGGGCGGAGCTGAAGCGAGAAGTAAACCGGGTTATGGAGGAAGACATCAAAGGTCCGGGGGGAGAGTACTTCCTGACCGAGGCCTTAGATCATATGATCAACCAGGGTAAGCACTTTAAGATTGCCACCGTGGATGAGTGGCTCGACTGCGGCACTCTTCCCGCCTGGCTCCAGACCACCGGTGAGATCGTAGCCAAAGAGAACCATCCCTGTGATGAACGGAATTACGTTGCTACTAAGATCATCCCTCCGGTGTTCATTGCCGATGGGGTAACCATCGATGGCAGTGTGATTGGACCAAATGTGAGTATTGAGGAAGGAACCAGCATCGTCAACTCCCGGATTGAGAACACCATTATCCGTGAGCATGCCACTCTTAAGGACGTGGAAACCTCCGGATCCACTATCGGCGCTCATACCTCGCTGACTAATGTGAAAGGGGAAGTACATGTAGGCGATCACAGTACGCTCACTATTGAATAAGAAATTATGAGTGAATCCAAAGACAGGAAAGCGATCCGTGAAGCAGCCATGACCAAAGGCATAGGCATAGGCCTGGTTCTTGGTGCAGCTATGGGAATCCCGATGGATAACCTGGCCATCGGTATGGGCATTGGGGTGGCCCTTGGCGCAGGACTCGGGCAGTCGTTCTACAAAAAAGAACTCGCTAAAATTGAAAAGTCAGAGAACTAGGATTCATTAGCTGTCATCCTGAACTTCATTGGTGGCTTCGCTATCGTTCATAGCAGAAGCTCTTTCTGTGGTACTTTTCAGCGAAGAAAAGCACCCAAAATTCGCCGGAAAACGTGAAGATAACGATGTGCCATCCGCTGATACCGGTTACTGCTTACGATCCTTCCTTTGCTTTCTCTTAATGAGTCCCCACGTTTCCCGGAAGCTTTGGGAGAGACCTCCCCCTCGTTCCCAACGTCCCCGTTGGGAATGAGAAACAGGACGACCACGTCCTGAACGGATACCCAGATCTATAGCCTGCTCTTAGGGCCGGGTCGTTAGGCTTTAGGAACCAGAAAAAGCACTGCCTCCAGGGTAGCTGGAGCCCGACCTTACAGACCGCATCACGAGTAGTTACAGCAGGTCTGCCGGACTTTTGATGTAGTTCCCTCCCTTGTTGATCACATGCGTATAAATCATGGTGGTTTTAAGGTCTTGTGTCCCAGTAATTCCCGCACCGTTCGCCTGGTGATTGATGTGTACCCGGATAAGGGCGGGTGTATGATCTGAATGTAGAGACTCTTGATCTAAGCAAGAGAGTCTAGATCTTCCGGTTTCTATAAATCCCATCAAGAGCTATTTTCATCCCTTCAGGGATCTTTAATTCATCACCTTCTGATTAACTCCATTTTCCATATGCCTCTTAAACTACTGGTTATCTCCTGCATTCTTTTAGCAAACTCCTCACTGTTTGCCCAAAACACCTTCCATGCCCGGGTGATTGATCATGAAAGCGGAGAACCGCTTGCCGGGGTAACGGTCTTCTTCCCTGAATTGAATATTGGCGATGTAACGAATACGGAAGGAAGGGTGGCTATCCGGAACATTCCCGATGGTACCTTTGAGATCCGAATCAGCTTTGTGGGTTATGAGACGCTGAACTTCCGCCGTACCTTCCCTTTATCTGCTAACCGGCAAAACCAGACCTTCGAACTGCACCACGATGAAGAAGAGCTTGGCGAAGTGGTGGTTCAGTCGACCCGAAGCAGCCGGACCATTGAAGACATTCCAACCCGGGTGGAATTCATCGGCAGGGAAGAGCTTTCTGAAAAGGGGAACATGAAGCCGGGCGATATCCGCATGCTCCTGAATGAAAGTACCGGCATCCAGACCCAGCAGACTTCGGCCACCAGCTACAACTCCAGCATCCGTATTCAGGGGCTGGATGGAAAGTACACCCAGTTACTGCGCGACGGACTTCCGCTCTATTCCGGCTATTCCGGCGGATTAAGCCTGATGCAGATCGCTCCGCTCGATCTCAAACAGGTGGAGGTCATCAAAGGATCTTCTTCAACGCTCTATGGAGAGGGAGCCATAGCCGGCCTGGTGAACCTGATCACCAAGACCCCGGAACGAGATCCGGAACTGAGCCTGATGCTGAACGGAACTTCGGCCCTGGGGGCAGATCTCAGCGCCTTTTATGCCAATCGCTCCGACCGGATCGGGACGGCCATCTTCACTTCCTATAACAAGGGAACTGCTTATGACCCTGCCGGGATCGGGCTCACGGCTATTCCCGAATTTGAGCGGGTCACCGTGAATCCGAAATTGTTTCTGTATCCCGGCAGCAATACCCGCCTCGTTGCCGGCTTCAATCTGGTGACGGAGAACCGGCTGGGCGGGAATATGGAGTATATCGACGGGGAACGAACGGGCAACCTGTATTTTGAACGCAATCAAACCGATCGCTTCTCCACCCATCTTCAGGTGGAGCACCGGCTGGCCGGCCAGGCCTCCCTGACCATCCGGAACAGTACCAGCCTCTACGACCGCTCCATCGAAGTCCCCGATTATACCTTTGCCGGAAGGCAGTTTTCCTCCTTCAGCGAAGCGAATGTGAGCCTGACCCGGGATCGGACAGAATGGATCGGGGGATTGAACCTGTGGACCGATCAGTTCGATCAGGAGCAAGGCGCCAACGGAAATCCGCTGGACTTTAGCGAGTTTACCTTCGGAGTCTTCGGTCAAAATACCTACAGCATCCATGAACTCTGGACGCTGGAAACCGGACTCCGCCTGGATATCCACAGCGACTACGGAGCTTTTACCCTTCCCCGCTTTTCGGTGCTCTACCGCCCTACTACTCTGCTTACGCTTCGGGTCGGGGGAGGACTGGGCTATAAGACGCCCACCGTTTTTTCCGAAGAAGCGGAACGCCTCCAGTTCCGGAACATCCGCCCGATCAACCCGGATGAGCTGCACGCCGAACGTTCGCTGGGCGGAAATCTGGATATCAACTACCGCTTTCTACTGAGTGATGAACTCACCCTCACGGCCAATGTATTATTCTTTTACACCCGTATCGATGATCCGCTGGTGCTTACCGGAATTCCCACGGTCAATCCGGTTGCTGAGTACGAGTACACCCAGCCGGAAGGTTTTGTGGATACCAGAGGAACCGAGATAAACCTGAAGTGGAGATACCGGCACCTTAAACTTTTTGTGGGCTATACCTTTGCCGATGTCCACCAGCATTATAACGGACAGGTTCGGGACTTTCCCTTGGTAGCCAAACACCGTCTGAATAACGTGCTCATGTACGAGCGGCACGGAAATTTCTGGATCGGGCTGGAAGCCTACTATTTCAGTCCCCAGAAGCTAAGTGACGGCAGCACCGGTCCGTCGTACTGGATCCTCGGACTAATGACCGAAAAGAAACTCAACCCCACCTTCTCGGTTTTCCTGAATTTCGAGAACTTCCTGGACACCCGGCAAACCGCCTTCGACACCATTTATACGGGGAGTATCGATAACCCGGACTTCCGGGATATTTACGCCCCGGTGGATGGCTTTGTCATCAACGGAGGCTTCAAGATCCGCCTGTTGTAATCAACAAGAACTGCATCTTTAGTCAATCGTTCTGCCGAAAGATGGCTATATTTCACGGATTCCCTATTCACACAACTTTTCATTCAGCATGTTCCAGCAAGACTATATCATGAGGCAGATTCAGATGATGGTAAAGGTACTGGAGCAAGTCATCTTCCGAAAAAAACAGGGACGGTATGAAGAAGCCAAACAAGTAGCCGAAGAGGCGCTCGGGGAGCTCTTTGGTGAAAACAGAGTGGAGCTTTCTCTGGAAGAAACCCTTACCGCTTTGGAAAAGAACGGTGCATTCAATGCCGAACTGGCATATATAGTTGCCGACCTTCTCTTCGAACGTGCCGCTCTTGACGGTGAGGATGCTGAGAAGAGCCTTATGCAGTCGCTCCTTCTTTATAAAAAAGCCATGCGGCATCCCGGTGCTGCCTTTCCTATTGACGCGGCTAAAAAGATATCCGACCTTGAACACCGTTTAGGTGAACACGAACTGAAAGCCGTTCAGATAGTTTTAGGTTAAGTTCAGACCATGCATCCTGAAGTTGATACATTCATAGCTAAAGCAACACAGTGGAAAGCAGAGATGACCGAGCTGCGCCGGATTCTGTTGGATAGTCCTCTTGTCGAAGAGATCAAGTGGTACCAGCCCTGCTATACTTTTGAAGGCCGCAATGTGGTGATCCTGAGCGCCTTTAAGGATTATGTAGCCCTGAGCTTCTTTAAGGGCGTACTCATCAAAGATCCTGAAAACCGACTCATTCAACCCACAGAGAATATGCAGGCCGGCCGGCACCTGCGATATACCTCTCTGGATGAGATCAAAGATCAGGAAGAGGTGATCAAAGACTATCTTCAGCGGGCTGTTGAGGTTGAGAAATCCGGTGAAAAAGTTGAATTTAAAAAGACCTCTGAATTTGAAGTTCCTGAAGAACTTAAAGAAGTATTTGAACAGGACCCGGCTTTCAAAATTGCCTTTGAGGCCCTTACCCCCGGTCGCCAGCGAGGTTACCTCCTCTACTTCGGAAGAGCAAAACAACCGGCAACAAGGATATCCCGCATTCAGAAACACAGAGATCGCATCTTCGAAGGAAAAGGAATACATGACCGGTAACCACCAACCATCACGGGCTCTTCGCAGGATCAGGTGGGTTGCTCCCCATGTACAACTTATCCGAATCGAATCCCCCTGCCTTACATATCGTCTGAATACATGATCCTGCTTTTCATCACTCATTTCTAACTCTAAATCTGTACCTGCCTGTGACAAACGCAAATCCTTATCAATTTGAACATCCATATCAGCCTCTCAGAATTCCAGCAGGCTGGACCGTTAGCTACAATCAGTTTTATGAGCTGGATGCAACCCGTGAACATGTAGAAGAAGTTCCCAGCTTTTTAAAAGAAGACATGCTCCAGATGCGGCATGAACAACGTAACCGGCTCCTGGACCTGGGCTTCACCCCTGAAAATGACTGGGAAGAGGGAAAATTCCGGCTGGTGCTGTACGAAGGGGATTTCGGAGGAACACTGCTCTACGAATTTGATTCCAGAGACAAAGAAAAGGTCGCAGATAAGATCAATGAACTGCTCTTCCGGGTAAGCATTCAGGGGCTTTAGAAAAGTACAGGCATAAAAAAAGTACCCGGAACACTTTTCTTCAATTTCTCGGTTTGAGAAGATTTGAACAAACAGGCCTCGGGATTTGCTTGGCCTCTCATCAGTTTCACCGTAGTGTCCTTGATGTCAGTGTTCACAGGTAATTAGCGCATTTTCTGAGGCCCGCACAACATAAAAATGCACGACTTTCCCACAACTTTTCAACCAGTTTCCCACCGGGTTATCCACATTTTTAAGAAAAACGGCCCTCAAGCATCTAAAAACGATGGCCCGTATTTCACCAAACGAAGGTGTCAGGAATTGTGCTGCGCGCAAAAGATAAAATGATCCGGCGACTGCGCGCGAAGTCTGAGCGGTCACACAATATAGACCCGTTCAAAGATACATTTATCAGGCAGTGATAAGAAAGCTGCTATATACAGCCTGTGAGACAGATAAAAAGGACAGAGGCTGAACTACTTCACAACGGTGATGACCCCCTTGAACTTATCAATGATGTAGTTACTGATACCTCCGGGGTCTTTGGAGTTTACGTCCCATTTAAAATCGGCGCCACCGATCAGTATATGATCACATTTCAACTGATTGGCGGAGTCCACGATCGTCTTACCGGGCTCCCCCACCCTCACGATCAGCGTAGGGCTCAGATTGCCGCCGCCACTCTCCTCAAAAAGATAGTTTGCCATCTCCATAATCCCTTTGGCCGTATCTTCACTGTCTTCGTCCGTGGCAACAACCAGTATGGTGACCTCTGGTTTCTGGTTCAGCTGAGCGCTCAACTCACCGGCATACCGCACGGCTTCACTGGCATATTTAGATCCGTTTGTGGCTATAAGCCATTTGCTCGGGAAACTCATAGATTTTCAGATTCCTCAGGGAGCGTACCCCTTTTGTTCAAAGTTGCCTAGAATTTTCAAAAACAAAGCACTGAAAGCAAGCCCGAACATCGTTATCTTTCAATGCTATGAATTTTCCTCATAACATACCTGAAAGTCACCGGTCTGCCTTCGAAGTGATCGGGAAAGCCGCGGCCTCTCTTGACCAGCCCGTTTATGTAGTGGGGGGCTACGTCCGCGACTATTACCTCGATCGACTGGATACAACAGAACCTGACATCGACTTTGTGACACTTGGATCCGGAATTTCTTTGGCGGAAGCGGTTCACAAGGAGCTGCCCGGATCACACCTGGCGGTGTTTAAACAATTTGGGACCGCTCAGGTAAAGTACAGAGAGCTTGAACTGGAGTTTGTGGGAGCAAGAAAAGAGAGCTACCGAAAAAACTCCCGCAAGCCTCTGGTCGAAGACGGCTCACTTGAGGATGATCAGCTCCGCCGGGATCTGACCATCAACGCGCTTTCGTGGTCTCTGAATCCGGATGACTTCGGGCGGTTGCTGGATCCTTTCCATGGTGTCCGGGACCTGCAGAAAAGACTGATCCGAACCCCCATCGATCCCAAACAGACTTTCAGCGACGATCCGCTGCGCATGATGCGGGCTGTGCGCTTTGCAAATCAGCTGAACTTCGAAATAGAAAGTAACACCTTTCAGGCCATCTGTGAAATGGCTCCCCGCCTGGATATTATTTCGAAAGAGCGTATTATCGAAGAGCTGAACAAGATCATCATGACCGACAAGCCTTCTTTCGGTTTTACACTGCTGTTTAAAACGGGCCTTCTGAAGCAGTTTTTTCCTGAAATGCACAATCTGCACGGCGTGAAGGAGATTAACGGGCAGCGCCATAAGGACAACTTCTGGCATACCCTCAAGGTGCTCGACAATGTGGTGGAGTTGGGAGGCGGCCTTTGGCTGCGCTGGGCTGCTATCATGCATGACATTGCCAAACCCCCCACACAGAAATATCAGGAAGGCATCGGCTGGACCTTTCACGGCCACGACGCTTTAGGTGCTAAATGGACCAAGGGCATTTTCCGGAAGCTCGGGCTTCCCCTGGATGAACGTATGCGCTACGTTCGAAAACTGGTCCGCCTTCATCTGCGCCCCATTGCCCTGGTTTCGGATGATGTGAGCGACAGTGCCGTGCGGAGACTCATCTATGAAGCCGGTGATGACATCGACGACCTGATGCTGCTGTGCCGGGCCGATATCACCAGCAAGAATGAACACAAAGTGGAGCGCTTTCAGGAGAACTTCGACAAGGTGGAGGAGAAGATCGCCGAAGTGGAGCGAAAAGACCGCATCCGGAACTGGAAGAATCCTGTTTCCGGGGAGGAGATCATGGAGGCCCTGGATATCCCTCCGAGCAAAACAGTCGGGGATATCAAAGATGCGATCAAAGAAGCCATACTGAATGGGGACATCCCCAACGACCACGATGCCGCCTTTGAGTTTATGATGAAACACAAAGACGATTTTCTGCCCAAAGATTCAAAAAAAACTAACCGTGACAACGTTGTAAAGTGACGAAGTTCTCTCTTCGTTACTTCACGTTCGCTCCTGTAATTTTTCCAAGATGAACGACCTCTGGATTTCAAACTCTTACGCTAAGATCAATCTCGGGCTGAATGTGCTGGAGCGCCTCGAGAACGGATACCACAACATCGAAACCGGGTTCTGCTTTATAGAGTGGTCCGATCGCTTTGAACTCCGGCCGGCCGGCCGCCACAGCCTGGTGATGAGTAACAAGAACATTCCGCTGGACGATTCCAACCTTATCGTGAAGGCTGTTCATCTGCTGGAAAAAGAAGCGGGACTCAAAGATAAGTTCCACATTGAGGTGGAGAAGAATATTCCTGCCGGAGCCGGCCTGGGTGGTGGAAGCAGCAATGCCGCAACTACTCTTCGCATGATCAACAAGGTGGCCAATCTGGGGCTGTCCACCCAAGACCTGATGCAGCTTGGTGAACAGCTTGGAGCTGACGTCCCCTTCTTCATTAAGGGAAAGCCGGGCTTTGCAACCGGTACCGGCACCGAAATTGAGGAAATGGATCTTCAACCGGACGCCTGGATCGTGACGATCTTCCCGGACATGATCAGCAGCACCCCTGAAGCCTATCAGTATGTGGAGCCCAATCCCGCTCCCGAATTTTCATTACGTAATGTACTGCTGGAAGAGGATGTCGAAGAGTGGCGCTACCTGGTCATCAATGACCTGGAAGCCTCGGTATTTCCCCGCCTGGAGCTCATCGGAAACCTCAAAGATCAGTGCTACGATTTCGGGGCCAGCTACGCCTCCATGAGCGGAAGCGGTTCCAGTGTTTTCGGGATATTTAAGCAGGATTTTGTTGCTATTCACGCCTATGAGTCGTTTCATAGTCTCGGTTTTTCAGCTAACATAACAAGACCTTCATTTACGCCTGATCTGGGGATTTACCGAAAAGAAGGATAGACTCATTCATCGGCCACAAAGAATCCCTATCTTGACAGGCCCCGACTTAAAAGAAATTATTTATTTACATGGGTAAAAAGAAAACGGCCGTTAACGGCCCTCAGATCCGATCCGGGATGGATCGCGATTCGCTGCGCGAAGACATTAAACTGCATCTGCGCCATACGCTGGCCAAAGACGAATTTTCAAGAACCAACTGGGATAATTACCAGACCGTGGTGCTTTCCATCATGGACCGTCTGCACGATAAGTGGCTCACCACTCAACAGCATTATTACAAAGTGGATGCCAAGCGGGTCTATTACCTGTCAATGGAGTACCTGATCGGCCGGTTGCTGGACAACATGGTGGTGAACCTGGACATCCAGCAGGAGATCGCCGATGCGCTGGATGATCTCGGACTGGACTACGATGAGATCCGAAGTGCTGAGTGGGATGCCGGGCTTGGAAACGGAGGCCTGGGGAGACTGGCCGCCTGTTTTCTGGATTCCATGGCCACTATCGGAATACCTGCTATTGGATACGGACTTCGCTACGATTACGGTATCTTTTATCAGACCATGGAAAACGGTTTCCAGATCGAAAAGCCGGACCTCTGGCTGCGTTACGGAAACCCATGGGATACTGTGCGCCCCAAAGTACAGTACCCTGTCGAATTCTACGGACATCAGGAAAGCTATCACGCCCCGAAAAACGGTCATATCAAATATCGCTGGGCCGACACCCGTAAAGTTCAGGCCGTAGCATACGACACTCCTATCCCCGGGTATGCCAATGGTATCGTCAACAACCTGCGGCTCTGGAAAGCCGAATCGGATACCGCCCTGGACCTGAAAAGCTTTAATCAGGGGCAGTATATCGAGGCTGTTAAAGACAACCAGCTTGAGCAGAACATCACCCGTGTTCTGTATCCCAATGACAAGGTGTTCGTGGGGCAGGAACTTCGCTTAAAACAGGAGTACTTCCTTGTTTCCGCATCCATGCAGGACATCATTCGCCGGTTTAAGCGGGTATCTGACGACTGGACCAGGTTTCCGGAGAAGGTGGCCGTTCAGTGCAACGATACCCACCCGAACCTTGCCATTCCTGAGCTCATGCGCGTGCTGCTCGACGAAGTGGATATGCCCTGGGAGAAAGCGTGGGACATCACCAAAAACTCCATGGCGTACACCAACCACACCCTGCTGCCTGAAGCGCTGGAAAAGTGGCCCGTTTCCTTGGTGCGGAACCTCCTTCCGCGTCACCTCAATATCATTTACGAGATCAACCGGCGTTTCATGGATTCCATCAAAGCCAAATACGGAAATGATACCGGCAAAATGAACCGTATGTCGATCGTGGGCGAAGGGGAAGACCCGGTGGTTCATATGGCGCACCTCGGAATTGTGGGCTCCCGCAAAGTGAACGGTGTGGCTGCACTCCACTCACGGCTTCTCAAAGAGTCCATGTTCAAGGAGTTTGATGAGATGTTCCCCGATCGTTTTACCAACAAAACGAACGGTATAACCCCGCGCCGCTGGCTCAAGCAATGCAATCCGGACCTGTCAGCTCTGATCACCAAGCATATCGGGGATGAATGGATCACCGATCTGGATCAACTGAAAAAGCTGGAACCACTGGCAGAGGATAACGCCTTCCGTAAGGAGTTTGCTACAATCAAGCTTTCCAACAAAAAACGACTGGCTCAATACATCAGGGAAACCCGCAACATTGATGTGGACCCGAATTCCATGTTTGATATTCAGATCAAGCGGATCCACGAATATAAACGCCAACTGATGGCGGCCCTGCATGTGATCACCCTGTACAACCGGTTGAAGGAAAAGCCAGAGCTGGACCTCGTTCCGCGTACCGTAGTTTTCGGAGGAAAAGCGGCTCCCGGCTACGCCATGGCCAAATTGCACATCAAGCTGATTAACAGCATCGGTGAAAAGATCAATAACGATCCTGAAGTGAATGAAAAGCTCAAGTGCGTCTTTCTTGAAAATTACCGGGTAACACTGGCCGAGATGATGATTCCGGCAGCGAATCTCTCGGAGCAGATCTCCACGGCCGGAATGGAAGCTTCGGGAACCGGCAACATGAAGTTTGCACTGAACGGAGCCTTAACCATTGGCACCCTGGATGGAGCGAATGTCGAGATCAAGGAAGAAGTGGGCGATGACAACATCTTCATCTTCGGGCTTGAAGTGGAGGAAGTGGAAGAGCTTCGCCGGCAGGGCTACAACCCCTGGGATTTTTATAACGGAAACGATGAACTCAAAAAAGCGCTGGATCAAATCCGCAGCGGTTACTTCAGCCCTGAGGATCCGGAATTATTCCAGCCCATCATCGACGCACTCCTGCATAAAGGCGACTACTTTATGGTGCTTGCCGATTTTGAAGCCTACATCAATAAGCAAGCCGAAGTGGAGGCCCTTTACCGAAAATCATCTGAATGGAACAAAAAGGCGATCCTTAATGTGGCCCGTGTTGGTAAGTTTTCCAGCGACCGTACCATTCGGGATTATGCAGAAGAGATCTGGCAGGCCAAGCCCGTCCAGCTTCCGAAATAAAAATTCACCAGTTTTTCTACCACGCTTCGCCTAAAATCCTTAAATGGCTATAGTGGAAGAGAAACTGTTCATACAGCGGCTGAAGGATGGCGACCGGGAAGCGTTTAATCAATTGGTTGAACAACACAAGGATGCCATCCTGAATG
This sequence comes from Balneola sp., assembly GCA_965267385.1. GTDB lineage: Bacteria > Bacteroidota > Rhodothermia > Balneolales > Balneolaceae > Balneola. Next base: position 2,698,266 of record OZ253957.1, read on the forward strand.
TCTGTTACGGCTTTGTGAAGGATCAGACTGAAGCCGAAGACCTTGCTCAGGAGGTCTTCGCCGAAGTGTACATTACCATCCGCAATTTCCGGCAGCAGTCTTCTCTTTTTACCTGGATGTACCGTATTGCGGTTTCAAAATCACTGGATTCCATCAAAAGGAAAAAGGCCTTAAAAAGGGCCGCTTTTTTTGAGAAAAGAGTCCGCTCCGAGTCTGCTGAACAGGAAATGCTGCAACGTTCTGCGGACCGTCCGGATCCCGCACAGGAACTGGAACAAAAACAGCAGCGGGCCTTCATTAACTTCTGCATAAGCCGGCTCGCAGAAACCCAGCGGGTTGCTTTTGTGCTGAGTCAACAGGACGGCCTCAGCTACCGGGAGATCGCCCGGATAATGGACAAGAACCTTTCTTCGGTGGAGTCGCTGATCTACCGAGCCCGGCAGAATCTCAGGAAGATCATGGAGGAGCACTATGATGACTATTTTTAATGTGCGGGTTTTATCCGCTAAATTCGTCTAACGAAACAGCTGATCATGAAAGAAGAAAGACACATATCGAAGCACATTGATGAACTGATGGCTCAGGCAGAAGCCAGTGAGCGCATCCGTTCGGGACCGGACTTTCTCAGCAAAGTACATCAGCGTATTGATGAACTTGATGACGCCTGGAAAGCCGCTGAGCCTTCCGTTATTCATGTTTTTCTTCGGTATGCCGCCGTCCTGCTGATAACGCTGCTCAATCTGGGTGCCCTCTTCCTATATGCCGAAACGGACCCGGTCGGTTCTCAGCCACCGGCCGATGCAATATCTGAGTTTGCGGAACAGTATTTCCCTGATTACACCTACACCGATCTGGAGGAGGGGCCATGAGCTTTTTTAAAGAACACCGATTCGCATCCTTCTCCCTTATTCTCCTGGTTATCCTGAATCTCTCGCTCATTTCCCTCATCGTAATTGACCGGTTCGATGACAGAGACGGAAGGGACCGACACAGGGACCGTGACCGGAAAGAAGATTTTATAGCCCGAAGGCTGGATCTTACCGAGGCCCAGAAAAAGCAGTTTCACCAGTTAAGAGAAGCACACGCTGCTGAAATGGAGCTTCTCAACAAGGAGCTTTACCAGAAGCGAAAAGAACTTTTTACCCTGATCGCCAATGGTGCGGATGATTCCCTGGCAGTCCGGTCCCTAACCGCAGATATAGGGGAATCGGTAGGACAGATCGAACGCTCCACCTTCACCTTTTTTAATGAGGTATATGCCCTTTGCACCCCTGTACAGCAGGAGAAGTTATCGGAGCTGCTTCGTTCTGTCGCCAAAAGACGTGGGCCACCGGGGGGTGACGGAATGAATGGAACGGACCGGAGGTTCAGGCGGAACTAAGGAAATGCATTGCAACGATTTTAGTTGATTTTGCATTATTTTATCCGAAATCAGATTTTTGAGCATGTTTCAAACTCAAGTTCCAGATTCATTGACTTCTCAGGCTGTTCCTGACAGTTCTGTAATTTCTGCCGATTCCGTTCTGCAGATCCCAAACCCTACCGATTACTCTATCAGTGAGACCTTTCAGTATATCGGAGATCTTCTGCAGGTTACTCTGTTTAAGATTCAGGACACGCCCGTCACTTTTATGTCGATCATCATCTTCATTCTGTTCTTGGTCGGCTTTGTGTATCTGGCGGGTTTTACCAAGCGTTTTTTAAACAACAAGATCCTTCCCCGTTTTATCAACGACAGCGGCCTCCGATATACCCTTGCCCGAATGTCTCAGTATGTGGTCGTGATCATTGGGATCTTCGTGTCCTTTCAGTTTTTGGGTATTGACCTGACCAGCCTCGCCGTCATTTTTGGTTTCCTCTCCGTCGGTATCGGTTTCGGGCTTCAGAATGTGACCTCGAATTTTATATCGGGCCTGATTGTGCTTTTCGAGCGGCCCATCAGCGTGGGGGATCGCGTGATGGTGAACGGAATTGAAGGGGATGTGCAGGAGATCAACATCCGTTCCACCAAAGTTAAAACCCTGGACAACATCTCGATCATTGTTCCCAATTCGGAGTTTGTTTCCAAAGATGTGGTGAACTATTCGCACGGAGATCCTACCTACCGGTTGTCTATTGACGTGGGGGTGGCTTACGGCTCTGATCTGGATCTCGTGCTTAAAGCGCTCAATGAGGTTGCCGAAGAAAGTGATTCCGTACTCGACAACCCCAAACATGATGTCCATTTGCGGAACTTCGGAGATTCTTCCTGGGATATGAAGCTGCTGGTTTGGGTGCCGGAGGTTAAAGACCGGTATGCCGTCCAGAATTCCCTTAATCAGGCCATTGTCCGGAAATTTAAAGAGTACGGGATAGAGATCCCTTTCCCGCAGCGGGATATTAATTTCCGAAATGCCATTCCATCCTCCGGAGACAAGGAAAGCCGGCAGTCTGACGAGGAATAAGGCTCCTTTCTTTGCTACTCCTCAGTAAAAAACAGCTCGATCGTGCTGTGCGCTGAATCTGAATTCAGATAGATAAAGCGGTAGGCGCCTGACTGCGGCACGGTGATTTCAAAATCCCGTGAGTACTGCACGCATTCTTCCGTGCACAGTTCGGTATCGGACCGGGCGATGGACTGGAGAAAGTATCTTGAAGAATCTCCCGGAGATACGTTGTCTCTGAAATCGATCCAGCAGGCGGAACCGCAATTGGCGGTCATCCGGAAACTGGCGGTCAGCCCGGTTTTTTCAACCAAGTCAAAGCTGGTTGCTTCAACGATGGACCATCCCGGTTCTTCATTCTGAATCTGAGAGTCACAGGCGATCACCAAAAGCAGCAGCAGTGGCAGATATCTCATACCGTTTTTCTTTTAAAATTAATCTATCCGACACCTACATAACAAGGTGCCGGATAAAAAATTCTCTCCTGGCTAATTATCGATCGGAACAACCGGGTTCTCGATCTCATTCATGATCTCATCATAAGTTCCGTTCCAGATGGCCTGAAGCTTCTCAAACTGAGCATCCACTTTGGCGGAAAGATCCTCAAACACGGCGTACTGCTGCGCGGTAGGCCTGCCATATCCGGTAGCTACCGTACTTTTAAGCGCTGCCAGCTTATTATTGAGTTTGATCGGGTAGTTCAGTACATCCTGGGTGGCCTCTGCTTTCGTTTGCACCAGCTCGTTTTCAATATCGGACAGCGCTTTCATCATTGCTTTCGCTTTTTCCTGAAGCTCATCATTGTCCTTCACCTCCGACAACATCTCATTCAGCTCTTCGCGGACCTCGCGTATGCGATTAATGGTCTTATGAGTGCTGTCCAGCTTGGCATTGATGGTCTGGATCAATTCGAACTGGGCCACCAGGTCTTCCTGGGAAATCATGGTAAGGCGCGGATCTTTCTTGACCTCAAATGTCCGTTCTCCCACCACCTGATCTCCGATACTCATTCGCACGATATAAGTACCTGGTACCGCTTCAGGCCCGGATGTGTTTCCTGCCCAGAGTATCTGACGGCCATTCAGGTTCGTCACTCCCGGATACTCGAGATCCCAGCTGAATTTATTCAGTCCGGCTTTGTCGTTGACCACACTGGGTCTTCGCCGGTCTTCTTCCTCATAGAAGGAGGTGTTGGGCCTCACCGGTCTTCCTCTGGCGTCTTCTTTACTGGAGTAACGCTGGATCAATTCACCATCTGATTCCAGAAATTCGATACTGATCTCCTCATCCACATCGTCTTTCAGGTAGTAGTAGACCACCGCGCCCGGTTCCGGGTTCTGTCCGATCGTGGATCCCGGTGCCGGGGTTCCTCCGCCCCCACCAAACAGATACGGGTCCTCCGGCTGAAATAAATAGTAATCGCTTTCAGTGATCTGATCACTCAATTGATGGAGCACCGAGATGTCGTCCAGTATCCAGAAAGACCGTCCCTGCGTGGCCACAACAAGATCTTTGTCCCGTTTGTGCACTGCCAGATCCGTTATCGGTACGGCAGGCAGGTTGAGCTGAAGTGGTTGCCAGTTATCCCCGGCGTCAAAAGAGACATAGACTCCTGTTTCCGTACCCGCATAAAGCAGTCCTGATTTATTGGGGTCTTCCCGAATCACGCGGGTGAAGTCCATTTCCGGGATTCCGTTTGTGATCTTCTTCCAGCTGCGACCGTAATCGGTGGTTCGGTAGAGCATCGGCTGAAAATCGTTGAACTTATAGCGGGTAGCTGCAAAATAGGCTGTTCCCGGATCATGATGTGAGGCGTCCAGAATACTGATCATCGTTTCCGGTAAGCCTTTCGGAGTCACGTTTTGCCAGGTCTCACCGTTATCCCGGCTGATATGAATGAGTCCGTCATCCGAACCGGCCCACAGCAATCCGGGTTCTATGGGCGACTCGGTAAAGGTGAAAATGGTGTTGTAGTACTCTACCGAAGTATCATCCTTGGTGATGGGACCTCCCGACTCGCCCTGCTTGGTGGTGTCGTTACGGGTAAGATCGGGGCTGATGGTTTCCCAACTCATCCCCTCGTTGGTGGATCGGTGCACATGCTGTGAAGTAGCATACAGCACATCGGGATCATGGGGCGATATGATGATCGGGAATGTCCACTGAAAGCGGTACTTGAGGTCTTTGGCCCCGGCCCCCATTGGGTTATCCGGCCATACATCGATGCGGTCACTCAGGTCCAGTTCTGAGTCGTACCGGTTCAGGTACCCTCCGTAGCTGCCTCCGTAGGTTACATTTGGGTTCTCAGGATCAGGGGCAATGTAGCCACTCTCGCCCCCTGCTACCGGCCACCAGTCGTCTTCCGTTATCCCCCAGCCATTGGTCCTGCTTTTAATGGCAAAGGTACTGTTATCCTGTTGTGCGCCATAGATCATGTAGGGGAACTGGTTATCGGTGGTTACCTGATAGATCTGAGCCGTAGCCGAGGTATAGTAGGATGACCAGGCCTCCCCTCCATTGTAGGTAACCTGCCCTCCTCCGTCATCCGCAATGATCATTCGCTGCGGGTCGGATGGAGCGATCCAGAGATCGTGATGATCGCCGTGAGGTGTGCGGATTCGCTCGAACGACGTCCCTCCGTCTGTAGAGCGGTAAAAACCAACATTGAGTACGTACACTCCGTTTTCATTCACAGGGTCGGCGATCACTTTGGTGTAGTACCAGGCACGTTGCCTCAGGTTCCGGTCTTTGTTAACTCTTCGCCAGGTATCGCCGCCATCGTTGGATACAAAAAGGCCACCGTTCAGGTTCTCCACCATCGCGTAAACGCGATCTGAATTCGCGGGTGAAACAGAAACACCGATCTTGCCAAGTAATCCTTTGGGCATGCCCGGAAATTTGGAGATCTCCTCCCAGGTTTCCCCCCCGTCCTTGCTGCGAAAAAGGCCGCTGCCAGTTCCTCCGCTACTCATTTCCCAGGGGCTTCGGTATGCTTCCCAAAGGGCGGCAAACAGAATCCTCGGGTTGTTGGGATCCACAGCTATGTCCACTGCGCCGGTCATTTCATTGCGGTACAGAACTTTTCGCCAGCTCTGTCCTCCGTCGGTGGATTTATATACCCCCCGGATCTCATTTCCTTCCGTACCAAACAGCTGCCCCATGGCTGCCACCCAAAGTATATCTTCGTTGTGCGGGTGAACTTCAATATCTCCAATGAACTGGCTTTCGCCTAACCCCAGATAGGTCCAGGTTTTGCCCGCATCGGTGGATTTGTACATCCCGTCTCCGGCACTCATGTTGCCACGGATGTCGGTTTCACCCATCCCCACATAGATCACATTGGGATCAGACGGCGCCACACTGATCGCGCCTACCGAACCCGTTCTGAAGTACTCGTCAGAGATATTTACCCAGCTGTTGCCTCCGTCCGTTGTCTTGTACACTCCTCCCCCGGTAAAGCCGGTATAAAAGGTGTAGGGCTGATCATCGTGACCTGACACTGCCACCGACCGGCCGCCCCTGAACGGCCCGATGTTTCGGTATTTGAGATCCTTAAATGCCTGCTCCTCATATTTCGGAGCATTCGTTTCGGCGCCGTGTCCGAATATCTGAGCAATTGAGTGGTCCTGTAAAGAAATCACGAGGAGCAAAGCGGTCGCATAGGCTGCGATTGATTTCCATGGCTTCATAAGTGTACCTGTTGTTAGTTTATTTTAAGTGAGGTAATTACCGAATGTACTCACAGATAAGCAAGGGCAGGGTAAAAAGATGTGAAGGAAGGCGTGTATTACCCAAACACAAACCGGAACGTTATAACGCCCCACTGAGACTGCTGTGGAGCTCCGCTCGGCAAACGTGAGAATCTCCAGTTCCGAAGCGTTCGCTGGACTTCCTGCTCCAGCTCCGGGTTCATTTTCTTCAGCGGAATGATGCGCCCCACGGATCCGTCCGGGCGCACTTCAAACCGGACTGAGATCACGCCCTCGGTATTGGCCGTGTTGGTGGGCAGCGGCTGTACCATAGGCTCCCGTTCCAGGTCACCCTCCCACCTCAGTTCATAAGGTGCCGATTTTTCCTCATCAGAACCGGTACCGGCATCCACATTGGTTTCACCGGTGTTACCGGCCACATCTCCGCTCTCTTTAGCTCCTTCCGAGGTGTCCAGGTCCTCTTGCGCTTTGGGGGGCACCTCAACCACTTCTTCTGCAACTTCTGTCTCTTTGGTGGTAGGGTCGATCTTCTCGGTATCGGGTGTCTTCACTTCCTCCGCCACAACCTCTTCCACCTGGTCCGGAAGATCTACCGGTTTGGTATTCTCTTCGGTTGGGTTTTGCGGCGTTTCCTCGGGTTCCGGAACTTCCTCTTCGGGCTGCTCGGTCTCAACTTCGGAAGGGTTCGGGCGTGTGGCTACTTCTTCTTCCTGAACTTCTGAAAACTCCGCGAGGGTTCCGGTCTGGAACTCGCCGAACTCGATCTCAACAAAAGAAGGGCGGTAGTTCTGATTCATGTCCAGGGTGAACCAAAGTGAAAACAGCAACAATACGATACCGGTACCTAAGGTAACCGTCAGGGCAAAACCATCATCCTGGCTGAATCGGGATTTCTTCATGGGTTGTTAGAGTGAACTTTGTTCTGTAGCCATCAGCAACTTGAGGTTCAGCAGCTGAGCAATATTCATTACCCGTACGGCATCATCCACTTTTGCGTCTTTATCGGCACGTAATACTAAAGTCTGACTTCGCGTATTATTGCGTTGTTCCCGGATGGCTGCTGCAAGTGATCCTCTGGCGATCAGATCTCCGTTAATGTAAAAGCGCCCTTCATCGGTTATGGCAACGGAGATCACATCCCGGTCGGCCGTTGCTCCCGATTCTGCTTTCGGTATTTCTACTTTGATCCCAAAGTTGGTTACAAAGCTGGAAGTGAGCAGAAAAAAGATCAGCAGCAGCAGAACGATATCCGTCAATGACGACTGCGAAAACAGCGATAAAGGGGTCAGTCGTTTGTCTCCTCTTCTGAAATCGCGTGGCATGGCTAGCTTTGTTTTTTAGGTGCCGGGGATTGAAGCAGGTCTATGAAATCCGCAGAGGCATTTTCTAATTCGAAAATAGACCGGTTGATCTTCCCTAACAGAAAGTTATAGAATCCGAAAGCGATCAGCCCGACCATGAGGCCGGCGGCTGTGGTGATCAATGCTTCCCAGATACCCCCTGCTAGAGCGCTCGGGTTCACATTTCCCTGCAGAGACTGGATGTCCATGAATGCCTCGATCATACCGGTTACGGTACCCGTAAATCCAAGCAGGGGGGCCACGCCTGCGATTGTGGCAAGCCAGTTCATTCGTTTTTCAAGAAAGAAAATTTCTTTCTTCCCTGCATTGTCGATGGCATCCTCAATATCTCTGATGGGGCGTCCCAGACGCTTGATGCCTGCTTTAATGATTCGCGCCAGCGGTTTGTCTACGTCATCGCAGTAGGCCATGGCTTCCGACTGCTTCCCGGACTTAAGCATTCCTTCGATAGAGCCGAGAAAGCGTTCGGTATCCGTATGTGAGCGGCTGAGTGCCCGCCAGCGCTCGGTTATTACATATATCGAGAGCAGAAAAAGCAGAATGATGGGAATCATTAAAATTCCGCCTTCTGCCATGAGGTCGAACAGGCTCATGGTATCTCCCTCCAGGGCCTGTGCCAGTGAGTCAACTACTGCGGATGAGTCTTGTTGCAGTAATAACAGTAATGGGTTCATGTAGATGATATCCGTTATTGAATTTTGGTGATGAAATAATTGCCGTTAAAGAAATCCGGGTTCTCTGCCACTGCGTCGGCTGCGCTTATCAGGCTTTCGAACTGCCCAACGCTGACGCGGTACAACACCCCGTACTGGCTTGAAGGCACTTCCGTGACCATGGCTCTGTAACCCTGGCCCTTTAACCGGTTGAAGGCTTCCATTGCTCCGGCTTCCCGGCTCAGTGAGTACAACACGATTGTGTATCCATTGTTGCCTTCCCGGCTCAGGTCTCCCATTAGTCCATAGGTCTCGGGATTGTCGGTGACCGGCTGTGTAGATAGTACCTCGCCAGTGGTTTCTTGTTCCTGAGGAGTTGTATCGGTATCGGTTTGGGGAGGTGTTTCCTCTTCCTGCGCCTCGGTCTCAGCAGGGGGCGTTTCCTGAGGAGTGGTCCGGGGCGGATCTTCCGCAGGCACGGTATTGGTGGCCGGCGGCTCGTTCTGAACGACCTGCGGCGTGGACGTTCCCGTCTCAGGAGTGATTCCCGGAATATCGATGTACCCGAAATAGGCCGCAGCGTATCCTCCGCCTCCCAGTATTAAAAGGATCAACACCAGATACAGAAGTACCGGTGAGCTCTGACGGTCCCGCGGCGTTTTTTTCTTCTTTTTCTTTTTCTTTTCCTTCTTTTTTGATTCTGAATCCGAGTCGCTCTCTGCCTCTTTGGCTTTTTCCCCTTTCTCTGAGGATACATTTGTTACCACCGGAACGAAGTCGTCCTCTTCGTTCTGCTCCAGCTCATCAAATGGATCGTCAAAGTCATCGGGATCCCCTTCGACTCCCAAAGCAGAAAAATCGAGCTCTTCCTCATCGTCAGGTTTTTCACCTGTTTCGGCATCGTCCTCATCCCGGATAAGCCCGCCAAAAGCACTTTCCTGCCCTTCTTCTTTATGGGCGTCTATTCCCCAGGATTCAGGTCCCGGCCTGTTTGCTTTTTCTTCTCCCTCCGTATGGTCTTCCAGCGCGGAAAAGTCGATGTCCTCATCATCCTCACCGGCTTCTTCGGTAATATCTTCGCCTTCTTCATCCAGGGCTTCCAGGTCAAACGGAACCGGTTCTTCATCCGCCTCATGCTCCTCATCCTCTTCTTCCTCAGCTTCCGTCTCATCCTCATCTTCTTCCTGATCTGCGGCCTCTTCCCCGCTACTGCCTGACTCTTCCTCATCATCCAGTGCAAAGGGGTCCTCTTCTTCCTCTCCGGCCTCTGAATCGGAAGCATCCTCTGATGATTCTTCCTCCTCTGCTCCCTCATTCAGGAGTTCTTCAAAGGGGTCTTCATAATCTTCTTCATCCACCGCGTCCATGATTCCCGCAATGGGGTTCTCCTCCAGAACGGTCTTACTTTCTTCCGGTTCCTCTTCTTCTACTGCGGCATCGGGAAGCTCTATGGGTTCCATACCGGCATACTTGTAGTTGATCTCGGTTTCCAGTTCTTCCGATGGGATAAACATGACGTTATTCCCCAGCTTACTGAATACCCCGAAGCCTTCCACTTCATAGCCTTCGCCATCTTGAAATGCATTCTTGATATCCGCGATCAGTTCGGCAATCTGAGCCTCCACCTTTTCCCGGTCCTGACCTGAGTTTTCAACCATCAGGTCCACAAACTTTGAATGATCCAAATGCATCTTAGTCCTCCATTGAAGATTTAAATTCAATGGAATCTTTAGGGGGCTGCATAACCACGCTTCCGTCGGCCTTTTTTTCCTGTCTCTGGCTGGTATGTTCGGCCCTGAATGTACCCAGACCTTCTATTTCCACAGAGTTTTTCATGATGATCTGATCCCTGATCGTAATCCCGAATGCTTTTAGAAATTCCTTCGTCATAGCTTAGAACTTAAGTTTAATACCTCCAAAGAGTTGAAAAGGCCGTTCCTGGTACCCTTCCCAAACCTGATATTCCTGATTGAGAATATTCAACACTTTTATATAAAGGCCAAATCTGTCGTTAATTTCATAATCAGCTTCCGCATTTAGCAAGGTGAAGCTGCCCAGGGTTTCCGCGGTGGCCGGCGCTTCTCTTTCACCCACATACTGCAACCATGACCGGATCGTAAGCTCATTCATCGGCCTGATGTTCACCGCCCCGTTAAATCCTATCTTTTCTTCAAAGGGGATATCGGTGTTATCTGAGAGCCTGGGGCGCTGGGCATATATGCTGGCGTCTAACCAGAATGCATCCGTCACGATGTGTTGAGTTATACCGATATCAAAATAGATCCGGTTGGCATTCGAATAGTACACATCGTAGTATGTCAGTTCCTGATCCAGCCCGAATAGCTGTGAAGTCCTGTTGTAATATGCCAGGTTATCGATGTAGGTGTAACTGACGTTGGCAAAGATATTCAACGGATCTAGCGGGGAAACTTCAATGCCACTCTTTATTCCGGTGCGATATTCCTGTTGCAGGAGCGAACCCATACCCAGGAATCTGTTTGCCTGATGATGTTCCCAGATGTCTTTCAGTTCCGGTTCCGCAAACAGTGACCCGCTTACCCGGACCCGATCATTCACAGTATGGATAAATCCGAGATCGGTGGTAAACCTGATGCGCCCGTTCAGTCCGTCATTGAGGTAGGCCAATCCGGCTTTCAGGTCCAGCTCGGTTCGGTAGTTTAACAGTCGGTGATAGTTTAAAAAGACGTCTCCGTTCAGCCACTGGGTGCTTCCCCCGCCATTGTCTATGGAATAATTCCCGGCTTTCAGATTCGCGCCGATGGCAAAGGTTTCATGCAGTTCGTTACCGGCCCACTTTTTTTCGAAACCGGTGATCAGCGACTGATGGTTCAACCCCCCGTCAAGGGCTGCATTGGGACTATCCTGATCGATCCCGACCAGAGACGCGTTCAGAAAGAGCTCCCAGCCCTCCAGAGCATTCTTGTGGTTCTGTAAAATGACCCCCGCGTTTATTCCCGAATAGGATTTCTCCGCCGTGCCTGAGTTGTCATTCGGAATGGACGGGGATAATTCAAATAAGTGATTGTAGTCACTAAATAAAGACGCTCTTACAGACGCCTTCAGGCCATTATTCAGTCTTGTACCGTACAGCCCGCTGATATCCATAAACCTGAAATCCGAATCCTGCGTATCCAGATGCCCGGTAGAAGACTGGTAGTTCAGGTTTCCCGAAAAAATGCTTTGATCATTGAGCCGCTGAAATCCATAAGCTTCAATCTCCGGGCTTAGATAACTCCCTAAAGCGGCCCGGACCAGCCCGTTGATTCGAGACGGTTTGGGAAGAATGTTCCGGGAAGGCGGTTCCGGACGGTCTAGCTGAGTCATTGAGATACCCGCCACGGCCTGTTCCGGGGTTTCCATAAAAGGCATCCGGTTGGGATCGATACGGAATACCCGGGGCTTGGGGTTGAATCCCAGAATGGGTTGACGCCTCAGGCCGGGAAAACGGGCCTTAAATTCACTTCGGATTTCGATATCCTGCGGATCTATCTCCGGGAGCAGGGAATTTTGAGTATTCCTTCCCGTTTGAGCCAGGGCAAACTGACCCGAAAGAAGTAAGATGATCGTAGCAAATAGGGTTCTCTGCTTCATGTGTAGAAAGCGTTTGCGGAATGTACTAAAATTTGTGGCAAGGTATTAGCCATGCCTTTTAAAAGATGTACCCGGACTGATAGCTCAGGTTCCCTTTTTCGCTGAGTTGAGTTTCAGAACCACGAACTTATCCACCGCCAGTAATACCGGGGTTACCACCAGAATGATCAACAGGGTTGATGCATGGGCAATGGTGGCATATGAGAGTCCGATCGCTTCGGGCACGGCATATAATAAAAACAGGCTCTTGGTAATGAACAGGTGGTACGTTCCTACCCCTCCGGGTGTCGGAATAATGATACCCACTGCGGAAACCATCGTGAGCACCAGTGCATCTGCGTACGTGAGCCCGAAGACCTCCTGCATATCAAACATCCAGAACGGTATGTAGGTCATGGAAATATAGCAGGCCCATATCAGTACGGTGTAGAGTATAAAAAGCGGCCACTGCCTGAGCTCTCGTACCGCGAGTACACCATCGACAAAAGTTCGGACGATGCCTCTCAGCTTCAACAAAAGCTGCTTCATCCGTTCAACCTTTTGACTTGCCACTTTTATCAGGAAGTAGAGCGCCAGCAATCCGAACAGTGCCACCGCTCCCAGCTTCACTACTGACCATACGAATGAAAGCAGCACTTCGGAATCGGTAATATCCACGCCGAATAAGTTTTGCAGGATCTCGGGGTCCGAGACCATAAAGATCACCACAAAAGCCATCAGTGCCAGAAGGGTGAGCGTGTCGATGATGCGCTCCAGCACGATCGTGCCGATGAGCTTGCTGTTGCTTTCTTTTACCTGCTGTGCCACGTACACCGGGCGGGTCACTTCCCCCAGCCGGGCAAATGGAATATTTGCGAGATATCCGAACATCACTCCTGTAAACAAGGTGAACCGGTGCGGCACCTTTGTTTCCCCGGTTAACAACAGGCGCCATCGCTCGGCCCGAAAATAGTGAGCCGACAGAGTGACCAGTACAAATGGGACAAACCACCAGAAAGAAGCTCCCTTTGAGGCGTCAACAATGGTTTCCAGTTCCACTTCCCTGAAAGCCAGCCACAGGAAGATCCCCGCAATTACAATCCCCAAGAGTACTTTGATCCAGGTTTTCAAATCAATACCGGGTGTCTATGATTTCTGCGTTATCCGGATACCCGAGAACAAAGGTCGATTCGCCTGGAGTGATGAAGGCCCCTTCAAAAAAGGAGGTGGTTATCTCATTCTCCGCAAAGTCAGTCGCGATTATACTGGCCGGCCGGCCCTGACGATCCAGGCGAATCGTTACTTCGGTGTACAGGGCAAATTCATCATCGGTAACCAGCCTGATAACCGTTACGCCGTCGTCATTGGTGGTCTCTGTTACGGTATAGGTGGAGTCCACCCCGCTGAGCATCCGGGAAGGGGCAAAGTCATCGTCTTCCGCAACGTATTCATTGATAATGACCCTGTTGCGGTCTCTTTCATAGGTTTGAGAGGTTTCTCCGTTCACAATCAGCGTTTTGTCTCCGTTTCTCAGTTTATAGGCTTCACGTGCAATCCATATGGTACCCTCGGCTTCATCCGTATTGGTGGTATAGGAGTCGTAATAAACATAGCGGAATTCCGCCTTAAAGACCTCTCCGTTATCAAAACGGGCTTTGAGCCGCTCAAAGTTTGGCGCCTGAGCGAAGAGAGGTACTGCTTGCAGCAGCAGAAGTGCAGCCCAAAGAGCTGATGGTCTAAAGATTTTCAAGTCCGTCCAGTATTTCCTGTAATTCTTCTTCTTCCGTAATGAGCACATCTCTTGCGGTACTGCCCTGATATGGTCCAACAATGCCTGCATTGAATAGTTGATCGATAATTCTTCCGGCCCGGTTGTATCCGATCTTGAGCTTGCGCTGAAGGAGAGATACCGAACCCTGCTGATGCAGCATCACTACTTTAGCAGCTGCCTCAAACATTTCGTCTATGTCGTCTAACGGATCAGGGATACCCGCATTGTCTTCCTGGATCACCGGCAAATGAAACGGTTCTTTATAGCCGGCTTGCTGACCAATAAATGCCGTGATCCGTTCAACTTCTTCAGTAGATACAAAAGCGTTCTGAAGCCGGGTCATCCCCGCCCCGTTGGTGAAAAGCATATCGCCCTGTCCTACAAGCTGATCTGCTCCTCCCACATCCAGAATGGTTCTGGAGTCCACTTTGGACGCCACCTGATAAGCCACCCGCGCCGGGAAGTTTGCTTTGATGGTCCCCGTAATCACGTTTACGGAAGGCCGCTGTGTGGCCACCACCAAATGGATACCGATGGCCCGGGCCAGCTGCGCCAGCCGCGCGATAGGTTCTTCGATCTGCTTGCCGGCAGTCATCATCAGGTCGGCCAGCTCATCAATGATCACCACGATATAGGGCAGGTGCCGGTGGCCCAGTTCTTCTTCCAGCTCACCGGCTTTAAATTTTTCATTATAGGCCTTTATATCGCGGACCATCGCCATTTTCAGCAAATCATAACGATCGTCCATTTCCTTGCAGACGCTGTTCAGGGTGTCCAGGGCTTTGGAGGTGTCCGTTACGATGGGCTCTTCTGCATCGGGCAGCATGGCCAGGAAATGATTCTGAATGTTGCGATACAGGGACAGCTCGATCTTCTTCGGATCGATCATCACGAACTTCAGATTTTCCGGATCGCACTTATACAGCAGGCAGGTAATGATGGTGTTGATACCTACCGACTTCCCTGAACCGGTGGCTCCGGCCATCAGAAGGTGGGGCATTTTAGTGAGGTCGATCATAAAGACCTCATTCTCAATGGTCTTCCCAAAAGCGACGGGCAGGGTCATCTCCGTTTCCACGAATTTTTTGGTATTAAGCACCTGCTTAATGTAAACGGTTTCCCGCGTGCTGTTGGGCACCTCAATACCCACCGCCGACTTACCGGGTATCGGAGACAACATCCGCAGGCCCTTGGATGCCGTCGCCATCTTAAGATCATTGGAATAGCTCTCGATCTTACTGATCTTTACATCCGGCGCCGGTTCCAGCTCATACAGAGTCACGGTAGGCCCTACAATGGCGTTGATCCCCACGATCTCAATCCGGTGCCGCTTCAGCTTGTCGAGGATAATTCGTTTGTTCTCTTTGATTTCTTCCAGATCCACCTCGCTGCGATTCTCAGGAGGCGTGTCCAGAAGATCCATGTTCGGGAACTTGTACCGGATCTTCGGTACTTCTTTGGCCTTCTCCCTGTTCAGCTTGTCTAATTCCTTTTCGTCCGCTTCTTCATCCCCTTCCCCTTTAAATACGGCAACTTCAATGTCATCCTCACCCTCATCAATCACTTCTTTCTTTTCAACGGCCGCGCGCTGTCGGGTGTCCAGAGATTTGACCTTCGCTTTTTCTTCCTCCATGCGCTTCCGGTCCTCTTCCTGAGACTTCTCCACGATATCTTCGATGCTGGGAGCGGGCTCTTTCTCCTCTTCCCTGGGTGGCGCGGGCTTTGGAGCCTTCTTTTTCTCTTCTTTCCCGGCCTTCTTTCCTTCTTTTTTGGCTTCCCGCTCAGCCCTTTTGGCCTCCAGCCTCCGCTCTCTTTCCTCTGCTTTTATCTCTTTTCGTTCGGCTCTGGCAATCCTCGCTTCTTCCAGCTTTCTGCTGAGATTCTCCATCCACAACTTCAGGTTGTCGATACTTTTCTGAAGATCACGGTCCCACAGCAGCAATATCGTTATAACGGCCAACACCCCGAGTATAAAAATGGACCCCAGGCCCGTGATATTCTGCAGCACGCTTGAGATAGCGATCCCGGCGGCCCCTCCCCAGACTGCTTCTTCCGGAAACTCGGTATTGGTGTGCAGCCACCCAATGATGGTTGAAAGCAAGACCATGCTCCATAGGCTCAGAATGGAAATCCAGCTCAGCTCTTTATAATTGCGATGACGGAATATATGCCACCCCTGATAAGCGAGAAGCAGGGAGAGGATCAGGCTGGTATATCCGAAAAGAGCATACACCAGGTAATGAGAAATATATGCACCCACCGGACCCAGCCAGTTTTGCACCAGCCGCTGGGTCGCATCCGGATTGAAAAGGTCCATGAAAGAAATGCTCTTGGCATACTGGTAGTCTTCAGGGGTGTAAGAGAGGATGCTCAGGCCCAGCAGAATGGAGATCGCCAGAATGATGATCCCTATGATCTCCACCTTTCGGTGGGGGTCAATTCCGTTTGTGGATGATGTGGAGGTATTTAGCTTTTTCTTAGCCATTTAAGTTGGTTAAAATACCGTCTTTCATTCCAGGCAAAACATCGAAGGCATCGACCTGACTTGCAAAAGGAATATCGCCTTCCGGCACAAGTTCTTTGAGGCGTTTGGCATGATCGCTGCTTCCTATCGCCGACTCTAAATCATCACCAAATTTTTGGTAAAGACCAAATGCTACTTTCACCCCGTCTTTCGTGTTTTCCGGCAGCTTTCCGTTACACATTGCCGAGATAAGGGACCCTGCAAAGAGGGTGTCTTCCAGCGACAGTCTGCCCTGCCATCCCGAACACACCAGCACCACGGCATCGTCGTGTTCCCCGAGTGCTTTTAAAATACTTTTTTGGTTGAGGAAACATCCCACATACAACCGGTTTGCCAGGTTCGCCTTTTTAATGGCTTTGGTTCCGTTGGTGGTGTTAAGTATCAGTGTTTTTCCTTCAATGGTTTCGGGATTGTATTCCAGCGGGGAATTACCCAGATGATATCCTTCGATCTTATTCCCTCCCTTTTCTCCGCACAACAGATAATCCCCCTGTTCCATGCTTCGGGCAATACGCATCGCGGCATCCATATCCTCAACCGGTATTACTTTACTGGCTCCGTTATTCAATGCGGTCACAATAGTGGATGAAGCTCTCAGTACATCAATGATAACAGCAGACTTTCCTCTCAGTTCTTCCTCCTGGAAAGACTGTACCGAGAAAAACACATCCAGGTAATCTAGTCTGGCCATTTTGTTTCCTTTTACTCTCTTGTTATAGAATTATTTTTTGATAAACGGTGGTCGGGTTACCGTCGCCACTCCGGTTCGCTTACGAATAGCGATCCGGATCCTGGTCCCTTCAGCGGCATGTTCCTTTTTCACATATCCCATGCCTATACCTTTACCCAAAGAGATGGACATTGTTCCACTCGTAACTTCTCCGATCTGATCGCCGTTTTCGTTTAGAATCTCATATCCCTGTCGTGGTATGTTTCGGTCGTCTTCCATCACGAACCCCACCAGCTGCCTGGTGTTTCCCAGTTCTTTCTTCTTTAGCAGTACCTCCCGGCCTACAAAATCTCCTTTATCAAACTTGGTGATCCAGCCAAGGCGTGCTTCCAGAGGGTGAGTGTCTTTGGTGATGTCGTTTCCGTACAGCGCGTAGCCCATTTCCAGGCGCAGCGTATCTCTGGCTCCCAATCCGCAGGGTTGGATCCCAAACTCTTCGCCTGCTTCCATTATGGCATTCCAGGCTTTTTCGGGATCCACCTGTTCCTTATCAAAGTAAAGTTCAAAGCCTTTCTCGCCGGTATATCCTGTAGCAGAAAACACGACGTTTTCCATTCCGGCCAGTGTACCCATCTTGTAGCTGTAAAATGGGATGTCCGATACGTCCAGATCGGTCAGCTTTTGCAGGGTGTCGATGGATCCAGGGCCCTGAACAGCCAACAGGCAGGTGTTATCCGAATTGTCATGGATCTCACAGTTAAAAGTATTCTGGCTTTGAATCCACTCCAGGTCTTTTTCAATGTTGGAAGCATTCACCACCAGAATGTAGCCCGCATCATCATACAGCTTATACACGATCAGGTCGTCCACTATTCCGCCGTACTCGTAGCACATGCAGGAATACTGCGCTTTACCTTCCGTCAGTTTTGACGCATCGTTAACCGTTACCTTCTGCACCAGCTCTAAAGCTTCCGGCCCGCTGATGAAGAACTCGCCCATATGGGACACATCAAATATGCCCACGGCATTCCGTACAGCAGCGTGTTCGGTTTTAATACCCTTGTATTGAACGGGCATCTCAAATCCCACGAAATCTACCAGTTTTGCACCCTCTTTCTGGTGGATGGCGTGGAAAGGTGTTTTCTTTGACATTCCGTATTCAGTGATTGGATTGGCTTTGTACCTGCCGTTGATGATTAATTCCGTGCGGAATTTAAGCATTTATTCCCAAAGTGCAGGATTTGATTGGCGAGCTTTCAGTAGTTATTCAGGGCATCTCTGACGCGCCGGGCATTTTCCAACACCCCCCGGTAGCTGCCGTACTTTTTGTCGTCTCTCAGTTCTCTGGCTAAGAAAGCAATCTGTTGGTCCAGGGCTTCTATATGCTCCAGTTGTTCTTCAGCCGACATGTCCTTTTCTGAACAACACTGGGCGGCTATTTCCACCAGCTTTTCCAACAGGTCGGCAAAGAGCACTGTATATTTTTCGGATTCCATGCGCAGGTTCAGCGGAGGCTCCATAACATAGAGCGGCTCTCCGAAGATCTGTGAAAGCTCTGTATGAATTTCAGTCGTAAGTGCCGTATTCCGGGCACGCAGGCTGTTGAGCAGTTCCCCGCTGTCGTAAAGCTTATGGATCGCTGCTTTCACATCCGCGCGCCAGCTCTTGGGGTCGTAATACTTTCCGTCCCACGGCCGGTACTCTATGGTTTGATAGAGGAAGGCCGCCGCCTTTCTGCGCTCCTGTTTGCATTCGCTCAGCTTCAGCAGGGCAGTCTCCATCCGCTCATCATCACAGGCAGCGTATGCCTCTTTCAGTTCCCTGATCAGCTGCTCTGCATCAGCTTTCTGCTGCTTTCCCGCTTTATTGGTTTTGTTCGTTGGCATTCAGGATGATCGCACATTCTGTTCTTTTTCCCAATCGGATTGAAATCCTTCGGGCTTTATCCTTGTTACATTCTCCGTATCTTTCGGCACAGTAGAACAATCAAATAATCCGACTATCACAAACTATGGCTATTGAAAAAGAGCAGATTCGTACTGCCTTAGCCCACGTTCTCCATCCTGAAGAAAAGAAAGACCTTATCGCCCTGGATATGATCCAGGATATCATTGTTCAGGATAAATACATCAGCTTTACGCTGGAGCTTCCTGAACAAAACGATGAGCTCGCAAACGAACTTAAAAAGCGCTGCGAAGGAGCCATTCTTAAGTTTATTGACAGAGAAGCTATTGTCGACATTCAGGTAGGCATCAATGTCTCCAAGCGAAGAAATCAGGACAGCGGACAGCAGCGACAACAGCCCGGGCAGCACCAGCCGGTTCTTCCCGGAGTACAAAACATCATTGCGGTTGCATCCGGCAAAGGGGGCGTAGGTAAATCTACCGTTGCCGCTAATATTGCCGCTGCTCTGGCGCGGACAGGAGCCAGGGTCGGATTAATGGATACCGACATTTACGGACCCAGTATCCCTACCATGTTCAATCTCTTTGACCGCCCTGATATCACGGTTCAAAAGAAACTGGTACCGCTCGAAAAGCACGGCATCAAAATGGTTTCCATGGGTTTTCTGGTAGATGTGAATCAGGCCATGGTCTGGCGCGGCCCTATGGCCACCAGCGCCATCAAACAGTTTATGACGGAAGTGGAGTGGGGCGAGCTCGACTACATGATACTGGACCTCCCTCCGGGAACGGGTGATATTCAGCTTACTATCGTGCAAACGGTACCTTTAACCGGCGCCGTTATCGTATCCACCCCGCAGGTGGTGGCCCTCGATGACGTTCGTAAAGGCGTGGCCATGTTCCAAAAGGTGAATGTTCCGGTACTAGGCGTGATCGAGAATATGTCCTATTTCGTACCACCCGATATGCCTGACAAGAAATACCACATCTTTGGGGAAGGAGGTGCCAAGCGACTGGCCCGGGAACTGAATGTACCGGTGCTGGGCGAGATACCGCTGGAACAACCGGTGCGTGAAGCTGGCGACAACGGCACCCCGATCGTCATAGCCGATGAAGGTGCTCCCGCCGCAGTCAGGTTAATCGAGGCAACCTCCAACATGCAGCAGCAGCTAAGCCTTCGAGCTAAAGAAGTGGCTGACACAAAGAAAGTGGAGATCAAGTTCAGGCCTTAAGCCGGGCTTACCCGTTTATGGATTTTATAAGAATTCTGGACCTGCTTGGGACTTTTGTTTTCGCGATCAGCGGCATCCGGATGGCCGCTAAAAAAGACCTGGACCTTTTCGGAGCCGCCGTTATCGGTTTTGCAACGGCCATAGGCGGAGGCACCACCCGCGACATTCTGCTGGGCATACAGCCTGTAACCTGGATGTCTGACCTGACCTATCCCTTCGTCATCCTTTCTGCCATCCCGTTTACCTACCTGATCAGAAACCGGCTGAACGACATCCATAAACCCCTCTTTCTGTTCGATACCATCGGAATTGCCCTGTTCACGATCAGCGGTATGGAGGTCGCCCTTTCACTGAAAGTGCATCCCTTTATTGCCGGTATCATGGGGATGACCACCGCGGTTGTAGGGGGTATCATCAGGGACGTTCTGTGCCGGGAAGTTCCTCTCATCTTCCGAAAGGAGATCTATGCCACCGCATGCCTGGCCGGAGCCCTTGTGTTTTATACCGGTATGATCCTTGGATTGCCTTCCCCTGTCAATTATCTGATCACGATCGTGATCATTGTAGGTATCCGTCTGGGCGCTATTCATTTTGACTTACAGCTGCCCAAGATGAAGGTCTGAGCCTTCATACTGCCTTCATATTCGGCCGTTACTTTGGGTTCAAACGTTGAGGATGTATGCAGCATTTGGAGAAACATTTCGATCGGATCGATTATCACATCACCCGATGGATGGCTAAATACGGATTGCCCACCCTTCGCGTCGGGTTAGGTATCGTCTTTCTTTGGTTCGGGGCGCTGAAATTCTTTCCGGGCTTAAGCCCCGCAGAAGAGCTGGTTCGCAACACGGTGTACTTCGTTGATCCGGACTTCTTCATCCCGGTATTGGCTACCTGGGAGGTTCTTATCGGCCTTGGACTGATCGCCGGAAAATGGATGCGTGTTACCTTGCTGCTGCTCTTTCTTCAAATGCCCGGCACCCTGTTGCCTGTTTTCATTCTTCCGGAAGTGGTCTGGACTTCTTTTCCTTTCGGCTTGACCCTTGAAGGCCAGTACATTGTAAAGAATCTGGTGCTGGTGAGTGCCGGACTGGTTCTTGGGGCGACCGTTCGGGGAGGGGGGCTTACGAATGAGCGGATTCCTGTGAATGCTGAGTGAACCTACTCACAACTACGGTCACAAGCCCGCTTGCAAAAAAAGCGGGGATCAGCTCGTAAAGCCGGTCATCGAGTGCGGGTGTTAACTGCCAGATGATGGTGACAAGGGTCCCGGTCACGATTCCCCATATCACCCCGGTTTTGGTGGCCCCTTTCCAGTACAGAGCCAGAATGGATGTGGGTCCCAGCGAAGCGCCCAGTCCGGCCCATGCAAAGAGCACCAGCCAGTACACCAGTTCCTCCGCAAACCATCCGAATATAAGTGCAATAAGCACCAAGAGTACCACTACCGCGCGACTGTAAAGGACCAATTTTCTCTGGGGAATCTCTTCTCCTTTTTTGACGAGCTTGTCATATACATCGCGTACCACGCTGGAGGCCGCCACCAGCAGCTGGGAATCAGCCGTTGACATGATGGCGGCGAAAATGGAGGCGATGACGATGCCGAAGAACACCGGATTCAGGTGTTGCTGAGCCAGAAAGGGATACAGGTTTTCTTCGTCCCCGGCCGGTAGCATCCCCACTTCAGGGAAATATGCCCGGCCCACCAGCCCGATCAGTACGGCGCCAAAAGCCATGACGATGTTCCAGAAGGTTCCCACTGCAGCCGCAAACCGGAGCTGCGCGGCATCGTCAATTGCCATATAGCGGGCCAGGATATGCGGATTGCCGGGAGATCCCAGGCCTATTCCGATAAACCCGATGAAGGCGCCAAAGCCCAGAGCAGCAGGATCCAAAAGCGCGGCATCCTGAACGTTCAGGCGGGTAATCACTTCATTCCATCCACCCAGGTCCTGGATGGCGATCACCGGAAGTATGATCAGCGCGAAGATCATGAAGAAAGCCTGAATGGTATCGGTAAGGCTCACGGCCAGAAAACCTCCCAACACCGTGTACAGCAAAATGATCGCCGCAGACAGGGCTATCCCGGTATTCTGATCGATTCCAAAACTGGAGGAAAAGGCCTTACCCCCGGCTACAAACTGTGCCGATACATAACTTACCATAAAGATCAGAAAAGTAACGACCAGTATGATCCGCAGGGAACCGTTCTTGTCATTAAACCGCTCGGCAAAGAAATCGGGTACGGTGATGCAATCCCGTTCTTCAGAAAATTCACGAAGCCGCTTGGCATAGGTCAGAAAAAGAACCAACTCGACGGCCGTATAGCCAACGACGGCCCACACCCCGGAAACACCCCGCATATAGATCAGCCCGGTTACTCCCAGCAGCAGCCAGGCACTCCGCCCCGAAACCACGGCGGAAAGGGCAATTACCAGTCGGTTCATCTTTCTTCCGCCAATAAAAAACTCGCTGATCCCTGACGAAGAAAAGCGGGCGGAATAAATACCTATGCCAACCAGCAACAACAGATACCCGATGAACGCATACACTGCGTATTGATCAACCGCGATATCTAATGCCTGGACTTCGTTCATTCGCTACTCGTACACCGGTCCCGATTCAACGATTAACGTATCCCGGCTTATGGGAAGATGCCCATCTGTTCATACATGATACCGATCTTGTTGATGGCATTGATGAAGGCCGCCGTTCTCAGGTCCTTCAGATCATGCTCATTTCGGATCTCCACGATCTGTTGATAAGCGGTGATCATGGTTTCTTCGAGGCCTGAATCCACCAGATCGTATTCTTCCGCACCATGTGAAAGCTCGTCCATCTCTGCCTCCGTAAACTGGCGGTCCGATATGTTCTCAATAACTCCCAGAATCTTTTTGAAGCTGCTTTCATCAAAGCGCTTGTTGATACGCCCGTAGCGAACGTGCTGTATGTTTTTCAACCACTCGAAGTAAGAAACCACCACACCACCTGCGTTCAGGTAGGTATCGGGAATGATAAGGGCTCCCCGTTCTTTTAAAATATCGTGCGCGTCAGCCGTAGTTGGACCGTTGGCCGCTTCAGCAATGATCCTGGCTTTAATTCTGGAGGCATTATCCCCTGTTATCTGGCTTTCCAGGGCGGCCGGGATCAGAATATCGCACTCCAGCTCAAGGGCCGCCTTATTTGAAGGAAGCTCTTTACTGTTTCCAAAACCTATGATACTTCCCGTCTCCTGCCGGTAAGCCATCAAGGCCTGGAGGTCCATTCCGTCGGGATCATAGATTCCTCCTTCCATTTCCGCCACTCCGACAAGCTTGGCTCCGGCCTGGGTCATATAGAGGGAGGCGTGGTATCCCACATTACCCAGTCCCTGAACCACAAAGCTTTTGCCTTCAACGCCGACATCAAGTCCCAGCGCGTCCATATCCTCTTTTATGTTGCAGGCCTCCCGGATACCGAAATAGACCCCGCGCCCCGTGGCTTCGGTTCGGCCGCGTATACCGCCCTGCTGTATGGGTTTACCGGTCACACATCCTTCCGCATTCAGGTCCTCATTCATCTGCCGGTAAGTATCGAGGATCCATCCCATTTCGCGGGCTCCCGTACCATAATCCGGTGCCGGTACATCAACACCGGGGCCTATGAATCCTTTTTTTATCAGCTCGTAGGTGTACCGGCGTGTGATCCGCTCCAGTTCTTTTTCCGAGTAATCCCGGGTGCTGATCTTCACCCCTCCCTTTGCTCCTCCGAACGGTACATCCACAATGGCACATTTGTAGCTCATCAAAGCCGCCAACGCCATCGTTTCATCTTCATCCACTTTATGGCTGTACCGGATTCCTCCTTTGGTGGGGGTCTTGTGGTGGCTGTGTTCCACCCTCCATCCTTCAATTACATCGATGCTGCCATCGTCCCTGCGAATAGGAAAAGTAACCTGATACACCGTATTGCATACTTTGATCTGGTTGAGAAGCCCTTTATCGAATCGGGTATACTTGGCAGCTTTGTCAAAATTCTTATTGACCTGCTCGTAAAATTTGTATTCAGACATGGGTGTTCATTAGTGGTTTCTGAGGAATTTGATGGTCGTGATTATCTGCCTCAGAAACAAGAAAAAAGCCCTTTTCTTTTACATCTTTACCGGAAGGGCCACATGCAGATGATCCGCCGTACCCACATGCCGGATCGTCTGAAAGCCCATGCTCTTGAGGGATTGCTCCAGCAGAAAATTCCTGACCCCCGAATGCCCCTTCGTTCTCAGGTCAATGGCATGTACGAATCCGGTTTCCTGCTCAAAATGCAGGGAGCTTTGGTTTACCGGCAAACCCATTCGGGCGTAGTCTTCAGGAGTGCGGCTGATATCCGTAATCACCAGGTTGTCTTCAGCCAGTGTCGTGGTTGCCACGGCCACTCTCAAAATGGGGTAAAGCGAGCGATACACCTCTCTGATCTCATCAGATTTTGCATTAACGCTGGAAAGATACAGTAGCCCGTACACACAAAAGCCTGCTACCAGTATCCCCGCTCCGCTGACCGCCCATTTCAACATCGTTTTTTTGTTTTCAGCTTTTCGAAACAGGATCAGCACATATATCAGCAGCAATATGATGGTGACACATATTCCGCCTATGAGTGAAACCCACCCGTTCCAGCCCTGTGCAAGGTTCAGATAAATGGAAGTGCGGATCAACAGAAAGAAGGGCATGATCCCCATCACAATGACGAGTCCCGTCCACATCAGAATCCGGGACAGCACTCTTTTTCGCTTTAAGCGTTTTGCCTTCTCGACTCTGGGAAGTTCGGAATAGCTGAACTCCTCCTTGGGCTTCAGTAACCAGTCTATATCTTTTTGGGAAATTTCACTCATGGGCCTTACACGAGGCCCCTTCCGCAGGGTTACATCTAGCGGAACGTTCGCCTTATCAGATAAGGAAAGCTTTGTAACAGAATGATGAGGATGATCGATGTGGCTACCGCCTCAACGGGGTTGGCGTAAATAAGCCGCCCCAGGTTTCCCAGGTGGTGAGATACTAAAAGACCGGATGCGAACATGGCAAATCCGGGCGACCATGATACCCTAAGCCACATTGCAAGTCCGGTCATTAATGAAATCAATCCCCCGCCCAGTTTGACCAGGTAATGAAACGCGGGGATGTCCTGATCGGAAAACCTGAAAAGTGTGTCTATGTCGGTACTGAATAACGTCTGTAATGAGCCTACAGACATGTATAATCCAACTACGACAAAAACAATGCTTAGGAAGTTATTGATACTGCGGTCTTTTTTAGTCATTCACACGTAGCCGTTCAATTTGATAATGTGTGAATGACTAACTGTTGAACCGAAAAAATGTTCCCTATCGGGGCTCAGCAAATATTGGTTTCTTTTTTCGGAATGTATTTACTGTGAACAATACCGCTATTGAAGCTATGAGCGCAATGAAGCCTGATCCTGACAGATCAAACAGCTGCACCAGGAGGCCTCCGAACAGTGCGCTACCTGCACCGATAAGGATACTGGGGATCAGCTTAATGCCCCTTTCTCCTGAAAAGAAATTACTAATCCAGCCAATGAATGCTCCAATGAGTAAATAAGCCAGAATCATGTGTTATCCTTGTTTTTATTCAACTTCAACTAACATAACACATAACATCCGGCAGAGTTCCGTTTTTACCTTTAATTACTCTTTTGATAAGCTATTTTAGTTTAGATTCACTCGATACACTCAATTAATACTGCTTATACACATGAAGAAGCTTTTCCTTTTTTCTCTATCTCTTTTCCTGTTGATCAGCTGTTCTGATGATGCACTCGTTGAAAAAGCCCGGGGCATTCATGAACGGGTCATTACGCTGGACACTCACGCAGATATCAATACCGCCAACTTCACGGCAGAGCGAAATTACACTATGGATCTGCCTACCCAGGTTACATTACCAAAGATGGAAGCAGGTGGCCTGGATGTTGCATTCTTTATTGTGTACACCCGGCAGGACACCCTGAGTGAGGAAGGCTTTGCGGCAGCCTATGAAAACGCGATCGACAAGTTTGAGGCGATCCACCGCCTCACCGAGGAAATTGCCCCGGACCGAATTGACCTGGCCCTCACCTCCGACGATGTTCGCCGGATCGCCGCTTCCGGCAAGAAAGTCGCCATGATCGGGGTCGAAAATGCTTACCCGCTGGGAATGGAACTGGACCGGGTAAAAGAGTTTTATGACCGGGGAGCCCGCTATATGTCCCTCTCCCATAACGGACACAACCAGCTGAGCGATTCCAATACCGGTGAAAGAGACGGCGTATGGTTGCACAACGGACTCAGCGAGTTTGGCAAAGAGGTCATCAAGGAAATGAACAAGTGGGGAATCATCATTGATATCTCCCATCCCTCCGTGGAGGCCAACAAACAAACCATGATGCTTTCCAGGGCACCGGTCATAGCGTCTCATTCCTCATCGAGAGCCATGAATGACGTAAGCAGAAACCTGTACGATGAGGAGCTTCAGATGCTGAAAGAAAACGGAGGGGTGGTACAGACCGTAGCCTTCCGAAGCTATATCGATTCAGAAAAACATGCTGCCTGGCAGCAGGCCGCCAACGAGTTCTATGAAAAAGTAGCTCAGGAAAAAGGGTTTGAGATCCTGCCGTGGTCCGAAGTAAGGGAAATGGATGAGGCTGCCCGTGAAGTGTATATGAATACCTATCGTGAGATCCGGGAAGAAGCGGCACCCCGCATGTCAACCGAAGTGAATACGAAGTATCCCCCGGTGGATGTAGCTGACTTTGTGGACCATATCGACTATATGGTGGGGCTGATCGGCATCGATCATGTGGGAATCAGCTCTGACTTTGATGGAGGGGGCGGAGTCGACGGCTGGATGGATGCCTCGGAGACCTTTAATGTGACCCTGGAACTGGTGCGCAGGGGCTACACGGAAGAGGAGATCGAAAAACTCTGGAGTGGCAATCTCTTACGGGTGCTTGATGAAGTACAACGGGTGGCGGAAGAAATTCAGGCTGAAGAAAAATAACTCTCTTCTTTTTTACTTATTCCTGTTGATCTGAATTATATGTATAATACATGTGATGCTTCAACAGGAACACATACGGAAGATCATCCACATCGACATGGATGCTTTTTTTGCGGCCGTTGAGCAACGGGACAACCCCGAACTTCGCGGAAAGCCCGTCATAGTCGGCGGTTCACCCGGCGGCCGTGGAGTGGTCTCCACCGCCAGCTATGAAGCCCGCAAATACGGTATCCACTCCGCCATGCCCGCCTCTCAGGCCGTGCGGTTATGCCCTCATGGCATCTTTGTTCGTGGAAGACATTCGGTCTATAAAGAAGTATCCGAGCAGGTGCGGGAGATCTTCTTTGAGTACACCGAGCTCGTGGAGCCGCTTTCTCTGGATGAGGCCTATCTGGATGTGACCCAAAACCACAAAGGGATCCCCTCCGCAACCCTGGTGGCTAAAGAGATCCTTGAAAAGATCAACGAGCGTACACAGCTTACCGCCTCTGCCGGCGTTTCCTATTGTAAGTTCCTGGCTAAAGTGGCTTCCGACTATGACAAGCCCAACGGATTAACCCTGATCACTCCCGAGGAGGCCAGCGGGTTTCTGGAAAAGCTTGACATCAAGAACTTCCATGGGGTCGGCAAGGCTACTCAAAAGAAGATGCATGCTTTGGGTATAAAAACCGGGGCCGATCTGAAAGCCTGGTCTGAAATTGACCTGGTGAAAGCCTTCGGAAAATCCGGGCGGTACTACTACCGTATCGTACGGGGCATTGATAACCGGGAGGTTAAACCCCATCGTACTCGTAAGTCCTATGGAAAAGAACGTACCTTTAAAGACGACATTGGCGATCTGGACTGGATCCACAACTATTTTGATGAACTCTCCCAGTCCATATCGGAAGGGATGAAAAAGATCCACGCCGCGGGTAAGACCATCACCATTAAAGTCCGCTACAAGAACTTCGATACCATCACCCGGAGTCAGTCTATTCCTCATCATACCAATGATGCCAAGGAAATATCTACTATAGCCAAGCAGCTTCTGGAACATACCGAAGCCGGAAGCCGGGAGGTTCGGTTATTGGGTATCTCTCTTTCCAACCTGAACCTGAACGAGGATCATTTCTACCAACAGCTGGAATTGGGGATTAGGTGAGGAGTGAGGAGTGAGGAGTGAACAAAAGTTCTTTGTAAGGAATATTTGAGTTCCTGGTCTAACTTTATAATGAATCTTGAAAAATGGGAACATACCGTCGAGAAAGAATTTAACGGGGATCAAACCTGGAATATAGAAGCTTACCGGCTTGGGCTATACTTATCTGATCTATGCTGGTTTGATATCAATCTTATATTTAAAAGAAGAGTGTACTCCCTTGGAGACCAATTGTACCGGTCAGTCGGATCAATAAATGCAAATATCGCAGAAGGCTATTCCCGAATATCTGAGAAAGAAAAGGCCCGGTTTTACGAAATAGCCCTTGGGTCTGCCAGAGAAGCCCGTGATTGGTATTTCAAAAGCCGACATGTTTTAGGAGAAAAGAAATATAGAGAAAGAACTGAACTCTTGATCCCCATCGTCAGGCTTCTTCAAACCATGATTGTCGATAGAAGGTCAAAAGCTCATCCATAAACCGGATATTCACTTTTCACTCCTCTTTTGTCAATAAAATAAAACTATCTTCCCTGCTCGCTCGTCTTATATCCGAACCTGAAAACAGGGACCGGTTTTTTGGAACACAACAACATGGAAGACGCATATTTGGTACGGGATTTTCTGGGTGGTAATCACCAGGCGTTTAATACGCTGGTAAGCCGGTGGCAGAACCGAATCCACCACTTTGCTTACCGCTACTTCGCCAGCAGTGATGATGCCGCAGAGATCACTCAAAAGACGTTCATAAAAGCGTACCAAAAGCTGGACACACTGGATGACGCCACCAAGTTTGGCTCGTGGTTATACCGCATCGCTAACAACCTTTGTCTGGATGAGCTGAAACGCGCCGGCCGAAAACGCAGCACGTCGCTTGAAGCACTTAAGGTGGCCCCGCAAACTCAAAGCGTTTCCGGGGCCGATTCCAAACTGGTGAGAAATGAAGCCATGGTGCTTTTGCACAAAGCCCTGCTGCAGCTGCCCAACGAGCAACGCATGGTGGTGATCATGAAAGAATATGAAGGCCTGACCTTCGCCGAGATCGCGGAGATTTTAAATGAACCTTTAAATACTGTTAAGTCAAGATTTTATTACGGACTCAAAGCCCTCAAAAAGACCTTTGAATCCTGGAATATCAATAAAGAGGTGTTCAATTATGAATAAGGAAGAAGCACGATTACTCTTCATGGATTACATGTATGGCGAGCTTGAAGAAGGCAGAGAGCAGGAGCTCCTCCGCTTCATCAGCCAACATGAAGACCTGCAACAGGAACTGGAAGAACTCACCGAAACGAAATCACTGCTTCAGCACCTGCCGGTGCAGAGTCCGACTGAGCAGCTGGTGATCATGGAGCCGGAAAGCCGGGCGGGCAAAAGCTGGTGGAACTCATTCCTGGCTGCACTGACCCCTTCCTCCACCTTTGCCAGATCCAGCTTCGGGCTGGTCGCGGCCCTGTTTCTGTTTGTGATCACGGCGGCCTTTACCGACATGAATATGAGTATCGGAGAGAACGGCTTTACCCTCACTTTTGGAGAGCAGCCTCCCGTTCAGCAAGGCTTTACGCCCGAGCAGGTGCAGCTTATTGTGGAGCAGGTACAACGTGATAACGCGCGCATGGTGAATCAGATCGTCACCGATGCGCAGGTTCAGCAAAACCTGCTGATGGAAGAAACCCTGGCTGACTTTGCGAGCTATCTTCAGGAACAAAGAAATTATGATCTGCAACAGATCACTCAGGGTATCACCAGCCTTGAGCAAACCACATATAATCGCTTCCGGCAAACCGATCAGGTGTTAGGCGAAATCATCGAAACCGTAAGCTATGGAAACTAAAACAAGGACTATTCCCATGAAAACTTTCAAACTATTTACACTGACCGTTTTGCTGGTTGTGCTTTCATCGCCCTTTGCCTTCACGCAAACCTTTGATGCCAACCGCATGAACCGCGACATCAACATTATGGAGAACATTCTCAACGAAATGTTCCGTATTCAGAATGTCGTAACTCAATCCAGCTCCGGAAATGTTGCTGTCGTTTCATCCTCTTATAACTTCTCTTTTGGAGGAAACAGCGTCCGGGGCACCTACATGCCCGGGTACGGAGTCATCTTTATGGTTAATAACAAGATGCAGTTTCCGAGAGCCGTTAATCTGAACTCCAATCAAGGCTACAGCTTTTATTACTCCACCAGCGATAATTCTGACCGTGCCGGTGATGATATGAAAGTGGATGAGGAATCCGTCATTAATCGTATTCAGGAATTCCTCAAAGATTACGCCTCCACCATTGGTCAGCTTAAACCCGATGAAAATGTGATCGTGATCTTCGGAAATAACCAGAATGATTCTTTCCGCGCACTTACCTTCGCGCTGCACACAGAACGGTCTTCAAGGGATGAAACCGTTGAAGAAGAGGCCCTTCCTGTGATCTCCGTGTCGGCCAGAAAATCGGATCTGGATGCGTACCGTGCCGGCCGCCTCAGCGAAGAAGCATTTGAAGACCGCCTTAACGTAGCTACCTCTGAAGACCGGGAGTATCTCGACCTTAAGGTGATGAGCAATATTTTTCAGACTGCACTGAAGCCGGACGGCAAGCCTTCCTTCGGAGTCTATGGAAACATCAGCTATCTGATGCTGGACAACTTCGGCGCCATCTTTAACATGGATGCCAGCTACCGCGGAGGCAGCAATGCCTTCTTCAGGGTAAACGGTATTACCGCTTCCGGAGCCTACATCACCTCGCAGTCCCAAAGCCGGGATGATGTGAAAAAGGAGGAAGAGGAGTACCTGCAAAAGGTTACGGATTCATTTGAACAGCTGAAGCAAAACTTCAGGGAATACCTCGTGGACTATGGCCGCACACTCAGTTCCGTTAGATCCGATCAGTATATACTGGCCACGGTTGACATCAACGGAAGGTTTGAGGGCATTCCCGATCGAATTGATGTGCAGGTTCAGAAATCAGTGTTAGAGCAGCTCGACCGGGGCGCCATAACCCGTGAAGCCGCGCTTGAGCAGGTTGTTATCACGGAATACTGATTCCGGATTTTTCATCATAAGTAATGAAGCCACGATCGCTGAACCGGTTGTGGCTTTTTTATACCCCCCCCTGCCTATCCTTTCATTGAGAAGGAGGCCTCCTTCTGCATGGCTTTGTGAAGCCGCTCTTCGTATTCACCGGCTTCTATCTCTATGCAGCCGAACTGAGCCAGGTGATCCGTATAGAACTGAGTATCCCACAGCAGGAATCCATTCTCTGAAAGAATACGGTGGCAGTAGTAAAGCGCCACCTTATCCGCCTCGGCTGCTTTCCTGAACATACTTTCTCCGAAAAAAGCGGCCCGGAGGTGGACCCCATATAACCCTCCTACCAGCTTTCCGTGTTCGTACACTTCGACACTGTGGGCATGCCCTGCCTGATTCAGCACATCGAATGAATTGATGATGAGGTCATTGATCCACGTTGTTTCTCGTTCCGCACAGGCCTGAACGACTTCCCTGAATGCGCGGTCGATCTTTACCTCATATCGCCCCTGTCTGATGACCCGCTTCACATTTTTTGAAATATGAAAACGGTCAATGGGAATGATACCCCTCATACGTGCTGAATACCATTCTACCTCGGGATCGTCCCGGGAATCGGCCATGGGAAATACTCCCTGTGCGTATCCCGCAAGTAAGGTTTCCGGAGGTATGATCTTCATGGATACCATCCAGGGTTTAAAAACCCTCAGCATTTCGGAGGCAGATACCGAACAAAAGCGATTCAGCCAGCCGAACTGCCGGGGACCTGCTCATCACTCATTAAAATTCACAGTACCACATCGGGCCGCTTCCAATGGGTGAACCCGGTGGAGGTGACAACACAGAAGGCACATCGTATTCCTTCGGGTCATCCAGATACTGGGCGATCTGCTCAAACAGATAAAGAGACATATCATCCTGCTGCTGCTCAAGCATAGCCATCAGTTCATCCAGTTTGTTCATCACCACCGCTTTGGTAAGAGGATTCGAGCTGGAGGAGGCGTGCAACCGGATGAGATTCATTACCACGGCGTGGTTAACCACTTTTTGTATGGAGCCATGGTAGTCATCATCAGGAGATGCCCCCAGCGTTCGGCTTACCACCCGGTCGATCACTTCATCCAGTGAGGGGCCTTCTCCCCGGGCTCCGTACTCCACCAGGCGGTTTGCCCGGTTCGGGTGGAAGACAAGGCTCAGTGAAGCATCCGCTGCCGTTTCTGCAATACCCAGGGCGTCCAGTGAGGGGCCGGTGTTTCCTCTGAATAATTCTCTGGACCCCGGTATTCCCGCGGGCCTTGGAGGAATAAGGTTCAACAGGTTTTCGGGTAAAGCCAGAACCTCCGGCTCTACCGCATCCAGCATTTCTTCCAGAGCCTTTAGTTGGGTTTCGTAGTCAACAACTACAGGAGTTGCCTGATTGTCCCCTCTTAGTTTATAGCTATAGTCCAACCCACCGATCAGCTTCACTGTGGCTTCCAGCTGATACCGGTGAAACAGGTAAACGGGAACCAGCACGTCTTCCAGATAGGTCATGGGAGTGCCGACCGGTATATTCGCTTCGCCGAAGTTGTTCAGCGCAATTTCCCGTACTTCCAGTATATGCTCCAGCTGTGTCAAAGGATCCGAGCCGTAATCCCAGAGGTGCGCATACGGATGGGCTCCGCCCTGAGGACGTGCATCATTATCCGAGATATATATCAACCCGCGATCCGCGGCTTCTTCAAGAATATCATTCAGGGCTTCTTTTTCATTGGTACCCTCGGGAAAGTCCTGATATCCATAGGCAATGGTCACCTTATCCCATTCTCCGATTCCCACATCGTAAGCATCCGAAAGGTCCAGCTCGCCATTACGGATATCCACCTTGGGATGCGGATAGTCCATCACGGATTCTCTTCCGTTTACACTCGCGGCGAAGTTATGATAGATGCCCAGGGTATGCCCCACTTCATGGGCCGACAGCTGACGGATCCTTGCCAGCGCCATCTCCAGCATTCTGGGGTCCTCTTCATTTCCTTCTTCAAAAGGAGCCAGTAATCCCTGCGCGATCATATAGTCCTGCCGAACCCTGAGAGAGCCCAGCAGTACGTTTCCTTTGATGATCTCTCCGGTACGCGGATCCGCAACCGACCCTCCGTACGACCAACCCCGGGTAGAGCGGTGTACCCAGTTGATCACATTATACCGGATATCCAGTGGATGGGCATCGTCAGGGAGGATCCTGACCTGAAACGCATCCTTATATCCAATGGCTTCGAAAGCCTGATTCCACCATCTTGCTCCATCTAAAAGGGCACTCCGCACCGGCTCCGGGGTTCCGTTATCCAGATAGTAAATGATCGGCTCCACGGGTTCACTCACTTCCGCGTCCGGATCCTTTTTTTCCAGACGGTGACGGTTGATAAACCGCTTCACCATCGGCTCACCAATGGGAGTTGCGTAGTCGGCATACGAAGTGTTGTAGAAACCGGCCCTGGGATCATATTCCCGTGGGGTATAATTGTCGTCCGGCAGCTCCACAAATGAATGATGCTGCCTGACGGTAATAGAGTTTGGATCGGGCACCACTGAGCGCACCTGCCAGCCGGGATTGCTTCCCGTAAAAGTCAGCATGGTTTCAAATTCGGTGTTCTTTGGGAAGTTGAAGGTTCCCTCTTTATACAATGATGACCTGCTTTTATCCAGGCTGTAGTTGCCTTCTCCCCGGCTGCGCAAGCGACCGGTCACGTCATGGGCATCCCGCATCAGAAAGGGGGTCAGGTCGATCAGGTAGGCTCCGTCTTCTTCCGCTTCAATGCTAAATCCGTGGAGAACCGAGGATGCAAAGGCCTCACGTACCGACTTTTTCTCCAGCTCATTATCAGATTTGGCGACATAATCCAGGTTTGGCTGTATCAGCATCAACCGGCCGCCCCTTTTCTCAAAATACACCACGCGCTGCCCACCCTGCTGGCTTCGGTCCAGGCCAATGTCATTGGAACCTACTCCCGCAGCCAGGTAGTTTGCGTACAGAAATTCGTAATTCAGCTTATCTACTTTCAGCCACAGCTTATCGTTGTCTTCATCCAGCCAGTAATCGAAAAACCCTTCGGATACGGTCAGTCCGTCTGTTTTTTCAGAAATCGTGGGTGTTTGAGCGTGTATCCCTGCCGTAAACAGTATCAGTGAGAGAAGGATGAACAATCGTTTCATTGAAGTCTTATTGGTTAGTGGTAAGAATTCAAAGAAAACAGTTTTTAAGGGGATTTGAAATTACCGGTTCAACTTTTAACACTTAGGTGTGTTGAAAGCTTCTTCCTCTGGCAAAGGTCAGAATCTCATCATGATAGTAATACAGACACCATTTTAGTTTTGGGCCCAGTACCATCAGGTTGTCGGAGGAAAAGAAAGTGGGCGCATACTTGACCACCATCTTCCAGCTGGTGAGAACGGCAGGTTCATCCTTGGTTTTAAAAATGGGCAGTAAGAGTGCATCAGATTGAAAGGGAAGTCCTCGTTCATACAGCCTCTTCTTCAATACATCATTATCTCTCCAACGCTCCAGTTTTTCCACAGACTCATAGCACATCCCTTACTAAACGGTGTTTTTCCCCAGCCGTCATCTCCGCACAGGACGTCATAGTCCCCCGCGACAGCATAGGCTTTCCGGGTGGATTCTTTATCAAGATAGAAAAGCTGATCCCGGTGTTCTCTTGGGAGAGCATGTAACTCATCCGGGCTAAAGTACATCCAGGGAGTTCCTTTAAGCTCCCGGCTTCCCGAAAGCTGATCGGTATCAATCACAAAATCTCCTTACGCTCCATCCGGCCAAAGTAATCGCGGGCAGCTTCCATCACTTTGGGTGAAAGCAGGATCGCTGCAGTCATGGTAGGAATGGCCATGGTCGCGTACATTCCGTCGATCAGATTGATGATTGCCGAGATACTTGCCGTCGTACCCAGAAGAATGGAAGCCACGTAAAAGAGATTGTACCATTTTTGTCGCTCCGCGCCGGCCAGGAAACCCAGGCACTTGGTACCGTAATAGGAGAAAGTAAACAGTGAGCTAGCGGCAAAAATGGTCACGCACGTCATCAACAGGTAGATTCCGGGTGCTCCGAGGGCTTCTTCAAAAGCGGAAGCCGTCAGCGTGATCCCATTATCATCTCCGGTTTTCCATACATCCGTAACCAGGATGGCCAGTGCCGTCATGGTACAAACGATCAGCGTATCTATAAACGGGCCTAACATCGCCACCAGTCCTTCACGAACGGGTTCTTTGGTCTTGGCTGCTCCATGAGCCAGTGTGGCGGTACCGATACCTGCTTCGTTTGAAAAGGCCGCCCTTTTAGTACCATGCACAATTAAACTTCCGACCACCCCGCCAAAGGCCGCGTCCCCGTTAAAGTACTCCCCTACAAACGCATCCGTAATGATCAGCCAGAGGTACTCGCCCAACACATCAAAGTGGATACCAAGTATCAGCAGCACACAGCCCACATACAAAACCACCATGGAAGGTACCATCTTGCTGGCTACTTTTCCGATACGCTTGATCCCACCAAGGATCACTGTTCCCACGATCAGCAGAATGATGATGCCTGTGATCAGGTCGGTATTAAAACTGTTATTGGGATCAGCCAGGCCGTTCGGAACCAGAATAATATCTCTGATGGCCTGATTGAGCTGATTCGCCTGAAACACGGGAAGGGCGCCGAACATCCCCGCCACCGCAAAAAGCACGGCTAAGGGCTTCCATTTCTTGCCCAGCCCTTCGGTGATCATGTACATCGTCCCGCCCTGGATATCCCCACGTGAATCCTTTCCCCGGTACATGATCGAGAGTGTACAGGTAAAGAACTTGGTAGCAATGCCCACTATGGCGCTCATCCACATCCAGAAAACGGCGCCGGGCCCGCCTATAGCGATCGCTACGGCCACACCACTAATATTACCCAGGCCAATGGTGGCGGCCAGCGCGCTGGATAGCGCCTCAAAGTGGTTGATATCGCCCGGTGCATCCGGATCATCGTATCTGCCTCTCAGAATATTCATCGCGTGAAAGAAATAACGGTAAGGGGTTAACCGTGAATAAACCATGAAATAGATTCCGCCGCCCACCAGCAGAATGACCAGCGGCGTGCCCCACATAAAGGAGGAAAATTCAGAAAAAATGACTTCCAGCGTTTCAAGCATGGGAATGGTATACGTTTATGAGTTTAAAGCCCAAAAGAAAGGGAGAGACAGGGCTAATAACAACTTTGATTTGAAATCATTTTCTCCCGCGGAGATAAAAAATGTAATCGGTCGGAGGGGGAACCAGTCCGCATTGGCGCATCAGTATTGCGATCTGTGCACGATGGTGCTGACCATGAATAACCACATGGTGGAGAATGTCATCCACGGTATTCGAATATTCTTCCCCTTTTGTATTTCGATAATTTATGATCTCATTTCTCTTTGAGAGCAGGGATCGCAGCCTGTTGTAGTTCGGCATCAGTTGTTCACTGATTTGATCGGTTGTCTGATCCGGCCATACTTCCAGTTGTTCATCCACTCCTTCAATACGGTTATACCAAAGCTGCTGAACCCGTACCAGATGGCTGAAATGTCTGATCGCCTCAGGACAGATAGCCGCAGCCTGCTGATCAATCAGCTCTTTAAGCACCTTTTGATTAGCGCTGAGATCATAGTTCAGCAGAGATTCAATCCGTTCCATCAGCCAATACCGTAGAACTTGGCGATCCCGTTGATGATGAACTGAACACCAATACACAACGCGATGAAGCCCATCATCCGAGTCATAACGGTCATTCCGGTTTTCCCTATGTATCTCACCAGCCAGGGCGAAACTCTGAGAATGCTGTACGCGAGAAGGGCCGTCATGAAAACAGCCACGGCAATGACCACATAGTCAACCGGACCCTGCGTCTGAGAGCCCAGGCCGATCACCACTGCAATACTTCCCGGGCCTGACAAAAGGGGCATGGCCAGCGGACTGAATGAAATATCTTCCTTCTCCTTTGCCGCGTCCTGGTCTTCCTCGGATAGTTTCTTTCCGTCTTTCTCCGGATTCAGCATGGAGTATCCGGCCCTGAGAATGATCAGCCCGCCCGCGATCCGCATGCCGGGTAAGCTGATCCCGAAGAAGCTTAAGATAAACGTTCCGGCCAGCAGAAATATCAGAAGTACCAGGAACATATAAATGGATGCCTTGCGGGCGGTTCTCGCCCGCTCCTGGTCGGTACTGTCTTCCGTGAGAGACAAAAAGACCGGCATTGCGGCCATCGGGTTTACAACTGAAAAAAGAGAGGACAAGCTGGCTACCAGCAAAGCCCCGACTCCCATCACCGAACTTGAAAAAGGAATGATATCCTGAAAAAATTCTTCCATAACGATTCAAAGATACACAGCTTTTTGCGAAATTTAATGTCTGCTTCACACGCAATTATCAAAGCTTAACTTTATTTACTTCCGCAATCTTTTATTTTCGTTCTTTCAACTGAATACCTGCTATGAGCGTCACCGAACTTACTTCACTTAAAGAAAAACTAATCCCGGCCGTTGAGTCCATCCTGGCCCGGGATGTAACCCGTCACGAAAAATTATTCGCCGTCTGTGAACTTCTGGCGGATGAAGTGGATCATTTTGACTGGGTAGGTTTTTACCTGGCCGATCCGGATGGAAAAGAGGAACTCATCCTTGGGCCCTTTGTCGGAGAGCGTACTGATCACACCCGCATACCCTTCGGTACGGGCATATGTGGCCAGGTAGCGCTTAGCCACGAAACCTATGTATCTCAGGATGTGAGTGCTGAAGACAACTACCTGGCATGTAGTACCTCGGTCAAGTCTGAGATCGTGGTTCCTATTCTTAAAGAGGGCAGGTTTGTCGCACAGCTGGATATCGATTCCAATAAGAAGAATTCCATTTCAGAAGAAAAAAGGGAACTTGTAGAAGAAATTTGTCATCTTTTAGCTTCGGAATTCTAATAAACCTTTGACCATGAGCTATTCTCTAACAGATGAAACCTCCATTGATACCCTGATCTTCTGGATTGAAAGTTCGGACGGCAGCATTTCTTACAAGGAGCAGCAAGCAGTGAAGCGGGTACTCGAGCACATGAACTATGACATGAGCACCTACCAAAAAACGCTGTCTCATATTGGTGCCATGAGTACCGATCACGTCACGGAAATGGTCGAAGATGCCATCAGCCACATCAAGAGTAACTTCTCTGATGATGGAAAGAAGCTCACCTACCAGCTTCTGGAGAACATAGCGGCCTGCGATGGTTCCATAACCAGTAAAGAGCAGGAAAAACTCACCAAAATTAAGGAAGAGTTCGGTATCTGATCCCTCTCATTCCCTGTTAGATCACTGCACGATCAGATTCGCCACATGCAGGTTGATGGCGTGATTTACCCTAAGCCCGTAGTGTCCGTCGGTTGTAAAGCCTGAAGCATCCAGACTGGTCAGCACTTGGCCGTTCAGTAAAAATGACAACTTGCCGTCGCGCACCCGTACGGCCAGATCATTTTCAGCTGTTGTACTCTCCTCTCCCGCAATGAATCTGTTCATGGCCCCGGTTTCGGTCCACTCAACGACGGTCTCGGTTGCATCTCCTCTGCGTAGCTTCACCAGATACTCCCCGGTATTGCGTAGCAGAAAGTAGAGGTATTCCTGCTGCTCATTGTCGAGGTTCTGCCCTCCGATAAATAGCCCGAACGCTTCCCGATCCCTCCCTTTGGTGTCAAAAAGATAGATCTTGGAGGAAAGCGTATAGTTGCCGCTTGCCATGTTATCTTCGTGATAAAAGATAGCCCGTGGCCCCGTGGTGATATGCCATCCCGGGGTCATATTCACAAAATAGACATCTCCTGTGTCCGGCTTGGCTGACAATGTGAAGGCTTCCGCGTTGTTATCAAACCGAACGGTCCACCCTTCCGGTATTCCAAGGTTTTCTCCCTGGGGCCTGCTTCCGTCCGGACCCTGAGCATAAGCAAGTCCGGTGAAGAAAAGGCTTGCAAGCATAATTTGTGCAAGATACTTCATGATGTTTCCTTTTTCCGTGATTATACACCATTTGGGGCAATCACTGAAATAATTAACTATAGAATATCTTTAGGTTATACATCACAGATCTCGACCCCCTGCTTCAGTGATGCAAAGACGTCCTCATCAGAAGGGATGAATTCCTGCCCTACAAAGCCTTCAAAACCAAGTTCCGTGATCGCTTCCATGATGGCCTTGTAATTCAGCTCCTGGGTGTCGTCTATTTCGTTTCTCCCCGGCACTCCTCCGGTGTGGAAATGAGAGATATAGTCAATATGCTCACGGATGGTTCGTATGATATCTCCCTCCATGATCTGCATGTGATAGATATCATAAAGCAGCTTAAAATTATCCAGCCCCAGTTTCTCGCAAAGTGCTACTCCCCAGGAGGTACTGTCGGCCTGATAGTCGGGATGATCTACTTTCGAGTTAAACAGTTCCATGCTGACGATTAGTCCATACTCGGCTGCTTTTTTAACCACCGGTTCCAGTCCCCGCGCACTGTTTTCGAGTCCCGTCTCGTCATCCAGTCCGTTTCGGTTTCCGGAAAAACAGATCACGTTGGTAAACCCTGCTTCCGCCACCTTCGGAAAGAGTTCGAAATACTCTGATTTCAGCTTTTCATGAAGAGAGGGATCGTTAAAGCCCTCGGTTAGATTGTTCGGGACCGCACTGCACATCGCACAGCTAAGGCCATAGCTCTTTACCGTTTCATATTCTGACGGATTCAGAAGCTCCACGGAATCGATCCCGATATCTACCGCTACTTCACAAAGTTCTTCCAGCGGCTTTCCGGCATAAGGCCACCGGCATACTGAATGCCTGAATGTCCGTTTTTTCTTTTTGGGGGTTTTAGGTTCTGCCGGGAAAGGAAGATTTAAGCTGCCGGCAAGGCCAAGGCCGGCCATGGTTTTGAGAGCCTGCTTTCGGGATATGTTCATGGGATGCTTCTTCAGTTTAGTGCTGAAACTGAAAATAGCTTTCCTGAGTGAATATCCAACAGGGAATTACAACCAGTCGACCACGTCGTCTTTTTCTTCCACTTCCACATACTTATTGAAGATCTCGTGGAGGCTGGCATTTTCTTCCAGGGTTTCCCGGCTTACCGAATCCAGATAAGCAATAATCCGGCCTTTATGCAGAATGGCAATATCGTCGCAGAGATTCTCTACAACCTCCAGTATATGGCTGGTAACGATCATCGTGACCCCCCTGGCTTTCAGCTTTCGGAGTATCACTTTCATCCGCTCAATTGAGATCACGTCCACCGCTTCGAAGGGCTCGTCCAGCAGAAGTACTTTAGGTTCTGTGAGCACTGCCGTCACAAAAGCCAGCTTTTTTCTGCTGCCTGATGACAGCTTATTCACTTTGATCTTGGCAAAGTCCTTGATATCGAAATAGTCCATCAACGAATAGGCCTTTTCAATAAGCCCGGTGGTCTCCACCCCGTAAATCTCGCAGACGTATTCAATAAACTCCAGGCTGGTGAACTGCTCAAACAACAGAGGAGGCTGCAGCACCGCTGCCACCTGCTTCTTTATCTCCGTCTCATTTTCATCGTTGAAATGCAGCCCGCTTATATGAATGTAGCCGTCGTCGTAGCTGAGTAACCCGGTTAGCACCCCGATCAGGGTACTTTTTCCCGCGCCGTTGGGCCCGATCAACCCAAAAATGGAGCCTTCCGGGATCTTAAGGTCCAGTTCTTTGAGTACAACCTCGCGGTCGTAACTTTTTATCAGTCCCGATATTTTTATTGCGTCAGCCATGGGCGGCCTT
The DNA here is from genome assembly GCA_965267385.1 of Balneola sp. Lineage (GTDB taxonomy): Bacteria > Bacteroidota > Rhodothermia > Balneolales > Balneolaceae > Balneola. The sequence goes on from OZ253957.1 coordinate 2,739,109, forward strand.
CTTCTTTTTTGATGAAAAGTATCTGATCGTATAGCCTATGGAAAACAGCCCGTACAGAAGCAGCACGATCTGCAGGTTGCTCATATTGAACATCGTGACTCCTTCTTTATCGGCACGAATGAACTCCAGGCCAAATCTGAGTAACGCATATCCTCCGGTATGAATGAAAAAGATCAGGGGTGACTTACGGTCTTTTTCGAAGATCTTGTTAAACACCCAGAGCACCACTCCCAGGATGATAAGGTCCCCAAACATTTCATAAAGCTGAGTGGGGTGAAGCGGAGCGCTCATCGTTGAGCTTTGGTCAACCAGTCCCTGCTCGTACGAGTACTGCCAGGCCGGACTGGAAACGCGGTATTCCGTCTCAAAGGAGGGGATGGTTGTGGCGTATCTTGGAAACTGCATTCCCAGAAATGAGCTGGTCGCTGTGCCATAGGCATCGCCGTTAAGGAAACACCCGAGCCGGCCCACTGCCTGCCCCAGAAGGATACCTGGTGAGAGTAATGAAAAGTACTCCCAGTAATTCAAGTTGTTTCTCCGGACATACAAAAGTCCGCCCAGCATTCCGCCTACCAATCCCCCTGTAATGCTGTTTCCTGCGCCGGTAAGGCTGAAGATCACGGTCGGATCAGAAAAAAAAGTATCCGATTGCCAGAATATATAATGCGAAAGGCGTGCACCGATCAATGATCCGACTATAGACCATATGATAAGGCCTTCAAACTTATCCAGCTTTCCTCCATAGGCCTTTACTCTCTTGTATGCCCAGATCGTACCCAGCACAATGGAGATGAGAAAGTAGATCCCTTCGTAGAAGTAAATTTCGTTGAATCCCAGATCGAGATTAATTGGCAGCATCTATACAATGATTGTTGAAGTTTTTATTCCGTCCATAGCCTTGAGAGAATCTGCTTTTTAAACAGGTTGACCAGCAGATCCATGTGCCTCCAAAGGTAAACCCCCATCACCAAAATAACCACGCTCATTATGGTGAGCCGATACCACTCCAGGCCTTCGATGGGTACAAACACCAGGTAGCCGATCGAAAAGATCGCAAAAGAGATCACAAAGGTCACTTTCTGAGGTATGATGGGATGCTTATAGCTGAACGAAGAATAGGTCGCTTTCTGATACTGATAATAGGAACTCCATATGAATATCAGCATGAAGCATAAAAAGAAGAAGGTGTTCGCCACAAAGATCTTCAGGACATCACCGATCTGAGGAATTACCAGCAGCTCAAACACCGTGATCAGGTAAAACACAAATAAGGGCAGCAGAATAACGCCAAGAAACCGCTCTTTTAGTTGCTGCTCCAGCTTAACCGGAAACTGGAGATGCATGAGCAGTTCGCGGTTTTCATACCCGTACATATTTGCCATGCCCATAGCCAGGAGAGCAACCGGTATTCCGGCCAGTATCGTAGGGATCAGAACCGTTTGTGCAATAGGATACTTCTCCACCTGCAGCAGCAGGGGAACATACACAATGGGAATAACCGCCAGGGTAAGCAGCTGCAACTTATTATATGGATGGATCATCACATAGTAGTAGTATTTGCCGGCATTCTTTCCTAGCACCCTTTTCAGAAACTCCCAGAGTTTACTGGTCTGCTCTTCAACTTTTTTGATGGCCGGGTTTTGAAGCCCATCGCAGGTTTTGTTGTAGTGATCTTTTACAACCAGCCCGATGAGCAATACCAGAAAAATGAAAATCACCATCCCGTTGAGCCAGCCGTATTCCACCTGTACCGTCTGTATCAGCATTCCGCCCGGCAGCCAGGATAAAAAAGCATTGATGGTTTCTACCTGCGGAATGATCCGGACAAATATTTCCCTGGAGTTGTCCGCGAAGAGGGAAACCGCCTGAAACAAACCGAAAATGAAAAACAGGAAGCCCACGACCACAGCAATAAAACGGCGCTCCACTATTCGCAGAAACCGGTGCTTGATGGAGTAGATAAGCACGTAATTAAACAGAATGGCTGCAATCCCCACCAGAACCTGATAGAAATGAGATACCTGGATCATTAAGAAAACCACCCAGGTAAAGTTGTAAATGATGTTTACCGGATGACAAAACCCTATGAGCATCAGGTATTTGGCCAACCTCTTCAAAGGGAACCCAAAGCCCAGAAGCTTTCTGTTCTCAGCGATATTGAGCAGGCGAAGGTTGGTAAATGAGAAATGCAGAATCCAGTAACTGTTGGCAAATACCAGTAAAAGAAAGGTATAGATATCCGGAGTGAGCCAGGGCAGCTGCATCTTCATCCAGGGATCCGTATCCAGAAGTATGACCACCACGGCTGTACCCACCAGGTTTACCAGCATGATGCCCAGAAACATGATATACCCGATCAGCAGGAGTAACTGGAATCTGTTCAGATTGGATAAAAAAATCTTCCAGTTAAGGAACAGCAGCCTGGAGAACATATTTTCTTAATTCCCTTTTTTGTAGATGCAGCACTAACTAATCAAAAATAAAAATTGAAGCCAATTAAAATGCTCAAATATTCATGTTTTGCGTTTTCGACCAGCTTCAAGAGTATGTAATCCCCATTTAATTGCAAATCTTCCACCGATTCATTGAAAACATTGCTGAACGATGAACTGAAGCGTCCTTCCAGTGTTAAGATAACCGGTTCGGTTTTAAACTCAATACCTCCGGCCATCGCGATTCCGTACACTTGCTTACTGGTATAGGGTTTAGTATTAACACCGACAAAACCGTTTTCAAACAATCCTTCCGCCGATGCTGAGGTCAGAGAAACCGTCAGTTCAGACTCCAGTATGAAGTCCGCATACGGCCCTATCATGAAGTTCGGGTTAAGCCGGGAACCTGGAAAGAGATCAAGGCGCGGCATGACGGAAAAGCCCATATAGTCAAATTCGTAATTGATCTTCGTGCCTTCCGGGTAGTCCGGACTTGAGGTGTGGGCTCCCACCCGTTTATAATCCATTTCAACCTGTAATGAGATCAGATTATAAAGCCTGCGGTTTACAAACACTCCCGTCGAATAGGAACTGTTCTCCGACCAGTTAAACTCTATTGGCCCCAGCGACTCCTCTACCTGCCCCATGGATGAAACGACCGCTCCGGTTTTCATCCCAAAGCGGTATTCCTGAGCGTAGTTCACGGAACTGCCGATCAGTACAAGAGAGCCTATCAGAAACAGTTTTCTCATCTATCCATTTATGAAGCGCGGTTCGGCCCAATGTACGACAAATATTCTTTCAGATACCTGCCGGTATGACTCTTTTCGATTTTGATGACGTCTTCGGGTGTTCCCTCAGCCACAATTTGCCCGCCTCCGAAGCCGCCTTCCGGCCCGATATCAATGATCCAGTCCGCGCTCTTGATTACATCCAGGTTGTGTTCGATGATAATGACTGAATGGCCGGCGTCCACCAGCTCGTTAAAGGCATCGAGGAGTTTGGCTACATCCTCGAAATGGAGTCCGGTAGTAGGTTCGTCAAAAAAGTAGACCGTATGTTCCGTATTCTGCTTTGTTAAGAAACGCGCCAGTTTCACCCGCTGTGCTTCCCCGCCCGAGAGCGTGGTCGCGCTCTGTCCCAGTTTCAGGTAGCCCAGGCCTACATCTTCCAGCGGCTGTAACTTGTTGGTAATCGCCTCCTCATCCGTAAAAAACTCAATGGCTTCAGAGACCGGCATTTCCAGGACGTCATGAATATTCTTTCCCCGATATTTTACACTGAGCACATCTTTACGGAACCGGGCTCCGTTGCACACCTCGCAGGTCAGTTCAATATCTGCCATGAACTGCATCTCTATTTTCTGGACGCCTTCTCCCTGGCAGGCTTCACATCTTCCTCCGGGAACGTTAAAAGAAAAATGACCCGGCGTATATCCCATGATCCTGGACTGGCGGGTGTTGGCAAACACATCCCGAACACCGTCGAATGCCTTTGTGTAGGTTGCCGGATTGGAGCGGGAAGAACGTCCTATCGGGCTTTGATCAACCATCTCCACACTGTGTATGGAACTCATTCCGGTCAGCTCTCTGAAGCGCCCGACTTTCTGATTATAGCTGCCGATATGTTTTTGAATACCTGCATACAGGGTGTCATGAACCAGGGTCGATTTTCCGGAGCCGGACACCCCGGTAACCACAACCAGCATTCCCAGAGGAAATTCCACATCGATATTCTTCAGGTTATGTTCGCTGGCTCCCTCAACTTTTACCGTTCGCCCGCTCCCTTTGCGGCGTTTTGGGGGCACCTCTATCTGCTTGCGCCCGCTCAGAAACTTGCCGGTTAGTGTATCCGACTCCAGCAGTCCCTCATAAGGCCCGTTGTAAACGACCTCCCCGCCATGTACTCCCGCAAAAGGGCCTATATCAATGATGTTGTCGGCTGCCTTCATCATTTCAGGATCATGCTCTACCACAAGAACCGTATTGCCGATATCCCTGAGTGATTCCAGTATGCTGATCAGGCGGTCGTTATCCCTGGGATGCAAGCCAATGGTCGGTTCATCCAGCACATACATACTTCCGATAAGTGAGCTTCCAAGGGCGTTGGCGAGGCTGATTCGTTGTGACTCCCCTCCGCTGAGGGTATTTGCGAGGCGGTCGAGCGTAAGATATTCCAGCCCCACTTCATCCAGATATTTAAGCCGTTTCCTTATCTCATAAAGAATCTGGCCCGCAACATCTTCTTCAAAGGGGGTGAGTTCCAGTTGATCAAAAAACTCCCGCGCATGGCCTATGGTGAGCTCAGATACTTCACCTACATGCATCCCTCCTACTTTCACATACTGGGCATCCTTCCGGATCCTGTAGCCTTCACACTCCGGGCAGCGACTGTATCCCCGGTAGCGGGAATACAGCACCCTCATATGAACTTTATAGGCCTGCTCTTTTACCTGGTCAAAGAACTTCCAGATGCCGATGTAGCCGTCTTTACCTTTCCAGATGATATTCTTGAACTCTTTGGGCAGGTCGGCATAGGGCGTGTCAATGGAATACTTTTCATTTGCCGCCACCTTGATAAGGTCTTTCAGGTTGGAGCTGAACTTCTGCGAGGTAAAAGGGGCTATGGCTCCTTCCCTGATCGTCTTTTCGGGATCGGGAATCACCAGATCCTCATCTATTCCGGCGACCTTTCCAAAGCCTTCACATTTGGGGCAGGCCCCGAAGGGATTGTTGAAAGAAAACATCTGTGGAGTAGGCTCCGTGAACTCAATTCCGTCCAGCTCAAACCTCTCACTGAACTTAAGTTCTTCTCCTTCCCGTATCTTGATTGAGCACCGGCCGCTCCCTTCCTGAAAAGCCGTCTCCAAAGAACCCGCAATCCTCGTCTTCGTTTCCTCGTCGTCCTTAACCACCAGCCGGTCCACCAACACCCGGTAGTCATCCCTTTTCATTTTCTTAAGATCAGGTTCTTCATCCGTCAGGTCCAGAACGGCTTCATCACCCAACTTGAGCAACCTGGTAAAACCCTTTTCCTTGAGAACTTTAAGCTCTTCTTTCAGCTTCTTTTTTTCATGGTGAGGAATTGGGAACAACACGTAGAATTTCGTGCCCTCTTCCTGACTGTCGAACAGTTCTTTAATGGCTGTTTTGGGGGAGTCCTTTTTTACCTGCCGGCCTGATTTCGGCGAAATAGTTTTACCGATACGGGCAAAAAGGAGGCGGAGGTAGTCGTAGATCTCAGTGGTGGTTCCTACCGTTGACCGGGGATTGGTTGAGGTCGTCTTTTGCTGAATGGCCATGGCGGGAGATATGCCCTGCATGAAATCCACATCTGGTTTATCCATCCTTTCCAGGAACTGGCGGGCATAACTGGACAAACTCTCTACGTAGCGCCGCTGACCTTCAGCATATATGGTGTCAAACGCCAGGCTCGACTTACCCGAACCGGATACCCCCGTAATGACCGTGAGCTGGTTTCTGGGGATTTCTACATTGATATCTTTGAGGTTATGAGTCCGGGCCCCTTTAATGATGATGGGCCTTTCCTGCGCCTCTTCTTTCGCTTCTGCTGACGCGATTTCTTTATTCGCCATTCTCTGATGTTTTAACCGAACCCTGAATATACAATTTTGAATAGTCTGATTGGGTATAAAACACAATAAAACTTTTCTGCATTTCGGTTACATCGGAATAAAAAAAGGCAGAAGCGATCAACTCCTGCCTTCTACATAACTAACAATAGGTTCTTTACTACAGATATCTGAGGCGTACACTGCCGCCGCTCGTGCGGGCTTTAAGCAAGGTGCCGCCGCCGTTCATTCTTCCTTCGATCTCGTTTCTTTCATACTCTCCGCTGAAATTCACCAGGTCTGCACTCACCCGGTTGCCGTTCAGGTCCAGATCGTAGCCCATATTCTGGGGAACCGTCACCGTGATGCTTCCGCCTGATGTGCGCAGTTCAATATGGTCTTTCGGAGAAAGGATCTCTGCATTGATCGATCCTCCACTGGTCGAGGCGGACACATTTCCCTCCACGCCGTTTAGGCTGATGCTTCCACCCGATGTCCTGGCTTTGAGGTCTCCGGCAATATTGTCAACCCGAATGCGCCCCCCACTGGTGTTGAGAGACACCTCTCCCTGTACATCCACCACGGTTATGCTTCCTCCTGACGTCCGAAGCTCCATATTCCCGCGCACGCCTTCCGCGTTAATACTGCCGCCACTGGTGCGGGCCGACTGATCGCCCCTGAGGTTGGCTAGCCGAAGGCTCCCTCCGGATGTGCGAAGCTTTGAGGTTGATTCCACGGGCGCGTACACCACAAAAGCAACCGACAAGGTATTTCTGTTCCAGCGCCTGCTTGACTCTCTTTTTGCATGCGCGGTAACCGTATTACCTTCTTTAGAGATATCGATCTCCCACTCGTCCAGATCGGTCGGTTCGGTTATATAACGGCCTCTTTTTCTCACATACATTTCTACGGTTACTTCATCGACATCGCGACCCATAACGTAGATGAATCCTCCCGATGTTCGTACATCCAGGGTTACGCCATCGTCCACTGAAAATGATGAAACGCTGTAAGCATCCTCACCCTTCTGGGCATTTGCATTGGTAAGCGGCAATAACACTGCGGCAAAAAGCAGTGCTGATATCATTCTGATTGAGTTCATTCTGTGTACTGGCTTCATCCTCGGCTCCTAATTTATTCGACAGACAAAAAAGCCCTACGCCCATTTACCCGTCAGGTTTCAATACAAGGGTAAGACGGTGAATTTTTTAAATCGTTACTGCCTGCATGTGATGCTTTGAAAGAGACAATTGTGTATTTTCGCTGCGCTAATTTATAAGGAGATGTATGAAACTGCCTTTTATCCTCGCTAAGCGCTTTGTAGCCGGAGAAAATTTTGATGAATCCGTTCCCAAGGTCAAATACCTGAATCAGAAGGATCTTAAAATAACGCTGGATCTTCTGGGTGAAAATGTGAAGAGCCGGAAAAAGTCGGAGGAAACGGTAGAAAGTTATATTAAGCTTCTGGATGGCATTCAGGAACACGGCCTCGTCAGCAGCATCTCCATCAAGCTAACCATGATGGGGCTCGATATCGACCGGGACTACTGCCGCGATAACCTGTTCCGGCTGCTGGATGTAGCCCAAAAGTATGACCAGTTTGTTCGTATCGACATGGAGGGCTCTGATTACACCCAGGTCACGATCGATATTTTTAAAGAGGCCTTTGCTAAGTACGGAAAGCATGTGGGAACCGTCCTTCAGTCTATGCTACACCGCACCCTTGATGATACCCGTGAGCTGGCTGAGATGGGAGCCGATATCCGGTTGGTAAAAGGAGCGTACAAGGAGCCCTCAGATATCGCCCTCCAGAACATGCCCGCCATACGGGAAGCCTACAAGGAATGTGCAAAGATCCTGCTGGACAAAACTCCTTACCCCCGGTTTGGAACCCATGATGATGAGCTGGTGAACTGGATCAGGGACTTCACAGAAGAACGCATGATCCCTAAAGACCGCTTCGAGTTCCAGATGCTCTACGGGCTCCGCGAGGACACCATGAGCGCGCTGGCTGAAGACGGGTATCATGCCCGTGTCTATGTGCCCTTCGGAACCGACTGGTTTCCCTATTTCTCCCGGCGGCTCATGGAACGTAAGGAGAATATCTGGTTTGTATTCAGCACGATGTTCAAAAAGTGAGTTTCTTTACCTCTCCGGTTTTCAACGTCTGTTTGCTCAGCGCCCTCTTTATTGCCGCGGGCTCAGCCCACTTCATTAAACCGGATATGTACCTCCGCATAATGCCTGACTATATTCCCCATCACAAGGCGATGGTGTTCTGGAGCGGCCTTTTCGAAGTGATTGGGGGAGTCGGCTTACTTATCCCTTTCGTGCGATACCAGGCAGCCTGGGGCCTCATCCTGCTATTGATCGCCGTCTTTCCCGCCAATATTGATATGTTCGTCAAGGCCTTTCAAAAGCAAGGTTTCAGTTCGCTATACACCTGGGGTACCCTGCTTCGCCTGCCTCTTCAGTTTGTATTGATCTATTGGGTTTATTGGGCGGGCATTCAGTCTAATTAATGCTTAGTATCCGGCTTTAAGCGCGTGTTGTTATGAAGAAGTTGCTTACATATGGAGGCCCCGTCCTCGCAGGCCTGTTGATTCTTCCTGTGCCTCTGCTCAGAGATTTTCACTTTGAATCTGCTATGCTCGTTGCCCTCGCGGGCTCGTATTGGGCAGCGGTCTCCGCATCTCTGCACAGCAATGCCTCTGATCTTTTCCGTGCCCTTAGAATTCTGGGTTTGGGATACCTCTTCGGGATGCCTTTATTCTTCTATTCTGTGTTAACGGGATGCCTGAGCTTCGATGGAATTGGGTTCTGGCTCTTCATCCCCGGCCCTTCCATCTTTTTGGGGCAGGCCATTGGAAGGCTGATCAGAGAATTCAGGCTGCCTTTCCCAAGAACACTTTCTGTTATGGTGATCACCACCATTGCGTTGGGAGTATGGATTGTGGAGTTCTTTACACTGCCGCAGGTGTATTTTTTTAATCACATCTGGGGAATCTGGCCAGGGCCTATCTATGATGAGGCCGTCCGCCTGGATGGCAGCCTCATCTTCTTCCGTTGGATCACCCTGCTTTGGATTCTCCTGCTTTGGGTACTGCCCGAATGGAACAGAAGCTCTCAGAATAAGCTCCTCCTGAGCCTTGTGATCCCTTCTCTGCTTCTGAGCTATCTCAACCTCGTTGAGATGGGTATTGTCACCCCCAGAGAACACCTGAAGTCTGTGCTATCTGGGCATATACAGACTCCTCATATTGATCTCTATTATGATCCGGTTGCCTTCCCACCTGATGAGGCCAGATACTGGGCACTGAGACATGAATTCCACTTTCAGCAGATCACCGGCCTGCTCAACATCGAATGGCCCGAAGGCCGTAAAATAGAAAGCTATCTCTATGGCAACCCCTGGCAAAAGAAGGAACTCGTTGGTGCAAAATTTACAAGTTATGTTCCCATATGGCTGGAACAGGATCAACTGCATATAGCCAGGCAACAACTGGAGGGAGTCCTGAAACACGAGCTTGTGCATGTCATCTCCAAACAATTTGGGAATCAGTTATTCCACGGCAGCTGGAGTATCGGTATGATCGAAGGACTGGCGGAGGCCATCGCCAAAGACGCTTCCCCTCAATCCACTCTGGAGCAGATCATCGCGGCCGAACCACCCTACCCCACCCATGAAGAAATGCGGCGCGCCTTTTCCAATACCGGCTTTTACGGCAACGCTTCCTCCATAAGCTATACCACCGCCGGGGCCTTTACGGAGTTTCTGCTCAGTGAATATTCTCCTGAGTCCTTTAAGTCGGCCTATCCCGATTTAGACTTTCAAAAAGCTTATGGAGTGCCTTTTGATACCTTGGTTTCCCGATGGAAAGAAAGCCTTCCTCCCGTCAAAGTGGATTCTGTTGACCGGCAAATCTCCGAGTTTATTTTTGCACAGCGCTCGTTATTCCAGCGCTCTTGTCCGCACTCCGTTTCCAGGCCGCTTCAACTCTGGGATGACTATCTCTATCATGAGGCCCTGGGCGATAGCAGCCGCAGCCTGGAGAGTATCAAAACGCTCTACACGCTGGACCCGACCAATCCCCTGGTAAAACGCGAGTGGTCCACCCTTATGCTGAAGTCCGGTACCTACCGGCCGGTCTACGAAGCGATTACCGAATCGGACTCCTCTCTGACCCTTCAGTTGATCAAAGGCGACGCACTCATTCTGGACGGCAGGCGGAAGGCTGCGGAGCGTCATCTCCGGGAGATCAAACCACGCCTTGACCGGTCCCGGGCCCGAAACCTTAACTATTCCTACGCGCTCCGCTCTGACTCCCTGTTCTGGACCGCCCATACTAACCGTCGCTACCGGAATATATTACCGGAACTTTCAGTTTTTGAGCGGCTCAATTACCCGAATCAAATCCTCAGCATAGCGCGGGCCGCCGAACTTGATCAATACACCCTGCTGTCAGAGTACTCCAGAATCTTGCTGGACGAACCGGCTTCTTCTGATTGGTTTGATCTCTATGAAGCAATGCTTGAAGAGTTGATTTATAATGAGGCTTTTAACCTTGCGGAGCAATGGCTCCAAAAAATTTCATCGCTCGATCTCCGGGCCCGCTACCGTGAGCGCCTGCAGGAAACCAAAGAATGGAAAGCGTTTTTGGAGGATTCGGATTACCTTCGGTAAATTGTCGCTTCATTAACGGGATTCTGTCATGAAAAAACTATTCTTTCTTTTTCTCCTATCCGGGTTCTGCTTTTCAGCCGCTGCCCAGGACACCACCAAAGCTGCCCAGCCCCAAACATTCGAATATGAATGGGAAGGCACGACTTACACCATGCAGCAATACTTCATCGTATTTCTAAAATCAGGTCCGGATCGTTCTCACAGCGAAGAAGAGGCTGCCCGGATTCAGAATGAACACCTTGCCTATCTCGGCGGGCTGTACAATGAAGGAATCATCAACCTGAACGGTCCCACAGGTGGAGAAGGTGAGATCCGTGGTTTTTCAGTATATAACGTTCCTACCATTGAGGACGCCCTGCGTTACGCCCGAAATGACCCCGCTGTTAAAGCCGGGCGCCTTGTGGTTGAGGCTCACCCCTGGTGGCTCGCCAAAGGTAGCGGTGTCAAATGAGCTGTGGTTACCGCACTGTTTTCCGCCAAGCAATCTTTTTCTTCTAATTAACCCCTATTATGAAAGCCAACACGTTTGTACCCCTTCAAAGCTATACTGAATATTCGGAACAGGAAATGATTTCCAGGGCCGATGATTTTTACAATCAACTGAAGCGGCGTAGAACCGTCCGGGAGTTTTCGGACCGCCCGGTTCCTAAAGAAGTGATAGAAAAGTGTCTTTTGGCAGCAGGCACAGCCCCCAACGGAGCAAATAAACAGCCCTGGCATTTTGTTGTGGTCAGTGATCCCGGAATCAAAAAAAAGATCCGCGAGGCCGCGGAAAAGGAAGAGCATGAGTTTTACCACCGCAGGGCGCCCGAAGACTGGCTGGCCGACCTGGAAAAATTCGGTACTGATGAGCGCAAACCCTTTCTGGAAACCGCCCCCTGTCTGATCGGTATCTTTGCCCAAAGCTATGGTATCGATGCAGACGGCAACAAAGACAAACACTACTATGTAAAAGAATCTGTAGGCATTGCCACAGGTATGCTCATAACGGCCCTGCACCATGCAGGACTAGCCACACTCACTCATACTCCAAGTCCCATGGGCTTTATGAATGAAATTATGGGCCGGCCTTCCCATGAAAAAGCCTTTTTATTACTGGTAGTCGGTTATCCCGCAGAAGACGCCAGGGTTCCTGTGATCCAAAAAAAACCGCTCGAAGAAATCTCCTCCTTCCTGTAATAAAGCGGGAACCAAACACTCTATATGTAGTACCAAAAGCTTATAAGTTAGAAGAAGCTAATAGAATTCTACCTTAATTAGCCCCAAATTCGGTCTGATTTAGGTTTAGAAGGAGTACTACAATGAATAGGATGTTACTTGTGCTGGCAGTAAGCTGCCTTATCTCCTCTGTGGGGCTTTCACAGTCTGCGGAGAATAAAACCTGGCTTTCTCTTTCGGCTGCTCATCATGAATATGACGGAGATCTGGGTAATGAAATGCTTTCTTTCGGGATTCCAAACGATATGGGAGTTCAACTGGGGGTTCATCGTTATGTAAGCCCTTCTTTTGCCGTCGACCTCATCGTGCTCTACGGATCACTGGATACGGACAGCAGCCCGTTTTTCAAAAAGTCTTTTGTCAGTAACCGCTTAAAACTTCGTTACAATTTTGCCAATGGTTATGTTTTTCAAAAGGATGCAGCTTTTCAACCATTCTTAACGGCCGGCGCCTCCGTCACTCCCTTTTTTGGCGAAGATGAAGGGATCAGCGACGAACTCGCACTCGGTATTCCCTTTGGTGGAGGTTTTGACATCAGGCTTTCGGAAGGAGCCTCTTTGGTCATTGAGTCGCTCTATCATATGAATTTTACGGATGACATTGACGGGGCTCGTGGCGTGGACGGTTCCGGTCAGGATAATTTCCTCACGCATACCGTGGGGTTAAAATTCCGGTTGGGCGGCAATTCTGATCAGGATGGAGACGGCGTTAAGGATGAGCTGGATTCCTGTCCGGCCGAAGCCGGTTCGGCGGCGACCAAAGGCTGCCCCGATGATGACGGAGACCGTATCATCAACCGCAATGACCTGTGTCCAGACCAAGCGGGCGAGGCGGCCTTCCGGGGTTGTCCTGACTCCGATAACGACAAGATCCCTGATTTTGAGGATGACTGCCCGGAAGTTCCCGGCCTAAGCGCATTCCGGGGCTGTGCTGATACCGATAACGATTCTGTCGCGGATCCTTTTGATGACTGTCCGGAAGTAGCCGGCTCGGAGGGTACGCAGGGTTGTCCGGATGATGACGGAGATGGCTTTAAAGATTCTGTTGATCAATGTCCTTCGCTGGCAGGTATTGCCGAATTCGGAGGATGCCCGGATAGTGATGAGGATGGGATCATTGACCCTGAAGACGGGTGCCCGCTTCTACCCGGATACCGACCCAATAAAGGCTGTCCCGAAATTAATCCTGCCGTACGCCGGGCACTGGACGTGATCTTTGAAAATCTCATTTTTGCGACCAACAGTGCTAATATCGATGCTACATCGCTCGATGATCTGGATGTGCTGGTAGATATCATGAAGGACGATCCCAACCTGAAACTCAGCATCGAGGGTCATACTGACAATCGCGGAGACAGCCAGTATAATCTGGAGCTTTCGCGCCTTCGTGCGGAGGCTGTGAAGCAATACCTTGTAGACCGGGGTATTGCCGCAGGGCGCATCACGGCCATTGGCTACGGCCAGACCCGGCCGGTAGCTTCGAATGAGACGGTGCAAGGTCGGCTTAAAAACCGCCGTGTTGAGCTGAAAGTCTCCTACAATTAATTGGACGGTTTTGCCTACCTTTAAACCCCGGTTAAGCCGGGGTTTTGTTTTTCAGCAAACCATCCATGGCCATCGAACCTGAATCAGATAAAAAGAAAAAGCCCCTAAAGAGAGAGCTCACCGAGTGGGCTGTGATACTCGGTATTATAGCAACTCTTTATTTCACGGGGTGGCATACCGAAGTGATCGGCAACCTGCAGAGGGTTGTGCTCTGGACGGGGATCATGACGCCCGACACAGAGCTGGATGCCGGCGAAATCCGGAATGCCCGGTTCGACATGCCCCTGATCACACTTTCCGGGGAACGCACTTCGCTGCAAGAGTTCGAAGGGAAAACCATCTTTTTGAATTTCTGGGCAACCTGGTGTCCTCCTTGTATCGCGGAAATGCCCAATATCCAGGCCCTCTATGAAGAGGTCCGATCGGACAGCATTCAGTTTGTGATGGTATCGCTGGACGAAGATCCTCAGAAAGCCCGGGACTTTATCGCGCGTAAAGACTATACCATGCCCGTTTACTTTCTGGCCGGAAGAAAGCCCGGAGTTTATAACAGCACCGTCGTTCCTACTACCTATATCATCTCTCCCGGAGGTAAGATCGTATCTGAACGAAGAGGAATGGCCAATTATCATACTTCTGCCTTCAAAGAATTTCTTCTTAGTTTATAGCCTGAAAAATCGAGGTTAACATGGAAAAAATAATCGCAGGTATTCAGCAAATCGGAATCGGAAACCCGGATGTCCATGAGGCGACTCAGTGGTACAAGGAATATTTCGGCATGGATATCAAAGTCTTTGAGGACTCTGCCACCGCAAGCCTTATGACTCCCTACACCGGTGGGGAGGAACACGACCGTACGGCGGTCTTGAGTTTGAGCATGAGAGGCGGTGGAGGCTTTGAGATCTGGCAGTTCACCAGCCGAACGCCACAGGCCCCTGATTTTGATGTGCAGCTGGGCGACCTTGGCATCAATGCGTGTAAGATCAAATCTGTTGATGTCAAGGAGACTTATGAGCAGTTCAACATGGCCGGCCTAAAGGTACTTACCGGACTCTCGGAAAACCCTTCCGGAGAACTCTCTTTCTTTGTGGAAGACCTGAATGGTAATCTTTTCCAGGTTGTGAAAGGCTTAGCCTGGTTTAAGAAAAACGAAAAGAAAACAACGGGGGGTGTGGCCGGAGCGCTTATCGGTTCTTCCGATATTGACCGCTCCCGCAGACTCTACACTGACATCCTGGGATATGATGACGTAGTTTATGACGAAACCGGGATCTTTGAGGATTTATCAGGAGCGCCCGGCGGCGAGGTCAAACTGCGAAGAGTTTTGTTACGGCACAGCGAGCCCCGGCAAGGCGGATTCAGTGAATTATTCGGCCCGACGGAAATCGAGCTTATCGAAGTGAAGGACGGTCGCAGAAAACCCCGCAGCATCTTTGAGAACCGCTACTGGGGAGATCTTGGCTTCATTCATCTCTGCTTTGATGTACAGGGTATGGACGCCTTAAAGAGGGAGTGCGTGGCAAAAGGGTTTCCGTTTACTGTGGATAGCGCGGACAGTTTTGATATGGGCGAAGCTGCCGGACGCTTTACGTATATCGAAGACCCCGACGGCACCCTTATCGAATTTGTGGAAACACATAAAGTTCCGATCGCCCAAAAACTGGGTCTTTCGGTGGATATGACCAGGCGGGACCCCAGGAAGAAGCTTCCTCGCTGGATGCTCTCAGCGCTTCGCTTTAGCCGGATGAAATGAGTTTTTTACCAGAATATACCAGGCATTGGCCCGTTCGGTTAGGCCTTACAATCTCAGGCCTGTGGCTGCTTGGGGCCCTTCTCTTTATTTTGTTCTCGGAATACGAGTTCGGAGAATGGCCTGTCTTCCTTTTAATAACCTTATTGACCTTTCTGGTCCCGTTTGGAGTCACCAAAGCCGTTCTTTTTATTATTACAACACTGAAGTCTAAAAAGACTAAATAGCAAAATTTTATGGATATTAAACTCGCAGGAAAAGTTGTACAGGTACTTGAAGAACAATCAGGAGAGGGCAAAAACGGCCCCTGGAGAAAGCGCGATTTTATTCTGGAAACACCTGGTAAATACCCTAAAAAAGTCTGTATCACCCAATGGGGTGATAACATAGATCAGCATGCTGTGCAGGAAGGCCTTGAGGTAACCGTTTCGGTGGACATTCAAAGCAGAGAGTATAAAGGAAACTGGTACACCGATGTGAAAGCATGGAAAGTGGAGCACGGAACCGGCGAAAGCAATGCCCCGCAGGCTCCCGCCCCACCCAGTGCTGAAGGTTTTGAGATCGATACCTCAGAGTTTAATGATCTGGATGACGATCTGCCCTATTAAATCCCTCCGCTTTATTTAACCAGCATCATTTTCTTAGATAGTTCTGCCCCCTCTGTCTTCAAGCGGTATATATATATGCCGCTTGACAGGCCCGAAGCATCGAACTCTATGTTATGCTCCCCTGCATTCATTCTTTGATCCACCAGCGTGGCCACTTCCTGTCCGAGCACATTAAATACTTTAAGGCTTACGGCTCCTGCTTCAGGAATGCGGAAGCTAATTGATGTACTTGGATTAAATGGGTTGGGATAATTCTGGTTCAGCCTGAAACTGAAGGCTTCGTCCGTTTCCTCCTCATTGGACACTACATTAGCTACATCCAGAGTAATCGGGACCTGATACTCCGGTAAACCCGCCTCATTGGAGCGGTAGATCAGATTGGCATTGTAAACACCGGCGTCTACTCCGACCGTTGAGAAATTTAGCTGAACGTTGACCGAATTGCCCGGCTCAACGGTGCCTGACTGATTGGTAACGCTTAGCCATTCATATGGATTTGTTTCCCTGACAATTGTAAAGTCATCGATGTCGATAAATGACCCTGCAACCTGATTGGTAAACACTACGACCAGTTCAGAAGGGATATTACCTTCGGTTTGGAAGCCGGTCTCCTGTACCATCGCGCCGGCGATGTAATAGCGGATCACCTCATCGGTTACGTTGTATTCCACCTCCAGTTTCTGGTAACTTCCAGGGGTTGCCTGCAGTCCCGTTGAGACATAGCTTCCGTTCCCTGACTCATCAATGGTTCTTACAGAAAACTCACCGTTGTCAATGATGAATCCGGCCGATACATTTCCCGACATAGCCTCATAAAACAGGATATCGAACTGCTCATTTTCAATGCCCGCTATGTCGGATATACTCACATCCAGAGATGCCCGGTAGGTGCCGTAGGGCATCACGCCGAAAAAGGGACTGTAAAAGATCTTGGTGTTCGCCGACCCGTCTTCTTCAATACGTATGTGGTTGCTGCCGGAAGCTGGGTTCGTTGTTTTGATGTTGAATTGGGCCTGATCTCCGAAAGACCTGAAAAAGTTGTAGCCCACCCTCCAGGAGTTCGCGGCAAACTTAACCGAAGAAGAGAAGTTGTCCTCTGACTCAAAGCTGGTATGATAGAGGGTGTCGCTTTCTGCGGAAGTCTCGATCCCTTTTGATTTACCCCTTTTAAATACAATACCCTCGGTAGAGGTGAAATCAATACTGTATTCAAGATTGGAGTCGCCGTTGTTTTCGATCGGAATGTTTACTGTGGCGGTCTCCTCCCTGTTCATATTAACCGTTATAGAACCAAGGTCTAATTCCACAAAGGGAGGATCTGTGGTTGTTAACCGGTAATTGGAGATCACCCCTTTGATCCTTTTGAGGCTCAATGCTGCGTTTGCGATTTCCGTTTCTTCACTGATTCCGGCGCTGTTGCCCTCCCACTCCATATCTGGATTGGAGAATACCGGAATAGAACTGAGGCTTACACCACCGGTATAGGTTCCGTAGGCCATGACCGTATGAGTTCCGTCGTCCAGGCTCTGATACCCAACCGATTCCTGAAAAACCCCGCCCTGGATATCCGCCTGCTGGGTTTCCTGTGTGCGTGAATGAGAAAGGCCCATGTTATGTCCCAGCTCATGTACCACGGTAAAACCGGACACCGTCTGCTGAACCCTGTTGAGAGAGAACCCAAAGCGAGGCGATCCCAGAGGATCGTTTAACCGCCAGGCTAGTCCTCCGGTATCATCCACCCGGGCATAGATCGTAACGAGATCGGCTCCGTACTGGTCTCTCAAATCATGGACTTCATCCAGCTCCCCATCACTTATGTTGAAAGGGTTATAAGTAGGGGAGGCTGTTAGCTGTCTAAGTATTTCTCCTGAATCCGTATTACTGAAGCCCTCATCATAGGTGTTTTCATAGCTGTGCACCACTCTAAGGGTAATAGGTATTCCCGAGTTATCAAGTGCCGTCTGAGACATATTCATGGATTCGGCCAACACCGTTGACATCCCAAAAATACCGTAGTTTTGAATTGCCCATCCTTCGGCCAAATTCGTATAGGTGATGAGAATATCGATGATGGTCTCGCTTTCCAGGTCGCTGTAGAAATTGGTGACCGGAACGCTCTCAGCGGTTTTACTTTTGGAAATACCAGGAATTTCCCCTGTATCAAATACCTGCTCATCGCCACATGCCAGCTCATCTGCTTGTTGTGTGGTAATAAAGTTTTGCTTTGCACGGGCACTGTAATTGAACCGGTAATGCTGTTTTCCCTTCTTATGAAAATGACCCAGCAACACATCGTGCGCATAGGTAAAACTGAAAACTGCTCCACCCTGTGAAACGGCACGGTAGGAAACTGTGCCCGGTATAAAGCGGCTCACTCTGGTGATACGGAGTTGTTCCTCTCCCTCAGGGGTTTGAATCTGTATCTCATCATCCACCTTAAGAAGGCCATTTTCGAAGATCTCCTTATTCAGAGAATAGAACACATCTCCTCCTGAGGTCTTTGCTTTGGCAAGCTCTTGTTCCGCTATGGAATTTAACTGATAAACTGGTGAGTCTTGTTGTGCCTTTAATCCTGTGGTAAGCAACAGGATCATGCCGCAAGTTCCAAAAATTTTACTCTTCATGATAACTGTTAGTTAGATCCGGCTTATGCAAAACGATCAGCCAGTCGGTTTATTAGGTAGCCACTTTCATTGAGTGCCTGTGTAGCGAATTTACCAAAGAAATCCGTAACTCCTTCAAATTCTTTGATAAAGCCCTCGCGGTCATTGTTCTTAACCAGCTCTGCCAGCTTTCGGTGGTGTTCAAAGAACTTCAACAGCAGGTCCCGCCGTTCCTCGTTTGCGAATACTATGTCTGCATACAGCTCTGCGCTTTGGGCAAAAATGCGGCCCGTCATCATTAGCTCTGCCCTGTAAATCGGGCTGGAGTAATCCAGCATGTCTGCCGGTTTCAGATCATAGTGCTCCATAAAAGAACCATGAAGCAACGCCACAAAGTGACGCAAGCCCTGCACCAGGTGCATCACGTGATCATGCTTTTCCGGGTCGGCCTGAATCACCCGCATTCCCCAAAGCTCACACTGCCTGATGAACCAGTCTGCAGCCTCCCCGTTTCTGGCCCGGCACACAACCATCAACTGCTTGGAAAGGTTTTGAACGTCCGGCCCGTGCATGGGATGCAGGCCAATGACAGGCCCTTCGTGGCACTCCAGCATTTCCTGAATCGGGACGGATTTATTACTGGTAAAATCCGCTAATATGGTCTCCTCCTTCAATCGCCCTTTAAGCCTTCGGATTACCTGAGTGGTTATATTGATAGGTACCGTCACAATGGCCATATCCAGCTTGGGGGCAAGCTCTTCCAGTTCGTGCCAGTTTCCCTTGTCAATGGAGTAGGCGTGATGCCCGCTCTGAGCCGTAATTCGTTTGTACAGAGACCCCATTCCTCCCTCCCCTCCGATATAAAGAATATGGCGGGGCTCACTGGTCGCAATGGGAAACTTTTCCTGAGACTGGCTCGCCCTGGAGGCTGTCATGATCATCCGCAAAAAGTCCTCGGCCCAGTCGGGGTCAATGCCTTTCTCCCTCGCCATTTTTTTGAAGGCCTCGGACTTCTCTTCTTCGCGTTTTGGTACAAACACCGGAAGCTGATTCCGGACTTTTGTTTTGATCACCCCCCGGACCACCTTGGCGCGTTCTGACAGAAGATCCAGGATCTGTTCATCAATTTCGTCAATCCGGATGCGATGATTCTCCAGATTTTTATGTTGGTGAGACATGGTTCTGATTTCCGTTGTTACTAATCCTCTAAACTAACGGATTTTTCCTTAGTTTATAGACTGTTTTAAATCAAAAATTAAATTAATGTCTGAGTTTAAACTCCAGTCTCCGTTCAAGCCCGCCGGTGATCAGCCCGATGCCATCAGGGAACTGACGGAAGGGCTGAATGCAGGAGACCGCTTTCAGACTTTATTGGGTATTACCGGTTCGGGGAAAACGAGAACCGTAGCCAGTGTGATTGAGCAGGTGCAAAAGCCCACGCTCGTGATGAGCCACAATAAAACACTGGCCGCACAGCTATACCGCGAGCTGAGCGATTTCTTCCCAGATAACCGGGTGGAGTTCTTTATCTCTTACTATGACTACTACCAGCCTGAAGCTTATATATCGGCGCAGGATAAATACATTGAAAAAGACCTTTCTATCAATGATGAAATTCAGCGCCTGCGTTTACGGGCTACCAGTTCCCTGCTGTCCGGTCGCCGTGATGTTATCATTGTCTCTTCGGTAAGCTGCATTTACGGCATCGGCTCTCCCTCGGAGTATGCCAAGCTTATCGTATCCCTGAAAACAGGTATGGAAATCCCGCGAAACACCCTTCTTTATGATTTGGTGGACCTGCACTATAACCGGAATGATCTCGACTTCCGGCGTGGTACTTTCAGAGTCCGGGGTGATGTGGTGGACGTGTTTCCCGCTTATTCTGACGACGGGCTCCGGATTTCAATGTGGGGGGATGAGATTGAGAAACTCCAGCTTTTTGACCCTGAAACCGGAGACGTAAAAGAGACCGTGGAGGAGTTCAAAATTTATCCGGCTTCTCATTATGTGACCACCAAATCCAGACTGGAGCAATCCATTCAGCAGATACGTGAAGAGCTTCAGTGGCGAACCAAGGTGCTTATTGAGGAAGAGAAGTTCCTGGAAGCCAAGCGTCTTGAACAACGCACCCTGTTTGATATTGAAATGATCCAGGAGATCGGCTACTGTTCCGGCATTGAGAATTACTCCCGTTACCTCAGTGCCCGTAAACCCGGTGAGCGGCCTTATTGCCTGCTCGATTATTTTCCGGATGACTATCTGGTGGTCGTAGATGAAAGTCATCAGACCATCCCTCAGATCTCGGCCATGTACGGGGGCGACCGTTCCCGTAAAATTCAGCTGGTGGATCATGGCTTCCGCCTTCCTTCCGCCCTGGACAACCGGCCTCTTACTTTTCAGGAGTGGGAAGAGCTGGTCAATCAGGTCATCTTTGTAAGTGCCACTCCCGGTGACTATGAACTGGAGAAGAGCGGAGGAGTTTATACCGAGCAGCTGATCCGGCCAACGGGACTTATGGAGCCGGAGATCGAAGTCCGGCCTTTGGGTAATCAGGTGGATGATCTGATGGAGGAGATCCGCAAGCGGGTGGAGAAGAAAGAAAGAGTATTGGTCATCACGCTTACCAAACGGTTGAGTGAAGAGCTCAGCGAATACCTCAAGAACGTCGGGATCTCAGCTGCTTATATGCACAGTGAGCTGGACGCCCTGGAACGAATAGAGGTGTTGTACAAGTATCGGCGCGGGGATTACGATGTGCTGGTGGGGATCAACCTGCTGCGGGAGGGTATCGATATACCCGAGCTGAGCCTGGTTGCCATCATGGATGCGGACAAGGAAGGCTTTTTAAGGTCCGAAACCTCTCTTTTTCAGATTGTGGGTCGGGCTGCAAGGAATGTTGGCGGAAAAGCCATACTATATGCCGACAAGATCACTGACAGTATGCGAAAAGTAATAGATGAGACCAACCGTCGGCGGAAGATCCAGCAGGAGTACAACAAAGAGCATGGCATTACCCCAGAGACCGTAGCTAAAGAACTCAAACCTCTGGTTGATCCTTCTCTCATTTCCAACCGTAGAGTGGATTTCAGCAAAGAAGCTGAGGAGGCCGCGATGGAGGATTATCTGGAGACCGTAAAAGTCGCCGAGGATGGTATTCAGTATAAAGCTAGTCCGGCTATGAATGAGGTGACCTTTGAGAGCAAAGATAAATTGCTCGAACATTTACGGGCAACCATGCTTCACGCGGCCAAGAATATGGAGTTTGAAGAAGCCGCCCGTATTCGCGATCAAATCGAACAACTTAAGGAGGAGCTCTGAGCATTATGAAAGAAACACTCACTTACTTTCGTTCATTTGTTTCAGACAGGGATGTGGCTTCCATCACTCCTTCCTCCAAATATTGTATCCGGAAACTATCTCAGTTCATTGATTTCTCAACTACCCGAATCCTTATTGAATACGGAGCAGGAACCGGGATCTTTACCAAGCATTTTTTACAGAATCTCGGGCCTGACGCCCGGGTTTTTGCCTTTGAGACGAATGCCCTCTTCTTCGAAAAACTTCAGGAAATAGATGATCACCGGCTTCATTTGTTTAATGAAAGCGTTGAGGACATGATGGAGCTCCTGCCTCCGGATGTACTAGGGGCCGCCGATCATATCATTTCAGGCATTCCTTTTTCTTTTTTTGAATGGGATATGAAACTCCGCATTTTAAACAACACCCGGAAGGCGCTTAGACCCGGGGGGTCCTTTCTAGCCTATCAAACACCCGGCCATCTTTCCAAACCCCTTAGTGAGGTCTTTGGTGGATTTAATACTTCTTTCTGCTGGAGAAACATCCCGCCCTACTTTATTTACGAAGCTGTCAAATAAAAAAGGGAGTAGGCCTATCAGACCCACTCCCTGAGGGATTTATGGAGTTAAAGTATCACTATATTTGGATAGGATGAAAAGTTAACACCAAATTATTCCAAACTATTCCTTGGTTCCTAACTTTTTACAAATTCTCGCAAGTTCTTTCTTCTCGTCCTCGGTAAGCACCTCAAATTCCTCACTGATGACTTCCAGATGTTTGGGAAACACTTTTTCTATAAATGCTCTTCCTTTATCCGTCAGGCTTACAATAACAGCACGGCGGTCATTGGGGTCTGTATTGCGCCGGGCCAGCCCCTGCTTTTCAAGATTATCGATAACCAGCGTGATATTACCGCCGCTTTTGAGCAGCTTCCGGCCTATCTCCCGCTGATTCTGGGGCCCCAGATGATAAAGAGCTTCCAGCGTACCGAACTGACTTATGGTCAGTCCGTGATCGGATAAGTGCCGGCTTAACCGGGTGGTGATACTTTCGCTTGAACGCATCAGCTTGATGTATGCATTCAGCGTATTTATTTCCTTATCACTTCCTTTGTAATGTGTCCCCATTCTGTGAGTAGTTACGGTATGTTAACCGGCCAACATTCGGTGTGCTCAATCATATTTCATACTCAACCGTTACCGGCGCATGATCGGAGATATCCCACTTTTTTTCAATAACGGCTTTTTTTGCCTTCTCTGCTAATTCCTTTGTAGCCATATGATAATCAATTCTCCAGCCCTTGTTCCTTTCTTTAGATGCTGCCCGATAACTCCACCAGCTATACAAATGGGGAACGTCCGGATGAAGCTTTCTGAACACATCCTCATAGCCTGTATTCAGAAACTCCGTGACCCAGGCTCTTTCTTCCGGTAAAAAACCTGACGTATTGTGCTGCTTGTCCGGGTTGTGAATATCGATCTCCTTGTGGCAGATGTTGAAATCGCCACAAATAAGCATGGGCTTAGCCTTCCCCGGAAACTGTTCACAGAACCGTATGAATTCCTCCAGAAATTTCATCTTGAGTTCCTGGCGGTGGTCTCCGCTTGACCCGCTGGGTATATACACCGACATGATGTTGAAAGACTCAAATTCTGCGATAAGCACCCTGCCTTCAGAGTCTATCCAGTCTACGCCGATCCCTTCTGTAACAGATAATGGTTCTGCCTTCGTGAGTATAGATACTCCTGAGTATCCTTTTTTCTCGGCCGTGTGATTATACTGGTGGTAGTCCAGTTCCTGTATTTCGTCGGGAACCTGATTCTCCCCGGCCCTTAACTCCTGAACACAGATGATGTCGGGATCGGATTCTGAAACCCAGTCAACAAAACCCTTTCGGTGTGCCGCCCGGATACCGTTCACGTTGTACGAACTGATGCGTATCAATTCAGACTCCCCTGAGTATTCCGTATTTGCGTTTCCCGACTTTTAGGACAACCTCTTCCCCTTTTTCCAATGTCAGAGTGTAATTCTTGTCCTGAATCTTTTTCTCGTCCAGGCTAACCCCTCCCTGTTTCATCATCCGCTTGGTTTCACCATTACTTGGCGAGAAGCCGGTATCCGCGATGATATCCAGAAGCCGGTGTTCCTCCCCGGATACATATGTAAATTCAGGGGCATCATCCGGTACTTCTTTATTGATCACCGTTTGTTCAAAATGCTCACGGGCTTGTTTGGCCGCTTCATCCCCGTGATACATTTTCACGATGGTGTAAGCCAGCTCGTGTTTGGTATTCCGGGGATCTGACTCCGCCTTTTTCTTCAGTTCAGGGAGCTCGGTACCGGGCACATCGGTGACCAGTTCAAAATAGGTGTAGATCAACTCGTCAGGAATGGATAACGACTTGCCGTACATGTCGTTGGGGTTCTCATCTATACCAATGTAGTTATCGTATGACTTCGACATCTTTGCAGATCCATCGGTTCCAACCAGAAGAGGCATCATCAGGCAAACCTGTGGTTCCTGCCCGTTGTCTTTCATCAGTTGACGCCCTACCAGCAGGTTGAATTTCTGGTCGGTTCCCCCCAGCTCAATGTCGGAGTTGAGATGTACAGAGTCCTGCCCCTGAGCCAGCGGATACAGAAACTCATGAAGCGAAATCGGCTCGTTCGAGCTAAACCGCTTTGAGAAGTCGTCTCTTTCGATCATGCGCGCTACGGTCATCCTGGACGAAAGGTGGATCACATCCATAAAATTCATCGTCCCCAGCCAGTCGTAGTTGTTTACGATCTGAAGCCGGTCCTCATCCAGAATCAGCCGGGCCTGGTCGATGTAGGTCTCCGCGTTTTCTTTTACTTCTTCCATGGTTAGCGGAGGCCGGGTCTTATTCTGGCCGGTAGGATCTCCGATCATCGCGGTAAAACCGCCAATGATGAGAATCGCATCATGGCCCAGATCCTGAAACTGTCTCAGCTTTCTGAGGATGACCGAGTGGCCCAGGTGAAGGTCGGGCCGGGTGGGATCTACACCCAGTTTCACCTTCAGGGGTTGTTTTTCTTTGATCGACTTGCTGAGCTTTTCTTTGAGCTCTTCTTCGGGGACGATTTCCGTAGTACCCCGTTTGATAATTTCCAGTTGTTCTTCTACAGAAGGGAACTTCATGTCAGTTGTCGTTTGGTATCGGAAAGTTTTCTGTCGGGTTATACTTACTGATGTTTTTCTCGATGGTCTCGGTATAGTTCTCTGCCCCGGGGTAGATCGTTGCTACCGCGTTATAGCTCCAGGGCCCCAGGTAAAGCACATATTCATATAAGAAGGAGTCGTCTCTGCTTTTCTCGGCCGGAAAATTAAAGCCCGCCAGCAGCAACAGCACGGTGCTAACCATGATTCCTGCCTTTAATCCTCCAAAGACCCCACCCAAAACCCGGTTAACGGTGCCGAGGTTGGCAGCTTCCAGCATCTTTTTGGTACCCAGGGCGATAAGCCCTATGATAATCAACGTGCCGAGAAACAACGTGGCCCCTGAGGCAAAAGGAATAAGCCCGGGGTTATTCTCAAACATCGGGCTGATGATGCCGCTGAAAGCATCCATGTAGTTGAAGGTCAGAAATACGGCGAGGACAATTCCAACGATGTTCAGGATTTCTTTGACAAGCCCGTTTACGGCCCCACGGTAAAAGAAGTAAAGAATGGGTGCCGCAATAAGGATGTCGAGTATATACATGGTCTATTTGCTGAGTTCTTCTTTCACCACTTTGCTGACAAGGCCGCCATCTGCTTTCCCTTTCAGCATTCCCATAAGTGGCCCCATCACTTTACCCATATCCTGTGGTCCGGTTGCACCTGTTTCAGATATTTTTTTCTGAACCACTTCCCGAACCTCTTCTTCCGAGAGCATTTCAGGGAGGTACTCCTCAATGATAGCCAGTTCAAGCTTCTCGTTTTGAGCGAGATCTTCGCGTCCGCCCTGCTGGAACTGCTCGATGGATTCCTTTCGTTGTTTAGCGGCTTTCATCAGTACCTCTACCGCCTGATCATCCGTCAGTTCTGCAGCCCCACCTTTTCTCTGGCTTATTTCTTTCTCCTGAAGCCGGGCTTTCAGCGAGCGAAGCACCCGGAGCCTGTCCTGTTCCTTGGCTTTCATCGCCTCTTTCAGGTCGGTAAGAATCTGGTCTTTCAAACTCATAGCTGTCCTGTATTGAATGGTGAAAAGTACGCAAAAAAAAAGGTTACACAATCAGCTTGCGTAACCTTTAAAGTCATTTAAAACGTAATTACGCCTTGTTCTGCTGGATATACTCCTTCACGTTATCCTGATCAACCATCGCTTCGCGGTAAGAATACTTACCGTTCTCATTTTTTGTTGAGATGACCACTTTCGCCATGCGACGTTGGGCCGCTTTGGCTGCTAATGCGTCTGAACCGAATACTTGTTTCTTAGCCATGTCTCTGTCTCAGCTTATTTAATTTCTTTGTGGATGGTGTGTTTCCGAAGAACAGGATTGTATTTTTTTAGCTCCAGTCGTTCTGTCTGTGTACGTCTGTTTTTGGTAGTCACATAACGTGAGCTGCCTGGTTTTTCAGTACACTCCAAAATTACCTGAACTCTGTTTCCTTTTGCCATGGTTCTATACTTCTTTTAACAGGGTTCCTTTACGACGAGCATCTTTCAGCACTTCAGTGATCCCTTTCTTATTGATCGTTCTGAGTGTTTTTGCAGACACTTTTAGTGTTACCCACCTATCTTCTTCAGGAATGTAGAAGCGTCGTTTTTGCAAGTTTAAATGGAAGCGATGCTTGGTCTTATTGTTCGACTTAGAAGAACGGTAACCATTCAGCGCTTTCTTTCCGGAAATATCGTCTCTTCGCGACATTGTTCTTTCAGTTATTTCTGTGTGAAAATAGACCCCAAAGATAGAGCTATATTTTTCAAACATCAATGCTTTTAGCTTCAAAAAAACGTTCGTCACGCAATTATTCACAAAACGGGTGTTTTATCCACACTGATGCCGGTTGGTTTTTTTCTCAAATTTAACCCCAGAATTTTTATCTCAATTTTTTTGGAATTCAGGGTACCCTTTTTTTGATTTTGCGCCTCATAGCCCTATTTTCGGGCATCAAATTACTCATCTAACAAAGCTATCACCCCTTATTTATGGCAAAAGACAAACGAGCTGACTACAAGGCTTCGAATATACAGGTTCTGGAAGGTCTTGAGGCAGTACGAAAGCGTCCGGCAATGTACATCGGGGACACCGGACAGAGAGGTTTGCATCACCTGATCAATGAGGTTGTAGATAATTCCATTGATGAAGCACTCGCCGGTCACTGTGACCACATCATTGTAACCATAAATGAAGACGGATCGATGACCATTGAAGACAATGGTCGGGGTATTCCTGTCGACAATCACCCAAAGCTCGGCATCCCTGCCGTGGAGGTGGTTTTAACCAAGCTTCACGCGGGGGGTAAGTTTGATAAAGACACTTATAAGGTGTCGGGTGGCCTTCACGGTGTGGGCGTTAGTTGTGTGAATGCCCTTTCCACCTGGTTCAAAGCCGAGATCCATCGGGATGGCGAGATTCACACTATGAGTTTTGAGAAAGGGATCACCAAGGAGCCTCTTAGTACAAAGGGCAAGACCAAACGCACGGGAACGATCATCACATTTCTTCCTGATCCCACCATTTTCACCCAGACCGTTGAATTCAAGTTCAATATCATTGCCGAGCGCATGAGAGAGCTCGCCTTCCTGAACCCACAGGTTACCATTGAGCTTATTGACAAACGGGAAGAAGATGAAGAACTGAGCAAGGAGGTGTACCACTACGAAGGCGGGGTCAGTGACTTTGTAAAGTACCTTGATGAAGCCCGTGAATCCCACATGGATAAACCCATCTATATACAAGGTGAAGTTGAGGGGGTGCCTGTGGAGCTGGCGATGGCTTATAACTCCTCCTACGCTGAAAATGTGCATTCCTATGTGAACAACATCAATACCCGTGAAGGCGGTACTCACGTTTCGGGATTCCGGCGGGCCTTAACCCGGTCATTGAAGAGCTATGCCGAGAAGAATAAGCTCATCAAGTCGAACAGCAAGGTCACGATCTCCGGAGAGGATTTCAGAGAGGGCCTCACCGCGGTGCTAAGTGTTAAAGTGGCGGAACCACAGTTTGAAGGACAGACCAAGACCAAGCTGGGTAATTCCGAGGTTCAGAGCGCTGTAGAGGTGACGGTATATGATCAGCTGAATGAATATCTGGAACAGAATCCTAAAACAGCCAAGAAGATCATTGAGAAAGTGGTCCTGGCTGCTGAAGCCAGGGAAGCCGCCCGAAAGGCCAAGCAGCTCGTTCAGCGAAAGAGCGTAATGAGTGGTGGCGGCCTTCCCGGAAAACTGGCCGACTGCTCCATCAAAGACCCGGAGCATTCAGAAGTTTATCTGGTGGAGGGTGACTCTGCAGGGGGCTCAGCGAAAATGGGCCGTGACCGAAGAACACAAGCAATCCTGCCCCTGCGCGGTAAGATCCTCAATGTCGAAAAGGCCAAGATCAACAAGATCCTTGAGAACAAAGAGATCCAGGCCATGATCACCGCACTCGGTACCGGGGTGGGACATGGCGACGAGGACTTCGAAGTGGATAAGCTCCGCTATCACAAGATCATTATTATGACCGATGCCGATGTGGACGGATCTCATATTCGTACTCTTCTCCTGACTTTCTTCTATCGGTACATGAGACCGCTTATCGACAATGGCTACGTGTACATTGCCACACCGCCGCTGTATCGTATCACTTATGGCAAGAACATCGACTACGCCTGGGATGATGATACCCGCGACAAACTCATTCAGGACCTCAAAAAGAAGAAAAAGAAATTCGATGTTTCCCGGTATAAGGGTCTCGGTGAGATGAACCCCGAACAGCTATGGGAAACTACCATGGACCCTGAAACACGTACACTTCAGCAAGTTACGGTAGAAAGCGCGGCCGGAGCCGATAAAATGTTCTCCACCCTCATGGGAGATGATGTGGAGCCCCGCCGGGAGTTTATCGAACGGAACGCGAAGTACGCAAAACTGGATATTTAAGAACCGCTTAAGGATTTACTTTTACTGATTTTATATGGCTAGAGAAAAGATTATTCCGATTACCATTGAAGATGAAATGGAATCATCCTACATCGATTATTCGATGTCGGTCATTGTTTCCAGGGCTCTTCCTGATGTTCGTGATGGCCTGAAACCTGTTCACCGGCGCGCACTCTACGGCATGAGCGAACTCGGGATGCTACACAACCGCGGTTACAAGAAAAGCGCGCGTATCGTTGGTGAAGTGCTCGGTAAGTATCACCCTCACGGAGACTCTGCCGTTTATGACACCATTGTCCGGATGGTTCAGGATTTTTCGTTACGCTATCCGTTGGTAGATGGCCAGGGGAACTTCGGATCCATTGACGGAGATTCCGCCGCGGCAATGCGATACACCGAAGTTCGAATGGACCGTATCGCTGAAGAGCTTCTCACCGATATTAATAAGGAGACGGTTGACTACCAGCCCAACTTCGATGACACGCTCGAAGAGCCGACGGTCATGCCCGGCGCGCTTCCCAACCTGCTGGTAAACGGAGCTTCGGGTATTGCCGTGGGAATGGCCACCAACATGGCTCCGCACAACCTTTCTGAGGTTGTCGATGGTATTCAGGCGTACATTGATAATCCGGAGATCGAAACCAAAGAGCTGATGGAGCACATCACGGCTCCCGATTTCCCTACCGGCGGTATTATTTACGGATATGAAGGCGTCAAAGAAGCCTATGAAACCGGCCGCGGAAAAATCACCCTTCGTGCCCGGGCTAATACAGAAGAACTGAGGGGCGGCCGGGAGCAGATCGTTATTACGGAGATTCCTTATCAGGTTAATAAGAGTACGCTCATTCAAAAGATCGCCGATCTCGTCAATAACGAAAAGATCACCGATATCGCTGAGGTGCGTGATGAGTCGGACCGGGAAGGAATTCGGGTGGTCATCATTCTCAAGCGATCCGCCAATGCCGGGGTAGTTCTGAACCAGCTCTACAAGTACACCCAGATGCAAACTACCTTCGGGGTGATCAGCCTGGCGCTGGTTAAGGGACGACCTAAGGTAATGGGGATCAAGGAATTAATCTATCACTACCTTGAGCACAGAATCGATGTGGTGGTTCGGCGAACCATTTACGATCTGGACCAGGCAGAGGCAAGGGCACATATTCTGGAGGGGCTTAAAATTGCTCTCGATAACCTGGATGAGGTCATTGCCACCATCCGTGCAGCCAGCAATCCTTCCGAAGCGGGCCTTGAACTTCGAAGAAAGTTCGCCCTCACCGATATTCAGGCCAAGGCTATTCTTGAAATGCGCCTTCAGAAGCTCACCGGGCTGGAGCGCGACAAGATCGATACGGAGTACAAAGATATCGTTGAGAAGATCGCAGACTTCCGTGACATCCTTTCAAGCCGTGATCGTCAGAATGAGATCATTAAAGAAGAGCTGCAGGATATCAAAGACCGTTATGGGGATGAACGCCGTACTCAGGTTGTCTATTCCGCAGAAGACTTCAGCATTGAGGATATGATAGCGGATGAGGATGTGGTTGTCACCATTTCCAACAAAGGCTTTATTAAGCGTATGCCTGTCAGCGGCTACCGCCGACAGCGCCGTGGCGGCAAGGGAATGAAGGGCACCACAACCCGCGATGAGGAATATGTCGAACATCTGTTCGTGGCCTCCAACCACAATTACATTCTCTTTTTTACTGAAAAAGGACAATGCTATTGGCTAAAGGTTTATGAGATTCCCGAAGGAGGCCGCCTTGCCCGGGGCCGTGCGATCGTCAACCTCATCGAGATCGACAAAGAAGATTCCATCAAAGCCTTTGTTCCGGTTAAGACCCTCGACGAAGAAGAGTATGTGAAAAAACACTCCATCATCATGGCAACCGAAGAAGGCCAGATCAAGAAAACATCGCTGGAGGCTTACAGCCGCCCGAGAAGAGACGGTATCATTGCCATTAACATTAAAGAGGGGGATTCGCTCCTGGCCGCTGAACTAACCGACGGAGACAGTCAGATTATCCTGGCCAACCGAAACGGCCGGGCCATTCGCTTCCACGAATCTGAGGTTCGCGAAATGGGCCGTAACACCTCCGGCGTAAGAGGAATGACCTTAGGCAAAGATGATCAGATCGTTGATATGGTGGTCATCCGGAATGCCCATGAAGCCACCGTTCTAGCCATTTCCGAGAACGGTTACGGCAAACGCTCGCTTGTTGACGACTACAGGGAGCAATCCAGGGGGGGTAAAGGTGTGATTACGCTGAAGGTAACTCCTAAAACCGGTAAGCTCATCGCGCTCAAGGAAGTCTCTGATACGGATGACCTGATGATCATCACGGAGCGAGGCAAAGTGATCCGGATGAGTTGCGGAGGTATTCGCACCATGGGAAGAAATACACAGGGTGTTCGCATAATGCGACTCGATGACGAAGGTTCCATTGCTGCCGTCACCCGGGTCGTGAATGAAGATGATGAGGAAGAAGCCTGATCGTCCCTTTCACTTAAAACTTCTGTAAGAAAAAAGGCTTCGTAACCGGAGCCTTTTTTTATGGAAGGTCTTTCATCATGGCCTTCAGTTTTTCTTTTCTTAACTCCACCAGTTCGGGAGGCCCTTCAATTCTCACCCGATCCCCGAATTGGAACAGCCAGTCGTTGATGTACTGAAGGTTTTCAAAGTGGAAGCTATACCTAAATTTTTTAGGATTAATTTTTTCTTTACTAAAATTATTAGCCACAAAATTGGCCTCAAACTGCCGAACAGCCTGTTCGTCGACCAATACCTCTACCGAATGTGCCTGCTCTTCTGAGCGGAAAATAAGCGCCTCAGGATCGATTTTAGATTTCCTCTGAAATTCTTCGTCCAGAATTCGAACCTCCGCCATATTTTCCAGGATGAAATTCCGGAAATCTCCCCGCAGATGGGAAAAGCCGATCATGTTCCAGTGATCTTTATAGAAGACCAGAATATAGGGATCTACTTTTCGGGTCTTTACTTCTCCCTTGCTTGAGGTGTACCGGAACTCTACGCGTTTCTTTTGTGAGATCGCGCTGCTTAGCAAATACCAGTTGCCTCCTCTTTTTTTCTCCGCGCTGAATTTCGAATAGGGATCGACTATTGTGTTGTCCTGCAGGGAAGTCATGAAGTCCTTCAGTTCTTCCGGCAGCACGTTTTTGATCTTAAGCTCTACGCCCTTGGCGTCATCCACCATTTGCTGGTCCACCTGTGATTTCACAAAGTTCAGCCCCACAATGATCGTCGCCAACTCCTGCGTAGAAAACATCAGAGGGGGTATTTTAAACCCGGGCATCACACCGTATCCCGAGTACTTATCCCAGGTAATGGGCACGTTTATTTCCTGTAAGGCATTGAAATCCCTGAATATAGTCCTTCTGCTGACTCCAAAATGCTCCGCCAGCTCATCCACTGTCTTGCGGTTTCCTTTTTGCTGAATCATCAGCATAAGCTTTAATCTTCTTTCTGAGCTTTTCATGAACTTCCGCGTCTGATGGTAACCACTCCTTTTCCTGCATAAAATTCATTCATAAACGAGGGGTCCAGTTTTATCACTTCAACATCCAGAACGCTTTTTACTTCTTCCACTTCCCTGATCGCCTCATCGGCCCCCTTCAAAAAAACATATTCTGTGGATCCGCTTTCTTCTGTCAGCCCAAGCAGATCCCCCACCTTAAACGCATGCTTGGTGATTATTACCCACTCCTTACCGGCTTTCACATTCTCAATACTTCCGGCCCGGGTTGTCACATGTTTACTCAGGCTCAGCTTTTGCACCATATCGTTGACGGCAAAGATCTTCTTCGAAATGATATCATTCAACAGATACTTTTTTGTACCTGTGCAAATCGCCAGTGGCAAGCCCGGTAAGCCCCCACCGGTGCCGGTATCAAGCAGGTGGGCGGCCCTTTCAAAGCTCCTGGAAAGCATCATATACAGTGAATGATTGATATGCAGCATGACTGTTTCACGTGAAACCTCTCTGCTGACCAGGTTGATCTTATCATTCCACCAAAGCAAAAGATCGGCATATGCGTTAAGGGCTTCCCGGTTAGCGTCAAACACCTGTTCAACCGTTTTCTTTTCCTCTTTAGTGATCTCCCGTATGTGAATATTGTGTTTCACGTGAAACACCTATCCTTTTAGATATACCATGAGGACCGCAACATCGCTGGCAGACACCCCGCTTATGCGACTGGCCTGGCCAATCGTTTCGGGCTTTATTTTAGACATCTTTTGACGGCCTTCGCTGGACAGGCTCTTTATTTTCGAATAATCCAGGTCTTCCGGGATGGGGAAGTTTTCTTTTTGGGAAAGCTCCTCCACCATTTCAAATTCTTTCTGTATATATCCGGCGTACTTGATCTGTATTTCTACCTGCTCAAGGACGTATCGGTCAGAGGTTATTTCGGCCGTCTTTTCTCTCAAGGTTTCATCAGCGTCTAGCATATTCTGAATGCTTACCTGGGGCCGCGTGAGTACCGTTTCGGCTTTAACCGGCTGGTTCAGCGGAGTTGTACCCTGCTGCTCCAGCATCTGATTGAGCGTTTCCGGGCGTACTGTTT
The DNA here is from genome assembly GCA_965267385.1 of Balneola sp. Lineage (GTDB taxonomy): Bacteria > Bacteroidota > Rhodothermia > Balneolales > Balneolaceae > Balneola. The sequence goes on from OZ253957.1 coordinate 2,772,488, forward strand.
GGTCTGAAAAAAGATCCAGCAATTCATGTACCGCCTTTTTCTTTGATATCATTTTTTGATAGCGCTCCTCAGAAGCCAGTCCGATCTTATAACCGATTTCGGTTAATCTGAGGTCGGCGTTGTCTTGCCGAAGCAGAATACGGTGCTCCGCTCTGGAGGTAAACATCCTGTAAGGCTCTTCGGTGCCTTTATTGATGAGGTCGTCAATAAGCACTCCAATATAAGCTTCGGATCTCTTCAGAATGAGCGGTTCTTTTCCCTGCACCTTAAGCGCGGCATTGATTCCGGCCATCAATCCCTGGCACGCAGCTTCCTCATAGCCCGTGGTGCCGTTAATCTGGCCGGCAAAATAAAGTCCCTCTACAATTTTGGTTTCCAGCGTCCGCTTGATCTGATGGGGCGGGAAATAGTCGTACTCGATAGCGTAACCGGGACGCAACATGACCACCTCCCCGAATCCGGGGATAGTTCTGAGCGCTTCATACTGAACATCCTCAGGAAGCGATGTTGAGAAGCCATTCAGATACATCTCGTAAGTATTCCAGCCTTCCGGCTCTAAAAACAACTGATGCCGCTCCCGGTCCGCAAAGCGGTTGATCTTGTCTTCTATGCTGGGGCAGTATCGGGGGCCCACGGATTTAATCCGTCCATTGAACATGGGGCTTCGGTCAAACCCGGTCTTTAAGACCTCATGGACTTTCTGGTTGGTATATCCTATCCAGCAGCATAACTGCTCCACTTTAGGGATGAGTGATTCTGTAAGAAACGAAAAAGGAGTGGGATCTTCGTCGCCTTCCTGTACTTCCAGCTTGCTGTAATCCACGGTGCGCCCATCAACGCGGGGCGGAGTTCCTGTTTTTAATCTACCTACGGTGAAACCATTGTTTTCAAGTGCCGCAGAGATGCCCACAGATGCACGCTCGCCCGATCTTCCTCCACCGTAATTGCTGTCTCCGATGTGGATGAGCCCATTCAGAAAGGTACCGCTGGTCAAGATAACGGATGCCGACCGGAACTCCTGGCCGGTTTGGGTGACCACCCCTTCTATCCTTCCCTTCTCAACTATAAGGTCTATTACATTATCCTGCCTGAAGAAAAGGTTCGGAATGGCCTCCAGCTTTTCTCTCATCTTCCGGGCATAGAGCATGCGGTCGCTTTGGCATCTTGGGCTCCACATCGCAGGCCCCTTGCTTCGGTTGAGCATCTTAAACTGGACCCCGGATTCATCACTCACTATCCCGGAAAGTCCACCCAGTGCGTCGATCTCCCTTACGAGCTGTCCTTTGGCTACTCCGCCCATGGCCGGGTTACAGGACATCTTGGCTATTGCTTCCAGGTTCATTGTAATGAGTAGTGTTTTTGCTCCGAGACGGGCTGCGGCTCCTGCAGCTTCGCTTCCGGCGTGTCCTGCGCCAACTACTATCACATCATATGTTGGATAAATGGAAGACATTTTGAAAAGTACTCTTTAGAGGGCTAATATGAAAAAAGCCCTGAATCTGTTGATTCAGGGCTTTATCGCGATCCGGAAGGGACTCGAACCCTCGACCTCCTGCGTGACAGGCAGGCGTTCTAACCAACTGAACTACCGGACCAATAAGAGGGCAGCAAATATACGGGTCATTAGCCTTGATAGTCAACACCCAAACCAAAAAAATGAGGGTCACGAAATCAATCGTGACCCTCTTATCGGGATGGTGATGGGATATAAGTTCTTAGGAGCCCAGTTCTTTGGAAATGGCGGATATCATTTCCTGGCTTTCGGGCTTTACTGCACTTCTAAACCTTCTGACAAGATTTCCGTTCCTGTCGATCAAAAATTTCTCAAAATTCCACTTGATATCTCCGGTAAAGTCCGGATTCTCCAGTGAAGTCAGGTACTTGAAGAGCTCATGCTGATCTTCTCCCGTTACCGATACCTTGGAGAACATTGGGAATTCAACTCCGTAATTGAGCCGGCAAAACTGCTTTATCTCTTCTTCCGTGCCGGGTTCCTGTCCGTTAAAGTTATTGGCAGGGAAACCCAGTATCACCAGGCCTTCGTCGCTGTATTTCTCGTACAGATTCTGCAGTCCCTCATACTGAGGGGTGTAGCCGCACCTGGAAGCTACATTGACGACCAGAACGACCTTCCCTTTAAATTGCTCCAGTTCAGTGGGATTTCCATCTATATCATCCACAATAAAATCGTAGAATCCATCCGTGCTATTGACTGTGGTCAGTGACATCAGTGCGGTGAGGAAAATTATGATTAGTTTCATGAAAGCTTTAGTATTTAGTTCCGTTGACTAGCTAATTCCTATTCCAACCAAATCATTCCCAATGAAAAAAATTTTTACCCTGTTTGTCATTTTTATTCCGGCAACCCTGAGCGCGCAAATGTTCAGCGTGGACAATTCTTCCCCTCAGGTTCGGTTCACCTCTTCCTACTTAAGGGTCGGTCCGGCCTTCACGAATTTCAGTTATAAGGGTTCTGATCTGGGTGTTGGCTTCTCACCCCTTTCCTTTGAGGGGACCGGTTTACATTTGGCTTTTGAAACACCGGGCTTCGAGATCAATCTAAAACTAGCCAACAAGCTTACCGGTCTTGATGATAAAAATTATCTGGATTTCGATGTGGCCTACAATTCGTACCTTCCGGTGTCCGTGAAGCGTAGTGTTCAAATCGGGATACCGGTGATCATTCACAGCGGGCTTGTATCGGTTGTGGAGAACGACGGGATTGCCGACGACTTCAGTCAGTTTGTTATCGGCATCAATGGGGGACTGCTCGCTAATTTCCGGTTGGGTAATGCACTGGAATTCAATAACCAGGGGACCTATGGATACGGGTTCAGCTCTTCAAACGGAGGGTTTTTCGGGGGGACTGCAACCAGGCTAAAGCTGGAATCCAGGGTGAACTTTCTTACGCTGCTCAAAAGGCGAGCCTTGAGCATTGGATATAACTACGAGCTTCGCTCTTTTGATATTGATGGGGAACAGTTTGATTACGATCTTAGCGGTCACTCAGTAACAGTTGGGCTCTCATTTTGAAACCAGATAAACTTCTTTTAGAACTCGAACAGATTCTTGAGCAATCCGGCTATCGATTAAGAAAGGAACGGGGTGCATTCCGCGGAAGTGAGTGCATACTGGAAGGCGACCGGATCGTGATCGTCAATAAAAACAAACCCGTTGAGTCTCAGCTCGGCACCATAGCCCGTGTGCTTGCGCAGATCGACATTGAAGGGACCTATATAAAACCCGCGGTAAAGAAGGAGCTCAATATCCTCTGGGACCGGCTTTCTGTAACACCGGAAACAAGCCTGGATGAACTGGATTTTGAATGATGGAGATCACTTTTTTAGGAACCGGCACATCCATGGGGGTTCCCGTTGCCGGAGGGTTCTCAGCCCGTAAACTCCGTCACGACCCAAGAAACATCCGCAGTCGCTGCTCGCTTTGGGTCAAGACAGCCAATGCCTCCATCCTGATCGATGCCGGCCCTGAGTTTCGGATGCAAAGTATTTACAACCGCATCCCATCCATCGATTACGTGCTCGTGACCCATGAGCACATGGATCACATCGCCGGACTGGAAGACCTGAGGGCCTACAATTATGTCCAGAAAAAACCTATACCGGTGTATGGCACGAAGTCGTGTGTTGAGTCCATCCGTTCTCGCTTCGACTATATGTTTGGAGATGCAAAATATCCGGGATCGACCAGCCTGGACCTGAAAGTCATTGCCGGGCCCATTCATATCGATGACGTAAAGGTAACCCCGTTGCCGGTTACTCATGGCGAGCTCTCCATCCTTGGGTTCCGCCTCAATGATCTTTGCTACCTCACGGACGTAAAGGTCATTCCCGCCGAAACAAAAAAGCTGATAAAGGGATGTAAGCTGCTGGTACTGAGCGGCCTCCGTTGGGAAAAAGAGCATCCCACACACCTGACGATTCCTGAGGCCGCAGACCTGATACAGGAACTTGAGGCTGAACAAGGTTTATTGATTCACATGAACAGCGAGGTTGACCACGAAGAAAGTAACAGAAAGTTACCGGCTCACATCAGTCTGGCTTTTGATCAGCAAGTGGTCTGTCTGGACTAAAGAAACTTCTTCAGGTCATCCCCGCCTTTCAGCTGCTCTACGATCTCCTTGACCCCTTGTGCAGACTTAAGATCACAAACCAGGATGGCGTCTTCGGTCTCAACCACTGCCAGGCCATCCACACCAACCAGGGCGATCATTTTCTCCGAGTTAGAAAACACAAGATTATTTGTGGCTCCGGAAGTAGTTACATGGATGGCGTTAAGCGCGTTTCCGTTTCGGTCTTTCTCTTCCAGTTCGTGGACTGCGGTCCAGCTCCCCACATCATTCCAACCGAAGTCGCCGGGTACCACAAATACTTCCTGTGCTCCTTCCATAACTCCATAGTCAATGGAAACGGATTCACAGGCGTGATAAAATTCATTGATGGCGGCTGAGTGAAGCTCCGTATAAAGTTCATCGGAGGCCTGTTTTACGGAGGCATACATCTCCGGCAGCTGGCGCCCGAACTCTTTAAGCACGGAATCTGCCCTCCATATAAACATGCCGCTGTTCCAGTAGTAATCGCCCGACTCAACAAATTGCTTAGCGGTTGCAAGATCCGGCTTTTCCTTGAAGGCCTTTACTTTATGGACCGGGCGGGCGTTCAAACTTTCAGATTGCCTGGCTTCTGCATGGATATACCCAAAACCCGTTTCGGGCCGGCTGGGCTGTATCCCGATGGTAACCAGCTGTTCTCCCTGCTCCGCTTTTTCAATGGCTGCTTTCAGTATTTCATTGAATTCATCCGGGTCGGTAATGTGGTGATCTGCCGGAAGTACAACCATGACAGCCTCGGGGTCCTTTTTGTACAATAGTTCCGCGGCGATGGCAACACAAGGCGCCGTGTTCTTTGCCAGGGGTTCTCCGACGATGTTCTCCTCCGGAACTTTCGGCAGCTGCTCCTTTACGATCTCTGTGTAGTCATCGTTGGTCACAACCAGCACCCGTTCCTGTGGGATCAGTTGCTCGATGCGCCGGGCCGTATTCTGGATCATGGTTCCGTCGCCAAAAAGCTGTAAAAACTGCTTGGGAAGCGCCTTTGTGCTTTTAGGCCAAAACCGTGTGCCGGATCCTCCGGCCATAATAACTGCATACACCATGCTTGAACTCCGTTCTTTAAATTGAGGAGCCAAAGGTAGGGATTTTATAGTAGGGGTTCACGCTCCACTTTGCGGAGGGTAAACTTAAACGTGGTTCCCTGATTGACCACACTTTCGTAGAAAAGCTGTTCCCCGTGGGCTTCCATGATGTGTTTCACGATAGATAGCCCAAGCCCGGTGCCTCCCCGCTCCCTCGACCTGGATTTATCGACCCTGAAGAAACGCTCGGTAACCCTGGGAAGGTCGTTTTCATCAATCCCGATGCCGGTATCCTGCACGTAGAGCATAACCCTTCCCGGACCTTTTTTATAGTCCTGAACCCCGATTTCCACCTTGCCGCCCGGCACATTGTACTTGATTCCATTTTCGATGAGGTTCACGAGCACCTGCTTGATCTGATTTTTGTCGGCCTTAACAAGCAAGTTCCGGTCGAAATCAACCAGTATAAGCCGCACGTTGTCTTTTTGCGCTTTGTACTGCAGGCTATCAATCACCTCATGAACCGTTTCATAAAGATAGAACTCCTCAATCTCTGATTTGAGCTCTCCGGTCTCCAGTTTTGAAATCTCCATCAGGTCTTTGGTTAGATATATGAGGCGGTTCACGTTCCTCATCGCTTTCTTCAGGAATTCGCGGTTCACCTCTTCGTCTTCAAGTGCCCCGTTCAGCAATGTTTCGATGAACCCCTGTATGGCAAAGATGGGCGTCTTGAGCTCGTGCGAAATATCCCCAATAAACTCTTTACGGTAGTTCTCGATTCGGTTCAGGCGCTGGATCTCCCGCTCCACGGTTCGGCTCGACTTAACCAGCTGCTTCACCAGATGATCGATCTCATCGTTATAGGTTGTAGTGATATCCTCATACTCTTCGAATCTTTTGCGGGAGATATTCTTGGCCACGCGCTCCATGACGGTGAGGCGGCGGTATTCCAGGGCATGGGCGATCAGATAGGTGGTTATGGAAATGGTAACAGCAATGATGATGGCCGCATAAACGGATACCTTTAAACCAATGCCAAAGATGAATGACAGAGTCAAAAAAGAAACAAGCCCCGAGAAAACGAGGCTGTAAATACTCATTCGTATTCCGAGGCGAAATACGATGCTTTTCTTTTTCTTGGATTTACTCATTCTTTAAACCGGTAGCCTACCCCTTTAACGGTTTCGATGTAATGGTCTCCCAGCTTTTCCCGGATCTTTCGAACGTGCACATCCACTGTCCGGTCCACTACGTAGATATTATCTCCCCATACCCTGTTGAGTAAGGTCTGGCGATCCAGAACCTTCCCTTTCCGGCTGGCAAGGAAAAAGAGCAGCTCAAATTCTTTACGTGGCAGCTGGAATTCTTCCTCCCCCCGTGTAACGATGTAGCGGTCCTTGTCGATCTCCAGATCGTGCACTTCCAGCTTATTCACCGACTCTTCTTTTTCATCGAAACGGCGCATCACGGCCTTGATGCGTGAGATAAGCTTGGTGGTACTGATCGGTTTTGTGATGTAATCATCGCCGCCCTTGTTCAGGCCTTCCACTTCGGTCTTTTCATCACTTCGCGCGGTAAGAAAAATGATCGGGATCCTCTTCAGCTCCTCGTCTTTGCGCATGATCTCCACGGCCTCAAGCCCGTCCATCTTGGGCATCATGATATCGAGCAACACAAGGTCGGGATTATGCTCTTTAGCCATATCAATGCCCTGCTTACCGTCTTCCGCCTTGAGAACCTCAAACCCTTCTTTCTTCAGGTTGTACTCTATCAGGTCGAGCAGATCCTTTTCATCATCGACTACCAGAATGGTTTGCTTGGACACAGCGCAGGGATTTTGTTAAAACTAACAGTATATCAATGGTACTAATGTATGCTATTAATATAAAATGAAAGGCAATTAAGAAATTGTTATCTATAGGGGGCAACACAACGTTTAACTACATCTGTCATGCTGCGATCTCCTTTGACCCGCACGATCTTCATTTACTTTCTGGGAATAGTAACCGGGGCCCAGCTGACTCTTTATATTTTCGATTATACAGAGGATGGAGAAGCCGAAACCAAATCCTTACTCATAGGGATCGGTCTGCTCCTGCTGTGCCTTTCCTATATCTTCTATACTTTCCGGGCACGAAAAAAAGCTAGCGATTCAGCATAGCCAGGGCTTTTTTGATGGCTTCCTGAGCAGAATGGACCCCATCTTCATTCAGCACTTTGATCGCAGCCTGTTCAGCCTCTTTCTTTTTAAAACCCAGGGATTCCAGGGCCGAAATCACTTCCTCGGTGATGCCTTTTGCCGCTGCAGGCCCGCTGCCGGAAGAGCGTTCTACTCTGCCGATCTTGTCTTTCAGTTCAAGGGAGATCCTTTCTGCCGTTTTCTTCCCGATTCCCGGCACCCTGGACAGCGTCGCGCTGTCTGAACCCGCGATGGCCTCGATCAGCAGGTTGGCGGGAAGGCCGGATACAATGGTAAGGCCCAGTTTCGGCCCCACCCCCTTAACGGTAATTAACTGCTCAAAAAGCTCTTTTTCCTCACGGGTGTAAAAACCGAACAACCGCTGGTCGTTATCGGTGATATGATGATGAATGAGTAACTTAACTTCCGTTTCGGGACTCAGCTGTTCAAAAGTCTGGGCCGAGATCTCGACACGGTATCCCACCCCCTGTACATCCATTAATACTTCATCCGGGCGGAGTTCCTCCACATAACCTTTTAAAAATGCGATCATAATCCTTTTATCCGCTCAGGGTTTTTCTCTATAAAATCCGCCCAGCCCGATTTCTTGTTATTCTGGTGTGTTTTTCTGGCCTCTCCGGGGAGGGACTTCCCTTTCATATAATGACACCAGGCCACCGCCAGGGCGTCCGTGGCATCGTTCTTAAGCTTTTCTTCCGGCAGCTGAATCATCTTGCTCAGCATAAAGGCCACCTGCTCTTTACCGGCGTTCCCGTTACCCGTAATGGCTTTCTTCACCACTTTGGGAAAGTATTCCACCGCCGGTAAGCCGCAGTGCTTGATGGCGAGAATGGCCGCGGCCTGTGCCCGCCCCAGCTTCAGCATGGCCTGGGGGTCTACCCCGTAAACCGGAGTTTCCACAGCGCAGGTTGTGGGCTTGTTTGATTTAATGATCTTGCATACCTGATCAAAGATGTACTTCAGGCGGTCTGAGTGATCATCCATATGAGCCATATTCAGCACATCGCACCTCAGGGCTACCAGCTTACCCTTATCTTCGGTCAGCACGGCATAGCCGGTGTGCCGGGAGCCGGGGTCGATACCAAGGATGGTCTCTGGCATGTTACTTCTTTTCTTGTTTTAAACTTGTCATTTATGTGTAAACAGGAAGCCGGAGTTTTAAATATCCCCGGATTCCGGCTTTCGCCACGAAATGACCCAAACTAATCCCGGACTTTGTAATACTTAATCGTCATTACCATACAGTTTCTCCAGATCGTCGATCATCTCCTCCGATATACCCGCGGTCACGAAGCCTCCATCGTGGAATAAATTCTGCATGGTTACCTTACGGGTCAGGTCCGAGAACAGTGTTACACAGTAATCGGCACAGTCATCGGCAGACGGGTTACCCAATGGCGCGATCTTTTCGGCAAAGGTGTACATCCCGTCAAACCCTTTGATCCCCGAACCGGCCGAAGTCTTAGTCGGTGCCTGGGATACAGTATTCACGCGTATTCCTCTGTCGGCCAGACGGCTTCCGTAATTTCGCGCAATACTTTCAAGCAGGGCCTTGGCATCGTTCATATCGGAATATTTAGAGAAAATACGCTGGGCTCCGATATAGGAAAGCGCCACGACACTTCCGCCGTCATTCAGGATGCCCGCCTCATCGGCATAGTGGAGGATGCGGTGCAATGAGATTGCCGAGATATCCAGCGACTGTTGAAACCACTTATAGTTGAGGTCGGTGTACGGCTTGTTTTTGCGGATATTCGGAGACATCCCGATGGCGTGCAGGATAAAGTCCACCCCGCCGAGTTCTTCCTTCACCTTTTCCATCAGGTCCTTCACGTCCTGATCACTGGAGACATCACAAGGAATGATCGGGGCTCCGGTTTCCTCGCTAAGCGCATTCAACGCACCTAATCTCAGGGCAATGGGCGCATTGGAGAGTACAAAATTAGCGCCTTCCCGCTTACAGGCGAGCGCGATCCGCCAGGCAATACTGCGGTCGTCCAGAGCGCCAAAAATGATCCCTTTCTTTCCTTTTAATAATCCGTAGCCTTCACTCATTACTGTAAAAATTTCTTTTGATTGGTTGATGGGCTGAAAATCATCAATCTTCACTTAAAATGATAGGAGGGATTTCATTTAAACATTCAGAATGCGATGGTTATTCTGAGTCTTTCTTGATTTACCTTCTTAATGATTCTACCTTAGAAACATGAAAAACAATGAGCTTCGCTTTAAAAAGGATCCTTACTTAGTAAAGCTGGACCGCATTATGGGGACTTCTCCCCCTGATAGCCCTTCTATGCTCTACCTCTTTCCCGATCAGTTGTCCGGGGGCTGGATCGTGCTCAGCATTCTGGCCACCCCTTACATTCTGTGGCTTTTATTCAAGTTAAAGCGTTATGGATGGCTGATCTCTTTTAGCCTGTTCATTATTGCTCCCTTCCTGATCGGCTTTAGTTTCATTGAGGACGGCCTGTTCCGGATGGCCTTAACTTATCTCCCCTTACTGAACCTGGGCGTTTTTCACTTCCTTCTAAAGCAAAGTTATCCCGAATGGAAAGAGCCTGTCTTTTCAAACACACCGGGTTCTGATTACCACAATGGCTGATGAACCAGTTGCTTAAATCAGCTTTGTTAAACCGAAAAGCTCCTTGAGCTAATAAAAAAGCCGAGATAAATCCCGGCTTAGAATTAGTGATGAAATAGTTTTTTAAAGTGAGTAACCGAATACCAGTATGACTTGTAAAATGGTATAGGCCACTTTTTATGTTCGTGTAAACTTATCTCGTTCAACTTATACAACCTAAGACTATCAAAGTATGGCTTGCTTTAAGCCTTTGGCTACAGAAGACTTGTGTTCTAATGCTATTTGTTAATTACAGAAACCTCTATTATTTCGAATCTTAATTGGTCCTCATCCTTTAACACAATCAAATAACCATCTTTTGTAGAGCCTAATATTGCACCATCCAGCTGAACCTCGCCAACATATTCTAAACTTTCTCTATCAAAAACTGCTACAAAGTGTATGCTTTCGTTTAAGACCCTTCTTCTTCTATATATACCTCCGTCATTTCTGAAGACTAAAAAAAGATACTTGTCATTATGAGTGACATGTAGACTTATGCTTTGCTCCTCAGATAAATATCTCGTCATTTCTTGGGGGCTTGTAACCAGTTCAATAAACTTATCTGACAGGTTAAATGATGGAGGCTTTTTTGAAGTTATTCCTAACCTGTTTCCACTATCAATTGAGAAAACTTGAATATTGGGAGTCTTTCCTTGAACAGTATAGATTTTATTCTCTTCACAATTCAAATCATACGTCGTTTCCTGAAGTATATCTCTTCTGCCTTGAAAAAAGGGGTCATACCCTCCTAGTGTATCTACTAAGACAAATGAAGTATCAAAAACTCCAATTGTAGGCGTTGTTATAAAAGGTTGACTGTTATTTAATTGAACACCTGTAAACCACCTATCATTACAAAAAGTAATCTCTCGTGATGTAACAGAAATCCCATCTTTTATCGGGTAAGGAAACAATTGTACCTCTTCCGAGCTTCTGTCAAACACCTTAAAAAATGCTAATGCTTTATCCAGCACTACTACTTTGCTATCGTTTTGTGCACCAAAATATCTAGAACTTTGCAACTCCTTTGGGCCCCGGCCTTTTTCACCTACTTTCTCAATGAAATTTCCATTGTAATCTGTTATAACCACTCCGACTTCCGAACCATAGTTTGTAAAAAGTAGCTCATCTGAATTTGGGTTATCAACAACCTGTGTATATATGCTGACTAAATATTCTTTAGTCTCTTCGCTTAATTCAAAGCTGTGTACAGGCGATGTAACAACATAGCGCTCTGTATTAAACTCTCCGCAGCAAAAAAGAAGTGATACCAATAAGCAGACGCCTATTTTATTGAGATCTTGATTTCTTAAAACTGAGTACTTAATAAATGTCACTTTCTTAAATAAATATAAGAGCAAACTACACCGTTTGTGGGTCTGGGGGTGTCAAGCACCTGCCTACATGCATGTCACAATTTCCATAGTAGCTGGCAGACTCATCAGCACCGCTTGTACATTCCTCAAAGTTGTCAAAATAGCTGCTGAATCCAAGAGTGACTACTCCTAAAAAGGATGCGAATAATATGCTTTTTAGTGATTTCATTTTTCTTCTACAAGATTAAAATTGACATGATTTACAATAATTTATCCATAAATCACTGTATTATATATTTATTCTGTTTCATTTTAGATTTGAGCAGCTTCTTATTAATTAAGAATTCTTGAATTCTAATTTTTTTTTGGTCATGTATGGTTATATATCTTGTAAACATATAGATAATGGGTAAAAAAGTTCAATTTTTATTGTTTTTTCTGCTTCTGTTAGCAAGTATAGCAGCACTTACATTTGCCTTTTTATATGAGAAGAAGGCTCCAAACCCTTTGTTAGATAGAATAAAGCCTTTCAAAGATTCCTTTCTTATTCTTCCTGATTCTATAAAAAATGAAGCTGGTCAAGATTTATTGGCTTTGATAGTTTTGGAAGATCTTAGTTGCCCTTTATGCCTGAATGAAGCTGTTGATTTTATTGACTTCTTTTCTGAAGTGGAAAATGTAGAGGTAGCCGTTTGGTATACTAATAGCAACAAGAAGCGGGTTGAGAATTATCATGCCTCTATTGATAGAAAAATACCTTACTCATATGGTCAATTGTCGTTAAACACCCCAGACATTGTTACTATTACCAATAGTGTTTTCTTCGTTTCGAATGACCTTTCAATAGTCAGTTCAATTCCTTTATCAAATCAAGTTACTTCTAGGGAATTAAAAAAGATGATTTTAAAAAAAGTATTTACCCTTAATTAACAAAGTGAGGTTACTTATGAACCTAGTTAAAAAATATCCGCTACTTATGCTTGGTATGTTGGTATTCATCTTCTCATTAGCTTTCAGTATTTCGATTTATGCTGAAAAAAATTCCTTTGATATAGAGGATCCATGCTATTGGTGCATGGAAGGAGTCTGCACACTTCAAATAGGTGGTACAGGCTGGAAAACATGTATAGATGCCTCTCCAGGCGGTAATCAGTGCGCTTTTGGTGGGGGTGATTGTAATGTAGACCCTGGAGAAGGTAATTAGATGATTTAGCCCTCTAAAATAAAGCAAGGATTTAAGATTTTAAGTCCTTGCTTTAAACTTAATTTAAACCATATGACAAATGAAAGAATCAGTATTAAAACTTTGCCTTTCAATAATAATTACAGCTTTTTTTTCAACTATTATACTTGGGCAGTCGAAAACTCAAATAGATCTCGAAAAAATATCTGTTATCAGGGGAACACAGAAAAACTTTATTGGTTCGCCTGTTGATATTGCTGCTATAAACGACCTTGTTTTCCTGGCAGATGCAATGGACATGAAGATTAAAGTTTTTACTCATGAGGGAGATTATGTACGATCATTTGGAGGACGCGGCCGTGGACCTGGTGAGTTTCAGCATCTTACTAACCTCTGGATTGATCATAAAGGCCGTATTGCTGTCGTAGATTATTTTAACACGCGGATTTCCTTTTTCAGTCAGGGAGGTAAGCTTCTGGATGAAATCTTATTTAAACCTACAGATATTCAGTGGCCTCGTCATTTTGAAAGCATTAATGACTCCAACGTTTTAATAATATATTCAAAAGAGGCTAACCCAAGAAAAGCCTTTCACATATGGAATAGCGATTTAAGCGCACTTGAGGGTGAATTTAGTTTGCCGGCCAGTTTGAATTTTGATGATGATGTAAAAGAAAGCTCTCTGTCTTTTAGTATTGGTTCAACTACAGTGTTAAACGGAACTTTATACTACGCTCCCTTTTTTTATGAAGGTAACTTATTTGCAAAAGATATTTCAGTTGGTACAAATTCTACATGGATCTCATTTAAAGGACTATTCCCTGAAGGTCCTTCATATGAAAGGCTGAGCCCCAATCAAAAATTGAAAAATGAGGCCGGTGAAAACATCTTTGATTACCGGATAAACTCTAGACGAGGCAGCGTTGCTTTCCGAATATTCCATACAACCCGTTCGTTGTTTTCTACCTCTGATGGCTTTTTAGTACATCTCTTTGAGGTTAGAGACGGGAGCCTGAAAAAACAGGGAGTGCAAGTATTCTCGGGCGACGGTCAGGCTATTGGCCATACCTTTTATAATACTAAACTGCTTCGTGAAGATTTACTATAATTAATGATAATCCTAAAACTATAGACCGAAAAAATCGCATCTATACTTTGGATTTCAGAGGTGATGCTCCTGTCATCAATGTTTATCAACTTTCTGTTAAGTGATTCATCGCTAAATAGTCCAGTCACTTCTCTTACAAAACTCCCGGCACCGATTTCAAAAGGCCGAGCACCCTTCTCATTTGTAGCCAATGCCTTTCATCGAATAAATTATCCACACAGGTGTTGATAAGCCTTCTACAATCCCGTATTTTTACAGGCTCTGTAATTGGCGGAGAAAATTCTTTACAACCCTGTTGTAATCCATGTTTGAAAGTTTATCCTCAAAATTAGACAAGGCCTTCCAGAACCTGAAGGGCGAAGCGCGTATCAGCGATGTAAATATCGCGGAGACGGTACGTGAAATTCGTCGTGCGTTACTGGATGCCGATGTCAACTACGAGGTAGCCCGCCAGTTTACCAAAGAGATACAGGAACAGGCACTGGGAAGCGACGTTCTCACCAGCGTTAATCCGGGTCAGCAGTTCACCAAAATTGTATTTGATGAGCTGGTAAAGACCTTCGGTGGTGAAAAGTCCGACATTGCCAGCGCCCACACTCCCCCCACGGTTATTCTTATAGCCGGTTTACAGGGTTCGGGTAAAACAACCTTTACCGGTAAGTTAGCCCGCCACCTTAAGCAGGAGCATAAAAGGAATCCTCTTCTTGCTGCCGCCGATGTTTATCGCCCTGCTGCCGTAAACCAGCTTAAGACCCTCGCCGAGCAGATCGAGGTGCCGGTGTACTCCATTGAACAGCAGGATGCCGTTCGCGTGGCTAAAGAAGCCGTCGCAATGGCTAAAAGCCTGGCCATGGATACCGTCATTATTGATACCGCCGGTCGTTTACACGTGGATGAGGAGATGATGAATGAGGTTGCGGAAATCAAGAAAGCCGTGAATCCTCATGAAATTTTGTTTGTGGTTGACTCGATGACCGGCCAGGACGCGGTCAACACGGCAAAAGAGTTTAACGAGCGAATTGACTACGACGGCGTGGTTTTGACCAAGCTGGATGGGGACACCCGAGGGGGTGCGGCCCTTTCCATTAAAACCGTAGTAGATAAACCCATCAAATTTGTGAGCACCGGTGAAAAACTGGATGCGCTCTCTCCCTTCTATCCCGATCGTATGGCACAACGCATACTCGGCATGGGGGATGTGGTATCGCTCGTTGAAAAAGCTCAGAAAGAATTTGACGAGAAAGAAGCCGAGCGCCTTCAGCAGCGCATCAGCTCTGATAAATTTGACCTGGAAGACTTTCTCGCTCAGATTCAAAAGATCAAGAAGATGGGTGATTTCACCGATCTTGTATCTATGATCCCCGGCGCCAGCAAAGCATTGGACGATGCAGATATCGATGACGACGCGTTCAAACCGATTGAAGCTATTATCTATTCAATGACGCCGGAGGAGCGTCAGAACCCCAGCATCCTTAACGGAAGCCGGCGACGAAGAATCGCTGCAGGTTCTGGCACTACTGTCCGTGAGATCAATGATCTCATTAAACAGTTCGAACAGATGAAAAAAATGATGAAGACCATGTCCAAAATGGGAAAAATGGGACGTGCTCTTCAAGGATTAAAAAACCTGCCCATCGGCAGATAACGATTATACCTAAACTCACTGGAGAACATCATTGCTTAGAATCAGACTTCAAAGAAAAGGACGCAAGAAAAGACCTATCTACCATGTAGTGGTTGCCGATAGCCGTAATGCCCGCGACGGACGCATTATTGAGCAGGTTGGCCGCTATGATAACGTAACGGAAAAAAAGGAAGTAGTACTGAATGAAGACCGGATCTTTTACTGGTTGGATTCCGGTGCACAGCCTTCCGATACCGTTCGCAAAATCCTCCGTCAGGAAGGGCTTCTCTATAAGAGACACCTTATGATGTGGGGCAAGAGCGAAGAAGAAATTGAGGCCGCTCTTTCAGAGTGGAGACAATACCGCGAATCAAAGCAAAGCTCCGACGCCTCCCGCAAGGAACAGTACAAAGCCGTTCTTGCTGCCGAAGAAAAAGAGTACAAAAATCAGGTAGAAAAGAAGGCGGCCAAAGCGGCGGTTGAAATGGATGCTGAAACCGCGGAAGAAGAGCCCTCTGAGGCCGAAGCTACCGCTGAAGAAACCACCGATGAAGCAGCCACTGAAACCGCGGAAGCGGAAGAGGCTGTAGAAGAAGTGGTTGAGGAAGAAGATTCTGCAGAGGCGGAAGAACAAACTGAAGCTGCGGAAGAAGCCGAAGAAGAAACCCAGGCCGCGGAAGAGACTGCCGGGGAGGAAACCGCTGATGAAGCTCCTTCCGGGGAAGATGAGGCGGAAGAGGAAAAAGAAGCCGGGGCGGAAACTGAAGAGTCCGGGGAAGAAACCAAAGAAGAAGAGCCGGCTGCCGAAGCTGCTCAGACTTCCGGCGACATGACCGCTAAAGAAGCGATCGATCATATCCGGAACACCGACCTCGAGAACCTGAAAGGATTTGTAACCGACGACGAAGAGCGGAAGACCGTTCTCGCCGCCTGGGAAAGCAAGCAGGAAGGGTAATCCTTCTGCCGTCCCCATGGTTCAGGACGCACATACGGCATCACCTTTTGTTGAAGTTGGCCGGATAATACGGTCGCACGGCCTCGATGGTGAGCTCAAAGTTGAGTTTGAGTATAACAATGAAGAAGCTCTTTCACAGATAACCATGATGTATCTGCGTAATGAACGGGGAGATTTTTTTCCTGCCCGCGTTAAAAACACGCGGGTTGAAGGAAAAGGAAATAAGTTATCGTTCTTTGTACAATTTGAACACATTGCTGATCGCACTTCAGCCGACGCCCTGAAAAACAGAGCCTTGTTCCTGGAACCGGAACTGGCCGGGCTTTTTCTGGCAGAGGAGGAGATCTCTTACCTCCACTTTGATGTGTATGATGAACAGGATCAACATGTGGGAATCGTAACAGATGTGCTGGAAAGCCCTGCGCAGCTTACCCTTGTGGTGGCCTCGCCTGATTGCGGTAATCTGCTGGTGCCCTTTGTGGATCAATACATCAAAGAAGTGGACGAAGAAAATGAACGCATGAGCTGTCGTAATCTTGAACTGTTAAGCGAGCTGTGATGAGGATTGATATCATATCAGGAGTGCCCGCCATGTTAGAGCAGGGCCCGCTTCATCACAGTATCGTGCAGCGCGCCATCGAAAAAGGGCTGGTTGAGATTCACGTGCACGACCTTCGTGATTACACCGAAGACAAGCATAGGAAGATCGACGATTACCCCTACGGCGGTGAGCCCGGCATGGTGCTTACCCCGCAGCCTATTTTCAGCTGCATCGAAAAGCTGACGTCAGAACGGGAGTATGATGAGATCATCTTCACCGCAGCGGATGGTGAGATCTTTGATCAGGATGAGGCCAATGCCTTATCCCTGAAGAAAAACCTCCTCATTTTGTGCGGACACTATAAAGGAGTGGATCAGCGTGTAAGAGACGCGCTCATCACCAAAGAATATACCATTGGTGATTACGTGCTTTCGGGAGGCGAACTCCCCGCCATGGTGATTGCGGATGCCGTAATAAGGCTGCTCCCCGGAGCCCTTGGTGATGCGGGAAGTGCGCTTAACGACTCCTTCCAGGATGGCTTGCTGGAAGCGCCGGTATATACCCGGCCGGCAAGCTTCAGAGGAATGGACGTTCCTGAAGTGCTCCGGTCCGGAGATCATAAAAAGATCGAGTCCTGGAAGCAGGAGCAGTCGGTTCAACGAACCAAAGAACGCCGTAAAGATTTGTACGAGAAATTTAAGAAAGACTATTAACAGCTGATTCGTCAGCAAATATTCAGAAACATGGACAAGCTAAAACTGATAGAACAAACGCTGGTAAACGATGAGATCCCTGAATTTACCGCAGGTGATACTGTAAACGTTCATTATCGTGTACGTGAAGGTGAAAAAGAGCGTATTCAGCAGTACGAAGGCGTTGTGATCAACGAGCGCGGAAGTGGTGCCAACAAGACTTTCACCGTTCGAAAGATGAGCAGTAATGTCGGGGTTGAGCGTATTTTCCCTTTGTATTCTCCGTTCATCGCCAAAATCGAAGTAAAGCGTCGAGGAAAAGTAAGACGTTCTAAGTTGTTCTACCTGCGCGATCGCCGGGGTAAAGCAGCCCGTATTCAGGAGCGCGACAAGAAAGGCGGTAAGTAAATTCCGTTGCGCTTCGTTAATGTGTTTGCCTGTATCATCATCCCGGTAACGGGATGATGACTTGTGTGCGAACCCGCTTTTTTGAATACCAAACCGAATTATTACCCATGAATATCATTTTGTTTGGCCCGCCGGGTGCCGGAAAAGGAACCCAGGCAAGCCTGATTCAGGAGAAATATTCCATCCCGCATCTGTCAACAGGCAACATCTTCCGGGCTGCCATTAAAAACGAAACTCCGCTGGGAGTTAAGGTAAAAGCCATACTTGACTCGGGAGCCCTGGTTCCTGATGAAACCGTGGTGGACCTTGTGGCAGAAGAGCTTAAAGAAGACAAGTACGACAAGGGCTGCATCTTTGACGGCTTTCCCAGGACGGTAGCCCAGGCAGAGGCTTTTGATGACATACTCCGGGAACAGGATAAAAAGATCGATGCGTTTATCCTTCTTTCCGTTCCTGAAGATGAATTGATTCGAAGGATTCTTTCCCGCGGCGAAGGGCGGTCTGACGATACCGAAGAAAAGATCAAAACCCGGCTTGAGGTGTACCGCAACGAAACCGAGCCTGTAATGAACTACTACAAAGAACAGGGGCTGGTACAGGAAATTGATGGGACCGGTACCATCGAAGATATCTTCGATCGCATTACATCCGCTCTCTCCTGATTTAGTTTTTAATTAATTCTTTAAAGCCGGCAAGCCCGGCTTTTTTTTTTAATACTCTTCTATTTGCCGGATGATCTCTCTGGTTTCCGGAACCGCCCCTTCGGTGATGGTTTGCTGCAACTGTCCAAGGTATAAGGAAAGCCTGGCCAGCTCGCCCCGGTACCATCTTCTGAATTGCATTTCGTTTCCTCCATAGATCAAAAACCGTCGTGTTTCTTCTTCCAGGTAGTTGGCTCTTTTTTCTATGGAGGAGATCAGGTTTGAGCCACGGTCCAGGCTGGCGAGGTACTCCTGCCCAATGGTCGTGAAGTTTTCCGATTCAAAGCCTCCGCGAACAACAAGCATATTGTTCGTAAAATCAATATCTCGATTGATGCTGATGGGTATATCCGGTTTTTCCTCCAAAAGGGTGAGCGTGGAGTCCACTTCCGACTTCACTCGGGTAGCATCAGCGTAGAGCTGATCGAGATTGAACAAAAAGGTTTGGTAGTAGTTAACCCGGTTTTGACGTTCTCTTTTCGCCTCCTGCAGAGTGCTCAGATAGAACGCCCCGTACACTCCCACGAAAACCACCACCAGTTCAATCAGCAGGAACCTCCAGCTTCGATTTCTTCTGTATCCGGCCATTATTGCGTCCGATTTTCAATTAAAAGGGGAGCCACCCATATACCAGAGCGGCAACGGCTCCGCCGATACAGGGCCCCACCACCGGTATCCATGAATACCCCCAGTCGCTGCTGCCCTTCACGGGAAGAATAGCATGTGCGATGCGCGGGCCAAGGTCTCTGGCGGGGTTTATGGCATATCCGGTGGTACCACCCAGCGACATACCGATACCAAATACCAGCAAGCCAACCGGCAGTGCACTTATCGCGCCCAGACCAACTTCCGGAGCCGCAAGATAGAGCACCCCCAGAACCAGAACGAAGGTGCCCATGGCTTCCGAGAACAGATTGTTCACCGTATTTCGTATCTCCGGGCCGGTACTGAAGACCGCCAGCTTAACTCCTTCATCTTCGGTGGCCGCGAAATGGTCTTTATAATGAAACCACACCAACACAGCGGCTATAAAGGCGCCCATCATCTGAGCCGCGACATAGCCCGGCACGAGCGACCATGAAAACTTACCTGCCATGGCCAGCCCCAGAGTTACCGCGGGATTAATGTGAGCTCCGCTCATCGGTCCTGAAACAAAGACGGCCACAAAAACCGCAATCCCCCATCCCCACGTGATGACTATCCAGCCTCCTCCGTTTCCCTTTGTTTTATTGAGTATGGTATTGGCCACAACCCCGTTTCCGAGGACCATAAGGAGAAATGTTCCGATTACCTCACCGATATATGCTTCCATGTAAACTCCGTTACTTTATGATGTAGTTTTGTGCTATCGCTTCATATTCCTTGACTTCCTGAGCCACCCAATCATCGTCATATCCGAGCTCATTGGCAATAAGTTTTCCAACCTCAGGGGCCATCTCCACGCTGGCTTTTGCGTTCAGCAGCAGTGCCCGGGTTCGCCGGGCGAGAATGTCATCGATGGTTATCGCCATTTCGTTTCTGACCGCCCACACCACCTCTCCTTTCAGATAGGGCAGATCCGGGTGCAGCTTTTCGGTAAAGGAAGCATCCTCTTCCAGTATTTTTTTGAGGGCGATCTTATCGGACCCATATACATGTAAATGATCCTTTTTGTCCACATTCTTAAGCCATCCGTGGATCCGTAGTTCTTTGGTGACGCACTCCCTGAAATCCAGCCCTGCCACCACCACCGCCTGATCAATGGTGTCCTCGGCCATTTTACGGTAAGTTGTCCATTTCCCGCCGGCAATGGTTACCAAACCGGACTCTGAAACCTGCAGGTGATGGCTTCTGGATATTTCTGCCGTTGATTTGGCATCCGGCGGTTTAACCAATGGCCTCAGTCCCGCGAACACGCTCAGCACATCTTTTCTGGTCGGATCCTTAGACAGGTACTGCTTGGCGTGGCGCAGAATAAACTCGATTTCCTCCTCCAGGGCCACGGGTTCCAGAGAAGGTTTTTCAATAGGGGTGTCTGTTGTCCCGACAATTGCCTTTCCGTGCCACGGCACAGCGAAAAGAACCCTTCCATCATCCGTATGCGGAACCATGATGGCTGAATCGCCCGGCAGAAACTCTTTATCCAGCACCAGGTGCACGCCTTGCGCACACTGTATCATGCGCTGATGGTCCTGATCATCCATTTCCAGAATGGAATCCGAAAAAATACCCGTGGCGTTGATCACCACCCGGGCGTTGATCTCGTAACTTGTACCGTCCACCATATCCAGAGCCTTGACCCCTTCAATCAGGCCGGATCTATTCTTGATAAGGCCGGTTACCTTCATATAGTTGAGGGTGATTCCTCCCTGATCCACCGCAGTCTGCGCCAGGTTAACGGCCAGCCGGGAATCATCGAACTGACCGTCGTAGTAGATCGTACCACCCCGCAGCCCTTCTTTTTCCAGAGTGGGTATCTTTTCCAGCACTTTTTCTTTAGAAAGGATCTTGGACTTCTTAATTCCAAGCTTTCCGGCCAGCGCATCATATACTTTCATCCCAACGCCGTAGAACGGGCCGTTCCACCATTCGTAGCTGGGCACAATAAAAGACTGGTGACTGACGAGATGAGGGGCGTTTTGTATCATCAGTCCGCGCTCATGAAGGGCCTCTATCACCAGCGACACATCGCCTTGCTGCAGATAGCGTACCCCGCCGTGTACAAGCTTGGTGCTGCGGCTGGAGGTTCCTTTGGAAAAGTCATGCATGTCGAGCAGGAGCGTCTTGTACCCCCTCGATGCCGCGTCCACCGCACATCCAAGCCCGGTAGCCCCACCACCGATCACCAGGATGTCCCAGTAATCTTCAAATTCCTTTACCGTTTTTAAAAAGTCCGCTCGTTTCATGTATTCAATCGCTTATCAATTTCCTTTTCCTGGGGTTGAGATCGGGGAAGGTAAATCATTGTCATCTCTAAATATTATTAAGTGAGCTCTCCTCCTTTTAAGGAGTAGGCAGGTGAGGTTAATCACTCAACCCAGCCTTTACTTTTCTCCACGGCCTTATGCCACTTGTGCAACAGGCTTTTGGCTTCGTCTTCACTCATCTGCGGCTCAAAGCGTTTATCTTCCTGCCACTGTTTGCGGGTCTCGTCGGTATCTTTCCAGAATCCAACGGCCAGTCCGGCCAGGTATGCCGCTCCCAGTGCGGTCGTCTCCAGCACTTTCGGGCGAACGATAGGTATCTGAAGAATATCAGCCTGAAATTGCATGAGGGTGTCGTTTACGGTTGCCCCTCCGTCCACGCGCAGCTCTTTGATATCAATTCCGGAATCTGCTTCCATCGCAGAAAACACATCCACTGCCTGAAAAGCGATTCCTTCGAGGGCCGCCCGGGCGATATGACCGGCGGTAGTTGCGCGGGTTAAACCATATATGGCTCCCCGTGCCCGCTGATCCCAGTGCGGCGCCCCCAGTCCCGCAAAGGCCGGAACCAGATATACTCCTCCGTTATCTTTTTCTGTTAGGGCAAGCTTCTCCACATCCGAAGAATTCTTGATGATGCCCAAACCATCCCGAAGCCATTGAACCACGGCTCCCGCAATAAAGATAGAACCCTCCAGAGCGTAGGTAATCTCGCCGTCAAGCCCCCAACCCACGGTCGTCAGCAGGTTGTTCTCTGATTTGATGGGTTCATTCCCTGTGTTAAACATGATGAATGAACCGGTTCCGTAGGTGTTTTTCAGCATCCCGGGATCCAGGCACATCTGGCCGAAGAGGGCCGACTGCTGGTCTCCCGCGATTCCCGCAATGGGCACTTCATGAGGAAAGATGGTGGTTTTGGTATGTCCGTACACTTCACTGGACGACTTAACTTCCGGTAACAAGCTGCGGGGGATGTTCATCAGTTCGAGAATTTCATCGTCCCATTCCTGCTCGCGGATGTTGTACAGCATGGTTCTTGAGGCATTCGTTACATCCGTTACATGCACTTCTCCCTGAGTAAAATTCCACACCAGCCAGGAGTCAATCGTACCAAAGGCCAGCTTTCCCTGCTCTGCCTTTTGTCGCGCTCCCTCCACATTTTCGAGGATCCAGCGAACCTTTGTTCCTGAGAAATAGCTGTCGATGATAAGGCCCGTTTTCTCTTTTATCTTTTCGGTCCATCCTTCGGCCTTCAGTTTATCGCAATAGTCTGAGGTGCGCCGGTCCTGCCATACAATCGCGTTATAGACCGGCTCTCCTGTTTCCCGATCCCATACCACGGTGGTTTCCCGCTGATTAGTGATCCCGATGGCGGCGATATTCTTCCCGTTGGCGCCTACTTCTGAAATTGCTTCGGTTACTACCCCTGCCTGGGTTTTCCAGATCTCCATGGGATCGTGTTCGACCCATCCGTCGTTCGGAAAATGTTGTTTGAATTCTTTTTGTGCAACCGCCCTGATCTCACCGTTCCGATTAAAAACGATGGCTCTTGAGCTGGTTGTTCCCTGATCAACAGACAGTACAAATTGCTTTTCCATGAATGGCTCCTTTGATTGTATGCATGAGAATATGTTCCATAAACGACATATTCACAAGAGACAACTACAGAAAGCGTTTAGTTCGTTTGCCTAAACGGTCATTCTTTTGAGTCCATCGCTTCCTTACACCGGCTCCTTCCCATGTTGTAGATCCGCTCTGCCTCGTAAAACTCAAAGGTGCTGCCCGCATTTCTGGGTATTCTGATCAGAACATCGGGCTGATACATTTCCAGCATTAAGGAGGTCAGGCGATCCTGGGTAAAGTTGAACGTTGTTTCCATAAGGCCCATCAGAGAGAAGTCATCTTCATCCTCTTCCTTATCCGCTTTTTTGGCAAACTCCTTGATGCTGTCAGGAAGCATTTTATCCAGCCATTTCTGGATGTCGTTCTTTTTAGCGCTCTCTTTCTTAATCTTTTTGGGCTCCATGCCTTCCTCCAGAGGGCCGTTGAGGTCCACCGCAACAATGATCGCGTCCTCTTTTTTATCTACCAGATTAACCGGAAGGGGATTGAGTACTCCGCCGTCAACCAACAGTTTTTTGTCCTGAATAACGGGAGTGAATAACCCGGGGATGGATACAGAGGCTCGTAACGCTTTATACAGGTCTCCACTTTTGAAATAGACCTCCTCGTTGTTCTTCATATCGGTAGCCACGGCGGTAAAGGGTATCTTGAAATCCTCGATATTCAGATCGCCCGTCATTTCTTTCATTTTAGAGAAGATCTTTTCTCCTTTCAAAAAGCCCTGTTTGGTGAAAGTAAAGTCCATCAGGTCGAATACATCGGAGCGGGACAGGCTCATCAGCCAGTCTTTATATTCTTTAAGCTGACCAGCCGCGTAGATCCCTCCGATCACCGCTCCCATGGAGCAGCCTATCACTTCGATGATCTCGAAGCCCCTTTCTTCCAGCTCTTCAATGACGCCGATGTGAGCGATTCCTCTGGCGCCGCCACTTCCTAAAACGAGATGTACTTTGTTCTTCATCCCTTACTAACTCTCTTTACAATTTGCTGATTCTTCTGCCATCTTAACCAGTTCCCAATAAGGAGGCACATACCCTTTTTCCTTTTCAAAACGGAGTGCTTTTGAGGATACCTCCTCTTTAATTTCCCTGTGACGGTCCACAAATGAATTGTTTTTCAACGCCTGAGTAGCGCTCATTCTTTCAGGAACCGGCCCTTCCCCGCCCAGCCAGTTTTTCAATACACTCCACGCTTTAACGGCGCGGGCTATCGGCAGCATCCAGATAGTGTAGTCTACCTGTTCCCCCTTATCGGCGCACATGAGCATTGCATCGATGACGGCACTATACAGGTGATCATCGAAAAGAGATTCGGCATCTCGCCACTCAGCCACAACAGCAAGCTGAGGATCGTATTCGAGATCGGAGGGCATTTGAGTGACAAAGTTCTCCACGCCGAAGGTATTCAGCAGCCGCACCACCCCGTCTGATGAAATGGTGGACTCGGTTTGCCAGAGCCGGATCCCGTATTCCTTATAGGCATAGGATCCCACTTCTGAACAGAACATGGCTTCCGGATCAAAGAAGTCCATTTTAAAATCATATGGAATATGGCGTTCCTGCACTTCTTCATACATCATTTTTGCTGCCTTATGAGGGAGCATGGGATCCGACCGCAGTTCCGGAAGATCAGCGCGGGGCCGCAACACCATGAAGCGCAGCTTGCGGTCTCTGATGTATTCCTCAAGGTTTGCAATTGCAACTCCCCGTTCGATGTGAGCTTCCACCAGATAGGGGATATTCGTTCCTTCTTCAATATAAATCAGGGCCACATGTGAAAAATTTCCCGGAAAGTCGTTCCCTCTGGAAATCAGGGCGGAGACTTCCGCTCCTCCCCGCGATACCAACAGGTCGCCGCTATGCACCCTGATCCCGAGAATATTGGTGGATGGGGTTGCAGAAGGCTCGTCCTCCACATGAAGTACCGGGTATATATGCTGTTGTGATTGAAGATTGACTTCTTCGACAGCCGCCCGCATGCCATACAGTAATTTGTACAAAGTGATCCTGGTCTGAGGATTATCGGTATCCCAGTTCTCGGACTGATCTTTGATCAATCTCCGGGCCCGGTTATAGATGGAGAAAAAACCCTCATTCTGGTTTTCCTGTGCAGCTACTAACGGAGCTAATTCAAAAAAGTCATTGAGAAACGGATCCAGGCGGGGATCATCCGGGGTGAATCCGTCCTGCTGAAGCTGATCGAGCTGGTTGTTCAGCCCGGCGCTAATCAGGTCAATCCGTATCTCCAGCGATTCATCACTTTCTGACCGGGCCGATGCGAACTGCTCCTCCAGTTGTTCCCATCGCTGGTCCTGATCCCATAAAAACGGGGTGGCATTTCCTGCTCTTTGTATCTCTGTTTCTGAACCATCCGGTATCATCAGAACCAGATATAAGCCGATGATTCCCAGTAAGCCATAGATGATCTTATTTTTCATGAGCCGAAGTTAAAACATTGAGTCTGTCATCCCGAATTTATTTCGGGATCTTTGTTGGGTTTATGCACTTAAAAAACCTCCCAATTTCGTAAGATTCTGAAACGAGCCTGCCTGTCGGCAGACAGGCTCAGGAGCACATCTGGCCAGGTTAAGATACAGACTTAAGGATCCCTTCCTTCACATCCACTAAACTCTCTACACTCTCAAAATGATCAATATCTTCTCCCATAACAAACAAAGGTACCTGGTTCCGGGTATGAGTTTTCACCGAAAGATCTTCCAGGTTGCCATGGTCGCTGGTGATCACCAGTACATCCTCTGCTCGCTTGTTCCGGATGATCTGAAGCAGAAAGTCATTCAGGGGTCTTAATACCCGCCCGGCATCATCAGCGTTTTGATTATGTCCGGCTTTATCGGTCAGATAATATTCATAAAGTACCAAGTCGTAATCCGGTACTACATCCAACAGGCGGTTCCCTGCATCAGCAGCACTGATTTCCGGTACATCAATACCAAGCCGTTCCCGCCAGGCATTCTGAACGATTTCCGCAGTCAGCGCCTGTCCGTTCAGTACTTCTTCGGTAGAGTTCAGCTTCATGCCTGCACTTTTGGTCATCAGTGTGGTACAGCTCCAGCGGTTTCTCTTTCGGGCGTGCTCGAAAAAGACGGGGGGGTAGGCGTTCATGAAGTGAGGCTTTTTGGCTCTTTCTATAACGGCATGAAAAATGCTTTCTGTCTTTAGCAGTGGTTTTATACCCGAATGAGGAAAAGGCCCGAAATGTTTACCTATTACTTTTGCGGCATTTTTTCCTGTGAACAGGGCCGTCTGACCCGTCCCGCTTTGGGGGAGCCCTTCCACTCCCAGGTTCGCATCTATGGGTTTATACAATCGTTCACCACTTCTGAAAGCATCCCTGCTTTGAAAAAAACCTCCTTCGGAGAGAATATTAAAGCTCTCATAAGAATGATGGCTAAAAGGATTCGTTTCGTCGTTTCTTCCTATTCCCACCCCATCAATAAAAATGAAGATCACACTCACCTTACTTCTCCAGAATCAACGTCACCGGACCGTCATTGATCAGATTCACTTCCATCATTGCTCCGAATTTTCCGGTTTGAATAGTAAGATCGGAATGTTCCTTGAAGTAAGTGATCATATCTTCATACATCGGCTCCGCTTTCTCAGGTCGCGCGGCTTCTATATAACTGGGGCGTGTTCCTTTACGGGCATCACCATAGAGTGTAAACTGAGAGACCACCAGAATATCTCCCTTCACATCGGAGACCGAACGATTCATTTTATCGTCTTCGTCCTCAAAGATCCGCAGCTTCAGAATCTTTTCACACATCCACTCAATATGCTCTTTGGTGTCATCCTGGTGAATGCCTACCAAAAGGAGAAGTCCTTTTTTGATGGCCCCGGTAATTTCATTTTCTACCCTTACGGACGCTTCCTTCACTCGCTGAACTACAACTCTCATAAATAAAAACCATGTGGATTATTGTGTTGATTACTCCCGGATAACCATTGGAAAACCCAAAACCTTCAAAATTCTCCACAAGTTTCCACAATTGAAGGAGGGAATCAACATTTCCAAAGAATAACTTTTACTGTGAATGAGAAAATTAGTGAGTTATGTAAAAAACAGGTGCGGTTGTTGAAAACTTAAAATTTATTCTCATAAACCATTGATTCCCTTGTTCTGATTGTCCACACTACTATCCACAAAGGCTTGTCAAGCATTGTTTAAAAAAAGGACAATTTTATTATCCACAAATCCACATGCTCTATAACTAACTACTAAATATTTAAATCTTATTTTTTTTGTCTAATACCATGTGGAAAACAATTTAAAAAAGGGCTCAATATGAACTTTCAAATCAGGTATATTTAATTCATTCAAACAGGAGATCATATGGATAAACAGTTTCCTATTGGCAGGCTTTCTTTTTCTGAAGAGTACACCTCCATTCAGCTTAAGACGTGGATCAAAGAAATTGAGGAATTTCCGGATCTGCTGCGACGTGAGATCGCTAAATGTTCAGACAAAGACCTGAATACTCCGTACCGGGAAGAGGGATGGACCGTTAAACAGGTAGCTGAGCATGTGCTGGACAGTCATCTGAATGCTATTGTTCGTCTGAAACTGGCCCTTTCCGAACAGGATCCTGAAATACGTCCGTATGAGCAGAACGCCTGGGTTGAGCTGGAAAATAAATTCAATACCCCGATTGATCTGACCTTATCCATGCTGGAAGACTGCCATGCAAAGATGGTATTGATCTACAGAAGCCTGAATAAAGATGACTGGAAAAGAAGCTACATCAATCCCGAATCGGGAAGCTACTCGCTGGCTAAGTCAGCCGCACTGTATGCCTGGCACAGTAAACATCATTTGGCGCATATCCGACTCGTAACAAAAAACCTATGACCTTTTCATGACCAAGAAGTCATTTACTTATAAAGATTCCGGTGTGGATATTAAAGCCGGTGAAGAACTTGTGAATTCTATCAAAGGCATCGTTAAAGAAACCCACAGTGATGCCGTTCTTTCCAACATTGGTGGTTTTGGGGGCTTCTTCAGGCCAGATCTGGGTGCTTTCAAAAATCCGGTCTTTGTAAGTTCAGTGGATGGTGTAGGCACCAAGCTGATCGTGGCGTTTAAGGCGGGAAGGTATGATACGGTGGGGCAGGACCTGGTGAATCACTGTGTGAATGACATTGCGGTATGCGGGGCAACTCCTCTCTTTTTTCTGGATTATTTTTCAACGGGAAAACTGGAGCAGCATGTGGGGTATGAAGTGATCAAAGGCTTCGCCACTGCCTGTAAAGAAAATGGAGTGGCGCTGATCGGAGGAGAAACCGCGGAAATGCCCGATATCTACGGAGAAGGAGAATTTGACCTGGCCGGAACCATTGTGGGTATTGTGGATGAAGACCAGGTAATCAATGGATCGGGAATCCGGAAAGGGGATATACTGCTTGGCTTTAAGAGTACTGGCCTGCATACCAACGGGTATTCCCTGGCTCGAAAAGTGCTGTTCAGTGAGTATGAGGTGCATGATCATGTGGAAGAACTGGGTTGTACCCTTGCCGAAGAATTACTGAGGGTTCACAGATCGTACTTGGCTCTGATCACTGCCTTAAAATCTGTTCCGGGAGTTAACGGCTTTTCGCACATCACGGGCGGCGGATTGATAGGTAACACGAAACGCATACTGCCGGAAGGGCTGACTTTAGATGTACACTGGGACCGTTGGGAACGGCCCCCTGTTTATAAACTCATTCAGGAAATCGGTAGCGTACCCGAAGAGGACATGCGGGCGACCTTTAATCTGGGAATCGGATTAGTAGCTGTGGTTTCGCCGGATGTGGTGGAGAGGGTCAGGTCAAAAGCCGAAGAGCTGGGAGAAGACGTGTTTGACGTTGGGGAAGTCTGCTGAAATTCTATACTAAGCATTCGCATCGGTATACATCTGGATAAAACGATGTTCCGCTTCCGTTTCGCCGATCAGAATGAGATCACTCTTTTCAGGGATTGGAACCGTAGGATCCGGATTGATGATCTGCTTGCCGTTTTTATCCGTATAGGCGATAACACTGCATCCCGTATTTTTTCTGATATCCGCCTCGATCATGGTCTTTCCGGCAATCTTTTTTGGTGTCTTCAGGCTGAAAACATTCAGGCCCTCGGCAATCATGATGATGTCATTTTCCTCATATATGTTGTAGATGGCGTTCGAACCCATGGTGGCGTACGACATCACAAAATCGGCCCCGGCACGGTGCAGGGAATTGACGTTTCTTTCGGAGGTTGAGCGGGCCACAATATGAATGTCTGGCCGGAGATGACGGCAGTAAATGGTGAGGTAAATGTTGATGTCATCCTGATTGGTACTGATGATCACGCTGTGCGCTGTATCGATTCCGGCTTTCTTTAAGGTATTGAGGTCATTGGCATCCCCAAGGATGAAGTTTTTGGAGTTTCGTATCCGATCGGGATTCTTATCAATAAGCTTGTATTTCAGGTTTCGTCGCTTGAGGTGATAAGCCGCTCCTCTTCCAACCCTTCCCGCCCCGATGATGATGACCGGCTCTTCGCTTACTCCGTAGATGCCAACCAATTCGTCATACTTGCGAAGTTGTTCCACCGATCCCGCCATCATTAATACGCTGTGGCTACTGATTTTGGTGTCGGGATGTGAACCCAGGAAATTTCCCCGTTCCCAGATCCCAACAATATTGATGCCCAGCCTTTCCCGGAGCTGGGTTTCCCGGAGTGTTTTTCCAACCAGCGGAGTCCCGTTTGCGGTAGCTTCAGCTATGATGATGTCTCCCATACGCCCGATGGTATGTACTTTAGAGTCCTGACCAAGTACTCTTCTGGATAAGGCTCTTCCCAGCAGGTTCCCCATGTGCAACACATGATCACATCCGGCAAGCTTAAGAATGTCAATGGAGTCGTGGGAATTAACGGTGGTCACGATCTTGATGTCTTTGTTGAACTCCCTGACGGTATGCGCCACATTCGTATTGAACATATCGGACCCGTTGGCGACTACCAGGGCCGCGTTTTCGATTCTGAGTTTTTGATAAGTTTCCGGATCATCGGCATGGCCGAGCATCACCTTGTATCCGTCGTCATAAAGATCAAGCGCCTGATTGAGTTCCTGTACCAGCAGCACATAATTGATCTGGTATTGCCTCAGTTTTTCAATCAGGGCTTTGGTGATGGGATCAAATGTGGTAATGACAATATGATTCTTCGTGTTGGACGGAAGTTCACGCGGGGCCCTTGCCCTGGATTGCGCCTCCATCCAGGGTGCATAGAAAAACTCGATGAAAGTGAAGGGAAGCATGATGAGAAGAACGATGATACCGGAGCCCAGTACCACCATCGAAAAGAAGCGCCCCAAATCGGAAGTGAAGGTAATATCTCCGAAACCCAGTGTACTCATGGTAACCAGCGTCCAGTAAAATCCGGTCATCCAGCTGTGTTCCTGTCCTTCTCTCTCCATAATAATATGAAACAACACTCCGTAAACAGTGATCAGTAGCAGCAGAATCCCAACGAACTTAAGAAGCTTGGAAATGTTGACCTTCGTGTTCTTGCTGGTAATGAAATAGGATATTTGAGAGGTGAAAAACTTCATTCAGTCGTATTGTTGAATCCGTAATCAGAAGGAGTATAAGAAAAACATGCCTATTTAAATTTTAATCTCGATAAGAACCAATGAGAATGTAGCTAATGAAGAAGGATCTGGATTTCATTGTAAAAGTCGAATAAAACCAGCCCTGAAATTTCGAATAGGCAGAGTCATTGGTTAGTTTAGCTTTGAACAAAACTATTCACAAGATATTGATTGATTTAATGAAGATTACAAAGGCTCTTAAAGCCGTCATCTTAACGGTAATTTTAAGTACAACCACAGTTTTGGCGCAGCAACAAATGATGCCGCCACAGATCGCCCCGGCCGACTCAGTGTCCGATGGTGAGCTTAAGGATTTTGTGGAAGTAGCGATGGAGATGCAGGATATCCGCATGGAAATGGACAGCCTGGTTATAGCCCGCCTGGAAGTGGAAGGAATGAGCACACAACGCTTTCAGGAAATAATGATGGCAAAAAGCAATCCTGATGCCACACAGAATTCCAGCATTACCGCTGAAGAGGAAAAAGTGATTTCCGGAATGCAAAGCTTTCTTCAGGAAGTGAGCATGAAAGCCCAAAAGCAACAGCTGGAAGCAATTCAGCAATCTGAGCTCGGCCAGCAACGCTTTCAGAGTATAGCGAGGGCATTGCAGACCGATCAGCAGCTGGCGATGCGGTTTCAGCAAATGGCCATGGAAATGGAAGCGGCAGCCGATAACGAGTAGTTGCCACTGAACACATGTATTCAAAGGAATAAGGCGCGCTCCTTATTCCTTTATTTGATACCTGAAGACCTCTTCTAATGGCCTGTCGAAAACCACCGCAATTTTAAAGGCCAGCTCCAGGGAGGGAGAATACTTAGCGGCTTCAATGGCGTTTATGGTTTGCCGGGTGACACCTACCCTGTCAGCCAGATCCTGCTGCGTCATTTCGTTGTGTTCGAAGCGCAGTACCCTGATCCTGTTGACGATTACACCTTCAATCATCTCAGTAATCCCTGCGGTAATAGTATAACTGCGTCGTTCTTCGAACCAGGCTGGAAAGCATCAGCACGATAAAGAGAACATGCAGCATAAATGTGGTGGTATTCATCGTTTCAAACAGCCGATCGAAGTGCCCGAATACTTTAGACAGTAATACCTGAACAAGCAATACAGCAATGACCACACTCATAAAGTTATAGGCATTTCTGAATCCCCTGGCATCGATCATGGTGTCTCTTTCATCTTTTTCCACTCCCTTCTTCTTTTCTGTGGCATCCAGGATAATTTCACCTATAAAAGCGATCCAGAAAACATTAAAGAATATTTTAACAGCCTGGGATGAATAATCAGGAATGCCGTCCGGCCAGCCAAAAGCGATGAGAAAATAAAAGACCAGTATGGAAACGGTCATGCCGGCAGAGGTCCATGCATAAAGTTCTTGTTTTGACATAAATGCTCCTGTTGGTTAAAAGTCAAAAACTCTTTACGCAGTGTAAAATATTTGTTACATAAAGAACAAAATTTTGGCAACTATATAGAACTTTACACTAGTAATTGTTTTCTTTACAATAATTAGAGATAAAGGAATTAGAAACTTTTTACTTGAATGAACGTTCTAAGTGCGTATATTTGTTGAAGAATAAATCCGATGCCGGTAGGCCGGCAAAAAAATTGGGCTATCTAATCTGTGTAGAATGGATTTGGATAGCCCTTATTTTTTGGGGTAAGTATTATGGCAGATATTGTATATAAAGTAGCGGTGCTAATTGACGGTGGTTATTTCGATGCTAGATTTATGGCATTAAATAATGGCATGCATCCAAGAGCAAAGGATTTGACTCCTTTTATTACCCAGCTACTGAAAGACGTTCAGGCTATAACAGGGGCTGTAGGAAAGGATATTCTTTTCAGAACCTTTTACTATGATTGCCGGCCATACGGCGATACCGTTAATAATCTTGCGGGTAAGCCTATTGATTTTTCTAATACAGGAGTGTTTAAGGCCAAAACACATTTTTTTAATGACCTGAGAACATTTCCCGGTTTAGCTTTAAGGCTTGGCGACCTTTCTTTTGACGGCTGGAAGATTGACCCACATAAACCAAGCGCCCCGCCCAAGCCAGACTTTAAACAGAAGGGTGTTGATATGAAAATAGGTATGGACATTTCTTGGATGGCAAGTAAACGTACTTGTGATAAAATCGTTTTGGTTGCTGGTGATAGTGATTTTATTACCCCAATGAAGTTTGCTAGAAAAGAAGGTCTTATAACTTATCTACACACAATGGGACAAAAACAGATTAAACTCTCTTTAAAAGAACACGCCGATTATATTATTTAGGCCTCTCCCTTACCCTTCGGGTCGTACTCTAAAGCTGTTTTAAGCTTCTGATCAAAGCTTGTTTCTTTAGCAGGGTGATCCTCAAATTCAAAAGAAGTTTGACCATATAACTGATTGAACTTATTCATAAAATCATCCCAGTCTTTCGATATTTTCATCAGTGTAATTACAGATACCAATTGGTTCTGTAAATGAGGGCTGCCAATATCTGAAGTTAAAGATTGGAAGAGCCTTGCAGTATAGTTGCCCGCTTCACTTTTAGGGGTTTTACTTTTAAGCTCTTCCAAAACGCCTGGGGGAAGTTGTTTGTAAATCAGATTGTTTGTCCAATGCCCCACTACACCAGGCCTTCTCTTGATCGACTTTGTATTATAATCCCAGCCTTTTAGTCTGAAAATCTGTATGTAAAACTCATCTGGGAATGTCTTTTGCCACGGTAGCAATTCTTCAGATACATAACTTTTCAGAATTTTTTGAAGCTCGTCTCTTTCCCTTTCGTATTGATACCCAGTAGCCTCATCAACGAGGGCGGTGATA
Source organism: Balneola sp. (assembly GCA_965267385.1). GTDB lineage: Bacteria > Bacteroidota > Rhodothermia > Balneolales > Balneolaceae > Balneola. The sequence continues at coordinate 2,805,969 of OZ253957.1, forward strand.
CCTAGCTTAGCAAGGGATCGAACGAGTATCTCAGCCTTCATTGCGGTAGCGTGCTGGCTTGGGTGCAGTTCTCCAGCTTCTCTAGCTCTTAGGTAAAGGTCAGATACTAGCGGGATAATGTTAGCATCGAAGCCTTCCTGATCCTTTCCATTCAGGTTTTTATATTCGACCTTCTTGATCACAGCCTCTAAGTCCTTAGAAATAAAGGGTTGAAGGTTCTTAGCATCCATAAAAGTGGGTATCTTGATCACCCTTGTAGTACCCCGTACAGGACGATCTAACGCTTTAAAAACGGCTGCCTGAGTGATAACCCTAGTTCCATCTTCTAATACGGCTACGTCAAGTTCTGAGTCCCCTAACTTGAGCTTACCTTCATGTGTTGCTTTAAGTTTCTTAGCCATGTACTAATGTATTGTAGGTTAATTGGTTTGTCATATTGGTAAGCATGTAGTTGAATTTAGTGCTTACGCTAGCATTTCTAAAATTGTACCGGAATGCATAGGTATTCAGATACTTTTGCATGTGCTTATGGCTCACGTAATGGTAGATGCCGTAAAAGCCACGTTTAACGATGCTCCAGAAGTTTTCGATAGTGTTGGTATGAATGTCATTTACAACGTAGGTTCCGGTCTTGTGAGTAATCACGCTGTGATCAAATCCCATTGTGTTTAAGCGTTTGTAGATGTTATTCTCATCGGTATAAACCTTAGTTCCTTTCTTAATGTGATCTTGCAATAATGGAAGCACAGTAGACTTCTTAGCATCATCGGTCTTTATAGCTCTTACTTCCCCCTGTCTTTCCACAAAACCAACTACAACAGCCTTACTGGCTTTCTTTTCAGCGGTTCTCTTGCTCTTATGCATGTTCTTCATTGAACCACCGATGTACGTTTTATCGGTTTCTACTTCACCCTCTAACTTATCATCGTGGATTCCGAAACAGTTACGGATTCTGTGAAGCATGTGCCATGCGGTCTTTTGGGTTACATCAATATCTTTAGCTAACTGTACAGAAGAAATACCTTTAGAATGGTTTGTAATCAGGAAAATGGCAATGAACCATTTCTGCAAAGACACCTTAGTGTTGTCAAAAAGGGTAGCGGTCTTAACGTTGAAATACTTGTTTGTATTCTTGCACTTGTAGCGATTGCCCTTGCAGTCATAGACCTTAGAGGTAGGATCGAATGGAGAGATTACTGTACCATTCCAGCGAAGCTTTTCTAAGTGATCAATGCAGGTTTGCTCATCAGGAAATGCGTTGATGAGGTCTAAAATTGAGTTGAAGTCTTTTGTGTCTACCATAATGATGTATTTAACTACACCTAATATAGTAGATTTCTACACTAAATCCTAATTATTTTGTGTAATATTGTATATAGTTGCCAAAATTTTTTACCTGTATGATTGCTTAATGGGTTGCAGAATACGATCCAGTCCGTTGGTCTTGATCTCATACATAGTGGCAAGATACTGCCCCAACCGACCCGCAGGCCAGCCCTTTCGCTCAAACCACTCCAGGTAATGGACCGGGAGATCTGTTATAAAACGCCCCTTGTATTTTCCGAAAGGCATTCGGGCCCTGACAAGATCAATAAGGAAGCTATGGTCATACATAGTTCTTGAAATGGCCGGACTGAAGGTTCTTTTTCAACGAATAGCGAAATGAATATCCGTTATGTGATCTTTCTCTTCGGTTTCTTTAGGATCGGTGATGTACTCTTCAAAAGGATGAATGGCTTTATTCTTTTTAAACTCCTTACTCCGGTCCATACTCATTAAAGTACCCCATGCATTTCCCAGATGATGATAGGATCCTATATGGCGAAGAGTATAGACAGGGGTGGCAGGGATCGAACCAAAAAGCATGCCCTCATCCAATTCTAAAGGTTCAGAAGTGACCCCAACACAGGCGGTATATGTGGTTTTTCCTTGTACCACATCCCAGTCATGATAAATAGAAAAGGCTTTACCGGAAGCGATATCTTTATTTTTGTGCATAAAAGTTTCGAGCTTTTCAAAGTCGGCCTGCATTAACTCCCCAACCTCTTTGATGGAACCCGTTGTTTTTATGCCTACATACTGAGCCCCCGGAAACTCCGATTCCCCTCTGAAATCCAGCCTGGAGTAAACAGCTCCCTTCTCTATGTAGTCTTTTAACATCATCAGTCCCCGGACATAATCCATGCCGACATAGGCTTCCATGGATTTTTTCATCCAGAACATGAAGAACGGAAGGCTGCTGTCCATGGACCAGGTGACCCTGGTCTGATCGCCCTGTGCATCCAGCTCAAAACGAACGGAAGCCTGAGACTTCCAGGGCTTGAGGAAGGTAAGATCGTAATCGATCCACTTGTTCTTTTCTTCTTTCAACACCGTCATATTTCCTGAACCAACCCGCTTGCCGTTCCACTCATAGTATTTAGAGTCTTCGGCAACTGTAACCACAACGTCCGGTTCCATGATTAGCCAGGGCGACCAGTCGGGCCAATGATTAAAGTCGCTGAGAGCAGGATATATTTTTTCAGCTGGGGCATCGATCAAAAGAGACCGGTCAATGTGTATTTTCGGCATAATAAATCTGTAATAAGTGTATTAGATATGAGGAAGAATTAAGTAAATTTTGAGATAAACCACAGACCACAGGTGTAAAAATATGAACTGCAGGGCATTAAAAGCATTCAGTGCCGTATTGGTTACAGCCGTTCTGACTTCGTTTTGTTCGGAAAGCCCTTTTCAAAACGAAAACGGGGAAGTATTTGCCGAGATCAGCAATAACGAATTGTTGATCATGAATGGCCGGGCCGAGGCCATTCACTTCGCGATGTTTGAGCAGAACTTGCTCGCCGTCATTGACTGGATCCCACAATCAACAGATGAAAACCGGATTGGCCCTGCAGAAAGCATCAGAATGCACGTGGAAAAAATACCCGGTTATGCTGAGGAAGGAGATAAAGTGGTCCTGTATTACTGGACCGGCGATGCGGGACCGAAAGATCTGTTCAGGTCCATAGTACTGGAATAGTGAACGAATAAATTCGCAAAGCGGAAGGGCATTTGTTAATTTTCAGGAAATCAATTCCATTTCTATGCCGACAGTAAAACTCCTGAACATAGCACACGGCCGCAGCGGAGATAAAGGAAACGGATCGAATGTGGGAATCATAGCCCGACATCCCGATATCTATCCTTTTCTCAAAGAAAAACTGACCGCGGAGGCAGTAAAAGAGCATATGAAATACGTTTGCAAGGGAGAAGTAGAGCGATATGAATTGCCCAACATCGGGGCATTGAACTTTATATTAAATGAAAGCCTGGGCGGGGGTGGTACGGTGTCCCTGAAGCTGGATGCCCAGGGTAAAACACACGCCTCGCAGGTACTTCGGATGGATATCGATGTGCCGGAGGAGCTGCTGCAACTCGTGGAGAACAAATAGGCTCCGGCTTTTCAAAACGCTGCCCCTTTAAAAAAGGTTGATCTGGCATGAGCATTAACCTGGACGAAAACTTTCTGGAGCCTCCCATTACGCTGAATTCCGATGGGCAAGAACGGACGGTCGGAGTGGAATTCGAGTTTTCCGGGGTTGAAATGCAAAAGGCCGCCAGAATCATAACCGGTCTTTACGGTGGAGATCCCGAAGAGATCAGTACCTACAAATATGAAATAAAAGGTACGAAGCTGGGGTCCTTTACGCTGGAGCTCGATGCCAGCCTGTTTCTGAACAAGGAGTACGAAGACAAACTCAACAAATTGGGCATCGATGTCACGAAGATGGAAAAAAAGAGGGAGATTGAAGAAAAACTCAGGGACATGGCATCATCGGTGGTGCCTTTCGAGATCGTGAGCCCTCCGGTTTGTCTGTCGCAACTTAAGGAACTGACGGCGCTGATCGGTGAATTGCGAAAGGTAAAGGCGAAAGGGACAAAAAGTTCCGTATTTAACGCGTTCGGCCTTCATCTGAATCCCGAAATTCCTTCCGGTGAAGCCGCGGATCTTTTGCGCTATATCCGTGCATTTATATTGATTGAACCCTGGATCCGGAAAGAAGCCGGGATCGACTGGAGCCGCCGCATGACGCCTTACATCAACGAGTACAAAAAAGAATTTAAGACCAGGGTATTGGATCAACGGTACGATCCCTCCCTCAAGGAGCTGATCAAAGACTACATTGAGAGCGGCAATACCAGAAATCAATCCCTGGATATGCTTCCCGCCTTTCAGTACCTGGATGAGGAAGAGGTCTCCTCACTGTTGGATGATGAGCTGACCTCACCCCGCCCTACTTTTCATTACAGGCTGCCAAACTGCGAGATAGGAAATGAGGCTTGGTCGCTGGCTGCCGAATGGAACCGCTGGGTTATGGTGGAACGAATGGCGGAAGACGAAAAGCTGGATCAGTATGCAGACCGGTATCTCAGCTTGATGCTGAAGCCCATGATAAGCAAAGAGAAAAAATGGATAGAGCTGATCAGCAGATGGAAGGAATCGTATGAGCAGTAAACGGGTTCGAATAGGAATTACCGGGCCTGACGAAGGAGGAACAGGCGCGTGGATCTTTACAGCCCTTTCGGTGTGGCTGGCTGGAGGAAAACCTGTACGCATTCAGCCTAAGGCTCCTAAAACCATCGATGATGTTGACGGGCTGATCATTGGGGGAGGAGCAGACGTGGAGCCTGGTAAATACGGTGAAGAGCCAATTCCGAAGCAGAAGACAAAGAAGAAGCAGACTGCGCGCTCTGTCTGGGAATGGATATTGAGCATCATATTCTTTCCCGTTTACTGGCTGGCAAGATACTTTCAGAAAACCAAACGCTACCCGGTTGACAAAAAGAGAGACGAACTGGAATTCGGGTTGCTGGAAGAAGCCCTGAACCAAACCAAGCCGGTACTGGGGATCTGCCGGGGAATGCAGCTTATCAATGTGCATTGTAAAGGAAGCCTTCATCAGGATATCCGGGGATTCTACAAAGAAACAGCCCAGATATCATCGATCCTGCCAAAGAAAAGCATTGTTATCGAAGAAGGTTCTAAGCTTCATAAAATTCTGGGAACCACCCAGTGCATGGTAAACGGGCTTCATAATCAGGCGATCAAGGTTCCGGGAAAGGGGATTCGAATGGTGGCAAAAGAAGAGCTGACCTCGGTGCAGCAGGCGCTGGAACATGAGGATTTTGCCTTCGTGATAGGCGTGCAATGGCACCCGGAATATCTGATACAGCATAAGAGGCAACGAAAGCTGTTTAAGAACCTGGTTGCCTGCGCCGAAGAAAACTGCAGGTTTAGCCCGCCTGCTCATACGCCAGCCTCAGCCAGCTGATCAGTTCCTCGTCCACTTCATCCGGGGATTCCAGCCGGACACGGTTGGTACACATGGAGCCGAAGGGGCCGGAATTCTCCAGCCGGTCAGTCAGTTCGGCATCGTTCAGCTTGAGGCCCAGGTCAATTCTGGTTTTGGTGGAAGGCTGTACCAGTGCAAATTGCCGTTTCCTGCGCAGGCTCACATTTGCTTTTTTGGGAGCTACCTCCACATCGTCACCAAATCCCTTAACCACCTTTAGGATCTTTTCATAGATCGGCTTAAGCTGCTCCTTGCCTTTGTATTGATTAGCGATCAATTCTGCCTCATCATGAGAAGCGGCGTCCGACTCTCGAGCTTTAAGGGCCACAAAGTTGGCATAACCGTGAGTAAACCCGTGCTCGTTTTTCAGAAAATTGAGGATCTCACCGTGCTTCTGAAGATTTTGTTTCTTAACGATGCTGATCCATTCAGCCAGTGGTTTACCGGTTTTATCTAAAAGGCCTTGTTCCATAATATCTCAGTTTGTTTCAGGAGTGTGCTCACAAAGTAGTTTAAAATCAATAAAAGCGGATAGGAATATCCACCCTGACGACATCCCACATCAAAGTCATCCGGGTCATGTTCAGGTTTACTTCATCAAACTCAATGGTAAATGCTTCAACCGGCCTGTCCAGGGTTTTAACCGGAACTTCAAAGCGCAGGTAATCCAGTTCTTCATTGTATTCAAAAGCGCCCCATTGCCCAAGGCCGTTATTGAGTATGATGGTCCAGCTTTCTTCATCAGGGATGGTAAACAGAGAATAGGTTCCAGCTTCGACCACGTTATCCGCAAAGCGAACGGGCTTTGTAATGGTGATCTCGGTAGCCTCGTTGGCGCCGGTTCTCCACACTTCCCCATAAGGCTCCCATTCCCCGAATATGGTTCGTCCTTTGCGATAGGGCTGTCCGTACACCACTTTGATGTAGGTGCCCTCATGCTTTAGCGAAGCGATTGCTATGGGACTTTTGCGGTTTCCGACAGGGGCCTCCTGAGGATCACTCGGCTTCTTAGGCTGACAGCCCGAAAGCAAACCGGCAACCAGGACCAATGTGAACCAACGATAGAAAACGGGGTTTACTCTGAGTGGCATTAAAAAGCTCCGTAAATAAACTGTGATTGATTTCTTGAGGGCTCCCAAGCCAGGCCAAGCCCAAAATCAAAGCCTAAGTTAGAAATATTGAACTGAAAATGAAGGCCCCCGCCCACAATCGTTCGGCTGCTTTCCAGCAGGTCGGACGAATCCAGGTCCGTTATGGTATGTGTGAATGCGGTGAGATATACACTCCGGAGATAGAGCGGCAACAGCATTCCGCCATCATCCGGGTAGGTTACCGGAATGGTGTACCGGGTGCTGAGGCGCCCCAGATTAGAGGTGGAAGGGAAAATATCATCTTTAAAGCCCAGGGGAAGAATGGTATCAGTACTGTACAGCAGGTTCTCGCTTTGCTGCAGTGCCTGTATATCGATCCGCAGCGACTGGTTCCATTGCTTGAGCGGCGACAGGAAGCCGATCAGCCCGTAATAGAATCCGTACCGGTCGATCAGCGTGCTGTTTAAGCGGGTACCGCTGGGCAAGGTGACGAGAACCTCCGGGTCATTGAGGGCTTTCTCGGCGGAGAAAAAAGCGGAAAAACCCGAGGCGGGCTGCACATCCCTGGGGTTTTGAATGAGCCCCAGGCTAAGCTGCGTAAAGCCCCCGGCCTTATACTGAGACCCGAAATCAGAAAGAGGTGTGGGGCTCAGATCAAAATAACGTACCTGCTCAACAGAAAATGAGGGGGCAAAGTAAACGGAGCTGGACCGGCTGAGGTCCCGGAACTGATAGCTGAACGGAATAATAAACTCGAAACCACGTTCCTGAAGCATAAGCCCGAGATTATCGCCGGTATCCTGATTGGAATAGACAAAGAAGCTGGGCTCGCTGTATCCGCTGATCCTGAATCCCGGATAGAAAGTAGTGTTGGTATAAGTGGCATTATACCAAAGCCGGTCCTGAATACCCGTCAGTTCGATGTTATAAGTCTGGCTGTTGAGTACATCAGAGCTGATGATGCTGACACCCGCTTCTGTGGAGCCCGAACGATCTTTGAAAACAGGGGAGACGGCTCTGGGTTTAAGCCAGCTCAGGTCTGACCCATACGTACCGGTGGTCCACGAAGAAGTGTCTATACCGGAATCCGAGCCCAGATAAGGCTGGTTAAGCCGTTCGTTCAGTGCGGAACCGGTTAATAGTGCCGATGACGGAACAGCGCCGCCTGTCTGATCGGAAATATTCATCACCGTGATGAGTTGTTCCTGTCCGGTTTGCTGAACGTAGGCGATCCGGTTACCGTCAGGGGAATATACGGCCTCCATGGCATTGTAGGGAGTGTTGGTAAGCTGAGTGATACTTCCGTCGTCCACATTGTATTCATAGATATTCATGGCCGGATACCGGTCTACAGTGATCAGAAGCCGGTTCTCTGTGGGGTGCCAGTCGGGATCAAAGACGGAGGCATCGTGGAAAGCGAGCTGAGGCGGGCCGTCGAGATCTTCCGGCAGGGTTTCCAGGCGGGTGATCCAGAGCCCCTGAACCCCGCGCCGGTTGAGAATAACGGCGAGGCGGCTGCGATCCAGCGGGTGAGTGGCTATGGACACAGGGGTGGCATCGGAGAAGCGCTTCAGGACCTCTACAGCACCACTGTGGCTGACCGACACAATACGGGCCCGTGTCCCATCAGTCTGCAGCGCGATCAGTCCGTCTGGTGCCAGGGCAGGAGCATACACCCGCCCTCCTTTGGTCAGTGTTTCGGTTTTACCGGTAAGGACATTGGTTTTTTGAATATCAGCTTCAAACACGGAAGCATAGATACCTCCCGAGAAGTAAGAGGCATGAAAAAGCTGCTTCGTGGAAGGGTCGAAATCGTGATTAAAATCCCCGACCCTCAGCGATTCATTCAGCTTGCGGGTTTTCCCGGTATGAATGTCAGTGACATAATATCCCCGGATGGCATTATACTGAGTACTGTAAAAGACGATCTCAGAGCCGGAGATCCAAAGCGGGCCCCGCTGGCGAACTCCTTCAAAAGGGGAGCCGATGACTTCTCCGGGAGCACCCGGTCCTGAACCGAGAGCTTCTTTACGTTCGGCCTCTCTTGCTTTCATCTCCGACAGATACTCGTTGTACAGCTGGCCCGGCCATTTCCCGGTAACGTGCTTCAGGGCGGTTCCGTAGCCCAGGAAGAAAAAATACTGATGAAAGCCGATGGCATCCCTTGAAACCTCATCCCCGTATTTGTCATGGAGCCACTCCGTGAAGGTGGATCCGCCGATATAGTGGCGGTTGTATGGAAGCGTGTAGTCAGAGATATGAACCGTCTGTCCCATGCTCCAGGTGGCGCTACTGCCAAGGTTGGCATTGAACTGATTATTGAAATAGCTATAGTTGGCGCGCCCGCCCCGGTTCGAAAAAGCCTGATTCGATTCATGATAAACAGCCAACCCTTCATGAATACCCACGGGAGGAAAGAAATTAAACATCCGGCCTATATCGGGAGAAAAAAGGCTGAAGAATCCCGGTATGGAAAATGTCTTGATGACGTTACCGTGATTGGCGTGAACCAGTTCATGCGGAAGCACGGTCTCAAGCCATGAACCGGACTGAGGATTGATGGACTTGCCCTTAAAAGGCCCTATATCCACTTCAGACCTGAAATTCTGTGGGGTAACAAAGCCATTCGAAATGTCATTGTAGGAATTCAGCACAACCGGAAAGTTTGATAGGGATCCGCCCGTAAGTGCTTTTGTCACAGGGTACTGATGCTCAAGGATCAGGCCGGAACGTATCGCAATGGAGTCCAGGCCCCTGGGATAAATAATCCGAAAGTGATCGGTTTTAAGTACCTGCCAGTCGAGACCCGCCGGGCGGTGCTGATTGAAATAAAGGTTGTCGAGAGAGTACTGAGCGGAAACAAGCGGACTGCTCACACAGATCAACACAAGGGCGAATAGAAACTTTCGGGGCATGGTCAGGCGGTTTGAAATCCGGGTAAATAATAATAGATCGCCCAAAAATGGGAAAAAGCGCCACCCATTACAAACAAATGCCAGATTTCGTGAAACCCGAATACTCCGGGCCAGGGATCCGGCTTTTTGATTCCGTAAATGATGGCGCCGAAGGTATAGAAAAGGCCTCCGATCAATATCCACAGGAAGAACCCCAGCGGCAGGAGCGGCCATATTTTAGGATACATTACCAGGGAAACCCAGCCCATAATGAGGTAAAGCACCGTGGAAAACCATCGCGGGGAGTTCATCCAGAAGATCTTTTTCAGAACACCGATGATGGCGAAGCCCCATATTCCGGCAAGCATCCAAATCCGCCACTTCCCATCCAGCGCGATGGCACATATAGGAGTATAAGAACCGGCGATCACCAGGTAGATCATCATATGATCGATCTTGCGAAAGAGCTCTTCGGTCCTGAAGGATACGTTCACCATATGATAGATGGTGCTTGACCCGAACATTAGCATCACCGTTATCCCGTACAGCAGAAAGGAGAGCTTGAAATATAAAGGATCGGAATCTGACCGGATAAGAAGAGCGATCATAAAAACCAAAGCGCCAATAACTCCAACCAGATGGGAGTAGGCATTAAAGGGCTCTCTTGCGGGAAACAGGTACTTCGTCAATGGGACCGGTGTTTGTTAATTGACAAAAAATCGCCAGTAGATGAAAACTAAGGCAAATCCCGTTAAGAACAGAATTCCTCCCCAACTTAGTATCCGCAACCAGTAAGGCGGCCGGTGTTCAGCCGGAAAGTGCTGGTCCATGACCAGCCGGTAATTAATAAAAGCAAGAGCCGGGGCGGTAAGAAAAGACAGGGTGGTTGCCAGATCGACCAGAAAGGTGAAATTACTGCCAGCCAGATAGAGAAAAGAAAGCGAAAGAACAGAAATAAGCACGATGAGAATTTTATACGCCCGGGAGGAACCGGCCTCAATTCCGGGACGGATCACGGAAAGCATTTCCCTGCTGACCCTTGGATACGCGTCGGTCACGGTTAGGGTGGTGCTGAACATGGTGGTAAAGGCACAGATAATGATGATCCAGTACGTCCATTCACCCAGCGTGGAGGTGTACAGAGCAACCAGTTGCCGTGCAAAGGATCCGCCGCTTGAGGCAAACTCAACCCCGCTGCCAAACATAATAAGCGCTCCCAGGCTCAGAAACGCTAACGCCAGAAGACCGGCGCCGATGTAACCGATATTAAAGTCGGTCAGGCAGTCCTTCATCCGCGGGGTCCTGCCCGTTTGCTTGATTCGTTCCAGGCTCCACAGAGAATGCCATACAGATCCGTCAATAGGGATAGGCATCCAGCCCATCAGCGCGATTAAAAAAGAAACACCGCCGACCGTCCAGAGATCGGGAGCGGGTGGCCGCTCCACAGCACCCCGGCTGCCGAAAGCAACGATCAGCGCCACAACGGTTGAAAGGGTGAGTACCACCATGATGACCTTAATGGCCCCATCCAGGGCGGAGTACTGTCCGCTGATAAGGATCAGGATACAGATCAGTAAGAGGATAGCGCTCCAGATAAAAGGGGAAAGGACAATGCCGGTAAGCTCTGCAGCCAGGCTGGCAGACACGATGGTTACGGCCGCCTGAACGGTAAACATGGTTCCCAAAGTAAAGATCACAAAGAGCCAGAAGGCCCATTTGCCGAGCTTGAGATAACCCCGTATCATACTCTCTTTGGTTGCGATGGCATAGCGCGGGCCATATTCCAGGAAGGGATATTTAAAGATGTTGGCAAGGATAACGGCCCATACCAGGGAGAAACCGAAATCAGCGCCGGCGCGGGTTGATTGTACCAGGTGAGAAACCCCTACGGCAGCGGCGGCCATGATAAGTCCGGGCCCTAAAGCATATTTAAGCGTTGAGAGTGAGGAGGAAGAATCGGTACTCATAGCCAAGACAAAAATTTAAGTTTTGTGAGAGTACAAATTTTTCTTTCGATTTGTAAATCGTAAAATGCAGTATGACACGGGGATTTAAGGTTTATGGAGTATTAGGGCTTTCAATGTTGCTGCTGGGCTGTGTGGAAACCCTGCCGGAAAGTATAGGCGGATGGGTGGAAACCGATTTTCAGAGAGCGAAGATCAGCTATTTAGCAACGAATGATCACGATCTGGGAATAGAAGAGATCATCGGGGGGGAATACCAGGGTTCGTTTCGAAGCCTGGAAGAGAGGGTGGTGATGGAGCGGAATAAGACCTATTGGGTGCGCCTGAACCTGGAAGACATCACCCTGGATCCCGCGCAACAGTGGGTCATAAGCGTGTCTCGATATACGATCAATAATTTATACCTGAGTGACGGAGAGGGAGGGTTTGAAGTAAGCAGGGCCGGGGAATACGATCCCGTAAGCAAGGACCTGGAGCTCTTGTTCAGGCGTTACCACCGGTTTAGTGCCGATCAAATGATAGACGGAAGCTACCTCTACCTTCAGCTTCGGGAAGTGTACTTTCCTCAATCCATCTATCCCGGTTTCGTACAGGTAAGCACCTTCAGAGATTACAGGGAAGCGCTGATGGCCTCGGTAATAACATCGGGACACTACTACCTGAGGTCCGTCCTCTTTTTGGGCGGTATCCTTTTCATGCTGATCTATACATCCGGGATATACTTCATCCATAAAGACCGGCTCTACCTGCTGTACGGAGTGTACCTGGTGTTCATACTGATGTACCTGGGCGTCAAGATGTATCCGGGGCTTTCCACACTACTATTCGGGAAGGTTCCTTTTTACAACTTCATGTGGAATGAAGTAACCCAGGTAATGCTCAATTACTGGTATACCCGCTTCGTACGACGATTCATTGAGGCCGAGAAACATTACCCGTGGCTGCACAAGGCGGCGATCATCATCGAGTGGATGCTGCTGGGTTTCGTGGCGCTCATTATCATCAACATGTACATTGAGCCGGTTAATACCCTTCACTATCATATTGTGGGGATTGAACGGTTAATGATGATCATCTTTTCGCTGGCAGCCAATGTTTATGTTTTGGTGAACCTGAAAGACCGGCGCGGACTGTTCATCCTTGCGGGCTCCACCAGCCTGTTGGCGGGAAGTGTTGTGGCGCTGGTGCTGGTCGATATTCAGTACTTCATGATCGGGGTCACCATCGAGATGTTCATTTTTGCAATGGGCCTCGGGATACTCATGAAGAGAAGAGAGGAAGAAAAGAATCAGCTATCGAAAGAGATAGAAAGCGTTAAGATGACCGCGCTTCAAACCCAGATGAACCCTCACTTTATTTTTAACTCTCTCAATTCGATCCGGGCCTACATGATCAGCAATAAAACCAAAGAGGCTTCGGAATATCTGTCCAAATTCTCAAGGCTGATTCGACAGATCCTGGAGTACTCCACGGAGCAGTTCATTACGCTGTACCAGGAACTCAAGGTGCTCGAGCTTTATGTGCAGATCGAGCAGCTCAGGTTCAGAGAACAATTCGGTTTTCAGGTCCGGATCGATGACGCGCTGGACACGGAAGAATTACTGGTGCCTCCCTTAATCGTACAACCGTTTATTGAGAACGCCATCTGGCACGGGCTGATGCAGAAAGAGGGAGAAAAAAGCATTCAGCTGGACATTAGAAGGGATGGTAACTGCCTGTGCATCACGCTGACCGACAACGGAATAGGCCGGGAGGCTTCCTCAAACAAAGACCGTCAAACAGAGAAGAAGTCTATGGCCATTGACCTTACGGCCAAACGGATCGAACTGCTTCAGTCCGAAAAGAATCTGGAAAGTAACGTTCAGATAGAGGATCTTTATTCGGAAGACGGAATTGCCGAAGGCACGAGAGTAAAGATCAAACTTCCCCTTACGGAGAAAAAAGAATATGAAAAAGCTTAGAGCGGCCATAGTGGATGATGAACTCCACTGCGTGGAAACCCTGGAGTACGACCTGAAGGAGAATTGCGCAGAAACAGTGGACCTCATTTTCACTTGCACAAACGGGGTGGAGTGCATCAACAACCTCAAGAAGACCAAACCCGACGTACTGTTCATCGACATAGAGATGCCGGGTATCACAGGTTTCGAACTGCTGAACATACTGGAGCCCGAAGAAACGAAGGTAGTATTTACGACGGCTCACGCGCGTCATGCGGTTGAAGCCATCAAGTTTAAGCCCGAAGCCTATCTGCTGAAACCCATAGACACCGATGAGCTCGTGGAGCTTGTCGACCGGCTTATCGAGAGCCATAAAGAGAAGAAAGACCAAAAGCCGATCTCCAATAAACTTGCCATTTCCACCACTGAAGAAATAGAGCTCATTCCTCACGAAGAGATCGTGTACGCAAAGGCCAGCAATAACTACACGGAAGTAATAACGGAGTCCGGCAAAGAGAAGGTGATCAGCAAGACCCTCAAATACGTGTCGGGTCAGCTGCCTGAGGAGAATTTTTTCAGGGTTCACAAAAGTTACCTGATCAACCTGGACCATATTATGAAGTACAGGAAGTCGGGAGGAGGAACCGTGATCATGAGCAATGAGGAAGAGCTGCCGGTATCCGCAGACAAGAAGGAAGAACTGCTTTCACTCATTCAGGACCGGAGTTAACTCAAGAAAGGGCTAAAAAGCCTCATTTAGCCCATTCATACCAATATTTATAGGTATTCTGCGTCAGGGATTTATGGAGATAATATAAAGTCAAAGATGTCCTACCCTTATTTGACACACTTTGGGTAAGAACCTAAGCACAAGTAAGGGACTGCAGCGCAATAGTTATCTGAACGTAATTATTGCGCTTTTTTTTATGGGAGAACCTTTTTCAGCATTTTTCAATTTGAAGGTGTACCATCTTCAAACCTCAAAAACTAAGTACGGATTTTATGAAAAAGGCTTTGACTCTAAGTGTTCTGCTCTTCTTTTCGCTTTCAGTAACAGCACAGGTAACCCTCGACTATTATTTACCTGATGATGTAAGGTATGACCAAAACATCCCAACCCCGCAATCGGTACTGGGTGCTGAACTTGGAGAATGGCACGTCCGGCACGATCAGCTCGTCAACTACATGTATGCGGTGGCCGAAGCCTCAGACCGAGTAACGATCAGCGAATATGCCCGCAGCTATGAAAACCGCCCGTTGCTGATGCTTACCATCACATCTCCGGAAAATCACCGTGATATAGACCGGATCAAGCGTGAACATCAGCAGCTTTCAGACGCCTCCGTTTCTGCCGACCTGGACATTGCCGGGATGCCGCTGGTTGTTACCCTCAGCTATAGCGTTCACGGCAATGAGCCAAGTGGTTCAAACGCCTCCCTGGCCGTGGTTTATTACCTTGCAGCCGCACAGGGACCGGAGATTGATGAGATGCTGAATAACACCGTCATACTGGTGGATCCCAGTATTAACCCGGACGGGTTAAGCCGTTTTGCGCACTGGGCCAACATGCACAAAAGCAAAAATGTGCTGGTGTCCGATCCGAACAGCAGAGAATTCAACGAAGTATGGCCGGGTGGCCGAACCAATCACTACTGGTTTGACCTCAACCGCGACTGGATGCTTGTTCAGCACCCGGAGAGCAAGGGCCGGATCGCTAAGTTTCAGGAATGGAGGCCTAACATTCTCACAGATCATCATGAGATGGGCACCAATTCCACCTTCTTTTTCCAACCGGGCATTCCTTCCAGAACCCATCCGCTCACTCCTCAGCGAAATCAATCCATAACTGCTGCTATCGCCGAATATCATGCGGAGGCTCTGGATGATATTCAGACGCTGTACTACTCGGAAGAGAGTTTCGACGACTTCTACTACGGCAAAGGATCCACCTATCCGGATGTGCAGGGATCGGTTGGTATTTTGTTCGAGCAGGCCAGCTCCAGAGGCCACGCTCAGGAAAGCATTCACGGGGTACTCAAGTTTCCGTTTACCATCAGAAACCAGGTTGCGGTATCCCTCTCGACGCTAAAGGCAGCGCAGGCATTGCGCGAAGATCTCTTGGCGCATATGAGAGAGTTCTATCAGGAGGCCGCGGAAGAAGCAAGATCCTCCTCCATTAAAGCCTATGTTTTTGGGGAATCAGCGGACCCTTCCCGAACCTTCCATCTGGCGGAGATGCTTAACAGACACGATATCGAAGTGTATGAGCTGGCCAGGAATGTTAATGATGACGGAGAATCTTTTGAAGCCGGCAAAGCCTATGTGGTGCCTACCGATCAAAAGCAGTACAAACTCATCACGGCTTTGTTTGAACGGCGAACCACCTTTACCGACAGCCTCTTTTACGATGTATCTGCCTGGACCATGCCCTATGCCTTCAACCTGCCCTTCGCGGAATTATCCGGAAGGCAGTTTAACAATAACTTGCTGGGCAGCCGCTTTACAGGGGAAATGGAAGCCAGGGGAAGGCTGATAGGCGGAAGAAGCGATTACGCCTACGTATTTGAGTGGGATGATTATTACGCTCCGGCAGCCCTCTACCGCCTGCTGTCGAAAGGAACACGCGCCAAAGTGGCGAGCCTTCAGTTCACGGCCGTTACAGAAAATGGGACCAAAGCCTTTGATTATGGCAGCATCATGATACCCATGGGGGTTCAGGAAGATCAGCAACAGGTACACGAGCTGATCGAAAGCATCACCAGGGATTTTAATATTGAGGTGTATGCGGTAAAAACAGGCCTTACCCCATCCGGAATGGATCTGGGAAGCAACAACTTTGAACACCTGAGAGAACCCAAAGTAGCCATGATCGGCGGCAGCGGCGTTAACTCTTATGAAGTAGGCGAAGTATGGCATCTTCTGGACCAGCGCTATCATATGCCGCTCAGCATCATCGACCAGAGCGACCTGGGAGGCACCGACCTGGATCGCTATAACGTCCTTGTGATGACCGGTTACTGGTACGGAGGACTGTCCAACGGAACGGTTGACGAGATCAAGCGGTGGGTACGCAACGGAGGAACGCTCATTGTGTACAAACAGGCCATCAACTGGGCCAAGCAAAACGGGCTGGCCGATGTTGAATTTGTTGAGGATGAGGAGGACGATGAAGAAACGGAAGAGCGACGCCCTTATGTAAAGCAGGGACGTGATTCCGGCGCGGGCGTGATAGGAGGATCGATATTCCACGCCAAGCTGGACCTGACCCATCCTATTGCCTATGGTTACAATGACGATGACCTGACGGTGTTCCGAAACAGCACGATCTTTATGGAGCCCGGGGAAAATCCGTATTCAACACCGGTGATCTATACAGACGAACCGCTGGCCAGCGGCTATGTTTCAGAAGAAAACCTGGAAAAGCTGAAGAATACGGCAGCCGTGGTGGTAAGCCGCAGCGGTGGAGGAAGGGTCATTGCCATGACCGATAATCCTAATTTCCGTGCATTCTGGTACGGAACCAACAAACTCTTCGCGAACGCGGTCTTCTTTGGTCATACGATCAGCGGAAGCACGGCAAACTAGAATCATTGAACATCGTCTTTGAACTTCAATCCGCAATTCATCAGCTTCAGAGAACGCCGGAGGTCATAAGATATCTGATCTCCGGTGTTCCCGAAGCGGTATTATCCGCAAACGAAGGACCGGGTACCTGGAGTCCGGTGGAGGTACTGGGACATCTGATCTATGGAGAACAGGAAGACTGGCTTCCGCGGACACGAATAATTCTTGAGTTCGGTACAGATCAGCCGTTTGAGCCCTTTGACAGGACGGGTCATGAGGCCTTCATTAAAGGGAAAAAAACGGAAGAGCTTCTGGAAGAGTTTTCTGTATGCCGGACATCGAACGTAAAAAAGCTCCAAGAGATGGAATTGTCCTCCGGCGATCTGCAGCGAAAGGGCGTACATCCGGAGTTCGGTGAAATATCCCTGAAGCAAATGCTGGCGGCCTGGGTGGTACACGATCTGGGACATATCAATCAAATAGCCCGGGTGATCGCGAAGGCCTACCACAACGAAATAGGCCCGTGGTCTAAATACCTGACGATAGTACGGTCTTTTCCAGCCCCGGAAGGATAACGGCAGCTTAAAGGTCTCGCGGGGGAAGCCCCGGGAGGTGCCGAAAGCCTGAACCCTCTTCTGGCATCGACTTCAGGCCGTTGATAAGCATAATGCCCCGGTCAGTTTTAAGCCGAATGTGGAACAGCCCTCAATCAAAAGGCCCGTTCCGGCAGGATCAGGAGATCAGGTTCCCGTCCTCGTCCCATTCTGCCACCACATCCCGTTTAGACTGGTCCACACATTTGGCGAGCCATTCTTCTTCGTATTCAAGTCCGTGCTCTTTCAGTACATCCTCCGGAACACCATCCCAGATATTGGGTCGGTTTCCCATATACCCAAGATCTTCATACCCCATTTCGGTGGTGTAGTAACCCGTAAGTGTGAGGTTCCGGATGATGCGGAAAAACCGGCGCCCTTCCTCCAGAGGGTCGTCCTCGTCGCCGGGATAGGCGATCTCATCAAGAATGGCCTTTTGCTGGTCTTCCGTAAGGTCCAGATAATCTGCAGCAAACGTATCGCCGGAATAATCGTCAAGCCAGCGGATACCATTTCGGACAGGGTCCTGCAAAGAAGTTATATCCTTGACGATGAAATCGATAAATGCGGGAACTTCAGCATCCAGCGCCCCACCCGCCGTTGAAGTAGGCGGCAATATCAATCCGCTTAACGCCACGATCGTATCGTACTCATGATTATCCAAAAGGCGTTCCGCAAAGAGTTCCTTATCCCTCGCCTTCTCTTCTTCCGTTCTTCCATAACTGCTGAAGTCGTAGATGTCATCCAGCCTCTTTCGTTCTTCGGCCGTCAGGTTGCAGCCATTGAGTACCAGGCTCGCGCCAAGCGATCCGAAGAAAAGGGTTTTGATCGATTCTCTCCTGTCCATAATAATCAGAGGTTTTGTTTTTTAAGTTGATCCACGATGTAATCCGATGTTCTCCAGGAGAGCGCCATGATCGTCCAGGTCGGGTTCTTGTCGGCCTGAGACACAAAAGGTCCGGCATCCACAATAAACACATTATCGACATCATGCATCTGCTGAAAACGGTTTACAACGGAAGTGTTGGGATCATCCCCCATACGTGTGGTTCCCACTTCGTGAATGATACGGCCCGGGGCAGCCAGGCCATAGTCCCGGTCCGGGCCCGGCCGATCACCCAGGGTTATGGCGCCCATCGCGTCAAAGATCTGCTCAAAGGTTTCATGCATATGCTTCGACTGAAGGCGCTCGTAATCGGTCCAGTTGTAGTGGAATCGCAGAACGGGGATTCCCCACTGATCCTTCTTGTCGGGGTCGATCTCGCAATAGTTATCATACTGCGGAACACTCTCTCCGCGACCGGAGATCCCCATAACAGCACCGTAAAAACGCTTCACATCATCCCGGAGCTTATCTCCATACCCACCGATCTCATGACCGAAATGGGCATTCAGGCTGTCCGGATTGAATCCAAAACCATAAGAAGGCTGCCCCATGCCACCCCAGATCTCGAGATGGTACCCGCGCGGGAAATCCAGTTTGGCGTCATTCAGCCACCAGGGGGTGTACACATGCATGCCGCCTACGCCGTCTTCGTTATAGGTGGTTCGGTTCATGAGCTCCGGAACCAGGGCGGCGCGGCTGGTGCCTGTAGAGTCATGTAAATAACGCCCGATCATACCGCTGCTGTTGCCTAATCCGTCGGGATGAACAGCACTTTTGGAGTTGAGCAGAATACGCGCGGTACTACAGGCCGATGCCCCCATTACCACCACTTTCCCTTTGATCTCATACTCTTTGCCATCTTCCTTATTGATGTAGGCTACACCGCTGGCCTTACCGTTTCCATCCGTCATCACTTCACGCGCCATCGCGTTCACAAACAGATCGATCTGTCCGCCCGACTTCTGAGCCGGGAAGATCAGGCAGGTACCGGCGGAAAAGTCGGCATACACCTGACAGGCTCTGTTACACTGCCTGCAGTAAAAACAGACGCCGCGGTCATTATTAATGCGTTTGGTCAGGATGGACAGGCGGGACGGAATAACCGGAATGCCGGCCTTCCGGGCCCCTTTGATGTAGTACAACTCATGCAGGCGGGGTTTGGGAGCGGGAAGAAAAAAGCCATCCGGCTCGTTATAAATACCCTCTTTACTTCCGAACACTCCGATCAGCTTGTCGACACGGTCGTAGTAGGGCTTCACATCATCGTAACCGATCGGCCAGTTATCCCCCAGCCCGTCAACATCCTTGCGTTTAAAATCCAAAGGCCCAAAGCGCAGAGAAATACGCCCCCAGTGATTGGTACGCCCGCCCAGCATACGTGACCGGAACCAGTCGAATTGGGTTCCGTTCTTCCGGGTATAAGGCTCGCCGTCAATATCCCAACCGCCATAGGCGGCGTCGAACTCTCCAAAAGCACGGGTGGTTCCTGCTCCCCGGCGCGGTGATTCCCAGGCAGGCCGCAACTGAGTACGGTATTCGTTTTTGGCAGGATCGAAATAAGGACCGGCTTCCAGTACTGCGACCTTAAGTCCGGCTTCAGAAAGGATCTTGGTGGCCATTCCGCCACCCGCCCCCGAGCCTATAATGATGGCATCATAGACGGTTGAGCTATTAATGATATGCATAAAAGAAAGTGAAGGTTAAGGGGTGCAACAATTTAGAAAAAATGATCAGAGAATCTAGTTACTGTTTCTCGCCGTTGATGATGACTCCGGTGACGTTACTGGTGTACTCAAAGGGGTCTCCGTCGTAGAGCACCAGGTCCGCATCTTTGCCGCGCTCTAATGAACCGACTCTGTCTTCGATATCCAGTAAGCGGGCCGCATCAATAGTGAGAGCTTCAAGGGCTTTCAGGCGATCCAGGCCATTGCCCACCGCAACGGCAGCCTCGAACAAGACAACCCTTGTTTTAGGAACATATCCCTCATATCCGCTTTGGAATGCAAAGGGAATTCCTGCCTCCGAAAGCTTGGCGGCTGTTTCCATGGAAGCATTTTTGCTGTCTCCGTAGGTACGGATCATCGTCGGATGAACAAATACGGGAAGGCCCGACTCTTTGATCTCATCGAGTATCAGGTAAGCTTCGGCGGCACCGTCAATGACCATGGGAAACCCAAACTCCTGCTGTAACCGGATGGCCGACATGATATCATTGGCTTTGTGAACGGTGACAAGCGCGGTGAGTTTACCTTCCAAAAGATCGGCCAGGGCTTCCATCCCCAGGTCTTTTTGGGGAGCATCGTCATTATCAGCACGTTTCTCCGCGTAATCCTGAGCTTTGATCAGCTCCTGCCTCAGCATGGCAATTCCTTTGGAGCGGGTGCCGGGTTTTCGAATCTGTCCACTGATCATATTACCCAGCGTAAAAGCCAGCATTTTGGCAGGGACCACTACTGCTTCCTCCACGGTTTCCGCATTCGTTTTGGCGATCATGGTCTGTCCGCTGATGAGTGCGCCGGGGCCGTGACCGGTGTGAATGGTTGTTACTCCCAGGCTGCGGAGGTGCCCAACGAGCGCCTCCCGTGCGTTATAAGCATCGATGGCCCTCAGTTCGGGCTGAATGGCCGAAGAAGTTTCCAGCTGATCCTGATCATGATCCTGATTGTAATGTCCCGCAAGGCCAACCACCGTATGCGCATCAATGAGTCCGGGCGTGACCACCGCCGCTTCGATGACCTCATAGCCATCAGGGATACGGACGCTGTTTTCTGAGCCAACACGCTCGATCTTTCCGTTCTTGATAAGTACAACCCCTTGTTCGATCGGTTCTCCGGAGCTGGTGTAAAGGATTCCGGCTTTAACGGCGATCTGAGAAAATGCGGGAGCAGCCCAAAAGAGAAGGACCGCAGTCGCGAGTACATAGTTCTTTAACGGTTTCATTATCGGCCTCCGTGCTCATTGTGAGTATGTACATCGCCCCGGAAGATCTCATATCCACCAGTCGCGTATTTTCGGTCTTCGGGATTTGCGCGGTCCCAGACTTTCATTCCCTCGATCCAGGTTTGTTCCACGTCGGTGTAAACACTGAATGGATCGCCGGAGAGAATGATGAAATCAGCATCTTTTCCTTTTTTCAGTGAGCCTACCCGGTCTTCGGCATCCATCATGATGGCATTGGCAATAGTGACGGCTTCAAGGGCCTTCTCTCTGCTCATGCCTTCACGTACGCCCATGGCCGCAGACCTGAGAAAGAGCCGTGAATCGGTGATGCCATCATCCGTATGGAACCCGACAACCACCCCGGCGTCTTCGAGGGCCTTGCCATTTACATTGCTGAAATCAATGGCTTCCATTTTTCCGCCAAAGGAGTCCAGTGTGATAATGGAAGCGGGAACACCGGCCTCAGCAATCTCGTCGGCTACTTTGTACGCTTCACTCACATGCTGGAGCACCAGCTTGTATCCGAATTCCTGTGACAGACGGATCGCGGTCAGAATATCATCATGGCGGTGGGTGTGGTTATGAACGGTGCGCTTTCCTTCAAGGACCTCAACCAGGGCTTCCATCTGAAGGTCCCTGGGAGGCATCTTGCTTTCGTCGCCGTTCGCCTCTTCTATTTTCTTTTGATAGTTTCTGGCCTTGATGAACAACTCCCTGACCATTGCTGCTGATTTTGCCCGGGTCCCCGAGAAGGGGGGATTTCCAAGAGGGTTGGTCCCGTTGGCCATCTTCATTCCTCCGTAGATGCTGTTTTCCTCATCGACCACCAACAGCATATCTTCGATGACGTTCGCCTTGCGGAGCTTGAGATACACCGTTTGTCCGCTCATCAGATGGCCGGAGCCCGGCATGATATTGACCGTGGTAATTCCACCGGCCAGCGCTTTCTTAAAGGTATCGCTTCGCGGATCGATCGCATCCATAATGCGCACTTCGGGATGAAGGCTGGCGGAGCGATCCCCGCCGTCACCTTCTCCGATATGGGAATGAGTATCCACCAGGCCGGGCATGATGACCTTTCCTGAAACATCGTGCCGGACGGCATTTCGCGGAATACGTGTACCGGCACCACCCACGGCGACAATTTTACCATGCTGGATCACGAGTACCCCGTTATCAATGGGCTCCCCTTCAACAGGGATGATATGAGCCCCGGTAAAGGCCTGAGGAGTTGGCTGAGCAACAAGCGGAGGCGCAAAAGCCAGCAGTACCGCCATCAAGCCCGCTATTCTTTTAAATATTGACATAGAACCATTGTATTAGTTAGTGTCGGGAAGTTAGCAAATCTGAACTGCCATCAAAGCGGAGAAGCGACGGAAGGGAATCACCGGCGTTCATGTCCACTCCCGGTGAGCGCTGAACAAATCCTCCGGCGAGGCATCGGGTGAGGTAAACCGCGATAATGTACACCGGGAGATCAGGTGATGTTTATTTGTAGGAATCGGCGATCTTCTTCAGCCGCTGATCGATCATATCTTTGGGCATCCAGTTACCGGCCACCATAACACCGGAGTGGCTGCGGATGTGGGCGATATCGTCCAGAGGATTCTCATTGACCAGGATCAGATCGGCCCGGTGCCCCGGAAGAACCTGACCGAAGGTATCCTTGTCCGAAAAGTAGGCCCCCACATTGGACGTACCGGTTTTGATGATCTCGTAAGGAGTCATTCCTGCTTCCGCCATGAGCTTAAGTTCTCTGTGAATGGAAAAACCGGGTACGCTGAATAACTGAGGGGCATCCGTGCCCATGAGTATTTTTACCCCGGCCTCATTCATTTCCCGGAGAAGTCGCTGCCTCAGCGCCGCATGTTCAAGCGCCTGCTCCCGGTCAAAGCCCGGATTGTTCTCAATATTGTTCCTAACAAAATTATTGTAGCCCGAAAGCAGCTGCGGAGGGATGTATTTAAGCTCTTCATACTGCTTGAGCGCTTCGTAATCGGCAGCACCGATGATCGTCTCCCAGAGAGCCTGGGTCGGCACGATCCAAACGTCATTTTCGATGGTTAACCGGATGATCTCCTGTATTTTCTGATCCAGTTCTGCGCCCTCAAAAGAGGAGAGATAGGCAACATAGCCATCCATGTGATCCATAGTGAGCTGCCCCATCTCAATGGCGTGGAGTAAGCCAACGTCAGAAGGAACATGTCCGCCAAAAGGAATTCCCAGCCGGTTGGCGGTGTTGGCCAGCGCATCATACTCAGCAAGGCTCAGTCCGGGATGGATCTTGAGCAGGTCCCAGCCCTCTTCAACCTGCTGTTCTACTTTTTCGATAGCCTGCTGTGGGGACTCTACAGAATTGCCGTTAAAGCTCGGTCCTGCCAGATACAGGGTAGGGCCAATGAGCTCCCCGGACCGTACTTTGTCTTTCAGCTTCAGCTGGTTCTCCCAACCAAGCATGCCACGTACCGTTGTGATGCCTGCTGCTGTGTATAAGAACAGGGTGTTTTCAACATAACTCATGTTCATATACGAAGGGGCGTTTGGCGGGGGATCGGTCGGGGGAACATGACCATGCATCTCCGCCAGGCCGGGCATCAGATACTTACCGCTTCCGTCAATAACGGTTCCCTTGTCAGAAAGATCGACTTCGGAGGCGGGGGCAACCAGCATGATCCGGTCTCCTTCCACCACCACGGTCTGGTTTCTGAGTATGGTTTCGCCGGTCATTGGAATAACGTGCACATTGCTGAAAATGACGGCATCATCGGAAATAGAGACGGAGTTCTTTTCGTGGATTCCGAAAAGAACGGTACCGGCCAGCAGTACGGGTATAGTGATAATTAAGGCGATCTTGGGCTTCATGCTGAAATGGATTGGTTTCAGGTAAATAAATCCATTATCAGCCTCCAAACAAGGAACCCTATGCCTTTTGATGTCTTTTTACCGATGTGAAAAAGTGTAATCAGGAACCTTTAAGTGCTTCCCTGAACACGCCGAAAAAGGAACCCTGGCGCTCCCTGATATCTTCCGGTTTCAGCACTTCCAGCTTTCGGGCACCTTTGTAGAAAAAGAACAAACTAATGGCCATCACGGTATGAGCGAGGTCCAGGTGATTGAACCAGGTGTGAAGGCCGATCTCACTCGTGTAGAAGAAAGCGGCGAGAGTGGCAAAAAGAACAGAAAGAAATATAATGCGGCTTCCTTCATTTCGGGTTCGCCAGTACACCAGAAAGTGTAAAGGCAGTACCACCAGCCCCAGCCCATAAGCCGAATGCACCTGAATGTAAAAGAAGTTGAGGGTAGTGAACGTGATCACAGCAAAGGTCAGCAACTCCACCACATTCGCCACTTCAAGGAACCGCCCGAACTTTCTATTGATGACGGGCTGAGCGTGCATGATGGACGCCCGCTCAATAGCCATCACCGAAAGCATACTGATGAGCCACCCGGGTAGTTTCCACTCCAGCCCCACCGCGTACTGGAAAGCATGTCCCAGGATCCCGCCCAGAAAAGTGGCCAGCGCCATGATGGAAAAATACCAGCGCATATATTGGTGCACTTTGCCCTGTTTGTTCAGCTTTTTAAGCTTTATAAAAGCATACACACATACAGCGGTGATCCACAGGTCCGTAAAAGTAACCATGGGCTCCATAACCGGGATCCCAAAGATCTCAATGGTGGGTTGTCCTGATGCCGATTGGTAGATGTCTTCATTCATAATGCCTAAGTAACGAAATTATCTATCAGTCTGGAACACTTTTAAAGAATCAGGAGCTATTGTCTGTAACTAACCGAAGAAAACGTACCGTCTCCGTCCATGATGTTGGTTTCGGCACCCGGAACAATATCGGTGTTATGAGCAGCCACACATAGCCACTTCTCTCCGAATCGTTGCACAACAAAAGTGAATACATTATGCCGGAGTTGCGGCTCTCGGATCTTTCCGGTCGGGTTTTGATTGCTGAGTCTCATCTTGGCATGAACAACAGCTACATCAGTTGTGAGGCTTTTAACGGTAGACTTCTGAAGCTGAAGTTCAGAATTGCTGAAGATCACCCGAAGTCCGTAGTCATGAGCCTTGCGGATCTGAGCTTTGTTATGCCACCACAATCCGACCACATTCACAAATTCCGCTTCTTCGGCAAATATAGATACCAACTCATCCACATTGCGGTTATTCCAGCCACGTACAAAACGCGCGGGGATCTCTTGTGGAGAAAAAATATCCGGAAAGCCCATGTCTGTAGAATTCAACTACCGGAAGAATCATTCCCTGGCCCCTGCCGGCGCCCTAAAGCGTAGAGCAAGGTTCCCACGGCGATAAATGCCCCGGTCATCCAGATGGAATGGAAACTGACCTGAAACATGAGCCACAGGCAGGCCATGATACCGAGTGCGGGGATGAGGTAGCCGCCCTTCAGTATGAAATGCCCACCGTCTTTAAAGCGGGGACGCAGAACCGGAATGGCCGCGCAACTGATCAGGTAGAGAAATGCCCGGGAAAGAACGGTCATGGCGGCCAGAAAGGTAAAAGAACCCATTGCGGCACCGATAAAGGCAAATACCCCAAAAAAGATCACGGAGTTGGATGGGGTGAGAAAACGGTCATGAACCCTTCCAAACCACTTGGGCAGGGAGGAATCCAGAGACAAGGCATAGGTGATCCGCGGTGTCGCAAACATATTACTGACCAGGTTCCCGGTGACCGATGTAACCACTCCGACCATCAGTATCGCGGCGCCCGCCCCTCCGAACAGGGCCGCGGAGGCATCCAGCAGAGGTGCATCTGAGCCCGCCAGGTCAGGTACGAGCGCCTCCGCCACAAGCTGAACCAGCATGTACAACGCGGTAATCGTAATCAAAGCCAGGATAAAAGCACGGGGCATATCCTTTTTCGGATTCCTGGACTCGCCCGCCGGAACAATCCCGCCTTCAAAACCCACAAAGGCATAGATCAACAGCAAGGTAGCCGCTCCCAGGTTATTCAGGGAGGGAGCCGGACTTTCAAAAGAAGGCAGCACCTCGGTGCCCAGAAAAACCAGCCCGCCGAACACAAGCAGAAGCAGGACCGAGAACTTCAGCACGGTAAAGACTGCCAGTGACCGTATAGACTCGACCGACCCAATAACGTTGATGAACGTCAGTACTCCGCAGATCAGCGCCAGTGAAAGGATGCGCCCAACACCGGATGCGGCCGGTTCAAAAAAATAACCGATGCTGTCCACCAGCAGCACCGAATTTGCTGCGAATGAGATCATGCGGGCCATGTAATAGAGCCAGCCGCTTTGAAAGCCGATAAAAGAGCCAAAAGCTTCTGTGCCGTAGCGGATGGGGCCGCCGGTTCCACGGAAGTAGCTGCCGAGTTCGGCAAAACACAGAATGATGGGCAGGATCAGGAGAGCACAAAGGGCGTACACCCACACACTGTACGCACCGGCCAGTTCAGCGGCCCCGCTGGGCAATCCAAAGATGCCGGCGCCGATCAGTCCGTTGACCACCAGCATCCACAATCCCCAGACGCCTAAACGGCGGGGTAGTTTTTCCTTACTGAATGAAAGATCGGTATTCAAGATTTCTGAGAGCCTCGTTTGAATTCGCAGAAAGTAGCTTAATAATCATCTTAAACAAAAAAGGCAGCACAAGGCCGCCTTAAGTAAAGGGCATCATCAAGACAATTTATCCACATAATCCAGCTCTTCCCAGGGGAAACCCTCTCGCCCGAAATGCCCGTAGGCAGCCGTTTTCCGGTAAATCGGGCGTTTCAGCCGAAAGCGGTTAATGATACCGGCCGGTGTGCAGTCAAAGGTTTTTTCCACCAGGCTGGCAAGCTCCGGGTCGCTCATCTTGCCGGTCCCGTAACTGTTCACATGGATGGAGACAGGTTCCGGCACGCCAATGGCATAGGCCAGCTGAACCAGGCATTCATCCGCGAGCTCAGCCGCCACGAGGTTCTTGGCAATATGCCGGGCGGCATAGGCTGCGCTGCGGTCAACTTTGGATGGGTCTTTGCCGGAAAAGGCGCCCCCGCCATGAGCACCGAATCCGCCGTAGGTATCCACAATGATCTTTCGTCCCGTGAGTCCGGTATCTCCATGAGGTCCGCCGATCACAAACTTGCCGGTCGGGTTGATGTGATACTTTGTTTCATCGTCCAGAAGCTCAGCGGGAAGCACTTTCTCAACCAGGTGATTTTTTATGTCGGAATGAATCAGTTCCTGCTCCACCCCTTCATCATGCTGGGTGGAAAGAACGATGGTATGAATGCGCCTGGGCTGATTATGTTCATCATATTCAATGGTAACCTGGCTTTTACTGTCCGGGCCCAGGTAGGGCATCTGATCGGTGTGTTTGCGAATGCGGGCGAGCTCTTTCAGCAGGTTATGAGAGAACTGAAGCGGCATCGGCATGAACTCAGGCGTTTCCCTGGTGGCATAGCCGAACATCATTCCCTGATCTCCGGCCCCCGCACGGTCCACACCCCGGGCAATATCGGGGCTTTGCTTGTGTATGGTGGAAAGTACCCCGCAGCTGTCCGCGTCAAAACGGTAACTGGCTTTAGTATAGCCGATTTGCTCAATAACCTCGCGGACCACATCCTGTACATCCACGTAGGCATTTGTGGTGACTTCACCGGATACTACCGCGAGGCCGGTGGTAACAAGGGTTTCTACAGCAACACGGGATTCGGGATCCTCTTGCAGCAGGGCGTCAAGTATTGCGTCTGAGATCTGATCGGCCACCTTATCGGGATGCCCTTCGGATACAGATTCAGAGGTGAATAGATTTTTCATTCTAAATGCTTGGTAAGGTTCTTCGGGTTAGGAATGATGAATTGCCTGAATTCAGACGGCGCAAAAGTTAACAAGAATCATTCACAAAAAAGGTTAAGAATCGAACAAATCGTGTGTACCTTTATCAGGCTTGATTCCAAGGTATTGGTAAGATTTAGGAGTGGCTACACGGCCTTTGGGGGTTCGCTGGAGAAAGCCCTCTTTGATCAGGTAAGGTTCGTAAACCTCCTCTATGGTACCCTTGTCTTCTCCCACGGCTACGGCGAGTGTGCCAAGGCCTACCGGTCCACCGCCGTAGTTCTCGATGATGGCGCGCAGCATGCGGGCGTCCATCTCATCCAGCCCGTTGGAATCCACATCCAGGGCATTCAGGGCCTTGTCCGCAATGTCTTTGTCAATGGTGGTGAGTCCGTCTACCTGGGCGAAATCTCGGGTACGCCTGAGCAGCTTATTGACGATACGGGGGGTGCCCCGGCTTCGGCGCGCGATCTCATGGGCGCCGGCTTCGGTAATCCCGAAATTCATGATATCCGCGGAACGAAGCGCGATGCGCTGAAGAAGCTCTATGTCGTAATAGTCGAGCCGCATATCGATTCCAAAGCGGGCACGCAGCGGCGCTGTGAGCATCCCCTTCCGGGTGGTGGCTCCCACAAGAGTAAAGCGGTTGAGGTCGATCTGAATACTGCGCGCGTTCGGCCCCGAATCGATGACGATGTCCAGCCGGAAGTCTTCCATGGCCGAGTAGAGATATTCTTCGATAACGGGGTTGAGCCGGTGAATCTCATCGATAAAGAGGACATCGCCCTCTTCCAGGTTGGTGAGCATTCCCGCAAGGTCTCCGGGCTTCTCGAGCACGGGGCCCGTTGTAGGGCGAATGTTTACACCCATCTCGTGCGCAATGATATGGGAAAGCGTGGTTTTGCCGAGTCCCGGCGGGCCACTAAGGATCACATGATCAAGGGCATCGCCCCGCTGCCGGGCGGCTTTGATAAATACACTCAGATTCGAAATAGCCTTCTGCTGACCGATAAACTCGTTCAGAGAGCCCGGCCTCACCGATTGCTCAAAAGCATCTTCTTTGTCGGAGGGATTTAAAAGTGGATTATGCACGTTCTGTAGCCGGTCGAGATGTTTACACTAACTTTGAAGAATTATACTTAGTTTTAACACGAAATGCGTATGCAACTTTAAAGCCGGACCATGAACAAGGATTCCTTTTCTCCCGACGAGCTGGATTTTGATCCGGTTAAAGCACAAAAGAAGAAACGGGGCAAGAAAGTCGCCAACCTGAAGAAGAACGAGATTCTGAAGGAAAAAGGTCTGCACAAGGACCTGAGTTCAAGCAGCCTCAAGATTTTCGGCTCCGAATACTTCTTTAACTATGAGCTGAGCTGGCTGAAATTCAATGAGCGGGTGCTGGAAGAAGCGCTCAATGAAAAGAACAAGCTGATCGAGCGGGTTAAATTTATAGGTATCGTTTGTTCAAACCTGGATGAGTTCTTTCAAAAACGGGTTGGGGGATTAAAGCGGCAGCAACTGGCCGGAGTAAAGCTCTCTGTTGACGGAATGACACCGTCGGATCAGCTGAAAGCCATTCGGAACGAGGTCATCAATATGATCGAAACCTACCGGGGATGCTTTTTCGAGCAGCTGGTGCCGGCCCTTGAAGCCAAGGGAATACAAATCCGAAGCTATGATGAACTGACTGACTATCAGAAAAGGGTAAGCGATAAGTACTTTCAAAAGCAGCTGTACCCCATCATAACCCCCCTCGCGGTGGATGAGTCTCATCCCTTTCCGTTCATTTCAAACCAAAGCCTTTCTTTTGCGGTGGAGCTGCAGGACCCTCGGACTAAAGAGAAGTTTTTTGCACGCATCAAGATCCCCTCAAACCGCCCCCGGTTTATTCAGGTTCATCGCAGGGGAAATAAAGTGGTGCTTATCCCCATAGAAGACCTGATCAAGGAAAAGATCGAGGACTTCTTCCCGGGAATGCAGGTGCTTTCCTCCCATATTTTCAGGGTAACCAGAAATGCTTCTTTGGACAGAAATGAAGAAGAGGCGGATGACCTTCTTGAAGTGATAGAAGACGAGCTGAGGGAGCGTAAGTTTGCACAGATCGTGCGCCTGGAACTGGATTGCGAGATGCCCAAACATCTCAAAAAATACCTGATCAAAAACCTCAACATCAGCTGGGCGGATGTTTATGAAATGAAAGGGACCATCGGGCTTGCCGACGCCATGCAGATCACCAGGCTTTCCGGCTTTACACGGCTGAAAGACCGTAACTGGAGGCCGGTATTGCATCCTGCACTTCGTCACGAAATGGACGAGGACGCTCCGAGTATCTTCGAAGTGATTCGAAGAGGTGATTTTATGGTCCACCATCCCTATCACAGTTTTGAACTTTCCACCCAGCGGTTTGTGGAAGAAGCCGCCAACGACCCCAAAGTTCTTGCCATCAAGCAGACCTTATACCGGACCTCCAAAGATTCACCGCTTATGCATTCTCTCATGACGGCTGTAGAGGAGGGCAAGCAGGTAGCCGTTTTGGTGGAGATCAAAGCCCGCTTTGATGAAGAGCGAAACATCAACTGGGCGCAACGGCTCGAAAATTTCGGAGTTCACGTGTCGTATGGCATACCGGGGCTCAAGATCCATACAAAGCTTACGATGGTGGTCAGAGAAGAAGAGGACGGACTCCGGACCTACTGCCACATCGGGACAGGTAATTATCATCCGGACACGGCGCAGTTGTATGAAGATCTGGGCTACTTCACCTGCAATGAAACCATTGCCTCAGACGTGACCGACGTCTTCAACCTTTTAACAGGTTATGCGCCGGACCAGACCTTCGAAAAGCTCCTCGTAGCACCGAAGCATATGCGGAAGCAAATGACTAGACTGATCGAGTTCGAAACCAGTGAAGCGAGGGAAGGGCGCCCGGCACGGATCATCGCGAAAATGAACAGCCTCGAGGATCCCCTTATTATTCAGAAACTGTATGAGGCATCAGAAGCGG
Organism: Balneola sp.; assembly: GCA_965267385.1. Taxonomy (GTDB): domain Bacteria; phylum Bacteroidota; class Rhodothermia; order Balneolales; family Balneolaceae; genus Balneola. Next base: position 2,836,990 of record OZ253957.1, read on the forward strand.
GGGTGAAGATCGATTTGATCGTCAGGGGTGTATGCCGCCTGATTCCGGGAAAGAAAAACCTCAGCGAGAACATCACGGTGCACTCGGTGATCGGGCGCTTTCTGGAACATTCCCGGATCTACTATTTCAATAACGGGGGAAATCACTTTTACGGAATAGGGTCAGCCGACTGGATGCACAGAAACCTGGACGCCCGCGTTGAGGCCGTCACTCCCATCGAGGAGCCGGCGCTTAAAAAGTACCTGCAATTCATACTGAATATATACCTCAGAGATAACATGCAGAGGTGGGTGCTGAGTGAAGACGGCAGTTACACCCGCATAAGCCGCGAAAAGGGAGAAGGAAAGATCTCCACTCACAAGCTGCTGATGAACCACATGCAGGAAAGCCTCAAACCAATTCCCATGGTCGAATAGAAACCGGCCTAGTTTTGAGAAGAAGCGCCGTTGTCATCTTCCTCAAACTTCCCGAGGTCATAGCTTAACTTCTGGTAGAGCCGGTATGACCGGGAACGAAACATTCCGTCCATTTCATAGGTGTTTCCGGCGGCTTCCAGAGCTTTTTCCAGATCTCCCGATTTAACATAAGCATTGGCGAGAAACCAGTATGCTTTTTCCAGGATCATCCGGTTTTCTTCGGAGGCCCGGCTTATGACCTCCTTAAAAGAAGAAACAGAAGCCGCGTACTCCTCCTGATTATACAGCACAATGCCTTTGTTCAGAAATGCCTTGGACCCGTAAGGCTCTTCCCCGTACGATTCAATGACCTCGTTGAAGAGTTCTAACGATCGTTCGTCATTGCCGGAGAAAGTGGCTTCGAATCCCAGGTTAAGAAGAGAATCCGCCACAGGGATGACCATTTCTTTTGATGACCGAATTCCCGTCCCGGTCTCGATCTGATCGGCTTTAATGCGGTCGAGTACAAACTGGCTCAGCTCAGTGGGAGTATCCACCCTGAAAAGCTGGACCAGAGCAACCAGAACGATTACGGCCGCGGCGCTGACATGCCATACCCAGGCGGGGAGCGCTCTTATAGTTGCTTTGCCGGAAGGCCTTTGAGCCTTAAGCAGCCGCTTAACGCTCACTTCCAGCTCCAGATCGTCCAGTAATGATGGGTCTTTGGCAATTTCAACCCAAAGCTTTTCAATCTCTTCTTCCTCAAGCTGACCTTTTACATAAGCATCGATCGCTTTCAATATTTCCTGTCTGTCACTATTCATAATCACTCGCTTATTTCAGAATGCGGAAAACACATACATTCTGCCCGCCAGGTAAGACCGTTTCGAGGGCAATTCCTTACACTACATATTAAGATTTTTTCTGACGCACTCTTTCAGAATCTGGAGAATGCGGTGTTTCTTAGTCCATGCGTTGTTTACACTGATTCCAAAATGACTGGCTACCGCCACGGCTTCGTCTCCGGGATGTTCGAACCAGTAGCTGATGTAGTCATAATAATCCTTCTTCAGCTTTTTCATACAATAGTTCAGGACATTGAGTCTTTCTTCATCCAGAAGGTTTTCAAGCTGATCGGCCTTTTCTGAAAAGCTGTTCGGGATCTCCTCATAGTTGGATTCCTTCTTTTTGCTCAGTTGTTTCAGGTAGTCATTTTTTGCCGTGGTAAAGAGATAGTAGATCAGCGTATCCGGGTTTTTCAGTTTATCATTGCGGATCTTTTCAATCACCAGCATCAGGGCATTCTGTGCAGAATCTTCGGCGTCTTCTGAGCGGGCGTCCATGCGAACCATGAGGAATTTAATCAACACCCGAAAGATGACATCAGATAGCTCATTCAGCTTCTCTTCGTCATTCTCCAGTACCGCCGATACGAATTTAGAATAATCCATAATGTGTTGATTGTTCTGGACTAAAATAAGGCTGTAATGATAAAAGAAAATTAAGAATTTTAATCAGTAAGGCGTTAGTTTCAAGTATGTATCGAGTTCAGCTTAAAAACTTTGAGGGCCCACTGGATCTGCTACTCTTTTTTATTAAGAGGGACGAGCTTGACATCTATGACATTCCCATCTCCTATATCACCGGTGAGTACCTGGAATACATTCAGCTTATGGAGGAACTCGACCTGGATGTTGCCAGTGAATTCATCCTGATGGCCAGCATGCTGATGTCGATCAAGGCAAAAATGATGCTGCCCAGGGAAGACTCCGAAACGGATGAAATCGACGAATCGGACCCCCGGTACGAGCTGGTTCAAAAGCTGCTGGAATACAAACGCTATAAGGAGATGTCCGTGAAGATGGCGGATCTTGATGAGGAAGCCAGAAAAAGATACCTGAGAGGATATCCGGAGGCCGATGACGTGGAAAAGCAGGCCACGGGCGAGGCGCTTAAGGATGTCACCCTTTTTGATCTGATCTCGGCTTTCCGCAAAGTGCTTACCGACATGGAGCGTAAGCGAATCGTTCACAAAGTGGAAAAGATAGAGACCTCGATAGAGGAGCAGTCCGAGTTTGTAATTGATGTGCTTTCCTCCAACGGAAGGCAATCGTTCCGGCAGATATGCGCAACCATAACCAACAGAGTGGTCCTGGTTGTTACATTTCTGGCTGTACTGGAGATGATCAAGGAGCAACAAATCAATTTGTTTCTCGAAGAAGACCCCACCGAATTCTACCTGGACCTGAAGCCGGTGGACGAAATAATAGGTGCTTAAATAATTCGACTGATGAAGAACATTTTTTTTCTTAGCATTGCCATTCTAGTTGCCGCTTGCGGAAGCAGCAAAGAAGCTACCCGAATCCCATCCGCTCAGATTGCCGATTTCACCCAGACGATTACCGCCGAAGGGCTCAAGGCTGATCTGGCGGTGCTGGCTCACGATTCCCTGGAAGGAAGGGATACGGGCAGCGAGGGACTCGAGAAAGCCGCCCGGTATCTTAAAATGAGATACCGTGAGCTGGGTATAAAGTCCCCGGAAGGAGCGGATGAGTACGAACAGTATTTCGATGTGATCAGCCCGGTGGTCAATGGCTACTCCTACGAATTGAAAGATAAGGCCGGTAACCCGGTCAGCAGTACCACCTTTAACCGGGAACAAACCGCGGATTTTATAACCGTATTCGGAGGAACGAGCCCCAGGAACGGTGAAATTGTTTTTGCAGGATACGGAGCGGTAAACCCGGCTTCCAGGATCGATCATTTGCCGGAGAACGCGGAAGGTAAATGGCTGCTGGTGTTCCTGGAACAAAACGTAACCAACATCGGGGCGATACAGGCCAAAGTAAATCAGGACAATGCCGCGGGAGTGTTATTGATCACCGTACCGGTTTCCGGCAAAAACTATAATGCCCGCGCGGAACAAAGCCGGTCGGCACTGGGCCGCCCGGGAAGAATGACGCTGAAATACCTTGATGAAGGAACGCCCCGCGAGGTTGCAGCCTGGAGCAGAATTCGGCCAGAACTGGCGGCCACCATTCTTGGGCTTTCAGGAGCGGAAGAGCTCAGCAACCTGAGCAGTCAGCTTAAAGAAAACCCCGGATCATTTACTTCCAGAGAGCTGGAGTACAGCCTCAGCCATCAGCCAGACATAGATCAGCGAACGATCACAACCAGCAATGTTGTGGCGCTTATTGAAGGGGAAGACCCGGAGCTTAAAGATGAGGTCGTGGTTCTGAGTGCTCACTACGACCACATCGGAATAGGGGCGCCGGATTCTACCGGAGACGCGATCTACAACGGAGCCGATGACGACGGCAGCGGAACAGCAGCCCTGCTTAATGTGGCACAGGCTATGGTTGCCGCCAAGAACGCGGGGGCCGGCCCTAAAAGGAGCGTGATGTTTCTTCATGTTTCGGGGGAGGAAAAAGGGCTCTTAGGTTCCAGATATTACTCGGACCACCCCTTAATGCCCATTGATAAAACGGTAGCAAACATCAATGTGGATATGATCGGCCGGGTGGACCCCGAGCATGAAGAGAATAAGAACTATGTGTATGTGATCGGCGGAGAGATTATCTCTTCCGGGCTGGACAGTTTGATGAACCGTGCCAACGACATGAGCGTAAACCTGGACCTGAGCAAACGCTATAACGACCTGAAGGATCCGCAGCAATTTTACAGAAGAAGTGATCACTGGAACTTCGGAAGACTGGGGGTTCCGTTTGTGTTCTTCTTTAACGGAGTTCATGAGGACTATCACCGCCCATCCGATCATATCGAAAAGATTGAATGGGACCCTCTGACCAAGCGAACTCAGCTGATATACATGACCACCGCCCTGCTTGCCAATTCGGATGAACGCCCGGTCGTTGATAACCAGGAATTTATCGAGGTCACAAAGGCAAACTCCCGATAGTCAGGGCTTCCGGACTCTATTTGCCGATGTAGATAAAGGGAGCCCAGTGGACTGGATGGCTGTAGTAAGGATGTTCGATCATGGCCAGCTTCGCGTCTCGCAACGCCCTGCTCTTATAATCAAACAGAGGCTGGTCATAAAGGTCCAGAAACAGCAGGGTGGAATTCCATAAGCCGAATTCCTCGTCCTCGTAGTCAGTGAGATTGCGGTAGAAGTCGCTCATCAAATAGGCGGTGCTTTTATCTATTACATTCCAGAGGCTAACAACGACCGAAGAAGCGCCGGCCTTGAAGAAAGACCGCTGTAAGCCCAGCAGGCCCTCTCCGGCCACCGCTCTGCCATAGCCGGTGTTACAGGCGCTGAGCACCACCAAATCCGCATTCAGCTTCAGCAGGCTGATCTCGCCGCTGTTGAGCAAGCCGTCTTCGCCAAACAGGGTTTCCAGTTCATCCTGTTTAGAAAGAATCAGACCGCTCTGTCTTGGGTTTTCCTTATCGAAGGTTCCGTGAGTAGCGAAATGAATATACCTGAAAGCGTCCAGGGAAAGTGATTTGATACCCGCCTCGGAAACCTCTTCATTCTTTAAGATCAGCTTCCTGTCAAAAAGGGTGGCGATAGTGTCCACCTCTATCAACGTTGCCGGCAATGAAGCAAAATTATTCTGGCTTCTTGAATCGGATAAAAGCCCCCCGGATTGTATTCCCGAGCCGGCTACGGCAAGCAGCTCTTTATCCGCATTGCGATGAGGGTCCGGTATATAAAAAAGGGTGGATGCTGAAGGGAGGTATTTGGTCTCATAGTTTTCGATCAGGTAAGAGCCATCAGGACCAATGAGTACCTCAAAAGGGAGGTAATGTAACGGCCCATCAGGAATGATCAGCAGACGCTCTGTCTCCGGCCTCAGACTTTTGAAAGGCTCAATGAGAAGACGGTAGAGGGTTTCGGATTTTTCCTGAATGGTTGCTCGTGGCTCACCGTTCTGAATCGATTCCCGGAGTTCGCTTACTTGTCCGGAAAGAGAAATGTAGGGGGTGTTGTCTCTGAGCTTCTGCAGAAAAAAACCGGAATCATTTTCAGTAAGCCAGAGGCTTATAAGGGTACCCCGGTGAACCGAATACTGGAGAACGGCTGTTTTCCGGTCCAGCTTTTGCCGGAGATCCGATGCTGAGTAGATCTGCGCAGCTTCGAAGTTTCTGAGTTCGGGATTCTCTGCCCGGAGCGTATTCAGCGCAGATTGATAGTACAGCTCCAGATCCCGGATCTCCGATCGGATCTCAGAACGGCGCCCTTCATCTTTTTCCCTTTCCAGTTGCCGGTATTTCTGATCGATGATCTTGGCCTGTTGCCGGATCTTGATCGAAGAGGTTTCGTCAAGAAGCCGTTCCACCACTCCGGACGAAAGGTGGTCCAGAAGGGTTCGGGATTTACTTTCCTCAATCAGGCGAAAAGCAGTCTCCACGTCGCCGTGATCCTCAAGGTGCCATCGGGCAACCTCTTTATAAAAACCAGCATACCGCTTGAAGTTTTCGGTCTGTAAATCATCGCCGTATATATTATTCCGTATCCACTCAATTTCCCGGAAGGCCTTATCAGCATAGAAGTAACAGCTGTCGGACCGGACATTTCGAAAAGCTTCAGACAAATTTATTAAGGAGTAGGTGTGCCTGAATCCCCTTCCGCGGGAAGCCATGTTGAAAGCCCTTTTGTAGTGAGCAAGGCTAAGGTCGTATTCACCAAGGCGTTCGTAAACAGTGGCAAGCTGTGTCAGAGCAGAGATTTTAAGTTCAATATTCTCAGTAGTCAGTGCACGTTTAACCGCCAGGTTGGCATAATTCAACGCGGCCTGAAGCGAATCGGTTCTTAGTTTAAGGGTAGAAAGGAATTGGTAGTTTCTTGTGATACTGTGGAAATCTTTGGGGTCTTCAAAACGGCCCAGGGCCTCAAGGTAAGCTTCTTCGGCCAAAGAGTATCTTCCCAAGGCAGCATACACAAGCCCGATATTCTGTATGGTTACGGCCCCCAGGTTGTCGTTTTTCTTACCCGTTTTACTAAGATATTCCAGGCTTCGGTTATAATACTCCAAAGCACTTGATTGATCACTCATAAAGGAGTAAACGGTACCGATATCATTGGTAACGATATGCATCCAGAGGTACGATCCCGATTCTTCGGCAAACTTTAAGAGTTTTTCATAATAGTACAGAGCCATGTCATACCTGCCGGCATTTTTTAACACAAGCCCGATGAAGGTATAAGCACTACTGATCAGGTCACGATTCTCCATTTCTTCAGCAATTGCACAGGCTTCAAGGAGAGACTCAATGGCCTTATCCAGAAAGGCCAGGTTCCGGTAGGCGATTCCAAGATTTCTTAACGCCAGATATAAGTGGAAATCAGAACGGTTTTCCCGGAAGTAATCGGTAGCGCGTTGGGCATAATCCAGGGCGGCTTCAAATTCATTTTTCTCCCGGCTGATCAGCGACATGTTTATTTGCAGGTCGGCAATGCGAAACGGGTCACCCGACTGAAGGGCGGTTTGGTACCCTTCTTCATACACTTTCCAGCGGGTACGGGTATTCCCTTTAACACCATTTGCCCAGCCCAATTGCTTTTTAATATAAGCCTGGAGTTCAAGAGGCAGGTCTTCATGCGCTTTCGAAGCGGCCTCAAAGATCAGGTCCGCACCGTGGTCGTCCTCTAGCTCAAGTAATGTGACGCCATATCCAATTTTGGCAATAACCCAGGGCCCGGTTCCGGGTTCAAACTTTTCGGACTCTAACACTTCATGAAAAACCCTTTTCGACTCACTGTATTTTCCTTTTTCATAGAGTTGATTGCCCCGGTCCAGTTCAGGATACCCGGACGGCCTGCCGTATTGAGCAAGGCCCATCGTATTGAGAAAAGCACAGAGCGCAAAAAATATTATCAGGACCTTTTTTAGCATTCAGCTATGATCAATGTTTATAAAATCTAATGGTGAAGAATCAAAATCTAAATTATATACAACACAACTGAAATGATAAATAACGCAGAGGATAATTAATATGGCTTTTTCAAATGATGTGAGATATAAACAGAGATACGCGATTCCGGACGGAGATCCCGGTTCAGGGACCGGAGGGGGTGGCTCTGAGGGCGGAAGTGATGGCGAAGGAACGGACCCCAATACCGATACAGGTGGGGGATAAATACTCCCAGGCTTAAAGGCCTCTTTCAGAGGCCTTTTTTTATTCCCCGAAGAGAGCATTAACAAAGGCCGCGCGGTCAAACACCTGAAGATCCTCGATCTTTTCACCCAAGCCGATGTACTTCACGGGAACATTCAGCTCATTGGAAATACCGATCACAATCCCGCCTTTGGCGGTTCCGTCCAGTTTGGTAAGGGCGAGCCCGGTGATATCCACCGTTTCGGTGAAAGCCTTGGCCTGCTGCATGGCATTCTGCCCGGTTGAGGCATCAAGCACCAGGATCACTTCATGAGGGGCGCCTTCCACTACCTTTCCCATAACACGCTTGATCTTGGAAAGCTCCTCCATCAGCGCTTTTTTGTTGTGAAGGCGACCGGCAGTGTCAATAAGCGCGATATCAGCGCCCCGGGCTTTAGCGGCTGAAACAGTATCGAAAGCCACGGAGGCGGGGTCCGCGTTTTGCCCCTGTTGAATGATGGGGACCTCTGCGCGCTCACTCCAGATGATGAGTTGATCGACCGCGGCTGCGCGGAAAGTGTCGGCCGCACCAAGCAGTACATTCTTACCGGCCTTTTTGTACATATGGGCGAGCTTTCCGATGGTGGTGGTCTTTCCCACGCCGTTCACCCCTACCACCAGCACGATATGAGGCCTGATCTTGAAGTCAGCGTCAAATTCCGCGGGCTTATCCTCATCGTTGTCCTGGAGTAATGCAACGATCTCCTCCCGAAGCATGGTCTGCAGTTCCTGCTGGTTAACAAACTTGTCTTTGGATACGCGGGCCTCGATCCGTTTAATGATCTCCAGCGTGGTAGTCACTCCCACATCCGAGGTGATCAGAATTTCTTCCAGTTCATCCAGGGTCTCCTCATCGACCCGGTCTTTACCCACAAAAGCTTTTCCCAGCTTGTTCAGGATTCCTTCCCTGCTTTTTTCAACTCCTTTGTCGAGTGTCTCTTTTTTCTTTAATCCAAGTTTGTCTAACAGACCCATAATGATGAACAGATGAATTTAATTAAACCGGGCACCCTGCATGATTTTCCGGTAACGGTTAAAATAATCGAAGAAAGAAATAACCATGATAAAGGTAGTAGCCCCTAACAGGAACTGGTGTACCTGTGTGGCATCCCTGAAAAAGAAAACCGTGATCCAGTAGAGCGCAAGCACATTGACAGCTACTTTCCCGGACATGGTGGACATCGCAACCTTCCCGTATTTCCATTTAATGAACGTAGAACCCAGCATAATGAGAGAGTCGCGCACTACATTGAGCAAGAGGAACCACAGCGGAACCCAGCCCAGCCAGACAGTATAGAGAAACAATACACCGGCGCAGAGCTTATCGGAGACCGGATCGATCATTTTACCCACTTCTGAAACCGTATTGGTTCTCCGGGCCACCAGGCCGTCCAGGTAATCCGAGACCGCCCCGTAAATTATGAGCGTGATGATGATCCAATCATACTGCAGGCCATTATGGTAGTGAAGATAAACGATCGGAAAGGCAATAAAGAAACGGGTAAAGGAAATAAAATTGGACAGCGTGAAGACTCTCCCCGAAACCTGTACATTGTTGCCGTCGATATTTTGAGCGCTATCCAATCGAGTTTATTTATTGCGATATTCGCTTTGAAGTTACACTCCCTGAGAACATAAAGCCACTATGATTAATAGATCGTTACTTGTTGAAAAAACGAAGGATTCAAAGGAAGTTTTTAACGGGAAACTGCTTCATGTATTCTATGATGAGGCGGTATTGCCGAACGGGATGGTATCTTCGAGAGAATGGATAAAGCATCCCGGGGCCTGCGCCGTGGTTCCGGTGTTTGACAACGGAGATATTATCATGATCCATCAGTTCAGATACCCGATGAAGCAGATCTTTCTGGAAGTCCCTGCAGGAAAGATCGATGATGGTGAGGAGCCCTTTGAGACGGCAGAACGGGAACTCAGGGAAGAAACCGGAATCTCAGCTAAAGAGCTGCACTATGTTGGGCATTTCTATCCGGCGATTGGCTATGCGGATGAGGTCATCCATATATTTGTGGCAACAGGACTGGACGAATCAGCCCAAAAAACGGACGCCGATGAGTTTGTGATCAGTGAGCGCATTCATATTCAACAGGCCCTGCATATGATACACAGGGGCGAGATCAACGACGGCAAAACCATGGTATGCCTCACCCGCGCGCATCAGTGGCTAAAGGAAAAGGGCCTACCGGATTAACCCCTCTCTTTTAGCGAGACCGAACAGGCTTTTGTGCAGATTGTCCATGTCGATCTCCCCTCTGCGCTGAAGCTCTTCCACTTCCGGTTGGTTCAGCATCAGAATGCACCCGGCCTCGGTAAGGGCGGCATCAAAGTTTCGGGGATCAGCCTGGGTTAATTTGTTGATGTCGATGCCTTCCGGGCTGATGGTTTTATTGACCAGTATATAAAAGACATCATCCGGGGCATCCCCGAAAGAAAATTCTTCAAGCCCGGTTTGTTTAAGATCCAGTGTGTTCATCAATAAATTCTCTGGCGGTTTTAACTTTTATGAGTTCCCCGGTTTCGCGGTCTACGATCTGAACCTGAAATAAACTGATAATCGCCTGTTCGTTTAATACCTGCAATGCTTCACCGATCGTATCACATTCTTCGGTTTCACTTACCAGGTCGTTGATACCCTGCACGATGTATTTCAGATGAACTCCTTTTGCCTTGTTCGGAGAGGAAGAAGGCTCTTTGGGTTCTTCAAAATATTCACGGATCGCTTCCTCGGTCACATACCAGCTCACCCCCAATTTTCTCCCCCTGATACGCCCTTCACGAAGGTACGCTCTCAGCGTCATCTTGGAGATACCAAGCATTTCATGCAGATCATCAACAGAATAAAGGGTAAGGCTGCCTATTTTCCGGGGCATGTACTCATCACATTATTGAAAATTAGACGGAGATTATATTCAATTATCTGATAAAAGAACAATTATTATCTAACATTACTTATACATTTATAAAAAGATTTGGTCAGCGCGCGTTTACCACCGTATATTGGTGGCAGTTGATTGAAAAACACAGAGCAACCCAGCCAGTCACGGCAGGGTTTTTTTATGTTCGTACCTCAAGGGTTTCTTCTTTTCCTGCCGTAAGTTTAAGCACTTCTCAAAAGCCCAGATTCCCTATGAACTCTTCCCGGATTATGTTAGTCATGCTGATGGTCTTCCTGACTTTGGGGTGTTCGGGCTCAAAGCTTTTTATAGACAGAGATAAAAGAGACTGGAGAGAGAGCCCTCTTCCCGGAGAAGAACGGATATACCAGGTGTTTCTTATTGGTGATGCCGGCGGATCGTCAAGGCAAGGCCAGGAACCCACCCTCCGGTTGTTCAAAAAATTCACCGAATCAGCAGGGAAACAAAGCGCCGCCGTATTTCTGGGTGATAATATCTACCCGGCGGGATTGCCGGATTCATCATCCGGGTACAGGGCGTTTGCGGAGTACCGGCTGAAGGAACAACTGAAGACCGTTGAGCATTTTAAGGGGCGCGTGATCGTGGTTCCAGGAAATCACGACTGGAACGACGGCAGGGAAGGAGGATATGAAGCGATCCTTCGTCAGGAGCAGTTTGTGGAAGAATATCTTAACCGGGGAAACACCTTTCTTCCTGATGAGGGCTTCCCCGGGCCGGTTGATATCGAATTGATGGATGATGATGAACACCCCGCCCTGAGGGATGACATCAGGATCATTGTCATGGATACTCAGTGGTGGCTGCACAACTACAAAAAGCCATACGGCGACACGGGAGAATACGAACTGTTTGATGGAGGCGATTTTCTGACGGAGCTGGAAGGGATCCTCAAGAAACGCCAGAACGATTTTCTGATCGTCGCGGCTCATCATCCGTTGCTCACACTGGGTCCTCATGGAGGGTATGTGCCCCCTTCGCGCCACCTGAAGCCCCCCGTCTTCGGAAGTCTGTACGCATTCTACCGAAAGGCCTTTGGTTACGAACAGGATATCCCCCATTACCGGTACAGAGAATTTGCAGGGACTCTGAGAAATATGATGAAGCTGAATGATCACCTGATCTACGCCTCCGGCCACTCACATAGCTTGCAGTACTTCCGGGAAAAGGGGAAACGAGAGACGCAGCACTATGTGGTCTCCGGCTCAGGCACCAAGCAGAACTTCGTAGCAAAAGGAAGAGGTTCCGAGTTCAGTTATGCCGGAAAGGGATTCATAATCCTGAACTATTATGCAGACGGATCGGTATGGATGGAAGCCTGGGCCCCGGTGGGAGATGGTACTGAAGGAAGGCTCCTGTACAGGACACAGATGAAGCCACCTTATGCGGATCCATTACTCAGTGAGGAAAAAGAAGCACTGCCCGACATTGACTACGCCGGCCAAACGGTGAGGACAGCCCCCAATCCGGAGTATGATCAAAAAGGAAAGCTTTTCAGAGCCATTGCCGGGAATCATAACCGCCACCTTTGGGCGATTGAATCGGAGTATCCTGTATTTGACATAACAGAAGTAAAAGGCGGCCTGACTCCGGTTCGGATGGGAGGAAAAGGGCAGTCCACCACCTTGCACCTGGAAGATAAAGAGGGTAATGAGTACGTACTCCGCTCGGTGGACAAGCAGGCAGGAAAGATCTGGGACGAAGAGCTCAGGAAAACCTTCGCGCTTGACCTGGCTCAGGATCAGTTTTCGATACTGAATCCCTATGGGGCGTTACTGATTCCTCCGCTTGCCGGGGCGGTAAAGGTCTATCATACCAACCCCGCGATCTACTATGTGCCCGACGACCCCTTACTTGGAGAGTACGGCGACCAGATAGGCGGACAGCTGGCACTTTTTGAAGAGAAGCCGGACAATGATATGAGTCATGTCGGGAGTGTGGGAAATTCAGAAGAGGTAATGGCCCATCGTGACATGATTAGGAAAGTTGACGGAGATATCGATCACCGGGTGGATCAGAAGATGTTTGCAAGGGCGCGTTTGCTGGATATGCTGATCGGGGACTGGGACCGGCACAGCGACCAATGGAGATGGGCGTCGTTCGAACCGGAGGATGAACAAGGTAAAATATACCGGCCGGTGCCCAGAGACCGGGACGTAGCCTTTATGAAAATGACGGGACTGATTCCCACCATCGCCAAATACGGGCCCTTCTTCCAGTATCAGAACTTCGGGGAAAGCTACGGCAGCCTTTACGGGCTGAACTACAACTCGCTGGCGCTGACCCGAAGATTTACCAATCAGCTCACCAAAGAAGACTGGCTTTCTGCAGCGGAATGGATGCAGAATCAGCTCACGGATGAGGTCATCGACCGGGCGGTCACACAGTATCCCCCGGAAGTGTATGAACAGCAGGGAGCAGAAACAGCCCGTCTCCTTAAAGAGAGAAGAGACAAGCTGAAGCAGGTAGCCGGAGAATATTATTCTATGCTGGCCCGGGTGGTGTCTGTGCCCGGCAGCCACAAGCGAGAGCGCTTCGTTGTCGAAACCCTGGACACCGATGAGCTCAGGCTTCGGGTGTACAAGCTGTCCGGCAAAGGAGAGTTAAGGGATAAATATTTCGACCGGAAATTCACAGCCAAGGAAACCGGGGAGTTGAGATTGTTTGGAATGGGGGGTGAGGACGAGTTTCTTTTCAGGGGAAAAGGCCGCAGCCCAATCAGGCTGATGGTATCCGGCGGTCCTGGAAAAGATGTATATACCGACGAATCGGAAGAACAGATTCTAAGCCGGAGCACAGAGGTTTTCGACACGGAAGAGGGAAATGTGTACCGGCTTTCAGCTAAAGCTCATTTACACCTGAAGAATGATCCGGTTGAGCATTATTACAACTACGAAAGGGATTTCGACTGGGACCGCACACAACCGGGATACTTCTTTTCCTATAACGACGATGACGGGCTTTTCATAGGCGGAGGCCCCAGAATCACCCGCTACGGGTTCAGAAAATTTCCTGCCGCGGAGCATTACCTGCAGGTGAACTACGCGCCCAAAACCGGGGCAGCCAACATGAAGTACTCAGGAACCTGGTTTGAGCGCGTCGGAAACTGGGACGCCGGCCTTGAAGCAGCGGTGCTGTTCCCCAAAAGCTATAAGAACTTCTTCGGCCTGGGTAATGAAACCACACTGGAGGACCGGAGCTCAAGGTATTACAGGGCACGCCTTACACGGTATGTTCTCGATCCCAGCCTGAACATCAACCTGAACCAGACGTTCTCCTTTAAAGCCGGAAACCGTTTGAGCGTGACCGAGATCGACGACAACCGGGATGAGTCTAACGTCATAAACGAGCCGGGAGTTGGTATAAGCCCAGGCACCTTTGATGATCAGTGGTTTAACACGGTGTACACCCGTATACAGATGAGAGATCTTGACGACCGGCAAAATCCGAATCAGGGATACAACCTCAGCCTGAAGAGCGAGATCAATATCGGAATACGGAACACCACCCAGACTTTTACACGGCTTCTATCTGAGCTGGAGCTTTACTTCCCGATCAGGTTCAGCCCCCAGATCACCCTTGCGAATCGTACGGGAGGAGCCCACAATATCGGCCCGTTCCCTTTTTATGAGTCAAATACCATTGGAGGAACCACGAACCTGAGAGGATTCAGAGGGAACCGGTTTTCAGGAAGGAGCTCGTTTTATAACAACGCAGAGCTCAGGATAGAACTGTTCGACTTCTACCGCTATATACTGGGGGGGAGAGTGGGCCTGACGGCCTTTTATGATACGGGAAGGGTCTGGACCGATGGCGAAAGTTCCGACATTTGGCACAAGGGATATGGCGGGGGGATCTGGTTTAATCTCTTTGACTCAATGCTAATCAACTCGACGCTGGGTAAATCCGGGGAAGGGACACTTTTTGAGATAAAAGCAGGATTTTTCTTCTGATCCGCAAAGTGTGGCCCGATTATTGATATATTGTGAATAGTAAAACAATGATCACCGTTTCCCGAATAAGGCCCGCATGGCTCAACATTCAAACATACGATTACTGGCAGCGATCATGTTCGCAGACATGGTGGGTTACACCAGGTTGATGCAGGAGGACGAGCAGCATGCCAAGTATCTCCGAGACCGGCAACGGGAAGTGGTAGACGATTGCATCCTGAAACACCGCGGACATGTGATGCAGTATTACGGAGACGGGACGCTGAGCATGTTTGGCAGCGCTCTTGACGCCGTGAACTGTGCCAGGGAAATACAGCTGGAGTTAAAGAATGAACCGAAGGTGCCGCTGAGGATCGGAATCCACATCGGGGATGTGGTCTATGACGATGAGGGAATTTACGGGGACGCCGTTAACATCGCAGCGCGGGTACAGGGACTCGGGACACCGGGATCCGTAATGATCTCCGGCAAGGTATTTGATGAAATCAAGAATCATCCCGGCATCAGGGTGGAAGCGTTCGGAGAGCACGAGCTGAAGAATGTTTCCAGTCCCATCAATATTTATGCCCTTGCTAACAAAGGCCTCGAAGTTCCCGAGCAAAACCATATACAGGAAATAACAGGGAGCAACCGAAACAGCGTGGCAGTGCTTCCTTTTGTGAATTTTAGTCCCGATAAGGATGGGGAATACTTCAGTGATGGTATTACCGAAGAGATCATCAACGCGCTGGTTAAAGTGAACGGCCTCAGGGTGGCATCCAGAACGTCGGTCTTTGCATATAAGAACACCCATAAGGACATCCGCAGAATCGGCAAGGAACTGAATGTCGCTACGGTTCTGGAGGGGTCGGTCAGAAAAGACGGCGACAAGATCAGGGTTACCGCCCAGCTCATCAATACGGACGACGGCTTTCACATCTGGTCAGAGAACTTCGACGGTGAAATGAAGGACATCTTCGGCGTTCAGGATGAGATATCAAAAAAGATCGCAGACAAGCTGGAAGCAAATTTTACCTTTGATGCCGAGCACAGACTATACGAGTCTTCTACCGACAGCATCATCGCTTACAACCATTATCTGCAGGGGCTTTTCTACTGGAATAAAAGAACCCCTGAAGGAGTAAGGAAGGCGATTGATTATTATAAAAAGGCCATCAAAAAGTGCGACACCTATACCAATGCGTTTTCAGGATTGGCTAAATGTTATTCACTGCTGGGTACCATCGGCCATATGGATGGCAAGGAAGCGTTTAAGAAGGCAGAAAAGTATGCCATTAAGGCGATCGAACTCAACGATTCCAGGGCCGACTCCTACATTGCGCTGGGGTACGTGAACCTGCTGTTCAGGTGGGACTTTAACACCGCGGACTCAAACTTCAGGAAGGCGATCACGCTGGAGCCTGACAATGAAGAAGCCAGGCTGGCCTTCTCATTTTATAACCGGGTTGTCGGAAGGCTTGACAAAATGCTGGATCAGGCTAAGGCAGCGGTAAAGATTGCGCCGATCTCCCTTCCGGCGCTGAACGAACTGGCCCGTTCGTATGCCCTGGTCGGGGACTATCAGGATGCTTTGGAGACTTATGACAAGATCATTGAGCTGGACCCCAATTTCCGTTCCGCTTACGAAGGAAAAGCGCTGGTGTACGTGGAGATGAGAGATTTTGAGCGGGCCACCAGGCAGGCAAAAAAGTATGTGAAACTGATAAAAGGACCTAACAAAGGAGGAACACAAATGGGCTATCTGGCCGCCATGATGGGAGATGAAGAGGAGGCCCGGAAGAACCTGAAGCTGATTCAGAAAAGAGCGGAAGAAGAACCGGATCTTAACCTCTCCCTGGACTTCGCAGTTATCCACGCAGGACTGGGTGAATATGACAAAGTATTTGAATACCTCAATCAGGCCGTGGATCAGAAATTAGGGTCAGTGCTGCTTATAAATACCATACCGCCATTCAAAGCTCTTCAGAGCGATCCGCGGTACCATGAGATCCTTGACCGGATCGGCCTCCCCGGAAAAGTAAAGGCTGCCTGATGAGAAAAGAGATCGGGGTTTACATCGACCGAACCTACAAGGTAGTACGGCAGGATCTGATCAACCGCTTTAACAATGCCGGACTGGACATTACTCCGGAGCAATGGGTGATCCTGTCCAAGCTGGAACAGGGAACCAACAGCCAGACCGACCTGGCGAACGAAAGCTTTAAAGACAAGCCAACGGTATCCCGGATCCTGGATCTGCTGGTTAAAAAAGGCTACGCGACCCGTGCTCAGGATCCGGAAGACGGAAGAAGATACCTTGTCGGACTTACGGAATCCGGAAGAAAGCTGGTAGAGCAGGCCAAAGCCCATGTGTATGCTTCCAGAGAAGCGGGATGGAAGAACCTGACCGAAGAGGAATACCAGCAGCTCAAACAGCTTCTGGATAAGATCCTCACGAATTACTCTAGGTGAGTAGCGGCCGGAGAAGCATTATAAAGAAGAATCAAAGAGTGCCTCTCAGCTCCTGTTCCCGTTCGATAGCTTCAAAGAGTGCCTTGAAGTTTCCTTTACCGAAAGAGGTGGCCCCTTTTCGCTGAATGATCTCAAAAAACATGGTGGGCCGGGCCTGTAAGGTTCTGGTAAAGATCTGAAGCAGATAACCTTCGTCATCCCGGTCAACCAGAATTCCAAGCTCCTTTAACTTTTCGATTGGCTCATCAATTTTACCGACCCGCTCTTCCAGCACATCGTAATAGGTCGTAGGTACGGTAATGAACTCAATCCCCCGGTTACGGAGCTCCGTTACCGTATGCACGATATCATCGGTGGCCACGGCAATATGCTGTACGCCCGGCCCCTCATAGAAATCAAGGTACTCATCAATCTGAGACTTCTTTAAGCCTTCAGCAGGTTCGTTGATGGGGAACTTGATCCGGCCGTTGCCATTACTCATCACCTTGCTCATCAGGGCGGTGTACTTGGTGGAAATATCCTTGTCATCAAAGGAAAGGATCTGTTTGAATCCCAACACCTCTTCGTACCATTTTACCCACTTATTCATGGCTCCCAGCTCAACATTGCCAACCATATGATCTACGTATTTGAGCCCAACCGGCTCAGCCTCATATTCAGGATTCCAGGCCCTGTAACCGGGCAAAAACGCGCCATTATAATTCTTTCGCTCCACAAAAATATGGACCGTGTCTCCGTAGGTATGAATACCGGACCGGACCACTTCGCCCTGATCGTCTTTTTCAACAACCGGCTCCATGTAGGATTCAGCCCCCCGCTTCACCGCTTCCCGGTAGGCATAGGTGGCGTCATCAACCCAGAGAGCGATTACCTTGACTCCGTCTCCGTGCCGGTCGATGTGCTTCCCGATTTCAGTGCCGCTGTGCAGAGGAGAGGTAAGTACCAGGCGGATCTTGTCCTGAACCACCACATAGGATTCACGGTCTTTCTGACCGGTCTCCAACCCGGAATAAGCCAGAGACTGAAAACCAAAAGCCGACTTATAGAAGTGCGCGGCCTGCTTGGCGTTGCTTACATAAAATTCCACATAATCAGTGCCCAGTATGGGCATGAAGTCCTTTTCGGTACTCGTTTCAGGAGAAGTCATTGTTTCCATGGGAAAACTGCTAGTATGAATGGTTGTTATGACAACTATTATACATTTTTCTGCAGTCTTTGGAAAGAGCCGCTCTACCCGCGAAGCTTTCCGGAGAGCTGTATAAAGAAATCCATGGCTTCGGGATTCCGGCAGGCATCACGGTTCATGGATTTTGAAACATCCATCCCGAGAAGGGCCTTCTTAACCGGGATCTCCATTTTTTTTCCGCTGAGGGTATAGGGAATATCGGGAGCCTCAATGATCGCGTCGGGGACGTGCCGGGGAGAGCATTCTGTTTTCAGAGAGCGGATGATGGTATCATGAAGTTCCCCGGCAGAGCTTCCGCTTTCGGTGGAAACAAACAATGGCATGTAGTCTTCTCCCCCTTCCCGTTCCAGATTCACGATCAGGCTGTCCCTGATTCCGGGGATCGTATCCAGCACCGCGTAGATCTCAGCCGTGCCTATACGAATTCCTTTTCGGTTCAGGGTAGCGTCTGACCTGCCCTGAATGATGAGACTCCCGTCTTCAAATACTTTGATCCAGTCGCCATGACACCATTTGCCCGGAAACTTTTCAAAATAGCTGTCCCGGTACCGCCGGTTGTTTTCATCCCCCCAAAAGAAAACCGGCATAGATGGCATGGGGTTGGTGATCACCATCTCACCCAGGGAGCCGGTGAGTTCAGCGCCCCCTTCACTCAAGGCCTTAAGGTCACAGCCCAGCGCCCTTCCCTGAATGCGTCCGCGCACAACAGGTTTACAGGGGATTCCTCCCACAAAAGCCGTGCATACATCTGTGCCCCCGCTCATAGAACAGAGCCAGACCTCTTCTGAGACATGCTCATACACCCAGTCAAAAGCCTCCGGGGGAAGGGGCGCTCCGGTAGAACCGATGGAGCGCAGCTGCGAGAAGTTATACTCCTCACCCGGCTTCAGCCCCTGCTTCATACAGGCAACGAGGTAAGGAGCACTGGTACCAAAATGATGAATGGGCAGGGCTTCCGCCAGCTTCCACAGGGCATTCAGGTTTGGGGTTGCGGGACTTCCGTCATAGAGAACCGGAGCAGCACCCACAAGCAGGCTGGCCTGAAGAAAGTTCCACATCATCCATCCGGTGGTGGTAAACCAGAAAAAATTCTCGCCGGCCTTTACATCGTTATGAAAGTGCATGTACTTGAGATGCTCAAGTAACACTCCGCCATGCGAATGTGTGATGGCCTTGGGTTTGCCGGTTGTACCGGAAGAGTACAGCACCCAGATCGGATGATTGAATTCGACGGGTTCGAATTCTAACGGCCCTTTTTCGCGCTCCATCACTTCACCCCACCCGGTACACTGCCCCACCCGGCTGTCAAAAGCCTCGTTAAGGAAGGGGACGGAAATGGTGTGCGTGACCGAATCGATGCGGGAGACTATTTCGGCCACCTCGCGAGCCCTGGAAAAGTTTTTCCCGCCATAGCGGTATCCGTCACATGCGAGAAGCACTTTGGGGTGTATCTGTGAAAAGCGGTCTATAACCGTGTGTACTCCGAAATCGGGAGAACAACAGGACCAGATCGCCCCCAGGGAATTGACGGCAAGAAACGCAGCGATTGCCTGCGGGTTATTCGGCAGGTAGGCCGCTACACAGTCTCCTTTCCGAATGCCGAGCTCCGCCAGAAAAGCCCGCAATCTTGAGACCTGACTTGCCAGCTCGCGCCAGGATATCGACACAGCTTCCTGTCCCTCCTGCTGATACCAGAGGGCGGGCCGGTGATCATTTCGTTTTCTGAAAATATGCTCCGCGTAGTTTACCGCCGCTCCTTCAAACCAGCGCGCGCCTGGCATTACCGGTGCGCTCAGCACCCGGATAAAATCCGCATGAGAAATGATCTCAAAATACTCCCACAGGCTGAGCCAGAAATCCTCCGGACACTCATTGGACCAGCTCCAGAGGTCGTCGTAAGAGCCAAAGGTCAGCCCTTTGTGCTGTTGCAGCCACAGCTCATAGTGGCGAAGGTTGGAGTTTTCAATAAACTCTTCGGTCGGCCTCCAGAGGATGTCTTGCTGCGAGTTCATGATTCGGCGGCCATCAATATTGCAAGAGCCTTGTCGGATTCGCCTTCATCGATCAGTTGCCGGGCGTACTCATGAACTTTTTGGGTAAGTTCATCACCGGAGTAACGGCGGATTAACGAAGTGAAGGCTTCGCTGTCACGTGCTTCTTCGATAGCCCTGGAATCGGGCAGGGCGGCCAGGTTGCCGAGCCGGCCCAGGTTGTTACCGGTGAGCACAGGGCTGTTTCGAACGGCTTCCGGCAGCTGATCCACCCCGATCCCCAGATTGCGGAGGGGCTTGGGAATCTCAAACATTGAGGAGCCTGAGGCGCGAACGTACCAGCTGCCCCCCATCCGGCCTACAAGATCCAGCAGCTCGGGATCCAGATTTTCATCCCGGTCCAGAAATTCACGGTTTATATGCATGAGCTGTACCCGTGCAATCACCAGGTTGCCGGCACCACCTCCGTCACCCAGCTCGATCACATCGTCAACAGTGCACTCAAAAGCAACGGGAGTCTCAGCCACTCTGGGAGGCCGGACTGTATCCGAAGGAATTTCGGTAAAACCGGACTTGGTAAACTCGTTCACCCCGCGGTCGTACTCAGCGCTGGCCAGCGACATTTGCTCAACCATGGCATAGCTCACCACGTTAATGACCACTTCTGGAACTTCCTGAATATTCAGATGGGTGTGTTTGGTGGTTCCGTCTCTCCCGCGGCGCACCGGAGAGAACACCATAACGGGAGGAGTGCCCGAAAACACATTAAAGTAGCTGAAGGGGCTGAGGTTCACGGTTCCGTCAGCACTGATGGTACTGGCAAAGCAGATGGGGCGGGGAGCGATGGCGGTGGCGAGTAACTTTTGTCGTTCTCCTACGCTCAGTTGTTCGGGGTTAATGGTTTTGTATGTGAAACTCATGATTTAGCCGGTAGAATTTTAGATCGTAATTCGCCGAAACCCACCCGTATTCCGTCCTTTTCTCCAAATCCCTTCATAATGACGGTGTCTCCGTCTTCCAGAAAGCTGCGCTCGTCACCATTATTCAATACAACGGGGGTGCTTCCATTCCATGACAACTCAAGCATGGAGCCAAAGGATTCGGGTTCAGATCCTGATATGGTGCCGGAAGCCATGAGGTCTCCGACGCGAACGTTGCAGCCATTTGAGGTATGATGAGCCAGCTGCTGGGCCATATTCCAGTACATATGTTTAAAATTCGTTTTACAAACGGTGGTCGGAAGAGCGCTTCCCTCGGCCTGAATCTGTACTTCCAGCTTCAGGTCGTAGTTTTGGTTTCCGGAAGTTCTGAGGTAAGGTAGCACTTCCGGCTGCTGAACCGGACCCGGGCAGCGAAAGGGCTCAAGGGCTTCCAGGGGAACCACCCACGGAGAGACGGAGGAGGCGAAACTCTTTCCCAGAAAAGGACCGAGAGGCACATACTCCCATTTCTGGATATCCCGTGCCGACCAGTCGTTGAACAAGACCATCCCGAAGATGTATTCCCCCGCGCGGTCAGCAGGGATACTGCACCCGGCCGAAGAATCCTTTCCGATGATGAATCCGAGTTCAAGCTCAAAGTCGAGTTTTTGGGTCGGGGCGTAGAAGGGATCACCGCCCTCCGGTTTCAGCTGCCCCTTTGGGCGGTGAATATCGGTTCCGGAAGGTACGATGGAAGAACTTCGTCCGTGATAAGCTACCGGCAGGTGTCGCCAGTTAGGAAGCAGCGCGTTGTCGCGATCACGAAACATCTTACCCACATTCGTGGCGTGTTCCAGGCTGGAGTAAAAATCGGTGTAGTCTCCAATACGAACCGGAAGGTGCATGCGCACTTCGTCCATCGGGATAAGGGCGGAGGAGTTTTTTAGAACGGAAGCATCATCGCACAGCTGTTTCTGAAGCTGCTCACGGATCAAATTGGTTTTATACTTGCCGAGGCGGATAAAATCATTGAGGTACTCGTTAACCAGAACGTCTTTATCGATCATAAGCTCGGGAAAAGCCCCCAGCGTATAGGCAACGTGAAGGTCAATGACGTACGCACCAATGGCTGCTCCCACTCTTTGGTCCTGCCCTTCTCTTGAAAAAATTCCGAACGGCAGGTTATGAATGGAAAAGTCGCTTCCTTCGGGGATGTCGATCCAGGGAGGTCGTTGCTCGCTCAAAGCGTTCTCTGCTTAATTGTTGTCTTCCAGCCACGACTGATAATAAATCCCGTCATCGATCTTCAGGGCATTTTCAGTCACCATAAGGGGCTTGAAGGTATCCACCATCACCGCGTACTCTTTGGTCTCCTTCTGGCCAATGCTGCGCTCATAGGCCCCAGGATGAGGGCCGTGAGGAATGCCGGCCGGATGCAGGGAAATATGCCCCTGTTCCACATGATTGCGGCTCATGAAATCACCGTCCACGTAGTAGATCACCTCGTCCGAATCAATATTGGAGTGGTGATAAGGGGAAGGAATGGCTTTGGGATGATAATCGTAAAGACGCGGCACAAAAGAGCACACCACAAAAGCCGAGGTCTCAAAGGTCTGATGGACGGGAGGCGGCTGGTGTACCCGTCCGGTGATGGGTTCGAAATTGTGAATGGAGAAGCCGTAGGGGAAGTTGTAGCCGTCCCAGCCCACCACATCAAAGGGATGGGTACCGTAATGCAGCTG
The DNA here is from genome assembly GCA_965267385.1 of Balneola sp. GTDB lineage: Bacteria > Bacteroidota > Rhodothermia > Balneolales > Balneolaceae > Balneola. Next base: position 2,859,683 of record OZ253957.1, read on the forward strand.
ATGGATCATGTTCTGCTTCTTGATCTTCATCAGGAAGTCCCCTTTCTCGTCATAGGTTTCCAGGTTGGCGGGCAGCTTATAGTCCCGCTCACAGTAGGGCGAATGCTCCAGCAGCTGCCCGAACCAGTTGCGGTAACGTTTGGGGGTGTAGATCGGTACATGGGATTCGGTGATGAAATGCCGGTTGTTCTCATCCTCAAATTCGATCTGATAGATCATCCCCCTCGGGATAAGGAGGTAGTCTCCGGGTTCAAACTCAATATTACCTAGAAAGCTTCGGAGTGTACCGCTTCCCTTATGTACAAAGATCAGTTCATCGGCATCCGTGTTCTTGTAGAAATAATCCGTCATCGACTTGCGGGGAGCCGCCAGGTGGATGGTCACGTCGCTGTTGGTCAGAATAGCTTCTCTGCTTTCCAGGTAATCGTCTTTAGGCTCGATATTCAGGCCCTTGAGCATGCGTGAAGTGATATTGTTTTCAACGGCAATGACGGGACTCACATCAATCGGCTTATCAATTTCCCGCACCATGGTAGGCCGGTGAATGTGGTAGGAAAGAGTGGACATGCCGTCGAAACCGATGGTGCCAAATAGCTGCTCGTAATACAGGCCGCCATCCGGCTTTTCGAAAATGGTATGTCGTTTCGGAGGGATTTTACCAAGTCGGTGATAGATGGGCATGGCGGTGTGTATTCGTTAATCTATGGTCCGAATCTATCGAATTCCGATCATATTGTCAGGGGAAAAGTTGTTATAGCAACTAAACAGACCACGCCGTGGTGGCTAAGACTTTAACTCAGAATTTCTATATTCGGTCTAACTAACAGGTACTATGGAAGAAGGCAGCTCAACAAAGAAAAAACTGGGATCCCGAAAACGGGGTGTATCGGACATGTTCCGAACGTCATACCGCACACACATGGACCTCAGTGCTATTGCGGACAACAAGTCCAATATCATGATATCCATCAACGGGATCATAATCTCCATTATCATCGCTTCCATTTCCCCCAAGATCGATTCCAATCCCTGGTTGCTGCTTCCAACATCGGTATTGCTGGTAACCTGCCTGGCCTCGATGATCTATGCCGTGCTCTCGGCCCGGCCCCGGGTGAGTAAAGAAAAGGTGACCCTTGAGGATGTAAGGGCAAACCGCGCGAATATCCTGTTCTTCGGCAATTTCTACACCCTGCCCCGGTCCGATTATGTTGAAGGCATGGAAGAGCTGATGATGGACTCAGAAAGGCTTTATGATAATATGGCGCGCGACCTGCATGGCCTGGGAGTGGTGCTCGCGAAGAAGTACCGGTTACTGCGGGTAGCCTATAATATCTTTATGGTGGGACTGGTGCTGTCAGTGACCAGTTTCATGATCGTATTCGTGATCATATCGCAGAACAGCGGGTGATCACTCCTCGTCAGATTCTCCCGCAAACGCACGGGTGATTCGCTGGTTCATCAGGCGGCGGTAATTCTGAAACTCGTATTCACTGACGGTGAATTCGGATTTAAACTCTCCGTTGTTACAGGAAACGAGCAGCTTATTGGGCTTCTCCGTTCTGGTAACGGTAACCTCGATGGTTCCGAGCTTGTAGGATTCTACGATTTCCATGTGGTGCGATCTATCAATTTCTGAGTTGTTGTTCTTTGCATCCCCATCCCGAATGGTCTTTAACCCGTGCCATTCGTCCGAAAGCCGGCGGCCGGTAATAGGACTTCAGCCCTTTGGAAAACAGGTCCTCATCAAACAGTTCAACATTCCGGCAATCCGTGTTTTCCCGGAAGTAAGCCGACAAAGGCAGTTCATTCAGATATCGTTCATACCGGCTCTCAAATCCGTTCAGGCTAAAATCCATTTCATTAAGATCATAGACTGAAACCGTTACGGCTGTCTGTGTTCTCTCAGTCAGGGCCTCAAAGGAGTTTGTGGCAATGGAATCGGCCACCCCGATGATGGGGATATCCGGCCGCTTTTCCAGCAGGTCCAGCCGGGCGCTTTCCAGATACGAAAGGTGAAGGTTTTGCGGAGAAGCCACCACTACGCCGGCACGATCATCCAGTTTACTCATCATCATGGGGTTACCATTGTTACAGGTGGAGACCATCACCAGATCGACCTTGTTGTCAAACAAAGAAACGCCCTCCGCGAAAACCCCGGTATCAAATAATGTTCCTTTCATGGAGCGATGGTAAGTGGCCGAGGGATAACTGGGAACCTCATGCCCGAAATAGAGCAGGGCTGAAGGAGAAGACTCCCGTACCGAACTGTATTGATGGTATAGTTCGGCTTCTCTGGTAAAACCGCCATCCCTTGGGGAATACGTTTGATGACGTACCAGCTTACCCTTTCGGAAGTAAAACATATCCCGGTCTTTTTGCGGGATCACAAAGAACTGCTTCACTTCCGGCTTTTGGTGAAACACAAAGACCTCTCCCGACACCGCTTGTTCAGCAAAGTTAAACGCGTCTTTGAGTGCCTCCAGGTCCGCGTAGCGGGGCTTCCCGTTTTCGTGATACAGATAATTCGCGTCCGCATGCACGATATACACCACTGAATAGCGGGCCGGCTGTTCAGGTACGTCATGCACCACATACTCCACGGTTGTCCTTGAACACGCTCCGAGCAGCAGTCCGGCAAATAAGAAGCTTAGTAAACGCATGTGATTAATGGTCAGGTGATAACACCAAAGATAGGCTCCACACAACAGACTTTAAATAAAAAAAGCCGTCCTTTCATAGAACGGCTTCAATGATCTTTATCGGATCAAAGCAGCAGCAATACTCTGATCGTTACATCTGGGTTTTTGGCTTGGCAAGGGCCTGGACTGGAGCAGAACCCAAAGCAAATAAGCGGATACCAAAACGTTTAAACATGTAACCTCCGTGTAATTAATGCAGATAAACTGTTAAATTCTGTCTTTACGGTTCAGTTCCCCGACTCATTCAGGCCGGGGAAAACCGCCAAATGGTTAAGTGACATCAGATCGACATGAAAAGAAAAACAGCCATTATTACCGGCATCGCCCTATTCATCGGAACCTTCCTGTATTTCTCTCTGAAAAACACCCAACCCATTGAGGTGGAAAATGCCCCCGACTGGAGAAGCATCGAAGAGGCACAGGTTGAAGCAGCATCTACCGGAAAACTCATTATGGTGGATGTGTACGAGGTAGGCTGTAAATACTGCCGGGCGATGGAAAGAGAGGTTTATCCCGATTCTACCGTAAGGGTGGTCATAGACCAGGGCTACATACCGGTTAAGCTGGATGGTAACTCCGAGGAACCTGTAACGGTGAACGGAGAGCAGATGACGTCCCGGGAATTTGCCCAAAGCAAAGGGGCGTTCGTGTTTCCAACGGTTCTGGTGCTGAACGCGGAGGCCGAACTGATCAAAAGAAGAACGGGTTATATGGGTATTGACGAGCTTCGTCAGTTTTTGTACCGCTAACAATTCTAACCAAGAAGGGTAATTTTATGAGAGCTTTTAAACTAAACCAGGCATTAATCCCGCTGTTGGGATTCATCATCCTGGCCTGCGCCGACCGACCCAATGAAGCCGAACAAACCATGGCCGTCTCAGAGGTGGATTATACCCCTGAACTGGTTTTTTCAGGAGTACAGGTTCCATGGGGTATGGCATGGCTGCCGAATGGCGATATGCTCGTCACTGACAGAGGAGGCGAACTGCTGCTGGTGAGAGACGGATCTCTGGTAGCCTCTGTTGAAGGGGTGCCGGAAGTGTTTGCGCGGGGCCAGGGCGGCTTGCTTGATATCGACCTCCACCCGGATTACGAAGAGAACGGCTGGATCTACATTGCCTATTCTTCACCGGAAGGCCCTGGTCAGGGTGCGAATACGGCGATCATGAGAGCAAAACTGGAAAATAATGCGCTGGTTGAGAAAGAAGTACTGTACAAAGCCGAGCCCAACTCAACGAGGGGACAACACTATGCCGGCCGGATAGCTTTTGACGATGAAAACTACCTGTACTTCTCGGTTGGAGACCGAGGAAACCGGGATGTGCTCCCTCAGGATTTAACTAAGGACGGAGGAAAGATCTACCGTCTTCATGATGACGGGACGATACCCGAAGATAATCCCTTTGTGGACGAAACCGGGGCAAAAGCCGCTGTGTACTCTTACGGACACCGAAATCCGCAGGGCCTTGCCAAGCATCCGGAAACGGGAGCCATATGGTCGCATGAGCACGGCCCTCGTGGCGGAGACGAGCTGAACCTGATAGAGCCGGGCAAGAACTATGGCTGGCCGGTGATCAGCTACGGGATCAATTACAACGGAACGGAATTTGCGGAAGACACCGCCAGAGCCGGCATGGAGCAGCCCAAGACCTACTGGGATCCTTCCATAGCCCCTTCCGGATTGACTTTTGTGACCAGCGATAAATATCCTGAGTGGCAGGGCAAGGCTCTGATTGGTTCTCTTAAGTTCGGCTACCTGGTGCTGGTTTCTTTCGACGGCACGGAGGTGACCAACCGGGAGATCGTACTGGAAGGCATCGGTCGTACCCGTAACGTGCAGCAAGGGCCGGATGGCTACATTTATGTAGGTGTTGACGGAGAAGGGATCTACCGTATCATGCCCTGAAGCCAAACTAAAGTGTAAGGTTTAAACCCCACTCCGGTCTGACTGGTGTGGGGTTTTTTAATTCATATCGATTCCCTTTTGCCCGATATCCTGCAGTCAGGCTGGCACTTTGTTACATAGCCGGGATCATCATCTGCAAGGTCGCGGAACCGGGTAGCTGGGTGGTTGGTGGCCTGATATGTTGTGTCCTTGCTGTTTTTACCGCAGAAAGACTGAATCAAGACAAGGCCTCTCTCAGTGCATCCAGGATCTCAACCCTATGCTTTATCACACTGGTTGTACTTAGCGGAATGTGGAGATATCAACAGGCTTCGGCGCTGAACCTGACCCCAACCGAGCAGTTGATCCGGGTTTCGGATTGGGACAGCCTGATCGTGAAAGGGCGGGTGCTGGATGTGTTAAGCAACAGTGAGGGGAAGACCCGGCTGGATCTGCTGGTGGACTCTTCCTCAGTAGCCGGTATTGCTTCCAAAGAGCAATTCAGAACCCGCGTGTTATGGAACACGAAACGGAAGGTGGAATTAGGGGATGAAATTCTGGCTAAAGGAATCATCATTCCGGTTGGAAAGCCGAGAAACCCGCTGGCCTTCAATTATGCTGACTACCTGCACAGAAGGGGGATCTACACCCAGCTAAGGGCAGATTCGCTGTTGGAGCAGAAATCAGCGGAGAGAATGGTATCCTGGACTTTCCTGAGAAAAAAAGCCCTCCTGCTGATTGGGAAAAACTTTAGTGATGCCACGGCACCATTGGCTAAAGCGTTGCTTCTGGGATACAAAAATGACCTTGAAGGTAAAACACGCAGAGATTTTGCCCGGGCGGGGTTGTCACACATCATGGCGGTTTCGGGCTTGCATGTGGGGCTGATCATCGCTCCTTTCTGGATCATCATGCCCTACTTCTGGTCACACAAGCGGGGAAAGGTGGCAGGAATGGCAGTCATCCTTCTTGTTCTGACGGGTTACGCGGGTATTACCGGTTTCTCTTCTTCTGTGGTTCGGGCTTCGGTGATGGCGGTATTTCTGACCTACGGGAAACTCTTTTCCAGGCGGAGTGACTCCGTAAACCTGACCGCAGCAGCAGCTTTCCTCATCCTGCTGGCCGACCCGGAGCAGTTGTTTGAAATTGGATTCCAGCTTTCGTTCAGCGCAGTGCTGGTCATCCTGTTAATTCTGCCGGTAATACAAAGCAGGCTTCCGTACTGGGTTCGGGTAAAATGGTACGGTGCACCTCTCATGGTCGTCATAATATCTGTGGTGGTTCAGCTGGGGCTTTATCCCCTTCAGGTTTGGTACTTTGGGGAAGTATCGCTGATCAGCCCGGTGGCTAATGCCCTGTTTGTTCCTTTTCTGGGGGTCATAGTTCCCTTGGCGGTCGCCGCGCTGGCCATATCTGCACTGGCTCCCGTGGCGGGAAGATGGATCAATCTACCTTCGGAATATTTTCTGCAGGGCATGGACGTTTTTGTGCAATGGGCTTCCGGCGTGGAAGGGGCCTGGATAAAAGCCTCACCCGGATCGCCCCTGATATTTCTTATCTGGTCGATGCTGATTCTGAGCATCGCAGGCTGGAGGGAACGGAGAGCGAGATGGAAACTGGTATGTGGCCTGCTTGCCGGGGTGCTGTTGCTTGAAGTTTCTCAGCTGGTGCAGCTATTTCAGAATGCCGAAATGGAAGTAGTTGTGTTCGACGTGGGGCAGGGCGATGCCGCGTTGATCAGGACCCCAACCGGAAAAGTGATGCTCATTGATGCCGGGGTATGGACTCCCACGGGCAACTCGGGGCAGGAAGTCATCCTGCCTTACCTGAAAAGTGCGGGCATATCCCGGATTGACGCCGTAGTCCTGAGTCATCCGCACGCGGATCATATTGGCGGCATAGGTTCCATCATGAATGAGGTGAAGATCGGCCGGATCTATGACCCGGGCTATGAGTATGATTCCGGGATCTACCAGGAGTATCTCCTGAAGGCGGAAGAATCAGGCATTCCGATCATACCGGTGGCCGCGGGAGATTCCATTCATATCGACCCGGCCCTGTTGATCCTTGTGCTGGGTCCTCAGGAAGGTATCAGAGGCGCAGACCCGAATCAGCATTCCGTTGTGCTGAATATGATCTATGGAGAATCTGAATTTCTGTTCACCGGAGACGCGGGAAAAGACCAGGAACGCAGATTGGTTCAGAATTACGGAGATCTTCTGGATACGGACTTTCTCAAGGTAGGGCACCATGGCAGCAGGACCAGCTCCGGGTTATCTTTTTTAAATAAGGTGACTCCTGAAATAGCGGTCATGTCACTCGGCGCATCGAACCGGTTCCGGCATCCGCACAAAGAAGCGGTAGCGAGGATCGGCACTTCAAAGGCCAAATTGTACTTCACATCAAGGGACGGAGGCTTGATCTTCCGGTCAGACGGAGCAACGATACGAAGGCACAGATGGAGCGGAGCCAAATAAGGCTTTTACATCCTAAAGCCGTATTTTTCGGAACAAACTGACTAACTAAGCGATAAACCCGGAAGATTTAATGGAGCAAAAGGAACGCCCGAGCTTTGAAGAAGCTTTAAAGGAACTGGAATCCATCGTTGCCAAACTGGAAGATGATTCCATTACCCTGGAAGAATCCGTCAAACTTTATGAAGAAGGAATCCGGCTTTCAAAATTTTGTTCTGAGGTCTTAAACCAGGCTGAGCTTCGAATCGAAGAGGTCAACGAAGCAAATAGTTAATCAAGACAGCTCACTATGGAAATTAAAACTCCCCAACCCGGCGCCCTGTTAGCCACCATCGATTCTCCATCGGATCTCAGAAAACTGGAGCCGGATCAGCTTCAGGAGGTATGCGATGAGCTTCGCACCTATATCATCGATATCGTATCTGTTTACGGCGGGCATTTTGGAGCCAGCCTGGGAGTCGTTGAGCTGACCACGGCCATTCATTATGTATATGATACCCCCAAAGATCTGCTGGTGTGGGATGTGGGACATCAGGCCTATGGCCACAAAATTCTGACCGGACGAAGAGACAACTTCCACACCAACCGGACTTACGGTGGGCTCTCGGGTTTTCCGAAACGCTCCGAAAGTGAGTACGATACCTTTGGCGTGGGGCATTCCAGCACCTCCATTTCGGCGGCACTTGGCATGGCCGTGGCCAACGATCTCGACAAGGGCGACAAAAAAGTGGTTGCGGTTATCGGTGACGGAGCAATGACCGCGGGGCTGGCTTTTGAAGGACTGAATAATGCGGGTGCGATGAACAGCGACCTGCTGGTGATACTGAACGACAACAACATGTCGATCGACCCGAATGTGGGAGCCCTTAAGGAATATTTAGCGGAGATCACGACCAGCAAGACTTTCAATAAAATGCGTGACGAGATCTACGACATGCTCGGGCATTTTAAGTCGGCCGGTGATAAGATGCGCAAGGTAGCATCGCGGTTGGAGAAGGCATTGACAGCCGCCCTCACCCCCGGTTCCCTGTTCCGTGCGCTGGGCTTTAAGTACTACGGCCCTGTTGACGGCCATGATGTGGATAAGCTGCGTGAAGTGCTGGAAGACTTGCGCGAGGTAAAGGGGCCCAAGCTGCTCCATGTGGTCACCGTGAAGGGCAAAGGGTTTGCGCCGGCCGAACGTGAACAGACCAAGTGGCACGCGTCCAGCAGTCCCTTCGATAAGATTACCGGGAAGGCGATCGATACCGCTCCCAAACCCAAAGGAGCTCCTAAATACCAGGATGTTTTTGGGGAAGCGCTTGTTGAGCTGGCTGAAAAGGATGAACGAATCGTGAGTATGACTCCCGCCATGCCCAGCGGCTCCAGTTTATGGCCGATGATGAACGCATTCCCGGACCGAGCGTTTGATGTCGGTATAGCCGAGCAGCATGCCGTTACATTTGCTGCAGGACTTGCCGCGGAGGGAAAAAAGCCATTTTGCGCAATTTACTCCTCATTCCTTCAGCGAGGATACGATCAGCTGGTTCATGACGTGGCCATTCAGAAACTGCCGGTGGTATTTTGTATAGACCGCGCGGGACTGGTGGGTGCAGACGGGCCAACCCATCACGGCGCGTACGATACGGCGTACATGAGGGCGATACCGAATATGGTGATCTCCTCTCCGCTCAACGAACAGGATTTGAGGGATATGATGTACACGGCATCCAAATATGATGAGGCTTCGTGGGCGATTCGTTACCCCCGCGGGAAAGCAACCGGCATGGAGATCCGTAAAGAGTTTCAAACCATTGAGATTGGAAAAGGCGTGACGCTTCGGGAAGGAGAAGGCGTTGCGGTTCTCAGCTTTGGACCGATAGGAAAATATGCCGCCGAAGCAGCCGATCAGCTTGCTGAGGAAGGTATTCGTATCGGCCATTATGATATGCGCTTTGCCAAGCCCATCGATGAGGAGCTGATCGATGAGATCTGCACCAGATATGATCACCTGATCACGCTGGAAGACGGCTCGAGGCTGGGAGGATTTGGGAGCGCGGTGGCTGAATACCTGATGGAAAAGGAGCATAAGCCAACCCTTAAGATCCTCGGGATACCGGACCGGATTGTGGAGCACGGCACCCAGGAAGAGCTCTATCACGAGGTGGGCATTGATGCGGAAGGAGTCAGAACGGCCGTTCTTTCACTGCTTGAAAAAGCATAAACTCCATCCAGAGAGTCCTTATCTTCAGGCATGAAGTACACCCTCTCTGATTTCGATTATCATCTGCCGGAAGAACGGATTGCCCAATCCCCGGCCAGCCCCAGAGACCATGCAAGGCTGCTGGTTTATGATCGTTCGACGCGATCGGTCACTGACGATTACTTTTACAACCTGGGGAAATATCTGCCTTCAGGTACCCGCCTGGTGGTAAATAACAGCAAGGTCGAAAAATGCCGGCTGCTGTTCGACGACGGAAAAAAAGAACTTTTTGTGACTTCCGTCCTGAATACCAACACTGTGGAGGCACTGGTAAGGCCGGGCAAAAAATTCAAAGCAGGTAAGCGGGTAGAGCTTGCGGACGGGATCACAGCGGAAGTCACGCACGTTGCTGAAGACGGCCTGCGAAGGCTGAACTTATCCCACAACCTGGAAGCCCCCGAACTGGAGCCCTATAAGCATACTCCGTTCCCCCCTTACATCGAGCAGGATGAATCACTGTCGGATGAATACCAAACCGTGTACGCCAAGGATCCCGGAAGTAAAGCAGCGCCGACAGCAGGACTTCATTTTACCGACGAATTGCTGGAAAAACTGGAGAAACAGGGTATAAAAAGATCAGAAGTCACCCTTCACGTGGGGCTGGGAACCTTTGCCCCGGTTAAGACCGAGCAGATCGAAGACCATGTGATGCACAGCGAGTGGTACCAGCTGGATGAGAAAACCGCCGAAGAGCTGAGCCGGGCGGAACATATTACGGCCGTGGGAACAACAAGCATCAGGGTGCTGGAATCCCTTTCCGGAACCGATCGTTCCTTTAAAGCACAGAGCGGGGAAACAGACATTTTCATTACCCCGGGCTACAGGTTCAAAGCCGTGGACGCCCTGATCACTAACTTCCATCTTCCAAAAAGCACCCTGCTGATGCTGGTATCCGCGCTTATGGGTTTTGAAGAAATGCACCGGGTGTACCGGCATGCCATACAGGAGAAATACCGCTTCTACTCCTTCGGGGATGCCATGCTGATTCTGTAAATCGGAGTGTACTTCAAGCGGAAGGTTTGCTATATTTGGTGCCCTTAATTGCGCCTGCAACTCAATCCTCCCGAGTACTCGGAAGGAAGTATCGGATTTAAAGATCTGACAGGGAGCACTAAAAGGCCATGAAAATTTTACTGACGCGCCCGTAGCTCAACTGGATAGAGTATCAGATTTCGGCTCTGAGGGTTGGGGGTTCGAATCCTCCCGGGCGTACTTTTTAAGCCTCTGATTCAAACAATCAGAGGCTTTTTTATGCAGCTTACTTTTTGAAGTGTTTATTATAAATATCAATATCGAAAAAGCTACAGGTCGTAATGTTATTTGTAGTAAGCGAAACTGAAAAGAACTGATTTTTTTTGCTCTTCAGTTGAGTCAGGATCAAATATGTTATCGTAGATACTAGAGTAGTTTGTCGTAAAGTTTACTAAACCTGCATTATCCCTAAAACCACTCAGAAGAGGGAGTATCTGGAATGATTTATTTTCTTCGTATGTGGAAAAAGGATTTGTAATGATTAAGCCTACGTATACCTTTTTATTGTTAAGAGTGAAACAAAGAACGTTAGTATGTTCCATTGCTTCCAGCAGCATTAATTCAATGCCGTCATTATTTTGATAAAAAGGACGTTTTACCGTAGTAATTCTATCAACTGAAGATTAGTTGTAGAGCCCGATGTAACAAGAGGAGACTACAAGCCCAATAACTGGTGGATGAAAGCTATCGTCTTCAACCCCAGCCACAAAACTAAAGAGCAGTAAATAATACAGAATGTTTGATGAGATAAAGTCGAGTAGAAGTGTCCCAGTAAAGAGGATTACAGTTCCAACCGCCCCGCTTGCAAGAAAAAGTTCTTGGCTATTAATAACAGTGATCAAGCTATAATGGTCTTTATTCTGAGAAACGTTCCTGAAACTCTTTTTTGAAGGCCTTCCCAACCGGCACTTCATTCCCGGAAATATAAATCATGTTCCCTTCTACGTAGTCGATCTTATCCAGTGCGACGATGTAGGACTTATGAACCTGAATGAAGGCATCGGACAGGTCGCCAAGCATGGCTTTGAGGGTATGATTAAAGGTGAGTTTCTGATCAGTAGTGTGGAGGATGAGGTAATCACCCATGCTCTCCACAAAAAGAATGTCGGACTCAATAACACGGTACATCCTTCCGTCCGCTTTAATGACCATGCTCTTGTCCGAAGCTTTTGCAGAGCGGTTGCCTTCTGCTTTATGAATGGCTTTCAGAAAACGTTCAAATGAAAAAGGCTTCAGGAGGTAATCCACCACATTCAGCTCGTAACCTTCCAGCGCATACTCTGAATAAGCAGTGGTCAGGATCACTTTTGGAGGGTCTTTCAGGCTTTTCAGGAAACTGAGGCCGGAAAGCTTTGGCATGTTGATGTCGAGAAAGAGCAGGTCAACAGGATGTTCTTTCAGGAAGGAAAGACCTTCAATAGCATTTTTGCATTCGCCGGAAAGATCCAAACCAGGGGTTTCCTTAATATATTGCCGGAGTACATCTCTGGCTACGGGTTCATCATCGATGATAAGACAGTTCATGAATTCAGCTCAATTTGAAGGTCCAGGGTGAAAGTTCCGGCATCATCGTCATGTTGAACACTCAGTGAATGCCGCTCAGGGTAAATCAGCTCAAGTCTTTTTTGCGCATTCCTGATGCCGGTACCGGAGGAAACTTCCAGTGAAGTCCCGCCACTTCTGACATGGTTACGGGTGCGGAGATGTAGCCTGCTTCCGGATATATCGATCGTAATTCTGAGTGGCTGTGAATCTGAAAACTCGCCGTGTTTAAAGCAGTTCTCAACGAAGTTGATCAGCAATAAGGGGGCGATCCGGTGATCCCCGGGCTCACCACTGACCGAAAAGTGAACGAATTCGGGGTAATCCAGGCGTTCCTTTTGTAAAGCCACATAGTCTTTCAGGTAGTTGATTTCAGCGCTCAGCTTTGTGGTGGCACGATCGGTACTGTCCACGGCATAACGAAGCATATCAGAGAGCTTCAGAACCAGACCGGGGGTCTTATCCGATTTCTTCAAAGCCTCCCCGTAAATAGTATTCAGGCTGTTAAAGAGGAAATGGGGATTGATCTGCCCACGCAGGATCTGTAGCTCTGCCTTGCGCTGCTCTTTTTCAAGCTGAGACAAGCGTGTAAGTGCTTTTTGTTGAATTACCCATTCATTGGCAAAATGCAGGAGGAGCGAGAGTCCAACATACACAAAACCAATACCCAGCATCTCATACCACTCATAAACGGCCACAAAGTAGAAATTGGGGAAGATCCAGTCGGCCAGAACTTCAAATGTGAGAGGATAAATCTGTATGATATAAAGGATGGAAAGTATAAAGCCCGTCCAGTAAGCCGTGTAGTTCTTGTTCTTCAGGAAATGACGGATACACAGCTGGTTGAAGATCACCCCGACAAGTAAAGGGAGATGAAAGAGGGAAGTGTAGATCACGTCAATAAGGCGGATCTCTTCCGTTCTGGTGAAAACTCTGAGTAATACTACAAAAGAGATCGTCCAGAACAGGACGTTCTGGACGAAAGGTTTTCGGAATATGCGTTTAAAGCGACTCATCAGTACGCGTCAGTTTAATGGGGTCTTCAAAAGCTGCTTCTTCATTGCCGTATTTCTCCACAAACTTGCGCAGTTCCCGGTTCGAAGCTGTGATCAGAATCTCGCTACTGTTATCCATTTTATCCTGTACAACTTCGTGTTTAATGCGAAGGCGATTATTGAGTATTTGCTCTTTGATCCAGGCGCTTTCGAAAAACTCGATCATCAAACCCTTCTCTTCAAGCGTCAGTTTAGAAAAGGTGTTGACGCGGAAGCTGAAGAAATCGGTATAGTTTTCGTCATCCAGGTCTATGATTCTCAGGTTGAGGTAAACATTACCGTCAATGATGTCGGTATTTCCGAAAAACAGGATGTGGTTTCCTTCATAAGACTCCAGATCCTCGAACAGAACCATGTAGCCATTCCATTCAGGATACTCCATGCTTTCATCATCTGGGCTAAAGCTGACGTCCGGAACATCCAGTTTTGATAAAAGCAGGTCAGCTTCCTCCGGATCCGAGACAAAGGTCCAGCGCTGATTGTCCGATTCGTAAACACCCTCCAGTCCGTCTATGAACTGTGACTGTTCGGCATTGATCAGCGGGTGAACCGACTTCAGGTAGCATCCCGACAGAACAAAAAGTCCAAGTATTAAGATCGTTGTGGTTTTATAAGTGAATTTCATGATTCTTCCATTAGTTAAGGTTGCGAATCAAAGAAACGCAGCTTTGAAAACCCCCTGAAAATTTTTCGATGAACCATCGTATTTCCTCGATGAACACCGGATATAATACACAACACACATCCAAATATGGCAAAGAGATGTAAATGATCATGGCGAAAGGCCTGTTGCTTGAGTATAATTAGAGAAACCAAATTCAAAGATCATGAAAAAGCTCTTCACACTACTAACCGCCGCACTATTTCTGTTTACAGCTACGTCGTATGCCCAATCCACAACGGGAACCACACAAAAGGAATGGTCCATAGCTCTGCACGGGGGTGCCGGCTATGTTTCTAAAGATATGCCGGAAGACCGAAAGAAGGCCTACTATGCCGCGCTCGAAGAGGCCCTGTCGATCGGTGAGGAGATTTTAAAAAATGGCGGGTCAGCCCTGGATGCTGTTGAACAGACCATTAAATATCTGGAAGACAATGAACTGTTCAATGCGGGGCGCGGGGCGGTGTTTACGGCAGAGGGTAAGAACGAACTGGACGCGGCCATCATGGATGGCACCAACATGAACGCCGGCGCCATTACGGGGGTAACTACCGTCAAGAACCCGATCTCTCTGGCCAGAAAGGTTATGGAAGAATCAGTCCATGTGTTTTTTGCGGGGGAAGGAGCCGAGAAGTTCGCAGATCAGACCGATCTGGAGAGAGTGGAAAATGAATATTTCCGGGTGCAGCGCAGGTATGAGGCATGGAAGCGGGCGAACCGTCAAAGCGGCTTCAACCTTGACCAGTTGAAAGACAATGGCTGGAAAATGGGAACGGTAGGCTGTGTGGCACTCGACAAAGAAGGGAACCTGGTAGCGGGTACTTCAACCGGGGGAATGACGAATAAGAAATTTGGCCGCGTGGGGGATGTCCCCATCATAGGGTCAGGTACCTATGCGAACGATATGGTGGCCGTATCAGCCACAGGCTGGGGAGAACGGATTATGCTGAATGTTTCCGCACATACGCTGGCAGCCTACATGAAATATACAGAGGCATCGCTTGCGGAGGCGATGGATCACTTGGTGGATGAAGTACTGAATCCCCGGGAAGCCGGCTTTATAGCGGTGGACAAATACGGAAACTATTCCATGAAGACGAACACCGGCTCGATGTTTCGCGCCGCTATCAATTCGGAAGGGCATAAAGTGGTAGCCATCTGGGAGGATGAATAACCGCCAACAAACGGATATAAAAAAGGCTCCGCAACCGGAGCCATTTTTATTTATTCAATTCCGTAGAAGCGATCCCTGAGGTCCTGAATGTACACCCCGACATCGTTTCGCAGCTCAAAAAGTCTTGCATGAAATTCAGCATACTGCAACTTATTGAACATCCGGGTACCTTTTAATTCCTGCATCATATCGAGAGAGTGATTGGCAAACCGGAGGGCTTTTTTGGTGTAAGCAATGTTGCCGCCTAAATATTCAGGTTCAAAACCGAAGGAGTAGCCTCCGGCGAGTTTAGCGGCAATTTTAAGGCTGTCACTCACAAACTCCAGGAACGCGGCGTTCTGATGCTTGGCGGGAACCGTTTCGGCCCATTTAAGCACATCCACGGCAAAGACGCGGGCATCACTGAATAACTTCAGGTTATCCAGAGAACCATAATCGGAAAGGGTGTAATCGTCACTAAGGCTCTTCCACTCTTCGCCGGCGTCGAAATCATCCACATCCTCATTCAGGTCATCGAGTTCATCGTATTCGCCAAACAGGAAGTCTTCCTCATCAAAATCGTCTTCGTCATCCCAGTCATCATCTTCGGGGAAGTACGCTTCATCCAGGAGCAGCTCTTCCTCGACAAATGCTTCAAAAGCATCATCTTCGCTGAGACTTTCTTTAAGCAGCGTGATCCATCGGGGAACCGAGCCTTTCTGATCAGAGGAAATGAATTTGCGAAGCTGCTCGCTCTTTTTCTCTACTTCATCAAGATGAGCTTCCCATCGGTATTCATCCCATAGCTCATCATCAAATCCGTCGAAACTCATAGGCAAGAAATGCTGTCTGGTGATTGGTTATGTATAGAAAAGAAAATTTCTGGCTTGGTGCAAGAGCACGTGGAAAAGTAACGCTTTTTGTGGATAAAAAGTTGTTTAAAGTCGCTCGAGAACCCCAATAATTACCTGGGTCATTTTGGGTTCAGCCATGGCCGCTCCCTCCAGAACATGTTCCATATTCACCGGTTGCAGCGAATCAGGAAAGCATTCATCGGTAATAACGGAGACCCCCAGTACGTCCATGCCCATATGCACCGCGGCAATTACTTCCGGGACCGTGCTCATGCCAACCACATCTGCTCCCAGCTGGCGCATATACCGGTATTCCGCTTTGGTTTCCAGCATGGGACCCGAAATAGCCAGATACACACCCTGGTGCATTTTGATAGAAAGGTCCAGCGCCACATTTTCAGCCACTTCCACCAACCGGGATGTATAAGGTTCACTCATATCCGGAAAGCGGGGGCCAAGTTCATCGTCATTAGGGCCAATAAGCGGGTTGTCTGCCAAAAAGTTAATATGGTCGGTGATCAGCATGATGTCTCCCCGCCGGAACGAAGGATTCAACCCTCCGCATGCGTTACTCACGAACAGGCTGTGTACTCCGAGCGCTTTAGCCACCCTGACCGGAAAAGCGATCTGCTGCATGGTATAGCCTTCATAGTAGTGAAAGCGTCCCTGCATGGCGACTACAGGCTTGCCGCCGAGGGTGCCGAACAGAAGTTTGCCGGCATGGCTTTCAACGGTGGAGGTCGGAAAATGCGGAATGTCACTGTAGCTGATGGTGTGCGCTACGGTTATCTCATCAGCCAGCTGGCCGAGGCCCGTCCCCAGTATAATGAGGTATTCAGGCTCAAAAGAAGTTTGACTTGTGATATACTGTACGGCTTCATCGCGCTTAGCGCGGAATTCAGCTACGGTATCGTAGGACATGAGCAATCGTTAAATAATAGTTTGGGTCAGAAAATAGACCGATCAGTCAATTTCATCAAGAATATCGTCAAGCCGGTCGCTTCCGGGAGGATAAGCATGATCTTTCCGGTCTTCGGCTTCCTCCGGCGTTTCCGTATCCTGATCTGTGACCTCGTCTGAATGAGCTTCTTCGGCATCCTCCAGATCTACGTCCAGTTCAAAGCGCGACCGGATGGATTCGGTGTCTTCTTTTACCTCTTCTTCTTTTGGAAGAGCGTAGGTTTTAAGATCGTCTTTGGTAAACTGTTCCAGGGAGTTCTGTGCATTGTCGAGATAGGCGCCGATGCCGGCAATGATCTCTTCCCGTTTATCCAGCAAGCGCAGGATATTCTGTCGTACCTGCTGCCGCTGGTAATTCGCTTCTTTGATGATCGCCTCGGCCTCCATTTCGGCTTTATCGATCTTGTTCTGAGCCTCCAGCTTGGCATTATCGATCTTCTGGGCTACGGACTCCTTGGTGGTTTGCAGCGTTTCGTGAAGAGCTTCCTCGACCCGCTCATAGTGCTTTACACGGTCGGTAAGCTTCTCAATCTGCTCTTCGAGCTCTTTGTTTTTGTTGAGCAGATGTTCAACCTCATTGGAGACCAGGGTGAGGAATGACTGTACCTCAGCAACATCAAAACCACGAAGGGTTTTCTCAAATTGCTGTTGCTTTATTTCGAGTGGTGTGAGTTTCATAATAAGTGCCTTTAAACCTTAAGCTTTAATGAAAGTAACACTTATTCATTTAACATGTTCCTCAGATTGCTGTCGTTATCTTTGTTTTCTTTTTTAGATGAGCGAACCTCTTTGGGTTCAATTTCGATCTCCCCGGAGGAGTCGGGAATTCGGATTTGTTCCTCTTCAAGATCAGCCACGATGGTCTCCAGGTTGGAGAGCCGCCGTTCTGTTGACTTCTTAAAATCCCCCAGCGCCTTGAAAAACTGTGGATTGATCTGGCTTTGCTGTCCCCCGCTTTTCCGGTTGATCCAGGTTTTGATCAGACTGAAAAAATTCCAGAACAAAAAAGAGACAAAACCAGTCCCGAATACTATACCTACCAGCGCAATGATAAACTCTTCATCCGACATGACAAACCTAGTTCTTAACCTTTCCTGGTTGATTCGTGTTACCTTCGGACGAATAGTAATCATCTTTTACCTCTATGTCATCCAGAGGAACGTCTTTTTTCATTTCCTTTTCACTGGTGACGATGGCCTCCAGGTTTTCGATCCGGCTTCTCAGGTTATGAAGTATTTTCCTTAGCTCCTGAACCTCCTGGGTACTTGCCCGCATTTTAGCTTCATGGTCCAGTTCATTTTTTCGGTAAGCTACTAAAAGCCCTCCAACAATGGCTACAATGGGTATGATGGCAAACCAGGGAATTCCAAAAATCATGATAGTGCCCTATTTAATTAACGATTAAGTACGCGATCAGACTACGACTGAATTTAATTATAGTTACGCGGCCCGAAAATGTCACTGCCTACGCGGACCATCGTCGCTCCTTCCTCAATAGCCACCTCAAGATCATTGCTCATGCCTATTGAGAGGTGTTCAAGTTGAATATGTTCCCCGTTCAGGTGCTGGTGCTCATCAAAAAGCTGCTTCAAAAGTTTGAATTCACCTCGCACATCTTCGGGATCGTCCGTGAAGGTTGCCATGCCCATTAATCCCTTTACCCGGACATGCTCGTAATCGACGGCACCCTTCAAAATAGAGGCCAGTTCATCAGGCTCACATCCACCTTTCTGCGACTCCCCGCTTATATTTACCTGTATCAGAACATTAACGATCCGGTTCGATTGTCCGGCGCGCTTACTGATCTCTTTAATGTATTTAAGCTTTTCAACAGAGTGGATCCAGTCTACCCGGTGAGCGATGTATTTGATCTTGTTGGTTTGCAGGTTCCCGATCATATGCCAGCTTATATCGGGCAGGGCTATGGACTCCATTTTATCTTCCAGTTCTTTCATCCGGTTTTCACCAAAGGCAAGCTGCCCATGCTCTATGGCTTTGAGGATATCCGAGTTGGGCTTGGTCTTGCTTACCGCGATGAGGGTGATCCCGGAAGCATCTCTGCCCGCCTTTTCACAGGCCCGTTGTATTCTTTGGTGAACGGCTTGTAGATTTTGGCCAATGTTGACGTCACTCATTGCTTGAAATAGCTGCTTTTAGTTGATTTTAAGTAATTAACCGAAAGATATTCTTTTATCATTCATTAATTAACCTTATTTTTGGAAGCTCAATGAAAGGCTAAAATAGTAACGATTGCCGACACTGACTTTCTACAAGTACATAGCCCAACGGTCGGGCCGCTTTATCAAAACAATCTTTCTAAAAGGTAACAGATAAGATAAAGATGGCAACCAGAATCCGACATATCTCTACCTTTTTGAATCAGTGGGCTCCCCCCGGTACTAAAATGGATTACGATAATGTCGGATTACTAGTCGGAGATCCCGATGCCGAAGTTACTAAAGTGCTCACCTGCCTGGATGTAACCGATGAAGTAGTTGCCGAGGCGATCAAAAGCGAATGCAAGCTCATCGTAGCTCACCATCCGCTTATTTTTAGTAAGATCTCCAGCATCAATCCCACCAACGAACAGGGCCGTATCATCTACAAACTGATCAAAAACGATATCGGTTTGCTGGTAGCTCATACCAACCTGGATGCGGCACTCGACGGAGTTTCCTTTGTGCTGGCCAATATGCTGGGGCTGGACGATCTAAAGTTTCTGAGTAAGGAATACGCCATCAGCAAAAAGATCCGGTTGGTTACGGATCACGATGATCCACAGGCTGTGCTGAACCTGATGAACTATTACTCCGCCGAAGAGGCCCATTATTTTGATGTGGAGAACAGGGAAAAAGACCTGAAGTGTTTCGAGGCGATCATTGACAGGCATAACTTGTCAGAGCTTAAAAAAGGCCTTAAAAAGGAAGGCCTGCTTCGCGACGGGGGGCTGCAGATCACGGACCTTGCCTCAACGTCACGCAATTTCGGCATGGGTGTGATCGGTGAGTACCCGGACGGGGGGATCGGACAAAATGAATTTCTTCACCTGGTATCCCAGGCGCTGGATGTACGGGCGGTCCGCTTCTCGGGAAGCGTGGAGCGCATACAAAAGGTAGCCGTTTGCGGAGGGGCAGGTGTATTTCTCAAAAAGAAAGCCATTGCAGCCGGAGCCGACGCTTTTGTAACGGCCGATATCAAATATCATGACTACTTCACCGAGCAGGACGACTTCCTGCTGGTGGATGTGGGCCATTACGAGAGCGAGTTCCCTGTAGCAGAGGCTCTGAAAAATGAATTATCAGAGGCTTTTGACGACCTCGATGTTTCGGTTACCTCGGTGGTGACCAATCCTGTCCGAACGTATGTATCGGAGCAAAAACCACAATCTATTTAATCAAGCTGATTATACATCACTCATGAAAGAAGCACTCCAACAACTGGCAAATTTACAATACATCGATAGCCGTATCGATGAGCTAAAGCAGCTTCGGGGCGATCTGCCGGAAGAAATACTGGATATCGAAACGGATATTGCCCGGCACGAAGCGCATCTGAATAAGCTGGAAGAAGAAGAAACCAGTCTGAAAACAGAGCAGGACAAGCTGAAGCTGGATATCAAGTCAGCCGAAGAAAAGATGGCGAAGTATGAAGACCAGCAGCTTTCGGTTCGCAATAACCGCGAATACGATGCCCTGACCAAAGAGATTGAAGCACAAAAGCAGGTTATTGAATCTGCCAATGAGCGGCTGGCTGAAATTGAGAAGCGCCAGGAGAGCATTGGCCCCGAGCTGGAAGAAGCCAGGGAAAACCTGGAAAAGTCCAGAAAGGAACTGGAAGAAAAAAGCAGCAGCCTGGATTCGGTCATTGAATCAACCAAGGAAGAGGAAAAGGCACTGCTCAAAAAGCGTGAAGAAGTCGAGAAGGAAGTAGATCAGCGCTATCTGCGCAACTACAACCGGCTTCGTGACGGACTCAATAACGGGATTGCCGTAGTTCCCATGGATCGCGGAGCTGCACTGGGAATGGCCCTGCCGCCACAAACCCAGGTGGAAGTTCGCCGGAAGAACAAGGTGATCATTGACGAGAACAGTGGGCGTATCGTTGTTGACCAGGCCTTTTTTGATGAGGCCAAGAAGCAGCTCACGATCTGAAATTTTTCTGATCAGCACACAATAGATTGAAAAAAGGGACACCCAAAGGGGTCCCTTTTTTTGTTGTCAGGGTTGATCCATCCCTTTCCTATTGGTGCAGGATTATGCCGGCTGGCAGGTTGCGGGCATTTTTATTCCGATGTAAAAGTGACCGAGAGGTCGGGAACAAACCAGGCTCCGCACTCTGTAACCCCTGATTCATTTTGAAGAAAAACCGGTTCAGAGCTCACCTGGTAAGGAATTTTTGCGGGGATGCCGTTGCTCCGAATAGTTTTGTATCTTTACTGCGGGAAAGCCGGGTGATCGCTCACCGGCGCCAGGGCTTTGTTGAGCAGGCTCTAATTCTTGACGGGCCTGCCAACTGAAGCCCTGGCGTAAGTTGGGAGGAAAGTCCGGACACCAACAGGCACCGCGCTCTGCGATCCTTCGGGCGAAGCAGAGGCATGGCCGGGGCGACCTCGCCATGACAGACAGTGCAACAGAAAACAGACCGTCCCGACTTGTCGGGATAAGGGTGAAAAGGTGAGGTAAGAGCTCACCGCCCCGAGGGCGACCAAGGGGGCACGGTAAACCTCGCGGGGTGCAAGTTCATGCAGGTGGTATGCGCCGCTTGTCGCGACGCCACCGGGTGGAACGCGCAGACAAATGATCACCGAATCCCGGCCATAGCCGGGAGGAACAGAATCCGGCTTACAGGCTTTCCCGCAAACACATCAGAACCCCGTCCGAAAGGGCGGGGTTTTGTTTTTTTAAAGGTTGATTTTCGCCGTACCCTTCACGTGGCGCTCGATCTCCCGGCGGGTGTCCTTCTCTTTGATCGTGCTTCGTTTATCGTGGCTTTTCTTACCTTTGGCCACTCCGAGCTGGATCTTGGCATAGCCGTTCTTGAAGTAGAGTTTTAAAGGCACCAGCGTATATCCTTTTTGCTGAACGTATTTGTCGAGCTCCCGGATCTCTCTCTTGTTAAGAAGAAGTTTTCGCTGCCTCCGCGGGTCATGATTGCTGTAAGACCCGAATTTATAGGGGGAGATATGAAAGTCACGCAGCCAAACTTCCTGATTTTGGATATAGGCAAAGGCATCCGTGAAATTGGCTTTTCCTTCCCGCAACGATTTTACTTCTGTGCCCTGAAGCACAATGCCCGCCTCATAGGTTTCCTCGATTTTGTAATCGTGAAACGCCTTTCGGTTCTGAATGGTGGGGGTAGTTTTTTTCTCGTTGCTCATGGTAATACGGTCGTTCAAAGTAGTAGCGAAAGATCTTCATGAGCTGATCTCCTGAAGATCCTTCGGCAGTAGCCTCAGAATGACATGTTAACTTGGGTTAAATCTCAAAACCCAGCTCTCTCAGGTCTTCAACCACATCCGGTTCCGGTTCCCGGTTCGGGAAGGTTGAGTAGACACCAAGTATCTGCTGGATCTCAGACACCGCCTTTTCGTTCTCAGGGTTTAATTTCAAAACCGCGATGTACTGGCGCATCCCTTCATTCATGCGAAGGCGCATTTCCTGTTCGGACCGGTACACCAGAAACTGGCCGTAATTCAGGTGTGTCTTTTCACGGAGCCTCAGCACTTCTTCTGTTTCTTCCTGCTGTTCGAGCAGGGCTAAAGCATCCTCATACTGATCTGCCTGGATGAAGGCAGTGACCTGTTCGTCCAGGTTTTTAGGTTCAGGAGTGGACTGCTGTTGCCCGCAGGCTAAAAATCCTGCAAGCAGGAATAAGAATGTAAGTTTCTTCATGAATATTGTTCGGTTATTGGAGAGATAATGGGTTCAGGCTGATACAAAGGATAAATATAAGCATACTTAGCCAGCCTATCACCTTTCTCCCGGTACTTAGCGGTTTGTAAAAAGTAACCGGAGGGTGATCCACTTTTACCAGAAAAGTGATGAACAGCAGCCATACAAACCAGAGCGAAGAAGAGACGATATTCTCAGGTCCTGCGATAAGGTATATGTAAGAGCCGGAGGCGATCAGGGAGGCGGGAAGCATGATGTAGATCCAGTTCATGTCGCCCTTGAACGCGGCGTTCATCAGGCTGAAGAGGACAATGCCCCAGAGTATCCAGGAAAGCGCGCCGAAACCGGTGTCGTAAGGCCCCAGCATATCGTGTATGAACGGGACCGATTCAATACCGGCCAGCACGGAGATGAAGGTGTAGAAAACCCGGGCAAAGTTACGATGGTTCCTGTAACCCAGCAGGGAATAGAGGATATGTCCCCCATCCAGCTGACCTACCGGCATCAGGTTAAGCGCCGTGAAAAATAAACCGAGCCATCCGGCAAACAGAAAGGGATAATGATACATCTCCCACATGGGCGGTACATTATCAAAAAAAGAAGCGAGGAAAGAATAGAGGAGGGTCTCGCCGACCAAAAGCACCTGGCCTTCTTCAACCCGGTCGGTTATGTAATCGGGAAAGGTGCCGTGCTCGGCCACATAAGCTTTCAGTTCTTCATGCCCGGCAAAGTTTTCCACATAGGAAGGTTCGGGTAAGGTGGCGAAACCGATAAGGAGGATAACCAGCGCCACCATAAAACCGGCGATCGGTCCGGCCACCCCAACGTCAAAAAGCTTTTTGGTTTGGTGGATCTTCTCTTTGATCCGGATCACAGCACCAAGCGTCCCGATACCAACAGGAATGGGTATATAGTAAGGAAGACTCACCCTGATATTATGATATACCGCCGCGAAATAATGCCCGAACTCATGAAAAGTCAGAAAACCCAGCAGAAGGCAGGCGAATAAGGCGCCACGCCACAGGTCTGTTTCCCCGGGCAGCCCAAGAGGCCCAAGAAAAGTAACCTCTCCTCCATAACCCACAAACACGGACCCAACCACAGTCACACAAATGAAGGTCAGGATAAACAGCCCCAGATGTTTGAGGATCGTTTTCAGGCCGGGCCTGTTCTTGGGTTCCTCGGATGAGGACAGAACTTCAAATTCAGCTTCAAGGGATGATTCCGGGTATTCTCTGCTCAATGCGATGACTCTCTTATTTAATTAGTTACCGGAGCGCGGGAAATGGGCATGGTCATACACCGGGCACCGCCACGGCCTCTGCATAGTTCGTGCCCCTGAAAACTGATGGCAATTTTTACGTCCTTATCGGGATCCAGCCCTTTGCCATCATACTCCTCAATAAATTCAAACTGATTCATATAGGTGTAGCCATGGTCGATCAGGGTGTTGAAGGTATTGGTGTTTCGTTCATAGCCCACAATGACACCCGGTGCCAGTGCAAAAACGTTGGCTCCGTCGGTCCATTGTTCCCGATACTGATTGGTCTTATTCTCTCCGCCACACTTGATGAAGGTGTAATCCTTGCCGGAGAATTCATTCAGCGCCTGCTGAAGAGAGGAGCGGGATTCGGCAACAATACCCCCGTTCCGCTTTTTAAGCGCCACTACATTATCTCGCTGTTCCATGATGGCCGGTGGAAAAGCTATACATTCATCCGCGCTGGCAAAGGTGAATATGGTATCGAGATGCATGGACGCGCGCTGCTTGGGGATGTCCACGGCTAACACGGTCTGAACCCCATGGTCCAGCAGTCCTTCGGCGGCTTTCATCAGGCCGGTAAAAGATGTTCGTTCACTCATGCCGATTAGCACCAGCTCTTCGGAGGCTACCAGCACATCTCCCCCTTCAATGGACTGATGCCCTGAGATACGAATAGCATTATCCCTGACGCCTGAAAATAACGGATGGTACGCAACCAGGGTCTCCATGATCAGCGACTCTCTCAGGCGGGCTTTTTTGGCAGCGCGCGAAATCAGAATGGAGTCATTGACAACCGCGGCCAGATCACGGGTAAATAATAGATTTGGTGAAGGCTGAAGGTTAAAGCTCTTGGATTCGTGAAGCGTGCCCTGCGTACTGAATTCCAGCAGCTTTTCCGGCTCCAGACTAAGCAGCTCGTTTTCAATTACAAAAAGGTTTTCTTCCGGGAATTCGCGGATCAGCTGCTCGATAAAGTAGGCGCGGGCCTCTTCTTCCTGGATGGTTTCTTTGAACAGGTCCACGATCTCCAGCACCTGGCCCTCCGCAGGCATCGCCGCTTTGAAGATCTTGAGCATATCAAGGTGTTCGCTTCGGGCATCGTCTTCAAAAATGATGTCGTCAAAAAGAAGCTCATCCTTCAGCTCAGGATTCACCAGTGACACCTCGTGCCCCGGGGTATGTACGATCACTCCGTAAAGGCGTCCGATCTCGGAAGAAACGTTGATCTTCATATGCGTTATTTATCCGTTAATCAAAAGTTGCCCAATATAAAGGTTAAAGCAACCAGAATTAAGCAGTAATTAAAGAACTCATGCTTTATCTTTGTTGTTGCTTCAGTCAGCCAAAAGATAGCCATGACCTCAAAATCCGAAATAAAATCACTGTTATTCCTTCTGGACGATCCGGATCCGTTCGTGAAGCAGAGCGTGGAGGATCGTTTCAGGGAACTGGGTGAAAATGCGGTGCCACTGCTGGACGAGTACCGCATGGACCTTAAGGACAAGGAGGACAAAGAAAAGATCGAAGAGGTCATCCATCAGCTTACTTTTGAGGGATTACAGGCCGATTTTCTTGAGATACTGCAAGCAGGAGTGCGAAACAGGAAAGACCTGGAAAACGCCTCTTTTACTTTGGCAAGGTTTGGGAACCCCACCTTAAGGGCAAAAGATTATGTGGACCGCCTGGACCATTTTGCGGATATGGTGGAGTCCGGCATTCGCTATAAGCTGGATGAGCGCCGAAAAATGAAGCACCTGCTCAAGTTTGTGTTTGAAGACCTGAATTTCAGAGGGGATACGGAAGATTATCATAATCCCGCCAACTGCCTGATCGATAAAGTACTGGACCGCCGCCTGGGATTGCCCATCGCGTTGAGCATGGTAACCATGTTCATAGCCCGGCGCCTCGATATGCCTTTTTTCGGGGTTAACATGCCCATTCACTTTATGCTGAACTTTATCGGCGATAAAGAAGAAGTGCTGATCGATCCTTACGACAACGGGGCGGTGGTTACCTACGACCAGTGTTATTTCTTTCTGAAGAAGAACAACATTGAGCCCAAACCCGAGCATTTCCAGATGGCGTCAGACATGGATATACTGATTCGTTGCATCCGGAACCTCATTCACAGTTACGAGCGGAAGGAGATGCTGGGCCGGGTAGAAGATCTGAAACAGCTGCTTTCCACGGCAGAAATGTTCGAGGATTGATTTGGCGGGATACTCAGGAACCCCACTTTTAAAGAAGCTGGGTATCAGGCCCGGAGATAAAGTTCTGTTTGTAGAAGAGCCTGTTCACTACCGTGAAATGCTGGGCGATTTCCCTGAAGGTGTCCGGGAGGTATCCCCGGAAGAAGAGTCAGTCGATTTCATTCATGTTTTTTGTAAGAATGAAGAACTTCTCCACAACCTCGTTCCACCCCTCAAGGAAAGGATGGATAAAAACGGGATGCTTTGGGTAAGCTGGATCAAAAAGGCTTCAAAAAACCATCGTTGGACCATCACTGATATGGACGTGCGTAATCTTGGATTAATGATCGGTCTGGTTGATGTGAAGGTGTGTGCCGTGGATGAGGACTGGAGCGGTTTAAAATTTATGTATCGCAAAGAAGATCGGTAGATGCGGGTGTAAAACATTGCAACACGGCGGATTACAGCTGGCAAAATTACCGCGCTTTGTTAGATTGAAGCATACCTCAACCAGCCCGCATGTCTATGAAAGCACTTCTGATCCCCCTTATCACCCTTCTTTTTGGTTATTCCTGGTCAGTACTTACCGGGCCTGATAGCCAGAACACCTCGTACTCATTCTATGCGGATACCGTGAGCTTTGATCAGGAGAAAGCACTGGCTGAACTCAGAGAACGGATCAAAAGGAAAGAGAATCTTCCGTCATCGGAAGTCTGGAAAAACATACAAATGTTCGACCAGATGCCTGCCGGCAGACTGTTGCGTGTCATGGAGTTCGGTTATTCCCGGTCATTGGGGGTAACCTGTGATCACTGCCACGATCCGAACGATTATGCCAGTGACCGGAGAAAAGAAAAGATCATAGCACGGGAAATGGCCAGGATGACGCAGCAGATCAACCAGGAACTACTGGGAAATATTGACGCACTCAGCGACCGCAGAGCAGTGGTAAATTGCACGACCTGCCACCGGGGTGATATAAAGCCCGCTACCAACCTGGACTAGCTCATGAAGGCCGTTACTTTTCAGGGAGTAGAAACTGTAGAGCTTGCCGAAGTAGGGGATCCGGCCATCCTGGAGCCCACGGATGCTATCGTCAGACTAAGAAGAGCGGCTATCTGTGGCTCTGACATGCATGTGTACCATGGAAGGGAAACCGGAATAGATGTCGGTACAATTATGGGGCATGAGTTCACCGGAGAATTGGCGGAGGCCGGAAAGGAGGTCCATAGCTTTAACAAAGGAGACCGGGTTGTTTCCCCTTTTACCACCAGTTGCGGATCGTGTTTTTTCTGTAAAAAAGGGCTGACTGCCCGATGCACGAACGGACAGTTGTTTGGCTGGGTGGAAGGCGGAAAAGGGCTGCAGGGAGCACATGCGGAATACGTGCGGGTGCCGTTGGCTGATACTACCCTGGTTCATCTGCCGGAAGAGCTTAGCTGGGAAGAAGGCAACATGCTTTCCGATATTTTTGCTACCGGCTTTTATTGCGCAGAGCAGGCAGAAATCAATGAAGAGGGTGTTTATGTGGTCATAGGTTGCGGGCCTGTCGGACAGATGGCTATTAAATCGGCAGTCTTTATGGGTGCCCGAAAACTGTATGCGGTTGACTGTATTCCGTTCAGGTTGAAGATGGCTGAGGCACAGGGGGCTATACCCGTCAATTTCATGGAAACGGATCCCGTGAACTTTATCCGGGATACAACGGACGGGCGCGGAGCCGATGGAGTGATGGAGGCCGTGGGAGGATATGAATCCATGAGCACAGCCTTTGAGATACTGAGGCCCGGGGGCGTATTAGCTACGGTCGGGGTGCAGGCGTATAAAAGCTTTCCGTTCGCTCCCCCCGATATCTATGATAAAAATGTGATTCTCAAAGCCGGCCGTTGTTCTGTAAGACATTATCTTGACAGGCTGATACCTCTTGTACAGCAACAGAAAGTATCACTGGAAGATGTGATCACTCATACGTTCAGTCTGGATGAAGGCGTAGAGGCATACCGGGTTTTTGACGAAGAAAAGGACTCAGCGTTGAAAGTGCTGCTGAAGCCATGAGGGTTGTTATTCGCGATCGGTTGTTCGTTATTGGTATACCCCGTGAGGGGAAATTCTGGAATCAGGAATAAAACAGCATAGCTATAACTCCACTAACCACATATCACCTTGGCTGTTCGGTCTGGAGTCTTCCGGAGTGGGTAGGGAAGTTCTACAAGGAACAAAGCCGGCCGTCGGATTTTCTCAGTCAGTATGCTTCGGTCTTCAATGCCGTTGAGGGGAATGTGACTTTTTATAACACTCCGGGCGGGGACCAGATCGCGGAGTGGGGCAGGAAAGTGCCGGATGGCTTTAAGTTCTGCTTTAAGTTTCCCAAAGAAATAACTCATACGCGGATGCTGCATCAGATCGAAGAAGCTACACTTGATTTTGTTGAACGCTTTGAGCCCATCCGGGAAAAGCTTGGCCCCTTTATGATACAGTTGCCACCAGACTTCGATGAAGGATTTCTGTATCGGCTGGAAAATCTGCTTTCTGTCCTGCCCAAGACCTTCAGCTACTCCGTGGAAGTGCGTCACGGAGACTATTTCGACCACGGCGATCATGAACACAACCTGGAGAAACTGCTCAAAAGTTACGGGGTTGACCGCGTGGTCTTTGACACCCGTAAACTGCATTCATCCCGGTCGGATGATCCCTCCGTTAAAGAGGCTCAGAAAAAGAAACCGCAGGTTCCGGTTCGTTTCAGCGCTATAGGAAGCCGTCCCGTTGTTCGTTATGTTGGCACTAACGACATCCTGAACAATGAGGCTTACCTGAAAGAATGGGCCATAGTAGTGGCGGACTGGATCAAGGAGGGGCGGCACCCCTACGTATTCATTCACAGCCCTGATAAAGTCTCACAGCCGGCGTTGTGCGGGCACTTTCACAAGCTGCTGTCAGGACTGATCGAACTGCCTCCGCTGCCGGAATGGCCGGTAAACCGAAAAACTCAGCTGGGATTATTCTGATGGATATATTAGATCGTTATTTTGAAAGTAAGAAAGAGTACGGGGCCGTTTTCATCCGGACGATCGTGGCCATCCACCTTATTATTGGTGTTCAGGATAACATACTCTCCTGGGAGCAGATGCTGGAATTCCGGGATTTTCTGGAGCTGTTCGGGTTCCCTGCGCCATTACTGAGCGCGGTGGTATCGGTGTATGCACAATTCATTTGTGGTGTCATGTTTTTGCTGGGCTGGAAGGTGCGTTATGCTGCCCTGGTTATGATCTTTAATTTCCTGATCGCCTTGGCCATGGTACATATCGGCAACGACCCTTATCAGGCGATGTTTCCGGCGCTGGTAATGCTCGCCGGCTCTCTGTTCTTATTGTTTAACGGATCGGGAAGGTTGTCGATAGACGAACTGCTCTCAAAAAAGAACGAATGACAGCAGCACCGGTACTGCTTCTGCTTCTGCACGGAAACGACTTTCGGGGAAATTAGCCGGTAGCTTCTGACACGCTCATACGTTCTTTTCCATGAGATGTACCCGAACCTTGCTTTGCCTGCAGGCTGTGTATGGTATAGGGCATGGCTTCCAGTCGCTCTTTGGCGATCGGCTTTCCGGTGACAACGCAGATTCCGTATTTTCCGGTTCCGATGCGGTCTAATGCAGCTTTTATTTTGTTGAGTTTTTCCCGCTGTGCCTCCAGTAAGGCATATGTAGTCTCTCTTTGTTCTTCGAGCGAGCCAATGTTTCCCTGATGATGCGCGGAAGAAGAATCCGTATCATTCAGGTTACTTTCCAGATCTTTAGCAGAGGTCTCAAGCTCTTCAATGCGATTCAGAACGGATTCTTTCTCTTTGAGAAGACGTTCTTTGAAATTTCTCAGCTCTTCATCACTCAGGTAGGTACTGTTTACGGGTGTTTCTGTTGTGTTACTCATAATGATTGAATCTCAATTGAATTCTATCGGTTATTAAGTGTTTAAATAACAGATATAAAGCTAACATCATTTCATGACTGGCAAGGATGGTGATAGCTATGGATGGGAGTATTCAGTCTTTCCCGATAGTGCCGATCATGGCTGTATAGAGAACAAATGGAAGCTGCTCAACCCGTTCCATCATCTCCGGTTCACTGCCCGGTTCAGCAAGAATGGTAACGGTTTTGGGCGGCCATGGAGTGAAATTAAATGCCAGATCATCGAATTGAGATAAAATATCCGCGGCCCGGATCGTATCGATGGAATAATCGAACTCGACCAGATAGGTGCCAACGGGTATATTCTTTAAAAAGTCGGCCGCAGCCTCAGCGATCTGATCAGGAGGAACGCCGGCATTTTCCAGGCTGTCGGTAAGCATCATCCGGAGGTCACCTGTTCGGATAGGGACCACAGCATTGATGGAGGGGTCAGTTTCCAGGCTGGACAGGGTTGAATCGGAAGGCCAGTTTACGATCAGTATTGAAACCCTGGCGATATTGATATCCTGCAATTGCAGCCCCAGATTCTCAAATGCTTGTGAGACGAATGCCGGAGAAACCGTATCCGCTAAATAGGCCACAAACTTCCCTTCCTCAAAACGGACATTGCCATTGGTCAGGTCATCGATAGCACTGTCATCCACAATCTGTGCATGAGACGCTGTGGGTATCAGGATAGCCAGTGCAAGAAGAAACAATCGCATAGATTCAGTATAGGTAAAAGAGTCAACAAAGTCGTATTTTTATGGCTTCCTAACGCACAAAAGAACAGAACAATATGTCGCAGGCGGCAACAGCCGAATCCAGGATCATCAAGGAAGCCAGGAAGAGACGGACTTTCGCTATTATCTCACACCCGGACGCGGGTAAGACCACTCTCACAGAAAAACTCCTTCTTTATGGAGGGGCTATACATGAAGCCGGATCTGTAAGGGCACGGAAAGCGTCTCACCATGCCGCCTCCGACTGGATGGCCATCGAAAAGGAACGGGGTATCTCGGTGACCTCGTCTGTAATGCGTTTTGAGAAAGACGGCATCAAGTATAACCTGCTGGATACTCCGGGCCACAAAGACTTTTCTGAAGACACCCTGCGTACCCTGGTGGCTGCCGACTCAGGGCTTATGGTGATCGACGTGGCCAAGGGCGTTGAGGAGCAGACCGAAAAGCTCTTTGAGGTATGCAAGCTGAGGCAGGTTCCGGTCATTACCTTTGTAAATAAGTGCGACCGGCCGGGAATGGATCCGCTGGAAGTACTCAGCAATATTGAAAACAAGCTGGGTATTGAAGCGGTACCCGCAAGCTGGCCACTCGGTTATGGACAGAAGTTCCAGGGCATCTATGACCTGATCGGGAAAAAGGTTCACCTGTATGAAAAAGCGGATCACGGTACAAAAAAAGCCGCCACCCGGGTTCTGGATCTGGAGGAAGGGCTGGAAGCATGTACGTTATCGGATCAGGAGAAGGAAGCCTTTCGCGAAGAAGTGATGCTGATCGAGGATATGTTTCCCCTGATGGACCAGGAAGAATACAGCAAAGGAAAAGTGACCCCTGTGTTTTTCGGGTCGGCCCTGAACAACTTCGGGCTGGATGTGTTTCTGACCTATTTCCATGAACTGGCCCCCTCCCCTCAGGGCTATGAGCATTCAGGGGGAAGCGACCGCCAACTGGATGACCCTTTTTCGGGGTTCGTATTTAAGATGCAGGCCAACATGAATCCCGGTCACCGCGACTGCGCGGCTTTCATCAGGATCGCGTCGGGTCAGTTTAAGCGCGGGCAGGAAGTGGTGATCGCTCATTCAGGCAAAAAGATTAAAATGGCGACTCCGCACACCCTCATGGGGGATGAGCGGCAGCTCCTTGAAGAGGCTTTTCCCGGAGATATCGTATCCATTTTTAATCCGGGTGATTTCAGGATAGGCAGCACCATCTTTGAAAAGGGAGAAGTTCGTTTTGATGTGATCCCGCTGTTTACTCCGGAGCACTTTCAGAAAGTTGCGACCAAAGATCCGTTCAAGAGAAAACAGCTGCGCGAAGGGCTGAAGCAGCTTTCCGAGGAAGGAGTGGTTCATGTATTTGAAGTGCCAAACGGAGTGGGAAACGAGCTGCTGCTTGGAACGGTAGGAGTTCTCCAGTTTGAAGTTGTGGAACACCGCATGCAGGAAGAATACGGGGTGGAACTTATCAAGACCCCGGTTTCCTACTACTGCGCACGGTGGCTGCCCAACGGTAAGGATGATGTGATTGAGAAACTGGAATCTAGCTACTCCACTCATGTCACCAAAGACCTGGAAGAAAACCCGATTGTACTGTTCGATTCGATGTATGCGCTGAATCAGGCGGAAGAAAAAGTAGGCTCCGATAATCTTTTCAAATTCAAACAAGGCTGATTCAACATTCAATATTGAATATTGAATGTTGATATGAATCTACTTTCCTCCGTTTGCCTGAAGATCCTGAAGGCACTGAGAATCCAGTTCGGGAATGTTGCCTCCGGACAGGTTACCCATCAGGTCGGTGGTTTGAATGGCATAGTACATCAGGCAGCTCTCCTCATTGCAGTGCTTTTCATGCTCCGGATCTTCATGATCCTGAACCATCCCGGTACCGTTATCCACCAGCCCCAGGATGTGTCCGAATTCGTGCTGAAGAACGGCGGACTCCACGGTCGATGCGCTGGGCTGTCCGATCCCTCCGGAGTTGTTTCGGATGACTTCTTCGAAAAGTGCCATTGAGGTGTTGTAGTAGGCCACTCCCAGAACATTTTCCTGTTCATAAGCACCATCCAGGATCAGAAAGTAGGCAGCAATCGTATTTCCTTCCGTGAAGGTATCACGATGTTCGTCTTCCAGGTCGGCAATTTGCTGAGGGGTGAAGGAGTCATTACCCGGAGAAGCAATCGACTCATCGAGCATCACGGTGATGCCTCCGGGTTTATTGAGCCGAGCTTCCAGAAAGCTCTTGAGGTTATCCAGTGCAGATTGTGTAGGCTGAAACCCTTCTACATAGTCGACCTCAATGATCAGGCTGTTGTAATTTTCAGAAGACAGAAAGTCATATCCGGATGAGCCGGTGGCTTGTTTATGGGAAAAGTTTGTGGGCGGATCCTCTGTAGGTGAAGTCCCCGTATTCTCTGAACAGCTCCACAGCACAAGGCTCAGCAGGAATGCAGAAAAAAGTTTAGCGTACAATTTCATAGAAAAAGTTTTTTTGAGGATTCACTTCTTCTTAACAAATTGAATGCCAACAGGTTCCATTTTATAAAGAATGTCATGTCCCTAACTATCCAGCAAGCCGATTTTACTAACGATGACCATGCGCGACACATTATCAATCTGACCAATGCCTATGCCCTTGACGAAATGGGCGGGGGCCGGCCTTTGCCTGATGAAGTACGAAAAAAGATGATTGACGGATTGCGCGCAATGCCAACAAGCCTTGTTCTGCTGGCTTTTGACGGGGAGGAACCGGTAGGAATAGCGAACTGCTTTTGGGGATACTCCACTTTCTATGCCAGAAAGCTGATTAACATTCACGACCTGGCGGTACTGCCCGATGCACGCGGGAAAGGGGTAGGCAAAGCCCTTATTGAAAAAGTGAAGGAGATCGCGCGAAAAGCAGATTGCTGTAAAGTGACCCTGGAAGTGCTGGAGAATAACCCGGCACGCAGATTGTATGAACGGGAAGGATTTGAATGCGGGGATCCTCCCTACTACTTTATGAGCTGCAAATTGTAAGGGCCGGGTTAACTTAATGTTATTATTAGCTAATCTCTGTTAAAAACCGGGATTGGCACTACATCGTGTGCCTGAGAATCCGTAGTTTTGAACCTGTTGATCTCAAAACATTAAATAAAACCCATGATCGCAGAGACCGAGGTAAAGACCGAAGTAGAAATCATAAAAGCTGACCTGGATAATCCTAAACACGCAGCCGACATCGTAAGGATCATAGACCTGTTTGCCAAAGACCCGATGGGACAGGATGAGCCCCTGGAGGAGGAAGTCCGGGTGGATATGATCGCGGAGATGAAAAAGATACCAACCACGATGACCTATATTGCCTACCTGGATGACAAAGCCCTGGGCATCGTGACCTGCTTTATTGGTTTTTCCACCTTCACTGCCAGCAAGACCTTAAAGATCCATGACGTAGCGGTTCATCCGGATGCCCGGGGAATGGGAGTGGGTACCAGGCTGCTTAACCACGTTAATAAAGAGGCCGAACGTATGGGATGCTCCAGGATCACCTTGGAAGTCCGTACTGATAATCCGGCCCGGAAGCTTTATGAGAGAGAAGGCTTTGAGTACGGCGAGCCGAAGTGGTGGTATATGACGAAGGAGTTAGAGAATTAAGAATTTTTCAATGAACAGTTATCAATGGCATCGACAATTTGGCATTATTAATTGCTAATTGACTTAGTCTTCCACCATTATAGTCATCCTGAGCGAAAGCGAAGGATCTGATCGATTAAAAGCTTTGAGCTGGAATACGTAAAGATTCTTCGGAGGTATCCTCAGGATGACAACAAGCAGGAGCTTATCCTTCCTGCAGAACCGCCTTCGCATCTTCAGCTAAAGCCAGCACGGCCTGCTGATACATCGTGCTGGGATTATAGCGTAAAATGGCTTTCTCCACCGAGCCGGTTACATACCGGTAATGCGCCAGAAATTTAGCTACGGAATGGATGTTATTTCGCATATCGTACAGATCATCTCCCACGAAATACCGGTTCAGTGACCAGGGAAGGAACTGGGCATAGCTCATAGCCCCGGCGTAGCTGGATTTCAGGCTCATCACATCGAGTTGATGCTTTTTGGCAAAGAGGAGCAGTTCTTCCAGCTGGGCAAGGGCAAATGTAGCGCGGTAATCTTCCGCGATCATGGATACATAGGCATTGAAAGGATTGTACTTTCCTTTGTGCAGCCCGAAACCGGATTCCACTCCCAGTATCCCGATGATCACTTCTTTGGGGATGCCGTATTCTTTTTCGGCATCGGCCAGGTCCGCAGCATATTGGGTGGCAAACCCCGGAAGGTCGTTCTTCTTTTTCTCGTAATTCAGGACTTTCTGATAATCCTCAAAGCCCTCGATCTTGATTTCCACTGCTCGTTTGAACTTACCGGTGATATCCTCAATGAGGGCGAACCGGGGATCTTCAAGTATGGGGCGAATATCGACTCCCTTATTGTCAAAATGCTCTATGAGTTTAGTCTTTACTTCATCACTGAGAGGATCCGCAGCCGGAGTGGCATGTCCGGTGAATACCAAAAGTGTGGTGAGGAGTAGTCCGGATATCAGGCCCTTGATTCGCATGTCTCTGTTCGTTGATCTGTAGAAGAATATAGCGTTATGATACTAAAACAGACGATTAAGCGGAAAAGTATTTATGAATCTTTACGCGCCACCAAAACTTCGACGAGTTCCCCATCACGGTATCGTTCCTGAGCGATACATCTTTTCGTTCTCCAGCAAGAGCTTATACAACAGCCAGAGCACGGTCAGTAATAAGGTCGATTTGATCAGATATAAGATCATTGGTTCTTCCTCTCGATCTGCTGTTCCACGATGGACTTCAGTTCCTCCAGCTCCTTCTGGCTCAGATCCGTCTCTGAGGTAAAGAATGAGGCAAACTGAGAAGCAGAGTTGTTGAAAAACTTCTTGATGATGCCGTTCACCTGTTTGGAGAAGTAGTCCGATTTTTTGACCATTGGATAATACTCCCGGGACCTTCCGTGTTGATTATAGCCGACAAAGCCCTTGTCCTGCATCCGTTTGATGAGGGTGGCCACCGTGGTGGGAGCCGGCTTGGGTTCCGGATAGCAGTCCAGCAGGTCTTTCATGTAGGCCCGCTCCAGCTTCCACAGGTATTGCATCAGTTCTTCTTCAGTTTGGGATAGCGACATTATTCTACAAGATTAGAAACATTTCTACAATTGTAGAATAAAATGCGTTCAGATGCAATACTTCTTCGAGAAAAACTAAATCAGGCGGCTCGCTAATGTCCGGTCCACGCAGCGATACGCAGAGGAGCTCCGCTTCCGTTTTTGATCTTCATCGGGAAAGCCACTACGTAGGCCCCCGTCGGGGGAAGCTGATCCAGGTTGGCGACATTCTCAAAACCCGGAATATTTTGGCGGTAAAGTATCTGATGAGATTCAAAGGTGGTGCTGCCTCCGTAATCGATACTCGGAGTATCCATTCCTACCGCTTTGATATTCCGGTTATCCACCAGCCACTGGGCGGTTTCAGGGTGAATACCGGGAAAACTGAGCTCGGATAAAGCCTCCATGCCGCGCTTGCTGGTCCCCAGGTAAGCTTCAGCATCCGGCCAGAAACGGGCCATGCCCATGTTGAATAACAGAATGGATCCGTCTGGAATGGTGCCATGCTGCTGTTCCCACTCCCGGATATCCTCAACGGTGATCTGGTAGTTGCGGTTTTTCGCCGTTCTGGCGCTCAGATCGATCACGGATGCCATGCCCGTAAGGCGGTTGAGGTCCAGTTCCTCCACACTTTTTCTTCCCTCAGCAAAATGGATGGGAGCGTCCAGGTGCGTTCCGCCATGTTCCGCCGTTCGAAAATTGAAGGCTTCATAATAAAAGCCTCCGGGTGTGCGGCCTACAAATACGGTATCCAGGTGAAAGGTATCGGCCGTGGGCCAGTAAATTGTTTCTTCCGAATATTCATGGGTCAGGTCTGTCCAGCTGCCGTTCTGCAGGGAGGGTATATCCATGCGGGTGCAGAATAGCAGCAACCCGGACATGCATAGAAGGGTTAATCGATGGTTCATGATTTGCTCCGGTTGTTGTCTTTAAATAACGGATTTTTGATCCCAAAAAGCACTCCCCGATACAAAGGGACAGGGTGAGATAATACAGACATGGTTTATATCTCTCCTCTAAAACCCTTACCTTATCCTGCCTTTGAAAAAGCCGGCTGCCCGAATGGAAAGCGGCCTCTTTTCGTTAGGTTTTCCCGATCCCGGTCGGGGCGATGTGAACACAAAATTTATTACAAGGAAATCATGGCTAAAGAATTTGATGTGTGTGTAATCGGGTCTGGTCCCGGCGGATACGTTGCAGCGATCCGTGCATCACAACTTGGATTTAAAACCGCAATTGTAGAGAAGCGTCATCTGGGAGGGGTTTGTCTGAATATCGGTTGTATACCTACCAAAGCTCTTCTCCGGTCTGCGGAAGTGCTGGAATCGATACAGCATGCGGATGATTACGGAGTGAAAGTAAAAGACTTCTCGGCCGACTTTGAGGCTATGGTAAAACGAAGCCGCGGTGTAGCCAACAAAATGAGTAAGGGTGTTCAGTTCCTCATGAAGGCCAATAAGATCGAGGTATTCATGGGAACCGGTGTCTTTAAATCAAAAACCGAGCTGGCGGTCAATGACGATAAAGGCAAAGAAACGGAGAGTATTAAAGCCAAGCACTTTATTATAGCTACCGGTGCTCGTCCGCGTCAGCTGCCTAACCTCGAGATCGACGGTGAAATGATCATCGACTCTGAAAAAGCGATGACCCTGGAAAAACAGCCTAAGAAAATGGTGATCGTGGGTGCCGGCGCTATTGGAGTAGAGTTTGCTTACTTCTACCATACGATCGGTACAGAAGTAACCATCGTAGAGCTGCAGAAAACCCTGGTTCCTGTCGAGGATGCCGATGTCGGAAAAGAACTCGGTAAGATCTACAAGAAAAAGGGCATCAATGTATTGACCGAGAGTACCGTTGAAAACGTCAAAAAGAAAGGCAAAGGCGTTGAGGTAACCATCAAGACAAAGAAGGGTGAAGAGAAAATCGAAGCCGATGTGGTTCTTTCTGCGGTCGGAGTTACCGGCAATGTGGAAGGTCTAGGCCTGGAAGAGATCGGAGTAAAGGTTGAAAAAGGAGCCATTGTGGTAGATAAATCTAATTACTCAACCGGAGTGGAGGGTATCTATGCGATCGGTGATATCATTGGAGCACCGTGGCTGGCTCACAAAGCATCGCACGAAGCCGTGGTGCTGGCCGAACAGCTGGCGGGCATGAACCCAAAGCCGATCAACTACGACAACATTCCGGGTTGTACTTACTGTGAGCCTCAGATCGCCTCTGTAGGTTTGACGGAAGCCGCCGCAAAAGAAGAAGGATATGACGTGAAGGTTGGTAAGTTCCCGCTTTCTGCCAGCGGAAAAGCTACCGCACTCGGACACGAAGAAGGGTTCGTGAAAGTGGTCTTTGACGCCAAGTATGGTGAATGGCTGGGTTGCCACATGATCGGATTCGGCGTTACGGAGATGATAGCGGAAGCGGTTGTGGCCCGTGACCTGGAAACAACGGGCCATGAGATCATCAGCGCAGTGCACCCACATCCGACCCTCTCTGAAGCGGTAATGGAAGCAGTGGCTGAAGCTTATAACGAAGGTGTTCACTTAGGAACCCCGGTTAAGAATAAGTGATGAAGTCATCCTGAGGCTACTGCCGAAGAATCTAAGCGATTAGACGGCTAGATCTTTCGCTTTCGCTCAAGATGACCAAAGAAACTGAATGGCTCCTTAGTGGAGCCATTTTTGTCTGTTAGTCATCCTGAGGATACTTCCGAAGGATCTGTCGCGTAAACGGCTAGGTCTTTCTCCCGACTTATTGGGATCAAGATGACGTTGATGCTATGAATAATATAAAAACAATCGAACTATACGATCTGGGGCACGCCGCCTATCAACCTGTCTGGGATCTTCAGCACCGGGTACAGCAGAAGATCATCGATGAAAAGAAAGCGGACCGCCTCGGAGAGTTCAAAGGGGATCGGAAGAACGACGTTCTGCTCTTTGTTGAGCATCCCCATGTGTACACCCTGGGAAAAAGCGGGGCCGAGGAACATATGCTGCGCTCCATGGCTGAACTGCAGGACTGGAATGCAGAGTTTGTTAAGATCGATCGCGGAGGAGACATCACCTATCACGGTCCGGGTCAGGTTGTGGGCTACCCGATTCTGGATCTGGACCGGCACTTTACGGACATCCACAAGTACCTCCGCTATCTGGAAGAGGTGCTCATCCGCACCTGCTCCGACTATGGCTTTGAAGCGCAACGTATTGAAGGGCTTACGGGTGTTTGGGTCGGAGAAGAGAAGATCTGCGCAATGGGGATTCGCTGCTCGCGTTGGGTAACCATGCACGGCTTTGCGCTCAATGTGAATACCGATCTTCAGTACTTCCGGAACATTGTGCCCTGTGGTATAGAGGATAAATCAGTGACCAGCCTCCGGAAGCTCACGGGACAGGAAGTGGAGATGAAAGAGGTGAAGGAAAGGATCGTGTCTCATTTTGAAGATGTCTTTGAAGTGTCCGTAACCGACGCGGGTGGCAGGACAGAACTAGAGCAGAATTTTTCGTAATTTTGACCCTCTTTTGTCACTTCGAGCCCCGCTTGCGAGTGAAAAGTCTAAAGAGCTGTTGTAATACTTGTTCGATTTCTCTCCGTTAACCGGCGGATCGAAATGACAGAGAATAGTTGAAAAAATATCATGATTAAAGAACTACAGGTTGTAGAAAAGAAATCCACACAGCGCCGCCCCGAATGGCTGCGCGTCAAACTTCCGTCAGGAGAGAAGTTCAGGGAAGTACTGGATACCATCAACGAGCACAAGTTGAACACGGTATGTGCTGAGGCCCGTTGCCCGAACATGGGAGAGTGCTGGGGAGCAGGGACTGCTACATTCATGCTGCTGGGGGATGTATGTACCCGATCGTGCGCTTTTTGCGCGGTTAAGACCGGCCGACCCCCGAAAGAGCTGGACTGGGATGAGCCGGCGCGTGTGGCAGATGCGGCTGCCAAAATGAAATTAAAACATGTGGTACTTACCTCCATTAACCGGGATGACCGTAAAGACGGTGGAGCACCGATTTTCGCGGCTACACATACTGAGCTGAGAAAGGCCATCCCCGGCGTAACCATTGAGTCTCTGATCCCTGATTTCCGGGGCGTATGGGAGGCCCTTCAGATCGTGATCGACACTCCACCGGATGTACTGAGCCATAACCTGGAGACGGTGCCCAGAAAATATAAAAGAGTTCGCCCGCAGGCCCGGTATGAGCGTTCGCTGGAGCTTCTGCAACGAGTGAAAGATGCCGGTATCCGTTCTAAAACCGGCATTATGGTTGGCCTGGGAGAAACCCGCGAAGAAGTGATCGAGCTGATGCAGGACTGTGCCGATCACGACGTGGATGTATTGACCATCGGGCAGTACATGCAGCCAACGAAGATGCATCATCCGGTCATGGAATGGGTGCACCCCGATCAGTTTGCGGAGTACAAAGAGATTGGCGAGAAGCTGGGAATCGGACATGTGGAGAGTGGCCCGCTGGTACGTTCATCCTATCATGCCGAACGTCACGTTTAGATTTTTTTCCTTGGCTTCAGATTGTATTTTGGGGCAAAAGTAAAAGCACATGCTAGCAACACTTACCGTTTTAGCGATCAGCTATATCCTGGGTTCCATCCCTTCAGCAATATGGGTGGGTAAGCTCACCAAAGGCATTGACATCCGTCATCACGGGAGCGGCAACATGGGAACCACCAATACCTTCCGGGTGCTGGGCTGGCCGGCCGGTACATCGGTGTTTGCGCTCGATTTCATGAAGGGTTTTGCGGCCTCATTTTTTGTAAGTGCGTATGCCTGGCAACTGTTTGAAGGCCCCCTCTCTCCTCCTAACTGGGATGTGGACGCCTTTCTCAAGATCACCTGTGGAATGACGGCTGTGATCGGACATATGTTCCCGCTTTTTGCAAAGTTCAAAGGCGGTAAAGGAGCAGCCACCGCCTGCGGAATGCTTTTTGGTATTGAACCGATCTCCATCGGTATCTCTGCCGGCATTTTCGTCCTGACCATTCTCTTTACCCGCTACGTTTCGCTGGCGTCCATTCTGGGCTCCTTTTTCTACCCGATCAACCTGTTGGTATTGCGATTTTACTTCGGCATGGAAAAGACCGTGGATTGGAGCATTGTGGTATTCGGAGCCATTATTGCCACCGGCATCATTTATAAGCACAAGTCCAACATCAAGCGCTTGCTAAACGGAACAGAGAGTAAGGTTGGAAAATCGAAGAAACCGGAAACAAGCAAAGCTGAACCGGAAACAGAGCAGGTGCCCTCATGAGAAATGTAACCATCGTTGGAGCCGGCAGTTTTGGTACCGCTTTAGCAACGGTACTTGATACGGCGGGCAATAATGTCCAGATATGGGCGCGTGAAAAGAATATCGTTGACAGTATCAATAACGAGCACCGCAATCCTTCCTATATCTCTGATGTAGAGCTTCCTCACTCCATTAAAGCCTACAATGATCTGGAACACTGTCTGCGGGATCAGGACATGGTCGTATTCGCCACTCCTTCACACACGCTCCGCGAAGTGGCCGCGAAGATCAAGCCCTGCCTCGATGGACACGAGATCCTGGTCACCGTTTCCAAAGGCATTGAAAATGACACCTTCAAGACCATGTCGCAAATTCTGATTGAAGTGATGGAGGGGGTGACCTTTGAAGACAACATAGGCGTGCTGTACGGCCCGAGCCATGCGGAGGAAGTAAGCCTGCTGAAACCAACAACGGTCGTGGCGGCGGCCTATTCCACCCGTACGGCCCGACTGATCCAGGACACGTTTCTGACACCGATGTTCCGGGTTTATATCAATAACGACGTGATCGGTGTGGAGATCGGCGGCTCGGTTAAGAACATCATGGCCATTGCTGCCGGAGTCATAGACGGGGCGGGCATGGGGGATAACGCCAAAGCAGCACTCATCACCCGCGGACTCCATGAAATGAAACGCATGGGCGTTATGCTGGGGGCGCATACGGATACATTCTCCGGATTAACAGGCATGGGAGATCTGATCGTGACCTGTACTTCCAAGCACAGCCGCAATCGTTCGGTGGGGCAGCAGATCGGGGAAGGAAAAAAACTCGACGACATCATCAAGAGCATGAACATGGTGGCGGAGGGCATAAAGACGACCAAGTCGGTACACGACTGGGCGGAAAAGAATCAGGTGGACATGCCTATCACAAAAGCGGTGTACAGCTTATTGTTTGAAGGGACAGACCCTAAAGACGCTTTGAACGCGTTGATGACCCGTGACCCTAAAGACGAAATTTTAATCTAACAGACGGCTGGCAGACCGCATGGCTATCGCGGGCTGGTTTCGAGGTCGTTTTCCGCTATGAGCAACGAGCACGACTTTTACTTACAGTACACCGGAGATATTAAGGTCTCACCGATGTCAAAAGCAGATCTCAAAAATCTGATTGCCACCGGAGAGAGCTCCTTTCTGGAGTTCAAGCACAAAGTGGCTTCCCCGGAAAAGATCGCCCGCGAGATGTGCGCATTCGCGAATACCAACGGGGGAAAGATCCTGATCGGGGTAAGTGACAACGGAGAAATGATCGGGACGGAAAGTTATTATGAGGAAGAGTTCTGGCTGAATCAGGCCGCCAGGGATGTGTGTGTGCCCGCCGTGGACATTGATATCGAGCTGTTACATCTGGGTGACCGGGATATTTTGATCGTGGAAGTACCCGAAGCCCCAAAGAAACCCGTCTATGTGAAAGGGAAGAAAAGAAGAACGGCCTATGTTCGTCAGGAAGACGAATGCGTGGCGGCTTCCGATGAGCTGGTTGAGATCCTTAAGAACGGTACTTCAGACGAAGGGGTGACCTTTGAATATGGCGAACGGGAGCAGCAGTTGTTTCGGTTTCTTAACGAGTACGGCGATATTACCATCGAGCGATTCTCCACACTCATCAACGTAACCTCCTACCGGGCAGGAAAGATACTGGTGAATCTTGTAAGTGCCGGCGTGTTATCCCACTTTGACAAGGAAGGGGTTACGCATTACACATTTTGCCACAAAAGTTCGTAATTTTGACCCGTTATAATCAGAGAGGTCACAATGAGCAATCCCGATGAAAATTTAGATGATATTATTGCTTCCCTGATCGATGTGGATGAAGATGAGACATCCGCTCAGGAAGAAGAGAGAGTGCTCACCGGTCAGCCGGTCACGTTAACGGAAAGGGCAGCCCGGCAGGTGGAGCGCATCAAGGCAGAAGAAGGGCTGGATGAAAACCTGTACCTCAGAGTGGCGGTGGACGGGGGCGGATGTTCCGGCCTTAGCTACAAACTGGGGCTCGACTATCGCTCCGACGATGATACTACCTTCGAAAGCCATGGAGTGGAGATCATCGTGGACGAAAAGCACTTGATGTACCTGGAAGGCATGGAGATCGACTATCCGGATGGGCTCGACGCGCGCGGGTTCACCTTTGATAATCCCAACGCCGTAGAGAACTGCGGCTGCGGAACCAGCTTTTCCATC
Source organism: Balneola sp. (assembly GCA_965267385.1). Classification (GTDB taxonomy): domain Bacteria; phylum Bacteroidota; class Rhodothermia; order Balneolales; family Balneolaceae; genus Balneola. Next base: position 2,902,915 of record OZ253957.1, read on the forward strand.
TAGCGGTACCGGAACTCAACCGGATGGGTTTTTACCCTTTCGTTCGGTGATGAGCCGAACCCCTCTCTTGAAAGTGATGTAATGCCACATCCACTCGGCAAACACTCTGAACCGGTTCCGGAAACCGATCAGGAAAAAGATGTGAATGAGTCCCCACATCAGCCAGGCAATAAAGCCGGATATTTTGAAGCCACGGATGTCGGCAATCGCTTTGGCGCGGCCGATGGTGGCCATCGTGCCTTTATCTACATAACGGAATGAGTCGCGTTCCCTCCCTTTCAGCTCATTCCGTATCAGTTTGCCGACAAACTTCCCCTGCTGCAGAGCAACCGGCGCTATTCCCGCCAGCGGCTTCCCGTCTTCATCTTCCACATAAGCCGCATCTCCGATCACAAAGATATTGTCGTGAGAGGTAATCGAAAGATCAGGACAGACTTTCACTCGCCCCATCTTGTCGAGCGGTTCATTCAGCGACTCCATTAACGGAGAAGCGGAGACACCGGCGGCCCAGATCACATTAGGGGTTTCAATAAAATGATTTTTAAGCTGTACCCCGTCGGCCCTGATCTCCTGAACGGGTGAATTCAGGAGCACCCTGACCCCCATATCGTTCAGTGTATCCAGTGCCTTCTGAGAAAGAGATTCCGGGAAGCTGTTCAGGATCTGTCCGGCTGCTTCAACCAGGTAAATGGTGGTCTCATTCTTATGAAAGTTCCGGTAGTCGCGCATCATGTTGCGTTTGGCGATCTCAGCGATGGAACCCGCCATTTCCACGCCGGTGGGCCCGCCTCCGATCACCACATAGGTCAGATACGGTTTTCTTTTTTCAACATCGGGGATCTTTTCCGCCTCTTCCAGCGAAATGAGGATACGTTCCCGGATCTGAAGGGCATCGGTAACAGATTTAAGGCCGGGAGCATGATCCTCCCAGGCTTCGTTTCCAAAGTAATTATACCGGGCTCCGGGCGCCAGAACTAAGTAATCGAAAGGAATGAGCTCACCATCTTCAAGCTCTATTTTCTGATCATTTTTTTGAATGTTGATCACATTCCCCAGTATGACGCGAATGTTCTTGTTACCCGAAAAGATAGCGCGGATGGGGATGGCGATATCTCCGGGGGAGAGGGCCGCGGTCGCCACCTGGTAGAGCAGCGGCTGAAAGAGGTGATGGTTGGTGCGGTCTACGATGGTGACATCCGCATCGGAGCCGGCAAGTTGCTTGGCCACGGAAATGCCCCCAAAACCACCACCCACAATGACCACCTTTTTGGGCATGGGTGAGCTCAGGTCCTGACCCGGTTTTGTTCCGTGTGGTTCACTGCTTCCTCAGAATCCTCACGATCAGCAAGCGGTATTACCTCTGAGGCGGAGCTTCGCTGCGAGACATGATGTCTCCGTTCTATAGTTTGCTGAAGTGTTTCGGCCAGTTCAGCGAGCGCTTTTTTACGCTTGTTCTTCCGGCCATTGACGAAGCGGCTGTACAAAAACGAAGCGGTAAGTAACAGGGCAGAAACCACAAGGGAGGGTGCAACCCCATCGTCCCCGATCGCCCCAAACATGTTCGCGGCAATAAGCATGAAGCCACCGAGTGCTGCCGCGATGGCCGGTGCAAAAAACTTGTTGTAGGTCTTCAGACTTTGTTTGATCCGTATTTTGATCGAGCCGTGCCCCTCTTCGAGAATGATTTCAGGTGAGTTCAGGTAGGCGATGAGCTTTGAAGGCCCCGATGGCTTCGCCGTCCAGGTGGTCTTGCCCTTACGGACCGAGATCTTTCCCACCGTATTGAAGTGATATTCTGCCTGGGCTCTCAGTTCATTGACCAGGTCGGGGCTCAATTGGCCCCGTGCAAAACCCAGTACTTCGGCCTGACCAAAGCCTGCATCCAGGATCACTGCTTCATCAACTGGTACACCGCCATATTCAAGAAGGGCTTCTGCCACGGCCCCCCGGTTGAGTTGGAGGGAGTCGGTGATTTCAAAAAGATCAGGATAATCTTTAACCAGCGACGATTCAGAAGCCGGATAGCTTCCGCCATAAAACTTCTGAAACATCGTTGCCCGGCTTACAATTTGCCGGATTTCATGATCTTTGAGCTTGCCCATATCAATTCAGTTTTGCCTGCGCTTTTTTGATCAGTTTTTCGATCTCGTCTTTCGAGATCTCTTCTTTATTGTTACAGTACTGGCACACAATTTCCTGGGTCTCTCCTTCCATCTCTTTCAGGTCATCATAACTCAGCATGGACAGCGCATTCAGGAAGCGTTTACGGGTACACCGGCAAAAGAAGTCAACAGGCTGGCGGCTGAGCTCCTTTACCTTAATGGGCGAAGTGACCTTGTGCATGATGTCGTCGATGTATTGATCATCCTGGAAAAGGGTGTGCAATGGAGGGAAGGAAGTCAGGCGTTCCTGCAGCATATCGATCTGTCCATCCGGTGCATCCGGCAATCGCTGGATCATCAGTCCGCCTGCTTCTGTCACAGTTCCCTGCTCATTAATGCCCACGTCCAGCATAAGTGCAGACGGGATCTGCTCTGACTGAGCGAGATAGTGGGCCACATCCGAAGTCACATCCCCTTTTACCAACTGGATAGTACTGGTCCGCGGTTCGGCTTCGTTATACAGTACTTTGGACAGCGTAAGCAGTCCAAGGCCTAGGCCGTCACCAAGCTGTGTGTCTTCGTTTGAATAGTCCAGCTGAGCCGCCGGATTCTGCACATATCCGCGAATTTCGCCTACGCTGTTCGCTTCGGCAATCACCAAACCGAGGGGTCCGTCGCCCTCCAGGCGCATCTGAATGCGTTCCTCGCCTTTCAGTTCGGAGGCGAGAAGCATGGTCGCGGTGAGCGCGCGGCCCAATACAACCGTGCTGAGCAGCGAAAGCTGATGCTTTTCTCTTGCCGTGCGGACTACATCGGATGTCTTCACAACCGAGATCCTGAAGTTACCGTCTTCCGTTATTCCCTTGATGAGCCGGTCTTTGAGCTGAAACTCTTGTTTGTCCATGTAAGCGTATGATTTTTTGAAATAAAAAACCCGCATCTGTCAGCTGACAGATGCGGGTTCAAAGATACGAAAGTTTATACTTCTTATCGGCGGTCTCTCATGTACATATCACTGAAACGACCCCCGAAATGGCCTTGCGAAGAATAGATCTTGTGGATCTTCTGAACCGAGGCCAGGCGCTCTTCAACCAGGCGGTTAGATGCCTCATAGGTCGGAATGTCATGTTCTTCGGAGTAGTTAAGGATGCCCAGAATGGTGTCGTAGATCTGAGCCGCTTTCTCGTGACAGCGTTGCTCATTATATCCTTCCAGCTCACCTGCTACGTTAATGAGTCCGCCGGCGTTGATCACGTAGTCCGGAGCGTAGATGATCCCTTTTTCCATCAGCATGCGGCCGTGCCGGTCTTCTTCGTCCAGTACGTTGTTTGCCCCGCCGGCAATGATATCGCACTTAAACTGATCCATGGTGTCATCATTGATGATACCGCCCAGCGCACAGGGAGTGAAAATGTCCACATCCTGACCGTAAATGGCATCCGGTTCCACCACCTTACCTCCCACTTCCCTGGCCAGCTCATTGGCTTTTTCTTCATAGATATCGGAGATGATCAAACTGGCGCCTTCTTTGGCCGCGTGCCTGGCGAAATAGGAAGCCACGTGTCCGGCACCCTGAAGCGCGATTCTTTTTCCTTCAAGTGAGTCGGAGCCGTACGCTTTTTTTGCACAGGCCTTTACTCCCATGTACACGCCGAAAGCCGTTACCGGAGAGGGATTACCGCTTCCACCCATCGACTTGGGAATGCCCGTCACGTACTTGGTCTCACTGAAGATCCATTCCATATTTTTTTCGTCCATTCCGACATCCTCTGCCGTGATGTAGCGGCCGCCCAGCCCATCCACAAAGCGTCCAAAAGCACGAAAAAGAGGCTCGTTCTTATCCGTATGGGGGTCTCCGATGATCACCGCCTTACCCCCGCCCAGGTTCAATCCTGAGATGGCGGCTTTATAGGTCATGCCGCGGGAAAGACGCAGCACATCCTTCAGCGCTTCTTCTTCAGACTTGTAGTTCCACATGCGGGTTCCGCCCAGTGCCGGGCCTAACGTAGTGTCATGAATAGCGATGATCGCTCGCAGGCCGGTGTCCGGATCTGAACAGATGACAACCTGCTCATGCTCGGTAGCCTGCAGTGAGTTAAAAATGGAGAAGTTAGGATCGGTTTCTTTCTCTTTGATTTTTTCGACGGTAGGTAATTCAGTCATAACAGGTATTCGGGTTGATCGGTAATTTCTTTTGTGGAACCGCTTCCACAAAATTGTCATTTTATCATCGCATTCTCAAATCGAAAACATCTATTTACCTTCATTGGAAGAATGAGCGATGCTTCTGGGTCAACGGATGATAAGCCCTCAAATATAAGAACATTCCAACTGCAAATGGGGAGTTGATTTGCGATAATAATCACGCTGTTTGGGGAACCACTACAGCATTTTACGTCTTAAATTGTATTTTAAGATAATTCACGTGTTTAGCGCGTTGGTTTGTAGGCCTGACCGCCCTCAGATCTTTATGTATAAAAATAAAAAAACAATAAATAACCATGTCTTTCCGCTGGGTGTTCGCTCAGCCGGACGAGGAGACGCATGTTCAGCAACTGAAACAGAAGCTCGGCGTTCCGGCCAAGATAGCGGAGTTACTCGCTATCCGCGGCATAGATACATACGATGATGCTAAACTCTTTTTCAGACCTACGATAGACCGACTCCATGATCCATTCCTGATGAAGGATATGGACATTGCAGCCGAACGGCTAGCTTTAGCCATTCGTAACAGCGAAAAAGTACTCGTTTACGGCGATTACGACGTGGACGGAACTACGGCTACGTCTTGTATCTATCTCTTTCTGAAGGAGTTTGGAGTGGATGTGGATTTCTATATCCCTCATCGCTTTAAGGAGGGGTACGGTATTAACCCGGAAGGGATAAAGTACGCGGAAGACACAGGGGCTCATCTGATCGTATCCGTGGACTGCGGGATCACGGCCATTGAGGAAGCAAAGGCCGCTAAAGAAAAGGGAATCGACCTGATCATTTGCGACCACCATACTGTTGGGGATGAGATCCCGGACGCACTGGCGGTACTGGATCCCAAAAGACCGGACTGCTCCTACCCTTTTGACGGGCTGTCCGGAGCCGGTGTAGGCTTCAAACTGGTTCAGGGTACGCTCCGGAAACTGGGACTTCCCGAAAAAAACTCGTACAAATTCCTGGATCTCATCGCGATCTCCATTGCTTCCGATATTGTGCCGATCATTGATGAGAACCGGATTTTAATGAAGGCCGGGTTACAGATGCTGCGCAGCCATCCCCGTATTGGCCTCAAAGCCCTGCTGAACCTGATCAGAATGCCGCTGGAAGACCTGACCACCAACAAGATCGTGTTTTCTGTAGGCCCGCGGATCAATGCGGCGGGAAGAATGGGGGATGCCACCACTGCTGTCAAGCTCATGATTTCGGAGACGGAGGCGGAGGCCAGGGGCCTGGCCTATGAGCTGGAGTCCATTAACATGAAGAGAAGAGATACCGACAGCCAAACCATGGAAGAAGCCCTGGCCATGATCGAAGAAGAAATGGATATGGACCAGACGTCGGTGATGGTGCTGTATCATAAGGACTGGCACCTCGGGGTGATTGGAATCGTGGCCTCAAGGCTGGTGGATCTCTATCACCGGCCGGCCATCATGCTTTCCAATGTGGATGGTTTGATCAAAGGGTCAGCGAGAAGCATCAGGGGATTCAACATTTATAACGCCATCAAACAGTGCGAAGATCTGGTGGAACAGTTCGGCGGGCATGAGTTTGCTGCGGGACTCACGCTCAAAGAAGGCAAACTCACGGAATTCAGGCGCAGAATGAACGAGATCGCGTACCTGGACCTTTCGGATTCCGATTTCGATCCTGAACTGATCGTGGATGCCCGGCTGGACCTGAGCGATGTGGATATGAAGTTCTGGAAGCTGCTTCATCAGTTTGAACCGTTTGGCCCTTCCAATCTGAGGCCGGTTTTTGTGAGTGAAGGGGTTAGGGTTGTCGGCATTCCGACCATAGTAGGCAACGGCCATTTGAAAATGAAGGTACGCCAGAATGATTCCGGTGTCTTTGACGTGATCGGGTTCAATATGCACGAATATCTGCCGGCGGTAAGAAGCGGGGATCCCTTTGATGTGGCCTATGTACTGGAGGAAAATAACTGGAACGGCCGGCGAACGCTGCAGATGAGATTGAAAGACATTCATACCCGCTGATTTCAAATTGTGTATTGTATGTAGATACTAAAGACCCTATCTTTGCCGTCCTTCTGAAAGGGACTGTAGCTCAGTCGGTAGAGCAACGGACTGAAAATCCGTGTGTCGGCGGTTCGATTCCGCCCGGTCCCACACAGAAAAAAGCCCCTGAGCGTCCGCTCTGGGGCTTTTTTTATGGCCGGGAATTTTTATACTCTTTTTATTAAAAGATTTTAATATTCGGCCGATAAGCCTTCAAAGGTACATGAATACACATCTATGAAAGGCGATACAATGAAAAGAGTTATCATAATTGAAGACGATCAGTTGCTGGCAATGGTGGAAGAGCGGTTGATTTCCAAGCTGGGCTATAAAGTGATCGGTAAAGCTTCATCCGGCAAGGAGGGACTCAAACTGATTGACGAGCTAAAGCCGGACATTGTGGTGACCGACCATCATCTGCTGGACAATATGAGTGGCCTGGATCTGGTGAAGGAACTCCGCAAGAAGAATAACAAAGTTCCCGTGGTGTTTCTGTCGGGCGAAGCGAACTTTGAGCTTAAGGAGAAAGCGATCCAGTATGATTGTGTGGACTGCCTGTTCAAGCCCGTGACGATGGAAACACTTCGCAAACCCTTGACGGAAGCAGCGGCCCTGGCTTCCGAGCGTTCGATCTACGCCGCTTAATGCTCTACGATAACCCGGCCCACCTGACCGCCTTTCAGTATAAGGTCGATCTCGGATTGCAGGTCGTCCAGTGAAACAGTACGATAAAACCCATCGGGAAACTCATTGGGAAAAGAGGCTATCCGGTCCCATATCTGAAGTCTCAGGGGCATCCTGGTGATTCCCGAATCTATACCCAGTAAGCTGACACCCCGCAAAATGAAAGGGTACACGTTGGTGTGTAATTCATGTCCCAGAATATTCCCGCAGCAGGCAATGGCTCCGTCCGGTTTCATCTGAGGGATCAGGGCCTCCAGCATCTTGCCTCCTACTGTCTCGATGGCCGCATGATAACGCCCCTTGTTCAGCAGGCGCAGCTTTTCAGGATAGAGATCGTCCCTGTTCATCACGGTATCAGCCCCGAGTGAGATGAGCAGATCTTTCTGATCTGGCTTTCCGGTTGCGGCGATCACCTTATAACCTGCCTGGGATAACTGGTACACAGACATACTACCCACCCCGCCTGTTGCACCCGTCACGAGAACGGGCCCGGTCTCTGGGGTGATGAGCTCCCGTTGCAGGCGCAAAACACCATAGGCGGCCGTGTAGCCTGCTGTCCCATAGATCATGCTCTGCTTGAGGCTCAGGCTCTCCGGCAGGGGAACCACCCAGCCGGAAGGAACCCTGATAAACTCCCCGAATCCACCGGAGGTGTTCATGCCCAGGTCGTAGCCGGTAACGATCACCTTATCGCCGGCAGCAAAAGTGCCGGAACGGTCTTCCACCACCACTCCCGCGGCGTCGATACCCGGAATGAAAGGATATTCTTTCGTGACCCCTTTATTCCCAGAAGCAGAGAGGGCGTCCTTGTAGTTAAGTGAGGAATAGAAGACGTTGATGAGCACTTCATGATCCGGCAAAACCGAAGCCGGCACTTCTGTTACTTCTGATCTGAACACGCCCTCTTCAACTTCGGATACAACAAAGGCTTTAAAGCTTTTCATGACACTTATTTCATTAGCTTTTTAACGATACCCAGCTTTCCCTTATAAGGAGCATAGCGGATGGGGATATCCGGCCAGAAAGGCTTCTTCATCACGCTTTTTTGATGGGAAAAACAGTCGAAGCTGGCTTTGCCATGATAGGATCCAAAGCCACTGGCTCCCACCCCTCCGATACTGAGATGGTGATTCCCAAACTGGGCCACCGTATCGTTGATGGCACCGCCCCCAAAGGAAACATTGTTCATGATCTTCTCTTCGGTTTCGGTATTACTACTGAACACATACAGCGCCAGAGGCCGAGGGTGAGCATTGATGGTTCGGATACACTCATCCAGCGAGTCATACTCCAGTACGGGGAGGATAGGGCCGAAGATCTCGTCTTCCATGACCGGGTCTTCCCAGCTGACCTCATCCATGATCGTGGGCGCGATATAATGGTCCGCAGGATCCGATTCCCCTCCGGCAACGACCTTGCGGTAGTCGATCAAAGCAACCAGGCGCTTAAAATGATCTTCATTGATCACTCTGGGATAATCCTGGCTTTCTTTGGGATCAGGGCCATATAACTGAGTGATGGCATTCTTCAGATGGACGATCAACTCGGCTTTGATCGACTTCTTGACCATGAGGTAATCGGGGGCCACGCAGGTTTGTCCGGCATTCACAAACTTTCCCCATACGATCCTTTTGGCGGAAACTTCCAGGTTGGCAGATTCATCCACGATACAGGGGCTTTTACCTCCGAGCTCCAGGGTGACCGGGGTAAGATTTTTGGCGGCCTCCCGCATCACGATCTTGCCCACTCTGGTGCTGCCGGTGAAGAAAATGAAATTGAAAGGTAAGCTGAGCAGGCTTTGTGACACCTCTACCCCTCCCAAAACCACGGCAAACAGATCACGGTCAAAATATTGTTCTGTAAGATGCAACAGCGCTTCCGAGGTATGAGGCGTAAGTTCCGAGGGCTTCAGGATGGCGGTATTTCCGGCTGAAAGCGCACCCACTACGGGCAATAATGACAATTGTATGGGGTAATTCCATGGGGCTATGACCAGGGCGTTTCCATAAGGCTCGGTAAGGATATAGTTCTTCGATGGAAAATTAACCAGCGAGGAAGACACCGTTTTTGGCTTGGCCCAGGACTCCAGGTGCTTTAGGGCAAAACTGATTTCGGTGTTGAGCAGTCCGATCTCTGTGGCGTAGGTTTCAAAAGGAGGTTTGCGGAAATCTTTGTGGACGGCATCGATGAGCAAGCCTTCATTCTCAGACAACATGGCCTTAAGCTGTTTCAGCTGGTGAAGGCGGTACTTCACGTCCCGTGTTTGTCCGGTGTGGAAAAAGGCGTGCTGCTTTCGAAGGAGTTCCTGTGGCGACATTATTTCACTTGTTGGTTTCTTCCGATAAAAGTATTCAAGGAGTCGTACACTTTGAAGACCTTACCGGCCACAAAATCGTAGAGCCTGGCGGGCATGATCCCTTTCAGAAAGGGGGTTAGCTTAACCATGAATGGTTCTCTCAGGTGAATCTTATTCAGTTTCCCATCTTTATCTTGGAGAAGTACCGGCGCTTCATTGGAAGGCGCGATATTGTAACTATCGAAGACCTGGCTTTGATAGTCGGGTTTACGCAACTGCTGCTCATATCGGGCAATAGCTTCACCAATGTTTTCTAAGTCTTCAATTGTTAAAACATACCTACCACACATATAGCTAGTAGTTAAAGTTTAAAGGTGACCTAACAAATTTAGCAGTTTCGAATATCAGATGATTATCTATGTCTGATAGATGTAAGAGTAACAAAAAGAATTTATATGTGTAACAAAACTTGCAGATTTAACTCCTTGACCAATAATGGAATAAATATTGAGGTAAGATGTTGCAAAAAAATGGTTTATCTAAAAAAACATTCCTTTCACTACTGATTTTATTAATAGCGTGTAATGTCAATCAAGTTACAAATGAAAACCTAATTCGTGACTCAGAGATAGTTACAAAAGTTAAAACAGCGTTTTTATCAAATGAGTTATTTAGGGAATATTTAAGTGAGTATGAAGTTATTTGGGAAGAAGGCAACAGAGGTTTTTCAAAAGAAATTGATGGCCCATATATAGAATATCCAGTTCAGAAACATGGGGACCCAGTAATAAATTCTGTTGGAAAAACTAAACCCTCGCACTTTAATTATAGGTTGATCGCTTCTCAATTAGATGGTTCTCCTAAGCTTCAATTGCTAACTTTTATATCAAACTCAGAACAGGACTTTGGAAATCTGACATTTGATTCTGCAGATAACTTTTCAGGTATTAGCTATTTATTAAGGGAAGATGGTAAAAAAGCACGGTTTAGAAAATATTCAGGTGGAGAAGTAATTTTTGAAGGTGAATACCTAATAAATTCAAGCCCTACAAAAGTAGAAGAGGCCAAGTACAAACTAGGAATTGAAGAATGTTACACTGTCACTACTTATTACTGGCAAGATGTATATGCTGTATTTTATGATGGAAGCATGGTATATATGTACAGTATTCTACTGGATACAACATATGAAGAAACGTGTGTTACTTCCGGCACTGGGGGAACAAGTGGCAATACTAATACAACTATTACATCAACGAAAAAGATTCAACTAGATGAGTATGACTTTCTCGATGGTCCATGTGAAGAAATTGACAAGGGTCTAGTGAAGCAAACACCTCAGAGAGGGTCCTCTCGAAGGTGAGTAAGTAAAATCTTGTATAAGTTATCGTTTCGATGATTAAAGCGAAATTCTGTTTCTTTCAAATGCAGATAAAAGGTTTTCTTAGGCACGCCATTAAATTGGGTCAACCGACGTTTTGCGAAACTCCAAAACGACTCAATGCCATTGATGTGACGGTTGCCATTGGCGAATTCATCCTGGCCGTGATTCACTCGGTAATGCTTGTCGTAGCCGACATCTACCAAGCCGTCATAGCCGCGCCAGCCATCGGAGTGAATGACACTGGCTGGCTTCACTTTTCCACGAATAACGCGCTGCAGGGTCTTTTTTCGAGCATCCGGCACAATTTCGGTGTACACTTTTCCCTGGCGTTTAAAAATGCCAAAGACAATTGTTTTTCCCGACGCCCCGCGTCCGCGCTTGCCTGGAATCCGCCGGGGTCCAAAGTAGGATTCATCGACTTCAATGGTTCCGGCCAGTGGGGCTTCCTGCTCAGACCACCGGGCAATTTTATCGCGCAGACGCTGGAAAATATCAGTGACCGACCGCCGGGAAATGCCGGTAAGCTCAGCAGCATCCGTGGCGGTAAAATCCATCGCAAAATACCGAATCAATTGCCGAAATTTGGCTTCAGAAATTTTTGAACGATTGTAATACTTGTTATTCATTGCATAGCAATATGTTACAAAGATTTATAACATGCTATGCTTCACTAGACCCTTGACAAATATAAAAGCCTAGCAGAACTTAGCCCACCAACAGAAGTAACTGATAAGCTTGACACATTAAACACTAGATACCCTAATCTTTTTGGCAGCTTTAGTGTATTAGATATTGAATCCGCTTCTGGAACTGTAGTTAATATGGATAATTTTTCAGTTACGGTCGATCAATTACCCCCAGGAATGAGTGCGACTGAATTATTAGAAGAAATTCGTTTAAATATAAATGACTTCTTAGGGGATAACCCAACTAAATTTTCCCCATATGATGAGTATGAAAATTATCCATATGATGAATACGCTAATTGGACCTCTAATGATCCAGTTGGTTCAATAATTCATATTTATATACCTCCAGATGATGGCTCAGTAGTAGTTAGCAAGTATAGTTCATCAAGTTGGATTTTTACTACAATCCGTGCCCCATGGGATTGGGATCACCCTGTAAGTGGGAATCGTGAATTTGGATTTACTACAAATAGTGATGGTTCGTATACATTCTATACAAAAGGTGTGGATAGATTTACCCAAGGTCTTACAGGCGAAACAATGGCATGGGCATTTGGTTTAGGGAATCCATTTTATGGTGCTGATGAACTATGGAGCGACTTTCAAGCTGGCATAGAAAAATTTGTTAATAGTAATGGTGGAAGTGCTACAATAAAAGACCCCGAATTTCTACGACCTAATTGGGAAAAGTTGAGGAAATATTTTGACGGTGAAGCAACTTCAGTTGAACTAGGATGTAAGAATTAAAAAATTAGCGGGGAGGCCATGTTAAAAAAAGGTTTAAAATTGTTTTTGATAACGGTACTACTATGCTTTATTCATGCAATCCTACAGATAGGAATTGAGGCAATAGTTGTTCAATTCTTTGGGGACTATATATCCGTACTACGAGTCTATCCTCCTTTAGGAGCATTTTTTGGATCAATCCTACTCCATTTACAATTCATCTGGGTCTATTTAATACTCACTTTGATATATCATTCCTATTTTATCTCAGATAAATTAAAAAATAATTTTCTTTACTTAATTTTAGGTTTTTCTCTGGTATATATATCATTTCAGTTTATTGAAGATAGCAATACTATATATGCAATAATCTACTTTATTATACTTTGTGTCGTATATTATTTAGGAAAAAAGATTAATGAGATAATTTCATTCTATATAATATCTATGATGTTGTTCTTCCCTTATTGGTACTTTGAGAAATATGAAATACCACTACTAATTATTTATGGAACTTCGTTGCTATTACTATCAGTGTTTGCTTCAAAGATTTACCCAATAATTTATACTTCTTCGGGAAAACCACTTAACGAAACAGGATCTTGACCGAAAGATTTTCTTCTAACAAACAAAATAAACTCAAAAACCATCTCCAATCTCTTAAGCTGAGGGGTATTTGCTCAAAGAGCTCCTTTGGCGTTCATGACAAGTTTTTCAAGTTCCACAGAGGATTCGTGAAGGCGGTACTTCACGTCCCGTGTTTGTCCGGTGTGGAAAAAGGCGTGCTGCTTTCGAAGGAGTTCCTGTGGCGACATTATTTCATTTGTTGATTTCTTCCGATAAAAGTACTCATGGAGTCGTACACTTTGAAGGCCTTACCGGCCACAAAATCGTAGAGCCTGGCGGGCATGATCCCTTTCAAAAAGGGGGTTAGCTTGACCATGAATGGTTCTCTCAGGTGAATCTTATTCAGTTCCACCGCATCCAGTATCTTGGTGCTGATGGCTTCCGGGTCGAGCAGAGGCACCATTCTCGGTGCTTTTACTCCTGCAAACATGCCGGTATTAATATAGCTGGGCTGTACGGTAAGCACCCTGAGGTCTTTCGAGATACGCTCCAGCTCTATGCGCAGTGAGTCGGACCAGCCCAGCGCCGCCCATTTACTGGCGGCATACACAGTCATCCCCGGATTAGGGGTAAGGCCGGCAGCAGAAGCGATATTGACGATCTGCCCGGAACCGGTTCGAATCATCCCGGGGAGAAAGGCCCTGGTCACATACATCAGCCCTAAAGTATTGACTCCAATGGTGCGGTCGATCTCCTCATAACTATGCTCATGAAACGCTTTACCGACCACTACTCCCGCATTATTAAAAAGAACATCCACCTTTCCGATCTCCGAAAGCACTTCGTCCGCGGTTTGCCGGATCTGGCCGGGATCACTTACATCCACAACGTGCGTGGAGACCGAGTATCCCTCCCGGGTGAAGCTGGCTGCCGATGACAAAAGAGCTTCCTCGTTGATATCCCACATAACCAGGTGGGAAGCTCCCCGCTCCAGGCACTTGCGTGCCATGATGAGGCCGATTCCGCTGGCAGCTCCGGTTATCAGTACAGTTTTTTCAGTGAAATAGGACATAGTACGTGTGTGATTCCCCAATAGTAATCATATCATCAGTAAAATGATAAAAGAGCTGATGAGCTGTAAACATCAATAAAAAAGGTTAAGGGAGTTCTCTTGTTCAGTACTTTCTGAGTATAATAGGATTAAAATCAGCATAACTACAATGGAAGGCATTTATGAGAACAATACGCTTACTGTGTGCAGCATCACTATTGATAATTTCATCCTGCAGCGATTCTAAGCTTCAGGAAGCAGCGGAACTGATCACCGAAACCTCACTGATGAGCCACATCCGGACCCTTTCTTCAGACGCCTTTATGGGAAGGGGAACCGGAACAGAAGGTGAACAGATGACGGTGGATTATCTGGTTTCTCAATTCGAAGAAATGGGCGCCGAACCCGGCGCGGAAGACGGAAGCTACGTTCAGCCTTTTCCGCTGCTGGGACAGAAAACCAAAAACGCGCGCCTGAGCATCACGCGCCCCTCCGGCGGCAGTACCATCAACCGTTTCAATTACTTTGAGGACTTTGTGGCATGGCCGGCTGATGAGTCAGAAAAGGTAAATATCAGCAACGAGGAGCTGGTGTATGTGGGATACGGCATTCAGGCTCCGGAGGAGAACTGGGACGACTTTAAGGGAGTAGATGTAAAAGGGAAAGTGATCGTGATCAAGAATAACGATCCTGAATACGACCCCGACCTGTTTGGAGGCAAGGCCCGGCTCTACTACGGGCGGTACACCTATAAATTCGAAAAGGCCAGGGAGCTGGGGGCCATCGGCGCCATCGTGATTCACACTACCCCTACGGCCGGCTATGGCTGGAATGTGGTGTCGAACAGCTGGAGCAGAGAGCGTTTTTATGTGAAAAGCGCGGAAGGTGCCGACAAAGGGGATACCCGATTTAACGGTTGGATGACCTATGAGTCGAGCAAGATCCTGTTTGAGCAGGCCGGTATGAATCTGGACGAAATGCTGGAAGCCGCTGATGATCCTGATTTCCGGCCGGTTAGCCTTCCCAACGTCGGTCTGTCTTTAAGCCTGGAAGCAGATTACCGGGAGATCAATGCCAAAAACGTGATCGCTAAAATTGAAGGAAGCGACCCGGAACTCAGAGATGAATACCTGTTACTCACGGCGCATTTCGATCATCTGGGGATAACTACTCCGGTGAACGGAGACAGCATCAACAACGGAGCGGAGGATAACGCGGCCGGCGTGAGCGCGTTGCTCAATATGATGCGGGCGTACAAATCGATACAACCACAGATGAAGCGCAGCGTGCTGGCGCTGGTGGTAAGTGCGGAGGAGGTCGGATTGTTAGGTTCTCAGTACTGGGCTCAGAACCCTACTGTTGATCCCGGAAAAGTGACTGCAAACATCAATCTGGACGGTATTAACGTGTATGGCGAAACCCGGGATGTGGTGATTATCGGATACGGACGCAATACCATGGCGGAACTGGTGGAAGAGGAAGCCGCGAAAGAAGGCCGTACGGTTAAGCCGGATCCGCGACCTGAGCAGGGCATCTTCTATCGCTCAGATCACTTTAACATGGCAAAAATTGGTATTCCCGCCATATTCCCGAATCCCGGTACTGAGTTCATCGATAAACCGGAAGGATGGGAGCAGGTTATTGACAGCGTTTCGGCGGCCAACTATCATTCGGTAAGCGATGAGATCAACGAATACTGGGACCTGAAGGGCGCGGTCAAAGACACCCGTTTATTTTTCAGGGCTGGATTTCGCGCGATAAATGCCGATAAGCTTCAAAGGTGGATGCCCGGGGATGAGTTTGAAGCAGCCCGGCTCCGCATGACCGAAGAGACCGAATGACGATTTGCCTCTGATCGCACCACATAGAAAAGAAATTCCGAAATCCGCATGGACGTGGGATATCTGTGCCGGTGAAGTAAGCCTGGGGCTCACCTTTCTGAAGTTGTTCGGGGAAGATGCCAAATATGTTCCCGATGACTTCCGGTCGCAGGTTCTGGAGGCCTTTCAGGAAGCCGAGGTCCGTGAAGACATTCCGTTCTATCGCAAGACAGAGCACCTCATCAACGACAAACGGTATTATGTGGAATGGGTGGGAGAAGTGATGGAGCGGCAGCCGGACGGCCGTCCGGGGAAAATGGCCGGCTTTGCCGAATTGGGATCATCCAAAGACGACTTCACACTCACGATACATCAGGAAGCCATGTTCTTTGCACGGATCATGGACAACATCAAGGAAAGTGTGTTCTTCAAGGACATGGAAAGCCGGTTCATCAAAGTGAATAAGGCCTGCGCTGAAAAGTTTGGAGTTGACGATCCGGCCGATATCATCGGGAAGACAGATTTCGATTTTTTTGATGAGCAGCACGCCCGTCCGGCTTATGAGGATGAGCGGAAAGTGATCGAAACGGAAGAACCGATCTATCACAAGCTGGAAAGGGAAGTCTTTAAAGACGGCCAAATCGCATGGACCTCCACCAGCAAGTTACCTCTCTATGACGACAAAGGGGTGCTGATCGGAGTATTTGGTATTACCCGTGACCTGACTCCGGAGATGGAAATAAAGGAGCAGCTCAGGAGAAGAGACGCGCTTTTTAAGGAACTCTCCGAAAAGGCGCCGGGCTTCCTGTACCTTCATAAAGTGGAACCTGACGGGACCGTCAGTTTTCCCTTCATCAGTGAAGGCATTGAAGATATTCTTGAGCTGAAGCCCGGGGACCTTGAAAATACGATGAAGCCGCTGATCAATCGCGTTCATCCCGATGAGATGCGCGATGTGCTGCTTTCCATTCAGGAATCGGTAAGGGAACAGACCGAGTGGAACTGCGAATACCGGGTGGTGCTTCCAAAGAAGGGGATTCGGTGGGTCCGGGGAAAGGCAACGCCGGTATTACAGGAAGATGGCTCGGTCCTGTCTTCCGGTTTCCTATCCGACATCACCGAGTCAAAGCAAATTCAGGAAATGAATGAGAGGCTGAGAGAGCAGTTTCAGTCGGTGCTGAATGCCGCACCAAACCTGATCTTCCTGAAAGGGCCCGACGGCAAGTATATTTTTGCTAACGACGCTACCTGCGAGTTTTTCGGAATCGAAAAGGATGAGGTAGAAGGATTGAGGGATGAAGATCTCGGGGTTCCCGAAGAGGAAGCCGAATTTTATCGGAAAGAAGATCAGCGGGTACTGAAGACCGGAGAGCCTCTGTTTATACCGGAAACGCGGGCGGAAGACAAGCACGGGAATACGATCTATAATCAAACCATTAAAGTTCCCATTGCCCTGACTGCCTCCAGTGAACAAGGGGTGCTCACTATCGTAACCGACGTGACCCAGCGAAAGAAGGCGGAGCTGGAGCTTCAGGAAACCCTGGACCTGGTGGGTGATCAGAATAAACGGCTTCAGAATTTTGCGCATATCGTTTCACACAACCTCCGGAATCATGCAGGAAATATATCCATGCTGCTTTCCCTCTTTGACGTGGAAGAATCGGAGGAGGAAAAAGAGGAGTTGATGGGCTTTCTGAAACAGGCTTCCACACAGCTCAATGAATCGATCGAAGACCTGAATGAGATCATCGATCAGCAGTATAAGACCCAGCACGACCTTAAGAAGCTGAAACCGGCAGAAGTTATCAGCAAGGTGAAACAGATCCTTACTTCAGAGATCCTGTCGCATAATGTGGCCTTTGAAGAAGATATTGATGAAGGACTTGAGATCGAGTACAACCCGGCATACCTGGAAAGTATCATTCTGAACCTTCTGTCGAATGCCATCAAATACAGAAAGCCGGACCTCAGGCCAAAAGTAACCATCAGGCTTTACCGTAAAGGGGAGCACACGCACCTCGAGGTTTCTGATAACGGTCTCGGCATTGACCTGGAAGAACACGGAGAACAGCTGTTCGGGATGTACAAGACCTTCCACGGGAACGAGAACTCCAAAGGAATCGGACTGTTTATCACCAAAAACCAAATTGAATCGCTCGGAGGCAGTATAGACGTGGAAAGCGAGCCGGGCAAAGGGACAACTTTCAAAATCAGATTAACATGAGTCAGACAAGTAAAAGCATCTGGATCGTTGACGACGACAAGGTATATACCTACGGGGTTAAAAAGATCATAAAGAGCCACCTTCCCTCGAATGAAGTCACGACCTACGACAACGGCAAGAAAGCTCTTGAGCACATCACGAAGCAGGTGGAGAACGACGAGGAGTTACCCGACCTGATCCTGCTGGATATCGACATGCCGGAGATGAATGGATGGGAATTCCTGGGTGAGCTTGAAAAACTCGGTGATCACATCATTAAGAAAATTCAGATTTTTGTAATAAGTTCAAGGATCGAACACGACAAAGACCAGCTCTACAAAGTAGAGTGGGATGAGAAAGTGTCCGACTTCATAAGAAAACCGGTACAAATCGAAGTACTCCGAAGCCTGGTATCACAATAAAAACAAAGAGCAAACCATGAAAAACCTGATTGCAACGAGCCTTTTATGTAGCCTGATACTTGTTTCCTGTGGTCCTGCTGATCACGGGGCTTTTGTCACCAAGCTGGGCAACGATACGCTGGCGGTGGAAACTTTTGAACTAACCGAAGACGGAATGAATGCGAAGGTCGTGCTCCGAAGCCCCCGTACCGTTCTGTCATCCTATCAGCTAACGCTGGATGAATCGGGAGGTATTCAGAAGATGATCACCAACCGTCATGATCCGGATGAGGGTTTTAAGAGCGAAGGGGCCTTGTACCAGCTCATCGAGCGGGAGGGAGACAGCCTGAAAATCCAGATAGAAACCAGCAGCGGACTCCGGACTTTCATGGCCCCCTATGAAGAAGGAACCCTTCCTTTCATCGATATGGTACACTGGCCTTATGAACTGGCGTTAAAGCAGGCGTACCGGTCCGGCCGCGATACGGTGATGCAGCCGTTGCTTTCGGGCCGCCGCATTTCTGATTTTGTGATCGCCAGGCTCGACACCGATTCGATGACCATCCGTCATCCGTTCAGGGGTGTGATGGGGGTGGACGTCAGCGGCAGCGGACATCTCATGATGCTGGATGCAGGGCTGACCACCCGCAAGCTGAAAGTATATCGCCACCGTGATGCTGATATTGATGCCATCGGAAAGCGTTTTGCCGCCGGACCGGAGTTCGGGGAACTCTCAGGGGCAGCGGAGATGGAGTACAACGTTCATGGCGAAACTTTTTATCTGACCTACGGCACGCCCCGCAAGCGGGGAAGAACCATCTTCGGGGGCATTGTGCCCTGGGGCGAGCGATGGAGAACAGGTGCTAATCGCGCCACTCACTTCACAACTTCTGCAGATCTCCGTTTTGGTGATCTGGAAGTACCCGCTGGTGAATACACGCTCTTTACCATTCCGGAAGAAGATGGAGGAATCCTCATCATCAATACACAAACCGGGCAGAATGGAAACAGCTATAACCAGGAGATGGATCTGGGCCGGGTTCCTATGACAATCTCCACGCAGGATGAAGTCAGGGAAGTATTTACTATCACGGTAGAGGAAGAAGGAGAAGGCGGGGTACTTAAACTGATCTGGGATCAGACGGTCTTTTCGGTTCCTTTCCTTATAGAATAGACTAGCCGGAAGTTTCCCGGGGCTTCTCATTCTCCAATAGCGCCAGCAGAAGACGCATGGAGCTTTTGATGCTGTAATACTCTTTGGTAGCATAAAAGAGGATCAGGTAGGAGGTGCTGAGCGAAAAGGCACCTACAGCCAGCATAAGCCAAGAGCCGGATTCCGTCCAGTCATGCAAATACCACAGCCCATACAGCACACCAATTAGAAAACCTCCAAGACTGCCCAGAAAGATGCGGTTACATTTTGCTAACTGCTCCCGGGCAAAGCCCTTGTAGTTTCCCTGCTCAAGGAGCTTTTTATCCTTATATAAAAAGAATTCGGAGGTGCTGGAGGTATGCTCCTCAAAAAAGGATTTTAGGATTTCTTTTTTATCCACCGTGAAGTCAGTAAAGAGTTAACCCTGAAGTCTTCTCTAATAAACTCAAAATGTTGTTTAAAATCTAAAATCCGACTTAGCTTTCATTTACTCAACTCGTATTTTGTCACAAAGACGGACAAGAAAAACAGCAGTGACCTTAGACCTTTTTCAACCGGTTACCGAAACCCAGAAAGAGATCATCAATTCCGCGATGATCGATACACCCCCGCATGAACCGGGGGTGTATACCATGTATGACCGTAAGGATCAGGTACTGTATGTGGGCAAAGCAAAAGATCTCTACAAGCGCGTCACCTCGTATCGCTATTCCAAATCGAAGAAGGTTATGCGCATGATCGCCCATGTGCATCGCATCGGATATGAGACCTGTAAAACGGAAACGGATGCCATCCTGCTGGAAAACCTGCTGATCCGCTCGTTGCGCCCTCCCTTCAATTCGGCAAACAAGAAGACGGAGACCTACTATTACATTTCGACAGCGCGGAGCGGGAACAAAAGAGAGTTTCGCTTGTCGATGGGGCAGCTGGAAGACTATCCGAAATGTTATGGCTGTTTTAAGGGACATCTCCGGGTTCGCAAAGGGCTGGGAGCCTTGCTCAAGTTTTTATATATGATGGAGTCCGGTATCCGCAGCGCCCACTATCTGCCGCCCCAACTGGTAGGCAGGATCACGCCCATGAGGTTTAAAGTAAGGGTGCCGGATGGAACAGGGGTTCGGGTTCATCAGCTGTTGTCGGGCAGTTCCAGCCTGTTGATTGAAGAGTTACAGGAATTGGTGGAAGTAACCAGCTTCAAAGACCGTTTTACTCAGCGCTACTTTGAGAATGAGCTGGAGCACCTGAAGATCTTTTTTGCACTGGGTCCGGAGCAGAATTACCTGATGCAGCAGTCTCTGGGGCTGGAATCACCACTGATTCCGCAGGACCAGCTGGATGACCTTCAGGTACTGCTTAGAGAAAAAGCTGCGCCTGCCTAGCCATATGTTTGGCAATTAAGGAGTACCTTCCCGCCAACTACGGAATTTCCATGCCCCAGTCACATACCCACCCCCTGCCGGTAAAAACCGATACCGATCATAAGAAGGAGCTCTACGCGGTATGCGCGGCTCTTTCGATTGTGGGAATCGGCTTTTCAACCTGGGCGTCCAGAGTGCCGGATGTTCGTGACGCTGCGGTACTTACCGCCGCCACCCTGGGATATGCGCTCACCGCACGCGGATTGGGGACGCTGGGCATGATGCCCGTGATCGCAACCACCATTCAGCGTTTCGGTGCCAAAAAGTCGGCCCTGGCAACCGGTTGTATCGCAGCATTCAGCATGCTTCCCGTCGCGTTAGTTGACAGCTGGGTCACTTTGGGAGCTCTTCTTTTTGTGATGGGCGGAAGCCTGAGCGGTTTCAATATCTCGGTAAACGCCCTGGGTTCAAAGATCGAAACGGAGACCGGGAAATCGCATATGTCGAAAATCCACTCCTGGTATGGAATCGGCAATCTCTTCGGAGCGATCGCAGGAACCGGCGCCACCTATTTCGGGCTATCGGTATTTGAGCATTTCACTGTGGCAGTGCTGCTGATTCTGGTCATCCTGGTATCGGCGTACCGGTATTTGCCGGAAGATGCTCCCCGGCCGGATGCGGAGCGCTCCGGCTTCCGCTGGCCTCACGGCGGACTCATCGCGCTCGGTCTGATCATCTTCATGGCGGCAACGATCGAACATACGATCAATAACTGGATCGGTATCTTTTTTACCGATTACCTGAAGGTAGAAGAGGGATTTGGCCCGGTGGGTTATACGGTCTTTGCGGGATCCCTTCTGATGATGCGACTGATCGGAGACCGGTTGAAGACCCGATTCGGGGCCAGGAACTTATTGGTGACCGGCTGTCTGATTGCAACCGGAGGCCTGGTGTTGGCCATACTCAGCCCGAATAATGCGGTAGCGGCCATTGGTATTTTCATCACCGGTGCCGGTGTGGCCTTTAACTTCCCGATGGTTTTCAGCGCGGCAGGCCGGGAAGGAGCCATCGCGCTCACTTCTGTAGCAACCTTCGGCTATGTGGCGGGGATGGTATCTCAGCCAGCCATGGGCTGGATCGTGGAGCGCTTCGGCCTGGACGGCGGCTTTTACTTTATCGCCGCCGTGATTCTTTCGGTATCGGCTTTAGCCTGGAAAGCCAGGTTACTGAAATAATAGTTACTTCTTCAGCTCAAATATACTGGTGCTCTTCGCATCCACGGCAAAGTTATCAGTGAGATTAATACGTTTGGAAGAAAGTACTTTTTCTCCGACCGAGAAACGATCAAGGACCTCCGCGAACCGATTGCGGTCGATCACAACGTCCTCCTCATTGCTGTTCATTACCACCATGATGGTTTGCTCGTCATGGATACGGAAGAAGACATAGACCCCGTTTTCCGGAATAAAGTGGAGCAGTTCTCCTTCATGCACCGCGATGGCCGTCTTTCGCCAGTTGGTCAGGCCGCTTACATATTCAATGATCTCATTTTCCTTGTCCGTACGGCCTTCCTCGGTAAATACACTCCGTTCATCATCCGGCCAGCCGCCCGGCATGGTTTGTCGCCAGCCCTCGTCATCCCCGCCGCGATTCTCGTGGGCCATCATCAGCTCGGTGCCATAATATACCTGCGGGATACCGCGGGAGGTCATCAGAAAAGCATAGGCCATGCGAAAGTGCTGCTCATTCTTACCTACGGTTTCGAAGATCCGTCCCATGTCATGGTTGTCCAGGAAGATTACGTTTCCGTGGGGATCAGAGTACAGGAAGTCCTGAGAAAGCAGGTAGTAGATCCGGGACAGGCCCGTTTCCCAACCAAAAGGCTCGTTGAAAGCCGTACGTACCGCGGCATTCCACGGAAAGTCGGTGAGGCTGGGGAGGTGAGAGTTGTAGCCGTCGTCGGTACCGGGCTCATCGTACTGCCAGTAGGCTTCCGCGGGTACGTTCTTCAGCCAGGCTTCCCCAACGATATTAAAGGTTGGGTAGGCCTCCATCACTTCTTTGGCCCAGCGCGCCATGTAGTCTTTGTCAGGATAGAAATGGGTGTCCATACGGATACCGTCTATCCCCGAGTATTCGATCCACCACAGCGTATTCTGGATCAGGTAATCGGCCAGCAGCTCATTATGCTGATTCAGATCCGGCATCTCCGGAACGAACCAGCCTTTCAAAAGCCGCTCTTTATCCGCTGTGGAGGCATAGGGATCGGAGATGGCCGCCCCGCGGTAGTTTGTAGTGCCATAGCGTTCGATATCATGCACCCAGTCGTTGGTGGGCAGGTCGCTCATCCACCAGTGTTTGTCTCCGATATGATTATGGATCATGTCCATGATTACCTTCATGCCCTTGTCGTGGACCGCTTCAATGAGGGCTTTATACTCCTCGTTACTGCCGTAGCGCCGGTCGACCTTATACATATCGGTGGCGGCATAGCCGTGGTAGGCTCCGTATTCCGGACTCATATCATTTTCAAAAATGGGAGTAAACCAAACGGCCGTCATGCCCAGATCTTTGATATAATCCAGATGCTGTTTTACACCGGCCAGGTCTCCCCCCTGCCGCCTTTCGGGATTGCTCCGGTCGGCCGTCTCCAGCATGCCTTCAATGCTGTCGTTGGAAGGGTCCCCATTGGCAAAGCGGTCCGGCATCATCAGGTAGATCACATCCGATGGATCAAAACCGTTATTTCGTCCCTCCTGACC
The DNA here is from genome assembly GCA_965267385.1 of Balneola sp. GTDB lineage: Bacteria > Bacteroidota > Rhodothermia > Balneolales > Balneolaceae > Balneola. The sequence goes on from OZ253957.1 coordinate 2,926,337, forward strand.
TTCCCGCGCTTTGAGCTCATAAGGAATGACCTGCTCCTTGCTGTGATGCTTCAACACGATATCCATGGTGCCGGCTTTGGCCTCCGGACTGATCTCCAGATACAGAAATTTATAGTTTTTGGATTCGACCCCGTACTGGCTTTTCAGGATCACTCCGGGGTAGTCCACGGTGGCCTCATAGTGTCCCAGTTCATCTCCATAGAGCAGGATCTGAAGCTCCTGAACAGGCATTTCAGCCCACCAAAAGGGAGGCTCCACACGCTCGACCTGAGCCAGAAGCACCGGTGTGAACAGAAATAGTGAGACAATGAGTGAGAATAGTTTTTTCATAAAAAAGGATTATTAGATCAATGGGGGTATTATAATGAACAGAGGCGATAGTTACTCTGGCAAGTTTTTTAAAGGAGTCTGCGACTTTTAGACATCAGGAAGTGTCTTATGGTTGATGCGCGCAAACATGAATTCTTTAGAATGATCTGTTGACGGGATCTGAATTTACAAAGCTGTTACACCCTTACTATAATGACGCAGTAAACTATTGCCGCGCCTTATGTTCGGGATCATCAAAAGCGGAAGCTGAAGATGTAATGCAGCAGGCTTTGTTAAAGGCTTTTGAGAACATTGATTCATTGAAGGATGAGTCTAAGTTTAAAAGCTGGTTCTTTCAGATCATTACCCGGAGTTTTTATAACTCCGTTCGCAGACCTTTCTGGAGCAGGTTTGTGTCGCTGAACTCTGAAGATGGGAAAGTAGCCCTCACGGTTTTCGAGGACGATTATTTCGACGAGAACCAGCTATTGATAGCCGCTTTGTCCCAATTGAAGAAAAGAGAACGCGCGGCTCTGCTGCTCTTTGAGATCGGGGGTTTCTCGATAAAGGAAATCACTGAGATCCAGGAAGAGAACAGCGAGTCGACCATTAAGTCGAGGTTAAGCCGCAGCAGAGAGAAACTAAAAGCATTCATGGAACAGCTGGAGAAAGGAGTAGGATCTGCTTCTGTAAGCAGCTATGCATCGTTCACCAAAACCAACGATCTATACCATGAAACGGTCCGAATTATTGAAGAAATCAAATCCACAGGGTGACGACATGAAGTTATCGAAGGAGTTTGATCGCTTAAGAAAGAAAGATCACAGCCAATCATTAGAACAGCTGGATTCATGGTTAGATCATAACTCACAAAAAGAGAAAACCATGAAATCTATATACAAAATCGCTGCCTCTCTGATGATAGGAACACTGCTTTTCATAGCGTGCTCCATACCGGTTCAACACGAAGAAAAAATCGGATACATGATTAAGGGATTGGCTTCAGCTGAAGACTTTAAAACTAATACAAAGCTGAAGCTTTCTGAACTGGGTATCGATCCATTGCAGGTAAGTGTACAACGAGTATTACATGAAGAAGAATCGGGTGAAGCTAAAGAGCTAAATGAAATAGTTATGGTTTTACCTGAAGCCAATTATGATCTGGCAGAAGAACGACAGGCCGCACTCAGCGAGGTTTTTAAGTTTCAAAGCATAGAGATCTACCCTATAGAGGATAAAGTAGAGCGAACCTTCTTTGAATCTGTGCTTCATAAATTTGAGCTGAAGGAGAAGGAGTTAGAGATTTCGGACGAACACTTCAAAGCGAAAATAGGTGCGTTTCTAAGGGAACATACCGAGAGTCTTAGTGGAGATGTCGAAATTGAAATAAAAGTAGATGAAAAAGGAACCCGGTTTGTTGAAATACCACTTGAGACTGTGACTGGTAAAAAGGCAAATGTGACGATAGAATATATCGATGGTGGAAACGCCATCAACTATCAATCAACTAAAGATCAGGAAGAAAAGCTTAATGAGGCAAACTAGCTAGAACCGGATAAGATTCCCCAGCGGCAATGCTCTGCCCGCTGAACTTTTCAACCCGAGAGTGGTGCTTTCAAAACGCTTCGGAAAACCCGGAGTGTTTGAAAGCATTTTTTTTAAGTCCGATAAGGGAAGCTGAGGGGAATAAGTATTGAGTACAAAAAAGCGATGTTCCGTTTCCAGAAGCTGCATCACCTGTTCCAGCAGCGGGGGCAGGTCACGGTTCAGCTTCCAGTGCCTGCCTTTGGGCCCCAGCCCGTGTATTGGCGGATCCATGATAATCCCGTTGTACCTGTTGCCCCGCCGGATTTCTTTTTCCACAAACCTGCGCGCATCCTCGACGATCCAGCGGATGGTATCGATCTTGTTCAGATCCGCGTTTTCCCTGGCCCAGGTAACCACACTTTTTGAGGAGTCCACATGGGTGACATCCGCTCCGGAGAGAGTAGCTGCCAGGCTGGCGCCTCCGGTATAGGCGAACAGGTTGAGTACTCTGGGAGCCACTCCCCGCTCCAGCATCTGGGTACATCGTTCGGAAATAAACTCCCAGTTGGCTGCCTGCTCAGGAAACAGGCCAACATGCTTGAAGGCCGACTGGCTCAGTTTGAATCGCACAGGGAGTTTCCCTAAGGGATAGGTGACCATCCAGTCTTCCAGATCTTTCGTCCAGCTTCCTTTCTGGGTACCCGACTCCCTGAATTGGGTATGGGCCTGATGCCAGTCCGCAGGGGCCAGGGCCTTATTCCAGGTGGCCGAAGGTTCGGGGCGGTCGGTAACCACACTCCCGAAACGCTCCAGCTTTCGGCCTGCGCCATGATCGATCAGTTCGTACTCCGTCCAGTTTTCAGGTTTGATCATGCTTGCTACTCAACTTCCGGAGTGCCTGTGCTGCACCCGCGTTCAACTGCATATCGAATGAAGAGATGGGCTCCGTTTCAGGACCTGCGAGCTCCAGTATATATGGGGCAGATTCACCGATCTCTCGGTACAGAGACAATACTTCGGGATCAGCGGCATCCAGCATATACCCACGGGCCCATTCAAGGATATCATCACATTCCCGGTAATTGTGGCATTCCTGAAGAACCAGCTGCAACAGCATTAGGGAGTTATCCTGACAGGCATCGCTGTACTCGTCTTCAACGGGCATGGGATATACACGGTCCTGATACTTCAGGAAGATCCTCCGGAAACCCAGCTCGCTAAGCTTTGGTGCAGGATCTTCCAGTACAAAGGACAGTCCGAGACGCTGTATGGTTGCTCTTAGTTGCTGTATTTCAGGATACTCTTTCGTCATCAGTTCTCATCCAGAAACACACCGGCGACCCGAAAATGAAGATCATCAAAGCCGACGCCCGATCGGTTGATGGCATAGGCGATGACCATCTGGTGTTCTTTGTTGATCAGAAACATGGTGCTTCCACCGACCGAGCCACCGGAATGTCCAAGCCAGGCTGATCCCTTGTGAACATAGGTTCTCCATCCCAGTCCGTAGTTGGTGGATTCCCCGCCGGGCAGGGTTAGTGGGGTCATCAGGATTTCCTGGGTCTCTGCATTCAGGTACTCATCGTCCAGGTGCGCCACACCGAAAAGGATCAGATCTTCCGTGGTGCCTATGAATCCTCCTCCGGCCCATTTGTAGCTGTTATCCACGTAAGGGGCTTCGGTGTTCCCGCCATCCGACCACTCGTAGAAGCTGGTGCGGTGCGGGTAATCCTGATCCATCCACTCGGCCATGGTATGTTCCATGCCCAGGTGATCAAAAACCACCGCATTCATATAAGGCAGAAAATCATATCCGGAAGCTCCTTCGATCACCGCGCTGATCAGGTTCCATCCGTAGCTCGAGTATTGATAGTCGGTTCCCGGCGTGAACAGCAGGGGATCGTCCTGAAAGATGGTGAGGCCCTCTTCAACCGTCTCGTATCGCTTTCGGCTCATAAACTCATTGCCTCTGTAGTGCCTGATGCCGGCAATATGGCCCGCTACCTGCTCCACCGTAATAGGATCTGATTTTCTGGGAAAACCCGGGACATAAGTCTGCACTTCTTCTTTCACATCCAGCCTGCCGGTTTGAATGAGGACACCCATGGCGGCTGCGGTCAGTGTTTTGGATACACTCCCGATCCTGAACTGTGTTCTGGAGGGATCCACGGTGGTTCCAGCGCCCAGATCCGCATATCCATATCCCTTTGAAAAAACCATCTCTCCGTCTTTCCATACTGATATGGCCATACCGGGAATCTGCTTTTCATTCACAAAGCCCTGAACGATGGAGTCGGCCAGCTGTACGGAAAGCTTGGTACCTTGACCTGCCAATGATGCAGGGAATACAAGAAGCAGAATAAGGGGGAAGAGTTTTTTCATGGTATCAGGCATTAGTTTCCATCAAAAGGGTTTTTGGTCATGTCGGAAGGCCGGAACGGTTCATAAGCCCAGATGCTGTCAACCATCATAGTGTGTATCACAAACTCTCCTGCATCCACGTGATCGACCCGGGCCACATACTGGAAGAGGTATTTCCGGGAGGTATCTGCTTTGGCCATAACGGGAATGGTCGGATTCAGTCCGTAAAAGATATTTCCAAAGGATTTAGCCTGCGAGTAGTAGTCAAAGGGTTCCAGCTCCCCGTCTGCCATAAGCGAATCGGGAAGCACCTGATCAATATTATCAAAGGTTAGCTGCAGGGCCTCGATGGACATATTGGCTTCCCCCGGCATCATCATAAAGTACCTTTTATCAAAGGTTAGATAGAGAATCACCACAACAGCCAGGAGAATTAAAGCTCCGCCGCATCCGCAGCCAGTTGAGTCCCCTTTTTCGGATGTTTGTTGAGTTTCGTCAGTTGTATGTTCTTCATTACTCATCTGAAGATGCCTGGGATTTAGTTTTTAAAAGATACCCGGTAAATGTAAGTATGAGGCCTGCAGCCCCGATCGCTAAGCCGGACACTATATCCAGCCCGCGGGCATATTCCGGTTCAAGATCATAGGTGGTTCCTGAGATCCCATGGCCTGTCATAATCAGGCCGAATACCAGCAAAGGTACCCCGAACAGGTATAACGAGTGCCTGATGAGCTTCCGGCTATTCGGCATCGGTTCATTGTCCCGCTGTCTTAGCCATATAATCGATCACCAGATTACTCATGGCGCGTACACCGAGCTTCATGCCCCTTTCGTCGATATAGAAATCAGGAGTGTGGTGTCCGGCGGCAGTTCCTCCCGGAGGCAGTCCCCCGATAAAGAAGTAGAGGCCGGGAACCTCTTTCTGGAAAAAGGAGAAGTCCTCCGCCCCGGTGATCGCGGGAATGAGCACCACATTCTCATCTCCGGCGGTCTCCTTCAATGTTGGAAGCATTTGTTCGGTTAGTTCAGGATCGTTGAAGGTGATGGGATATCCCTTATTAATGGTAAGAGTGGCTTCCGCACCGTTACTTTCAGCGGTCTTGGTCACTATGGTTTCCAGGCGGCGGAATACATCCTGTCGCATTTCCTCGTCCAGTGTTCTTATGGTGCCTTCCATGTACACTTCTTCGGGGATGATGTTATTCCTCACTCCCCCCCTGATGATACCTACTGTTACAACAGCCGCCTGTTTGGTGAGCGGCATGTTCCGGCTTACAATGGTTTGAATATTATTGATGATCTGGGCGGAAGTAACGATGGGATCCACTCCGTTCCAGGGGGCGGACCCGTGTGCCTGCTTTCCCTTCACCTGAATGCTGTAACTGTTGACCGCGGCCATGATCCCTTCCGGACGATACTCAATAACTCCCACGGGAGTATCATCCGAGATATGCAGCCCAAAGATCACATCCACATCCGGATTCTTGAGGACCCCTTCCTTTACCATGAGTTCGGCTCCTCCTTCCTCACCAACCGGGGCGCCTTCTTCGGCAGGCTGGAAGATGAACTTCACCGTGCCCGAAAGGTCGTCTTTCATTTCCGTGAGGATCTGGGCAACTCCCATCAGCATGGCAATGTGAGTATCGTGACCACAGGCATGCATCACTCCGACTTCATTACCCTGATAGATGCCCTTCACTTTGGAGGCAAAAGGGACCGGAGTACGCTCGGTTACCGGCAGGGCGTCCATATCAGCCCTGAGGGTGATCACAGGACCCGGTTTGCCTCCCTTCAGGATACCGACCACTCCGGTATGTGCTATCCCGGTTTGTACTTCCAGGCCCAGTGATTCCAGATGAGCCGCCACTTTTTTGGCGGTATTATACTCCCGGTTGGATAGTTCAGGATTGGCGTGAAAATATCTCCGCCACTCGATGACCTGCTCTTCGATGGCATCGGCCTTTTGGTCAATGAGTGCTTTTAATTGTTGCTGCCCGGAAACGGGAATAAGCAGAACCAGGCTGAGCAGTACAGAAAAAAAGTATTTCATGGTATCGGACTATTTAAAATTCTATCGAGTGTAACGAAAACCGGGCTCATTTAGAAGCGATACCTGAGTCCGGCGGAGATACCGAGCCGGTATGGCTTGATGTCAATGGCGTCCATGGTCTGTTGACGTTGCGCGTAGTCGTTAAGGGGAAGGGTAACATAGGGCTCGAGGCCGAGAGAAAAATGATTCCGGACAGGATATTCAATGCCGAGGCTTAGCTTTGAGCTCAGGCTTACCGGTTTCCAGTTTATGGCATCCACCAGTTCAAATTCCGGTTCGTCGGAACGTTCTCCCAGATATATATCGGCCACCACGCTGATCGCGGGTTTCAGATCGATTCCGCGATCCAGAGCGGTGATCCTGATGCCTGCCGGAACAGAAAGAAAATACGCATGGTAGGTATGCTCACTCACCGAAAAACCCGGAATCATCGTTCGCTCCGAACGGTGCCCGAAATCAGACAAACCTATGCCTGTGGTGAGTGCTACCTTTGAATTGAGCCGGTAATTCACCGAAACGGAAGGGAGGACCGAAAATTTCTCTTTACTCAGGTACTGGTATTCATTCGGTGGACTCAGAATGAAATGATTAAATAAGTCACGGGCTGTAACTCCCCATTCTATATGCGCACCTATTTCGAATCGTGTCTGGTTTTGGGCAACGGCCAGGGAAGTGAAACAGGAAAAAAGGAGCAGAATTAAAGGGGAAAATCTTTTCAAAGGGATCGGTTTGGATTGTATTCGGTCATAACCTTCCACAGGGATCAATATTGTTTAAACCAGCTTAAAGATCTCGTCTTTCTCATAGACCATGCGGGGTACCGGGTGGTCTTGGTTCAGGTCACTGATCATGGCACGGGCAACCAGTTCGGCCCGGATCGGCCGGTACTCACGGATTCCTGGAATCCAGGAGAACAGCCGTGCTAAAAAGATGCCGATCCTTTCCCCCGGGCGGAATTCATCCCGGTCACCATCCAGAAACGAAGGGCGGAAGATGGCCTGATAACTGAAGCCAAGATGCTCCACGGCCTCATCCAGTTCTCCCTTCATCCTCAGGTAAAAGTTGGAGCTGCCGGAATCCGCACCTACCGAAGAGATGAGTGCATAGCCTTGTACCTTGTTGGTGGCGGCGGCTTTGGCTACTTCGTACTGATAGGTATTGTCGATCTTGTATTGTTCTTCTTCGCTTCCGGCCTTGTTCTTTGTGGTGCCCAGGGCGGAAAATAAATGAGTGCCCGTCACCAGTGATGACCAGCTTTCAGGTGTGTCAAAGTCGATGATATGCTCTTCCAGCTTGGGATGGGTGATACCCGTGCTTCGGCGGTGCAGCACTTTTACCCTGCCATAACGATCGTCATTCAGAATTTGCTGTACAATGTGTGAGCCAACCAGTCCGGTAGCCCCGATTACGATCGCGGTCTTGTTCATTAAAAAAAATTTAGATGGAAAAAAGACATTAACGAAAACTAACCAGAAAAGCCTCTTTTTGCCCTTTATGAAAAGAACTTAACTTTTAACCAATCCGGTTTGTGTTGATCTTCGTAATAACAGAATAGCAAAAAGAATCATCTGACAATGAACCTCATTTACTTTTCAGGCCTCTTTGTTAACAGAGCAACACTTGTTAAGGATTATGTAACGAATGTGGCTTGAATTCATCTTAAAAACCAAAACTAACTTTATAAAAAAACTTTCAATCAAGAGAATTCCATCCCTTAAAACCTTCAGTGATTAGGACACACGGAGAAGGATTGAAGTGCTGAAGCATTTTTGCTGCTTAACAGAACCAGCAGTCGGTCGATAAGTATGGCTGATGCAAAGGATTTCTCTTGAATCGAGACAAATGATATGAATGATTATTCTGAAATAATACAATTAATGGGCGCCATGCTGTTGATTTCATTGTTGATCAACAACGCAAACAGAACGAGCTTTTTAAACAAAAAAGTGGCCATCGAAGGAGAATACGAAACAGAGATTACTGCGGTAGCTCAGGATATCATGGAAGAATCCAGGGCCCTTTCCTTTGACGAAACTACAGTAGACGGTTTTGTTCCCGTGAACATTCCGGGTGATTTTTCTGCTCTGGGTACTGACGGTGGTGAAAGCAGTAACGACCGAAGTCAGTTTGACGATTTTGATGATTATGATGGATGGACAGGTACTATAACGACGCGGCACGGCGATTTTGATGTAGAGGTAAGCATTACATATCTGGACAAGACCACACAGGCACCTACCACATCAAAAAGTACCTTGAAGAGGATGGATATAACTCTGACCAGTTCCGTACTGACCGAAGTGGATGAGAAAACACCGAAGTCCTATTCCTTCAGTTACATCAGAAGTTATTACGCTGATTAAACGCAGGGAGTAAAATGAATATAAACTTAGTAACCAGTTTTATTGTTTCCGGTATGCTTTTGCTTATGATCGGCTGGATGAACCGGGGGGTAAGCTATAACTCCCAGGATCTGGCTTTGTCTCAGCAGAAGCAGGAGCACAAGGTGGATATTTCAGAGATCATTTCGTGGGATATGCCCAAGATCGGATATGCGGCGGATGTTTCTCTCGATACTCTGATCATAAGTGCTGACTCTACACACATAGAGTTCTTCAGTAACATTGATAACAGTTCAGATGGGTCGGTGGAAAGGATCCGGTGGGAATTTACCAATGAGCCGCTGACTACGACTCCCAATCCGAATGACTATAAGTTAACGCGCACTGTAAATGGTGTTACAACTTTCATCGGCTTAGGCGTCACGAATTTTACGCTACGATATTATGATGATTTCGGAGAGACTACGCCAATGTCCACCCCATTGAGTTTTTCTGACATTCAGAACCTCCGCCAGATAGAAATTGACCTGGAGCTGCAGAGCGGAGACCTTCTTCAGTATTCCAGAAATACAGAAGGCCGCTACACGACCACGGCCTGGGTAAAGCGGTTCACACCAAGAAATTTAACCAGTAATCTATAAGGATTAACTATGGGAAGAGGAATGTTGATCATAGCCAGCGGAGCAACGATCATTTTTGGAATGATACAGTTGGGGCTGATGGGTCAAAAAAAACTTATCACTGAAAATTCATCTGAGTACGCCAAGATTGTTCAGGCAAAAAATGCTGCTTTCACAGCGATCCAGCTGGCGATGGAAAAGATCAATGAGGATGACTCATGGCATCCCACCCAGGGATCACCGTGGGAAACGGAAGTTGAAGGCGCGGATATCACATTCTATTATGAAATTTTGGGAGCAGGTGCAACGGCCCTCGATCCGGATACGATCCGTGTGTATTCCGAAGCGGAATACTTCGATGAAACAGCGACCATTGTCAGTACCTATACCAAAGAGCTGATTGATTTTGTACCCGAGTTTGAGGCGGCTCTGTCATTTGCAACTGATCAGTTTACTTTTTCAATGGGGGGGAGTGCGACGATCAATGGAAATGATGCCAGCGGAACCTGCTCCGATAAACCGGGAATTACCGTTCAGGATGCTGCTTCAGCAACGAAAGTGGTATCCGGTGCAGGTTCAAAAATTGGAAACATAACAAGCTCAACAGGCACTCAAGTAGCCGTCAATCCTGATCTTTCGTACTCCCCGGTGGATGAAATGATAGCCCGGCTGTACGGGCAGCCCGGAACGCAGACCATATCGGGTAATTATAAAGGGTCGATGGGGACCGCAAGCGACCCCGGTGTATTTTTTGTCGAAAATTATGCAAAACTGACCGGCGGAATTTCAGCTGGTCATGGCATTCTGGTAATCCGTTCGGGAGGAGAGCTGGAATATGAAGGGGAGCTAAGTGTGGCCGGTAACTTTGAGTGGAACGGCCTGATCATCTTTGAGAATGCTTTTGATTTCGACGGGAAAGGAACCCCCGACCTAAAAGGGTCTGTACTTGTAGGCACTACCGATGGTTCATCCAGTACATTAGATGTTGATATTTCAGGTAATATCAACATTCAGTACGACTGTTCTGCCGAGGAGTATGCAAAAATGGCTTCAGCTAAGTTACTGAAACAGAACCGGTACACAAGGCTGAGCACGTTTGAGTAGGAATTATTCAACCGCGCTAAGTACCCTGCTGACCAGGCCGTCCATAGCTGAGCTTCGGATCCATCGGGCCACGATCACCAGGTCATTTTCTCGATCCACGTACACCATATTGGTGCCGGCCCCCAAATGAAAGAAGGAGGAGGCCGGGGCGCTGGGCAAACGGTCCTTGTTCACATTCAGAAACCAGTTCATAAAACCATAATTGGTGTTTGCCTCGGTTGGGGTTTCAGCCATATTCATCCACTCTTCGGATATGATCTGCTCTCCGTTCCAGTTTCCCTTCCTCAGGGTCAGGTAACCAAAGCGGGCCTGATCACGGGCGCTGATGAACATGCCTCCGCCCCAGTGTCCACCGCCGCTGACCGCCTGCATCAGCTGCCCGTCGATGACGACCCAGCTGTTCTCGTAACCTTGCCACCTCCAGGTGGGCGAAGCACCGATCCTGTCCATTACCTCCTCCCTCAGCACTGCGGGAAGAGGCTTTCTCAGCACATTCATCGCAGCCAGGGCAAGCAGGTTCACCCGCACATCGTTATACTCCCACTCGCTTCCGGGCTCAAAACGGTCCCGGGTCATCCATTCAGAGCGATCTCCGCTGGGCCGGTCGGCCCAGTCGGGCTTACCCCACAGGGTTCCCTGCCAGTCACTGGTTTGCCGAAGCAAGTGGTTCCAGGTAATCTTGCTGTTGTGTTCTCCCTTGAAGGGCTCCATGACTTTAGGCTTCCCAAGGTCATCGGCCTTATTGCCGTTACCATCAAACTCCATGACCAGCACCGGCGCCATATAAGGATCCAACTTGTCGTTGACGTCCCTGATCAGGCCTTTATCATATGCAACACCCACCGTAGTGGTAAGAAAACTCTTGGTCACGCTGTGAGTCATATCCACCCTGAACGGATCTCCCCATTCCGCAATGATGTATCCGTTTTTAATGATAATACCGGTTTGAGGTCCCCGGTCTTTAAAGGGACCGATCCCATCCCCGAAAGGCTCCCGCCCGAAGGTCTGGTAGTGATTGATCTCCATACTCCGGGGATTTGTACTTTCCATTTCCCTGGCATACCGGATCGCTTCCTGGATCATTTCGGGATTCATCCCCACTTCTTCCGGCGCTTTTTTCTGCCAGTCTCCCCACTGGCCCGGATAGTAAGTTTGGGCCTGGAGGGAAAACCCGGAAAGAAAGAAGGCAATACAAACAAACAGATATTTCATCATGGTCGTGGGATAAGTGATAAAGATGCGTCAAGATAGCGGATGGAAGGCTCTGTACAAAACGGGCCCTGCATTCAACTCCATTTTTCAATTAAACGGCATTTTAGTATAGTACAGGCAGATTATGTGCTCTCCATGCCTGAAAGAAATGAACATAGCTACCTGCGGGCTTCAGCCGTATTGCTAGCCCCGGCATTAGCGATCCTGCTGATTCTTTCCTGTACCCCCTTTCATGAGGAACCCAGCGAGGCCTGTATTCTGGAGAGCATTCAGTTTGACCAGCACAACACGCTCCGGATCCTGACCATATCAGGCGGGAATGTGTATCAGGTGAATCAGGAGTTTACTTTTGAAGGGGAAACCAAACAGGTGGCCTCCTTTCAGTTCACCTACTTTAAGGATTCGCTGATCGTTCGGGACCGGCTTTATCCGGACCCAAAGGGCACTCCTTTCCTGAGCGTAAGGTTTGATGACGAAAGGCCGGTCAGGGTCATTAAGTATTTTGCCGCCTCCGCGGTCAGGCTCATCCACTCCATCAGTTATCCGGAATCCGATCTCATACGGGTGGACCTCGTCCGGGTGGCCAGCACGGGAGATATCCTGCATGTGGGGTATTCCAACTACCACCTGGACTCCGGAGGAAATGTGTTGAGGAACCAGCGGTTTGGCGTGGATCCGGACGATCCTTCCCGCTTTATACTCTACGAAGACCGGTTCTTTACCTACGATGAATACCCGAGCCCTCAACGCTATTTGTATCTGCCTTTCTTTGCGGACACAAATTTTCCGGATGTGAAATTCTTTTCAGCAAATAACATCCTTTCCTTTGAGGAAGATGGCAGGGCCTACGAGTTCGACTATGAGTACGGAACCGAGAGAAATACACTGACCCAGATACTGCCCGGCGGTCATGAGATAAAGTTCGGCTATGTGAACTGTTCGGACTGATACCGGCTTCAGCCTCAGTCCCTTGACGGCAGCATCACAAGGGGACCCTCATGCCTTCAAACGCGACGCTGTATCCGCGGGTTTCTACCTCTGCCCGGGTCTCACTATCCAGTATCAGAGGGTTGGTGTGATTGAAGTGAATGAAAATGATCTTAGCCTTTTCGGAAGCCGGCAGCTCATCAAACAACTCCATGCTTTCAACTACAAAAGGATGGGGAATCTGACTCATGTCTCTGCCGGGAAGCTCATCCCCGTCGTAGAAGGTCGCGTCCAGGAAGGCGACATCCACCGTTGATATCTCCTCGGTGATACTCCGGTTCCAGAGGTGCCATTTATTGATGTCCGGGATAAACAGCACGCTTTTGTCCGGAGAATCGATGCGGTAGCCGACAGTTTCAGAAAACTCATCCCGGTGCGGTACCAGAAAGGGAGTGACGGAAAGCCCTTCACTCAGAACAACGGAGGAGTCAGCCTTGAGGCTCTGCAGGTTTATGTTCTCAAAACCGACAAGCTGGCTCCACGGCCCGTGGTTAGTCAGAAAATCAGCCATTCGGGGCATTGCATAAACAGGCATATCCCCGGCGCCCATGGCTTCATGTCCCAGATACATAAGGCCGGTATAATGGCCGATGTGGGCGTGGGTGAGAAAAATACCCGAGAGCGACGGCTTTCCGTTCAGGTTGTTGAGCATCCGTAGCTGGTGAGTGAAATCGGGAGTGGCCTCAAACATCCAGCTTTGTTGAGTGCGACGGTCAACAAGCCCCAGGCTCACGACATGCCTTTTTTCTTCGATCCCCTTCCAGTACAGCGAACAGTTGGCCTTTTCACAGTCCGCCTGAGGAAAACCTGCATCCTGTGCAATTCCCAGGACAATTATCTCAAGCTCATTCAGGTTATGAGTACTACTTTGAGAGCTTGATGTACAGCCCCAAAAGATCAGCGCGATAAATAAATGAAGCAGTTTCATTTTTTAATGAAGACAAAATCAATAAAGAAAAAAAATCATCCTGAGCGAAGATGAAGGAATAGTCAGCAAGATCCTTCGTAAGTGTGCTCAGAGTGACTAAAAGAGACGGACCTGAATTACGCCTCCATTCCCCGGGTATCATAATAAAAGCGGATATGCGTAATCAAACCATCTTTCCAGGTTTGAACTTCCACTTCTTCCATCTTCATCCGGTTTCCGTCCTGAAAGGTGAATTCTCCCCAGCTTTCCACAAATACCTTTCCGGTCTCAGGGTTTTCAGCAATAGCCGTAACTCCACCTCCGTGTACCTCTTTGATGCTGGCAACCCATTCCTTATGAAATTCCCTGTTGGCAGCTTTACCTTTGGTAACTTCACCTGTGCCTTCTACCTTTACGGAGTCTTCGTGGTAGTATTTTTCAAGGGCTTCCATGATTTGGCCTTCGTTGCTCATTTTGATGATGTCCAGAGCGCGTTCTAAATTTGTCATAGCAGTATCTTGATAAGGGTGAATGTTGAATATAGCTTTCTTACACCTGTAACAAACAAATAAAAGATTAAGGGACATTAAATAAAGATCGGATCAGAAAAAAAGACCTTAGCTTTTTTCGAGCATCCTCTGTAGAGATAGAATCGCGTATTTTGCTATTTCTTTTGAAACGGTTATCTGGTTAACCACTTCACCCTCTTCCAGCTGTTCCAGGCTCCAGAGCAGATGCGGCAGGTCGATACGGTTCATGGTCAGGCAGGGACACATAAAAGGATTGAGGGAAACGATCTCTTTGTCAGGATGCTCCTGCCTGAGGCGGTTTACGAGGTTCATTTCGGTACCTATGGCCCACCTGCTGCCCGGCCGGGCGCTTTCCAGCGTTTTGATGATAAAATTGGTGGAACCTGCATAATCGGCTGCCTGGACTACATCGAAGGTGCACTCGGGATGCACGAGGATGTTCACACCGGGGTCCTGATCGCGAAGATTCTCCACATGGCGGATGTTGAATTTCTCATGCACCGAACAGTGGCCTTTCCAGAGGATCACCTTTACATCCCCGGGATCTCCTTCAAAGTCAATAGTCTGGCTCAGCGGATCGTAAACAGCCATATGTTCCAGCGGAACGCCCAGATCGTAAGCGGTATTTCTTCCCAGGTGCTGATCAGGCAGAAAAAGGATCCGCTCTTTTTGAGTGAAGGCCCATTTCAGCATCCGGCCCGCATTTCCGGAGGTCACACAGGCTCCTCCGTGTGCCCCCACAAACGATTTGATAGCGGCCGTCGAGTTTACGTAGGTAAGCGGAAGAATAGTGTCTCCCCAAAAGTCCTGCATGATGTGCCAGGCCTTTTCTGTTTGATCGATATTCGCCATGTCTGCCATGGAGCATCCGGCCCGCATATCCGGCAGGATCACCTTTTGATGAGTGTTGGTGAGCATATCGGCGGTTTCGGCCATGAAATGAACCCCGCAGAAGACGATGAATTCTGCTTCATCCATAGTGGCGCAGATCTGAGCCAGCTTTAGAGAGTCACCCCGCGCATCGGCAAACTGAATCACTTCATCTTTCTGATAATGATGGCCGGGAATAAAAAGCGTGTCGCCAAATTTTTCCTTGATCTCGCGAACGCGGGCCCCCATTTCCTCAACGCCCAGTTCGCGGTAGCGTCGGGGCAGGGATACTTCTGATTCAATATCTAAGATCTCTAACACATCCATATGTGTATCAACTCCTGATAAGATTAAAACTAATGTCCAGCGCCTTAACGGAATGAGTAAGCCAACCGAGAGAAATAACGTTCGCTCCGCAGTTTTTATATTCATGAATGTTATCCGGGGTGATACCTCCGGACACCTCAACAATGACGGACGCGGGAATGAGGCCGGCCAACTCCCGCACTTCTTCGGGGCTGCGGTTGTCCAGCATGATCACATCGGCCCCGGCTGAAACGGCTTCTTCGACCTGCTCTTTGGTCTCAACTTCAACCTCCACCTTTACCATATGGCCGATCTTTTCTCTCACCAGTTCCACAGCCTTCTGTATGCTGCCCGCGGCTTTAATATGGTTGTCTTTGATCATGACCCCGTCATCGAGGCGAAAGCGGTGGTTTTTACCGCCTCCGCAGGTCACAGCATATTTTTGAAGGGCTCTGAGGCCCGGGAGCGTCTTGCGTGTATCCGTAATGGTGACAGAGGGATCATCCAGGCGGTCAATTACCTCGGCGGTTGCCGTCGCGATCCCGCTCAGGTGCTGCACAAGATTCAGGATTACCCGTTCCGCGGATAAAAGTACACGGACGGGGCCTTCCACCTCCGCAATGACCTGGCCCGGGGCAACGAGATTTCCGTCCTGCCTGTACGGATGAACCGAGACCTCATCACTCAGCAGCGAATACGCGCACTCCATTACGGGTGTACCTGCAACAATACCTTCCTCCTTTGCGATGAAGGCCCCTTTTGAACTGTCTGACATCGGGAAAAGAGCTTCCGTAGTGAGGTCACCCATTCCGATATCTTCACGAAAGGCCGCTGTAAGGAGTGCTTTGAGTTCTGTCCGGTTCATGTTGAGGGATGCCGCATAATTTTGGCTATTTTAAGGGGTGCCAAAGATAACCGATTTATAAGTAAAGAACGATCTTTTATGATCTACCTGGATTATGCCGCCACCACGCCCATGCGCGATCCCGTACTGGAAGTATATCTGAATGTCGCCAGGAATTACTACGGGAACCCCGGCAGCCTGCATGATATAGGTTCGGATGCAAAGCAGATACTCGAGGCTTCCAGAAATACGATGGCAAAGATCCTCAACGCGCAGCCCGGAGAGATCTATTTTACCGGCGGAGGAACGGAGGCCAATCAACGGGCGATAAAGGCTCTCATCAGCAGCGCCGGAAAAAAAGAGGGACACCTGATCACCACCTCGACCGAACATTCTTCCGTGCGCTATCTGTTCGACAAGCTGGAAGGTGATGGATTCGGGGTAACAAGGCTGCCGGTCAGCGAAGAGGGCCTGGTGAGTCTGGAAGAGCTGGAATCTAGTATCCGCGAAGACACGATCATGGCTTCCATTCAGCACGTGAATTCAGAAACCGGGGTGATTCAGGATGTTCAAAGGATCGGTAAGCTGCTGAGGTCAAAGGGGGTGTTATTCCACTCAGACTGTGTTCAAAGTTTTTGCAAAGTGGATGTTCAGGCGCCCTGGTTCGATGCGGTGTCGGTATCGGGACATAAGATCTACGGGCCAAAGGGAGTGGGGGCCGTGTATCTCTCGGATAAAGTGGCATGGAAGCCGGAGGTGCCGGAGACGAAACAGGAAGGAGGGCTTCAGGGCGGAACGCCTGATGTAGCGGCCATCGCCGCTTTGGCCACAGCGGCCAAGTTGCTCTTTGCGGAGCGCACGGAAGAATTCATCCGGTTTACAGACCAGAGACAGCGATTGCTGGATGGGCTGAGAGCCGGAGGACATGAGGTCATTGATGAAGGAAGCCAAGATTCGAAGCTGCCGAACATACTCGGGCTGCGTTTCCCGGGAATGGAAGGTCAGTATCTGATGCTGGAGTGTAGTCAGGCCGGTGTGGGGATCTCAACCGGAAGCGCCTGCCAGGCGGGGAGCGACCAGCCCAACCACACCATGCTGGCTATGGGAAGAAGTGAAGAGCAGGCCCGTGAATTTGTTCGTTTATCGCTGGGTAAAGGAATCGGACAACAGGAATTAGAGCAGATAATTCAAAAAATAGATGCTATTTTATCGCGTCACTTTAAAAAAATCACATCATGAGAATAAGTACATCTCTTCTGGTAGTCGTCTTAATCGGCATAGCCGGAAACGCATGCAATAATAAGGGCAATGCGAACCCTGAAGCTACTGCCAAACGCTCAAAGGCGGAGGCCGTTTCCGCCACGGTACAAACGGTAACCTCCACCAACCAGGATGCTGACACCACTTCCGCCGAAGTGGTGCTGGTGAAGTACAGCGATTACCAGTGCCCGGCTTGTAAATACTACGCGGAGTTTGTTGAACGGGCCAAAGAGGAATACGGAGACAAGCTGGAAGTGGTGTATAAGCACTTTCCGCTCAGCATACATCCCTATGCCGAACTGGCTGCCCGTGCTTCAGAAGCGGCAAGGGTTCAGGGGAAGTTTGAAGAAATGCATGAACTGCTCTTCGCGGGGCAGCAACAGTGGAGCAGAGGAAATGCAGAAGCGATATTTCTGGGGTATGCCCGCTCTCTGGACCTGGATATGGAGCAGTTCCGTAAAGACCTGAATTCCGCTGCCATGCAGCGGATCGTGATAGCGGATAAACGGGAAGGCCGCCAGCTTGGGATTAACTCCACACCTACGATTTATATCAATGATATAAAGCTGGAAAGCAACCCCCGGTACTATGAGGATTTCAAGGCCGTGATCGAACAGGCATTGAACGAATCGACTGAAGACTGATGATCTACGAGTTTTTAAAACGTTCACCGGAATTTGATGAGACCGTATTTATCGCCCCCAGTGCGGATATTATCGGGGATGTAAAGCTGGGGAAAGAAAGCAGTGTATGGTTTAATGTGACCATTCGCGGAGACGTGAACTACATCCGGATCGGGGAGCGAAGCAACGTTCAGGATAACGTCTGTATTCACGTGATGAATCAAACCGGGCCGACCATCATTGGCGATGAAGTGACCATTGGGCACGGGGCCGTGATTCACGGGTGCACCATCAAAGACCGTGTGCTGATCGGGATGAACGCCACGGTACTGGATAAGGCGATAGTAGAGTCTGATGTGATTATAGCAGCGGGCACCCTGGTGCCACCCAAGAAGACCCTGGAGAGCGGGTATTTGTATATGGGATCCCCGGCCAAGGCAGTCCGCAAGCTTACCGACGAAGAAGTGGGCTCCATCCGAATGTACGCGTCCAACTATGTGAAGTATCACCGAACCTATCAGCAAAAGGATACCTACGACGAGAATCCTTATTACCAGCCGGAAGACTAGGAGGCCGGACAGGTCATTGTATGGCGGGCCTTTATTTCCATATTCCGTTCTGTAAACAGGCCTGTTCCTACTGCGATTTCTACTTCGTAACGCGACAGCAGCAGAAGCAGGATTTTGTAAACGCCCTGATCGCGGAGATAAAGTCAAGGAAAGGGAGCCGTTTTGCGGGGGAGGAGGTCCGCACCATCTATTTTGGGGGCGGAACCCCTTCGCTATTGACCTTGAAGCAATTTGAGGCGCTGTTTGAAGCTATCCGGGAGGTGTTTGTGGTAGCAACGGAAGAGATCACCGTAGAACTGAACCCGGACGACGTAACTACAGAGTACCTTAATGGGCTCAGGGAGCTGGGAGTGAACCGGGTGAGTATGGGAGTGCAGTCGTTTAATGAGGAACTACTGCGGTTCATGAACAGAGCACATGATGCCCGGGAAGCCCTGCGATGCCTTGAGTTGCTGAAACGGTCGGAGATCCGGGTATTTACGGTTGACCTGATCTACGGCAACCCCGGCCAAAACCTTCAGGTACTGAAGGAGGACCTGGAAACACTGATCCGGTTTGATCCGCCTCATGTATCGGCATATTCGCTGACCATTGAACCCTCCACGCGGCTTGGCAAACAGCTCGAACTGGGCCGCATCGCCGAGCCAGGCGATGAGCTGGTGGAACAGCACATGGAGCTGGTCGAAGCATCGCTCAGAGAAGCGGGAATCCATCGCTATGAGATCAGCAATTATGCCCGGCCCGGTTTTGAAGCACGGCATAATTCGGGGTACTGGAATCATGAAAATTATCTGGGGTTCGGACCGGGAGCCCATTCCTTCTGGTGGGCGGAAGACCACGCTTCAGCCTTGCGATGGGAAAATAAATCCGACCTGAAGGCATACCTCAACAGCCCGGATAACCGTACGGAGCCGGAGACGTTGATTCTGAACGAGCTGGCAGAAGAACGCCTGATGCTCGGCCTCCGAACGCGGGAAGGGATATCCCCGGAGGAACTGAGATCCCGCTATCAATATCCGCTGAACGAGGCTCAGCTGGAGTACATTGACAAACTGGTAATGAAAGGCAGGGCTAAAATGGGAAGCTCGCTGCAACTCACCTCAGAAGGATTAAAGATTGCGGATGCCATTACGCTGGACCTGATTACTATTTGATGAGCGTCATGGTTTTGAAAAAGGTGCCTTCTCCCGTTGTAAGCTTGTAGAGATAGGTTCCCGATGACAGATCATAAGACTCAAAAGGGAATTGATAAAAGCCAGGGGCCAATGTACCGGAATGCAGGGTGCGTATTTTGCGGCCGGTGATGTCATAAACTTCCAGCGTAACGTTTTGCTGAGTGGGGATACTCACCGGTATTTGGGTTGACGGATTAAAAGGATTGGGATAATTCTGTGAAAGCTGGATCTCAGCGGGAAGGTCGGAGCGGATCTGTATTCGGTACCGCTGAACTTCAACGGGATCTGAATTCACCGCAACCAGAGCCAGCCGGGTTATCTCGTTCCACTCCCAGTTGGTGAGGATCTGGGACTGACCCGAAGATTGGGCAGCCAGAAACCGGCTTTCGACAGATCCGTCCGGGAAGTAGGCCAGTAGTCCAAGTTGTACAAAGGGTTCGTCATACAGCAAGCGGATGTCAACATAGCCTGATCGGGATTCATCGAGGTCCACTTCCATAAAATCTGCGGAATACCGGACCAGGCTGAACTCGGATGAAAGAGTATCGGGTACATCGGTGTAGCTTCTCTCTACGAAAGCACCATCTACGGGGTAATCCAGGCGTTCCTCAAAGCCGAAATTGGTCGGGCTGTTGGAAATCCCCGTTGCATAATGCCACATATAATTTTCGGCAAGTACTTCCGGGTAGTTATCTCCCCGGGCCTCAACCTCCTGCTGAACGAGGGTCAGCAATTCGAGGCTGGAAGGACCTGACTCAATCTCATCCCAGACGTTTACCCAGAAATCGGCTCCGTATTTCTCGTGGAAAAAGAGCGCAAAGGTGACGTCTTCGTAAGATCCCGGAATAATGGTATTGTAAGGGGCTTCAAAAATATTGGAGCCGAAGCCCGATATGTAGTTGTAATAATCGTTCACGTTATCGTAAACCACTTCTTCCATCAGGGTGGCATCCATTTCCGCCCATCGGTCCGTATCGCCATTCCAATTGTTCTGGACAAACTGAATGGCGTGCTTTAATTCATGCGCTGCTGTTACCTTGATGGCCCCTCTCTGATCACCCTGGGGGTCATCATTAGAAGGAAATCCCGCGAAATCATTTTCGATGAAAATTTCGGTACCACCCGGAGATCCGGAATTGATGGTTGCATATCCATAGGCTCCCCCGATATCCTGCAGGGTAACTACATATTGCTCTCCGGCAGGAATAGGGTCGGTATATCCAAGCGTCAACACTTCATGCCGGTATGAAGAATCCATGGCTTCCGCCACCCACTCTACGTAATCCGGGACGCCGTTTGTATTGGTATCGCCGGAAGGAACGGCATCGGGGCCGCTGGTTTCATAGTTGATCTCAAACTTGCCTGAAGGGGAAATGAAGGCGGGGAGGCTTCGGGACCGGCGTGCAGGCGCATACCGGGTGTTCACCGCGTCGAGCGTGGCAGGTGCAAGCTCTGATCTGTGCCGGTGAAAAAACATATGGGCGGGAGTGGCACATTTGTGAGGGCCGTCTTCTTCATAGATCCGGAAGTGCGCCATTACCGCTTCATCAACCGATATGACTTTTTCTTCGAATGCCTGCCGGATCGAATGGGGCGATTCTAACTGCCGGGAAGCCAGTTGCCCGGTAAACACAAAGGGACAAAGCAGCATGAACAGATATGTACATCTCTTGATCAGCAATAGGGAGTACTCATTTTTGCGGGAGTTTTCGTAATTTTGATGTCTGTACAACAACGGGCAGAAGATATTATTATAAAGCTGAATAGTTAGCAACAAGATGTACGAAGTTATCCTGTATTACAAGTTTAGCCGGATCGGGGAACCGGAGAAGTTTTCAAAGGAGCATAAAAAGTTCTGCAAGGAGATCGGCCTTAAAGGCAGGATCTACATTTCCCGGGAGGGAATCAACGGAACGGCCGCCGGAACCAAAGAACAAATCCAGCAATACAAGGAGCATCTTTGGAGTATTCCCGGCTTTGAGGATACGGAGTTCAAGAGCGATGAATCGGAATACATTCCTTTCGCAAAGCTGATCTGCAAGACCCGCGACGAGATCGTCTCACTACATATGGACGGTGTTGACCCCCGGAACGGAGGAAAACACCTTTCACCCGCCGAGTGGAGAAAAATACTGGAGTCGGATGAGGACTACGTGATGATCGATGTCCGTAACAATTACGAATCAAAGATCGGGCATTTCAAGGGAGCACTGACACCCGACCTGGAAAACTTCTATGATTTTCCACACTGGCTGGAAGAGGCCAATATCCCCAAAGACAAAAAAGTACTGATGTACTGTACCGGCGGCATTCGCTGCGAGAAGTTTTCCGTACTGATGAAGGAAAAAGGATGGGATGATGTAAATCAGCTTCACGGGGGTATTCTGAAGTACGCCAAGGAAGAAGGCGGAAAACATTTCGAAGGGAAGTGCTTCGTTTTTGATGACCGCCTGGTGGTGCCGGTTAACCCGAACGACCTGGAACCCATTGCTCATTGTGAGATCACCGGGAAGCCTGCAGATACCTACGTTAATTGCGCCAATATGGAGTGCAACAAGCTGTTTGTGTGCTCCGAAGAGGGAGCCCGTAAAATGGAGGGCTGCTGCAGCGAAGAGTGCATGAAAAGTGAATACCGCCGCCCTTTTGATCCTGAGAACGCGTTCAGGCCTTTCCGGAAATGGTACAACTACTTTGGAGAGGATTTCAAACAACGAGATCTGGAGAACTCTGCAAGCGCCTGAACGAAAGGTCCGGATCGTAGCCCCCTACCCCATCAGGCATGAATTCAGGGTGGCTCAGGAGTTTGTGGGGAAGAGCCTGCTGGAGATGATGGCAACCCGCTTTCCCTTCAGGTCAGAACCGGAATGGGCCCGCCGGATCGGGGAAGGCAAGGTAGGAGTAAATGGTGCGGAATGTGATCCCCGGTATCGCCTGAAGGATACTGACCGGGTATTCCACTACAATCCTTATGTAGTTGAGCCCAGCGTTCCTGACGAGGTGGAGGTACTGAAGATACACAGCGAGTACCTGATCGTATTTAAGCCAGCTCCCATGCCCATGCATCCCGGCGGCAGATACAACCGGAATACCTTGACCGAGATCCTTAAAGAGTCCGGATATGAGGGCCTGAAGATCGTACATCGTCTGGACGGGGTTACCTCAGGCCTCGTGCTGTTTGCCCGCACCAAAGCCTTTGCCAACAAAGCGATGGAGTGTTTCAGGGACGGAATGGTGAGGAAGACCTATTACGCCCGGGTACACGGCCTCCCTGAGGAAGACGAGATAACCATCGACCTGCCTATCCGCAGAAAAGTGGGCTTCGTATTTGAAAGCGATCCCGATCTGACCAAGGCCAAGCCTGCGCAGACAAAATTTACCGTTACCGAGCGCGGAGAAAACTCCGCGATCGTGAGGTGCGAGCCGTTGACCGGCCGCACCCATCAGATCCGTTTGCATCTGGAACAATGGGGCCATCCTATCCTTGACGATCCTATTTATGGTCCCAACGGAGATAAGAGCAGCAAGAAAACCCAGAACACGGGGATCTCACTGCTGAACGCGGCCATTGATATTCCGGAACTGGAGGTGAGCTATCGGCTTCCCCGGCATTATGAATTAACAATCTGAGAGGGTAGGTCCGGAACCTCCCCTCCCGGACTTCATTTTAAAAAGGCTTCCGCAATAGCAGCAAATTGTTTGGGTTTATCCAGGAAGGCGTAATGGCCGGCATCTTCTATAATGACCAGCGCGGCATTTCTGATCCCCTTCTCCATTCTTTCCCCCTGATACACCGGAGTGGCCTCATCATTTCTTCCCCAGAGAAGAAGCGTTTCATGCGGGATCTGATCCAGGGTGTCATCAAAATACTCGGTAACGGATTTCACGAAGGTTTCCCGCATCACACCGGAGAGCTTGCTGTAATCGCTGGATCCCAGTCGTTTCCACAGCGGGGTGCTACGCAGCCAATTCAACGACTTTTCGCGCAGTGATCCGGGCAGAATCATAAAAGGGGCTTTGAGCGTTTTGGCCAGGTACTTCTTGAAGTAATACGTGAGTGAGCGCCGGGGCTTCATTCCGGCACCTCCGGTAATGAGCACTTTCTGAATGAGTGTTTTTCCGAAATCGCGGGCGCAAAGCTTGAGCGTGATTCGCCCCCCGAAGGAGTGTACCAGCAGATCGACCGGCTCGTCAAACGTCTCGGTTATGAACTGCTGAACGGCATCGGCATAATCGCCAATACCCCAGCCAACGGGAGGTTCCGGGCTTGCCCCGAAGCCGGGCAGGTCCAGCACGTAGCTTTTCCTGAGATGCGCGAGGCTTTTAGCGACAGGCATCATCACGCGCCGGCTGCTGGCCCATCCGTGAAGGATCACAAGGGGCTTGCCTTCGCCGACTACCTCATAGGCTATGGCCAGGTCCTGATATGTAAAGCTATGTTGTTCAGACATGATGAAGCCGGCCGAAACATCTCACTTCAGCCCAAACAATACAAGTTGACTTAATCAGTATTTGTTCCCTAATTAGAACAAGTAAAATTAGGGTGTTGTAGAGATGAAGAAATTTAAGAGGGCCTTCTTTTTCTGGCTGGAGCAGCTCCATATCTCGCGGAAAGAGCGAATCGCCCTTACCACTCTGTTGGTTTTAGTTCTGATAACGGCCTCCCTGAATGCGTTTCTCCGGCAAAAGCTGAACTATGATCAAGAGCAGTATGACGCGATCATGCAGGAGTTTGAAGCCCGAAGCGCGGCTATCGAAAAGCGTAAGCGGGAAGAAGCGCTGAAATACACTCCACAGCCCGAAGTGCTTGCCGCCACTCCCGATCCGGAACTAAGTGAGCCCGTCAACATCAACACTGCAAGCGCTGAGGAGCTGCAGCGACTGGATGGCATCGGAGCGACCTATGCTCAGCGCATTATTGATTACCGAAAGGAACACGGCCCCTTCAGGTCGGTTGAAGAACTCATGAATGTAAAAGGGATCGGCAAAAAAACAGTGGAAAAGCTCGCTCCTTTTGTGAAACTTTAGCCGAATTCTAATTCCGGACTATGCCTCAGATACTTTGGGTGGATGATCAGATCGATCAGCTGCGCTCACATATAATCTTTCTGGAGAAGAAAGGCTTCGATATCGTGCCCGTTACCAACGGGGAAGACGCTATCGCCATGGTCTCGGAGCAGGTCTTTGATATGGTGTTTCTGGATGAGCAAATGCCCGGCCTCAGCGGGATAGAAACGCTGGAGCAACTGAAGAACCTGCAGCCCGGTTTGCCGGTGGTCATGATCACCAAGAGTGAGGAAGAGTCGATCATGGAAGATGCGATCGGCGGAAAGATCTCCGATTATCTGATCAAACCGGTGAATCCCAATCAGATCCTGCTGACCACCAAACGGCTTCTGGAACGTTCCAGGCTGCAGAATGAGAAATCGGCCCAGTCCTATTTGAATCAATTCGGGGAGCTGAGTTCAAGGATCCATCCCGGAACAGGATGGCGGGAATGGGTCGAGATCTACAAAGAGCTTACACGCTGGCAGATCGAACTGGAAGACGGGGACGAGAACCTTCTGCAGGTTCTCGAGGATCAGTTCAGAGAAGCCAATAAAGAGTTCGGGCGCTTTATTGAGAGTCAGTATCTGAGCTGGTTGCAGAATAAACAGGGGGGGCCTGTGCTCTCCCCCGATATCATCGGAAATTACGTTTTGCCACGTATTGAGAAAGGCGAGACCGTCATGTTTTTCATCATTGACTGCATGCGGTATGATCAGTGGTTATCTTTTGAGCAGAGCCTCGCGCCCTGGTATAACATTGAAACCGATTTTTATTATTCCATCCTGCCTACGGCTACCCCGTATTCCCGGAACGCCATTTTCGCCGGACTGAGCCCCTATGATATCGAGCGGCTTTATCCTGAACTGTGGAAACAGGGCCAGAATGAGAAATCACTGAACCGTCATGAAGAAGAGCTACTGAAACGCCAACTCGAGCGTGCCGGGATAAGCATCAACTTCAAATATGAAAAAATTCTGACCGCGGATGAGGGGAAGCGGGTAGCCGAGAAGATGCACAGCTACACTCAGTCGCCGCTGGGCGCTTTCGTTTATAACTTTGTGGACACCCTGGTGCACTCCCGTTCAGATTCAGACGTGATCAAAGAGCTTGCTCCCGATGAGGCGGCCTTCCGGTCGATCACGGAGGCGTGGTTTCAGCACAGTTATCTGCGCCAGATGCTCAAGGAGCTGTCTGAGGAAGATGTTACCATTGTCATCACCACCGATCACGGTTCCGTACGGTCGCTGAGAGACACCAAGGTGTTCGGAGACCGGAACACGGCCACCAACCTCCGCTATAAATACGGCCGTAACCTGAAGGCAGAAGAGCCGAACGCGGTTTTTTTGGTGGATAAACCCGGGGAATACCAGCTTCCTGCGATTGGCGGGGTAAACAACTATCTGTTTGCCAAAGAGAATTACTACTTCGTGTATCCCACAAACTACCACAAATTTCAGAACCGGTATAAGGATACCTTTCAGCATGGCGGAGCCTCGATGGAAGAAATGATATTGCCGGTAGCCACCCTCAAACCGAAATAAGATGCAAACCTTCCAAAGTAATTCGGTCGAAGATACCCTGCGGTTTGGGAAAGAGTTCGCGGCTACGCTCCGCCCGGGTGATATCGTATGTCTGTCCGGAGATCTGGGTGCCGGAAAGACGCATTTCGTGAAGGGAGTGGCCGTTTTTTTTGGAGTGGACCAGGCAGAAGTGAGTTCTCCGACATTTACCTTAATCAATGAGTACCAGGGAGAAGTACCCGTTTATCATTTTGATTTTTACCGGCTGGAAAATGAACAACAGGCACTTGAAATAGGGGCTGAGGAATATTTATTTGGGGATGGCGTTTCATTCATCGAATGGCCGGAGCGCATAGAAGGTTTACTACCGGAAGATGTGATCCGCATCGAAATAAAACATGCTGGCGATTCTAAAAGAATCATTCATATTTTAGAGAGACAAACCGTGTGATATGGCATTAACCAAAAAGCGCAGGCTACCATATCGGCTCGATCTTCTTCCGGTGATCCTACCTTATCATCGAAGGGCGAATAACGATCTAAAGATCGGAGACCTGGTGTACTACGGGCCCAGTCCGGAATATTACGGCATTGGCGAGGTGGTACAGCAGGAAGAACGCATCTGTATGGTCGACTTCAGAGGAACCGGGTTGCTTGGTATCCACAAAGACGAGATGCTCGCCTCTTACCTTATCCCCATTCATAAGCTCAATCTTTCCCGCGTGCTGAAATCCCGGTGATTTAACTGGTCATCCAGTATTTATTTCAGGATATTGACCCGCTAATTTTCAACGCCTCTACTTTTTTATGGAAAGCATCATTGATGGTATCATTCAGGGAGTCATCAACACCACTACGCTGGAGTGGATCGCCGTGGCCACCGGACTGATGAGCGTTTGGTTCTCGATGAAAGAAAACATCCTGGTGTATCCGACCGGCATCGTAAGTGTGCTCATCTATGTTTATCTGTCCTTTCAGTCGAAGCTTTATGCTGATATGGGGGTGAACGGCTACTATTTTGTAATGAGCGTGTACGGATGGTACTACTGGCTTAACCCGGATGATGAACAACGAGAGCAGGTTCCGGTCACCGTTAACGATTTTAAAGAACACCTGATGTCGCTGGCATTGTTAGTGGGCTCGTTCGGTATACTGGCCTTTGTATTAAAGAATTTCACCGACAGTGACGTGCCCCTCTGGGATGCCACCACAACGGCTTTCGCCATTTTAGGAATGTGGCTGATGGCGCGAAAAAAACTGGAGAGCTGGATCGCATGGATCATCACCGACCTGGCCTCCATTCCATTATGGTACTACAAAGGCTATGTGCTGACCAGTTTTCAGTTCCTGGTGTTTACCGTTTTTGCCTTCATGGGCTTCTTTGCCTGGAAGAAGTCGCTGGAAGCCCGAAGAGCGACGCTGGAAGCGGACTCGAAAGCCCATCCCTGAGGTGAAGACAAGTATAAGTCCGGTTTAGGTTCTGATCTTGCTTCCGGTACCAACAAAAACGGCCAGGTCTCCGCTTTCGAAGGTGACCGTTACTTTGGATTCAGTGGCAGTATTGGAGGTGCCATCCCGTACTCCTACCTCGAGAGACTCCTGGTTCAGCGGATACTGCACCCCGGTGGTGATGATCCCATCCACTTTTCCAGAGATGGGTATAAAAGAAATGACGGTGCCCGGCTCTACGTCTATTTCGCTGGGAGACTCCAGCAGCCGGGTGTCTCCGTAGTCATCCCGGAAGATGAGGCTCCGGAACAAAGGATGAAACTGTTTCAGCACCGACAGGTTTTTGAAGGTATGATCGATCCGGCGGCCCAGGGTTCCCAGTACAATACAGTGCTCCGCCTCTTTCTTTAAGGCATAATTCAGGGCCTTTTCCAGGTCGTTGGTTTCCTGATCCGCATCTTTATGCACCACGATCCCTTCGTGATTCGTGTAGTGAAAACTGTCCATATCCCCGATTACAATATCGGGGGTAAAGCCGTGGCCGATGATGGCATGCCCCCCGCTGTCCGCGCCGATGATCAGGTCGGCAGCTTCGATCTCGGCCTGAAGTAATTTTTTGGTGGGAGGGGTTCCTCCGCAAACAATAAGAGCGTGCATAGGAAAGTTTTGGCTCAAGGATCGAAAAAAATCGCCCCAAAAGAAATGGAAGTCTGCCCGATGTGGGTTATTTTTGGCGCCAAGGAGTTATCATGTACCGATCGTTTGCTGAAAAATTATTATCCCATAAGCATATCGCTGTGTTTTCACACGTGCGTCCCGACGGCGACTGCCTTGGATCACAGATCGGGTTGTGCCGATGGCTGGAAAAGAACGGTGTCAAGGCCACGGCTTTCAATGAGGATGATGTACATGCAAACCTGGTATGGCTGACCGGCTATTTTGAGGTCAGCAAGCCTTCGGCCGGGGAGCTGTCAGCCTTTGACGCCTTTGTCTTTGTGGATGGAAACGCCCCACACCGTTTCGGGGTAGTGGCGGAAGAAGCTTCCGGGCTGGGTAAGCCCCTTTACATGATCGACCATCATCCCGATCCGGAGCCGGTCTTCGAGGACTCTGTTTCCGACACCTCCGCTACCTCCACCTGTGAACTGGTGTATCTGATGATCAAAGCACACAGTCCGCAGACAATCGATGAGGGGATTGCCAAAGCTTTATATGCCGGTATCATGACGGATACGGGTTCTTTCCAGTTTGAAAGTGTGCGGCCCGTCACCATGAGGGCAGCCGCTGATCTGCTGGAAAAGGGTGAATTCACGCCGAATGAAGTCGCAGAAAAGATCTATTCTGCACGCAGGATGAACCAGCTTCGCCTGATGGGGATGTCGCTGGAGACCATTCAGCTTCATGCCAACCAACAAATTGCCACGATGTACGTTACCAGAGCGATGTTCGAAGAAACGGGAACGTCGAATGAGGATACGGAAGGGTTCGTACAGTATCCGCTGAGTATCGAAGGTGTAAAAGCCTGTGTGTTTTTCAGAGAAGAGGAAGAAGGAAAGATCAAATTGAGCCTCCGGTCGCGAAGTGAGATTGATGTGAATCAATGGGCACGGAAATTAAACGGCGGAGGACACAAGAAAGCCTCCGGCGCCCGTTTCGAGGGAACCATGGAGGAAGCCATAGAGCAGGTACTTAAAATAGGAATGGAGCAACTTTAATAAGAACGGGTTATGAAGTATTCAGTCGTTGTTTTGTTGTGGATGGTATTGATGGCGGGCTGTGATGAGCCGGAAGTAAAGCCGATACCCGCGGCCGCTTCCGGGGCGGTGGCCACTGAGCTCAAACCCGTGCAGACTTCAACTGCTGCCTCAGGCGAGGCTTCATCCACCGAAAGCATTTCGGCCAGCCGCAGAAACGCAATTACGAATGCGGTGGAGAAAGCAAGTCCGGCCATCGTAAGTATCACCGTCACCGAGCTTCGCCAGGGATATAGTCGTCAGTTCGACCAGTTCTTTTTTCGCTTCTTTGAAATACCGACGACCCGGGAGGTACAGAGCATGGGGTCGGGCTTCATCATCAGTGAAGATGGCCTGGTGGTGACCAATGAACATGTGGCCGGAAAAGGGGCCAAAACCATCATGGTTAACCTGGCTGACGGTAGTCACTATGAGGCAGAACTGCTCGGCTCAGATGAGCTGGCCGATCTCTCGCTGCTGAAGATCAAAGACCCGAAAGGTCCGTTGCCCTACGTGAAATTCAGCGAAAGCCCGGCAATGGTTGGTGAGTGGGCGATAGCCATGGGCAATCCGTTCGGTTTGTTTGCCGATGGTCAGCCTTCGGTAACCGTAGGTGTGGTTAGTGCCACCCGGCGCGACTTCCGTCCCGACCCCAACGATCCGCGGGTTTACATCGATATGATACAGACCGACGCCGCGATCAACCGCGGGAATTCCGGCGGGCCGTTAGTGAACAGCGACGGCGAAGTGATCGGGGTGAATACCTTCATTTTTACGGGTGGAACCAGTAACGGATTTGTGGGGCTCGGGTTTGCCATACCGAGCGACCGGGTGAAGAAGATCATTTCACAGCTCAAGGAATCGGGAAATGTATCACTGGATTTCGACCCGGGAATGAGTTTTACGGTTATGACCAATCAGATCGTGTATAAATATCGTGTGCCCGCCATACCCGGCCTGTTCGTCACCAGTGTAAACCGGGACGGCCCCGCCTACGAGTGCGGCATTATGCCGGGAGATATCATTACCGAGATCGGCGGTGAGAGAGTGAGCAGTGAAATGCACGCATGGGCCTTGATGCGCGAATATAAAGAGGGCGATGAAATGAAAATCAAGCTGGTTCGGGAAGGCAAATATTACGAAGCTAAGATGATGCTCAGAAAAAGTGTGGCTGGGCGCTGAGCCCTCAGGAGCTCTTTTTCAGGAAGTCTTCCACACGGCTGATATGCTGTTCATCCACCCAAAGTTCGGCAAAGGGCTCCGATTCTTCCCTGAGAGCCTGAATTCTGGAGCGGGACATCCTGAATGCGCCCTCCTTAAGTGTTCGAATGAACTTCCGGTCATTTAGGACCAGGCGCTCAGCCCATTCCAGCAGTTCTGATTCGGGATCCTCGCCGGCAAGGACCTCGTCGATCAGCTGTTGCTGCAGGGCTGATTCAGCATCCAGTATTTCGGCACGGGCCAACCACTGTAGAGCCCGGGCACGTCCGACCTTCTCAACCAGCCGGGTAAGCCCTCCCCATCCCGGTGTCAGATAGAACCTTCCCTGAGTCATCCCAAATTGTACTCCCGGCCGGGCCAGCCGGAAATCAAAGGCCAGCATGAGTTCCACCCCGCCCCCGTACGCATTTCCGTTGATGTAGGCGATGTTCCAGCAGGGCAGCTGTTCAAACCGGAGAAAAAGATCCTGAATGCGCTGAGACATTTCCACGGCTTCCTCCTTGTCCGTGATGGTGTGAAACTCACGAAGGTCACCGCCCGAGATGAACGACTTGTTTCCTGCTCCTGAAAAAATCAGAACCCGGATCTCCTGATCTGCTTCGATTTCATCTGCCAGCCTTTCTAGGTCATCCACCGTCTGGAAGTTAACGGCATTCAATGCCTGAGGCCGGTTGATACGCGCCCTGAGGATATGCTTTGATATACGTTCGGTCTGGATCAAGAGCCGTTGTTCCGTTAATTATTTACTCAGTCTTTAGATTCCTTGATCAGCCACCTGATATAATCCGCATTCCCCTCTTCCTCGGTCAGGGAAATGGAAACCACGCAGGGGCAGTCATAGCTGTGCATGCTTTTAACCTGCTCAGTAAGTGCTTTGACTTTGGAATAGTGTGTTTTGGCGATCAGAATGGTTTCCTGAGCTTCTTCGACCTCCCCCTCCCATCGGTATATGGACTTCATCCCGTCGATGATATTCACGCAGGCGGCCAGCCGCTGTTCGACCAGCGAGCGGCCGATACGCTCAGCTTCTTCTCTGTTTCCGGTAGTGATATAGATGAGTCGGAGGTTGTTGTACATGATGAAGGGATGTTACTAAACAGCCGGCTAAAGCCAAAGCAGGATTCACACTTCGGGCGGGTAATTTGAATGGGTTTTAGCTGGCTTTTCAAAACGATAAACCCTATCTTTGAAAGCTCTGAACTTTGCGAGAGTGGTGGAATTGGTAGACACGCTAGATTTAGGATCTAGTGCTTTAACCGGCGTGGGGGTTCGAGTCCCCCCTCTCGTACTTTCCTTTCTGAAAAAATCCTGTTCATTTATTGAATTGACCGCAAAAAATTGGAGAAATCGTGGACATATCTGTTAAAGAGATAACCTCTGTAGATAAACAACTCACCCTCACCGCCCAAAGAGAAGAACTTCAGGAAAACTTCGACCAGGCTTACAAGCGATATAAAGGGCAAATCACTCTGCCGGGTTTTCGTCCCGGGAAAGTGCCTCTGTCAATGATCAAGAAGCGCTTTGGCACGGAGATCGAGTATGAAGAGATCAACAAGTGGGTTCAAAAGGTCTTTGAGAAAGATGTGGTGCCTGAGTACAACCCCGTAGGCGAAACCGAGATGATTGACATGAAGTGGGAGAACGATGAGCTGGAAGTCGTCTTTAAGATCGGTACCCGCCCCGAGGTTGAACTGAAGGACCTCAAGAAGATCAAAGTGAACAAGATGGTTCACGATGTGACCGATGAGGAAGTGGATGAAGAGGTGGAACGAACCCTGGAGCGTGAAGGCAACTGGGAAGAAGTGGACGAAAAGGCCTCTGAAGAAAGTAAACTGATCGTGGATGTGATTTCCCTGGATGAGGAGGGGAATCCCGTTGAAGGAGAAGAAGACAAGGACCAGGAGATCGATCTTCGTCAGGAGGGTGCCAAGGAGTTCGTTAAATCACTGAAGGGCAAGAAAGCCGGTGACGTGGTGGATATGGAACTGGGTGAAGGCAAAGAAAAAGACCGATTCCGCGTTACCATCAAGAAAGTGCAGAAACTGCATAAAGCTGAAATGGATGAAGAATTCATCAAAAAGAACAGCAATGGTGAAGCCAGGACTGAAGATGAGTTCAGGAGCTACATCAAAAGCCAGATGCAGCAGTACTACGACCAGACGTCCAGCGACCTGTTTAAAAATGATGTGGCGGAAGCCATGGTGGACGCTCATGAGTTCGAAGTACCGGAAGCATTCATTGAGCAGGTGTCCGGTTCTTACGTGGAGCAGCTGAAGCAGCGCCAGGGCGGACAACTGCCTCCCAATTTTGATGAAGTAGTGTACAAGGAGGAAATGAGAGATCGCGCCATTCGTGAATCCAGATGGTATTTCATCAGCCAAAAACTGCAAGAAACATTTGAAGATATCGAAATAAAACCCGAAGATATCGACGAATTCATTGGAATTGAGGCTGCACGATATGGTGCTTCTCCCGAGCAACTGAAAAGCTATTATGCCCAGAATCCGAACATGCTTGAGCAGCTGCGCAGCAGCATTCGCGAAAATAAGGTGTTCGAAAAACTTGAGGATGAAGTAAAGATCACCGAGGTCGATAAAGAGAAGTACCGAAAGCTGCAGGAAAAGAAATCTAAAAAGTAATTAAGCCGCCGAGTCAATATGATCAAGCAACCCATTGCATCTCAACCTATTTTTGAAGTCAACGATCAGATCGAAAGCAACCTGATCCCGATGGTCGTGGAAACCACCAGCCGGGGTGAACGGGCCTACGATATCTACTCCCGTCTGCTCAAAGACCGGATCGTTATCCTGGGTACTCCTATCAATGATGCGGTAGCCAGCTCTGTGGTGGCTCAGCTGCTTTTTCTGGAGTCTGAAGACCCTGAAAAGGACATCAATCTGTATATCAACAGCCCGGGGGGAGTGGTTTCAGCCGGACTGGCGATCTACGATACCATGCAGCACATCAAGTGTGATGTGTCCACTACCTGTATGGGTATGGCGGCCAGTATGGGTGCGGTACTGCTTACGGCCGGCGCTCAAGGCAAAAGAAACTGTCTTCCGCATGCGCGGGTCATGATCCACCAGCCACTGGGCGGTGTTCAGGGGCAGGCATCGGACATCGAAATTGAAGCCAAAGAGATTCTTCGCATCAAAAAAGAGTTAAGCCAGATCATAGCCGACCACAGTAACAACACTCTGGAGGATGTGATCCGAGATTCGGACCGAAATAACTGGATGTCCGCGGATGAAGCCAAAAAATACGGTTTGGTGGACAATGTGGTGGCCCGCCCCGGAGCTGGTAAATAGCTAATTTTTCCGTAAATTTGCGGGGTTATGAGCGACAAAGACAAAAATAAGAACAACGATATCGTAAACTGCTCGTTTTGCGGTCGGTCCAGCCTTGAAGTCAACAGTATGGTAGCCGGCCCCGGAGTGTATGTATGCGACCGTTGTGTGGAGGATGCGTCCAGCATCATTAAAAGCGACCTGGCCTCGCTTTCCCGCCGAAGGGAGGAATCCTTCAAGCCGCTGCTCAAGCCGGTTGAAGTGGTTGCTAAACTGGACGAGTATGTGATCGGGCAGGAAAAGGCCAAGAAAACGCTCGCTGTAGCTGTTTACAATCACTACAAGCGTATCCGCTCTGAAAGTAAAGAGCTGGACGATACGCAGATCGAGAAAAGCAATATCATCCTGCTGGGGCCTACAGGATCCGGAAAAACCCTTCTGGCGCGTACCCTCGCCGATATCATTGATGTGCCCTTCACCATTGCTGATGCCACCGTGCTCACGGAAGCCGGTTATGTCGGGGAAGACGTGGAAAGCATTCTGAGCAACCTGCTGCAGGCAGCCGATTACGATGTGGAAAGAGCCAAGCAGGGCATCGTATATATCGATGAGGTGGACAAAGTAGCCCGGAAGAGTGATAACCCTTCCATTACCCGTGATGTAAGCGGAGAGGGCGTACAACAAGCCCTGTTGAAGATATTAGAAGGAACCATCGCCAATATTCCGCCGAAAGGCGGAAGAAAACATCCGGAGCAAAGCTTTATCCAGCTTGACACTTCCAACATCCTGTTTATCTGTGGCGGGGCTTTTGCCGGACTGGAAGAAATAATTGCCCGTCGTAAATCGACCGGGACCATGGGCTTCAATAACGCCGATCAGGTTAAGTTCGATAAAAACAATCCGGACATATTTACTTACGTGGAGCCGGAAGATCTGCAGAAGTTTGGCCTGATCCCGGAACTGATCGGACGTCTCCCAATGATCTGCGGACTGCACGAGCTTTCCGATGAAGCGATGATGGAGATCCTGCAGAGCCCCAAAAATGCCATCACAAAGCAATACAAAAAGCTCTTTAAGATGGAGGGCGTGGACCTCAAGTTTGAGGAAGAGGCGCTGAGAGCCATTGTTAAGAAAGCGAAAGAACGAAAAACGGGAGCCCGGGGACTCCGGTCCATCATGGAGGATGCCATGCTGGATATTATGTACACCCTGCCCTCAATGAAGGATATCAAAACCTGTATCATAACACAGGAAACCATTGAGAAGAAAGCACCCCCGGTTTACGAAAAGCAAAAAGCTTCCGCTTAATTGAAGCCCCGTTATTGGGGCTTTTTTGATGTGGAGGAAATCCCCATCTTTTCCGCATGAAGTTATTCGTCCCCTCAAATAAGATAAAAGTGGTGCTGGTTATCCTGCTCATCATTCTGGGTGCGGGCTCGGTGGTGTACAATCAGTATCTGGTGAGTAAGATCCTGGATCAGGAGAGGGCGAGCGTAGAGCTGCTGGCCAAGGGGATAGAGCATACCGTGAATGATAACGCCGCAGCAAAACTGCTGGACGCCGCCCGTTTGCTGGAACAAAACCCCGCGGTGCCTGACAGTGTGATCGAGATGATCTATGAGGCCGAATCGGAACGGAGCTCCAATGATTTCATCAGCAACGAAGTCATCGTGAAGGATCGCTTCAGGATACCTGCCATTGTGGTGGATCCGAGCGATGTGATCATGTTTCACCGGAATATTGATTCGACGATCCTGAACGACCCGGAACGAAGCCGGAGACTGGTACGGGAATACAAAAGCCTGAATGATCCGATCCCGATCGTTTTCGGAAATGAAGACAAGCAGCTGCAGCAGTACGTTTATTATGGTGAAAGCCCGACAGTACAGATGCTTCGCTACTTTCCCTATATACAGATCCTGCTTTTGGCGATGCTGCTGGGAATCGGATATACGACCTATCGGAGTATTACACGCTCTGAGCAGTCGAATCTGTGGGTAGGGATGGCCAAGGAAGCTGCGCACCAGTTAGGGACACCGATATCCAGTTTATATGGCTGGCTGCAGCTCATGAAGGATGAATACCCCTACGATGAAACCGCGAATAACATCATCAGCGAGATCGAGAAAGATGTAGAGAGGCTGGCGGGAGTCGCCGAACGTTTCGGAAAGATCGGGTCGGAACCTGAGCTTAAACTCATGGACATTGAACCAATTCTGGAACAGGTTATGGCCTATATGGAACGGAGGCTTCCGAGGCTGGGCAAGCTGGTTGAAGTCCGCAAAGATTTGAGAGCCCGAGGTAAGGTGCTTATTAATCCTGAACTCTTTCAATGGGCCATTGAGAACCTTGTGAAAAACTCCATGGATGCCCTGCCCAAGGCGAAAAAAGGATCTTACATCTCGATCTCTTCGAAAGTGGAAGAAGGAGAGGTCATCATCGACATTGAGGATTCAGGTACAGGGATTGACATCCGTCACGTTAAAAATGTGTTCAAACCCGGCTACAGCACCAAGAAGAGAGGATGGGGGCTGGGACTCAGCCTCACCAAACGAATCATTGAAGACTACCACAACGGCAGCGTCTATGTGCTCAGATCAGAGCTTGATGAGGGAACGACGATGAGGGTTAGTTTAAAGATCAACAAGGCGGAAGAACAGCTGAGCCCGATGATCGATCAGTCTCCGGTATAGCCTCTTTTCTTCGCGTACTCCAGCAATTCCGTTTTGAGAAGGTTTCTTCCCCGGTGCAGCCTCGAACGAATGGTACCTATGGGCACGTCTAACATGTTTGCTATTTCCTCATAGGTATATCCTTCCACATCGCATAACAGAACCACAGTTCTGAAATCTTCGGGGAGCTGAGAGAGCGCTGAGGATATATCATCATCCATGAGCTCGCGGAACATCAGGCGTTCCAGGTCCGAGGTTTCAGTACGCTCCGCCCTGATATTTTCGTAATAGGACTCGACCTCGTCATAGTCAACCTGCTGAGGCCGCTTCGAGGTTTTACGGTAATTGTTGATGAAGGAGTTCTTCAGAATACGGAACAGCCAGGCCTTGGCGTTGGTCCCTTTTTCATAGCTGCTGAAGAAACGATAAGCTTTAACGATGGTGTCCTGCACCAGGTCTTCCGCATCATTAGGATCGGTCGTAAGACGAAGCGCGAAATTGTAGAGAACATCCAGGTGAGGGATAATCTCCTCATTAAAGTCCTGCTGCTTTTTCTTTTCTTCTGTCATCAATCCACCATCCGATAAGTAGTCAGAACCAATGTACATTGTTAACCAGTTCTATCCAAATACGTTAGAGGAGCATATAAATGTTTAACATCGAAGTAATAATGTACTCAGATTCCCGGTCTCTGTCTATCGAAAAAGACTATCAGCCCGTTCGATAATCTCTTAGTCTAGAGGATCAGCAATACGAGCACGTCGTAGAGGGCATGAGTCCAGGCGGCCACGCCAAATCCCCGCCAGACGTAGATCCCGTTCAGGATGAGTCCAAAGATGAACCGGTACAGGAAAGAAGAAAAGGTAAAAGGATCGCCCATGGACCCCATGTAATGCATCGCGCTGAAGAGCATGGCAGACAAAATAACAGCCGCCGTGACCGATGCCCATTTCACATTGTTGAAGAACTTATTGAAGAGTAAAATGAGTAACGAGACCAGGATTACGCGAAAGAAAAGTTCCTCATAAAGTCCTGCACCCAGCGATAAAGCGAACTTCTGGAGCCCTGACAGCGCTTCAATAGGGTCGGAGGCACTCATGTTAAGAAGAAGGGACACTAAGGTTTTGCTTATTAAGGCAACAATAATGGCATAGACGAGTGACTCCCCGATCATGTATGGAAAATATTTAAACCGAAGAGACCGAAGCTGCTCCTTTTCCTTGTACAAAATAAAGAACCCAAGCATGGCGGCAACCATCAGTGATATGGATACCGCATTCACTCCCAGGGAAGTGAAAACGGACTTAAACCAGACGTCCACACTGATGCGGACGATCTGTTCAGCATCGGGCTGGGATATAAGGATCAGGATCTCGTAGGCGATGAAAAGCGGCAGGCTGAACAGGAAGCTGTACAACAGGTTCCGGGTGTCAGAAAAATATGTTTTAACCGAAGTACTCATGGATCAGCTGTCTGTATAAATCAATGCTGAGGGGTTTGGGGAATTTTCAAAGCCCAATATTCGGTAGGCTCTGGCAGAAAGTTTCAGTTCAGAACCTGTCGTCCGGTCATTGATGCGCACGAAAATACCTTTGCCGGTATCGGGATTCTCAACAAAGATGATGCTTCCCAGGGCAATATTGGAATGTGCCGCGGTCAGTTCTTCAGGGTTATACAACTCTCCA
Organism: Balneola sp.; assembly: GCA_965267385.1. Taxonomy (GTDB): domain Bacteria; phylum Bacteroidota; class Rhodothermia; order Balneolales; family Balneolaceae; genus Balneola. The sequence goes on from OZ253957.1 coordinate 2,964,546, forward strand.
TTGGTGGTGGTAAGGGTTCCGCTGTTGTTCGGATAGGTGCGTACCGCAAGGGTGCCCAGATCCTGAAGGTTCGCTTTTGAGCGGTATGGATTCGGGAAGTTTCTGTTCGGAGGAAGCAGTACGGTCAGGCTTTTGGCCAGCTCCAGATTATCCGGGTCTATCTCAGGGTTAAGAGCCCTCAGCTCTTCCCTCGTCATCTTAAAGCGATCGAGGATAGAGTTTAACGTGTCATCCCGCTTCAGGCTATACAGTGCGAAGCGGCCCTGAGGGGAGGTCTCTTCCGAAAACTCTGCCACCACCGGGGCCTGGCTCACCAACGAGCGGACTGCAAGGCGCTGCCCCACCCTGATGTGGTCGCTGGTCAGGTTATTGATCTCCTTGAGCTCGCTGATGGTCATGCCGTTTTCTTTTGCGATTTTATACAGGCTGTCCCCGCTTTTGACGAGATAAAAGGCGTTGGTGGTATTAGACTGAACCTGAACCAGGGAAGTGGTGTCTTCCGCTGCCTGAACTTTGTTGGCTGTCAGGTCGGTATCAGCATCCGGCAGGTCGTAGTAAATAAGCTCCTGCCCTACGGAGATGCTGTTATTTTCAATGTCGTTCCATTCTTTAAGTTCTGAAACAGTCACATCGAGTGCTCTCGAAATACTGAAAAGAGTATCTCCGGCTTTGACGAGATAGGTCTTTTTTTCCGGATCCTGGGCCTGAAGCTGCAGGCTCAGGAAAAGTGTGAGCAGTACGGTCAGGATCGTTTTGGCAATGTCTCTCATGATTCCATATCCATTTCAAGTTCTAAATTCATTAAAGCGCCCCGGAGTTCGGATTCTGCATGAAAATCGTGCTTAGATCGGGCCATTTCAATTCCCTGTTTATAGGTATCGAGAGCAGATTTGTTCTCTCCCAGCTGCTCATACAGTTTTCCAAGATGGTAATAGACTCCAATATAAGAAGGGTCGTTGTTCCGGATATTGACAAACAGTGCCTTAGCCTGATCGGTTTTATCCTCTTTCAGCAGTTCGAGGGCCAGGGCGAACTTGCTGAATGAATCCTGAGGATCCTTTTTAATCCGGGCAGCCAGTGTTGAGATCTTGGGATTCACAGTCAGGTGTTTTGGAACCGTTCTTCAATTTCGGAAATGGAGTCTCCTCCATACTTTTCAAGAAATGCGTTTGCCAGAACAGGGGCAACCACACTTTCCGCCACTACTACCGCTCTTGGCAACGCGCAAACATCAGAACGTTCATAACGGGTACTTGTTTCCTCGAGTGTATGCATGTCAACCGTTCCCAGTGGGTTCAGCATGGTAGGGATGGGTTTCATGGCGCCCCGGATGATGATCGGCATTCCGTTGCTCATACCCCCTTCGATGCCGCCTGAGCGGTTTGTGGCACGCCTGAACGTCTTTCCGTCGTGTTTGATCTCATCATGGACCTCGTGCCCGGCATGGCGTGCGGCATCAAATCCGTAACCGATCTCCACTCCTTTCATGGCCTGCGTGCCCATGATCGCCTGGGCAATCTGCCCGTCCAGCTTCTTATCCCAGTGCACGTAACTGCCAAGCCCTGCCGGTACACCGGTGATGATGATCTCGTAGATTCCACCCAGCGAAGATCCGGCTTTCCGCTGTTTCTTGATCTCCTCGCGCATCTGCTCGGAAAGTGCTTCGTCCAGGCAACGAACATCCGAGCTATCTGCTTCCTTGTAAACAGTTTCGGCCCCTTTGGCCGCCAGGGGATCAGCGATATCGCGAACCTGCTCCCAGCTTTGATATCCAATTTCTCCTATCTGAAGAACATGGCCGCCTATCTCGATCCCGAAATGTTTGAGAAATTGACGGGCGATGCTACAGCAAGCCACCCTCATGGCCGTTTCCCGCGCGCTGGAGCGCTCGATCACGGGGCGGATATCATCAAAACGGAATTTCCGGGCCCCAACGAGGTCGGCATGTCCCGGGCGGGGAAGGGTGATCTTTTCGATGCCTTCTGCTTCCGATTCTTTGTTCATGACCACCGGCCAGTTAGCATCGTCTTTCCTGAAGGCTCGGTTCGGCATGTGTAGCGAAATGGGGCCACCCATGGTTTTACCGAAGCGCACTCCGGATTTTATGGTGGCTACATCTTTCTCAAATGCCATCCGGCCACCGCGACCATAACCTTTCTGCCTTCGGGCCAGGTGTACGGCTATTTCATCCTCGGTAACAGGCAGTCCTGCAGGCACTCCCTCCACAATACCGGTAAGTTCAGGTCCGTGAGATTCTCCGGCGGTTAAATATCGTATCATTGAGCATCTACCTCATTAAATTTTTTTGTACGCTCGGCCGGGCTGCGCGTGTCGTTACAAATTTCTTCCCGGAACTTATTGATGTCATTCAAATCGCCCATCAGGATCAGCGAATCCCCGGCATTTACCGTGTCTGAACTGGAGGGATTGAAAATAATACGCTTTCCTTCGGGAATAATGGCAATGATAAGAACTGCATACTTTTTCCGTACATCAATCTCAGAAAGTGACCTTCCGGCCAGTTCTGACTCTTCCTGGATCAGCACTTCTTCGAAGGTGTGTTCCTGGTTCTTATCCCGGGTCATCGACTGAATAAACTGTTCCACATTGGGGCGAAGGATCACATTGGCCATTCGGTCTGCTCCGATCTCATAAGGGGAGATTACCTTATTGGCCCCGGCCCTGATCAAACGATTCCGGTTCCTTTTCTCATTGGTCCTGACCAGGATATACAGGTTAGAGTTAAGCTCACGAGCCAGAAGTGTGGTAAATACGTTATCCTGATCACTGGACAGGGTGCAAATGAGGGCTTTTGCCTTTTTGATGCCTGCTTCCATGAGCACCTCTTCCTCTTCTGCATTTCCCTCGATATAAGCCAGCGCCGAATCTTTCAGCTGCTCAATACTGTTTGCCTGTTTCTCCACCACAACAACAGGGAGTCCCGCTTCACTCAGCACCTGAGCAATACGGCTACCGATCCTCCCGTATCCGCAAATAATGTAATGATCGTCCATTTTATCCAGTTTTTTGCGCATGGCGCGCCGGTGAAAAAGTTCACTCTCAAACAGCAGTTGTGTGGTCTGAGAAGCAATGTAAGAAATAACTCCGATGCCGAATACAAATATTCCCATCGTGAATAACCGGCCTTCAACCGATAAGGTTTTGAGCTCGGTGAACCCGATGGTTGAAATGGTTATGAAGGTCATATACAAGCCATCGAACCACTTCATTCCTTCGAGGAAATGGTAGCCGGTCATGCCGACCAGAAATATGCCGACCATCACCCCGGAAGCTATTGCGATGTTCCGTGTTCCCGGACTGTCGATAAATTGCTGAAGTGTTTTAAATACCCGGTTCACAGTGTGGTTCTTATACTTAATTGCACCACCCCACCCAATTCACTGTAGGAGTGGCGGCTTATGTCAATGATGAAATCCTTTACGCTCAGCCCTATGCCGAAGGCCAAACCAGCCAGGTCGAAGTTTTCTTTTGTTTTGGTTTGTTCGTGCAGGAAATGATTGTAACCCAGCCTCACACGGAAGTTCGGGCTCAGGCCAAATTCACCTCCGATCAGAAGGTGGCGAAGCATATTGTCTAAAAATTCCGGCTTTTGCTGCTCACCAACGGATCGCATATCCCAATCATTCAGCCGCCTTAAAGTTAAGCTGATTCGGGCAGGAAATCCTTCCGGTTTTTTGGTTATTCCCACCGAAACATCCAGAGGCAGGGGCTCACGGATTCCATTGAAGGTGCTGAGCTGGGTACCAAGATTGCGCACGGCTAATCCGATACTCAGCTCTTTATCAGGGTTCCTGTAGAGAAGTCCGCCTGAGACAGCCAGACCGCTGGAATTGTAAGATTCGTAGGAGGAATGGATCAGATCGAGGCTTATTCCGCCATAGATTTTTGGGGCAATAATGGTCGAGTAGGCGGTGCCAAAGGCGATATCCACGGCGTCGAATGAGCCGGTTTCATTCCCGTCCTCATCCAGGCTGTTGAAGTCTCCATACCCCTGAAAGCGAAGCCCGAAACCGAGGGTATGGAACTCATTGATGGTCAGGGCCGAATGAACCATGCCCATTCTGGCGTCCAGCAGGTGGTTCACGAAACTGGCGGAGATCATCCGGGTCTCGGATCCCTGCAGGTATGCCGGATTAAGCTGGAAAAGGCTGTAGTCGGCATCATACAGGCCGGTATGGTTGCCTCCCAGTGCAGAGGCCTTGGCTGCGGGGGTTACCTCAAGGAACCTGAAGACGGTGGAATTGTTAGACTGAGCATGAGCGCTTAAGCTCACCAAAGCACAGATCAATCCAGTAATTGCTGCTCGTAAAGACACGGATTTGTAAATGACAATTTGCCGAAATGTTTTGTAATATAAATAAATGGTTTCGCAAAGCCTGCACACAGCTTTAATTAACTCTATGACCCTATTATCCTGAATGGAAGCTATTCGTCAATTCGGACAGTACACGCTATTACTCTATCAGGCAGTACGATCGGTTACCGAGTTCAGTACCTACCGGAAAAACCTGTTTGCGGAATTTGTAAAGATCGGCTACGAGTCGATACCCATCATCATTCTTACCGGAGTGTTTACGGGTGCGGTTATGACGCTGCAAACGGCTTACCAGCTTGAAACCGGTTTCATACCCAGATATACCATTGGCGCGATCGTTTCCCAATCGATGCTGATTGAATTAGCGGCGGTAATCAGCGCGTTGGTATTGGCCGGAAAAGTAGGGGCCCGGATAGCCACTGAGTTAGGAACCATGAGAGTAAGCGAGCAAATTGATGCGCTCGAGTCTATGGGATTCAATTCGGTATCTTTCCTTGTGATCCCCAGGGTGATGGCGGGTATCTGCATGTTCCCGATTCTGTATGTGGTGGCGAGTACCTGCGGCATACTCGGGGGACTTCTGGCAGGAGAAATAGACGGGGTATTACCGGCCGCTGAATTTATGCAGGGGGCCCGGAGGTATTTCTATGAATGGGACGTGCTGTTTGGATTTGTCAAGTCCTTTGTATTCGGATTTGTGATCACATCTGTAGCCAGTTTTAAAGGATACTATGCGAAAGGAGGAGCTGAAGGTGTGGGAACGGCTACCACGCAGGCTACGGTATTGAGCTGTATTTATGTTCTCCTGGCCGATTTTATGCTGGCGGCCATATTACTGTAATTGTCATGATTGAGATCAAGAATCTTACAAAGAGTTTTGGCGATAACCTCGTTTGGAAGGATGTCAGTTTCACGATTGAGGACGGGCAGACACTGGCCGTTATCGGTAAGTCCGGATGCGGGAAGTCTGTGCTGCTGAAGCACCTCAATGCCTTGCTTTATCCGGACTCCGGCGAGGTGAAGATCGATGGCCAGTGCGTGTTCGATCTGGACTATTCCGAACTGCGGGTGATGAGGCAGCGTTTCGGGATCTTATTTCAGGGGGCCGCCCTTTTCGATTCCATCAACACTTTTGAAAATGTGGCTTTCCCTCTACGCTATTTCACGGAGCAGTCAGAAGACGAGATCCGCCATAATGTGGAGGAAGCGTTGAGAATGGTGAACCTTGAAAAGGCGGGTGAGAAAGCGACAGCAGAACTTTCTGGAGGTATGAGGAAAAGGGTGGGGCTTGCGAGGGCCATCATTCTGAAACCCGATTATCTGTTGTATGATGAGCCTACCTCCGGACTGGACCCCAAAACCTCCGAGGAAATCAATGAACTAATTGTATCAATGGCCGATAGCCTCGATATTACTTCGGTGGTAATCACACACGACATGCACAGCGTGCTTGAGGTAGCAGAAAAAGTTGCCTTTCTGGATGAACAGAAACTCAGCTGGTTCGGTACCATTGAAGAAATGCAGGAAAGTGATTATCCGCCTTTGATCGATTTTATAACGGCCAGTGAATATCAGATAAATTCAAAATTTGGAAAGGCTATTAAATGAAAATAAGTAACGAGCTTAAAATTGGTATAACAGCATTGGTAGCTATTCTGGTAGCTTTTCTGGGATACCGGGTTATGAGAGACCTTCCTTTCTTTGATACGTCCAATGTGTATTACACCCGCTTTGACAATACCTCGGGCCTTCAGGTGGGCAGTGAGGTCAACTACATCGGGGTTAAGGTGGGCACGGTAAAAACAAAAGAACTTACTGAAACCGACAGTGTGGAAGTCTCACTTAACATCGAGCGGGGATTCATGATCCCTAAGGGCTCGGTCGCCTACCTGAGAACACCAGCCGTATTGGGAGCCAGTTACATAGAGATCATTAAGTCAGACAGTTCCGAATTTCACTCACCCGGAGACCTGGTAACAGGGGCCAGTGACAAGGGGCTTATGAGCGTGCTGGTTGAAAAAGGAGATCAGCTTTCCAGGGAAATTACGTCCTCCATTGAGGGGATTGAAAAACTTGTTTCCAATCTCAACACGACTCTTAATGAGGAAAACAAGGCCAATATCGCTACTTCGCTTGAAAGCCTCAGCAAAATGACCGGAGACCTGCAGATGCTCATCACGGAGAAGAAATCCGATCTTGGTGAGATCATCGACGGAGCCAGGAACACCATGAACACCATGGATAAGCTGAGCAGCGAAAACAAAGAAGAACTTACCAGCCTCATAGCAAACCTGGAGCTGGCTTCCCGGAACCTGGACTCTTTAAGCACCGGACTCAACAAAACTACCTTCACCATGAATGAGATCCTGGTCAAGATCAACAACGGGGAAGGCACCCTCGGGAAGATGGTTTCGGACTCTTCGCTATACAATAATCTGGACAGCCTGACCTTTAACCTGAATGAGCTTGTCAAAGGCATTCAGAGAGATCCCAAAAAGTATCTCAAGCACATGCGTCTGATTGAGGTCTTTTAACGAACTATAGCCGCCTCAGGCTTTCAATTCCTTCGTTATTAGTGTATATTTGCAAGCTATTTTAGAAGCGCTTTAGCGCGTACGTAAAAATCTGAATTTAAAGTATTGTTGTAGAGGATCCTGATATGGGTTTGATGGAAACGTTAAGAAATTCAACCAAATATGTAGTCGTAATACTGATCGTCGCGTTTGGTTTGATCTGGGTATTGGCCGATGTGGACTTTTTCGGTGCGGTAACAGCCGGTCCGAATGCGCTGGGCACGGTGAACGGAGACAAGATCAGTGTTGAAGAGTACCAAAACCGGATTCAGTATTACACCAATACCTACACTCAGCAGACAGGCAACTCCATGACGCCCGAGATCTCAGCCTACTACGAAAACCTGGTTTGGGATGAGCTGGTGAACCAGCGGCTGATCGAGCAGAAAATGGATGAACTGGGAATAACGGTAACAGATCAGGAACTCATCGACATGGTGTACGGCGAGAATCCCGACCCCATCATCGTACAGAATTTTTCCCGCCAGGACGGAACCATTGACCGCGCCTACATTTCTCAGGTTTTAAGTGACGAGCGGTTTTCACAGGATGCCATTCTGCTTGACCTGCAGCTTCGCCAGAAGCGCCGCCAGCAAAAGCTGTCAAATTATATCACTTCAGGCCTTCAGGTTACCGATGAAGAAATACAAGAAGAGTTCATTCAGCGCAATTCGTTTGCCGATATCGAGTTTGTGCGGTTCCCGTACAGCGAGATCTCAACAGACGAAATTGAGGTAACCGACCGGGATCTTCGCAATTATTACAATGAGAACAAGGAAGACTTCAAACAGGAAGAAAGTTATCGTGCAAAGTACGTCACGTTCAGCAAGCTTCCGACTTCCAGAGACACGCTGGAGATCATGAAGGAGATGGAGGACCTGCAGGATGATTTCGCAGAAGCCACTAACGACTCTCTCTTTATGGTGCAGCAACAATCCTCGACTCCCTATAACAATGTATTCGTTGACAAGGACGAGATCCGGGAGGGATATCTTCCGGTACTGGAACTGGAGGAAGGCGCGGTCACAGAGCCGATGATCGTGGACGGACAGGTTGCCCTGCTGAAAAAGATCGAGGAAAACAGAGACCAGATTAAATTTCTGGCCTTCACCCGCGTCATCGAAGCTCTCCCGGCAACCATAAGAGATGCCGATGAGGCTGCCCGTGATTTCCAGTTATTTGCGACCGAGGAAAGTGATTTTGAGACGGAAGCAGAGCGGGCCGGACTCGAGATCCGGGAAAGTTTTGCGACCAAAGGAAATACGTTCATATCCGGAATCGGAAGCAGCCAGCAGGTGCTGGATTTTCTGGAGTCAGCCAGCGTGGGAGAGGTATCCAACGTCATAGAGCTCAGTTCCGACTTTGTAGTTGTAAAGCTTGAAAGTAAGACCAAGGAAGGTTACCAGCCCCTTGAAGAAGTTCGCCCTATCGTGGAGACCCAAGTAAGAAACCAAAAGAGAAAAGAAGCCACGCTTGAGAAAGTCAGAAGCCTGACTGCTTCTAATCCCGACCTGGAATCAATTGCTGCCGCCGCCGGAAAAGAAATACAGACCGCCTCTGGTGTTGTCGCAAACGGTGTTACCATTGAAGGAGCGGGCCGAGCGCCTGAGGTTATAGGTGCTGTATTCTCCATGGAAGAAGGGGAAACATCCGGAGCGCTGACCGGAACTTCTGCAGTTTATGTGGTTCGCGTCAATGACAAGCAAATGGCCGACCTCTCCACCCTTACCGATGCTGTCAAAGAGCAGCTCAGGCAAGAGCTTGAACAACAGCTGTTCAACCGCTACAACTCCGTTTGGCTGGAGCAGCTGAGAGAGGATGCGGATATTACCGATAACAGGGATCGCCTGATCAGCCGGTAATCAAAACGAAATGCCGTGCAAAAGGGTAAGAAGTTTTCTTACCCTTTTTTATTTCCACAAACTCTATCTTCAGCACAGGTACTTTTGAAAGCATCAACGAACACGGACAGAAAATGGATGGCGAAGGCTCTTGAGCTTGCGTCGCAGGGAAGGGGATGTGTTTCTCCGAATCCCCTGGTGGGGTGTGTCATAATTTCGGAAAGCGGCGAGTTGATCGGAGAGGGATATCACAAAAAAATCGGAGAAGCTCATGCCGAGGTTCGCGCCGTTGAAAGTGTAAGCGATCCGGAACGGCTTAACGGAGCCACAGTCTATGTGAACCTGGAGCCCTGCGCGCATTTCGGGAAAACGCCGCCCTGCGCAGACATGCTGGCGAAGCTGCCCATTCAAAGAGTGGTGATCGGGATGAAGGACCCCAACCCGAAGGTGGATGGCCAGGGAATCCTGAAGCTGAAAAACGCGGGCAAGGAAGTAACTGTGGGGGTGATGCAGAAAGAGGCCGAACAGCTGAATGAATTTTTCATCCATCACCAGACGTACGGAAGGCCGTTCATAACCTTAAAAATTGCGCAGACTGCCGATGGATTTGTTGCGGCTGCTGACGGGGAGTCAAAATGGATCTCGGGAACGCAGTCCAGAAAACTGGTTCACAAATGGAGAAGTGAATACGACGCGGTCATGATTGGCCGGAATACAGCCTTGGCGGATAACCCGAGCCTCACCGTGAGGCACGTATCCGGAAGGCAGCCCCGCAGAGTCGTCATAGACGGGCCTTATGAATTACCCAGGGATTTAAACCTCTTTTCGGATAAACACGAAGAAAAGACCATAGTGCTTACCTGGAACAAAAAAGCGTCAGAAGAAGACGCAGACCCCATGCTGAAAGTGATGAAGCAAAATTACTTCAGAGGGGAGGTGGTTCAGACTTCCAGGCTTGAGGGGCATGTAAACCTCCGGGAAGCCTTCCGTTTACTGGGTGAAAAAGGAATCACTTCCGTACTGGTGGAAGGTGGACAGCAGTTGTCATCCGCGTTGATCAAGGAGGGACTGGTGGATAAGCTGGAGTTGTTCATAGCACCGAAAATACTGGGTTCCGGAACAAGATCGATACTCAATATCGGGATAGACCGGATGAGGGACATAGCGGAGCTCAGAGACGTTACCTGGCAAAAAGTCGGGGACGATATGCTATTAACCGGATACTTTTAAGGGCCAGCAATGTTTACAGGAATTGTTCAGGAAACGGGTGAGATTAAAAAAGCGGAGAGCTTGAACGGCGGAGGCATGCAGTTCGAGATCGCCTGCTCATTTGCAGAAACATGTCATTTGGATGAGAGCATTGCCGTTAACGGGGTATGCCATACGGTGACGGGTTTTAACAGCGAGTGCTTTACCGTGCAGAGCGTGGAGGAGACGCTCCGCAAAACCACAATGGGCAGCCTTAAAGCCGGCTCGAAAGTAAACCTGGAACGCTCCATGACCCTGCAGACCGGGATTGAAGGTCACCTGGTTCAGGGACATGTAGATACCACCGGAAGGATAACCCGCATTCAGGAGGAGCAAACAGGGAAGCTGATCGAAATTGAGTTTCCGGAAGAGTATGAAAACATGATCGTCGGCAGGGGCAGCATCACCGTAGAAGGAATCAGCCTCACCATCGCAAGAGAGGAAGGCAATCGCTTTACAGTGGCGATCATCCCCTACACCTGGGAGCACACCAATCTGAAGTACAAAAAGGAAGGAGATCGCCTCAACCTCGAGTTTGACGTCATCGGTAAGTACGTGGTGAAGTACCTGAGCAAAATGGGGAAAGACACCCTCTAATAGCCGTAACCTCCGGCTCCTGTGGGTGAAGAGCTTCGTTCCAGATTCTTAAGGACCGGGAGCTTCTGGAAGAGACTTTGTATCTGAGCGCTGTTCAGGCTTAACCGGAAGAAGTAATACTGGAAATCGCCGAAGGGGCGGATCTGAAAGGAAAGGTTCCAGCATTCCAGGCTCCTTGTGAGGTTAAAGGTGGATGGTGTGACTTCTTTCTGAATGAAATCATAACCGAGCTGGGTACTGAAGTTCCATTTAGGAGTCAGGTTAAAGGAGATGTTACTCGCGTTGATGATCGCGTTTCTGACCGGATCGTTATTCGGGCGGTACGTCCAGCTGTAATTGAAGTTAAAGGATACACTCCAGGGAGAACGGAATGGCTGTACAATTTCCTGATTGAAAAAGGGGTCGACAGGACTAAAGACCGCCTGGTTAAAAGGGTCGTAATTTCTTCGGTAGATCGGGGTGAAGGCTTCCACACCACGGCTTCCTCCTCGGAATGAGGTGCTTGCAGTGAGGGAGAAACGTTCCAGCCTTGCCAGCCTTGAGCTCTCTGCAAGTAGAAGCTTATCGATCTTGACTCCAAGGCTGTCGCGCTGGTAGAAATCAAAGGTCGCGTTCATATTCAGTGAAACTCCCCGGACAATAGAGGAACGCAGAGAAGTGTTCAGGTTCGAAAGTTTGAACCGTTCAGCAGCGAAGTTATAAGAAGTATTCAGGTTCAGTTGATCAATGATCTTGATGGTCTTTTCACTAACCTCGCCGGTTGTATCCCTTGATACGACTTTCGTCTCAAATACATTGGACAGGTTAAAGGAAAGGGACCTGCTTTCTCCCGCGCTTGGGCCGGAAAAAACCTGTCCCTGAAAAATAGAGTAGGTGCGCTCATTGCCAAGCGTGTCGGTTTGAACCGTTCGGTAATATCCGAAGCGTTCATCCCCAAAGTCCGGCCGGTATGAAAAACCAATGGAGGGCCGGATGGTGTGACGAAATCCGTTCAGTTTGCCGATCCGGGCATTGCTGATCCCGTAAAAGGTTGTGGACATACTCACCCCGGCGCTATAGTCTCTCGCAGCGGTAAAGCCCACTTCCTTCCGGGTTTCCACCCTGTTAGAGTCGGCATTAAATACCTGCCGGGTAGTGGCTGGAAGCCAGTATTCATTGTAATTAACATTGCCGGAGAGATTAATGAAGGGGCTGGATATCAGCTGACCGATCTGCGCGCTGGCAGTCTGGCGAAAGCCATACTGTATGTAATCGTTATTTCCTGTAGCCTCCCTGTATTGTGACGGGCTGAACAGTGCGTCTATAAAACCGATCTGGGTGGAGTCATCATCAATGGGGTTAAAACGAAAAGAAGACTGGAAGTTATTATTGTAGCTGATAGTAATACTTTCGTACCACTTAGATTCCGAAGATCGGCCTGAGCTGAAAGGGGAAAATGTTTTCAGGCGGAATGAAGTGTTCGGGCCCGTCAGATTGGTGGTGTTATTGGTGAAATTCTGAGACAGCTGAGAATTTATGCTGAAGTTGAACAGGTTATCGGGCTGCCGGTACTGATAGGAGAGTTTTGAGGTGGAACTCGTCCTGGCCCGCTCCTCAATATCGTAAGAGTTTCGCTTGTAGAAGTCGGCAGTCTGCAGGTCAATATTGGCGGTGATGGATGAATAGGGAGAAAAATCCTGGCTGTGCGAAACGCCAAGTGAGCGCTGCACGGAAGTCCCGAAATCCGGATCTGTTCTTTCCAGTCCTTGCTCCCGGGAATACCCAACCCGGACTGAGCCGTTAAACCGGTTTGCATTTCGATAGGTGAGCCGGTTGTTCAGATAAAAGGTCCCCGAGGTATAGACGTCCCCGCTGAATGTTCCGGTGATGTAGTCACTGAAATACTGAAACCACCCCAGGTTTTGTAAGCCGATTCCCCGTGTGGACTGAGCCTGGAAGGCATAGGTTGGTGTCAATAGGCCTGAAGTTCGTTTTTCAAAATCGGCAGGGACATACCCGAATGGGAATATCAGCGGATAAGGAATATCCAGTATATAAAGGCGCGCATTGCTGAAAAAGATCTCCTCCTGGTCCACCACTTTCATTTTCTTAGCTTTAATGTAGTAGTAGAGATAATCGGGCGGGCAGGTTGAGTAAATACCATCTTCTATGAAAACTTCATCCTGACTTACATTCTTAACCTTTGAACCGATCAGGTAGCCGTCAGGCACCTGAATACGCGCGCTTTCAAACTTTCCTTTCTGGGTTTTGTAGTTAAAGAGGATCCGCGTGCTCCTGATCTCATCGGTCTGCCTCTTCAGTACGGGATAAGAAAGCGTATCGGTATCGGACTGAGCGCTTGCCTCAACCACGCTCCTGGTCAGGTTCATTTCGATCTCACCGGCGGTGAGTTCACCTGCATCATGACTTACCTTGGCCGACCCGAAGAGGAAGGCTTTGCGGCCGTCTCTGAAATCAACAACCAGGGAGTCGGATGACTGAAATTCAACCGCGTCCTTTATATTGCTTTTTTTAGAAGAGGGCTGCGGGGTCACCACTGTCTGATTTTGATTCTGATACTGGCCGCCTGAGTAGTCGGAAACGCGGCCCTGAGCCTGTAGTGCAAAGGCACTTAAACAAAAAAGGCAAACACTTAGAAGGTATCTGCCAGGCTTTGCAATCAGGCAACTATTCATATTGACGCAGGATTATCCGAATGAACCGAAAGCAAGACCGGCGGCTCCCAACAGCGCGCTATCGTTTCCCAGATCTTCATAGACCAACTCGAGTCCTTCCTGAAAGGGAGGCATCATGTGTTTTTTTATGATCTCCCGCGCGGGTTCGAACAACCAGTCTCCAGCCCGTGAAACGCCCCCGCTCAACACATATTTCCTGATGTCCATCATATGGGTATAGTTTATGATGGCGTAACCCAGGCGCTCCCCGCTCTTTCTGAGTATTTCTACCGCCAGCTCGTTGCCTTCTTCAGCGGCATTGGTAAGGTCGACGGGTTCAAGTTTCTCAAAGCTGTTGGCAAACTTTTTGTACAAAGGGTTTTCCGTGTGCTGGGAGATAAGGTCGGAGGCGAAACGGCTCAGAAAGCGTTGTCCGAGGTAAGCTTCAACCGTACCGCGGGTTACGCTGTTGGATAGCGGGCCGTGATAATCCAGGATCACATGGCCGAGTTCGCCGGCCATTCCCATCGTCCCCTTATAAAGCTCACGGTTGATGATGATACCCCCACCCACTCCGGTCCCTAAAGCAAGCAGTATAAAATCCTTGAAATTCTTTCCCACGCCGAAATGCAGGGATCCAAGTGCGGCAATATTGGCATCATTTTCGATGCGGCACTTAAGCTGGGTGCGCCTGGTGATCTCCTCCGCGGCATTTACTTCCGTCCATCCGGGCAGATTGGGAGGATTCTTAACGATGGTCTGGTCCACATTCACCATTCCCGGCAAACCGAGGCCTACTCCGATCACATCATGCTTTTCGGCAAAGAAGTTTACCGTGTCCGCGATTCGGTCAAGCAGATGGTCTTTGCCCAGCTCTGCATGCGTGGGCTTAGAAAGCTTATCGAGGATACCTTTATTTCTGTCAACGACTGCCGCTTTAATGTTCGTGCCGCCAAGATCAATAGCTATCGCTTTCATTTAGACTATTTCAGGTTTTGATGTTAAAGCTATTGTTAATCCTCTCGCCGGATCTTATATACCGTTTCTCCCGGTTTTCTCATTCCGTATTGCTCTCTTGCTATCTTTTCAAGCAGGGCGGTGTTTTCATTGAGGTTTTCAATTTTCTGTTTTAACAGCTCAGTATCTGTCCTGAGCGCTTCGGTGCGTTCTTTCAGGAAGTCCTTTCTTTCATTCAGGCTCCAACGGGTGTACATGCTGTAGCTATCTACAAAACTGAACCAGACGAGCACAAAAGTAGAAAGCAGGATCACAAGAACCGATTTTTTCCACTTGATGGGGTTTAGGAGTTCAAACTTCATAGTAGCCGTGTGAGAGAAACGTTAATGATGAACGAAAATACATTAATTTGAAAACTAATAACAATCAGAGAATAGAATCAGGCAGCGTGGTGTAAAGCCTGCAGCGGATGCGGGTATGGTGCAGACGAGAGGGCGGTATAACAGAGGTGATTTCTCTCAGACAGAGCAGGGAAGAACCCCGGAGAATGTTGTTTCGGGAGGCATCAGGCGGCTATGGCGCGGGCAAGGCAGCTCTTTAGTTCCATGAGTGTTTTACCGATGATCTGAGAAATCCTGGCTTCCGACAGGTTAACCACTTCTGCGATTTCTTTGAGGGTGTATTCCTCATAATAGTACAGCACAAGAATAATCTGTTCTCTTTTAGGAAGTGCTTCAATGGCCGACCTGAGGAACCCGGAGGTTTCTTTGGTTATCAGTCCGGCATCCGGCGCACTGAAGGTATCGTCTTCTATGGAATATGCAACCGGAGCCATGTCCTCCTCTTCAGAACCGGCCTCGAGAGAAAGAGCGGCTCTTTGCTGTACAACACTCAGGAGTTGTTCATACTCTGCAAGGGGGATACCCATTTCGTCAGCCACTTCCCGGTTCAGCGGCATGCGGCCCAGCAGCTGCTGAAGGCGGGAGATGGTCTGCTGAGCTTTCCCATATGCTGAACGCTTGGTTCTCGGCAGCTCATCGATGCTGCGCAGATAATCAATGATACTGCCCCTGATCCTGTAGTAAGCAAAGGTGTTGAACTGAATGCCTTTTGAGGGGTCATAACTTTCGAGTGCTTCAAGCAGCCCCTCTACTCCAATACTTATTAAGTCTTCGTGGCTGGTCAGAGAAGTAGAGGGGCGACTTATCTTGCCGGCGATACTCTTAACCAGTGGCAGCATTTCATTGACGATTTCGGTTTTCAGAGCCGAGTCTCCCGAAGCCTTGTATTCTTTTATGAGTGACTGCATATTCATTTGTACCATTTATTAAAAAACTCTAACCCAATTATATTAAAATTTTCTAATAATTAAAATTTTTTAATAAATCAGATCTACATCCCGGAATTGCTCTCTGAGTGCTGTGGGACAGGATTTTTGAGAGGCCCCGAAGATTTTCCGAAAAAAATCATCTGAATTTTATAAGAAGCTGAGCGCAGATGCCGATAAAGCAAGTACCAGATCACGACTAAAAATAAACTCTGCCAAAAGCTGACATGAACAAAAGATTGAAGAAAGAAGGAGCGCGCAAGATCTCAGTGACAGAAACACACAGGATCAAAAAGGAAATTTCAGATTTCGAACACCTATTGAAAGATGAGGCCGTGATCCGGAAAGTAATTGAAGGCTTATCCCGCGACCTGGCATATCTGATGTAACCCTCCTGTTAAAAAGAAAAAACCCCTTCCGAGATCAATCGTAAGGGGCTGGTCAAGAGAGAGTCAATATGAACTCTTAGGGGATAAATAAGTGATCCGGGTGGGACTCGAACCCACGACCCACGGCTTAAAAGGCAGTTGCTCTACCAACTGAGCTACCGGATCGGTCCATCGCTTCCGCGAAAGGCTCTAAAGATAAGGCTTTTACTCTCTAGAGTTCAAGCTTAAATCCACATAAAGAGTTAGAAATTTTTATTTCTGTGGTACCCGGTGACCTTTCAGGATACGGACCAGATCCTCTTCCATGCTGGAAGACGGGTTTTCAATGATTCTGCCGGCTTCGCTTCCATTCACATAAATGATCACGCTCGGATTAACGCTAAGGCCATATCTTTGATACGCATTGGTGGGGTCTTGTTTTGAATATTCAACACCGATATACTCAGCTTGAATACGGTCGTTTGCAGCAAGTTGAAGCGTCTTCATCAGGGAGGGAACATGCTTCTTACTGTCTTTGCACCAGGTACCCAGCACTACTACCACGCGAACGGAATCCTGCAGCTGGCTCAGGTACTGAACGGATGGAGGATCAGGAGAGTATCGCCTGGCATACAGATCAAAAATGGGATGTTCAGACCGGATCTCCTGCTCCGTGGTTTTACCATAAATATGTTGATTCTGGCACCATGCCGGCTCGCTGATACCAATGAACAGGAGAAGCAGAGGCCATGCGCTCAGGAAGTTTCTCATCGATAAGGAATTCTGTGATTCAGCATGTATCTTAAGATAGTTTTTAAAAGAGGAAAGTATGGCAAGTATTTTTACTAAGATCATAAACGGAGAAATACCGTCCTTTAAAATTGCTGAGGATGATAAACATTTTGCCTTTCTGGATATCAATCCTGTAGCGGAGGGGCACACCCTGGTAATACCAAAGATGGAAGTGGATTACATTTTCGATCTGGACGATGAAGTGCTTGCAGGGTTAACTGCATTCGCGAAGAAAATCGCCCGCGCGATTGATGAATCGTTGGGTACCATTCGGACAGGTGTGATCGTGGAGGGAATGGAGGTCCCGCATGCACACATACACCTGGTTCCTATTTATTACGAAGGTCAGCCGGTTAGCCTGGGTCGTAAGGTGGACGTGGAGCAGGAGCGAATGAAAGAAATAGCTGAACTAATCAGCAAGGCGGTGAAGCCATGAGAATCCTGGTGATCAACGGACCCAACCTTAATCTGCTGGGCCGCCGGAATACCGGTATTTACGGAACAGGTACCCTTGAAGAACTGAACAACTTTGTCCGTGAATCTTGTCCGGGGCATGAGTTCACTTTTTTTCAGAGTAACCGGGAAGGAGAGATCATTGACCGGCTGCAGGAGGCCATGGAAGACGGAACCGAAGGCCTGGTCGCGAATTTCGGGGGCTATACCCATACCTCCGTCGCTATACGGGATGCGCTGGAACCCATCAAAATTCCGAAAGTGGAGGTTCATATTTCCAATATACATGCCCGGGAAGAGTTCAGGGAAAAAAGCCTTACAGGGGAGGTGGTGCACGGCATTATCACCGGCTTCGGGAAACACAGCTACCTGTTGGGGGTACAAGCTATCGAACTTCTGTCTGAACAATAATACGGTTGAAGCAGCTCAAAGAACTTTTCAGTGACACCTTAGTGTACGGGATCAGCCATGTGCTCGCCCGGTTCATCGGGTATCTGCTGGTGCCCCTGTACACCAATGTGTTTGAGCCCGGGAAATATGGCGTTGTCGGCTTGGTGTTCGCCGCTATGGCGCTCTTCAATGTTCTGTTTACCATGGGGATGGAGTCGTCATACATCCGCTATGCCAAGAACCGGGAACGTTCAAAGGACGTTTTTAAAACGCTCCAGCTTTTCCTGATCGGGAGCTCTGTGCTGCTGGTGTTCCTCACCTGGCTGTCAGAGCCGCTGATCAGTCCGCAGATCGGCCTGCAAGAAGGAGATATTATATTCAGGCTGATGCTGGGGATCCTGTTTTTCGATACCCTGACCATTATCCCTTTTGCGGAACTTCGGCTGATACGAAAGGCAGTGACCTTCGCGGTACTTAAAACCGGTAATGTGATCCTGAACCTGGGCATCAATTTTTACCTCATCCTCATTCAGAGCTATGATATCGAGGCCGTTTTCATTGCGAACCTGATCGCGTCGGTGGCCACTGCCCTGGTGATTTGGGTGATCACGGGAAACATGTGGCAGGGAATGTGGGATGTGAAGATCCTGAAGAAGGGCTTAGTTTTCGGACTTCCTTTTGTCCCTGCCGGAATCGGATATGTGATCAACGAGATGATGGACCGGCTGTTCCTGAAAGGGATGAGTTCGGAGGCGATCTCAGAAATATATGGCCCCGGATACACGGCGGATGACATCGTAGGGATCTACAACGCCTGTTATAAGCTGGCGGTGTTTATGCTCCTGGTGGTCCAAATGTATCGCCTGGCCTGGCAGCCTTTCTTCATGAGGAAGTCGGACGATGAAGACGCACCGATACTCTTTGCTCAGAGTTTCAGCCTGTTCAATGTGGCCGCAGCTGTCGTATTTCTTATGGTCTCACTTTTTGTGGATCAGATAGTCGCGATCAAGATCCCATTCACGAAAGCCACACTTATTGGGGAAGGCTACTGGATGGGACTGAACATAGTGCCGGTCCTCTTGATGGCCTACTGGTTCCAGGGATGGTATGTTAATTTCTCAGCCGGAATTTTCATCAGGGAAAAGACGAAAGAACTGGCAAAGATCACCCTGGCCGGTGCGTTGATCACAGTAATTCTGAACCTCCTGCTGATCCCTCACTTAGGCATGCTGGGCTCAGCCTGGGCCACATTTGGCAGTTATGCAAGCATGGCCGTGATGATCTATTTCTACTCGGTGCGCTCTTTTAAGGTGCCGTACCGGATGCTGAAAAATACAGGGGTACTGGCCATATGCGGGCTTACGGTCTTTTCGAAGCCTTTTTTAAGTGAGCTGAATTTTTCTCAAATTGAGGCTTCGGTATTATTGTTCATTATTGCGGTGCTGATGGTCGGAGCCGTCCATCGCCAAAGTATTATTAATACAATAAGGAAGTAACGTACTAAGCAGATTAAGGATAGTATTTAAGGAAAGGATTATGAGTTCAAAACAAAGAACGGGTATTTATGTTGATGCTTCAAATGTGACAATGAACGGAGGATACGGACTTCGTTACGATATGCTGAGGAAGTTTGCCTGTCGCGGTGGAGGGGTTGCCTCCCGCCTGAATGTTTATATGTGTTATGATGAAGAGCGCCTGAAACAGGACTCTGAGTACCGGAAGAAGACCATGCGTTTTTGTGAGGTACTCCGGGACTTTGAATACAAGGTGACGGAGAAGCCCCTGCAAACCTACACCAATCATGAAACCGGCGAAAAAATTTCCAAATCCACGGTGGATATGGATATGGCAGTGGATATGCTTACGCAGGCTGAGTACCTGGACAAGATTGTACTGTTGACCAGCAGCGGCAGTTACTGCAGCGTGGTAAATGCCGTCCAGAATAAAGGCTGCCGGGTGGAGCTGATCGGTTTTGATAATGTATCAACCGCTTTGAAGCGAACGGTGGACGCCTCTGTTTCAGGGTATCTCATCCCGGGATTATTACCCGTTGAGTCTCCCTATTCCTGGGGGAGGGTCGGATCAAGGGTCCGGGGGGTCTGCTATGATTTTTCTCAAAGCGATGGATACGGGTTTCTCCGCTTTCTTACTCATCTGGATGATACGCTATGGGTTACGGATTCAAGGGAACAGGACTCTCCTTACGAAACCGTATTCGCGCATGTGTCCCAGTTTGAGGACGACCTTGATACCGGCTATCTGCCCAGCCGGGAACTTATCTTCGAGTTTGACCTGATCGAGAACGACAAAGGGCTTGTGGCTGAAAACATCGTGCTGATATCCGCGCCATAAAAAATCCCGCACATCACTGATATGCGGGATTAAAGTGCAAGTAGTGAAGACCTTAGTCCTCGTTGGTTTACTTGTTCATTAGTTTTTTAAAGTCATTGAGTGTTCCGCGCACGGCCTCTGCTGACTTATGCAGAAGATCCTTTTCTTTTTCCGTTAAGTCAATCTCAATTACTTCTTTAATACCACCTTTTCCAAGTTTCACGGGCACACCGATGTAGAGATCATCAATGCCGTACTCTCCGTCAATGTGCGCGCAGACGGGGAAGATGCGGTTCTGGTCCAGCATGATGGCTTCCACCATTTGAGCGGCGGCAGCGCCGGGTGCGTACCATGCAGACGTCCCCATCAATCCCACGATTTCTCCGCCACCCTTCTTGGCCCGCTCCACGATCTCGTCCAGTCGTTCATCCGAGATAAAGTGAGTGATAGGCATACCTGAAAGAGTGGTGAATCGGGGCAGGGGTACCATTGTGTCTCCGTGGCCGCCCATGAGCAAAGCCTGAATGTCTTTGGGTGATACATTCAGTTCTTCGGCAATGAAAGCCCGGTATCGTGCCGTGTCGAGGATACCGGCCATACCCATTACTTTTTCATACGGCAGTCCTGAAGCATCCTTGGCCACCTGAACCATCACATCCAGGGGGTTGGATACCACAATGATGATGGTATCGGGGGAATGTGCCACCAATTGTTCGGTTACACTTTTCACAATATTGGCATTGATCTCCAGCAGATCGTCACGGCTCATGCCGGGCTTGCGGGGTACACCGGCCGTGATCACGCATACATCCGACCCGGCCGTGTCGGCATAATCAGTAGTCCCTTTGATGCGTGTGTCAAAAAGATGGATCGGGGAAGACTCCCACTGATCCAGGGCACGACCTTTAGATGGGTAAAAAGTTTTTTCACCGTCTTTTCGCTCAAGGTCAACGGCAATTACTTCTTTGGCAAAGTCTCGCTGAGCTACACTCAATGCTACCGTTGAGCCAACATTACCTCCGGCTCCTACTACTGTTACTTTCATGGAATTAATCGAATTTTGGGTTAATCCAGGTCCCGTTCAAAAGACCTGTACGTGTTTCGCTGAATTTAAGAATTAAGAACCAAGAATGTAGAATCTGATTCTGATTCCACCTGCTTAGTTCTTTCTTCTGCGTGAGTCGAGCCCCCACATCAGTTTATTCCTGAGCGTCTCGAAATGATCCTGACCAGGGAGCTGTATGAGCTTAAACGCGAGATCCGACTTGATGATTTCAATTTCGTAGGGAAGGTGATCGATCTCCCGGGTTACCCCGTCATAGGAAAGGATGACTTCTGATCTTTGCTCTTCCACCCGGACGGTGAGCGGCTTGTCGGCCTTAAGCACAAGCGGACGTGTTGTGAGTGTATGCGGGTTGACCGGGGTTACCAGCAGCACGCCTGTTCCCGGCATTACAATAGGTCCGCCTGAAGAAAGATTGTAGGCGGTGGACCCAGTGGAGGAAGCCACGATGAGGCCGTCTGCCCAGTAGGTATTGATCAGGCTTTGATCGTATCTCGCCGAGATATTTACCATGGAGGTGGAGTCCTTACGGGTAAAGAAGAACTCATTCAGCGCATAAAAAATATTGCCTTCTTTATCGGTGGCTTTCAGGAAATGCCGTTCATCCAGAGTGAAGTTACCCTCCAGCAGGTAATCCAGGGCCTGCTCCAGCTCATCAAGCTGGGTGTTGGTCATAAATCCCAGGCGCCCGCTGTTGACTCCAAGGACCGGCTTGCTGATTCCGGCAGAGATCCGCGCGGTATAGAGAATGGTGCCGTCCCCCCCGACCACAACGATGTAATCACTGGAAGCAATGGATTCTTCATCAGTCTGAGTTACACTGACCGGCTGTACCGGATCAATAGAGCTTTGATTACAGATCTCTTCTGAGATCAGAAGGGTTACTTCCTGTTTACTTTCCGCCCATGCGATGGTTCGGAGCAGCGCATCCCTGACCTCGTACTTATTGGGTTTTGCAATTACAGCCAGCTTCATTAGTTACTACCTGTCGCTTTTTGAAAACCTGAGAATGAGATGTTCCAGGGGGTGCTTGTGATGGAAAGGCCGGAAGAACCTTTTCGGGTGATGCAGTAGACCGGCGCGGTCCACTCCAGAAGTAGTACAGCGTCTTCGAATTCAGAAGTGGATAAGGCTACTTCATCCGTAACGGCATACGAGCTGCTCAGGGTCAACGTGATATTGCGATCAGTGAATGCTTTGGAAACGGCATCCAACAGGTATGTCTCGAAAGGATTTGTGGTATGCGCTATTCGAACGGATCCTGAGGAAGGCGCCTCTTCAGGAGCCTGGCTATCCTGTATCATGAGGGTTCCCAGTTTAGGATCGCTGATTACTGAGTCCGGATCAAGAGAAGTTATGAGCACGGGCACATCGGTTTGTCCGGATGCGGGATTAAAAAACAGACGGAATATGCTTTGCACCTCAGGCCGGTACAGCTCATACAGGTTTCTGAAAGAGACACTCAGCTGCTCAGGGTCTTCCAGCAGGGTTTTAATGCTTTCGGGCCCTATCTCGTTGATCACGTCCAGCTCACCCCTTGCAAACTGCTGATACATATCTCCTTCACTTAACCCGAAGCTGATATCCAGCCGGTCGGGAAGATCTGAATGGAAGGGGTATTGGTTATTGGAGGCCAGGATCAGCAGGTTTTCCTCCTGCCGCACAAAATAATAAGGGCCGGTGCCGATGGGTCGCCGGATGGGGCCTTCACGAACCAGACTTTCATTCGCGTACACCGAGGCCCAGGGGTGCGCCAGTTTTTTCAGGAAGTCAGGATCTTTCTTATCCAGCTGGAACACGATGGTCGAATCGTTTTGTACGGTGATCCCCTCGATATTCGAAATGACTCTTACGGCAGGGTTTTTAACGTAGGTTTGTTCCGTGTGATAGGCGTCAAAACCCCGAATGTTTGAAAACATGTTGGCGGCATGATCGGGAACGGAGATCAGCCCCATCCTCAGAAAACTTTGTTCCACATCAGAAGCAACCACTCTCCTTCCCAGTCCGCTGGAGAAGGTATTGCTGTTATGGAAGAAGATCTCCTGATCAAGGCGAAAGACGTAGCGGAGGGAATCGCGGGTAATTTCCCAGCTTCGGGCAATAGCGGGTTCAACGCTTCCGTCATCACCCAGCCGCGTAAGCCCGTCATAGATCAGGTGAATGACCCTCAGTTCACTGTTCGAACTTGCAAACAACGGGTCGAGTGTCTCTATGAAATCCGACTCTCCCACTTTGACCTGCAGAAAAGTGTCGGTCTCCGCTTCAGTGGCAGCGGTCTTAAAAGCGGTCGTTGTGCCGTTGTCTTCACCGGGAAGCAGGCCGGTATCGTCCGTAACGATGATGGTTTCCGTGCTCTTTCCGCAACTGAGTACTGTCAGGATGAGGCATGTGGTCAGCAATCGGAATGATCTCATAATTCAGTGTTTTGAACCTTTAAGTCCTTTAATGCCTTTGGCCGCTTTTTCATTCAAAAGATTGGTCTCATAACTTCGCACCCGGCCGTTTTTAGCCTGATGTCGTATTACCGCGATTCTGATCAGCTCCAGGATCAGTTGATCAAAGCTGATATCAGATTTCTCCCATAAATAGAAAGAAAACGAGCCCGGAATGGTGTTGATCTCATTAAAATATACTTTCTGAGTCTCGGCATTAATCAGAAAGTCCAGCCTGGCCACCCCAGAAGCATCAAAGGTTTTAAAGGTCCGGACGGCCAGCTCTCTGATCTCCTGTGTCAGTTCAGGAGAAATGTCGGCAGGGATAACGCGGTCGGCCGAGGCCATGCCTTTTTCAGCTGCCCCCCCGCTTTGATATTTATCTTCAAACGAAAGGGTCTCGGTGGTTCCAAGCGGCTTCTCACATACGCTGGCCCGGCATTCTTCGGCCGTACCCAAAACAGAACAGTTGATCTCCATGAGCGGGTGAACGGCCTGTTCAATCAGAAGATGGGCATCATATCGGAAGGCCGTTTCCACAGCTTCGGTCAGCATATCCCTGTTATTCACTTTGGCCACACCAATGCTGCTTCCGAGGTTAACCGGCTTCACAATCAACGGATAGCCCAGAGATTCGGCTTCTTTGATGATCGTGTCCTGATCAGACTCCCAGTGGCTTTCCAGAAAATCCAGGCTGTCGGTAACAGGAATATCATTGGCCACGCAAAGCTGCTTGGCTTTGGCTTTATCCATGCCGACAGAAGAGGCTAACACGCCACTGCCGGTGTAAGGCACATTGAAGGTTTCGCACACGCCCTGAAACGCCCCGTTTTCGCCTTCACTGCCATGGAACGCACACAGTACTGCGTACACCGGCCACTCTTTTGGTTTGCTGAAAAAACTGCCACCGGTCTGCTCCCGAAGCAGCGTCCGGCCGGCATCATCTTTGGTAAAGGCACAGGGAGTGGCCATTTCTTCGAGGGCGGCCAGATCCTTATAGTTTTTCAGGTCCAGAAGAGCTTCCCCGGTGAGCCATGTACCGGATTTGGTAATGTACAGGGGAAGCCGGGTGTATTCCGAGGCTTCCAGCGAGGCGATCGCCTGCATAGCGGTCAATACGGAAACTTCATGTTCGGGGGAGACCCCTCCGAAGGCAATTACTAAATTTTTTTCAGGCATGAATGAGCATTAGTGATTCGAAAACAAATATACGGGAATACAAGTTTTTACTGAACGTGTTTTTGATTGGTTTAGAAACATGGCGCAATAATCTATATTGATCGCGTATGGCGCTATAAGCGATACTGAAAGTATAGCCTTAAGATAAGGCTCTTAGATCACAGATTATGCAGAGAGCCAAGCTCACATTCTTCATAGTACTTCTGGTTTCATTTGTTTCTCCGGATCTTCTTCTGGCCCAGAGCTCTAAGGTATTACGTATTGTTGTACAGGAAGAGGGATTACAGCCACTGACCGGTGCCAATGTAGTGATCTATAGACCGGGAGAAGATAAGTATCTGGACTACTGCGTGTCTAACGTCAACGGTTTTTGCGAATTCAGGGGACTGACCGATTCGCTCTACCAGGTGAAGGCATCCTTTGTGGGGTTCAGAACCTTTGAAGCAGAGATCAAGATGGAGAAGTCAGGAATAACGGTAAGGACTATAACGCTCGAAACTTCCAGAAGCGAACTGGACGAAGTGTTAGTCCTTGGAGAGCGGGAAATTACGACCGGCGAGGTAGGAATAACCAGGGTTACCGCCGAAGATCTGAGCCGCATTCCGTCATTGAGCATCGAAGGAGATCTCATGGCTTATATCCAAACCCTTCCGGGTATTATTACTATCGGGGATCAGGGCGGAGATGTATATATCAGGGGAGGTACACCTGCTCAGAATCTGGTACTCATCGATAACATCCCGATTGTAAAGCCATTCCATATCTCAAATCTGTTTTCTGCATTTCCCGAACAGGCCATCAGTAGTGTGGATATTTTTTCAGGCGGTTTCGACAACGAGTACATGGGAAGCACATCAGCCGTGATTGATGCGAATCTCAGAACGGGTAATTTCAAAAGATACTCCTCCAGTGCAAGCTTCAGCCCGTATATATCAACACTGTTTTTTGACGGCCCTACGAGAGAAGGTTCCCGGTCCCTGATGGTAAACGGGCGCATATCCACCATCGATCGTTTTTCCGGTTACCTGGGCACACAGGAAAGAGACCTGAAGTTCTATGATTTCATTGGGAAGTATTCCATACAGGGAAAAGGGTTGAGTTGTAATTTCACCGGTATCCTTACCAACGACAGCGGAAGGATCAACGAACGAAGAGAAAATTTCCTGAGCTGGAGCAATACTGGTTTTGGAGCCCGTTGTTTTGGCTATGACGATAAATTTGCCCATCCCTATGAGGTCTCCGTAGGGTTTTCCAGATATGTGAATACCGAAGGATCGCAGACGGAGACAGAGCGCAAAGCTTCGGTTTCGAGCTACTATATGCGCTTTGATCTGGAGGAGTACGCGTTGGGGCTCAAAGTTGATTACGGGTTCAGTATCCTGATGCAGAGTTTTACAGCGAATCTGGATGACCGGTTTACGCTGGCTGAAGACTTCAAACGGGTTGTGCCCGTTTTACAGGCTTACGCAAAAACAGAGTGGTCGGTGAATGAATATCTGGATCTCCAGCCAAGTATTGGAAGCCAGTTTACAACCCTGAATGTACCTACTATCGAGCCCCGATTAAGGATTCTGTACAAGCCGTTTGCAAATAACCGTTTTGAGATCAGCGCGGCTACCGGAATATACAATCAGCTTCATGATGCCATTTCAGACGAAAGAGATGCCGGCACTACTTTTAAAGTGTACCGGCCCAACGATTTCGACGATCCACTGCCTGGTGCGGTGCATGTCATGCTGGGGCTGCGAAACAAACTGGGAAGCAAATGGACCACAAACTTTGAAGTGTATTATAAAAGGCATAAGAACATCCCCGTTTCAAAATGGCAGCCTATTGCAAAACTGGAAACGGAAACCGCGCTGGCTAACTCCGAGAATTACGGGATGGACCTGGGGATCAGGTACGAAGGAGATATTACCTATGCCTATGTCGGATACGGATGGTCACGGTCAGAATATTCTGCAGCCCGGGATGATTTGGGTGCGTGGATTCTGGAGCCCGTATTTACCTATTCACCGCCGCATGATCAGCGTCACAAACTCAATACCATACTGAGTTTTGAAATCGGAAAATTCACGACCAGCGCAACCTGGGAGCTTGGAAGTGGCTTGCCATATACAAAAGTTCTGGGGTTCGACCTGGAGGTCATCATTCCCCTTCAGGACCCAACAGCGGAGCCGGGTATAGCCAAAACATTGTTTGCCCGGCCCTATGGGGAGCGACTGCCTTATTACCACAGACTGGATGTGTCCGTCAGGAGAACCTTCAATATTTCAGAGCGTCTTTCCATGATCGCTGAGCTGGGATGCATCAATGTGTATGACCGCAGCAACGTGTTTTATGTAGACCTTAATTTGCTGGAAAGAGTGGACCAGACACCGATCCTTCCCTATGCTGGCATAAAGATGGCATTCAGATGAGAAAACCCCGGCGGCATAGCATTCGAATGATGATGGTGAGCTCAGTGCTGGCACTTTTCCTGTGTTCCTGCGACCCGGAGTTTTCACTTTTCAACGAGCATGAGGAGGGAAGGTATTCCATCTACGGAACCTTGAATGCCAGTGAGGTTCGTAACTACGTCAGGGTGTACGATACGAATAAGGTTCCCATTCTGTCGGAGACCCGGGAGCTGGATGTACATGTGGTACTCAGAAACAACAGTACATCTGCCTCGGACCTGATGACGGACCGGGTTCTGAGATTTGAGGACGTGTACACCCATAACTTTTTTTCAGAGCTCCCTATTGAGTATGATACCGAATACGTCATTACCCTGGAAGATCCGGAAGGGTATCGGGACTCCCTGAGTACTTTTATTCCGAGGAAAGCTTCAGTCAGCGTCATTAATCCGGATGACGACTGTGACCGGATCGTGATCTCCATCAACGTATTCCCTGTATTTTTTGAGAAGGGTGAATTTGTGGATTTTAGTATGAGGTTCACGTATAACGACCGGGAATTTGAAACAGATCAGGTAAGTTCGGTGACCCGCCTGGATACAGTGCTGGTGCTTCAGTATCAACCCAATGAGATACTGGGCAATGCCCTGGGAGAAGAACTGGCCATAAACTGTATCGATGATAACATAGGTACCTATATATTCAGTTTTAAACACTACGGAGCTCAGGGCTTTGGTCAAAGTTCAGCGATCCAGGGGGGAGAGCTGGTTTCAGCCAATTCGAAAAGGGTGCTGGGACTGTATGAACACGAGCCGGTCATTATCGAAGTGGATACGGTCAGGACCTTTGTCAATAATTAGGGCTACAGGGAGATATCCGGAAATTTAAATTGAGGTAGGCCCCTCCCGAACCGGGGGTAGCAATATCAAAACAAGAGAAGGGCCATTGTGCCCTATCAGGTTTTTTTTGATCTTTATTATTCTTTCAAAATTAAAAAGAGCCCCTTTATGCATAAAGTAATTACGTCCGTCAGCGATCTTGATTTTAAACTATCTGAGCTCCGGGAAATGCCCGCACCCGGTAAGGTAATGCTGGTCAGGCCCACCTACTTCTCGGTCGAGTACGTGATCAATCCGCATATGGAAGGTAATATAGGTGATGTGGATAAGATCGAAGCTCAGAATGAGTGGGAGCATTTAAAAAAGGCTTATGAGGAGCTGGGACTCTACACCCATGTTGTGGACGGAGTGAGAGGGTTTCCGGACATGGTATTCTGCGCCAATCAGAGTTTGCCATACATACGGGAAGACGGCACCAAGCAGGTGATCATGAGCGTGATGCACGCCCCGGAGCGAAAAAAGGAAGTACCACATATTCAGAAAGTATATGAAGAGAGCAGCTACGAAGTCATCCACCTGGACGAGAACCGGTTCACTGATTTTGAAGGAATGGGTGATGCCATCTGGCACTTCAAGCGAGCGTTGCTGTGGGGTGGATACGGG
Source organism: Balneola sp. (assembly GCA_965267385.1). Classification (GTDB taxonomy): domain Bacteria; phylum Bacteroidota; class Rhodothermia; order Balneolales; family Balneolaceae; genus Balneola. The sequence goes on from OZ253957.1 coordinate 2,992,988, forward strand.
TTCCGAAGTTCCAGTGAAGTGTATGAAGTTATTTCAGAAACCTTTGAGGTTCCGGT